>NZ_JACVEG010000001.1 GCF_014596725.1 Vibrio sp. Y2-5
GCGGTCGGAGGTTCGAATCCTCCAGGACGCGCCACTATTTAAAGCCTCGCATAATGCGAGGCTTTTTCTTTTCCGAAAAAGCAATTCTTGTTTATCTGTAGGTAGTAAGTCACTGTTCTCTATCGAAGCTAGATGACTTTACTGGCTGAATTCCAAATTTCATTTCAATATTTCACTATTTCAATCGTAATTGACACAAATACCTTGTCTACACTCTGGTTTGCTTACAATCGGTTTGCGCCGTTTTGTTAGCTATGCCATAAATCTGACACTCAGTATGTGGTGCTTCTAGAAGAGTACTCTCAACTAAATTGACAATTTTTAATCAATTGAGATAATTTTCGCTCACTTGTCATAACGAGGAATCTCGTTTTTTTTGACGATTGTTGTCAGGATGACAAAAGAAAGGAAGCAACATGACAAACATTGGAAGCCTGCTAGTAGACGCGGCCGCCCTGATGATTACAGGGATGGGCTTCGTTTTTCTATTCCTAACCATTTTGGTTTATCTCGTTCGGTTAATGTCTAAATTGGTACCTCAAGAAGTACCTCAACCGATCAGTACACCTATCAAAAATAAAAAAGTACCAGTGAAATCTGCGGCGTTGAACCAACAAACGGTCAGCCCACAGGTTGTTGCGGCTATCTCTGCTGCGGTACATCAGCACCGTACTCTAGCTGCTGCTGAAAGTAGTAAATAATTAAAAGGAGTTAATAAGCATGTCTAAACCACTTGCCATAACCGATGTGGTCCTTCGCGATGCCCATCAATCTTTATTTGCTACGCGCATGCGTATCGAAGATATGCTGCCGATTGCAGCAGAGTTGGACAAAGTTGGCTACTGGTCTCTTGAAACTTGGGGTGGAGCAACATTTGATGCCTGTATTCGATTCTTGGGTGAAGATCCATGGGAGCGTTTACGCGAGCTGAAAAAAGCGATGCCTAACACGCCAATGCAAATGCTTTTGCGTGGTCAAAACTTGCTGGGTTATCGTCACTATGCCGATGATGTGGTAGAAAAATTTGTTGAGCGAGCGCGTACCAATGGTATGGATGTCTTCCGTATTTTTGATGCGATGAACGATGTTCGTAACTTTGAGAAAGCAGTAAAAGCGACGATTGATGTCGGTGCCCATGCTCAAGGCACTCTCTCGTATACAACGAGCCCTGTCCACAACGCCAATACTTGGGTTGATCTCGCTAAGCGATTGGAAGATTTAGGTTGTCATTCTTTGTGTATCAAAGATATGTCTGGCCTACTAAAGCCATATGAAGCTGAAGAGCTGATCACTCGAATCAAAGAATCTTGTGATGTTCCATTGGCTCTTCACTGTCACGCAACCACGGGCTTATCAACAGCGACAGCGGTGAAAGCGGTGGAAGCTGGTATCGACATTCTTGATACCGCAATTTCTTCAATGAGCCAGACTTACGGTCATACGCCAACAGAAACGGTTGTTGCGATGCTTCAGGGAACTGAGCGCGATACAAATTTAAAGCTAGAGCAGATCGAACCTATTGCGGCTTACTTCCGTGACGTGCGTAAAAAATACGCGAAGTGGGAAGGGCAACTAAAAGGCGTTGATTCTCGTATTCTTATTGCTCAAGTACCAGGTGGTATGTTGACCAATATGGAAGGCCAACTAAAAGAACAAGGTGCAGCTGACCGTATCGATGAAGTTCTTGAAGAGATCCCTCGCGTTCGTAAAGATCTTGGTTACATTCCTTTGGTAACACCGACATCACAAATCGTCGGTACTCAAGCTGTGATCAACGTTTTGACAGGTGAACGCTACAAGAGCATCACTAAAGAAACTGCGGGTTTATTGAAAGGTGAATACGGAGCGGCTCCAGCAGAAGTAAATGCTGAATTGCAAGAGCGTGTTCTCGATGGCGCTGACGTTATCACTTGCCGTCCTGCTGACCTACTGCAAGATGAGATGGAACACCTAACGACCGAATTGCTAGAAAAAGCAAAAGCGGAAGGTATTTCTCTGGCAGAAGATACAGTTGATGATGTACTAACATACGCTCTGTTCCCTCAGGTTGGCTTGAAATTCCTGAAAAATCGTCACAACCCAGAAGCTTTCGAACCTGCACCGGGTAAAGAGGCGGCAGCTCCTGTCGTTGCAACACCTGCTGCGGCACCAGTCGTTGGTGGTATTGAAACTTACAGTGTTAAAGTTGATGGTCATGTGTACGATGTGGAAGTTGGTCCGCAAGGTCAGCTAACGTCGGTTTCGCCTGCGCAGGCTAAACCTGCTGCTACAGCTGTAGTTGCTGTATCTGATAATGCTGAAGATGTTCCAGCACCACTAGCCGGTACTATTTTCAAAGTAAACGTAGCGGCTGGTGAAGAAGTTGCTGAAGGCGATGTACTCATTATTCTCGAAGCAATGAAGATGGAAACTGAAGTCAGAGCGGCTCGCTCAGGTTTAGTTCAGGATCTTCATGTCAAAGAAGGTGACGCTGTTGCTGTTGGTTCACCACTACTGAGCTTGGCGTAAGGGAGTACCATGGACGGATTAATAACCTTATGGCTTGAAACAGGTATAGCTAACTTTGAACTAGGCCAGATCATTATGATCATGGTTGGTTGTTTGCTACTGTTCCTTGCTATTCGTAAAGGTTTTGAACCCTTGTTACTTCTGCCAATTGGCTTTGGTGCGGTTCTAGCAAATATTCCAAATGCTGGTTTCACCGAACCGGGAGGTTTGCTTTACTACGTTTACCACGTAGGGATCGAATCGGGTGTATTCCCGTTGTTGATCTTTATGGGTGTAGGTGCAATGACTGACTTTGGTGCTTTGATCGCAAACCCCAAAACATTGTGGTTAGGCGCTGCGGCGCAGTTAGGTATTTTTGCGACATTATTTGGCGCAATTTTCCTTAACTATGTTCCGGGAATGGAATTTACCATGGCAGATGCCTCATCGATCGCGATTATCGGTGGTGCAGATGGCCCGACAGCAATTTTCTTAGCAAGTAAGTTGTCACCGGATCTGCTGGGTGCGATCGCCGTAGCTGCATACAGCTATATGGCATTGGTACCTATTATCCAGCCGCCAATTATGAAAGCACTCACGACTCCTGAAGAGCGCCAGATTAAAATGGCTCAGCTTCGTCATGTTGGGAAAACCGAAAAAATCATTTTCCCACTGATTGTCCTTCTGATGACCATTTTGTTCTTACCGTCAGCGACTCCACTTGTGGGTATGTTCTGTTTAGGAAACTTGATGCGTGAAGCGGGTGTGGTTGAGCGTTTGTCTAAAACTGCGCAAAATGAGCTGATCAACATCGTCACTATTTTCCTAGGGCTTGGTGTCGGTTCTAAGTTGCAAGCGGATAAATTCTTAAATTTGGAAACCTTGGGTATTCTGGCTTTAGGCGCCGTGGCATTCAGTATTGGTACTGCTGGTGGCGTTATTATGGCTAAGCTCCTCAACAAGTTCTCAAAAGAAGATATTAACCCGCTGATCGGTGCGGCTGGCGTATCTGCGGTTCCTATGGCTGCACGAGTGGTTAACAAGGTCGGCTTACAAGCTAACCCTCAAAACTTCTTGTTAATGCATGCTATGGGGCCGAACGTAGCGGGCGTACTGGGTTCTGCGGTTGCTGCGGGTGTATTACTAGCGCTAGTGGGTTAATCGCTAACGGATGAAACCGATGGGTTAAACTACCAATAGAGAACACTATCTCTGCTTAACGCTTTAACGGTATGAAACTGTAGTGTTTGTAAATATTGGTATATATTCAAAGGGATGCTGCAGCATCCCTTTTTTATTTGCGCTATAGGGACAGTTGAAATGGAAAACAAGCAAATTGCTATTACCCAGTTTGGTGGGCCTGAAGTTCTTTCAATATTATCGTCACCCATTCCTGAGCCGAAAGCGGGCGAAGTATTAGTTCGTGTGGCTTACTCTGGAATCAATCCGATTGATGTAAAAACACGAGCAGGTTTAGGCTGGGCTGCAGCTCAAAATAAAGACAACTTACCTTGGGTTCCGGGCTACGATGTTGCTGGTCAGATCGTGAAAACTGGCGAAGGTGTTTCTCGATTACAGGAAGGTGATAACGTCGCTGGCTTTATTGGCTTCCCTATTCGCGGCGGTGGATATAGCCAATACGTGTGTGTCCCAGAAAGTGAACTGAGTTTGGTGCCAGAATCGGTCACTCTAGAAGCTGCTGCCGTTCTTCCTCTCGCGGGGCAAACCGCTGCTCAGGCTTTGAATAAAGCGGAAGTGAAAGAAGATGATGTGGTCTTAATTTTAGCGGGAGCTGGCGGCGTTGGGCACTTAGCTGTGCAAATAGCCATAGCAGCAAAAGCGGAGGTTTATACCACTTGCAGCGAAAGCAATCTGGATTATTTGGCGACGCTGGGTGCTCACGCGATTAACTATCAGTTTGCGCCAGTCTCTCAGCGTATTGAAAAAGTGGATGTATTGATTGACCTTGTTGGCGGTGATGCTGCTTTGGATGCGTTGAAGTGTCTGAATGACAATGCACGTGTTGTCACTGTTCCGACATTAAGTGCGGAACTGATTTGCGAGAAAGCAAAAATGTTGGGTTTTCAAGCCACTGGCATGTTAGTCGATCCTAACCCTGAGCAGTTAGACACTATGTTGTACATGGTGAGTGTAGGGTTGCTAAAAACTGAAATTCAGCAAATCTACCCTATGGATGAAGTACAACAAGCCCACAAACAAATAGAAACGGGTCATACACGAGGCAAGGTTTTGTTAGATATGAAATGATTGAGTTTTTTAACTCTCTTTTCACCCAATTTGCGCAGTTGTTCTCTGATTCAGCGTTATGGGTTCTCTTTTTTGGCGGCTTTCTAAGTGCAACTCTACTTCCCGGTGGTTCAGAAGCCGCTTTAATCGCTACATTAGCGCTCAATCAATATTCCGTATTTTCTGTCATTACAGTCGCAACTTTGGGGAATACCCTTGGTGGCTTAGTTAACTATTGGTTAGGTTTATGGCTGCCGAATAGAACTCAGCAGCAAAAGCATGGTCATAAAGCTTTAGCTTGGTTAACTAAGTACGGCTACTGGTCTTTGCTGTTTAGTTGGTTACCTATTATTGGCGATCCACTTTGTTTAGCCGCTGGATGGTTAAGAATGAAATTTTTACCTTCATTTGTCATGATTTTGATTGGCAAAGCGCTTCGATATTCCATTCTAGCCGTTCTTTTCTTTTTCTAAGATTTTCTAAGGAGATGTTATGAGGAAAATCTGGGCTGGAGCCTTCTTATTAATCGCCATTTATGGCTGTAGTACTCAAACCAAACCAGAGACTGACCTCTCCTCACTTCCTCAAGGTATTCACTTAATTGAACAAGTGAATGCCGTCTCCGGTAAAGTGATGATCCCTTATTCTAAATACCGTTTAGATAATGGATTAACCGTTATTCTTTCTCCGGATCATTCTGATCCGTTAGTGAATGTAGACGTTACTTATCATGTTGGATCGGCTCGCGAAGAATTAGGCAAGTCAGGTTTTGCTCACTTTTTTGAGCATATGATGTTCCAAGGTTCCAAGAATGTAGGTGACCAAGAACATTTTCGACTGATCACGGAAGCGGGCGGTTCCTTGAATGGCACAACTAACCGAGACCGGACGAACTACTATGAAACGGTACCGGCTAATCAACTGGAAAAAGTGTTGTGGTTGGAAGCGGATCGTATGGGTTTCTTACTTGATGCCGTTTCTCAACGTAAGTTCGAAATCCAGCGCGATACAGTGAAGAATGAGCGTGCGCAAAATTATGACAATCGTCCTTATGGTCTTATGTGGGAAAAAATGGGTGAGGCGATATATCCAGAAGGACACCCTTACTCTTGGCAGACTATCGGATATGTTGAAGATTTGGATAAAGTTGATGTTAACGATTTAAAAGCGTTTTTCCTGCGCTGGTACGGTCCAAACAATGCTGTTTTGACTATCGGTGGTGACATTGACGTCGATGAAACTCTTCAATGGGTAAACAAATACTTTGGTTCTATTCCTAAAGGGCCGGAAGTGAAAAATGCCAAAAAGCAGCCTGCGATATTGCCTGAAAATCGCTTTATCACCATGGAAGATCGTATTCAACAGCCAATGGTATTGATTGGATGGCCGACTTCATATCGTGGTGCAGATGATCAAATGTCACTGGATGTATTGGCTAGTGTTCTTGGCAGCGGAACGAACAGCTATCTGTATCAAAGTCTTGTCAAAACCCAGAAAGCGGTAAGTGCTGGGGCGTTCCACGATTGCTCTGAATTAGCATGCAATTTCTATGTCTTTGCCATGGCTCCTGCTGGTAATAAAGGTCAATTGGCACCTTTATATGAAGAGCTTATGCAAACCCTTGATGAGTTCAAATCGAAGGGTGTGTCGACAGAACGTTTGGAACAAATCACAGGGATAGCAGAAGCAAATTCAGTTTTTGCTTTGCAAAGTGTGTCAGGAAAAGTGGCTCAGTTGGCTGCAAATGAAACCTTTTATGGCCAACCGGATCGTATTGAAGATCAGCTGGAACACTTGCGTCATGTTTCGCCGAAAACTTTGACGGCGGTTTATAGCAAATACCTTGATGGTAAAAATAAAGCCACACTCAGTATTGTTCCACAAGGTAAAACCAAATTCGCAGTGAAGAAAGCGACATTTGTAACGCCTGAGCGCAATTTGCCACCACATCAAAAAATCACTGAGCAGCAACTGACTTACCGACATGTGAAAGATAATTTTGATCGTTCAGTAATGCCGAAAGTCGCTGATGCTGTTCAGGCTCGCTTACCGACGTTGTATGACATTTACTTCAACAACGGTGCTGAGTTGCTTGGAACCAAGACATCTGAAACACCGACAGTGGTTATGCAATTTAAACTTCCGGCTGGTGAAAGACATGTGCCAAGAGGTAAGGAAGGATTAGCCAATTTAACCGCCGCCATGATGGAGCAGGGTTCTACATTAAGAAATGTTGAAGAGATTCAAGCACAATTGGATAAATTAGGTTCAACCATCAGCGTGAATGCGAATACCTATTCAACAAGCGTTGTGGTTTCTAGTTTAGAGAAGAATCTAGCTGAAACCTTGTCGGTGATCGAGGAAGTGTTATTCCAACCGGGCTTTAAACAAGATGATTTTGACCGAATCAAGCAACAAATGATTCAAGGAATGGTCTATCAGCATCAGCAACCGGAATGGCTAGCATCGCAAGCAACTCGCCAAGTGTTATTTGGTTCCTCGATTTTTGCTCGCTCCAGTGATGGTACTAATGATTCTATCGCCAGTTTGACCTTGGATGATGTGAAGCATTTCTATCGTAAACATTACACACCGAATGGTGCTCAAATCGTTGTCGTTGGGGATATTTCAAAACAGGATATTCGCAAGCAGCTTAACTTTTTCGCAAATTGGAAAGGAGAGGCTTCTCCTCTGATTGATCCTCAAATCATTCCTAACTTAACCAGTAAGAAAGTTTACTTGGTGGACAAACCGGATGCGCCTCAATCAGTGGTTCGTTTGGTTCGACGTGGTTTACCATTTGACGCTACGGGTGAGCTTTATCTGAGTCAACTGGCAAACTTTAATCTAGCTGGGAATTTCAATAGTCGTATTAATCAGAATTTACGTGAAGATAAAGGTTTTACCTATGGTGCGGGTAGCTACTTTACCAGTAACAGAGAAGTCGGTGCGGTGGTGTTTAATGCTCAAGTCAGAGCGGATGCTACGTTAGATTCGATTATTGAGTTACAGAACGAAATGGCGAAGTTCAGCGAGCAAGGCTTAACTGAACAAGAGATGGATTTCTTACGTCTGGCGGTGGGACAGCAAGATGCCTTGAAGTATGAAACTCCGGGACAAAAGGCTTCCTTATTGAGCAGCATATTGACCTACAGCTTGGATAGAGATTATCTACAAGTTCGTAATGAGATAGTCAAAAGCGTTGATAAAGTGACACTAGATCGTTTAGCTGCGAAATGGTTTAATCCGAATGACTACCAGATTATCGTGGTCGGTGATGCAAAAACACTCAAGCCTCAACTAGAAAAATTAACAATTCCCGTAGAAGAGCTTGAAATCATCCGCTAGAGTACACATAAAAGAGGAGGCGACGTTCGCGTGCCTCCTGTCTGTCTTCGTTGATTCTTCCACTAAACAAGGTTGAACTGCTAGAGGATTAGGCCGACTAACAATACATATAAGCGAATTTCAATTTGACTAATTTTGCCGAGCGACTTGAACGAGTTGCAAATAAATCCAAGGTATTTCAGCAGTTTGGCCGTGGTGTAGAACGTGAAACATTACGCTATACCTCTGATGGTGAGCTAGCTCTGACGCCACATCCTCAATCACTTGGCAGTGCTTTGACGAACCGTTGGGTCACCACCGACTTCTCTGAGTCTTTGCTGGAATTTATTACACCAGTTTCTAATGATGTTGAAACGTTAATGTCACAATTGAAAGATATTCATCATTTTGCTCAGTCTAAGCTTGATGATGAGAAGTTGTGGCCGTTGTCTATGCCTTGTTATGTAGGTAGCGAAGATGACATCAATCTTGCTCAGTATGGCTCGTCGAATACAGGCCGAATGAAGACCTTGTATCGTGCAGGTCTTAAAAAGCGTTATGGCAGCTTGATGCAGATTATCTCCGGCGTTCATTTCAACTTCTCTTTCCCAGATTCGTTCTGGGACGCATTGTATGGTGAGCAAGATGAAGCGGCGCGTCAGGAAACTAAATCGGAAGCGTACTTTGCGCTGATCCGAAACTATTATCGATTTGGGTGGTTGATTCCCTATTTCTTTGGCGCATCGCCAGCACTTTGTTCATCTTTCATTCGTGGCCGTGAAACAAAACTGCCATTTGAGAAAGTTGGTGGCACCTTATACCTTCCGCACGCAACCTCTTTGCGTCTAAGTGATTTAGGCTATACCAATAGTGCTCAGAGTGGACTAAAAATCGGTTTCAACGGTTTAAATCAGTATCTGGAAGGGTTGAACAGAGCGATTCGTACGCCTTCAGCAGAGTTTGCAGAAATTGGTGTCAAAGTGGATGGTGAGTATTGCCAGCTCAACAGCAACGTTCTGCAAATTGAAAATGAACTGTATGCACCAATCCGACCTAAACGTGTAGCGAAAAGTGGTGAAAAGCCATCAGAAGCGCTAGCTCGAGGCGGCGTTGAATATATTGAGGTTCGTTCTCTGGATGTGAACCCGTTCAGCCCAGTGGGTGTAACAGAACAGCAAGTTCGATTCTTAGATCTCTTCTTAACATGGGCAGCGCTTTCGGACTCAGATCCAATGGACAGCTGTGAACTGGAATGTTGGAGAGACAACTGGAACAAAGTCATTGTTCAAGGTCGACAAGTTGGTCTTGAGCTACAGATTGGTTGCCATGGTGAAAAACTCTCATTGCAAGATTGGGCTAAGCGCGTGTTTGCTGATTTACGCCAAATTGCTGAAGTGATGGATGCAGAAATTGGCGGTGATGATTACCAACAAGTGTGTAATGAGTTGGAAACGTGGATAGATAATCCTGAAAAAACATTATCGGCGCAATTGCTGGAAAAAGTAAAAACGTCTGGTGGTTTAGGTAAAGCAGGGTGTGCGTTAGGTCTGCAATATCGCCAAGACAATCTTGAGCATCAATATCAAGTTTATTCCAAAGCGATGATGGAAGAAGAAGTCATTCGTTCTGTTGAAGAACAACTTAGTATCGAACAACAAGATACGTTAAGTTTTGACGAATATCTTGAGCAGTATTTTGCTTACCTGAAATAAGCCGCTTCACCATTGATGCTTAGATAGCTATCATTAGCAAATAACAATAGTTAGCAAACCATTTATTTGTGCTGGAAAAGCGTTAAATTCCAGCACCATTGGAGAGAAAGAACAATGCCATTATTAGACAGCTTTACCGTTGACCACACTCGAATGAATGCACCTGCGGTACGTGTAGCTAAGAAAATGCAAACCCCTAAAGGCGACACAATTACAGTTTTTGATCTGCGCTTTACTATGCCCAACAAAGCGATTTTGTCTGAAAAGGGCATTCATACCCTTGAGCATTTATACGCAGGTTTCATGCGCGCACACCTAAATGGTTCAAATGTAGAAATCATCGATATTTCACCAATGGGTTGTCGTACGGGTTTCTATATGAGCCTGATTGGTACGCCAAGTGAACAAGATGTAGCGGATGCGTGGCTTGCAGCAATGCAAGATGTGCTTAAAGTGGAATCTCAAAATAAGATCCCTGAACTTAACGAATACCAATGTGGTACAGCTGCAATGCATTCGTTAGAAGAAGCGAAAGAGATTGCGAAGACTGTTATTGAGGCGGGTATCAGTGTTAACCGTAACGATGAGTTAGCTTTGCCAGAAGAGATGCTGAAAGAGTTGAAAATCGACTAATTGCCATCAGTTAGCAGATGTAAAAAAGGCTTGGTTTACCAAGCCTTTTTTACGTTCTCAGAAAAGAGGTTTACGCTTTTTTCGGTTTACGAGGATGAACTCGAACCAGCTTAATGCGGTTCTCTTCCAGCTCAACAATTTCCATCGGATGATTGGATACTTTGACACTGATTTGGCTCTCTGGGATATCTTCAAGATGTTCCAGAATCAATCCGTTAAGCGTTCTTGGACCATCAGTAGGAAGTTTCCACTTTAGGCTCTTGTTGATGTCACGAATGTTCGCACTGCCCTCAATCAGGAAGCTACCATCACCTTGTGGTGTAATTTCTTCAGATAAACTTGGTGCAATAGAGGTGGTAAATTCACCCACAATTTCTTCCAAAATATCTTCCAAAGTAATTAAACCAATAATGTCGCCATACTCATCAACCACCAAACCAATACGCTCTTTATTTCGTTGGAATTTCAGGAGCTGAACGTTTAACGGTGTGCTTTCAGGGATGTAATAAATTTCATCAGCGGCACGCAGGATGATCTCTTTATTCAGTTCATTTTTTTCCAGCACAAAGCGAGAGGCTTCGCGTAAACGCAGGATACCTACCGCTTCATCTATTTGGTCACGATACAAGACTACGCGGCCATGCGGAGAGTGAGTGAGCTGACGAACAATCGATTTCCAGTCGTCATTAATGTTGATTCCCGTGATTTCATTACGTGGAATCATAATGTCATTCACCGTTACGTGCTCAAGGTCAAGAATCGACAGCAGCATATCTTGGTGACGACGAGGGATAAGTCCGCCAGCTTCATTTACGACGGTACGGAGCTCTTCAGAACTGAGGTGATCATCACCACTGCTTAAGTTTTTGACGCCCAATAAGCGAATAAAACCGTTGGTAATGAAGTTGACGAATACGACTAATGGCGCAAAGACTTTCATCAGTATTGTCAGCAGCACACTGCTTGCGTAGGAAACCTTCTCAGGGAACAACGCGGCTAATGTTTTAGGCGTGACTTCAGCAAAGACAAGTACCACCAGAGTTAGCACACCTGTTGCGATTGCAACTCCGTAGTCACCGTATAGACGCATACCGATAATCGTCGCAATCGCGGAAGCGAGAATGTTGACTAGGTTATTACCGATAAGAATTAGGCCAATAAGACGATCTGGACGACCAAGTAATTTCTCAACTCGCTTTGCGCCTTTATGCCCCGTGTTGGCGAGGTGCTTTAAACGATAACGGTTGAGAGACATCATGCCTGTCTCAGAACCGGAAAAATAGGCAGAAATAACGATAAGACACGCAAGCAGCGCAAATAAAATACCCGTAGAGATATCGTCCAAAACGATCTTTTTCCTTATAACAGATTTAGGTAAATAAAATTTAGTAATTAATGGATTATGATAAGCGGGAAGTCAATCAAGACAACTCGCGAATGTTTACTCAGCTAAGGATTATTTCTCTGACAAATCGGCTACCAAAGTAAGCCAGAGTCAGCAATGTTGCACCGGCAACTGCAAACCAAGTCACCTTTCTTCCTCGCCAGCCTTTTTGGTAATGACCCCAAAGTAAAATGGAATAAACCACCCAAGCTATAAAAGAAAGTATCGCCTTATGAGCTTTGCCTTGAGCAAACATATCCTGAACAAAAAACCAACCAGTAATAAGAGTACCAGTTAGTAGTAAGTTGCCAATCAGAATTATCTTAAACAGTTGGCGTTCAACCATCAGCAATGGTGGTAAATTAGGGTTAATGGCTAAAGCTTTTTTCTTTTTCAATTTGTAATCAAGCCAAGCAAGCTGCAACGCATATAGCGCACCAATAGACAGTGTCGAGTACGAGAACAGAGCCAGAGATATATGAACGAGCAGTTTAGGATCGTTTTCCAAGTGCGTGATGAAAGTGCTTGGTAGGAATGTCGCGGCTGATACATTAATGGCAGAGAAGCTATAAACCACAGGTAACAAGAACCATAAGCGAGTTTTAAACATCGCTACGCTCATGACTAAAGAGATAATAAAACTTATTAGTGATGCCACGTTAAGCATGCTTAAATTCTGCCCAGTGACATTGAGAATCAGATCTCCGAGCAGCCAAGCATGAAAAACAAGTGCTAAAAAAGCAGAAATAAAAACGGACTTTGCTCTTATACCTGTGTGGTTGACTAGGCTAGGCACTATGGTTGCGATCGATAAAACGTACATTAGAGTGGCAACGATAGCGATTAAGTTATCCATACTTCTCACATAAATGGCTGCTGAATTAACGAATTATACATTGCATAACCCTAATGAGCTATGGTGGATCTTGATTGATTTTTGAGAGTTGAGATCTCACAAAGTTAACCCAATTTAGAAGACAAACCTCAATGTTTCTAGTTATAGAGATGACTGCATTCCCAGTTGTGGGGAATAGGGTATGCCTATGGACTTGGCTAAGGTATACTCACAGCAATTAATCGCCGTACCGCGAAGAGAATAAAGATGTTTGAGAATTTAACGGATCGACTATCCAAGACGCTGAAGAATATCAGCGGCAAAGGACGTCTTACAGAAGACAATATTAAAGAGACCCTGCGTGAAGTTCGCATGGCGCTATTGGAAGCTGACGTTGCACTTCCTGTAGTTCGTGATTTCGTAAACCGTGTTAAAGAGAGCGCGGTAGGTGTCGAAGTTTCTAAATCGCTGACCCCAGGCCAAGAGTTCATCAAGATCGTACGTAGCGAACTTGAAAAGGTTATGGGGGAATCCAACGAAGCGCTTAACTTAGCCGCTCAGCCACCGGCTGTTATTCTGATGGCAGGTTTGCAAGGTGCTGGTAAAACAACCAGCGTTGGTAAACTATCTAAGCTATTAAAAGAGCGTGACAAGAAGAAAGTGCTGGTAGTTTCTGCCGACGTTTATCGCCCTGCGGCGATCAAACAGCTAGAAACTTTAGCCACAGATCTTGGTGTTGATTTCTTCCCTTCTTCAGCTGACCAAAAGCCAATTGATATTGCGAATGCGGCTATTGATCATGCGAAGAAAAAATTCTACGACGTATTAATTGTTGATACTGCTGGTCGTCTTGCTATCGATGAACAAATGATGGCGGAAATCAAAGACCTTCATAAAGCGATCGACCCTGTTGAAACGCTATTTGTTGTCGATGCAATGACAGGTCAAGATGCGGCAAACACGGCAAAAGCATTCGGTGATACACTGCCATTAACGGGTGTAATTCTGACCAAAGTGGATGGTGATGCTCGTGGTGGTGCAGCCTTGTCTGTACGTCATATCACAGGGAAACCAATTAAATTCTTGGGTGTGGGTGAAAAAACTGACGCTCTAGAGCCGTTCCATCCAGATCGTGTTGCTTCCCGAATTCTAGGTATGGGTGACGTACTGTCACTGATTGAAGACTTGCAACGTAATGTTGACCAAGATAAAGCGGAAAAGCTGGCTAAGAAGTTCAAAGAGAAAAAAGGCTTCGACCTAGAAGACTTCCGTGAGCAGCTTGGTCAAATGAAAAATATGGGTGGCATGATGGGAATGCTGGATAAGCTTCCAGGTATGTCTCAGCTTCCTGCCGGTGTTAAAGACAAAGTCGATGACGGTATGTTCAAACAGATGGAAGCCATCATCAGCTCAATGACGATGAAAGAGCGTCGCAACCCTGATTTGATTAAAGGTTCTCGTAAGAAACGTATAGCGTCAGGCTCAGGTGTTCAGGTTCAAGACGTTAACCGCCTATTAAAGCAATTCACTCAGATGCAAAAGATGATGAAAAAAATGCAGAAAGGCGGCATGAAAGGCATGATGCGCAACATGCAAGGCATGATGGGCGGAATGGGAGGTATGGGCGGAGGCGGCGGTTTCTTCGGTCGTTAAACTAAACCCAGACCTCGATTTGTTAAGTTGAGAATTTTGATTGTTCAAAAAACGTTCTCAACTTTTCAAAGTGTTATCAAGGTCACAGTAATTTGCCCCTGCTTTTGGTGGTGAAAATTTAGCTAAAAACCTTGCAATGCCTCGGAATAAGAGTAAAATTCCGGGGCTTTATTTTGGCACGAGACCCCAAGCTGTTTTATCTGAGACGGTTACTGGGGTTAATTTTATTTTTGAGAAAGCAAAGAGGACGACATGGTAACCATTCGTTTGGCACGTCACGGCGCTAAGAAGCGTCCATTCTATCAAATCGTTGTTGCAGACAGCCGCAACGCAGCTACTGGCCGCTTCATCGAGAAAGTAGGTTTCTTTAACCCTACTGCTACTGGTCAAGAAGAAGGCCTACGTCTAGATCTAGATCGCGTGAACCACTGGGTTTCACAAGGCGCATCTCTATCTGACCGCGTAGCTAAACTAGTTAAAGACGCTCAAAAAGCGGCTTAATTCTTACATTTAGTGAGTAACTAGTTTATGTCGATGAAAGGTAAAGAAACAATGAGCAAACAAAACGAGAGAATTGTTGTAGGCAAGTTTGGAGCTACTTACGGCATTCGTGGTTGGCTTAAGGTTTTTTCCTATACAGACAATCCGGAAAGTATTTTTGATTACGCCCCTTGGTTTGTTAACCACAAGGGTGAGTCAGTTGAATACAAAGTAGAAGGTTGGAAGCGCCACAACAAAGGGCTTGTAGTGAAACTAGCAGGTCTTGACGTTCGTGAAGATGCGAATCTACTCACTAACTTTGAAATTTCAATTGATCCTGCAGTACTACCAGAATTGCCAGAAGATGAATTCTACTGGCGTGAATTGTTCGGCATGCAAGTTGTGACAACTCAAGGTTACGATCTTGGTAAAGTTACTGACATGCTAGAAACAGGCTCGAACGATGTTCTCGTAGTTAAAGCAAATCTGAAAGATGCTTTCGGACAAAAGGAACGATTAATTCCGTTCCTTGAAGAGCAAGTGATCAAAAATATTGATCGCACAGCTCAACGGATCGAAGTTGACTGGGATCCAGCGTTTTAACTCTAAAATATAAGGCAAAGAACACATGTGGGTTGGCGTTATAAGCCTATTTCCTGAAATGTTCCGCAGCATTACAGATTTTGGAGTCACAGGCCAAGCGGTTAAAAAAGGGTTGTTGTCTGTTGATACTTGGAATCCTCGCGATTTCACTCACGACAAACGTCGCACTGTCGATGATAAACCCTACGGTGGTGGCCCTGGTATGTTAATGATGGTACAGCCTTTGCGCGATGCTATTCATGCTGCCAAGCAAGCCGCACCGGGTAAGACGAAAGTCATTTATCTCTCTCCCCAAGGTCGAAAACTCGACCAGCAAGGAGTTGAAGAGCTCGCCATGAATGAGAACCTTGTTCTTATCTGTGGTCGCTATGAAGGGGTAGATGAACGCATTATTGAATCTGAAGTTGACGAAGAATGGTCAATCGGTGATTTTGTAATGACGGGTGGGGAAATCCCAGCCATGACGTTGATTGACTCAGTATCTCGGTTTATTCCGGGGGTACTTGGAGATTTCGCGTCAGCGGAAGAAGATTCTTTTGCTAATGGTTTGTTAGATTGTCCACACTATACGCGTCCTGAAGTGTTAGACGGAAAAGAAGTACCAGCGGTACTGAAATCCGGTAATCACGAGGACATTCGTCGCTGGCGACTGAAATCGTCGCTAGGCCGAACTTGGTTAAGACGTCCGGAGCTCCTGGAAAACCTAGCTCTGACTGACGAACAGGAACAATTGCTGGCTGAGTTCATTAAAGAAACTCGGAATAACCGGTAACCTATTAAATTTAGTATCAGTTTATTCTAGGAATTTAAAAAATGAGTAACATCATCAAAGCTCTTGAGCAAGAGCAAATGAAACAAGACCTACCTAAATTTGCACCAGGTGACACTGTTGTAGTTCAAGTTAAGGTAAAAGAAGGTGAACGTGAGCGTCTACAGGCATTCGAAGGTGTTGTAATCGCTATCCGTAACCGTGGTCTACACTCTGCATTCACTGTACGTAAGATTTCTAACGGTGAAGGTGTTGAGCGTACGTTCCAAACTCACTCTCCTGCTATCGGCGGAATTGAAGTTAAACGTCGCGGTGCAGTACGTCGTGCCAAGTTGTACTACCTGCGTGAGCGTTCTGGTAAGTCTGCTCGTATTAAAGAGAAACTTGCTAAGAAGTAATACTTCATATCGCATTCTCATAGAAAAACGGAGCCAATTGGCTCCGTTTTTTATGTGTCTAATCTTCGATAAAATGCTAAACAGACGTGAATCACTAAACAGAAGAATTACTTTGATTCCACTATTCGCGAGTATCTTCTGAAATGGTTACTGGAACGGTAATTTCCTCACCTTTACGTAATAGCGTAAAGTTGGCAACGGTTCCTGGTCTTAGGTTAGTCACGAAATCCATCACGCTTTGGCGACCATTAATCTTGTGACCATCGATCTTCAAGATAATATCGCGCGCTTCAAAACCTGCTTTTGCGGCAGGACCATTCGGATCTACAGCCAAAATGATGATTCCGCCAATATGCTCGCTACCGAGTAAGCGTGAGGTGACCGAGTTAATGTCTTGGCCATCAACACCTATGTAGCCACGAATTACTCGTCCATCCGCAATGATCTTTTCCATGATGGTATTCGCTAGCGAATAGGGGATGGCAAACGAAATCCCATAGGTTTCTAAATCTGTCGCTTGTTGAAAAGACGCCGTATTAATACCAACCAATTCTCCCTGAGTATTCACAAGAGCACCGCCAGAGTTCCCCTTGTTGATAGCTGCGTCTGTTTGGATAAAGGCTTGGCGACCATCCGCACTGATAGAAGAGCGGCCTGTTGCGGAGATGATACCAAATGTGGTGGTTTGCCCAAGGTTGTACGGGTTACCGATAGCAAGAACAACATCGCCTACTTTAGCTTGATAGTTAGGGTTTAGAGGAATAACAGGAAGATTATTGCCTTCAACACGTAATACAGCGATATCAGTTCTTCTGTCTTTGCCCACCAGTTGAGCGGCGGCGACTCGCCCATCTTGCAGAGCGACTATGATTTGATCGGCTTGAGCTACAACGTGATAGTTGGTAATGATGTATCCTTTCTCACTGACGATAACGCCTGAACCTAACCCCTGAGTTGACAACTTGTTGCGATCATTTTCTGAGTATTTGCGGCTATAGATATTAACCACTGCTGGTGCAGCTTTACTCACGGCACCATTAAATGAGATTTGTAGTGAAGTAATGTCAACGGATGCGTTGCTGCGCTTGGGAAGGATGTTGTTTCGTAAAGATGGCATAGCAGCAACAATGATAGCAGCAGTCACTAAGCCTATCACAACAGAACGGAGCAAAACTTTTAGCATATATTCCCCAAAATCAGCGCAGCTATATCCCTTCTTCTTAAATCGTGCAGTGGCGTTTACTAGGTTGATTATTCCCGGTTCCATAGTGGTTTATGTTCGAGGGGAATGGTTTACTTGCCGTTTTCCTGCAATATCAAGTTGTCTGGGTATAATCGAGTGAGTTTTAAATAGTTGTATCCCAAGATGTTTGGGTTAGTAATATTGAAACGAAGAATAGCATTACCCAACCAAATAACAAAAGGACCACATCAAATAGTGGTCCTTTTTAAGTGTTGTATTAACAACGCAGTGGTAAGTTTATCGAACAACTAAGTAAATAGTCCGATCACCTCGTTGAATGTTAAGAGCCAAGATACTTGGGTTCTTATCCATGATTGCTCTTAAATCTGCGATATTTTTTACTCGTTGTCTGTTAACACCAATAATGATGTCGTCAGTCTGAAGTTGGTAGCTTTCCGCTGGTGAGCCTTTCGCAACACTGGTGACTTTGACACCTTCAATAGGGTCTGTTGCCGTGGTATTGCTTAACTCTGCACCTTGTAGCCCATGATGTAGATTGTCTGCTTTAGTTTTAGCATTGGTTGCTTCACCAAGCGTGACTTCGTAAGTTTTTTCTTTACCTTCACGAATGATGCCCAGTTTTACTGTTTTACCTGCACCTAAAGTTGCCACTTTCGCGCGTAATTCAGAGAAGGTTTCTATCTTCTTACCGTTCACCGATACAACGATATCACCAGCTTTTAAACCAGCTTTATCTGCTGCACTGTCGGGCACTACTTGGCTGACAAAGGCACCTTTAGTCGATGAATAGCCCATTGCTTCTGCAAGCTCAGAAGTGACCTCTCCGCCTTGTACACCTAGCATGCCTCGTTTTACTTCACCAAATTCTAGAATTTGGCTGGTGAGGTTCTTCATCATGTTCGACGGGATAGAGAAACCAATACCCACGTTTCCACCGTTAGGGCCAAGAATCGCGGTATTAATACCAATCAGTTCACCGTTCAGGTTGACCAGTGCACCACCTGAGTTACCGCTGTTAATCGCTGCATCGGTTTGAATGAAGTTTTCGAAGTTTTCAATGTTCAATCCACTTCGACCTAGAGCGGAAACAATCCCAGAGGTCACTGTTTGACCAAGACCAAATGGGTTACCGATTGCTACCGCGAAATCACCAACTCGAAGTTTATCCGAATCTGCAATCTTAATTTGCGTGAGATTTTCTGCTTTTTCTAGCTTCAGTAGCGCAATGTCAGACATCTGATCGCCGCCGACAAGCTCCGCATTCAGCTCTCTTCCATCATGCAATTTGACGCGAATTTTTTCTGCATTGTTGATGACGTGGTAGTTGGTCACAACGTAGCCTTTGCCCGAATCAATAATGACACCAGAACCTAGCGCTCTAAATGGGCGTTCTTGCATCTGTTCTACGGGAAAGTCTGGACCAAAGAAGAATCGGAATTGTTCGGGAAGCTTTTGTCGTGAAACTTGAGTGCCTTCCACTGCAATGCTTACCACTGCCGGTGTGACCTTTTCGAGCATAGGTGCCAAGCTAGGTACTTGCTCTCCATTTACAGATACAGGCAGTGCCGCAGTAGCTGGCATTGGTGTAATGATAGAACTTAAGCTTAAGGATAGGACCGTTAAAGCAAGCAAAGGTTTTTTCATCATGAAACTCCTCATTGATAAGTATCTGGTCGTGATTAATATTTGTGCTAAATATCAAACTTCAACAGACTCAGTGAGAGTTATGACTCAAAAACCTTTTTAAAGTTCACTAGAGATTGATTGTTATCAATATTGAATATTAATTAACTCGCTTTAACATCGATAACATCTGAAGAACGGAGAATGGTTTTTTCTTCGCTCTTTAAGAGGCCTGTTGCACCTAAAGCATAATCTTTTGGCTGCTCTTCTAGCGTATCGTCAGTATTGCTGTCCTCTTTTTGTTGAGCAACCTGTTTAACAAACGGATTATCTTGCTCTGGAAGATTTGGAAGTAACTCGCTAGAGGTTTTGGACATGTGCTGATAAAGCTTGGTGTAGTCTTTGCCAAGGGTATCAAGCATTTCAGCAGTTTGGGCGAAGTGATCAGCGAGCTCTTGACGCTGTTGTTCGAGTGCGTACTTCGCACCATCTAAATCTTTTTGTAAGGATTTCTGTGCTTTATATTGAGGCGTGGTTAAACGAGAAATCACAACGCCGGCAACAAGGCCAACTAACAATCCAACAATCGCATAAATCCAAGGCATAACAGCTCCTTATTGTTGTTATTTAACATGTTTTTCACCAGCTGGTTACACATGCGTATGTCTCATGGTACTATGAGTCCTCGAATGGATAAAGCAAAAAGCATGTGCTCTACATTGCAGTTTCTTCCCTCTTTTTTTGAGCAGATAGTCATGACTCCGAAGCAACGATACGAACAAGATTTAAAAAGGTCGGATTTTCAACAAGATGAAGCACAAGCTATGGCGGTAAACGCCTTAGATAACCTTTATCATCAGCTTATTGATTACCTGAATACGCCAGTGGTCAAACCATCTCGCTGGCAAAAGCTACTGGGAAAAAAAGAAGAAAAACCTCAACTACCTAAAGGTTTGTATTTTTGGGGAGGAGTAGGGCGCGGCAAAACATATCTGATGGATACTTTTTTTGACGCTTTGCCAACCGATAAAAAAATGCGGGTGCACTTTCATCGCTTTATGTATCGGGTGCATGATGAGTTAAAACTGTTGGATGATGTCAGTGATCCACTGGAGTTGATTGCTGATAAGTTCAGTAAAGAAGCTGTAGTTATCTGTTTTGACGAGTTTTTTGTATCTGATATTACTGATGCAATGATCTTGGGAACGCTATTTCAAGCCTTGTTCCAGCGAGGTGTTGTCTTAGTTGCAACGTCCAATATCCCGCCTAATGATCTCTATAGAAATGGTTTGCAGCGTGCACGGTTCTTACCCGCTATTGCTCTGATTGAAAAACATTGCCAGATTTTAAATGTGGATAGTGGTGTGGATTACCGTTTAAGAACATTGCAACAAGCGGAAATTTATCACTATCCGCTGGATACGAAAGCGTCAGAAAATCTTGATAAGTATTATGGGCAATTAGCGGGCAGTGAAAAGCCGAAACAGTGTCAGATAGAGATCAACCACCGTACTATTGATGTTATAGAAGCTAATGATGGTTTGCTCTATGCGTCATTTGCACAACTGTGCCAGACGGCTCGGAGTCAAAATGACTATATTGAGCTGTCAAAACTTTACCACACGGTGTTACTTGCTGAAGTTAAACAGATGGATCGCACCATCGATGATGCGGCGAGACGGTTTATTGCCTTAGTTGATGAGTTTTATGAGCGAAATGTGAAGCTCATTATTTCAGCAGAAGTGCCGTTAGAGCAGCTTTATACGCATGGACAGCTGGAGTTTGAATTTAAGCGTTGCCAGTCTCGTTTAATTGAGATGCAAAGCCATGATTACCTAGCTCAGGAACACTTAGCGTAATCCTTACAATATTGATAAGGAAAAATGACTTTTTTGTTTAAAAAGAGGTGATTTTTCCTTCACTCTTCTTTATAATCCTGCGACCCACCGTTACTGCAGGTCTTTTTAGGCCGGGAGTACCACCCACTCGAAGGGGTGTTGTCTGGGCTCTTAGACAGTGGGAGCAATTTGCTCCTTTAAGTGTAAATTTTAATTAACGGGTTATTATTAGCATGAAAACATTCGTTGCTAAACCAGAAACTGTAAAACGCGACTGGTATGTTGTAGACGCTGAAGGTAAAACTCTAGGCCGTCTAGCAAGTGAAATTGCATCTCGCCTACGTGGCAAACACAAAGCTGAATACACTCCACACGTAGACACTGGTGATTACATCATCGTTGTTAACGCGGAGAAAGTTGCTGTAACTGGTAACAAAGCTAAAGACAAAATGTACTACCGTCACACTGAATTCCCAGGTGGCCTAAAATCTTTCAGCTTCGAGAAGCTGATCGAGCGTAAGCCTGAGATGGTACTTGAGCTAGCGGTTAAAGGTATGCTTCCAAAAGGTCCTCTAGGCCGTGCTATGTACCGTAAGCTTAAAGTTTACGCAGGCGCTGAGCACAACCACGTTGCTCAACAACCTAAAGTACTAGACATCTAATTGGGGATATCGGAAATGGCAGAGAATCAATACTACGGCACTGGCCGTCGCAAAAGCTCAGCTGCACGCGTTTTTATTAAACCAGGCAGCGGCAACATCGTAATCAACAAGCGTAGCCTTGATGAATACTTCGGTCGTCCAACTTCTCGTATGGTTGTTAAACAACCTCTTGAGCTAGTTGAGATGGTAGAGAAACTAGATCTATACATCACTGTTAAAGGTGGTGGTATTTCTGGTCAAGCAGGTGCTATCCGTCACGGTATCACTCGCGCTCTTATGGAATACGATGAATCACTACGTCCTGCACTACGTGCGGCTGGCTACGTTACTCGTGACGCTCGTTGCGTTGAACGTAAGAAAGTTGGTCTACGTAAAGCACGTCGTCGTCCACAGTTCTCAAAACGTTAATCTTTCTTTACTGGAAGATGTTCGTTGGTCCAGTTTTACTGGATGGGAACAAAAAAAGCTCGGCTTATGCCGGGCTTTTTGTTTTTCTACACCTTTGAAAAAATTCATTTATCAATAATCACTTCCGAAACTTTTACAGCCTTACTTCCTTTTGTGACGTAACTTAGGGTTTGCTTCACAAATGTTACGAAAAGGTAGCTTTATCTTGTCAAAAAGTAGGGTTTTATTTATCATTTGCCGTCAAATAAATACAACTAAATTAGTATTTTGTTAGCCATGCTCTTAAGCGGAATAACAGCAATCCACAAGGAGCAAATGGGAGAATGTCTGGATGAGCAATGCGCCTTTGAACAACAGTCGCAGACGTTTCTTAACTGCGACAACTGCGGTTGTCGGTGGGTTAGGAGCGGCGGCAGTTGCTGTACCTTTTATAAAATCTTGGAACCCAAGTGCGAAAGCAAAAGCGGCCGGCGCCCCTGTCGAGGTTGATGTAAGCAAACTCGAGGAAGGGCAAATGGTTCGTGTTGAGTGGCGTGGTAAACCTGTATGGGTTGTTCGCCGTTCTCAAGTAATCGTTGATGCTCTTAAAGAGCACGATAATCAATTACGTGATCCGAATTCTGGTGAAGAACAGCAGCCGGATTACGCTCAAAACACTTATCGCTCAATTAAGCCTGAATATTTCATCGCTGTGGGTATCTGTACGCACCTAGGTTGCTCGCCAAGCTATTTGCCGGATTCTTTCAGTGAGCAAGTCCAAGGCGTTAAGTCAGGTTTCTTCTGTCCTTGTCACGGCTCGAAGTTTGACATGGCTGGACGTGTGTTCCAGGGCGTACCTGCACCACTGAACCTGGTCATTCCGAAGCATATGTATTTAAGCGATACAAGAATTGTCATCGGTCTCGATGAAACAGGGGAGGCATAATGCAAGCTCTACTTGATTGGGTAGAAAAACGTCTACCCGCGATGAACGCGTATAAAAAGCACCTTTCTGAATATCCAATGCCAAAGAACTTCAACTTTTGGTACCTTTTTGGTTCCTTGGCGATGTTGGTGCTGGTTAACCAAATCCTAACGGGTATTTGGTTGACGATGAACTACGTTCCTTCTGGTGAAGGTGCCTTCGCGTCTGTTGAATACATCATGCGTGATGTGGAGTTCGGTTGGTTGCTACGCTACATGCACTCAACGGGCGCTTCTGCATTCTTCGTGGTTGTGTATCTGCATATGTTCCGAGGCTTAATCTACGGTTCATATCAAAAACCTCGTGAACTTCTTTGGTTGTTCGGCATGCTGATTTTCTTGGTGCTGATGGCTGAAGCGTTTATGGGTTACTTGCTACCTTGGGGACAAATGTCTTACTGGGGTGCTCAGGTAATCATTTCTCTGTTTGGTGCGATTCCAGTCATCGGTGATGACTTAACACTATGGATTCGTGGCGACTACGTAATCTCTGGTGCAACGTTGAACCGTTTCTTTGCACTGCACGTAATTGCTTTACCAATCGTGTTACTACTGTTGATTGTTCTGCACATTCTTGCTCTGCATGAAGTGGGCTCAAACAACCCTGATGGTATCGAAACCAAGTTGCCTAAAGGCTCTATGGGTGACGATTACCAATCGCAGTTCAAGTTCCACGACTACTACTCTAAGAAATACGACATCATCGACTCTATTCCTTTCCATCCTTATGGAACGGTAAAAGATATGGTTGGTGTTGCTGGCTTCTTGTTCTTGTTCAGCTACGTGTTGTTCTTCAACCCAGAAATGGGTGGATACTTCCTTGAGCCGCCTAACTTTGAAGCTGCAAACCCACTGAAAACGCCAGCGCACATCGCGCCAGTTTGGTACTTCACGCCGTTCTATGCGATTTTGCGTGCAGTTCCGGATAAGCTGATTGGTGTTGTTGCTATGGGTGCCTCGATTGTCGTGCTGTTCCTATTGCCTTGGTTGGACCGTTGTAAAGTACGTTCTTACCGCTACCGCAGTAAGTTGCATTTAATCAACATTATTCAATTTACCATTTGTTTCATTGCTTTAGGTATTCTTGGTGCGCTACCAGCGACGCCAACTTATACCTTACTAGCTCGAATCTTTAGTTTAGGTTACTTCATGTTCTTCGTATTGCTGTTCTTCTACAGTAAAAATGAAGCAACCAAGCCACTACCAAAGAGGGTGACATTCAAATGAAAAAATGGATTGTAATTTTGTTTGCATTGTTGCCATCGATGGTGATGGCAGCAGGTGGAAATGTACATTTAGATAAAGCAGAAAATGATTTAACGGATCAAGCATCTTTGCAACGTGGTGCCAAGTTATTCATGAACTACTGTTTTGGATGTCACTCTACGCAATACCAACGTTATGAACGTGTTGCGACGGATTTAGGCATTCCAGCAGATTTAATGAAAGAGAATCTTATTTTCAACCCAACCACTAAGATTGGTGAGTTGATGGAAAACGCGATTCCTGATAAATCAGCTGCAAAATGGTTTGGTGCTCCACCGCCAGATTTGACTCTAGTCGCACGCGTACGTGGTGCTGATTGGCTATATACCTACTTGCGCTCATTCTATGCGGACCCAAGCCGTCCATTTGGTGTAAACAATATCGTTTTCCCGAGTGTAGGTATGCCACATGTTCTTGAAGAGCTACAAGGTACGCCAGAACCTATTTTCGATACTCATGAAGTCAATGGTGAAGAAGTTAAGGTTGTGGTCGGTACTAAGTCTCAAGGTAACGGTGAGTTAAGTGCAGGGGAATATGACCAAGCTGTACTGGATTTGGTTAACTTCCTGGAATACTCAGGCGAACCTGTTAAATTGGAACGCCAAGCTATGGGTTGGTGGGTATTCGCATTCTTAGTTGTGTTCACTATCGTTGTCGTGGCACTTAAGAAAGAATATTGGCGTGATGTGCACTAATTGTGCTATTATACCGCGCTAAATCCTAGTATTTAATTCTGCAATGGGGGCTTAGCCTCCATTGTTTTTTGTATCTGTGTAAGTGTGCTGGAGGGCTCCATGGCTGTAGCTGCCAATAAACGTTCTGTGATGACTCTATTTTCAAGTGCATCTGATATGTATAGCCATCAGGTTCGTATTGTGCTGGCTGAAAAAGGTGTCAGTGTTGAGGTTGAGTTGGTTGAGGATAATAACTTACCAGCTGAGCTAGTTGAGCTTAACCCATACAAAACAGTACCTACTTTAGTCGATCGTGAGCTTGCGCTTTATGATTCAAAAATCATCATGGAATACCTTGATGAACGTTTCCCACACCCGCCACTAATGCCTGTTTATCCGGTAGCTCGTGGTAATAGCCGCTTAATGATTTATCGCATTGAGAGAAACTGGTATTCACTTGCTGAAAAAGTCGTTAACGGCAAAGGTGAAGAAGCTGAATCTGCACGTAACAAACTACGTAACGATTTGCTAACTCTTGCACCAGTATTTGCTGAATATGAATACTTTATGAGTGAAGAGTTCAGCTTAATCGATTGTTATTTGGCTCCGCTATTATGGCGTTTACCTGTGCTAGGTATCGAATTAGTTGGCCCTGGGTCTAAAGAGCTGAAAGTTTATATGAACCGTGTATTTGAGCGCGATTCATTCCTAGCTTCTCTAACTGAAGCAGAACGCGAGATGCGTCTTGCTCGTTAATGGTTGTATTTGATGGATATTGATCAAATGACACCTCGTCGACCATATATGCTACGTGCATTTTATGATTGGTTGCTAGAAAACGATTTAACTCCTCATCTTGTTGTAGACGCGACGATGCGTGGTGTTCGAGTTCCTATGGAATACGTACAAGATGGACAAATCATCCTTAATGTGGCACCTCGTGCTGTCGGTAACTTAGAGTTAGGTAACGATGAAGTTACTTTCAATGCTCGATTTGGTGGCCGACCACAAGTTGTTGTTGTTCCGTTGTACGCTGTACAAGCGATTTATGCACGTGAAAACGGTGCCGGAACCATGTTTGATCCAGAGCCAGCTTACGAGCAAGAGCTTGATTCAGATATGATTGTGGAAGATGTCACAGACGAAAACATCGAAGTTGAATCTTCTATTGATGATGCTCCGTCAGATGATGAGCCACCTCGTCCAAAAGGCAAACCAAGTTTGCGTGTTGTGAAGTAATAAGTCGTGAAATAACACAAAAAAAGCAGCTCATTGAGCTGCTTTTTCTTTTTGAACTTTTTGTTCAGTTTTATTCATTGCCATATTTAAAGGCTCTGATTACCTGCTTCACGCCTGAGATGTTACGCGCAATTTCTGTCGCTTTATCGGCATGTTCATGAGATACGTAGCCAAATAAATACACTTCTTTGGCTTCTGTAATCACTTTAATCTTTGTGCCGTTAAGGTTTGAATCTGCCAGCAGAGCTGATTTTACTTTGGTTGTTATCCAGCTATCGTTACTTATTGCACTCACGGACAAAGGCTCGGCAATTTTGACCTGATTATGCAATTCTTTCACACCTTTGACTTTTTGTGCTTGAGCAATAAATTGGTCTAGTAATTCGGCATTTCTCGCTTGACCAAGAATAACGACAGTTCCTTGATATGAGCTTGCAACAAACCGAGCTGCGCCTCTGTAAGGTGCTTTGTTGCCAAGGCCTGCCACTTCAAACTCAATTTGGTTGTCGTTCCAAATCTGTTGTGTCGTTCGAGGATCTGTCACTAAATTCGCGGTCGTCGCAGCGCCAGCGATAAATAACCCGGCACACCCTGACAAATTCATTGCGGCACTTAATATTAACGCTAGGCGGAGAGACTTCATAACAAACCTTCTACTGTTATTCTTCGTGGGATGGGAATAGCACCTGATCAACCAAATCGCACAGACAGTGTAGTGTGAGCATATGTACTTCGTGGATGCGAGCAGTACGATGAGATGGAATACGAATTTCCACATCATTCTCACCTAACAAACCCGCCATTTCACCACCATCTTTACCTGTAAGCGCAATGATGGTCATATCGCGAGTTACCGCAGCTTCCATTGCTTTGATGATGTTTTTACTGTTACCACTGGTTGAAATAGCAAGTAAGATATCGCCCGGCTGACCGAATGCGCGAACTTGTTTAGAGAATACTTCTTGATAGTGGTAGTCGTTAGCAACCGCAGTCAAAGTAGTGATGTCTGCCGTTAAAGCCATTGCAGGTAAGCTAGGACGCTCAGTTTCAAAACGGTTAAGTAAACATGAGACAAACTGTTGAGCGTTAGAAGATGAACCACCATTACCACAACAGAGAATTTTGCTGCCGTTCAACAGGCTAGCAACAATCGCCTGTGAGGCATGTAAAATAGCATCTGGCAGTGCTTCTGCTGCTGCGATTTGAATCTGAATACTTTCAGTGAAACTGTCTTTAATGCTTTCTAGCATTGATTATCCTTCGGTAATTGCGTTTTTTATCCACTCAATATGGTTGCCACCACTGTGAATAGCGACCACATCAAATCTAAAATCTGTAGCATCAGCATTTAAGCCTTGCTTGAGCATCCACCAATTAGCTGCTTTGATCAAGCGGTGCTGTTTTTGTCTGGTCACACTTTCGGCTGCGTGACCATAATTTTGACTGTTACGGTATTTTACTTCGACAAAAACGATGGTGCTGCTTTCTTTCATTATCAGGTCTAACTCACCACCCCGAGCAAGGAAGTTTTTATCGATTAGAGATAAACCTTGACGGCGTAGATATTCCGCCGCCATTTGTTCAAACTGCTGGCCTTTACTGCGTTTGCTCAGAAGTAGTGCCATGCTCAGCCCAACTGATTTCGCGTTGTACTACACATTGGTCATCAATGCTAAGTACACCTGTTTGTCCATCAATGGTATATCCTTCGACGGTTTTCATTTGTGGAAGTTCAACCATTAAGCGATAAGCGTCCATACCCAGAGCTTGTAATCGACGTTCAGCGTTAGAATCTTTAGGCCACAATCGTTCCATCTGCTCAGAAATTTCTGCCTGAGGATGAATGAGAAGAGGAATGTCACTGTAGCTTACGCCAGTTAGGTCTTCATATTGGCGACCACCACCGTTACTTTTTGAGTTTGAGTAAAGCTTTGGTGGACGCGTGTCCGGGTTAATAGCCACTTCAATAAATGGCTTAATCAGAGTCAGTTCGTCACTGCTTGCAACTATGTATACCGCATCGATATCGCGGCGGCTACGAGGCTGACTTTCAAGCTTGATGTTAAGTAAGCTTTCCATTTGAGCAATGTTCTGTTGGCTATCTTGCAGACCAAATACATTGTTTATATTGCGTTGAAGCTGACGTTTGTTACCAAACAGATTTACAGCTACTTTGTTATCACTGTATTTACGCCACTCTTCATTGAAGGCTTCAACAACGCGTTCGCCATAACTGCTTTGAGGAGCGAGGATTAGAGGATATTGCGCGCCTTCAGCTGCGAGGTGTTTAGCTGCCTGTGCAACTTCCTGCTCTGGAGAGAGTGCGAGATAACAAATATCCGTGCCTTCGATCAATTCATCCGGAATGTTCAACGCGAGACTTGGGATCACGTGATCGCTAGTCCTATGTTGCTGCATCTGTGCGATGTTCTCTTTAAGCAGGGGACCCACGATGAAATCGATCTGCTTCTCTTGAATTTTGGCTTTTATTGCTTCTAAAGACTCAGTATTGGTATCGATGATAGTAAGTGTTGCGTTATCTTCACGCTTTTCATCATTCATCATTGCCATGATGAAACCATCGCGAATTAACTGAGCTTGTTTATCAAACTTGCCTGTTAGTGGCAGCAATAGTGCAGTGTTCACCGGCTGGATGATAGTGAGATTTAAGATATCTGTAATCGATTTTGGTGTATAGGTTGCTGCCGGATGGTTAGGATTTTCTTCCAACCATTTTTCAAGCGTATTCTTCAACTGTGGAATATCGCTGCCGTAAGTTTTTACATAGACAGCCAATTGTAACCAACCATCCAAAATATCTTCTTCCGGTTTCGTCGTCAGTTGAGTGATAGTTTGACCTGAATAGCGTTGCAAATTAGCCCAGATCTGATCAGAAATGGCTTCTTCTTGATCGCTTGGGATCATGCCATACAACGCAGACAATTCGCGGCTAGTGTCAAAAGGACGATCCAGCGCGGTAAAAATATCTGCTCGCATTTGATGGTATTGCACCCATTGAGAGTCAGCTAATGCCCATTGTGCGTTAAAGTTCAGCTGCTTGAGAGCTTGAGTATACTGCTCGGCATTCATAGAAAGCTGAGCTTTGCTCATTTGCCACTCAGCTTGTTGTACTTCACTAAGGTTTTGTTTTGACAGTCGATAAATGAGTAGCTGAGCTTGTTCGGTGTTGTTACTCGCGATAGAGGCTTTCATGGCCATAATTAACCAATCATTCTGCAAGCTCCCCTGACTACTGTCGGCTTTCATAAGATAATTTTGTGTCGGCTGGTTCGCTTCACCTGTGATATCAACATATTGAGGTGCTGAAGGTTTAGACGAACAAGCTGCTAACGTGATTGCTAATGCAACTGGAGCGAGTAAGCGTGGTACACTGATTCTCTGATGGTTATTTATAGCCATGAGTTCTTTTCATTATCCCGAGTGAAATTGTCTCTATATTAATCGTTGAAGTGATGGTAAACAAATGACAGATAACAAAACCTTGCCAGTAGAAGTCCCAACTTTATACATTGTTCCTACTCCGATAGGCAATTTAGGGGATATTACCCAGCGCGCCTTAGACGTGCTCTCAAGTGTTAATGTTATCGCAGCAGAAGATACTCGCCATACCGGCAAATTACTTGCTCACTTTAATATCCAAACCAAAACCTTCGCTTTGCATGATCACAACGAACAACAAAAAGCTCAAGTATTAGTTGAAAAATTGTTAGCTGGAGAATCAATTGCATTGGTTTCAGATGCTGGAACACCACTTATCAGTGACCCAGGATACCATTTGGTGACTCAATGTCGTCAGGCTGGAGTTAAAGTTGTGCCACTTCCTGGTGCATGTGCTGTTATCACTGCATTAAGTGCCTCTGGTCTGCCATCAGACCGCTTTAGCTTTGAAGGCTTCCTACCGGCCAAAAGCAAAGGCCGCAAAGATAAATTTATGGAAATCGCAAAAGTTGAGCGTACCTGTATCTTCTATGAATCTCCACACCGCATTACCGAATCATTGCAAGATATGTTGTCTGTGCTTGGGCCAGAACGTGAAGTGGTCTTGGCTCGTGAGTTGACGAAAACCTTTGAAACAATTCAAGGGATGCCGCTTGGTGATCTGATTGAATGGATTGAAGAAGACGAAAATCGCAAACGTGGCGAAATGGTACTGCTTATTCACGGTCACAGAGAGCAAGCAGATGAAGCTCTCCCAGATGAAGCGCTGCGTACGCTAGCGATTTTGACTAAAGAATTACCGCTAAAGAAAGCAGCAGCGCTTGCTGCTGAAATCTACAACTTGAAGAAAAATGCGCTGTATAAGTGGGGATTGGAAAATCTGGATTAATCGTCTGGATTTTAAGCACCTGAGTGTTAATTACCGTGCAAAAGGCATTCTTCCTAGACACTGAGTTGAGTTATCTATAGAATTCGCGCTCGGAGTTGACTGGGTAGTCGCTGCTTTGTTGATGTCCTTCGGGAGACTGGCGTTGAAGTCCTTTGGGAGACTGACGTTGACGTCCTTCGGGAGACTGACAAAGGGGAGGAAAGTCCGGGCTCCATAGAGCAGGGTGCCAGGTAACGCCTGGGGGGCGCAAGCCTACGACAAGTGCAGCAGAGAGAAGACCGCCGATGGCCCGCAAGGGATCAGGTAAGGGTGAAAGGGTGCGGTAAGAGCGCACCGTGCGACTGGCAACAGTTCGTAGCAAGGTAAACTCCACCCGGAGCAAGACCAAATAGGCCTCCACATTGCGTTGCTCGCGTAAGGAGGCGGGTAGGTTGCTTGAGCCAGTGAGTGATTGCTGGCCTAGACGAATGGCTACTGCCGCGCAAGCGGAACAGAACCCGGCTTATACGTCGACTCCACCTATTTCAGACCCATCATAACAACCTCGTTATGATGGGTTTTTTGCTTTATATTGACTTAGTTGATAGCAAAACCACTAAACTTGGTGCAATGTCACGCCCTATAAGCGCTTATGGGTAGCAGTAGTGTAATAATTCGGTACACTACAAGATGATTATTGACGGGCTGGCCCGCAGAACGAGAAACTTATGACTGACTCTTTCCAACATATTTCTGTACTTCTTCATGAATCAATTGATGGCTTAGCGATCAAACCTGATGGTATCTATATTGATGGAACTTTTGGTCGTGGTGGCCACAGTCGTACCATTCTGTCCAAGCTGGGTGAAAACGGTCACCTATACAGTATTGACCGCGATCCTCAAGCAATAGCAGAAGCACAGAAGATTGATGATCCTCGTTTCACTATCGTACATGGTCCATTCTCTGGTATCGCTGAATATGCTGAGCGTTATGATTTAGTTGGAAAAGTAGACGGCGTGCTGTTTGACTTAGGTGTATCGTCGCCACAACTTGATGATGCAGAGCGAGGCTTCAGTTTTATGAAAGATGGCCCTCTGGATATGCGTATGGATCCGACGTCAGGCATCCCTGTTTCTCAGTGGTTAATGGAAGCTGACCTTGATGACATTACTTGGGTTATTCGTGAGTTTGGTGAAGACAAACATGCTCGCCGTATCGCTAAAGCAATTGTTGCTTATCGTGAAGACGAAGAGAACGAGCCGTTAACGCGTACCAGTCAGTTAGCTAAGTTGATTTCTGATGCCGCGCCGAAAAGTTTTAAAGAGAAGAAGCACCCAGCAACCCGGTCTTTCCAAGCTTTCCGTATTTACATCAACAGTGAATTAGAAGAGATTGATACCGCATTGAAAGGGGCGGCATCTATTTTAGCTCCAGAAGGGCGCTTGTCGGTGATCAGCTTTCACTCGTTAGAAGACCGTATGGTGAAACGCTTTATCCGTAAAGAGAGTAAAGGTCCTGAAGTACCTCATGGTATTCCTCTTACTCAAGATCAAATCAAAGCTTTGGGTAGCGCGAATTTAAAAGCGATAGGCAAAGCAATTATGCCTTCGAAAGAAGAAGTTGAAATGAATCCACGCTCACGCAGTTCGGTTCTGCGTATTGCTGAGAAACTCTGATTTATTTATGCCTCAATCTAAGACTAACCTTGCCAAACTGATCGTCATTGACCTGTTTACTGTAGGTCGGGTGCCGTTAGTGTTATTAATCTTGATCTTTGCGAGTGCTATGGGCGTTGTGTTTACCACCCACCACACTCGCCAAGCTATTTCTGAAAAAGATCAGGCTTTTATGGAAAGGGATAGATTGGATAATGAATGGCGCAATTTGATTCTCGAAGAAACAGCGCTTGCTGAACACAGCCGAGTTCAAGAACTTGCTGAAAAAGATCTGGAAATGAAACGTCCGGATGCGGATAAGGAAGTTGTGGTTAACCTGAAATGAAAAAAAAGCCCGTTCAAGCAAAAGCTAAATCTAACAAATCCGCCACTAAACCTGCTCCATCTAAAGAAGCGATGCCAGCTCCAGTTTTCATCCGTTGGCGTTTCTATCTTCTTATTTTCTTTCTTCTGGCCGCTATGGCTGCGCTTATAGGGCGTGTTGCTTTTATCCAAGTCATCGAACCGGACAACTTGATTCGCGAAGGGGATATGCGCTCTATTCGTGCAAAAGAATTGCACTCTGCACGCGGTATTATCTCAGACCGAAATGGTGAGGCGATAGCCGTAAGTGTTCCTGTCGAAGCCGTATGGGCAGATCCGGTAGCGATCTTTAAACATGGCGGTTTGCAGGAAAAGGATCGTTGGCATGCGCTCGCTGATGTACTGGACTTAGACCGCAATGCATTGTTGAAAAAAATCTCAGATAACCGTACTCGTCGCTTTATCTATCTTCAACGCCAAGTCAGTCCTGCGATGGCTAAGTATATTCGAGAGTTAAAGCTAAAAGGTGTTGGTCTTAAAGCGGAATCTCGTCGTTACTATCCCGCAGGTGAAGTCAGTGCACACCTTATTGGTGTGACAGGTATTGATGGCCATGGTCTGGAAGGCGCAGAGCGCAGTTACGATAAATGGCTGACTGGTGAATCTGGCAAAAGTATTATCCGTAAAGACAGATATGGTCGCGTAGTTGAAAATATCTCGCTAGAAGAGAGTGAGGAAGGGAAACCACTGCAACTTACTGTTGACCAACGTCTGCAAGCAATCGCTTTTCGCGCAGTGAAACAGGCGATGGCCGATTACCGGGCAACGTCAGCTTCAGCTGTGATGTTGGATGTAAAAACCGGTGCTGTATTGGCGATGGTAAATGCGCCGTCATATAACCCGAATAACCGTAGCGACTGGCAAAGTTTTAAAATGCGCAACCGTGTGATTACGGATGCGTTTGAACCAGGATCTACAGTGAAACCTTTTGTGGTTCTTGCTGCTCTGGCGAATGGTATTGCAGATGAAAATACCATTATTGATACAGGTGATGGCGTGCTGCGGATTGGTGGTAGCCGTGTGCGTGATACATCTAAAGTCGGTAAAGCTAATCTACAGATGATTCTAAAGAAATCGAGTAACGTCGGTGTGACGAAACTTGCACTTAAGATGCCTCTCGAAGCGATGTTGGGAATGTATAACTCAGTTGGTCTGGGTGAAATGTCGGGACTAAACCTTGTTGGTGAAACCGCAGGTATTTTCCCTAGCCGCAATCGCTGGTCACAATTTGAAATTGCTACGCTCGCTTTTGGATATGGTCTGGCGGTTACCCCGATTCAGTTAGCTCATGCTTATGCTACTTTAGGCAATTACGGGGTTTACCAACCTATTCACATTATCGAAAACAATCAACAGGATCTGTCCCATCGAGTGGTGGAAGCTAAGTACGCCAAACAGGTACTGGAAATGTTAGAAACAGTGACTCAACCCGGTGGTACGGCCGTTAAAGCTGCGGTTCCTGGATATCGTATTGCCGCCAAATCAGGCACATCTCGTAAAGCCATTGCTGGTGGTTATAGTGACGAATACTTTGCCTACACCGCAGGAGTTGCTCCTGTAAGCGACCCGAGAATTTCTCTGGTGGTTATGGTCAATGAACCACAAGGTGATTCCTACTACGGCGGCGCAGTAGCGGGTCCTGTTTTCTCAGAGATCATGAAAGGGGCATTGCAAATTCTGAACATTGTCCCTGACGAAAACAAATTTCAAGAATAACAATTAGTGTGAGAATCCGAATGAACACTAGTAAGGCTTTATCTGAACTTATCTCCCCTTGGCTTCAAGCAAACCCTGCTTGGGCTAATATCTCCATTACTCGTTTAGATCTCGACAGCCGTAAAATTCAGGCTGGTGATACCTTTGTCGCTATTGTTGGTCATACCGTAGACGGCAGAAAATACATAGATGCCGCTATCGAGCGTGGAGCGAATGCCGTATTAGCTCAAGCGTGTCCACTCAAAAATCACGGCGATGTTGAATGGAAATCGGATGTTCCGGTTATCTATATTGATCAACTTGAACAGCATTTGTCTGAGCTGGCTGGAAATCTTTATGGAGATCATCAGAGTCGTGTAGTGGGCGTTACCGGGACCAACGGTAAAACCACCATCACTCAGCTTATTGCACAATGGATTGATTTGTTAGGGAAAAAAGCAGCAGTGATGGGGACCACAGGTAATGGCTTCCTCGCTAACTTAGCTCCTGCAGCAAACACCACTGGTAGCGCGATTGATATTCAAGCTCAGCTGTATCAACTCTCTGAGCAAGGGGCAGAGTTCACCGCATTAGAAGTATCTTCCCACGGTTTGGTGCAAGGGCGAGTGAAAAAGCTCAGTTTCGATGTCGGTGTATTCTCGAACTTAAGTCGTGACCATTTGGATTATCACGGCACCATGGAAGAGTATGCGAAGGCTAAGTTTTCTCTCTTCACCGAGCACCAATGTAAAAATGCGATCATCAACGTTGATGATGCAGTAGGCTTGGAGTGGAGCGCTAGGTTACCTCACGCTGTTGGTATTTCTCTGAAATCAAAACCGAATACAGAGCGAGCGCTTTGGGCAACGCAGGTTAATTATGCAGAAACAGGAATCACCCTTACCTTTGACGGTAGTTGGGGTGCTGGCAAACTGCATGTGCCTTTGATTGGTGAATTTAACGCATCAAACGTTTTACAGGCTTTTGCGGCTATGCTGGCTTTAGGGTTTGCTAAAGAAGAGTTGATAAAAACAGCACCTCAATTAAAACCAGTGCTTGGTCGCATGGAGTTGTTCCAAGTGCCAAACAAAGCAAAAGTGGTTGTGGATTACGCTCATACCCCTGACGCACTAGAAAAAGCGCTTCAGGCTCTTCGAGTTCATTGTCGTGGTAAACTATGGGCAATTGTTGGTTGTGGCGGTGACCGAGATAAGGGTAAACGTCCAATGATGGCTTCGATTGCTGAAAAGTTTGCCGATCGTGTCATCCTCACTGATGACAATCCGCGTAGTGAAGACCCGGCCGCTATTGTACAAGATATGCTGGCAGGCCTAGCCAAACCGAACGAAGCTCAGGTTGAGCACAGCCGATTTTTGGCAGCGAAATTTGCGGTTGATAACGCTGAAGCGGACGACATCATCCTACTGGCCGGAAAAGGCCATGAAGATTATCAAGTGATGGCGCATGAAACCATTCATTATTCAGACCGAGAGTCTGCACAAACACTGTTGGGGTTAGCATTATGATCAAAACATCGTTATCCCAGTTAAGTGAAGTTTTAAGTGCACGTTTAGTCGGTCAAGATTGCAACATCGAAGCGGTAACTACAGACACTCGTCAGGTGCCTGAGAAGGCTCTGTTTGTCGCACTAGTCGGTGAACGTTTTGATGCTCATGACTTCGCACAACAAGCTTTAGATAATGGTGCTTGTGCGCTTTTGGTGGAACGAGAGTTAGATATTGCCTTACCGCAGTTAATTGTTGCCAATAGCAAATTAGCATTAGGTAAACTCGGTCAATGGGTTCACCAAGTATGCGCGACACCGACAGTGGCGATTACTGGCAGCTGTGGTAAAACCACCGTCAAAGAGATGGTGGCGAGTATTTTGTCTTCCAAAGGACAGGTACTTTTCACTTCGGGTAACTTTAACAATGATATTGGTGTGCCTCTGACTCTGCTTCGTTCGACGGAGCTAGATGATTACGCGGTCATCGAACTAGGTGCAAACCACATTGGTGAAATCGCTTATACCACCGAACTTGCTCAACCAGACGTTGCCTTAGTAAACAACGTGGCTGCTGCACACTTGGAGGGGTTCGGCTCTATTAACGGTGTGAAACGTGCCAAAGGTGAAATTTATCAAGGTTTAAAAGCTGCAAGTACGGCGATAGTTAATCTTGAAAGCAATGGTGGCGAACTGTGGCAATCTGTGTTGGCTGACAAAACGGTGAAAACCTTTTCAGACCTGGACACGAGTGCAGATTTTCATGCTAAGAATGTTGAACTGGATTCAGCCGGTCAAGCGTCATTTGATATGGTGACACCCGTTGGTGAAATCCGTATTTCTTTAAACATCATTGGTCAGCACAACGTGTCTAATGCGTTAGCGGCATCGACTCTGGCAATTGAAATGGGTGCGACACTCAACGAAATTCAATTTGGCTTGTCTCATTTACCGAAGGTAAAAGGCCGAGTGGATGTGCAAAAATTAGCAGATAACATCACCTTAATTGATGACAGTTATAACGCGAGTGTTCCGGCTATGAAGGCTGCGGTTGACTTGTTGGCGAGTTTTTCTGACAGCCGTTGGTTAATTTTAGGCAATATGGCGGAGTTGGGTGACGAAAGTCTTGCACTTCACCAACAAGTCGGAGAACATGCTGCACCATTCAATTTTGAATTTGTCTTGACCTATGGCGCTGACGCGAAAGTGATTAGCGATGTTTGTCATGGTAAGCATTTTGAAAGTCATCAAGAGATGATCAGTTTCATCGAGCAGGTTCTAGAACAACAACAGAATCGTTCTCATGTGCTGTTAGTCAAAGGCGCTAATAGTGCAGGTATGAGTAAGATTGCTGCTGCTCTTAAGGAGAATTACTCATGATTATTTGGCTAGCGGAGTTACTCCAGCCATATTTTTCGTTTTTTCGTTTGTTCGAATACCTATCATTTCGAGCAATTGTGAGCATTTTGACTGCACTTGGATTGTCGTTATGGATGGGACCTCACTTAATTAAGCGCTTACAGCTTCTGCAAATTGGTCAAGTCGTTCGTAATGACGGACCAGAATCTCACTTTAGTAAGCGTGGAACACCGACTATGGGCGGTGTGATGATCTTAGCGTCAATTTTTGCCACAGTTCTACTTTGGGCGGATCTTTCCAATCCTTACGTGTGGGCAGTATTAGCGGTGCTTGGTGGTTATGGTGCCGTCGGTTTTGTGGATGATTATCGTAAAGTGGTGCGTAAAAACACCGATGGTTTGATTGCCCGCTGGAAATACTTCTGGCAATCAGCAATTGCTTTGGTTGTTGCTTTTGCATTGTATACCCATGGTAAAGATACGGCTGCGACTCAACTTGTTGTTCCGTTCTTCAAAGACATCATGCCTCAGTTGGGAATGCTCTACATTGTTCTGACTTATTTTGTCATTGTTGGCACCAGTAACGCCGTAAACCTTACTGATGGTTTAGACGGTCTTGCTATTATGCCAACTGTGCTTGTGTCGGCTGGTTTTGGTGTGATTGCATGGGCAACGGGTAACGTTAACTTTGCAAGTTACCTTCACATTCCATATATCCCGTACACTTCGGAGTTGGTGGTTGTGTGTACCGCTATTGTTGGTGCTGGTTTAGGTTTCTTATGGTTTAACACTTACCCTGCACAAGTGTTTATGGGCGATGTAGGTTCTCTGGCTCTTGGTGGCGCTTTAGGCACCATCGCTGTACTTGTTCGCCAAGAATTTGTATTGGTTATCATGGGCGGTGTATTCGTTATGGAAACCATTTCCGTGATCCTACAGGTGGGTTCATACAAACTACGTGGTCAACGTATTTTCCGTATGGCGCCAATTCATCACCACTATGAACTGAAAGGCTGGCCAGAGCCGCGCGTCATCGTGCGTTTTTGGATCATCTCTATTGTGTTAGTTTTAATTGGCTTAGCGACTCTTAAAGTACGTTAACAGCTAAAGTACGTTAGTTACGAGCTAAACAGAAATAATGATTGGGGAACATCCCCAAAGGATATGGATTTAAAATGGACCGTTGGCAAGGCATTCAGCATGTTGTGGTCGTAGGGCTCGGTATTACCGGGCTCTCTGTCGTTAATTATCTGCGAAAGTTTCATCCTCAAATTGAGGTGAAAGTCATTGATACTCGCGAAAATCCGCCGAGTAAAGAACAGCTTCCGGCAGACGTTGCTTTACATAGCGGCGGCTGGAATATGGATTGGTTGTTGGAAGCAGATTTGATCGTGGCAAATCCGGGAATAGCCTTAGCGACACCGCAGGTTCAACAAGCTATTGCTGCCAACATTCCTGTCGTGGGGGATATCGAACTGTTTGCTTGGCAGGTGCAAAAACCAGTCGTTGCGATTACAGGCTCCAATGGTAAAAGTACGGTTACCGACCTCATGGGTGTGTTAGGTAATGCGGCTGGGATTAAAACATCGATTGGTGGCAATATCGGTGTGCCTGCACTCGATTTGCTCTCCGAAAATTCTGAACTTTATGTACTTGAACTTTCGAGTTTTCAGCTTGAAACAACTTCCAGCCTAAAGCTTAAAGCGGCAGCATTTTTAAATCTTTCTGAAGATCATATGGATCGCTATGACGGTATGGAATCTTACCGCCAAGCTAAATTGCGTATTTTTGAACATGCTGAAACCTTAGTTGTGAACGCCGATGATCGTCAAACCTATCCAGATTCAAACAGCGCCAATCTGGTGAGTTTTGGTCTAGATAATCCTGCGGATTTCTACACTCAAGAGAGCCAAGGGCAAGAATGGTTAATGGCTGTTGATGAAGCTGTATTACCATCGGCAGAGCTGAGCTTAGTCGGGCGTCACAATATAGCCAACGTTTTAACCGTTCTAGCGTTACTGAAAGCGGCTGGTATTGAATACAGTGACTCACTGCTCACAGCATTGAAGTCTTACACTGGATTGACGCATCGTTGTCAGGTAGTTGAAGACAAAAATGGTGTTAAGTGGGTAAATGACTCTAAAGCTACAAACGTAGCCAGCACGCTAGCCGCGCTATCAGGCCTGTCTTTGGAAGGGCGTTTGTACTTGTTGGTAGGCGGACTCGGTAAAGGGGCGGATTTCTCTTCACTCAAGCCTGTATTTGCTACTTTACCTCTTCAGCTTTGTTGTTTTGGCGCCGATGGTGATCAGTTTATGCCTCTTCACCCGTCAGCACGTCGATTTGAGACTATGGAACAGGTAGTTAAAACCATTCATTCTGAGTTAAATAAGGGCGATATGGTGTTGCTGTCACCCGCTTGTGCCAGTATGGATCAGTTTAAAAACTTTATGGATCGAGGCGAGCAGTTTGCCGCTCTAGCTAAACAATTTGCAGATAAGTAACTAGCGCCTAAGCGTCAAGTAATCGAAAGGTAATGTTTTGGGACGATTTAAACCAATAAATTCTATTCATAAATGGCTACGAACACCTTCCCCAGAGGCTTTGTTTGATCGTCAGCTCGTCTGGATAGCATTAGGTTTAATGTTGATTGGTCTTGTTATGGTGACATCAGCATCGTTTCCAATCAGCTCAAGGTTAACGGACCAACCGTTCCATTTTATGTTTCGACATGCTCTGTTTTTGTTATTGGCGCTCATCACTTCATCGGTCATTTTACAAATACCGATGCAGCGCTGGTCTCAATATAGCTCCGCATTGCTTGCTATCTCTTTCATGCTTTTAGTGGTAGTACTCGTCGGTGGTAAATCAGTTAATGGTGCATCTCGCTGGATTCCTTTAGGACTTTTTAACTTGCAGCCTGCCGAGGTAGCAAAGCTGTCTTTGTTCATCTTTATGTCTGGTTATTTGGTTCGTAAGCAGCATGAGGTGAGGGAAACCTTCTTTGGTGGTTTCATTAAGCCTATTTTGGTATTTATGGCCTTAGCGGTATTGCTGCTGTTGCAGCCGGATTTAGGTACTGTGGTTGTGATGCTGGTGACTTTGTTCGGTATGCTGTTTATTGCTGGTGCGAAGCTCTCTCAGTTCCTCGCCTTAATGGTGGCTGGTATTTTGGTAATTGTCGGACTCATTGCCGCAGAACCCTATCGTATACGACGCGTGACCTCTTTCCTTGATCCTTGGGATGACCCGTTCGGAAGCGGTTATCAGCTAACTCAGTCACTGATGGCATTTGGTCGAGGTGAATGGTTTGGTCAGGGGTTAGGTAACTCGATTCAAAAATTGGAATACTTGCCAGAAGCGCACACCGACTTTGTATTTGCTGTTGTGGGCGAAGAACTCGGCTTTGTTGGTGTAGTTCTGATCTTAATGCTGATTTTTAGTTTGGTTCTGAAAGCCGCATTTATTGGCAAAAAAGCCTTTGAGCATGACCACCAATTTGGTGGATACCTGGCTCTTAGTATCGGTATTTGGTTTGCTTTCCAGACGCTCGTTAACGTTGGTGCTGCGGCGGGTATGGTGCCAACCAAAGGTCTTACTTTACCCCTGATTAGTTATGGTGGTTCCAGTTTAATAGTTATGTCGGTGGCAGTATCTATTTTGCTTCGTATTGATCATGAATGCCGAGTAGAGCGAGTTCGACAGATAGAAGAAAATGCGGATGAAGAATAAGAAACGTTTAATGGTGATGGCTGGTGGTACTGGCGGTCACGTTTTCCCTGGACTAGCTGTGGCGAAAAAGCTTCAACAGCAAGGCTGGGAAATTCGCTGGTTAGGCACGGCAGACCGTATGGAAGCCGACTTAGTGCCCAAGCATGGTATTGAGATTGATTTTATTCGTGTCAAAGGTTTACGCGGACAAGGTATCGCTCGTTTAATTAAAGCGCCTTTTCAAATTCTAAATGCCATTTTGCAAGCTAGACGCCACATGAAAGCTTGGCAACCTGATGCTGTCCTTGGTATGGGCGGATACGTCAGTGGACCAGGTGGTATCGCCGCTTGGTTGCAAGGTATCCCCGTTGTTCTGCATGAACAAAATGCAGTCGCAGGCTTAACCAATCAATGGCTATCGAAAATTGCGTCAAGGGTATTTCAGGCCTTTAATGGTGCGTTTCCGAATGCACCTGTGGTCGGAAATCCGGTTCGTACGGATGTCGTTGAGCTGCCTGAACCGAATCTACGTCTTGCTGAACGCAGCGGTCCTATCCGTGTGCTGGTCATGGGCGGAAGCCAAGGCGCAAGAATTCTCAATCAAACATTACCTGAAGTGATGGCGAAATTAGGCGAAGATTATGAAGTTCGTCATCAGGCTGGTAAAGACAATCAAGCGGATGTTGAACAAGCATACCAAGCTGCTGGTGCGAAGAATTTTCAAGTTACCGAATTTATTGATGATGTAGCTCAGGCTTATGCGTGGGCTGATTTGTTAGTTTGTCGTTCTGGCGCTTTGACGGTTTCAGAGGTGTCAGCAGCGGGAGTTGCCGCTATTTTCATCCCATTTATGCACAAAGATAGGCAACAAGCGCTGAATGCCGATCATCTAGTAGAATGTGGCGCAGCTAAAATGATAGAACAACCGCAATTGACGGTTGAAAAGCTCAGCCAAACTATTGCTCAACTCGAACGTACCCAATTATTAGATATGGCTAACAAAGCTCGCCAAGCAGCAAAATTAGATGCAGACCAAGTGGTTGCTGATGCCATTATCGCTATCACTGAGAAATGAGAACCTATTCATGAAGATCAAAAATACTCAAGACTTAGCTCAAATCCGAGCAATGGTGCCTGAAATGCGCCGAGTTAAATGCATTCACTTTATCGGCATTGGTGGTGCAGGTATGAGCGGTATAGCAGAAGTGTTGTTGAATGAAGGTTATCAGATCACTGGCTCTGATATCGCGGCGAATGCGGTGACGGAGCGTTTAGAAAGTATCGGTGCGACCGTATTCATTGGTCATCAAATGTCGAATATTGACCAAGCAAGTGTGGTGGTCGTATCAACGGCGATTAATGAGCAAAACCCAGAAATTCAAGCCGCTCGTGAAAAACGTATTCCAATTGTACGTCGCGCTGAAATGTTAGCTGAGTTGATGCGTTTCCGTCATGGCATCGCTGTTGCAGGTACGCACGGCAAAACAACCACTACCGCTCTAGTGACTCAAATCTATTCAGAAGCGGGTATGGACCCGACTTTTGTCAACGGTGGCTTGGTGAAAAGTGCGGGCACAAATGCTCGCTTAGGTTCGAGCCGGGTGTTGATTGCTGAAGCCGATGAGAGTGATGCTTCATTTCTTCACTTGCAACCGATGGCAACCATCGTGACGAATATCGAAGCTGACCATATGGATACTTATGGTGGTGATTTTGAAACTTTGAAACAGACGTTTGTCGACTTTCTACATAATCTACCGTTCTACGGTCAGGCTATTTTATGTATTGATGATCCTGTGGTTCGTGAGCTAATTCCGCGAATTAGCCGACAAGTTATCACTTATGGTTTCTCTGAAGATGCGGATGTTCGTATTGAAAACTATCGCCAGCAAGGGCAACAAGGTCAGTTCACGGTTGTTCGTAAAGGCAAAGAGAATTTAGACATTACGCTGAACATTCCAGGTCGCCATAATGCTCTCAACGCTTCGGCTGCAATAGCGGTTGCGACTGAAGATGACATCAGTGATGAAGCTATTCTGAAAGCGCTGATAAGCACGCAAGGAACAGGTCGTCGCTTTGACCATTTAGGTGAGTTCGAAACCGGTAATGGCGTTGCAATGCTGGTGGATGACTACGGTCACCACCCAACAGAGGTTGATGTGACCATCAAAGCCGCTCGTAGCGGTTGGACTGACAAACGTCTGGTGATGATATTCCAGCCACACCGTTACACTCGTACTCGCGATCTCTATGACGATTTTGCCAATGTGCTTGAGCAGGTTGATGTGCTGATTATGCTGGATGTTTATTCTGCCGGTGAAAAGCCCATTGCAGGTGCAGACGGTCGTTCACTCTGTCGAACTATCCGCAGTCGAGGAAAAGTTGATCCAATCTTCGTTTCAGACAGCAAGACTTTGCCTGCTGCGTTAGCTAACGTATTACAAGATGGTGACTTAGTCCTGACTCAAGGCGCGGGTGATGTGGGCAAAGTAGCCAAACACTTACAATCTTTACAATTGAATATTGAAAAGATGCAAAAGTATTAAAATTGTTTCTTATGGATGAAGCATTCGTGATATTGGTGCTACTCCTACCAGTTTTATTTATTTGAGTGTTTGATACTTTTAGTGTCCTCAGTATAATCCTTAGGTTAAAGTTATTGCTTTTGCCTCTATTGTACATTGAAATAGGGAATTGAATTGCCAGTCGTCAACAGGAACAACGAACTTTGATAAGTAGTACATTTTCTCAAGGTCGTATTATGTCCCGTTCACCCATAGTCAGAGAGCACATTGCTGGTGCTAGCTTTTTACTTGTGGTGTTGTTGATGGTTGGTTTTTTGCTGTATTCAACGATCAGTTGGATGTGGGATGAAGAGAGGCTTCCGCTCTCAAAGATAGTTTTACAAGGTGACTTAAAATACGTATCTGCGTTTGATGTTCAACGTGCATTTGGTCAACTCGATCATATTGGCACATTCATGTCGCAGGATATTAACGAGCTGCAATCAAGTGCTCAGTCAATTCCTTGGGTATCTCATGCTTCAATCCGCAAACAGTGGCCAGATACAATAAAAGTATTTTTAACTGAATATCAGGTTAAAGCTATTTGGAATGGTAATTCGTTACTTGATGATAAAGGTGTTGTCTTTAATGGCGATATTGCTCAAGTAAATGAAGAATACGTAAAACTATATGGACCAGATGGCAGTGCACCTGAAGTGTTAAATATCTGGAAAGAATATAGCCCTAAATTTCAGCAGATAGGCTTAAATATATCCTCTCTGGTATTAAACGAGCGTCGAGCTTGGCAAATTATTTTAGACAATGGAATTCGCTTAGAATTAGGAAAAGAGTCTTTAGAAGAGCGAATTAACCGTTTCTTTTTACTCTACGAGCAGCTAGGTAATGATGCTGAACGAGTGAGTTATATCGATCTCAGATATGATACCGGAGCGGCCGTTGGTTGGTTTCCTGATCAAGAATTAGCGCAAGAGAGCACAGATGAGTAAAACAGCTGATGACAAATTAATTGTTGGTCTTGATATCGGCACAGCCACCGTTTCAGCCTTAGTTGGTGAACTACTTCCTGACGGTCAAATTAATATCATTGGCGCAGGTACAAGCCCTTCCAGAGGAATGGATAAAGGCGGCGTAAATGATTTAGAGTCGGTGGTTAAATCCGTTCAGCGTGCAATTGACCAAGCTGAATTGATGGCAGAGTGCCAAATTAGTAATGTGTTTCTATCAATCTCTGGTCGACATATTACAAGCAGAATTGAAAAAGGCATGGGAACTATTTCTGAGGGCGAAGTTTCTCAAGAAGATATGGATCGTGCCATTCATACCGCGAAGTCAATTAAAATTAGTGAGGAACAGCGTATTTTGCATGTCATTCCTCAAGAATTTACGATTGATTATCAAGAAGGTATAAAAAATCCACTAGGATTATCGGGAGTACGCATGGAAGTCAGCGTGCACTTGATTACTTGCCATAGTGATATGGCAAGAAACATTATTAAAGCTGTTGAACGTTGCGGATTGAAAGTTGAGCAGTTAGTGTATTCAGGGTTAGCAGCAAGTAATGCTGTTATCACTGAAGACGAGCGAGAGCTTGGCGTGTGTGTTATCGACATTGGTGCAGGTACGATGGATATCGCTATTTGGACTGGTGGTGCTTTAAGACATACAGAAGTATTCTCGTACGCGGGCAATGCGGTAACAAGCGATATAGCGTTTGCTTTTGGCACCCCAGTTAACGACGCTGAAGAGATCAAAGTTAAGTACGGCTGTGCGTTAAGTGAGTTGGTAAGTAAGGATGATACGGTAAATGTACCAAGCGTTGGTGGAAGACCATCGCGAAGTTTACAGCGTCAAACCTTGTCGGAAGTGATTGAGCCTCGCTACACTGAGTTAATGGGCTTAGTTAACCAGACTATCGATACTGTCCAAGAGAATTTGCGAAAAGAAGGAATTAAGCACCATTTAGCTGCAGGTGTAGTCCTAACTGGCGGTGCTTCGCAAATTGAAGGTTTAGTGGAATGTGCAGAGCGTGTATTCCGCAATCAAGTTAGGGTAGGTAAGCCTCTCGAAGTGAGTGGACTTACTGATTACGTTAAAGAGCCGTATCATTCTACGGCAGTTGGTTTACTTCATTACGCGAAAGACAGTCAAATTAATGACGACATTGAGTTTCAAGAGCCAAAGCGCCAGTCAGTGTCTAGTGTATTTGGTCGTTTGCGTAATTGGATACAAAAAGAGTTTTAACCTGAGTTGCAGGAAAAACGGAGATAACACATGTTTGAACCGATGATGGAAATGTCTGACGACGCGGTAATTAAAGTTGTTGGAGTTGGTGGCGGCGGCGGTAACGCTGTAGAACATATGGTGCGTGAGTCCATTGAAGGCGTGGAATTCATCAGTATCAACACGGATGCACAAGCACTTCGCAAAACCAGCGTAAGCAGTGTCATTCAAATCGGTGGTGATATCACTAAAGGTTTGGGCGCGGGTGCTAACCCTCAAGTGGGTCGTGATGCAGCTCTCGAAAGTCGAGATCGAATTAAAGAATTACTAGCTGGTGCCGATATGGTGTTTATCGCAGCTGGTATGGGCGGTGGTACCGGTACAGGTGCTGCTCCTGTTATTGCTGAAGTGGCAAAAGAACTGGGCATCTTAACCGTTGCTGTAGTGACTAAACCATTTAGCTTTGAAGGTAAAAAACGTCTTGCGTTTGCTGAACAAGGAATTGAAGAGCTTTCTAAACATGTTGACTCTTTAATTACTATTCCAAATGAAAAACTGTTGAAAGTATTGGGTCGTGGTATCACTTTACTTGAAGCCTTTGCTAGCGCGAATGACGTACTAAAAAATGCAGTACAAGGGATTGCAGAGCTAATCACTCGCCCAGGCATGATTAACGTCGACTTTGCAGACGTACGAACAGTAATGTCTGAAATGGGTCACGCTATGATGGGTAGTGGTATTGCCAAAGGTGAAGACCGTGCTGAAGAAGCTGCTGAAATGGCAATTTCAAGTCCTCTACTTGAAGACATTGATCTTGCTGGCGCTCGCGGCGTATTGGTTAACATCACCGCTGGTCTGGATATGAGACTGGATGAATTCGAAACGGTTGGTAACACTGTTAAAGCTTTTGCTTCTGACAATGCTACTGTTGTTATCGGTACATCACTTGATCCAGATATGGCTGAAGAAATTCGCGTAACGGTTGTGGCTACAGGTATTGGTAACGAAAGAAAACCAGATATTACTTTAGTTGCAGGCGGTAAAGCGAAAGTTGCACCAGTCGCTCAACCACAAGTTGCTGCCGCAGCAAAAGTGGAAGAAAAACCGGCACAGCCTTTGCATGAAAAGACAGAAGTGAAAGCACAGCCTTCACCGACGTCAAATGTCTCTTCTTCTTCTAGCCAAGGGCAGAATGTTGCTCCTAAGCCAGAAAAAGAGAGTGGATATCTGGATATACCTGCTTTTTTACGTCGTCAGGCTGATTAAAATACCGCCACAATTTGACAGTGTTCAAAATTTTGGTAATATGTCGGTCGGTAAAGTTACCGGCCGAGCTTTGTGGCATTGATTTAGAGGCAAACAGATGATCAGACAACGTACTCTGAAAGAGATAGTGAAAACAACTGGTGTGGGTCTCCACTCTGGTCGTAAAGTCACACTTACTCTTCGCCCAGCTGCTGCAAACACAGGTATTATTTACCGTCGTACTGACATAAATCCACCAGTTGATTTTCCAGCTGACCCAGAATCAGTACGCGACACTATGCTGTGTACTGCTTTAGTTAACGATGAAGGCATTCGTATCTCTACAGTAGAGCACTTAAGTGCAGCTCTTGCTGGTATGGGTATTGATAACGTCATTATCGAAGTGGATGCACCAGAAATTCCAATTATGGATGGTAGTGCGAGTCCGTTTGTATACCTACTGCAACAAGCTGGTATTGAGACTCAAAACGCGCCTAAGCGATTCATCCGTATTAAAAAACCAGTTCGTTTTGAAGATGGTGATAAGTGGGCAGAAATGCGTCCACATAACGGCTTCAAAATGGATTTCCAAATTGAGTTTGATCACCCAGCTATCGATGGTGACGATCAACGCTTAGTGTTTGATTTTTCAACTCAAGGTTTTATCAAAGAGATTTCTCGTGCTCGTACTTTCGGCTTCATGCGTGATATCGAGTATTTGCAATCGCAAAACCTATGTTTAGGTGGCAGCTTTGACTGTGCTATCGTTTTGGATGATTACCGCATTCTTAACGAAGAAGGCCTGCGTTTCGCAAACGAGTTTGTGACTCACAAAGTACTTGATGCAATTGGTGACTTGTACATGTGTGGTCATGCAATTGTGGGTGAGTTCAGTGCTTACAAATCAGGTCATGGTCTGAATAACCAACTGTTACGTAAAGTATTGGCAGATCAAGAAGCTTGGGAATGGGCAACTTTCGAAGAGGAAGCGGGTTCACCTGTAGCGTTTGCAGACCCAAACATGGTTCTAGCGTAAAACATAAAGATTTTTAAGAAGCCAGACTCAGTCTGGCTTTTTTTATGTCTGCGTTTTTATGCTTACGCTAGAGAATAACGATGGTAACTTTTTCTAAGTTACTTTTTCGCCAGTTTTGCAATGCTCTCTAATCGCTGTTTAACCTTAGGGTTGGCATTTTGAGCGACCATTAACAACGATGAGGCGGCATTTTCTGAAAGTGGGGGGCGAGGAATTGCCTCTTTTTGATCCTTGATTGAACCTTTTTGGGTGCGATAAATAGCTGGATTGATCTTTATTTCAATACTGATTAGTTTGCCAAATCCCTGATTTCTTAACTGGTTAAGAATATTTAGCCGTTCATAGTCCACTTTCATTTTGATCGATGCACTAGCGGCTTCTAAAACTAAATGTCCACCACGAACGTTTGCCGCTCTTATATGTGGTTCAATGCCTTTAGGTAACAGAGTTTGCAATATTAGGTTGATCTGGATGATCTCTTTCGCGTGCTGTTGTAACTTACTCAGCCGAGATGACTCAATCAATTCGTCTGTAGATGTGGGGCGATGATCTCGCATTCCGCACTCCTTTTATAAAGTTCTGCAGCATTCTATAACGTTTCCTTGCTGACTGAAATGAGCGATTGAACATGTATTCTCTAGTGTCTGATAGCCTAAAACATTGGGCTTAGTGCACAAAATACAAAGCTCAAAGCAAACAAGTTCTAATGTTATTGGTTGTTGAACGAAAAATTACTTAAACTATGCGCCACTAGTGTCTTGAAAATAAACGTCATCATCACAATATCAGAAGATACATGATTTATCTCAGTATCCTTAGTTGAAAACAGGTAGAGACTGAAGGCATTAAGAGATCGCGGACGATCTAAGCAAAGAGAGATTCACAACAAATGATAACTAAGCTACTGACAAAAGTGGTCGGCAGTCGTAACGACAGAACACTTCGCCGTCTAAGAAAAATTGTAAAAGAAATAAATAATTATGAGCCTGCATTTGAAGCTCTGTCCGATGAAGAGCTAAAGGCTAAAACGGTAGAGTTTCGTCAACGTCTTGAGCAGGGTGAAAATCTAGACCAATTACTACCAGAAGCGTTCGCTACTGTTCGTGAAGCTTCAAAGCGTGTATTCGGCATGCGTCATTTTGACGTTCAGCTTATCGGCGGTATGGTTCTGAACTCTGGTCAAATTGCAGAGATGCGTACAGGTGAAGGTAAAACACTGACAGCAACGCTTCCTGCTTACCTAAATGCATTACCAAGTAAAGGTGTTCACATTGTTACAGTGAACGACTACCTCGCTAAGCGTGACGCAGAAACAAACCGCCCATTATTTGAATTCCTCGGTCTGACAGTTGGTATCAACGTACCTAACATGTCACCTCCAGCGAAAAAGGAAGCTTACCAAGCAGATATTCTGTACGGAACAAACAACGAGTTTGGCTTCGATTACTTGCGTGACAACATGGCATTCCGCCCTGAAGACCGCGTGCAACGCGAACGCTTCTTTGCTGTAGTCGATGAGGTTGACTCAATTCTTATCGATGAAGCGCGTACGCCATTAATTATCTCTGGTCCAGCTGAAGACAGTTCAGAGCTTTACACTCGTATTAATATCCTAATCCCGTCTCTTCAGCTTCAAGATAAAGAAGACTCTGAGGAGTACCGCGGTGATGGCCACTACACTGTTGACGAGAAATCTAAGCAGGTTTACCTCACTGAAACGGGTCAGGAATTCGTTGAAGAATTGCTGGTTAAGAATGGTTTAATGCAAGAAGGCGATACACTTTACTCTCCTGCTAATATCAGTCTTCTTCACCATGTGAACGCTGCGCTACGTGCTCACGTTTTGTTTGAGAAAAACGTCGACTACATTGTGACGGAAGAAGGTGAAGTGGTCATCGTTGATGAACACACTGGTCGTACTATGCCAGGTCGTCGTTGGTCTGATGGTTTGCATCAAGCTGTTGAAGCAAAAGAAGGCGTTCAGATCCAGAACGAAAACCAAACTTTGGCATCGATTACCTTCCAGAACTACTTCCGTTTATACGAAAAACTGTCAGGTATGACAGGTACAGCAGATACAGAAGCATTCGAATTCCAACAAATCTATGGTTTGGAAACAGTGGTTATTCCAACTAACAAGCCTATGATTCGTAACGATATGCCGGATATGGTCTACCGTACAGAAGCTGAAAAGTTTGCAGCTATCATCGAAGACATCAAAATTTGTGTTGAAAAAGGTCAGCCTGTACTGGTTGGTACGGTTTCGATTGAAAAATCTGAGTTGCTGTCCAATGCACTGAAGAAAGCAAAAATCAAACACAGCGTTCTGAACGCGAAGTTCCACGAGAAAGAAGCGGAAATCGTTGCTGAAGCAGGTAAACCAGGTTCAGTCACTATCGCGACCAACATGGCTGGTCGTGGTACGGATATCGTGCTTGGTGGTAGCTGGCAGATGCAAGTTGAATCGCTAAACAATCCAACTCAAGAGCAAATTGATGCAATTAAGGCGGAATGGCGCAAAGTTCACGATCAAGTTCTAGAAGCGGGTGGTTTACATATCATTGGTACTGAGCGTCACGAATCACGCCGTATCGATAACCAGCTACGTGGTCGTTCAGGTCGTCAGGGTGATGCGGGTTCTTCTCGTTTCTATCTGTCAATGGAAGACACACTGCTGCGTATTTTCACTTCAGACCGTATGGCAAGCTTGATTCAAAGCGGTATGGAAGAAGGCGAAGCGATCGAATCTAAGATGCTTTCTCGCTCAATTGAAAAAGCTCAACGTAAAGTTGAAGGTCGCAACTTCGACATTCGTAAACAGCTTCTAGAATATGATGACGTTGCCAACGATCAGCGTCGTGTCGTTTATGAACTTCGTGATGAGTTGATGAGCACTGACGATATCAGCGAAATGATTGAGCAAAACCGTGCAGACGTAATGACAGCAGTGATCGATCAATACATTCCACCACAATCACTCGATGACATGTGGGATATCGCTGGTCTGCAAGATCGTTTGAAGCATGATTTCGATCTTGAGCTGCCTATTCAGTCTTGGCTGGATGAAGACGACAAACTGTATGAGGAAGCACTTCGCGAACGTATTCTTGAAAACTCGGTAACGGTTTATAAGAACAAAGAAGAAGTGGTTGGCGCTTCAGTGATGCGTAACTTTGAGAAATCTGTAATGCTACAGACTCTTGATACACTGTGGAAAGAGCACCTTGCTGCGATGGACCACCTGCGTCAAGGCATCCACTTACGTGGTTATGCACAGAAGAACCCGAAACAAGAGTACAAGCGTGAATCGTTTGAGCTATTCGAAGAACTTCTTGAGTCACTGAAGTCAGACGTAATCTCGATTCTTTCTAAAGTACGTGTTCAACAACAAGAAGAAGTTGAGCGTATGGAGGAGCAACGTCGTGCTCAAGCAGAGCAAGCGGCTCGTATGAGTCAAGCTCAGCACGCCAATGCGAACGGTGAAGAGGCAGAGGCTCAAGCTGAACGTAAAGTGGGTCGTAATGAGCCTTGTCCATGCGGATCAGGCAAGAAATACAAACAGTGCCACGGCAAAATTGCCTAATAAAAGCAAAGAGAAAAGAGTCGCTTAGGCGGCTCTTTTTTTAAGTAAAGAAAGACAAAGGAACACAGATGAAACGAATTCATATCGTGGCGGGCATCATTTTCAATCAGGATAAATCACAAATCTTTATCACTAAGCGCCCAGACAATTTGCACAAAGGTGGTTTCTGGGAGTTTCCTGGGGGCAAAGTTGAAGAAGGTGAAAGCGTAGAACAAGCCATGACTCGTGAACTTGAGGAAGAAGTTGGCATTGAAGTGACGGAGCAGCAGCTGTTCGAACATCTGGAATACGATTACCCAGAAAAATCACTGAAGTTCGACTTCATCGTCATCAGCAACTTCAACAACGAACCATATGGCAAAGAAGGGCAAGAAGGACTTTGGGTAGACATTGCAGAACTCGCAAATTACCAGTTTCCAGAAGCCAATGTTCCAATCCTCGAACGTGTTATTAAAGAGTTTTCTTAAGTGCTAGCTATCAACCTCGATAGTTGGTAGTTTAAAAAGCGTAAATCGGAATAACACTATGCAGGACTGCGTAGTCACGAGTAAATGGAGAAATTTGCAATGGTAAGAATTGCAATTGCAGGCGCAGCTGGACGTATGGGCCGCAATCTGGTGAAAGCAGCACATCATAATTCAGACTCAACAGTGGGTGCAGGATCTGAGCGTCCTGAGTCTTCTCTTGTTGGAGTAGATGTTGGTGAGTTATGTGGTGTTGGTCGATTTGATGTCGCTTTGGTGGATAATCTGGAGTTAGCGGTCGATAACTTTGATGTCATCGTGGATTTCACGGCACCAGCAAGCACACTAGCAAATATTGAATTGTGTAAGAAGTACGGCAAGAAGCTGATCATTGGTACTACAGGCTTTACCGATGAAGAACGCGAATTGATCAATGAAGCCGCGAAAGTTATCCCTATTGTGATGGCTCCAAACTACAGCGTAGGTGTGAACCTTGTATTCAAGCTGCTAGAGAAGGCCGCTAAAGTCATGGGTGATTACTGCGATATTGAAATTGTCGAAGCGCACCATCGACATAAAGTAGATGCACCATCGGGTACAGCGATTGGTATGGGTGAAGCAATTGCTGGTGCTATGGGCAATAAACTCAATGATGTTGCAGTGTATGCGCGTGAAGGTATCACTGGGGAACGTACCAGAGATGAAATTGGCTTTGCGACCATTCGTGCTGGTGACATTGTGGGTGAGCACACGGCGATGTTTGCTGATATTGGTGAACGTGTAGAGATCACTCATAAAGCTACAGACCGAATGACATTCGCCAACGGCGCTATTCGCGCTGCAGTATGGTTGAATCAAAAATCAGCAGGTTTTTACACCATGACTGATGTGCTAGGTTTGAACGAACTGTAATTACATAATTATGCGTCAGGTTCGCTTGGCGCATTAGAATTTCTCTAACATTTCTGAATCAAATTTTCTTTCCTATAATTTAGCTTATCCTTTAACTTTTTAAGTGTTTTTGTCACCTTTAGGTTGATTTCTCCAACTTTCCTCTATTTTTGACAATAAAAAAATAATATTAACGTTTGCTTATTTTTTTTGCGCTAATTTCGATTGTTAACAAACTATTTTTGCCTATTTTAAAATCAAAGCCTCATAAATATTGTTTTTGAATGAGTAAAACATGCATTTTTGATGGGTTAGGGCTCTTTTTTAGCTCTAAGGTAATAAATTTGAGTTTAATTTATCTGCTAACGTTGACATAGGTCACAGCGATCTCTAAAATATCGCCAATTTGTCAAAATTAGCCTAGAGCATGATTTTCACGCGAACAGGAAGGCAAATTTGCAATTTAATTTAAATTTTATGCATTTTTATTCTGGAGGTTGTCTTGAGTAAATCAGCACTGTTAGTCCTAGAAGATGGGACAGTGTTCCGCGGAGTGTCCATTGGGGCAGATGGTTCATCCGTTGGTGAAGTCGTTTTTAATACCTCGATGACGGGGTACCAAGAAATCCTCACTGATCCTTCCTATTCTCAACAAATCGTTACACTAACTTATCCTCACATTGGCAATACTGGTACTAATATCGAAGACGAAGAATCTTCTTCTATTCATGCACAAGGCCTTGTGATTCGCGATCTTCCTCTTATCGCTTCTAACTTCCGTAGTGAACAATCTCTTTCTGATTACCTTAAATCACAAAATATTGTCGGTATTGCTGATATCGATACGCGTAAACTGACGCGTATTTTACGTGAGAAAGGCGCCCAGAATGGTTGCATTATGGCAGGCGATAACCTAGATGAAGCTCTTGCGTTGGTAAAAGCTAAAGAGTTCCCAGGCCTGAAAGGCATGGACTTAGCGAAAGTTGTAACGACTAAAGAAGCGTATGAATGGAAACAAGGTTCATGGACACTGGAAGGTGGTCTACCTGAGCCTAAAGATGACAGTGAATTGCCATACCATGTAGTGGCATACGATTTCGGTGCAAAACGCAATATCCTGCGTATGTTGGTTGACCGTGGTTGTCGTCTAACTGTAGTACCTGCAGAAACTTCAGCGGAAGAAGTACTAGCAATGAATCCAGATGGCGTATTCCTATCGAATGGCCCTGGTGACCCTGCACCATGTACTTACGCAATTGAAGCGACGAAAACGTTCCTTGATAAAGGTTTGCCGGTATTTGGTATCTGTTTAGGTCACCAAATCCTTGCGTTGGCTTCTGGTGCACAGACGGTAAAAATGAAGTTTGGTCACCACGGCGCTAACCACCCGGTTAAAGATCTTGATCGTGGTGTGGTAATGATTACTTCTCAAAACCACGGTTTTGCTGCGGATGAAGCAACGCTACCTGAGAACCTACGTGCAACGCACAAGTCTCTATTTGACGGTTCTCTACAAGGTATTCACCGTACGGACAAACCGGCATTCAGCTTCCAGGGGCACCCAGAAGCGAGCCCAGGTCCGCACGATGCTGCACCGCTATTTGACCACTTCATTGAATTGATTAAACAACACCGCGCTTAATTTGGAGTAGTAGATAATGCCAAAACGTACTGACATTCAGAGCATTCTTATTTTAGGTGCAGGTCCAATTGTTATTGGTCAGGCTTGTGAGTTTGACTACTCTGGCGCTCAAGCGTGTAAAGCACTACGCGAAGAGGGCTACCGAGTTATTCTTGTGAACTCAAACCCTGCAACTATCATGACTGACCCAGAAATGGCTGATGCAACATACATCGAGCCAATTCACTGGGAAGTTGTACGTAAGATCATCGAGAAAGAACGCCCAGATGCGATTCTTCCAACAATGGGTGGTCAAACGGCTCTTAACTGTGCACTTGCTCTAGAAGCAAATGGTGTTCTTAAAGAGTTCGGCGTAGAGATGATTGGTGCGACTGCAGATGCAATCGACAAAGCGGAAGACCGTTCTCGCTTTGATAAAGCAATGAAGTCTATCGGCCTTGAATGTCCACGCGCTGATACTGCTAAAACGATGGAAGAAGCTTACCGTGTCCTAGATATGGTTGGTTTCCCATGTATCATCCGTCCTTCATTCACTATGGGTGGTACAGGTGGTGGTATCGCTTATAACAAAGAAGAGTTCGAAGAAATCTGTCGCCGTGGTTTGGATCTTTCTCCAACCAACGAACTGCTTATCGATGAATCGCTAATTGGTTGGAAAGAGTACGAGATGGAAGTTGTTCGTGATAAGAACGACAACTGTATCATCGTGTGTGCGATTGAAAACTTTGACCCAATGGGTATTCACACCGGTGACTCAATCACGGTTGCACCAGCTCAAACACTAACGGATAAAGAGTACCAGCTAATGCGTAATGCATCGCTAGCAGTACTGCGTGAAATCGGTGTAGAGACTGGTGGTTCAAACGTTCAGTTTGGTATCAACCCGAAAGATGGCCGTATGGTTATCATCGAGATGAACCCTCGTGTATCTCGTTCTTCTGCTCTTGCTTCAAAAGCAACGGGCTTCCCAATCGCGAAAATCGCAGCGAAACTGGCCGTTGGCTTCACTCTTGATGAGCTAATGAACGACATCACTGGTGGTGCAACTCCTGCATCATTCGAACCAACCATCGACTACGTTGTGACTAAGATTCCTCGCTTTAACTTCGAGAAATTCGCTGGCGCAAATGACCGTCTGACTACACAGATGAAATCTGTTGGTGAGGTAATGGCGATTGGTCGCAACCAACAAGAGTCTCTTCAAAAAGCACTTCGTGGCCTGGAAGTAGGCGTGAATGGTTTTGACGAAATGGTTGACCTTGATGCACCTGATGCGCTGACTAAGATTCGTCACGAGCTTAAAGAAGCGGGTGCAGAGCGTATCTGGTACATTGCTGATGCATTCCGTGCGGGTATGTCCGTGGACGGCGTATTCAACCTGACTAACATTGACCGTTGGTTCCTAGTTCAAATCGAAGAGCTTGTACAACTAGAGCAACAAGTGAAAGCGGGCGGTTTCGCTGGCCTTACTGAAAATGTTCTGAAGAAGATGAAGCGTAAAGGTTTCTCTGATGCGCGTCTATCTTCTCTGCTGGGTGTGTCCGAAAATGAAATCCGTCGCTTACGCGATCAATTCAACATCCACCCAGTTTACAAACGTGTTGATACATGTGCGGCTGAGTTCTCTTCTGATACAGCTTACATGTACTCATCTTACGATGAAGAGTGTGAAGCAAACCCAACAGATAAAGACAAAATCATGGTTCTTGGTGGCGGTCCAAACCGTATCGGCCAGGGTATTGAATTTGACTACTGTTGTGTACATGCTTCTCTTGCACTGCGCGAAGATGGTTACGAAACTATCATGGTTAACTGTAACCCTGAAACTGTATCAACGGATTACGATACTTCTGACCGTTTATACTTCGAACCAGTAACACTTGAAGACGTACTTTCAATTGTACGAGTTGAAAAGCCAAAAGGTGTTATCGTTCAGTACGGTGGTCAAACACCACTGAAACTGGCTCGTGCTTTAGAAGCGGCGGGTGTGCCAATTATCGGTACCAGCCCAGATGCTATCGACCGTGCAGAAGACCGCGAACGTTTCCAGGGTGCTGTTGATCGTCTGGGCTTACTACAGCCAGAAAACGCGACAGTAACAACGATGGAACAAGCGGTTGAAAAATCAAAAGAAATTGGTTTTCCACTGGTTGTACGTCCTTCGTATGTACTTGGTGGTCGTGCGATGGAAATCGTCTATGACGAGCAAGACCTACGTCGCTACTTTAACGAAGCGGTAAGCGTGTCAAACGAGTCTCCTGTTCTACTTGACCGTTTCCTAGATGACGCAACAGAAGTGGATATCGATGCTATCTGTGACGGTGAGCGTGTGGTTATCGGCGGTATCATGGAACACATTGAGCAAGCAGGTGTTCACTCAGGTGACTCAGCATGTTCGCTTCCTGCATACACGCTAAGCCAAGAAATTCAGGACAAGATGCGTGAACAAGTAGAGAAACTGGCTTTCGAACTTGGTGTACGCGGTCTGATGAATACTCAGTTTGCTGTTAAAGATAACGAAGTTTACCTCATCGAAGTAAACCCACGTGCTGCACGTACAGTACCATTCGTATCTAAAGCAACGGGCGCACCACTAGCGAAAATCGCTGCACGTGTTATGGCTGGTCAAACTCTTGAGCAGCAAGGTTTCACGAAAGAGATCATCCCACCATACTACTCAGTAAAAGAAGTGGTACTGCCGTTCAACAAGTTCCCTGGCGTTGACCCACTATTAGGCCCAGAAATGCGCTCTACTGGTGAGGTTATGGGTGTCGGTGCAACATTTGCTGAAGCATTCGCGAAAGCTGAGCTAGGCTGTGGTTCTGTTTATCCAGAAGGTGGTCGTGCACTGCTTTCAGTACGTGAAGGTGATAAAGAGCGTGTTGTAGACCTAGCTTCTAAACTAGTGAAACTTGGCTACCAACTAGATGCAACTCACGGTACTGCAGTGATTCTAGGTGAAGCAGGTATTAACCCTCGCTTGGTAAACAAAGTTCATGAAGGCCGTCCACACATTCTGGACCGCATCAAGAACAATGAATACACCTACATCGTGAACACCGCGTCAGGTCGTCAAGCAATTGAAGATTCTAAAGTACTACGTCGTAGTGCTTTGGCTGAGAAAGTGAACTACACAACAACGCTAAATGCAGCGTTCGCAACGTGTATGTCCCACACTGCTGACGCAAAAGCATCAGTAACTTCAGTACAAGAACTTCACGCGAAAGTGAAAGCTAGCTTAGCGTAATGAATAATAAATTGATAAACCTCAGGTTTATCTGACAACCTCATTGCCCGCTCATTTGAGCGGGCTTTTTTATGCCTGAAACTTAGGGCAAAGCCAACGAACAACCGACTAATTTGATTATTAATGAATTATTGGAATAGATTGTGTTCTTTCGTTTCACTATTGCTATCGATGCTCCAGTGATACTTTAACCATCCAGTTGTGTTGGTAGTGGAATGTCATGGAAGTCTCGTTAGATATATTAGTCATTTTGTTTTTTGTCGCAGGTGCTGCAGGTTTTATTGATGCCATGGCGGGAGGTGGTGGCTTGCTAACACTTCCGGCGCTTTTGGCCGCAGGGGTTCCACCAACCAATGCCTTAGCTACCAATAAGTTGCAAAGCTCGTTTGGTAGTTTTTCGGCCAGTTTGTATTTTGTGCGCAGTGGTATCGTTAACCTTAAACAGATGCGACTTGCGATTTTGTGTACCTTCATTGGTGCAGCAACGGGCGCAGAGCTAGTACAGACATTTGATACCTCATTTCTCACAAGCTTAATTCCCATTCTATTAGTTGCGATTTCCCTCTACTTTCTATTCGCGCCGCAGACTCGGGCTGACTCCGGTAAAAAACCGCTCTCTGAAGCGGCATTTGCATACAGCGTTGGTACTTGTGTTGGTTTTTACGATGGTTTTTTTGGACCGGGAACGGGTTCGATATTTACAGTCTGTTTTGTCGTTTTAGGTCATTTTACTTTGGTCGAAGCGACCGCTAGGACCAAAGTTCTCAACTTCACATCAAACATTGCTGCGCTGTTATTCTTTGTTATGGCTGGTTTACCTATTTGGAAGCTCGGTTTGGTTATGGCGGCCGGACAGTTTCTTGGTGCACGTTTTGGTGCCAAAGTGGTGATATCGAAAGGACAAAAGTGGATACGCCCACTGGTGATCCTGATGTCAATACTGATGGCGTCTAAGCTTTTGTGGGAACAGCACTCACAATGGTTTCTATCAATTTTTTAATCCGCTCTGTACGGTAAATGCTTGCCCTGAGACAGATGTGAATAGGGCGAATTAACGGCGTGAGCTCGGCAAAGCTAAAACAGTGACGTGAATCAATCTTCAGTGTGTTAACAATGGAGAGCGGCACTAGAGCTGGAGCAACACCTTCCAGAGCAAGTTGGGCTGATGCCATATAGGAGTCCATTTCCATCACGGGTGTGACGCCTAATTTATCTAAAAAAGCCGCCTGATAGGTGTTCGCAGTGTTGGTGAGATCGTTGGTAATGATCTCATCAGGCAAATGCGTTAGGTGATGATTACTGACAATACAGAAGGGCTCATCATACAGGTGGAACGTCATGAGGCCATGATTGCCGGGTAGATATCCAGCACAAAAACCTATGGTGGCTTTGCCTGACTGAACATGCTCGACGATACGCGGAGTATGGTTGGTGGTAATGGTGAAGTGGGGATCTTTCTTACGGTATGCAGCCATCACTTTCGTTAAGTAGCCTGCTACAAGGGTTTCTGAACAATCAATTCTGATCAGCGTATTGTCTTCAAGATCTTGATGTTCATAGATCATACCTCTGAGTTCATTGAATGTTGGCTCAATATTATCAATGAGTTGCTGACCTTCGGCTGTCAGTTTTATATGTCGACCTGAAGGAGTAATGAGTTTTTTTCCTAACTTGCTCTCTAAGTTCGCAATACGTTTACTGACAGCTGACTGGCTAATATAGAGTTGGCTGCCAGTTCGGCTCATGGTTTTTTGTTTGCTAAGAACCAATAGTGTTTCGATGCCTTCCAATAGCATATTTTGTCCGATGAAAGTTAGGAATAGATTGGTTGAGTGTATACCATTTTATCGATAGGGGCAGTGTTGCGAGTATCTTAGATGTGAACCGATGAGAATGAAAAAGAGCCACCTAGAGTGGCTCATTATTATTTGGTGAGAGCGAAGGTCGGTAGTGATAAATGCCAACGGATAGCACCAAGACGTATGATTAAGGTTGATGCCACACCAGAGATTAGAGCAACAGAGTTGTCATACCCCATCGCTAATGCCGTTGTATGGAATACACCGCCCACAATACATGCTGTTGCGTAGACTTCACTTCGCAGCACCATTGGGATTTCTCTTGCCAGTACATCGCGAATAATGCCGCCGCCACAGCCAGTAATGACACCCATAATGATGGCGACTACCGATGAATCTTGATACATCAGAGCCTTTTCAACGCCGATACCGACGAAAAAAGCCAAACCGACCGCATCGCAAACTGGAAGAACCCACCAAGGTATACGTTTTGGTCTGCGTACTAGCAGCATGGTGAAAATACAAGTAACGATAATGACCCAAATATAGGTCGTGTCTTTTATCCAGAATACCGGTGTCGCACCAAGAGCCATATCACGGATAGTTCCGCCACCAATAGCGGTAACACTCGCCAATACCGTGACACCGAAAGGATCCATTTTTAAACGACCAGCTAGTAATACGCCTGAAATTGCGAAAATAGCCGTACCAAACATATCGATTAAATAAAGTAATGAGGTATCCAATTTTGTGTACTACCGAGTATAGGTTTATCGTAAAGGTGGTGGATTGTAAGGCTTTTTTATCGAGCTGTTAATTGTTTCTTACTTGGTCAAAGTAGTGGCAAACTTCTTCAATCGCGTTGAGCGTGCGAGGCGTTGAGCGGTTAATCCAGTCTGCATTTAGTGCCCACACATGACCCTGCTTTACAGCTGGAATTTGTTCTTTCCAGCGTAGCCACATATTTCCGTTTGCAATTGCATGTGCGGAGGTAAAAATTACGTCTGGCTGAGCAACCAATACTTGTTCAATACCCACCTGAGGATATGGCGTTGAACTGTTCTCAAAGATATTTACTCCGCCACAAAAACGAAATACTTCACTTGGCCAGCTGTCTTGCGCCAAAGTGATGATTGGTTTTTCACTGAGCTGGTAAAAATAGCGAACGGGTGTTGATTCTGAGTGTTCAGACTTCAGCGCGCTTAAACGTTCACGGAATGCTTTGGCTGCCTGCATCCCTTGTTGTGGATCATCTGCGTATTGACTGAGCGCTTCTATATTGGTGGCAATATCATCCAATGTATTGACTTCGGAATTGTAAAATTTGAAACCGAGTTGCTTAAGTTTGGAAATTTCTTTAGCTGGGTTTCCTTTCGGCCAAGCGATAATCAGATCAGGTTTGAGGGCCATGATCCGTTCTAGTTTGATACCTTGATAGTTGGCCACTCTTTCAATGTTTTTGGCTTCCTCTGGGTAATCACTGTATTCCGTAGCACCGACAAGTTTATTGCCTAAACCAGCAGCAAAGGCTAATTCTGTCGCATGCGGTGCAAGGCTGATAATGCGTTGAATCGATTGGTCTGCTTGAGCGGGTGACACAAATAATAAAGTTGTGAAGGCGAGTGACCAAAAACGCATTTATATTCCTTTATGAATAACAAGAAGCAGAAGGCTTTCGATAAAAATCCACAGAAAGAGTCGCCATGCTAGCAAGCTATGTATTTGCGACAGGTGCAGTGCAGAAGGAACGATACGTCCCCCAATTTTGGCTCGCACCACTTTTTGTTCCCCATAGATAGCGGGGCCACCCAATGCGAGTTCTAGCTTCCCTCCAATTGCACACAGTAGCCACGCGGGGCCGGGTAGTGGCCAAGAACGGCTTTGGCTCTTGATGGTTTGCAGAGCTTTCCCCGAGTTATTGCCTAACGTAATGAATAAGCTAAACAGCCTCAGAGGTAAAAATTCTAGTATTGCGATGGCGCGAACAATAGGCAGGCCAAAAGGATTGAACTGAGAGCGAGAAGGTGACCAAGCACGAGCAAGTTCAGCCATCAATCGATAGAGGAATGCGCCCGTTGCGCCTAATAGGGCATACCAGAAAAGCACGACAACAACGTTGCGACCATATCCCATGATAATGGTTTCTGCTCCTGCTTTACCTAACCCTACAATAGAAAGGGTGCTGGTTTCTCTGTTCACAAAAGGTTCTAGCAGTTTGCGAGCTCCGGCTTTGTCCTCTTTTGCTAACGCTTTGCCCAAGTTGTTAGCGAGCTGACCGTTGTTACGCCAGTCTAAAGCCAGTATCAGTAGTGCTAATTCATAGAGTTGTGGTTGCCAGACAAGAGGTTTTAGTGCGATACAGAACAGCAGTGCAGGAATGATCATTAACAGCCAAGCCAGCGTGCCGGAAATGATGCTTTGAGAGTAATTGCTGTTGGTATTAACTTTGTCTGCGAGAACTTCAGCAAATTTGTGCCACAAAATTGCTGGATGAGAAGCTCTAGGAATAGGCAGTATGTAATGCAGCAAAAGTGCGCCCCACATAATGAGGAGCGCACCTTCAGCATAAACGGTCGAAATGATGTCGTTCATGGATGTGAGTTGGTTACTTTAACAACTCAACCATTTTTAACACCATTTCTGATGAGCTTTGCGCCGCTAGCGGTAGGAACTCATCAAATGACATTGGCGATTCTTTGTCTGCTACGTCAGAAATTGCGCGAACCACTACAAACGGTACTTGGAACTGGTGACACGTTTGAGCAATGGCAGATGCTTCCATTTCAACCGCGATAACAGAAGGGAAGTGCTTGCGGATGAAGTCTTGGCGTTCAGCTGTACAAACGAAAGCGTCACCAGTACAAATCAAACCGCGTACAGCATGTTTGTCAGTGTTCGTTTCGCTAGAGATAGACTCAAGCGCTTTCTCTGCCACTGCCATCAGTTTTTCATCTGCTGAAAATGCTGCAGGCTGGCCTGCCATTTGTCCCATTTCATAACCAAATGCGGTTACGTCGGCATCGTGATGACGGACTTCTGTTGAAATAACCACATCACCCATAGTTAGACTAGAGTCAAAACCACCCGCAGAACCAGTGTTAATAACAACATCTGGTTGGTATTCGTCTAAAAGAATCGTTGTGCCAATTGCAGCCGCCACTTTACCGATACCAGATTGAAGCAGAACGACATCAACGCCGTGAATTTTACCTGAGTAGTAAGTACAGCCGCCTTTGCTGACTTCCTGACATTGCTCAAGAGCGTCTTTTAGAATAGCGACTTCTTGTTGCATCGCACCGATGATGCCAATTTTCATGGGGTATCTCTTTTCAAAGTTATTAAGTGTAAAAATTGCCTGAAGTTTATCATGAGATTAGACAATTTATCGACATTCGGCTGCTTATCTTATTTGAAGTCTGTTTTCGATTCAGTCAGCGACGTCTTATGGTTCGTATATAAGACCTGCTAGGGTGAGCTGTTCTCTTAGTTCGGTTGCTCTGCGACGGTTTACTCCAAAGTCACTGTAACCTACGCGAGATTCTGAACGTACCAACAAATGACCATCTTCAATTTTTAGCTCAAGATCATCAACAAAACGCATAATGCTCGAAGTGCATTCGATTCGGAGATAATCGTCGGTTTTCTCTGCGGTTTGAGCTCCAGGCAGCGTTAAAGCGACGCGTTCAACCTGATCCAGAGTTACACCTGAGCGTAATATGAAGGGGGCGAGCATGTATTTTTCTCGTGTTTCAACGGTTGAAACACAATTGGGTTTGTTGCCACATGACGTATGTGTGCGATCGACCATAGGAGGAATTCCTTTGCTACAAGCACTCAGTAGTACTGTCGAAAGAATAACAATTAGAACTTTATACATCTGCAAAACCTATTCGTCTTATCCCCAATAACTGGATCGTACTCTCCTAACTCTACGGGGGGAAGTTATTCTACATATTAGACTCACTCACACCGTTTGGTATTTGAGTGTTATGAGTGGTCGCTGAAAAATAATTTGCGATTATATAAATAAAAAAGGATCCATGTTGAGAAGGATCCTTTTTGTTGTGAATCAGATTACTTAAACGCCCAAGTAATCGAGAATGCCATCAGCGGCTTTACGACCTTCATCGATGGCGGTTACCACTAGGTCTGAGCCTCGAACTGCGTCACCACCAGCAAAGATCTTCTCGTTCGTTGTCTGGAACTTAAATGATTGCTCTGAAGGGGCTTTGATTCGTCCCCATTGATCCAGCTCTACGCCGTGTGGTTCTAACCAGCTCATTTGATGAGGTTGGAAACCAAACGCCATGATAACAGCATCAGCTTCAAGAACATGCTCACTGCCTGAAACTGGTTCAGGACGACGACGACCAGCATCATCAGGTTCACCTAAAGCGGTCTGAACCACTTTTACGCCCGTAACTTTACCTGATGCATCAACTTCAATCCCCAAAGGCTGGAGGTTGAACATGAATTCCACACCTTCTTCTTTCGCGTTTTTCACTTCGCGGCGAGAACCCGGCATGTTTTCTTCATCACGACGGTAAGCACAGATAACGCGTGAAGCATTTTGACGAATGGAAGTTCGTACACAGTCCATCGCAGTATCACCACCGCCAAGAACGACCACTTTTTTACCAGCCATGTCGATGAATGGTTGATCGCTTTGTAAATCCATCACTTTGTAAGTGTTTGAGATTAGGAAAGGCAGTGCGTCAAATACACCTTGTGCATCTTCGTTTTCTAAGCCTGCACGCATGTATTTGTAAGTACCTACACCAAGGAATACCGCATCGTATTCGTTGATCAGATCTTGCAACTGAACATCTTTGCCTACTTCCACGTTCATGCGGAACTCAACGCCCATTTCAGTAAATACGCGGCGGCGGTTTTCCATTACCCCTTTTTCCAGTTTGAAAGAAGGGATACCGAATGTCAGCAAGCCCCCAATTTCAGGGTAGCGGTCAAACACCACTGGTTTCACGCCGTTACGCACTAAAATATCAGCGGCTGCAAGACCTGCCGGACCTGCACCGATAATGGCGACTTTTTTGTCTGTCCATTCAACGTGCGACATATCCGGTTTCCAGCCCATTTCAAACGCGGTATCGGTGATGTATTTTTCAATATTACCGATGGTGACTGCGCCGAAATCATCGTTCAGAGTACATGACCCTTCACATAAGCGATCTTGCGGACACACGCGACCACACACTTCAGGCAAGCTGTTAGTCTGGTGCGCAAGGTCAGCGGCTTCCAAAATACGACCTTCATTGGCAAGTTTCAGCCATTGCGGAATGTAGTTGTGAACCGGACATTTCCACTCGCAATACGGGTTACCACAATCCAAGCAGCGGTCAGCTTGCGCTGTTGCCTGCTGCTTAGTAAAAGGTTCGTAAATTTCTACGAATTCAATTTTACGGATGTTGATCGGCTTCTTTGCCGGATCAACACGGTTAACATCAATAAATTGGTATACGTTCTGGCTCATAAATCTGGCTCCTTCCAATTATTGTGCTTGAACACGTAGTTCTGCAGCGCTACGGCTTTGGTGACCCAATAGGGTTTGAAGATCCGCTGCCTGTGGTTTGATTAAGTAGAACTTAGGAATCCATTCATCAAAGTTCGCTAAAATGTTTTCTGCGTGAGCAGAACCTGTCTCTTCTAAGTGCTCTGCGATAAGTCCACGCAAATGCTCTTGATGGATATAGAGATCTTTCAGTGATAACGCTTCAACAGATTCTTCGTTGACACGACCTTGGAAATCACCGTTCTCATCAAGAACGTAGGCAAAACCGCCTGTCATACCAGCGCCAAAGTTCACGCCAGTTGCGCCAAGAATCGCGACAATACCGCCAGTCATATATTCACAAGCGTTGTCACCGGCACCTTCAATCACGCTGATAGTACCTGAGTTACGAACTGCGAAACGTTCACCTGCTTTACCCGCAGCAAACAGTTTTCCGCCTGTCGCTCCGTATAAACAGGTGTTACCAATGATGGTGGCTTCGTTACAGGTAAATGCCGTGCCTAAGTGCGGTTTGATAACAATCTTACCACCAGCCATGCCTTTACCTACGTAGTCGTTTGCATCACCAGTGAGGTAGAGTTCTACGCCGCCAGCGTTCCAAACACCGAAAGATTGACCTGCAGTACCGTCTAGTACCACCTTAATCGGTGTACCAGCAAGACCTGCATTACCGTAGCGTTTGGCAATTTCACCGGATAGGCGAGCACCCACAGAGCGGTCTGTGTTGATCACATCGTAGTAAAGCTCGATGGATTGTTGCTTCTCTACTGCCCCAATCGCATCTTCAACGATTTTCTGGTTGAGAACACCTTTATCAAACGGTGTGTTTGGCTCTGTGCAGCTTAGTGGCAGTCCTTGAGGAGACACTGGAGCTTCCAGAATGCCAGATAGATCCAACTTACTCTGTTTCGCTGTTAAGCCCTGAACCGCTTCTAGCAGATCAGTACGACCAATCAGATCTGTTAGTTTCTCAACACCAAGCTCTGCTAAGTATCCACGTACTTCTTCAGCAATACCTGTGAAGTAGTTGACCACCATTTCTGGTAGACCCTTGAAGTAGTCTTTACGCAGAGTTTCGTCCTGCGTTGCTACCCCTGTCGCACAGTTGTTGAGGTGACAGATACGCAGGAACTTACAGCCCATTGCAACCATAGGACCAGTACCAAAACCGAAGCTCTCTGCACCTAAGATTGCCCCTTTAATCACATCCAAACCGGTTTTCAAACCGCCATCGACTTGTAGGCGGATCTTATGACGAAGGCCGTTGGCAACCAGTGCTTGCTGGGTTTCAGCAAGGCCGAGTTCCCATGGACTACCCGCGTATTTCACTGATGTTAGCGGACTTGCTGCTGTACCACCGTCATAACCTGAGATAGTAATTAAGTCAGCGTAAGCTTTCGCTACACCTGTTGCGATAGTGCCAACACCCGGTTCAGAAACCAGTTTTACAGATACAAGCGCTTTCGGGTTCACTTGCTTCAAGTCGAAGATAAGCTGAGCCAAGTCTTCGATAGAGTAAATATCGTGGTGCGGTGGTGGTGAAATCAGGGTTACACCTTGTACCGAGTGACGAAGTTTGGCAATTTCCGCGGTCACTTTATGACCCGGTAGCTGACCACCTTCACCTGGTTTCGCACCTTGAGCGACTTTAATCTGCAAAACATCTGCGTTGGTTAGGTAGTGTGGCGTTACGCCAAAACGACCCGATGCCACCTGCTTGATACGCGAGTTACGCTCAGTGCCGAAGCGACGAGGATCTTCACCACCTTCACCAGAGTTCGAGAAGCCACCTAAGCGGTTCATCGCCGTGGCTAGCGCTTCGTGTGCTTCTGGGCTCAGCGCGCCGATAGACATTGCTGCCGAGTCAAAGCGTTTGAACAGCTCAGTTGCTGGTTCAATTTTCTCAAGTGGTAATGGATTATCTGATTTTTTCAGCTTCATCAGGTCACGCAGCATTGCGGCTGGTCTTTCGTTAACCTGTTTAGCAAAGCTTTGATAATCCGTGTTTTCGCCAGACTTCACGGCTTTTTGCAGTGTACCGACCACATCTGGGTTATAGGCATGGTATTCACCGCCATGAACATACTTTAACAAACCACCGTGTTCGATAGATTTACGCGTCGCCCAAGCTTTACGTGATAGGTTGAACAAGTCTTGTTGGAAGTCTTCAAAACTTGCACCTTGAATGCGTGTTTTCACGCCTTTAAAGCAAAGATCGACCACGTCACTGTGCAGGCCTACAGCCTCAAACAATTGTGAACAGCGGTAAGATGCAACAGTAGAAATCCCCATTTTCGACATGATCTTGTACAGACCTTTGTTGATGCCGTATTGGTAATTCTGCATTACATCGCGGTAACTCTTATCAATCGCACCGTCATCGACCATCTTGCCCAAAACTTCGTAAGCTAGGTATGGATAAATCGCTGTCGCACCAAAGCCAATCAGAACTGCAAACTGGTGAGGGTCACGCGCAGTCGCTGTCTCAACAATAATGTTGGCATCACAACGTAGGTTCTCTTCAACCAGACGAGTGTGGATAGCGCCCACCGCCATAGCGGCTGGAATGGGCAGTTTGTCTTTGGTCAGTGCGCGGTCAGAGAGTACCAACAGAACTGTGCCGTCACGAACCACTTCTACCGCTTTATCACACAAGTCGATCACCGCTTGTTGCAGAGACGATTGCTGCGGGTCGAAGCTGATATCCAAAATGGTATTACGGTAGTGCTGATCACTCAGTGTCAGTAGCTGCTGCATGTCAGAGTAGAGCAGAACTGGAGAATCGAAAGTCACACGGTAAGCGTGACCATCAGTCTCGTTGAACACGTTCATCTCTTGACCGATGCTGGTGGCCAGCGACATGACGTGCTTTTCACGTAATGGATCGATAGGTGGGTTCGTCACCTGTGCAAATTTCTGACGGAAGTAGTCAGTGATCAAGCGTTCTTTAGAAGAGAGGACAGCCATCGGGGTGTCATCACCCATTGAGCCAACCGCTTCTTGCCCCATGTCACCAAGCACACGAAGTACTTGATCTACTTCTTCGTTGGTCATCGCAAACTGCTTTTGGTAAGTCTTAAGTAGCGCTTCATCAAAGCTACGCTCACCAACTTGATCATCTGGCAGTTCAGCAAAAGATTTCAGTTTGTATACGTTGTTTTTCATCCACTCGCTGTATGGGTGGCGGCTCTTAAGATCGTTGTCGATCTCGCTTGATTGCCACAATTTGCCTTTGCGAGTGTCAATAACCAGCAGCTCACCCGGCCCTACACGACCTTTCTCTGCCACTTCATCAGGTGCGTAATTCCAGATACCGACTTCAGACGCAAGGGTGATCAGTTTGTCTTTAGTGATCACATAGCGAGCAGGGCGCAGACCGTTACGGTCTAGGTTACATGCTGCGTAACGACCATCAGATAAAACGATACCTGCTGGGCCATCCCACGGTTCCATATGTTTCGAGTTGAAATCATAGAATGCACGCAGATCTTCATCCATATCCGGGTGATTTTGCCACGCTGGCGGAACAAGCATACGCATAGCACGGAACAGGTCCATACCACCTGCTAGGAAGAGATCCAGCATGTTATCTAAGCTTGAGGAGTCAGAGCCTGTTTCGTTAACGAATGGCGCAGCTGTGCTGAGATCGGGCAGTAGTGGTGAGGTAAATTTGTATGCGCGTGCACGAGCCCATTGGCGGTTACCGTCAATCGTGTTGATCTCACCATTGTGTGCAAGATAACGGAAAGGTTGAGCCAGAGGCCAACGAGGCTGCGTATTGGTAGAAAAACGCTGGTGGAACAGGCAGATAGCCGATTCCATACGTAAATCAGCAAGATCCAGATAAAAACGAGGCAGATCTGCTGGCATACACAAGCCTTTATAAACAATAACTTGTGTAGAAAGAGAACAGATGTAGAAATCTGAATCATCCGTAATTTGTTTTTCAATACGACGGCGAGCAATGTACAGACGGCGCTCAATATCGCGCTCACGCCAGCCCGCAGGTGCCGTGATAAAGATCTGTTGAATGTCTGGTAATGAATCGGCTGCGATTGGGCCTAAAACTTTAGGATTGGTTGGTACCACGCGCCAGCCAGTAACAGACAGCGTTTCTTGCGATAGTTCTTTATTGATGACGTCACGTGCCGCTTGGGCTTTGACCGGATCTTGGCTGAGAAACACCATACCAATAGCGTATTGTTTACCGAGGTTCCAACCTTGTTCGTCGGCAATCAAACGCAGATACGAGTCAGGCTTTTGCAGTAGAAGACCACAACCATCACCGGTTTTTCCGTCGGCTGCGATGCCGCCACGGTGTGTCATGCGATCAAGTGCAGAAATCGCTGTGCGAACCAATTTATGACTAGCTTGACCTTCCATGTGCGCAATCAAGCCGAATCCACAGTTGTCTTTCTCAAGACTAGGATCGTATAGAGCCATTGCAATTCTCCCTTTGCTTCTGTCTACAAGACAGTAAATGACTTTTCCCTTACTACTTGAAGTTACAGCGGTGTTGACTACGTTCGTTCACCCCAATCACGCATGGTAATTTGTGGTCATGGGATTCACTCACTTGCCGCCTACCTGCAACGTCAAGTAGTTTGGGTATAACTATTCTTATATACCCTTCCGGCTTTTAGTGACAGCTTTGCTGACCAGGTATTTGGCTCCTTCTCATGAGAATTGGTGAATTTCATGGGCATAGGAGGTCATTCACTTGTCGTTTTTTGCCACTGCAAGTTGTTTGGATATTGTTGTTATTGTTTGGATATTTATTACTAAGAATTGACTAAAAATTTAACAATTTTGAGCAGTTTGTTTTCAGTGAGTTCACAACCTATAGCTAATTGTGAAAAAGGTCAAGTTGTTGGGCTAAAATCATCTTTGAGTACGATTTACCAGTGATTACTCTGAAATAGTCCATAAAATTCAATGCGATAAATTATTTGTTATCACAAATATTTAACATATAAATCTCAGGATATGAGAAAAGAATAAAAAAGGCTAGCAGTGTATGCTAGCCAAATGGAAGGTCTATAAGAAATTTTCAATCTGAATAAGAAAGGTTTCTAGAGTATCAAACTATAAAAACCTTTCGTTATGAATCATTATGCTGAAATCATTAATGAATCCGCTTTCGCTTCTAGATTGGTATTGCCCATTAGGTACTGGTCGATTGAACGAGCACACTCGCGGCCTTCATTGATACAACGTACAACCAGAGACTGGCCTGTACGCATATCACCAGCAGCGAATACGCCTTCTTGGTTAGTAGCAAAATCTTTGGTTGCTACATTACCGCGTTCATCTAAAGCAATATCAAGCTGAGCCAATACACCATGTGGTTCTGGGTGCAAGAAGCCCATTGCCAAGAACGCCATATCACAAGGAATGACACGTTCACTTCCCGCCACTTCTGTAAAGTTGCGAGAATCATTCCACACGATATCTGCAATACGTAAACCTGTTACCTCTCCTTTATCGTTGCCGATAAACTCTTTGGTCAGGATATTCCAATGACGTTCACAACCTTCTTCGTGAGAAGTCGACGTGCGAAGAATCATTGGGTATTGCGGCCAAGGCATGTTAGCAGGGCGTTTGTCTGCCGGCATAGGCATGATCTCAACCTGAGTGATACTCGCCGCACCATGACGGTTAGAAGTACCAACACAGTCAGAGCCAGTATCACCACCACCGATAACCACTACGTGTTTACCTTTTGCATGGATCTCTTCAGTTTTAAGATCCATACCGTTTGCACGGCGGTTGTTCTGAGCTAGGAATTGCATCGCGAAGTACACGCCATTTAATTCACGACCCGGAATCGTCAGGTTACGAGGAACGGTTGAACCACCTGTTAGTAGTACCGCATCGTATTCTTGGCGTAGCTGCTGAGCGTTAATATCCACACCCACATGTGCGTTCACTTCAAACTGGACACCAGCTTCGGCCATCAGATTGATCTTGCGATCAATCACTTCCATGCTGAGTTTGAAATCAGGAATACCGAAGCGTAGCAAGCCACCCACTTTCTCATCACGTTCGTAAACCGTCACTGTGTGACCAGCACTGTTTAATTGCTCTGCCGCCGCTAAGCCCGAAGGGCCAGAACCGATTATCGCGATCTTTTTACCAGTGCGTGAACGTGGTGTTTTCGGTTTTGCATAACCTTCACGATACGCGGTTTCAACGATGGTTTTCTCGATATTACAGATGGTGATTGGATCTTGGTTTATACCCAGTACACATGCACTTTCACATGGCGCAGGGCAAACACGACCTGTAAATTCTGGGAAGTTGTTGGTAGAACTTAAAATGTTCCACGCTTCTTCCCAACTATCGCGATAAACCGCATCGTTGAACTCAGGAATGATGTTACCGATAGGGCAGCCGTTATGGCAAAACGGCACACCACAATCCATACAACGAGAAGCTTGGGTATTGATTTTGTTGCCAAACTCTTCGTTTAAAACGAACTCTTTGTTGTTCTTGATGCGTTCAGCCGGTGCGATCTTTTTCGGAAGCTCACGGCCATGCTCTAAAAATCCAGTAGGCTTACCCATTACACTGCCTCCGCTTCTGTCTGTTGTGCTTGTGCCTTACGCTTCTGAAGTACCGCTTTGTAATCACGCGGCATAACCTTAACCATTGAGGTCAGGCTTGCTTCAAAGTTGTCAAGGAACGACTTCGCGACTTCACTTCCTGTGAATTGAACATGCTTAGTCAGCATATCCAGTAGTAGTTCTCTGTCTTCTTGCTCGATAGGATCAAGGTCAACCAGCTCAGAGTTCAGTTTGGACTCGAAGTCACCAGACTTGTCCCATACGTAAGCGATACCGCCACTCATACCTGCAGCGAAGTTACGGCCTGTAGAACCAAGAACAACCGCAATACCGCCAGTCATGTACTCACAACCGTGATCACCGATGCCTTCTACAACCACTTTTGCGCCCGAGTTACGAACACAGAAACGTTCACCAGCCATACCTCGAATGTAAGATTCACCAGAGGTTGCGCCGTAGAAACATACGTTACCAACAACAATGTTGTCTTCTGGAACTATGGTCGATTTCGAATCTGGGTAAAGAATCAGCGTACCGCCTGACAGACCTTTGCCCCAGTAGTCGTTTGCATCGCCTTCTACTTCGAATGTCACCCCGTTCGTAAGGAAAGCACCAAATGACTGACCCGCAGAGCCTGTGAATTTCACATTCATAGGTTTAGGCAGACCTTGAGCTTTGTAGACTTTCGAAATTTCGTTCGACAGCATAGTACCGACAGAGCGGTCAGTGTTGATGATTGGCAACTCTGCATGAATCGCTTCGCCACGCTCTAGCGCAGGAGCAGCAATCTTGATCAAAGTGCGGTCTAACACGTTGTCTAAGTTGTGGTTTTGCTGTGTTTGGTTGTAGATACCATCTTCTGCACGTGCTTGTTCAATGTGGAGAACAGGCGACAGATCTAGGTTCTTATATTTCCAGTGTGCAACGTCTTGGCGAGGTTTCAGTTTCTGACCTTGGCCAACCATCGCATCGATAGTGCGGAAGCCTAGCTCCGCCATGATTTCACGTAAACCTTGAGCCATGTATTGGAAGAAGGTGATTACGTCTTCTACGCGCCCATCAAAGCGCTCACGCAGAGTTTTGTTCTGTGTTGCGATACCAACAGGACAGGTGTTCTTATGACACTTACGCATCATGATACAGCCTTCAACAACCAATGCCGCGGTTGCTACGCCCCATTCTTCAGCACCCAGTAACGTTGCGATTGCAAGGTCACGAGGTGTTTTCATCTGACCATCAGCTTGAACAACGATACGGTTACGCAGACCGTTCTTCAGTAGCGTCTGGTGAGTTTCCGCCAAGCCAAGTTCCCAAGGAAGACCTGTGTGGCGAATTGAAGACATTGGTGAAGCACCTGTACCGCCGTCGAAACCAGCGATAAGAACCACATCCGCTTTTGCTTTTGCAACGCCCGATGCGATAGTACCAACACCCGCTTCTGAAACTAGCTTCACGTTTACACGACCCGCGCGGTTAGCGTTCTTCAGGTCGAAGATAAGCTGCGCTAAGTCTTCGATTGAGTAGATATCGTGGTGCGGCGGTGGAGAAATCAAACCAACCCCAGGAGTAGAGTGACGAGTTGCACCGATCCAGTCATCGACTTTATCGCCTGGTAGCTGACCACCTTCGCCCGGTTTCGCACCTTGAGCCATCTTGATTTGAAGCTCATCGGCGTTAGTCAGATAGTAAGACGTCACACCGAAGCGACCTGATGCTACCTGCTTGATTGCAGAGCGTTCCCAGTCGCCATTCTCTTTACGTTCAAAACGGATTGGATCTTCACCACCTTCACCTGAGTTGGATTTCGCGCCTAAGCGGTTCATCGCAATCGCAAGTGTTGAGTGAGCTTCGTGAGAAATAGAACCGAATGACATTGCACCCGTTGCAAAGCGTTTAACGATACTTTCAATAGGTTCCACTTGTTCAATCGGGATCGAACCTGACGGATTCTTAATGAATTCTAGCTGGCTACGTAGTGTGACTGCGTCGTCGCCCTGCTTATCAACCGCTGCCGCGTATTGCTTGAACTGAGCGTAATCTTTATTACGAGTCGATTGTTGCAACAGATTGATAGTTTCTGGGTTGAACAGGTGTTTTTCACCACGTTGTTTCCACTGGTAAACACCACCCACATCAAGCATACGAATTGGCACTTCGCGGGTTGGGTAACCTACGCGGTGACGAACGATCACTTCTTTGGCGATGTCATCCAGAGTCAGACCTTGGATACGTGAGACGGTACCTGTGAAGTACTTATCAACCACAGACTTGTGGATGCCCAGAGCTTCAAAGATCTGTGCACCGTGGTAAGACTGAAGTGTTGAGATCCCCATCTTAGAGAAGATCTTCAATAAGCCGCCGTTTACTGCTTTACGGTAGTTGTCGAACAGCTTTTCAACAGGCGTTTCTGGATTCAGTTTCTTGCGGCGTTGCAGATCAACCAGTGTTTCCGAGACTAGGTATGGGTTAACTGCGTTTGCACCATAGCCCAGTAGCGTTGCGAAGTGGTGAGTTTCACGAGCATCACCCGTTTCGACCACGATGCCACAACGTGCACGTAGACCTTTACGGATTAAGTGGTGGTGAACCGCGCCTACAGCAAGCATTGCTGGAATAGCAGCATGGTTTGAGTTTACTGCACGGTCAGTCAACAGGATGATTGAGTAACCATCGATCACTGCATCTTCTGCATATTGGCAGATACGTTTTAGTGCACGCTCAAGTTTTCCAGCATCTTCACTAGCCTGGAATACGATATCCAGTGTTTTTGCTTGTAAGTGTTCGTTATCGATCGCACGTAGTTTCTCTAACTCAGCGTTAGAAATAACCGGAGATTCAAGTTCCACTTTACGGCAGTGCTGAGGGGATTCAGCAAGCAGGTTTTGATCTTTACCAATATAGGTATTGAGAGACATAACCATACGCTCACGGATCGGGTCGATCGGCGGGTTAGTTACCTGCGCAAATAGCTGCTTAAAGTAGTTTGATAAATGCTGAGACTGATGCGAAAGAATCGCTAACGGCCAGTCTGCGCCCATTGCAGAAAGAGGCTCTTTACCATCATTCGCCATAGGCACGATGATCTCGTTCACTTCTTCTGTGCTAACACCAAACGCTTGTTGGCGATGCAGTAAACGCTCTGGGTTTGGTTGGCTGTGCGCGTTGTCTGCTTCTGGAAGCTTCTTCAGACTTAGCAGGTTGTCTTCAACCCATTTCTCGTATGGCTGAGCTGTCGCGATGCTGTCTTTTACTTCTTCATCAGAAATGATGCGACCTTGCTCTAGGTCAGCAACAAAGATACGACCTGGTTGTAGACGACCACGGAATTCCACGTTTTCTGGTGCGATTTCAACTACGCCCGATTCTGACGCCATCACTAGGAAATCATCTTTGGTCACTGTGTAGCGAGAAGGGCGAAGACCGTTACGGTCAAGTGTTGCACCTACCTGAACACCATCAGTGAAACAAACAGACGCTGGGCCATCCCACGGTTCCATGATGTTTGCATGGTAACGGTAGAACGCGCGGCGAGTTGGATCCATGGTTTTGTTTTCTTGCCATGCTTCAGGGATCATCATCATTAGAGCATGAGGCAAGCTACGGCCTGAAAGAACAAGCAGTTCTAACGCCATATCAAAGTTTGCTGAGTCTGACATACCTTCCTGACAGATAGGCAGCAGCATGTCGATTTCAACTTGAGTGAATAGGTCTGACTGCAGAATAGCTTCGCGCGCTTTCATCCAGTTCAAGTTGCCGCGAACTGTGTTGATTTCACCGTTGTGGGCAATGTAGCGGAAAGGCTGAGCCAGACGCCATCTTGGGAATGTGTTGGTAGAAAAGCGTGAGTGAACCAGTGCCAAAGCAGTAACCATGGATGGATTTTGTAAATCCAAGAAGTATTGAGGTACTTGCTCTGTGGTCAACTGACCTTTGTAAACCAATGTCTTATAAGACATTGAGTTAATGTAGAATTCGTCTTTGATGTTAGAAACACTTTCCAAGCACACACGTATTGTGTAGTTACGTAGAACGTACAGCTTGCGCTCAAGTTCTTCAGGAGTAACGCCAGGTGCTGCAGAAATAAATACGTGTTCAAACTGTGGTTCGGTGCTTAACGGATCCGCACCCAACATTGAGTTGTCTGTTGGCAGTACGCGGTAGCCAATCACGTCTAGATCTAGACGGCGAGCGTTGCGTTCAAGAATGTCACGACATTGTGCTCGTTTGTACTCGTCTTTCGGGAACAGCATGACACCAACGCCATACTTTTCGAAAGATGGCAATTTAATACCAAGCTTTACTGCTTCTTCGAGTAAAAATTCGTGTGGTTTTTGCAATAAAATACCAGCACCGTCACCACTGCATGGGTCACAACCTTGGCCGCCGCGGTGTTCCATACGTGCTAGCATGTCCAGAGCTTGTGTCACAACGTGATGCGACTTGCGGTTCTTTAGGTGAGCAACAAAACCTATCCCGCAAGCATCATGCTCCAGTTCAGGAGTATAGAGACCTTGCGAATTTTGCTGTCTATCTACCATAGATACTTCCTTCCAGTTCAAGCAGACGCAATTTGCCTAAGGCATGCCAGAGCATTGCGTCCAGTCCTTTTATATTTAATGAATCTAAACCAACCAGTGCTAGTTGGTTCGCATCCTTTCGGTCTCTCACGGAAAAATTTTGTGAGAAAAACATTCCATAGTGATATCCATTTTGCTTGATCACTTTTGTAGTGATTTATATAGGTGGGTTCGGATAATCACAGATATTTCGCAGGGTTTTGTGTAATAAAGTAAACAAAATCAGTGCAAAACTGTAAATATCCTACATTTTTGTTGCACGAAATTCCAACGAAAACTCTATTTTCCACGTCATTTTATTGTTGCAAAATGCATAATAATTTTAACAAGTGAATAACAATGAGCGTTAAATGCTTATTTTGTGAATGTTTATTGATTTTGATTGGGTCTTAGGAGGCTCCAGATATTTACAATTGGATACTATTTTTTTGTGATTTTGTAATTTAATTACAAAGATCGCATTGAGAACTATTTGTATTTATTTGGTATCCATATGCAGTTACACGAGTTAGTTAATACCGTCGGTCAGGATCTTCAAAGGCGTTACGGAGAGCGTGTTCACAAGCTGACTTTACATGGTGGTTTCAGTTGTCCTAACCGTGACGGCACTATTGGCCGAGGTGGTTGCACATTCTGCAACGTGGCTTCGTTTGCGGATGAAGATACGCAGATCCAAAGTATTGAAGAACAGCTGAAAGACCGTGCAGGCGAAATTCATCGTGCTCGTAAATATCTTGCTTATTTTCAGGCGTATACCAGCACTTATGCTGAAGTCCAGACCTTGAAGAGCATGTACGAGCAGGCGCTAAAAGCTGCGGATATTGTCGGCTTATGTGTCGGGACTCGGCCGGATTGTGTTCCTGATGCTGTACTTGAATTGCTCGCAGGTTATGTACAGCAAGGGTATGAAATTTGGTTGGAACTTGGCTTACAAACCGCGAATAACCAAACCTTGAAACACATCAATCGAGGCCATGATTTCGAATGTTATGCGCAGATCACGCAGCGAGCTCGAGCTTTGGGGATTAAAGTCTGCACTCACTTAATTGTTGGCCTGCCAAAAGAGACTCGCGACGATAATATTGAAACCCTGAAAAAAGTTGTCGAAGTGGGTACTGATGGTATCAAATTGCATGGATTACATATTGTTGAAGGCAGCACAATGGCTAAAGCATGGCGCGCCGGACGATTAGAAGCCCCAACGTTGGAGGAGTATGTATCTATCGCCAGCGAAATGATTCGTTTAACACCGCCTGAAGTGGTTTATCACCGTGTCTCTTCCGCAGCTCGCAGACCAACCTTACTGTCTCCGTTATGGTGTGAGAATCGCTGGATCGCAATGACGGAAATTGGCAAAGCATTAGATAAAGAGGGAGCGCAAGGCTCGCTTGTTGGTCAGCCTTTTCACTATCAAACTGTGCGTTAATTTCCGCCCCTATGGCGGAAAAAAGCATAACTTTTATCTCTAACCCTTGATGAGTTCAAATTCTTCAAAGACGAGTAACTTCTTTGGCTGACTCTTGGCATCGAAACAGGCTAGACTACGGCTAATTCATTCCTGTGGAGTTATGGATGAAACCGATGAAAAATCTCGCCCAGTACTACGTGGATCTGCTAGTCAAACTGGGTATTTTGCGTTTCTCTATTTTACTAGCGCTTGCTTTAGTTGCTTTGGCCGTGGTCGTTCAGGTCGGTATCACTCTGGCCCTTAATGGCTATGTCGATGACATCGATATTCTGAGATCAGTGTTCTTTGGTCTTATCATCACCCCTTGGGCTGTGTACTTTCTTTCTGTGGTCGTTGATCAATTGGAAGAGTCACGTCAACGTCTATCGAAACTGGTTTCCAAGCTCAAAGACATGCGTTCACGAGATCAAGAGCTGAACCAAAAGCTCCAGCAGAACATTGTTAAGCTGAATCAAGAAATTGAAGAGCGTATTAAAGCGGAAGAAGCGCGTGAAGAAGCCATGGTGGATTTGGAAACCGAGGTATTTCAACGTGAAAAAACACAGGTAGAGTTGGCTGAAAGAACGGCTCTGCTCCGCTCATTTATCGATGCTTCTCCTGACTTGATCTATTACCGAAATGCAAAAGGTGAATTCTCGGGGTGTAACCGTGCGATGGAAGAGCTGACCGGCAAGCGAGAAAGTGAACTTGTTGGTCTAACACCATGGGATGTTTACCGCAAAGAGATTGCTCAGTCGATTGTTGAGACCGACCAACGCGTATTCAAAGACAACCGAGCTATTACCTACGAACAGTGGCTGGAATACCCTGATGGTCACAAAAACTACTTTGAACTGCGCAAAGTACCGTTTTACAGCAAAGATGGTCGTCACTTAGGTCTTGTTGGCTTTGGCCGTGATATTACCGAGCGTAAACGTCATGAAGAGTCTTTGGAAAAAGCCAGCCGCGATAAAACCACGTTTATCTCAACCATCAGCCATGAGTTGCGCACGCCGCTCAATGGTATTGTTGGTTTAAGCCGAATGCTGCTGGATACGCCAATGACACCTGAGCAGCGTAAACACATGCAGACCATTAACGTCAGTGCTGTCACCTTGGGTAATATCTTTAACGATATTATCGATATGGATAAGTTCGACCGTCGTAAGCTAGAGTTATTCCCTGCACCTTTGAACTTCGAAGAATTTGTTGTCGAGCTAGAAAGCTTGTCGGCTCTGATGGCGGAACAGAAAGGTCTGCGCTTTGATTTAGAACGCCTAACAGATTTACCTGAACTCGTCAGTGTGGACGCGACGCGACTTCGCCAAGTTCTGTGGAACTTAATCAGTAACGCAATGAAATTCACCAAAGAAGGTGGAGTGGTGATGAACGTCAGTGCGGATATCGAAGACGGTATGGCAAATATCACCATGGATATTGAAGATACGGGTATCGGGATTCCAGAATCGGAACTCGATAAGATTTTTGCTATGTACTATCAGGTGAAGTCTGGCGAGGACAACTTACACGCAGTTGGTACAGGCATCGGTCTTGCGGTGTCACGTCAGCTCGTTAATTTGATGGGTGGCGATATTACTGTGAGCAGTGAAGAGGGTTTCGGCAGTACCTTTACAGTGTCGATCAGCGTACCTCTTGCCGAAGCATCCGCAATGAAGAAATCTCCGGAAGCCGTTCAACGCAGCTTGAATATCTTTATGGTGGAAGACATTGAGCTGAACGTGACGGTTGCGCGTTCGTTACTTGAAAGTCTTGGACACAAGGTGACTGTCGCCATGACAGGACAAGCCGCGATTGATACTTTCAAACCTGAATTATATGACTTAGTTTTCTTGGATATTCAACTTCCGGATATGACGGGCTTTGATATTGCCCAATATTACCGTAGCCATTATCAAGATCTTCCACCTTTGGTGGCATTGACAGCGAATGTGCTGAAAGATCGTTCTGAGTATTTTGAAAAGGGGATGGATGATGCGATAAGTAAACCACTTTCCGTTTCAGCCGTTCAGGATGTGATAAGCAAGGTTACAATGAATCCTCAGCAAACAACAGACGAGGTAAAACCTATGGAAAAAACCATTGAAGGCAACGACGATCTTTATATTCGACTGCTTGATCTCGATATGCTGACTTCTTACGTTGATATTGTAGGGCAGAAGCCTGTACTTGATAGCATCAAAATGTTTGAAGAGATGATGCCAAGTTATATTGAACTGTTGGATTCCAACATGGTGGCGAAAGATCAAGACGGTATTGTCTCTGAAGCGCATAAGATAAAGGGTGCAGCAGGGTCTATAGGTTTAAAACACATTCAAAGTGTGGCGCAAAAAGCACAATCTCCAGAAGCTCCTGCTTGGTGGGAAAACATAACAGATTGGGTTGAGGAAATTAAAAACGAATATCGCAACGATATTGAAGTACTCAAACAGTGGTTGGAACAAAGGAAATAAAATGAAAAAACTTGCTCTCGCTTTATTAGCTCTGACAATGGCAGCATGTACTTCTCAGACTTCTAATCACGAAAATATTAACTGGAAACAAGATAATCTTGCCGCTTTATCTGAGACTGACATTCAGCTTAAAAGCAATCTTTGGACTGACAAGATGCCTAAAGTTGATGGTACACCAGAGACCCAACCACTTAATGGTACTTTGATGTTAGACACTTCTGGTGAACTGTCAGCGGAGCTTGTTGTTGAGAAGGTGGTTATCAAACAGAAAGACAATACTTGGATCGTTCAAGGCGATGAGACTGAACTGAGAACATTGAGTGAAAATCTTTGGGAAGTGGTGTTTGCAACAGAGATCCCAGTGGATGTCGAAAAGAGCGTTCACGTAGCTTTAGAGCTTAGCGACAACAATGGTGATGTTTGGTTGGTGGAACGTAATGTCACGATTGATAAGGTCTATTGAACGATCAAATCTAGCGTTCGATAAGGACGGTGCAAAGAGTGTTCATTGGGTATGAATTCAAATTCTGAGCAAAAGACATAATAAAAAAGCCCCATTTAGGGGCTTTTTTGCATTCATTAGTAGTAAGAACAGTTCAAGCTTATTCTTCTAAGTCGCCACAGAAACGGTAACCTTCACCGTGAATTGTTGCGATAATTTCTGGAGTGCCAGACACTGACTCAAAGTGTTTACGGATACGACGAATCGTTACGTCTACAGTACGGTCATGTGGTTTCAACTCACGGCCAGTCATCTTCTTAAGAAGATCAGCACGAGTTTGGATCTTGCCTGGATTTTCACAGAAATGCAGTAATGCACGGAATTCTGAACGAGGTAGTTTGTAACCATCACCACTTGGGCTAACCAGTGAACGACTATTAATGTCTAACACCCAACCGTTGAATTCGTATTTCTCTACAGAACGTTTCTCATCTTGAGCTACGCCAGCGTTCATTGAACGGCTTAGTAGGTTACGAGCACGAATAGTAAGCTCACGAGGGTTGAATGGTTTAGTGATGTAATCATCTGCACCAATTTCTAAACCAAGGATTTTATCTACTTCGTTATCGCGACCTGTTAAAAACATCAGAGCAACATCAGCTTGCTCACGAAGCTCACGAGCTAACAACAAACCGTTTTTACCCGGTAAGTTGATGTCCATGATTACTAGGTTGATGTTGTTGTCAGATAGTTCGTGGTGCATTTCTTCACCGTTACTAGCTTCAAAAACATCGTATCCCTCGGCTTCAAAAATACTCTTTAGAGTGTTACGAGTAACTTGCTCATCTTCAACAATAAGAATCTGCGGGGTTTGCATTGGCGGTACCTAAACTTGTGAAAAATTTGTGCTAATAGAACTCATTCTAGGCAAAAACATAACATAGGGTAATTTGATGTTAACAATAAAACTTAATTTATGTAAAAAATCTACTCTCGGGTTGCCCGCCGTCCGTGGAATACTAGCTTATGAGGAATCCAATACCTCTTTGGTTCTACTAGTCTTTGAGCCGGATTCTATAATGTTAACAGCATGCTAACAACGGCCAAATGTTAATTCCAATCACTTTGTTGATTTACATCAATTGTTAGAATGTAACAGATATTAAAACTAATAACGAGATGTAACACCAGTAACCTCATGAAAATAAATGCAAACCTTTGGCAAGCTTATTCCTGCGTCAAATTTGATCTTCAACATAAAATGACGTTTGAAAACTACGCCATCATTACCGCATGGAACCCTGAAAGTGATAAGTTGTCAGAATATGATAATTGCGTAAATAATCAACGTTTACAGAATGAGCTGATTGGTTATGATTGGTGTCCTGTTCGCGTTGGTGATCCTGAGTTTTATTGGTTTGAAGAAAGTTTTGCCGTGGATATGCCTTTGGATAAGGCATTGGAACTAGGCAGAGCATATAAACAGAATGCAATCTATTACGTGTGCAACAACATGCTTTATTTACATTCCTGTAAGGGAGAACTACGGGAGTGTTTAGGGGATTTTAATTTATTCAAACTGTAACCCATATGAGGTTATTCCCCTTTAGAGCCTAATTATTTTTTTGAAATTACAATTACGAGAATCATGGAGGAACGATGAAAGATATCACACCGGATATATGTGATCGCTACGAGTCACAGGTGACTTTACTCGACTTACCCTTGCAAAATTACGGTATGAGAAGCAGTTTTTGGGGAGAGATTGTGACAGTGCGTTGCTATCACGACAATTCAAAAGTTCGTGAAGTCTTGAGCCAGAACGGCAAGGGAAAAGTACTGGTGGTTGATGGTCACGGCTCTCGCCGCAAAGCACTGATGGGAGATCAGGTCGCTATGATGGCAATTGATAACGGTTGGGAAGGCGTGATTATCTATGGCGCAGTTCGAGACGTTGTCGCGCTGTCGCAAATGGATTTAGGTATAAAAGCATTAGATGCTTGCCCATTTAAAACCGAAAAACGAGGCGTAGGTAAAGTAAATGTTGCCCTGTCTATGCACAACCAAATGGTGCTACCGGGGGATTATATCTATGCTGATTGGAATGGGATATTGATGTCACAGCAAGCGCTTGATTTGAGCTAAAAACGAAATCCTAAACCCACTTCAACACCTTGTTGCCACTCTTGATAGCCAAGGGTGGCATGCAAATCTAAATCATCAGAAAGTTGTAACCGACTAGACAATTCTGCACCAATATTTGAAGTTCTTTCACTGTTTTTATCCGAAAAATAGGATTGAACGGAGCTGCTTAATGTCACTCTTTCAGTGAGCTGGTAGCTAACGCCACTAAGCAGTCCGTTTTCGCTGAAATTACCATTCTCTGAGTAAGATTGGTTGATGCGAGCGCCGACATAAACATCAATGTCGCTGAAAATTGCATAGGCGTACCCACCATCAATGACGATATCCCAAGCTTCAATTTCTTTCCCGTTTTGTTCGCTGCTTACCTGTTCACTAGTTAAGAACAATCGATGTGGGGAATCCTTCTGCATTGAAGGCAAAGTAGGAAGTGGTTCGGACCGAGCACTAAAGATAATCAGCATGCAGGTAATACCAAGACCAAGTCTCATGATATCCCCCTTATCGTTATAAATTTTTAAATGACTTTTCCACTGCGCTTAACAAAGTCTAGGCGCAAAAAACATTGTCGGTAGGAGCGTTGTTAGAGCATTTGGTTATTTGCTTAGTCGGTTTAGTTTTACTCAAATAATGATTGTTGATTTTTAAGAGACTTAGCTAACTAATCAGAATGAAACATAAAAAAAAACTACTTTTTCGTTGACTATACGATAAAAAATAGGTTAAACGTAGGGGTAAGCAAACACATAAATGAAGTAAGATTTCTATGTTTAATAACAGCCTAGTAATGATGACAACCACCATTATTATTACCGACATTACGCGTGTTGGGGCAGGCTGCTAAGCGTAAAATTTACAAACAAGGCCTGTATCCCCACCGATACAGGCCTTTTTTTATGCCTATTTTTAATGACTTGGAGTAAAGGGATGCGAGTTCTAAAGTTTGGAGGTTCATCGTTAGCTGATGCTGACCGTTTATTACGGGCAGCAGACATCATTGCCAATAACGCTCAGCAGGAAGACGTTGCCGTTGTTCTTTCTGCACCGGGTAAAACCACAAATAAACTTGTGGCAGTGATCGAAAGTGCGATGCGTAATGGAGAAGCGGAACTACAGATTAAAGAGTTGGAATCTTCGCTCAACACTTTGTTTGAAGATATAAAAGCAGTATTGCCAAACATCGATGGCACTGCGTTTGACAACCAAGTTAAAACCTCAATGTCACAGCTACGTCAGTTTGTGCACGGAATTAGCCTATTAGGCATGTGTCCTGATAATGTGAATGCTCGCATTATCAGTAAAGGTGAGCGTGTTTCTATTCAGCTAATGAAAGCCGTAATGGAAGCAAAAGGATTAGCCGCTAATCTGATTGATCCAGTAAAATATCTGCTAGCGAAAGGGGACTATTTAGAAGCGATGGTAGATGTGGATGTATCCACTCAAAACTTCAAATCAAATCCTCTCCCAGAAAAACATGTCCACATTATGCCGGGCTTTACCGCGGGTAATAAAAAAGGCGAATTGGTTTGTCTAGGTCGTAACGGTTCTGACTATTCTGCAGCGGTCTTAGCGGCTTGTTTACGTGCAGAGTGTTGTGAAATTTGGACTGATGTCGATGGTGTTTATAACTGTGACCCTCGCTTAGTTGAAGATGCGCGCTTACTTAAATCTCTTAGTTATCAAGAAGCAATGGAACTGTCTTACTTTGGTGCTTCCGTTCTTCATCCCAAAACTATCGCTCCTATTGCTCAATTCCACATTCCATGCCTAATCAAAAACAGCTTTAACCCACAAGGCCCTGGTACTTTGATTGGTCTTGATACTGGTGAAGATAAACTAGCGATCAAAGGCATTACAACGCTTAATAACCTAACAATGGTCAACGTTTCAGGCCCTGGTATGAAAGGTATGGTAGGGATGGCGAGTCGCGTATTTGGTGCGATGTCCGCTTCAGGCGTTTCTATTGTTTTGATCACTCAGTCTTCATCTGAATACAGTATCAGTTTCTGTATTGAAGCTGAGCATAAAGTTCTGGCTCAGCAAGCATTGTCAGAAGCATTCGAACTCGAACTAAAAGATGGCTTGTTGGAGCCTGTTGAGTTTATGGAAGATCTTTCGATCATCACTTTGGTGGGGGATGGCATGCGCACATCGCGCGGAGTGGCATCTCAATTTTTTGCTTCATTAACAGAAGCGCACGTCAACATTGTCGCGATTGCTCAGGGGTCATCAGAGCGTGCAATTTCAGCGGTTATTCCAGAAGACAAAGTGTCTTCAGCCATTAAGGCATGTCACGAAAACCTGTTTAATTCTAAGCATTTCCTTGATGTCTTTGTTATCGGCGTTGGTGGCGTTGGTGGCGAATTGGTTGATCAAATCAACCGTCAACAAGCGAAACTGGCTGAAAAAGGTATCGTGATTCGCGTATGTGGTTTGGCGAACAGCAAGGGTTTATTGCTTGATAGTGAAGGCCTACCTCTCGATAACTGGCGTGATCGCATGGGTGCGGCGTCGGAAGAGTTCTCATTAGCTCGCTTGATTGCTCTAGTGAACCGTAACCATATCATCAACCCTGTGCTGGTGGATTGTACTTCTAGTGAATCGATCGCTAATCAATATACAGATTTCTTAGCGGCAGGCTTCCACGTTGTTACTCCAAACAAGAAAGCAAACACTGCAAGCATGGCGTATTACCATCAGTTACGCGAAGTGGCTCGTCACTCTCGTCGTAAATTGATGTATGAAACAACAGTAGGTGCTGGTCTACCGGTTATTGAAAACCTGCAAAACCTAATTGCTGCAGGTGACGAACTGGAGAAATTCAACGGTATCTTATCTGGCTCTTTATCATTTATCTTCGGTAAGCTAGATGAAGGTCTGACACTGAGCCAAGCGACAACTATCGCGAAAGAAAAAGGTTTCACTGAGCCAGATCCTCGTGATGATCTATCCGGTATGGATGTAGCTCGTAAACTACTGATCCTTGCTCGTGAAGCGGGAATGGTATTAGAGCTTGAAGATATTAAGGTGGAACAAGCGTTACCACCGGGCTTTGATGCATCAGGTAGTGTTGAGGATTTCATGGCTCGCTTGCCTCAAGCGGATGAATATTTCCAACAGTTGTCAGCTAAAGCGGCTGAAGAAGGAAAAGTTCTTCGTTACGTGGGTGAGATCGCGGAAGGCGAATGCCGAGTGCACATCGCGATGGTTGATGAAAATGGTCCAATGTTCAAAATTAAAGATGGCGAGAACGCTCTGGCATTCTACAGCCGCTACTATCAGCCAATTCCGCTAGTGCTACGCGGTTACGGTGCAGGTACAGAAGTAACTGCTGCAGGTGTATTCTCGGATGTCATGCGTACGCTTGGCTGGAAATTAGGGATTTAATCAATGAGTTCAAGTGACATGGGCGTAGTCGTTTACGCCCCAGCTTCTATCGGTAACGTGAGTGTTGGTTTCGACGTATTGGGTGCCGCAGTTTCACCGATTGACGGAACACTGCTTGGGGATCGTGTACAAGTCAAAGCAGGTTCAGAACCCTTTACACTGAAAACAGCAGGCAGCTTTGTTTCTAAGCTTCCAGAAAACCCGAAAGAAAATATCGTTTACGATTGTTGGACAGTGTTCGCGCGCGAATTAGAGAAAAAGCAGGTTGAATTGAAGCCTCTTGAAATGACGCTAGAGAAGAACATGCCTATTGGCTCTGGTTTAGGTTCTAGTGCATGTTCAATTGTTGCTGCATTGGATGCGCTTAACCGTTTCCATGATCAACCATTAAATGAAACGGAACTGTTGGCATTAATGGGTGAGATGGAAGGTAAGATCTCTGGTGGCATTCACTATGACAACGTTGCACCATGTTATCTCGGTGGCGTGCAACTGATGCTTGAAGAGCTTGGCATTATCAGCCAAGAGGTGCCTTGCTTTGATGATTGGTACTGGGTAATGGCTTATCCGGGTATTAAGGTTTCAACCGCTGAAGCCCGTGCTATCTTACCATCTCAATATCGTCGCCAAGATATTATTGCTCACGGTCGTTATTTGGCTGGCTTTATTCATGCCTGCCATACCAATCAACCTGAGTTGGCGGCAAAAATGATCAAAGACGTGATCGCGGAACCTTATCGTGAGAAACTGTTGCCTGGTTTTGCCAAGGCTCGTCAATATGCGCTTTCTGCTGGTGCACTGGCGACAGGCATCTCTGGAAGCGGTCCAACGCTATTCAGTGTCTGCAAAGAAAAAGACGTTGCTGAACGTGTTGCGCGTTGGCTGGAACAAAACTATGTACAAAACGAAGAAGGATTCGTTCACGTTTGTCGTCTAGACAAAAACGGTTCAAAAGTTACAGGAAGTGAGCTATGAAGCTTTACAACATAAAAGAAAATGATGAACAAGTATCCTTTGGCCAAGCCGTGCGCCAAGGATTAGGTCGTAACCAAGGCCTATTTTTCCCGTCGGAATTACCAAAATTTGATGATATTGATGCGCTGTTAGCAGAAGATTTCGTAACTCGTAGTACTAAAATTCTGTCAGCTTTGATTGGTGATGAGTTACCAACTGAGAAAGTGAATGAGATGGTTGCATCAGCATTCCAATTTCCAGCACCTATCAAGTCAGTTAAAGATGGCGTTTATGCGCTTGAGCTATTCCATGGTCCTACGCTTGCGTTTAAAGACTTTGGCGGTCGTTTTATGGCTCAGTCTCTTGCGGCTGTGTCTAATGGTGGAAAAATCACGATTTTGACTGCAACTTCTGGTGATACAGGTGCTGCGGTTGCCCATGCTTTCTACGGCATGGAAGACATCAATGTAGTGATCCTTTATCCAAAAGGTAAAATCAGCCCACTTCAAGAAAAGCTGTTCTGTACACTAGGTAAGAACATCCACACTGTTGCTGTCAATGGCGATTTCGATGCATGCCAAGCATTAGTTAAAAACGCTTTTGATGATGCTGAACTGCGTGAGAAAGTGGGTCTTAACTCAGCAAACTCAATCAACATTAGCCGTCTGATGGCGCAAATCTGTTATTACTTCGAAGCAGCTGCGCAAATGAGCAAAGCAGAGCGCGAGAATCTCGTCGTTTCAGTTCCAAGTGGTAACTTCGGTAACCTAACTGCAGGTTTATTGGCTAAAGCATTGGGTTTACCTATCAAACGTTTTATCGCGGCTACTAACGCAAACGACACTGTGCCTCGTTACCTAGAAACCGGTAAATGGGATCCAAAACCTACAGTGGCGACCACTTCAAATGCGATGGACGTAAGCCAACCAAACAACTGGCCACGTATTGAAGAGCTCTGCAAGATCAAAGATTGGGGATTGGAAACCTTAGGTAAAGGTGCGGTTCTCGATAACGAAAGTGCGGAATCAGTGAAAGAACTGAACGCATTGGGTTATCTGTGCGAGCCACACGGTGCTATCGCTTATCGTGTACTTGATCAGCAATTACAGCAAGGTGAAACAGGGTTGTTCTTATGTACTGCTCATCCAGCGAAGTTCAAAGAAGTGGTAGATGATATTTTAGGTACTGACATTGAATTACCAGCGCCTTTGGCTAAACATGCGGTTATGGATCTGCTGTCTGACGAGATGGATGTTGACTTCGCAGCATTGAGAGAGCTTCTAATCAAGGTTCGTGGCGAATAATACAGTGAGTGGGGAATCATGATTGATTCCCTACCAGCAAAGCATAAAAAAGCGGTGCTACTTTACAGTAAGAGCACCGCTTTTTTTAATCTGTGAAACTGAATTATAGAGATTCAGTAAAAGTACGAGCGATAACGTCGCGTTGTTGCTCTGGAGTTAGAGAGTTAAAACGAACAGCGTAGCCCGATACACGGATAGTTAGCTGTGGGTATTTCTCTGGATGCGCTACTGCATCTTCCAGCGTTTCACGTTTAAGAACGTTAACGTTTAGGTGTTGACCACCTTCGATTTTTGCTGGAGTTTCGATTGCCACTTCACGGCTTTCGTACTCGCCAAGGTCAGATACTGGAACAACTTGATCTTCTGAGTAGCTACCAGTTGCTGCAACACAACGAGCTTCGTTTGTTTCACTATCGATTAGCCAAATAGAGTTAAGTAGGTCATCATTAGCTGCTTTAGTGATTTGGATACCTTGGATCATCAATATCTCCTAGTCCACTTTCAGTGGTATTTATTGGTGTTAAATTTCGTAATTATTGTTGAGCTTCGTATTATATATTTTATATCCATGATTATAGTATTGATATAGGTCAAAAAACAACATAAAACCTTAATTAGTTTAAGGTGAATAAATTGATGTTAATCAATAAGTGATTAATAAATATAACTATTCAATTAATTTTTAATGATTAAAAAATATTTTATGGTTAATTTTTGCTCTATTTGTAGTAATAAAACTACATTTTTACGTGCTAGAACAATCTAAATAGAACAAATCAGTAAGTTACAAAAGTGAACCTGAAAGTAGAAAGTGATTAAATGACAAATGAAGTAAAGCCTGTTGGCAATAAATATATTGGTGCTCATGTTTCAGCTGCTGGCGGCGTCGATCAGGCACCATTAAGAGCAAAAGAGATTGGTGCAAACGCATTCGCTATTTTTACTAAGAATCAGCGTCAATGGGTTGCTAAACCTTTAGAGGCGTCAACGATAAGGCGCTTTAAAGAACAATGTCAGCGTTTAGGTTTTTCTGCCGATTGTATTTTGCCTCACGATTCTTACTTAATTAACTTAGGTGCACCTGAAGAAGAGAAGTTGGAAAAATCGCGTGCTGCGTTTTTCGATGAGATGGAGCGTTGTAACCTATTAGGGCTGAAGCTGCTGAACTTTCATCCAGGTAGCCATTTAAAACTGGTGTCTGAAGAACAGTGCCTCGCGACTATTGCTGAGTCAATCAATCTTGCTCATAAAGCTGTACCGGATGTGATTGCTGTTATCGAAAATACAGCAGGGCAAGGAAGCAACTTAGGTTGGCGCTTTGAACATTTGGCGGCAATCATTGATCAAGTGGAAGACAAATCTCGTGTCGGTGTTTGCCTCGATACTTGCCACACATTTGCCGCTGGCTACGATTTAAGTAGCTTTGAAGCTTGTGAAGCGACCTTTGCTGAGTTTGATCGTATTGTTGGTATGCACTATTTGAGAGCAATGCATATTAATGATTCAAAAGGCGGGTTAGGCAGCAAGCTGGATCGCCACCATTCATTAGGTAAGGGTGAGATTGGTTGGGATTGCTTCGAATACATCTCTAAAGATCCTCGTTTTGATAATATCCCATTGATTTTAGAGACAATTGATCCTGATATTTGGCATTTAGAAATCCAAACAATGCGCGATCACCATTTAAGTGTATAAATTGTTAGTCTGAGATCACGATATTGGCATGCTTTTCTCATGACGTTTTCATGAAACGTTGTAAAGAAGGATGCCTAATTATGTTCTCTTCAGTTTGTGTTACCTCATCATTCAGTGCTCGACCTGCTGCTCGTATGCCAGTGCCTAATCGGCATGTAACAGGTCGAGGTCATCATCGTTCTCCTCAACCAAGTAAGCCTCATTGCAAGTAAAGCTTACTAATGAGAGCTGCAGTTTATCGCTAGGACGTTACTTGGCGGTTGTTGGGTTGATGACATTTTGAGTCGTTTACGACAATCTTGAGCAATATCTGAGGATTCAGAGGCTCCATGAGTTGTCGTATTCTAATTTACGAGTGCTGTCTGGCTGCAACTTTGTGTCCATGGGTATAAGATAAAGCAATTATTTTTATACTCAGGAGCTGCTATGAGCCATTCTTTGACTTGGCACGACGTCATTGGTCTAGAGAAAGAACAAGAATATTTCCAGCAAACGCTGAAGTTTGTAGAGGATGAGCGTGCCGCTGGTAAAGTCATCTTTCCGCCTGCTAAAGATGTATTTAATGCGTTTCGCTTTACTGAATTCGACGATGTCAAAGTGGTTATCCTTGGACAAGACCCTTATCACGGCCCTAATCAGGCTCATGGTTTGTGTTTTTCTGTCCTACCGGGAGTAAAAACGCCTCCTTCTCTGGTGAATATGTATAAAGAGTTGGCTCAAGATATCGAAGGGTTTCAAATCCCGAATCATGGCTATTTAAAAAGCTGGGCTGATCAGGGCGTTCTGTTGCTCAATACGGTTTTAACAGTAGAGCAGGGTAAGGCACATTCACATGCCAAAACGGGTTGGGAAACGTTCACAGACCGTGTGATTGATGCGCTAAACCAGCATCGTCAAGGCGTGATCTTCCTTCTCTGGGGATCTCATGCACAGAAAAAGGGTCAGATGATCGATAGAAGTAAGCATCATGTACTTATGGCTCCGCATCCTTCGCCGTTATCAGCTCATCGTGGTTTCTTCGGTTGTAAGCATTTTTCGCAAACAAATCAGATACTCAAACAGTTAGGGCAAATGCCAATTGATTGGCTACCAACTCTTGATTCGAATCAATGATGTGATGAATGATTGTTTCTATTGCTGATTTTTCGACCAAAATCAAAGCGAATTAGTCATTCCTTATATAGACTTTACCTACAAGACTGTGTAGGGGAGACGCACAATGATGATTGAAAGAATCAGACGTGAACATGGATACATGACTCGACTGTTGGCTATTTTGCGCGGAAAGTTACAGCTTCTTAAAGACGAAAAACCGATTAACTACAGCCTCGTTAAGGAAATTGTGGATTACCTTTCAAGTCATTCTGAAAGTGTCCATCACCCTAAAGAAGACATTCTTTATCGGCATTACATGCAGCATTATGGCGAGCATGAAGAAGTATCGGATTTAGAAAAAGAACATGATCTTTTATCTAAATCAACGCATGAGTTTTTGAATACAGTTGAGATGATTCTAAATGATGCAGTTGTTCCTCAAGATGTCTTTATGGAACAGCTAGAACAATTTATTAGTTCACAGCGTCAACATTTAGAAATGGAAGAGCAAACTGTTTTACCACTGATTAATCGGACTTTTAGCGTCGCAGATTGGCAACAGGTTGAATCTGAATGGAATTGTAATGAAGATGATCCTGTTTTTGGTTCAACCATTGCAGAAAGATACGCTCAGCTTGCTCGTCGAGTAAGAAAAAGCGAGACAGAATGCAATTAGTCGAAGTGTAAAAATAGAAAAGGCGCCAATAAAGGCGCCTCTTCTATTTATAATTTGAGGTCATCAAGCTCTAGACAAACATCCATTTCTAGTAACTCTCTTTCCAACCGTTTTCGATCTCGTATTGCTTCTATTTCACGCCACATCCTTTTAGCTGGTTTCGCTTTGCTACTCGCATTTGAGCGGAGCTTTGCGATTTGTGCATCTAACAATTCATCGAAGTGCAAGTCATCCATAAGCAAGCCTCTTTCTGGTTGTCTCCTGTCCTGGAGTTTTTTCTAAATATCATATTTTTTAGGACAATAACTATGATTTATTTCTCATTTGTTTCATTGATATGAAATTTTTATGGATTTCTTCCAGGAATATAAACTTTGCTAGCATTGGGTTGGTTGTTATTTAACCGGTTGGATACCGTATTTCTTATTTATTGATAATTGGCTGATGTTAATAAAAGGTTGTTAATCTAGGTTGTGGGCTTCTCGGTTGTTTAATTTTTGGTCTCTAAGTTTCGAAATGCTTCAAGTTCTGCAATTAGAAATTATTTTACGATGGCGCATATAGATCTATAAGGGGGAACATGGCTTTAACTTATTGTGCATGACATAAGTTTGATGTGGGTGTTGATGTTTAATAAATGTAATAATAGTGTTCTGTTTGTGTAATGTTCGCTTAGTGTTGTTTCTACGAATGGATCAGACGGATTTTCACAAATGCAACTTGACTCATATTGATTTTTAACCACCCAGCCTGCATTATTCACGCCCATCATACAGATACCTAAACCACTAGCGTATCTCCAATCTCCTGAACTACACACCATAATAAAAGCAAATCGCAGCCAGCGAGCGTGTAGTTAAAGTGCTAACTTTTATTTTCAGGTTCTAATACTTACTCTTTTTAGAGGTTTTTGTGACAGACTTAATTAACTTAATGAACGACCTGCTTTGGGGATCGATACTGGTGTATCTCCTAGTAGGTGTCGGTATTTATTTCACATTGCGTTTAGGCTTCATCCAATTTCGTCATTTTGGACATATGTTCAGCGTACTGAGAAATAGCCGTAAAGCGGACAATGCTGGTATTTCTTCTTTTCAAGCTCTTTGTACCAGTCTTGCAGCGCGTGTAGGTACAGGCAACATGGCCGGTGTTGCGGTTGCTTTAACCGTCGGTGGTCCTGGGGCGATTTTCTGGATGTGGATGACTGCGATGCTAGGCATGGCGACATCATTTGCAGAAAGTACTCTTGCTCAGCTTTATAAATCACGTGATAAGGACGGCAATTACCGTGGTGGCCCAGCTTATTACATGGAGAAAGGCTTGGGTATGCGCTGGATGGGTGTACTTTTCTCAATCTTCCTTATCATTGCGTTCGGCTTGGTGTTCAACGCAGTACAAGCTAACTCAATTTCAAATGCGATGAACAATGCATTTGGCTTTGACCCAATGATGGTCGGTGTTGGCATTGTGCTACTGACTGCCTTCGTAATTTTCGGTGGTATCCGTAAAATTGCACGTACCGCTGAGCTTATCGTTCCGTTCATGGCTATTGCTTACCTAGCGATTGCACTTGTGGTGGTGTTCATGAACTTAGAGAAAGTACCTGCGGTGTTCTCTCTGATCATTAAAAGTGCATTCGGTTTTGAGCAAGCGGCCGCTGGTGGTCTTGGTTATGCGATTGCACAAGCAATGATCAACGGTGTAAAACGTGGATTGTTCTCAAACGAAGCGGGTATGGGTTCTGCACCGAATGCTGCGGCTTCTGCAACGCCTTATCCTCCGCATCCTGCGTCTCAAGGTTATGTGCAAATGTTGGGTGTGTTTGTTGATACTATCGTGATTTGTTCAGCGACCATGGCGATCATCCTTGTGTCTGGTGAATATGTTCCACACGGTGAGATTACTGGTATCGAACTGACACAACGTGCACTAAGTTCACAAGTGGGCGATTGGGGCGGCGTGTTCATTGCGATGGCAATTTTCTTCTTTGCTTTCACGTCAATCATTGCGAATTATTCGTACGCGGAAACTAACCTGATATTTCTTGAGCACAATAACAAGAAAGGGTTAATGGTTTTTCGTCTGATTTTCTTAAGCATGGTGATGTTTGGTGCGTTAGCGACACTGCCTACCGTTTGGGCGATGGCAGACGTTTCTATGGGCTTGATGGCGATTGTTAACTTGATTGCGATTCTGCTTCTGTCTGGAACAGTCATTAAGTTGGCAAAAGACTACAACCGTCAGCTAGATGCAGGCAAAGTACCGACTTTCAATGCTAATGAGTACCCAGAACTAAAAACTCAACTTGAAGATGGCATCTGGGATCAATCTAAGTCAAATAAAGCTAACTAAGTACACTAATAGATAGTACCGATGTTATAGATTGGAAAAGCCATGCAGACACTGCATGGCTTTTTTTGTAAGCTATCGTTCAAAAGCAATAAAAGCCAGCTCAACAGAATTTATAAAGGAAACCTTATGCTCATAGTGGTCTCTCCAGCAAAAACATTGGATTATGAATCTCCATTGCCAACAACGCGCTTTACTCAGCCAGAGTTGACTTCTCACTCAGCGGAATTAATTAAAGTGTGCCGCACATTGACACCGCAAGATATTGCCGACTTAATGAAAGTGAGCGACAAAATTGCTGGATTGAACGTGGCACGCTTTGAGCAATGGACTGAAACCTTCACACCTGATAATTCTCGCCCAGCGATTTTTGCTTTCAAAGGTGATGTCTATACTGGTCTTGAAGCAGAAACCTTATCTGAAGCTGATTTAGACTATGCGCAGACTCATCTGCGTATGCTGTCTGGTTTATACGGATTGTTGAAGCCTCTCGATCTTATGCAGCCTTACCGTCTTGAAATGGGTACTAAGCTGGGTAATGAGCGTGGCAGCAATCTCTATCAATTCTGGGGCAATATCATTACTGAAAAGCTAAATGACGCGATTAAGACACAGGAAGACAACGTGCTGGTCAATCTGGCTTCTAATGAATACTTCAAAGCCGTTAAACCGAAAGCTTTAGATGCCCAAGTGATCACGCCTGTGTTTAAAGACTGCAAAAATGGTCAATACAAAGTCATCAGCTTCTTTGCGAAAAAAGCCCGGGGTATGATGGCGCGCTATATTATTGAAAACCGTATTGAGTCGGTAAAGCAGTTAGAATCTTTTGATACTGCTGGCTACTACTACTGTGCTGCTGAATCGACAGCAACAGAGCTTGTCTTCAAACGAGAAGAACAATAAGTCTTTAGATGGGGTTGTTATGCTAACTTGGTTTAAAAAATGGCTGGCACGCTATGATGACTGGTGCCAAAACATGGGGCTAACACCAGATCAAAAACGTTGTTGCGTCCCTTATCGTAAAGATCCGATTCATGATAAAACCCCAACTCATGACAAAGACAGCGACAAGGCATAAGCTGCGGCTATTTGATACTCATTGCCACTTTGATTTTGATGAGTTTGCCGCGTCGTTTTCCGAACAAATGTCAGCCGCAACGCAAGCTCATGTAGAGAAAATCATTATTCCATCTGTTGGCCTTTCTAATTGGTTGCGAGTGAAAAACCTCGCCACACAATATCCAGTAACCCTTCGATACGCTCTGGGCTTCCATCCTTATTTTCTTGAACATTTTTCCGATGAACAGTTGCAGCTGTTAGAAGATGAATTATCGCAGCGAGAGAGTGCTTGTGTTGCCGTTGGTGAATGCGGATTAGATGCTATGGTTGCGGTTGATGCCTCGCTTCAAGAGCGAGTTTTCATCGCTCAACTCGCTATGGCGCAACATGCTCATCTTCCGCTCATCCTGCACAGCCGAAAAACGCATAACCGATTGCTGCAACTAATTAAGCAACATCGCTTTACTCAAGGTGGTGTGTTACATGCTTTTTCCGGCAGTGAACAACAAGCCAGACAGTTTATCGATCTTGGCTTTAAAATCGGTGTAGGCGGAGTGATTACTTACCCACGAGCCAATAAAACTCGACAAGCGATCAGCCAATTACCGATAGAGTCTCTGGTTTTAGAAACCGACGCACCGGACATGCCGCTATTTGGCAGGCAAGGCGAGGCCAATCATCCTAAGTATTTAATTCATGTCTTAGAAGAGCTGGCGGTGCTGAGAGACACCAATAAAGAAAAACTGGCATCACAGCTTTGGGCAAACAGTATTGAGCTGTTTCGGATTGATGAATAGCAAAAAGGGAGCGAATATCGCTCCCTTTGTCTTTGGTAAAGAGTTTTAGGTAAAAGATTAAATCTTTATTCGCGCTCTTTGGTGTACGGAACACCAATTGCTTTTGGCGCGACCGCTTTACCAATAAATCCTGCAAGTAGAAATACCGTCAAGACATATGGCAATGCTTCAATGGCTTGAACCGGAATAGGGAAGTCACCAACACTCACACCTTGCAGGCGAATCGCCAGCGCATCAAGGAAGCCAAACAGCAAACAAGCAGCCATGGCTGTCACAGGGCGCCACTTACCAAAGATCAGAGCCGCCAATGCCATATAGCCTTTACCTGCGCTCATGTTAGGAATGAACTGCGCAGTTTGACCTACAGAGAGGTATACGCCAGCCAAACCTACCAATAAGCCACAGATCACCATTGCACTATAACGCATTCCAGTAACCGAAATACCGGCTGTATCCACTGCCGCCGGAGAATCACCTACCGCTCTTAAGCGTAAGCCGAAGCGAGTTTTGAACAATACGTACCAAGACAAAGGTACTGCCGCTAAAGCCACATACTCAATAATCGAGTGACCACTGATGAGCTCAGAGTAAAGTAGTCCAATAACAGGAACGTCTTGCAAGGCATCTGCGCCCGGTAATGTGATTGGTGCAAAACGAGCATCGCCGGATAGTGCGGGTGTTTGACCGCCTTGATTGAACCAGTAACGTCCAAGAGTTACGGTTAAACCGGTTGCCAGAATATTGATTGCCATACCGCTGACCACTTGATCACCACGGTGAGTGATCGAAGCAAAGCCGTGAAGTAAGGCAAGCAGAATAGACACCAGAACACCAGCACAAACACCCAGCCAAGCTGAGCCCGTGATATATGCAGTAGCAGCACCCGCGAAAGCTGCTGCCAAAAGTTTACCTTCCAATGCAATGTTTACTACACCTGAACGTTCACTAAACATGCCTGCTAAAGCAGCTAGAATAAGCGGGGTGGCAACACGAATTGTGGCATCAGCCATTAAAATGATGGTTTCAAACATGATTACGCAACTCCATGTTCTTGTTTGCCAAATAAGCGCAGATAAATGCGTTCAATTGAAGGTTTGAACATGTACTCAAGCGCACCAGAGAAGAGAATGACCAGACCTTGTAGTACAACGACGATGTTACGGTCAACACCATAATCGAAGCTCAGCTCAGCACCACCTTGATAGAGGAAGCCAAACAGTAAACTTGCTAGGACAACACCCACAGGGTGGTTTCGACCCATTAGAGCAACAGCAATACCCGTAAAGCCAAACCCTTCTACAAAGTTCAGTTTGATCTGATGAAGCTCACCTTGCAGCACGTTAATGCCAAAGAAGCCGGCCAACATACCAGAGAGCATCATTGTGATGACTACGATTTTTAGATAGTTAATACCTGCATAAGATGCAGCTGACGCGTTAGCACCAATAGAGCGAATCTCATATCCCCAGCGAGAATGCCAAATAAATAACCACACAAACACACAGCACAATAGCGCAAAAATGAAACTGATGTTGAGTGGGCTTGGCGCAACGTTGATACCAAATACTGCAAACAGCTCGTGTATTTTTGGTAGCCAGCTACCTTGTGCAAACACGCGGCTTTCTGTTGCCATTGTGGTTTCTGGTTTAAGGATGTCGACCAGAAGGTATGCCATTAGCGAAGCGGCAATGAAGTTAAACATGATCGTTGTAATAACGATATGAGACCCCCGCTTTGCCTGTAAGTAAGCAGGAATAAACGCCCAAGCCGCACCAAAAGCGCCGCCTGCGATAACCGCTACAGGAAATACGACATACCAAGGAGCGTATTCGCCTAGGGTTAAACAGATGATCCCTACACCCAGACCACCAATATATGCCTGACCTTCCACACCGATGTTGAACAGCCCCGCGTGATAAGCCACAGCAACCGCTAAACCCGTAAAGATAAAGCCAGTTGTGTAGTAAAGGGTGTAACCGAACCCTTCAGCGTAACCGAACGCCCCTGTCCACATGACTTTAATGGCATCCAAGGGGTTAATATCAATATAAATAAACAACAATGCTGAAACTAAAAACGCGACTAACACGTTAATCGCAGGTAACAGCGCAATGGTTACCCAAGCGGGCACTTTTGCCTGACTCATGCCGTCTCTCCTTGGGCAATACTCTCTTTTATATGGTCTGGAATGATGTTCGCCATCATAAGACCTAATGTTTTCTCATCGGCCTGATGAGCTTGCAGTTCACCGACAATAGCGCCATCGAACACAACCAAAATACGGTCAGCGAGGCTGAGGATTTCATCCAGTTCAACTGAGACTAATAGTACGGCTTTACCAGCATCTCGGCTGGCAATGATTTGCTGGTGGATATACTCAATTGCACCGATGTCCACACCTCGTGTAGGTTGGCCAATTAGAAGAACGTCTGGGTTCTCTTCCATTTCACGAGCAATCACCAGTTTTTGCTGGTTACCACCCGAAAAATTTGCCGTTTTTAGATGGATGTCATTCGGGCGAACATCCCATTTATCCATACTCTCTTGGCAAATCTTCGAAATAGCGGCTTTGTCTTGCAGTAAGCCTTTGTTGTATTTTGGCAGATTGTGATAACCCAAGATGTAAGCTTCTTGAGCTTCAAATTTGTTGATCAAGCCTTGTTTGTGGCGATCTTCAGGAATATGACCCACACCCATTGCTCTTACTTGTTGAGGATCTGCGGGCTTGTCTACAGAAATCGTGTGTCCATTCAGTTCAAAGCTTCCTGACGTGGGTTTTAAGATGCCAGACAAAAGAGACAGAATCTCTGATTGACCATTGCCGGATACACCAGCAATACCGACTAGTTCTCCAGCACGAACTGAAAAACTGATGTCTTTAACTCGTTTTACGCCGCTGTGATCAACGTAGCCTAGCTTGTTTACCTTAAGCAGCTCTTTCGCTGGTTTAGCTTCTGACTTGTCGACTTTTAAGCGAACTTTACGTCCCACCATCAGCTCTGCAAGCTCTTCGCGATTGGTTTCTGACGTTTTTACATCGGCAACCATCTGACCCTGACGCATAACCGAAATGTTGTCGGTAATAGCCAGTACTTCACGTAACTTGTGGGTAATGATGATGACGGTTGTTCCTTGGCTACGTAGCTTGTCCAGAATCGCAAATAGGTGATCCGCTTCTTGAGGGGTTAATACACCCGTTGGTTCATCAAGAATAAGTAGCTTTGCATCGCGGTAAAGGGCTTTAAGAATTTCGACTCGCTGTTGTAAGCCAACAGGTAGGTCTCCGACCAACTTATCGAGTGGAACATCTAAACCGTAGTCTTTTTCAATTTGGACCAGTTTCTTTCTCGCTGCTTTTAAGCTGTCATCTAATTTCCAGCCAGATTCAGCACCGAGAACAACGTTTTCAAGAACTGTGAAGGTATCAACCAACATAAAGTGTTGGTGAACCATACCTATCCCTGCTGCAATAGCTTCTTGAGAGTTATTAGGGGTATATGGTTTACCATCAACGAACATCTCACCTGAGTTTGGTGTATAAAAACCGTAAATGATGCTCATCAAGGTGGATTTACCAGCGCCATTTTCACCGATAATGCCGTGAATGGTACCTGCTGGAACTTTTAAATCGATAGCTTTATTCGCGTGAACGGCACCAAAGCGTTTATCGATTTTTTTAAGTTCGATGGCATAGTTTTGAGATTGCGTCACGTAAAAACTTCCTGAACTAATGAGGTCAACGACCCTAAGGCCATATTCAAATGGATGCGCTTAAACGAGCAGCCAAATAAATCATACGCCGCTGAGCAAGCAGCGGCGTATAACATTTCCAAACGGAACGTATTGTTTTAACTAAGTATTGAGAACTAAATTAGTACTCACACTTGTTGTTAGACATATAATCGTGAATCTTGATTTTGCCTGCGATGATGTCTGCTTTTAGAGTATCCATATAAGCTTTCATTTCGTCAGTGATCAGAGACTTGTTGTTGTCATCGTATGCCCAGTCAACCGCATTCTCTTTTAGACCCAGAGCTTTGATACCTGGTTTCCAAGTACCGTTCATCTCTTCTTTCCAAGACTCAACTGAAGCTGCACCTACCAGTTTAACCATTGACGTTAGCATGGTGCCTGGTTGCAGGTGGTTTTGGTTTGAGTCAACACCGATCGCTAGTTTGCCTGCATCTTTTGCTGCTTGGTAAACACCTAGACCAGTACCGCCAGCTGCCGCGTAAACAACGTCAACACCTTTAGAGAATTGAGATTTTGCAAGCTCAGAACCTTTTGCTGGGTCAGCAAATGCTGCTGGAGTTGAGCCTGTCATGTTTTGTAGAACAGTGATGCTTGGGTTGGTGTATTTAGCGCCTTGCTCATAACCACATTGGAATTTACGGATAAGAGGAATATCCATACCACCAATGAAGCCAACTACGCCTGATTTAGACGCCTTCGCAGCAAGTGCACCCACTAGGAATGAACCTTCGTGTTCTTTAAATACGATTGATTGTACGTTTGGCTTATCAACAACTGAGTCAAGAATTGTGAAATGAATGTCTGGGAATTCAGTTGCCACTTTTTCTACAGCTGATGCCATATTAAAGCCTACAGCAACAATAGGGCTATAACCGCGGCTTGCTAAGCGACGAAGGCCTTGTTCACGCTGAGCTTCATTCTGAGGTTCAAATTCGCGAACTTTAGTACCTTCAGCTGCCATCACTTTTACACCATTTTGATAGACCGCTTCGTTGAACGATTTATCGAATTTACCCGCTGTATCATAAATTACGGCTGGTTTTGCTTCTGCGAAAACGTGAAATGACGAAACCGCTAAAGCAAGTGCTGAGATTTTTATAATAGATTTTTTCACTGTTATATACCTATGTTGCAATACCACTGTACTAGACGAGAGACTGCGGACTTTTTAACAAAAGTCCAACAAACCCAAAAACAAAATATCAATAGTTTGAATTAATTATTGGTGAGCGAATTTGATCGTGTATAAGTTTATCGTTTGCGCTGCAAAAAAAAGTCGAATACCTCACACCAAATCACATTTTTTTGTAAAGGAATAAACTAATTAGCCATAAATGTATGTTTATTTGTTAATTCCTAGCGTTTACAAGAAATTAGACTCACCAAAATTGTGATTCTCATCACCAAAATAGTGCAAGATGACGATGTGGTTACTTTATTAAACGCTGTTTTGCTAGCGTTCAGTTCACTAAGCAAATGGTAAGCCAACTTATTGGTTATATGTAAGGATGAATCTATTTCTAATTAGCACGCTATTAAATGTGCTATTGAATACAAGTTTGTAGTGCGGTTGACTGAAAAATGTAACATTCGAGCGTGATGGAGCGCTCATGTTTTAACTTGATATAAAATCAATGTTTGTCGCTGAATTGGGTATTAAATGTCGAGAAGTTGAGCTTAAAAGTTGAAAACTTGACATCTTCTTTTGTGAGCAAACGGTTGCAGCGCTTTTTAGGGGCTGGGCTACAATTTGTTGGTTATATGTTTCGAATAAGGTCAAATTACCGCAGTTTTGGGCTTTTAATGTGACTTGCTTCTTGTTTTTGAATGTAATGTTTAATCATTACCTAAAAATGCGTGATGCATATATTACTTTTTGTTGTGAGAGATGCGTATAATCGCACCCCGAAAACAACCCAATGTTTAACACGCCAAATTAAACTATAAGGAAGCCATAAACTATGAGTACGTTTATGAGCCTAGTCGGTATGATCGTTCTACTTGCTATCGCAGTATTACTTTCAAATAACCGCAAAGCTATTAACTTAAGAACTGTGGGTGGCGCATTCGCTATCCAATTTGCACTAGGTGCATTTGTACTTTATGTCCCATGGGGCCGCGATTTACTTGCTGGTTTCTCTAACGGGGTATCTAACGTTATTAACTACGGTAATGACGGTACTTCTTTCCTATTCGGTGGTCTTGTTTCTGACAAGATGTTCGAAGTGTTCGGTGGCGGCGGTTTCATCTTCGCTTTCCGTGTTCTTCCAACACTGATTTTCTTCTCTGCACTGATCTCAGTTCTTTACTACCTAGGCATTATGCAATGGGTAATTAAGATTCTAGGTGGTGGTCTGCAGAAAGCTCTAGGCACATCTCGCGCAGAATCTATGTCTGCGGCAGCTAACATTTTCGTTGGTCAAACTGAGGCTCCACTTGTTGTTCGCCCATTTGTTCCAAAAATGACTCAATCTGAGCTGTTCGCGGTAATGTGTGGTGGTTTGGCTTCTGTTGCTGGTGGTGTACTTGCAGGTTACGCTTCAATGGGTGTTCCACTAGAGTATCTAGTTGCAGCATCATTCATGGCAGCACCTGGTGGTCTACTGTTCGCTAAAATCCTATTCCCTGAAGTTGATCAACCACAAGAGAACATTGACGATGCTCTTGAAGGTGGCGACGATAAACCAGCTAACGTTATCGACGCAGCTGCGGGCGGTGCGGCAGCAGGTCTACAACTTGCTCTGAACGTTGGTGCAATGCTAATCGCATTCATCGGTCTGATCGCGCTTCTAAACGGTATCCTAGGTGGCGTTGGTGGTTGGTTCGGTATGCCTGAGCTAACTCTAGAACTTCTTCTAGGCTGGATCTTTGCTCCTCTAGCATTCGTAATTGGTGTGCCATGGGAAGAAGCAACAATCGCAGGTTCATTCATCGGTCAGAAGACTGTTGTAAACGAATTCGTTGCGTACCTAAACTTCGTACCATACGTGGGTGAAAACGCTCAAGTGGTTGCGGCTACTGGTCAGCTAATGTCTGTTAAGACTCAAGCAATCATCTCATTCGCTCTATGTGGCTTCGCGAACCTATCTTCTATCGCGATTCTACTAGGTGGTCTGGGTGGTCTAGCTCCAACTCGTCGTCACGACATCGCTCGTATGGGTATCAAAGCAGTTATTGCTGGTACGCTATCTAACTTGATGGCTGCAACAATTGCTGGCTTCTTTATCTCTTTCTAATTTGATTTAGAGAACGATATATAGACGCCGTTTAATCTCACCCCGTAGCAAGAATATTGCTGCGGGGTGTTTTTGCTTTTCAGAGCATGACAAAGAGTGAATTTTTGTAATGGATTGCATTGAAAAGCCTTGTGTCTCAAGGATGTCAGAATATGACCATTTTTGAGATACAAACCGTTTGCTCTTCGAATGGAGCTACAGTTTTGTGATAAATATCTATACTGTAGTATCTTGCCGAAGGAAGTAAGCGAATATCAAAACGACGTAGCAAGACCAATTGGATAGGTCAACCGCTACGGTGTTTTTGAAAGGCAGAGTGTGTCTGAAACTGACACTGCCTAAAACTTAAACTGAAAGACACCGCAATCACAGATTGTTGTGCCATAGACCCAAATGGGTACTGTGCGGTGACAAGGATAGCAATTGGTGAGCGTTAATACTCACCGAGTCTTCAAGGAACCAAGTCCGTTCATTTGTGGCTATCAAATTAGACGTATAAAAGTCGCCTTGATAGTGAACTAATTGAATATACTGATCGGAGTTAGAAATGAGCGATTTAAAAGCAGCAGCACTACGTGCACTTAAACTGATGGACTTAACAACACTGAATGATGATGACACGGATGCGAAAGTGATCCAGCTTTGTCACGATGCAAAAAGCCCAGTAGGCAATACTGCTGCAATCTGTATTTACCCTCGCTTTATTCCTATTGCTAAGAAGACCCTTCGTGAGCAAGGCACACCAGAAGTTCGCATTGCAACAGTAACTAACTTCCCACACGGTAATGACGATGTGGAAATTGCAGTTGCTGAAACGAAAGCAGCAGTAGCATACGGCGCTGACGAAGTAGACGTTGTTTTCCCTTACCGTGCGCTTATCGCTGGTAACGAGAAAGTAGGTTTCGAACTAGTTAAGCAATGTAAAGAAGCGTGTGGTTCAGATGCTCTTCTTAAAGTGATCATCGAAACAGGTGAGCTAAAAGAAGAAGCTCTAATCAAAAAAGCGTCACAAATCTCTATCGAAGCAGGCGCAGACTTTATCAAAACGTCAACGGGCAAAGTGCCAGTAAACGCAACGCCTGAATATGCACGTATGATGTTAGAAGTGATTCGTGACATGAACGTCGCTGAAACTGTCGGTTTCAAGCCTGCGGGTGGTGTGCGTACAGCTGAAGATGCTCGTGATTACCTAGCAATGGCTGACGAAATTTTAGGTGATAAGTGGGTGGATAGCCGCCACTACCGTTTCGGTGCGTCAAGCCTACTAACCAATCTACTAAATACATTAGAAGTTACAGACGAAAAAGCTGATCCAGCGGCTTACTAATTGTTCTGTTTTACAAGATGGCGCATAGCGCCATCTTCATTTCTAAATAGTAAACAACCATAGCTACCTATCATATAGATGAGGGGGGCTAGGGAGGCACTAATGTATTTAGCTCAAACTTTCTTACCACAAGAGATAATTCGCAGAAAACGTGATGGTGAAATCCTTACCACAGAAGAAATCAACTTCTTCATTCAAGGTGTGGCGAACAACACGGTTTCTGAAGGACAAATTGCAGCTTTCGCAATGGCTGTATTCTTCCGTGAAATGACTATGCCAGAGCGTATCGCACTCACTTGTGCAATGCGAGATTCAGGCATGGTTATCGACTGGAGTCATATGAACTTTGATGGCCCGATTGTTGATAAACACTCGACAGGTGGTGTGGGCGACGTCACTTCATTGATGCTTGGCGCTATGGTAGCGGCTTGCGGTGGTTACGTTCCTATGATCTCTGGTCGCGGTTTGGGCCACACTGGCGGTACTCTTGATAAATTAGAGTCTATCCCTGGCTATAACATCACTCCAACTAACGAAGTGTTTGGTCAAGTGACTAAGCAAGCAGGTGTGGCGATCATCGGTCAAACTGGCGATTTAGCACCGGCAGATAAACGCGTGTACGCAACACGAGATATCACCGCAACCGTTGATAATATCTCTCTGATCACTGCTTCTATTCTTTCGAAGAAATTGGCGGCAGGTCTTGAGTCATTAGTGATGGACGTGAAAGTAGGTTCTGGCGCATTTATGCCAACTTACGAAGCGTCAGAAGAACTAGCAAAATCTATCGTTGCGGTTGCGAATGGTGCTGGCACCAAAACAACGGCAATTTTAACCGATATGAACCAAGTATTGGCGTCTTCTGCGGGTAACGCTGTTGAAGTGCGTGAAGCGATTCGTTTCCTAACAGGTGAATACCGTAACCCTCGTTTACTTGAAGTGACTATGGCTTCTTGTGCTGAAATGCTGGTGCTAGGAAAACTTGCAAAAGACAGCGTTGAAGCGCGTCAAAAACTACAAGCAGTGCTTGATAACGGCCAAGCAGCAGAGCGTTTCGGTAAGATGGTTGCAGGCCTTGGTGGACCAACAGACTTCGTTGAAAACTACGACAACTACTTAGATAAAGCTCAAATCATCAAACCTGTTTATGCTGCCCAATCGGGTGTGGTATCAGCTATGGATACTCGCGCAATTGGTATGGCAGTGGTTGGTATGGGCGGTGGTCGTCGTGTCGCAACAGATACTATCGATTACGCAGTAGGCTTTGATAACTTCATTCGCCTTGGTGAAGTTGCAGATAGCAACAAGCCGTTAGCGTTCATTCACGCTCGCAGTGAAGAGCAGTGGCAAGAAGCGGCAAACGCACTACAAAATGCGATTAAAGTCGGTGGTGAATACGTCCCAACTCCTGATGTTTACCGTCAGATTCGTGCAGAAGACGTGTAGTTCGTTCAGGAAAAGATTGGTGAGGAAAGAATTATGAAAAGAGCATTTATTTTAGTTTTAGATTCATTCGGTATCGGCGAAACCGAGGATGCCAAAGATTTTGGTGACGTTGGCGCAGACACACTCGGTCACATTGCTGATCAATGTGCGCAAGGTTTAGCGGATAATGCAGATCGTAAAGGTCCATTAACATTGCCAAACTTATCTAAGCTTGGTCTTGCGATGGCGCACAAAGAGTCTACTGGTCGTTTGGCTCCGGGACTTGATGACCAAGCAGACATCATTGGTGCTTATGGTCATGCGGCTGAGCTTTCTTCAGGTAAAGATACTCCGTCTGGTCACTGGGAAATTGCTGGTGTGCCAGTTCTTTTTGAATGGGGCTATTTCACTGACAAGCAAAACAGTTTCCCGAAAGAACTGACGGATCGCATTCTTGCTCGCGCAGGTCTGGATGATTTCTTAGGCAACTGCCACGCTTCAGGTACGCAGGTTCTGGATGATTTAGGCGAAGAACACATGAAGACTGGCAAACCTATCTTCTATACTTCTGCTGACTCAGTATTCCAAATTGCGTGTCACGAAGAGACGTTCGGTCTTGATCGTTTACTTGAACTTTGCCAAATCGCGCGCGAAGAACTTGCGGATTACAACATCGGCCGCGTTATTGCTCGTCCATTTGTTGGCGCTGGTAAAGGTCAGTTTGAACGCACAGGTAATCGTCGTGATCTTTCTGTTGAGCCGCCTTCAGCAACTGTGCTGCAAAAGCTGGTTGAAGAGAAGCAGGGCAATGTAGTGTCAATCGGTAAGATTGCAGATATCTATGCAAACTGCGGTATCACTAAGAAAGTGAAAGCAACGGGTATTCCTGCACTGTTTGAAGCAACACTAGAGCAAATTCAACAAGCTGGTGATGACACTATCGTCTTCACTAACTTTGTCGATTTTGACTCAGCTTACGGTCATCGTCGTGACGTTGCGGGTTACGCCGCTGCACTAGAATATTTCGATAAGCGTCTACCTGAAGTTCTAGAATTAATGCAAGAAGATGATGTGCTGATTCTTACTGCTGACCACGGTTGTGACCCTACATGGCAAGGTACTGACCATACACGTGAACATATCCCTGTGATTGTTTACGGTAAGAAAGTGGCTCCGGGTTCATTAGGCCGTCGCGAAACATTCGCTGATATCGGTCAAAGCCTAGCAAGCTACTTTGGCATTTCGCCAATGGATTACGGTAAGAACTTTTTGTAATTTCTTAGGGGCTTAGTTCTATCTTAGTGAGTAGGATCGTATTGAGCCCCAGTTATCAGTTTGGTAAAGGTGCAATTTAAGCGCCTAAAATCATAAGGAATAAGATAATGGCTACTCCTCATATTAACGCTGAAATGGGCGCATTCGCTGACGTTGTACTGATGCCGGGTGATCCACTACGTGCTAAATACATCGCAGAAACTTTCCTAGAAGACGTTGTACAAGTGTGTGACGTTCGCAATATGTTCGGTTTCACTGGCACTTACAAAGGTCGTAAGATCTCTGTGATGGGCCATGGTATGGGTATCCCATCATGTTCTATCTACGTAACCGAGCTAATCAAAGATTACGGCGTGAAGAAAGTGATTCGCGTGGGTAGCTGTGGTGCTGTTAACGAAGATATCAAAGTTCGTGATGTTGTTATCGGCATGGGTGCATGTACGGATTCTAAAGTGAACCGTATTCGCTTCAAAGACCATGACTTTGCTGCAATCGCTGATTACAAAATGGTAAAAGCAGCTGAAGAAGCTGCGAAAGCACGCGGTATCGACGTTAAAGTGGGTAACCTTTTCTCTGCTGAACTTTTCTACACGCCAGATCCATCAATGTTCGACGTAATGGACAAATACGGCATCGTTGGTGTTGAAATGGAAGCGGCGGGTATCTACGGTGTTGCTGCTGAATACGGTGCAAAAGCGCTGACTATCTGTACTGTATCTGACCACATCAAAACAGGCGAAGCGACCACGTCTGAAGAACGTCAAACCACGTTTAACGACATGATGCTTATCGCACTAGATTCAGTATTGATTGGTGATCAAGAAGGTTACTAAGCTTTCTTATCTATTCGCTGATTTATTCTGAACAAAAGAAAAAACCTCAGCTTTGGCTGAGGTTTTTGTTTATATGATGCGTTTTAGCGAACGTTCCCTACGAAACTTTATTCCGCGTTCTGCAGCAGCAGGTTTTCACCTTTCGACTTCGGCTTACGTTTCAGTAGCAGAGTGAACAACACGCCACTGATAAAGCTCATGATAACCATCAGGTACATGTAGCGATCACTCTTACGATAGTGATGATCGGAAATGGCTGTTACCTTACCAGTTTCAAACGTAATGCGAACAAAACCGATCAAGTTACCATCATGTATGACAGGCTCTACAAGTTGCTGACGACCAATACTTGCCGTCTGCAAAGGCGTATCTAAGCCAAGTACTTCTCTTACACTTAGCGCTGAATCACTGGAGGCCAGTTTTACACCTTCAGAATCATAAATTGTTGCATCAAATACTAAGCGGTCTTGAGCAAGTTGATTGGTGAGGTTGAGCAGACGCTCTTGATCCTGCTCTGCGATACTTCTGCCTGCGGTTAGCGAGGCTTGAGTAATCAATACCTTAGTGAGTGTTTCTAGCTGGTTTGCTTGAATACGTTCGTTACCTTTACTGATCACAACACTATTTTTAATTGTGATGACGAACATGCCAATCAACAGCAGTAAGGTTAGTAGGCGAATAACCATACGAAACGAGAACAAAGAACCGTCCATAATCGTGTTAATCCAAAGAAAATCAGACTTTGCACATATTGAGACTTGCGTTTTTAAATTGCAATAGGGTAACGTCTGCTTATACGAAGACATGGATGCCTTAACTATTATGCTAGCTATCAAAAAACATACGTCTCTTATCAATCGTCTGCCTGAAACTCGTTTATCTCGTCAACTAGACAAAAGCAAAGCCAACTGGATTGTTTTTGGCGACTTTTTAACTGCGCAGCAATTTGAAGATATTGATTTCTTTACCGGTTATTACAACGCCATTATTGATGCGTGGAAAGTCGGTCCTTATGAAGTCGCTTTGATGTCAGGTGAGCTGACGGGCGAACATGAGAAAATAATACAGGGTTTAGGCCTAGATTACGCTCGCATCAATGAGGTACCTGATTTATCAAAACCGGGTTTAATTGTGATGGATATGGACTCTACAGCAATCAAGATTGAGTGTATTGATGAAATTGCCAAGCTAGCTGGTGTCGGTGATGAAGTGGCAGAAGTGACAGAAAGAGCGATGCAAGGCGAACTCGATTTCGAACAAAGCCTACGTCAACGTGTCGGAAAACTGAGTGGCGCGGATGAATCCATTTTAGAGTCTGTCCGTTCAACTCTGCCATTAATGGAAGAGCTGGAAGAGCTGGTTGAAACGCTACAAGCATTTGGCTGGAAAACAGCGATTGCGTCAGGCGGTTTCACCTATTTCTCTGATCATTTGAAAGCCATGCTCAATCTGGATCATGCGCAATCAAACACCTTAGAAATTATCAATGGCAAGCTGACAGGTAAGGTGCTTGGCGATGTAGTTACCGCTCAAACTAAAGCGGATATCGTAGAAGAGCTCGCGACTCAGTTTGATATTGAAATGCACAATACTGTTGCTGTTGGTGACGGCGCAAATGACCTTGTGATGATGGAAGCAGCTGGTCTTGGCGTTGCTTTCCATGCCAAACCTAAAGTTGAAGCCAAAGCTCAAACTGCGGTGCGTTATGCCGGGCTTGGTGGGGTGCTTTGCATTCTTTCTGCTGGTCTTGTGAAGCATCAGAAAATTAGCTGGCAAAGCAAGCCGTAAGGTTTGTCTGAGTCTAATTTGAAATACAGAAAAGCGAGGTTGATACCTCGCTTTTTTAATGCCACTCAACTAGATGTTTTTCACTTCCAGCCCCGCCAGTTGATGCCAGTAGCCATTACATTGCTGATTCTCTAACTGGGTTGGGTGACGACCATGTTCGTTTTGCTTGAACTTGTTTAAGTGTTGGAAGGTTTCGACTCCCAGCGGGCTTAAACGAACCACATCGACCAAACCTTCCATACTCGGTAAGTCGTTCATCAGGTTATAACAATAGCCAGACTGAGTTTGAATACCGTTTAAGTTGAAAACGGATTGACCTTCCTGACTGCTGACTTGAATACCGGTTGGATACTTAATACAGCAGGTTTCGCATTCATCTTTCGCTCTGTTCTCTGCGCGAGCAGTGAAACAACGCGCTGAATAGGCGAGAGGGAGATATCCGTGACTAAAGACTTCCACTTCAAACTGATTGCGAATACCGATTTTTTCACACTGAAGCAAAACGTTGTTAAGCCAGTCACGTGATAGCTCAACAGGCATACACCAGCGAGTCATACCTTGCTTTAGAAAGATCTGTAATGCGTAAGCGTTGTAGGTGTTCACTGCCGGACCAACAATGAAAGGAATTCCTTTTTCATGGGCCATCTGAATAGCGGATACATCATTGGCTTCAATCGCGAAGTCACCATTATCAATATACTTCTTTAGTACGTTGATTTCGCTTGGCGCTTCAAATAACGCCATTGTTGAGAGAACCACTTGTTTACCTGCAGAGGAGAGCTCTTTAGCAATATCAAACCAGTGTTGTGGTTTCATTTCACGGCGTTTAGAACAAACCGTTTCGCCAAGATAAATAATGTCTGCACTGCTCTCTTTGGCTTGTTGGTAAAACTTTTCGACGTCTTGTTTTGGCCAGAAATAAAGTAGTGGGCCTAGTGCGTATTTCATAATTTTCCCTTTCTACTGATTACTGCCATTTTCGGTGATATGCACCGAGCGTGGTTTGTGTGCCTTCTGATACGTTTGCAAGAGCGGCATCCCAAGCGCTTTCCACTTGATAGCTTTGAGGGTTAGCAAGATAGCGGTCAATTGCAGCTCGCCAAGTTTGCGTCACTTGTTCCACATACGCTGGGCTGCGTTGGCGGCCTTCAATTTTAACTGAAGCCACATTTGCTGCGAAAAGCTCAGGTAATAGTGAAAGCGTGTTTAAACTGGTTGGTTCTTCTAGCGCATGGTAGCGTTTTTGCTCGCCATCAATGTCCGCCATAAAGCGACCTTTACATAAGGTTGGGTAACCCGCATTTTCGCCTGTAGCGTACTTATCAATAAGGATTTCATTCAGTCGTGATTCTAAGCCTGAATCAGTTTCTTGCCAGCGGACATATTTTGCAGGAGAGCACGCGCCGACCGTATTTGGTGATTCCCCCGTCATGTAAGAAGAGAGGTAACAGCGACCTTCCGACATAATGCATAAGCTACCAAAAGCAAACACTTCGAGATCTACCCCTTCTGGGATATTACGTGAAAGCTGCTTTACCTGATGGATAGAGAGTACGCGAGGCAATACCACTCGTTTAACGTTGAAGTTATTGTGGTAAAACTCAACGGCTTTGACGTTGGTTGCTGATGCTTGAACGGAAAGGTGTAATTCCAAGTCTGGGTATTTGTTCGCAGCGTAATCAAGAATGGCAACGTCAGCCACGATCAAGGCATCAATACCAAGATCCGCAGCCTGATCGACAGCGTTGGTCCATCGTTCAAAACCATCAGGATGAGCGAAAGTGTTTAATGCGACATGGATTTTCTTTCCATGATCGTGAGTATATTGAACGGCTTTGTTCAGTTTGTTGCCTGTGAAATTCAACCCTGCAAAGTGGCGGGCATTGGTGTCGTCTTTGAAGCCGATGTACACGGCATCTGCACCACAATCAATGGCTGTTTTTAGAGCGGGTAAATTACCAGCTGGACAGAGAAGTTCCATTGCTCGGTTACTTATTTTTATGAAAAAGTAACCATATTTTAAAAACAAACAATGAATATCAATTTGATGTAAGGCAGGTTTCAGTGAATAAGAAAAAATTTACTCACTTAGAGTGATTTACGGTGACGGCGATGCTTAGCGAACAGTTCTTCCACTTCATGTTTAGGCTGTGGGCGATGGAAATGGAAACCTTGAATTGAGTGGCAATTCAGGTTGGAGAGTAAGGTCGCTTGTTGTTGTGTTTCAACCCCTTCAGCGACTACCGATAAGTTGAGTGAACGACCAAGATTGATGATGTTTTCGATGACCGTGATCTGTTTTGGCAAGGTATCGATGTCGGTAATAAACGCTCGGTCAATTTTCAATTCATCAATCGGGAAGCGTGCAAGATACGCCAGCGATGAATAGCCGGTACCGAAATCGTCGATAGAGAGGTTGAAGCCCAACTTCTTGATTGCGTTAAGCATTTGTAACGTGTGTTCGCTATCGCTCATCACGGCACTTTCCGTCAGCTCGAAAGTAATACAGCTAGGGTCAAGTGATGTGGTACGCAATAGCTTCTCAAGATAGTCGATTAATTGCGGGTTACCAAACTGCTCCGGAGAGATGTTAATAGCCACTCGTCCTGGAAGAATGCCTTGTTGTTTCCAACGCTTCACTGTCGCAAATACATCACGCATGACCACACGGCCAAGATGTTCAATAAGACCGGCTTTTTCAGCGACCGGAATGAATGCAGCAGGGCTGATGTAGCCTTCAACTGGGTGTTTCCAGCGAACCAGAGCTTCTGCGCCGTTGACGCTGAAATCACGAGCATTCACTTTTGGCTGATACCACACCTCTAAGCCATTCTGCTGAAGGGCTTTTTGCAGTTCAATTTCAAGCCATAAGCGCATACGCGCTTCTTTGTTCATCTGATCATGGAACTTGATAAGGCGGTTACGACCACGATCTTTCGCTTCATACATTGCTGTATCGGCATTCTGTAGCAAAATACGTGCGTCGTTACCGTCACCGGGATATTGCACACTACCAATCGAACAGGCAAGGCGCTTGCTGAAGTGGTGCAAATCAAAAGGTTGGTTGATCAGAGAAATAATGCGTTCGGCTAACATTTCAGCAGAACGGTTGTGTTCTGGCTCTGGCAAAATCAGACCAAATTCATCACCACCTAAATGGCCTAAAATCGCCTGCTGTGGCAGTAAACGTTTCAAACGTGACGAAACTTCCTGAATGACTTTGTCACCGATATGGTGGCCGAGCGAGTCGTTGATATTCTTAAAGTTATCGATATCCAAATACAACATCACCAGTGGTGTGTCGTTTTGAATTAAATGCTCTAAGCGTTTGGTAAAACCTAATCGGTTGTACAAGCCCGTTAATGAATCGACATGGATATCGGTTTGACTGGTGGCGGAAAGCTGTTTCGTCGCTTGAGAAGCATCCTGAATCAAAATCAGCTGGGAGTTGCTGCCCAGAATTTGAGTGGTACCCGCATGCAGTTGTACGCGGCGCTCGAAACCACAGCGTGGGCCTGTTAGACATATCAGTGGGTTGTCTGTTAAAAGCTCACCCAATTTCGCGTTAAACACGCCTTTGGTTTTTTCATCGATAAATAAGCGTGACAGTTCTTCATCCAGCAGATCTGAGGTATCTTCAAATCCCAATAAGCGCGCCGCTGAAGGGTTGGCTGAGATAATGAAATCATCTTCGACTAACAGTAAGCCATCCGGCAATAAAGTGGTCAGGGTCGAAAATTTGTTTTCAGAATCTTCCAGAGAGCGGATAAGAATTTGTTTTTCAGAGGTATCAATGGCATGGAAAACAATGTATTCCACATCTTTTTTGTCACTGAAAATTGGAGAGAGTGAGAAGTGAAGACTCATTTCCATGTCGATGTCATGGAGTGTCATTTCCGCTTCTAGCGTTTCACCATTGAATGCTCTTTGGTAATAACCTTTGAGGTGGTTGTAAAATTGTTCGCCAAGAATTTGCGAATCATTCATCCCAACCAGTTCCGTGGCGGTTAAACCAGAAACATCACAATACCTTTCGTTGACCATGACATAATTATGTTGGTCATCTAAAACTGCAAAAAAGAACGGACTGTTAGACGTTATTTTTGCAAACCAGTGCTGTAAATGTTGCGAAGGCATATGCGACGGCATTAAGAAACTACCAACTGTGTTTAAGCGCTTATTTGTTCAATAAGAATTGTTTAAGAGCGATACGTACTAACTATAACGTTGATTTCACGGTTAGAAAAGCTTCTCTGTGTTGCACAATTTCTTGATGCATAACAGGGTTCGCCACTATCACATCCCGTATGATGAGTTTTCCTAAGACAAAGGTAACGGATAAAGGGCGTGATTAACAACATTCGTATTCAACTAGTTCAAAATGCAGCATCAATTTTGAGATCTCCAGTCCACTTATTGCCTAAGTTTGTGCAAAAAAAAGCCTTACTTGATGGCATGAAAATGGCTTTCCATGAAGCACTTGAAGATGGGGATTTTGAATTCCTAGAAGGCAAGTGGTTAAAAGTTGAAATTCGCGATATGAACCTGTGTTGGTATGTCAGTTATGAAGACGACAAACTTGTAGTTGCAGATAACATCAAAGATGAAGATGTGAGTTTCAGCGGCAACTTGAATGATCTGGTTTTGATTGCTGGTCGTAAAGAAGATCCAGACACGTTATTTTTCCAACGAAGACTGTCAATTGAAGGCGATACGGAACTTGGTCTAGAAGTCAAAAACTTGATGGACAGTGTGGATTTGGAACAATTACCGAAAGCTTTGCAAATTTTACTTCACCAACTCGCCGATTTTGTGCATAAAGGCATGCAAGCACCTAACGCACATAAAGAGGTAGTGAATGCTTATTCGAACTGAGGCTCCAGCCGATATTCTGGTTGTAGACCAATTACTGAAAGCGGTATTTGATACCGAAGCGGAAGCAAATTTGGTAATGGCTCTGCGCGAGAATGGTAACCGTACACTGTCACTGGTAGCCTGTGAAGACGATGGTGAAGTGGTGGGCTTCGCAATGTTTAGCCCGGTATCAGTGGCTGGTGAACACCTCAACTGGCAGGGTTTGGCTCCTTTAGCTGTTAAATCTGAGTATCGTAAACAAGGCATTGGTGCCGAACTGGTGAACGAAGGCTTGGCTTCACTTGGTGAATTAGGCTACCCAGCCTGTGTTGTCCTTGGTAATCCTAGTTACTATCAACGCTTTGGCTTTAAATCTGCCAATCAATTCGGCTTTACATGCCAGTGGGAAGTACCTAATGATGCATTTCAAATTGTCGCATTGTGGGAAAGCGAACTCGACAACCGACAAGGGCTAATCGAATATTGCCCCGAGTTTAATGAGCTCGCTTAAATCGTCTCATTAAGAGGAAGCGTCTGCTTCTGATTTATTAGAATACTCCTATCTAGCTCATCACCTATTAAACAAGAAACTTCGGCTGATTGTTTAATAGGTTTTGTGTTCTCTATGATCTGTGGTGATTCCATAGGAAGTTTGTTAGCATTCGGCTTTAATCATCTGCATTACTTCGCCAACTGGCCCTAACTGATTATTACTATGCCTAATCAAGAGCAACAATACTTACAAGCGATGGGAATTCAAAGCTGGGAATTGATTCATCCTGAGCGTTTGCAAGGGTATCAATCATCGAAAGTAGCCTTAGCTAAAGGCTGTAAATTGTTGTTGGTCAGTGAAACTTATCCGACCCCAAGCGAAGTTACGTTATTTGAAAGAGTGTTGAAGAGCTTCAATGTTGAATTGCAGCAAGCTCAGCATGTTCATTTGCATAATTTGGCGAGTGTAGACCTCTCAAATCTTGAGTGGATTTGGTTTGCTGGTTGTGATGATGCAACTGTTTCAGGCATTAAAAAACTCCAAACCCCGCTTTTATCTGACGTTGATGGTAATACCCAACATCGACGCGATTTATGGCAACAAATATGTTCTTACGAGGCGAATTAATCTTATGTCGATTCAGTTTTTACCTTTAGAAGAACAACATCTGAATGAAGTGTGGCAAATAGAGCAGCAGGCGCATACTCATCCTTGGAAAGAGTCGATTATTCGTCAGTTAGATAGCCGAGGTGCTTGTCACTTTTGTATGTTGCTAGACGATAAAGTGATTGGTTATTTCTACGCGCAAAACATTGTTGGTGAAGTCTCCTTGCTTAATATCGCGATTGATCCTGCGATGCAGGGGAAGGGCTATGGCAAGCAACTGGCGGAGTTTTTCTTAACTCATTGTGAAGTACTTAAATCGGAGAGTGCTTGGCTTGAGGTTCGAGAAAGTAATACTCGTGCATTTGAGTTATATCAGAATCTGGGATTCAATGAGATAGACCGCCGTGTGAACTATTATCCGACAGAAAAAGGCAAAGAAGACGCCATTATCATGAGCTACTACTTCTTCTTGTAACGATTAGTCGCTGCGGCTGGTGGCTATTTGTTACCAAGGCGAATGACGTGGCTGTGGTTGGCTATATCTTTATAGTGGTTGTTTTGAAAACGTTGCTCAATGTCATTCACTGGCAGTGGTTTATCAAATAGATACCCTTGAAATTGTTCACATCCGAGCTCTTTCAGTGCATTGAGCTCATTAATATCTTCAACGCCTTCTGCGATTACTTCCAAATTGAGCCTTCGAGCCATCATCAGAATTGTATCGACAATCGCTTGATCACTTTCATCTAAATGAAGTTGAGTCACAAAAGAACGATCAATTTTTAACATGTCGACCGAGAGATGTTTTAAGTAGCGTAGCGACGAATAACCTGTACCAAAATCATCAATAGAGATATTGATGTGATTCTCTTTGAGCTTTGCCATTTTCTCCATAGAGCTTTCGACATTCTCTAGCAGCAGACCTTCTGTTATCTCAAGTTCTATATGTTCACCTGATATTTCCACTTGTTGTAAAGTGTCATTGATAAACTCAACAAAGCTCTCCTGAGCAAACTGTAATGGGCTGATATTGATGGCTAACCGGCGGAAATGCGGCGGAAGCACTCCAGCTTTTTTCCACTGCGCATACTGGTAACACGCTTGTTCAATAATCCAGTTGCCAATTTGTAATATCTGACCAGTCTCTTCTGCGATAGGCATAAATAAGCCCGGAGGTAGCAATCCTTTTTGAGGATGATTCCAGCGAATTAATGCTTCCACACCGATTATATTATGGTGAATGTCCACTTGAGTTTGGTAATAGAGTTCAAGTTGATTGTTTGAAAGCGCCTCGTGTAACCCTTTTTCAATGGTTAAGAACGATTCGATTTGCGCCTGCATTTCAGGTTTATAAAACACATAATTATTTCGCCCACCCACTTTCGCTCGATATAACGCGGTATCAGCCTGACGCAGAAGATCAATGTTTGTGGTGATGTTTTCTGGGAAGGTGGTAATGCCAAGACTCACGGTACAGTAGAGCTGGTGGTCATCGATGGAGTAGGGATTTGAAATCAACGCAAGCAGTTGCTTGGCCGCGCTCTCTATGTCTCTATGCGCGACATCTGGATTGAGAATAGCAAACTCATCACCACCGATTCTTGCCGGAAGGTAACCCTGTTTAGCCCAAGCTTCCATCCGTAGAGCGACTGCTTTGAGCAGTTTGTCACCTATAGTGTGGCCTAAAGAATCATTGATGGTTTTAAAACGGTCAATGTCAATATAAAAAAGAACGCCAGTGGTTTTGAGAAGTTTTGCTTTATCAATGGCTTCTGACAGGTTTTGTAGTAGTAAGCTTCGGTTTGCTAATCCAGTTAAGGTATCGTAATAGGCCAGTTGATTAAGTTTGGCTTCAGCGTCTTCTCTTTCCTTCCACAGTGTATGAAAAGTAAAAGCCAGTTCGCTAATTTCATCTTTATGTTCTCGAACTGGAGGCTGTGAGATGTGCTGCTTATCTTTTAGTGAACGGACCCATTTATTTAAATTTATGATGGGCAAGGAGAGCTTGCGATAAAAGAACAGTAGCAAAATGCTGGTCAGCAGAACATTTCGCAATAGGTCAAACAGCAGTACTTGTGTGGTTTTGTTTATAAATTCTGTAGCAAGTGAAGTGCCGTCCACTGAGAAGCTTAAGTTACCAACCAATACGTTCGACTCAGGTTTATGAAGATCTGTTGTGAAGGTTGGAATCTCTGGTGTGAAGTAATGGGAAAGCAGTTTGACAAACTCATTCATATCCGGAATAGGACGTTGCATGATGATTAAGGTATCTCCGAAATCATCAATAATTTCCACACGATAAATCGCGGGATCAGCCATTAAACTATTGGCGACTTGCCCGGCAAGAAGGTTGTTTAAATGATAGGCGGCTAGGCTGGCATTGGCATAGCTTTGCATGAGCTTGAAATGGTAGTTTGCTTCTACTTTTTTCTGCTCTTGATGAAGATCGATGAGAATGTGATAAAAACTAAAACATATCCCTAGTATCACTGATACTAGAAAAACGGTTTTGGCTTGTTTAAATGCCAATGAATTTAGCTGTTTTGTTTTAGCCATCGCGCCCAAAAGTCCTTTTATTCTTCTATAGTTATAGCCCATATTGGCTGATAAATTAATGACCAATAATGAGTGTTGCTTTAACTATTGAATGATGACTTACCTGAAAGTGTTCATGACTCGTCATTGCTGTGCTATCCCTGCGTTGGCAAATAAGGCTAGAAATCACAGTAGTTTAAATAATTAATCTTCTCAATAGAAATGGTGTGATCAACTAACAAAAATGTTTTTAGTGATTTCCATTATTCAGTTTAGCTTTTAATTTTTGTTTTAATTATTTGAAATAAAAGTTTTTTTTACATTCCATTCAACTTTATATCTACCGCTGATGTCACTTTATATAAGCTTTGATTGTTTATAGAGGAAGAATCAGCGAAAATACCCGCCAATCACGATTAACCAACGGATTTGTGCGAGTAACACCTTGCAGGTGGCTTTTTGTACCCAATTCCGTGCTCAAACGAAAAGAATGATCAAATGGCAGACCCGATTTTTCTAAGCGAAGTCAATAAACGTAGGACTTTCGCGATTATCTCTCACCCGGATGCTGGTAAAACAACCATCACTGAAAAGGTGTTGTTATTCGGACGTGCAATCCAAACCGCAGGTTCTGTAAAAGGACGTGGCTCATCTCAGCACGCGAAATCTGACTGGATGGAGATGGAGAAAGAGCGTGGTATCTCGGTAACAACCTCTGTGATGCAGTTCCCTTACCGTGACGCGCTAGTGAACCTTCTCGATACTCCGGGGCATGAAGATTTCTCGGAAGATACTTACCGTACGCTGACGGCTGTTGACTCATGTTTGATGGTAATCGATGCGGCAAAAGGTGTTGAAGATCGTACACGTAAGCTGATGGAAGTTACTCGTCTGAGAGACACACCAATCGTTACCTTCATGAACAAATTGGACCGCGATATCCGTGATCCAATGGAGCTGTTGGATGAAGTCGAGAACGAATTGAGCATCGCTTGTGCGCCAGTGACTTGGCCGATCGGTTGTGGTAAAGAATTCAAAGGTGTTTACCATATTCACCGTGACGAAACGATCTTGTACTCCACTGGTCAGGGCTACACCATTCAAGAAGAGCGCATCATTAAAGGTATCGACAACTCTGAGTTGGATGCTGAAATTGGTGAAGATCTTGCGATGCAGCTGCGTGAAGAACTTGAACTTGTGCTTGGTGCTTCTCACGAGTTTGATTCTGAGCTGTTCCTTAAAGGTGAATTAACACCAGTATTCTTCGGTACAGCTCTAGGTAACTTTGGTGTTGACCATATGCTTGATGGTCTGACGCAGTGGGCTCCTGACCCACAACCTCGCCAATCAAACGAGCGTATCGTGGAAGCTACAGAGGATTCATTCACTGGTTTCGTATTTAAGATCCAAGCGAACATGGACCCTAAACACCGTGACCGTATCGCGTTTATGCGTATCGTATCTGGTACCTATAAACAAGGTATGAAGATGAACCATGTACGTATCGGTAAGCAGGTAAGTATCTCTGATGCCGTGACGTTCATGGCTGGTGACCGTTCTCGTGCTGAAGAAGCTTACGCTGGCGATATTATCGGTCTTCACAACCACGGTACGATCCAAATTGGTGATACTTTCACTCAAGGTGAACAGCTGAAGTTCTCTGGTATTCCAAACTTTGCTCCGGAATTGTTCCGCCGTATTCGTTTGAGAGATCCACTTAAGCAGAAACAGCTGCTTAAAGGTCTGGTTCAGCTGTCTGAAGAAGGTGCTGTTCAGGTATTCCGTCCATTACAGAACAACGATCTTATCGTTGGTGCGGTTGGTGTACTTCAGTTTGATGTGGTTGTTGCTCGTCTGAAATCTGAATATAACGTTGAAGCGATTTACGAAGGCGTGAACGTCGCAACGGCTCGTTGGGTTGATTGTTCAGATGTTAAGAAGTTTGAAGAATTCAAACGTAAGAACCAAAGTAACCTAGCGCTGGATGGTGGTGACAACTTAACTTACATCGCGCCTACTATGGTTAACCTGAACTTGGCTCAAGAGCGTTCACCAGAAGTTGAGTTCCGCGCAACACGCGAACATTAATGTTCAGCTAGTCGTGTCTAATTGGGTATGATTCCGCAAACCGCTCAAGACATCCTGTTTGCTTAGACAAGGGCATCCATGCCCTTGTATGTTTGCTCCATCACACCCAATGAGCATTGATTCTGCCAGACGTAAAAAAGCCGATGCATTGCATCGGCTTTCTACTATTTAATAGTTAAGAAATCATCGCACAGAATTATTTGCTTTTCTTAGCCGTAGTTTTCTTTTTAGCAGTGTCTTTCTTCTTAGTTGTGTCTTTTTTCTTTTTCACAGTAGAAGGTTTCTTCTTCTTAAACACTGGTTTTTTGTGTTTAGGACGCATGCCTTCAATGTAGCGTTCTTTAATCTCTTCTTTGATGTAACGTGCAACGCGTTCAATCATTGGTTGATCGTGTGCTTCAACCAGAGAAATTGCGTTACCTTTTTTACCCGCACGAGCAGTACGGCCGATACGGTGAAGGTAGACATCTGCCGTACGTGGCATATCAAAGTTGATTACGTGGCTCACATCTGGGATGTCGATACCACGAGCAGCCACGTCAGTGGCCAGAAGAATGTTGACTGAACCGTCACGGAAGCGTGCAATCGCATTGTTACGGCGATCTTGTGGCATTTCACCTTGGATCCAAACACATGGGATCTGCGCGCGCTCTAATTCCGTACGAAGCTCCGCTAAGCGTTCACGAGTTTTTAAGAATACGATCGCGCGTTCTGATTGCTCGGTTAGGATGTTTTTCAGCAGTTCAAGCTTGTGTTCCATGTCGTCTGCACGGTGATACCACTGAGTGATCTTCTTACGTTCACGGCGTGGTGGCTCGGCATTCACAATTGCAGGTTCATTTAGCAAGTCTGCGGTAAATCCATCAACACCTTTGCCTTCAAGTGTTGCAGAGAACAGAAGGGTCTGCTTACGCCAGCGACATTCTGCCGATAGACGGTCAACTACAGGACCGAAGCCCATATCGAGCATGCGGTCAGCTTCATCGAGAATCAGCCACTCAATTGCGCGACAGTCAAAACGTTCTGCGTCAATGTATTCCAATAAACGACCTGGTGTTGCAACCACGATATCTTGAGTGGTTGCTAAAACGTTAGCGTGTTCTTGGTACTGAACACCACCAGTGATACTGAAGATACTCATACGAGTGTATTTCGCCAGAGCTTTCGCTTGCTCAGTGATTTGTAGTGCCAGTTCACGAGTGGGCGTCAGAATCAGCACGCGAGCAGGCCCCGCTTTCTTACGAGGAAAATCTTGTAGGTATTGCAGCGCTGGAATAACAAACGCCGCTGTTTTGCCTGTCCCTGTTGGAGCCGATGCAAACACATCTTTTCCGTCGAGGGCTTGAGGAATTGCTTCAGCTTGAACTTGAGTAGGGCGTTCAAAACCCATCTCTTCAATGGCCTCAACGAGGTTTGGATCCAGTTCTAAGTCAGCAAAAGATTTGATCACTGTTATTACTCCGCAAGCGCTCGGACTGAGCAGTCAAAGCCGATCAGCAACCGCTGATCAGTAAAAATTAGGGGCGCACATTATAGATGGATCGTCACTCAGATCACATCTTTAATTCTACATCTTTAAATAAAAAGATCGTGTTAGCTCTGTGAAGGCTTGAGTGTAGCCTAATTCATCGCGAATGATCAGCTCAGAATGCTCTGTGCTCGTTTCTTGTTTCCGCACTTCAAATAGAAGGCGGTTGATCGGTTTATTTGTAGTCGGCTTAATTTTACATACTCGTGCGAGGTAAAATCCCGCGTCTTTCGCTAACGCTATAAACTGTTCACCTTCTGTTGTGGGAAGAATAAAGCTCGCTGTTCCCTGTTCAGTGAGTAACTGATAGCTGATGTGAATCAACTGGTTATGCTCCAAGGTTTTAGTGTGTCTTGCGGTTGCTCGCTGGACGTGCTGTGAGTGCTCTCCGTCGTTAAAATAAGGGGGATTGCAGATAATTGCATCGAAAGTCTTGCTTAGTGATGCGTCCAAAATATTTGCTTGTTCAACAACAATACGTTCTGCCCATGGAGAATGACTGACATTGATTTTCGCAGCATGGTAAGCATGCTGATCGATATCAATCGCATATATTTGGGCGTTTGGGAATCGTTGTGCACACATCAACGCCAGCAACCCAGTGCCGGTTCCGATATCAAGGATGCTTGTAGGGGGATTACCAGATAGAGATTCTTGGAAAGCCCATGCACCAAGAAGTACTCCGTCTGTGCTGACAGGCATTCCACTTTGTCCGCCTTCAATCGAAAATTGCTTAAATTTAAAGCCTTTAGTTTTTAATGTGCTACTTTTCATGAAAATATCGATATTTGTTGAAATTTGAGTGACTAACGCTGTTGTTGCACGAATGTATAGATTTTTGTTCTATTTTATGTTGAATTTATACTTGAAATTTATAGTTTATTGTTCCGGTTTTTATTTTTAATCCAGTGTTATTGACTGGTTTTTTGTGTTGAGTGTGGTTTTATGTGGTGTTTTTGGCTCGCAGCTTGATAAGTGATGATAGTTTCGTCATTATTCGCCACCTCTCTAGAGCTTTGGAAAGCCGTTTTTCAAGCGAAGGATGTATTACATTAACGAATAATTATTAAGGGGTATCTGTGAAACAGACTCTAAAATTAACAGATATTATAGCTTTAGGCTTTATGCTTTTTGCGTTCTTTTTGGGCGCTGGTAACATCATTTTCCCTCCTTTGGCAGGTCAACTAGCCGGTGACCACCTATTGCCTGCAATGACTGGTTTCCTATTAACTGCGGTAGGTCTACCGTTAGTGACAATTATTGCAATTGCAATTTCGGGTGGTAGCTGGGAACACTTAACCAAACATCTACCTGCGAAAGCATCTTTGGTGATGGCAGCTCTTATTTTTATTATTATTGGCCCTGCATTTGCGGCACCTCGTACAGGTCTCGTTGCTTATGAAATGGCGATAAAACCACTATTTGCTGATCTCAACCTGACGCTCTTTTCAATTTTGTTCTTTGCTGTGGCGATGTTCTTCTCATGGTCGCAAGGCAAATTGATTGACGTGATCGGCAAAGTGCTGACTCCTGCGTTATTCATCGGTCTGATTGTGCTGGCTTTGGGTGTATTCATCGATCCTCAGGGACAAATGCTTGCAGCGCAAGGCGAATACGCAACACAACCGCTAACAAAAGGTTTCCTCGAAGGCTATAACACAATGGACACTTTTGGTGCTCTGATGTTCGGAATCCTTATCGTCGATGCGCTACGCGCAAAAGGTATCACTGAAGACAAAGCGACAACTAAGTATCTAATCAGCGCTGCTGTTATTGCCGCTACAGGCTTGGCGTTCGTTTACATTTCACTGTTCTATCTGGGTGCAACCAGTGCATCTGTTGCTGTTGGTGCTGACAACGGTGGTGTGGTGTTAAGCCAGTACGTTATTGCACTGTTTGGCGACAAAGGTCAGCTAGTATTGTCAGTGATCGTACTGCTTGCATGTTTAACCACTGCTATCGGTCTTGTCTCTGCTTGTTCTGATTTCTTCAGCACACATACACCAATCTCATATAAAGCATGGGTTGTTATCAATGGTGTTGCGTGTGCAGTCGTGGCAAATGTAGGTCTGGCACAACTGATTGCTCTTTCAGTACCAGTACTGTTCGCGCTATACCCAGTAGCGATTGCGTTGGTTGCGTTGACTTTCATCCGTTCGAAATTGGCTAATCCTCAAGCGGCATACCGTTTGGTGATTCTAGTGTCACTGCTGTTTGCTCTGATTGACGCGGCAAAAGTGTCTGGTTTAGACGTTTCGTTCTTCAATTTCTTACCTCTGTTTGAAATCGGTATGGGTTGGTTGCTACCTACAGTTGCTGCGATGATCGTGATGACTTTTGTCGGTGGTTCAGCGAAAGCAGAGTTAGACCAAAAAACGGCATAACTTTAATTTCGATGTGGAGAGGCGCTTGAGGCTGTTTTTTAACAGACGTCAGCGCCTCTTTTTTATGAGCATTGAATGCTCGACGCAACTTAGATTTCTCGCTCATCCTCTAATCAAAATATCCCCAATTTTTCCTGTATCTTCATCACATTTTTAAGTAGAATTCTCCGGTTAAATTCTACTCATAAAGCTTAAGCAAAAATGTTTGAAATCAATCCAATTAAAAACCGTATTCAGGATGTGTCAGAGCGCACTAATATCCTGAGGGGGTACCTTTGACTACGACGCTAAGAAAGAGCGTCTAGAAGAAGTAAACGCAGAACTTGAACAACCAGATGTATGGAACGAACCTGAGCGCGCACAAGCATTAGGTAAAGAACGTTCAGGATTAGAACTGGTTGTTGAAACCATCAATCAGCTTGATCAAGGTGTCGACGATGTTGAAGGACTTCTTGAGCTTGCTGTAGAAGCTGAAGACCAAGAAACATTTGATGAAATTGAGCCAGAATTGGCTGAGTTGGAAGCAAAGTTAGAACAACTTGAGTTTCGTCGTATGTTCTCTGGTGACCACGATTCATCTGACTGTTACATCGACCTTCAATCAGGCTCAGGTGGTACAGAAGCACAAGACTGGACTTCAATGATGCTACGCATGTACTTGCGCTGGGCTGAAGCTAAAGGCTTCAAAACAGAAGTGATTGAAGTGTCTGAAGGTGAAGTCGCAGGGCTTAAGTCAGCAACGGTTCGTATCATCGGTGACTACGCCTACGGTTGGTTACGTACAGAAACGGGCGTTCACCGTTTAGTTCGTAAATCACCATTTGATTCAGGCGGTCGTCGTCATACTTCGTTTGCTTCTGCGTTTATCTATCCAGAAGTGGATGAAAACATTGCGATTGATATTAACCCAGCAGATCTACGTATTGACGTATATCGTGCATCGGGTGCTGGTGGTCAGCACGTTAACACCACTGAATCTGCGGTACGTATTACTCACATTCCAACCAACACAGTTGTGCAATGTCAGAATGACCGTTCTCAGCATAAGAACAAAGATCAGGCGATGAAACAGCTTCGTGCGAAACTGTTCGAGCTTGAACTGCAGAAGCAAAACGCTGAGAAGCAAGCGAATGAAGATGCGAAATCTGACATCGGCTGGGGTAGCCAAATTCGCTCATACGTACTAGATGATTCTAGAATTAAAGATTTACGCACCGGCGTAGAAAACCGCAATACTCAAGCGGTTCTAGACGGTGACTTAGACAAATTTATTGAAGCTAGCCTGAAATCTGGCCTTTAAGCTTTTTACCGACAATACAGGGTACATGCAAAATGACTGATGCTGTTCAAAATGAAATGAATCAAGAACAAATCGCGCAAGAAGAAAACAAGCTGATTGCAGAGCGTCGTAGCAAGTTAGAGCACATCCGTAAGAGCTGCAAAGCGAATGGTCATCCAAATGATTTCCGTCGTGACAGCCTAGCTGGTGATCTACAAGCTGAGTTCGGTGAAAAGACGAAAGAAGAACTAGAAGAGTTGAACCATATCGTTGCTATTGCTGGTCGTGTAATGGCTAAACGTGGTCCTTTCCTTGTGATTCAAGAAACTTCAGGTCGCATTCAAGCTTATGCATCTAAAGATGTACAAAAAGAGCTGAAAGAAAAATACCAAGGCTTAGATATCGGTGACATCATCGGTGTTAAAGGTGCACTACACAAATCAGGTAAAGGCGATCTTTACGTGAATATGGATGAGTACGAGTTGCTAACGAAAGCACTTCGTCCACTTCCAGAAAAATTCCACGGTCTGACTGACCAAGAGATGCGTTACCGTCAGCGTTACGTTGACCTTATCGTTAACGAAGATTCACGTAAGACGTTCATCATCCGTTCTAAGCTAGTAAGTGCAATTCGTGCTTTCATGACTTCTAAAGGTTACTTAGAAGTTGAAACGCCAATGATGCACGTGATCCCTGGTGGTGCGACTGCTCGTCCATTCATTACGCACCACAATGCGTTAGATATCGATATGTATCTGCGTATTGCTCCTGAGCTATACCTAAAACGCCTAGTGGTAGGTGGCTTTGATCGTGTGTTTGAGATCAACCGTAACTTCCGTAACGAAGGTCTTTCTCCTCGTCACAACCCAGAATTCACTATGATGGAATTCTACCAAGCGTACTCTGACTACAAAGATCTGATGGATCTAACTGAAGAGATGTTAAGCACTGTAGCAATCAATGTTCTTGGTGCGACAGCAATGCCTTATGGTGACGAAATGGTTGAGTTTGGTGGCAAATATGCGCGTATGAGCATGTTCGAAGCAATCAAACACTACAACCCAGATCACACTCAAATCCAAGCGTTGACAGAAGAAGATCTACAAAACCGTGATCTAATGATTTCTATCGCGAAATCTGTTCATGTTGAAGTTGAAGAGTTCTGGACTTGTGGTCAGCTACTTGAAGAGATCTTTGGTGAAACGGCTGAACCAAAACTTATCCAGCCTACATTCATCACTGGCTACCCAGCGGATATCTCTCCACTTGCACGTCGCAGCGATAGCAACCCATTCTTCACAGACCGCTTTGAATTCTTCATCGGTGGTCGTGAGGTCGCGAATGGCTTCTCAGAGCTTAACGATGCAGAAGATCAAGACGCTCGCTTTAAAGCTCAGGTTGATGCGAAAGAGTCTGGTGACGATGAAGCAATGTTCTACGATGCAGACTACATTACTGCTCTTGAGCATGGCTTGCCGCCAACAGCAGGTCAAGGTATCGGTATTGACCGCCTAGCAATGCTGTTTGCAAATGCGCATACAATTCGTGACGTAATTCTGTTCCCAGCAATGCGTCCACAACAGTAATCGAGCGTTTCGAAATTTGTTGAAGTGAAAAAACCGCCTACGGGCGGTTTTTTTTATGTCATGAATATTCAATAACGAAAAATAAGCTTCTTTTGAGAAAGCTAAATTGTTTAATGATCAAGTTCTTAATTGAGTTTTTGGATCCATATAAAGGTTTTTATTAGAAATATTTTCATTTCCTTACTAGTCTTACATATGAGACAGACTAATGTCTTAAGTCTAGTTACTGTATCGTCAGTTGCCTGAGCATAAATAGCAGTGGCACACCAAGAATTTAAATAATAAGGATAAGTTCATGGCTAATCAGTTCCGTATGGACTCGGTTCCGGGGTCGTTGATAGTTGTTGGTGGCACATACGAACCATGGCTTTCTGTTTTAGAACAAGTTGGCTGGAAGTGCACGCAGTGTGCAGATCTTCGTCAGGCTGATACTCTGTTTGCTGAAACTGGGCCTTGTATTGGTATTGTTGACTTGTGTCACGATGAGTTCAGTTTAAATGGCATCGCAAATTTAGTGAGTAATCATAAGCAAGTTCGTTGGTTGGCATTTATTCGAGAGTCTCAACTTAGCTCTGATACTATCTGCCAGTTTATTGTGAACTTCTGCATCGACTTTTTTACCGCTCCAATTCCTGATACACAGCTGTTAAGTACTATTGGTCACCAGCTTGGTATGTTGAAGTTGGAAAAAAAAGTATGGCCTTATTATGGCTCAAATAGTGATATGGGCTTAATTGGCGATTCTATTCCAGTTAAACGTCTACGAGATCAAATTAAGCGTATTGGTCCTACCGATGTCAGCATTCTGATTTATGGTGAAAGCGGAACGGGTAAAGAGACGGTGGCGAGAGCTGTGCATAAAACGTCGGCACGCGCGCAAAAACCATTTTTGTCAGTAAACTGCCGCGCTATGCCTGAAAGCCGAATTGAAAGCGAGCTGTTTGGTATTGGCAATGATGGTAGCGAACCACCCATATTGTTACAGGCTGACGGTGGAACCGTACTGCTTAATGACATTCTGACACTACCGAAAAGTCAGCAATTGAATCTATTGCGCTTTTTGCAAGAGGGTACAGTAGAAACGCCAGATGGAGTGAAAGAAGTGGATGTTCGTATTCTTTCTGCAAACTCTTCTGACATTGAGAAAGCACTGATAGATGGCAACTTTAATGAGGAGCTCTATCACTATATTAATGTTCTGCGTATCAACGTTCCTAGCTTGAAAGAGCGGGCAGGGGATATTGCCATCTTAGCTCGTCATTTCTTACAACAGTATTCGAAAGAGTATAACGCGCAAGCCAGAAGCTTCTCAGAAGACGCGACACGTGCTTTAACTCGCTATCATTGGCCGGGTAATGTTCGTGAACTGATGAACCAGATTAAACGCGTGGTATTGATGTCGGATACGGTAGTGCTCGAAGAGTCTCATCTTGAGCTTCCTAAGCGTAGTGACGGAAAACGTAGTCTGAAGAGTATTCGAGAGCGTTCAGAGCGCGATGCTCTGTTACTTGTGTTGGAATCGTATTCTGGACAAGTGTCTGTTGCCGCGAAGGAGCTGGGAGTGTCACGAGCCACTATGTATCGCCTGCTCAATAAACACAACTTAATCACGGACAGCACTTATTGATCGGCTTTTCCTGCTTATTGGCAAGAAATACCAGTATTCAGCATCTTAATCGCAGGATCATAGGGCTGTAATTGATGAATAAAGAAGAGGTCACCAGTCGGTGGTCTCTTTTTTTGGTTAATAATTCTTCACATTAGCCCAATGTTATTGAAATGTTTCATTCTTCTTGTCGCATTTGTATCGTGAATAGATGAATGGTTTTATTTTGTGTTTTTTTAATGTTTCGGGGTTGAATTATTATCTGAGTTGCATACTATTTAACCGTAAGCCTAGCTTACTGAAATTACTAACTTTTGGATTAACTACTTTGCTTGGAGGCGCATCATGAAACATTTCGTATCTGTTCATACTGTTTGCGCCCTTAATGCGTCCAATACCGCCATCATTGGTGCGGATATGGCTGCGTTCATCGCTGACCGAAAAATCAGCAAACAAGGCAAAGATATTTAGTTAATCCGTAACCTCTAAATCAGGCTGCGGAAATAGCAGCGAAGTTTAGAGGTAGTCCTGCCTTTATTGCGTCTCAACGATGCTTTCTAACTTAGTCGCTATTTCTCTCAGTCTACTTGTTAATCAAGTACTTTAACCAACTGGAGAAATACCATGAGTCACTCATTTTATATAAAACTAGCAACACTTTTAGTTCGCGCTGATTTACGTCGAGAAGAAAGAGAGTGGAAGCGAAAAATACGCCGTAGCCGCTATGACTTACCTTGGCATAATGTTCATCTTTTGAAAGATATTGGTTTGCAATCTGACGGTCGTCCGATTGGTGTGAGTGTCCCTATTGAAGCCAAAGCTGAGCGCCACGTACGTCATATTCGTCGTGTTTTAAGTTTGCGAATACCGACGTGATACAAGGGGGCTAGTTACTGCTCTAGCCCCCGATGACTTGTTAAGGACATGGATTGGAATAGGTAGTACCAATCTCTTGAATTTTAAGCAGCAGTTCTTCGCTTAGTTCAATATCCAAACTATCAATATTTGCTTTTAATTGTTCCAAGTTTGTCGCTCCGAGAATGGTCGAAGCGACAAATGGCCGCTGATTAACAAACGCCAGGGCCATTTGTGCCGGATCTAGGCCGAACTCTCTAGCCAAGTTCACGTAAGCTTCTGTCGCTTTGACACCTTGCGGTGTGAAGTAGCGTTGGAAACGCTCAAACAGGCTGCAACGAGCGCCTTTTGGTCGAGCATCATTCAAATATTTTCCACTTAGTGCGCCAAAAGCTAATGGTGAATAAGCCAGCAGCTTAACACCTTCAAAGTGGCTGATTTCAGAAAGACCCACTTCAAACGAACGGTTTAATAGGCTGTATGGGTTTTGGATGGTGACCATACGAGGCAAATCGTGTTTTTCTGCTAAGCGCAGGTAGGTCATCAGTCCCCATGGTGTTTCATTAGATACACCGATATAACGTACTTTCCCCATGCGAACTAAGTCATTCAAAGCTTCTAAGCTTTCAATTAAGGTCACTTCTTCCTGACTGTCTGGATAAGGGTAGTTGAGTTGTCCAAACATATTGGTTTGGCGTTGAGGCCAATGCAGTTGGTATAAATCGATGTAATCGGTTTTTAGGCGAGAAAGGCTGTCATTAATGGCTTGATGAATGTTGCGATGATCGAGCGCCATATTCTCACGAATCGGTGCATTTCTATTTGGACCAGACACTTTTGAGGCGAGTACTATTTTCTCTCGCTTGCCTGATTTTTCAATCCAGTTGCCAATGAACTCTTCGGTTTTCCCCTGAGTTTCCAGCGTTGCTGGTACAGGGTACATTTCAGCGGTATCGATAAAGTTAATACCACGTTCTAGAGCATAATCTAGTTGGCTAAACGCTTCTGATTGAGTGTTCTGTTCGCCAAATGTCATTGTACCTAAACAGAGTTTACTCACTTCTAAGGTTGAGTGTGGCAGTTTGGTATATTGCATAGCACTTCCTTGTCTAACTCGAAATTCGCTGTTTTTTCACTCTCGGTTAAGCCAATTTGTTGGCTAGAGAACTGAATTTAAAACAGCTTTTTATATGATGATTTTTACTATAAGCGAATAATGAGTCGAAACGGAAATGAATTTTATTTATCACTTACCTAAATAAGGAATAAATAGGCCGAAGAGATTATTTGTTCACGAAAGAGAATGGCAGCTGTAAGTGGGTATACCTGCAGACATTCGAAATATAGAGCCTGATTGATCTAACATCATGCGTAGTAGTTTTGTAGGATTTCAGCAGTAAATTGGGTTCGAAGATAAAACCCTCTTGGAAGAGTACGAATTGGCTTGCCATTCGCTCCGTAAGCTTCGGTTAATACTCGGCCGTTGGCAGCCTTTGGGCGAAGTTGCAGTACTTCTCCGTGCTTAGCTGTGATTTGCGAAACATTACCCAACACAATATATTCCATTAACTCTTCCCAATCGGCTTTAAGTTGGGCTTCTTCTTCCGCTGATGGACTCCAAATGAGCGGAGAACCTACTCGCCTTTGTGCCAATGGAATTTCACGCTCTCCTTCGACAGGAATCCAAAGCACGCGAGACAGTTTGTTTCTCACGTGACTGTTTTCCCAAGTGAGTCCGTGAACTCCGGTTAGGGGAGCAACGCAAACGAAGGTTGTTTCTAATGGTTTGCCGCTATAACTGATAGGGATACTTTTCAGTTCAATACCAAGATCTTCAAAGTCTTGTTGCGGCTTACTCCCTGCACTTGCGCCTAAATGCCACTCCAGCAATTGCCCAACCCAGCCTTTATCCTTTTTAAGATCAGGGGGAACAACCATGTTCGCTTCATCTGCTAACTGCTGAAAGTTCATTCCTGCTATTTGCCAAGCTCTTTCTAATAGCTCTTGTTCGCTTTTTGGTTCTGGTTTCATAGCCCGAGTTTGAATAATCTGATTTTGATGATGAAAACGGCGATTGTAGCAAAAATATGGTGATAAAGGATCTTGGTGGAAGAATGAACATAGTGAGTAAATTATGATCTTTTCTCAAGTTATCCACAAAAAATACATTTGAAACGGTGAAATAATACGTTCATGTATGAATAAACAGGGGTTTGTACAGTCATTTACCACTATTCTGGCGTTATTTTCAGCTATTTTTTTTTGGCTGTGTGGATAACAGTGAGATTGGTTGATCTTTAACCTGCTTAAGTGATCAAAAAATAGAATGATTACTATTTTTAGCTGGTTATCTGAATTTTTAATTTAACTTTATGTTTATTAAGAATTAATTTGGTTTTTATGCATTGTTTCTTTGCAAGGTATTTATCGTGTTTATGTTTTTTTTACACAGTTCCTTGTCTTCTTCACATGGTTATTCACAGAAATCGTGAATAAATGTGGTCTAGCTCCCATTCTTTTGTTGATAACTTGTTTTTTGACTAAAAACCATCCTATTGAGGGGTTGTCGGCGATAAATCTCGTGTGAATCACACTAGTAAGTTTGCTCATATTGGGGATATGTGGAAAAATCAGAACAATTACAGATTTTACTAGAGGTTTGCCAGTGATAGATGGCGATGGTTACCGACTCAATGTAGGTATTGTGATTTGTAACAACCATGGTCAGGTATTCTGGGCGAAACGATACGGACAGCATTCATGGCAGTTTCCTCAAGGGGGAATCGATGAAGGTGAGACTCCTGAACAAGCTTTGTTCAGAGAGCTTTACGAAGAGGTTGGGTTAACAAAGAAAGATGTGAAAATCATTGCGACAAGCCGTCATTGGTTAAGATACAAACTACCAAAGCGCCTAGTTCGTTGGGATTCTCAACCTGTCTGTATTGGACAAAAACAGAAATGGTTCTTGCTACGTTTGGAAAGTGATGAATCGAAGATTAACATGCAACGTGGCAGTTCCCCTGAATTTGATGGTTGGCGCTGGGTGAGTTACTGGTACCCAGTGAGACAAGTGGTGTCTTTTAAGCGTGATGTATATCGTCGTGCAATGAAGGAATTTGCTTCATTAGCGATGCCGTTTAGAGAACGGAAAGTTAAAGGTAAACGCAAAAATCGAAGAGGATAGACATGCTTTCTCAGCTAAGGGAGATAGTTGAACAAGTTTCAAAGGTAGAGAATGTCAATCAGGCGTTAGATATCTTTGTAAAGCAAACGTGCAGCGCTATGGCAACAGAGTGCTGCACTGTCTATCTTGCTAATGAGGAAATGCAACGTTTAGAACTGATGGCGACTCAAGGCTTGAAGTTCAAAGGCGATAAAATTCATATCGGCTTCGAAGAAGGTCTGGTGGGTTTAGTCAAACGTTCAGCGGAACCGATTAACTTAGCAGAAGCGTCTAAGCACCCAAATTTCAAATACTTCAAACAACTGGGGGAAGAGGTTTACCACTCTTTCCTTGGCACTCCAATTATTTACCGCAAACAAGTACTTGGTGTACTGGTTGTTCAGCAAAAGTCTCCTCGCTCTTTTAGCGAGATGGAAGTTTCTTTCCTTGTTACATTGGCTGCTCAGCTTGCGGTCATTATTGCTCATGCTCAAACTCAAGGGCAGTGGTTGCTGTCAAAGAAGAAGCAACATTCGATCTCTGGTGTTGCGGCCTCTTCAGGGGTTGCGATTGGCGAGTTTTGGTGGGATGACACACAACCTCAACTTTCCGAAGTGTATCCTGCATCGACACTAGATATCGATCGTGAACAAGAGTGGTTAGCGCTAGCGATAGAGAGTGCGTTAGGCGATTTTCGCAAAATGCGTAAAAAGCTCGATAGTGATATCAACAAAGAAGCGCTAGCGATCTTCGATCTGTTTACTCACCTTTTGAATGACCCTATGTTGCGCAAGGATCTGAAAACTCAGATTCAAAAGGGTGATCGTGCTGACTGGGCGTTACGGCAAGTGGTGGAAAGTTATTCCAACCGATTTGCTCGCATGTCAGATGTGTATCTTCGTGAACGAGCGCAAGACATTCGTGAGTTGGGGCAACGTCTATTATTCTTCTTGCACAACACTGAGCAGGAACAACATCAGTTAGAACAACCCATCATTTTGGTGGTGCGAGAGCTAACAGCAACCATTCTGGCTGCGCTACCTAAAGACAAATTATTAGCGGTTGTCTCTATTGAGGGCGCGGCTAACTCTCATGCTGCTATTTTGTCTCGGGCGTTAGGCATTCCTGCGGTTATGGGCGTGTCTGTAAACCTGAAAGACATCAACGGTAAAACGGGTATTGTTGATGGTTACAGTGGCAAAGTCTTTATTTCACCAGCGAAGTCGATTCTCTCTGAATATCGAGCGTTGGCGAATGAAGAGACTGAACTGTCGAAAATGGTCAATGACGTCATTGATCAACCTGCGATCACTCAAGATGGTTCCCACATCGAGTTGATGTTGAACTCAGGCCTCAGTGCCGATACTAATATTGCGATCAACAAAGGGGTTGATGGCGTCGGGTTATACCGAACTGAATTTTCATTCTTGCTGCAACATCGCTTCCCTTCAGAAGAGGAGCAAATCCAGCAGTACGGCAGTGTACTTAATGCTTATCCTGATAAACGGGTAGTGATGCGTACATTAGATGTCGGAGGTGATAAACCGCTTCCTTATTTACCTATTGAGGAAGACAACCCGTTTCTCGGCTGGCGAGGTATTCGCTTCACCTTAGATCACCCTGATATTTTCCTTATTCAATTGAGAGCAATGATGCGCGCCAGTAAAGCGCACAATAACCTCAGTATTTTGCTGCCGATGATTTCTAGCACCACTGAGTTAGATGATTCACTCGAGTTGATTCATCAAGCATATAGTGAAGCGGTGAAGTTAGATCCGGGCATAGTGATGCCTGAAATCGGCATCATGGTGGAAGTACCATCAATGCTGTATTTACTTCCTCTGATTGCGGATAAAATTGATTTTGTTTCAGTTGGTACCAACGATTTGACTCAATATTTATTGGCAGTCGACCGGAACAATTCGCGCGTTGCTGATGTCTATGAATCAATGCATCCGGCTGTTGTAATGGCGCTTAAGCAAATTCAGCAAATCTGTACCACATATAATATTCCTGTGTGTGTTTGTGGTGAATTAGCAGGTGACCCGATAGGTTCTATGCTGCTTATCGGTTTAGGCTACACCACACTGAGTATGAACACCTCTAACGTTGCCAAGGTCAAATACCTTGTACGAAATGCAAAAATGTCACAATTAGTCGAACTTGCTGACAAAGCGTTGATGCAGCCTTACGGCAAAGATATTTATAATATGATGCTAAGTTATATTGAAGAACAAGGGCTTGCAGGTTTTATCCGCGCTGGCAAGAAATAGGAATTAAATGTGAATTTCGAATTACTGGCTCTATTACTGGTGTTAGGGTCTGTTGTTGGCGTGCTTGCTGGTCTACTGGGAATTGGCGGCGGTTTAGTTGTTGTTCCTGCATTGGTTTTTCTCTTACCCAAGGCCGGTATTTCTTCCGATTTATTGATGCATATGGCATTAGCCACCTCATTGGCCACCATTATTCTAACCTCTTTCTCTTCGGCGCTGAGTCACCTTAAACTTGGCAACGTAGATATGTTCGCTGTCAAATGGTTAATGCCAGGTGTCCTGTTTGGTGGCTATTTTGGGGCGACCGTCGCTGATTGGATTCCAAATCAATATCTTCCTAAAGTATTCAGCATCATTGTGATGATGTTGGCTTGGCAAATGTTTCGGTCGATCAAAGTCCTTTCCCATCATCCTATGCCGAATGCGGTGATAACAGCGTTGTGTGGTGGTGGCATTGGTATTGTTTCTAGCCTCGTTGGTGTGGGTGGCGGTTCGCTTTCAGTACCATTCTTGAATCGTCACGGGGTGGAAATGCGAAAAGCGGTCGGTTCATCCGCCGTGTGCGGTTTTGGCATTGCGGTATCCGGTATGCTCGGTTTTGTTGTCAACGGATATCAAGTAGCTGACTTACCTGACTACAGCTGGGGTTATGTCTATTTACCTGCCTTGGTTGCCATAGCGGCAACTTCAATGATGACTACTCGAATTGGTGCGAAACTATCAACCCAACTCCCAACGGCGTCGTTGAAACGAATTTTTGCTGTATTTCTTATGTTTGTTGCTGTAACCATGCTGGTTCAGTAATTCCTTTTTTCATTAAGTAGAAGAGAACGTATTTTATGTCTCAGGGTTATCTTCAGTTCCCAAATATTGACCCCGTTCTGGTCGCCATCGGCCCTATTTCTATACGCTGGTATGGAATGATGTATCTGGTCGGTTTCTTGTTCGCAATGTGGCTTGCCAACCGTCGTGCAGATCGCTCTGACGGTGTTTGGAATCGTGAACAAGTATCCGATTTGTTGTTTGCAGGATTCTTAGGGGTCATTATCGGTGGCCGTGTGGGCTACGTTGTGTTCTACAACTTTGACATGTTCTTAGCTGACCCACTTTACCTATTTAAAGTCTGGACGGGCGGTATGTCTTTCCATGGCGGCTTGCTCGGTGTCATTTCTGCCATGGTTTGGTATGCGAGAAAAAATGGTCGTACTTTCTTTGGTGTAGCCGACTTTGTTGCTCCTCTTGTTCCTTTTGGATTGGGTATGGGACGCTTAGGTAACTTCATGAACAGCGAACTTTGGGGGCGTGTGACCGATGTGCCTTGGGCGTTTGTCTTCCCTAATGGTGGTCCGCTACCTCGACATCCTTCTCAGCTTTATGAGATGGCTCTTGAAGGTGTAGTACTGTTCTTTATTCTTAACTGGTTTATCAAGAAACCACGTCCGCTTGGTTCAGTTTCAGGGCTATTCTTAGCTGGATATGGTACATTCCGTTTCCTCGTTGAGTATGTGCGTGAGCCTGATGCTCAGCTTGGCCTTCTACTCGGTGGCGTAATATCAATGGGTCAGTTGCTATCACTTCCTATGGTGATTTTGGGCGTACTGATGATGGTGTGGGCGTACAAGCGTGGCCTATACAAAGACAGCGTTGTGAATAAGTAAGTTAAAAAATCAAAGTAAGGGTATTTTGTGAAACAGTATTTGGATCTCTGCCAGAGAATCGTTGATGAAGGCGTTTGGATTGAAAATGAACGCACTGGTAAACGTTGTCTTACCGTTATTAATGCTGATTTAACTTACGATGTTGCCAATAATCAGTTCCCACTGGTCACTACTCGTAAGAGTTTCTGGAAAGCCGCAGTTGCTGAACTGCTTGGCTATATCCGCGGTTATGATAACGCGGAAGATTTCCGCAAGTTAGGCACCAAAACTTGGGATGCTAATGCAAACCTGAATGAAGCTTGGCTCAACAATCCTTACCGTAAAGGTGAAGATGACATGGGACGAGTTTATGGCGTTCAAGGTCGTGCGTGGGCAAAACCTGAGGGCGGTCATATCGACCAACTTAAGAAAATCGTAGATGACTTAACTCGTGGTGTGGATGATCGCGGTGAGATTCTGAATTTCTACAACCCGGGTGAGTTCCATATGGGCTGCTTGCGCCCTTGTATGTACAGCCATCACTTCTCTTTGCTAGGTGACACTCTGTATCTGAATAGCACGCAACGTTCATGCGATGTCCCGCTTGGTTTGAACTTCAACATGGTTCAGGTTTATGTCTTCCTCGCTGTGATGGCGCAGATTACGGGTAAGAAACCGGGGCAGGCGTTCCATAAGATTGTGAATGCGCACATCTATGAAGACCAATTAGCCTTGATGAGAGATGTCCAGTTAAAGCGTGAGCCTCTGGCTGCACCTAAATTCCATATCAACCCAGAGATTAAGTCACTGGAAGATTTGGAAACGTGGGTAACTTTGGATGATTTTGAAGTGACGGGTTACGAGTTCCACGACCCAATCCAGTATCCGTTTTCGGTTTAAATAACGATCCCTTCCTACTTAAAGCTGCAGCGGTGTTGGCTACGTTCGTTCACCCCAATCACGCATGGTAATTTGTGGTCATGGGGATTCATTCACTTGCCGCCTACCTGCAACTTCAAGTAGTTTGGGTATTAAAAAAGGCGCTTAATGCGCCTTTTTCGATCTCAGAGCAACGGATTAGTTGTTGCTGTGAAGTTCGCTGTTCAGTTCAACTGCAGACTTGTTAGCCAGACACTCAACCTGCCCCGTTTGCGAGTTACGACGGAAGAGAAGGTCTGATACGCCAGCTAGATCACGTGCTTTCACGATTTCTACTTTGTTACCTTCTTTATCCAGCATCTGTACTTTTGTACCTGCTGTTACGTAAAGACCTGACTCAACAGTACAACGGTCACCTAGAGGGAAACCTAAACCTGAGTTTGCGCCTAGAAGTGAGTTTTCACCGATAGAAACTACTACTGTACCGCCACCAGAAAGCGTACCCATGATAGATGCGCCGCCGCCGATGTCAGAACCGTTACCGACTAGAACACCCGCAGAGATACGGCCTTCAACCATGCTTACGCCAGTAGTACCCGCGTTGAAGTTGATGAAGCCTTCGTGCATAACCGTTGTGCCTTCACCCACGTGTGCGCCAAGACGTACACGAGAAGTATCAGCAATACGGATGCCCGCAGGAACAACGTAGTCGACCATTTTAGGGAACTTATCGACGCAATCGACAGTAAGAGCGCGGCCTGCTAGACGAGCTTCGATTTGGCGCTCAGTCAGTTCTGGCAGATCAATCGGACCTTCGTTGGTCCATGCGATGTTGTGCAGCAGACCAAAAATACCGTCGAGAACTGTGCCGTGTGGCAGTACTAGGCGGTTTGAAATCAATTGCAGTTTAAGGAAGCCTTCAGATACAGATTGAGGTTTTTCATCTGCGGCTAGTACGACAAGTACTAGAGGTTGTGCTGAGTTAGCCGCTTTTTCTGCAAATGAAGCGTTAACTGCTTGGTCGTTGTCAGCAAATGTTTTCGCTAGCTGCGCGCTTTGTTCAGCAGAAATTTCAATTGCTTGGTTACCGTCTGTGTAACCCGCGATAGCTGCTACGCCAGCCACTAATGCATCGCTAGGGTTTAGAATCGGTGCAGGGAAGTATGCTTCGATAATTTTTCCATCACGGTTTTTTGTTGCCGTACCAAAGCCAAGTGCAAAATACGCCATGTTTGCTCTCCGTATTATTTTCAATGAGGTGTATACAGACAACCTGTTGAGCTAAGTCTCTGCATTAATAATCTGTTGATGGTCATCATAAAGAGAGTTTTTCAGTGATAAAAGAGTAAAAAAGCAATACGTCCGTAGAACGATACCTTTTGTCTTTTTGGAGATATATCTCTCTAAATGGAATAAAAAACCGCTGACTAGGCAGCGGTTCTCAAAACAAACTTAATCAAACGAAGCTTAGGCAGCGTCGTCAACGGCATCTTCCGTTTTCACCGCTTTTGGTTTTTTTGCTGCTGGTGTTGGTTTGCGTTTTGCGCCTAAAGCGATAAGAACGTCTTCTTTGTTCTGAGCTAAGAACATTGCCAGTTCTTCGGTTTTCGCTTCATCTTCAATCAGTTCACTTTTACCGATTAGTTCGAACAGCTCGTCCGCCATATCCAGCATTTTGTCATAAGCGTCAGCTTCGGCTTTCGAGGTAAAAGTCATTTTCTCTTCTCCGTTGCGTTCCACCACGTACTTAACGATGACAGCCATGGTCCTTCCTCTAAATTGGTGTTTGAATTACTGTCTGTTTATACAGTTTTAATAATGAAATGTCCAGACGAGGACAACAAAGCTGATACTTCAATCAAGCGGTTTCTCTTAGTTATTTTCTTTGCCTGAACTCGTGTGCCACTGATGACAGAACTCGATGAAGTGTTTGAGCAGTGGGCTTTGGTATTTCTCTTTGTGTACCAGTAGCCAGAAACGTCTTTTCATATCCAAAGGCACATTGAGTATCTTGATTCGACCATCATTTACCGCGGTTTGCGCCGCCAGTTTGGATAAACAGCCAAAGCCTAATCCCGCCGAAACACAGTTAATAATCGCTTCGGTGGTGTTTAGCTGAAAGGCTTCCTGCCAATGTTCAATACGAGGCGCAACGGCTCTTAAAAAGAACTCTCTTGAGCCCGAACCCGCCTCTCGTAACATCCATTCACTTTGTTCAAAATCTCGTAAGGTGACTTTTTCTTGCTCTGCTAAAGGGTGAGAAGGTGAGCAAACTATGCACATTTCATCTTGGCTAAATTGAGTGGAGATCAGTTGTGGATGCAGTGTTTTACCTTCGATCAGAGCAATATCCAATTCGTAGTCGACCAGTTTTTCGCAAATGAGTGCAGAGTTAGAAATAAAGAGACTCTGTTGCTGGTGTTGATATGTTTGACGAAATTGGCTGAGCAGATAGGGAGCGACTTGGTTGCCTATGGTGTCACTGGCGCCAATACGCAGTTGTCCTGATAAAGAATTATCACCATCGAAAAGCTGATCGATAGCGTTAGAACGGCTGAGCAACTCATCGGCAAGTGGTAAGAGCTTTTGCCCTTCTTGGTTAAGCACCAGCCGGTTATTCACTCGGTCAAACAGAGCATGACCAATATGTTTCTCCAGTTCTGACAGCGCCATACTAACCGCTGCCTTGGACAAAAACAGTGCTTCAGCCGCCGTGGTCAAGGTTTTGTGCTGAGTGATAGTGGTAAACACTTTGAGTTGCTTAAGAGAAATATTGCTCATGATTTTGTTTAACTAAACTGAACGCTACTGAATAAACTTAACTTACTGCTAAACACTGATTAAGTAAAAACCTTATTGATGAAGTAAAAAGCGAGAGTGAGGAATAGTTAACCTTTTGAATATTGGCTTAGATAAATGTTCAGGTAGTTATGCTAATCTCAACGGCTATTAGGTGAGAACTGCATGAGTGAATTGTGTTTACTGTTTACCATTCCAATAAAGTCGATACGTTAAAAATCTTGTTGGTGCATTTAATCAAAGCTGCACCTCTGGAAAACCCATTTGAGAAAGAACAAATCTTGGTTCAAAGTCCGGGGATGTCGCAGTGGCTGAAAATGGCTTTGGCACAGGAACTCGGAGTTGCGGCAAACATTGATTTTCCGCTGCCAGCGACCTTTATTTGGGAGATGTTCACCCATGTTTTACCTGATGTTCCCAAGCGCAGTGCTTTTAACAAAGAGGCAATGACCTGGAAACTGATGGAGTTGTTACCAACGCAGTTGGAGTTGGACGCTTTCTCACCACTGAAAAGTTATCTCAAAGACGATGCTGACCAGTCTAAGCTCTATCAACTGGCTGAAAAAATTGCTGATATTTTTGATGGTTATCTGGTGTACCGACCAGATTGGATTGAAGCTTGGGAGAAGGGCGAAACGGTTGATGAAATTGGTGAAGAGCACCCGTGGCAACCGATATTGTGGAAACAGCTTTACGACTACACTGTCATTCATCAGCAGCAATCGCACTATCACCGCGCAAACTTATATCAACGCTTTATTGAAGCTCTCGCGAGCGGTCATGTCCCTGTAGAGAAATTGCCCAAACGGCTGTTTATCTTTGGTATCTCCTCTTTGCCTCCACGTTATATGGATGCATTAAAAGCGTTAGGCGAGCACATCGATGTGCACCTTATGTTTACCAACCCTTGCCAGCATTACTGGGGAGATATTCGAGATCGCAAGTATCTGGCTCGAATCGAAAACCAGCGCCGAAAACAGTTAGCGCTGAATGAACATACACTCTCAGTGACGGGCGAAATATCGCCGCTTAAAGGGGATATTGAAAGCAATGTTGCTGAAGATGAGCTGCATATCAACAGCGCGGTAGGCAATAGCTTGTTGGCTTCAATGGGAAAATTGGGGCGTGATAACCTTTACTTGCTGGCTCAAGATGATAATGAAGAGCATGAGCTGTTTATCGATATTCCACGCGAGACGTTACTGCAACAGCTGCAAGCCGACATTTTGCATCTGGAAGAGCATCAAGATGATCACATTCTTGACAGCAGCACTCACAAACCGACCATCAACAGCCAAGATCGTTCTCTAACCATTCATGCTTGCCATAGCCCTATGCGTGAAGTGGAAGTATTGCATGATGAGCTGCTAGCCATGTTTGACCGCGATCCAACGCTTAAACCGCGTGATGTCATTGTGATGGTGGCGGACATCAACGCTTACAGTCCCTATATTCAAGCGGTGTTTGGTAATGCGCCCGGTGAACGTTTTATTCCGTATTCGATTTCTGACCGAACTGCCAATCAAGAGAGCCCAATCTTAAATGCATTTATCCAGTTGGTGAATTTGCCGCACTCACGTTGTTTGGCGTCTGAGCTGCTAGAACTACTGGAAACGCCAGCCATGATGAGCCGATTTGAGCTGGATAACAGCGAATTTGAACTGGCGAAACGCTGGGTGGAAGAGTCTGGTATTCGCTGGGGCCTGAATGGCACTACCGCTCAAGAGTTTGAACTGCCAGAGACAGAGCAGAACACTTGGCAATTTGGTCTTTCTCGCATGCTATTGGGTTATGCGATGCCTGCTTCGACTGCATTGTTTGAACATGGCGAACAGGCTTACGCACCTTATAACGAGGTGCAAGGGATGAACGCTGAGTTGGCCGGTAAACTGGCGCACTTTATTGAAACGGTCAGCCGTTACCGAACGTTGCTGGCTCAAACCCAAGCGATTGATGAGTGGCGAGAAGTACTCAGCAACCTGCTTGATGATTTCTTCGCTGTCGATCTGGATGGTGAAATGGCGCTGAAATCCATTCGCGACACTTTGGTTTCCCTTAAAGAGCAACTGGCCGATGCGGGTTATCATGAAGCCATCGCGCCAGCGATCATCAGTGAATACCTCACTAACAAGCTATCGGGTACACGCGTGAGTCAGCGTTTCCTCGCCGGACAAGTGAACTTTTGTACCTTGATGCCAATGCGTTCGATTCCTTTCAAAGCAGTGTGCTTGTTGGGAATGAACGACGGCGTATATCCGCGTTCTATGCCGCCTGAAGGTTTCGATTTGATGAATGGTCGGACTCGACGAGGCGACCGTTCACGCCGTGATGACGACAGATACCTGTTTCTGGAAGCTATGCTTTCTGCGCAGCAAAGTCTGTATATCAGCTATGTTGGCCGCTCAATTCAAGACAACACTGAGCGCGTACCGTCAGTGCTGGTGAGTGAGTTATTGGAATACTGCCAGCAAAACTATTGTTTAGCGGGTGATGAAGCGCTGCCAAGTGATGATTCCGGCAAAAAGCTGGTGGATAAGATATCCACTGTTCACACTATGGTGCCTTTTAGTCCACAAACTTTCTTAAGTGAAGCGGGCAGCTACGCCAAAGAATGGCTGCCAGCAGCGTTGCGTCAGGGTACGCCAAGTGGTGAATTTAATTTACCGCTGGATGATTATTTGCTGGATGTGAGTTATCCGTTAGAACTTGATTTGGTTGAGTTACAACGCTTTTGGCGGCTTCCGGTGCAGTATTTTTTCAATCGTCGCTTAAAAGTTGTTTTTGAACCGCCATTAGCGGTGATGGAAGATGATGAACCTTTTGCGCTGGATGGTTTGAACAGCTACCAGCTGCGCGATAGTTTGCTTGATGTGCTGCTCAGTGTTGATGTTCAAGCGGATAAGGAAGCAAGGTTACAGCAGTTTATTCAACAGCAACGTGCTCAGGGCAAATTGCCTGTTGGCGCTTTTGGTGAACTGGAGTTTGAAGTAAACCGTGTTCAAACCGAAGAGGTGTTAGAGAAAATTCACTTCTTATGTCAGTCACCGCTGGATGATTTTGAAATCAATATCACCAGCCTAGTACTGGGAGAGTCTAAGCCAGTTCAGTTGACAGGATGGTTAACCAAGCGCTTCCAATCCGGTTTAGTTCGTTATCGCAGCGGTTCCATTCGGTCACAAGATTTGTTGGCAGCTTGGATAGATCACCTGTGTCATGCAGCTATGGGCGTGGTCAGCAAAACTCACCTAGTTGGTTATGATCGCAAAGAAGGTGTTGTGCATCAGATTCTGCCTCCGGTTGAAAGCAGCGAGCTGGCCAAACAGTTGCTGGATGAGCTTATCCGTCTGTTTTATCAGGGAATGACATCACCCATCGCCTATTTCCCGAAAACGGCATTAGCCTGTGTTGAAGCCGGATTCAGCCGTGGCAAATGGGTAGAAGATGAAGAGAAATCTTTGAAAAAAATGTCCGAATGTTTTAACGACGGATACGCCACAATTGGCGAAGGTAATAACGCGTATATCGCACGAATTTGGCCAAGTTGGAATGACGAACTCGCGCAGCAGGCACGGCTGCTTTCCTGCTTAGTGCTACAAGCACCTAGGTTGCAGTTAGTGGATAGTGCTGATGCGGTGGGCAGTGCAAATGAGTAACAGAAGTACAGGAATAAGTGGCCGCCAGAAAATCATTATTGGTGTAGGGCGTTCGCTGTACGGCCACAGGTCAGAGGGACCATAATTCGGTGTTAATGCAGGCAGCGTTTTAAAACGGATAGTTTGTATAACCTATAAGTGGTTCTTTTATAAACTAAGTTTGCATTAAGTGGGTGCAGTGTAATGTTCCAAGTTGGTGCGTTCTGTGAAGCTACTCGCATAACTATCTGAGCGTTGACGCTTGCATTCACCAACATATAAATTCTTAAACAAGATCACATAAATTTTGCGACACAATTATTGGTTTAACGAAAGGCATAATAACGAATGAATCTTCCTTCCAGTATCGTAGCAACGCCACTAGAGACCATGACTTTTCCACTACATGGCGCGCGTTTGATAGAAGCTTCTGCGGGTACCGGTAAAACCTTTACCATTGCGGGGCTCTATTTGCGCCTGCTGCTGGGACATGGAAGTGAAGAAAGCCGCCATCAAGTGCCTTTAACCGTTGAGCAAATCTTAGTGGTGACCTTTACTGAAGCGGCGACCGCTGAACTACGCGATCGTATCCGAGCGCGCATTCATGATGCCCGCTTAGCCTTCTCTCGAGGGCACAGCGATGACCCCGTGATTGAACCTTTACTCAACGACTATGCGGATCACGCTTACGCAGCCAAGCTTCTGCTGGATGCTGAACGTCAGATGGATGAAGCGACGGTTTATACCATTCATGGTTTCTGTCAAAGAATGCTGACGCAAAATGCTTTTGAATCAGGCAGCCGCTTTAACAACGAATTTGTCACCGATGAAAGTCATTTGAAAGCGCAAGTCGTCGCCGACTACTGGCGTCGTCAGTTCTATCCTTTGCCATTAAATTTGGCGGCCGAAGTTCGACGCTTGTGGTCGTCTCCCGCTGTACTGTTAGAAAAAATTGGTGGTTATTTATCGGGTATTCCTTTGTCACTGACCACACCTATGATGGACGGCGATCTGGCTGAATTGCATAAAAACAATCTGCTGAAAATTGATGTTATCAAGACGCAATGGCTTGCTGCTCTGGAGGATATTGAGCCAAGTATTGCCGGCTCCGATCTGCATAAGAACTCTCAAAATGCACTATTAAGACGGATCGAAAGTCTGACTCAGTGGGCGAGTTCTGCTACACACGATTTGCTGGTGCCTGAAGCGTTATCGGAGTTTGCTCAAAGCAAACTGACGGAGAAATCTAAGAAAGGTAATCCGCCTCAACTTGAGATTTTTAATGTTATTGAACAGTTCTTAGCTGAGCCAATAACAATTGAAGCGCCTTTAGTTGCTCACGCTATTCATCATTGCCGCGCTATGTTGGCGAAAGCCAAAGCGAGCAAACAGTGGTTGTCGTTTGATGATCTATTGAGTCAACTGTCTGCGTCTATCGACGGCGATGAACAGGGGTTATTAGCTGAGCGCATACGCCATCTTTATCCGGTGGCAATGATCGATGAATTCCAAGATACCGACCCGCTGCAATACAGTATTTTCAGCCGCATTTATCTGAACAATCCTGAGTGTGGTTTGTTTATGATCGGTGACCCTAAGCAGGCGATTTACGCTTTCCGCGGTGCGGATATTTTTACCTACATTAAAGCGCGTAATCAGGTTGCGGCCCATTACACCTTGGGAACCAACTGGCGTTCAAGCGCCGATATGGTCGAGGCGGTTAACCAAGTATTTAAGCTGGCTGACAGCCCGTTTATTTATGATGCCGATATTCCTTTCTTACCCGTCAATCCAAACCCGTACGCCGCTAAAAAAGAGTGGTTGTTAAATGGTGAGAAGCAACCCGCATTGACTTATTGGCTGCAAGAAACGGAAAGTGCGCCAGTAACCAAAGGCAGTTATTTGGATGTTATGGCTCAGGCTACCGCTAGTCAGATTCAAACTATTTTAACGGCGGCGCAGCAAGGTCTGGCACACTTTAGTTGTGGGAAAGACAAAGCGATTCAAGCGGGTGACATTGCCGTATTGGTTCGAACAGGTAATGAAGGTCGAATGATTAAAGAAGCACTGGCGAAACAAGGTATTGCCAGTGTGTATCTGTCTAACCGTGATAGCGTGTTTACCAGTGCAATTGCTCAAGATATTCAACGTTTACTGCAAGCCGTGCTTACTCCCGAAAATGACAGAGCGCTACGCGCGGCTTTAGCCTCGCCACTGTTTGCGCTGAATTCGAAGCAGCTTGATGCACTCAATAACGATGAAAACGAGTGGGAAAAAGCCGTTAACGAGTTTAAGCAGTACCGACAGCTTTGGCTTGAGCGTGGCGTGCTGCCAATGCTTCGATCTGTTTTAAGTCTTCGTCATATTGCAGAACGCTGGTTAGAAGAGACGGATGGAGAGCGAAACCTTACCGATTTCATGCACATTAGCGAGCTGTTACAACAAGCCACTCAAGATATTGATAGTGACCACGGCTTATTGCGTTGGTTGGCTCAAACGATCACCGATGCCGAGCAAGGGATGGGTGGCAATGATGAAGCGATTCAACGTTTAGAGTCAGAAAGAAATCTGGTGCAGATCGTTACCATCCACAAATCCAAAGGTTTGGAATATGATTTGGTGTTTTTGCCGTTTGTGGTCAGCTATCGAGAAGCGAGCGAAGGTAAGTTTTACGACACTGCCAGCGGTGAAACCCTGCTGGATATCACTGGTGATAAACAGGCTCTGCAACAGGCGGACAAAGAACGTTTAGCGGAAGATTTGCGTTTGATTTATGTGGCATTAACCCGTTCGGTTTATGGCTGTTTTATCGGTGTTGCCCCTCTGCGTAATGGTCGCTCAACCAAAGAGCCAACAGGTGTTCATCACAGCGCTATCGGCTATCTGTTGCAAAACGGGCAGGAGGGGGGGATCGATCTCCTGACTCAGTCCGTTCAATCCCATGCAAAACACTTATCTTCTGTCTGTGTTACTTCGCCTCCAGAAGCACATGACACAGTGTTTACTCCGTCAGAACAAACACTGCCAGCTCTTATAGCCAAGGAGCTGCAAAGCGAGATTGACCGTTTTTGGCGTATTACCAGTTATTCGGGTTTGGTGAAACAGGGCAGTCATCAAAAAGAACATGACGCGACAATAGAAATTGCAGGTTTCGATGTAGATTCTGCAGACGAACATGATGACCTGACCGAGACGGAAATAGAACGAACCATTTTCACTTTTCCGCGAGGTGCGCGCCCCGGTACTTTCTTGCACACAGTGTTTGAAGAGGTTGAGTTCACTGAATCTGCAAACAGCGAACACAACACGCAAATCATCAGTCATCTGCTGGAACTAGAACAGTTAGAGATGGAATGGTTACCTGTGATCCAAAAGCTGGTGAACGATGTGTTGGCGACTCCGCTAGATGGTAAAAAGTTACTGCTTAACCAAAAACAACCTCATCAGAGATTGGTTGAGATGGAATTTTTGTTGCCAATTGAAGTTCTTACCGCACCAGCGTTAAACCGTGTAGTTCAACGCCATGATCCTCTTTCTGCCAAGGCGGGTGATCTGGGGTTCTACACCGTTCAGGGGATGCTGAAAGGCTTTATCGACTTAGTGTTTGAGCATGAAGGCAAATACTATGTTCTGGATTGGAAATCGAATCATTTAGGCAATGAAGTCGAGGCTTACCACGGTGAACGCTTGGCTTCAGCAATGGCAGAACACAGATACGATCTGCAATATCAGTTGTATGCATTAGCGCTGCACCGCTTTTTACAAAGTCGTTTAGCGGATTATGACTACAACAAACACTTCGGTGGTGTTTACTATCTGTTCCTGCGCGGTATGGATGGCAAAGCGCAGCACGGTATTTTCAATGCAAAACCAAGCCAAACAATGTTAGAAGAACTGGATTTACTGATACAAGGTAAAGAGCTAGATGAACGCACAACGTCAACAGGGCAAATGGAGCTAGGATTATGAGCACACAAGCTTTGGATGTGTTAGCGCGTTTGGCTAAGCAGGGCAGTATTCGCCAGCTTGATTATCAATTTGCTCGTTTTGTCGCTTCTCTTTTGTCTGGAGACGAACTGAGTACGCAGGAAAAAAATGCCTTTCTCTTATTGGTCGCAGCCGTCAGCGCGGAACTGGGTAAAGGCAATATTTGTCTAGCACTGTGGGATAGTCACGGCAGCAGCGTTGATCTGTCCGCCAAACTGGGTCTGTATGGTGAAGCGGCTTTAGCGGTGAATCCGCTTTGGGTGAATGCGGATTGGAATCGAATTTTACCAAGCTCAAAGTTGGTTGGCTTGCAAGGGGAGGCGGTTCCGCTGATGTTTGATGGGCAGAGGCTCTATTTGCATCGGTACTGGCATTATGAAGTCACTCTAGCACACAGATTACAGAGCTTTGGGTCACCGATGATCTTAAAGCCTACAGATGTACAAAAACTAAAAGAGCTGCTCGATGTGTTATTTGAACGCGACTACCGATTTCTTTTTAAAGCCTTGAAAAGCAGTGAGACTTCTCAGGTCAGTCGTCAGCGAATGGTGTGTGATTACCTTGATGTGATCGACGATGGCCAACTGAACTGGACTGCAATCGATGCCGTGCTCACTAGTGTTCAGCGAATGGAAGATCTTCAACCGCTTGATGCCCTTGTTCCTGCTAACTGCTGTTTAAACTGGCAGAAAGTGGCAGCAGCAGTGGCTTTGACTCGTCGCTTTGCGGTCATTTCCGGAGGACCGGGAACCGGTAAAACTACGACGGTCACCAAATTACTCGCAGCTTTAATTCGCCAATCGCAGCAGCAAGGTCATACACCGAATATTAAGTTGGTCGCGCCAACCGGTAAGGCGGCGGCTCGTTTGACTGAATCTATCGGTAAAGCGGTAGAAAGTTTAGCTGTAGAACCGGAGTTAAAATCTGCTATTCCAACCACATCCAGTACCATTCATCGCCTGCTTGGCGCCATTCCGGGCAGTGCTGAGTTTCGTCATCACAACAAAAACCTGCTGCACTTAGATGTGCTGGTGGTGGATGAAGCTTCCATGGTGGATCTGTCCATGATGGTAAAACTGGTCGATGCACTGCCTAGCCATGCACGTTTGATTTTACTTGGTGATAAAGACCAGCTTGCTTCCGTTGAAGCGGGGGCGGTGTTGGGTGATATCTGCTCATTTATTGATAACGGATACAGCGCCGCGCAAGGCAAGTTGCTCTCTGAACTGACTGGTTTCAACTCCTTGGGCAATCCAGTTTCATCTACCAATCTCAAGATTTCACACAGCAGCGTTGCAGATAGCTTGTGTATGCTGCAAAAGAGTTATCGCTTTGATGCCCGATCCGGTATTGGACAATTGGCTAAAGCGATAAACAGCGGCAGAGCAGCGAAGGTAGATGAAGTCTGGAATCAAGATTTCTCGGATATCCATCATTACCCGTTAAGCAGTGACAACTATAACCAGATGATTAAATCTCTGGTGGACGCGTATTCTGTTTATCTTCAACGAGCAGGCGAGCGCAACAAAGCTGATATAACAACAGAGTCTCTTGAAAGCTTGCAACTTGAAACGATGGCAAGTAAAGCCAAAGCGGTGTTAAAAGCTTTCAGTCAAAGCCGTTTGTTGTGTGCTGTGCGTGAAGGTGACTTTGGTGTGGTAGGACTTAATCATCGAATTGAGCGTGCTTTGGCGGCTCGCAATTTGATTAAAACTCAGCAGGAGCTTTGGTATCACGGTCGCCCTGTGATGGTAACGCTAAACGATCATGCTCTTGGTTTGTATAACGGCGATATCGGTATTTGCATGAGAGATGAAGAGGACGCAGAACAAAGACTCAAAGTCTATTTTGAGCTTCCTGATGGCAGCGTAAAAGCCGTATTGCCAAGCCGAGTTCCTCAGCATGAAACCGCGTTTGCCATGACGATTCATAAATCACAGGGTAGTGAGTTTGAGTTTACTGCGATGATTTTGCCGCCGGAGTACAGCCCGATAGTGACACGAGAACTCATCTACACAGGTATTACCCGAGCGAAAGAGCGTCTGGCTTTGTATTGTGATATCGGTGTGCTGAAACGAGGTATTCAGTTTAAGACAGAACGAGCGAGTGGACTGGTTGAACGCTTAAAAGGGTAACTCCACTGTTTTCGTTGAGAAAATGTGTAGTTTTAGTAACAGGCTGAGATTCTAGCAACCTTCCTTGGCTGCCTAGCAAATTCACAAAAGGTGTTAGCAAACAGCTTTTGAAAAAGTGATGTTACGAATCTTATAGCGCGTTTGTGAGCCTAAGATAAAGCTTTTTAGGTAGTCACTGACGGGAAACACGCAATGTACGTCTAGGCCTTCAAGGAAGTCATGATCTGCCATATCCCAGAAGCTTTGTAGCGAATTACAAATTACGGTTTTCATATAAATTAGTTTGCTCTTCAATAAGTTATTTATCGTTGAAGCAATCCGTGCTCTCCCTAAGTTAAGCGATTAGGTAGAATTCCAACTCAATGCAATAAGGTGATCTATGTCACGAGTGGCGAGATTTTACACAGCTCTGTGTTGTATGAAAAGTGATTAATTAATGAACATCTAAAATACAAATTAATATACTGATTATTCAATTAACAGTAGATATAAATATTACATCTGCTATTAATTGAATATATTTATGTGACTAAAGTTTAAGAATGAGTATTTTTGAGCGACGTTGATAGTTGTAAAGCTGACGTTTTGACATTGGCAGTGCATCGACACCATATTCGATGAAGCCCTGTTCTCTAAACCAGTGCAAGCTATGCGTAGTTAATACAAATAATTTATTTATATTCATTAGCTTAGATTGTTGTTTCATGTGACGTAGCAGTAATGCGCCACGATCTCCATCTCGGTATTCGGTGTGAATTGCCACACACGCCATCTCCGCCATATCTTCTTCTGGATAAGGGTAAAGAGCCGCACAACCAATGATCAGCCCATCTTTTTCAATGATGGTGAATTTGTGAACCTCTTGCTCTAATTGCTCACGTGAACGACGTACCAATATGCCTTGTTCTTCCAATGGACGAATCAGATCAAAAATACCGCCGATATCATCGATCTGTGCTTGGCGAATTTGCTCTGTACTCGCTTTTACTATTTGCGTACCGATACCATCAAAAGAAAACAGCTCTTGAATTAACGCTCCGTCTTCTTTGTAACTGACCAAATGGCTGCGAGGAACGCCAGCTCGGCAAGCGGCCACCGCTGCTTTCAAGAAACGCAGTGTGCCCGATCTTTCCTCTCCGTTGGAATCGTCTCCAGCTTCCATTTTCTCAATTAGGTTATTCACTTCAGCAGGGTAAAGTTCTGCAATCGAATTGCCTTCGCTATCCATGATGCCTTGTTCGGAACAGAAGCCGATCAGCTTTTCAGCTTTTAATCTTATCGCAACTTGTGTCGCCACTTCTTCTGAGAGCAAGTTAAAACATTCGCCAGTGACTGAACTCGCAATTGGGCCTAGCAGGACAATAGAACCTTGGTCGAGCATACGATTAATGCCATCGATATCGATACGGCGAATTTTTCCGCTGTGGCAATAGTCGACGCCATCATCTATACCTAGTGGTTGAGAGATCACAAAATTTCCGCTGACCACATTGAGCTGAGTACCGGCCATTGGCGTGTTGTTTAAGCTCATTGAAAGGCGCGCGGTAATCGCGTGTTGAAGTTGACCAGCGGCTTGCATAACCAAGCCTAAGGCTTCTTCATCAGTGATTCGAATGCCTTTGTGATACGGAGTGGTGCGGTTATTTGTCTCTAAAATCTGATTTATCTGTGGGCGCGCGCCGTGAACAAGCACTACTTTGACACCAAGACTATGTAGCAGAGCCAAATCACTAATAATATTCGCGAAATTTTTATCGGCAATTGCTTCACCGCCCACCATCACAACCATGGTTTTTCCACGGTGAGCGTTAACATAGGGAGCTGACTGTCTAAAGCCTTTAACAAGAGCGGTACTACGAATTTTCACTGATGACACTCTTTATGGTTATGGTTGTTTAAATATGTCTGAATAATGACTTTTTATTCAATTGTGAGCAAGCGGTTTTTAGTAGGTTAACGCGACTATTTTTTCAATTCTGTACTGGCAGTGTTGAATTAATTTAGTTCTAAGTAAGAGATACGATGCCTAAAGCAGAAAAATTAAATCGAGACCAAATGTTTAATAATTCACAAACAGACTCTGCGACGAATGGCAGTAGTGTGAAAAACAGAAAACGGTTGGAACTCTTCCTAATCTTGCTCTTTATTTTGGGAAGTATTGTAGCGGCAATTCTTTACGGAAATGTGATTGAGAGAATAAAAAGCACCCTATCGCCAAAACAAGAGATATACGGTGTCTGGGTGGAGCAAGACGTAGCTTACTACTCAACGCGAAGGCTGGAAATTGGCTCTGACGGCATCATGATGGAAGGGCGTGTTTATACCACTCGGTATGATTTCGATGGACACTATTTAACTTTCAAGGTGGCGGGGCAGGAATACAAGTTTCAAATGACGAATCCTGAAAATACGGAAATGAAGCAGCTAACCAGCGCTCATTACAAACCTATTTTCCGAATGTCAGGAAAAAACTAATTTAACAATTTCGCAATTGCGCTTCGGTAGTTAGTTTGTCATCCTTTCGGTCGAATTCAATATGGGATGCCTTCAGTGAACAAACGCCTTCTTTCTCTTGCCAGCTTAGCGCTTCTGTTTGGTTGTGCTCAACCGACCGACAGAGCGCAACAATACTTAGACGAACCTTTTGCCAGAACACTGAATAAAGTGGATGTGGTGGAATCCAATAAACCGCGCGACTTTACCGAATTTGCGAAGCAAAGTGAGCAAGTGGTTGTCAATTCTCCTTCTATGGCCAAAACCTTTGGTCCTCTCTATGAGAAGCTCAACGAGTGGGTAATAGAAAGTGGTGATACTACTCAGCTCTCTCAGTTTGGTATCCAGTCTGCTCAGTTAGGCGGCGGTGATAGTAAAGGCAATGTCTTGTTCACAGGGTATTTTTCTCCGGTGATAGAGCTGCGTCATACTCCTGACGAAACCTTTAAGTATCCCGTTCACAGCATGCCTAAGTGTGAGATTGAGTGTCCGACACGAGCGCAAATCTATGATGGCGCACTTGATGGACAAGGGCTTGAACTAGGGTATGCGGCAAACCGAATTGATCCTTTTATTATGGAAGTGCAGGGCAGTGGCTTTGTGCACTTTGGTGACGATGACACTTTAGAATACTTTGCTTATGCAGGTAAAAATAACAAGGCTTACATCAGCATTGGCAAAGTGCTGATTGAGCGAGGATTGGTTGAACGTGAAAAGATGTCGCTCAAAGCCATCAATGAGTGGGCGCATTCGAATGATGAAGCAGCAGTGAAAGAGCTTCTGGAACAGAATCCTTCTTATGTCTTTTTCCAACCAAGAGCGGCTGCACCAGTAACGGGGACGGCAGGTATTCCTTTATTACCAATGGCATCGGTAGCGGGCGATCGCACTCTGTTTCCGATGGGAACGCCAATTTTGGCGGAAGTGCCTTTGTTGAATGCGGATGGCACTTGGTCTGGCGCTCACCAATTACGTTTGTTGATAGTGTTAGATACAGGTGGCGCGGTAAAACAGAACCATCTCGATCTTTATCATGGTATGGGACCAAGAGCGGGTACTGAAGCTGGGCACTACAAACACTTTGGTCGTGTTTGGAAGTTAGGGCTTGAGAACTCGCCATTGCAGGCACCTTGGGCATTACCACCCGAGAAGTTGGAATAACTTTTCAGTCTGCTACTTATTGTCTACCTACAACGCCAATAAGTTTGGCGGAGTTTGGATGTGATGGTCTGGACATTTATATTAAGAGTGCGTATAAATCGCACTCTTTCTTTTTCAACCCTTTTAAATTTGGATTGTTGTCATGCGTGAACTCGATACTCCAGCCTCAGATTGCTATAACCAACGATTCGGCGGTACTCGTCGACTGTATGGTAATAGCGAAGTCGATATCCTACGTGCAGCGCATGTATGTGTCATTGGCATTGGCGGTGTCGGTTCATGGGCTGTTGAAGCGCTGGCAAGAACAGGTATTGGTGAGTTGACGCTGATTGATATGGATGATGTTTGTGTGACCAACATTAACCGTCAAATTCATGCTATGTCTGGTACTGTTGGTCAGAGCAAAATTGAAGTGATGGCAGAACGCGTTAAGCTAATTAACCCTGAGTGCAAAGTTAATTTGATTGATGATTTCATCACACCCGACAATCAGCATGAGTATCTGACCAAAGATTATGACTATGTGTTGGATGCGATTGACAGTGTGAAAGCAAAAGCCTCTTTGCTTGCTTATTGCCGTAGCAACAAGATCAAAGTGATTACGATTGGCGGCGCTGGTGGTCAAACCGATCCTACGCAAATCAAAGTGGCTGATCTGACCAAAACTATTCAAGATCCTCTGGCGAAGAAGATCAAAGATCGTCTGCGTCAGCACCATAATTTCCCGACCAATCCGGCACGCAAGTTTGGTATCGACTGTGTTTTCTCAACAGAACATCTCAAGTACCCACAAGCGGATGGTTCAGTATGTGCGACTAAATCGACTGCAGAAGGTCCTAAACGAATGGATTGTGCGTCTGGTTTTGGTGCTGCTACCGTCGTTACCGCAACATTCGGTTTTGTTGCCGTTGCGCGTATCGTTGAAAAAATCATTCAGAAACACAGTAAGTAATCTCTGGAGTATTGTTCATGACTGCTTTTCCAGCCTCACCTTTTGGCATCGAAATCACCAGCGAAGACATAGTGCAGACCATGCAACAGTTTAACGGCTGGGAAGACCGCTACCGTCAGGTGATTCAGTGGGGCAAAAAGCTACCTGTGATGCCAGAAGAACTGAAAAGTGAACAAGTTACTGTTTCGGGATGTGAAAGCTTAGTCTGGTTGGTTAGCCAGCAAGAAGAGGGGATCTGGCATTTCTGCGCTGATTCTGATGCACGTATCGTACGTGGATTGATTGCCCTAGTGATGGCTGCTTTTGAAGGCAAAACGTCTCAACAGATCCAAGATTTTGATGTCGATGGATACTTCGAACAGCTCGGACTTATTACGCACTTGAGCCCTTCTCGTGGAAATGGCTTGAAGGCTATCATCGATAAAGTAAAAGAGATCGCTGTTTAATTTTCATTTATTGATAGCCACTGTCGTGGCTATGTAACTTTTTTCTGCAGGCAAAAAAGTCACCAAAAAGCCCGTTTGCCGATATTCCTCTCTTTCATCCAATTTCCACTCTGTTTCGAGCTACCGTGTTGTAGGCCACATCCTGTGTCCGTCAACACTTTGCCAGACGTCCTGTCTGGCAATAGCTGAACATAGTTCCAATTGAATGGAGGAATAAGGCAAAGAAAAAGCTAAAAGCGGTGGAATTACAGCATGTCGACAGCTTTTTCGATGGCTGCAATTAAGCGTTCGACATCTTCATCCGTATTGTAGATACCAAACGAAATTCTCACAGTTCCTTTGACACCAAACGCTTCCATCAGAGGATGGGCGCAATGATGTCCTGCGCGAACCGCGATTCCTTGTTGATCAAGCAAAGTCGCTAAATCTTGATGATGAACACCATCCATAACAATACTTAAGATGCTGGCGTTACTTTGGTAGCCCAATACACGAATGTCATCAATCGCACTTAACGCCTGATAAGTTTTGTGTTGGAGCTGATGAATATGATCTTCGATGGCATTTCTATCAAAGCTCTCATACCAGTCAATCGCACAGCTTAAAGCAATCGCACCGGCTACGTTTGGAGTACCCGCTTCGAATTTGCCTGGTAAGCCAGAGAAGGTGGTGCCAGAGAACGACACTTTCTCGACCATTTTTCCGCCGCCGTGCCAAGGTGGCATCGCCTCTAGCAGATCTAACTTTCCGTAAAGAACCCCAATACCCGCAGGAGCATAGAGTTTGTGGCCAGAGAATACATAGAAATCAGCGTCTAATGCAGAGACATCCACTTTTTCATGCACTATGCCCTGAGCACCATCGACAACGACAATAGCCCCTTTATTATGAGCGGCTTGAATCACGTCCTCAATTGGTTGACGGCAGCCCGTCACGTTAGTGATGTGAGCTAATGCGACGATTTTGGTGTTAGTGGTCAGCAATTGATGGAATGCCGCTAAATCGAACTCGCCATTTTTCGTCATCGGGACTTTTACGATCGTCGCATCCGTTTGCTGTGCAACGATTTGCCAAGGCACAATATTCGCGTGATGTTCCATCTCACTAATCAGTATTTCATCACCGACCTTAAGCGTGTTTCTCGCATAGGTTTGAGCTATGAGATTCAGCGCTTCCGTCGCACCGCGAGTCCAGATAATACTCTTACTGCTCTTGGCACCAATAAATTGAGCGACCTTGTCTCTTGCTGCTTCAAATTGGCTGGTAGCGTGCGCGGTTAAACTGTGACTGCCACGGTGCACATTGGCATTTTGTGCGCTGTAGTAGTGAGTAATCGCATCAATAACGACTTGAGGCTTCTGAGTGGTTGCTGCGCTATCGAGATACACCAAGGGTTCATTATTGATGTTCTGAGACAGGGCTGGAAATTGTGCACGAATACCGTTGATATCCAGCATTTATGCCTCACCGTATTTTTCATAGTTCAGTTGTGGCACAGGCACCATAGGTAGTGCAATTTCACGAGCCAACTTTTTACCAGAGAGTAAGGCTATGATCTCAATAGAAAACTCTAAGGCTGATCCTGGACCTTGGCTGGTGAGAAGGTTGTTGTTCACATCGTAAGTGACGCGACGGTTACGCCATAAATCTTCAGGAATATGGTCTTTAAAGTTCGGGTGACCTGTCATCAAGGCACCTGGGAACAGGTCATGATGAACCAGAACGACGGCAGGCGCTGCGCAGATAGCGGCAACTAGGCGTCCGTCGTACTTTTGTTGTTTGATGATTTCAACCAAAACGGTGCTGTCACGGAAATTCTCTGAGCCTTGTACACCCCCTGGTAGAACAACAGCGTCGAACTCTTCATCTGCGATATCAACCAACTTGCAATCAGCTGTTAAGGTTACGCCACGAGACGCCTTCATGGTGAGTTTGCCTTCAAAATCGGCACTCGCAACCACAACTTGATAGTCAGCACGTACCAGAATATCAATGATGGTTACCGCTTCCATTTCCTCCGTACCCGGAGCGATAGGAACGAGTATGCGTTTAGTCATGATGTTTTCCGTTGTTGTTCTAATAATTTGATTTGCTTGTACAACTCAGTATTGGCAGGCACTTCTATGCCATGTTGTTGAGCTTTACGTACAAGGTAGCCTGTAATGAAGTCTATCTCGGTTTGACGACGATAGAAAATATCTTGATGCATTGAAGATTTATTAGCTGCTGTGGCGCGAATGACATTGTCGATGGTGGTTGTCAGTTGGTTCCTGTCGACGGGAATCTTTTCTGCTTGCATCACCGACACTAACTCATCAATCACAGCGTTTAGTGTTGGACGAAATTTCCCTTCTGCTAATTCACCATTCAGGCATTGATGAATGGCTGTCAGGGGATTGATTGCGCAGTTGATGGCTAATTTATTCCACAGAGCAAGCTGTATATTTGAGTTCCACGATACAGCCGGTAAAGCGTGGTTCAACACGTCAACCAAAAAGGTACATTGCTCGCCTTTTTTATTTGGTTTATCAGAGAAATTGAATGCGCCAAGCTGAGTTTGGCCAACTCCCGTGTGTTTTACATGATGAGCATCGGTTTTAAGTGCGCCGTGGGTTGTGGTGGCGATGACGACCGGATAGTCGGATATCAGCTCTGCGATGTCATCTACAGCACCCATACCATTATGCATAAAAAACAGAATGGTATCTTTATTCACATGGGGTAGGAGTGGCGTTATGGCGGCTTCAACCTGCCATGCTTTTACTGTGATCAGTAAAAGATCCGCATCGATAAGAGTCTGTGGTTGGTTATAGTTAAATAGAATTTCAGGGGAATCATCCGCTGCCAACATCCATTGCTGGGTTTGCTTGGTGCCCCACAAGGAAACCTTGTGTCCAGCCTGATGCAGTTTGTACGCCCATAGGCTGCCAATTGCACCCGGGCCAACAATGACGATATTCATATTTCCCAAAAATCACCGTTAAATAATCTCTGCGGCTAAGGATAATGAGCAAGACTGGGAAAGCAATAAAAAAGGCGCCAATCGGCGCCTTTCGAGCAATTTAGACTTCAAATATTAGAATTTGTAAGTTGCTGAGATGTAGTGACCAAAGCCAGTTGACTTGAAGCCATCAGTATCTTTAATACCGTAGATATCTTTGTAACCTTTAAGACCGTAACCTAGAGCGAAGCGGTCTGAGTGCCAGTAGATACCGTTGAACATTGCACCACCGTTGCTAGCTGAAGAGTATTTGTCTTCCATTGCAAATTGGTAATCAATGTAACCTTGGTAAGAAATGAATGAACCGTTCTCGAAGAAGTAGAAAGGTTTGAACCAGTTCATAGAGAATTGGTAACCGTTCCAGTCCTTCTTGTTAGAGTCGTAAGTACCGTACAGGTTCATACCTACTTTACCTAACCAAGGAACCATAACATCAGAGCCTAGACCAACTTTTTGAGAGTTAACGCCAGAGTTACCACCCCATTCCATAAGAGTTGATAGGTATAGCTCTTGTACTGGACCAAAAGATAGATCTTTGCCAGTCAGCGCGTCTAGAGACATACGAGGCGCGAACTTCATAAAGATTTTTTCTTTGCCGTTTTTGTCGCTACCTGGATCGCTTGTTAGGTTGAAAACGTCAACGTAGCCGTAAAGATCAAAGATTCCTGAGCGGCCGCCAAATTCCATCTCTAGGTAATCATGGCTAGATTTACCAGGAAGCTCATCAAAAGCACCCATCAGGTTGAATTGCATCCACTTGTAATCGTTTTTGTGGATGTCGCCATCTGAGTAATCAGCAGCCATAACTGGAGCAGAAGTTGCTGCTAACAGGCCAAGAGTAAGAAGTGATTTACGCATAAGGGTAACTCTCTATGTTTTGTATCAATTCAGGATCGGCTTGATTACCGCCTGTCCAATTTGGGAGCATGATAGCGATTTAAATCTCAATTAAAAGTGAGAAAAGTTGCAAAAGTGGATAAACATTGTGATGTAGATCTAATTAATTTAAATAAAAAATGAACTATTTTGTTATTTCATTTTATTGCACTTTAATTGTGATTTTAATCACTTAAGTTTGAGTGGCTTTTGTTTTTGAAGCATATCGATTAACCAACATGTTTTGTTAATAAAGCTTGGGAAATACTGGGTTATTAAATATTCATTGGAAATATCATTGGTATTCAATCTGTTTTGTAAGCCTTGTTTTGTATGGGGTGGTGTTAGGTTTGTTTGACTTTTCTGCTGATTGGATTACGTATCTCTATAGCAAATTTAAGTATTGAATGAGTTAATTTTCTTTGCTCATTTAATTGATATATTGGCAATGCTTTTTTGTTGAAAATGATGTTTTAATCTTTTTATACAATAACTTGTACCAAATGAAAGTGAAGCTCTTGTAGCCGTAAGATTAATAAAACGCTATTTCAGTGTATGATATTGGCACTTGTCATCAATGAAGGAATACCATGTCGGAGCCGATAGATAAGAAAACCTTTCTTACCATCTTTACCACAGTCTTTTTACCCATGTTTCTGGCGGCTATCGATCAAACACTGTTAGCAACTGCAACACCTGTCATGGTCAGAGATTTGGGTAATATTCAGCTTTCATCGTGGATTGCTATTGGTTACATGCTTGCAGGTGCAGCTTCTGTACCAGTATATGGTTGGCTTGGCGATCAGTATGGTCGTAAAAAAATGCTGATGATTGCGCTTTGCATTTTTGCGTTGGGGTCAGTGCTTTGTGCGTTAGCCGTGAGTATGCACGGTTTAGTATTTGGACGGATTGTTCAGGGGCTAGGCAGTGGCGGTTTAATGAGCCTGTCTCAAGCGTTAATTAGTGAATATGTTCCGCCCAGACAAAGAGCTAAGTTCCAAGGTTATTTTGCCTCATTGTTTGCTTTATCCAGTATCTGTGGCCCTGTGCTCGGCGGCGTTGTGGTGACCTATTTAACTTGGCATTGGTTGTTTTGGTTCAATTTGCCATTAATTGTGTTTGCACTGTATCGTTTAACAAAGCTTGAACAAGTCAGCCGTATACCTGAGAAAAAATCGATAGATTTCTTTGGATTACTTCTGTTTCCAAGCATGATGACCACGATTATTTATTGGTTGTCTGCTGGTGGTCATTACTTCCCGTGGAATTCGTCTACCAGCTTGGCTTTATTGGTGACTTTCGCTGTTCTTTTGTTTGCGTTTGTTTTGCAACAAAAAAGAGTTACTCATTCATTTCTACCTTTAAGTTTGTTGGTTCAAAAAGAAATTTATATTCCACTGACTTCCACATTTCTGTTTGCAGCATGCTTGTTTTCATTAGTGTTTTTCTTGCCCATTTTTCTTCAGGTTGGCTTAAATACGTCTGCAGCTAGTGCTGGACTATTGTTGATGCCATTGTCGGCAGGGATGATTAGTGGCTCTTATATTACAGGGAAGGTGATCGCTAAAACTGGTGTGCCGAAATGGTTGCCTGTAATCGGTATGTCGCTAAGCAGTTTGGCGTTTTTCTCGTTGGCGATGTTTGATTTTGGACCTTATATGGTCAGTGCATTTGGGTGCTTATGCGGTCTGGGATTCGGAACGGTTATGCCATCAACTCAATTACAAATTCAGACCATTGCAGGTAAAGAAAACTTAGGTCGAATCACATCAATGGGCTCGTTAAGCCGATCTGTTGGTGCCTCTGCTGGTACTGCGGTGTTTGGCACTTTGATTTATTCATTAATCCCCAACTTCAGTGCAGAAGGGTCATTGAGTGAATTACTTAATACGCCCCAACCTGTAATTTTTAACGCTTTTCAAACCGGATTTTTACTCGCAGGCTCGCTTGCTCTTATGTGTGCGTTAAATGCCGCAAGAGCGCCTCGCATTCATTTGGACGATTATACGTAAGACGGATCAATAAAAAGGGCCTGCTTATAGAGGCAGGCCAAGAAACCCTGTGGAGCAGGGGAGGGGTCGGTCTCGGGGGGGACGGACCTAAAGCAACTAAGCCCTACACTTAAGCTGCCAAATCTTCATGTGCGGTAAGGTGTAATAGACGACAAACATTCACGCTGCCGACACCTTCAACGGATTCTAATTGAGTCACTAAAAGAGAGGTAATTTCCTTTTCACTCGCCTGTGTTGAGAGATGCCCAACCAGTTGTTTAGATAATGCTTCCGCGTTCGTATCAATGTTCGTCATGTATATAGGTGTCACACCGCGCAAAATAGTTAATTTGCTCAACAACTCTGGCTTATCAGAGACTGCCCAAATGGTAGCTTTACTCTGGCATCTTGACATAAGAAGTGGTGTTTCACCATGTTGAGTAATAATGGCAACGCCAAGATCTTTATGTACTTTAGAAGCTGAAATCATCGATGAGAGCGCAAAGCTTTTGCCTGCATCATTGCAAAGGTGTTGCAGTTTATCCCAGCAACCTTGAGCACATGTACTTTGTTCTTCTGCGCCTGTTGCAATTCTTACCATCGCCTCAACCGCCTCAACCGGATATAAACCAGCTGCAGATTCCGCTGATAACATAATTGCATCCGTACCATCAATTACGGCATTGGCTACATCTAGCACTTCAGCACGCGTTGGTAGTGGGTTTTCAATCATGGATTCCATCATTTGCGTGGCGGTAATTACTGGTTTACCCAAGTATTTGGCACGAGTAATCAGAGCTTTTTGCACATTTGGTAGACGGGCATCACCAATCTCTACACCAAGGTCTCCGCGAGCGACCATGATCACATCTGATGCATGGATGATGTCGTCCATTGATTCAATACTACTTACCACTTCAGCACGTTCCACTTTGGCAACGATTTGAGCATGACAACCGGCTTTTAGTGCCAGTTCACGAGCATAATCAATGTCTGCACCGTTTCTCGGGAATGAAATCGCAAGGAAATCGGCTCGAAGTTGAGCGGCAGTAAGTATGTCTTGTTTGTCTTTATCAGTCAGAGCCGGCGCTGAAAGTCCGCCCCCCAATAGGTTGATACCTTTACGATTAGATAGCTTGCCATTGTTTATTACTTGAGTCGTAACTTGCTCACTCTCTTTGTTTACGTCAGTCACTTTAAGTTGAATGCGTCCGTCGTCCAGCAGGAGAATATCACCACAATTAAGGTCTTGAATGAGTTGTGGGTAATCTAAACCAACGCGCTCTTGGTTTCCGGCGTTTGGTTGTAACTGGCCGTCCAGAATGAATGTATCACCAGCGGTCAGTTGAATGCTGCCTTGTTCAAAACAAGCAATGCGAATTTTGGGACCTTGTAAATCAACCAATACACCAACCGTAGTATTGAGTTCTTCAGCGATAGTGCGAACAAGCTTGGCGCGTTCAATATGTTCTTCAGCACTGCCATGGGAAAAGTTGAGTCGGACAACGTTCACTCCAGCGCGGATAAGTTGAGTCAGTTTTTCTCTCGTTTGGCTAGCAGGGCCAAGAGTGGCGACAATTTTGGTCTTACACATAAAAAATTCCTATAAAAGGCTACTAAAGATAGGGAATAAAGAAGGGAAGAAGGAGCTGAAAACAGCTCCTTCTTAGTCGCGTTTAAACGCTTGGTGACGCTTGATATTTTTTGTTTTCTACTTCGTCAATATCGACGATTTTCTTCGCATTCCAGACTGTCAGGGCAAGCAGTACAGAGACGACGCCTGAAGCTAACCAGAAGTACTGAGCGTTGCCGAAATCGTAGCTCTTCACACCATCAATTTCAGTGATAGTGATGAGTGAGGCTGAAATCAGTTCCTGTGCTGAAACGGCGATGTAAGAACATAGACCGATCAAACCTTTAACAGCACCAACAGCGTTCTTAGGCATTAAGTCACAAGCGATCAGACCCGCTAGGAATACCACTAGACCACCGATAGAGAAGCCAATCATACTTAGTGCAACAGCATCGATAATGCGGTTATCTGGGCCAAAGAACATCAGGCACATACCAGCGATGTTTAACAATCCGTACATTAGGTTTGGAATGTTACGGTTCCCTTTGAACACTTTGTCAGAAACAACCCCTGATAGAATTGCACCAGCCAGACCCGCAGTTGGGTACATAGACATTGCAAAACCAGCATCGATCAGTGAGTAACCTTTTGACTCTTGTAGGAACAGTACTGCCCAAGAAGACATTGCGTAACGTGCAATGTACATAGATGCACATGCTGCTGCGATTAGCCATAGAACAGGTTGTTTCAAAACAAACATCTGTGCACGACGTGTTTCTTTTGGATCAGAAGCTTTCTTAATTTCAGTACCTTCGCCAAAAGCAGTACCTGGATCAGGCAGACCATAAGTTTGTGGACGGTCTTTCAGTAGTTTCATCATGATTAAACAAGCAACGATTGCTGCAATACCTGCACCAATGAAACCTGCACGCCAACCAAAGTAGCTCACTAGAGAGGCTGTTAGAATCCAAGTAATACCTTCACCGATGTTACGTGAACCACCCCAAATAGAGTAGCGACTACCACGTTGTTTTGGTGAGAACCATTGGTAAATAGATACACAAGATGGTGCTGAACCAACAGACTGGAACCAACCGTTTAAACCCCAAAGCAGGACGAAGAAAAACGCTGTGCTGTTCATCCCCATGAAGATTGCGGCAATACCCGAAAGTAATAGTGAGACCGACATGAATCGGCCAATGTTGGCGTAGTCCGATAAGAATCCATTGAGGAATTTACCGAAGGCATAAGTGAAGAAGAAGGCTGAACCCATGATGCCGAGTTCTGCCAAAGACAATATGCCAGCATCAAGCAGAGGCTTTTTAACAACGCCAAGGCTCATGCGAACTACGTAAAATACTGCGTAACCAAAAATTAGGCCTGAAAAGACCTGCCACTGATAACTCTTGTAGAGTTTTTGCATTTTCTCTTTGGGTAAATCCAAGAGTTGTGCGTCAGGGCGAGATTTAAAAAAATTGAACATAAAAGTGCTCTCCGTTATTCACGACAACCAAACAGGGGTGTTCGTTGGAGTCATCATTCATCAAGTGAGTAAAAGCCTCAAAAGCGGCGATTTGAGGCAAAACTGACACAAATGAGTGGTTAAGGTGGGTCAAAAATGGGAAATTGAAGCGGGGAAAACAGACAATTATTGATAAAATTCAAATCAAGTTGCGTCATAGTTGACCCAACCCTCAATGTAACTATTTTTTACCAATTAGCAGAGATTTGAGTGAACGCACATTTTTTAAGGTTTTTCACATCCACAAGCTATTTGCTTTCAGCAATGAGTCGAATAGTACTGCTTGGAGTTGCACTTCTTCCAGCTGCAATGACACATGCGGAAGATAAAGAATTGGTGATTCTCACTACGTTTTCTCGAGAGCCTTTGCTGCCTTTAATTGATGAGTTTTCAAAACAATATCAAGACGTAAATGTACAAGTGGTTCACCGTCGTGCTCAATCGAGTGTTCAGATGCTCAGTAAAAGCTACATCCAAAATATTGATATCGTATTGAGCTCTTCGCCTTATCTGATGCAGCATTTAGCGGAAAACGGGCGGTTAACCAAATTGCCAGAACGATTTCAGGTACCCGAGTGGTTGAGGCCATATATGTTGCCTCCTGCCGGTCAGGTTGTAACGATTGGTTATTCTGGCGCAGGGATTGTTTGGAATCGAGATTACTTGCAAACCCATCAGCTACCTAAACCGCAACAGTTTTCGGATCTGACATCCCCAGTTTATTTCGGACACTTGACCATGAGTACCCCTGCTCGTTCCGGTACTACGCAACTCATGGTAGAAAGCATCTTAGCCAAGTATGGCTGGCAAGAGGGCTGGCGTTTGCTGACTAATATTGGCGCTAATATGGCAACCATTTCTTCGCGTAGTTTTGGTGTGAGCGACTATGTTGCCAAAGGTCAGTTTGGCATTGGTCCAACGATTGACAGCTATGCTTTTATTCTTGAGCGTAAATTCGACCATGTAGAGTTTGCCTATGATGAGAGTTTTACGCTTATGCCGACCTACGTAGCGTTGGTTCAGCAACAACATAATGATGTATATGCGCAAGCGTTTATTGATTTGCTTATGTCAAAAGCCGTTCAGACCAATATGGAGATGAATGACTTTGCAAAACATGGTCTTAGCGATAAATCATTGTTTAACGAACGATTCACAAGGTTGTCAGCCGCCACTTTGATTCAGCGTGAAGACTGTATGAATATACTGTTTGATTTGATGATTTCAAAACGCCTTCCAGCACTAAAAGATACTTGGTTAGCCATCATAAATGTACGCAAGCAGTACCGCGACAATAAGCAAGTTTTGGCTCAAATTGAGTTGATTGAACAATTGGTTTTTTCTGTGCCAATCAGTGAGAAAGAGTTGGGTGCTGTGGTGAATCAAATATCGCCTTTAGCGGATGCAAATGATGAATCACAGCAGGCTTCGAAAACAATGTTGTTAACTGAACTAAGCCATTCTTGGAAGAAACAAATCGACGCTAATCTCGAACAGGCAAATGCTCAGCTCAAGTCGCTTATACGAGTTGTTACACCATGAGTTTGTCGAAATATCACACCATAGGATCCAAATTGCTGCTGGCATTTGGTTGCAGCACGTTATTAGTAACACTCGTCAGTTTGGTCAGTTGGTTTACTTGGAGCCGACTTGATGATCAGGTGACCGAAGTCTTGGATCAGAGTGTGCCAAAATATAATGCCAGCTATGTGTTAGAAACTCGCAGTTCTGAAATTCGTCGCAGAATCCAGCAAATAGGCAATGCGAGCAATAAAGTCATGCTTGGAGAACAGATAGAAAAGCTCAATCAAGATCTGATGATTATGGACAACGTGTTGAATGCGTTAGAGACGAATTCAGTACAAGTGAATCTTCATACAGGTTACTTGAAACTGAAGAATATGAGCGGCCAATATGGCTCTCTTGTTTCTCAACGGATAGATGTTACACGCCAAATTGACTTGCTTGGGGAGCAACTACAATGGCTCTACCAAGATATGGAGATGGAGCTGGTACCACTTCGTCAGGAAATGCAGTGGCAGTTAGAACGAAAAAATAATGTCGAACGCTCGGAAGCCTTATTTAAGAAGATCAATCAGATCCAATCGTTAATTGATAGCGGCAGTCAGATGTACAACTTTGCCCGTGAGTTGGTGAATGCCACTCACCAGATTCAGGTTGATAACGGCATGAAGGTGCTGCAATACCGACTGGAGGAGCTACAAAGTTCCAGCAAGCCCATTTTCCAGCTTCCAGCCTCTATTGCGTATCAGCAGTTATTGGGAGAGTGGAATGAGCTTTTGTCACTCAACGGGCCTTATCACCAGAACTTAAGCTTAGGTGTGGAGTTGCATCAAGGATTAGAGGAGTTAGGCCGCCAGATTCAAGAACAGCTAAATAAACAACATTCGGATATCGCTATCTTGGTATCTAACGCAAGCGAACTGTTTGTCTCGACACAGAAAGAGACGACTCAGCTAATTCAGCATGGGCACCGAGTCTTGCTAGCATTGTTTGGCATATCGATCTCAATGAGTTTGTTGCTCACTTATTATTTTGTGAATCGACGGATTGTCGCGCGCCTAACCAATTTAAGTAACAGCTTAGATGCCATCATCAACAACGATCTGAGTCATCCAATTGAAGTGGATGGAAAAGACGAGATTGGTAATCTTAGTGCGCAGTTGATTCAGTACGGGCAAAAAGTGGAAGAAATGGAGCGAACAAATGCTCTGAGTCTTATCAATAACACTCAAGCCAGCTTAATCACTTGCAACCTACAGGGGCAAATTGAGTCTGCTAACCCAAGTGCTCAAGCCAGCCTACAATTGGAATCAGGCAAGGTGAAAAAAACATTGTGGCGTTGTTTTCCTGAACATCTGCAACCAAGGTTAGAGGCGCTGTTTAATCCCGAGAATCAACTTATTAAAAAAGGCGCTGATAGCGTAACGCTTTCATTGGGAAATGAGAACAAACCTTATTACTTAAGGCTTTATCTGAGAAAGTTTAACCAAGGGCTTCACGACAAAGTGATCGTCACCATTACCGATGTGACCGATCAGGAACATGCTAATCGTCTGCTTGAAGAGCGAGTTAGAGAAAAAACACAGTCATTATTGGAAAACAATGAGCAGTTACAGGCGGAGATTGAAGAGCGGCAGCGAGCGGAAGCCTATTTGAAGCAAACTCAGAATGATCTGATTCAGGCTGCAAAAATGGCTGTTGTTGGGCAAACGATGACAAGTCTTGCCCATGAATTGAATCAACCCTTGAGTGCTATGTCGACCTACCTGTATACCGCAAGGCTGGCGTTGGAACAGGCTGAAACGGGACAAATTACACAGTCGCTCAGTCAGATTGAAAATTTGACTGAGCGTATGGGGAAAATCGTCAACAGTTTGCGGCATTTTGCGCGTAAAACCAGTAGTGATGAACCGATGAAATCCCTGAGTCTCAATTCGGTGGTCGAGCAAGCAATATTGTTGGTTCAAACCAAAGCTAAGCGTCAACAAGTTGAATTGCACAATGAGCTTCCGGAAACTCTTTTTGTAATCGGAGAGACTCTGAGCCTCGAACAAATTTTGATTAATCTGTTGGTCAATGCCTGTGAAGCGGCAAGTAGCCATCCACATAAATCAGTCTCGTTAGTGCTACTTTCTAGCGACGATAAGGTTCACCGCATTGCTATTATTGATAGTGGTTCTGGGTTTGAGCATGGAGTGGTTGGAAAACTGTTTACCCCATTTACAACCACAAAAGAGGTTGGTCTAGGGTTAGGTCTGAACATCTGCCAATCATTGATCGAACGAATGAATGGTCAAATTTATCTCGCCTCCAATTTAGATAAAGGGGCGATGGTTGTCTTGGAGTTACTTCATGAGTAAAAGTACGGTTTTACTGATCGATGACGATCAAGATGTGCTGGATTCCTACACTCATCTTATGTCCATTGCTGGAATTGCATCAAAAGCATTGTTAAATCCTGAACTGGCACTGAGTTTGATTACACCCGATTGGAATGGTGTGGTGGTGTTAGACATGTACATGCCACAAATGCACGGTATGGACGTGTTAAGAGCCATAAAATCAGTAGATGATCGCATACCTGTTATTGTCATCACTGGGCATGGTGATATCCCAATGGCGGTGGAAGCGGTGAAACTCGGAGCCTGTGACTTTTTGGAAAAACCGATTAATCCTCCGCAGCTACTGGGGTTAATTAAGCAACATATCGACCAGCGCCGTTATTTTATTGAACAGAAGTTGTCGTTAACTCGCAGCGTGAAAAAGGAGCTGGTCGGTAAATCTGCCCAAATTGAGCGTATTCGTTCGCATATCGCCCAATATGCGATGTTGAGCAACCATGTGGTGATCTGTGGTGAATCGGGAGTGGGGCGTCACACTATCGCTTATTTAATTCATCAATTGTCTAGCTCTGCCAATACAAAACCTATTGCCGAGCTGGCGATCAGCAACAACACCGATATTGAAACGCTTGATAACAAACTCAAACAGAGTACCGGAGGGTGCTTGTTGCTGGACAATATTGAACTGATGAGTGATGAAGTACAGCGTCACTTAATTCAGGTTTTGCTCAATCAAGAGCGATTAAACATTCCGCGCTCACGTATCATTGCTATTTTGGGTGCTGAATCAGAACAACTGATCGCTAATACTCATTTGCTTCCAGAGCTTTACTACCTCTTAAATCAAGGTGTGATTGAGGTGCCTTTGCTTAGGCAGCGACCAGATGACATTGCTTCCTTATTTCATTACTTCCTTAAGCAAAGCTGCAACAAGTTGGGCAAGCCGTTACCTGTGGTGGAGTCGAGCTATTTATCATTACTCAGAGCCCATGACTGGCCGGGCAATGTTCGTGAACTTCGTAATGTGGCCGAGTTGTATGCGATTGGCATAGTCAAGCTAACCGGGAAAGATCGGGTTTATAATCAGGCCGAGATGACGTCACCTCTAGATGAGCTTGTGGATGATTTTGAAAAACAGATCATTGAAGATGCGCTTTTCCTTTACTCAGGACGAGTCGCCGAAGCGGCAAACTATCTGCAAATTCCGCGAAAGAAGCTTTATCTGAGAATGAAGAAGCATGGCATTGAGAAAGATGAGTACAAATCTCGTGGCTAGTAGTCTTGTTCCTGTAGAAAGTGACGAGCAATTGGTAGACTGAGAAAATATAAGCCATAGGATGCAAAAGAGGGAACCTTAGGTTCCCTCTTGTTTTTATTTCACGATTTTTTCTTCTACCAGCTCTTCTTTGTGATCTCTTGCTTTGTTTAGCATGTCTGTGAAGTAATGGCGCAACGTATACAACATGATCAAACTTGGAATGACCATCAAAGCGGTCAGAACAAAGAACAGCGACCAATCATTTAAGTAGTCAGCCAGCTCACCACTGAAGGAGGCCAGCGTGGTGCGGCCGAAGTTGCCTAATGAGGCTAGTAAGGCGTACTGAGTTGCCGAGAAAGCCTGTCCTGTCATCACCGTTAAGAAAGAGACGAAAGCGACAGTAGAAAATGCCGTCGTAAAATTATCGACAATGATGGTGGCAAGGAACAGATGTTCATTTGGACCAACCTGAGCAATCCAAGAGAACATTAAGTTACTTGCTGACATGGCGATACCACCAATCATCAAACCACGAACAATGCCGAAACGCACGTTGACCATACTGCCAAGCAGGGTAAACAGCATCGTAATACCCCAGCCAATCAGTTTGGAGTAGTAACCAATTTGTTCATTACTGAAGCCGATTTCTTTGTAGAACGCGATAGACATTCTGCCAAGAAACGCTTCCCCAATTTTAAATAGAAACACGAACAACAACAGTGTGATAGCCACTGAAGTACCGTTGCGGCGGAAGAAATCAATAAATGGTTCAAGTACGGTTACACTCAACCAAGCCATAGTTTTAGAGTGAACAACTTTGTTGTGTCGTTGCTCTGCTTGTTGCTGCAGTGCCTCACGGTTGGTGTTAGGTTCACCAACCAGCAGAGTGAACAGAATCAACACACCGACAATTGCGGCCATGCCGTAATACACACCATTCCAGCCCATAGCGTCAGCATTAATAAATGCCAGATAACCGGGAACAGAATAGCCGGTCCACCAACCAATCACCGCCATAGCAGAAGCTTGTGGCAGTTTGCTGGATTCCGATTTGGGAAAGGTATCGATACGAAACGCATCAACCGCAATGTCCTGAGTTGCAGAAGCAATCGCAATACCTAAGGCGAGCATAGATGTCAGCATCAAGTTTGTCGCTGGATTGACGCCAGCAATAAACAGAGTACAGATTAAAATCAGAACCTGACAAAGGAGTATCCAGCTACGACGCTGCCCAAGCAGTGAGTGCAGAACGGGTAAGCGAACTCGGTCAACCGCAGGTGCCCACAAAAAGTTAATCGCATAGACCGCAAACACACTGCCAAAATAACCAATGGCACTACGAGTCAGCCCGGCATCTTTTAACCAGCCAGACATGTTTGAGCCAATCAATACCCAAGGGAAACCGCTGGAGCATCCGAGCATCAATACCCAAAGCAGACGTTTATCGAAGTAGCTGCGGATAGTTTCAACCCAAGTAAGAGATTGATTTTCTTGTTGCATGGACATTTCCTTGTCGGAAAAAGAGCTCCGAACAAATCGGAGCTTTAGGTGTTATTTAATCAGAGTGGCGTTGGTGATGATGATAGGTGTTACGGGAACATCCTTCATGTAGCCAATTGATCGAGTAGGTTGTTGAGCCATTTTTTGAATGATCTCAAAACCTTTAGTCACTTGACCAAACACGGCATAGCCCGGTGGGCGCTGACCGTAATTCAGAAAATCATTATCAACGAGGTTAATGTAGAACTGACGAGTGGCTGAGTTTGGATCATTGGTACGAGCCATTGCAATCGTCGCCGTGTCATTGCGTAAACCGTTGCTTGCTTCGTTTTGAATTGGCGCATAGGTACTGACTTGCTTCATATCGGTATCAAAACCACCACCTTGTGCCATAAAGCCTGGAATGATGCGGTGGAAGATAGTACCGACATAACTGCCGTCTTCAACGTAGCGAAGAAAGTTAGCAACACTGATTGGCGCTTGTTCTTCGTTCAGTTCAATGGTGAACGTTCCTAGAGTGGTTTCTACTTCAACTTGAGGCCCTGCCCAAACGCTGCTGCTCGCCGCAATAGCGAGCGCTGCCAAAGAGCCTTTCACCATGGACATTCTTTTCACCATGGATAGTTTTTTAACCATGGAAACGCTCCTTCATATAGTTTTGCAGTTCTGTGTCTGAGGCAATTTCTTTAAGAACAAGATTCACCACATCATTGAGAACTTGTTCAATATCTTCATTTGAAGCACTTAGAGCACCTGTACGTTTTGCCGTACCGGTATAGCTTTTCACTAATTTTCCTTTTGGTGTTTCTGCTGTCAGTTGTAGCAGAACCTTACCGTTCATCTCATTTTCCATGATGGTATGAGTCACAGTCACCAAGGCTTCTTGGATTTCAAGCGTCAACATGTTTTCGCTGTTTACTGTGATAGTGAAACCTTGAGAATCAAACTGGCTTGAAAGAGCATTTTCTAAAGCGATACGAACGTTTTGTCGTGCATGAACAGGTTCTATGTTGTTGCGGCCGCTATCGACTAAAGCCACATATTGCGCAGAGCGAACGTCTTTACTAACAAAAGTGAACTTGCTGTTTGTCACGATATCACTGTTACTTAAAACAGCGGTAGGATTAAAGCTTACCTGCTGTTGCTGAGGTGCAGAGCAAGCGGCCAATAAAGCAATAGAAGCTGCGAGAACCAGTTTTTTCATGGTCAATTCCTTTCGTTTGTTTTGGCATGTCAGGAACATGCTTAAGGTCACCAGACCCTAATACTTAGTAGCTTGTAAGATAACAAATTTATTGTTGCTAGCGACAGTCTTTACTTGTGTGTGACCGAAAAGGCGAGCAAGTTTTATATCGTATCCGAGGTGGCGATTGCCGATAACCAATAATTTGCCCCCATTTTTAAGAACTTGCTTTGAATCACAGAACATCTGCCATGCGATATGGTCTGTGATTGCCTGCTGTTGATGGAATGGGGGATTACATACGATAAACGAAGCGCTCTCAGTTTCAAACTCATCTAAGCAATTGTTAGCAACACAGGTTATCTCACGTTGCGTGTGTAAATTGTTATTCAAGTTGCGTCTGGCGGCTTCAACCGCCATAAAGCTCTCGTCAACACAGGTAATTGAGGCATTAGGATTTAACCGCGCCAGTTTTATCGACAACACACCATTGCCGCAGCCTAGGTCGATGAAGTCTGTTAAATCTTCACTCGGTAAATGTTCAAGCAGCAAGCGCGCGCCTTGGTCCAGACTCTCACCAGAATACACGTTGGGAAGATTCACCAAACTCATCTGTTCGTTTTCAACTTCCCATTGAACTTCTTCATCTACATTTGCTATTGGTGCGCAATTGGCAGAAGAAAACACTAAACGGTGTTTTTTCCACGCTAGAGATGTCTTTGTCTCTCCCAAATACTTCTCAAATAATTGTAGAGTCGAAGAGTGAATTTCTTTCGCTTTGTTGACTGAAATAATGGGGCACTTTTCGTCTATTGATTGGCGAAGTTGGTTCAAAATCCACACCAGATGACGGTTATTTCTAGGGATTTGCATCAACACCAGATCGATATCGCTAGGTATCTCATCCATGGTGTTGAGAAATATCACGTCAGTGCAAGAGTTACGTTTTAAGTTTTCTTGTGTTGCTTTCTGAGCAATGAAGGAATCACTCATCATGAACACTTGATGCTGTGCTGAAAACCAACAACTGAGTGCGCCGAATGAATCATTTAAAATCAAAATGCGTTTTGATGAGGTTAGCGCTAGCTCTTCAATATGCGAGATCAGATACTCATCACCCGCATCCCAAGCCTGTAGAAGCTCATTATTACGAATCGGGAAGCGATGAAGGGTTAGCGTACGTTCAAATAGCGAAAGCTCAGTTTTCATATTCGGTTTAATTGATAGTTTTAAAGACACTATTATTGTCTCAGATGCTCGACGATCAAGAAACATAAACCTTTGACTACTGTTTGTCGGTCAAACGTAAGGTTTGTGTTTGTCAAAACAAAGCTTGCCAAAGTAAACTGTTTGTTGGTTTTGTTATATCAGTGTGTGAAAGAAGGGAGCATTATGATTCAACAAGTCATTGAGACTAAGCTACAAGATACATTTCAACCTCATCATTTACAGGTTGTTAATGAAAGCTATATGCATAATGTGGCACCGGGATCAGAGAGTCACTTTAAAGTGGTGATTGTTACTTCGAGCTTTGAAGGGCAACGTTTGATTATGCGTCACCGTCAAGTCAATCAGACTTTGTCGGATGAGTTAGACAACCATATTCATGCTCTGGCTATACATACTTACACCCCACAAGAGTGGGATGAGTTGCAGAAAAAAGCACCAGATAGCCCGATGTGTTTGGGTGGATAGTGATGAGCTAAGTGCTCATAAATTGCTCTTGATTTGGATGATTGTTTAACAATTTTAATACAGTTACCATTCTGTAAAGCGGCGGATAAACATTTTTTTCAAAAAAAATCGCAAAAAATAACCCTGATATTCAGGTGGTGAAAATAATTGTGCGACATATCAAAATAATGATTATTAATGCGCCTTTTAAACGAATTTGTGCCCAAATAAAATCACGAATCTAGAGATCTTGAATGGCATCGTATTCGTAAAAGGTGCTAAACTACCGCCCTTGATAAATCTCATCTCAAATCTGTAATGTGATTTTTAAAAGTATGTTGCGCTTTTGGTGATTAAATAACCAAGGCGGACAGATATAATAATGTCGTGTCTAGAGACGGTTTAGTTTTGTCATTACACACTTCCAGTCGAAGTACGGATGACCACCGCCTCGAATTTGCGCAATGAATGAATCTTTTTCCCGATAAAGTAGTGCAAGTGCGTATGATTACAATAAAAAAGGGTTTGGACCTTCCTATCGCAGGAACTCCTTCCCAGGTGATTAATGATGGCAAAGCCATCAACAAAGTCGCCTTGCTTGGCGAAGAGTACGTCGGCATGCGTCCTACTATGCATGTTCGCGTAGGTGATGAAGTAAAGAAAGCTCAAGTTCTTTTTGAAGATAAGAAGAATCCGGGTGTGAAATTTACTTCACCAGTCAGCGGTAAAGTTGTTGAAATTAATCGTGGTGCAAAACGTGTACTTCAGTCTGTAGTGATTGAAGTTGCAGGTGATGACCAAGTGACGTTCGACAAGTTTGAAGCGAATCAATTAGCAAGTCTTGACCGCGAAGCGGTGAAAACTCAACTTGTTGATTCTGGTCTTTGGACATCGCTGCGTACTCGTCCGTTCAGCAAGGTTCCTGCAGTTGATTCGACGACTAAGGCTATTTTTGTTACTGCCATGGATACTAATCCATTAGCAGCAGAGCCGACGGTTATCATCAACGACAATTCGGAAGCCTTCGTTGCTGGTCTTGATGTACTTTCAGCTTTGACTGACGGTAAAGTGTACGTTTGTAAAAAAGGTACTAGCTTACCACGCTCAACTCAGTCTAATGTTGAAGAACATGTCTTTGACGGCCCTCACCCAGCAGGTTTAGCTGGTACACACATGCATTTCCTGCACCCTGTTAATGCAGAAAATGTGGCATGGTACATTAACTACCAGGACGTTATCGCTGTCGGTAAATTGTTCCTAACTGGTGAGTTATACAGCGAGCGTGTTATTTCTCTTGCTGGCCCTGTCGTAAATAATCCTCGATTAATCCGTACGTTAGTAGGCGCAAGCCTAGAGCAATTGACGGATAGCGAAATGATGCCTGGCGAAGTTCGCGTGATCTCTGGCTCAGTACTGACTGGTACTAAAGCTTCAGGTCCACACGCTTACTTAGGTCGTTACCACTTACAGGTTTCTGTTCTTCGCGAAGGTCGTGAGAAAGAGCTGTTTGGTTGGGCAATGCCTGGTAAGAACAAGTTCTCTGTTACTCGCTCATTCTTGGGTCACCTGTTTAAAGGTCAGTTGTTCAACATGACAACAACGACTAACGGTAGTGACCGCGCAATGGTGCCAATTGGTAACTATGAAAAAGTTATGCCGCTAGATATGGAGCCAACTCTGTTGCTTCGTGATCTGTGTGCTGGTGACACTGATAGTGCAGTACGCCTCGGCGCATTGGAACTTGATGAAGAAGATCTAGCACTGTGTACCTTTGTATGTCCTGGTAAATACGAGTACGGTCCGTTACTTCGTGAATGCCTCGATAAGATTGAGAAAGAAGGGTAATTTTCATGGGCCTTAAAAAGTTTCTTGAAGACATCGAGCATCACTTTGAACCAGGTGGTAAACACGAGAAATGGTTTGCTTTATATGAAGCAGCTGCAACTCTGTTTTACACGCCGGGTCTTGTGACAAAGAAAGGCGCTCATGTCCGTGATAGCGTTGACTTAAAACGTATCATGATCATGGTTTGGTTAGCTGTGTTCCCAGCAATGTTCTGGGGTATGTATAACGCAGGTGGTCAGGCTATCTCTGCACTTCATCACTTGTACGCAAGTGACCAACTTGCAACCATCATTGATGGTAACTGGCATTACTGGCTGACTGAAATGCTGGGCGGTACTATGTCGTCTGATGCAGGTTGGGGCAGTAAAATGCTGTTGGGTGCAACTTATTTCCTTCCAATCTACGCAACAGTATTTATTGTTGGTGGTTTCTGGGAAGTATTGTTCTGTATGGTGCGTAAGCACGAAGTTAACGAAGGTTTCTTTGTAACTTCGATTCTTTTCGCATTGATCGTTCCACCAACGCTACCTCTATGGCAAGCAGCGCTAGGTATTACCTTCGGTGTTGTTGTTGCGAAAGAAGTATTTGGTGGTACTGGTCGTAACTTCCTAAACCCAGCGCTAGCGGGTCGTGCATTCCTATTCTTTGCATACCCAGCTCAAATCTCTGGTGATTTAGTTTGGACTGCTGCGGACGGTTTCTCAGGCGCAACTGCTCTTAGTCAATGGACTCAAGGTGGTAGCGGTGCTCTGATGAATGCTGCAACAGGTCAAGCAATCACTTGGATGGATGCATTCATTGGTAATATCCCAGGTTCAATTGGTGAAGTGTCTACGCTTGCTCTAGCAATCGGTGCGGCATTCATCGTTTACATGGGTATTGCTTCATGGCGCATTATCGCTGGTGTGATGATCGGTATGATCGCTCTTTCTACGTTGTTCAACGTGATTGGTTCTGACACCAATATGATGTTCAACATGCCTTGGCATTGGCACCTAGTTCTAGGTGGCTTCGCATTCGGTATGTTCTTCATGGCAACGGACCCAGTATCAGCGTCGTTTACAGATAAAGGTAAGTGGGCATACGGTATTTTGATTGGTGCTATGTGTGTACTAATCCGTGTGGTTAACCCTGCATACCCAGAAGGCATGATGCTAGCGATTCTATTCGCTAACCTGTTTGCGCCTCTGTTCGACCATATTGTGGTAGAGAAAAACATCAAGCGGAGATTATCGCGCTATGGCAAGTAATAACGATAGCATTAAGAAAACGCTGTTTGTTGTTATCGCATTGAGCCTAGTGTGCTCAATCATCGTATCGACAGCGGCTGTTGGCCTGCGAGACAAGCAAAAAGCGAATGCTGTGCTTGATAAGCAAAGCAAGATCGTTCAAGTAGCAGGTATCACTGAACAAGGTAAGGTTCCAGAGCTGTACTCTAAGTACATCGAACCTCGTCTTGTTGACCTAAATACTGGTGACTTTGTTGAAGGTAACGCAGCGACTTTTGATCAGCGTAAAGCGGCAAAAAATCCTGCTGAATCAGTGAAGCTTTCACCAGAACAAGACTTAGCGAAGATTATTCGTCGCTCAAACACAGGTATCGTTTATCTTGTTAAAGATGGCGACCAAGTGTCAAAAGTAATCTTACCAATTCACGGTAATGGCCTATGGTCTATGATGTACGCATTCGTTGCGGTTGAAACTGATGGTAATACAGTTTCTGGCATCACTTACTATGAGCAAGGCGAAACTCCTGGATTGGGTGGTGAAGTTGAAAACCCTAACTGGCGTGCTCAATTTGTAGGTAAGAAACTGTTCGATGAGAACCACAAACCTGCAATTAAAGTTGTAAAAGGTGGCGCACCACAAGGCTCTGAGCACGGTGTTGACGCCCTTTCAGGTGCAACGCTAACCAGTAATGGTGTTCAACATACCTTTGACTTCTGGTTAGGTGATATGGGCTTTGGTCCTTTCCTAGCAAAAGTTCGTGACGGAGGTCTTAACTAATGTCTAGCGCAAAAGATCTTAAAAAGAGCATTCTGGCGCCGGTATTGGATAACAACCCAATCGCGCTACAAGTTCTTGGTGTATGTTCTGCTCTAGCAGTGACTACTAAACTAGAGACGGCGTTTGTAATGACTCTGGCAGTAACGTTTGTAACTGCATTGTCGAACTTCTTCGTTTCATTAATCCGTAACCACATTCCTAGCAGCGTACGTATCATCGTTCAGATGGCGGTAATCGCTTCTTTGGTAATCGTGGTAGACCAAATTCTGAAAGCCTATCTTTACGATATTTCTAAACAGCTTTCAGTATTCGTTGGCCTTATCATTACCAACTGTATCGTAATGGGTCGTGCAGAAGCATTTGCAATGAAGTCTGCACCAATTCCATCATTTATCGATGGTATTGGTAATGGTCTAGGTTACGGTTTTGTACTTATCACTGTTGGTTTCTTCCGTGAGCTTCTAGGTTCTGGCAAGCTATTCGGTATGGAAGTTCTACCTCTGTTGAAAGACGGCGGTTGGTACCAGCCAAACGGTTTGATGCTATTAGCACCTTCTGCATTCTTCCTGATCGGATTTATGATTTGGGCGATTCGTACCTTCAAGCCTGAACAAGTAGAAGCGAAGGAGTAAGGTTGTCATGGAACATTATATTAGTTTGATGGTGAAATCGATTTTCATCGAGAACATGGCACTGTCTTTCTTCTTAGGTATGTGTACCTTCTTGGCTGTATCGAAGAAAGTTAAGACATCATTTGGTCTAGGTATTGCGGTAACAGTGGTATTAACCATCTCTGTTCCTGTGAACAACCTAGTTTACAACCTAGTTCTTAAACCAGATGCGCTTGCTGAAGGTGTGGATTTAAGTTTCCTTAACTTCATTACCTTCATCGGTGTAATCGCTGCATTAGTACAGATTCTAGAAATGATCTTAGACCGTTTCTTCCCACCTCTGTACAACGCGTTAGGTATCTTCCTTCCATTGATTACAGTTAACTGTGCAATCTTTGGTGGTGTATCTTTCATGGTTCAGCGTGATTACAACTTCGCAGAGTCTGTAGTTTACGGTTTCGGTTCAGGTTTGGGCTGGATGCTAGCTATCGTCGCTCTTGCAGGTATCCGTGAGAAAATGAAGTATTCAGACGTGCCTCCAGGTCTACGTGGTCTTGGTATTACCTTTATCACTGCTGGTCTAATGGCGCTTGGCTTTATGTCATTCTCTGGTGTTCAACTGTAAGACGGGTAAACCGCAACAATTAAGGAATAGTCAATGGACATTATTCTTGGTGTAGTGATGTTTACTCTGATTGTTCTAGCGCTAGTTCTAGTGATTTTATTCGCTAAATCTAAGCTAGTACCAACAGGTGACATTACAATCTCAATCAATGGCGATGCAGACAAATCGATCATTACTTCTCCAGGCAGCAAGCTTCTTGGCGCACTGGCGAATTCTGGTATTTTCGTGTCATCGGCATGTGGTGGCGGTGGCTCTTGTGGTCAGTGTCGCGTAAAAATTAAATCTGGCGGTGGTGATATTCTACCGACTGAGCTTGACCACATTACTAAAGGTGAAGCTCGTGAAGGTGAACGTCTAGCGTGTCAGGTTGCAGTGAAAACTGACATGGAGATCGAGCTTCCAGAAGAGATCTTCGGTGTTAAGAAGTGGGAATGTACGGTTATCTCTAATGATAACAAAGCGACATTCATCAAAGAGCTTAAGCTACAAATTCCAGATGGCGAATCAGTACCTTTCCGTGCTGGTGGTTACATCCAGATTGAAGCGCCAGCTCACCATGTTAAATACGCGGATTACGATGTACCTGAAGAGTACCGTGGCGACTGGGACAAGTTTAACCTGTTCCGCTACGAGTCTAAGGTAGATGAAGATATCATTCGTGCATACTCTATGGCGAACTACCCTGAAGAGTTCGGCATTATTATGCTAAACGTACGTATCGCGACTCCGCCACCAAATAATCCAAACGTACCACCGGGTCAAATGTCTTCGTACATTTGGTCTCTGAAACCAGGTGATAAATGTACGATTTCTGGTCCATTTGGTGAGTTCTTCGCGAAAGATACAGATGCTGAAATGGTGTTTGTGGGTGGTGGTGCTGGTATGGCTCCAATGCGTTCACACATCTTCGATCAGCTGAAACGTCTGAAATCTAAGCGTAAGATGTCTTACTGGTACGGTGCTCGTTCTAAGCGTGAAATGTTCTACGTGGAAGACTTTGACGGCCTAGCGGCTGAAAATGACAACTTCGTATGGCACTGTGCGCTATCTGACCCGCAACCAGAAGATAACTGGGATGGTTACACAGGCTTCATCCACAACGTATTGTATGAAAACTATCTGAAGGATCACGAAGCTCCTGAAGACTGTGAATACTACATGTGTGGTCCACCAATGATGAACGCTGCTGTTATCGGCATGCTGAAAGATCTTGGTGTAGAAGATGAAAACATCTTGTTGGATGACTTTGGTGGTTAATCTCCGCTAAGTGTCTGATCGAATGGCTGACTCAATTGAGTCAGCCATAATTTTTTGAAGTTTGTATAGAGAATCTCGTAAGGTTTATGTGCTAAATAACACATGGATTCTCTATATCTACTTATCTCAATAGGAGTAAACAAGTGAAAACTTGGCTTGTTGCATTAGCTTCTTTATTGCTTTTAGCTGGTTGTGAAAAATCGGTAGAGCAAGTTCATTTAAGCGGCCCAACAATGGGTACCACATACAACATTAAGTATCTTCAACAAGATGGTATTCCGTCTTCTGAAGATCTTCATAAAGAGATCGATCGCTTACTTGAAGAAGTAAACGACCAGATGTCAACGTACCGTAAAACGTCAGAGCTTAGCCGTTTTAACCAGTTTCAAGGCACAACTCCGTTTGAAGTTTCACCTCAGACGGCAACTGTGGTACGTGAAGCGATTCGTCTTAACTCAGTGACTTTAGGCGCTCTTGATGTCACTGTTGGCCCGTTGGTTAACTTGTGGGGGTTTGGCCCAGAAGCGCGTCCAGAAGTGGTACCTACCGATGAAGAGCTGGCTGAACGTAAAGCGAATATTGGTATCGAACATTTGAGTGTTGAAGGCAATAAGCTGAGCAAAGATCTCCCTCATCTATACGTTGATTTGTCGACCATTGCTAAAGGTTGGGGAGTGGATGTGGTTGCTGACTACATCGAGTCTCAAGGCATTACTAACTACATGGTAGAAGTCGGCGGAGAAATCCGTTTGAAAGGCTTGAATCACGAAGGTGTCGGCTGGCGTATAGCGGTTGAAAAACCAACAGTAGATGAGCGCACGATTCAAGAAGTCATCGAACCCGGTGACTACGCCATTGCGACTTCTGGGGACTATAGAAACTACTTTGAGCGTGATGGTGTGCGTTACTCGCATATTATTAATCCTCAAACAGGACGCCCAATTAACAACCGTGTTGTATCGGTAACAGTGTTAGATAAATCGTGTATGACAGCGGATGGTCTGGCAACGGGGATAATGGTGTTAGGTGAAGTCAAAGGTATTGAAATTGCCGAGAAAAATAACATCCCTGTGTTTATGATTGTGAAAACGGATGACGGTTTTGAAGAAGTCTTCTCTAGCGCATTCAAACCATTCTTAAACCGCAAATAACAGAAGTGAGTTTGTCATTATGAGTACGTTTCTGATTACTTTCGGCGTCTTTATGGCGGTTATCGCAGCAATGGCTGTCGGCTATATCTTCCAGAAAAAAGTGGTGAAAGGCAGTTGTGGTGGATTAGGCGCTGTTGGCATTGAGAAAGTGTGTAACTGCCCTGAGCCTTGTGACGCACGTAAAAAGCGAGAAGCACGAGAAGCGGCAAGAGCTGAAAAATTGGCTGCTTGGGAAAAAGACCGCATCGCGTAAACTCGCCAGCAGTTTCAAGTAAAAAGGGTTCTATCGTTAGATAGAACCCTTTTTGTTTGAGTATGGCTTTAAGGTACTAGATTTAGGCGTTAACCAGTTGGTTTCGTCCACTTTCTTTAGCATAGTACAGGCGCATATCGGCGACTTTTATTTGCTCATCAAGGGTACCTTTCATCGATGTGGCACCGATACTGATGGTGTATTTGATCACTTGTCCTTGATGCTCTACCTGATCAGCCTCAATACATCGACGCATGCGTTCAAGTTGCTTACAGAATTTTTTAAACTCACCATCGTAATGGATACAAAATTCCTCACCACCAAATCGAGCAACCGTTTGATCACCAAAAAAGGCTTTGAGAATAGCAGAGATGTGAGTCAAAGCGGCGTCGCCACCATCATGGCCATAGTTATCATTGACCTTCTTAAAGAAGTCGATATCTAGCATCGCAATGCAGCGTTCAGCTTCATTTTTGCCTACAGTGTCGAACAAATAACGGCGGTTCCACAGGCCTGTCAGGGCATCTTGGTTGGCAAGCTTGAACAGTTCTTTCGTCGCTTCTTGCATATTGAGTAGTTGGTTTACACGACAAAACAGCTCTTCCTGATTAAATGGCTTATGCAAAAAATCGTTGGCGCCAGCTTTTAAATACTGAGCAGTGATGGTTTTGTCATTCGAACCAGATAAACCAAGAATTGAAACATCATCGTGGGCAGAGTGACGTCGAATTTCCCTAATCATCTCAAGCCCTGTCATTTCTGGCATATAGTTGTCGCTGATAATCAGCGTAATATTTGGGTTTTGAGCCAACTCTTGCAGCGCTTCTTCACCATTACTAGCTTGAGTTGTACGAATGTACTGCGATTCTAGGAGCTGACAAATAGTACGACGAATCATGACGCTGTCATCCACGACTAACGCATGGTGGAACTGGTTGTTCTTGATTCGTTTAGCAAACGGAATGACATATTGCACTGAGCTGAGGCTGTCTTTGAGAATGTAATCTAGGACCCCTTTTTTCAGAAATTTCTGCCGAGTTTCCTGCTCAAATTTTGCTGTAAGCACGACAACTTTGAGTTGTTGGTTTAATAAGAGATCGATCACCTCTCCATCTTCGGCATCGATAAGGTGGTAACACGATACGACAAAGGCAAAGTCAGTTCGCGATTCAAGTACTTGCTTGGTTTGTCCTAGATCCTTGCACACAGTAACCTCAAACCCTAGCTCTGAAAGTTGAGTGCTAAGGTAGTTACGAAAGGTACGACTTCCATCTATAACGAGTACAGAGTTGCTTGAACGATTCACGATAGCTTTGCCTTGATTGAAATCGATGTCGATTGAGGGTTTTATAACAGGGTGCATTTTATACATGAGAACTGAGTTATCAGATGTAGGAATAAGATGATTAATTGACGGACTATGTCGATATTTTGTCATGTTAAGAAAGTTGTTTTCGTTTTGCTTAATTTGGTTCTACAATAGCTGTGTTTATGTACAGTTATTCGGTGGCGTGTGGAACAAGAATCGACGAGAAAAATTATCCATATCGATATGGATTGTTTTTATGCAGCAGTTGAGATGCGCGATAACCCACAGTATCGAGGTAGACCTTTAGCTGTCGGTGGGCATGAGAAGCAAAGAGGGGTACTGAGTACCTGCAATTATGAGGCGCGAAAATTTGGTGTCCGCTCTGCTATGCCTACTGCTCAAGCGTTGAAGTTGTGTCCTCAACTCTTGGTGGTACCCGGAAGAATGTCTGTATATAAAGATGTATCACGTAAAATTCATGCGATTTTCCAGCGCTATACCTCAATCATTGAGCCGTTATCCTTAGATGAAGCTTTTCTGGATGTTACCGATGTCGAACTCTGTCATGGAAGCGCCACTCTTATTGCACAAGCAATTCGCCGAGATATTTGGAATGAGCTTGAATTGACGGCCTCAGCGGGTGTTGCCCCGATAAAGTTCTTGGCAAAAGTGGCTTCAGATATTAACAAACCTAACGGCCAGTTTGTGGTTACGCCGGAAGAGGTGCAAATTACGGTTGATAAGTTGCCGTTGGAAAAAATTCCTGGAGTAGGGAAGGTGAGTTTAGAAAAGCTACACCAAGCCGGTTTTTATCTTTGTGAAGACATCAAAAACAGTGATTACCGCGAGCTACTAAGAACGTTTGGCCGTTTAGGTGCATCGTTATGGAAAAAGAGCCACGGTATTGATAATCGCGAAGTGGTAGTAGAAAGAGAGCGAAAGTCTGTTGGCGTTGAAAGAACCTTTAGTCAGAATATTTCTACTTATGACGAGTGTTGGCAAATCATCGAGGGTAAACTGTTTCCTGAACTGGATATTCGGTTAGCAAAAGCAAGTCCGGATAAAGCGATCATCAAGCAGGGTATTAAGGTGAAATTTGCAGATTTTCAGCTGACGACCATTGAACATATCCATCCACAGTTGGAACTGGATGATTTTAGACAACTGCTCAGTGATGTACTCAAACGTCAAAAAGGGAGAGAGATTCGTCTGCTGGGGTTGTCGGTGATGTTAAAACCTGAAGAACAATCCAAGCAGCTCAGCTTCTTTTGAGTCGTTTTCTACCGTTTGCTTTGGTTTGAGAGGCATTGCATAAAGCGCTTTATTTGCTCGATATCTGCATCTCTTAGTGCTTTGAGTATAATAACTGACATTCCATTAACGAATCTCAAATCAACATTCGATATCGTTATTCAAATTTTAATTTCTAAAGGGCGACTGACCCGAGAGATAGATATGAAAAAGACAATTTTTTTCGCTTCGTTGTTGTGTAGCTCTTCTGTTTGGGCTTCTCAATGTAACGTTGATGTGCAAAATGAAGTACATCTCAGTGGTTCCAATGTTGAAATTCATACAACCAGTGGCGATACCGCTGTAATGGATGAGAGTAATCATCTCTATCTGCATGGTGAACAAATTGAGTTGGACAATTCTCAACAGCAAGCGATTCAATCCTACCGAGAGAGCGTCACTTCGGCCGTTCCGCGAGTTAAAGAGTTCGCACAGAAGGGAATGGATGTCGCCAGTGACTTACTTGATGATGTTGCAACAAGCCTTGATTCACCCAATGCATTTGAAGATGTTAAGCAATCGATGAAAACGTTTTTTGCGGATATCGAAAGCCGTTATTATCAAGGTGATGATTTCGTTTTACCTGCCAATACTTTTGAGTCTATGACCCAGCAATGGCAACAGGATTTTGAAAAAGCAAAAGCGATGTTTAGTCAGGAGTTCTTTTCTAGTGCGTTTGATGCTGTATCTGAAAAGATGAAGCAGGACGGTGGTATTAATCTGACCGAGCTGGGGAACACCATGAGTGAACTGACCGCTAAGTTTGAAGCCCGATTGCGAGAGCATGAGGCCTCGGTGGAGAAAGAAGGTAAAGAACTGTGTGAATCCCTTGATGATATTGTTGAACAGGAGCAAGAATTGCACAAAAAGATACCTGAACTAAAGAATTACCAGGTATTTACGATCTAAACTAAAGGAGCGCATCAAGCGCTCTTTTTTACTTTGGTACATTTGAAGGTGAGATGATATTTAATAATGTTAGTGTTCGTTGGATAACGGTTATAACTGCTGTATCTGTGGTGATTTGTTTTGTTACCTGCTACTTAGCATTTAAGTATTTATGGGCCTATGATCGCCAAGTCGCACAAGCTGAGGAATTACAGAGAGAAGAGATTGAACGGGTTGAAACCGTTATTGATATTGCCAAGCTTAAACTGGGTGATTCGATCGTGGATTATGCTGCTTGGGACGATATGGTTGAGTTTATCCGTTCTCCAAATGAAGAATTTATCGAAAGCGGTATTGGTGCACACTCATATACATCACAACTCATTAATGGTTTTTTTGTCTTTGCAGCAGATAAAACCTTAGTATGGGGAAAGGCTCTTGATGCCGAGAATAACCATCTCGTTGATGACCAACGTTATACTCAATATTTCTCAACAATTCTTGACCAAGCAGAGCAACGGGATACTAGCTTTGTACAAGCAATCGTTCACTTCATTGTCATTGATAATGAGCCCTATTTTGCTGCAGCCTCTCGTGTATGTAATAGCGACGCGTCAGGCTGTGATAAAGGTTACATTATCTTTTTCAAGAAACTCTCTGAACAGTTCTCTAAGCAGGTAAATAAAGCCACTGGGATTCAAATCGATATCCTTGTCAACGGAAGCAACATTCAAACGTTAGAGCCTTCTGAGAATATTTCCTACATTACCAAGCTAGATTACAACGCTGGTTCCAGTGTGATTATCAAGATTTATCACCATGTGAAAATTCCAAGCTTTATTGTTTGGCAGGAAGTGTTTGCGTTGATGGCATTCTCTATCATGTTCTATTTCATTAATCTTCTGCTAGCTAAGTCTTTAGTCAAGCCAATTACTAACGCCAATCTGGTATTGGATAAGTTTCAAGCACAAGGCGGGGTCATTCCCGATGAGTCTTATTTCATTTCAAAAGAGATGAAAGGATTTGCTCGAACGATCAATAAGATCATGAATGATTTAGAGGCAAGCCGACGAGAGCTACGTTGGCAGTCTGAGCATGACCCGCTGACAGAGCTTTCCAACCGCCGTCATTTAAAAAGTCGTTTGACAGCTTTGATTAATGACAACCACTTTAGCCATATTGCACTCTATTTGGTGGATGTCGATTTCTTCAAATTGTACAACGATAACCTGAGCCATATGGATGGTGACAATGCCTTAAAGGCCGTTGCTAAGGTACTAGAAGCTGTTGAGTACAAGGGGGAGAAGATCGTTGCTCGCTTTGGCGGTGAAGAGTTCTGTGTGGTATTTGCCAGTGATGTGCCGATCAACCTAAATGAATATGCACAGATACTGAAAGATGCGGTTTCCAGTTTAAAGATATCTCACCCATTTATCCCTGTAGAAGGGCGTGAATACCTATCGATTAGTATTGGTGGCATTCAAATAGATAAACCGAGCATTGCTTATTATCAGGAAATGTTTCATCAAGCTGATCAAGCGCTGTATTCAGCAAAGAGAAAAGGTAGAGATCAGTACGTTGTACAACAATTCAACAAACATTCTGATCGATTAGTCGGTGTAAATTAATTATTACGTAATAAATACTAAATATTTGTCTACTAAGGCAGCAAACTGTACTGGTGTTTATTGTGTCACTAGTCAATTTCATTTAATGTACTAGCCAACTAGTTTGGTGATATGTGTGAGTAGTAATGGCATCGAGTAATACCCGCGAAACTTTTGGTTCGCGCCTTGGATTTGTTTTGGCCGCAGCAGGTGCTGCAGTTGGTCTTGGAAATATTTGGGGTTTCCCCACTCAAGCAGCCAGTAATGGTGGTGGCGCATTCCTGTTAGTCTATTTAGTTCTCATTTTAGTGGTTGCGTTCCCTATGCTGGTGGTTGAAATGGCGATTGGCCGTTCAGGACAAGCAAACCCTGTTGATAGTATGCGTTCACTGACTCCTAACCCTACAGCTAAGAAAGCAGGAGCATTGGTCGGTTGGTTAGGTCTAAGTGTTCCAAGCGCAGTATTGGCGTTTTATAGCATTGTAGGTGGGTGGATAATCTGCTTTATGCTTGGCGCTATGACTGATTTGTTAGGAATGGAAAGTGCCACCGCTTGGTTTAAAGGCTTTAGCGTTGAACGTAACCTTTTCGGTACTTTGGTGTTTTATGTTCTCACTATCTTGATTGTTCAAGGTGGTGTTAAACAAGGTATTGAAAAGTGGTCCACCCGATTGATGCCAGCATTGTTCGTTTTATTTGGTGTATTGTTTATCTACATCATGATGCAACCGGGTGCTATGGAGGGTTTACAGCATTACCTAGTACCGGATTTCACAAAGATTTTTGATCGCAAAATGATCTTGGCTGCTATGGGGCAAGGATTCTTCTCTTTGACCATTGGTGGCTGTTCCATGTTGATTTACGGGTCTTACCTAAGTAAGAAAGAGAATCTGCCGAAAATGGCAATGAATGTGACGTTAGTGGATACCGGTGTAGCTTTTATTGCGGGTCTCGTTGTTCTTCCTGCTATGTTTGTAGCAATGAATAAAGGCGTTCAGATATACGCAGAAGACGGTTCGTTACTGAGTTCTGATACCTTGGTCTTTACGGTTTTACCTTTAATGTTTGATAGCCTAGGTGTATTAGGTCAGCTATTTGCAATTGTATTCTTCTTGCTATTGACGATTGCAGCACTGACTTCATCAATTTCTATGTTGGAATGTCCTGTCTCTCTGGTTTCAGAACGTTTTAACACTAAACGTACGCCAACCAGTTGGGTTTTAGGTGGACTGATTGCTCTGTTCAGTGTGGTGATTGTTTATAACTTTGGCGAGTTGTTTGGCTTAGTGGCAACGACAGCAACACAATATTTGCAACCGACCGCTGCATTAATGTTCTGCTTGTTCGGTGGCTGGGTATGGAATCGTAATGCGAAACTAAAAGAACTGGAGCACGGTTTCCCTGAATTCCGTCAAAGCACTTTTGGAAAGATCTGGCCTTGGTATGTGAAATTTGTTTGCCCAATTTTAGTGGCAACGGTTATCTGGGCTTCGTTTGGTTAATTCAGATAGATACTAAAAAACCTTGGGAGTGATACCAAGGTTTTTTTATGTTTGAAAACCAGAGACGACTTTTCTTGTTATTCCGAAGGAGATGGTGGCATGATTTGACCAGTGGTCAGTGGTTCTAAATCCACTTCGATAAACTCTTCAATGAAATCCCCCACCAGTTGTTCAACCATGTCGTCATTTTGCGTGAAGTAAGCAAGGTGGAATACCGCATCACCTTCATTCACTAGAGGTAGTGTCTGTTGACCGATAACAATACCGCCTTTGTTGGCTTTGACTTCGACCTCGACGTTACCTAAAGGTGAGTTGATGTAAGCCAATATTTGGCCTTTCTCTACACGATCGCCAAGTGACACTACCGTACGTAAGATTCCGTCTGCTTCTGCCCGTAGCCAACTGGTTGATTTTGCGATGACTGAAATTGGCAGTTTTTTGCGGCTGGCGCGTAGCATACCAATCGCTTGCATCACTCGTTTTACACCAACGACACCCGCACTGATCGCAATAGGCTCAAAACGAAGCGCTTCACCAGCTTCATAAGTCAGTACTGTGATACCGGATTTTTCTGCTTCGCTACGTAGAGAACCCATTCTAAGAGGGGAATCCAGAATTACTGGTGTTGCGAAAGCCTGAGCAATACGCAGTGTTTCGGGATTGCTTAAGTCTGCTCGAATCTGAGGGAGGTTTGTTCTATGAATCGCACCAGTATGCAGGTCTATGATGTAATCACATTTCAACGCGACTTGAGAAAAGAAGATGTGTGCCATTCTTGACGCTAGTGATCCGCTCTCACTACCGGGGAAGCATCGGTTTAAGTCTCGTCTGTCTGGTAAGTAACGTGATTTATGAATAAAGCCGAAAACGTTCACTATGGGTACGGTAATAAGCGTACCTTTGAGCTTAGTAGGATCGATGGAGTTGATAAGCTGTCTTACGATCTCAACACCATTAAGTTCGTCACCATGAATGGCGGCGTTAACCATAAGTACCGGACCCGGTGAAGCGCCATGAATGATTTCAATAGGAATCGAAAGGGGCGAATGGGTATAGAGTTTCGCACCTTCCAGTTCGATGACTTGTTTGGTTGCTGGGGGAATTTTATCCCCCAGAAATTCGTATGCTGTATTCTTATATTTTCTAGCCTTTACCACGAGTTCTTGTCCTTTTACTTGCCGCATTTTTTTCTAGAAATTCGACAATCATACCGGCGATATCTTTGCCAGTTGCAGATTCAATGCCTTCTAAACCTGGTGACGAGTTTACTTCCATGACCAAAGGGCCTCTTGCAGAGCGAAGTAAATCAACACCAGCAACGTTAAGCCCCATGATTTTAGCGGCATCAATAGCTGTTTTACGTTCTTGTGGCGTGATCTTAATCAGTGATGCAGAACCACCACGGTGAAGGTTTGAACGGAACTCGCCCTCAGCCCCTTGGCGCTTCATTGCTGCGATCACTTTATCACCAATGACGAAACAGCGAATATCCGCACCGCCAGCTTCTTTTATGTACTCTTGAACCATGATGTTCGCTTTCAGACCCATAAAGGCTTCGATAACACTTTCTGCTGCTTTGCGAGTTTCGGCAAGAACAACGCCGATACCCTGAGTACCTTCAAGCAGCTTAATGACTACAGGTGCTCCACCAACCATGTCTAATAAATCTTTAACATCGTCTGGCTTACTAGCAAAACCTGTAATTGGCATACCAATTCCTTTGCGAGAAAGCAGCTGCATTGAGCGTAATTTATCTCTTGAGCGACTGATAGCGACAGATTCGTTGGCTGGGTATACGCCCATCATTTCAAATTGACGTAATACCGCCGTACCATAAAAGGTGACTGACGCGCCAATTCGCGGAATTACCGCATCAAATCCAGACAGCTCTTCACCCTTAAAATGGATTTCAGGTTTGTCTGAATTGATATTCATGTAACAACGCAAAGCATCAATCACTTTGACTTCGTGTCCACGCTGCTTACAAGCTTCGATTAGTCGCTTGGTTGAATATAGCGAAGAGTTGCGTGACAGAATACCAATTTTCATAACTTGGGTGCCTCAAAAGGAATTAAAAACGATGCGGTTGGATCAACAACAATCTTATGGTGCATCGCGGTGCGACCTAAAAGCATGCGGAATGCCATATTTTCTCTATTGGTTAATGTAATTTCCGCAGGCCATGTTTGTCCGCCTAAACTGATGTCGGACTTAATAACGTAACGAGTTTCTTCATGACCACCTGAGTCTCGTACTGTTCTCTCTTCTACTACTTCTGCCTCACAAACTACCACTGTTTCCACATCGTGTTGATTTGGGTGGATCCAGAAGCGAACCCAAAGTTTATCTTCTTTAGTAAAGCACTCTAATTTAAATGCGTGTAAGCAAGATGTGCGGGCTCCGGTATCAATCTTCGCTTTAATTTTCTCAATACCTAACCCAGGAAGGCTGAGTCTTTCGCGCCATCCGACAGTCATTTTTTCTTTCATCGCAGTATCTTTGTGTTTTGTTTGGAATTTATTTAAGGCTGAAATGGAGAACAGCCCGCATGTGCGTCGCGAAGACGTAATGCCCTGAATAGAGTGTGGTGAACTTCTCTGGGAACTTCAAGGACGCGAACTCTAACAGCAGAGATTATTCTCTCGCTAATGAAAAAAAATAGTCGTATCGACAAAAATATTTGTTCATAAAATAAAAAAGCCGAAGCAGTCTGCTTCGGCTTAGTGTCAGGGGCTTCTGTTAAATAATTAAGATTTAGCTGGGATATTTTCCAGTAGTGCAATCATTTGTTCCCAGAATAACCCGACAGTATCGATTTTCACTTTTTCATCTGGAGAGTGCGGGAACTTAATGGTTGGACCAAAAGAAACCATGTCCATATTTGGATAAGGTTTCTTAAATAGGCCACATTCTAGACCTGCGTGAATCACCATGATGTTTGGTTTATTGCCGTAAATGCCTTCATACATGTCACGGAAGATGTGCATGATTTCTGAATCCGCATCCGGTTTCCAGCCAGGGTACGCCCCCGAGAATTGAATGGATGCTCCTGCAAGTTCAGCGACTGATGCTAGCATTCCTTCAACTTGACTACGACCTGAGTCGATCAATGAACGAATTAGGCAAAGCACCGTTACTTGGTTTTCTTCTGTGGTAATCACACCAACGTTAAGAGATGTTTCTACCACGCCTTCAATTTCGTCACTCATACGAATTACGCCGTTAGGGCAAGCGTTTAATGCGGCAATAAAACGTTGTTGAGTTTCTGCGGTAAACATGTCTACAGCAGTGTGCTGAGCTTCGTTAAACGTTACGATATTTGTTTCAACTTTACCTAGCTCTGTTTTCAGCAAGTCAGTGTAGAAGTCATACAGTTCAATCAACTTAGCTTCGTTTTCAGAAGGTAATGCAACAGTAACAAATGCTTCACGAGGAATTGCGTTACGTAAACTACCACCACGGAATTCAACGAGGTGTAAATCAAGCTCTTGAGCGTGACCCGCTAAAAAACGAGCCAATAGTTTGTTTGCATTACCACGGCCAGTGTGAATATCACAACCAGAGTGACCGCCTTTTAGACCTTTAAGTACAAGTTGACGAGTTACAAAATGGTCTGGGATCGTTTCACGTTTGATGTCGAACTTCATTGAAGCATCCACACCACCAGCACAGCCCATGTACACTTCGCCTTCTTGCTCTGAATCTGTGTTTAGAAGAATTTCACCTTCTAACCAACCCGCTTCAAGACCGAATGCGCCAGTCATTCCTGCTTCTTCATCAATAGTCAGTAGTACTTCTAGTGGACCATGTTTGATGTCAGTAGAAGCCAGCACAGCTAAACATGCCGCCATGCCCATACCGTTATCTGCACCTAAAGTAGTGCCTTTTGCTGTTACCCATTCACCATCAATATAAGGCTGGATTGGATCTTTGGTGAAGTCATGGTCTGTATCTTCGTTCTTCTGTGGAACCATATCGATATGTGCTTGAAGCACGACAGCTTTTTTATTTTCCATTCCCGGAGTCGCTGGCTTTTTGATAAACAGGTTACCCGTTGTATCGCGGCGAACGTCCAAGCCAAGCTCAGTTACCCAGCCAATAATGGCTTGTGCCAGAGCTTCTTCATGTTTTGAAGGGTGTGGAATTGAGCAGATTTTATCGAAAAATTGCCAAACTGGAGCTGGTGATAGGGTGCTAATTTCAGAATGGAACTCAGGCATAGATGACTCCTTTATTTAACTAGACCCCGATTAAATAATGAAGAAAGGTTGAAAGTGTAGAGAAATAACCTGTCTGACGGGGCAATATTTGTGTGACAGCATACCATTGAGTCGTTGAATCGAGTAGTAGCATGGAAGGGGATTTTTCGATGAAGGCATATTCATAAATGAGGAGTAACTCGTAAGCTATCATTGACTTACTCAATAAGTTGCATCTGTTTTGCTATGCACATCAAAAATAAAACGCAATTTATGTAATTTTATTACCAATAATTCTGAGTCTTTTGTAGGTTTTATAAGATTTATGTGATTTCACTCACTATAAATTTGTAATATTTTTTCTATGTGGTATATTAATAACCAATTCGGAAGCGATGCTTTTGAAGTCAGTTTACCCGTGTAATATTAATGAAAGATGTTATTTCTATCGGCAATGTTACCCCCACACGCTTTGGTGAGTGAGACCAAATGCATGTGATTTGAACAGTAATGTTCACCCCTATATATTGGAATTTGTTTTTAGCCACTACTCGGTCAACCAAGTGTGGTTTATATGATTCACCGCCACCTGTATCTCAGGTGGCGTTTTTTTTTGCCTGCCGTTTTGTATTACTCATCAATAATACTGACTTCGCCAATAAAGTAGCCTTCTTCATCAAAACGTTTAAGTTCATTGTTTTCATAAACGATCGTAAGGTGTCGGATATCTGAAAACTGCCAGTTTCGCCATTGATAAACAAATTTGTCATTTTCAACCCACCAGTAGCCTTCATCAATATCATTAGGGCGATCGGATATCCCGATCATTTTACCATCCGCTTGAAGCGTGATCCGGTAGGGGATATTGAAGCAATCTTTAGATAGCAGCGTTTTGTTAGTAACCATCGCTCTTATCTGTTGCCCAGTTAATGGCGACTCGGAGCATTCGTCCAAGCTAATATTGGGTAATACTTCTTTCGCTATGCGCGCCAGTTGAGCAATACCTTCACGTATATTCTCGGTACGAATCGATTGGAAACTTAGTCTAAAGCTGTTGTTTTTGTGGTTGCAGCAGTAATACTTCTGTCCGTTATTAATCAAAATGCCATTCTCTTCGGCGAGCCGCTCAAAACGAGTGGCATCAAAACCTTCCTTATAATCAACCCAAAAAGCCGTTCCAGCGAGTGAGGGAGTAACACCGGATTGGGGAAAGTAATAGTTCATTGCCTTCTCCATCGTTAACCATTTCTCTCTATATCGTTTAAGTAACTTCTGAGTGAGCATGTCGTAGTATCCGAGACTGAGAAATAAAGCTAAGGTTTGGCAGTTACTTTTGGGTGGCAGACTGTGAGTTCGGACTTGCAGAGCTTTGATTTGATCGATTAGTGGCGATGCTGCAACGATAAATCCAATACGTAGCCCAGGAGCAATGGTCGAGGTGAAACTGGATATATAGATGATTCGTTCTGTTGGATGTTCACACCTTAGAGGAGGGCAGCTATCTTCAATGAAGTTAACATCGTGTTCGAAATCATCTTCAATAATCAAAAAATCATGTTCATTCGCGGATTCAATCAGTGCCTTGCGCCTTTCTGGTGACATACGAACGGTGGTTGGGAACTGATTACTGGGCGTTGTATAAACCAAATTGCAATTGTTGAGGCGAGAATCGATGACTAACCCTTTTGAATCGACATCGATGGGAACCACATTTGCTCGACGAGCTTGAAACTGAAGAAGGGCTTCTGGATAGCCAGGGTTTTCCATTCCTACTGACGTTTGTTTCGAAACCAGTAACCGAGTGAGGTAGTAAAGGCTATTTTGGCAACCCAGGGTAATGGCGATATTTTCTTTGTTAACGAATATTCCACGTTTAGTCAGAACACGAGTTCGTATCTGCTCAATTAATTCTTCATAGTCATTGTGGTTTGATGTCCAACTACGATGATTACTTTTATTTAAAGATTGAATACTGCACTTACGCCACTCACTCACAGGAAAGAGATCTTCATCGACCATGCCATTAACGAACAAATAAGGGTAGTTGGAAAGATCTTTTACTGAGGCATCAGAGAGAGATTGTTCACTGTTTAAGTAATCATCCCAATTGAGTGTTGAGACTGGTTGTGCGCTCTGCTGATCGGGTGATGTATTCAGTTCAAGCTGAGGATTAACGTAGTAGCCTTTTCTTTCTATGGGTATAAGTACCCCTTCCTCGGCTAACTGTTCGTAAACGCGTAAAATCGTATTGCGGGAAACTTTGAGTTTTTCGGCTAATTGGCGTGAGGAAGTGATGCTGGTTTGTTTTGGAACAAAACCTGCGAATATGGCTTTAGCGATGTCGCTTTTGATTTGATCTTGCAGTGTTCTCGAATCTTGCGAGTCGATATGAATAAATTGATACAGCATAGCTTCCCCGCTTATGTGACCGCCGCATCTAAAGTCCAAAAAGGAGAGAAAGTGAATTTAGGCTCACTTTCTCTATACATTTTATATAAGCGACTGTAGTTGCGTTTTTACTATTTCCAGCCCTTTTGACACTAATTCTGGCTCAATTGTTAACGGTGGAAGGAAGCGAATAACGTTACCTTTTACGCCACAAGAAAGAAGAATGAGACCTTGCTGGTTACTCTTTAATACCAGTTGTTTAGTCAGATCTGCAAGCGGTTGTCCGGTGGTTGGATCATTAAGCTCAATCGCGATCATAGCGCCAACCTGACGAATATCACCGATATGAGGGATTTCTTTTTGCAGTACAGTCAGTATTTCTTTGAATTGCTGACCAACATGTTGAGCACGTTCGCATAAGTTATCTTCTTTAATGATGCTGATAACTTCTAATGCAGCGCGACATGCCAGCGGCGAGCCTGCGTAAGTACCGCCGATACCGCCAGGGTTTGCTGAATCCATAATTTCAGCTTTACCCACAACCCCTGATAGAGGGAAACCGCCAGCAATGCCTTTTGCCATAGTGATTAAATCTGGTTTTGCATCGAAATATTCACACGCAAAAAGTTTACCTGTGCGTGCAAAGCCAGTTTGAATTTCATCACAGATAAGTACTATTCCGTGTTGGTCACAGATATTACGCAATTCACTGACCCATGCGTTTGGCGCTTGATAGAAACCACCTTCGCCCTGAATTGGCTCAAAAATGATCGCAGCAACACGAGATGGTTCAATATCACAGGCAAATAAATCCGCTAACGCAGACAAGCTTTGTTGTTCGCTAACACCGTGGTATTGGTTTGGATAAGGCAGGTGGTAAATTTCATTTGGAAAAGGCCCGAAGCCCGCTTTGTATGGCGCTACTTTACCTGTTAGTCCCATACATAAGTTGGTACGACCGTGAAATCCACCTTTAAAAGCAATGACGCCACTGCGTCCCGTGTGTGCACGAGCAAATTTTATGGCATTTTCAACTGCTTCAGCTCCCGTTGTAAGAAATGCCGCTTTTTTATCAAAGTCGCCCGGTGCGATTTCTACCACTTTCTCGGCCAGTTCGACAAAGCTGGTGTATGGGGTAACCATTGAACAGGTATGACTGAACAACTCTAGTTGCTCTTTTACTGCTGCCACTATTCGTGGGTTTGAGTGACCTGTGTTGTTAACTGCAATACCAGCCGCGAAGTCAATATACTCTTTACCTTCAATATCAGTAATTAGAGCGTTTTCAGCTTTTGCCGCATAAATCGGTGCAAGGTTTGCCATTCCCTTTGCGACAACTTTTTCCTTGCGGCTTTGCCATTCCATATTGGTCATATTTGATTGTCCTTATTCAGTGGTTATCGGTCAGTTGCTAACGAGGATTAAAAGCCGCCGAAACAGAGATACTTAACGTTTAAATATTCATCGATGCCTTGTTTGGCACCTTCACGGCCAAAGCCCGATTGTTTTACGCCGCCAAAAGGAGCTACTTCATTTGAAATTAGCCCTTCATTGATGCCAACCATGCCATATTCAAGTTTTTCCGCGATGTTGAAGGCACGTTTGATATTTTCGGTATAGAAGTAACTTGCCAGACCGTAGATAGTGTCATTGGCTTTTTCGACCAGTTCCTGGTCATGAGAGAAGCGAATGATCGGAGCGACAGGGCCAAAAAGTTCGGTTTGGGTAATATCCATGTCTTGAGTTACTTCAGTCAGAACGGTTGGCTGAACAAACAGCCCTTGCTCTGATTTACCACCCAGAACGATTTTTGCACCTTGTTTAACGGCATTATCGATATAGCCAAGAACACTCTTCTTCGCTTTGATATCCACTAGCGGTCCAATGTTAACGCCCGGTTCAAGGCCGTTGCCCATTTTTAACTCAGCAACCGCAGCGGTGAATTTTTCGACGAACTGCTCGTAAATACCATCTTGTACATAGAAGCGGTTAGCACACACACAGGTTTGTCCTGCGTTGCGGAATTTAGAAGCAATTGCTCCTTTTACTGCCTGCTCAACATTGGCATCGTCAAAGACGATGAATGGTGCATTACCACCCAATTCCATTGATGTACGTTTAATGGTATCCGCACATTGATTGATCAGATTTCGACCCACTTCGGTTGAGCCTGTAAATGACAGCTTTTTGATATCTTCATGAGTACAAAGAATTTCACCCACAGCCACAGAAGAGTGGTTGTTCACTATGATCAGCAAGTCTTTTGGCAAACCAGCCTGATAGGCGAGTTCTGCTGCTGCGTAGGCAGAAAGTGGCGTCTGATTTGCTGGTTTCACAATGAAACTACAACCTGCAGCTAAAGCAGGGGCGGCTTTACGGGTAATCATTGCAATTGGGAAATTCCAAGGTGTAATGGCTGCCGCGATACCAATAGGTTGTTTTATCGTCATCAGGCGTTTATCGCCGGTAGGTGAAGGAATGGTCTCGCCGTAAACGCGTTTACCTTCTTCTGCAAACCACTGAATAAATGATGCGCCGTACATCACTTCCCCTTTTGCCTCTGCTAAAGGTTTGCCTTGTTCAAGAGTCATGATACGAGCCAAATCATCAGCATTCTGTACCATCAAATCGTACCAACGCTTCAGAATCACTGAACGCTCAGCAGCCGTTTTTTGCTGCCAGAGGATTTGAGCTTGTTTCGAATCTTGTATTAACGAGTGAATGGTTTGTGTATCTACTGACGGGATATAAGCAAGAACTTCATCAGTCGCTGGGTTAATGACAGCAATCGCTTCGTCACTCTCAGGACAAGTCGCATTAAGGAGTGATTTGTTAATGATTTGGTCCATGTTTGTGTCTCTTTTGTAGTCTGTTGTATGCATAGTAGTCTCAAAACTCAGCGTCATCTAAGTACCAGTTGTGTCAAAACTGTGGTACCAGACGTTGAGTTTGCTTGTGCTTTGATACTAGTGATGCTTAAAAAAGTTCGCAGCCCTCTGGAAGAGATAGGAAAGGGCTGCGAACAATTGGAAGTTAGAGTGCGATCATGACGTGTTTGGTAACCAGATAGTCAGAGATAGCTTCTGCTGACAGGTCCTTACCAAAACCAGATTGTTTAAAGCCGCCATGTGGGGTTTCAGAGGTTAAAGGTAGATGATCATTAACCCATACGGTGCCAAAAGTTAAATCACGGGTGAAACGCATCGCTCTGTGAACGTCTTTTGTAAAGACTGAAGAGGCGAGACCATATTTCACATCGTTTGCCATCTTCAGCGCTTCGTCATCGGTTGAGAATTTTTGAATCGTTAGTACGGGACCAAAGATTTCTTCCTGAACAATTTCGGAATCCTGATCAACATCGGCAATCAGTGTCGGGCAGAAATAATGTCCCGGTTGTTTCAGTGAAATGCCACCGACTAGGATGGTTGCACCGGCTTGTTTAGCTCGCTCAACAAACCCTTCAACAGTTTGTTTGTGCGCTTCAGAGATCATTGAACCAATCATGGTGTCACTGGCAAATGGGTCGCCAATTTTGAAATTTTTGGTTGCTTTAACCAAAGCTTCTACCGTTTGGTTATAGATAGATTCGTGGATTAGAACTCGTGTTGCTGCCGTGCAATCCTGACCAGAATTCAGAAACCCACCCACAGTGGCTTTTTCCGCAACCAAATCGATATCGGCATCTTCAAATACGATTAAAGGTGCTTTGCCACCTAGTTCCAGATGAACACGTTTTAAGGTATCTGCGGCAGATTTCATTACCGCTTTACCAGTTCGGCTTGAACCTGTCAGGCTGACCATTTGTACATCAGGGTGTGATGTCAGAGCTTCGCCCGGAAGGCTGCCGCCACTTAGGATATTAAGCACGCCATCCGGAAGACCTGCTTGTTTTGATATTTCCCCCAGAAGAAGTGAAGTTCTTGGCGTGATTGGAGCTGGTTTTAAAATGGAAGTACAACCTGCCGCTAAAGCTGGGCCGATTTTCCAGATGGCCATTAGTAACGGGTAGTTCCATGGTGCAATTCCTACCGTGACTCCGCAAGGTTCTCTTCTTAATATAGAAGTATAACCTTCAGCATATTCGCCAGCGGCTGCGCCATGTAAATCACGAGCCGCGGCTGCAAAGAAGCGTAAGTTGTCGATCGCAAAAGGTACATCACCGCCCGCGCTGACAAACTCATAAGGTTTGCCGGTATCTTCTGATTCAATACGAGCAAACTCTTCACTACGAGCTTCAATTAAATCTGCCATCTTAGCCAGTACCGCTGAGCGTTGTGCTGGCGTTTTCTTAGACCAGCGACCATCTTCGAATGCCGTTTTCGCCGCTGCTACCGCTAGATTGACATCTTCTAGGCCTGCATTGGGGACAGTATCAATAATTTCCCCTGTTGCGGGGTTCTCAACATCTAACACTGCTCCACTAATTGCGTCGCAAGCTTGTCCGTTAATCCATAGTTTGTAAGTCATCTTAAAATCCTTTTTGGCTGGTTTGTTGCGGTGAGCTCTTCTTTAACAGCTTGTGCAACAGCCCCGGATATCATCCGGGGCGCTAGTAATTAAGCGTAAGCAAAGCCCAAAGCTAGGAAGGCGCATACCGCTAATACGGCACCTAGTAAGGCGTATGGGAACTGCGTGAAGGCATGAGACATTGGTGAGCAACCTGAACCTTGAGCTGCCAATATTGACGAGTCACTGAAGAAACATGAGTGGCTACCAAATGATGACGCGGATAATAGTGCTCCAATAACGAGCGGCATATGAACATCAAGGTGCTGTGCGATTGGCACTACGATTGGAATAGCGATAACAAACACGCCCCAACTTGAAGCTGTACCGAATACAATCAGTGCCAGAAGAACAAATACGATAGCAGGGTAAGTTGCCTGATTAAGATAAGGTGTCACCGATTCTATGATGTATTGAGTCATCCCCAGAGAATCATTGATCTCTTTAAGTAAGAAGCCACCGATTACTGTAGAAAGAGGGTAGAGCATGGTGTTGAAGCCTTCGAAAAGGGCGTCAACTTGCTGCTCAAGAGATAAAAGACCTTGCATGTAGTAAAGAAGAATAGTGATAGCACTAGTAATGATTATGCCTTTTAAAAGGTCTATATCGTAGTAAACCGTAGACGCTACCAGCAAAGCCACAGGGAAAAAGAAATTAAATAGCTGAACATTCATGCTTAAGTTCTTTTTCGCTTTTGATTTGCTCTTTAGCTCTTCACCCTGGAAATCAGGTGGTACAGGCTGGCCGTTTTTAGCGCGTTGTTCTGCTTTTTTCATTGGACCGAAATCACCAATGATGCCAGCAGCAACAAGTAATGCGATGATAAGTGCAATCCAAGCGTATGCCATAAAAGGAATTGACGATACGTACAGGCTCATACCTTGAGATTCTTCTGCAACATTACTTTCTTCCAGTAAGCCAGCGAAGAATACTGCCCAAGTTGAAATTGGCACGATAACGCACATCGGAGCCGCTGCTGAGTCAATCAGGTATGCCACTTTTTCTCGTGAAACTTGGTAGAAATCGGTGAGTTTTTTCACTGACGATGAAACTGCAAGACAGCTTAAGTAATCATCAATAAATATCACCCCACCAAGTACAACAGTGGCGATAGTTGATTGACGGCGGGATTTGATTTTGGTTTTTAACCACTCAGTAAACCCATCTAAACAGTTGCTGATTTCAAGTATTCGAATGAACCCACCCATCAATCCACAGACCAGAACGATCCATACAATGGTTTCGTCGCCCATGACGTTAGAAATATTTTCAGCAAGCGGAGAAATAAGATTGTCTGGGCTAAGCATGATGAGGCCAGCAACAGCGCCAGCGAGCATAGATTCAAATGGTCGGCGAGACCAAATAGCGATAGCCAGAACAGAAAGTGTTGGGAGGATGGATTTCCAGCCCCAAGGCGTTCCTTCTTCATGGGTGTTGGATAGTAACCAGAATACGGCAAATAGAGCGACAGTCATTACCACCGTCATAAATGGTTTACTGGAGTACATGTCTTTGATCGACGTATTGAGGTCGGTTTCGCTACTTATTTTGTCGACGGGGACGTCTTTTATTGTATCGCTGATATCTGTCATAAATATTTCCCTATATTTAGAAACGCTCATTTTTATTGGATTACTCGGACAAAAGAAGGGCTTCCAATACCAAACTTTTGCTGGCCGTTATTCATGTGAATTTGCAAAAGCGGGCATGTATATATGCCCGCTAGCTTGATTAGAATGATTTCATTACGTCTTCGAGTTCGACTAAGAATTTGTCGATGAGGTCGTAAGAGATGTTTAGAGCTGGTTCTATACGAACGACTTCTGAATTGTTCAGGGTACCTGCAATCAGAATTCCGCGTTTAAATAATCCGGAAACGACTTTAAAACCCACTTTGTCATCGGCGAACACCATACCCAGCAGAAGCCCTTTACCCGTTACGTCTTTAAGCACTTCCGGATATTGCTTTTGCAGTTCACCAAGTTTACGTTTTATGTATTCGCCTTTATCTGCAGCTTGACCTGCGAGGTCTTCTTCAAGCAGTACAGATATTTGTGCCAGAGCCGCTGCACAAGCAATAGGGTTTCCACCTGTAGTGGTTGTGTGCATGAATGGGTTTGGCTCAAGTACTTTCCACACTTTTGCACTGGCAAAGAAGCCAGACATTGCAATCACACCGCCACCTAGGGCTTTACCAAAGCACATGATGTCAGGAGTTACGTTCCAGTGGTCAACACCGAATAGTTTACCGGTACGGCCAAAGCCAGTCTGAACTTCGTCAGCGATAAGCAGAACTTCATATTTATCACAGATTTCACGTAGACGTGGCCAGTAATCATCAGGTGGAACAATGGCGCCAGCTTCACCTTGAATCGGTTCTGCAATCACAGCAGCAATGCCATCACCCACTTCAAGCGCGGCTTGTAATTGTGCCTCTACTGCATCTGCGTCTCCGTAAGGAACGTGTCTCACTCCGTCTAAAAGACGACCAACAGGTTCGCGATACACTGATTTACCAAGCAGTGACAGAGCACCAAGAGATTTACCGTGGAATGCTTTCAATGTTGAAATAAAGCCTTTTTTGCCGGTATACATTTTGGCAAGCTTCATTGCACCATCGACTGCTTCTGTACCTGAGTTGGCAAAGAATCCATATTGAATATCGCCCGGTGTTAATTTCGCGATAACTTTCGCCAGATGCGCACGCAATGGATCGAGCATTTCCTGGCTGTACTGAGGGCTACGATCTAACTGTGCTTTTGCTGCAGCAACAATTTTCGGGTGACGGATACCTGGTGAGTACAAACCAAATCCACCTAACATGTCGATGAATTCGCGTCCCAGTACATCTTTAAGAATGGAACCTTGTCCTGACCAGTCTGTTAACGCAATGCCTTCGGTTTCAGTTACTGACTTGCGATATTCTAAAAATCCTTTATTGATATGGTTTTTGAAGTTGTCATACGTGCTTTCAGCAATCCACGTTCGTTCTTCATTATTGATGTCTTGTTCGTTTTTAGAAAGCAGATTAATCATTTTGCTTGCTTCTAAAAACGCATCATCGATGTTGCGTTTTGACATGTCCATTTTGTCTACCTTTTACTTTCTATTGAGTTAACTTTTGCATTCTTATGCAGTAATTCCGTGTCTTTTTTTAACTTAGCCAGTAAATTAGATGATGAAAAATGGGTTATTATCATATTTCTATGAATAATATTCATAACATGGAAGGTTGCTGTGAATCTGGACTTAAATCAGCTAAGGATACTCATCGCGTTAGATGATGAACGGAATATGACTAAAGCTGCCAAACGCCTTTATGTCAGTCAGTCGGCTGCAAGTCATAACTTGGCAAAGCTGCGGGATAGATTTAATGATCCGCTTTTCGTACGAACCAGTCGAGGTATGGAGCCAACACCATTCACAGTAAATATGTTGCCGTTACTGAGAATGGGGGTTACAAACATAGAACGTGCAGCAGATATGCAGTCAACGTTTGATCCTCTGGCTGATGCACATACTTTTTACATCGGTGCTTGTGACTATTTTGAATTTGTTGCCATGCCTTTGCTTGCTGAGGCGTTTGTAGAAAAAGCACCGAATATTCGATTGTCCATCGATATTAATTCTGAGCACGTAAAAATGGACAGGGTGGAAAGCGGGCGCTTAGACATGCACGTTGGAGTGGATGATTTACCCGTTGCTGTGTCCCACAATTTTAATCGTTGGGACTGGATTTCAGACCGTTATGTCGCTGTGGTACCGAAGTGGCGTAATATTCCAGATAAACTCTCAACAATAGAGTTTGCTAGTGAGAGTCAACTTCACTTGCCTATTACTTCTAATGCGTCAGATGTGATTGATAATTGGCTTCATGATCAAAGTCTTTATCGCAATATACATATGGTCACACAGAGTTATGTTATCGGTGGGATGATAAGCGCCAGAACTGGTATGTTATTCCCTGTCCCTGTTAGGGTTGCTCATTTACTGACTGAGATGATACCGCTGAAGGTGATAGAGCTTCCGGAAGATATTCCACCGTTGGAGCTAAGTATCATTACTCACAAACTATACGATTACCAAGAATCTATACAGTGGATGATTTCTCAAGTATTAGCGATTCGGTGATGCTTGTATTTCACTGAAATATTCATTTTGAGTAGCATAAAAGCTTGTAGATGGTTAGGTAATTAACTTTTCTCTCCCTAGAACTCTATTGGTACCAGCGAAGAAGTTGGCGCTGGTACCATAACAACTTCACCTCTGGCACTGTCCCATTCCAAATCCGTTCTTCATATTTAGCTAAGACATAATTCGCTAACAAAAGTGTAACAATGTGAGAAAGAGGGATTTCTTATGCTAGGAATGAAAGGAAACAAATTTACTAAAGCAGTATTGGCAGCAGCCATTGGTGTCAGTGCTTTGGTTACTTCAACAGCTAGCATGGCTGCTGAATATAACTGGCGTTTTGCTAACCTTTATGGCCGTGGTACTGCATTTGGTGAGGTTTATGAAGACTTGGCTAAAAACATTGAAACCATGTCAAATGGTCGAATTGCAGTACAGGTACTTTATTCTGGAGAGGGTGTGGGAACCAGCGGCATTCTAAGCGCCGTGAAGTCGGGGCTTATTACTATGGGGGCACCATTTCAACCCATGCATGCCGGTGAATTTCCTGCGGGCGTTGTAGAAGTTGGCTTACCAGGTGGTACTTCTGATGTGGCAGAGCTGACAACACTGTTCCACGATAAAGGCTTCGGTAAAGTGATGGAAGAAGCATACGCTTCACAAGGTTTAACATGGTTAGATCCTTACATTCAGCCTCCTGTTTATATCATTACTAAAGAACCTATCAATTCAGTTGAAGATTTTAAGGGTTTAAAAATCCGAGCGCCGGGCGCGTACGGCAAATTCTTACGTAATCTTGGCGCATCCCCTGTGTCCCTAGCATGGAGTGAAATTTACACTTCACTAGCTACGGGTGTTATCGATGGATCTATCGGCTCAAACATGATTGATCATCGTGACGGTAACCACGTAGAAGTTGCGAAATATATGTACCCAGTACCGCTTGCTGGTGCTCAGGTTCTGCCTATTGTCGTCAATCAAAAAGAGTGGAAGAAACTTCCTGTTGATTTACAAGCCATTGTAAAAGCGGCAACGGCTGTACATGCTCAAGAGCAAATGTCGAAATCTAAGTTGTGGGAGTCTCAAGCGGTTGCTGAAATGGAAGCAAAAGGTTTGAAGTGGAGTCCTCAGCCATCTGAAGAAGATATTACAGCGTGGAAAAATGCAGGTCTGACATTGGCAAAAGAGTACGCGGGTGAAGACAAATACTCGAAACAACTTGTTGAGATTTTAGAACAAGAATAATGGATTTAATCAGGTGGGCTTCGTAAGGGGTTCACCTGTTTTTTTAGGGAAAATAGTTATGATGGAAGCCCTTCTACTGAAGTATTGCCGGTTCATAAAGTACATTGTCGGCTTAATTGGACGTTCGGTCTCTTATCTACTTCCGGTGTTGGCGGCGATTGTTTTTTACGAAGTATTTGCACGTTACATCTTAGGTAAACCGACAATCTGGAGTTACGACACATCATTGTTCTTATTTGGCTACATTTCTGCGTTAGGCGGTGCATACGCCCAGCAAAAAGAAGCGCATATCAATGTGGATATTCTTTACGCTAAAGTTTCTGAAAAAACGCGTCGTGTTTTTGATCTATTTACCGGGATGATTGCTATCGGTTTTCTGGCAGTTATGGCTAAAGTTTGTGGTGAAATGTTTCTGGAAAGCCTCAAGTTTGGTTACAAAACGCAAAGTGAGTGGGCGCCTTCAATGCATCACTTCTGGTTAATGATTACCGTGTCTTCAGTGATTTTTATCCTTCAATATTCAACAGAGTTAATTTCTAACTTGTTCTTTTTGATCAAAGGCCGCGAACTGAATGGAGATATTCACCAACATATAGCGTTGGAAGAGCAGCCGTTTAAGGTTGATAGCGACCAATTAAATTCCGTTTTTGACAAGGAGAGCACAAATGGGAATTGAGATGTTAACCCTAGTCCTTTTGGGCTGCATTTTAGCTTCATTTGCTCTTGGTGCCCAAGTCGGCCTCGCACTGGGTGGAATCGCTATGGGGGTTGGCTATTTAGTTTGGGGGGAGGCGTTATTTAATATTATCCCGACGACTGTTGAGAGCACCTTTTTTAACTTCATACTTCTAGCTATCCCTCTCTATATCTATATGGGACAGATCCTTACTCGTTCTGGTATCGGTGATGCGATGTTTAATGCCAGTCAACTGATGATTGGCCGTGTGCGAGGTTCTCTGGCAATTAGTGTTATCGGTGTATGTTCCATGATTGGCGCTATGGTTGGAATTATTGGCGCGGGCATTATGACGTCCAGCAGTATTGCATTAAAACCTATGCTTGACCGTGGCTATGATAAGAAACTGGCTCTAGGCGTGATTATGGCTGGTGGATCTTTGGGGATTTTGATTCCACCAAGCATTCCCATGATAATGTTTGCCTCGGCGACTCAAAACTCAGTAGGTAAAATGTTCCTTGGTGCTATGGTGCCGGCATTAATTACGATTGTTTTATTGATCAGTTATGTAGTCATTAGCTGCAAAATTAAGCCAGAACGTGCACCATTTGATTCTGATTGTGACATTGAAATCCCCAAAGGGTACCAGTTGTTCAAAACGATTCGTGATGGAGTCTCTTCATTTGCTCTGATTGTTGTGGTGCTGGGAAGTATTATCGCTGGTATTGCGACACCAACTGAATCCGGTGCTCTAGGCGTGGCTGGCGCCATTCTGTTATCTATTCTATTTAAGCGGTTTAAACCTGAAATCCTAATGAAGTCAGGTATGCAAACGGCGATGCTAGTCAGTGTTGCTATGTGGATAATATTAGGTGCTTCTGTGTTCAGTAATTTTCATTTGCTGATGGGGATACAGGGAATGGTGTCAGGATTTACTCGTGATCTTGATTTACCGCCTATCGTTATCATTATGATGTTTCAGGTTATCATGCTGCTTTTGGGATTCATTATCGATGAATTCATCATTGTATTGATGTGCGCTCCCATTTTCACACCAGTAGCGGTGGCTCTTGGCTATGACCCTATTTGGTTTGGCGTATTGATGATTTTGAATATTGTTATTGCTGTACAAACGCCACCTTATGGCTTTGCCCTATTTTATTTAAAAGGAATAGCGCCAAAAGGTGTGACGATGATGGATCTGTATAAGTCAGTTACTCCGTTTATATTGGTTCAATTGCTAGTGCTTATCATCTGTATGTTATTTCCAGATATTGTCACTTGGCTACCTAATAAAGTGATGGCTTGATTCCCCCCACATTCATAGAGTGCTCATGCTCTGCCTAAGATGAAAGTTCGTAGGTAGAGCATTTTTATAAACACTACATTGTATTAGTGGAAACGGTGTTTATAAGCAAAATTATCCACCTGCCTATGATTTCCCTTGCATAATCTTTCATCAGTTGTTTTGAAATCAAAATGAATTCGGTCTGGAATTTGTGATCTGATGTCTTTATAATCTGCGCCCAATCGTTTACGCAACCGTTTACTTTTTACCTTTATTAGGACTCGATCATGCTGGAAAGGCTATTTAAACTCAGTGAAAACCGCACAAACGTGCGTACTGAGATCATTGCAGGGGTAACTACGTTCCTGACAATGGCTTACATTATTTTTGTGAACCCTGCCATTTTATCTGCAACAGGCATGGATCAGGGCGCAGTATTTGTGGCGACCTGTTTGGCTGCGGCTATTGGCTGTTTCATTATGGGCTTCGTCGCTAATTACCCAATCGCGCAAGCTCCAGGAATGGGGTTGAACGCATTCTTTACCTATTCTGTTGTTTTAGGTATGGGTTATACATGGCAAGTGGCTCTAGCAGCAGTATTCTGCTCTGGTGTGCTTTTCATCATATTGAGCTTATTTAAGATTCGTGAATGGATCATTAACTCAATTCCAATGTCTTTAAGAACAGGTATCTCTGCAGGTATCGGTTTGTTCTTAGCATTTATTGCACTGCAAAACGCGAAAATCGTTGTAGATAACCCTGCGACACTGGTTTCTGTTGGCGATTTTACCAGTCTTTCTCCAGTACTAGCTGCAGTAAGCTTCTTCCTGACAATTGGTTTGGTTAACCGTGGCGTAAAAGGCGCGGTAATGATTGCAATTCTATTAACTACTGGCCTAGGACTAATTTTCGGTGATGTTCAATGGCATGGTGTTATGTCTGCGCCACCAAGTATTGCTCCTACTTTCCTACAACTGGATTTCTCTGGTGTATTTGAAATCGGCATGATTTCAGTTATTTTTGCTTTCCTATTCGTTGACCTTTTCGACACTGCCGGCACACTTGTTGGTGTTGCAACTAAAGCAAATCTAATTGGTAAAGATGGCAAGATTCCACGCCTGAATAAAGCGCTGCTTGCAGACTCTACTGCAACTTCAATTGGTGCACTGCTTGGTACTTCAAACACGACTTCTTATGTAGAGAGTACAGCTGGTGTGGCTGCGGGTGGACGTACAGGTTTAACTGCAGTTGTCGTTGGCATTTTGTTCCTTCTTGCATTATTCTTCTCGCCATTAGCGGGGATGATTCCTGCTTATGCGACAGCGGGTGCTTTGTTCTACGTAGCGATTCTTATGATGTCTGGTCTTGTCAGTGTTGATTGGCGAGATCTCACAGAAGCAGCTCCAGTAGTGGTAACGTGCTTGCTTATGCCTCTGACTTACTCTATCGCCGAAGGTATTGTATTAGGTTTCATCTCTTATACGGCTATCAAAGTATTGAGCGGTAAAGGTCGTGAAATTTCAGTTAGCGTGTGGTTTATGACTGCAATCTTCCTGGCTAAGCTGATTTTCGCGTAACATTTTAATGGGCGTTGTGAGGTTCACCACGCATCACATGTATTAAATTAGGTTTATTACAATGAGCAAAAAATTCGTTATCACTTGGGACAATATGCAGAACTATTGTCGTGAACTCGCTGAGCTTCAAATGCCTGCAGAACAATGGAAAGGTATCCTAGGTGTTAGCCGCGGTGGTTTAGTACCAGCAGCTATTCTTGCTCGTGAACTGGGCATTCGCTATGTAGATACAGTATGTATTTCTAGCTATGACCATGATCACCAGCGCGATATGAGTGTACTAAAAGCTCCTGAGCATGACGGAGAAGGCTTCCTGATCGTTGATGATCTAGTAGATAGCGGCGATACAGCACGTAAGATCCGTGAAATGTATCCAAAAGCTAAGTTCGTGACTGTATGTGCTAAACCAGCAGGTAAAGATTTGGTTGATGAGTACATCGTAGATATCGAACAAGACACTTGGATTGAGCAACCTTGGGATATGCAACTGTCTTTTGTTGAGCCAGTGAATCGCAAGCGCAAATAAACCTAGATTGTTATTGTTTAAAAATAGCTTTTGCTTAAAAAATAGCATTTACTCAAAGATGACCCTTTCATGGGTCATTTTTTTTATTACTATATGAATCCAATAGATGGTTCGTTGAGCGAGACTGGGTTATGTCTGAAGAAGATAAAAATATTAATTTGTCAGAGACGTTGTTTGTAAAGCGTAAGCAAGCGAAAGAAACATCAGCACTGACTCAATACATGCCTAGTAACATGGAGTTTTTACAGCAGAAGAAGCAGCAAGAAGGATACTCTTGGTATCGTAATGTGCGCCGTCTGCAATGGGTGTGGCAAGGTTTGAATCCTATTGAACAAGAGGAAGTACTATCTCGTATAGCTTCGTCTACACACTCACGTACCGATGATGATTGGCTCGATACGGTGATGGGTTACCACAATGGTAACTGGACATTTGAGTGGACACGCCTTGGTATGCAACATCAGAAAACCGCTGCAGCATTAGAAGGTGATGTTGCAGCGGAAGAGCTCTTTAAAGCATCTCTTTGCTTTAGTATTGCTGGCTATCCGCACCTGAAAAATGACAATTTGGCGTTGCAGGCCCAAGTATTAGCCAATAAGGCTTATTCTGATGCGGCTAAGTTAACCAAATACATCGTTAAGCAACTGGATTTCACCTATCAAAATAAGAAGTTCTCTGGTTACTTACATCTAACTAATACTGATAAACCTCACCCAGTAGTGATAGTGAGTGCAGGATTGGATAGCTTACAAACCGATATGTGGCGTTTGTTCCGTGATTATCTGGCAAAGCACGATATCGCGATGTTGACCATCGATATGCCCTCTATCGGTCACAGTTCTCAGTGGCCACTAACCGAAGATACTTCCTGTCTGCACCAAGCAGTGATCAACCAACTGGGAGACATCCCTTGGGTTGACCATTTCTGTATTGGTTTAATTGGTTTCCGTTTTGGCGGCAACGCTATGGTACGTTTGTCGTTCTTAGAGCAAGAAAAAGTCAAAGCCTGTGTCGCTATTGGTGCCCCTCTCCATGATGTGTGGACATCACCGACCAAACTTAAACAGATGCCTAAAATGTATCTTGATGTATTGTCATCAAGACTAGGCAAGGATGTGGTGGATATTGATAGTTTATCTGGACAATTGAAGGCTTGGTCGCTGAAAACACAAGGCTTCCTAAGCAGTCGACGTACGAAAGTACCAATTCTAGCTCTAGGGTTAGAAGGAGATCCTGTCTCGCCACATTCAGACAACCAACTTGCGGCGATTTTTAGTCAAGGTGGCAAAGCTAAACAGATAAAAAGCAAAACAATTTCACAAGGATATGAGCAATCCCTCGATTTGGCGATAAAGTGGCTTCAAGAAGAACTCTGTAGGTGACATTTATCCTAAATTAGTTAAGAGTAATATTTGTACTAAATATATGCTTTCTAAGGCATATAAATAGTAGTGATATTTATTCTTATCGATGGAAATGGAGAATCCTATGCCGGAAGGGACGAAAAATCCAACGCACTACCGATTATTATCCGCATTTAAAGCAATTGGCCCTTATTTACGTGAAGGAAAATGTAAAGAAGGCAGCTATTTGTTTGACTGTCTCGCAGCCTGTGTGGATGACAAAAAGTCGCCAGAAAAACGTGAATTCTGGGGGTGGTGGATGGAACTAGACCAGACAGACACCGGATATGAGGCAAAATATCAATCGGGACGTTATAACTTAGCCGGGGATTGGGAATTGAAAACTATTCCTGCATCTGTGTTATCTGACGTTATCCAAAACCAAGAAGAGTTTCATAAGAAGCTAGAACAAACATTAGATGAGAGTTTCGGTTTAACGCTTTCTATGCATGAAGAATCAGCAGAATTTGTGTGATTTTAGCTATTTGAATGTTACTGAACGTAAAAGGTGCTATTTAGCACCTTTTTCTTCTTGTGCTCAGCGCGGTTGATTGCTAAAACATCTTCTCTTAACTGTTTTCAATTTGAAGAAGAAGGCATGAAAACGAATCAGCAAAGCGGAACTACAGCGCAAACAGTTGTTGTAAAACTAGGAACCAGTGTTCTTACCGGTGGCACTCTTGCACTTGATCGAGCTCATATGGTTGAGCTTGCTCGCCAGTGTGCAGAACTGAAAAAACAAGGCCACTCTGTGGTGATGGTATCTTCGGGTGCAATTGCAGCAGGCCGTGAACATTTAGGTTACCCCGCACTGCCCAACGCAATGTCGAGCAAACAGTTGCTTGCTGCGGTTGGACAAAGTCAGCTGATTCAAGTTTGGGAGTCACTGTTCGCTATCTACGGCATTAAGATTGGTCAAATGCTGTTAACTCGTGCCGACCTTGAAGATCGTGAACGTTTCTTAAACGCACGAGATACCATTAATGCATTAGTTGAACACGACATTATTCCTGTGGTTAACGAAAACGATGCGGTAGCGACCAGCGAAATCAAAGTAGGGGACAATGACAACTTGTCTGCTCTTGTCGGGATTTTGTGTGGCGCGGACAAACTTCTGTTACTGACTGATCAGAAAGGTCTGTTTACCGCCGACCCTCGCAACGATCCGAATGCGGAACTGATTAAAGAGGTTAAGACCATTGATGATACCTTGCGTAAAATCGCGGGTGGCAGTGGTACCACGTTAGGTACTGGTGGTATGGCAACCAAACTGCAAGCGGCTGATATTGCCCGCCGTGCAGGTATTGAAGTGATTATTGCCGCAGGTCGTGCTGAAAACGTAATCTTTGACTCTTTAAGTGAAGAACCTCAAGGAACTCGCTTCTTACCTTTAGAAGAGTCATTGGAAAATCGCAAACGCTGGATACTGGCGGGACCATCAGCTTCAGGCGATATCGTGATTGACGATGGCGCGGTGAAAGCGGTCAACGAAAAAGGCAGCAGCCTGCTTGCAAAAGGTGTTGTCAGTGTTCACGGTCAGTTTTCACGTGGCGAAGTGGTTCGAGTGACCAATAAGGCTGGAAAGCTTGTCGCGCGAGGTATCGCAGCATATTCAAATTCAGACCTGGCAAAAATTGCAGGCAAACACAGTAAAATGATTATCGACATCCTTGGTTATGATTACGGCTCAGAAGTCGTTCACCGAGATGATATGGTCGTGATCCAAGAATAAACCGAGGATAGGCATGGACTTAACTATTATGGGAAAAGCGGCGAAAGACGCGGCTTTTCAACTAGCAACAGCGACAACTGCACAGAAAAACCAAGCATTATCTATTATCGCAGATGAGCTTGAAGCTAATGCGGATGTGATTTTAAGTGCCAATGCGAAAGACATTGAGCTAGGCCGCGAAGCTGGGTTATCGGATGCACTATTAGATCGCCTGTTACTGAATAAAGAACGATTAACTGGCATTGCAAACGATGTGCGTAATGTTATTAGCCTCAATGACCCCGTTGGTAGTGAAATTGACAGCAAAGTGCTGGAGAACGGCATGTCTCTGTCTCGACGTCGTGTTCCGCTTGGTGTGGTTGGCGTTATTTACGAAGCACGACCAAATGTGACCATCGACATCGCCGCTTTATGTTTGAAAACGGGTAATGCATCTATTCTGCGTGGCGGAAAAGAAACCTTTTTCTCAAACATGGAGTTGGTCAAGGTTATTCAATCCGCACTAGAAAAAGCACAGTTACCCGCTGCCTCGGTTCAGTACATTGAAAAACCGGATCGTGAATTGGTTTCTCAGCTACTTAAACTGGATGATTACGTGGATATGATCATTCCTCGTGGTGGTGCTGGCTTGCATAAAATGTGTAAAGAAAACAGCACTATTCCAGTGATTATTGGTGGGTTTGGTATCAGCCATATTTACGTTGACCAAAGTGCTGACTTAGACAAAACCGTGGATGTAATTGAAAACGCGAAAGTGCAACGTCCATCGGCGTGTAACGCGTTAGATACACTATTAGTTCATCAGGATATCGCTCAATTACTGCTTGAGAAATTGATTGTGAAACTGAACGATAAAGTGACCTTTGTGGCAGAGCCGAAAGCGAAAGCTTTGATGCAATCGGCAGAAAAAATTCGCGATGCTCAAGACGGTGATTTTGATACTGAGTGGTTAAGTTACACCTTGGGTGTAAAAGTGGTTCAGAATGTGGATGAAGCCATTGACCATATGCGTGAGCATAATGCGAGCCACTCCGATGCCATTATGACCAATGATCTGTTCAACGCTGAAAAATTCATTAACTCAGCGGGCTCTGCGGCAGTGTATGTTAACGCTTCAACGCGTTTCACTGATGGTGCTCAGTTTGGTTTGGGCGCAGAAGTTGCTGTGTCGACGCAAAAACTGCATGCACGCGGACCAATGGGCTTGGAAGAGCTAACCAGTTACAAGTGGGTCGGTAAGGCGAATTACTTATCTCGTGCTTAATGACTCTTTTCGAACTGCAGTTATATTCTGTAATTTAAGCAATTAATCCATTGAAATGGGGCGTATAACGCCCCTTTTTGTTTTCTTAATATTAGTGATTCCTGTAAACTAGCCGAGGTTCCGTTTCGCTCGAAAAGTCAACGGAACCTTACTATGGAGGTGGTATGCATTGTCCTTTTTGTTCTGAAAACGATACGAAAGTCATCGATTCCCGTCTTGTGGCTGATGGACACCAAGTCCGTCGTCGTCGCCAATGTCTTGCATGTAGCGAACGTTTCACTACTTTTGAAACGGCAGAATTAGTGATGCCAAGAGTCATTAAGTCTAATGGTAATCGCGAACCTTTTGATGAAGAAAAAATGATTGGCGGCTTGCAACGAGCATTAGAAAAACGCCCTGTGAGCGCAGATTCTATTGAACTTGCGATAAGCACTATTAAATCCAAACTAAGAGCCACTGGTGAGCGAGAAGTGCCTAGCCAGCTAATCGGTAACCTTGTTATGGATGCACTGAAAGAATTAGATAAAGTTGCCTACATTCGTTTTGCTTCGGTTTATCGTAGCTTCGAAGATGTACGTGAATTTGGCGAAGAAATTGCCAAGTTAGAAGACTGATTTTCAGCGCTCGAAATTTCCTGAATAAGAATAGATGATGCCGAAGTTTACCCCTTTTGATCACCAAATGATGACGCGAGCGATTAAGCTCGCTCAAAAAGGTCGCTTTACGACTGCACCCAACCCCAATGTCGGTTGCGTGATTACCCAAGGCGAATCCATCGTTGGTGAAGGTTTCCATTACCGTGCAGGTGAACCTCATGCCGAAGTTCATGCTTTACGTATGGCAGGCGAATCCTCTCCCGGTGCAACAGCTTATGTCACTTTAGAGCCATGTTCTCATTACGGACGCACACCTCCATGTGCTGAAGGTTTGATTAACGCCGGCGTATCTAAAGTTATTTGTGCGATGCAAGATCCTAACCCTCAAGTGTCTGGTCGTGGTATTCAAATGCTACGTGATGCTGGTATTGAAGTGGAAGTTGGTTTGCTTGAAGCGGATGCGAAAGCGTTGAACCCTGCATTCATCAAACGTATGCAAACAGGCATGCCGTTTGTTCAACTAAAAATGGCCGCCAGCATGGATGGTCAAACCGCACTTGCTAACGGCAAGAGCCAGTGGATTACATCGAAACAGGCTCGTCAAAACGTTCAGAGTTATCGAGCTCAAGCTGGAGCAATACTGTCTACAAGTCAAACGGTTATAGATGACAATGCATCATTAACCGTGCGTTGGAATGAGCTGCCTGAAAGCGTAAAAGAACACTATCCTGAAGCAGAGTTGCGTCAACCCGCTCGCGTTATTTTAGACAGACAGAGTAAATTACACCCGCAGTTAGCGCTGTATGCTTCTCACTCACCGGTATTGCGAGTGAGCGAAGAAAATGCTGAAGTCACCGTTGATGTGAACCAATCTGGTCAGTTAGATTTGCGCCAAACATTTGCGACATTAGCCAAGACGCACAATATCAACCATATTTGGGTAGAAGCTGGAGCGACGCTTGCCAAATCTTTGCTTGAAGAGCAATTGGTTGACGAGCTTGTTTTGTATTTGGCACCTAAAATAATGGGTAGTGATGGTCGTGGTTTATTCGGCGCGTTTGGCTTAACGGATATGCAGCAAGTGCTGGATCTTGATATTACAGATTGCCGGCTGGTGGGCTCGGACGTTCGACTTGTCGCCGTACCTAAGCCAATAGAATCAAAAAGAAAAGATTAATCATATGTTTACTGGAATTGTCGAAGCGGTCGGCCAACTTACCGCAATCACACCAAAAGGCGAAGACGTCACCATTACTGTCAATGTTGGCAAACTGGATATGTCTGATGTTAAGTTAGGTGACAGTATTGCAACTAACGGTGTGTGTTTAACTGTCGTGGACTTTAATGACACGAGCTACAGCGCGGACCTATCGCTGGAAACACTGAAAAAGTCAGGCTTTGCCGATTACAAAGCGGGCGACAAGGTAAACTTGGAGAAAGCAATGTTACCAACCACGCGATTTGGTGGACACATTGTATCGGGTCACGTTGATGGTGTTGGTGAGATCGTCGAGCGCAATATCGTAGGCCGAGCTATCGAATTCTGGGTTGAATTACCTGAAGAACTGAATAAATACGTTGCAGAGAAAGGTTCAATTACCGTTGATGGTATTAGTCTGACCGTCAATGATTTACGCAAGAACGCATTTAAACTGACCATTGTTCCTCACACCACTCAGGAAACCACGATTGATTCGTTCCAAGTCGGACGAAAAGTGAATTTGGAAGTGGACGTATTAGCGCGGTACCTAGAGCGTTTACTGCTAGGAAGAGAGCAGGCAAAACAACCTGAATCTCGCTTGACGATGGAATTTCTGCAACAGAACGGTTTTGCTTAACTCTGTTCTACTTTAACCCGATTGACTTAACGGAAGTCGCGCAAGCGGCTAACAATAGGATAAGAATAATGCCAATCAGCACGCCACAAGAAATTATTGAAGATATCCGCCTTGGTAAAATGGTTATCCTGATGGATGACGAAGACCGTGAGAACGAAGGTGACTTAATTGTTGCAGCGGAACACATCACGCCTGACATCATTAACTTTATGGCGACCCATGGCCGTGGTTTGATCTGTCTAACTATGACCAAAGAGCGTTGTGAGAAATTAGGCTTGCCACCGATGGTGCAAGACAACAACGCTCAGTACAGCACTGCTTTCACTGTATCGATTGAAGCGGCAGAAGGTGTAACTACCGGTATTTCAGCAGCAGACCGCGCTCGTACCGTTCAAGCGGCCGTGGCGAAAGATGCGAAAGCGTCAGATCTTGTGCAGCCGGGACATATATTCCCGCTGACAGCTCAAGATGGTGGTGTTTTAATTCGTGCTGGTCACACTGAAGCAGGCTGCGATTTGGCGCGCCTTGCTGGATTAGAGCCATCTTCTGTGATTGTCGAAATTCTTAATGATGACGGCAGCATGGCTCGTCGCCCTGATTTAGAAATCTTTGCAGAGAAACATGACATCAAGCTCGGTACTATCGCTGCACTGATTGAACACCGCAATAACACAGAAACGACGATTGAACGTGTAGCCAAGTGCAAACTGCCAACAGAATACGGTGAGTTTGAACTGATTACCTACCGTGACATCATCGATAACCAAGTTCATTTTGCGATGCAAAAAGGCGACGTAACGGAAAACGCTCCGCTGGTTCGTGTGCATCTACAAGATACCTTCACCGACATTCTTCACAGCAACAGAAGTGCTGACCGCAGTTGGACTCTGCAAAGTGCGATGAAACGCATTGCTGAAGAAGGCGGTGTGTTGGTCATTTTGGGTAATGAAGAATCGAGTGAGCTATTGGTTCACCGCATCAAAATGTTTGAACAGCAAGACAGCGGTGATGCTCCAGCCATGGCTAAGAAGCAGGGCACCTCACGTCGCGTAGGGGTGGGCTCGCAAATTCTTGCTGATTTGGGTGTTCGTGATATGCGCTTGCTCTCTTCACCAAACAAAAAATACCACGCGCTAGGTGGCTTTGGTCTGAACGTTGTTGAGTACGTTTGCGAGTAATCCAAAGCTAGGCGTTAAAATGAACCCGTAATAGATTTCTATTGCGGGTTAAATTTCATCATGATTTTTAAATCAAGTGATTGAATGTTGGTTATTCATAACCAAGCGAGCCAATTTCCATTAGATATAGCTCACAAACTTGTGCTAGAATCCGGCGATTCTCACTTGATGAACCAGAGTTAAAGGAAAGCTTATGAAAGTGATAGAAGGTGGTTTCCCAGCACCCAATGCAAAAGTAGCGATTGTGATTTCTCGTTTCAACAGTTTTATTAACGAAAGTCTATTGTCTGGTGCCATCGACACTTTGAAGCGTCACGGTCAGGTGAGCGACGATAACATCACAGTGGTTCGCTGCCCAGGTGCAGTAGAACTTCCTCTTACTGCACAACGTGTTGCAAAAACAGGTAAATTTGACGCTATCGTTTCTCTAGGCTCAGTGATCCGTGGTGGTACACCACACTTTGACTATGTTTGTAGTGAAATGAATAAAGGTTTGGCACAAGTGTCTATGGAGTTCAGCATTCCAGTGGCATTTGGTGTACTAACTGTTGATACAATCGATCAAGCTATTGAACGCGCAGGAACCAAGGCTGGTAATAAAGGTGCAGAAGCTGCACTAAGCGCACTTGAGATGATTAACGTTCTTTCTGAAATTGATTCCTAATGGGGGCCAGTGTGAAACCAGCCGCACGTCGTAATGCACGTCAATTTGCGCTACAAGCTATTTATTCGTGGCAAATTACTAAAGATAATGTTGCAACAATTGAAGAGCAATTTTTATCAAATGGTAAGTATGATGAAGAAGAGCATCACGCATCTGAACCAGCTTTAGCTGCGCCAGAAACTGACGTTGTTTATTTTCGCGACCTTTTAGCGGGTGTCGTGCTTAACCACATGGAACTTGATAGCAAGCTAAGACCTTTTGTGTCTCGCCCAATGCAAGATCTAGATATGATGGAGCTAGCATTGCTTCGCCTTGCAATGTACGAGATGACTCGTCGTGATGATGTACCTTATAAAGTTGTTATCAACGAAGCGATTGAGCTAGCGAAAGTATTCGCAGCAGAAGATAGCCATAAGTTTGTTAACGGTGTGCTTGATAAAGCAGCGCCGCACGTACGTAAAAAATCGTAATTCGATTTAGCATATAAAGGTCAGCAATTGCTGACCTTTTTTATATCGTAATTATCTGATGTCTATTCGACAGGATTGGAATGACCGAATGTTTGGTGAATTTAACCTAATCGATAAATATTTTTCTGCTCGTCAAACTCAGCGTAAAGATGTCCACCTTGCGCTTGGGGATGATTGTGCGATAGTAAAAGCGCCAGAAGGCGTACGTATAGCTATCAGTACAGATACCTTAGTCGCAGGTACTCACTTCTTAGCCGATGCAAATCCTGCTTGGGTTGCGCACAAAGCATTAGCTTCAAACATCAGTGATTTAGCGGCAATGGGAGCTACGCCTGCTTGGGTCTCAATGGCGTTAACTTTACCTTCTATTGATGAAGCTTGGCTCAAGCCATTTTGTGACGCTTTTTTCGAACTCGCGAATTACTACAATATCCAGCTTATTGGTGGAGATACCACTAAAGGCCCTCTCAGTATCAGTTTAACTGTGCAAGGGTTTGTTCCGGATAACCGGGCTTTGACCCGCTCGGGCGCAAAAGTGGGTGACTGGATTTATGTCACTGGTGAATTAGGTGACAGTCAGGCTGGGCTAAGTGTCATACTTGACGCTAAAAAAAGGCATGAACCTTTCGCTTTGGAACTGGAAAAAAGTCATTATATTTCTCATCCGAGAGTCTTGGCGGGGCAAGCTTTATTGAACGTCGCTTCGTCCGCGATTGATATTTCCGATGGTCTTATTGCAGATTTAAAGCATATTTTGAACCGTTCACAAGTTGGCGCCTCTATTGATACCAGTTTGCTGCCGATTTCCAAAGAGCTCATCCAATTCCTTGGTGATATCTCCGCAGCTCAAAAATGTGCTTTAACCAGTGGCGAAGAGTACGAGTTATGTTTTACGGTGCCAGAGCAGAATAAAGGTTCGCTTGAAAGTGTGCTCGCGCATACGGGAACCAAGGTAACCTGTATCGGTCAAATTCGACCTCATGGCACATTTGAGCTACACCACAAAGGTAACAAGCTGAATTGGTCATTGAAAGGATACGACCACTTTAAGGCTGATGTATAAGGTAGAAGTATGACGAACCCTAAATCACTTATTTCATTAAGTAATCCTTGGCATTTGCTGGCTACAGGTTTTGGAAGCGGCTTATCGCCAATCGTTCCTGGTACCATGGGAACACTGGCTTCAGTGCCATTTTACCTGCTGCTTGTGCAGTTACCTTTGTGGCTGTATGTATCCGTGGTAATTGTCGCCAGTATCGTCGGAGTTAAAATTTGCCAAATCACTTCCGATGACATGAAAGTGCATGACCATGGCTCGATTGTCTGGGATGAGTTCGCAGGCTTTTGGATCACTATGTTGGTAGTGCCTCTGTTTAACCTGCCTGTTTTCGATTGGAAATGGCTTGTGACAGGCTTTGTCTTGTTCCGCTTTTTCGACATGGTAAAACCTTGGCCAATTGGTTGGTTAGACAAGCGTATTCATGGCGGACTGGGTATTATGGTTGATGATTTAGTGGCGGGAGTGATGTCCGCCATCAGCCTTGGACTGATTGGCTATTGGGCGGGTTGGATGGTCTAATCTCTCGGTATTCTTGCTAGAAAAAATTAAGGTTCCCAATGGGAACCTTTTCTGCATTAAACCGCTGAGTTTACAGTTTTTCGAGGTCTGCTTCGATTTCCGCTATCTTGCTTGCTACCACTTTTTCCAAATGGCGAAGATCTTTCAATATCTTCTGTTTAACATCGATTTCTTCTGGTGTCTCATGTCGGGTTATCTTGTTGAGTTCATCAATAATCAACGTTAAGTTGCGGTTGATTTCTGTGATCTCTTTATATTGATGACTTCCACTGTCAACCAAAACGCTTTTTTTCTGCCTTGGGTATTTGAATTTTACACTTTTGGCGAATAATTCACCTTTTTGCTTCTTAAAGTAGATTTTTAACACATCTTTTTGCGCCTCTTGGCGTAAAGAGTAGCGTTCAATCTGGCTAGGATCATGAATTCCTAAGCCATTGAGGTGTGGAAACATAAGCGACCTCTAGGTTTGTGTTTTACATCAATTTTATAGGGTCTGAACAGTGTGAAATTTAGACAGACCCTGAGGTAAATGTAGCAGTCCCTAAGTGTGTTAGATAGCTGATTTTGCTTAAATCGATCAAGTTGTGGACAAGATCGCTATTTATCACAGTTTCAATCTGGTGCGAGCTCTAAAACATTTTCGATTAGTCGTTCACGTAATAGGGCTTCTTCTTCTTCGCTCAGCTTGTTTCCTTGTGGGCTGGTTAAGATAAATAAGTCTTCTGCCCGTTCGCCCATGGTCGTGATCTTCGCGGCATGGAGATCCAAATTCAGCTCTGAGAAGGTAGCACCGACAGTCGCTAACAGCCCCGGAGTATCAAGAGCGACGAATTCCATCAGCGTGCGCTTTTTACTTCGAGTAGGCAGAAAGTCGATAGTAGTTTTTACTGTAAAATGCTTCAGTTGACGCGGCAGACGACGAGTTTTTATCTCAAGAGCACTTTCGCTTTTTAGCACGTTGATAATGTGCTTGCTTAATGCCTGATGGCGGGACTCTTCAATCACCTCACCATTTTGGTCGAGCACCATAAAGGTATCGAGAACATAACCGTCTTTACTCGTCATGATCTGTGCGTCATGGACGTTAAGGTTGCGTCTGTCCAACTCACCCACCACTTTGGCAAAGAGGGAAGGTTGGTCTTTGGTGTAGACAAATATCTCTGTACCGCCACGAGGCGCTCGTTTACTCAATATCACTAATGGTTGCGTTGGATCTTTGTGGCGCAGCAAATGAGTGCAGTGCCAAGCAATTTGTTTGTGAGTGTGACGTAAGAAGTAGTCTGCTTTAAAGCGTTGCCAGAGCAATTCAATCTCTCTGCTACTAAAGCCTTCTTTACGTAACAAAGCTGACGCGAGCTGTTGGTTGTGGCGTATGCGGTCACGCACATCAACAGGATTTTCTAATCCGCGGCGTAGGGCACGTTGAGTGGAGTAGAAAAGCTCAGCAAGCAGCGTTCTTTTCCAGCTATTCCATAGATCTGGATTGGTTGCACAGATATCGGCAACCGTCAAACAAACCAAATATTCCAAGTATTCTTCGTCACGGACTTTTTTCGCAAATTCGATGATGACTTCAGGATCGTAAATATCTCGGCGCTGCGCAGTGACAGACATCAGCAGGTGATTGAGTACTAACCAAGAGACGAGCTTGGCTTCCGGTTTTGATAGCCCGTGCTCAATACAGAAATCGTAAGCTTCTTCAGCACCAATCTCTGAGTGATCGCCACCTCGTCCTTTACCAATGTCATGGAAAATAGCTGCCAGAATGAGCAACTCTTTTTTCTGCAATTTCGGATAGATTTCGCAACAGATGGGGTGTCTGTCGTGATTGGCAGGATCACCAAAGGTATTGATGTGTTTAAGAAGGCGGATACTGTGTTCATCAACGGTGTAAGCATGGAACAGGTCGAATTGCATCTGACCTACGATTTGGCTCCATTGGGGTAAATATGCCGCCAAAACCCCCAGTTTGTGCATTAAGCTGAAGGCTTTGTGCAACGCATTCGGGTGGCGAACCAGTTCCATAAATTTCTCACGAGCTTCAGGAATGGTATGCAAGAATTTGTTCAAACGACGGCGTGCAGTGCGTAGCTGGCGCATGGTTGCCGGAGCCACTCCATCAATAGTTGAGTCGTTGGCGATATGGAGAAACATATCCAAAATCGTTTCTGGTCTTGCTTGGAACAGTGCTGGTTTTCTTGCTTCTATCAAGCTACCACGACGTTGGAAATCTTCATCAAGAACGACAGGATCGCATTCTTCACCATTGTTTAAGATGGCTTGATCGAACAGTTTTAACAGCATTTTGTTGAGTTCTGCAACTCGGCGAACCGTGCGGTAGAACTCTTTCATCATCATTTCAACAGCTCGGTTACCTTCCCCAGTAAAACCTAAGTGTTCTGCAACTTGTGCTTGTAAGCCAAACGTCAAGCGGTTGTCGTAGCGTTTGAGTTCCATGTGAAGTGCAAAGCGCACTCGCCAGAGAAAGTCTTGGCATTCAACCAGCTCGCGATATTCAGCATCGGTCAAAAATCCGTAACGGCTCATTTCATAAAGCGAGGTTGCACCAAAGTGGCGGCGGGCAACCCAACTGAGAGTGTGAATATCACGCAGACCACCGGGAGTGGACTTAATATCTGGTTCAAGGTTGTAGGTTGTATCGTGATAACGTGCATGGCGTTCACGCTGTTCTTGAATTTTGGCTTTATAAAAGGTTTCGCTTGGCCAGAAAGATTCAGAATGAATCAGCATTTTTAAGCGGTGGAAGGTATCTTCGCTGCCTGCTAATAATCGTGCTTCTTGTAAGTTTGTTGCCACAGTCAGATCTGCGCGACCAATTTCTGAACATTCATCAACGGTGCGAACGGCGTGTCCCACTTCTAAGCGTAAATCCCAAAGCAGAGTAATAAATTCGCTGACTTTGCGTTCTGTCTCTTCGGAAATTTTGTTGTTCGAGATGATTAAAATATCGATGTCAGAAAGCGGATGAAGTTCACCTCGTCCATAGCCGCCTACCGCGACTAAGCCAAGCTCTGGGATATCCATAAAACCGAAATATTTCCATAAACGATGCAGGAGTAAATCCATATACTCTGAACGTCCTAGAACAAGATCAGTCACAGGGTGATGATTCAAAAATTCTTGCTTTTGATATTGGGCAAAATGTTCAAGTTGTTGTTTTAACTCACTGACGTTTAGTTGTTCATCAGTAAAAGTTAAAGGAGACTGAAAAGGCATAGTTAAAGCATCCATGCTGGTATCTCGTTTTGAGATAACAATTAAGTATGTGTTGAAATGAATCTAACAGATAAGAACAGATAAAAAAATATCCCTGAGAGCAGGGATATTTATATAAGTATGCAATTTTACTAACGCTTAAGCGTTAACGAGGATGCGTGGAAGTGATTCTTCTTCGCGTAAGGTTAGAATCTCACAACCGTCAGCTGTGACTAAAATCGTGTGCTCCCATTGAGCTGATTTTTTACCGTCAGCTGTGTAAACCGTCCAATCATCTTCATCATCTAAACGACAGCCAAACTTACCTGCGTTAATCATTGGTTCGATGGTAAACGTCATTCCTTCACGAAGGATAGTGCGATCACTGTTCTTGTAGTGCACCACTTGTGGCTCTTCGTGGAACTCAGTACCAATGCCATGACCACAGTAGTCACGAACGATTGAAAATTTAGTACTAGGGTTGTTCTTATTGTTCGTTTTGATGTATTTCTCGATAGTTGTACCAATTTCACCAAGCTGAATACCCGGCTTCACTTTTTTTAGTGATAAGTACAAGCTTTCTTGTGCAACCATACATAGGCGTTTATCCGCAGGAGATACTTCACCCACCAAGAACATTTTCGAAGTGTCACCGTGATAACCGTCTTTGATAACGGTGATATCGATATTGATGATGTCACCATCTTTCAGTACTGCTGGGCGAACCAATTGACCAAAAGTTGTGTCTTGAGTTGCGGGAATACCATGGCACACGATGTGGTTGATCGATGTACAGATTGATTTAGGGTAGCCGTGGTAATTGAGAGGTGCTGGGATTGCGCCTTGAACTTCGGTGATATGCTTATGGCAGATTTGATCAAGTTCTTCTGTTGTCACTCCTGGTTTTACAAAAGGTTCAATCATTTCCAGAACTTCTGCGGCCAAGCGACCAGCAACACGCATTTTTTCTATTTCTTCAGCATTCTTAATTTTTACAGACATCGGCTTTACTCTATATATTCGATTTTGCACTTAGTGTGTGCTAATGGCGTTATTGTATCAGTGGAAAGTGGAAGCGCAAGAAAACACTCAAATAAGAATTGTTATGATCGCCTACAATTACTTCTAAGCGTAGAGCATTTATTCGTAGAATTTCACCAGCACGGGCATGAATCACTGACAAGTGAAAGGCATTTTTTTCTAGCCATAAAGGTGAAAAATATGGTATAAAGCGCGCCGGAATCAGGGTCTGTTTTCTTCTTTATTGGCGAATCAGATTTTGCTCCACTAACTTTTATCTTAAATCACACACATTCCGACACGTGTTCCGGGGTGCTCCAAGTATTAGCTTAGGAGTCGGATGCATGGGGGATGTGGAGGCCTAACCCCATAGAGGATTTTATAATGGCAACTGTATCAATGCGCGACATGCTGAAAGCTGGTGTTCACTTCGGTCACCAAACTCGTTACTGGAACCCAAAAATGAAGCCATTCATTTTCGGTGCTCGTAACCGCGTTCACATCATCAACCTTGAAAAAACTGTACCAATGTTCAACGAAGCTCTAGCTGAGCTAGTTAAAGTTGGCGAGAAAAAAGGTAAAGTTCTTTTCGTAGGTACTAAGCGCGCTGCATCTGAAGCTGTTAAAGAAGCTGCTATTGCAAGCAACCAATACTACGTAAACAACCGTTGGTTAGGTGGTATGCTAACTAACTGGAAAACTGTTCGTCAATCAATCAAGCGTCTAAAAGATCTTGAAGCACAGTCTACAGACGGTACTTTCGACAAGCTAACTAAGAAAGAAGCTCTAATGCGTACTCGTGAAATGGAGAAGCTAGAGAAATCTCTTGGTGGTATTAAAGACATGGGCGGTCTACCTGACGCTCTATTCGTAATCGACGCTGATCACGAGCACATCGCAGTTAAAGAAGCAAACAACCTAGGTATTCCAGTATTCGCGGTTGTTGATACTAACTCTAACCCAGACGGCGTTGACTACGTTATCCCTGGTAACGACGACGCAATCCGTGCAGTTCAACTATACCTAAACGCAGCGGCTGAATCAGTAAATGAAGGCCGTAACAAAGACGTAGCTGTAGTTGCTGAAAAAGACGGTTTCGTAGAAGCTGAATAATAACGGCTCCGAGTCTCACTTAGCGTATGCGTCAAAAACTGAAACATATGCTAGGTTATAGTTAGTATTGGGGGCCGATAATGTAGGCCCTCAATTTTTACCTTATCCAGAATTTAACTGAGGAATAGAGAATGGCTGTTACTGCTGCTCTAGTAAAAGAACTGCGCGAACGTACTGGCGCAGGTATGATGGAATGTAAAAAAGCGCTTGTTGAAACAAACGGTGACATCGAGCTAGCGATTGAAAACATGCGTAAGTCTGGCGCTGCTAAAGCTGCTAAAAAAGCAGGTAATGTAGCTGCTGAAGGTACTATCGCAATCAAAGAAGCAAACGGTGTAGCTGTTCTTCTTGAAGTTAACTGTCAAACAGACTTCGTTGCAAAAGATGCTAACTTTACTGCGTTCGTAAACCAAGTTGCTGAAGATGCACTAGCGTCTAAAGCTTCTGTTGAAGAACTACAAGCTAAATTCGAAGAAACTCGAGTTGCTCTAGTAGCTAAAATCGGCGAAAACGTAAACATCCGTCGCGTACAATACGTTGAGGGTGCTGCACTAGCTACTTACCGTCACGGTGAGAAGATCGGTGTTGTTGTTGCTGGTGAAGGCGACGCTGAAACTCTAAAACACGTTGCTATGCACGTAGCTGCTTCTCGTCCTGAGTTCGTAAACCCAGAAGACGTACCTGCAGACGTAGTTGAAAAAGAGAAAGCAGTTCAAGTTGAAATCGCAATGAACGAAGGCAAACCAGCGGAAATCGCAGAGAAAATGGTTGTCGGTCGTATGAAGAAATTCACTGGCGAGATTTCTCTAACAGGTCAGCCATTTGTAATGGAACCTAAGAAATCAGTTGGCGAAATTCTTAAAGAGCGTGGCGCTTCTGTTGTTACTTTCGTTCGCCTAGAAGTAGGTGAAGGTATCGAGAAAGCTGAAGGCCTAAGCTTCGCTGAAGAAGTAGCATTGGCTCAAAAAGGTTAATCCTTAGCGAATTGCTTATAAAAAGACCGTAGCCAAGGCTGCGGTCTTTTTACGAATAAGCCGGTGAATAACCGCTCATTTGTATAACGCTCGAACTTATATAAATTGGCAAGCTGTTTAGCCGTGACGAATGTGCTTACTTGAGTAAGCTTATTCATGACTGTTAATCAACAACTCTCTTTGGAAGGTAAAGTCCATGACAACGAACCCTAAACCAGTATATCAACGTATTCTGTTAAAACTTAGCGGTGAAGCGCTTCAAGGTGAAGAAGGTTTTGGTATTGATCCAGCCGTTCTTGACCGTATGGCTCAAGAAGTGAAAGAACTGGTGGAGCTTGGTGTCCAAGTGGGTGTTGTTATCGGTGGTGGTAACTTATTCCGTGGCGCTGGTCTAGCGAAAGCAGGCATGAACCGTGTAGTGGGCGACCACATGGGTATGTTAGCTACCGTAATGAATGGTTTAGCAATGCGTGATGCTCTTCACCGTGCTTATGTGAATGCTCGTGTAATGTCGGCAATTCCATTAAATGGTGTGTGTGACGATTATAACTGGGCTGACGCTATCAGCCAGCTACGTGGTGGTCGTGTAGTCATTTTCTCGGCAGGTACTGGTAACCCATTCTTTACAACGGATTCAGCAGCATGTCTGCGTGGTATTGAAATTGAAGCGGATATCGTTCTAAAAGCGACGAAAGTTGATGGTGTGTTCTCTGCTGACCCTGTAGCTAACCCAGAAGCTCAGTTGTATGATAAACTTTCTTACAACGATGTTCTTGAGAAAGAATTGAAAGTAATGGATTTAGCGGCATTTACTTTGGCTCGTGACCACGGCATGCCAATCCGCGTATTCAATATGAACAAACCTGGCGCTCTACGCCGTGTGGTTATGGGTGAAGCGGAAGGTACGCTAATCAGCGCCTAAGTATAATCACTCTCTAGATGAAACAAGAATTAAGGTGAAATTGTGATTAATGAGATTAAAAAAGACGCTCAAGAGCGTATGGATAAAAGTGTTGAAGCATTAAAAAACACCCTTTCTAAGGTTCGTACTGGTCGTGCGCACCCAAGCCTACTTTCTGGTATCTCTGTGGAGTATTACGGTGCGCCAACTCCTCTAACTCAAGTTGCAAACGTTGTAGCAGAAGATGCCCGTACACTAGCAATCACTGTATTTGATAGAGAGCTAACGGCAAAAGTTGAAAAAGCAATTATGGCATCAGACCTAGGTCTGAACCCTATGTCTGCTGGCACTGTTATCCGCGTACCGCTTCCTCCGCTAACGGAAGAGCGTCGCCGTGATCTCGTTAAGATCGTACGTGGTGAAGCTGAAGGTGGTCGCGTCGCAGTACGTAACATTCGCCGTGATGCAAACGGCGATCTTAAAGGTCTGCTTAAAGATAAAGAAATCTCTGAAGACGAAGATCGTAAAGCTCAAGATGAGATCCAAAAACTGACTGACCTAGCTGTGAAGAAGATCGATGAAGTTCTTGCAGCAAAAGAAAAAGAGCTAATGGAAGTTTAATCTCTCATAACTTTCAATGATATAAACGCTGTGCTCGCAGCACAGCGTTTAACTATGCTACCCTTCACCATCTTTTTATCGTCAAAACTTCCTTATGCAAAATTCGCAACTCTCTCCAGAAGCTTTACCACAACACATCGCTGTCATCATGGATGGCAATGGCCGTTGGGCTAAAGAGCAGGGGAAACCTCGAGTCTTCGGCCACAAGAATGGTGTGGTATCCGTTCGTAAGACAATCTCAACTGCCGCTCGTTTGGGAATCAAAGCTGTCACTTTATTCGCATTTAGCAGTGAGAATTGGCGTCGCCCTGAAGAAGAAGTGGGTGTGCTGATGGAGTTGTTTATGACGGTTTTGACGACGGAAGTTAAGAAGCTGCATAAGAATCAATTACGTCTGCGTGTAATTGGTGATAAGAGTCGTTTTAGTGAGCGTCTGCAAAAGAAAATTGCTCAAGCAGAAGAGTTGACGAAAGATAATACAGGCATGTTGATCAACATCGCGGCAAATTATGGTGGCCAATGGGATATTACTCAAGCAACCAAAACTATTGCTGAGAAGGTTGCAAGAGGTGAGTTGGTTGCTTCTGATATCACAGAGGAAACCATTCGTGCACATTTGACCATGTCAGATATTCCCGAAGTTGATTTAATGATTCGTACTGGCGGTGAATGTCGTATCAGTAACTTTATGCTGTGGCAGCTGGCTTATGCAGAGCTGTATTTCACTCCAACTTACTGGCCAGAATTTGGTGAGGAAAGCTTGGTTGAAGCAGTGACTTGGTTTGTTAATCGTGAGCGTCGTTTTGGCTGCACAGGTGAACAAATCAAGGCATTGATGGATAAATAAAATAGGATTTTAAAGTTTGAAGCAAAGAATAATTACAGCGCTCATACTTGCACCTTTGGTGATTTTAGCCATTTTTTACCTCTCTCTTCCTTGGTTTATGGTTGCATTGGCAACGGTGACTTTTATTGGTTCATGGGAATGGACTCAGTTTGTAAATACTTCTTCTCGTTACCTAGCATTAGTCCCCGCCGTTATCGTTGGGGTAGGAAGTTATTTCTGGTTAGCCCCAGACGATGTTTGGTTTCGTTCTCTCAGTGATTCTCATCTTGTGTTACTTATTGTGGGTAGCATGTGGTGGGTGTTCTCTAGCTTCCTAGCTATTAGTTATCCTAAGTCTCGCCCATGGTGGGAAAACTCCAACGTTTTACGCCATCTTTTTGGTCTTCTTACTCTGGTTCCGTTTTTCTGGAGTGTGATATTTCTTCGTGCAGAAAATATCGATGTTGATTCTTATCACGGTGCACGTTTAGTGCTATTCGTTTGCTTTATCGTATGGTCTGCCGATAGTGGCGCGTATTTCGCAGGGAAAAGTTTCGGCAAGCACAAGATGGCACCAGCGGTTAGCCCGAACAAAACCATCGAAGGTTTATTCGGTGGTGTGGTTGCGGCAATGTTGGTTGGTTGGATATTTGCCGATTTGTTTAGCATTCAGTTCACATCTCTATCCATCATGTTGTTCACTATTCTATTAACAGTGGTTATTTCGGTGCTTGGTGATCTAGTTGAGAGTATGTTCAAACGGGTTTCCGGTATCAAAGACAGCAGCAATATTATTCCAGGGCATGGCGGTATACTTGATCGTATAGACAGCCTGACGGCTGCTTTCCCTGTTTTCGCTTTTCTTTACTTCATGCTTTAACAGATAGGCAAGCACGTCTTGCCTATTCCTATTATTAACAACGGTTTTGCTATGCGTAAGTTAACGATTCTTGGTGCAACAGGCTCTATTGGTGCTAGCACACTTAAAGTAGTTAAAGAAAATCCAGAACAATTCCAAGTTGTCGCTTTGGCAGCAGGTGTTAACGTAGAGAAAATGCGTGAGCTATGCCTGATTTGGAAGCCACAATACGCTGTTATGGCGACGGCTAAAGCTGCGCAAGAACTGTCTATATTGCTCTCTGGGCTCAATCTCCGTACCGAAGTGTCATATGGCGTTGATGCTATGTGTCATGTCGCGGCTATGGATGAAGTCGATACTGTGATGGCCGCTATCGTTGGCGCAGCGGGTCTAGTACCAACAATGGCTGCGGTTAAAGCGGGTAAACGAGTGTTACTTGCCAACAAAGAAGCCCTTGTGATGTCTGGACAGTTGTTTATTGACGCTGTTGAACAATATGGCGCAGAACTTTTACCTGTCGATAGTGAACATAATGCTATTTTCCAGTGTCTACCTAGAGAGGTGCAGTCTCAGTTAGGTCGTTGCGAACTTGCCTCTAATGGTGTGTCCCATATTTTGCTGACGGGTTCTGGTGGACCATTCCGTTATAGTGATATCAGCACGTTAGCGAGTGTCACTCCTGAGCAAGCAATCGCGCATCCCAATTGGTCTATGGGGCCTAAGATTTCCGTTGATTCGGCCACCATGATGAACAAAGGTTTAGAGTACATTGAAGCAAAGTGGTTGTTTAACGCCTCAAGAGAGCAGCTCAAAGTTTTGATTCACCCACAGTCGGTGATCCATTCCATGGTGCAGTTTAAAGACGGCTCAGTGATCGCCCAGATGGGTGAACCAGACATGGCAACCCCGATCGCGTACACTATGGCTTATCCGAATCGCGTGAGCGCGAATGTGAATTCTTTGGACTTCACTCGATTGAGCGAGTTGACATTCATGGATGTCGATTACCAACGATACCCTTGTTTGAAATTGGCTATCGATGCTTGTTATGAAGGGCAACATGCAACGACATCGCTTAATGCTGCAAATGAAGTTGCAGTGGATGCGTTCTTGAAAGGACAAATCCGTTTTACCGATATTGCAGTGATTAATGAAAGAGTGTTGACACAAGCATGTGGCACTAATAACCAGTTACATTCCTACGACTTGGAAAGCCTGTTAGAGCTCGATACAATGGCTCGCAAGCTAGCCAACCAAGCACTTAAAGAGCGTATATTATGAGTGGCATTTTGTGGAACTTTGTCTCCTTTATCGTTGCCCTTGGCATTTTAGTCGCGGTGCATGAATTTGGGCACTTCTGGGTTGCCAGAAAGTGTGGCGTCAAAGTCGAAAAGTTTTCTATTGGTTTCGGTAAATCCATCTGGAGCAAAATCGGTAAAGATGGTACGGAATACAGTATCTCAATGATTCCACTTGGTGGTTTCGTTAAAATGCTTGATGGGCGCGTTGACGATGTGCCCGCAGATCAACAGTGCTTTGCATTTGATAAAAAGCCTCTCTGGAAACGTTCTGCTATCGTTGCTGCCGGTCCGGCATTTAACTTTTTCTTCGCTATTTTTGCTTACTGGCTGGTTTTCCTGGTCGGTGTTCCATCCGTGAAGCCAGTTATCGGCGAAGTGGCTCCTCATTCTATTTCAGCTCAGGCCGGTCTTGAATCTGGCATGCAAATTAAATCCGTAGCGGGTGTTGAAACGCTGAACTGGGAATCGGTCAACATGGGGTTGGTCGATCATATCGGCGATAAACAGCTCGTAATGACGGTGACCTCTCAAGAAGGTGTCGGACTCGACGAAATTAAAACTTTAGATCTGTCTACATGGAACTTTGACCCAGAATCAGAGTCTGCTATGGAGGCTTTAGGCTTTAAACCTTATACCCCAGAAATCTATATGTCTTTACAGAGTATATCTGAAGGGGGGGCAGGTCAGCTTGCTGGTCTTGAGGTTGGTGATGTTCTGACACATATTGATGGTCATCCAATCAATGACTGGCAGGAGGTCGTAACGGCTATCCAAAACAGTCCAGAAAAACCGCTTCAACTGAAAGTGGATAGACGAGGTGAAGAGTTATCACTGGTTCTAACACCTCAAGCAAAGAATGTTGCTCAAGGGAAAGTGATTGGTTTTGCTGGTATCGCACCTGAAGTCGCAGATTGGCCTGAAAATTATCGCTTTGATCTCCAATATGGTGTATTTGAATCGGTTGGCAAAGCAGTCGAGAAAACAGGGCAAGTTATTGGTTTAACCGTCAATATGTTGAAGAAACTTATTGTGGGTGATGTTGGTCTGAATAACTTAAGTGGTCCAATTTCGATTGCCAAAGGCGCAGGAACGACAGCCGATTACGGTCTGGTTTACTTCCTAGGCTTCTTAGCACTGATTAGTGTGAATTTAGGGATTATAAACTTGGTGCCATTACCGATGTTAGATGGCGGACACCTATTATTTTTTGCTATTGAGGGAATTACCCGTCGCCCGGTACCAGAAAAAGTACAAGAAATGGGCTATCGAATTGGCGGGGCAATCATTTTTTCTTTAATGGCAGTGGCATTATTTAACGATTTTACGCGCCTGTGATTGATTAGCATTAGGCAAAAGCGGTAGTAAGGAATAATTCAAATACATATGGCAATGAAAAAGATCCTTTTCGCGACACTGCTCGCAACCAGCGTGTCGGCGAACAGTGCCGAAAATTTTGTCGTACAGGACATTCAGATCAACGGATTACAACGTGTGGCACTTGGTGCAGCTTTGTTGAAAATGCCAGTTCGTATCGGTGATTCTGTTGACTCTCAAGATGTTGCAGGGATTATCAAAGCGTTATACGCATCAGGTAACTTTGAGGATGTGAAAGTTCTTAGAGATGGTGATGTGTTGGTCGTTGAGGTGAAAGAACGCCCGACGATAGCTACGGTCTCTTTTTCTGGTAACAAGGCAATTAAAGAAGAGCAACTTCAGCAAAACCTTGATGCTTCAGGCATTCGGGTGGGCGAAGCATTAGACCGCACTACGCTGAGCAACATTGAAAAAGGTCTTGAAGACTTTTACTACAGTGTCGGTAAATACAACGCGACGGTTCAAGCTGTTGTTACGCCTCTGCCACGCAACCGTGCGGATTTGAAGTTTGTTTTTACTGAAGGTGTGTCTGCAAAAATTCAGCAGATCAACTTTATTGGTAACCAAGTCTTTTCTGACGAAGAGCTTTTGTCTCGTTTTAACCTCAATGTTGATGTTGCATGGTGGAACTTCCTTTCTGATGATAAGTATCAGAAACAGGTTCTAGCTGGCGATATCGAGGCTCTTCGTTCTTATTATCTTGACCGTGGCTACTTAAAGTTTCAGGTTGAATCGACCAACGTTTCTATCTCTCCAGATAAGAAAGGGGTATACATCGCGTTGAACCTGACTGAAGGTGAACCTTATACAGTCAAGGGCGTAAAATTCCGTGGTGAACTTATCGGCAAAGAAGATGAGTTTAATGCCCTGATCCCGTTTGAAGATGGTGAAACCTATAACGGCTCTGCCGTTACTCAGCTTGAAGAGGGCGTAAAGCGGGTTCTTGGTGAGGCTGGGTACGCGTATCCTCAAGTTCGTACGATTCCAGAGTTTAATGACGAAACCAAAGAAGTATCGCTAGTTGTCAACGTAGAAGCTGGGAAACGTATTTATGTGCGTGACATTCGCTTTGTTGGTAACAACGCGACTCGTGACGAAGTGCTTCGTCGTGAAATGCGTCAAATGGAAGGAAGTTGGTTAAGTTCGAAAGCGATTGATACCGGTAAAGCGCGTCTAAGCCGTTTAGGTTTTTTCGAAACCGTAGACGTACAAACGGTTCGAGTGCCGGGCAGTGAAGACCAAGTTGACCTTGTTTATAACGTTAAAGAGGCCAACTCTGGTAGTGTCAACTTTGGTATCGGTTACGGTACTGAATCTGGCGTAAGTTTCCAAGTCGGTTTGCAACAAGACAACTTCCTAGGTACGGGTAACCGTGTTGGTATCAGTGCAATGACTAACGATTACCAAAAGAACGTCACCCTAGAATATCGAGACCCATACTGGAACTTAGACGGTGTAAGTTTAGGTGGTAAAGTTTTCTATAACCAATTTGAGGCTTCAGAAGCCGGTATTGTTGACTATACCAACGAAAGTTACGGTACCAACTTGACCTGGGGTTTCCCGTTTGATGAATTAAACCGTTTCGAGTTTGGTGTCGGTTATACTCATAACAAGCTCGGTAATTTATCACCTTATTTGCAAGTTGAACGCTTCCTGGTCGCGCAAGCAAGCAATGTCGATAGTGATGGTAGTCTGATAACGAATGATTTTGATATCAACTTATCGTGGACACGTAATAACCTTAACAAAGGCTATTTCCCGACAGCAGGTAACTATCAACGCGCATTTTATAAGATGACTGTACCTGGCTCTGACGCACAGTTCTTCAAACTGCAGTATGATGTTCGTCAGTACTTCCCATTAACTAAGAAACATGAGTTTGCATTGTTGCTTCGCGGTCGATTGGGGTATGGTAACGGTTATGGTCAAACGGATGGCAATGATAATTTGTATCCGTTCTATGAAAACTTTTACGCTGGTGGTTTCACTAGTCTAAGAGGTTTTGGTTCAAACTCAGCTGGCCCGAAAGCGGTGTATCGTGACTACTCGAGTTCAAATAACGGTACGGACATTGCTTCTGATGAGTCAGTGGGTGGTAACGCCGTTGCTTTAGGTAGTGTGGAGTTAATCTTCCCGACCCCATTTGCATCGGATGAAGCTAGAAACCAAATCCGTACCAGTATCTTCTTTGATATGGCGAGCGTCTGGGATACAGAATTTGATTACCGTGACGGCGGAGCAGGGTATGGTAATGAGTACTACTACGACTACTCCGATCCGACAAACTACCGCTCGTCTTATGGTGTCGCATTACAATGGATGTCACCGATGGGCCCACTGGTGTTCTCGTTGGCTAAGCCAATTAAAATTTACGAAGGTGATGATGAGGAATTCTTCACATTTACCATCGGTAAAACATTCTAATAGAGGAAAGTATTTTGAAAAATATGATGAAAGCTGCTGGTGTTAGTCTTCTTGTTCTTAGCTCATCAATGTTCGCAAATGCAGCTGAAGCAGCGCAGAAAGTGGGTTATATCAATACTGCTCAAGTATTCCAAGCACTACCACAACGTGAAGTTGTGCTGCAAAAAATGAAAGCTGAGTTTGAAGATAAAGCGGCGGAACTGCAGAGCATTCAAGCGCAAGCTAAAACTAAAATTGAAAAACTTAAGCGTGACTCTTCTCTAATGAGCCAAGATGAAGTTGAAAAACTGCGTATTGAAATTGGTCAGTTAGACAGCACATATAAAATCAAGGCTCAAGCACTGGATAAAGCTTCTGCAAAACGCGAAGCGGAAGAAAAACAAAAGCTATTCCACGTGATTCAGGAAGCTGTGAAGAAAGTGGCAGAGAAAGAAGGTTACGATATGATCATTGATATCAGTGCTATGCAATACGGTAAGCCTGAGTTCAATATTTCAGATAAAGTAATTAAAACAATCAAATAACTAGCTCTTATAGACAAAAATAGCAATTAGACATGAAAACACTGACTTTAGCTGAATTAGCAGCAATTACTGGCGGTGAGTTATACGGTGATAGCAACGCTGTTGTTCATCGTGTCGCTCCAATGGACAGCGCACAAGAAGGCGATGTGACCTTCTTGTCGAATCCTAAATACAGCAAGCACTTAGCCCAATCAAAAGCGACAGTGTTAATGGTGAAAGAGTCAGAGCGATCGCTGTGTCCGTCGAATGTTTTGGTGGTTGCTGACCCTTACGTTGCCTTCGCTAAAGTAGCGCAAGCGTTAGATTTGACGCCTGCACCGGCTGAAAATGGTGTGGCTGCAAGTGCCGTTGTCGCTGAAGACGTCGTCATGGGAACCAACGTTTCTATTGGTGCTAATGCCGTTGTCGAGTCAGGTGTTGAGCTGGGTAACAATGTTGTTATCGGTGCTGGCTGCTTTATTGGTAAAAATAGCAAACTGGGCAACAACACCAAACTTTGGGCGAATGTCAGTGTTTACCACGATGTTGAAATCGGTTCTGACTGCTTGATTCAATCAAGCACAGTCATTGGCTCTGACGGTTTTGGTTACGCGAATGAACGTGGTGAATGGGTCAAAATTCCTCAAATCGGTTCTGTTAAAATTGGCAACCGTGTAGAAATTGGTGCATGTACCACCATCGACCGTGGCGCTCTAGACGATACCGTGATTGAAGATAATGTAATCTTAGATAACCAACTTCAAATCGCCCATAACGTGCACATCGGATATGGTACAGCCATGGCTGGTGGTACAGTTGTCGCCGGAAGCACTCACATTGGTAAGTACTGCATCATAGGCGGTGCAAGTGTTATCAATGGCCACATTACCATTGCTGATGGTGTCACTATCACAGGTATGGGCATGGTAATGCGCAGCATCGAAGAAAAAGGTATGTACTCGTCAGGTATTCCTTTACAGCCAAACAAAGAGTGGCGTAAGACAGCAACTCGTGTTCATCGTATTGATGAGATGAACAAGCGTCTTAAAGAAGTTGAAAAGCAATTAGCGCAAAAAAACGACGCTTAAAGGCATATTTTACAGACCTTTGTCGATAAGGCTCGCAAAGTGCGAGTCTTTTTCTTCTATACTCAAATGACCTCAAGATACAGGTTTCAGAGCTTCACCAACGAGTTCAGTTCAAGATAAATAACGGTAGGAATGGCGTTCCCTTTCAACGTTATTTAGCGCAGTAATGGGCTCGTTGATGAGCTCCCGAAGGGCGAGTTTTATTCGCTCTTATGCTGCGTTACCGCTTTTCTACGTAGAATGGCTATGTATTCGAATCAGTGCCTTGTCTAAGAGCGAATAAATTCTCGTTGAACAAGCATCTTGAAGTCACTTGAGTATATAATGCCGAAAAGATTTTTTGAAAATTTAATGAATAGGAATATGACTTTGACTACTGAAAAGAAAACGATGAATATCACCGAAATTCAGGAGCTACTTCCTCATCGCTATCCGTTTTTGTTGATTGATCGCGTAACAGATTACGAAGAAGGCAAATATCTGGTAGGCCTTAAAAACGTTTCAGTAAATGAACCTCAGTTTACTGGTCATTTTCCACAGCTACCGATTTTCCCTGGAGTACTGATTCTTGAAGCTATGGCTCAAGCTACGGGTTTGCTAGCGTTTAAATCTTTTGGCGCATCGAAAGAAAATGAACTTTACTACTTCGCAAGTATCGATAATGCAAAATTCCGCAAGCCAGTTGTTCCGGGCGACCAACTGATTATCGAAGTAGAATTCTTGAAAGAACGTCGTGGTATCGCTCTGTTTAATGGTGTTGCGAAAGTAGACGGTGAAGTTGTATGTTCTGCTGAACTAAAATGTGCACGTAGAGAGTTTTAAGATGATTCACGAATCAGCAAAAATTCATCCAAGCGCAGTAGTAGAAGAAGGTGCGGTGATTGGTGCAAACGTAACTGTTGGACCTTTTACTTACATAACTTCTGGCGTGAAAATTGGCGACAACACAGAAGTGATGTCGCATGTTGTTATCAAAGGTAATACGGTTATCGGTAAAGAAAACCGTATTTTCCCTCACGCTGTTATTGGCGAAGAAAACCAAGATAAGAAGTACGGCGGTGAAGATACAACAGTTGTTATCGGTGATCGCAACGTTATCCGCGAAGCGGTGCAAATTCATCGTGGCACGGTGCAAGACAAAGCGACCACTATAGTGGGTAACGACAACCTACTTTGTGTTAACGCGCATATCGCTCATGACTGTGTTGTCGGCAATAACACTCACATTGGTAACAATGCGATTCTTGGTGGACACGTAACCGTTGGAGACAACGCAGGCGTAATGGCGCTATCTGCTATTCATCCATTCTGTAGTGTAGGTGCTTATGCTTATGTTGGTGGCTGTTCTGCGGTTGTTCAGGACGTACCTGCATACGTACTTGCACAAGGTAACCACGCAACGCCTTTCGGCTTGAACCTAGTGGGTTTGAAACGCAATGGTTTTGAAAAAGCGGAGATTCGAGCAATTCAAAAAGCGTACAAAGAGATCTACCGTTCAGGTAAAACGCAAGCAGAAGTGTTACCAGTATTGAAAGAGATGGCGCAAGAGTGGCCTGCTGTAGAACGTTTCATTTCCGTTTTGGAAACCACGGAACGTGGCATCATTCGTTAATTTTCGATTGAAATGACGATTGGAAAAGATCGCAGCTTAATTGCTGCGGTCTTTTTGTGTTTTAAGGCTAGCGATATTCAATTGCTATGCTCACTTTCTTCCACAATTTAAGGCGAAAAGTATGTCTGAAGCGAGAAAGCCGCTGCGCGTAGGTATTGTTGCTGGAGAGATGTCCGGTGATACGTTAGGTGAAGGCTTTATCAAAGCAGTTAAGCAGCAGTACCCTGACGCAGAGTTTGTCGGTATTGGTGGTCCGAAAATGATAGCTCAAGGGTGCGAGTCACTCTTTGATATGGAAGAGTTGTCTGTAATGGGCTTGGTAGAGGTGCTTGGTCGTTTATCTCGTCTACTGAAAGTCAAAGCTGAATTGGTTAAGTATTTTACCGCTAACCCGCCAGATGTGTTTGTGGGCATCGATGCACCAGACTTTAACTTACGCCTTGAGTTGGATCTGAAAAATTCGGGTATCAAAACAGTACATTATGTCAGCCCGTCAGTATGGGCTTGGCGCCAAAAGCGCATTTTTAAAATTGAAGCGGCGACCAACCTTGTTTTAGCATTTTTACCGTTTGAAAAAGCCTTTTACGATAAGTTTAATGTTCCTTGTGAATTTATCGGCCATACCCTAGCGGACTCGATTCCGCTGCAAAATGATAAATTGCCAGCACAAGAACAGCTTGGCCTTGACCCTACACGCCGTTGGTTAGCTGTATTGCCGGGGAGTCGTGGTGGTGAGATGAAAATGCTCGCACAACCATTTATCGAAACCTGTCAAAAATTGCGTCAGAAATACCCTGATCTTGGCTTCGTTGTTGCCTTAGTCAATCAGAAGCGTCGAGAGCAGTTTGAAGCCGCTTGGAAAGAGGTTGCTCCAGAACTGGATTTTGTATTAGTGGACGATACCGCGCGTAATGTAATTACCGCTTCAGATGCGGTGCTATTGGCTTCAGGTACGGTGGCGCTGGAATGTATGCTGTTAAAACGCCCTATGGTTGTTGGTTATCGCGTCAATGCATTAACGTATTTCTTGGCGAAACGATTAGTAAAAACACCTTATGTGTCGTTACCTAACATATTGGCAGAGCAAGAGCTGGTGAAAGAGTTGCTGCAAGATGATTGTACCGTTGAAAACTTGGTGCATCATGTCAGCCAGCTCTTGGATGGCGATAATCAAGCGATGCTGGAAAAATTTGCAGAAATGCATCAATGGATTCGAAAAGGTGCAGATGAACAAGCCGCTCACGCTGTGCTGAAATTAATAGAGAAAGCGTAATTATGTCGACGAATAAGACTACCTCGAAGAAGCCTGCTCAAGAGTTACCTCCGTTTGAAATACCTCAAGGCTACCAGTTTATTGCTGGTGTTGATGAAGTAGGACGAGGTCCTCTCGTTGGAGATGTGGTGACCGCTGCTGTGATTTTAGATCCTAACAACCCAATTGAAGGTTTGAATGATTCTAAAAAACTGAGCGAAAAAAAACGTCTTGCGCTTTTACCGGAAATTAAAGAAAAAGCTCTCGCTTGGTCTGTTGGACGTTGTAGCCCAAAAGAAATAGACCAATTGAATATCTTCCAAGCCACTATGGTTGCGATGCAACGTGCGGTTGAAGGTTTAGGCATTAAGCCTGATTTAGTACTGATTGATGGGAATAAAGTGCCACAGTTACCGATGGACGCGATTGCCGTTGTCAAAGGTGACTTACGAGTGGCGCAGATCAGTGCCGCTTCAATCATTGCTAAAGTCGTGCGCGATCAGGAAATGGAACAGCTAGACAAAGAATTTCCGCAGTTCGGTTTTGCTAAACACAAAGGTTATCCAACCAAAGCACATTTCGAGGCTATTGAACAACACGGTGTGATTGAGCAACACCGCAGAAGTTTTGGTCCCGTAAAACGCGTATTAGGCTTGGAATAAGCCCTGCAATACGTTTGGTATTGACGTAGAATACCTTCCAATAAAAGCGAATATTGAGTATCTAGGACAGAATTGAATGTCAGACCCTAAGTTTATCCACTTACGCATTCACAGTGATTTCTCCATGGTTGACGGCCTATCAAAAGTGCCTCCTTTGGTTAAAAAAGTGGCTGAAATGGGCATGCCGGCTATGGCATTAACCGACTTTACCAACTTGTGTGGCTTGGTTAAGTTCTACGGAACCGCCCATAACTGCGGTGTGAAACCCATTATTGGTGCTGATTTCACCATGCGCTCAGAAGAGTTTGGTGATGAGCTGACCCGAATTACTGTCTTGGCGAAAAATAATGTTGGTTATAAAAACCTGACTCTCCTTATTTCAGAAGCTTATCTGCGTGGTCATGTTCAACACCAACCTGTGATTGATAAAGAGTGGCTAATTAAATACGCGGAAGGTTTGATTATTCTATCCGGAGCCAAACAGGGTGAGATTGGTAAAGCTCTGCTTAAAGGCAACCAGCCACTGGTGGATAAATGCGTCGAGTTCTATCAAACCTACTTCGCTGACCATTTCTATATTGAGTTGGTAAGAACAGGTCGTGCGGATGAAGAAAGCTATCTTCACTTTGCATTGGAAGTGGCGGAAAAAGAAGGTTTACCGGTTGTTGCCACAAACGAAGTGGTGTTCCTGACAGAAGAGTTCTTTGATGCACACGAGATTCGCGTGGCTATCCACGATGGCTACACATTAGAAGACCCGCGCAGACCCAAACTTTACAGCCCACAGCAATATTTACGCTCTGAAGAAGAAATGTGTGAGCTATTTGCTGATATCCCAGAAGCACTGCAAAACACGGTCGAGATAGCTAAGCGTTGTAACGTGACTGTTCGATTGGGTGAATACTTTCTTCCAGCGTTCCCGACGGAAGGGATGCTGGAAACGGAATATCTGGTTAAGAAGTCAGAAGAAGGTTTGGAAGATCGTCTGGAGTTCTTATTCCCTGACCCAGAAGTGCGTGCTCAGCGTCGTCCTGAATACGATGAACGTCTGCAAGTTGAACTTGAAGTAATCAACAACATGGGTTTTCCAGGTTACTTCCTGATCGTAATGGAGTTCATTCAGTGGTCCAAAGACAATGATATTCCGGTAGGACCGGGGCGTGGTTCTGGTGCCGGTTCCTTGGTGGCATACGCACTGAAAATTACCGACTTGGATCCACTTGAATACGATTTGCTGTTCGAACGTTTCTTGAACCCAGAACGTGTATCCATGCCCGATTTCGATGTCGACTTCTGTATGGATAAGCGTGACCAAGTTATTGATCACGTTGCTGAAATGTATGGTCGTGATGCGGTATCGCAGATCATCACTTTCGGTACTATGGCGGCAAAAGCGGTTATCCGCGATGTAGGGCGTGTGCTTGGTCACCCGTTTGGCTTTGTCGATCGTATATCAAAACTCATTCCGCCAGATCCCGGTATGACGCTGGAAAAAGCCTTCAAGGCAGAACCCGCATTACCTGAGTTATATAACTCCGATGAAGATGTCAAAGAGCTGATTGATAAATGCCGAATCTTAGAAGGTTGTACGCGAAATGCAGGTAAACACGCTGGTGGTGTAGTAATTTCGCCAACCACAATTACTGATTTTGCGCCTATCTATGCAGATTCAGAGGGGCATTTCCCTGTTACTCAATTTGATAAGAATGACGTTGAAACTGCGGGTCTGGTTAAGTTCGACTTCTTGGGACTACGAACCTTAACCATTATCGACTGGGCGTTGGGCTTGATTAACCCTCGAATGGCGAGAGAAGGTAAAGAGCCTGTACGCATTGAGTCTATTCCATTAGATGATCCTGCGTCCTTCCGAGTGCTGCAGAATTCAGAAACCACGGCGGTATTCCAGCTTGAATCTCGCGGTATGAAAGATTTGATCAAGCGTCTTCAGCCCGACTGTTTCGAAGATATCATCGCATTGGTGGCACTGTTCCGTCCGGGACCTCTGCAATCAGGCATGGTAGATAACTTTATCGACCGTAAACACGGCCGAGAAGCTATCTCTTATCCGGATGAAACCTGGCAGCATGAATCTCTCAAAGAGACGCTTGAACCAACCTACGGCATTATCTTGTATCAAGAACAGGTAATGCAGATTGCTCAGATCCTTGCGGGTTATACGCTTGGTGGCGCGGACATGTTGCGCCGTGCAATGGGTAAGAAAAAGCCTGAAGAGATGGCAAAGCAGCGTGCAGTGTTTGAAGAAGGCGCGATAAAAAACGGCGTTGATGGCGAATTGTCGATGAAGATCTTCGATCTTGTAGAGAAATTCGCTGGTTATGGCTTTAACAAATCGCACTCGGCAGCCTATGCTTTAGTATCGTATCAAACACTGTGGTTGAAAACGCACTTTCCTGCGGAGTTCATGGCAGCGGTAATGACCGCTGATATGGATAACACCGAAAAAGTCGTTGGCTTGGTGGATGAATGTATCAGGATGGGGTTGAAAGTCCTGCCGCCAGATATTAACTCTGGCTTATACCGCTTTAATGTCGATGAAACAGGTGCCATCGTTTATGGTATCGGCGCGATCAAAGGGGTAGGTGAAGGCCCAATTGAAGCAATACAAGAAGCGCGAGAAAAAGGTGGTTACTTCAAAGACCTATTTGATTTCTGTGCTCGTATTGATTTGAAAAAGGTCAACAAGCGCGTAATTGAAAAACTGATTCTAGCGGGAGCATTGGATCGTTTAGGTCCACACCGTGCGGCTATGATGGCCTCACTGAACGATGCGGTGAAATCGGCAAGCCAACATCATCAGGCAGAGGCCTTTGGTCAGGCAGATATGTTTGGTGTATTGACGGACGCGCCGGAAGAAGTCGAACAAAAATATACCCAAGTTCCTGAGTGGCCAGAAAAAGTTTGGTTAGAAGGTGAGCGTGAAACATTGGGGCTTTATTTGACAGGGCACCCAATTAACGCATACCTGAAGGAACTTAATCGATATACTAGTTGTCGTTTAAATGAAGCGACGCCAACGCGTCGTGATCAATCGATTACAGTGGCTGGTTTAGTCATTGCAGCGCGTGTGATGACGACTAAGCGCGGGACCCGAATTGGTCTGATGACTTTGGATGACCGTTCCGGTCGCATGGAGGTGATGTTATTCTCCGATGCGCTTGAACGGTATGCAGAATTGTTAGAAAAAGATAAAATTTTGGTGATTTCCGGACAGGTCAGCTTTGATGACTTCAACGGTGGCCTTAAAATGTCGGCGCGCGAAGTCATGGACATGGGCAGCGCACGTGAAAAATATGCCCGTGGCTTATCAATCTCGATAGAGCAATCTCAAATTGATGAGCAGTTTTTTGAGCGTTTTAGTGAAATACTTACGCCTCACCGAGCAGGAACGGTTCCTGTCAATGTATACTACCAGCGCCCTGATGCGCGAGCACGTCTAGTACTTGGTACAGAATGGCGTGTCACACCTAGCGATACATTGTTAGACGAATTGCAACAGCTACTTGGCAATGATCAGGTAGAACTTGAATTTAACTAAAATTCAGCAATGCCAAAGGCATGCTGAGTAAAAAAGGATAGGTAGATGAGCCTAAATTTTCTAGATTTTGAAAAACCAATTGCCGAACTTGAAGCTAAAATTCAGGCACTGCGTGACGTCTCTCGTCACGGTGGTAACGACTCAGTTGACCTCGACAAAGAAATTGCACAACTAGAAAAGAAAAGCTTAGAGCTGAAAAAGAAAATTTTTGGTGACTTAGGTGCATGGCAAGTAGCGCAATTAGCGCGTCATCCAAAGCGTCCATACACGCTTGATTATATCGAGCATGTTTTTACTGAGTTTGATGAACTAGCTGGTGACCGCGCTTTTGCAGATGACAAAGCTATCGTGGGTGGTATCGCTCGTTTAGAAGGTCGTCCTGTGATGATTATCGGCCACCAAAAAGGTCGCGAAACTCGTGAGAAAGTAAAACGTAACTTCGGTATGCCAAAGCCTGAAGGTTACCGTAAGGCACTGCGTCTGATGGAAATGGCTGAGCGTTTTAACATGCCAATCATTACTTTCATTGACACTGCTGGTGCATACCCAGGTGTTGGTGCTGAAGAGCGTGGTCAGTCTGAAGCTATCGCAAGAAACCTCAAAGTGATGTCAGGTTTGAAAGTACCTGTTATCTGTAACGTTGTCGGTGAAGGCGGTTCAGGTGGCGCATTGGCTATTGGTGTGGGTGACTACGTAAACATGCTTCAATACTCTACGTATTCAGTAATCTCTCCAGAAGGTTGTGCATCAATCTTGTGGCGTGATTCAGATAAAGCGCCACAAGCAGCAGAAGCTATGGGTCTAGTTGCTCCTCGCTTGAAAGAGCTAGAACTGATCGACGAAATCATTGAAGAGCCTCTAGGTGGTGCGCATCGTAACCACGAAGAGACGGCTGCGAACATGAAAGCAACATTGCTACGTCAGTTAGCAGATCTAGAAAATCTGGATACAGATTCTCTACTTGATCGCCGTTACCAGCGTCTATTGAGCTATGGTTACTGCTAATTGTTGATTGAACACTTAGTAAACTGAAGCTAATTTCGTTGCTAAAGGGTTGGATTGATTCCAACCCTTTTTGTTTATCTGGCTTAACGTTACACTTAACCTCAGTTTCTTATTGATAGCCTTACTGGTTGAATGACCGATTATGCTCGATTTGTACTCTCACTTTTGCCAACAGTTGAACGCATACTCTTCCCACCGTTTTGTACTCGCTTTGAGTGGTGGTGTAGATTCTCGTGTTCTGCTGTCATTGCTCGTACGTTTTCGTGAGGAATTCGGAGTATCGGTTGCTGCAGTGCATGTTCATCATGGATTGAGCAGCAATGCTGACCATTGGACCGAGTGTTGTCAGGCATGGTGTGACAACTCCGATATCCCTCTGTTTGTTGAACGAGTAAATCTGGATACTCAATGCGGAGAGAGCATTGAAAAGCTTGCTCGTGATGCTCGCTATTCGGCTTTATCTAAATATGTACAAGCGAATGATGTACTGCTTTTAGGTCAGCACGCCGATGATCAGATAGAAACTTTCCTACTCGCCCTTAAACGAGGAAGCGGACCAAAAGGTTTGGCTTCTATGGCTCATTCTGCGCCATTTTCAAACGGTTTGATGTTACGGCCGCTATTGAACGTTAAACGCGCAGATATAGAGGCTTTTGCGGCGGAAAATCATCTAACTTGGGTCACCGATGAAAGCAATGATGATGTTCGCTACGAGCGCAATTTTATTCGTCATCAAATCACACCTATTCTCAGTCAACGCTGGCCATCAATTCATCAAGCGATTCAACGCAGTGCGGAGTTGTGTGCTGAGCAACAAGCTTTGCTCGATGAACTATTACGAGATGAAGTCGGACAAGCATTTCATAGTGACGAAAGTTTGAAACTCGATGTGTTAAGTACGAAAAGCGATGGTGTACGTCGGCAAATCATTCGTCAATGGTTAGCCAATCATCAAATGGTGATGCCAAGCCGCAAACACACAGAGATGATTTGGCAGGAGGTCGCTTTAGCCACTCCTGATGCCAATCCTAAGCTCAAACTTGGCGAGCGTGAGATCCGCCGTTTTGATCATCGTCTATATTGTGTTGAAGAGAACCGAGACATTTCAGACTGGAAAAGCCCAATTGTGCTTGAGCAAAACCTGCCATTGCCAGATGGGTTAGGTGCTTTGAATCTTACTTTGCAGAAGGGAGAGATTCGCCTCCCTGAAAGGGTGGAAGATCTGTGGGTGAGTTTTAATCCGGAAGGATTAAGTGCATGTCCAGTAGGAAGAAGCGGCTCAAGAAAGATGAAGAAGCTCTTTCAAGAATACGGTGTGCCGAGTTGGCTAAGACGCCGCACGCCGATACTCATGTATCAAGATAAAGTGGTAGCGGTGGCAAATTTGTTTGTTGATCGTGATTTCAGTGGGCAAGATTGCACGCTGGTTTGGGACAAGCGTTAATTTTCGTGCCAGAATTAACCCTAGTAGTAGCAGTGATATAAAAAGAAAATTCAATAACATAAGGAAGAGCAATGAATAAATTAGCATTGAGTGTTGTTTTAGGTCTTGGACTTCTAGCGGGTAATGCAGTCGCTGGAGACGTGGCCGCAGGGAAGGCAAAATCAGCGGTGTGCGCAGCGTGTCATGGTGCAGATGGTATTGCGGTTATTCCGGGGTATCCAAACCTTAAAGGTCAAAGTGAACAATACATAGTGTCTTCTATTAAAGCTTATAAAGCAGGTCAGCGCACAGGTGGACTTGCTCCTGTCATGCAAGCGCAAGCTTCTATGTTGAATGATGCAGATATTGCTAACTTAGCCGCTTATTTTTCAAGTTTGAAATAAGTTTTAAGCGACTTAATTATTTGATTGTTTTCAAGGGCTAGCGGATAATGCCGAGCATTGATACAAGTTTAAGGGATGAACATGAAAAAAATTGAAGCCATTATTAAGCCATTTAAACTCGATGATGTTCGCGAAGCGTTAGCTGAAGTGGGTATTACGGGTATGACGGTATCCGAAGTCAAAGGTTTTGGTCGTCAAAAAGGTCACACGGAACTGTATCGTGGCGCAGAATACATGGTCGATTTCTTGCCAAAAGTGAAGCTGGAAATTGTTGTTAACGAAGATGTTGTTGACCAATGTGTCGATACTATTATCGAAACCGCTCAAACAGGCAAAATTGGTGATGGTAAAATTTTCATTACTGATGTCGAGCGTGTTATCCGTATTCGTACTGGCGAAGAAGACGAAGACGCAGTTTAGAAAAAAGGAGCAAATGCTCCTTTTTTTACATCTCATTGCAGATGAAATTCAGATATCTTGTTTCCCCAACCATAATTTACCTCTGACCTGAACTCGTTATGAAAAAGCGCTATTGGCTGTTATTTGGCTTGTTGAGTTGCCTAGCGATAGTCTTCTCTGGCTATAAGCTGGTTTTTAACGTTCCAGAAAACCCTCAACTGCTGACTGTTGGTGAAAATAGCATCGGGCAACCGCTAGTCTGTTATCAGGACGACAATGCTTTGCCTTTAGACAAACAAGGCTATCTGGGCCTTCTAGTTTGGAATATCTATAAGCAGAACAGAGAAGGCTGGAGCGAAGAACTTAGCCGTTTAAGTTCAGATGCGCAGTTACTACTGTTACAAGAAACCAGTCTTAATTCAGGATTAAAACAATGGCTATCATCGCAAGGATGGGAAGGTAATCAAGTCAATGCGTTTAGAGTGATGGGAGAGTCTGCAGGGGTTATTAATCTTGCTCGGACGACGCCTAACTTAGCGTGTGGTTATACAGAGATGGAACCTTGGTTAAGACTTCCTAAATCAGGCATCTATGCTCTATACCCTCTTAGTAACGGGCAAGTACTCGCGGTCGTGAATTTGCATGCGGTTAACTTCACCTACGGCACAGATGAATATCAGGTTCAGTTAAAGGCGTTAGCCAGCGAATTGAGTCAGCATACAGGTCCCATCATTGTTGCAGGAGATTTCAATAGTTGGAGTGAGGAGCGAATGACTGTGATGAAGCAAGTGCTTACTTCTTTTAGTCTGAGTGAAGTCCAGTTTTCTCCTGATCATCGAGTGCGTTTTATTAGCGGACTGCCGTTGGATCATGTTTTTTATCGGGGCTTAAAGCTGGAAAATGCAAAAGCGCCCGAATCGGACGCTTCTGATCATAACCCTTTACTGCTTAGTTTTAGCTTATTGCAATAGTGATAGCCCAAATACCGTAGTAAGCAACCCACGGTAGGGTAGCAATAACGATTGCTTGAGCGCGTTCTATTCGCGTCCAAGTGATTACTGCTGCATAACCGAGGAAGATATACCAAGGCAATAGCAGAGGGAATGAACTGGTAAAGGGTGACCAAGGGTTGGTAAGCGGCAGCTTAATTAAGCCATTCAAACTGTTAAGATCGGCAGCATAGCTCATTACTTGTCCATGCTTTAATAGCATGCTTGCATAGCTGGCAAGATCGCCGATGACTGCAGGAAAAATGACAACAGAGCTTGCTGCAAACCATTTCCAGAAACCGAGTTTCGCCGAGCCTTGGCGAGTTGCTAGGTTAAACCACAGAGCCAGAAGAATAATGGTCAGGGTACGGCTCATCACGTCACTGATGATTTCACTCGCCAGTAAAGTATCAGCTTCTAGTAAGTGGATCAGGTCGGGATTAGTCGCTTCCATCTGAGCAGATAAGCCTGTTTTTAGCCATTCGAAATCGACGTTGGCGAAATAAGCCCCCCAGAACAGGAACGGGGTGATCAGCAGTACAATAAATGGTTGCCATCCCCATGCACTTCTCTCATACAGTGCAGCAAAGCAGTCTTGAGGTGAACGAAAAATGTCCACCAGCATAATTAAAGGATTACTGGACGGGTTCATACACTGACCTTAGTGACATCGACATAGAGTTTTAGATTCTGACCTGGTTTCAGGTATTTGTGGTTAGACAAGTCGTTCCATTTCACTATGTCTGTTGTTTTCACTTTAAACTTGCTGGCAATCGCACTGAGAGTATCGCCGTTACGCACTTTATAGAAAACTGTACGAATGATTGCACCATCGGTATTGTTTTTCCAAATCACCAGCTTCTGTCCGATACTTAAGGTATCTCGTGGCCCCATTCCGTTCCATTTCGCCAGTGAAGTAGTTGACACATTGTGTTTACGGGCGATTGTCCAAAGGTTGTCACCTCGCGTAACAGTATGAGTCAGTTTGTATTTGCCTCTGGCAATAGATTGGGTTTTCTGCAGACGGTTATTGGCACTCAGAACATACGCTTTCTCATCTTTCACCGATGTTGGAATCATTAAATATTGTCCAACACGGATAGCGTTGCCTGAAAGATTATTGGCTGTCTGAATTATTTTTGTTGTCGTGTTGTGATGCGCAGCAATCACGCTTAGGCTGTCGCCGCTTTTCACTTTATAGCGAACTAACTTCATGCCTTCACCACGGTGCTTTTCTGCATTCGCACGGAAGGTGTCTGCTTTATCTACTGGCAGGAGTAACTGGAATGGACCGTCCGGTGCGGTTGCCCATTGATTGTATGCTGGGTTATAGCTTTGAAGCTCTTTTACATCCAATCCGGCGTATTTTGCTGCGATAGCAAGATCGAGTTGTTCTTGAGGATTGACTAACTTCAGCACGGGTTTATTGGCAATGGCTGGAAGTTTAACTCCGTATTTTTCCTGATTCGCGATGATGTCTGCAAGGGCGAGTAGCTTTGGTACATAACCGCTGGTTTCTTCCGGCAAATCGAGCGAGAAGAAATCGATAGGTTTTCCTAACTTTTTGTTTTTACGAATAGCACTTGAAACTCGGCCACCACCACTATTATAAGCTGCGATAGCGTGTTGCCAGTCTCCGTCAAAACGTTTACTTAGATTGGTCAAATAAGTCAAAGCTGCATCGGTTGATGCATCAACGTCGCGACGACCGTCGTACCAAAAGTTCTGCTCAAGGCCGTACATCTTCCCAGTTGCAGGTACAAACTGCCACAGGCCAGCAGCGCTGCCGTGTGAATAAGCAAATGCGTCAAAAGCACTTTCTACAATTGGCAAAAGGGCTAATTCTAGTGGTAAGCCTCTTTGCTCAATTTTCTCTGTAATGAGGTATAGGAATGGTTGTGCACGTTCAGCCACTTTCTGTAAATGGCCAGGGTGCTTTAGGTACCAAGTACGGTAGTAATCGACCGATTTTTGCTTTGGAATACCCATGGTGAGTTGCATGGCAATGCGTTGCCAAACATCTTCTTGTTCTTGTGGCGTAATCACGACAGGTTCAACAACACGCTCAACGGGTACTGGTTTCGAAGATACCGTTGGTTTCTTAGTGACTTGTTGTTGAGGCGTGTTTACTTCAACGTCGTTTTGTGTGGTTTGTTCTGCTGTCTGATTCAGTTGGCATCCCGCCAATAAGAGAGCCAACAGACAGCTGGTTTTTACTCGCATGCAAAACAATCTTTTCAATAAATGGCTGGAGATAATACTTGCCTATTTATTACCCTGACAAGGGGCAAATTCCTAAAAATCGTTTTTCCATTCGCGTAATGCGGTAAATATTGATATAGGATCATTTTGTTTCGTACGATTTGCTACCGATTTGATTACGCTTGCTTCTCTTGTACGTAAGAAGGGGTTTATCCATTTCTCTTTTCTTAGCGTGGTTGGAATGGTCGATTTGTTTTGAGCTCGAAGACGAATTACTTCATCGCGATAAATTTGTAACTGTTCGTTATTTGGTTCAACAGCAATAGCAAAGGCTATGTTGCTCGCGGTGTATTCATGAGCGCAATACACTTCGGTTTCTTCAGCTAAGGCTAGGATTTTTTCTAACGAATTAAACATCTGTTCCATGGTGCCTTCGAATACGCGCCCGCAGCCGCCTGAAAAAAGCACATCTCCGCAAAATAGTTTTCCATCACCCGCATAGCCAATATGCCCTAAGGTATGCCCCGGTAATCCGAGCACCAAAAAACGTTCGTCAAATAACTCAATTTGGTCACCCGCTGTGACTTTTTGGGTCAAATAAGGCACTGGGTCATCACTTGGGCCAATGATATCAAGGTTCGGATACTGCTTCATAAGCTCGCGAATACCGCCAGTATGGTCCTTATGATGATGGGTAATTAAGATTGTTTCTAAAGTGAGATTATGTTGCTCCAAATATGCGAGAACAGGCGTTGCATCGCCCGGATCAACAACAGCACAACGGTTGTCGCTATTTTGAATCAGCCAGATGTAATTATCGTTAAATGCGGGTATGCTTTTGATCTGTAACATGAGTTGTCTCCAGTCACCTAGGTGAAGCGGGTTAGCGATGAAACCAGCACGCAGCGAAAAAAAAATTGAGAAACCTCATTCTTGGTCTCAATTGAAAAATGGTCAATGGGTTAGTGAGTCTATCCAAACACGGCTCGACGAGTGGTGCCCGAAACTCTTTGGTTATCATATGCTAAAACTGGGCGGTTTGAGTTGTGAGCTTGCCAGTTGTAACTGCAATATTCAACACCAAGTCCATCTTGATATACAAAATCCATTGCATACGGTGATTGCCGATGAGTTCGATTTACCTTTCTTCGAAAAAAGCATAGATACAGCAATCCTTGCACATCAACTGGATTATTGTAGTGACCCGCATAGAATGTTGCGAGAAGTGGACAGAGTGTTGATTGATGATGGTTACATTATCATCACAGGGTTTAATCCAATCAGTTTCACGGGACTGGCGAGTTTGATGCCGTGGCGTAAAAACAATTTGCCTTGGAGTGGTCGCATGTTCACTCCTAATCGAATTAAGGACTGGTTAGGACTGTTGAACTATCAGGTGATTGAATGTGACCAATATGCGCTGTTTCCGATGCAGAGGTACCGCACATTCTGGACTTGGTTGGAAAATGGCAGAGGGGAGTTAGGTTCAACGTTTTGCAGTTTGTATTTTATTGTTGCCCGTAAGCGAACCTATCCACTCAAACCGATTAAACCACATTGGCGTTTGAAACGGCGGCTTTCTCCTGTTGGAGTGAACTACCGCATCAAACACGATGAACAATAGCGATTATTCTGGCTGATAACCCACATCTTCTTCCGTTGGGTTTTCAGCGGCCGCTCGTGCTAATTCGTCACACATTTCGTTTTCTCTGTGTCCTGCATGACCTTTTACCCAATGCCAGTCAACTTGATGGCGAGCGGTCTCATGGTCAAGCGCTTGCCAGAGGTCGGCATTTTTGACGGGTTTATTGGCAGAGGTTTTCCAATTGCGTTTTTTCCAGTTGTGGATCCACTGAGTGATACCTTGGCGCACGTACTGACTGTCCGTTGTGAGAATGACATGGCAAGGTTCTTTGAGGGTTTGCAGTGCAACAACGGCTGCAAGCATTTCCATGCGGTTGTTCGTGGTGAGCTTATAGCCTTTTGCCAGCGTTTTTTCGTTGCTCTTGTAGCGTAGAACAACGCCATAACCACCGGGGCCAGGGTTGCCTAAACACGATCCATCAGTGAAAATTTCCACCTGTTTCTTCATGATTTGATACTATTGGGTTACGCACACATTTGGCATAGTCTGACATATATATCCTTATGAATACTAGTAGCAATTCTGAATACGACCGCATTGTGGTTCTCGATACCGAAACCACGGGTATGAACCTAGAAGGCGGTCCTCATTACGAAGGTCACCGAATTATTGAAATCGGTGCGGTGGAGATCGTGAATCGAAAACTCACAGGTCGCCACTTTCATGTTTATCTCAAGCCTGACAGACCGATTCAAGATGAAGCGGTAGAAGTTCACGGTATTACCGATGAATTCTTGATTGATAAACCGGAATATCGCGATGTTCATGAAGAGTTTCTGGAGTTCATTAAAGACGCTGAACTGGTCGCTCATAACGCGCCCTTCGACGTCGGTTTCATGGACTATGAATTTTCTAAGTTAGGTGGCAGTTCACTTAAAACTGAACAGATATGCAAAATCACCGATACCCTTGCCATGGCGAAGAAAATCTTCCCCGGCAAACGTAACAACTTGGATATTCTCTGTGAACGTTACGGCATAGATAACTCGCACCGAACGCTCCACGGCGCTTTGCTCGATGCTGAGATTCTGGCTGACGTTTATTTGCTGATGACCGGTGGACAAACGTCACTCCAGTTTAACGCAGGTTCACAAACCGATGGCGAGAATGGTGCAGGATTGATTAAACGAGTTGAAAGTGGACGAAAAGCGCTAAAGGTATTGATGGCTACCGCCGATGAAATAGAAGCGCATCAAGAGCGTTTAGATTTGGTTGCGAAGAGTGGTTCTTGCCTTTGGCGTCAATAAGAGTGGTCTATTTTAGGAGATGATATGTTGAGGATTGGAATTGCTCTTTTAGGGCTCCTCTTGAGTTTGAATACTTTCGCTAGCCGTGAATCCTCACTTTCTTTGTTAGATAACCGATTTCGTGTTGATCCTACCATCACTCAAATAACGTTTGTCATCTACCGAGAGAAAGGTTCTCAGCCAGTGGTTCTGGTACGCCCTGACGGAAAAAAGTATTACGCAACGCGAAACCCAGATAATGTGCGTTGGTATCAAGAACCCTCGATGGACATTATTTCTATCGACAACCCAATGCCGGGGCCATGGCAAGCCATTGGTAAAGTGTCGCCTAAAAATAATGTGAAGCTGATTTCTCATTTGCAACTGACCTCAGACACATTTCCAAACCGAGTTTATCAAGGTGAGGAAATGAAATTCACTGCTCGGCTAACTTCCGATGGTAAACCATTACTGCTTAAAGACTTCCTTGACCGAGTGAATCTCAAAGTTACTTTTCGTAAATATATCGAAGATGAGCAAAGCTTGGTAAAAGAAGCGCGTCCAGTGCCGACGGTTATTGGCGAATTTGCGGATGACGGACAAGGGTTAGACGAGAAGCCCGGTGACGGTGTTTTCACTGTGAAGCTCAATATGACGCCTGAGCCCGGTAAGTATCGTGTGCGAATTACTTCTGGTAACGGTGTGTTTTTACGTGCACTTGAGCAGGAAGTACTGGTATACCCGTCGCCACTCACTTCGAGCTTTATTCAATCTCGTGTTGCAAACGAGCCTCATCAGGTGGTGATCAGTGGTGAACAGGGCATGATTGAACCCGGTTCGCTTGCCGCGCATATTCGCCATCAATCGCCTGACAATAAAGAGTTTCTTGTGGAAGGTGTTGCTGAACCTGATTCATTAAAGATGACTCTCACTGTTCCCTACGATGGGGATTTGGGTAACTACGCATGGGACGGTGGTGTTTATGCTACCGATTTGGCATCTAAGCGTCCGCTGTATTTCCCAATTAAAGAGAGTTCTTACAGTGTGGTTCAAGAACTCGATCTTGAACAAGCTCGTTTGATGCAGGAAGCAGAAGCGGAACAGCGTCGTAAAATTGCGCAAGAAGAGCTGTTACAGAAGGTGCGTGAAGAGCGTCGTACTAAGTACATCATCTATATCGCTATCGGTAACGTGATTGTGATTCTTCTGGCGCTGGTGGGTTGGTTTATTATGCGTAAGTTTAAAGCGCGTAAGGAAATGCTGCCTGAAATGCAGCTAAATATGCCAAAGAAATAACATAGATCTGATAATAGAAAAGGGAGGTTAAACCTCCCTTTTTTACGTTTTAACGATTTGTTTTATCGCTTCGTTTTTCTCTAAGCGACTTGTTCCAGTTTAGTTTTTGTCTTTTTTGCTGCAAGCTCAGACGGCGCAAAGTCATCGACATTAATGGTGTATAAGCGGTGGCTTTCAGCCTCAACTAAAAGCTCTGCTTCTTGTTCATTGATGATCTTGTTTGCTAATCCTTCTGCTGCAATTTTATCCAGTTGAGTGAATGGATAACGTTTATCAAGCGCTTTACATACCTTATTAAAAATAGGTTCAGCTTGAAGGACAACGCTCAGTGCCAGTTCTATTCGACCTGCTGGGTTATGCGCCGTAGGGGCTAAATACTGGTTACGGCCAAGGCGTGTACGCGTTGCACTTGGTGTTTGAAGTATTTGCGCCAGCTTGCTGTCCAGCTTGTCGTTTGGTCCTTTACGAACACGACCAAAAGGCAGAATTAAAACACGCAATACTTTTCCAATTACTGGATTAGGGAAGTTTGCAAGAAACTCATCTATCGCCACTTCTGTTTGTTTCAAGCTGTCTTGTAATCCCCAATGAACCAATGGCAAATCTTCAACCGGACGATCATCGTTCTCAAAACGTTTCAGTGTTGCTGAGCTCATGTATAGCTGGCTCAAGATATCACCCAGACGGGCTGATAAACGCTCTTTGCGTTTTAAAGAACCGCCCAAAACAGCCATTGAGATGTCAGCTAAAAGTGCTAAGTTCGCACTGTAACGGTTTAGCTGCTGGTAGTAGCGTTGTGTTGCATCTTTAGTTGGTGAGTAAGAGCCGATACCATCAGTTAGACCTAACCAGACACTGCGAATTAAGTTGCTGATGGTAAAACTTACGTGGCCAGCCAATGCGCTATCGAATTGTTCAACAGCATTTGAACTTTCAGAGTGTGCGGCTTCCATCTCTTTTAATACATATGGATGGCAGCGAATCGCGCCCTGACCAAAGATGATCATTGAACGAGTCAGTATGTTTGCGCCTTCTACAGTAATTGCAATCGGCGAACCCTGATAACCTCTCGCTAAGAAGTTTGAAGGACCTAAACAGATACCTTTACCGCCAACAATGTCCATTGCATCAATAATGGAACGTTGACCACGGTGGGTACAGTGGTATTTCACAATTGCAGAAATCACTGATGGTTTCTCACCAAGGTCGATACCAGCAACGGTCAAATTACTTGCCGCGTCCATCACATACGCGTTACCAGCCAAGCGTGCTAACGGCTCTTCAATACCTTCCATTTTACCGATAGGTTGTTTGAACTGACGACGAATACGAGCGTAAGCACCCGTTGCCAAAGCTGCGCTTTTTGTGCCACCCGTTGAGTTTGAAGGTAGAGTGATACCACGTCCAACCGATAGACACTCAACCAACATTCTCCATCCTTGGCCTGCCATATCTGGGCCACCGATGATGAAATCGAGTGGAACAAAAATATCGTTACCGCGAGTAGGACCATTTTGGAACGGGACATTGAGCGGGAAGTGGCGGTTACCAATTTCCACACCTTTTAAATTTGTTGGGATAAGTGCACAGGTAATGCCAATATCTTCCTTGTCACCAAGTAGGTGTTCTGGGTCTTGCAATTTGAATGCTAAACCCAAGACGGTAGCTACTGGTGCAAGGGTAATGTAACGCTTGTTCCAGGTTAGTCTCATACCAAGAACTTCTTTGCCTTCCCATTGGCCTTTACAGACAACGCCGAAATCTGGAATAGAGCCGGCATCTGAACCTGCTTCAGGACTGGTAAGAGCGAAACATGGGATCTCTTTGCCTTCTGCTAGTCGAGGTAGGTAGTGGTCTTGCTGTTCTTTAGTGCCATAGTGTTGCAGTAGTTCACCCGGGCCTAATGAGTTGGGTACGCCCACGGTTGATGAAAGTACACCAGATACCCCAGTCAGTTTTTGCAACACTAAAGACTGCGCATAAGCCGAAAACTCTAAGCCACCGTATTTTTTCTTGATGATCATGGCGAAGAATTTGTTGTCTTTCAGATATTGCCAAACCTCTGGAGGAAGATCGGCCAGCTCGTGGGTCACTTGGTAATCATTAACCATTGCACAGACTTTATTCACCGGACCTTCAAGGAAAGCGCGTTCTTCTTCACTTAATTCCGGTGCAGGAATGTCGTGCAATTGCTGCCAGTTCGGTTTGCCTTTGAACAGCTCTGCCTCCCACCATACTGTGCCTGCGTCTAACGCTTCTTTTTCTGTTTGCGACATAGCAGGAAGTACTTTTTTAAACACAGTTAAAGCTTTTCCGCTAATTGCTGCTTGGCGAATAGAAGGGACAGTAAAAAGCGCGATTGCTGCTAAATATAAACTCCAGCCGATTATACCTACAGGGCCGAATAGTGAGAGCACCAGCATAGTGATGGTGAGTGCAGCGAGTGATACAAACAATGAAGTTCTGTGATACAGGCAAGCGCTTAGTATTGCAAAGAACCCTAATGTTGAGAGCAAGATGTCCATGTTAATGTCCTTATAGTCATGCTGTTTATTTTTTCGAATTGTCAGCATTCATTTTTATGAGCTTTCTAAAGTTGTCATAGTGGTCTAACCAGTAAAGTGTAAATGAAATATTAATAAAATGTAAAACCATTAAATGTTCAAAAAGTGATCTAAGTAGAGTGAATATTCTAAAGTGTGCGCTCTGATTCGATTCTAGAGAGGTGAAAATTGTTCTCAACGTGGAATTATTGAGGCTTATCTATCGACAGAATCACAGGTTTGGGTAAACTCAATAATGTCCTAGCTCTCAGAGAAGAGAGTTCATCTGCAAGCAGATTTAAGAAGAGAATAACTATGTATCAGGATCTAATTAGAAGTGAACTAACAGAAGCCGCTGAAGTGTTGAACAAGTTTTTGAGTGACGATCACAACATCGCTCAAATTGAAGCAGCTGCTAAGCTTATTGCTGATTCATTCAAACAAGGTGGCAAAGTGTTGTCTTGTGGTAATGGTGGATCACACTGTGACTCAATGCATTTTGCTGAAGAGTTAACGGGTCGTTACCGTGAAAACCGCCCTGGTTACCCTGGTATTGCCATTTCTGATCCAAGCCACCTTTCTTGTGTGAGTAATGACTTCGGTTATGATTTTGTTTTCTCGCGTTATGTTGAAGCGGTTGGCTCTGCGGGTGATGTCCTGTTCGGTTTATCGACTTCTGGTAACTCAGGCAACATCTTAAAAGCAATCGAAGCTGCAAAAGCGAAAGGTATGAAGACTATCGCTCTTACTGGTAAAGATGGTGGCAAAATGGCTGGTATTGCAGATGTTGAAGTTCGCGTACCACATTTTGGCTACGCAGACCGTATCCAAGAAGTACACATCAAAATCATCCACATCATTATTCAGCTTATTGAAAAAGAAATGGAATAATTGATGTTTATCGAGCTGGTTTTTATATAACAAATTATATAGGCCAGCTCGAAACATGATCGCTAGTCAGGAGTTCAAGGGTAGTAGGAGAGAGAGTTAAGATGTGTGAATTGCTCGGAATGAGCGCCAATGTCCCGACTGATATTTGTTTTAGTTTTACTGGTTTGATTCAACGTGGTGGAAATACCGGACCGCACAGAGATGGTTGGGGAATCACGTTTTATGAAGGTAAAGGCTTTCGAACATTTAAAGATCCCAATCCTAGTTACCAATCGAAGATTGCACAGTTAGTCCAAGAATACCCAATCAAAAGCTGCGCGGTGATAAGCCACATTCGCCAAGCAAATAGAGGTGGTGTCAATTTAGAAAATACACACCCATTTACTCGTGAGTTATGGGGGCGCTATTGGACATTTGCTCACAATGGGCAACTAACTGACTATCAAGGTTTGCCAACAGGTCGTCATCGTCCTGTCGGAGAAACAGACAGTGAAGCGGCATTTTGCTGGTTACTCGATAAGTTAGAGAACCGTTACCCTGAACCACCGAAGGATATGCATGCGGTTTTTCGCTATATCTCTTCGTGCTGTGATGAACTGCGCGAGAAAGGTGTGTTCAATATGTTGCTGTCTGATGGTGAATACCTGATGACATACTGCACGAATCATCTTTACTGGATCACTCGCCGAGCGCCATTTGGACGAGCCGCTTTGCTCGATGAAGATATTGAAATCAACTTTCAAGAAGAAACAACACCGAATGATGTGGTTTCAGTGATTGCGACTCAGCCTTTAACCGGAAATGAGCAGTGGCAAAGAATGAAGCCGGGTGAATTCAATATTTTTCACTATGGTGAACTGTTCGAAAGTAATAGCGCAGATTTAGCCGATGTGGCATTTGCTGCGCCTAAGCCAGGAAACCAAGCGCCCACAGAGCCGATTTAGTGAACAGCTATAAGAAACGAATATGAAAAAGGGTTGATGCAGTATCAACCCTTTTTGCTAACTCTAAGCTTTAACTAGCGTTATTCGCTAGCATAACCGTGCATGCCTAAAGGCTCGCCGTCTAAGAATGCTTTGCCTTCAATCATCTCAAGTCTGCCTTCAACGAACCACTGAGTCACTAACGGATAGATGCGATACTCTTGATTTTGAACGCGTTCTGTCAGTGTCTCTACAGTATCTTCATCAAAAATAGGCACTCTTGCCTGAAGAATCACGGGACCACCATCAAGTTGTTCAGTTACAAAGTGAACACTGGTGCCATGCTCTTCGTCACCTGCGTGGATAGCACGCTGGTAAGTATTCAGTCCTGGGTACTTAGGTAACAGTGAAGGGTGAATGTTGATCATACGTCCTAAGTAGTGACGTACAAATTCACTGCTTAGGATTCGCATATAGCCCGCTAAAATTATAAGGTCAGGCTTATATTCATCAATTTGCTCCATCAGGGCATGGTCGTAAGCATCACGAGTCTCATACTCTTTTGGATCGACAAATACCGCCGCAGCACCTGCTTTTTTAGCTCGCTCTAAGCCATAAGCAGTTGCTTTATTCGAAAAAACAGCCGTTACTCTGCCTTCACTAATGCTTGACTCACAAGCATCGATGATCGCTTGTAAATTGGTGCCATTTCCTGAAATTAAAACAACAATACTCTTCATGGATTAATTGATCTCTACTTGCTCTTCACCAGCTTGAGCTGCTGCAATTTCACCGATAACCCATGCGTTTTCGCCTTCTGCTTTTAGAAGGTTAACAGCGGCTTCTGCTTGGTCTTGTGGAAGGGCAATGATTAGACCAACACCACAGTTAAACGTACGGTACATTTCGTGTGTATCTACGTTGCCTTTCTCTTGTAGCCATTTGAAGATTGCAGGCCATTCCCAGCTCTTACCATCAATAACCGCTTTGGTACCTTCAGGAAGTACGCGAGGGATGTTTTCCCAGAAACCGCCGCCAGTGATGTGGGAGATGGCGTGAATGTTGTGTTCTGCTATCACTTTGAGACCTGACTTGATGTAAATCTTAGTAGGCTCAAGAAGGTGTTCACCAATCGTTTTACCTTCAAGAAGTTCATTTTTGTCAGCAGCAGAAACTTCTAGAATTTTACGAACTAGAGAGTAACCGTTTGAGTGTGGGCCACTAGAACCTACAGCAATTAATGCATTACCCGCAGCTACTTTAGTACCGTCGATGATGTCTTCTTTTTCTACGACACCAACACAGAAACCAGCTACGTCGTAATCTTCGCCTTCATACATTCCCGGCATTTCAGCTGTTTCACCACCAATTAGGGCACAGCCTGCTTGAATACAGCCTTCTGCAATACCAGAAACAACGTCAGCTGCAGTATCTACATCCAGCTTACCTGTTGCGTAGTAATCAAGGAAAAATAGTGGTTCAGCACCTTGTACAATCAGGTCATTTACACACATAGCCACTAAGTCAATACCAATGGTGTCGTGCTTTTTCATATCCAAAGCAAGACGAAGTTTGGTACCAACACCATCTGTACCAGAAACCAGTACAGGTTGCTTGTATTTGGTTGGAAGCTCGCACAATGCACCAAAGCCACCAATGCCACCCATTACCTCTGGGCGACGAGTACGCTTTACAGCACCTTTAATTCGTTCAACAAGTGCATTGCCAGCATCGATATCTACGCCAGCATCTTTGTAGCTAAGTGAAGTCTTGTTACCGCTCACGGGGAAGTTCCTCGGTCTAGTTGGATATGAAAACGGCGCTATTCTACAGGGCTTAAAACAAAAAGGAAAACGTTTGCGTCAGTTTTTTATCGGTATTTTTGGTCGGTAAAGTTGAAAAAATAGGTGTATAATCCCGAGGTTTATTTAAATTGTGCCGGAGATGGAAATGAAAGTTGTTGAAGTTAAACACCCTCTTGTTAAACATAAAATTGGCTTGATGAGAGAAGGTGACATCAGTACTAAGCGCTTTCGTGAGTTAGCAACAGAAGTAGGTAGCCTACTGACTTATGAAGCAACTGCAGACTTTGAAACTGAGAAAGTAACCATTAATGGATGGAATGGTCCTGTTGAAGTTGACCAAATTAAAGGTAAGAAAGTAACTGTAGTTCCAATCCTACGTGCTGGCTTAGGCATGATGGATGGTGTACTAGAGCATATTCCTAGTGCACGTATCAGTGTTGTCGGAATTTACCGTGATGAAGAAACGCTAGAACCTGTACCGTATTTCAACAAACTGGCTTCAAACATTGAAGAGCGTATTGCGCTTGTTGTTGACCCAATGTTGGCTACTGGTGGTTCTATGATCGCGACCATCGATCTTCTAAAAGAGAAAGGTTGTAACCAAATCAAAGTATTGGTTCTTGTGTCTGCGCCAGAAGGTATTGAAGCGTTAGAAAAAGCTCACCCAGATGTGGAACTTTACACTGCGGCTATTGATGAGAAATTGAATGACAAAGGTTACATCGTTCCGGGTCTTGGCGATGCTGGCGATAAGATCTTTGGTACTAAGTAATTTAGTTTACTTGTAAAAAAGGGAGCTTCGGCTCCCTTTTCTGTTTTTTCTGCTTCTGACGAGCTATTTACTTCTTCAGCCCTAGGGTTCCACCGACTCTAGGTGTATTTGACGGCTTATTATTGCCTCTCGCACTTTGTTGATTCGGTTTGCTATGTTGAGGTTTACCTTGCTGAGCTCTGCCTTGGTTGTCACTTCTTGCTTTGCCTTTCTTTGAGTTTGGCGCATGGCGGAAGGTATCAGCGTTGTGACCTTGATAAGTTTTGTCTTTGAAAGAGCTCGATTTCTGGTTTCTGCGAGCTTTTGATTCGCGGTTTTCTTCTCGGCTATCGAACAATTTCGCATCTGTCGCTTTGCGAATATTGTGGCCTTTAGCGTCAACTTTTGATGCTTCTTCAGTACCAGTAGAATCTTCACACATCGTCAGAATCTCTGCCACTTCAGCGTCAGTCAGATAGCGCCATTTCCCGTTTGGAATGCCATCTAAAGAAATATTCATAATACGCACACGGCGCAGTTTAAATACTTCATACCCTAAAGCTTCACACATACGACGAATTTGACGGTTGAGACCTTGAGTCAGAATGATACGAAAGGAAAACTTGGTCTCCATTTCTACTTTACATGGCAAGGTCACTGTATCGAGAATTCTCACGCCAGAAGACATCTGCTTAATAAAATCAGGAGTGATTGGTTTATCGACACGAACTACGTACTCTTTCTCGTGGTTGTTGCCAGCGCGCAGGATCTTGTTGACGATGTCACCATCATTAGTCAGGAAAATCAAACCATCTGAAGGTTTATCTAAGCGTCCGATAGGGAAAATACGGCTCTTATGGCCGATAAAATCGACAATATTCCCCGGAACATCTCGTTCAGTAGTACAAGTGATGCCAGTAGGTTTGTTGAGCGCGATATAGATAGATTTTTCTTTGCTGCGAAGTGACTTACCGTCAATCAGTACTTCATCTTCATCGGTGACTTTGGTACCCATTTCTGGGACTTTGCCATTGATGGTGACTCGACCTTGGTCAATTAACTTGTCGGCTTCACGACGAGAGCAGTAACCTGTTTCGCTGATGTATTTGTTTAGGCGTTTGCCTTCAGATTGTGACATGTTGTCTCCTGTAACGTTTCACAACGGCTTTTTTTGAAAACGATGATAAGCATTGTTTTCAAAATAAATAATGCTTTCGAAATAAATAATGTGTTCAAAATTTGGCGAGGGCGCATTCTAACAGGTATCTATACTTAGCCAAGGCGTTTCTGATGGCGCTCTCTGTTTTCGTTTTTCTTCTCAACACTTTTCTTAAACAATACGTAAAGAGCCCCCGTGCCGCCGTGGAAGCGTTGTGCGCTGTGAATGCATTGCACTTCTTTCATCTGGGTTAACCAGTGTGCGACAAAACTTTTCATCAATGCCGGAGGATTAGAACGTTCGCCTTTACCATGCACGATAATCACGGTTCTGATATCCATTCGCATGCATTGATTCACGAAGGCTACCACTTCGTCACGTGCTTGTTTGAGCGTCTTCCTGTGTAAATCGAGACGAGCCTGAATAGGGTATTTCCCCAAGCGCATTTTTTTGTAGACCCCATCCTGAACACCATCACGCTTAAATTCAACGTGATCATCTGGTTTGAGCATCGGAGCATGGTCTATAGAAAGATAATCGGGGTCATTCTCTGAATGGGTAATGGCAGCTTCTCGTTTAGCGAGTTGCGCCTCGGTAACCTGATGAGACTTACTAAGCTCTGCGGTATCTTGTTTGATCGGTCTTACATCACCCATCATTTGATGAAATAGTTCGAAATCATCTTGAGACTCAAAGTCATCGTTAGACATAGTGCTATCTCGAATTAATCACGGAATGTCGGAAGTATAACAATCGAGATTACTCAAGCAACCTGTTCTGTTTGTTGTAGCCAAAGAGTGTTTGTGATTAACGGTAGGGGAAAAGGTTAGGAAAAGCCTAGCAACCAATCAGTAACGTCGAAAGGGGCAAGATAACGGGCAATAAAAAACCGGAGTGGACAAGTAATCAACTCCGGTGCAAAGCGTGATTCTATTTAAAAATAGATGCTAAGCGATCTAGTGAGGAGATTTGTCGTTAAGCACTTTGTAGATGAAATAGCTGCCATAAAATAGCATCAGCCCTATAGCGCCGAATATAACCAGCATTGAAGATAACCCAACTGCATTACCGAACAGGAGATCTAGCCATAAGTCCATAGTATTTCCTCCAGAAGTGCTTGAGACACTGCATAAGTTAAATTCTGGATAAAAAACCGACACTGATCTGGATCAATTGTGATTGATAGGTTGTGTGATTGTTTCTTTTGGTGTGTATTCGGTCACATTTTATTGCTGATTGATTGGTTTTTGAGCGAACGAACGGAAATTAAGAAAAAGTTAATTAAATGACTTGCGTAACAAAATAGAATCCGTAATATACGCATCCGTTCCCATTGAACGGAACAATCTCGGTGAATAGCGCAGCTTGGTAGCGCATCTGGTTTGGGACCAGAGGGTCGGGGGTTCGAATCCCTCTTCACCGACCATATTTAGAAAAAGGCTCTAGTCGAAAGACTGGAGCCTTTTTCGTTTCAGCGTATTTTAAGGATTCGAACAGAGTGGGGTTCGCCTGAAGTTTAGGATCTGGCTCTTCACTGACCGTATTTAGAAAAAGGTTCTAGTCGAAATACTGGGGCCTTTTTCGTTTTAGAGAATTTCAAGGATTCGGACAGAGTGGGGTTCGCCTGAAGTTTAGGAACTTGCTCTTCACTGACCGTATTTAGAAAAAGGTTCTAGTCGAAATACTGGGGCCTTTTTCGTTTTAGAGAATTTCAAGGATTCGGACAGAGTGGGGTTCGCCTGAAGTTTAGGAACTTGCTCTTCACTGACCGTATTTAGAAAAAGGTTCTAGTCGAAATACTGGGGCCTTTTTCGTTTTAGAGAATTTCAAGGATTCGGACAGAGTGGGGTTCGCCTGAAGTTTAGGAACTTGCTCTTCACTGACCGTATTTAGAAAAAGGTTCTAGTCGAAATACTGGGGCCTTTTTCGTTTTAGAGAATTTCAAGGATTCGGACAGAGTGGGGTTCGCCTGAAGTTTAGGAACTTGCTCTTCACTGACCGTATTTAGAAAAAGGTTCTAGTCGAAATACTGGGGCCTTTTTCGTTTTAGAGAATTTCAAGGATTCGAACAGAGTGAGGTTCGTCTGAAGTTCTGGATCTGGCTCTTCTTCGACCGTATTTAGGTAAAGGCTCTAGTCGAAAGACTGGAGCCGTTTTCGTTTGAGTAAATCTTAAGAGGTCGAACAGGGCGGGGTTAAAAGAACTCGCAGTTTGCTTTTTGGCTTCGGTTTCGCTGTGTGATTTTGAAACCTTTCTTTTCTAGTAGCTCAATAAAACTCTGTTGGCCTATTAAGTGGAGAGCACCAACGATCATGACATATTTACCTTTTGGATTAGGTAAAAACTTGCCTGAGCTTATCTTATTGGCCCAATCTTGGTTACGATTAATAACAAAGGCTTGCTCCATTTCTGGCGACATCTCAGTCAGGTGCATCATTTTTTCAAGGTTCAGTCTATCGCCCGCTTTCCAGCTCTCTATCATGCAGTGAGTCATAGTTTCATTACTTTCCCACTCATCGATAATACTAACTAACAGCTCTTTACCATCTTCTGGCTGTCGGGTTAACAGATCAATTTGAAATTGCATCGTTTCTAAAGGTACCAGTGGAACCTTAGTTTCTATTGCTTTCTGCATCAGATGAAGGTCGACACCATCTTTTGTTTCGTAGCCGAGTTTTTGCAATTGTAAGAACTGAAGTGATAAAGCGGCACTCCAGGGTGGAAGTGTATGGAGTTGCTGAACATTCAGTCCAAACTCAGAAGCGATTTGGTCAAGATTAAACAATTGCTCTTGGGAAAGTACTTGCTCTGCCTGTTTGGAGGCGGGGGGATAGACAATTTGCTGTTGCTGGGTTGTATCTGACTCAACAATTAGCCCGTCACTGTTATTGAGTGCTTGGTAGATATCATCAGGTAGGGGGAACATGGATGGTTCCCCTACGTGTACAGAGCCGATAATGGTGAGGCTGACTTTGCCGTTTGTTGCGTTCCAGAACAAAGGTTCTGCTTGAGCAGAAAAGACAAATAAAGGTAGCAACCAACGAAGCGTTTGAGTAATGCCAGACATGCTGTTCCTTATACCAATTCTAAAACTAGGATAAAAACCTTACTTTAGAAGAGATTAGCTTAGTTGTACTCAGAACGCTTTATTTAATCGTTGATGACTACCTTCGCTCTCCCTTGGATATGTTTAATATCATTCGACTAGTGAAAGCGTGTTTTGACGAGTCGTAGTCGGTTGGCATTACTTACAACGGTAATGGAAGACAACGCCATAGCTGCCCCAGCGACAACTGGGCTCAATAAAAATCCAAATGCTGGATAGAGCACTCCCGCCGCAATAGGGATACCAAAGGTGTTATAAACAAACGCACCGAACAGGTTCTGCTTCATGTTTTTGATGGTGGCTTGTGATAGCTCGATGGCGCTGACTACCGATAACGGTGATGAGTTTAGTAGGGTCATTTGCGCGCTTTCTATCGCCACATCACTTCCGCTGCCCATTGCGATACCAATATCAGCTTGAGCGAGGGCTGGTGCGTCATTAATACCATCTCCCACCATAGCTACAATGCGGTTTTGTTGTTGTAGCGATTCAATATGCTGAGCTTTCTGGTCAGGCAAAACCTGCGCAATGACCTGGTCAATGCCCAGTTTGCTGGCAATGGAATTCGCAACGCTTTGGTTATCACCTGTCAGCATTACGGTATGAATCCCCATCTCGTTAAGCGCCTGAATTGCTTGAGATGCACTTTCTTTTATAGGATCGGCTATTGCAAACAGACCAATCAGTTGTTTGTCGAGAGCTATGGCAACTGGTGTCCAAGCATTTGAAGAGAACTCATCAAGCGTTTGCTGTGCTTCTGTTAGGTCGATGGCTAAAGACTGGAAGTAACCGACAGAACCAATATGTACTATTCGGCCTTGATATTCTGCTTGGATGCCTTGCCCGCGAGAGTTAACGAAGTTGTTAATCGTTGCTGCTGTGATTTCATTCTCTTTGGCATACAGACACACCGCTTTAGCTAAAGGGTGTTCTGATTGTAATTCCAAGGCATAAGCGAGACTTAACACTTGTTGTTGGTCTGCATTAAAAGCCACAAGCTGTTGGACGCTCGGTTTGCCTTGAGTAAGAGTGCCGGTTTTATCAAACACAACCGTATTGATTTTGCTGGCAGATTGCAGAACGTTGGCGTCTCGAATCAAGATTCCCATTTCAGCCGCTTTACCCACACCAACAGTGACCGACAATGGTGTTGCCAAACCAAGCGCACAAGGACAGGCAATAATCAGTACAGTGGTTGCAATGACCAACATGTAGCTGGCTTTTGGATCTGGACCAAACCTGTACCAAATTAGCGCAGAAAAAATAGCGATTAACACCACAGTCGGAACAAATACCGCCGAAATTTGGTCAGCCATTTTTGCGATGGCAGGTTTACTACTTTGAGCCTGACGAACCATCTTGATGATGCGCGAGAGCATGGTTTGCGACCCAATACCTGTGGCTTCAATTAATAAGCTACCATCCTGATTGATGGTTCCGGCGGAGACATGACTTGAAGCCGTTTTATGTACTGGAATCGGTTCGCCGGTCAGCATGGATTCATCAACATAAGAGCTGCCTTCTAATACCACACCATCTACCGGAGATTGTTCCCCCGGTTTTACACGCAAAGTCATCCCTTGTTTGATATCAGCGATAGCAATAGTTTGCTCTGTTGTCTCACCGTTATTGGTTACAACCAGAGTGGCTTGTTGTGGTTGCAAATTGATTAGAGCTTGCAGTGATTGCGTAGTCTTAGCTTTAGCTTTGGCTTCGATGTAATGACCGAGAGAAATCAAACCGATGATCATTGCTGTCGCTTCAAAATAAACGTGACGAGCATTATCTGGGAACCAGCTTGGCGCAATGACGACCAGTGTTGAATAGAACCAAGCCGCACCTGTGCCCAAAGCAACGAGTGTATCCATAGTGGCACGGCGGTGAGTGAATGCTTGCCATGCGCTGGTGAAAAAGCCTTTCCCTGCGGTAGACAAAAGTGCAAGACAGAGTAATCCCACCATACCCCAAGCCATTTGGTCGCTGGTGGTCTGGATCATCATGTTGCCACCGAATACACCCCAGGCCATTAAAGGCACACCCATAACTAAACCAAGAAACGCATTACGTTTATGTTCTTTTTGGATATTTTCTAAATGGAGTTGCTGTTTCTTTTGTTGCTCGGCAGGATCATCAACCCATTCAGCCTGATATCCTGCTTGGCTAACAGCTTCAACCAATGCCGATGTGACATCTTGATTTGAAATGACCAAAGCACTTTGTTCAGCCAGATTGACCTGCGCTTTTTCCACTCCTGAAACGGAGAGTAGGGATCTCTCTACGGATGAAACACAGCTTGCGCACGTCATACCTTTAATCAGTAAGTGAGTATTTACTAAATCGTCAGTGTGAGTTGGCATTAGCTCCGAAGGTTCGGGGTCAACTGATGGTGTCGCCGCAGTTACGGGGCTAGGTTCAGCAACTTTCTCTTGCTGAGAAACTTCACCAGTGGTTACTTCTTCGCTCTTTCCTTCTTCATCAACTTGAGGAGCGCTGGTGAGAGTTGCTTTGTAACCAACTTCTGCCACTCGGTTAATAATTTCTTCGTGTGAGCTTGAAGTAATTAGTGACAACGATTCTTTAGAAACATTCAGACGAGCAATATCGTCAAAGGTCTGCAAATGCTGAGTGAGCTTATTTACACAATTGCCACAGTTTAGCCCTTGCAGGCTAAATAGCAGGGTGTTGCCTGCGTGATAGCCCAGCGATTCAATACTGTCGATGACCTTTTCGAGCGGAGAGTTGACATCTAACTCGATAAAAGTGGGTGATAGGGTTTGAATTTCAACCGTAAAATCAGTGTTGAGTTGACGTTCAACTTTTCGTGTGCAGCCCATACAATTCAAGCCCGATAAAGGTAATGCGTAATGGCCCATTTTCTTTTCCTCCAATCGACAGTAAGAAAAGCATAAACCTTGACCTAAAGGTAAGGTCAAGCGGTATGGCGAAATAATAAACGTCGTTTGTTACTTGTCTTTCTCAAAGGAGATTGAATATGAATTAATCTTCCATTGTGGATTTAGTCATCAATGGTAAAATGGCGCCAAATTTTATCCTTTCAGTCGCAGTGGCTTAATGTGCCACTGTTGTTTTTATATCTAAGGAAGTCAAATGACGGTTAAAACTCGTTTTGCCCCAAGTCCTACGGGCTATCTTCACGTTGGTGGTGCACGTACAGCACTTTACTCTTGGTTATACGCAAAAAGCCAAGGCGGTGAATTTGTTTTACGTATTGAAGACACTGACCTTGAACGTTCTACTCAAGCTGCAGTAGACGCGATTCTTGAAGGTATGAGTTGGTTAGGTTTGGAATGGGATGAAGGTCCTTACTACCAAACAAAACGTTTTGATCGTTATAACGAAGTGGTCGATCAACTTCTAGCTCAAGACAAAGCTTACAAATGTTATGCGCCTAAAGAGCTTCTCGACGAGATCCGTGCTGAACAAGAAGCTAATAAAGAGATGGCTCGTTATGATGCGAACCACCCAAAAATCAAAGCGGTAAATGAAGCGGCGAAAGAGGGTGATCCTTGCGTTATTCGTTTCCGTAACCCGAAAGAAGGCAGCGTAGTATTTGATGACCAGATCCGTGGCCGTATCGAAATTCGTAATGACCAACTTGATGATCTGATTATCCGTCGTACTGATGGTTCTCCAACTTACAACTTCTGTGTTGTGGTTGATGATATCGACATGGGTATTACTCACGTTATTCGTGGTGAAGACCATATTAACAACACGCCTCGTCAAATTAACATTTACGAAGCGATTGGCGCGACAGTACCTACTTTTGCTCACTGTGCAATGATCCTCGGCGACGACGGAGCTAAGCTGTCTAAACGTCATGGTGCGGTATCGGTAATGCAGTACCGTGATGAAGGTTACTTGCCTGAAGCGTTGATCAACTACCTCGTACGTCTTGGTTGGGGCCATGGCGACCAAGAAATCTTCACTCAAGAAGAGATGATTAACTTGTTTAGTCTGAATGCGATTTCTAAATCTGCATCAGCGTTTAATACTGATAAGCTACTTTGGTTGAACAACCACTACATCAAGTCTTCAGATCCTGAGTATGTGGCGAAGCACCTTGAATGGCACTTCGACAACCAAGGTATCAACAAAGACAATGGTCCTGCATTAGCAGAGATCGTGACTCTTGTCGGCGAGCGTTGTCATACACTTGTTGAGCTTGCTCAACAAGCTCGTTACTTCTACGAAGATTTCTCTGAGTTTGAAGCAGGTGCAGCTAAGAAGCATCTACGCGGTGTAGCAAAAGAACCTCTTGCTCTTGCACTAAGCAAACTTGAAGCTTTGACTGAGTGGACAACTGAAGCACTACACCAAGTGATTGAACAAGTATGTGCAGAACTTGAAATCGGTATGGGCAAAATTGGTATGCCTCTACGTGTAGCAGTCACTGGCGGCGGTCAATCTCCTTCTGTAGATGCAGTGATGCAGCTTATTGGTCAGGAGCGTGTAATTGCACGTATCAAGATGGCTCTAGCATTTATCGAAGAGCGTGAAGCGAACGCTCAGTAGTAACGGTTCATCCACAAAACCACAGCATTATCGCTGTGGTTTTTTTATGTCTGAAAAGTAGGGTTATTCATTATATTTCATGTTGTTATGCCCGTATTCTAAAGGGTTTATTTCGGTTAACAAAAATAATAAACTTGATCAATGTCACAGAGTGTTCCATTAATTATAGTGATATAGAATAGTGTTTCTTTAATTGAGAGAGTCGCATTCTGTGTACGAAAGAGTTTCATCAAGAAATTCAGAGATAAAAAACGGTAACGTGTAGAAGGAAATAACTTGAAAAAATTAGCCGTATTAATTTCAATGTCATTGGCAGTAGGTTCAACTGCAGCGTTAGCAGAGGTATACGTCGGCGGTAAAATCGGAACGTCTTGGTTGGATGATGCCTGTTTAGCGGGCGATGTGTGTGATGATGATGGAGGCGTCACTTTAGGTGGTTATTTAGGTTACCAAGCTTACGATTGGCTGTCGTTTGAACTGGGATATGATTACCTAGGTAAATTTTCGGGTACGGGATTAGATGATGACTCCGTGACTGCAATTACTCTGGCACCACGGTTTAGCTTGCCACTCAATGATGATGTCGCTTTGTATTTGAAAGCTGGTGGCGCTTATGCTGAATATGGTTCAAAAGACGATTTTTCTTACTTGGGCGCCGCGGGTGTTGAGTTGAAGCCTCTGGATCAAGTTTCCATTCGTTTGGAATATCAGGCGATCACTGATATCAATAATGACTATATTCGAGCACAAGCGAACACTATTACACTAGGTTTTACTTATAAGTTTGGTCATAGTAAAACGACCGAAGCAGCCCCTGTCGCGGTCGTTGAAGAACCGATGGTTGAAGAAGTTGTAGAGCAACCTGCAGAGCCAAAAGTGGTTAAAAAGTCTTTTACTGCTAAAAGCTTAGATGGGCATAGTTTTGCTCATGATAGTAGTGAATTAACGGAAGAGGCGAATAACCAATTAGATAATCTAATTGAATTTATGAAAGAATATCCTGAATCAAACGTTGAAATTTCAGGATATACGGACTCTTCAGGCAGCGCTGCTTACAACCAGACGCTTTCAGAAAAACGCGCTCAAGCCGCTGCTGATGCGATTATTGCGAAGGGCATCGATGAGTCGAGGATCACGGTAAAAGGTGAAGGCGAAGAAAACCCTATTGCTTCTAATCAAACGCCAGAAGGACGTGAAAAAAACCGCAGAGTTGAGTTTTATATCCCCGAGTTTGAACATCAAGTCTCAGAGTAATCTTTGAATTAACGACTAGAGATGAATCGGAAATCATTCGTGATTTCCGATTATTTTGCTGCCATGAAAGAGTTCAAGGCAGCTACTTTAAGTCGATGCTGCTTAAGCGCCCCATATAAATAAGAATATCTAAACAGTCTTTATGAGCTTCTAGCAGTGCCTTTTTTGTTTTGGTATACGCGGCGAGTTTACCGTGTTTATTGATAGAGCAAACGACGCTCTTAAAGGTACATTTGCCTTTATTGTCGTAATCACGCCAAGCAGCAATATAACAAGCATCTCGGCTATCGGGGTTATCGCTTGTTGGGCGAGGTTTGTAGATAATTTTAGGCTCTAAGCTATGAGGTAAACGCGTCATCAGGTACGGGTCTTTTAATATACGTCGCCAGTGCTTGCCCCACATTTCTCTGCCTAATTCGTTTCTCAGCTTAATCGCTTTTTTCAGCCCTTTTGTTTCTCCTAGGCGTATGTAACCGACCGATCTGTGAAGAACACTATCATCGGGGGTATGAATATGAATCTTGTAAGCCGTTTTAGCTTTAGAGATAAATCGGTGGCCAGTATTGGTTTCTAGGTTACTTTTCTTCATAGGCTAGGGGTTTCCCTTACAGCTTGATGGGTTCTAGATGGCGATTCTTGTCCCAAATTCAGCACTTAGACGTGCCGAAAGTAAGAAGAGTTTAGCGATCACCTAGAAGCAGCAAGAGTCTTAGGGTTATCAATATTTTTATTAATAGTAATTTTAGATGAAATCCCGAATAACGAGAATAAACAGTCTAGTTGAATGTTAATTTTTTATATCAAAATTGAGTAAAGATTCTGCGAGATAAACATTTACACGTTTATCTCGAAAGAGTTTTCATAGATGCCTAATTAACCATGTTGTTCAATATGCGATCTGATGGAATGTAGATAATGTAACAGCTATGCACCGAGGTGAATGTTTGTCACATTTTGCCATATTTGCCATACCGAATACCTTCTCGTAACTATATTGTTAATATTGTGTATCTTGTCATTAACCTTTGTTTGTTGGGCTTTAGAGCAAGAGATATACAACTCTATATATCTATTTTAATAATAAAAATGAGCAAGTAAGGACGCAATTGGCTATGTCTACTCATAAAGGAAAAGAAGTGACCTTCTCCCAATCGGAGTTTTTGGTCTCAACAACGGATACAAACAGTATCATCACTTATGCTAATGATGAGTTCTGCCGTGTGGCGGGTTTTACCGCTCAAGAACTGATTGGCAAACCTCACAACATTGTTCGACATCCTGACATGCCTAAAGCGGCTTTTGCAGATATGTGGGGGCAGCTAAAAAAAGGTAACAGTTGGCGAGGGATGGTCAAAAACCGTTGTAAGAATGGAGACTACTACTGGGTTGATGCATTCGTAACACCCATCTACGACAAAGACAAAATCATTGGCTACCAGTCTGTCAGACATTGTCCGTCACGCAAAGATATTGCCTCTGCGGAGCAGTTATATAAGCGTATTAATAATGGAAAGAAACCCTTCCCAGTCACAGAACATATTTTATTTCAGAGAATCGCCGCTGCGATAGTCGCAATAGCTTTGTTGGGCAGCGCTTATTGGATAGCAGGATTGACGATGTTTGCATTAATTTTGGCATCACTCGTTATTTTCAGTGGTTTGTTTTTTGACGAAATTTTCAAATTGCCTGCTTTGATGCAAAAACAATCTGATACGGTAAACAGCCCTTCCAGAGTCGTTTTTTGCGGTACAGGATTAAGTGGCAAAGTGGCCTATAACGTCGATATTCAATTAGCCAAAATTAGAACAATCTTGGGAAGAAGCTCGGATTCAGGTAAGGCATTAGTGGGCATTTCTGAGCAGTTAAAATCTACCAGCGAATCGTCCTTAGAAAGCTTGAAAGCGGAGAGTGAACTTTTGGAGCAGCTTTCAACAGCGGCTACCCAAATGAATGCATCAATACAAGAGGTAAATAACGCCACTTTAGATACTCGAGAATTCGTCAGAGAAGTGAAATCTAAGTGCAGTAACGCCGCTGAAACACTCTCTAGAAATGGAAAAAACCTAAACGAGTTGTCCGACGATATTGGAGCTGCCGCTCAAAGTTTGCTTCAGTTAGTAGAAGATACCAACAAAATTTCAGGTGTGATGGCAGAAATTCAGGGTATTGCTGATCAAACTAACTTGTTGGCATTAAACGCGGCAATTGAGGCGGCAAGGGCTGGCGAACAAGGTCGAGGCTTTGCTGTTGTTGCTGATGAAGTTCGCACACTCGCGGGCAGAACGCAGATTGCGACACAGAATATTCAGAGTTCAGTAACCAATCTTCAAAGCTCAATGCAGACGTGGCAAAAGTCGATGATGACTAATCAAGATAAGTCACAAAGTTGTAATAGTGAGGCTCATACTGTTGAGGATATCATGTCCAGTGTCATTGATATGATGTCGTTACTTGAGGATAAATCTATTCAGATTGCTACTGCGATGGAAGAACAAAGTGCGGTGACTTCTGAGATAAGTCAAAACGTTCATCATATTCAAGCTGTATCTAACAAGAACGTATCTCTGGTTGGTCAAGCGAGTGAGAATGCTTGTGAAGCACATTTAAGCGCTAACAATATTAATGCGTTAAGTTGTAACTTCCGATAGTTATAACCCTTGTCAATCTCTTACATACAAAAGACTAACGGCGCTAGGTTAGTCTTTTGTATCTCTAAACAAAGAGTTGTGAAAAGTTAAAGTGTTTTAAGCATGCAGATTTCGCAACTGCCATGTCCGGTGTTACCGATACTTCCCTCTATATGTTCAAAACCCATTTGTTCATATAAAGAAACCGCGGAGCTCAATTCTTCGAGGGTTTCTAAATAGCAGTACTTGTACCCGAATTCTCTTGCCTTTTTAATCGATAAATCAATTAAACATCTTCCGAGACCAATACCGAGCACGGATTTATCCAAATACAGTTTTTGCATTTCGCCATACTCTTCACTCGCTCCTAATAGCTGAGCGATACCTACACCGCCGACTACGTGATCATTAAGTGTTGCTACCCAGTAACCGGATTTTTCTGAGGTATAGGCGTTACTCAGACTGGCTAAAGCTGGATCGTGTAAGCTTACGCCTTCTAGATGGTCAATTTTATTGTCTATGAAACTATTACGAATGACCTCAGCAATGGCGTTATTGTCTTCAGGCGTGATAGGCCTTATTGTGATGTCTAGACCACGAAGTGAAATGCGAAGATGTTCTGCCTCTTGCTCATTCATTTTTATAATTCCTTTGATGTTTCTGGTATCCCATCATCATATAAACAAAGAAATTTTAAGCAATCACTTCTGAACTCAAATCATTGACATGAACTGAATCTATTTATGAGTATCGTTTGGTGATTATTTCACTTACTTCATGTTTTTATCAAAAATGAGAATTATTTCTTGCATTAATGCGGTGTATTCGTTACTTGTCACATTGTGTAAGCCATTGTTACACTTACAATACGTAATCTTAATTAGTTTTAGCTAATTTATTAAGTTCTAATTAAGTGAGTGAGATCATATTTATGGACAAATTGACCTTAGTTAGCAGAATTGATTTTTGCTTTTTTAAGGAAAGCAGAGAGCTAAAATGAACCCTGAAAAAACAATAAAACATTATATTTATGTTTTTGGTTTAATAATAATTTTGCTATTTCTACTTGCTAAGTATTACCGAGACTCAATTGGTGTTGTTGACCGAGTTTCTGCTGGAATAAGCGAAATCGTTCTAGAAAACATAAAGTATTATGAAGATGAAATTAGTAGAACACTGCCAATTGACAATTGCTCGGATTTTCTAAATAAACATGCAAAACTTCTATTACTTGATCGAAATGTGAGAAGCTTAAATATAACTGACCATAGTCGGATTGTTTGTTCATCTATTGCTATGTTAAACGGTGTTAACACAAAAATTAGAGAGGAAAAATCTGGGAATGTGAGATTGTTTTATGTTCCTAAAACACCTTACAGTGAGTCTTTGGAGAAAAAAAGTGTAGGGGCTTTTTTACTTAAAATATCTTACAGCCCTACGTACAGTACAATGATTGCTTTATATCCTGAATCACTAACCGAAATAATAGATGATTACGATGAATATGATGTATATGTCAGTTTTGAAAATGCTGCTATATATAAAAATAAATTAGTTGAAGAAAAAAATAGGCTGATTGGTAGTCTTTATAAAGTTGATTTCAATATAATGCTATCCTCGTTTTTTAAATATGTAATGATGCACCACAGTTTTAGTATCATATTTTGGACGGTTTTTTATTTTTTGTTGTTAAATATAAAAGTTCCATTTTTTGAGAAGTTTACAATTAGATATTGGAATATTAATAAAGCTATTAAACGATCCGAATTTCATCCTTACCTTCAGCCTATATTAGACATCAATGGAACGTTAACTGGCGCAGAGGTACTTGCTCGTTGGGTTCACCCCAAAAAAGGTGTCATTTCACCTGTTTGTTTTATTGATGAAGTAGAAGCAAACGGAAAAATAACAGAGATAACTAGAATATTAATGAAAAAATGCTCTACCCATTTGCACGATGTAGAGTTCATGAGAAAGGGCGATTTTTATTTAGGGTTTAATGTGTGTGCAATTCAATTTGACTCTAAAAATTTGTATGAAGATGTCGTCCGGTTACAAAATGAGTTATCTTCAAAACCTATAAAGATAGTGTTGGAAATCACTGAAAGAAAAGAATTTGAGAACGAAGTTTTCATCTCTTATATAAACAGGTTGAAAGATAGAGATATTAAAATTGCTCTTGATGACTTTGGCACAGGTCATTGTTCTATGAAATATTTGATTAATTCAAATGTTGATATTATTAAGATTGACCGAACGTTTGTGAATACTATTTCAGAAGGGCCAAACACTCATGTGTTAGATGCAATTATTAACTTAGCTAAAACTACAGAAATAGGTATTTTAGCTGAAGGTATTGAAAACCAAGAACAATTTGACTATTTATATTCCAAGAATGTAACTCGTTATCAAGGTTTCTATTTCGACAAACCAATGCCCATTGAAGAGTTTGTTAAAAAATATTTTTCATAACATCATCTAATCAGTTGTTTGAGATAACGATTACAGACTCAATGCAGACGTGATTGAAAATTAATTGGAAATAGATGCGCTCTATATGTGGACATAAACAAAAACGCCTTAGCTTGAATGTTAGCTAAGGCGTTGTTTTATTTGGCGCTCCCGACAGGATTCGAACCTGAGACCTGCCCCTTAGGAGGGGGCCGCGCTATCCAGCTGTGCCACGGGAGCAGGGCTCCTATATTACTCAATTATTTGAATAAGTTAACCACTGATAAACACTTTTAGTACTGTTTGTGCATAACGTCGCCAATTTGCACGCTCGATAGCAGCTCTGGCTGATCAATCATCAGCTCAGCGTCGTTTTCATAAACACGTGATACCGTCAAAGTGATATCACTTTGGGTAACTTTATTACGTGGCAAACCTTTTTGATCAATGAATGCGCCTGTGTGCCATAGTTGTAGTTTATCGCCTTCTTGAACGCCGTGAATTCTGCCTAAATCCATGGTTATTGTGTTGCCAAATTTAGCGACCACTTCTGGTAGAGTAATTTTGCACGAAATTTCAGACTCTAAGTCCAACATTATGTTTCGGCTTACTCTAAGTAGCATATCGCCATAAGTAGAAGCCCAGAAGCGTGCGCTTCGTGTATCGATTTGGCTGGTTTTGGCAAAAGGCCAACGGGCGACTTCACGGTAGTTATGTTTAAATACTTCACTGCCTGTTTTGCCATCGAATACTTTCATTTCTAAGGCAAACTGACGGTTAATGACATCGTCCTGTAGGAGTTTCTGCTCGATGGTTGCAGTAAGGTCCGTAATTACGCCGCCAATGATGTACTGTGCACCAGTATCTTGGGCAATCATTTTGATGCGCTCAGGATTACGTGCGTTGATGTCATAATTAGTGGTTCCTACAGAGACAAAACTTCCTGACTCCTGACCGATTTGTCGGTTTACCACTTCGGCAAAATCATCCCCCAAACTATAAATTTGTCCCATTACCGCTTGTTGAGGTGATGCTAAATCAATATTGCCGACTAAGAAGGTCTTTTTATATTGGTTCTGCTGGCAACCTGCTGCCGATGGGTAGATGTCAATGCGTGCGCGGACACTCATTACATCGTTTCGAGAACTTGTCTGCTCAATCAGAATGTACCTTACTTCGTGGTTTGAAAACTGGTATTCGGTGCGTTCTGATTGTAATAGCGGCATTAAGTTGCTGATACTGCCAATATCTGCCCCGGCAAATTTTACCGCCTTATAAATGGCGTTTTCTAATGCGTGGAGCCGAGCGGCACTTTCTGTCGAAACAACAGCGGCAGTACCTGTCACTTCATACCATTCAGCGTAAGCTTTGGGTACGCTGAGTGTCGCTGAAAGTATTGAAATTAAACAATAAATAATTTTTTTCATTATGAGTTACCAGTTAGGTATAAATTTTGCTTCTTAATTCGTAGCTGATGTAGGTATCGCGTTTCTGAATAGTAGACGAATTTAGAAAAGCAAAGAGTGTTCCAGTTTCATCAGTGAGAGTGAAATGGAACCGATGCCTTAGTATATCTGGAGATGAAGAGAATGAAAAAATGGCTTCCTTTAGTGCCAGCAGTTTTTTTGACTGCATGCGCCTATGCCCCGATTTATAACGGAAAAGAGCCGTACTCTGGTTCACAATTTATGTTGATGGAGAGCCCAAGACATACTTTGGATTTCTTCGTAGAGAGTATGACTGAAGATTTAATGATATCGAATACGAGTATTACTGCACGTAATGCTATTGCTGTGACCTCATTTGTTGATCTACAAAATATGGATACAACAAACTGGTTGGGAAATTCGGTATCTGAAGGGTTTATTTACCAGTTCCAACGCCGTGGTTTCAAGGTTGTTGACTACAAAACTACTGGTACGATTCAAGTCACGCAGCAAGGCGATTTTGCTTTTAGCCGTGACTGGAAAGACTTAGCTCAAGAGCAAGAAATCCAATATGTGTTAACTGGCACTATGCTTCGTCAAGATGGTGGCGTTCTTGTAAATGCTCGTGTTGTTGGTTTGCAATCTCGTATTGTGGTGGCGACTGCGCAAGGCTTCCTACCTGCTGATCGTATTGGTAGAGATTTAGATACCCTGAACAGTATGCGTACTCAAGATGGTGTTCTCATTCGTTCTGATCCAACGATGAAGCAACCTTATACAGTCATTCTGCGTCCATAGGAGTTTATGATGAAACAATGGTTATTCGTCCTAGTGACAGCATTTGTAATGATGGGGTGTCAGCCTCTTCAAACAACAAGATCCGATGATTGGTTAACGGCTGTGGGTTACGCGAGTATCAGTGAACAGAAGGGCCGCGATGTTGAAGAAAAGAGCGTACGAGCGATGCGAGCTTCAAAAATTGATGCTTATCGAGAGTTAGCTGAACAAGTGTACGGAATGCGTGTCAGTGGCCGTGCCGAGCTAAGCGATCAACGTCTTGGTACAGAACGTACCAGCGGTGAAGTTGACGGGGTCATTCGTGGGGCAGAAGTGGTTCGTAGTTATAAAGTTGGTGACAGCTATGTAACGGAATTACGCCTAGACATCAATAAAATGAACATGCTGCGTGATTACGGTGAAGTTCAGCAGGTGCCTGAAAAACGTCAGCAAACCTTGTTCTAACAGTCTGTGTTCTTAATCTTTTCGTTTTAATTATAACTCTCCAGATACTTAAATTCGACATACGAAAAAGCGGCAAATATTGCCGCTTTTCTATTTTGTGCTTTTATTGCCGTCGCTTGTCATCAATACAGTGGTATTAATACTGCGACGTGTCGGTTACGCCTTGAGATTAGTTCCCAGAGTCGAAACGGATTGAGTGCGGCCTGTTGCGCTGTAAGTCATGCCAACTTTGCCTAAGCTTTGCTGCATCATGTTATTGAGCTTATTAAAGCTAAGTTGTGCGCGGTTTAGGGCTTCGCCATTGATTAGGTTAGCTTGCTGGCAATCGTGAATCACAGATCGAATTTGATTGGTTAACTCATTGAGATAGCTATCCTCTGTCAGGCTCGAGACATGAGGATGACCAGCAATTCGTTGATCCGTCGTTTGCAGTTGGTTAACCAAAACGGTTTTCTGTTTGGCAAGCGTCTCTATATCTGAAGATACTCTTGAAGTAATCGCGATTTTCTCTTTTTCCAACAGCACTGATAATTCTTGTGCGTTTTTAAGTTGGAATTCGATCAAGTCTTTTAGTGCTGCCATAACGTAAACTGCCTATAAATCGAAGTGGGTTAGTTAAAACCACCCAATTCTTTTTCAAATCTGATCATATTGTCGGCCAGTTTCTCTGAATCAACAACATAAGATCCGTTTGCAATCGCTTCTTTAATCGCAGCAACTTTGGCGCTGTCGAAGCTAGGGGTGGACGTCATATCGTTATGCAATTCACCAATGGCTTTTCCCTGATGGCTAAGCGATACAGAATCTTGCTTAACAGCACCACGGGTGGTTGCACTTGATGTTGATGAAGATGCATCTGAATTAGAACGTGCAGGAGTACGATTCGTCGTGTTTAACGAATGCCCTGAGCGTATGTTATCAATGCCTGCCATAAATGAGCCTTTTTAAAATATGAATCTGTACTGTCAATATCGACAAGTAGGAGAATAACTTTAGCAATTTTATGGCTTCGTGACGAAATTAACGCTTTTATTGCTAAGTAACTAAAACTGAACGGTTACTTCGCCAATACCACTGACTTGCGCATCTATTATACGGTTAGATTTATCATTTTTCACTTTTATCTGTTCACCGAAGCTTCCGTCAGATAATGCTGTTCCTTTAGTAGTAATATTCATACCACTGGCATTTGCTTGGATAAGTACACTGTCATTTCGGCATACCACACAGATATCATTTTGTTCGATAACATCACCTAACTTCACGTTTTTCTTGGTTTTTGCTCCGACCACTCGCTCTATCGAGGAAAAACCTTGCCGTCTAAAGCGCAGCAGATCTACCATACTGATAGTTATATCGTTTTCTGTTAAAACTTGTCCTCTGCTAATATGATTAGCAGCGGTAACCATCGGAACTCGCATTGTTAAGCGGACGGGAACATAAATTTTCCAGTTATCCGGTTCGCATTCGACCAACACTGTGATATTGCTGGCAGAGGCGTTACTGGAGGACGACGAAGTCGTCAGAGTGTTTGGACAATCGGTGGCGAATATACGTTCATCTATGTTTGCAGCATTCACCACGAGCTCGCCTCCTTCAGCGACCTCAACGCTGCTCAAAACATGATTTTCAGCGGCATTTTGAATCATTTTTACTTGCTCTGGTGTCGCAGCAAATAAAGAAAGACTAAAGAAAGCTAACAAAAAACCGATAGAGTTAAAAAAAATATTATAGAAAGCTCTACACTTAGATATGGAATGTAGATGTAAACAGATCTTCGGATGCATTGTTCGTGTCTCTCGTTTCTTCATAGCTTGCTGTAGACTACCACTTTTTTATGAACATAAGTTTGAGATGGAGATGTGCTTATGACGGGTATTCTTGATTCTGTGAATCAGCGTACGCAACTTGTCGGCCAAAACCGACTAGAATTACTGACTTTCCGTCTTAACGGACGCCAACGTTATGGCATTAACGTTTTTAAGGTCAAAGAAGTTCTACAATGTCCTAAATTGACGGCTATGCCTAATCTGCACCACTTGGTTAAAGGGGTTGCTCATATTCGCGGTCAAACGTTATCTGTCATTGACTTAAGCTTGGCCATCGGTGGCCGTCCAACTCAAGATGTTCAAAAAAGTTTTGTCGTTATTGCTGAATTTAACCGTACGATACAGGCTTTTTTAGTAAGCTCTGTTGAACGTATTATCAATATGCATTGGGAGGCAATACTTCCTCCTCCTGAAGGCGCTGGTAAAGGGAATTATCTAACAGCGGTGACTAATATTGATAATGAACTGGTTGAAATTCTCGATGTAGAAAAGATCCTTGCAGAAATCGCACCAGTTGATGAATCAATGGATGCTAGTATCGGCCAAGAAATCGCGGAAGCGGAGCAAGAAAAGGCGATTGTTCGACGTATTTTAATCGCGGACGACTCAACCGTGGCTCGTAAGCAGGTTCAACGTGCGATTGAGTCAATTGGTTTTGAATGTATTTTGACCAAAGACGGCAAAGATGCATATGAAAAGCTGTTAGAAATGGCAAAAGAAGGTAGTATTTACGAACAAATCTCTTTGGTGATTTCGGATATTGAAATGCCAGAGATGGATGGCTACACCTTAACGGCAGAAATACGCCGAAATAATGACTTAAAAGATCTCTACGTTATATTGCACTCATCACTGAGTGGGGTATTTAACCAAGCAATGGTTGAGCGAGTAGGTGCGAATGCATTTATTGCTAAGTTTAACCCCGATGAGCTTGGTAATGCGGTTAAGGCTGCGCTAGTAAAATAAAGAGAAATGAATGACTGCTATTACTATAAGCGATCAAGAATATCGCGACTTTTGCCGATTTCTGGAATCTCAATGCGGTATCGTATTAGGAGACAGTAAACAGTATTTGGTGAGAAGTCGTCTCAGTCCACTTGTGACTAAATATAAGTTGACTAGTTTGTCTGACCTGTTGCGCGATGTAGTAACAGGGAGAAATCGTGATTTGCGTGTGGCAGCAGTTGATGCGATGACAACCAACGAAACTTTGTGGTTTCGTGATACGTATCCGTTTACTGTGCTTGCTGAGCGTTTGCTTCCCGAAATGGCGGCAAAAAAACGCCCTATTAAAATTTGGTCGGCAGCGAGTTCCTCTGGTCAAGAACCTTATTCAATGGCAATGACGATTCTTGAAACTCAGCAACGTCGCCCTGGTTTGCTTCCAAGTGTATCGATCACGGCAACCGATATTTCTGCAAGCATGCTGGATATGTGTCGTGCTGGTGTGTATGACAATCTCGCTTTAGGACGTGGTTTGTCTTTAGAGCGTCGTCGTGCATTCTTTGAAGATGCAGGGGATGGACGTATGAAGGTAAAAGATAGCCTCAAGCGTCTGGTGAACTTCCGTCCGCAAAACTTAATGGAAAGCTATGCATTGCTCGGCAAGTTTGACATCATTTTCTGTCGAAATGTATTGATTTACTTTTCGCCAGATATGAAAGCAAAAGTGTTGAATCAGATGGCAAACAACCTAAATCCCGGTGGTTATCTGTTGCTCGGTGCATCTGAGTCTCTTACTGGGCTAACGGATAAGTTTGAAATGGTGCGTTGTAATCCGGGCATCATCTATAAGCTCAAATAAGCCATAAGCTTCAAACCCATTATTTTTTTAAAGCCCAGCCAAGCGCTGGGCTTTTTCTTTCCTTTCTGCTTCTCTGTTCTATACCTAAAGGGAGACATTCCAAATCTCCAAATTAATAAGTTTGCTATAGCCAAAAACGGCGTGCTTTTTGCAAACTGTTTTTTGCAAGCTAAAAGGTTGCAACACGAAAAAAGATTAATTGTGAATTGGTAAATTAAAAGTTGGTACGCTAATTGCTTTTAATCTATGACTAACGGTCAGTTCTTATTAAAGAGGCAAAGTATGGCTATTTCTTTCAACAACGCACTCGGTATACACCAGCATACGGTGGGTGTTCGTGAACGCAATGCAGAGGTTATCTCTACTAACATTGCACAAGCGAATACACCAGGGTTTAAAGCGAAAGGAATGGACTTCAAAAAGGCTTTGCAGGCGGCAAGTTCGGGGGCAAGCATTGGTCTTAGCCGTACGGACGGTCGGCACATTCCTGCCTCTACGACTGTGACAGGGGAAATGCTTTACCGCGTTCCAACTCAACCTGACACTGGTGATGGCAATACAGTGGATGTGGATTTAGAGCGTAACTTGTTTATGCAAAACCAGATTCGCCACCAAGCATCACTTGACTTCTTAGGAAGTAAATTCAAGAACTTAACGAAAGCAATTAAAGGGGAGTAATTTAGATGAGCTTATTTAATGTGTTCAATGTGACAGGTTCCGCGATGAGTGCAGAGTCTGTTCGTCTAAATACAACCTCAAGTAACCTTGCTAACGCGGACAGTATCAGTAGCTCTGCTGAGGATACTTATAAAGCGCGTCATGCAGTGTTCGGTGCGGAGTTAAGTAAAGCACGTTTTAACCGCGACCCAAACGTGCCTGTGAAAGTGTTAGGTATTGTGGAAAGTGATAAACCGCTATCAGCGGAGTTTAACCCTGATCACCCACTTGCGAATGATGAGGGCTATATCTACAAGCCTAACGTCAACGTAATGGAAGAAATGGCTAATATGATTTCTGCATCGCGTTCATACCAAACGAACGTACAAGTTGCAGACGCAAGTAAACAAATGCTGCTGCGTACGCTGCAGATGGGTCAATAAGGATAAGGAGTTAGCGTATGGCCGGAATCGATAACGTTGGTCAAAGCGGCTTGTCCTATGTTGACCAGCTGAAGGCTCTTCAAGATCAGAAGAAACCGAATGAGACCACAGGTAAACAAGATCTTAAACAAGAAGATTTTCTTTCCCTGCTCACGAAGCAACTTTCTCAGCAAGACCCTTTTAAGCCGGTTAGCAATGACCAGATGATTGCGCAAATGGCATCATTTGCGACGGTTGATGGTATTGGCAAGATGAACACTCAGTTTGAGAGTTTGAACTCGGCAATGACATCTAACCAAGCGCTACAAGCATCGTCACTGGTAGGTCGTGATGTATTGGTACCAGGTGCTGCAGGCGTTAAGAAAGATGATGCAGGCATGGCGGCAATGGTTAAGCTTCCTAGTTCGGTAGAAAACTTGTTTGTTCGTATCGAAGACGAAATGGGGCAGCTAGTTCGTACTATGGACGTAGGAGCTAAACCGGCCGGTGACAACCGTGTCGAATGGGATGGAAAAGATCAGAACGGTAATCCATTGCCGGCCGGCAAATACAAAGTGAAAGCGGCTGGTTTACTCGATGGAACAAGTACTGAATTTGGCGTATCTACTTACGCTAACGTCAATAGTGTTCTGCTTGGTAAGGGTGATGGTAACGTACTACTCAATCTAGCTGGTTTCACATCACCAGTGAAACTTGCTGAAGTACTTGAAGTTGGCAAAGCATAGAATGCTAGCTAGATAGGAGAATTTGGAATGTCATATGTATCTCTTAGCGGTTTATCCGCAGCTCAGTTAGACCTGAACACAACCAGTAACAACATTGCGAACGCAAACACATTCGGCTTTAAAGAGTCACGTGCTGAGTTCGGTGATGTTTACTCAAGTTCTTTATTTACTAACGCTAAAACCACTCCGGGTGGTGGTGTACAAGCGAATAAAGTTGCCCAACAATTCCATGAGGGTTCAAGTGTTTACACTAACAACCCAATGGACTTACGTATCTCGGGCACTGGCTTTTTCGCAGTATCTAAAGATCGCCTTATTCCACAGCAAAATGAATTGACGCGTAACGGTGCTTTCCACCTGAACAAAGACAACTTCATGGTGACGTCGAATGATGAGTTCCTACTGGGCTATCAAGTAAACCCTGATACTGGCGATGTGCTTTCTTATGAACCACAGCCAATGAACATTCCAGCAGAGTTTGGTAAGCCAAAACAAACGGCAAACATTGAAGTTGGTGTAAACCTTCCAGCAAATGGTGAGCTGAAAGATCCTGCGCTGTTTGACTACAATGACCCTGAAACTTATAACCGCTCAACGTCATCGACCATTTATGACTCAATGGGACAGTCGTATAAGCTAACTACGTACTATTTGAAAGACCAAAGTCAGCCAAATACGTGGCAAACTTATTACACCGTGACTGACAAAGAAGGCGAGAAGCCTTTGAACATCACCGGTGGTGATGCGACAACCGCAAGTGGTCAAGTCGGTCATACCATGAGGTTCAACAATGACGGTACGTTAGCAAGTTTAAATAACGGGCAGCCAATTGTTTCTGATCCACTAGGTGCAGGTGCAGACCCTGTCAACCTAAATGGCGCAGATGTAAACCAAACACTCTCTTTTGGTCTCGATTCAGCAACTCAGTTTGCCGCACCGTTTGAATTGACTAAGTTCGATGAAGATGGCGCTACAACGGGTTTCTTAACTAAGATCGACTTTGACGAAAACGGTAGTGTGTTAGGCACATACTCAAACGGTGAAAACATCACCTTAGGTCGAGTTGCGTTAGTACGTGTATCTAACGAACAAGGTCTGGATAAAAAAGGTGGTACTCAATGGGATTCAACTCAGTTCTCTGGTGACAAGATCTGGGGCGAATCAAACAAAGGCTCTTTCGGTTCCATCAACAACGGTACTCTAGAGCAATCCAACATTGATATGACCCAAGAGTTGGTGGATTTGATCTCTGCTCAACGTAACTTCCAAGCAAACTCACGTGCGCTTGAAGTTCACAACCAGCTACAACAAAACATCCTGCAGATTCGATAATACGATCTTCGTATATGGTCATCTGGTCTATCAAGCCAGCGGCAACGCTGGCTTGATAGGATTGCCAGCTTGCCACATTGCCGCGGCAAATCTCCCCGTAATACCCCTCTATTTTCTATAACCTTCTGTTTTATATTAAAAATAAAACTTGGCACACCTATTGCTTTATAACTCGTAACAGATGAATTTTGGAGCAAATTATGGACCGTGCATTGTTTCTCGCCATGAGTGGCGCAAAGCAGAATATGCAAGCTATGCAGCTAAGAGCGAATAACTTGGCCAACGTAAGCACAACAGGTTTTCGTGCTGACTTAGCACAAGCGCGTTCGATGCAAGCATACGGTGATGGTCTGCCTAGCCGAGTGTTCAGTATGACTGAGCGCCCTGGAAACAATTTCCAGCAAGGCAGCGTTATCACAACGGGACGTGATTTGGATGTCACCATTCAAGGTGATGGTTGGATTGCCGTTCAAGACAAAACGGGTGCTGAAGGTTTAACTCGTAACGGCAACTTGCAGATCGATCAAACCGGTTTACTGCTTAACGGCAATGGTCATTTAGTGCTGGGTGAGACGGGCGCACCGATCACTTTGCCGGTGCCTGTGGCAAAAGTTGAAATCGGCAACGACGGTACTATCTCTGTTCGCCCACAAGGCGCTCCGGCAGATGCTATGGAAATTGTTGACCGTATTAAGCTTGTTCGTCCAAACAACCAAGATTTATATAAAGATGTAAATGGTCTTTTCCGCGCGAAAGATCCAAACGCGGCATACGATGCAGATGCCAATGTGAAAGTTCTGACCAGAGCCTTAGAAGGCAGTAACGTCAATGCGGTGGGTGAAATGACCAGCCTAATCGAGTTACAGCGTCAGTTTGAAATGCAAGTCAAAATGATGAGCACGGCAGAAGACATGGACAAATCGTCCGATTCTCTGCTTCGTATGAGCTAACCAATTGAAAGGAAATTAGTATGCAGCCGGCATTATGGGTAAGTAAAACAGGCCTCGACGCGCAGCAAACCAATATTGCTACGATCTCGAACAACTTAGCGAACGCCTCGACGATTGGTTTCAAAAAAAGTCGTGCTGTGTTTGAAGATTTGTTCTATCAAAACATTAATCAACCTGGTGGTCAGTCATCTCAGAATACTGAATTGCCAAGCGGTTTGATGCTAGGTGCAGGTTCTAAAGTGGTGGCGACTCAAAAAGTACACACCAATGGTAATGCACAGACAACAACCAACAGCCTCGACATGATGATCGAAGGGGATGGTTTTTTCCAAATCCTGATGCCAGATGGCAACATCGGCTATTCACGAAATGGTCAGTTCACCCTGAATGATGAAGGTGTGATTGTAACCTCAGGTGCAGGCTACGCGTTGGATCCTGAAATTGTGGTTCCTGAAGACGCTATCTCCATCACTATCGGTAACGATGGTGAAGTGTCAGCTCGTATTCGTGGTCAGCAAGACAACCAGGTATTAGGGCAGATCACCACGGTAGATTTTATTAACCCAGGTGGTTTAGAGCCAATTGGTCAGAACCTTTATTTGCCGACAGGGGCAAGTGGTGATCCTCAAGAGGGCGTCCCAGGTTTAGATGGCTTAGGTAGTATTCGTCAGTCAATGCTGGAAAGCTCAAACGTTAACGTGACTGAAGAGCTGGTGAATATGATTGAAGCTCAACGTGTCTACGAGATGAACTCAAAAGTGATCTCGGCAGTAGACAAGATGATGAGCTATGCGAACCAGCAGCTATAACCTAATAGCAATAATCTTGGCTCATAAAGAGTGATTGAGAGAGTGTGATGATGAAACGTTTACTTAGCCTAATTTTTGTTTTGACGGTTTCTGGCTGTGGACTACTTCCAGAAGAGATCGAAACCTCAGATGTGACTGCTGGTACCACAGTTGTCGATGCAGTGGAAGGTGATAAGTCCACCGAGAGTGATTCAGGGCTGGTGGATACGCTACGTAAACGTACTGATCCTGTTGCTGGTGATCCTGCATGGGCTCCTATTCACCCTAAAGCCAAGCCTGAACATTATGCGGCAGAGACGGGGTCACTATTTAATTTAGCGAACTCAAGTAGCTTATACGATGACTCTAAGCCTCGAGGAATCGGTGACATCATTACTGTTAATTTGGATGAGAAAACCAAAGCGGCAAAGAGTGCTGATGCAGATTTGAATAAAACGAACGATGCTTCCATGGATCCTCTCGCTGTTGGCGGGAAAGATTTAACCGTAGGTGAATATAACTTCTCCTACGCTTTGAAAAATGACAATAAATTCAGCGGCAGTGCTGCAGCCAACCAGAGCAACAGTCTCTCAGGTTCAATTACAGTAGAAGTGATTGAAGTACTGGCAAACGGTAACCTAGTGATTCGCGGCGAAAAATGGTTAACCTTTAATACTGGTGATGAATACATTCGTTTAAGTGGCACCATTCGTCCTGACGATATCGATTTTGATAACACCATCGCTTCAACCCGTATTTCTAATGCTCGAATTCAATATTCTGGTACCGGAACGAACCAAGATATGCAAGAACCTGGATTCTTGGCACGATTTTTTAATGTGTCTCTGTAGATTAAGCTCTACAGTCGAAGAATTGACAGAATTAAGTTGATATCGATGAGGCCTAATTGGCCTCATTTGTTTTTTGAACTCAGGTCGGCAGACCTAACGTTAACGGTAACCCACAATGAAAAAACTCACTTTGTTATTGATGATGCTAGTGACAGTAAGCGCCAACGCTGCTCGCATCAAAGATGTTGCTCAAGTAGCAGGTGTGCGTAGTAACCAATTAGTGGGCTACGGTTTGGTGACTGGTTTGCCGGGCACAGGTGAATCCACACCTTTCACCGATCAAAGCTTCAATGCCATGCTGCAAAGCTTCGGCATTCAATTGCCACCTGGCACTAAGCCGAAAACCAAAAACGTTGCCGCTGTTATTGTGACTGCCGATTTACCCGCGTTTTCAAAGCAGGGACAAACGGTCGATATTACGGTGTCTTCGATTGGTTCGGCAAAAAGCTTACGTGGTGGCACGCTAATGCAGACTTTCTTAAAAGGTTTGGATGGGCAGGTTTACGCTGTAGCGCAAGGCAACTTAGTCGTTAGCGGTTTTAGTGCTTCAGGTGCTGACGGTTCAAAAATAGTGGGTAATAACCCAGCTGTCGGTATGATTTCTGGCGGTGCGATTGTAGAACGTGAAGTACCAACACCATTTGGGCGCGGCGATTTTATTACTTTCAACTTGATGGAATCGGATTTTACTACTGCTCAGCGTATGGCTGATGCAGTGAATAATTTCCTTGGTCCTCAAATGGCATCAGCGGTTGATGCTGCATCTGTACGTGTTCGTGCACCTCGTGATGTGAGCCAGCGAGTAGCGTTTCTTTCTGCGATTGAAAACTTAGAATTTAACCCAGCAGACGGTTCGGCAAAGATCATTGTTAACTCTCGTACTGGAACAATTGTTGTGGGACAGCATGTTCGCCTAAAACCTGCGGCAGTCACACACGGTGGTATGACAGTGGCAATCAAAGAGAATCTCAATGTCAGCCAACCTAATGCTTTCTCTGGCGGTCAAACCGTGGTTGTTCCTAATTCAACTATCGATGTACAAGAGAAACAAGGCAAGATGTTCAAACTTGAGCCGGGCGTGACTTTAGATGAACTTGTTCGTGCAGTAAACGAAGTCGGCGCAGCGCCTTCAGATTTAATGGCAATTTTGCAAGCGCTTAAGCAAGCAGGTGCTATTGAAGGTCAGTTGATCATTATCTAAGGGGCTTAAGATGATTAATAACTCTAACGATATTGGTTTTGTTCACGATATTGCCAGCCTAGATAAACTGCGTCAGCAGGCTGTAGGTGGTGATGATAAATCAGAGAAAGAAGCGTTAACGGCAGCCGCTCGCCAGTTTGAGTCGATCTTTACCAACATGATGCTGAAGTCTATGCGTGATGCAAACTCTAGCTTCAAATCGGAACTGTTTAACAGCCAGAATGAAGATTTCTATCGCCAGATGCTTGATGAGCAGATGACCAGTGAACTGAGCTCATCGGGTTCGCTTGGTTTAGCGGATATGATTGTGGCTCAACTGTCTGCAGGTGAGAAATCACAAGCTGGCGGTGAAGATGGATTCCAAGAAGCGATGCGCCGTGTAGAACGTTCTCGCGAAGCCGCGGCAAACAGCGCTGAAGCTGGTGAAGACAGTGAACTCACGATGGTGAATAACACTGCTGCTAGTGAAACTAAGGCAGAACAAGCGGCAAACTTTGAATCACCACGTTCGTTTGTTTCTTCACTGAAACCTTATGCGGATAAAGCGGCAAAAGCGTTGGGCATTGATGCCTCTCTACTTATTGCTCAAGCGGCATTAGAAACAGGCTGGGGGCAGAAAGTGGTTAAAAATGCTCGAGGTAGCAGTAATAACCTCTTCAACATCAAAGCGGATCGCAGTTGGCAAGGAAACAAGGTGGCGACTCAGACTTTGGAGTACCACCACAACACACCAGTTATGGAAAAAGCGGCATTCCGTTCGTATAACTCTTTCCAAGACAGCTTTAACGATTATGTTCGTTTCCTAGAAAAGAACCCTCGCTACACCACTGCACTGAATCATCAAGGTAGCAACGAAGAGTTCATCCGTGGTATTCACAAAGCGGGATACGCAACGGACCCAGAGTACGCAGACAAAGTGCTCAGAGTAAAATCTCAAATCGACCAAATGGGCGAGCTATAAACAGTGAAAGCCGGAGTAAATACTCCGGTTTTTTGTCTTTCTGCTTCAACCGATTTCTTATTTCTTCTTTATATTTCCTCGAGTTACCTCCAATAAATAAAACTGGCATACATGTTGCTTTATACCCTTTAGATAGTCAGTGAACACTGATGTTTTTATAGTTTTTGGGGGCAGTATGGCGTCTGATCTTCTGAATGTGGGTACGCAAAGCGTATTAACCGCTCAGAGACAACTCAATACAACAGGTCATAACATTTCTAATGTTAATACAGAGGGTTACAGCCGTCAGTCTGTGATCCAAGGGACCAATATGCCTCGCCAATACGGTGGACAAACCTATGGTATGGGCGTACATGTGGACAATGTTCGCCGCTCATGGGATCAGTTTGCCGTTAAAGAGCTGAACATTGCCACTTCCGAATACGCATTTAAGAGCGATACCGAGCAGAACCTAGATATGTTATCCAAACTGCTCTCCTCTGTTGCGTCTAAAAAAATTCCTGAGAACCTTAACGAGTGGTTTGATGCGGTGAAATCACTAGCAGATTCCCCGAATGATGTGGGCGCTCGTAAAGTGGTGCTTGAGAAAGCGAATCTGATTTCTCAAAACCTCAATGATTTCCATGAGACCGTACGCCGTCAATACGATGTGACCAATAAAGGCCTCGATGTTGGTATTGAGCGTATCAACCAAATCGCGATTGAAATCCGTGACTTGCAACGCTTGATGATGAAAGTTCCGGGGCCTCACAACGATTTGATGGACCAGCATGAAAAGCTGGTGGCAGAGCTTTCTGAGTACACCAATGTAACCGTTACTCCTCGTAAAAATGCGGAAGGATTTAATATCCATATCGGCAATGGGCATACCTTAGTTTCTGGCACTGAAGCAAGTCAGTTAAAAATGATGGACGGTTATCCGGACGTTAAACAACGCCGTCTTGCAATGGTTGAAGGCAATGGTATCAAACCGATTACGTCAAAAGACATTGGCGGCAAAATTGGCGCGTTAATGGATATGCGTGATGAGCACATTCCTTACGTTATGGATGAAATCGGACGTTTAGCGACATCGTTCTCTTATGAAGTCAATAAGTTGCAATGGCAAGGTTTGGACCTACGCGGTGATGTGGGGCATAACATCTTTACCGATGTGAACTCAGACGTTGCCGCTCGCGAACGTGTTGTCACCCCTAGTGATTCAGAAGCAGACATTGCCGTTTACATTGATGATATTAGCCAGCTCACGGGTGGTGAGTACTCGCTCTCATACAACGGCAGTGATTATGTGGTTACGCGTCCTAGCGGAGAACAGGTGATTGCTGAGGAATCTCGCGGCAATATTTTCATCGATGGTATGCGCATTCAAATCAACAATGATCCGCAGACGGGTGAGCGCGTCATTTTGCGCCCAACTCGTAGTGGTGCAAAAGACATTAAGCTTGTCACCAACGACCCGGCAAAAATTGCCGCTCAAAGTTATGAAGCATCGACCACGTTAGCCCAAGGCAAAGCCAAATTCAAAATTCTTGAAGCCGGTGCTGTACGTGAGTTTGAAGTGGTTGTCTCTCCTTTAGGTGACCAGTTTGCCGTTACCGATACAAAAGGCAACATCTTACTGGAACCGCAAGAGTATCCGCCTTCAGGGCCTGTTGAGGTTCAGGGCACTATTTTTGAACTCACCGGCGGTGCATTGCCGGATGATAAATTTACGGCAAACCTTGTTGCGTCAGAAGGTGACAACGGCAACTTACGTAAAATGATCAACATTCAGACCAATAAAGAGATGAACGATAACAACTCGACCATCATCGATCTGTATCACAACCTCAATACAGATTTTGGTTTGAAGCTGTCGACTGCTTCACGTCTAACTGACGTTTCTCGTTTAGAAAAGCAATCTGCACAAGAACGTATTGCTTCCGTATCTGGGGTGAACCTGGATGAAGAAGCGGCAAACATGATGAAGTTTCAACAAGCCTATATGGCTTCGTCTCGTATCATCCAAGCGTCGAACGATACGTTTAACACTATTCTGCAGTTGAGATAGGAGGGAGATTAAATGTTAACTCGAATTTCTAGCTTCCATAACTATCAATCTGTGCAAAACGACATGCGTCGTCAAGAATCGAAAGTTCACCATAACCAAGCGCAATTGGCGTCTGGTAAGAAGCTATTGTCGGCAGCGGATAACCCGCTCGCGACACATTACATTCAGAACGTGACTCAGCAAGAAGAGCAGCTACGCCAATACTTGGATGCCATTACTTTGGTTCGAAACCGTCTTGAGCATCAGGAAGTGATTGTGAGTAATGCGGAAGAATTTGCTGATAAAGCCAAGCGTAATGTCATGGAAATGATCAACGGTTCTCTTTCACCAGAAGACCGAGGGGCTATAGCTCGTCAAATCCAAGAGATCTCAAATAACTTCATTAACCTTGCGAATGTGCAAGATGAGATGGGCAACTACATTTTTGCTGGTACAAAGCCAAAGAATCAGCCGTTTTTCCGCGATAACGCAGGTAACGTAACTTATTCTGGTGATGACTATCAGAGAAAAATGAAAATTTCCAATAGCTTAGAGATTCCGTTTAACACACCGGGTAGCAAAATCTTTATGGAGATTGAGAACCCGTTTGGTGATTACGAACCGAATTACGATTTGCAAGAAGGTTCAGAGTTACTGCTTGAACGCGCGACCAACAGCAATGTTGATGATAACTCGAGCTACAAGGTGACATTCGTTGACATGGATAACGGCAAGTTTGGTTATCAACTTGAACGCAACGGCAGCATCGTGCAGGCCGATGAGTTTGATGGCAAAACCGGTATCCAATTTGAAGGTTTAACAATTGCTGTTAAAGGTCAGATCACCAAAGGTGACTCTATAACTATCGAGCCACGTAAAACCTTCAGTATTTTCGACAGTTTCAAAGATGCGATTGAGTATTCATCTGGCTCCGTTTCAGACGCTTCTTCGACAGCGAAATTACATCAAGTGGTAGAAGAGCTGCATAAAGCTTTTATTCATTTGAACAAATCGCACACCAATATCGGTGCCAGCTTGAGTACTTTAGATATTCAAGAAGAGCAACACGAAGATTTCAAAATCAGTTTAGCGAAGTCAAAAAGTCAGTTTGAAGACTTGGATTACGCAGAGGCCGTGATTGAATTCAACGAAAATTCCCGAGCATTGCAAGCTTCACAGCAAGCATTCGGTAAAACCAAAGATTTAAACCTATTTAATTACATCTAACTTGAATGCCATATGTGCAATGCCATATGAGCAAAGTGAAGTGTGATTGATGAAGGTACGATTGCCACTTCGTTTATTGATTGCGAATTAATCAATAGTAAAGCGGCAAGTGTGCGGCAATTAATGATTGCCGCTGGCTATGAATCTCTAGATTTCCCAATTGTATTGGATGAAATTTGTAGGTAACTATTTGAAATTTAGTGTTTTTAATAAATAATTTTACTTAATTTCAAAGTTGGCATACATATTGAATTATCAATACGAGTGTTAATTAAACAATTTTTTAAATCGGCACATGTTGCAGATTTAGCAAGTTATTTACGGTCAGTGCTTCCAAAGAGTAAAGCTGACCGCTTCGCAAAATACTTGCGGACTCGATAGGAGAGCAAACTATGACCATTAATGTAAATACCAACGTGTCGGCAATGACTGCGCAGCGTTATCTAAACAAAGCGACTGGCGAGCTAAACACATCTATGGAGCGCTTGTCGTCTGGTAACCGCATCAACAGTGCGAAAGACGATGCAGCGGGCCTACAAATCTCTAACCGTTTGACTGCTCAGTCTCGTGGTCTAGATGTAGCAATGCGCAATGCCAACGACGGTATTTCGATTGCACAGACTGCGGAAGGTGCAATGAATGAGTCAACCAGTATCCTACAACGTATACGTGACCTTTCTTTGCAATCAGCGAACGGCACCAACTCTTTATCTGAGCGTAAAGCGCTTAACGAAGAGGTGTCAGCACTGCAAGACGAATTAAACCGTATCGCAGAAACTACATCATTCGGTGGTCGTAAACTGCTTAACGGTTCATTTGGTGAGGCATCATTCCAGATCGGCTCTAGTTCTGGTGAAGCAATCATCATGGGCTTAACCAGCATCCGTGCTGATGAACCTCGCATGGGTGGTATGGCGTACGTATCAGAGCAAGGTAAGACAAAAGACTGGGGCGTACCTGCCAACGCAAATGAACTGACTTTCGAGTTCACAGGTAAAGACGGTGAGCCAAAGACGGTAAGTGTTCAAGCGAAAGTCGGCGATGATATTGAAGAGGTCGCGACCTATATCAATGGTCAAACAGATGTGTTTAAAGCGTCAGTAGACGAAGATGGCAAGCTTCAAATCTTCATTGCTGAACCGGATTTGGCACAAGACTTCAACATCGGTGGCAGTTTAGCTGGTGAACTTGGTTTGAGTACTGAAAGCGGCAAATACACTACAGTACAAGATATTGATGTAACAACAGTGGGTGGTTCTCAAAACGCTGTTGGTATTGTCGATGCGGCGTTGAAGTACGTTGATTCACAACGTGCTGACCTGGGTGCGAAACAAAACCGTTTAAGCCACAGTATTAGTAACTTGGCGAACATCCAAGAAAACGTGGAAGCATCTAAGAGCCGTATTAAAGATACAGATTTTGCGAAGGAAACAACGCAACTTACTAAATCTCAAATTCTGCAACAAGCGGGTACCTCGATTCTCGCTCAAGCAAAACAGTTGCCAAACTCTGCAATTACACTATTGCAGTAGTTTTAGGACTCTTCATTAATAAGTCTAGACGTAGGCATGTATTGAAGACCCTTTGGCAAAGTATGTTTATTAGAAAGTGGCAGGCTCTCTCAATCTACACCCTGTCTGCCACCGGATAATACTCATACGCCCCGGTAAGCCTAAATGTGTTCATTTCTCTTGATCTCAACATGGCTTGGCTACCACAAACAGCCCCAGTTCTCTCAAAGGAAAAGGGGCTTTTCTTTTGCCTGTAATTCATCATTTCCTTCAGCGCAACATCCGATCTTTTTAAGCTAAACCTTACATTTATCTCGTCTGTATCCTCTGGCACTGACAATTCTGTGTCAGTCACGTCGCATATTTTCGCTAAATCCTTAATTTTTCTAAAGGTATTCTCTTGTGGGCCGCTAACAGAGATAACTTTGAGAGAACAAATTGGTTTTTCGAGACGTCGGAAACCGCATTCGAAGTTCCGCTTCGCAGAAAAATCTAGGAGAGACAACTATGTCAGTGAACGTAAATACTAATGTGTCAGCAATGACAGCACAGCGATATTTGAACAGTGCTACATCTGCTCAGCAAACGTCTATGGAGCGTTTGTCATCAGGTTCAAAGATCAACAGTGCAAAAGATGACGCTGCAGGTCTACAGATCTCAAACCGTCTGAATGTGCAAAGCCGAGGCTTTGATGTTGCTGTACGCAATGCGAACGATGGTATTTCTATTGCTCAAACTGCTGAAGGTGCGATGAATGAAACAACGAACATTCTACAACGTGTTCGTGACTTATCATTGCAAGCAGCGAACGGCTCAAACTCAAAGTCTGAGCGAGTAGCGATTCAGGAAGAAATCTCGTCAATGAATGACGAACTTAACCGTATCGCCGAAACCACTTCATTTGCCGGTGGTAAGCTTCTCAATGGTACCTTTGATACTAAGTCATTCCAGATTGGCGCGGATAGCGGTGAGGCAGTCATGCTTTCACTGAACAATATGCGCAGTGATAACCAGAAAATGGGTGGCGTGAGTTACAAAGCAGAAAACGGTCAAGGTAAAGACTGGGCTGTTAAGTCTGGAAGTAATGATCTGACGATTACTCTTAATGACAAATATGAAGGTGAGAAAACCATCTCTATCAATGCTAAATCAGGCGATGATATTGAAGAGTTAGCCACTTACATAAATGGTCAAACAGATATGGTGAAAGCTTCTGTCGATGAAGACGGCAAGCTACAGCTGTTTACGGCGGCAGACAAAGTGGAAGGCCAAGCGACGTTTGGTGGCAGCCTTGCCGGTGAATTGGGCTTTGGTGAAGGTAAAGACGTTACCGTTAAAGATATTGATGTGACCAGTGTTGGTGGTGCTCAGCAATCTGTAGCGATTGTGGATGCAGCACTGAAGTTTGTTGATAGTCATCGAGCTGAGTTGGGTGCATTCCAAAACCGCTTTAATCATGCAATCAGCAACTTAGAAAACATTAACGAAAACGTAAATGCTTCTAAGAGCCGAATCAAAGACACTGATTTCGCGAAAGAAACAACGTCATTAACCAAGTCGCAAATTCTTTCTCAAGCTTCAAGCACGGTATTGGCACAAGCAAAACAAGCTCCAAACTCTGCTTTGGCTCTTCTTGGCTAATAGCTAGTAGATTTGTGGTAATGAAGAATCCAGCTTCGGCTGGATTTTTTATACCTAGAAAAGCTTCATTTTTATTGTTACCGCTTTTATGAAGGAGTATTTGCTAAAAGAAGAAGAGGGTAAGGGTGAAATAACTGCCTGACTAGATAAGTTGATTAAAGCTGTTATCGAAACGCCAGACGATGAAATGAAGACATAAGCAGACGAAAGTTATCACGCAGATAAAACAAAACCCAGCCTAAGCTGGGTTTTATTATGATGGTGCGGAAGGAGAGACTTGAACTCTCACACCTTGCGGCGCCAGAACCTAAATCTGGTGCGTCTACCAATTTCGCCACTTCCGCAACTTAATCTGTAGATTAACTGAATATTGGTCTTCAATTAATCGTTGTAGTGATCTGTAATTTAAACAAAGCACTTAAATAGTGGCAGGTCTACCTCGAAGTCGAAACAGGGAGAATAGATGGAGCATCGAAGCCTTACTAACCACTATCTTAATTGTAATGGCAGGTCTACCTGGATTCGAACCAGGGAATGGCGGCATCAAAAGCCGCTGCCTTACCGCTTGGCGATAGACCTGCAGAGATGATTGCTCATCTGAATAATGGTGCGGAAGGAGAGACTTGAACTCTCACACCTTGCGGCGCCAGAACCTAAATCTGGTGCGTCTACCAATTTCGCCACTTCCGCATCTTAATCTGTAGATTAACTGAATATTGGTCTTCAATTAATCGTTGTAGTGATCTGTAATTTAAACAAAGCACTTAAATAGTGGCAGGTCTACCTCGAAGTCGAAACAGGGAGAATAGATGGAGCATCGAAGCCTTACTAACCACTATCTTAATTGTAATGGCAGGTCTACCTGGATTCGAACCAGGGAATGGCGGCATCAAAAGCCGCTGCCTTACCGCTTGGCGATAGACCTGCAGAGATGATTGCTCATCTGAATAATGGTGCGGAAGGAGAGACTTGAACTCTCACACCTTGCGGCGCCAGAACCTAAATCTGGTGCGTCTACCAATTTCGCCACTTCCGCATCTTAATCTGTAAATTAATTGAATTCAGCGTTCAACTAATTGTTGTAATAACTCGTCTAAAACCAGCTATTTACCAATAATGGCAGGTCTACCTGGATTCGAACCAGGGAATGGCGGCATCAAAAGCCGCTGCCTTACCGCTTGGCGATAGACCTGCAGAGATGATTGCTCATCTGAATAATGGTGCGGAAGGAGAGACTTGAACTCTCACACCTTGCGGCGCCAGAACCTAAATCTGGTGCGTCTACCAATTTCGCCACTTCCGCATCTTAATCTGTAGATTAATTGAATTCAGCGTTCAACTAATTGTTGTAATAACTCGTCTAAAACCAGCTATTTACCAATAATGGCAGGTCTACCTGGATTCGAACCAGGGAATGGCGGCATCAAAAGCCGCTGCCTTACCGCTTGGCGATAGACCTGCAGAGATGATTGCTCATCTGAATAATGGTGCGGAAGGAGAGACTTGAACTCTCACACCTTGCGGCGCCAGAACCTAAATCTGGTGCGTCTACCAATTTCGCCACTTCCGCAACTTAATCTGTAGATTAACTGAATATTGGTCTTCAATTAATCGTTGTAGTGATCTGTCATTTAAACAAAACACTCTAAATAATGGCAGGTCTACCTCGAAGTCGAAACAGGGAGAATAGATGGGGCATCAAAGCCTTACTAACCACTATCTTAATTGTAATGGCAGGTCTACCTGGATTCGAACCAGGGAATGGCGGCATCAAAAGCCGCTGCCTTACCGCTTGGCGATAGACCTACAGAGATGATTGCTCATCTAAATAATGGTGCGGAAGGAGAGACTTGAACTCTCACACCTTGCGGCGCCAGAACCTAAATCTGGTGCGTCTACCAATTTCGCCACTTCCGCAACTTAATCTGTAGATTAACTGAATATTGGTCTTCAATTAATCGTTGTAGTGATCTGTAATTTAAACAAAGCACTTAAATAGTGGCAGGTCTACCTCGAAGTCGAAACAGGGAGAATAGATGGAGCATCGAAGCCTTACTAACCACTATCTTAATTGTAATGGCAGGTCTACCTGGATTCGAACCAGGGAATGGCGGCATCAAAAGCCGCTGCCTTACCGCTTGGCGATAGACCTGCAGAGATGATTGCTCATCTGAATAATGGTGCGGAAGGAGAGACTTGAACTCTCACACCTTGCGGCGCCAGAACCTAAATCTGGTGCGTCTACCAATTTCGCCACTTCCGCATCTTAATCTGTAGATTAACTGAATTCAGCGTTCAACTAATTGTTGTAATAACTCGTCTAAAACCAGCTATTTACCAATAATGGCAGGTCTACCTGGATTCGAACCAGGGAATGGCGGCATCAAAAGCCGCTGCCTTACCGCTTGGCGATAGACCTGCAGAGATGATTGCTCATCTGAATAATGGTGCGGAAGGAGAGACTTGAACTCTCACACCTTGCGGCGCCAGAACCTAAATCTGGTGCGTCTACCAATTTCGCCACTTCCGCATCTTAATCTGTAGATTAATTGAATTCAGCGTTCAACTAATTGTTGTAATAACTCGTCTAAAACCAGCTATTTACCAATAATGGCAGGTCTACCTGGATTCGAACCAGGGAATGGCGGCATCAAAAGCCGCTGCCTTACCGCTTGGCGATAGACCTGCAGAGATGATTGCTCATCTGAATAATGGTGCGGAAGGAGAGACTTGAACTCTCACACCTTGCGGCGCCAGAACCTAAATCTGGTGCGTCTACCAATTTCGCCACTTCCGCAACTTAATCTGTAGATTAACTGAATATTGGTCTTCAATTAATCGTTGTAGTGATCTGTCATTTAAACAAAACACTCTAAATAATGGCAGGTCTACCTCGAAGTCGAAACAGGGAGAATAGATGGGGCATCGAAGCCTTACTACCCACTATCTTAATTGTAATGGCAGGTCTACCTCGAAGTCGCAACAGGGAGAGTAGATGGGGCATCGAAGCCTTACTACCCACTATCTTAATTGTAATGGCAGGTCTACCTCGAAGTCGAAACAGGGAGAATAGATGGAGCATCGAAGCCTTACTAACCACTATCTTAATTGTAATGGCAGGTCTACCTGGATTCGAACCAGGGAATGGCGGCATCAAAAGCCGCTGCCTTACCGCTTGGCGATAGACCTGCAGAGATGATTACTCATCTTAAATAATGGTGCGGAAAGAGAGACTTGAACTCTCACACCTTGCGGCGCCAGAACCTAAATCTGGTGCGTCTACCAATTTCGCCATTTCCGCATAACTTTTAAGATATCGAGAAATATGGTGCGGAAGGAGAGACTTGAACTCTCACACCTTGCGGCGCCAGAACCTAAATCTGGTGCGTCTACCAATTTCGCCATTTCCGCATTATTTCCTAAAGACTCTTGAAACTGTTGTTTCAAAAAAGCACTTAGGAAATGGTGGCTACGACGGGATTCGAACCTGTGACCCCATCATTATGAGTGATGTGCTCTAACCAGCTGAGCTACGTAGCCAACAATAAATAATGGTGCGGAAGGAGAGACTTGAACTCTCACACCTTGCGGCGCCAGAACCTAAATCTGGTGCGTCTACCAATTTCGCCACTTCCGCATCTTAATCTGTAGATTAACCGAATATTGGTCTTCAGCTAATCGTTGTAGTGATCTGTTATTTAAAACAAAGCACTTTAAATAGTGGCAGGTCTACCTCGAAGTCGAAACAGGGAGAATAGATGGGGCATCGAAGCCTTACTAACCACTATCTTAATTGTAATGGCAGGTCTACCTGGATTCGAACCAGGGAATGGCGGCATCAAAAGCCGCTGCCTTACCGCTTGGCGATAGACCTGCAGAGATGATTGCTCATCTGAATAATGGTGCGGAAAGAGAGACTTGAACTCTCACACCTTGCGGCGCCAGAACCTAAATCTGGTGCGTCTACCAATTTCGCCATTTCCGCAAAACTTTTAAGATATCGAGAAATATGGTGCGGAAGGAGAGACTTGAACTCTCACACCTTGCGGCGCCAGAACCTAAATCTGGTGCGTCTACCAATTTCGCCACTTCCGCATCTCGGATATCTAAAGTCACTTGCTTATGCAAACAACTAGAATAAGTGGTGGCTACGACGGGATTCGAACCTGTGACCCCATCATTATGAGTGATGTGCTCTAACCAGCTGAGCTACGTAGCCATCATTTTTGAGCGAGACAATATAATATAAACTCGCTACGAGTTCCAATAAATTTTCAAATACTGAAACTATTAAATAGTGGCAGGTCTACCTTGAGCCGAAGCTGGGGAATAGACAGAGGTATTAAAAACCACACTAACCGCTATTTTGAGTGTAATGGCAGGTCTACCTGGATTCGAACCAGGGAATGGCGGCATCAAAAGCCGCTGCCTTACCGCTTGGCGATAGACCTACAGCGATGATTTCTCATCTAAATAATGGTGCGGAAGGAGAGACTTGAACTCTCACACCTTGCGGCGCCAGAACCTAAATCTGGTGCGTCTACCAATTTCGCCACTTCCGCATTATTTCCTAAAGGCTCTTTAATGAAAGCACTTAGGAAATGGTGGCTACGACGGGATTCGAACCTGTGACCCCATCATTATGAGTGATGTGCTCTAACCAGCTGAGCTACGTAGCCATTACCAATTTTCGTTCTCAGAACTAAGTTGCCTTATTGCTGAGAACGGTGCGCATTATGCGGATCTGCTTTCAGAGCGTCAACAGTTTTTTTGAATAAATCGCCTGAAACGCATCGTTCGACTTTTTTTTAAACAAAGAGGCGTGTTTGTGATCAAAAAGTGCTAACAAAACAACAGATTTATTACTTTTGCATAGTGGCAAATTTTCATGTTTTTTTACTTTGAAAGTACCGAAGAAAAGAAAAAGCCAACCGAGTGGTTGGCTTTTATTCAATTCTGTCTGATGCAGGTTAAACGTTGAAACGGAAGTGAACAACATCGCCATCTTTAACGATGTAATCTTTACCTTCTAGTCGCCATTTACCAGCTTCTTTCGCACCGCTTTCACCGTTAAATTGGATAAAATCGTCATAACCGACAACTTCAGCGCGAATGAAACCTTTTTCAAAGTCAGTGTGAATTTTACCCGCTGCTTTTGGCGCTGTTGCACCAATTGGAATTGTCCAAGCACGAACTTCTTTAACACCAGCAGTGAAGTAAGTGTGTAGTTCTAGAAGCTCGTAACCAGCACGAATCACGCGGTTCAGACCCGGTTCTTCGATACCCATATCTGCTAGGAATTCTTCGCGCTCATCATCTTCAAGCTCAGAAAGCTCAGATTCAATAGCGGCACATACAGGAACAACAACGTTGTTCTCTTTTGCTGCGAACTCACGAACGAGATCCAAGTATGGGTTATTTTCGAAACCATCTTCAGCAACGTTAGCAATGTACATGGTTGGCTTTAAGGTTAAGAAGTTCAAGTAGCCAATTGCAGCCAATTCTTCTTTAGAAAGCTCAACAGTACGAGCAGAGCCACCTTCAGTTAATACTGGTAACAATTTTTCAAGTACTACGAGTTCGAACTTAGCGTCTTTGTCGCCACCTTTCGCTTTCTTTGCGTTACGTTGAATAGCACGTTCACAAGAATCAAGGTCAGCCATTGCCAATTCTAAGTTGATCACTTCGATGTCTTCGATAGGTGATACTTTACCTGCTACGTGTACGATGTTTTCGTTCTCAAAACAACGAACAACGTGACCGATCGCGTCAGTTTCACGGATGTTAGCTAGGAATTTGTTACCTAGACCTTCACCACGAGAAGCACCAGCAACCAGACCTGCGATATCCACGAATTCCATTGTTGTTGGAAGAACTCGCTCAGGATTTACGATTTTCGCTAGTGCGTCTAGACGAAGATCTGGAACCGGTACAACACCAGTGTTTGGTTCGATGGTACAAAACGGGAAGTTTGCCGCTTCGATACCTGCTTTTGTAAGAGCATTGAAAAGTGTTGATTTACCAACGTTAGGTAGACCAACAATGCCACATTTAAAACCCATGTCTGTAACCTTATTCAGCTTTGAACGTGTGTAAGCGATTTTGCGCTTTCGTTAGGCCATCTTTTAACAAGATGTCGAGGCAACGAACCGATTCATCGACGGTTGCATCTAATTGCTCCTGCTCTTTTGCAGGGGCTTTTCCTAACACATAGCCTGCGACTTTATCTTTGTGTCCTGGATGACCAATGCCAATCCGCAGACGGTAAAATTCTTTATTGTTGCCCAGTTTGCTAATAGTGTCTTTCAGACCATTGTGACCGCCATGACCACCGCCTTTCTTGAACTTAGCAACCCCTGGAGGGAGATCCAGTTCATCGTGTGCCACCATGATCTCTTCAGGTTGAATTTGGTAGAACTTCGCAAGAGCTGCAACGGACTTACCGGATAAATTCATGAAAGTGGTTGGGATCAGCAAACGTAAATCTTCGCCATTGACCACAATACGGCCAGTCAAGCCGAAGTATTTAGACTCATTTTTCAACGTAATATTGTGAATACGAGCTAGTTCTTCGACGACCCATGCACCGGCATTGTGTCGAGTTCTAGAATATTCTGGGCCAGGATTCGCCAGACCGACAAGTAATTTAATAGGTTGACTCAAAGCTAGGATCCCTTAGGAAACGAAAAAGCGCGGTATGATAGCACAAAAAATCCCTTTGGCGCGAGGCTCAAAGGGATTCGTGAAATTCGCTTTTCATTGAAGGCAATGAATGCATTTTTTGCCTAGCGCATTCTAACTACATTAGTTTGTTGCTTCTGTTTCATCTCAGCAAAACTGATCACAAAAGGTTCTGCTTGTTTTACATCATGAGGTAATGACGCTATTGCGCTGCGAGCTTCATCTTTGCTAGCAAAGTCACCTGCGGTGACTGCGTACCATTGTGTACCAAGACTGGTTTTCCAGTTAACCCAAACAGGGTGCGTTGGGTCAATGTTACGTATGTACTCTTTGATGTCTTTTTCTTGTTTTAATGCAAGCACTTGAACGGTGTAATGGTTTGGGTTCATGTAGCCGTAGGCATCTTCTGAAGACATCACTCCAACACATTGTGCAGGACTTTCTGGTTGCGAACCCAATGGTGTACAACCCATTAATGTCATTGCCAATACTACAGATACAATCTTATACACCTTCGACTTCACGTTCTTTACTAACCCCGCTTTCACTAAGCAACTTATCAATGAGCAACAAGAAAGAGTCTCGTTACTTTCGGAAGCAACAGAAGCTACTGGCAAAACTGGAGTACATCAACCCTAAACCTAGAGTCTATAAGCAGTTTCGGATTTGACCTATATAAGAAAGAATGGAAGTACTGTAAGTGTGCGGCTTTATCTCACACTGCGAATTTGAGAGTGGAAATGTATGAATAGGTATTCGAATGGAAAGATAAAAAAAGCGCTTCGTTTATGAAGCGCTTTTTATAGACAATCATTTCAATGCTTAGTTGAACATTGCTGAGATAGATTCTTCGTTGCTAATACGACGAATCGCTTCTGCTAGCATTGTAGATAGAGTCAACTGAGTCACTTTACCTGTTGCTGCCATTTCTTTAGACAGAGTAATTGAGTCAGTGATGATAACTTGGTCAAGAACAGAGTTCTTAATGTTTTTCGCTGCGTTACCTGAGAATACTGCGTGAGTTGCGTAAGCGAATACACGCTTAGCGCCACGATTTTTCAGAGCTTCGGCTGCTTTACATAGTGTGCCACCTGTATCGATCATATCGTCTACGATCACACAGTCACGACCTTCAACATCACCAATTAGATTCATTACTTCAGAAACGTTAGCGCGTGGACGACGTTTATCGACGATTGCGATATCGATATCACCCAGAGCTTTAGCCGTTGCACGTGCACGAACTACGCCGCCTAGGTCAGGAGATACAACCACTGGCTCTTCTAGACCACGAGCTTTCATATCTTCAAGAAGAACTGGAGTACCGAAGATGTTGTCTACTGGTACATCGAAGAAACCTTGAATTTGTTCTGCGTGCAGGTCGATAGTAAGAACGCGGTCAACACCAACGTTAGAAAGGAAGTCTGCAACAACTTTTGCAGTGATTGGCACACGAGCAGAACGCACACGGCGATCCTGACGAGCATAACCAAAATAAGGAATAACAGCAGTAATACGGCCTGCTGAAGCACGACGCATAGCATCAATCATTACAACGAGTTCCATTAGGTTGTCGTTGGTTGGCTTACAAGTAGATTGGATGATAAATACGTCGCTACCACGAACATTTTCATTGATTTGTACTGCAACTTCTCCATCAGAGAAACGTGAAACAGTAGCATCTCCAAGAGAAATGTATAGACGATCAGCAATACGTTGTGCTAGTTCGGGTGTGGCATTACCAGCAAATAGCTTCATATCAGGCACGGTGGAAACCTCGGGGTTGCGTCCAGTTTTTAAATAGATTGGGATTGGCTGTTTGGTATTCAGCCAGTGTCTCTTTAAGCGGAGAAACATTTCGCCCTTGGGCGATAAACGCTGAGACGGTGTCAGGGAGTTCGGACAGAATATTTTTTGCATCGTTTTCGTTTAGAAATTCAGCAAAAACGCACGATCCTGTACCGGTCAATCTTGACGGCGCGTATTGTAGCAGCCAAGAAAGTTGCTTATCAACCTCTGGATACAGCATTCGGACAATTTTTTCGCAATCGTTTTCGTATTGAGTGTCAAGAAGCGTTAATAGCTCTCGCTTTGGCGTATTTCTGGTCAATTCGGGATGGCAAAAAATATCTTTCGTTGCGATGCTGACATTCGGTCGTACTACTAAATACCATTTTTCGTCTGCTTCAACAGGCGTTAACTCTTCGCCGACACCTTCAGCAAAAGCGGCAAAGCCACGGATAAACACCGGTACATCGGCTCCCAGAGCTAAGCCTATTTCTGCGAGTTCGTCATCACTGAGGTTGGTTTGCCATAAAAAATTCAAGGCGACTAACACGGTCGCTGCATTTGAAGAGCCACCACCGATGCCTCCGCCCATTGGCAAAATCTTATTTAATTCAATATCGGCACCTAAAGTACAACCAGTTTTCTGTTGCAACGCGGTTGCCGCTTTCCAAATCAGGTTGTCTTCTGTTTTTACGCCTTCCAGTTCAGGAGTAAGGACGATTTTACCGCTTTCGTTGGCGGTGATGCTGATGTCATCACCATAGTTGAGAAACTGAAAGAGTGTTTGTAGTTCGTGGTAGCCGTTATCACGTTGGCCAGTGATGTAGAGAAATAGATTTAACTTTGCAGGAGATGGCCAAACCGTTTTGCCAAAAATCATGGGGTAAGTATCCATTTAGAGATAACAAGTTTTATTGACGTTTGTTGCTGAGTGAGCTGCATTCTATCGGGCAAAGGAATAATACCGTTCTGCCAATTGAATTCTTTATATCGAGTGTAATCGACATGCCAGTTTTGTCGACCCGAAGCCTTGTCCAGAGAAGCTAATGTATTGCTTTCATTAAGCTTAAAATGATCGGCTTTTGTTGGTAGCCCGAGTACCCAGCCCTGAAGATCGTCGATGGGAATATCCAGCCCAGTAAGCTGGTAAATTAATACTTGGCCGTTGGCGGCGTTGAATGTTTGGTCATCATAAGTTTCTACTATGGCACCCTTGGTATCCATAGAAAGGCTCAATACAGTCTGACCAAGAAAATTAGTCAAACGAAGCTGACTCTTATTCGGTGACTTTTGCCATTGAAAATTTAAGGTTTCACGCTGCTCTGGTGAGATGTAGCCGATCTTGCCGATAACTTGATAGGTTTGAATTTGCTGTAGTTTTTGTTGGTGAGCTTGCCACTCTACATCAACAATAGGTTCAGGGGTTGAACTACATCCAAACAGAATCAGCAAAAAGCTCAAGATGAGGAAAATACGTGGTTTTATCATCATAATTGCTCGTTATTTGTCCGGCAAAGTGAGTGAAACTGGCGTTACTATATCATTGATATCACGAAGTCGGGAAAACAAATCCTCGTTGCTCTTTCAATCACAAGGGGCATAAAGTAAAATTCTGCCCCTAATTCATTTCTTACCAGAGAATCCTCGATAGATGTCCTTGCTTGCTATTGGTATCAATCACAATACAGCTTCGGTTGAGTTACGAGAGAAAGTGGCTTTCGGCCCAGACAAGTTGTCTGAGGCGCTTGGCCAGTTGTCAACTGACTCACACGTGAACGGGAGTGTCATACTGTCGACGTGTAACCGTACTGAAATCTATTGTGATGTTAAATCATCAAGTAAGAACAAACTTATCGAATGGTTGACCCAGTTTCATAACGTCAGCCCTGAAGATTTGAAACCCAGTCTATATGTTCATGAAGACCAGGCGGCGATTCGACACCTGATGCGAGTGTCTTGTGGTCTGGATTCGCTGGTATTGGGTGAACCGCAGATTCTTGGGCAAGTAAAACAAGCATATGCGGACTCTCGCAAAAGCAATGCCGTTGATTCTTCACTCGATAAATGGTTTCAGAAAGCATTTTCGGTAGCTAAACGTGTTCGTACTGAAACTGAAATTGGTGGCAGTGCGGTGTCGGTGGCTTACGCCGCTTGTACTCTTGCAAAACACATTTTTGAATCACTGTCGGATGCTACAGTACTGCTTGTCGGTGCGGGTGAGACCATTGAGCTAGTGGCAAAACATCTGGCCAGTCACAACTGCAAACGCATTATTGTGGCTAACCGAACCCGTGAACGTGCAATGAGCTTAGCGGAAGAATTTAATGCAGAAGTGATTGCATTGAATGAAATACCGGATCATCTCCATTTCGCTGATATCGTTATCAGTTCAACGGCCAGTCCTCTACCTATAATTGGTAAAGGAATGGTAGAAAGCGCTCTGAAAAAACGCCGCCATCAGCCTATGCTGTTTGTGGATATCGCGGTACCACGCGATATCGAATCGCAAGTGGGTGATCTTAATGATGCCTATCTGTATTCAGTGGATGATTTGCAGTCCATCGTGGATAGCAATATTGAGCAGCGCAAAGTAGAAGCGATTCAGGCGGAAGCGATTGTTAGCGAAGAAAGCGCTGCTTTCATGAGCTGGATGCGTTCACTGCAAGCGGTAGACAGCATTCGAGACTACCGTAAAGCGGCAAACGATATCCGTGAAGAGCTGTTGTCCAAAAGCTTACAAGCTCTTGCTGCGGGCGGAGATCCAGAAAAACTCTTGGTTGAGCTGAGTAATAAGCTCACCAATAAACTTATTCATACCCCAACACGAGCGATGCAAAGCGCTGCGGAGTTAGGTGAACCGGCAAAACTTGCCATTATCAGACAAAGCTTGGGTCTTGAAGACTCACAGTAATCTGTAACTCTGAATTTAAAGAAGAAATTATGAACTCGTCGATTTTAGTGAAGCTTGAATCTCTTGTTGAACGCTATGAAGAGGTTCAACACCTGCTGGGTGACCCAACAGTTATTGGAGATCAAGATAAATTCCGTACTCTGTCTAAAGAGTACTCTCAGCTTGAAGAGATCACTAAGTGTTTCCAAGCCTATCAGCAGGCTCAAGAAGACTTGATTGCCGCTGAAGAGATGACCAAAGAAGATGACGCAGAAATGCGTGAAATGGCTCAGGAAGAGATGAAAGAAGCAAAAGCGGCAATCGAGCGTCTTACTGACGAGCTGCAAATTCTTCTGCTACCAAAAGATCCAAACGACGACCGTAACTGCTTCCTAGAAATTCGTGCTGGTGCAGGTGGTGATGAAGCGGGTATCTTCGCTGGTGACCTGTTCCGTATGTACAGCCGTTATGCCGAGAAAAGAGGTTGGCGTATCGAAGTCATGTCTTCAAATGAAGCTGAACATGGCGGCTACAAAGAGATGATCGCAAAAGTAAACGGTGAAGGTGCATACGGCGTATTGAAGTTTGAGTCAGGCGGCCACCGTGTACAACGAGTTCCAGCAACGGAATCACAAGGTCGTGTTCATACGTCTGCATGTACAGTCGCGGTAATGGCTGAAGTACCAGAAGCAGAAATTCCGGAAATCAAAGCCAGCGACCTGAAAATTGATACCTTCCGTTCATCGGGCGCGGGTGGTCAGCACGTAAACACCACGGATTCAGCAATCCGTATTACTCACTTACCTACTGGTACAGTGGTAGAGTGTCAGGACGAGCGTTCACAGCACAAGAACAAAGCAAAAGCGATGGCAGTACTGGCAGCTCGTATTGCTCAGGCTGAAATGGCTAAACGTGCGGCTGAAGTTTCAGATACACGTCGTAACCTATTAGGTTCTGGCGACCGTAGTGACCGTATCCGTACTTACAACTACCCACAAGGCCGCGTCTCTGATCACCGTATTAACTTAACGGTTTACCGTTTAAGTGAAGTCATGGAAGGTGATCTACAAGCGCTGATCGATCCTGTACTACAAGAGCATCAAGCTGATCAGCTAGCAGCACTTTCAGAGCAAAACTAATCAATGTTGCTAACCATTGAGGCCGCGTTAAAAGCGGCAGCAGAGCAATTGATCGAGAGCGGCAGTGATTCGCCGTCTCTCGATGCAAACGTGTTACTTTGCCATATCTTAGACAAGCCACGTTCCTACCTTCTTACATGGCCAGATAAAAATCTCGACGCTCAACAGCAGAGCCAGTTTGACGCACTGATTGAACGCCGAAAATCCGGTGAGCCTGTTGCTTATATTATTGGCGAACGCGAGTTTTGGTCACTGCCACTCAAAGTGTCACCTTCGACATTGATTCCAAGACCCGATACCGAAAGGCTGGTGGAACTTGCATTAGACAAAGCAATGCTTATCGACGGTGATATCTTGGATTTGGGAACGGGAACGGGTGCGATTGCGTTGGCTCTGGCTTCAGAACTTCCACAACGCAAAGTGTATGGCATTGATTTACGTGAAGAAGCTTGGCAGCTTGCAAGCGAAAATGCCCAACGTTTAGGTATTACAAATGCATCGTTTTGGAACGGAAGCTGGTTTACTCCTGTGCCATCGGGTACAAAGTTTGCTTTAGTCGTTTCAAACCCGCCATATATTGAAGAAAACGATCCTCATTTAGTGCTTGGCGATGTGCGTTTTGAACCGAAAAGTGCTTTGGTCGCTCAAGATAACGGGTTAGCGGATATAAAGACCATCAGCGAAAATGCTCGTGAATATTTGTTAAGTGAAGGTTGGTTGCTGTTTGAACATGGCTACGACCAAGGATCGGCAGTAAGAGAAATTTTACAAGGTTTCGGCTATAGCAATGTGGAAACACAAAAGGATTATGCTGGTAATGATCGTGTTACCTTAGGTCAATATCGAATAGAAGCTAATATCGAATAAAAACGATCTCGAATAGAAAAGTCATATCAGGCGTAAAGAGGATAAAGATGTACGAAGGTTTAAAACATTTCCATATGCTGACAATTGCGATCAGTGCACTGTTGCTGTCAGTACGCTATGTATTGCTGATGATGAATTCTAAGCATCTGCAGAATAAGTTTCTGAAAATCACACCACACGTTGTGGATACTTTCTTATTGTTATCTGGCGTCGGTTTAATCTTTATTACCGGTTTTATTCCATTTACTGCAGCAGCACCTTGGATGACAGAAAAACTGACCTGCGTTCTTGCTTATATCGCGTTAGGTTTCTTCACCCTTAAGTTTGCACGTAATAACTTACTGCGTACCTTTGCTTTTTTCGGTGCATTAGGCTGGTTAGGTATGGCAGGTAAAATCGCAGTAACAAAAATGCCAGTACTTTTCGGCTAATCATTAATTTAGCCAGAACAATCCCAGTTAGCGAACAAAGAGTAGTTACATGCTTGACTTATTTGATGAAGATTTTGATGAGATGGAACTGGTTGAGGGTGCGTTAGTCCTCAATAAAGCCATCGATCCAGAAACTCAAGTAGAATGGGCTGAGCAAGAGTTAAGCCGTCTACTAAACGAAGCTGAAGTCAGATTAGCGGATAAAGAAGAAGCGAAAGAGCGCTTCGAAGATTTCTTGCACTTGTTTTATAAAGAGTGGGGATTCATCGGCGATCGCGACGCTTATTATGACTCCGACAATGCTTTTATTGACAAAGTATTAGAGAGACGCAAAGGCGTACCTGTGAGTTTAGGCGCATTGCTTCTGTACTTCGGCCGTAAACTTGGTTTTCCACTGCAAGGCATCACCTTTCCTACGCAATTTTTATTGCAGGTGAACTGGCCTGACGAAGCGAATCATTACTTGAACCCGTTCACGGGAGAGTATGTTTCAAATCATACTTTGCAAGCGTGGTTGATTGGTATGAAAGGCCCTCTGGCTCAATTGAAGTCAGAGGATCTCAAAGTGACCGATCATCCAACGATTATTGGCCGCTGGCTTGCATTGCTAAAAAGTGCCTTATTGCGAGAAGAGAGATACACTCTTGCTCTAAGATGTACCGATTTAGCCCTGACTTTTGTTCCGGATGATCCATACGAAATCCGTGATAGAGGCTATATTTATCAGCAATTAGATTGTCATCAGGTGGCAATGTCTGATTATCAGTTCTTTATTGATAATTGCCCTGATGATCCAGCAGCAGAATTATTAAAAACTCAAATGCATGCACTCAGTCATAGTACTGTGACTTTGCATTAATCAATAAAGAGACAAAACATGGAACAAAAAATCGTTCACGTTGGCGATATCCCTGTCGCAAACGACAAACCGTTCACCTTGTTTGCAGGTATGAATGTGCTGGAATCTCGCGATATGGCAATGCAAATCTGCGAACACTACGTAAAAGTGACAGACAAGCTGGGTATCCCTTATGTGTTTAAGGCTTCGTTTGACAAAGCAAACCGCAGCTCAGTGCACTCTTACCGTGGTCCTGGTCTTGAAGAAGGCATGAAAATTTTCCAAGAGCTGAAAGATACTTTTGGTGTAAAAATTATCACTGACGTACACACAGAAGCGCAAGCTCAGCCTGTTGCTGATGTGGTTGACGTGATTCAGTTACCTGCTTTCCTTGCTCGTCAAACTGACCTTGTTGAAGCAATGGCAAAAACGGGCGCAGTAATCAACGTGAAGAAACCTCAATTCATGAGCCCTGGTCAAGTGGGTAACATCGTTGAGAAATTCGCAGAATGTGGCAACGACAAAATAATTCTATGTGAGCGCGGTTCTTGCCACGGTTATGACAACTTAGTTGTCGATATGCTTGGTTTTGGCGTGATGAAAAAGGTGTCAAACGGCAGCCCAATCATCTTTGATGTTACTCACTCGCTACAAATGCGTGATCCATCTGGCGCTGCTTCTGGCGGTCGTCGTGAGCAGACTGTTGAACTGGCTAAAGCTGGTTTGGCAACAGGCATCGCAGGCCTGTTTATTGAAGCGCATCCAAACCCAGAAAAAGCACGCTGTGATGGCCCTTCTGCACTACCACTTGATAAGCTTGAACCGTTCTTGGTACAGATGAAAGCTTTGGACGATTTAGTGAAAAGTTTCCAGCATATCGACATTCGTTAATTCAATGAATTTATGTGTAAAAAAAGCCACCTTAGGGTGGCTTTTTTGTGCCTGTCGCACAGTAAACAAAACGTTGGGCAAACGATTTCATTCACAAATTCATCTTACTAAACTAAGAAAAAGTAAAAAAAATGGCTTCAATAAACTAATTTTACTTTTTAACTCAATAAGCCACTAAATTTTTTGACGTTTATGTTGTGATCTATTAGACATAAATATGAAATAACTCTGTCACTTGTACGAAGTTATTTTAAGGTTAGATCTATTTTTATAGGTCAATCCCCAGTTAACTCAACAGATAACAGATTGATCTAGACTTAAAAATTATTAGTAGTGGAATTCATCAGCTCAAAGGTATGACAATGAAACAAGGCTTTATTCTTAAAACGGTTTTAAGTACCGCGATTTTGGCGTCATTGGCTGGCTGTGCGACTCAACCAGCTCACGAGTGGCAAGCAGACAAAACGTACAAACTGACAGTGCTTCACACCAATGACCACCACGGTCGTTTCTGGCAGAACAAATACGGCGAATACGGCATGGCCGCTCGTAAGACGCTGATTGACGATATTCGTGCTCAAGTTGAAGCAGAAGGCGGTAGCCTGTTACTGCTTTCTGGTGGTGATATCAACACCGGTGTTCCTGAATCAGATCTGCAAGATGCTGAGCCTGATTTCAAAGGCATGACGAAGATTGGTTATGATGCAATGGCTCTCGGCAACCATGAATTCGATAACCCACTTGAAGTGCTGTTCAAGCAGCGTGAGTGGGCTGATTTCCCAATGCTTTCTGCGAACATTTACGACAAAGCAACGGGCAAGCGCCTGTTCCAGCCATACCAAATGTTTGACAAGCAAGGTATCAAAATTGCCGTTATTGGTTTAACAACGGAAGATACGGCGAAAATTGGTAACCCAGAATTCATCGGCGGTATCGACTTCCGTGACCCTAAAGAAGAAGCGAAGAAAGTGATTGCTGAGCTGAAAAAGACTGAGCATCCAGATCTGATCATCGCTGTTACTCATATGGGTCACTACCAAAATGGCGAATTCGGTATCAATGCACCGGGTGACGTTGCACTAGCGCGCTACTTGAATGAAGGCGACTTGGATATGATCGTTGGTGGTCACTCTCAAGAGCCTGTGTGTATGGAAGGCCCGAATGTTGTGAAGAAAAACTTCGCACCGGGTGATGAGTGTAAACCAGACATGCAAAACGGTACTTACATTGTTCAAGCTTACGAATGGGGTAAATACGTAGGCCGTGCTGATTACGAATTCCGTAACGGTGAACTGAACATGGTTAGCTACGACTTAATTCCAGTAAACCTGAAGAAGAAAGTGAAGGTTAACGGTGAAAGCAAGCGTGTCATCGCAACGACTGAAATTCCAGAAAATAAAGAAATGCTGGAGTTCTTACGTCCTTACCAAGAGAAAGGCCAAGCACAGTTAGGTGTAAAAGTTGCTGAGTCTAATGGTAAGTTGGAAGGCGACCGTAATGTGGTTCGTTTCCAACAAACTAACTTAGGTCGTCTGATTGCTACCGCGCAAATGCAACGTGCCAAAGCAGACTTCGCTGTTATGAACTCTGGTGGTGTTCGTGATTCTATTGAAGCAGGTGATATCACTTACAAAGATGTATTGAAAGTTCAACCTTTCGCAAACATTCTGACTTATATCGATATGACAGGTCAGGAAGTGCTTGATTACCTCAATGTTGTTGCGACCAAGCCTGTCGATTCAGGTGCTTATGCGCAGTTTGCAGGTATTTCTATGCATGTGGAAGATGGTAAAGTATCGAATGTGTTTATTGGTGGTAAACAACTTCGTTTAGACGATACTTACCGTTTCACCATTCCAAGCTATAACGCTGCAGGTGGTGACGGCTATCCTAAGATTACAGACCGCAAAGGTTTCGTGAACACTGGTTTCGTTGATGCAGAAGTTTTAAAAGACTACTTAGAAGCGAACAGCCCGATTGACGTAAACAATTATGCACCATCAGGTGAGATTGTTTACAAGTAATCAGTAGGTTGACTGATATATGAATGAATAAGCGGTGTGAAAACACCGCTTTTTTTATTAATGTAAATTAATACGAGAAGAGATAAGCTAAGCCTCCTGAGGAAAAGGTTAGAGTGGCAAGGAAAAAGAATGACCCCAGCGATTCAGTTAGCGAAGAAAAAAAAGGTACCTCATACCATTCATCAATACGAACACGATCCCAACAACGCGAGCTATGGTTTAGAAGCGGCAGAAGCGTTAGGTCAAGACCCTAAAACGGTGTTCAAAACGTTGCTTTTTTGCCTCAATGGCGAAGAAAAGAATCTAGCTGTAGCAATCATTCCTGTTGACCAGAAACTGAATCTCAAACTGGCGGCAAAAGCAGCTAAAGCCAAAAAGGCCGATATGGCGAACCCAGATATTGCGCAGAAGACTACCGGATATGTGGTTGGTGGAATCAGCCCTTTAGGTCAAAAGAAAGCTTTGCCGACCTTTATTCACCATAGTGCGACTGAGCTAGCGAGTATGTGTGTGAGCGCCGGAAAAAGAGGACTAGAGATTGAGTTAGCGCCGAAAGATTTGGCAACCTTAACTCGTGCGCAGTTTGTTGATTTGTGCCTTGAAGTCTGAACAGTATTCAACAATAAAAACGGCCTCATTAAGAGGCCGTTTTACTAGAGAGAAATCTCTATTAAGAATTTTGTGTTTCTTCTTCCATTTGAGCGTTGTCCACCACGTGGTTTTCGCCCAAATCTTTTGGTAAAAGAAGGTTTAGTAGGATAGCAACGATACCACATAAGCTTACGCCTTGTAGGCTGAAGTCACCCACGCCGAAAGCCATACCACCAATACCAAATACCAGTGTTACAGCCACAATCACTAGATTGCGTGATTTGTGCAGGTCAACGTGGTTTTTGATTAGCGTATTTAGACCTACTGTCGCAATAGAACCGAACAGAAGAATCATGATGCCGCCCATTACAGGTACAGGGATAGTTTGTAGTAGAGCGCCTAGTTTCCCAACAAGAGCAAGTACGATCGCCGTTACTGCTGCCCAAGTCATGATTACTGGATTGAATGCTTTTGTTAGCATTACCGCGCCAGTGACTTCTGAATACGTTGTGTTTGGTGGAGCTCCCAGGAATGCTGCAAGCATTGTTGCTGCCCCGTCACCAGCGATAGTGCGGTGTAGCCCCGGCTTCTTAATGTAGTCTTTACCCGTTACGTTCGAAATTGCCAGCATGTCACCCACGTGCTCTACCGCAGGAGCGATTGCTACAGGGATCATGAATAGAATGGCGTTGATGTTGAACTCTGGGAAAGTGAAATTAGGCATTGCGAACCAAGCGGCTTCGCGAACGGGGGTAAAGTCTACAACGCCAAAGAATAGAGACAGAGTGTAACCCGCAATAATACCGCATACGATTGGGACTAGCTTAAAGTAACCTTTAGCAAATACGCTAGCGACGATAGTTACTAGTAGAGATACACAAGAAATCCAAAGAGAAGCATCGCCATCAACCAATTGGAATGCACCATCACCACTTTTACCTAAAGCCATGTTTACCGCTGCTGGTGCTAGACCAAGACCGATAACCATGATGACAGGACCAACAACCACAGGCGGTAGAATTTTGTGGATGAACTCTACACCGCGAAGTTTAATGAAGCTGCCAAGAACAATGTAAACAGCACCTGCTGCCACTAAGCCACCCATAGTTGCAGGAATCCCCCATGTTTGAACACCAAACATGATAGGAGCAATAAAGGCAAAAGAAGAAGCGAGGAAGATAGGAACAGAACGACGGGTAATAAGTTGGAAGAGTAATGTGCCGGCACCAGCACCGAATAAAGCAACGTTAGGATCGAGTCCCGTCAGTAGCGGAACTAACACTAACGCCCCAAATGCGACAAACAGCATCTGAGTGCCCAAAATGGCATTTTTCATGGTATTTTCCCTGTAGCTAAACAAAATTCGCGGGATTCTATCACTTTTGCAAACGTTTGCCATTTAAACTAGATCAATTTTTGTTACTTTTATCATCAGTGTTGGCGAGCCAAAGTAAAAGTTTAGAAACTTTTATGACCAGTGGCGAGCACTCACCTTGCCCCATAAACAATAGTTGCTTATCATCAACTTTCAGAAACTTAGAACGTAGGAACAATATGCGCTATTTAGCTTTTTTGCTGATGGGATTAACTTCTCTGCCAGCTTCTGCACTCACCACAGTTAATCTGTACAAAACTGAAGTCGTTATTGATCAGACACAAAATGATGCAGATGCCAAAGCTCGATCGCAGGGTATGCAAAACGTTATTGTTCGTGCCACGGGCGATAAAGATGCCGCAAACAACGAAGTGATTCAAAAGGCGCTAAGCAAATATAACCAATATCTAAACCAGTTTAGTTATGGTCAGACAAACGATGTTTCTACGATAACGATGCAGTTCAGTGCACCGCAAATCCGTTCTCTGATTACCCAAGCTCAGTTGCCATTTTGGCCTGAAAACCGCGCCAACATTTTAGTTTGGCTGGTGGAAGAAACTCCATACGAGCGAGTGATCAGTTGGGAACATTCTGATTCTAAGATTTTAAAACAGTTAAAAGAGGAATCCTTGGCGAGAGGCTTGCCTATCACTGTTCCAGTTGGTGATTTTGATGACATTACAGGGTTAGAAATTTCTGATCTTTGGGGTGGTTTCATTAAACCTATCAGCTTGGCAAGCGATCGTTATCCAACAGATGCAGTGTTAGTAGTAAAAGCACAAGGTAACGTTTTACGTTGGACACTGTATGATCAAAATGCCTACAACATGCTTCAGTCGCAGAAAGCGCCAATGACAGGAAGAGCGTCGGGCAGTTCCGCCGCGTCAGAGATGATTGATCAAATCAGTGACTACTATGCCAAGAAAAACGCCGTACTAATTGGTTCTGAATCTTCACAAACCGTTCTAGCGTCATTTGATTCGATTAAAAATGCTGAGGACTTTTTCTCATTGGAAAAACGCTTAAAAGCGTTAAGCTCAGTGGCGTCACTCGACATTCTTAAAATTCAAGGCCAAGAAGTGGTGTTCAATGTTCACTTGCTTGCAACAGAAGAGGATTTCGAACAAGAAGTGCTACGAATTGCTCAAGTTCAGAAGGCTCCAGAGCAAGTTGTACCCGTGGAACAGCCAGTTGAGCAGGGGACATCAGTTGAACAGGGAACATCAGTAGAGCCTCAAGCCCCTGCACTTGGAACGACAGAGGCTGCGGTTGTTAACTCTATTGATAGCAGCGAACCTACTCAACAAGGTGAAATGTCGGTTGTTACCGAACCTGTGCCAATGGTGAAAACTCTTCGTTTTACTTGGTTAGATTAAGCTGATTGATCAACCAAGTTTAAAAAAGACGAGGTAGACTCGACTTCTATAAGAAAGCCGCTGTTGCTCATCGCAACAGCGGCTTTCTTTTTACTATCTCAAGATTTATCTACTCTTTATCAAATCGTTGCTTCTCTTGTTTTTCAACGACAGAAAGCTTGGTCAATTTCAGCCCTAACTCTTTACCACGATGTCTTGCGTACAACACGTTGCCCATAAATGCTGAGAAAGTGAGGCACAGTTCCACTGCCGCTAGCCAGCGTTCGCCATTATCGACATACAAAATGGTGAATGCATGTAAAAAATACAGCATCAGAATAAAGTTGGCCCACGCGTGGGTATAAGGCTTACCTGCTAAGATACCTGGCAGAGGTAACAATAGGGGAATCAGCCACGCTACCGTTAACGCCAGTGGATTAAGGTGTGGGTGTGGCGATAAATCTAGTTGCCACAAAGCAATCCAAACAATCAAAGCGAGGTTACTCGTTAGTGCTAACCAGCGAAACTGTTTGGTTTTTGAGGTCATTTCAACACTCATGGTTGTTCCTTTAATGAGACTCGTCTTTAGAACTAAGACGGTCTTTAATTCGATGCATCTTTTAGTTGTTTCGCCAAATTGGCGAGACGTTTTCCGAGTTGACGAGCTAGCTCGCTTTCATCTTCGGTGAGTTTGCTGTTCATCTGCGATACGTGGCTAGCACCGTAGGGAGTGCCTCCAGACACGGAAGTATGCAATTTCGGCTCAGAGTAGGGGATGCCCATGATAACCATGCCGTGATGAAGCAGAGGCAACATCATGGTTTGTTGCGTGCTCTCTTGACCACCATGCAAAGTGGATGAAGAGGTAAACACGCAAGCGGGTTTATCTATCAAATCGCCGTTCAACCATAAAGGAGTGGTTTGATCCCAAAAGTGTTTCAAAGGCGCGGCCATGTTGCCAAACCATGCTGGACTACCTAAAGCCAAACCGTCACAGTTCTTCAGTTCGTCTAAAGTGATATACGGGTCTTCAGCATTGGTTTCATGGCTGTTGATCTCCGGAACTGTTCTCAGAATCGCTTCACACTCAGGGATACTGTTAACCCCTCTAGCGATCTGCCTTGCTAATGATTGAGTACTACCGTGTCGGCTGTAATAGAGTACAACCACGTTGGTCATCATAGAATTTCTAGAACCTGTTCCGGTGGACGACCTAAGCGAGCCTTACCATTTGCAACCACAATTGGACGTTCAATCAGTTTCGGATTCGCCACCATAGCGGCAAACAACTCATCATCTGAAACGCTGTCATCACCTAAAGCAAGTTCTTTGTAGACCTCTTCTTTGGTGCGCATCATGTCTCGTACACTTGCTACGCCTAACTGCGCGTAAAGTGTTTTTAATAGCTCAACAGTCAGTGGCGCTTCAAGGTACTTAACGACTTCTGGCTGAATACTGTTTTGTTCTAATAAAGCCAGTGTTTCACGGCTTTTTGAGCATCTAGGGTTGTGATAAATCACGACAGACATAGTTTTTCCTTACTTTCTCTTTTTATTATTGAAGCGATAAGAATCGTTCTCTTTGTATCATGAGCTGATCAATACGAGCGTCATATCGCGCTTGTTCTAAACTGCCTAACTTGGCGAGTTGGCTGGCTTGTGTATAGAGCTGTATCGCTTTGTTCCAGTTGGCGCGTAACGCTAGGACTTCGGCTTGAGCCGCCAAATCTTCTGCTTGATTCCCGTTACGGCTATTGGCTTCAGATAGCAAATGCCAACCGTTGGTATCGTTTGGATTATCGTGGGTATAACGCTGCAGCACGCGAATCGATTCGCTAAATTTCTGTTGTTTCAATAGCACGTTAGCGTAGTTCACCATCAAGACAGCGTTATTCGGTGTTTGTTTTAACGCTGCTTCTAACAAATTCTGCGCATCGTTGAGGCGATTCGTTTCGATGTAAAGGTCAGTCATCGCATCGAGGTAGAAGCGATTATTTGCGTCTGATTTTAACAGTTTTTTAAGGATAGGCTCGGCCTTATCGTGTTGTTTTGAATCGAGATACACTAAGGCTTTGCCATACTCAAAAGAGACATCAAGAGCGGGTATAGTGGTTTTCTTTTGCGTTCTGGTAAACCAGTCCAAAGCGGCTTCACTATCAATACCAGCATAACGCGCCACAATACGGGCACGAGCTAAATGATAGTCGAGGTCAGGCTTTAGATTAACGGTTGGAAAACTCTGAGCACGTTCTCGGCTGTCAGTAATACGATCTTCTGGTAACGGGTGGGTTAAAAGCATAGGTGGAGGTGTGCTCGCGTAGCGATACTCATCCGCTAAACGACCGAAGAAACGTGGCATTGCTCTTACATCAAAGCCAGCTTTTGCCAAAGTAGAAATACCAAAACGGTCCGCTTCTTTTTCATTACTACGGGTATAGTTAATCTGACTTTGCATGTTCCCCGCAGTGGTGGCGGTAATCGCAGCAATCCCCGCTTCCGGCGCGGCAATAGCCAGTAGTAATGAGCCTGCTAATGCGGCCATCGTTGCCGGAGTACGACGAGCCTGATCTTCCATACTGCGCGCGAGGTGACGCTGGGTTACGTGCGCAATTTCGTGGGCAATAACGGAAGCGAGTTCGCTTTCTGACTGAGCATGAAGAAACAAGCCTGAATGCAGGGCAACATAACCACCAAAGAATGCGAATGCGTTGATATTACGGTCTCGGATCATGAAGAAAGTAAACGGTGTTTTTACGTCGTCTGCATTCGCAACTAATTTGTGACCAAGTGTGTCAATGTATTCGTTGATGACGGGATCGTTAACAATAGGCTTGCTGTTTCTCAGCATGCGCATATAGGCGTCTCCATAAATCAGTTCTTGATCTATGGTCAGAGTGGAACCCGCAACGGTGCCAATGTCAGGAAGCTCTATATTGCTCGCGTAAGACAGAGAAGGCGCACATAAGGCCGTTGATATACATAGGCAAACGAATGAACGAGTACGTTTTAACATCATGTTCTTTGTTGATACTCCAATATCATTTTCCATTAGGACATTGTCCGCTTGAAATGGTTTCCACAGTTCAGATATAAGCCACGATGACTGTATCTTTATCTGTAACGTATTATGCGTTAATTCAAGAGATAAATAACGAACACTTTGTGACTCTACAACTTAGGATATTAAGAGTGGCGCACAGTGGAAAAGCCGATACAATGTCTGTCCTATATTAAGGATTGAGCCGAAGAATGGAACCGAATATTCTCGATTTACGTCAACAGCGATGTCCCATGGCATTATTACTTGCTAAACGTCACACTGCCCAGCTTGAAGCTGGTGATTCGGTAACCATCTTGATTAGCGATTCCAGTTCATTCAAAGATATAGAAAGCTATTTGCTTACTCAGGATTATCTTTGCCAAAGCGTTAAATGTGATGGTTATAACTCACTCACTGTTGTAAAGGAGACATCGTTACATGTTCGAAATGGTTAATCGTTGGTATCAACGACGTTTCTCTGACCCGCACGCCGTAAGTTTGGTTGCGATTCTTTTCTTCGGTTTCATCACTATCTACTTTTTCGGACATCTGATCGCGCCTTTACTCGTTGCGATTGTTTTGGCTTATTTGCTTGAGTGGCCAGTTGCTCAGCTTTGCCGCTGGAAAGTGCCGCGTACCTTAGCGGTCATTCTCGTCATCTTGTTATTCGTCGGCGTGATGTTTTTAGCCTTATTTGGTCTGGTTCCTACTATTTGGGATCAGGTTGCTAACTTGGTGGCTGATATACCGAAAATGTATAACGGTTTGCAAAAGCTGATTGCGACACTGCCAGAACGTTATCCAGAGTTGGCGAACTTACAAATTGTTGAATCAATTATGAATAACGCCAAGGACAAAGCGATTGGTATGGGCGAGTCTTTGGTAAAAGGTTCTCTGGCTTCTTTAGTCAGCCTTGCCACTTTAGGTGTTTACCTGATCCTAGTGCCACTGTTGGTCTTCTTTCTGCTCAAAGATAAACGTGAAATGCTCAAAATGGCGAGTGGCATAATGCCGCGTAACCGCAATTTGGCGAATAAAGTTTGGTTGGAAATGAACCAACAGATTTCGAACTATATTCGCGGTAAGGTACTGGAGATCATTATTGTAGGTACCGTGAGTTATGTGACGTTCGCCATTTTAGATTTACGTTACTCAGTGCTACTTTCTGTTGCTGTTGGCTTCTCTGTATTGATTCCGTATATAGGTGCCGCTGCGGTAACGGTGCCAATTGCGATTGTGGGTTTGTTCCAGTGGGAATTGACTTCGCAGTTTTATTATCTGCTGATTGCTTACGCGATCATTCAAGCTCTGGATGGTAACGTGCTCGTTCCCGTTCTGTTTTCTGAAGCGGTAAACTTACATCCGGTTGCTATCATTGTAGCAGTGCTGGTGTTTGGTGGTTTATGGGGATTCTGGGGCGTCTTCTTTGCGATACCGCTTGCGACGCTCGTTAAAGCTGTATGGAATGCCCTGCCTAGCAGCGAAGAACAGCCGCCAGCCAAGACTGAATAATGAAATAGATGCTCGTTGACTTTATTAAGCCCAAAAGTTGATTATTTTTGGGCTTTTTTGTTATTTGAGCTTAGTATTAAAAATGCGTCAGTTGCAATACATATAACTAATAAAGAAATTGCTTAAGTTATCACTTTTTTTGACGATAAAGTGACGAACACCACATAATCACAAGTGTGCAACGAGGGACGTATGAGATTTAGTCAAAAGATTGTGGCCGCATCATCGGTATTGTTGCTGGTAACAGCATCTTTGCTATCTATTCAGCAGGTAAGCACTGTTCGCAAGGAAGTATCAAGTTTAATCGGCGGCACTATTAAAGGAATGGCCGAAGGGGTTGCGGACACCGTAACGTCGGAAATGGAGAGCAAGAAATCACTCGCTCAATCAACCACAGATATTCTTCAGTTAGATCCCGAAAATCGCGACTATGTGAAAAATGTTCTGGAAACCAAAAAGCTCAAGAGTAGTTTTCTTGCGGTTGGTTTTGGTTACGACGTTGATGGCAAAGTGGTTGAAAACGATGACGGCTGGGAGCCGGACAGCAGTTATGACCCGCGCAAACGTCCTTGGTATGTCGATGCTAAAAGAGACGGGAAATTAACCGTCACTGAGCCTTATGTAGATGTTTCTACAAAGCAAATGATCATTTCTATTGCAACCCCTGTCTACAATCAAGGCCAGTTCACTGGCGCGATGTTCTATGACCTGAAGCTCAACGGGCTTGCCGAAATGGTCAATAAAATTAACTTATTTGACGCTGGTAAGCTGTTCATCATTACTTCTGATGGTATGACTGTCGCTCACCCAAATGCGGAAAATAACGGTAAAAACATTTCCACTTATTTACCTAAGATCGATATCAAAGAAGGTTCTCAAGACATCGATATTGAAGGGAAAAGCTTTCTTCTTAGTTTGACCTATTTACCAAGTCAAAATTGGTTTGTTGGTGCGCTAGTCGACAATGAAAAAGCGTTTGCCACGGTTGATAGCCTAAGAAATAGCGCGATTATCTACACTATTATCGGTGTGATTCTAAGTATTATCATTTTGACCGTGTTGATTAAATTCTTGATGCGTCCACTTAATACGCTTAATCATGCGATTAAAGATGTGGCTTCTGGTCAGGGTGATTTAACCAAGCGTTTAAGCACGGATACAGATAAAGAATTTGCTGAGTTGGCGATGGACTTCAATACGTTCACGGAAACATTGCAGGGCCAAATCAAGCAATCTAAAGCGATTGGTGAAGAGATCAAACGTGGCGCAGAACAGACCATGGGCAGTGTTCATTCTTCTTCTGAAGCCATGAGTTCTCAGCTTCACGAGCTAGAGCAGCTTGCAACAGCTATGAACGAAATGGCCGCAACTGCGATGGAAGTTGCTAACAATGCGCAAGGGGCAGCATCGGCGGCGAAAGATGCAGATGATGCGACCCAAGAAGGTTCTAAAGTGGTGGGTGATACGACCTCATCGATTGATATGCTTTCAGCCCGTATTGAACAAGCTGTAGAAGAAGTTCAAGGCTTGGAGTCGGCAACAGCGAATATTGAAACGATTCTTAAAGTTATCAACGACATTGCTGACCAAACAAACTTACTCGCACTCAATGCCGCAATTGAAGCTGCTCGTGCAGGGGATTCTGGTCGCGGTTTCGCCGTGGTAGCGGATGAGGTTCGAACGCTGGCGCAACGTACTCAACAGTCGACCACAGAAATCCGTAGTATGATTGAGCAGTTACAAGCGGGGGCGAATTCAGTATCTGTTGCGATGCATGAAAGCAAAGCAACGGCAGTAGAGGCGGTGAGTAAAGCTCAGTTAGCGGATGCGGCCTTGCAAAAAATTCATGGTGCTATTCAACACATCAGCGACATGAATATGCAAATCGCTTCTGCAGCTGAAGAGCAGAGCTTAGTGGCTGAAGAAATCAATAACAACACAGTGAAGATTAAAGACTTGTCGACACAGGTATCTGAATCTGCTGAAGAAGCCAATATCGCAATGCAAGTTCAGACAGAAAACGTGCGTGAACAAGATGCGATTCTTGGTAAGTTTATTGTTTAATTGAGTTTGAGATGTTTAATAGAAAGGCCAGCACTGTTTGCTGGCCTTTACTTTTGGATTTGAGATGCTGCTAAAGCAGTATGGATTAAGCCTGCTTTTCTTTTAAATAGTTCAGAACGACTTCATGGTGATCTTTGGTTTTGAACTTGTCGAAGACATGTTCAATCACACCGTTTTCGTCAATCAGAAAACTGATGCGGTGCAAGCCATCATATACTTTACCCATAAACTTCTTGGTTCCCCAGACGCCGAACTGTTCGGCAACCTGATGATCTTCATCTGAAAGTAAGGTGAAGTTAAGGTTGTCACGAGCGATGAATTTACCAAGGCGAGCGACAGGGTCGATACTTACGCCGAGTACCACTACATTCAGAGCTTCAAGTTCAGCGTTCACATCACGCAAGCCTTGCGCCTGAACAGTACAACCTGGAGTCATTGCTTTTGGGTAAAAATAAAACAGGATTTTTTTGCCAGCAAAGTCAGATAGGGTAACTTGATTGCCATCTTGGTCTAATAGTGAAAACGCCGGAGCTGGCGCGCCTGCTTTTAAAGTATTCATTGTTCTTCCTTATTGACTGCTTTTTATAAAGTTAAGCGAACCTTGCACATCTAAACTGCTGCATAGCGCTTCAAATTCTTCTTGAAGCTGCATAAGGTTATATTCCGAATCTACGTGAGCGGTAATAGCGATATGGAATTGGTCTTTATTGCGCTGCAGCTTATCTTTGCTAATGGTTTGTGCACTGAGTGATGCCATACCGATGTTTCGGTCTGCAAAGAATTGAGTGAATTTCTCAGTTAAACCAAGGCGATCGTCCGATTCCACATAGACTTCAACGATATAATCGTTGGATTGATGATCATGTGGTGACGTTCGCTTCATAATCGTGATCAAATCTTGTTCTTGTCCGAGTAGTGGCAGCGTAGTCTCTACTCGGGTAATGCTGTTGGCATTGCCTGATAACAGCATGATCAATGTGAATTCTTTTCCAAATAAGGCAATTCGACTGTCGACAATATTACAGCCGGATTGCGTAACTAATTTCGCAACTTGGTTACAGATACCAGGTCGATCAGTTCCTACTGCAGTGATCACAAGATGTTGAGTCATATTGATATTTCGCTTTGTTATTTTCTGGCATGTTAGCACAACTTTTCATTAATTAACCCCAATGAGCAGTTACTTTCCCCTGTTAATTAAAGTTGTAGCGCTGTTGTGACAACTGAGGTGCCTTGGATACATCGTTATCTAGACTTATCCGGTTAGTTAACAGGCTCTGCATCTAATTTTCTGATTCATTTTTGGGATAACCACTCCATAAATTAAGTATAGAGACAAGCGTTCACGATAGTGACCGTTTAAATATGACCGATCTCTAACAAGTGCAAGGATTGCTTATATACAATAGCCGACAAGAGATTGAGTGGGGGAAAGCTCTAACATGTGATAAATATTCACTGATAAGGAGCATTTAGGCATTCTTAGCCTCTTGTGTTTTTCAACTCCCATGCAGTACCATGCAGAAAGCATTTATTTATGGAGATAGACATGTTTTCAGGAAGTATCGTAGCGTTAATTACACCTTTTACCCAAGATGGCGAAGTCGACTTTGTAAGTCTGAAGAAGCTTGTTGACTACCATGTTGACGCTGGTACCGATGCTATCGTTGCCGTAGGTACAACAGGTGAATCATCCACCCTGACCATCGAAGAGCATGTCAAAGTTGTAGAGAAGATCGTTGAGTATTCTAATGGCCGTATTCCTGTTATTGCGGGTACGGGGGCAAATGCGACTCACGAATCAATTACTTTCAGCCGTTTGCTCAACAATACGGGTATTGCCGGTGTTCTCAGTGTGACTCCATACTACAACAAACCAACACAAGAAGGTTTGTACCAGCATTACAAAGCCATTTCTGAACAGACTGAAGTGCCAATCATCCTGTACAACGTACCAGGCCGTACTGCCGTTGATTTGAAACCAGAGACTGTGGCTCGACTATCAAAACTAGATAACATTGTTGCTATCAAAGATGCTACTGGTGATCTTAGCCGCGTGGCACTGCACCGTGAACTTTGTGGCGACGACTTTATTCTGTTAAGTGGTGATGACGCGACTGGTCTTGAGTTCATTAAGCTGGGTGGTAAAGGCGTTATTTCAGTAACGAACAACATTGCAGCGGCAGACATGGCGAACATGACGCATCTAGCGCTGGAAGGTAAGTTTGACGAAGCAGAAGCCATTAACCAACGTTTGATGCCTTTGCATAAAAATCTGTTTGTGGAATCAAGCCCGATTCCAGTTAAGTGGGCTGCTCACAAACTGGGTTTGATTTCTTTTGGTGATCTACGTCTACCTTTAACACCTCTTTCTGAACAAGCTCAACCAGTTGTTGCCCAAGCAATGACTGAAGCCTGTATTTTTTAAGGCGCTTTCCATACAATGCCGAGGTGTTTTTACACCTCGGTGCATTTTAGGAGTTTCAATGAAGTTTACGCGTCAGCTAGTTATTAGTTCACTAGCTGTTTTGGTTTTAAGTGCTTGTTCAAATTCGACACATCGCCGTCAAGCCAAAGATGATTTTACCTACCTAGAGACGAAAAGCTTCAGTGAGTGGCAGCTACCAGAGGGAGCGACTCCAGAGTTTTACCCCAATTTTGATATCCCGCAGGGGAACTATCATGGCGGAGTAGGCCAAACCGTTGATATTCGCCCGCCGCAACAAGTTCTGGAATTGATCCCAGGAGCTCGTGCTGAACGCCAAAAAGGCGAAGTTTCACTGTGGATGGTTCGTAAAGAAGAAGTGGATAAAGTTTGGAATACGGTCTTAAAAGTGATCGCTGAGCGTAAAATTAATATCCTTTCTCAAACTGATGACAGAATTGAAACGGATTGGGTTTCTTGGGTTGCAGAAGATGAAGACGTCGAGTTGGGCGCTCGTTACGAAGTGACTCGAGTTGAAGACAATAATCGCTATGGCTTTAAAGTGTCACTGATCGATTGGCGTGAAGATGGCAAACAGATGCCAGTTTCAACAACCAATAAAGAGCGTTACAACGCTTTGATGACCAACTTAGTGACGACTCGCTATGATCTTGACGCTCGTGAAGAAGCAGCGCGAAAAGCACAAGAGTTAGTAAAGAAAATTCCAATTTCAATGGGTGCTGACCGTAGTGGTTTACCTGTGATTATTGCCCGTTCTTCTTACGACGTGCTTTGGCCTCGTTTGCCTAACATCTTACCGCACATGGGCTTTACGCTTGAAGAACGCAGTCAGTCACAAGGTACTGTAAAAGCAAAATACGCTTCACCGGACGATGAGTTCTGGCAAGAGATTGGCGTAAAACCTATTGAGCTAAAATCGGGAACTTATACTTTCCTATTTGGTGATTTAGGTAACCGTACCTCTATTAACGTGACTGATTCATCAGGTAAACCTGTTGAAGAAGCCTTGTTGAAAGACATGGTTCCAGTACTCGCAGCGATAATTGATAAGAAATAACGCTGAATACTCGTTAGATAAAATAAAGGACGCATTTGCGTCCTTTATTGTTTGTGATTTTTGTCGCTATGATGTTGTTTATCAAGTTCATTCAGTTTATCTAAATCGCTTTTCTTCTTCTGCTGACCGTATTTCATATTCGCTGTGTATTTCAATGCAGCAATATTACCGATCACCACACTGACGATGACGATTGAGATGACCCACGGGTTAAAAAGAAACTCTATCATGCTGATTGCCGTTAGCGAGTGCTGATGTTAGTGATGTATTGATTGTAGATCTTTGCAAGCCCTAGGCGCACGCACTCTTTACCTAAAATGGGCGCAGAATCCAGTTGCGTAGACAATTGCTCTAAAGTGAGTTGCTGCAAACAAGCCTGAGCCGTTTTTTTATGGCTGATGTGCCATGGCTCAAAAGCGACACCTGAGCCATTTTCCTGATAAGGGAAGAAAAATCCAAACTCGGCTAAATGTGCTTGCAACCAGAGGTAAAAAGGTTGCTGGTGGTCTTGTAAATACTCCCAGGGCTCCAGTTTCAAACCGCCATCACTTGGGATGGCGTTTCTATCAAAGACATCAAAATCGGTTCCCCAGTGATGACGACTTGCCCCCGGTAGCGCAGACCAACGCAAAATAGCCGTAATTTTTTTCTCATCACTCAGGTTTTGCGACTGGATTATTTGGCTGTTCTCATCAAGGAGCACTGCTTCGCCTGACATTTTTCGATTCCAGATCGCCAGTTGGCGTTCAAAGGAACGAAAACCGCTGGCAATATTGAAGTTAAAACCTTCTTTATCTGCAGCCTCTTTGAGTGACAGCAGATCATCTTTAACAGCAGGATGGACAAGAAAATACTTCTGTCCTACCAGCACTTCCGTTAAATGGGATTCAGTTTTACCGGTTAATTGCTCAGCGGTCATAATCACGCGAATAGGTTCTCCATCACGCTAAAAGATTTTCCAACGTTTTTTGGTACATATCGGTCAACAGCTCAAGATCATGAATGCTGACACATTCGTTCACTTTGTGGATAGTGGCATTCACAGGACCCAGTTCCACCACTTGTGCGCCCATTTGAGCAATGAAACGACCATCAGAAGTACCACCCGTTGTAAGTAACTGGGGTTCTTGATGATTCACTTCTTTCACGGCTTTAACTACGGCATCAAGCAGTTCACCTGTATCTGTTAAGAATGGCAGACCATTCAGAGTCCAATGCAAGTCATAATCCAGTCCGTGAGCGTCCAAAGTGGAATGAACACGACGCTGAATCTCTTCAGCTGATAGCTCGGTACTGAAACGTAGGTTGAATTGAACATTGAACTCACCCGGAATGACATTCGATGCCCCTGTTCCAGCATGCACGTTTGGAATTTGGAAGCTGGTTGGCGGGAAGTATTCGTTGCCGTCATCCCATTTCATTGTTGCCAGTTCAGCCAGTGCTGGAAGTGACTGATGTACAGGGTTATTCGCGAGATGCGGATAAGCCACATGACCTTGTGTCCCTTTAATGGTGATGTCACCAGTAATCGAGCCACGACGACCATTTTTAACTACATCACCGACCTTCAATGTGCTTGAAGGTTCGCCAACAATACACATATCAATCAGTTCGTTACGTTCCATTAAGGTATCAACAACTCGTGTTGTACCATTGATGAATGGACCTTCTTCGTCAGAAGTGATTAAAAAGCCGATTGAACCTTTATGGTTCGGGTTTTCAGCAAGAAAGCGTTCTACAGCAACAATCATACAAGCCAGTGAACCTTTCATATCTGCCGCGCCACGCCCATGCAGATGATCATCGATAATGGTTGGTTCAAATGGTGGAGTATGCCATTGCTCCAGTTTACCGGCAGGAACGACATCTGTGTGGCCAGCGAAGGTAAACAGCGGTGCTTCAGTACCTTTACGAGCCCAGAAGTTGGTCGTGTCTTCAAACACCATTGATTCGATTTCGAAACCGAGCGCTTTTAAGCGTTGAATCATTAAATCTTGGCAACCTGCATCGATTGGGGTTACCGATTGGCGACTGATTAAATCTTTTGCGAGAGCCAAAACAGGGCTATCTGTCATCCTTGAAATCCTTGTTAATAAAGAAACGGTTTATTGAGAAAAAATTATTGGCAAAAAAGAGCCGAGTAGTTCGCAGCGCTGAAGCCGAGTTCTAGTTTGTCATTGTGGCGCACAATCGGACGCTTAATCATTGAAGGCTGCTCAACCAACAACGCGATAGCATTCGTTTCATTCAACGTGTCTTTCTGCTCTTGGCTAAGTTGACGATAGGTTGTGCCGCGTTTATTTAACACATTTTCCCAACCAAGTGATAGGCAAAACTCCTTGACGAGTTCAGCGTCGATCCCTTGTTTTTTATAATCATGAAACTGGTATTCAACACCTTCTGCTTCAAGCCACTTACGCGCCTTCTTAATTGTGTCGCAGTTTGGGATGCCATACATAATAGTCATTAATATTTTTCCTTTATCTCCCCACCCACAGGAACTGCAACCGCGAGGGTTACAACGTCAAGCTTGTGGATATAGGCTGAATTATCGTTGTTTGCCAAATCCTAACAGGAAGCCAGCCTCGTGACAAAAGGGTTCGTGACAAGAAAATACGCTCTGATTTGCATGGTATTGAAAAGTTATTGATCAAACGCAACACGTTTCGAGGTAAAAAAGAAATAATGAGTCCTGTATTGATTAGGAGGTATCAATGGAATTGAGTCCTGTTTTTGCTAGGCGTTTGTATTTAGCCTTGTTAGTGGAAAGCCTTGAGCGGCCTAATGTGCCTAAACTTATTGAGAAAACGGGATGGCCACGTCGTACGATTCAGGACGTGATTAAAGCGCTTCCGGGAATTGGTATAGAACTCATGTTTGTTCAGGATGGTAGACGTCATAACGATGGCTACTACCAGTTATCAGACTGGGGACCATTTGATAGCCAATGGGTTTTTGACCGCAAAAATGATATTGCGGCGAGCTTAGGATTTTAAAGCCAGCATTGCTGGCTTTTTCTTTATTATTGGTTTTGTATAAACCAATACGCGATAAAGCCAGCCCAGCTTAAGCCTAGTAATATCCAAGGTAATAAGCTTGGCGTGTTTGTTGCTGCTTCAAATTCATTAAACTCTTCCGTCTCTTGAGTTTCTGCACTGGTTTGCTTTGTTTTTAACGCTTTCTTGCGCGCTCTATCTGCTTGGCGGTTTTTCTCTTTTTGCTGCTTTTTGTATAGCGCTATACCTTTCTCTATTCCTTGAGCAATCAATTTGGTCTGTTCTTTTGTTTGTCCCGGTTTTTGAATTGCTCTAGCGACCGCCAATGCCTCTTGCTGAGTTTGTTCCGAAGGAACGATTTTCTTGTTCATAAATGCAGAATCTAGTCTTGATAGTCAATAGGACTAAACCCTATCACGAACGGACATATTTGATGAAGGGCTCTAGATCAACTCTGCTGTCTAATTTCTATATCTCTCATGGTGTTCTGTTTGTCTTTCACTATGACGTCACTGATAATTGGCTAGAATGGTACTCAAGTCTTTTTCTTACATTCTGAATCTAATCTCTACTGGTTCAATCAGCGATTACGTATAGCTATTTGAAACTATTCGGTTAAAGTGGTTGTGTAACAAAGGTAGTAATATTAGATGGAACACTGTGCGTTATTCAATTGAACAATACGATGCTAACGGCTTTCTTAAGGCTCCTAAATGGTTATGGCTAGGCTGGTTTTTCTTGTCGAAAGCTTGGATTGTATTTGTGATGGCAGGAGCCAGTCGCGACAGTGGACCGAAAATTCTAGGTTTGATTTACCCTGATCTCTCGATGTTGTATCTAGGGTTAGCGATGGGCGTGCCGAGTATTGCAATGATGTGGTTGGTCGGATTAAGACACCCTGACAGGCGCTGGGCGATATCATTCGCTAAATGGGGCAGAGAGGTAACGTTGTTAACGGCATTGGCGCAATTCGCTCAATCTGGGTATCACGTTTATCTTCAGCACGGTTCTTTTAGCTGGATATCCGCCTTGAGTATGTTGCTATTACTGTGGTTTGCTTTGTATGTTTATAACAGTCGTAGTGTCAGAGATTGCTTTCAAGTCCCTGTTTTGTATCGAACATGATCATTGTTAACTCATGATCGTGGTCAACATAGAGAAATATTTTTTAATTACACTCAGTCCATAACCAATGAGCATAAATGAATAGTGAGGATTTTTTATGTCAATGTCACAGACTGCAATTCTGCCTGAAGCAGGCCCATTTGCACTCTATAGCCTTTTGAAAATTCGCCAAAACCACGCTCATGTTTTACAACAGCTTCAAGCGTTGCCAGCACAAATCGCGGATATGAATGCCAATCAACCCGGTGCGGCTTTAACGGTATCGGTTTCTTTTACTAAAGCATTTTGGCAAAAGCTTGATGTTGCGATGCCAGAAGAGCTGATCGATTTTCAACCGCTAGGTGAAGGCAATGTATTAGCACCTAGTACGGATGTTGATGTACTGATTCACTGTCATTCAACTCGTCACGATTTGTTGTTTTACGTTTTACGCACATTCTTAGCTGAGACGGCAGAAGATGTGACGGTCGTTGATGAAACTTATGGTTTCCGCTACCTAGATGCTCGTGATATGACAGGATTCATCGATGGAACCGAAAATCCAAAAGATGAGAAACGTCAAGAAGTGGCACTGATTCAGGATGGTGAGTTTGCTGGTGGTAGCTACGTATTGCTGCAACGCTTTGTGCATGATTTGCCTGCTTGGAACCGTTTAAACATCGCTGCTCAAGAAAAAGTGGTAGGCCGTACTAAGCCTGACTCCATCGAATTGGATGATGTTCCAGCCGCTTCACACGTAGGTCGTGTTGATATTAAAGAAGAAGGTAAAGGGTTGAAGATTGTTCGCCACAGCTTACCGTATGGTACTGCAAGTGGTGAGCATGGTCTGCTGTTTATCTCTTACTGCCACACACTGCATAACATGAAAGTGATGCTAGAAAGTATGTATGGTGTGACTGATGGTAAAACAGACCAGCTGCTTCGCTTTACCCATGCTGTCACTGGCGCGTACTTCTTCGCACCTTCTCAAGAGATGCTAGCGAGCCTTGCTTTAAAGGCCTAGTTCGATAAAAAGAGAATAATCGTATAGATGAAAGCCGGACTGAATGTCCGGCTTTTTGCTTTAGATAAAACTCTTACTAAAGAAAATCTGCTCGCCACCGATATAGCTAACAGAATTAACCAGAAGTAGGTGGTTGCGTCTGTATGGCGGTAACGGTAAACACAAATGTCTCTGCTCTTGTGGCTCAGCGCCATTTGAACTCAGCTACAGAAATGCTTAATCAATCTTTAGAGCGTTTGTCTTCAGGTAAGAAGATTAACAGTGCTAAAGATGATGCGGCAGGTCTGCAAATATCGAATCGCTTAGAAACTCAGATGCGCGGACTTGATGTCGCTGTGCGTAATGCCAATGACGGTGTGTCCATCATGCAAACTGCGGAAGGGGCGATGCAGGAAAGTACCAACTTGCTGCAACGCATGCGAGATTTATCCCTTCAGTCAGCCAATGGTTCCAATAGCAAAGCCGAAAGAATCGCTTTGCAGGAAGAAATGGCGGCTTTGAATGATGAATTGAACCGAATCGCTGAAACAACCTCTTTTGGTGGGCGAAAATTGCTCAATGGTACTTTTGGACAATCTTCTTTCCAGATAGGCGCAAGCTCTGGAGAGGCGGTTCAGTTGTCGTTGAAGAACATGCGTTCAGACAGTATTGATATGGGCGGTTTCAGCTATGTAGGCCGTCGATCGCTGGATGAACAATGGCAGGTATCAAAAGGCAATAACCAGCTGATGATTCAGTATGTTGATGCGAGTGGCAAAGAGTCTTCAATCAATATTGACGCTAAAGAAGGTGACGATGTAGAAGAGCTAGCCACATACATAAACGGTCAAACCGATGAAGTATCAGCATCCGTCAATGAAGATGGTCAACTGCAGATCTTTATGGCGGGTAAAGAGACTTCCGGAACTTTGTCATTCAGTGGCAGCTTAGCCGAAGAGCTTCAAATGGATCTCAAAGGCTATGAATCTGTGAATGACCTGGATATCCGCTCCGCTGGTGGTGCTCAACGTGCTGTGTCGGTTTTAGATACTGCGCTGCAATATGTCGACAGTCACCGTGCCGAGTTGGGTGCATTACAAAACCGTTTTTCGCACGCGATCAATAATTTGGATAACGTGCACGAAAACCTAGCTGCTTCTAATAGCCGTATTAAAGACGCTGATTATGCGAAAGAAACGACGCAAATGATTAAGCAGCAAATTCTTCAACAAGTGAGTACCTCTATTTTGGCTCAAGCTAAGAAGCAGCCAAACGTGGCTTTATCTTTACTTGGTTAAAAAGAAAACGCACTGGGTAAAAGAAAATCAAGGTTTATCGACGCTGTGTTGTAAACCTTTAATAAAAAAATCGACTTTTTAAAACTTTTAATGCTTTCGTCACGTTTAATACGCCAAACGAAGTTTTTTTAAAAAAAACGAAAAATTTTTCTAAAGGTTCCCGAATAGGAGCCGTTATAGAAAGTAACTTTGAGAGAACTACTTGGTTTTCCGAGACGTCGGAAACCTGAACTACCGGAAAATCAATTGGAGAAATCACCATGGCAGTAAATGTAAATACCAACGTATCAGCAATGACAGCTCAACGTTACCTAAACGGCGCAACTAGCGCACAACAAACGTCAATGGAGCGTCTATCGTCTGGTTCAAAAATCAACAGCGCAAAAGATGATGCAGCTGGTCTTCAAATCTCTAACCGTTTGAACGTTCAAAGCCGCGGCTTAGACGTAGCAGTGCGCAACGCGAATGATGGTATTTCGATTGCTCAAACTGCTGAAGGTGCGATGAATGAAACGACTAACATTCTGCAACGTATGCGTGACTTGTCACTACAATCAACTAACGGTTCAAACTCTAAGTCTGAGCGCGTAGCGATTCAAGAAGAAGTATCTGCACTAAACGACGAACTAAACCGTATTGCAGAAACCACTTCTTTCGGTGGTAACAAGCTACTAAACGGCACATTCTCAACTAAGTCATTCCAAATTGGTGCTGACTCAGGTGAAGCTGTAATGTTAAGCCTAAACAACATGCGTAGCGATAACTCTAAGATGGGTGGTGTTAGCTACCAAGCAACTGAAAGTAAAGACAAAAACTGGGGTGTTCAATCAGGTGCAAACGACCTAACTATGTCTTTCACTGACAAAGCTGGTCAAGAGCAAACTATCAACATCTCAGCAAAAGCTGGCGATGACATCGAAGAGCTAGCAACTTACATCAACGGTCAAACAGACACAGTTAAAGCGTCTGTAAGCGAAGATGGCAAGCTACAAGTATTCGCAGGTACTGACAAACTAGACGGCGAAGTAGCATTTGGTGGTTCTCTTGCTGGTGAACTAGGTTTAGGTTCTGCTGAAGGTAAAGCAGTAACTGTGAACTCTATTGACGTAACATCAGTAGGCGGCGCTCAAGAATCTGTTGCTATCATCGACTCAGCGTTGAAATTTGTAGATAGCCACCGTGCAGAACTAGGTGCTTTCCAAAACCGTTTCAACCATGCAATCAGCAACTTAGACAACATTAACGAAAACGTGAATGCTTCTAAGAGCCGTATCAAAGACACTGACTTCGCGAAAGAAACAACTGCACTAACTAAGTCGCAAATTCTTTCTCAAGCATCAAGCACAGTGTTGGCGCAAGCTAAACAAGCTCCAAACGCAGCGCTTAGCCTACTTGGTTAATCCGCTTCCAGATGAAAAAATCCAGCTTCGGCTGGATTTTTTTTGCATTTAATATCTTGATTTGCTTATTAATTCTTCAAATGTTCAATTATTTTGCGAAAAAGTAATATTTTTTCTCTAAAGGTTGTTAATTCTTCGCCGTTACAGATTACGAGAGAAATGAGGTGTGCCGGAGAGAGGTGAGAGACTCGAAGGTATATCAACAATCTGCCTAAGGAGATCAATATGGCAATAAGTGTGAACACGAATGTCGCGGGGATGACTGCTCAGCGGTATTTAAACAATGCAGCGGACGGCACGCAAAAATCTATGGAGCGTTTGTCTTCGGGTTACCGAATCAACAGCGCAAAAGATGATGCGGCAGGTCTACAAATTTCAAACCGTTTAACTTCTCAAAGCCGTGGCTTAGACATGGCGGTAAGAAATGCGAACGATGGTATCTCTATTGCACAAACTGCTGAAGGTGCAATGAATGAGACTACCAACATCCTTCAACGTATGCGTGACCTTTCATTGCAATCTTCTAACGGTTCGAACTCGCGTTCTGAGCGTTTAGCAATTCAAGAAGAAGTGTCTGCACTTAATGACGAATTGAACCGTATTGCGGAAACCACATCGTTTGGTGGTAACAAGCTACTGAACGGCTCTTTCGGCAGTAAATCCTTCCAAATCGGTGCTGACTCAGGTGAAGCGGTCGCTTTATCTATGAGTAACATGCGTTCAGATACGACCGATATGGGTGGTAAAGCTTACCGTGCCCAAGAAGGTAAAGGATCGGATTGGAAAGTCGGCGAAGCGAAAGATCTAACACTGAACTACACCGACAAACAGGGTGAAGCTCGTGAAGTCACTATTTCTGCAAAAGCAGGTGATGACTTGGAAGAAGTGGCTACTTACATCAACGGCCAAAATGACGACATTAAAGCGTCAGTTGGTGAAGGTGGTAAGCTACAACTTTTCGCAGCAACTCAAAAAGTCCAAGGTGATGTCACTATTGGTGGTGATCTTGGTACCGAGATTGGCTTTGGCCAAGGTGAAGACCTGACTGTAAAAGATATTGACGTATCAACAGTTGGTGGTTCTCAAGAAGCGATTGCGGTGATCGATGGTGCTCTTAAAGCCGTAGATAGCCAACGTGCTTCACTAGGTGCATTCCAAAACCGTTTTGGTCATGCAATCAGCAACCTAGAGAACATCAACGAGAACGTGAATGCATCTCGTAGCCGTATTAAAGATACGGATTACGCTCGTGAAACCACTGCAATGACGAAGTCGCAAATTCTGCAACAAGCGAGTACGTCTGTTTTGGCTCAAGCGAAGCAGTCACCATCTGCGGCTCTTAGCTTGTTGGGTTAACTGATAAAGCTAACTGAGCTTTATAGGTAGCGTAATTGGAGAAAAGTTACCTCTAAGGTGGAAGGGAGATTGTTATGGAAGTACCATTACACACATCGAACGTCCAGCCTTTCGGCTCACAAAGTGGCATCAAATTTGCTTCAGAAAATGAAAGCGTAAATAACATTTCGACGGCGAAAAGGGAGGAACGACCGGTAGAGCGCTCAGATAAGGTTTATGAGCACATTTCACAACAGCTGGAGAAGACTAAGCAAGAGTCGGTCGACGCAGCAATTGAACGTTCTCGTGAACGTGAGAAGCTGAATGAAGAACGACGAGCTAAAATGGTAGAACAAGTTAGCGATTTTGTTAAATCTATCAACAAAGGGTTATCTTTCAGAATTGATGAAGAATCTGGTCGGGACGTAGTAACGGTATATGAAGCCTCAACAGGTGACATTATCCGCCAAATTCCTGAAGAAGAAATGCTTGAAGTATTACGACGTCTTTCCCGACAACAGGACCATAAATCGGGCTTATTGTCGGCTAAGGTGTAAATATGTTTTTGAGGTGGTTGAATGAGTTTAGGCCCAATGGGGATGAACACTGGCTTTGATATAAATTCAATGGTCAGCAAAATTGTCAATTCGGAGCGTGTTCCCAAACAGCAACGAATTGACAATGAGCGCGTTGGTATTGATACCAGTATTAGTGCCTATGGCCGACTCAGAGAGTCGCTGGATACGATGAAAAATCTGATGGCGAATTTTCGTCAGGAAAAGGCGTTTGCAGTTCGTTCTGTGGACTCCTCTGATGATAAGTCCGTCGTCGCGACAGCAACCACTGATGCCATCGCTGGTAAATACTCAGTAGATGTGTTGCAGCTTGCTCAGAGCCATAAAATTGCGTCTGATGTACTTCCTGAAGACGCAAAGTTTGGCCCGGGTAAGCTGCAAATTTCACTTGGCAAGAAAAGCTTCAATATTGAAGTAAAACCCCAATCTAAACTTATCGATATTGTTCGTAGCATCAACGGTGAAAAGAGTAACCCCGGTGTACGAGCTTCGGTAATCAACGACGTTGACGGACCTCGATTAATCGTTGCCTCGAATATTTCTGGTGAAGAAAACCGAGTCTCTATCTCGGCACAAGCGCAATCGGGCGATCCCCTAAAGTCTCTTGAGTACAAAACATTAGAAGACCGCGTTAAAGATCTAGAAAAAGCGCGTGCTTCAGCCCAGCAATTGATTGCCCCTTTGACACCAGAGCAGCAAAAGATTGCCGCCAAAGTGGCAGAAAAAATCGGTAATGCCGCCCGAGAAATTGATGAATCGGTTGCCGCTCAAGTTCAGAAAGTAGCAAAAGATAATAATGGCGTTGATGCTGATGGTGCAGAATTGTCTGATTCCGCCGTTAAAGCAGCCGCCAAGGCAGGCGCTGACGTTAACAAATATTTAAAACCAGAAGAACGTATTCCTGGTTGGACAGAAACAGCATCAGGTACTTTGTTGGACTCTTATTATGAGCCAGAACCAGAGCTTGATGACAAAGCGATAGACAAATCAAAAGATGTTCCTGGTTGGACAAATACAGCTTCAGGAACCTTGGTGGATTCTTACGTTACGCCAAAAGAAGCACAGCAAAAACTTGAACGGCAATTGGCGCAAGAAAAAGCCGATATCCGTGCAGCCGTACAAAACGGCAGCATGACGCCAGATGAAGCCAAAGCGATGGCGCGTGCAAAACTGACTCCGGAAGAACGTGAACTGCTTGAAAAAGTAGAGTCAGTCAACGAGCAACTGAAGGCGGCACAAGCCTCCTTTGATGCTTATTCGGGCATGACCGAAGTGCAATCTGCGCAAGATTCGTTAGTCGTGTTGGACGGTGTTGCTAAGCTTTCTAGTAAAAACAACGTGATTGAAAATGCAATTGAAGGCGTCGATTTAACGTTAAAGGGCAAGACTGAACGCAATCAGCAGCCTGCAGAAATTGACATCGAATACGATCGTAATAGTGTGCGCGAAGATATTGAGCAGTTTGTCAATGCGTATAACCAGTTCTATCAAGTCACTAAAGAGCTCTCTGGGGTTGACCCTCGTACCGGACAAGCTGGGCCTCTTGCGGGTGATAGTGTGGTACGCAGTGCAGACTCCCGTCTAAAATCGGTCTTCTCTAGTAAAATTGAACAAGCACCCGAGACGCTGCAAAGCTTAACTGAATTTGGTATCACGACTACACGCCAAGGGACGATGGAGATCAACTATGATATGCTCGATCGTCAATTAAATAACAACTTCACCAAGCTGGGCGACTTTTTTGGTGGTAATCAGGGCTTTGCGAAAAAAGTCGAAGATGCCATCCAAGGTATGACCGGTGTGACTGGCGTTATTCGCAATCGTGAAAAGACACTCACAGAGCGAAATTACCGTCTTAATGATGACCAAGCTGCACTTGATCGTCGAATGGATAGCTTGGAGAAAAGGACGTTCGACAAGTTTTCGGCCATGCAGGATGCCACAGGCAAAATGCAGTCTCAGTTAGCCGGTATGATGAACGCGCTAGGCTAATATGATGGATGAACAGCTGAAAGAGTTGAGCAATGTCGATAATCAAATTAAAGATTTATTGGCAGATGACGATATAAATGTTGAAGAAATTATTCAACTTGTCGATATAAGGGAACAGTTATTGCAAAGATTACTGACTGAAGTGTCAGAAAATCCAGCACTAGGCAAATCCCAATGTTGGCGAGATGCTGTTCGAGATACACAACAACTTGTTGAACTGATGCAGTCAAAAACCCTGTTAATCGGTAAAGATTTACAAAAATTCCGTCACGGTAATAAATCGGTTCAGCAATACAAAAAGTTTTTATAAAGAGGAAGACTATGCGTGGTTCTTTGCAGGCGTACAAAAAAGTATCAGTGGATAGCCAGCTAAGTGCGGCCTCACCGCATAAGATTGTACAGATGTTAATGGCTGGCGCTATTGAACGTTTGATTCAAGGTAAAGCAGCAATGCTACAGGGCAACGTCCCTGTTAAAGGCGAGCGCTTTGGTAAAGCTTTGGACATTATAATCAGCTTACGTAGCTGTTTATCTATGGATGATGGCGGTGAAATCGCACAAAACCTAGATCAGCTGTACGAATTTATGATCACGCAAATTGCCGAGGCTAATCATCAGAACGATCCGCAGATTGTGGATGATGTGATCGATATTATTCGTGAAATTAAATCGGCTTGGGATCAAATTCCTGCTGAATACCACAACCTGACTTCAAATGAAGTAGGCTTGTAAGTTATCTCTGAAAGTTTTAACAGAGCTCACACCAGCTAATTGCTTGGTTGCCTTATTTTTTTTATCACATAGAATAGAAGCCATTAGATAGCCTAATGGCTTTTTTTTGTTGCTGATTTTCACAGATTGACTATCGTATATTTAGAGCTACTTAAAAGACTAATTCAGCCGAATAACGATTCTTATTGTGTAGATACACCCAACTTTCCAGATTGAAGGCAAATATTCTCACCTATGCAAGGTTTAGCAAAATTGCTTGTGATTGAAGACGATCCGTCTATTCGTCTTAATCTCAGTATCATATTAGAATTTGTAGGAGAGCAGTGTGAGGTAATTGAGTCTTCGCTGGCTGATCAAATCAATTGGTCGGCAACGTGGACAGGATGCATTCTTGGATCGTTGAAAGATAATAAACTATCAGAATCATTAGCCTCATCGCTCGCAAGCGCAAATCACATTCCTCTTTTATTGGCTGATAAGCAGCCGTACTCTTTGGAAGAATTTCCTCAATTTGTTGGTGAGTTGGAGTTCCCTCTTAACTATCAACAACTGAGTGAAGCACTCCGCCACTGCAAAGCATTTTTAGGTCGTCAGGGCATTAACGTTGTCGCTTCAGACCGCAAGAACACTCTTTTTCGCAGTTTGGTCGGCCAGAGTAACGGTATTCAAGAAGTTCGCCATTTGATCGAACAAGTTTCTGGAACAGAAGCTAACGTATTGATCTTAGGAGAATCTGGTACTGGTAAAGAGGTTGTCGCAAGAAATATTCACTACCATTCACCACGTCGTGGCGGTCCTTTTGTGCCAATTAACTGTGGCGCAATCCCTGCGGATCTATTGGAAAGTGAACTCTTTGGTCATGAAAAAGGCGCATTTACTGGAGCGATTACCGCTCGTAAAGGACGTTTTGAATTGGCAGAAGGCGGCACGTTATTCTTAGACGAAATCGGTGATATGCCGATGACCATGCAGGTTAAATTACTGCGTGTATTGCAAGAACGTTGCTTTGAAAGGGTTGGTGGCAACACCACGATTAAAGCCAACGTGCGAATTATCGCTGCAACACACCGTAATTTGGAGAGCATGATAGAAGAACAGCGCTTCCGTGAAGACCTGTACTATCGTCTTAATGTTTTCCCAATTGAAATGCCTTCGCTTAAAGAACGCAAAGAAGACATTCCTCTGTTACTACGTGAGCTGATGACGCGTATGGAAGCAGAAGGTGCTCAGCCTATCTGTTACACACCAAGAGCGATTAACTCTCTGATGGAGCATGATTGGCCGGGTAACGTTCGTGAGCTGGCAAACCTCGTTGAGAGGATGGTTATCCTCTATCCAAATAGTTTGGTTGATGTTAACCATCTACCAACTAAATACCGTTACAGTGATATCCCTGAGTTTCAGCCTGAGCCAAGCCGCTTTAGTTCGGTAGAAGAGCAGGAGCGTGATGCTCTTGACAGCATCTTCTCAGAAAACTTCAGTTTAGATGCTTCAGACAATTTCACAGATGTTGATGTTCCGCAGGCGTTGCCACCAGAAGGGGTAAACCTAAAGGAGCTTTTGGCGGACTTAGAAGTGAGCCTGATCAACCAAGCTTTGGAAGCTCAGGGCGGTGTTGTTGCTCGTGCAGCGGATATGTTAGGCATGCGCCGAACTACCTTGGTTGAAAAGATGCGTAAGTACAATATGCAGCGCTAAAAAGCCATAGTACGAGTGAGTCAATTTATTGTCATTGAAATAAGTTGTTGAAATAAATATAGAATAGCCTGGCATGCATTTTGCGTGACAGGCTATTGTTGTATTGGAAGGCAGATTCTCGACGATGGTAGATCAAGTGCAAGAGCAGCATTCACATTTAGATTCCTTAGAAGACCAAGTAGAACGCTATAAGCAAGTTCTTGATGTCATGCCCGCGGGCGTGATTTTGTTGGATACCCAAGGGGTTGTGCGAGAAGCCAATCCTGAAGCGCAGCGCATTTTAGATGTTCCTCTTTTAGGCGAACGCTGGTACGCAATTATTCAGATTGCGTTTGCTCCTCGTGAGGATGATGGTCACGAAATCTCATTGCGAAATGGCCGTAAAGTGCGCTTGGCGATTTCCGCTTCGAATACAGGTCAGCTTATTTTGATCACTGATTTGACAGAAACTCGCTTGCTGCAAGCTCGAGTCAGTGATTTACAACGATTATCGTCTTTAGGGCGAATGGTGGCTTCTTTGGCTCATCAGGTGAGAACACCGTTATCGAGTGCCATGCTCTATGCTTCTAATCTGGGAGCACCCAATTTACCTACAACAACCCGTGAGCGCTTTCAAAGTAAGTTGATGGATCGTTTGTATGATTTGGAAAAACAAGTCAATGATATGTTGCTGTTTGCGAAAGGCGGCGACAACAAAGTAGTGAAACCATTTTCAATCGCTGATCTGGTTGGGGAGTTTTCTCCAATGGTCGAGACGGCGTTGAAAAACAACCAAATTGATTTTTGTCTCGAAGTGGAAGAGCAAGAGACAATGTTGCTGGGCAATTCGAATGCTATTGCCTCAGCATTAAGTAATTTAGTGATGAATGCGATTCAGATAGCTGGAAAAGAATCACAAATTGATGTGTTTTTCCGCCCTGTGAATGGAGAACTCAAAATATCCGTTCAAGACAGCGGACCCGGTGTACCTCTTGAGTTACAAAGTAAGATTATGGAACCTTTCTTTACCACTCGCTCGCAGGGAACAGGTTTAGGCCTTGCGGTTGTACAGATGGTCTGTCGGGCGCATGACGGACGATTAGAACTGATATCTGAAGAGGGGGACGGTGCGTGTTTTACCGTTTGTATTCCTTTGCAAAATCACACTGATTCCACTCACGCAGAAACTGGAGAATGATGATGGCACAAAGCAAAGTCTTAATCGTTGAAGATGATGAAGGCCTACGCGAAGCCTTAGTAGATACCTTAGCACTGGCTGGTTATGAATGGCTGGAAGCTGACAGTGCTGAAGATGCTTTGGTGAAACTCAAAAACAATTCTGTGGATATTGTGGTTTCAGATGTTCAAATGGGCGGTATGGGTGGACTTGCTCTGCTGCGCAACATCAAACAGCATTGGCCTAATTTGCCAGTATTGTTGATGACAGCCTACGCCAATATTGAAGATGCAGTTTCGGCGATGAAAGATGGTGCAATCGACTACATGGCTAAGCCATTCGCACCAGAAGTACTATTAAACATGGTCAGTCGTTATGCGCCAGTAAAATCAGACGATAATGGTGATGCGGTTGTCGCTGACGAGAAAAGTTTAAAACTGCTGGCTCTGGCTGACAAAGTAGCGAAAACCGACGCTAACGTGATGATTTTAGGTCCTAGCGGTTCCGGCAAAGAAGTGATGTCTCGTTACATTCACAACGCTTCACTACGTAAAGATGGCCCTTTCATTGCTATCAACTGCGCGGCAATTCCAGACAATATGTTGGAAGCGACTTTATTCGGTTATGAGAAAGGGGCTTTCACCGGTGCAGTGCAAGCGTGTCCGGGTAAATTTGAACAAGCGCAGGGCGGCACCATCTTGCTGGATGAAATCAGTGAGATGGACTTAAATCTGCAAGCTAAGTTACTGCGTGTTCTGCAAGAGCGCGAAGTGGAACGTTTAGGTAGCCGTAAGAGCATTAAACTGGATGTTCGTGTGCTTGCTACAAGTAACCGTGACTTAAAGCAATACGTGCAGGAAGGTAACTTCCGTGAGGACTTGTATTACCGTTTGAATGTTTTCCCAATTTCATGGCCTGCACTGAAAGATCGTAAAGCGGATATTGAACCGCTCGCGAACCATTTAGTGGAGCGTAACTGCAAAAAATTAGGTATGCCTGTACCTAGCCTTTCAGAGTCTGCCGTTACTAAGCTCAATGCTTATTCTTGGCCGGGCAACGTGCGTGAGTTGGACAACGTAGTGCAGCGTGCGCTGATTCTCAGTGAGAATGGACATATAGACCAAGAACATATCTTACTTGAAGGTCTGGATTGGCAGGATGCTTCGAGTCTTCAGAAATTGGTTGAAGGTGGCGAAACGGTTGCCACACCAGACATCAAACCCGTTGCTCAGGTTGATGTGTCTAAAATCGCTAACAGTAGTTCAGGCTTAGGTGGTGAACTGCGTGACCAAGAGTTTGCCATCATTATGGATACCTTGATAGAGTGTAATGGCCGCCGTAAAGAAATGGCTGAAAAGCTCGGTATTAGCCCGCGTACATTACGCTACAAGCTAGCGAAAATGCGTGATGCCGGTATGGACATTCCGGGGTGATTTAACTGAATATCAGAGTGGCACATAAATTGCTGCGTTACTGAACAGAGATGAAGTTTAGTCAAAGTTCTGGCTTTTGGGGTAGTAATGAATATAAACGGTTTACAGAGCGAAATGCAGGCGATGATGGTAGAAGCTACCAATTCACGCCCTGCGCCAACAGGACAAAAAATTGGCGCTGATTTTGGTGATATGCTTTCACAGGCTATCAACAACGTAAATGGTTTACAGAAAACCTCAAGCGACCTTCAAATGCGCTTTGATCGTGGCGATGAAGATGTCTCTCTTTCTGATGTCATGATTGCTCGCAACAAATCGAGCGTGGCATTTGAAGCCACTATTCAGGTACGCAACAAGCTTGTTGAAGCGTACAAAGAACTGATGAACATGCCAGTTTAGTGAAGGTGTGAATTGTGGCTGAGAATAAGCAAACAACCGATCTTACATTAAGCGATAGCGGCGGTGACCATAGCTTGATGTCGACTTCCGACATGGATATGGACACGCAAAACGTCGACGCTGAAGAAAAAAGCTCCTCAAAAATGGACTTCTCTATGGGTGACTTGGATTTACTACGCCAAGTTGTCCTTGTTCTCTCTATCTCTATTTGTGTGGCCTTAATTGTGATGCTGTTTTTCTGGGTTAAAGAGCCAGAAATGCGTCCATTAGGAGCTTATGATACACAAGAACTGATCCCTGTTCTTGATTACCTCGACCAGCAAAAACAAGACTACAAGTTAGACGGCAATACCATTCTGGTGCCGACTTCTGACTACAACAGTCTTAAGTTAAACATGGTTCGTGCAGGTATGAATCAGGAACGTCACGAAGGCGATGAAATTCTGCTGCAAGACATGGGCTTTGGTGTTTCGCAACGCTTGGAGCAAGAGCGTCTGAAACTCAGCCGTGAGCGCCAACTTGCTAAAGGCATTGAAGAGATGCGCCAAGTGAACAAAGCGCGTGTGCTTCTTGCTCTGCCTAAACAAAGTGTGTTTGTTCGTCAAAACCAAGAAGCGTCTGCGTCGGTATTTTTAACACTGCGCACTGGTACCAATCTAAAACAAGGGGAAGTCGATTCCATTGTCGATATGGTCGCGAGCGCGGTTCCGGGAATGAAACCGACACGCGTTACGGTGACGGATCAACATGGACGTCTGCTTAGCTCTGGTTCACAGGATCCGGTTACGGCTGCTCGTCGTAAAGAGCAGGAAGCTGAGCGTAAGAAAGAGCAAGACTTACGTGAAAAAATTGATTCAGTTTTGATTCCGATTTTAGGTTTGGGTAACTATACCGCTCAGGTGGACGTTGAACTGGATTTCAGCGCGATAGAGCAGACTCGTAAACGTTTTGACCCAAATACTCCTGCGACACGCAGTGAATACACTTTAGAAGATTACAATAACGGTAATGTAATTGCCGGTGTACCGGGCGCATTGAGTAACCAGCCTCCTGCTGATGCCTCTATCCCACAAGATGTGGCGCAGATGAAAGATGGCTCTCTGATGGGGCAAGGGGCTGTTCACAAAGAAGCGACCCGAAACTTTGAATTAGATACGACAATCAGCCACGAGCGCCGTCAAACAGGTGTGATTAACCGTCAAACTGTCGCTGTTGCAATTAAGAACCGAAGCAGCGTCAACCCGGAAACGGGTGAAGTCACCTATACACCTGTAAGCGATAGTGAATTGCAAGCCATTCGTCAGGTATTGGTTGGTGCCGTTGGTTTCAGTGAAAACCGTGGTGACTTGCTGAATGTATTGAGTATGAACTTTGCTGAACCCGAAGTTGAAACTATTGCTGATGTGCCAATTTGGGAGCACCCGAATTTCAACGATTGGATTCGTTGGTTGGCAAGTGCAGCAGTGATTATGGTTATCGTGTTGGTGCTGGTACGCCCTGCGATGAAGAAACTCCTCAATCCATCTGTGGATGACGATGATCAACTATACGGACCTGATGGTTTACCGATTGGTATCGATGGGGAAACCAGCCTGATTGGTAGTGATATAGAAGGTGGGGAACTGTTTGAGTTTGGCTCTGGCATAGACTTACCGAATTTACATAAAGACGAGGATGTACTCAAAGCAGTACGTGCTCTGGTTGCCAACGAACCTGAGCTTGCAGCTCAAGTAGTTAAGAACTGGGTGGCTAACGATGCCTAATGAAATAATCAATCAAGACAACCGAGAGCTAACTGAATTAGAAAAAGAAATTGCTGATATTCCCGGTGAAGAGCGTGCAGCAATTTTGCTACTGAGTCTCAATGAGGCAGATGCAGCGGCAATTATCCGTCACCTTGAACCTAAACAGGTGCAACGTGTGGGTAGTGCTATGGCGCGGGCAAAAGACCTGAGCCAAGGCAAAGTAACGGCAGTACACCGCGCGTTTTTGGAAGATATCCAGAAATACACCAATATCGGTATGGGCAGCGAAGACTTCATGCGTAATGCGTTGGTTGCTGCACTGGGTGAAGATAAAGCGAATAACTTGGTTGACCAAATCCTGTTGGGTACCGGTTCTAAAGGTCTGGACTCTTTGAAATGGATGGACCCTCGTCAGGTTGCGAGCATTATCGTCAACGAGCACCCACAAATTCAGACTATCGTATTGTCTTATTTGGACCCAGATCAATCCGCAGAAATACTGGCGCAGTTTGCTGAACGTGATCGTCTAGACTTAATGATGCGTATTGCTAACCTTGAAGAAGTTCAACCTTCAGCACTGGCTGAGTTAAACGAAATCATGGAGAAACAGTTCGCAGGTCAGGCTGGTGCACAAGCAGCGAAGATTGGCGGCTTGAAAGCGGCGGCAGATATCATGAACTACCTCGACAACAATATCGAGGGAGCTCTTATGGATCAGATGCGTGACCAAGACGAAGATTTGGCAACTCAGATTCAAGACCTTATGTTCGTGTTCGAGAACTTGGTCGAAGTCGACGATCAGGGTATTCAGAAATTGCTGCGTGACGTTCCGCAAGACGTTCTACAGAGAGCTCTTAAAGGTGCAGACGACACGTTGCGAGATAAGATCTTCAAGAATATGTCTAAACGTGCTGCTGAATTGATGAAAGATGACTTGGAGGCAATGCCACCGATCAAAGTTTCTGATGTGGAAACGGCGCAGAAAGAGATTCTTGCTATTGCCCGACGTATGGCTGACAACGGTGAGCTGATACTGGGTGGTGGCGCAGACGAGTTCTTATAAAACGAATGGTTGCTGAAATAGCACTGATGACTACATCGGTTTTGTAAAACAGGTCTTCTTAATATAGGACTGTTGTTCAGACAAGATAACAGCCCATAAGGCCAGCTTAACCAGCCGGCCTTTTTTATCTTTAGATAGGAAATATGATGTCAGGTGAAAGAAAGCGCGGTTTTATCCGCCTCGATTCTGATGAAACTGTTGAACAGACGAAAAAGTGGGGTCTACCAGACTACACCTCTGAGATGCATAAAAAAGCAAAGGAAACGGCGCTTAATTATGATCCGAGCTGGATTCCGAATTTCGATGAGCCTGAAACAGAAGAGCCTGTCGTTCTTACTGAAGAAGAAATTGAATTAATCAAACAAGCTGCTTATCAGGAAGGCATTGAGCAAGGCAAAGCAGAAGGTTATCAAGAAGGTTTCCAACTGGGCCAAGAAGCTGGTCATAAAGTCGGCCAGGAAAAAGGCTTTCAAGAAGGTAGTGCTGAAGGTTTGGAAGCTGGCCAGCAAGTTATCCAAGAACACGTTCAAATCTTTATGAGTCTTGCGAACCAATTTGCTCAACCCCTTGAACTGATGAATGCACAGGTTGAAAAGCAGCTGGTGGATATGGTGCTGTCACTAGTGAAAGAAGTCGTGCATGTTGAAGTACAAACTAATCCGCAGGTGATTCTCGACACAGTGAAAGCGTCGGTTGAAGCTCTGCCTATTGCCGGACATGCCATCACACTTAAATTGCATCCAGAAGACTGCGAAATCATCAAGCAGGCTTATGGTGAACATGAACTGGATACCCGCAACTGGACACTCATCAGTGAACCGGCTTTAAGCCGCGGCGATGTTCAAATTGAAGCGGGTGAATCAAGTGTCAATTACCGAATGGAAGACAGAGTTCGCAGTGTATTGCAGAGCTTCTGTGGAACTAACCGTCACCAACAGGGCCATGAATAATGCTTCAACTGGCTGATAGACTCTCACAATATAAAGTCCATGGACTCAAAAGCAGACCAATAGCCTCTGGCAAGTTGGTGAGAGTGGTTGGTTTAACATTAGAAGCCACTGGTTGTCGTGCGCCGATTGGCAGTCTGTGCTGTGTTGAAACCATGTCTGGCTCGATGGAAGCTGAGGTTGTCGGTTTCTCTGGTGATCGTCTATTTTTAATGCCCAGTGAGCAGATCACAGGCGTGCTTCCGGGGGCGAAGGTTACTCCTCTAACCGTCGAAGCAGGTTTGCCTGTTGGTATGGAATTACTCGGTCGAGTAATTGATGGTGTAGGAACACCTCTTGATGGCCTTGGTCCGATTTATACCGACCAAAAGGCATCATTTAACGCTGACCCAATCAACCCTTTAGCACGTAAGCCAATCAGTGAACCGCTAGATGTTGGTATTAAAGCCATCAATGGTCTATTGACGGTCGGTAAAGGCCAGCGTATCGGTTTGTTTGCCGGTTCAGGTGTCGGTAAATCGGTGACCTTGGGCATGATGACTCGAGGTACAACGGCACAAGTCGTTGTGGTGGGGCTCATTGGTGAACGTGGTCGCGAAGTTAAAGAATTTATTGAAGAAATTTTAGGTGTGGATGGCAGACAACGTTCTGTCGTTGTGGCTGCACCTGCGGATTCATCACCATTAATGCGTTTAAAAGGGTGTCAAACTGCGCTGACTATCGCGGAATATTTCCGTGACCAAGGTTTAGACGTACTACTACTCATGGATTCGCTAACCCGTTTTGCGCAAGCTCAGCGTGAAATAGCATTGTCAGTCGGTGAACCTCCTGCAACCAAAGGTTATCCACCTTCGGTGTTTGCTAAATTGCCTGCGCTGGTTGAACGAGCGGGTAACGGCGGTCCTCATCAAGGCTCCATTACTGCATTCTTTACGGTGTTAACCGAAGGGGATGATTTACAAGACCCAATCGCTGATGCTTCTCGCGCGATACTTGATGGTCACATTGTTCTGTCTCGTGAAATGGCCGATGCGGGTCATTACCCAGCTATTGATGTTGAGAAATCGGTCAGCCGTGTTATGCCGCAAATAACCACTGACGAGCATGTATTGATGTCAAAAGCCGTGCGTCAGATATTGTCTACCTGTCGTAAAAACCAAGATCTTGTTTCAATAGGGGCTTACAAACCGGGTACGGATCCTGCGATAGACAGCGCCTTTACTCTTAAACCAAAACTGGATGGTTTCTTACAGCAAACCATGAAAGAGTCGGTACCTTACGATATGTGTATCAGCATGCTTAAGAATGTACTCAATGTGGGGTAATGGCTGAATGGATAATGCTCTCGAATTTTTGCTTGAACAGGCGAAAAGTAAAGAAGATAAAGCAGTGATGGCTTTGGGCAAGGCTCGCAGCGAACTGGAAGACTATTATCATCAGCTTAAACAGATTGAGCAGTATCGCTTGGACTATTGCCAACAGCTTGTGTCACGTGGTCAAGCAGGATTAACCGCCAGTCAGTATGGACACTTAAATCGTTTCTTAACACAACTTGATGAAACCTTATCGAAGCAGCGACAAGCGGAACAGCACTTCAAAACACAAGTAGAGAACTGCGAGTCTTATTGGTTGGATGTCCGTAAACAGCGCCGTTCTTATGAATGGTTAATTGAGAAAAAACAGGCGGAACGTCAGCGTTTAGAAGAGAAACGAGATCAGAAGATGATGGATGAGTTTTCCACACTGAACTTTAACCGTCGACGCACAAATTCTTTGTAGAACTCACTTTTCATTGTCCAGTGAAACTGTCAATTGGCTCGTTTTTTGCAGTTCTTTATACAATTTTAACGCGAACAGATTAGCAACCCTTTGCTGACGGGAAATCCCCGTCTTAAGCGGCAAAGGTTTGCAGTGATTAATGCGAGTGAGCTGTGTATGAATGTCAATGTAACTCCTTCAGTAGAGACTTCGAAAGTCACCAATGTCGCTAAGCCTGCGTCTGCGCAGGATTTAGTGAGTGGTGATAGTGGAGAATCAAAAGGCTTTTTGGAAAGACTGGCTTCACTGCTGCTTGGTAAAAGTGATGCTCCTGCCTCTAGCGATAGCGCTTCCGATGCGAAGGATATCAAATCTGTAGAAGGCTCAGAAATGAAAGCAACCAGCACTGATGAGCTTCTTAGCCAAGGTGATGATGTTGATAAAATCGCTGTTAAAGCTGAAAGTGACGCTGACGTTTCCGTTGAGCCCAAGTTAGTGTCAGATGACGAGAGTGCTGAGGTTCCAGAAAACCTCAAGCGTTTCATTGCGTCTGAAGAGCCTGAACACGCTGAAATAAAAGCGAAAACGGCCAAGGCGATGGATGAGGGTGATAAGATCTTAGGCCGTTTGCAAGAAGCAAATCAAACTCTGGTTAAAAAGGATGGCAAGGCTTTGCCACATGAAAAAGAGACCGATCTTTCTGAGCAAATTGCACAATCTGAAAAAATGCAAAGTGGTGCTGATTCAGAACTCGATCCAGAGCTGGTCGCTCAGTTGAATTCGACCCAATCTCAAACATTGCAACAAGATCCACCTCTGAAGTATTCAGAGACTGATGTCGATGTACTGGCAACACCAGAAACAAACGCTAAAGATATCAAAGTGCTGAGTGACAGTGAACAAGCCGCCATTTTGGCTAACCAGTCTAAGCTCACTGAAGCGAATGTGCCAAATCAAGAAGCTTTGGCGGCTCAAGGTGTTAACGTTTCAAAAAGCGCCGCAGTTTCACAACAAGTTATGGACTCTCAAGATACCTCAGATTCACAAGATATGTTGGTTTCAAAAGAAGCGTTAGCACCTGCAGCGATTCCTTGGGGTAATATCAATACTGAAGCGGCAAATGTAGCGGCCGAGGTGAGCAGTCTCAGTGATGGCAAAGTCGCGGTTAAATCAGCAGCACATGCAGCGGTCTCACAGCCTTTGCTTCAAGGCGCACAAAACCCACAGGGAATGTTAAGCCAAGCAGACAAGGCGATGATGGCGCAATCTCAAATGCCTGTCCATGCTGAAGCTCAGGCACAGATGCAACAAGTTACGAACGTTCAGGCTAACCCAATGTTAGCTGGAGCGATGACAAATCAGATTGACCCGACAGTAAATCAAGCTGCTCTTAAAGCTGGTTTAGGCGCTAAAGCGTTAAATGCGTTGATGGAAGGTAATAAACACAGCGAAGGTGCCGATTCACATTTGGCACAGCAACTTTCAGCGGCAGCGGGCCAGCAGGGATTAAACAGTCCTCAAAGTTTACGTAGTGAGCCTCTACAAGTGGCTCAACAAAACATACCTTTGCAGTTATCCAGAGGTGATATGGCGGCTGAGCAGATGGCAGAACGTGTACAAGTGATGCTATCTAAGAACTTGAAGAATATTGATATTCGCCTTGACCCACCCGAGCTTGGCCGTATGCATATTCGTATGAATATGAATGGCGACGGTGCAACGGTACATTTTACTGTGGCTAACCAACAAGCTCGTGATGCTCTTGAACAATCCATGCCAAGACTGCGTGAAATGTTGAATAACCAAGGTGTTCAGTTAGGAGATACATCTGTTCAGCAACAAAGTTCTGGTCAGCAGCAGCGCTATGCGGCAAGTGGAGATGGTTCCGGTGGTCAATCTGCGAGCGGTGATAACCGACAAAGTGAAGAAAACCTTGATACAAACGTCAAACTTGATTTGAATGTGGCTTCAAAGCGTGATGGAATCAGTTATTACGCTTAAACTAAGTAAAAAATAACAACATAGAGAACATTATGGCTGTTGAAGAACTCCCAGCAGAAGCTCCGAAAGGTAAAAAGAAACTACTGATCATCATTATTGCTGTCGTTGTGTTGTTAGTTGGCGGTGTCGCAGCCTTTTTCCTCATGGGCTCCGACGATTCAAGTCAAGATAGTGAAATGAGCACTAGCCAAGCTTCTACTCAGGTAGAGCCGGTTTCTTATGTAAACATTGCTCAGCCGTTTGTGTTTAATGTGACCAGTGATACTCGCAATCGCGTAGTTCAAATTAAAGTACAGCTAATGGTTAGAGGCAGCGAGAACGACAACCTTGCTCGTTATCACTCTCCTCTGATTGAAAGTACATTGCTTGCAACGTTTGCCTCTGCAACGGTTGAGCAATTGCGAGAAGTGACAGGCCGTATTGAGCTACGTGATAAAGCGACCGATGACATTAAAGCCGTAATGACGAAAGTGGTTGGTAAACCTGTCATTGAACGTGTGTTGTTTACTGATTTTGTAATGCAGTAGGTGAAGAGTGACCGATCTATTAAGCCAAGACGAAATTGATGCGCTACTCCACGGGGTAGATACCGTTGACGAAGTAGAAGAAAACCTCGACACTGCGGATGAAAGTGCCATCTCGTTCGACTTCTCGTCACAAGATCGTATTGTTCGTGGTCGAATGCCAACGCTCGAACTTATCAACGAGCGTTTTGCCCGTCATATGCGGATCAGTTTGTTTAACATGTTGCGTAAAACCGCCGAAGTATCGATCAACGGCGTGCAAATGATGAAGTTCGGCGAATATCAAAACACCCTTTATGTTCCTACCAGTTTGAACATGGTTCGTTTCCGTCCGCTTAAAGGGACGGCACTTGTAACCATGGAAGCTCGTCTTGTTTTTATCTTGGTAGAAAACTTCTTTGGTGGTGATGGCCGATATCATGCGCGTATCGAAGGGCGTGAATTTACCCCAACCGAGCGTCGTGTTACTCAGCTACTGCTTAAAATTGTGTTTGGCGATTACAAAGAAGCTTGGTCTCCAGTGATGGGGGTTGAATTTGAATACTTGGATTCGGAAGTAAACCCAAGTATGGCGAACATTGTCAGCCCAACAGAAGTGATTGTTGTGAGCTCATTCCATATTGAAGTGGATGGCGGCGGCGGTGATTTCCACGTTGTTATGCCTTATTCGATGGTTGAGCCTATCCGAGAGCTTCTTGATGCGGGTGTTCAGTCAGACAAGATGGAAACAGACGTTCGTTGGAGCTCGGCGCTTCGCGAAGAGATCATGGACGTGCCTGTTAACTTCCGAGTGAATTTATTAGAACAAGATATTGCGTTACGTGATCTTATGGAGCTTCAGGCGGGGGATATCATTCCAATTAAGATGCCTGAACATGCCGTTATGTTTGTTGAGGAATTGCCAACCTATCGCGTCAAAATGGGACGCTCTGGTGAAAAAATGGCAGTTCAGATTTCAGAAAAAATTAGACGTCCTGATGTGGTTAAAACTGACCTCGCATTTCTTGGCAAAGATATTATTGCCGAGTTAGATGACGAGGAAGATGAAGACGACGAAGAGTTGATTGATTAATAGAATAGGTAGCCTAGATGTCAAAGTCAGATGATCAAAAGCTTGCAGATGAGTGGGCAGCAGCCCTTGGCGAAGATCCAAGCGCGCCAGATATAGATGTTGATGAAATTTTAGCGGCACCTTTGGATGAGTTAAAAGACACCACTTCACCAATTACGGATGATGAGCGTCGTAAACTTGATACCATCATGGATATTCCCGTGACCATTTCAATGGAAGTTGGGCGCTCTAAAATCAGTATCCGTAACTTGCTGCAACTTAACCAAGGTTCCGTTGTGGAGCTTGATCGTATTGCTGGTGAGTCTCTGGATGTGATGGTTAACGGCACGCTGATTGCTCACGGCGAAGTGGTTGTGGTCAACGATAAGTTCGGTATCCGTTTAACGGACGTAATTAGTCAAACAGAACGTATTAAGAAATTGAGATAACATTATGCGAAAATTCATAGTGTTATCTTTGATTACCAGCCCTGCGCTGGCAGCTCAAAGCGATCAGTTCGATATAGCGACTACATTAGGGTCGCTATTGTTCGTTATAGCCATCATCATTGGTATGGCCTGGTTACTCAAACGGATGCGAGTCCCTGCATTTGGTCAGCAAAAGGGCTTGAGCGTCGTTCGCCAGTTACCTATTGGCACCAAAGAGCGTTTGATGATAGTACAAGCGGGAGAGGAGCAATTTCTGATTGGTGTGACATCTCAGTCAGTTCAGTTGATCTCTAAATTGGAAACTCCATTGACTCAGGAGGAGCTAGAGTCGGTACCATTTTCTAACACTTTGACTCAGCTACTAAAAAAGAATGATAAAAACACACCTGTTTGATGTGTTGCGCAATCTATGGGCTCGCTTAGCGCTTATTGTCTGGGTGAGCGCTTTGGTATTTACGCCGTTAGCTTACGCGCAACAAGAGCTGGAAACACCTATCCCTACAACGGCTGCAGGTGCGCAGGATGTCACTGTGACTGCAATGCAAAAAGACCAAGGTGCTTCACGTACTATCGCTATGGGCAGTAGCAGTGGTGGTGCGGGAATTCCCGCTTTTACCATGACCACCAATCCGGATGGCAGCGAAGATTACTCGATAAACTTACAAATTTTAGCCTTAATGACCATGCTGGGCTTTTTGCCTGCCATGGTCATTTTGATGACTTCATTTACCCGAATCGTGGTGGTGATGTCGATACTTCGACAGGCGATGGGTTTGCAGCAAACACCATCAAACCAAGTCATCATTGGTATCGCCATCTTTTTGACCTTCTTCATCATGTCACCGGTGATAAACAAGATTAATGAAGAGGCGGTGCAGCCATATCTGAATGAACAGATGACCGCTAAACAAGCGTTTGATACCGCCCAAATCCCAATGAAGGATTTCATGCTCAAGCAGACTCGCGTGAAAGACTTGGAAACCTTCGTCAACATATCTGGCTCTGATGTGCAAAATCCAGAAGATGTCTCTATGGCGGTATTGATTCCAGCGTTTATCACATCTGAGCTGAAAACCGCTTTCCAGATTGGCTTTATGCTGTTTTTGCCATTTTTGATTATTGATTTGGTGGTGGCTTCGATATTAATGGCAATGGGTATGATGATGCTGTCTCCGATGATCGTTTCATTGCCATTTAAACTTATGTTGTTTGTGTTAGTTGATGGATGGAACTTGATTCTCTCCACGCTCGCCGGCAGTTTTGCGTTATAGCGAGGAGAGTGTATGACTCCTGAGGTATTTGTTGAAATCTTTCGCGACGCGTTATGGATGGTGCTCATTATGGTGTGCGCTATCATAGTCCCTAGTCTGCTGATTGGTTTGGTGGTGGCTATTTTTCAGGCCGCTACGTCAATCAACGAACAAACCTTAAGTTTTTTGCCGCGTTTGATCGTTACACTGCTGGCTTTGATGGCGTTTGCACACTGGATGGTGCAAATGCAGATGGATTTCTTCTATTCCATGATTGAGCGTTTGCCTCAAGTTCTCTACTAGGAGCAAGCATGGAGTACCCAGCCACCGTCGTCCTTGATTTTATCGCCAATTATTTTTGGCCATATACGCGCATCTCCGCGATGTTGATGGTAATGACGGTAACGGGGGCCCGCTTTGTTTCTGCTCGAATCCGACTCTATTTCGGCTTAGCCTTAACCTTGGCAATCATGCCCGCCATTCCAGCGGTGCCGGAAAACATTCAACTGCTTTCTCTTCAAGGGTTTATGATCACCTTGGAGCAGTTGGTTATCGGTGTATCGATGGGGATGGTGACGCAGTTTATTATTCAAACCTTCGTTATGCTCGGCCAGATACTTGGTATGCAGTCGAGCTTAGGTTTCGCTTCCATGGTGGACCCTGCTAACGGTCAGAACACGCCGTTGCTTGGCCAGCTATTCATGTTTTTAGCCACTATGTTTTTCCTTGCCAGTGATGGGCATTTAAAGATGATTCAACTGCTGGCATTTAGCTTTAAAAGCTTACCCATTGGAGGGGGAGGGCTGAACAACTTAGATTTCCAGCAGATGGCTTTATGGTTCGGAACTATATTTAAAGTGGCGTTGAGTATGTCGCTGTCGGGCATCATTGCGTTGCTGACAGTGAACTTGTCATTTGGTGTTATGACTCGTGCTGCACCGCAGTTGAATATTTTCTCATTGGGTTTTGCATTTGCCTTGATGGTAGGCTTGCTGCTTTGTTGGTTTATCATCAGTGGTCTTTACACTCACTACGAACTCTATTGGTTGCAAGGCGAGCAACAAGTGTGCAGCCTCATCCGGTTAGATTGTTAGCTTTAGGAGGCTGAGTTGGCAGAATCAGACGGTCAAGAAAGGACCGAAGACGCCACGCCCAGACGGTTGCAACAGGCCAAAGAAAAAGGTCAGGTTGCGCGGTCGAAGGAGCTGGCTTCTGTATCGGTATTAGTGGTTGGCGCAGTATCTCTGATGTGGTTCGGAGAAACGTTAGCTGGCGGACTTTTTGCTTCTATGCGACGTTTGTTCAGTTTGAGCCGAGAGGAAATTTTCGATCTCGGAAAGCTGTTTGATATCGCCTCATCGGCTCTCGTTAATCTTCTTCTTCCGCTTTTACTTGTGCTTATTACCCTGTTTATTGCTGCTTTGATTGGCGCTGCTGGTGTAGGCGGTGTGAACTTCTCTATGGAAGCGGCAATGCCGAAATTTTCGAAATTGAATCCACTCAGTGGCTTCAAGCGAATGTTTGGCTTACAAAGCTGGGTTGAGTTGATCAAGTCGATATTAAAGGTTTCTTTAGTCGCTGGAGTGGCGTTCACCTTAATCGACCGCTCAAAGCACGATCTGTTTCAGTTAAGCTTAGATGTGTTCCCGCAAAATATTTTCCATGCTTTGGATATCTTGCTTAACTTCGTGCTGTTGATTAGCTGTTCATTGTTGGTGGTTGTCGCAATTGATATTCCTTTCCAAATTTGGCAACACGCCAACCAGCTGAAAATGACTAAGCAAGAAGTGAAAGACGAGTACAAAGATACGGAAGGTAAACCAGAGGTTAAGGGCCGTATCCGAATGCTGCAACGTGAAGCCGCCCAGCGCCGGATGATGGCAGAAGTGCCTCAGGCCGACGTTATCATTACCAACCCGGATCACTTCTCTGTTGCGTTACGATACAAGCAAAATTCCGATAGAGCACCTGTGGTGGTCGCTAAAGGTGTTGACCATATGGCTATGAAAATTCGGGAAGTGGCGCGCGAGCATGACATCATGATTGTTCCGGCTCCGCCATTGGCGCGGGCCTTATACCATACCACTGAATTAGAACAGGAAATTCCAGACGGCTTGTTCGTGGCGGTGGCTCAGGTTCTGGCGTACATCTTCCAGCTTAAACAATATCGTCGTAAAGGTGGTCAGCGTCCGATACTTCAAGAAGAGAAGATGCCAATTCCGCCGGACATGCGTTACTGATCCTAAAAGACGTCATCTCAGATAAATGCTATGCATTGTCTGGGATGACGAAATAGTACGATTTATTTTTCTGGGATAGAAATCAAAACCAGCAGTGCGCCAGCGCCGCCAAACTCTAATGGCGCTTGATGAAATGCCATCACGTCAGGGTGCTGAGCTAACCACAGCGGCACTTTTTGCTTCAGAATATGCTTACCGATGCCGTGCTGCACACAAGCGGTGTGCACACTCTCTTTTACGCAGTAAGCGATCATTGCGCCAAGCTCACGTTTGGCTTCCTGCTGAGTCATGCCGTGCATATCTAAGAACACGTCCGGCACGTAGACACCACGACGAAGTTTTTTCACTTCATATTTAGACACATCATCACGAGCGTAGCGGGTTGGACCCTCTTCGCTGAGTAGAGGTACAAACTCGTCAGAGAAGTAAAAGTTACTGTCGCTGGCTTCACGTGAATCTTTGATGATTTCTTTTTGTTTAGCATTTCTGTTTGGCTGCTGGACTATGGTATCCTGCGTTAACTTTTTTACGCCCTTTACTGCATCGCGAAACATTGCAAAATCATCGTCAGCGTCTAAATAATTATTGTCGTTGTAATCGGTGTCTTTTTTGCTCATTAGAATTGGTTAATCAGTTACTAATCAATATTCGCAGTATTGTAGCGCTTTTCGGAGGCAATTTTGGATAAGATTTTTGTAGAAGAAGCCGTTTCGGAACTTCACACCCTTCAGGACATGATTCGTTGGACGGTTAGCCGTTTTAATGCAGCCAATTTATTTTATGGTCATGGAACGGATAATGCGTGGGATGAAGCGGTGCAACTTGTGCTGCCAACCCTATATCTGCCGATCGACGTGCCTCCTCATGCTTTGAACTCTCGCTTAACATCTAGCGAGCGTTTACGTATTGTTGAACGTGTTATCACTCGTATTAAAGATCGCACTCCAACCGCTTATTTAACTAATAAAGCGTGGTTCTGTGGGTTAGAGTTTTTCGTTGATGAGCGTGTACTTGTACCTCGTTCGCCAATTGGTGAGCTTATTCAAGCGCAATTCTCACCTTGGCTGGTTGAAGAACCAACTCGCATTATGGATCTGTGTACTGGCAGCGGTTGTATTGCGATTGCTTGTGCGTATGCATTCCCAGAAGCGGAAGTGGACGCGATTGATATTTCAACTGATGCCTTAGCGGTAGCAGAACAAAACATTCAAGATCATGGTCTTGAACAGCAAGTGTACCCGATTCGTTCGGATCTGTTCCGTGATTTACCAGAGTCTCAATACGATATTATCGTTTCTAACCCACCGTATGTGGATCAGGAAGATATGGACAGCTTGCCTGAAGAGTTCAAACATGAACCTGCGCTAGGTCTTGCTGCGGGTAGCGATGGCTTGAAACTGGTTCGCCGTATTCTTGCCAACGCACCTCGTTACCTATCAGAAAACGGTATCTTGATTTGTGAAGTGGGCAACTCGATGATTCATATGATGGATCAGTACCCACACATTCCATTCACTTGGTTAGAGTTTGAAAATGGCGGTCATGGCGTGTTTATGCTGACACGTCAGCAACTGCTCGAATGTGCTGAAGATTTCGTACTTTATATCGATTAATTTCGAACTCTCGTAAAGCGCCGACCTTAGTGTCGGCGTTTTCATTTTTGGGTCAGTTATTTTTGTCCAAATTGATGCGGTTAAGGGCTTTACATCAAAACGTAATAAAGCCACTATGAATCCACGAAGAATAGCTATCAGTATGTTGGAAGTAGTTCGTTCCTACTTTCAGCGCACTAATTTGAGGAAGTAATGGCAGGAAACAGTATCGGACAACATTTCCGAGTAACCACATTCGGAGAAAGTCACGGTATCGCACTTGGATGTATCGTAGACGGATGCCCTCCGGGACTAGAGATTAGCGAGGCAGATTTACAACTCGACCTAGACCGTCGTCGCCCGGGCACATCTCGTTATACCACTCAGCGCCGTGAACCGGATGAAGTGAAAATTCTTTCTGGGGTTTTTGAAGGAAAAACCACAGGTACGTCGATTGGATTACTGATTGAAAATACCGATCAGCGTTCAAAAGACTACTCTGAAATCAAAGATAAATTCCGCCCAGGCCACGCTGACTACACTTACCATCAGAAATACGGCATTCGTGATTACCGTGGTGGTGGTCGTTCGTCTGCTCGTGAAACGGCAATGCGCGTTGCTGCGGGTGGTATTGCGAAGAAATATCTTAAGCAAGAATTTGGTGTCGAAATACGTGCTTACTTATCACAAATGGGTGATGTCTCAATTGATAAAGTGGATTGGAATGAAATCGAAAACAACGCTTTCTTCTGCCCAGATGTCGATAAAGTGGAAGCATTTGACCAACTGATCCGTGACCTGAAAAAAGAAGGTGACTCTATCGGCGCCAAAATCCAGGTGGTTGCAACCAATCTTCCTGTCGGTTTAGGTGAACCAGTATTTGATCGCTTAGATGCAGACATCGCACATGCGTTGATGAGCATTAACGCGGTGAAAGGTGTTGAAATCGGTGATGGTTTTGATGTGGTCAATCAACGTGGCAGTCAGCACCGTGATCCACTCTCACCAGAAGGCTTTAAGAGCAACCACGCTGGCGGTATATTAGGTGGCATTTCTACGGGGCAGGACATTGTCGCGAACATTGCACTTAAACCAACATCGAGCATTACGGTTCCGGGTGACACAATCACTCGTGCTGGTGAGCCAACGCAACTGATTACGAAAGGTCGTCATGACCCATGTGTTGGTATTCGCGCGGTGCCAATTGCTGAAGCTATGCTGGCGATTGTATTGATGGATCATCTGTTACGTCATCGTGGTCAAAACTACGGTGTTACAACAGAAACGCCTCATATCTAATTTCAGCTCTAGTTGATTATTAACGCCCTCATTTGAGGGCGTTTTCTTTTGCGCACTCAAATGAGGAAGTAACGATGCTTTTAAAATGGGATCATAGTGGCAAGCTGCAGCTCGCAACGCTTTACCTCAGAGCAAAAAGCCGCGAAAATGCAGCTCGTTGTTAACTTCATTCGTCGCATACCCAAGAACTTGCTGTTATGTCTCACCAATACACTGATTTGATCGACATCTTTAACCAAACTTTCTTTAGCTCGTTTAACACTAAGCTGGAGTTAGGTGGAGATGAGCCTGTCTATTTGCCTGCAGATGATAAGGTGGACTATCACCGAATTATCTTTGCTCGCGGTTTCTATGCCTCTGCTTTGCATGAAATTGCGCACTGGTGTGTGGCTGGCCCTGAGCGTCGTTTATTGGAAGATTTTGGTTACTGGTATCATCCCGATGGTCGTTCTGAGCAAGTGCAGGCAGAGTTTGAGAAAGTCGAAATTCGTCCTCAAGCTTATGAGTGGATATTGTCGCTCAGTGCAGGGTTTCCTTTTACGGTAAGTTGTGACAACCTTAGCGGCGATTTTGAACCAGACCGTCTGGCATTCATGGCGAAAGTCCATCAAGAAGTCTTGAGTATTTTGCAACATGGATTACCTGAACGAGTGAAAATGCTTTCTCAGGCATTACAGTCGTTTTATCAGACACCGGAATTAACGGCTGATCAGTTTGTGATTTGTTGACCAATGCTTAACTGAACAGTTGTGATAAAACTAGGTATTCGTAAACATGATTATTGAATTTGAAGAAAAACTTTTAGAGCTGATTGATACACGTATTGCCACTGCATCGGATGATGAACTGTTTGCTGGTGGTTATTTACGTGGACACATCTCACTATCTGCCGCATCGTGTGAAGAAGAAGGCATTGAAGACGTTTCTGAGCTAAAAGCACGAATTGAAAAAAGTTTGGAGGAAGCTCGCACAGAGTTGACGCCAGCGGACCGCATTATTGTCTCGGACTTATGGAACGAGCTATCGAATCAAGCTTAGTCTCCGCTTAGAGTACGAAATATAAGATGGCAGCGATTACGCTGCTATTTTTATATGTGGATTATTCATCGATAAATATGGATATGCTGGCCGCTGTTTGTACCAATAATGCATCATTCAAAATTTTTGAATGACCTCATACAATAATTCGGCTTGTTGGCGAAGTGTTCAAAGTTTAATCTAATCACATCGAAACAGCACACAGGATTATCGTCATGAAAGTTATCGCATTTGGTGCAAGCACCAGTTCAACTTCTATTAACAAAGCATTGGCAACTTATACAGCAAATTTGATTGATGGTGCTGAAGTTCAAGTGCTCGATATTAATAATTACCACGTACCTATGTTCAGCGAAGATCTGGAAAAAGAGATTGGTCAGGCAGAGGGCGCATTAGGTTTCCTGCGTGATTTATCACAAGCTGATGCTTTTGTTATCTCATTTGCAGAGCACAACGGCCATTATCCGGCAGCGTACAAAAACCTGTTTGACTGGGCGACACGTATCGACCGTGAAGTATTCAAAAATAAGCCTGCGGTTTACCTAGCAACATCTCCTGGTCCTGGCGGTGCAACATCTGTATTAGCAGCAGCTTCTGGCTCTGCTGGTTACTTCGGCGGCAATGTAAAAGCGACAGTTTCTGTACCAAGCTTCTATGACAACTTCGATATGGAAAGTGGCGTCGTGACGAATGAAAGCATCGCGGCTCAACTTAAAGAAGCGGTAGCAACACTGGTTGCTTAAGCGCTTCGATTATAAAAACAACAAAGCCTCGCACTGCGAGGCTTTGTTGTTTCTGAGGACAAGATTACCAACCCATCTTACTATCATTTGGCTGAAAAATTATTCAGTAGATCATGACGATTTATCTAGGTAGTAACAATTTAATCACTAATAATTATGGCAATAACGATATGTCAATATTTATATTGATATTATCTTTCATTATTCGGTTAAAAACTCATCAATTAGTAATTATTTCACCATTTTAATGTAAAAAAATGTGACTCTTATTCACGCGGGTGAATATAATTTTGATTTTATAGTGTTTTGATGCATATATGCGTGTTCATTTAGTGACTTAGATAGTGAGATATATAGATATGTCTAAAGAAGGAAGTGTCGCGCCTAAAGAGCGAATCAATATTAAGTATGTACCTGCGACAGGTGATGCTCAGGCTGAAGTTGAATTGCCACTCAAAACATTAGTCGTTGGTGACTTTAAAGGTCATCCCGAAGAAACTCTTCTCGAGGAGCGTAGCACCGTTTCAGTCGATAAAAATAACTTCGAGTCGGTGATGCGTGAAAGTGAACTTAGTTTATCGACGTCTGTACGAAGCAAGTTAAGTGATGATGAAAATGTAGATCTACCTGTTGAACTACGTTTTAGCTCACTCGCTGATTTCTCACCAGATTCAATTGCGAATCAAGTACCTGAGTTAAACAAGTTGATTGAGCTTCGTGAAGCTCTTGTTGCATTGAAAGGTCCTCTCGGCAACATTCCAGCTTTTCGCGATCGTTTGCAAGAATTACTGCACTCTCAGGAATCTCGCGACAAACTGCTTGAAGAGCTCAGTTTAGTTAGTGAAGAAGCTAAATAAAATAATAGACTGAGAACATTCGTCATTTAATGGATTAGGAAATACCTGATGTCTACAGAAACGGTACTAGAAAGACCCCAGCTAGCTGAAGGCGGCTTACTCGATGAAATCATGGCACAAACCAAAATTGCTCCAAGTGAAGAAGGCTATGATATTGCTAAAAAAGGTGTTGCCGCGTTTATTGAGAATCTCATCGGCTCTCAGCAAGTGGGAGAAGCGGTGAATAAATCTCTCGTTGACCAAATGTTGGTTGAGTTAGATAAAAAAATTAGTGCCCAAATGGATGAAATACTTCACAACGAAAAGTTTCAACAAATGGAATCCTCATGGCGTGGGCTAAAACTGTTGGTAGATCGCACCGATTTTGGTGAAAACAATAAAATTGATCTTCTTCATGTTACCAAAGAAGAGTTACTTGACGACTTCGAATTTGCGCCAGAAACGACACAATCTGGTCTGTACAAGCACGTATACTCATCAGGTTATGGCCAGTTTGGTGGTGAACCTACAGGTGCGATTATCGGTAATTTTAGTTTTACACCTTCGACGCCTGACATGAAGCTGCTTCAGTATATGGGAGCATTAGGGGCGATGGCTCATGCGCCATTTATTTCAAGCGTTGGCCCTGAGTTCTTCGGTATTGATTCTTTTGAAGAACTGCCAAATATTAAAGATGTAAAATCGATTTTTGAAAGTCCGAAGTACACCAAATGGCGTTCACTTCGTGAGTCTGAAGATGCTCGTTACCTAGGGTTAACAGCCCCCCGTTTCCTATTGCGTGTTCCTTATGACCCAACCGAAAACCCAATTAAGTCATTTAACTACGAAGAGAGTGTCGCCCAATCCCACGAACATTATCTTTGGGGTAATACTGCTTTCGCGTTTGCGACACGTTTAACAGACAGTTTTGCTAAATACCGCTGGTGTCCTAACATCATTGGTCCGCAAAGTGGTGGTGCCGTTGAAGACCTACCAGTCCACGTGTTTGAGGCTATGGGAGCGCTTCAAGCGAAGATCCCAACGGAAGTCCTCATCACTGACCGTAAAGAGTTTGAATTAGCAGAAGAAGGTTTCATCGCCTTAACAATGCGTAAAGGCAGTGACAATGCTGCGTTCTTTTCAGCAAATTCAATCCAAAAACCCAAGATTTTCCCAAATACCAAAGAAGGTAAAGAAGCGGAAACCAATTACAAGTTGGGTACTCAATTACCTTACATGATGATCATTAACCGCCTAGCTCATTATATTAAAGTGCTGCAGCGCGAACAGATTGGTTCATGGAAAGAGCGTCAAGATTTAGAGCGTGAATTGAATACTTGGATAAAACAATTTGTGGCGGATCAAGAAAACCCACCGGCAGACGTTCGTAGTCGCCGTCCATTGCGTGCAGCGAAGATCGAAGTGGCAGACGTAGACGGTAATCCAGGTTGGTACCAGGTATCTCTTTCTGTTCGTCCTCATTTCAAGTACATGGGGGCAAACTTTGAATTGTCATTGGTCGGCCGGTTAGATCAGGCATAACCATTATGACGTACTTTGCTCCAGAAGAAAGTACGTTCGGTGTTGGCTTCTTTGAACGCTTAGAAGCCAATACTAAGAACGTTTCTTTAACGCAAGGTCCAGAGCCAAATGATGTTCTCAACTCAATTAAAAGTAACGTCTCCAAGATTTTAAATACACGTGTCGGTGGTGCCCAAAGTTCACCAAGCCTAGGGTTGATTGATTTCAACGATGCTACGCTAGATACCTTAGATCTATCGCTGAAGGTTAAATTAGCGATTCAAGACTGTTTACATAATTTTGAGCCGAGACTAAAGAACATTGAAGTGTTCGCCGAGACAAACAGTTTCAATCCGCTGTCGTTACAGTTCAGAATTACTGCAGAAATTAACAGTGATGCTATTCATGACCGCGTTCAAATCAGTTTGCTTCTGGATCAAAATAGAAAATATCTAGTGATTTAGGGATTATGACCCAAGACAAATACTTCAGAGAGGAGCTAGCTTTTCTCAAAGAGCAAGGGCGTGAATTTACTGAAATTCACCCTCAGCTCTCTCGATTCTTGCACGGAAGAACGATGGACCCCGATGTAGAAAGGCTGCTGGAGGGTTTTGCGTTTCTTACTGCGCGCTTGCGAGAAAAAGTTGAGGATGAATTCCCAGAGCTGACCCATTCAATGATCAATATGCTCTGGCCCAACTACTTAAGGCCAATCCCAAGCATGACGATCTTAGCGTTCACACCAGATAAAAGTGTCAGTGAAAAGCAGGTGATTGGCAAAGGAACTCAAGTAGATAGCAAACAAGTATTTGGCACAAAATGTCACTTCAGCACTTGCCGTGTTGTCGAGCTCTATCCATTAACCTGTAAGGATGTAAAAGCGCAACATACACGCGAAGCGACAACGATTGAACTATCACTTGAGATGTTAGGTGATACCACGGTAGGCAGTGCGCTACTGGATAACCTGCGCTTTTATCTGGGAGGTGATAAATACAGCTCACAGATGATCTATTTGTGGCTCAATCATTATTTAGACAAGGTCACCATCGACGTTAATGGTACTCAATTTTCACTTGGTGAAGGTTGCTTTAAAACGGTTGGTTTCGACAGTGATGACGCTCTGCTTCCTTATCCAACCAATGTTTATGAAGGGTATCGAGTTCTGCAAGAATACCTGTCATTTCCTGAAGCATTCCATTTCTTTGACTTGGTCGGATTTGATAGAGCAATACCGAAAAATGTCACCGGGGCATTCACAATTCAGTTGTATTTTTCAAAGACTCTACCAGCTGACGTTAGGGTCCGAAAAGATAACTTTCAGCTGTATTGCACTCCGATTATCAATTTATTCGAACACGATGCAGATCCTATAGCGTTATCCGGCCGTCAATCTGAATATCGTATTACGCCATCTAGCCGTTATCCATCTCATTATGAAGTTTTCAATGTTGAGTCAGTAACGGGTTGGCAAAATTCAGCGAATGAAGGTAGACGGGTTCGTGGTGCAAAACGCGTTTATTCCTCGTTTGAAAGTTTCCAGCACGAAGTTGAACGGGTACGCAATCGCAATGCTCTTTATTACCGCACTCGCGTTAAAGAGAGTATTCGTGGTGATGGATTTGATTCCTTTATCTCGTTTGTCCGCAGTGATGAAACGGTCTCATTCGATGTTGATGAAGCGGTTTCGATTAAGCTCAACTGTACCAATAGACTATTACCGCTAGAGCTTGGGATTGGAGATATTTGTCAGTCGACAGACACGTCTCCACCATTTGCAACCTTTGCTAACGTATCAGTGCCTTCACAATCACTTCGCCCTGTTTTGGACGGAAGTTTACTGTGGACGTTGATCTCTAACTTATCACTCAATTATTTATCACTGTTATCCAAAGATGCGCTTAGTAGTGTGCTACGAGCTTATGATTTTCGTGCATTGGTTGATCGTCAAGCTGAGCGAGTCTCGCGGCAACGTCTCGCTGCAATTCAGGAAATAGAATCAAAACCTGTTGATAAGGTATTGCGCGGGTTGCCTGTGAGAGGGTTACAGTCAACCTTGTATATTGACCAGTCTGGCTTTGGATCCGAGGGGGACTTGTTCCTATTTGGCACAGTGCTCAGTCATTTCTTTGCTTTATACGCAAGCATTAATTCATTTCATGAACTTAATGTAGTCAATATTACTAATCAGGAAAGATATACATGGGGTACACAGACGGGGATGCAGCCACTCATTTAACGGGTGACTTGAGGCAAACCGTTGAATCTGTGTTGCCACAAGACGTTCATGGCTACAACTTTTATCAACTTGTTGAGTTGCTACAAAAGTTATTCGAACTAAACCCAGAAAACGATGATTGGGAGCGTCAGTGCAAACTAGTATTCAGTGGTAACCCTAGCCTAGGTTTCTCGCCTAGCGATGTTAGTCAGCTAGAGAAGCGAGATGACGAACGTTTGGTAATGATGACTAATTTCTTTGGCTTGTCTGGTGCCCAATCGCCATTGCCTGGATTCGTGGTCGAGCAGTTGTTGAATGAATACCCTGGTGGGATGAAACAGCCATTCTTCGATTTTTTTAACAATCGATTAATCAACCTTGTGTATCGAATTTGGCGTAAGTATCGCTACTTCATACGCTTTCAACCTGATGCACAAGACGATTTTTCTGCTCAGTTGTTGTCTTTAGTTGGACTAGGCTCTCCGGATCTACGTGGTGAGACTCCGATCAACTGGTGCAAGATGTTGGCTTACTCTGGCACTTTGGCTGGACGTAGCCGTTCACCGCAAGTGGTGTCAGGGATTATTGCTCACTGTTTTGATTTGGAAGAGGTTGAAATTAGTCAATGGACTCGACGTAAAGTGAGTATTGATGTTGCTCAGCAAACTACGTTAGGGGGGCCAAATTCGCAATTGGGCGTGACCTCTCTAATAGGAGAATCCATCGTTGACTGCAATGGTAAGTTTACGATTTGTATTCGCCAATTGTCGCGCAGTAAATTTTCTGACTTTTTACCTTCAGGGCAAGAGTTTGAACCACTATGCAAACTGGTTGAATTCATATTACGCGAGCAAATGGCTTACGACTTGGAATTGACGATGGATGAAGATGAGGCTCCCGATTTCGTTTTGGGCGAACAGTCAGGTATCGCACTCGGTTGGACATCCTTTCTTGGCACCAGTTCAAGAGCGAAAAGTGTATTAATACAAGTGAGGCAATAACAATGGGTTCTTCGGATCAACCTAATTTAACCTTGTTGGTGATAAACGCACAGCAACTGGAATCCGGTCTTTCTGCTGTAACGCAGTGGCAGAGTTCTGGCGGCATAATCGGCTCAGGACATCTTAGCCAATGGGTTCTAAAGGACTCCGATGGTCAAATCAAAAGTGAGCACTGCGAAGTGCTGATGGTTGATGGCGCATTTTGTATCCGAGATTTAAGTGGGGATACATACATCAATGCAACGGAAATGCCGCTAGGTACAGGACAACTTGCCAAACTTGCCCACAAAGACCATATCAAAATTGGTCCTTACGAACTTAGAGTGATGGTGGGGGACTATGAAGATGACCATACTTCTGGCCCTTTAAGCCAACTGTTTGAAGAGACCACTGAAGACTTACTCGCGGATGACATGATAGATATCGACACTGTCGTCAAACAAGAACATGAAGTCAGCACCGAGCCGCTGGGTGCTTTAGATGTTCTTATGAAAGTAAATGATGAAGAGTCTTTCATTCATGATGAACTTGAAGTCACAACTGAGGAAAACCAGCCCTCTATCGTTCCTAACGAAGATTTAACGCTGCGTACACCAAATTTTACCGTGCAAGCCGATAGTGACAATGAAATTGGCTCATCAATGACGCTCAAACGCATTCTTAGCTTTGGCTTTGGTAAGAAAGCAGTAATTCAGAGTAAATCAACGCAACAACAAAATATTTATCAAGCTAATGAGCTTGAGCCAAACCAACAGACAACTCATGACAACGTTTCAGAGGGCCTCCATATGGACGAGCAAACATTAGATTTGCTAGAGGAAGAAGTAGCAAAAAGCATTCAGCCAGAAGCAAGTGTGACCAAAACCCAATCAGCAACGGGTGGTCATCTATTGACAGGACCTATGCTTACTGGCTTAGGCGTACAAGTTGACCAGACCGATGATATTGAGCGTATGCATATGCTCTCTCAAGAGATGGGCGAGTCTCTACAAGCTTGTATTCAAGGTTTGCTTGACTTGCATAAACAGGTCTGTGACGGACGATTTGGCACGTTAAACCGTAATTTGCAACCGATAGAAGATAACCCGCTACGTTTAGGGTTGTCCTATCAAGAAACGATTAAAACTTTATATGATGCAGAGAAAAGTGCTGTTCATTTGTCGGCACCCGCCGCCATCGCAGAAAGTTTGCGTAATGTTCAAGCGCACAACGAAGCGATGCAATATGCCACCAGTGAAGCCTTAAGACAAATCCTCGGCGCCTTTTCACCGCAAGTGCTGCAACGTCGTTTCCAAAATTATAAACGCTCTCATCAAGAAACCGCTCATAACACGGACGCATGGGCCTGGAATATGTACTGCAACTACTATCAAGAGTTAACGTCACATCGGCAAAAAGGTTTTGAAAAACTGTTCTGGGAGATTTTCGAGCAAACGTATGACAAGAAAATTCGAGAGAAACAACTGGAGTTTTAGTCGTGAGGAATCTGTTATGGATTAGCCTGCTTGCTCTAATCCTTACTGCATGTAGTAGTGAGCCTGAACGTTACGATCCTACCGAGTTACCTACTAAAGTGACGTTCAGTATTGTCGCTGGTGATGGCGTTAACCCGAGCCTTTGGGGACAGGCCTCGCCTGTCGAAATTCAGGTTTTTGAGTTGGCGGATGATTCGATGTTTATGTCATCAAGTTATGACCAGTTAAAAGCTGATTACGAGAAGGCACTGAAAAGCAATTTCGTCAGAAGCTACGATTACGTATTGATGCCGGGACAGTTCAAGTTTATCACCCAGATAGAAGTGGATGAAGAGACGAATTATATCGGCATCATGGCTAACTTTTCTGACATTGAGCTGAGTGAGTGGAAGAAAGCCGTCAAAGTACTAAATAAAGGAAGGGAGTATCACCTTTTGATGCTTCTCGATGAATACGACGTGAAGTTGGAAAAGGTGGAATAAACAAGATGTTTTCACGCAATCGTGTTATTTGGAATGAAGGCTTATTTATTAAGCCGCAACACTTCCAGCAACAACAAAGGTACACCGAATACTATATTGACGAACGAATGAGTTCTGTCAGCCGTTATTTATATGGTGTTTCAGAGTTTTCCTTAAATCCAGAATACCTATCGTTCGGTCGTATCGCTATTGAACGTGCTGTTGGCATCATGCCTGATGGAACCGCGTTCCGCATTCCTCAAGAAGACGCCGTACCTGATGCGCTAGAGATTGATGATGCATCTCTAGCTAATCAATTGGTGTACTTAGCGATTCCGTTACGTAGTGAGTCTTTGATGGAGGTTAACTGGCCAGAAGTTCAAGGTACGGGACGCTATGAAAACCGCCGTCTCGAAGTCCGTGACGTGCATACTGTACAAGGTGACATGACTACTATTGACGTGTCCCCTGTGCGGGTTCAGTTGATGCTAGAAAAAGAAGACCGCAGTGCTTACGCCTCGATGGCTATTGGTCGCATTTTAGAAAAACGTCCTGACGGGAGTGTGGTGATGGATGCAGATTTTATTCCGTGTCACCTTAACGTGGTCGGTAATTTGGCTCTGCACCGTTTTGTTAATGAAATTTCGGGTCTAATGCACGAACGTGCGAAGAATATTGCTCAGCGGATTAGTTCCCCGTCGCAAGGTGGCGTCGCAGATGTTTCCGATTTTATGTTACTTCAAGCTCTCAACCGTTTGCAGCCCCAACTCCAACATTTGGCGAAATTACGTAGCCTACATCCAGAGCGCTTGTTTGAGTGTTTATCGACGGTTGCTGGTGAGCTAGCGACCTTCACTGATGAAAGTCGCTTACCGCCCAAAATCCTCAGTTACAACCATGATATGCCGACGGAGTCTTTCTGGCCTTTGATTCGTAATTTACGTCAATCGCTGAGTGTTGTGCTTGAACCAAGAGCCGTTTCCATTCAGCTAGATAAGCGTAAATATGGCTTGATGGTCGCGCCAATTCAAGATCCGCAGTTGATGGAAAGTGCCGACTTCATTGTCGCTGTTAAGGCTCGTATGCCGATGGATGAGCTACGACGTCAATTTACTCAGCAAACGAAAGTTTCATCGGTTGAGAAAATTCGTGAACTTATTTCGCTTCAATTACCTGGTATCCCTTTGGTTGTATTACCTGTTGCCCCTCGTCAGCTTCCTTATCACGCAGGCTATACCTATTACCAATTGGATAAAACCAGCAGTGCCTGGAACATGCTTCAGCACTCTAGTGGTTTTGCTTTCCACGTTGCCGCGGCATTTCAAGAGCTGGATCTGCAATTCTGGGCGATTAGGAGTTAAGTATGGATATCAGTAAAAAAGAAAGCAAACTCAGTAGTTTGTTGTTTGATGGCGCCGAGAAGATAAATCATGACCAAGATTACTGGTTCCAATTGCGTGGTAGTTTGAATAATCCATTGATTGATGCTGCGACGCCATTGTTTGGTTTGGCATTGCGAGTTCGACAGTTGACAGAATGTGAAAACGTTGAAGTCATTTACCAGCAAGTGGTTGAAGAGATTAAAACCATTGAAATCGAGTTAACGGAGCTAGGTTATGAGCACGCAGTTCTAATGGCTTATCGTTATATTCTGTGTACGTTTTTGGATGAATCCGTGATGGGGACTTCATGGGGCGCCTCAACGGTTTGGGCGGAACATTCGATGTTATCACGCTTTCATAACGAAACTTGGGGTGGGGAGAAAGTGTTTACCATTCTTAAACGCCTTGAATCTGAACCCAAACAATACAAGTCGTTGCTCGAATTTATCTACCAATGTTTAGTTCTGGGTTTTGAAGGTAAATATCGCGTGATTGAATCAGGAAAGAGTGAACGCGAAAAAGTCATTAGCCAGTTGCACAAACTACTGAATCGAGATCATGAGGCGGATATCGTCCAGCTTACCAGTGCGACTGAGCATGTCGTGCGATCCAAATATCAATTAAGTAAGCAGCTACCTTTGTGGTCGATATTTGCTGGCTTTATCGTGATATCGATTAGCGTGTTTATTGGCTACAGCTATTTGCTGCATGTCAAAACCAGTGACGTAATTGAACAACTCAATCAAATTCTATAAATATAATTAAGGCTAGGTACTTGTCGTGATACGTATTGAACTACCAATTCTTATTGCCAAATTAAATCAACAAAGCAAACTTGCCCTAGAGCAGGCAGCTTCTCTGTGTATTGAACGTCAGCAAAGTGAAATTACTTTTGAACACTATCTTGAAGTGTTGTTAGACAATCCTCTTTCGGATGTTCGCGTTATTTTTAAGCAGTCAGATGTATCTATTGATGACATTAAACAAGCGATTGTGACTCTTTTTTCTCGCGAGCAAGCGCTTGATAGTTACCCGGTATTTTCACCGCTATTGGTAGAACTGCTTCAAGAAGCTTGGTTATTGTCGACCACTGAGCTGAATCAAAGTGAACTTCGTTCAGGGGCTATTCTATTGACGGCTCTAACCCGCGCTGATCGATACATGGACCACAAGTTGGTACGTATTGTCGATACCATCAATCGAGAGAGTTTGAAAAAGCATTTCGATATGATTCTCGCGCACTCGTCGGAAACTCAAATCGAGTTAGCTTCGCAAGGGGGAAAGGCGCTGGCAAAAGACGGCAGTGATTCGTCTATTTTGGATAAATATTGTACCAATGTTACCCAGCAGGCTCGTAAAAATGAACTTGACCCCGTTCTGTGCCGTGAGAACGAAATCAATCTCATGATTGATATCCTATGTCGACGACGTAAGAACAACCCTATTGTCGTCGGTGATGCAGGTGTCGGTAAAAGTGCCATGATTGAAGGTTTGGCGCTTCGTGTGGTTTCCGGCTCAGTGCCATTAAAATTGCAAGGCGTTGAACTTTATTCACTCGATTTAGGTCTGCTTCAAGCTGGCGCATCTGTGAAAGGTGAGTTTGAGAAACGCCTTAAGGGTGTGATAGATGCTATTAAACACTCACCCAAACCAATAATTCTGTTTATTGATGAAGCGCATACCTTGATTGGGGCTGGCAACCAAGAAGGCGGCGGAGATGCCGCTAATTTGCTAAAACCTGCTCTTGCTCGCGGTGAATTGAGCACCATTGCCGCTACAACTTGGAAAGAGTACAAAAAATACTTCGAGAAAGATCCGGCTTTAACGCGTCGTTTTCAACTTGTCAAATTGGAAGAGCCGAATGTTGAACAGGCCGTTGATATTCTGCGTGGATTGAATTCTGTGTATGAAAAAAATCATAACGTTCTGATCACCGATGACGCGTTGAAAGCGGCAGCCGAATTGTCGGTGCGCTACATATCGGGCAGACAACTACCTGATAAAGCGATAGATGTACTTGATACTGCTTGTGCTCGCATTGCGATTAACCTGACGGCACCACCCAAACGTATAGCGTTTATCGAAACGGCTTGTCACCAACGACAACTTGAAATTGATATGTTAGAGCGCGCCCAATTATTGGGTAAAGATGTTGATCGTGAACGCCTTGAAGAGCTGACAGAGCAAGAAGCGAAAGATGAGCAAGAGAGAGATAGATTGACCGCTCAGTGGCAGCAGCAAAAATTGCTGGTTGAAGACATTATAGATCTAAGAGCGTCACTTACTTCGGCTCAACAAGAGACACTTTCTTCCGAGCAGCGTGAGCAAGCGCTGGCTACTATTCGTGAAAAATATCAGCAGCTAGAAACTATACCGCATTCTGAACGTTTGATTCACCCCCAAGTGGATGCTCAGCAAGTTGCGGAGGTGATAGCAGATTGGACGGGTGTACCCGTTGATCAAATGAACAGTGATGAGCTGCATAAGATCACTCATCTAACGAGCATTTTAAGTCAGTCAATTAAGGGACAGGGGGTTGCGATTGAACGGATTCATAAGCACCTTCTGACCGCTCGCGCAGACTTACGTCGGCCTGGTCGTCCAAAAGGCGCTTTTTTGCTTGTAGGACCAAGTGGTGTAGGTAAAACAGAAACCGTGGTTCAACTTGCTAATCACCTATATGGCGGCAAACAATTCCTGACCACGATCAATATGTCTGAGTATCAAGAAAAACATACAGTATCGCGTTTGATTGGCTCGCCTCCGGGTTATGTTGGCTACGGCGAAGGCGGCATATTGACGGAAGCTATTCGTAAGATGCCATATTCAGTGGTTTTGCTTGATGAAGTAGAAAAAGCACATCCAGAAGTATTGAATCTCTTTTATCAAGCGTTTGATAAGGGGGAGATTGCGGATGGTGAAGGCCGAGTCATAGATTGTCAGAATATTGTGTTTTTCTTAACTTCAAATTTAGGCTTCGAAACGATAGTCGATTACGCCGATCGAGTTGAACAATTGGATGATGCTCTCTATCCACAGTTGGCTGCTTTCTTCAAACCCGCGCTACTGGCAAGGATGGAAATTGTTCCTTATATGCCACTGAATCCAGAAGTGCTTGAGTCTATCGTCCGTTTCAAGCTTTCACGTCTAGAAACACTATTCCATGAGCGTTACGCCGCTGAAGTTGTAATTGACGATTCCTTAATTGATGAAATTTTGTCTCGTGCGACTCGTTCTGAAAATGGTGCACGTATGTTGGAAGCGATTATTGATGGTCAATTACTTCCCCCTATTTCCTTGTCGTTATTGAACAAACTTTCTGAACAGCAGCCAGTGATTCGTATCTATCTGGCGGCACAAGACGGAGAGTTTATTGGAGAGGTTGAGTAGTGATGTCTAACTGGTTAGAGCGAATCACAGATCTTATTGGAATCAAGATCAAGAGTGAATTGATAGATCGGTTTGTAGAAATTATTGTTGCTGAGTTGAGCCTGTCTAATTGCATGGTGCTCATGCCTAACGCCGAGGGACGTCGTCTTATTCCTTATAATGGGAAGAATAACTTTTCGTGGCAGGTAGATGACCTCAACCATCCATTTAGTCATGTTTTGCAGAGTTCATTACCAATGACGCTCTCTTCGGATGAGTTGCTGTTTTGGCAATCTGACCGTGCGTTTAATGAGTTAGTTGCTGGTGTTGGTATGTTTGAAAGCGTTTGTATTTATCCTCTGCCGATTAACTCGAAACAAGTACAGTTAATATTATTCATGTTGGGCGACGAGCGCGCAGTAAGTCGAGCTTTTTCAAGTCAGGTATGTATTAAGTTTGTTGATGTATTTACTAAACAATGGCACTTGCTTGAGAAAATGGAACGTGAACAGCGGGATATCAAGGTGTTGTCTGAATCTCTCAGCGACATTCAGCGAGATACAAAGCAACGAGATATGGCGGATAAACTTTCTCTATCCTTGATAGGAAAAAGTAGTGCTATGCAAAAGCTTCGCCAACAAATTGTTAGTGCGGCAGAGTCAAAATTGTCGGTGATGGTTCAAGGTGACACAGGAACAGGTAAAGAGTTAGTTGCTCAGGCTATTCATCAACTATCCAATTGTAATGCAGAGCCATTGGTTGCTATTAATTGCGCCGCCATTCCGGAAAACCTGCTTGAAAGTGAGTTATTTGGATACTGTAAAGGGGCATTTTCTGGTGCAGAATCTGATCGTAAAGGCCTGATTGCTCAAGCGAATGGTGGAACTCTATTTCTTGACGAAATAGGTGATATGCCACTTTCTTTACAGGCAAAGCTGCTGCGCGTTTTAGAAACCAAGCAATTTCGCCCTATTGGGGGAAAGCAGGAATTGAGCTCTGATTTTCGTTTGGTTTCGGCCACTCATGTCAACTTGCTTGATCAAGTACGTAAAAATCAGTTTCGTCAGGATTTATATTACCGCCTGTTTCAATATCCTCTAACACTGCCGCGTTTGTCTGAACGTCTTGAAGATATCGCTCAATTAAGCCAGCACTTTGTTAGTGAGTTCAATCGACAGCATGGTACTCAAATACGCGGTTTACATTATCGTGCTTTGGATTGTTTAAAGCAGTACACCTTCCCTGGCAATGTCCGTGAGTTAAAGCATTTAGTGGAATTTGGTTGCGCCCAATGCCGCAATGAATCTGAAATCGATGAAAGCTGTTTTACGAATCGCATTGCTTGTTTGAATCTTGAGCGTGAAAGTGCCGAGCCTGTAATTCAGCAAAGAGCTGTATCTACGTTGATGAGTGAGCATTCTCCTGCTCTGTCACAAGGAAATCTATCGACCATCAATGATTTGAAACAAGCGGTTAATGAATATGAAGAGCAGATTATTCGTGAACGCTTGGAGCTATTTTCAGGTGATCGTAGTAAGGCGGCGGTGAGTTTAGGTATCCCAAAGCGCACTTTCGCCTATAAATGTCGGAAGCTGGAAATCAAATTGTTATGAATACTTCAACTTACATACTGACCGTATTGATGAGCGGAATACTGTTCAGCATTCAGACTATGGCGAATGATTCTGTAGTGTCACAGCTGGATCGTGCGCAGCAGTGCACTTTAATCCTTGAGCGCTTAGAGCGGCTAAGTTGCTTTGATCAAGTGATGGGCACGCCAACCCTACTGCCGTCTTCAACGATGAATGATGATAAACCTCAAGCGTGGTATACCGCGTTTTCTACGGCTCTGAAAGCTCAACCAATTAATGTCATTGAGCAAGGCGACAAAGAGAATGGCGATGCGTGGCTGACGCTATCCGTGCCGCAAACGCAAGAGCAGCTATCACCAGTGTTGATGATGAGTTGTATCAATAATATTAGCCGTATTGAATTAGCGCTACCCGTTCCGTTGGAAGATGCGCGCATTAAAGTCTCAGTCGCTTATGGCCCTAAACAATATTGGCGCAGCGATGATGTTGGAGTGCTGTTCTCTTCAGCAAGAGGGTTACCTGCGATTTCAATGATGAAAGCGATGACGAAAAACTCTCGGTTAATTCTGCGCTCAAACTCTCCCCAGATTGATGGCTTACAATTTGACGCTGGGCAGTTAAGTAAAGCTTTAGTCCCATTACGGCAACGGTGTGGATGGTAACGATGGATATTACTCAATATCGAGCGAGTATCGTTCGCCCAATTTGTACTGCGTCACCAACAGGTGAACGACTGTTAGATGAGCCGTTGTTTGATTTTATTGAAGATCAAATGATGAAGGTCGGCTCGCTATCTCATGCGGCTGTGCAGTGGCAGGAGGTCGAGCATAGCGTTGTCACTTTGTTGAATGAAAAAAGTAAAGATATCAAGCTACTGGTTTATCTTTTGCAGTGCTTACATCATCAATTGACTCCCAAACGCTTGATCACTTCTTTTGGCGTTATGAGTGATTTTATTGCGCACTATTGGCAAGACAGTTTTCCCGCACCAGGTAAGCGCGGCAATCTTCCTAGACGAAAGTTTTTCAGCCAAATCTGTCAACGCTTTGCACTGGCGGTTAATAAGTTTGATTTCTCGGTGCTCGATAGCCAAGACAGAGATGAACTGCAGCAAGTGGTGCAAGAGTGGCAGGCCGTGATAGAGGCGAATGAACTATTATCTGATGTCGCAGAGTCGGTCGCGATGACGACTTTTAGTCAACTTAAGAAAGCACAAGAGCGTGAGAAAGTGGCGCAAGCTGCTGATCAAAAGCCAGCCAAGTCGGCCAGTACATCTCCAAGTCCGGCATCTTCTTTAGCGATCGATAACTCGAGTGACAAAGCTGCGAAACAAACATTGCTAAAAGTCGCTGAATATTTGTCGGAACAAGAGTCCTCTGGCGCGTTAGCTATTCGTGTGCGACGTCATGCGTTATGGGGAGCGATTGCCACGCTTCCTGATCACGACCATTTAGGCCAAACCTTACTAAGAGGAATGCAAATCGAGCGAGTCAAAGAATATCAAGATCAGATGCATTCCCCTGATCTGGCGTTGTGGCGGCGCGTTGAACATAGCTTAACTATCTCACCTTATTGGTTTGAAGGTCAGTTAATGAGTCATGATATCGCTAAGGCATTAGGTCAAGATGGATGGTGTAAAGCTATTATAGAAGAAAATCAATCATTTATTGAACGTTTTCCCACAGTGCTAGATCTTAAGTTTAAAGGAGGATCGCCATTTGTCACTGATGCGGTTCGAGAGTGGTTAACGGCTTATCAAAGCTTTGATGCTACCGCATCCAATTCGGGGTGTTGGCAGGATCAACGCGAAGAAGCGTTCACTTTGGCTAAAGAAGGGGGCATCGCCGTGGCGATGTCAATGCTCAATGATGGTTTAGTGGCAGCAACAGAGCCTCGCGATCGTTTTTACTGGCGCTTATTGAGTGCTGATCTACTTAAACACAATCACCTAGATGCTATGGCTAAAGAACAATATCAAACTTTAAAACAAGAAATTATACAGACGAGCGTTACCGAATGGGAGCCGTCACTCATTGAGCAACTAGAACGAAACACCGCGTCAGATTAAGCTAAGGGACTATCCATGTGGAAAAGTATCATTGGGATCGTTAAAAAATGTAAGCCGGGTATAGCAGCAGCGCTTCCAATTCTGTTGTTTACACTCTTTATTTTATTAAATGTCGCTATTTGGTGGGCCGGTCCTTGGTTAGAGATTCAAGGCAATAAACCATTAGAGACTGTATTTGCTCGAGGTTTAGCGAGCGCGTTGTTTATTCTTTTTTCCTTATCTGCTTGGGGGCTTTTGCAATCGCGCAGACTGCGAGGTTTTAAAAATCAACAAAAGCACGAAGAGCAATTAAGGCAAGACCCTATACAGGTATATGAAATACGCCAAGAAGCAGAACTTAACGGCGTAATGAAGGAGATGAAACAAAGTCTCAACACTCGTAATTATCTTTATGCGTTACCTTGGTATTTAGTGCTTGGCTTGGAAAATGCGGGTAAAACGAGTTTGATTAACCGTTCTGGGCAGAATTTTGCTTTATCTTCCGTCATGCGCGCTTCTGGCCAAAAGAGTGAAAATCCATATTCATTTGATTGGTGGATTGGTAATGAATCAGTACTCATTGATCCTGATGGTGAATTGTTGACTCAAGGTAATCGCAGCGAAGACGATGATAGTGAACTTGAGCGCCGTTTGTGGCTTCACTTTGTTAACTGGTTAGAAAAAACCCGCAGTCGCAGGCCGCTAAATGGTGTGGTTCTCGCATTAGACGTGTCACATTTGGCAACTTCTACGGTGACTGAACGTAAAGCTTACGCCAATTTATTGCGTGCGCGTATTCGTGAACTAATGGAAACGCTGGCTACCCGTTTACCCGTGTACATTACTTTAACTAAGCTTGATCTTCTCTACGGTTTTGAACCTTTCTTTAAGCATTATTCGAAAGCGCAACGTGATGAGGTACTAGGCTTTACCTTTTCACTTGAGTCGGTCGATAACCTCGATCATTGGTTGGAAGAGTTTTCTCGTGATTACAGTCAATTTGTTTTAAGCATTAATGAGCTCTTTCCTCACGCTGTCGCTGAATCCATCGAACAGGAGGAGCGTGATGCTATTTATAGCTTTACGCGTCAAATGTCGGGTTTACAAAGTATCTTGAAACAGTTCTTCCAAGATGCACTTTCTAGTGATCAGTTTTCAACATCAGCACTGGTCCGTGGCGCATACTTTACGTCTGTTTATCAACAAGGTGTGCCGTGTAATGCTTTTGGTGATTCAGCTTCACGCCGGTATGGTCTATCTCATGCGGTTAACAAAGCTCAAAATGCCAAAAATTCAACGGTTTATTTTACTCAGCAGCTATTTAGTAACATTATTTACCCTGAAGCAGGACTTGCATCGGACAATTTCCGCGTTGCAAAACATAAACGCCGTTTAATGGGATTGTCATTTACCGCTTGTTTGGTTGCATCAGTACTGCTGTTGGGAGCTTGGCATCGTAACTACATCATTAACGTCAATCATTCTGACGCGGTGTTAGCGAAGGTAAATGAATATAAAGCTAAGTACCCCTCAAACCTAGAATTGGCATCGCAAAAGGATATATTGGGACCGCTGAACAAAATCCGTCAAGCGACGTTGGAGTTTGGCTTCTTTCGCGATAAACCACACTACATCTCGGATTTAGGTCTCTATCAAGGTCATACCATTGGGCCAATGGTCGAAAATACATACTTAAATTTGCTAGAGAGCCGCTTTTTACCGTTGTTGATGGCCGATGTTGTCGTAGCACTTGAGAAAGCTAAAACTGAAGAAGAAAAACTGGCTGTTCTGCGAGTTTATAGAATGATGGTTGATAAAAGTGGTCGTTATAAGGATTATGTTCTTGATTACTTTGGTAAGTATTGGCAAAGCGCGTATGCAGGACAAAAGCAAGTTCAAGGCGAATTGCTTGACCACTTAGATTATGCCATGCGACATACTGATTTGGCTGGAGATAGAGCGGTAGGTGATCAGTTCGCAGAGCGTGCAATGAAACCGTATGATCAAACGATTGCTCGTGTTCAAGCTGAACTTAGCAGTATGCCAAACGATCAGCGTGTTTATCGAAATTTAAAACTGAATGCGCAAACGGTGCTTGGGCCTTCTATTAGCATTCGTAATTTAGTCGGGCCCATCTTTGATATCGTATTCGAAGAACGAGTGTCTAACAAAAACTTATCTATGTATATCCCGCAAATGCTGACGAAGGAAGGTTTTGAGAACTATTTTATGCCACGTTCTGAGTCGGTTTCTGAGCTTGCTCTTATCGACAGTTGGGTGCTCGGTCAGTCAAAAACGGCACAGTTCAGTGAAGCAGACAAACAAGTGTTGCGAGAGAAAATACGTAATCTCTATGTTGCCGATTATGTGAATACTTGGCGCACGGCGTTGAATGAAATCGATATGAAATATTTTAGCGATATCAATGAAGGAGTGATGGTTTTAGAGAATTTAACTGGGCACGTTGAGCCACTCCAGAGATTGCTAAGAACGCTAGAGAACAACACGCAAGTCATCTCTGGACTAAACCCAGATAGTGAAGCAGGTGAAGAACTATTAAAAAGTGCTAAGTACAAGGTGGCTTCTAACATTCAGTCTCCTTTTGCTGAACTGAATTTGATGCTTAGACCAGTCGGTGATCAACCAGCATATATCAATGAAGTTTTGTCTTCTGTTGATGAATTGAAAAATTACCTGAAGTCAATTCAAGAATCACCTGATGTAGGAATGGCAGCATTGGATGCGACCAAAGCGCGTGTCAAATTAGTGAGTGCCGATCCTATTTACACTCTAAAGCGTATTTCGTCTGGTTTGCCAAGACCACTTGATAGCATGATCGCCAAGCTTGCTGATGAAAGTTGGTACGTGGTCAAGCAAGAAGCAATTAAACATTTGGAAGTTCGCTGGTATGAGGATGTTTACCAGCCTTACTACACCAAGTTAGCGAGTCGTTATCCGTTCAATGCGGAATCGGGAAAAGATGTAGCATTGGAGGATTTTGAATCCTTCTTTGCACCAAAAGGAACACTGGACAATTTCTATAATAATCAGTTGAAAGTCTTTATCGAAGAGAACATTGCGGTTGATGAATACGATACTGCACAGTCGCTTATTCGTCCTGAAGTTTTGGCACAAATTGAGCAGGCACAGAGAATTCGCCAGGCTTTTTTCAATCGTAAAGGGATTCTAGATGTAAACTTTTCTGTTGAGCCATTGCAATTGAGCGGCAACAAGCGCAGAAGTGTTCTCAACGTTGATGGACAGTATCTGACTTATAGTCATGGCACTCGCGAAGGGGTCGAGCTGATTTGGCCAAACACACTGCGTAATTCTGCGGTATCGAAAGTCACATTAGTGCCAACTAAATCGAATTTGTCTCCGAGAAGCATCAACATGAAAGGTCCTTGGGCATTTTTCAGATTACTGGACAAAGGTAATGTTATGTCAGCGAGTAAAACTTCGGTTGATTACCGATTTGTCGTTGATGGTGGAGATATGGTGTACCGACTCAATGCGGAATCTGATGCCAATCCATTCACGGAACGATTGTTTAAGTCGTTTAAGTTATCTAAGACTCTTTACTAAAACATGTTAAGGAGTGAGGTGGCTCGCTCCTTTCTTACCGGGACGCAGTATCTATGTCCAATACAGTTTTACTGGATCAAGTGGTTTACCATATAACGTCTGATTCAGACGCAATCAGACATCTAGATAGTTACCAAAAGGTGAGGGATGAAATTAATAGTCGTTTTAATCCTTTATCTGGAGGTACCAATTGGCAAGAGGTTTATCGCTGGAGTGAGCAATTAGCCCAAGGGGCTGGTGTTGATTTACTGATGAGTAGTTATCTCACAATTGCTAAGCTTAAAATCGAAGGTCTTTCCGGCTACGCAAATGGATTAGAGCTATTGATGCATTGTTTGAGTTTGCTACCTAAGCCGGATTCCAAGTCAGCCAAAATGCGCAAGGAAGTCTTGGATTGGGTTAATAGTAAGGCGATTATTGAGCTAAATAAGATGAAACCAGCTCAAGAACAGCTACGTGACCTTTATCGTAGTGAGAGGATATGTGGAACAATTCATCACTGGATGTCTATCCAACAGCCTGACATTAGTGTCGATTTTGAAGGGGTGGGTTTTGCACTCTTTGAGCATATTGATAAGATTGAAACTCGCTATTACACGGCGTTAAAACGCCAAGACAAGCAACTTAATGAAAATGCAGATCGTGTTTCGCGTAAACGCCATTACTATACTTTAGCTACAACATGTCTGGTTACCGCAGCCTTAAGTCTTACTGGTTTATGGCTTTACTATCATCCGAACTTGTGGAACAAATATCCGTTCAAGCAATCGCTTGAAGTTCCCGTTCTGACGACAAATAATCTTGATAGTTACGTTGCAAATACCCCACCGAATAGAATAGCTTCGGTTCAATCTGAAATGGTGTCTATGTATCAGTCTTCTATTGAAGAGAAAATACAAACATCGATTGAGCAACCGTACTTGAAGGCGATAGAGCAGCGTGATGTTTTACAGAGGCTCTATGCTGGAAATGAGCAAGTTAATCAGATCAGTCAGGTTCTTTACCAAGATCAGAAACTAGCTCTTGAACAGACGGATCAGTTCGTAGCCAAATTTAGTGAAATTCGAACGAAGATGGCCAATATTGCATTGTTAGCCAAGAAGCGTCGTTGGTCTCAGATATCAGACGAAACGAAATCTTTAGAGCAGTTTGCTGTCAGTTTATCGCCAATCTACGGTCGTGTTGGCTATATTGAAAGCTTGATAGAAGATCAACACTATCAACATGCACAAGAAGAGTTAGCAGAACTAAAATGGCGTCTGAACAATCTTAGTTGGAAGGTGGCGGCTTTAGATACCGAACTATCTACGTTACAGGACTAAGCTTAACGTCCTATTAGGTATTCCTAATAGGACGTTATCATTATTTCGTAGAGCAATTTGCCTGTTCCCATAGCGCATCGTAGTAATAGTATTGGGTTGAATTCCATGATTGAGCCAGAGTATTAGCATCGGTCAGTAACTCAGGCGAAAGAACACTGGACAATGTGTTGAGGTTTTCATCTATCTTTTTATAAAGACGACTGAAACGTGCGGTGCCAGCATTTTCAAGGTAGTTAAGGTAATAGGCGTACGCTTTGGCTAAATCTTGTGGCACAAAGTTGTATCTTTCGCTATTACCTTGATAAATGAGCCCCAAGCTTGCAACCGAAGGTAAATCTCCAAGTTCTGCATTTATCTCACGCCAGTATAAAGCTTGATCAAACTTTCCTTCTTGTTCGAGTATTGTGATGACGTGCCTAATAGCAGGGATAACCCCCTTTTTTGCTTCGGTTAAATATATTGCCTTGGCTTCTTCTATAGGTAGCTGCCCTGCGTAAGCTAAATATGCATTTGGCAGTTCAAGTTTCACTGCTTGTTGCAATTCATAATCTGACAACGCTTTGTGCTCGATGCTGTTGTGATACTGCGATAGTCTAAAATACGCTTGCGCTGGTTTTTCAGCACCTAAGTTTATCAATTGGTTGTAGTAGTGCTGCTGCCATTGTAAGCGTTCTTGTCTCGTTAACCACTCGCCCTTTTCATAGAGAAACCTCATTGACTCTAAGTGGCCTTGGTTAGCAACATTCTCTAGTTTTTTTTTGCTCTGCTCAGGAAAATTTTTCGGCTGTGTTTGAAAGGCAAGTAGTCTTGCGTTTAGATAGGCCGCATCTTGATTTCCTTGATCGGCAGCGTAGGTGAGCCATTCTTCGGCTTCAGTGAACTTATATTGTGCGTAAAGCAAACAACCTTTGTGGAAAGCATCATCCACTGAACCTTGGTTAAAAGGCTCATTATTTTTCGCCTGTAGATAAAAAGGCGTAAATACGCACCATAAAGAGAGCGGGATGAGGATTTTACTCACATTAAACGTCCTAGTTATTCTATTTATAATAGCTAAAGCAAAAAGCATTCCAGTTTAGAGTTCGTGTGTTTATGCGCTTCATACACACGTTTTTGGTATTCGAGCAATAAGTTGCCCGGCTTGGGCAACTTATTGCTCGATTTAGGCAACTTATTGCTCGATCCAATGAGGGATTAATTGGCAGCCCTTTATTCTTCAACACTTAGTGATTGGCATAGATATTGTTATATCGCTATTGTCATCCACATAAATGAAGGAATTTGTAATGCCAACTCCATGTTATATCTCTATTGACGGTGAAACTCAGGGTCTTATCACTGCAGGTGCATGTACCGCTGACTCTATCGGTGATTCATTTGTCGAAGGTCACGAAGACGAAATGCTGGTTCAAAAGTTTGACCACATTGTGACGGTTCCTACTGATCCACAATCAGGTCAGCCTTCTGGTCAACGTGTCCACAAACCATTTCAGTTCACGGTTTCTCTAAACAAAGCTGTGCCACTTTTATACAACGCACTTTCATCGGGAGAGAAGATGAAGACGGTTGAACTAAAATGGTATCGCACTTCTATCGAAGGTAAACAAGAGAACTTCTTCACCACTAAGCTGGAAAACGCATCTATCATAGATATTCGTTGTGAAATGCCACACTGCCAAGATCCATCAATGTCAGACTTTACTCAAAACCTAACAGTGTCAATGTCTTACCGTAAGATTACTTGGGACCATGTTAACGCAGGTACGTCAGGTGCTGACGACTGGCGTAAACCTATCGAAGCATAATTCAGCTTCATTTTCTGTGGCTCATCTACGGGTGAGCCCCTGAAAGTCTTAATGACAAATTATTCTCTAGGTGATGATTTGTCGTTAAGGTTTTTCGGTTGACGTAAAAAGGAGGGGAATCGTGGCAACATTGAAGTTCACCATGTACTCCTTATTTTTCATTTATCGATAGCCGAGTTGTGCTATCCGTTAGGAGGTATTATGCCACAAGCAGCAAGGGTGGGTGATATCGGCTCAGAGCATGATTGCTTTCCGCCGACACCTATTACGTCAGGAAGCTCTACGGTGATGATTAATTATCTGCCAGCGGTTCGGCAAGGCGATCCACTACAAGCCCATGGTTGTCCTTGTGACAAAACGCCTCATGGTAATCACCCTAGAAGTGTGGCAGGCGGTTCATCTGGTGTTTTTATTGATGGTAAACCAGCGGCTCGTTTAGGTGATGCAATTGATTGTGGCGGTACAATCGCCACGGCTTCATCTGATGTCATGATTGGATAGTGCAATGATGAAGAGTGCTGTTATCGATGTGTTGTGTCTTTTTGTATATGTTCATTGACAGGGTGTTTCATTCGCGTCGCATTAAGTCAAAAAGGTTTGATATCGAGCTAGTAAAATAATATGAGCATATGCTTCTAAGGTTGATTCCCAACCTTAGAATGCAAATAGTCAAAATGATAGTTTTGAGCAAGGTAATTAAAAAAGCTATCTCTTAACTTTCGTGAAGACTTAGCCAGTCAAAGCTTTCCCTTTACGTAACTTTCTTACCCACATTCTGCTTGGATGAAGCGTTTCAAGCACATCGTTAGGTAGAGGCATCGGGTCACCATTCATTTGCGAAGCAAGCAGTTCTGCCATTAGTGGCGCCGAACTCAAACCGCGAGAGCCTAATCCAATCAATGCGTACAACTGAGGATATTGGGCTATATCAGAAGCGTCGCTCTCGCTCATCCCGTTTAGTTTGGAATATTGTTCTGCTATTGCTTCAAAGTTCCCCAAGTTACCTACAAACGGAAGATGATCCCGACTTACGCAGCGAATGCCTTGGCGAGATTGGTTTTCGCTCACATCGACACTGTTTGGCCATGATTGCTGAGGTAAGCAGTTTTTTAGACGCTGAGCATTTTCAACTTGTGCCTGCGGGTCGAACTCGTGATCTAAATGGGAACGGTCGTAACTGGCACCAATACAGTGGTGCTGATTGTTTGGGTTACATGGCGTCATATAACCGTCGTAGCAGAGCACGGTTTTCAACTGCTGCAATTCGCTGTTGGTTGGAATATGGCTCACTTGGCCTTTTACTTTTCCAAGAGGGACAAATTGTGTCTGAGTCAGGCTATCAAACAGATGCCCAGTGGCGATAACAACCGCTTGGTGGTGAAGTTTTTTCTCTCCACAGGTCAGTTGCCACTGTTTATCTTCTTCTTGCCAGTCGAGCGAATCAATATGGTGCTGGTAGTAAACCTTTAGCCTAGCTTGTTGCTCTAACTCAGCAATTAAACCTTGAGTTAACTGAGCTGGGGACAGCCAGCCCCCCATAGGGTAGGAGATACTCTCAACATCTACTGGCAAACCCACTGTTTGGTTGGTCTGTTCAATATTATTCTTGAATACCAACTCTGGCGAAAAATCCGCTTTCAACATGGTGTGCAGTTTTTTGCTCGATTTGTCATCCCACATTAGCTGAGTCACGCCACTCCAGTCATGGTCAAACGAAACGGTCTTTGCTGCTTGGTCGATAAATTGGCGAGCAAATAAAAAGGCCGGAGCAAACACACGTGATACGCCAGAGTGTTCACCATTAAGCAGTGGATAAACAGCACCTTGACGATTGCCTGACGCGCCTTTCGCAGGGGCTTCATCTTTACAATAGATGGAAACGTTAATGCCTCTAGCCGTAAGCGTCTTCGCAAGCGTTGCACTGGCAATACCACCACCAATAATGGCAACGTTATGCAAATCTTCTGTTGCTTCGACATTAAACCAAGGCTTAATGTTGCTGTACGCCACTTTCTCTTTGAGCTTGCCAGCAATCATTTCTCGTTTAGTACCGAAGCCTTTGACTTTCTTCATATCAAAGCCAGCTTCAATTAATCCTCTACGCACGAAACCCGCTGCCGTGAAAGTTGCACAGGTACAGTCTTGCTTGGCCAGTTTTGCCATACCATCGAACAGATCTTGGTTCCACATTTCAGGGTTTTTGCTTGGTGCGAAGCCATCCAAAAACCAGGCATCAACAATACCTTGCTTTAGGGTTGGCACTTTTGGCATGCAGTCTTTAATGTCACCAAACCACAAATCGAGCGTAATAGCGCCGTTAGCTAAGATGATACGGTGACATTCCGGAACGGCAATCGGATAGAATTCATGGAGTTGTTGGGCGTATTCAGCCAGTTCAGGCCAAGATTCATGCGCTTTAATTAAGTCAGCCTTACTAAGCGGGAACTTCTCAAAACTGATGAAATGTAATGATTGTAGTATCGCTTCGGGGTTTTGCTGTCTAAACTTCTCAAACCAATGCCAAACTGCGAGGAAGTTTAATCCAGTACCAAATCCAGTTTCGGCAATAACAAAACGCTTTTGGTCATAATCTTGCCATCTTTGAGGAAGATTATTTTGAGTTAGAAACACATAGCGAGTTTCTTCCAGTCCATTGACGTTTGAAAAATAAACATCATCGAACTGGTCTGAAACCGGCGTTCCGGCATCATTCCAGCCAAGCTGTGCGTTAGTTATGGATGTCATAGTAGGAAAATTCTTTCAAATTCGGCGAAATATTGTCGAGATTGTACGGATTTATGGGAAAGCTGACCACTTTTGAAGTCCATCTTCGTTATCATTTAACGAATTATTGAATAATAGGAATGTCACATGAAACGAGTCGTAATCACCGGTATGGGTATTGTTTCAAGTATCGGTAACAACGTCGAAGAAGTTTTATCGTCTCTTAAAGCTGGCAAATCAGGCATCACAGGCTCTGAGCAATTTAAAGAGCAAGGTCTTCGCTCTCAGGTTTGGGGTAACTTGAAGATGAACCCTGCTGACCATATTGATCGCAAACAAATGCGCTTTATGGGTGATGCGGCGGCATTTGCTTACCTATCAATGGAACAAGCAATCGCTGATGCGGGCCTTGCTCCTGAACACGTTTCTAATGATCGTACAGGTATTGTTGCAGGTTCTGGTGGTGCATCATCACTGAACCAAGTGATCGCTGTCGATACTCTTCGTGAGAAAGGCGTTAAGCGTATTGGTCCATACATGGTACCGCGCACAATGTCTTCAACAGTTTCTGCATGTTTGGCAACGCCATTCAAAATCCGTGGTGTGAACTACTCCATCAGTTCTGCATGTGCAACTTCAGCACACTGTATTGGTCACGCAATGGAGCTTATCCAACTGGGTAAACAAGACATCGTATTTGCAGGTGGTGGTGAAGAGCTGGATTGGTCATTGACTATGATGTTCGATGCAATGGGCGCACTATCAACAAAATACAATGATTCACCAGACAAAGCGTCTCGTACTTATGATGCTGGCCGTGACGGTTTCGTTATCTCTGGTGGCGGCGGTATGGTTGTTATCGAAGAACTTGAGCACGCACTTGCTCGTGGCGCGAAAATCTACGGTGAGATCATCGGCTACGGTGCGACCTCTGACGGCTACGACATGGTTGCACCATCAGGTGAAGGTGCTGTGCGTTGTATGAAGATGGCAATGCAAGGCATCGACAAAGTGGATTACGTGAACACTCACGGTACTTCAACTCCTGTTGGTGACGTGAAAGAACTTGGTGCTATCCAAGAAGTATTCGGCGGCAACAGCCCAGCAATTTCTGCAACGAAAGCAATGACAGGTCATGCTCTAGGTGCAGCGGGTGTACACGAAGCGATTTACTCAACTCTAATGCTACACCACGGCTTCATCGCGCCAAGCATTAACATCGAGAACCTAGACGAAGCTGCAGATGGTCTGGATATCGTGTCTGAAATGCGTGAGCAAGAGCTGACAACAGTTATGTCAAACAGCTTTGGATTCGGTGGTACTAACGCCACTCTAGTAATTAAGAAGTACGAAGCTTAAGAGACCAAGGATACCGTAAGGTAATACCAATTGGAGTAATGACTTACTTAGATTGGTATTTTGGTTTCCAGAACCGATCAGCTTGACTGATCAAACAGACGCTGACTTTGTCCCATGGAGAGCGGGACGAGATCCTTTTGTTCTGGATATTGCCCAGTGGCTATCATTGCCACTGGGTATTTTTATTTTAGGGCTTAAGCCTATTATCCTCGACACCTCCCGCTCTTTTTTGCACAATGCCAGCTATAGAAGGGAAACAAGCCCCTATGGTTCAAATCAGGGTTAAATTCTGCAATGAAAATCTTAATCGATGAAAATATGCCTTACGCTGAAGAATTATTCAGCCAATTGGGCGAAGTGATTCTTAAACCCGGTCGTACTCTAACTGCTGACGATTTAGTCGATGTAGATGCGCTAATGATTCGCTCAGTAACCAAAGTAGATGAAGCGTTATTGAGCAAGGCTAATAAACTACGATTTGTCGGAACGGCAACTGCTGGTATGGACCATGTTGATCAAGCGTTACTTGAGAAACGTGATATTTTCTTTACCGCTGCTCCGGGTTGTAACAAGGTTGGCGTTGCTGAATATGTAGTCAGTGTTCTGATGGTTTTGTCACAGCAACATGGTTTTTCTATTTTTGAAAAGACAGTCGGTATTGTTGGGGCTGGGCAAGTAGGTACTTACCTATCTGAATGTTTAACAGGTATGGGAATTAACGTTCTTCTGAACGATCCACCGAAGCAGGCAGAAGGAGACTCTCGCGAGTTTACTCCTCTCGATGAGTTATTAAGTAAAGCAGATGTCATCACTCTGCATACTCCGATAACCACTGACGGTGAATGGCCGACCCATCATCTGATTAACGAACAAGTACTTGAAAACCTGAGAGACGATCAAATTCTGATTAACGCTGCTCGTGGCCCAATCGTCGATAACGCAGCTCTGAAAGCTCGTCTACAAAAACAAGACGGTTTTATCGCAGCTCTAGACGTGTTTGAGTTTGAACCACAAGTGGATATGGAGCTGTTGCCCCTGCTTGCGTTTGCTACACCACACGTAGCAGGCTACGGTTTAGAAGGTAAAGCTCGTGGTACCACAATGATCTTCAATAGTTATTGTGAGTACATCGAATCAAGTGCTTGGGCTAATCCTTCAGCTTTACTGCCAATCGCACCTATTCCTAAAGTTATACTGGAACGTGCTTGGGACGAAGCAACATTATTTAATTTGATTCAACTCGTCTACGATGTAAGAAAAGACGATGCGCAGTTCCGTCGTGAAATTAGTCAACCGGGTGCATTTGACTTAATGCGTAAGAATTATTGGGACAGACGCGAGTATAGCGCGATCACACTTGTCGGTGATGAGCTGTCCAACTTAGCACCGCTAGAGAAATTAGGTTTTAGAATTGAGGTAACCAATGAGCCAGCAATTTAATGTAGCAATCTTCGGCGCGACAGGCGCAGTCGGTGAAACAATGTTAGAAGTTCTCAAGGAGCGTAAGTTTCCTGTTGATGAACTGTTCTTGTTGGCGAGTGAGCGTAGCGAAGGCAAAACTTACCGTTTTAACGGTAAAACGATTGAGGTTCAGAATGTAGAAAACTTCGATTGGTCCCAAGCACATATCGCGCTGTTCTCGGCAGGTGGTGATCTATCTGAAAAATGGGCACCAATTGCTGCAGATGCTGGTGTAGTGGTTATCGATAATACCTCACAATTCCGTTACGACTACGATGTACCTCTGGTTGTGCCTGAGGTTAACCCAGAAGCGATTGCAGAGTTCCGCAACCGCAATATCATTGCTAACCCTAACTGTTCAACCATTCAAATGTTGGTGGCGTTAAAACCAATTTATGACGCGGTGGGCATCGAACGTATTAACGTATCGACTTACCAGTCTGTATCGGGTGCGGGTAAGTCTGGTATCGATGAGCTAGCAGGGCAAACTGCGAAACTGTTGAATGGTCTGCCAGCTGAGAACAATGCATTCAGCCAGCAAATTGCGTTTAACTGTATTCCTCAAATCGATGTATTTATGGATAACGGTTACACCAAAGAAGAGATGAAGATGGTGTGGGAAACTCAAAAAATATTCAACGATCCTTCAATCATGGTTAACCCGACTTGTGTTCGTGTACCTGTCTTTTATGGTCATGCGGAAGCGGTTCATATTGAAACCAGTTCGCCAATTGATGCAAGCCAAGTAATTGAGCTTTTGCAGCAAACTGAAGGTGTTCGAGTATTTGAAGGGAATGATTTCCCAACTCAAGTCCGTGATGCTGGTGGTATTGACGAAGTATTGGTTGGTCGCATTCGCAACGATATCAGCCACCACAGCGGTATTAACCTATGGGTAGTCGCTGATAACGTACGTAAAGGTGCGGCAACCAACGCAGTGCAAATTGCAGAAGTATTGGTTCGCGATTACTTCTAAGCGTTGAACTCTGGAAAAATAAGAAAGGGAGTGTGTAAACACTCCCTTTTTTCTATATAAAAAAACCGAGTGCATTAATCACTCGGTTTCTTCAATTAGAGGTACTGACAAACGTAATTATTTTTTCGATTTATGTGCGTCTGGATTATCTTTACACGTACCGTCACCACATTTACCGTACAAGTATAAACTGTGGTTGGTTAATTGAACGTTGTATTGCTGGGCAATCTCTCTTTGACGTTGTTCAATCACTTCATCAGAAAATTCAATGACTTCACCACAATCTAAACAAACAAGGTGGTCGTGATGGTGCTGAGTTGATAATTCAAATACTGACTTGCCGCCTTCAAAATGATGTCGAGTCACTATACCTGCATCATCAAATTGATTTAGAACTCGGTAAACAGTCGCAAGACCGATCTCTTCGCCAAGATCAATCAGCTTCTTGTAGAGCTCTTCAGCACTAATATGTTGGCACTCAGGCTGTTGTAAAACTTCTAAAATCTTTAGCCTTGGTAGGGTTACCTTAAGACCAGCATCTTTTAGCGCTTGGTTATTGTCTGACATATATCTTCCCGTTGATGATCTGCAGTAACTAACAGAATTCAATGTTGCCCAGCATTATAGGTTACTCGCACTGAACAATAAACCACGAAGTTCAGAGGGTTACTAGTGTTTTCTCTTAAAGTCGTGCTATGTCACTGATATAAGTGATTAGACCAGTTACAATTATTTAACATTAATTCTGTTTTTTATGGCGCCATAAGCGAATCCATTTGCGGGTGCAGGCGCAAAGCAATCTAGAGTCTAAGGCACGGATAGCATGAATAAAATACTCTCGAAGCTATATAAACCTAATATTGTGAAGTATGCATTGAATAGTTGGCCTCCTTTTTGGGGGGCGGGTATAAAAATAGAGTCGATTAGCACGGATTTTCGCGAAGCAAAAATGCGCTTGAAATTACGCTGGTGGAACAAAAATGCTAACCGAAGCCAATATGGTGGCAGCATTTTTTCTCTCACTGACCCCGTTTATTCGTTGATGTTAATGGGTATTCTTGGTGAGCAGTATTACGTGTGGGATAAAGAGGCGAGCATTAACTTTATTAAACCGGGACATTCCGATCTGTTTGCAGAATTTAGGATTACTGATGAGCAGTTAAATTCAATTTTAAAAATGACTGCGACAGGAGATAAGTGTTTTCCTGAATTCATCATTCATGTAAAGAATGCTCGAGGCGAAGTAGTTTCAGAAGTGCACCGAAAACTCTATGTTCGTAAGAAACCGAAGTATCGCTCCGAAGAAGATGAAGAGGTATGTACTGAGTCGGCTAATTAGAGCCGACTGTCGTTAAATATTCGCGACATAAATCCAACCATGCTTTTGCTGTTCGGGACACATATCTCTCCGAATGCCAAATCGCACCTAACTTCCAGTCAATACTTGGGATCATCGTCCTTACTATGATGCCTTCACCTTGGATTCGATGACATAAGGGCTCTGGCAAAAAAGCGACTCCAACACCACTTTTGACCAGAGCGACTAGAAAGTCCCACTGGCTGCTTCGGGCTGCAATGATTGGAACGATACTTTCACTCACACATGCCTGATCAATGTAATCGCTGAGTGTGAAGTCTTCGGTATAGAGGTAGAAAGGTTCTCCTTTTATATCTTGCCAATGGATATTAGTCATGTCACTCCAAGGTTTACAGTCAGGCAATACTACGCAGATAGGATAGGTATCTAGGGGTAAAGCGTTAAGCTCCAACGTGGGATTGAGAGAAAGCATAGTGACGGCAACATCCAGCTCGCCACTAGAGACCGCTTGTTCTATTTTCCTTCCGCCGTATTCTACTATGGTCATTTCTACTTCTGGATAGCGCAGACGGTACTGGCGAATCAACCCTGCGTAAACGTGACCAACCATTGGCGGAATACCTAAACGAAGATGCCCTCGTTTTAGTTCATTCAGGTCGATCAACTCGGCGTCGAGCTGAGACATTTGAGCCAGAATTTCTTGAGCCCGTTGATATACAATTTCGCCAGCATCAGTAAGAGAGAAAAGTCGTCCTTGTCGGTGTAATAATGGTTGATCGACTTCCTCTTCCAAGCTTCGAATCATTTTGCTGATGGTTGGCTGAGTAACAAACAGTTTCTCTGAAGCCCGAGTAAAACTTTTTTCATTAACGAGCTCTACAAAGTATCTCAGTGCTTTTATGTCCATGATTACAATCCGATGATTTTAACTATTCCATAATGGCATAAATTTTATAATAAAAAGTCATTTTATGAAGGTTTTACCTCTTCATATACTGAGAACAGTTATTTTGCGGTAAAGGAATATTGGATGAAAAAGTTAAGCGATGCCTTGTTCACTTTTCTTCAAATCTTTGCGTTAGCGTTGGTTTGGTTAGTCTCTGACTATCTAGTGAAAGCGTTTCATTTTCCGATACCAGCCAATTTGACTGGGCTAGTTTTACTGCTTGGTCTGATTTTTAGCAAAGTCGTCAATGTTGAATGGCTAAGAAAAGGGGCGACTTGGTTGCTGGCAGAAATGCTGTTGTTTTTTGTACCTGCGGTTGTTGCGGTGGTTAATTATCAAGATTTATTAAAGCAAGAAGGAATGAGAATTATGGCTGTGCTACTTGTAAGCACTGTGCTAGTCATTGCTTCAACGGCCTGGGTGGTGGAAAAGTTATATCGTTTTGAACTGAAAAGAGCTCGTCAAAAAAGTAATATTAACACCGTGGCAAAAAGCTTATGAGTAATTCGTTATTGGGCATTTTATGCCTGCTGTTAACCGTTGTTTTCTATTACGGCAGTAAATGGCTTTATCAGAGAAAGCGTACTATTTTGTTGACGCCTCTTTTATTGGCACCTTTATTATTGGTCGTGGTTGTTCTCGGTTTTCACATTCCCTATCAAGACTACATGACCGATTCGCACTGGCTACTGTGGATGCTTGGGCCTGCAACTGTCGCATTTGCTATCCCGATTTATGACAATCGAAGGTTGATTCAACACCATTGGCTTTCTTTATCGGTTGGTGTGTTGGTGTCTGTTTTTGTGGCAGTAGGCTCAACCGTGTTGCTCGCTCGCTGGCTTAATCTTTCTGAATTGCTGCAACGGAGCCTAGCAATGCGTTCTGTGACTACGCCCTTTGCAGTAGAAGCATCAAAGTCGATTGGTGGTCAAAGCGATCTGACGGCATTGTTTGTTGTAATAACAGGTTTGCTTGGTATGGCGATGGGAGAATTGATATTAACCGTATGTGCTATTCGTTCTAGGATGGGAAAAGGCGCGAGTTTAGGTGCTTCTGCACATGGTGCAGGAACGGCAAAAGCGTATCAAATGGGCTCCTCTGAAGGTGTTGTTTCCAGTGTCGCGATGATGATTGCTGGAATGGTAACGGTATTGCTTGCCCCCTTAATAGGCCAGTTACTTTGGTAGAATTGAGGCCATTGGTTAAACCGGAAGAATAAAAAAGCCCCCGCATGTGCAGAGGCTATTTATTAATCGCTAAGGGAATAACTTAGTCTTCAAGTTCTGCAAGACACATCTCTTCGTAAACTTGTTGTACCCACTTAGTGACGCGCTCTTCTGTCAATTCAGGTTGGCGGTCTTCATCGATACATAAGCCTACAAAGTGTTTTTCATCTACAAGTGCTTTAGATGCTTCAAACTCGTAGCCTTCTGTAGACCAGTTACCTACGATAGTTGCACCTTTCGCTTCAACGATGTCACGTACTGTACCCATCGCGTCACAGAAGTATTCTGCGTAATCTTCTTGGTCACCACAGCCGAAAATCGCTACCAGTTTAGTAGAGAAGTCGATCGCTTCTAATTCTGGGAAAAAATCATCCCAGTCGCATTGAGCTTCACCGTAGTACCACGTAGGAATACCTAGAAGTAAAAGATCGAAGTTATCGATGTCCTCTTTGCTGCTTTTCGCAATATCTTGAACATGAACCAGATTTTTACCGAGTTGTTTTTGAATCATCTTTGCAATCGCTTCGGTGTTACCTGTATCGCTACCAAAGAAGATACCTACACTTGCCATAGAGCCTTTACCTTTAAATTGTTATGGGTTGCGGGGAAATCGATGGGCTGGGTGAATTAACCCAAGCCAGTGCCTTCCCAACTGAGTTGGATAAGACCTTTTGCGATAAAGCCTGCACAACCTAAAAATAGAACTAACCAAACAATACGACGGCCAAAAACCGGTACATTACCTTGTTTTAATACATCTTTAATCGCCATACCGATTAAGAAAAAGATAGATGCAAAAAGCAAGTCTAGCCCGATAGATTCGAGCATATTCATGTAGTCGTACAGCATGGGTATCCTTTATGCCAATTTGCTTGCGCGCACTATACCACTGTTATTAAGCAAAGTTAATGGATGCAACATTACCGAATTCACACTTAGTTGGCTTATTGGCTAAAAATTGCTCTTTAGTCAATAAACTTACGAATTGCGCGTAATACTTCTGCTGGTTTTTCTGCATGTAACCAGTGACCTGTGTTAGCAATGACGTGTGCTTTTGCCTGCTTAAACTGCGCTTGTATTTGAGGTTGATGCTCAGAGGTTAAATAGTCTGAGTTACCACCTTTAATAAACAGAGTTGGAACATCACAAGGAGCAATGGGTTCCCAGCCGATGATATTCGAGTAATTCTGTTTGATGCTCGGCACATTGAAACGCCAAGTCATATGATCATCTTGTTTAGTGAGCGATTTACCCAAGAACTGGCGAACACCGTCTTCTTCGATATGCTGTGCTAATAACGCCATAACTTCACTGCGTGAAGAAGGTTTACTTTCCAGTACGGCATCTAACCCTGCGATAACGGCATCATGTTTGCGTTTGCTGTACTTGACGGGAGACATATCAAGCACCACGAGTTTCTCTATTCTCGACGCATCAATATCCGCTAGCTTCATCGCGACTTTGCCACCCATTGAGTGACCAATCACAATTGCTTTTGCGATGTTGAGTGATTCAAGAAGCTGCTTTACATCGTTAGCCATAACTTCATAGTCGTGTTCATCACTATGAAAGGACTGACCATGGTTGCGCAGGTCAACACTCAGTACTTGGTGATCGATTTTTAAATCGCGGGCGAGTAACCCCAAATTGTCTAAGTTGCCAAATAAGCCGTGGATCAAAACAACGGTGTGACCCTCACCTTCGAGTTTATAATTTAGATGTGCTGACATTTTATCTTATTAGTGATTGGTTTAACGTAGAGTCTCGGCAAAGATCTCGCTATAATCCCTCAGAGTTTAAACATTGAGATTGTGAAAAGCGAATGAAAACAATAGAGGTTGATGAGGATCTATACCGCTACATCGCGGGTCAAACCCTTCATATCGGTGAGAGCGCGTCTGATATTTTGCGCCGTCTGTTGGATGTAGATAACAAGAGTGCATCTTCTGCCAAGCCAGAAGCTCCTGCTGTGTCTGCTGTAGCTGCTGAACCGAAAGGTATCGTTGTGAGTAAAGATGCTGCTCAAGAAACGAAAGTAGATAGCGTAAAAGAAATGCGCACTTTACTGATTTCTGATGAGTTTGCGGGATTAAAGAAAGCAGTCGACCGTTTTATGTTGGTGCTGTCCACACTTTACCGTATTGATTCGGCAAGTTTCTCTGACGCGATGTCAGTTAAAGGCCGTAAACGCGTGTATTTTGCTGACAACGAACAGACTTTATTGGCGAATGGTCAAACAACGAAGCCAAAAGCAATTCCTAATACGCCATTTTGGGTTATCACTAACAACAACACCAGTCGCAAACAGCAGATGGTTGAACAAGTGATGACGCTAATGAATTTCCCTGCGGACATTATCGAGAAAGTAACTAACGCTATCTAAAACGAAAGTTAACTAAAGAGAAAGCGCGATCTAAATCTCGAACTGAAAAACAAAAAAGTCTGATTCAAACCTCATAATGCACAATATAAAGTTCGTATTATGAGGTTTTATTTTGTCTGAATTTTAGAAAGGATGTCATTATGGCTATGCACCCACGAGCAGGGCAGAAAGCGCAACAAGAAGATTTACATAACATTCCTGCGTTAGTTGCAAACTACTTCCTCCTCCAACCAGAACCCAGTAATCCGGCTCACAAAGTAGAGTTCGGCACATCTGGTCACCGCGGTACGGCGGATAAATCTACTTTCAACGAAAATCATATTTTGGCGATTGCGCAGGCTGTGGTTGAGGTTCGTGCAGAACAAGGTACAAAAGGGCCTTTATTTGTCGGTAAAGATACTCACGCTCTTTCTGAACCTGCGTTTAGCTCGGTGATTGAAGTCCTGATTGCAAATGGTGTTGAAGTGATTGTTCAAGAAAACAACGGCTATACACCTACTCCGGGTATTTCTCATGCAATCCTGACTTACAACCTAAAGCATGACGAAAAAGCAGACGGTATTGTGATCACTCCGTCTCACAACCCACCTCAGGATGGTGGTATCAAATACAACCCGACCCATGGTGGTCCTGCTGAAGGTCAGTTAACCAAAGCGATAGAAGATCGCGCTAACCAAATCATTGCTAACAATATGCAAGATGTAAAACGTGTAGCGGTTAGCGAAGCAAAACAATCTCCGCTGTTCAAACAAGTGGATTTGGTGAAGCCTTATATTGATGACTTAGTCAACGTTATCGATATGGAAGCGATTCAAAAAGCCAACCTGAAAATTGGTGTTGATCCACTAGGTGGTAGCGGTATTGATTACTGGCGTCAAATTGGTAAGGCATACAATCTAGATTTAACGCTAGTGAGCGAAGCAATTGACCCAACGTTCCAGTTTATGTCTTTAGATAAAGATGGTGTGGTTCGTATGGACTGTTCATCACCTTATGCGATGGCTGGTCTGCTTGCGCTTAAAGATGAGTATGATCTGGCATTTGGTAATGACCCAGATTACGACCGCCACGGTATTGTTACGCCTAAAGGCCTGATGAATCCAAACCATTTCTTAGCGGTGTGTATCGATTACCTCTACCGTCATCGTGAAGGTTGGGGCAAAGAGGTTGCAGTTGGTAAAACACTGGTATCTAGCGCAATTATTGACAAAGTAGTCGCAGACCTTGGTCGTGAACTGTGCGAAGTACCAGTTGGCTTCAAATGGTTTGTGGATGGCTTATACAGCGGCAAATTTGGCTTTGGCGGCGAAGAAAGTGCAGGTGCTTCTTTCCTACGTAAAGATGGCACACCTTGGTCAACGGATAAAGACGGCATCATTTTATGCTTACTAGCGGCTGAAATTACCGCTGTGACGGGTAAAAACCCTCAGCAATATTATGATGAATTGGCAGCTAAGCACGGTGAATCGAGCTACAACCGGATTCAAGCGGTAGCAAATGGCCCTCAGAAAGACGTACTAAGTAAACTTTCTGCGGAAATGGTATCTGCTCAAACATTGGCTGGTGACCCAATTACCGCTCGTCTTACTCATGCTCCGGGTAATGGTGCAGCGATTGGCGGTTTGAAAGTAACCACTGAATTTGGTTGGTTCGCAGCTCGTCCGTCAGGCACTGAAGATATCTATAAAATTTACTGCGAGAGCTTCAAAGGCGAAGAGCACTTAGCTCAGATAGAGAAAGAAGCTCAAGAGATCGTAAATCAGGTGTTTAAAGCAGCTGGCTTATAAGCAACGAAAGTTGAGAAGAGGCGACTTGTTCGCCTCTTTTTTTATGCGTCTAATTCTTGGGCCACTCTTCCGGCATGATAAACCAGAAAACGCCTGATTCAGACTGACAGTGAACAAAGCCCGATTCAGAAGGTGTGTAAATAGGCGAGGATTCATTTCTACCCGTTAACCACTGAGACTTTTCTATCACATAAAGCCGCTCTTCAACCTGATCAACTTGAGATTGATAGCACCAGTGTCCTGATATCTGGCTCGAATTCAGCTTATATCCTCCACACTCAGTGGGTGTTGGCTCAGAATTGAAAGGGTTGATGTATAAGCGCCCTTGCATAAGTAGCCGGGGAACAGCGTTTTTCCATAACGGATAACGTTTGGAAAATTGTTCATGACTGGAGAGAGGGAGCTGATGTTCAAGCATATGAGCTAATTTTAGGTCCAGTCTATCCTGAGCATTAGGTCCATACCAAAATCCTTGATGCAGTAGATAAAATTTTACTGCGACTTCCCAATGTTCAAACTGTTCACTTTTTTTGTTCTTTAGAATGAAATCGACAGCACCGATGGTTTTACCTTCGTGGTTAAGTTGGATTTCTTCTGCGATGGAGCTATAAGTGGGGGCTAGTGTGAATAGTTTTGAACACAAGTGTTGATAAACAAATCCCAGACGTCGGTTTCCTCGATAAGGACCCCAGTCAACCTCTGCGTTATGAATGAAAGGAGGGGTACTGACAATTGGTGGTTTCGCTTCAAATAAAGAAGGCGTTGTAATCACCCAATCGAATAGCGGTTTTAAGTCCATGCTTTCGCCTGTCCATGCTTTACATTAGAATTGTTATAACCCTGCTATAGTCAATAAGCAATGGAAATTAAAATGAATAATTTACAATTAGAAGCCCATTTAAACGAGCTTCTATCTCCGCAGCTAATTAAAGATTACTGCCCAAACGGTCTTCAAATCGAAGGTAAAAAAGAAGTCAAAAAAATCATTACTGGTGTGACTGCATCTAAAGCGCTTATCGAAGAAGCGATTAAGCACAATGCTGATGCAATACTAGTTCACCACGGTTATTTCTGGAAAGGTGAGAGCGAGTCGATACGTGGAATGAAAGGTCAGCGTATTCGTCAGTTAATCAAAAATGACATCAACCTTTTTGCTTACCACCTGCCGTTAGATATTCATCCGGATCTGGGTAACAACGCACAGCTCGCCAAGTTATTGGAAATTAAAACTGAGGGTGGGTTAGAAGGTCACCCGCAATCTGTGGCCATGTTTGGTTCGTTCGAACACCCACTGACAGGTCAACAGATTGAGCAAAGAATCGCACAAGTGCTCAATCGTCAGCCTTTGCATATTGCACCAGAGTATGCGGATAAAGAAATAAAAACAGTAGGTTGGTGCACTGGAGGTGGTCAGGACTATATTGAATTGGCAGCTGCACAAGGGTTGGATGCGTTTATCTCTGGTGAGATTTCAGAGCGTACCACATACTCAGCACGTGAAATGAATATTCATTATTTTTCGGCAGGGCATCATGCAACCGAGCGTTACGGTGTTAAAGCTCTCGGTGAGTGGTTGGCAGATCAGCACGGTTTTGATGTGACTTTTATTGATATTGATAATCCAGTCTAGTCGGTCATTGAAATAAAAAGAGCGAGATAATATCTCGCTCTTTTTTCGTACGTATTAATGCGGAGTTATTCGCGCTCGTGTAGAGGCTCGAAATCACGCATTTTCAGACCAGTGTACAGCTGACGCGGACGACCGATACGGTTCGAAGGATCGCTGTGCATTTCGTTCCAGTGAGCAATCCAACCGATAGTACGAGACATCGCGAAGATTACGGTAAACATAGATACTGGGATACCAATCGCTTTAAGAATGATACCTGAGTAGAAGTCTACGTTCGGGTAAAGTTTCTTCTCGATGAAGTACTCATCAGAAAGTGCAATACGCTCAAGTTCCATAGCAACGTCCAGAAGTGGATCGTTGATATTAAGCTCTTTAAGAACGTCATGACATGCTTCACGCATAACCGTTGCGCGAGGGTCGTAGTTTTTGTAAACACGGTGACCGAAGCCCATTAGGCGGAACGGGTCATCTTTATCCTTAGCACGCTCAACGTATTCAGGAATTTTATCTACAGAACCGATCTCTTCAAGCATACGTAGACATGCTTCGTTAGCACCACCGTGAGCAGGACCCCAAAGAGAGGCAATACCTGCTGCAATACATGCAAACGGGTTAGCACCCGAAGAACCAGCTAGACGCACTGTCGAAGTTGATGCGTTTTGTTCATGGTCTGCGTGAAGGGTAAAGATTTTATCCATCGCGCGAGCAACCACAGGGTTTACGTCATACTCTTCACATGGTGTTGCAAACATCATATGCAGGAAGTTTTCTGCATAGCCAAGATCATTACGTGGGTAAATGAATGGTTGACCTACAGAGTACTTGTAACACATTGCTGCCAATGTTGGCATTTTAGACAGTAGACGGTATGCCGCAATTTCGCGGTGTTGGTCATTATTGATGTCTAAAGAGTCATGGTAGAAGGCTGCCAGAGCACCAACTACACCACACATAACGGCCATTGGGTGAGCATCACGACGGAAGCCGTGGAAGAAGCTTGCGATTTGCTCATGTACCATAGTGTGGCGAGTTACAATTTTCTTGAACTCGTCGTATTTTTCACGAGTAGGGGATTCACCGTAAAGAAGGATGTAACACACTTCTAAATAGTCGGCGTTATTGGCTAATTGATCGATAGGGTAACCGCGGTGTAGCAGAACACCTTTGTCGCCGTCGATGTAAGTGATTTGAGATTCACAGGATGCAGTGGCAAGAAAACCCGGGTCAAATGTAAAGTAGCCATTCGCTCCAAGTTTGCGAACATCGATTACTTGTGGGCCGATACTCCCGTCCATAATCGGCAGTTCAATTGGCGCTTTACCTTCAATATGAAGGGTCGCTTTCTTATCTGCCATAACAATCTCCTTTGTTTATTATTTAATCCGTCCAGGATGTTTTGTGTGCCTTTTTTTACGTCTGATCTACATCAAAGTCAATTTTCTTCATCTGATGTGTGCACTTTCTTTGATTTTTTATACATATAAAGTTAAAAATCTGTTCTATGTAGCAAAAATTGTTACATCAATTGTATTAGAATGTTGCCAGCCGTATATTGGCGCAGTTAATTTTGGTGGAAACCTTATAAATTCAAGGCTAGAAACAATTAGAATGAGAGGTTTTTATTCTGGTTGTTAACAATTTATTTACAATTTAAGTGCTAGATATGGCGGTTATTTGTTAAGTAAGTGTTAAGTTTTATGGCTTTGCCACCAAAAAACATCCATAACTATAAATGCTCAATGGAGCTGAGTGAGCAAGCCCGTGAAAGAAAGAAAGTCAAGACCTGTTAATTTAGATTTACAGACCATTAGCTTTCCGATTAGCGCAATCGCATCAATCCTTCACCGTGTGTCAGGGGTTATTACGTTTGTCGCTGTCGGCATACTGCTTTGGTTACTATCCTTATCATTATCTTCGCCACAAGGCTTCATGGACGCGAGTCATCTTGTAGGTGGTTTTTTTGCCAAGTTTATTCTTTGGGGCATTTTAACCGCTTTGGCCTACCACATTGCTGGTGGTATTCGTCATTTATTGATGGATCTTGGTCATTTCGAGGAGCTTGAATCTGGAGCAATGAGTGCGAAAGTTGCTTTCGCTGCAACAGCCGTTCTATCTGTATTGGCGGGGATCTTGGTATGGTAAAAAACGTTTCTTCATTCGGTCGCAATGGAGTTCATGATTTCTTACTAATTCGCTCTACCGCGATCATCATGACTCTTTATACGATCTATCTCGTGAGTTTCTGCGCTTTCACAGATATCTCATATGTCTCATGGACGTCCTTCTTTGGAGGTACGTTTACTAAAGTCTTCACAATGTTGGCGTTAGTTTCAGTTCTTATCCACGGCTGGATTGGCTTATGGCAAGTACTAACTGACTACGTAAAGTGTTCAAAACTTCGTGGCGGTCTTCAATTAGTCGTCATTGCAATTCTGTTTGGATACTTCTTCTCTGGCCTGTTTGTTTTGTGGGGTGCGTAAGTGACTATTCCTGTTCGTGAGTTTGATGCCGTAGTAATCGGCGCTGGTGGTGCTGGCATGCGTGCTGCACTGCAAATTTCTGAGCAAGGCCTATCTTGTGCTTTGCTATCTAAAGTATTCCCAACTCGTTCACACACAGTATCTGCTCAAGGTGGTATTACCGTTGCTCTTGGTAACTCTCACAAAGATAACTGGCAGTGGCACATGTACGATACGGTAAAAGGTTCTGATTACATCGGTGACCAAAACGCTATCGAATATATGTGTAAGAACGGTCCTGAATCTGTTATCGAACTAGAGCGTATGGGGCTGCCATTCTCTCGTTTTGAAGATGGTTCAATCTATCAACGTCCGTTTGGTGGTCAATCTAAAGAGTTTGGTGGTGAGCAAGCTGCTCGTACAGCGGCTGCGGCAGACCGTACTGGTCACGCGCTACTGCACACTCTTTACCAACAAAACATCAAACATAAGACAACCATTTTCTCTGAGTGGTACGCACTGGATTTAGTGAAGAACCAAGATGGTGCCATCTTAGGTTGTACTGCTCTATGTATGGAAACTGGTGAGATTTGTTACTTCAAATCTAAAGCAACGATTCTGGCAACAGGTGGTGCGGGTCGTATCTACGCGTCTACGACTAACGCTCATATCAATACTGGTGACGGTGTGGGTATGGCACTGCGTGCTGGCGTACCAATGCAAGACATGGAAATGTGGCAATTCCACCCAACTGGTATTGCAGGTGCGGGTGTACTGGTAACGGAAGGTTGTCGTGGTGAAGGTGGTTACCTTCTAAATAAAGACGGCGAACGTTTCATGGAACGTTATGCTCCAAACGCAAAAGACCTAGCGGGTCGCGACGTTGTTGCTCGTTCAATGATGATTGAAATTCGTGAAGGTCGTGGTTGTGATGGCCCTTGGGGTCCACACATCAAACTGAAACTGGATCACCTAGGTAGAGATGTTCTTGAATCTCGTCTACCAGGTATCTGTGAGCTTTCTCGTACCTTTGCTCACGTTGATCCAGTAAAAGAACCAATTCCAGTTATCCCAACCTGTCACTACATGATGGGTGGTGTACCAACGCAAGTTTCTGGTCAAGCGATCAAACAAGATGCTTCTGGTAAAGATATGGAAGTTCAAGGCTTGTTCGCTTGTGGTGAGATTGCATCAGTATCTGTTCACGGTGCAAACCGTCTGGGTGGTAACTCACTGCTTGACCTAGTGGTATTCGGTCGTGCAACCGGTCTTCACCTAGGTGAAGCTCTTGCGGCGCAATCAGAAGCACGTCCAGCAACTGAATCGGATATCGAAGCTTCACTAGCGCGTACCATGCGTTGGGAAAATAGCAAAGGTGGCGAAGACCCATTCCAAATCCGTAAAGACCTACAACGCTGCATGCAAAACAGCTTCTCGGTATTCCGTGAAGGTGATGCAATGGCACAAGGTCTAGAAGAGCTGAAAGTGATTCGTGAACGCCTAAAAGAAGCTCATCTTTCAGACAAGTCTTCTGAGTTCAACACTCAACGTATTGAGTGTCTAGAGCTAGATAACTTGATGGAAACAGCATTCTCAACGGCTGTTGCGGCGAACTACCGTACAGAAAGCCGTGGCGCACATGCTCGCTTCGATTTCCCAGACCGTGATGATGCTAACTGGCTATGTCACTCTATCTATAACCCAGAGACGGAACAGATGAGCAAGCGTGATGTAAACATGACGCCTGTGCATCGTGAAGCGTTCCCTCCAAAAATCCGTACATACTAAGGGAGGATTAACCAATGAAATTGAACTTCTCTTTGTATCGTTACAATCCGGATGTAGACAACAAGCCGTATATGAAAGACTATGTGCTTGAGGTTAAAGAAGGTTCGGATATGATGGTTCTTGATGCACTGATTTTGCTGAAAGAACAAGATCCTACAATCGCATTCCGTCGTTCATGTCGTGAAGGTGTTTGTGGTTCCGATGGTTTAAACATGAATGGTAAAAACGGTCTGGCATGTATCACGCCTTTATCTGCTCTGAAAGGCGATAAGATAGTGATTCGTCCACTACCTGGTTTGCCAGTTGTTCGTGACTTGATCGTTGATATGACCCAGTTCTATGACAACTATGCAAAAGTAAAACCGTTCCTGATCTCTGAAGGTGATTTGCCACCTTCACGTGAAAACTTACAGTCTCCTGAAGAGCGAGCGCATTTAGATGGTCTGTACGAATGTATCATGTGTGCATGTTGTACAACTTCATGTCCGTCGTTCTGGTGGAACCCTGATAAGTTTATTGGTCCTGCAGGTCTTTTAGCTGCTTATCGATGGTTAATTGATAGCCGTGACACAGCGACAGATGAACGCTTATCTAATCTTGATGATGCATTCAGCGTTTTTCGTTGCCATGGCATCATGAATTGTGTAAGTGTCTGTCCTAAAGGGTTAAATCCGACGAAAGCAATCGGCCACATTAAATCGATGCTGATTAATCGTTCTGTTTAAATAGTCACAAGATTGCAGGCCTTAGGGCCTGCCTTTGTAGCTCGGCGTAGACCGAAGCAAACGTGAAACCTACTAGTTAAGGGAAAATAATGCACAACGGCGTGATGAAGGCATGGCTCGAGTCTTCACACTTGGCTGGCGCCAATGCAACTTATGTAGAAGATATCTACGAACTGTATCTAAGTGATCCCGATCTGGTAAGTGAGGAGTGGAAACGTGTTTTTGATGGTCTGCCTACGCAGCCTGACAATGTGGTTGAACAACCGCATTCACGTGTCCGTGATTACTTCCGACGACTCGCTCAAGAGACAAAGCATTACAATGTCCAAGTTAGTGACCCCGAAGTCGATGCAAAACAAGTAAAAGTATTACAGCTTATCAATGCTTACCGCTTCCGCGGACATGAAGCTGCTAAACTTGACCCCCTAAATTTGTGGAAACGCCCACCTGTGGCGGAATTGGATCCTGCTTTCCACAATCTTACCGAAGATGATATGGAAGAAACCTTTAACGTTGGTTCTTTTGCCGTTGGCACAGAAACCATGAAGTTAAAGGACATCTACAAATCTCTAGAACAGACTTATTGTGGTTCTATCGGTGCTGAATACATGCACATGACAGACACTGAGCAAAAGCGTTGGATCCAACAACGTTTAGAATCAGTAGTCGGTCAGCCATCTTTTACTCTTGAAGAGAAAACTACTTTCCTTGATGAATTAACCGCAGCGGAAGGCCTTGAGCGCTACTTAGGCGCAAAATTCCCAGGCGCGAAACGATTCTCACTGGAAGGTGGTGATGCATTAATCCCAATGACTAAAGAGCTGATTCGTCATGCTGGTAAAAACGGTATGCGTGAAGTTGTTGTTGGTATGGCGCACCGTGGTCGCTTGAATATGCTCGTTAACGTTTTGGGTAAAAAACCTCAAGGCTTGTTTGATGAGTTTGCTGGCAAGCACGACGAAACATGGGGTACAGGTGACGTTAAATATCACCAAGGTTTCTCAGCGGATTTCGCAACTCCCGGTGGCGATGTCCACCTAGCACTGGCGTTTAACCCTTCTCACCTTGAGATTGTAAACCCAGTAGTAATGGGCTCAGTGCGCGCACGTCAAGATCGTCTAGGCGATGAAGATGGCAGCAAAGTACTTCCTATTACGATTCACGGTGACTCTGCGGTTGCAGGTCAAGGTGTCGTAGCTGAAACATTTAACATGTCACAGGCTCGTGGTTACTGTGTTGGCGGTACGGTTCGTATCGTGGTGAATAACCAAGTTGGTTTCACGACTTCAAACCCTCGCGACACCCGCTCTACGATGTACTGTACTGACATCGCGAAAATGGTTCAGGCGCCAATCTTCCACGTTAACTCTGATGATCCAGAAGCGGTTGCTTTCGTAACTCGCATTGCCCTCGACTACCGTAATGAGTTCAAACGTGATGTTGTAATTGACCTAGTTTGTTACCGTCGCCATGGTCACAACGAAGCTGATGAGCCAAATGCAACTCAGCCTTTGATGTACCAAAAAATCAAAAAACACCCAACACCACGTAAGCTATACGCTGATGTGCTGATCGATCGTAAAGAATGCGATATTGAGACAGCCACTCAATTAGTGAATGAATATCGTGATGCATTGGATCGTGGTGAAGTCGTCGTTAAAGAATGGCGTCCAATGGCAATGCACTCAGTAGACTGGTCTCCGTATTTAGGCCACGACTGGAATATTGATTGGGACAGCCAAATTGATCTTGACCGCCTGAAAGAGCTTGCTTCACGTACTTGTGCGCATCCAGAGAGTCATAAACTACAAAGTCGTGTGGAAAAAATCTACAACGACCGTAAGTCAATGATTACTGGTGAGAAGAAACTTGATTGGGGTATGGCGGAAACGCTGGCTTACGCAACTTTGGTTGATATCGGTAAGCGAATTCGTATCTCTGGTCAGGATTCTGGTCGTGGTACTTTCTTCCACCGTCATTCGGTTCTACACAACCAAGCAGACGCGAGCACGTACATTCCTTTAGCTAATATTCATGACAATCAAGGTCCATTCGAAGTTCTGGACTCAGTATTGTCCGAAGAAGCGGTATTGGCATTTGAATATGGTTATGCGACAGCGGAACCTGGCGGTTTAACGATTTGGGAAGCACAGTTTGGTGACTTCGCGAACGGCGCTCAGGTTGTTATCGACCAATTCATCTCTTCTGGTGAACAGAAGTGGGCTCGCCTATGTGGATTGACTATGCTGTTGCCTCACGGCTACGAAGGTCAAGGTCCAGAGCACTCATCTGCACGTCTAGAACGTTACCTGCAGCTATGTGCAGAGCAAAACATGCAAGTTATCGTACCTTCTACACCAGCACAGGTTTACCACATGCTGCGTCGTCAGGTTGTACGTAAGATGCGTCGTCCGCTCATTGTTATGTCACCAAAATCTCTGCTTCGTCATCCTCTATGTGTGTCAAGCATGGAAGAGCTAGCGCAAGGAACATTCTTGCCAGCTATCGGTGAAATTGACGATTTGAACCCTGCTAACGTTAAACGCGTTGTATTCTGTTCAGGTAAAGTTTACTACGACTTGTTAGAGCAACGTCGTAGCAATGAACAAGATGATGTTGCTATCGTTCGTATTGAACAGCTTTACCCATTCCCGATGGAAGAAGTACAAGCGGCTATCGAACAATACACCAATGCTGTTGATTATGTTTGGTGCCAAGAAGAGCCTCAAAACCAAGGCGCTTGGTACTGTAGTCAACACAATTTCCGTGCGGCGATTCCAGCAGGCGCCGATTTGAAATATGCAGGCCGTCCTGCTTCTGCATCACCAGCAGTAGGCTATATGTCGGTACACTTGAAGCAACAGAAAGCGTTAGTTGATGACGCTCTGAACATAGCTTAAGAACTAGAAGTAAAAGGAAGAGACAGATATGACAATTGAAATTCTGGTTCCAGACTTACCTGAATCAGTAGCGGACGCAACTGTCGCGACTTGGCACAAAAAACCGGGTGATACGGTTGCTCGTGACGAAGTCATTGTTGAAATCGAAACTGATAAAGTTGTTTTAGAAGTACCAGCTCCAGAAGAGGGTGTACTAGAAGCGATTCTTGAAGAAGAAGGTGCAACCGTTCTTTCTAAACAACTACTTGCACGCCTAACTCCTGGAGTTGTAGCAGGCGAGCCAACTAAAGACTCAGCGGATTCAAGCACAGCTTCTCCAGACAAACGCCACAAAGCGACGTTGACTGAAGAAACGAATGACGCACTAAGTCCAGCAGTTCGTCGTCTTCTTGCAGAACACAGCTTAGAAGCGAGTGACGTGAAAGGTTCTGGTGTAGGTGGTCGCATTACACGTGAAGACATCGAAGCGCACCTAGCAGCAAACAAAGCAGCGCCAGCACCTGTTGCGGAAGAAGCAGCGCCAGCTGCGGTTGCAGCTCGTAGCGAAAAACGCGTACCGATGACTCGTCTTCGTAAGCGTATTGCCGAGCGTCTGCTTGAAGCGAAGAACAGCACTGCAATGTTGACGACGTTCAACGAAGTCAACATGAAGCCTATTATGGATCTTCGTGCGCAGTATCAAGACCAATTTGAGAAGCGCCACGGCATTCGTCTTGGTTTTATGTCTTTCTACGTGAAAGCCGTAACAGAAGCTCTAAAACGTTACCCAGAAGTGAATGCTTCATTGGATGGCGACGACATCGTTTACCACAACTTCTTTGATATCAGTATTGCGGTATCAACACCTCGTGGTTTGGTGACGCCAGTGCTTAGAGATGCGGATACGCTTGGGTTTGCTCAAGTTGAAAAAGGCATCAAAGAACTCGCACTTAAAGGTCGTGACGGTAAGTTGACGGTAGATGAATTAGTGGGTGGTAACTTCACTATCACTAACGGTGGTGTCTTTGGCTCGCTAATGTCTACGCCAATCATCAACCCACCACAAGCAGCAATCTTGGGTATGCACAAGATCCAAGATCGCGCGATGGTAGTGGACGGCAAGATTGAAATCTTACCTATGATGTACCTAGCACTATCTTACGATCACCGTTTAATCGATGGCCGTGAGTCAGTCGGCTTCTTAGTAACCGTTAAGGAACTACTAGAAGATCCTGCACGTCTGCTATTAGACATTTAATATCGCTAAAACGTCTAGTTGCCCTAGGGTGACTAGACGCCCATAGCGCCCAAGGCTAGACTGCCCAACATCTGGCCTTCATATAAGTTTCAACGACTTATTTGTAAAGCCCTACGAACGCGAACGCAGCCAAGACTGTAGCGTTATGGAAATAATAATTCCTTCAAAGGAAGAACAAACGGAATATCAAAATGAATTTGCATGAATACCAAGCCAAACAGCTGTTTGCAGAATTTGGATTGCCTGTACCAGAAGGTTATGCATGTGATACGCCTCAAGAAGCTTTCGAAGCAGCAGGCCGTATCAGTACAGCAAAAAAAGTCGTTAAGTGTCAGGTTCACGCAGGCGGTCGCGGTAAAGCGGGCGGTGTAGAACTTCACGATACTAAAGAAGGCGTTAAAGAGTTCGCTCAAAAGTGGTTAGGTAAAAACCTAGTTACTTACCAAACAGACGCAAATGGTCAGCCTGTTGCTAAGATTCTGGTTGAAGAAGCGTCAAACATCGCAAATGAACTGTACCTAGGTGCAGTTGTTGACCGTGCTACACGTAAAATTGTGTTCATGGCGTCAACAGAAGGTGGTGTAGAAATTGAAAAAGTTGCTGAAGAAACGCCAGAGTTAATTCACAAAGCAGCAATTGATCCACTCGTAGGCCCTCAAGCTTACCAAGGCCGTGAACTTGCGTTCAAACTGGGTCTTGCAGGTGACCAAATTAAACAATTCGTTAAGATCTTCTTAGGTCTTGGCCAAATGTTCTCTCAGTACGATCTAGCTCTACTAGAGATCAACCCGCTTGTTATTACTGGCGAAGGCAACCTATTGTGCCTAGACGGTAAAATCAACATCGACTCAAACGCTATGTACCGTCAACCTAAACTGCGTGAAATGCACGATCCTTCACAGGAAGACGAGCGTGAAGCACACGCAGCTCAGTGGGAACTGAACTACGTAGCTCTAGACGGTAACGTTGGCTGTATGGTTAACGGTGCTGGTCTGGCAATGGGTACAATGGACATTGTTAACCTACACGGTGGCAAACCTGCAAACTTCCTAGATGTAGGTGGTGGTGCAACGAAAGAGCGTGTAGCTGAAGCATTTAAGATCATCCTATCTGATGATAATGTGAAAGCCGTTCTAGTAAACATCTTTGGTGGTATCGTACGCTGTGACATGATCGCAGAAGGTATTATCGGAGCTGTGAAAGAAGTTGGCGTAAACGTTCCGGTTGTTGTTCGTCTTGAAGGTACGAACGCGGTACTTGGTCGCGAAGTTCTTGCAAGTTCTGGTCTTGATATCATTGCAGCTGAGTCGCTAACTGACGCAGCTCAGAAAGTTGTTGCTGCTGCGGAGGGCAAATAATGTCTGTACTTATTAACAAAGATACTAAAGTGATCTGCCAAGGTTTCACTGGTGGACAAGGTACTTTCCACTCTGAGCAAGCGATCGCTTACGGAACGCAAATGGTCGGTGGTGCTTCTCCGGGTAAAGGTGGTCAAACTCACCTAGGTCTACCTGTGTTCAACACTGTACGCGAAGCAGTAGAAGCAACTGGCGCTACAGCGACAGTAATCTACGTACCAGCAGCATTCTGTAAAGATGCAATTCTAGAAGCTATTGATGCAGGTATTCAGCTAATCGTAACAATCACTGAAGGCATTCCAACCATCGATATGATCGATGTGAAAGTGAAGCTGGAAGAAACTGGCGTACGTATGATCGGTCCTAACTGTCCGGGTGTTATCACGCCTGATGAATGTAAGATTGGTATCATGCCAGGTCACATTCATAAGAAAGGTAAAGTAGGTATCGTATCTCGTTCAGGTACTCTGACTTATGAAGCTGTTAAACAGACGACTGACGAAGGTTTTGGCCAGTCTACGTGTGTTGGTATCGGTGGTGACCCAATTCCTGGTTCAAACTTTATCGATATTCTAAAACTGTTCCAAGAAGACCCAGAAACTGAAGCAATCGTAATGATTGGCGAAATCGGTGGTACTGCGGAAGAAGAAGCGGCAGCGTTCATCAAAGAAAACGTGACTAAGCCTGTTGTTTCTTATATTGCGGGTGTGACTGCTCCTCCGGGTAAACGTATGGGCCACGCTGGTGCGATTATCTCTGGTGGTAAAGGTACGGCTGACGAGAAGTTTGCTGCACTAGAGTCAGCTGGCGTGAAAACGGTTAAGAGCCTAGCGGACATCGGTAAAGCTCTACGTGAAGTTACCGGCTGGTAATTTCATCCAAGATAAAGAAAACCCAAGCTTAGGCTTGGGTTTTTTATTGGAAGCTTTACTGTATTAAAGAAAATTAACTTCTTTTTACGATATGGCTCAGCATGAACAGTGTGCTTGCGCTAATAACAACTGACGGACCGGCTGGTGTGTCGAAGTGCCAAGATAAAGTCAGTCCGCACAGTACGCTGATGATGCCGATCAGAGCGGCAAACAGTGCCATTTGCTCTGGTGTTTGAGCCAGTCGTCTTGCGGTGGCTGCCGGAATTATAAGCAGTGACGTCATGATCAGAGCACCGACGAACTTCATCCCAACAGCAATCACCAAACCAACTAATAACATGAGTACCAAACGCATCAGGTCAATGTTGATGCCTTCTACCGAAGCAAGTTCTTCATTAACACTGCTTGAGAGCAATGGCCGCCAAAACAGATACAGAATCGCACCTACAATGACCACTCCGCTCCAGATAAAGATTAGGTCAGAAGGGTTTACTGCAAGTAGATCGCCGAACAGATAACTCATTAAATCGATACGAACGTTGTCTAGAAAACTAACAGCAATCAGACCGAGCGATAGTGAGCTGTGAGCCAATATGCCGAGTAGTGTATCGGTAGCAACCAACTGCTGCTTTTGCAGCGTCACTAAAATGAAGGCCAATCCTAAACAACAAATAAGCAGCGCGAAGTAAAGGTTGATGTCCAAAAGAAAGCCCAACGCAAGCCCCATAAGAGAGGCGTGAGCTAACGTGTCGCCGAAGTAGGCCATTTTGCGCCAAACGACAAAAGAACCTAGTGGTCCTGCAATAATCGCAATACCAATACCAGCAAGAATCGATGGAAGTAGAAATTCAATCATGTTGATGATGACCATGGGAGTGGTGAGAACATGTACCAGCATCGCCTTTTACAGGTTGACCAGAAAGATCGTGATGATGGTGCTCATGGTTATGATGATAAAACGCCAATGTTTCTCTGCTACGGTCACCGAACAAAGCAATATAACTTGGGTGTTTGGTGATGTGCTCTGGTGTGCCGGAACAACACACGTGGTGATGCAAACAAATCACCTCATCAGTTTTTGCCATTACCAGATGAAGATCATGGGAAACCATAAATACACCACAGCCGAAACGCTGACGAATGGTATTAATTAAATCGTATAAGTCAATTTGACCTTGCACGTCAACACCTTGAGCCGGTTCATCCAATACTAAGATGTCCGGTCTTTGTAGCAAAGCTCGTGCAAGCAGTACTCGTTGGTTTTCACCACCTGAGAGTTTGTGCATATCATTTTTTGCCAAATGTTCGGCACCAACCAGTCTCATCGCTTCGGTGAGTTCCTGACGGCTATACTTACCAGCGAGTTTAAGAAAACGTTCTACGGTGAGTGGTAACGTATCGTTAAGTTTAAGTTTCTGCGGGACGTAGCCAATCTTTACATTTTTAGCTTTGACGATATTACCTGAAGTCGGTGTATGAAGACCGAGTAGTACTCTAACTAAAGTCGATTTTCCTGCTCCATTTGGTCCGATAAGGGTCGTTATCTTTCCTTTTGAAAGAGCAAGGTTGACGCGATCTAATACTCGGAGTTGGTTGAAATCTACGCAGATATCTTGCAACTCAATAAGCGCTGACATTAATGGAACTCATTTGCAATTGACTGATGTTATAATGTAACATTTATCCAATATTAACGCCACAGGATATACAAGATCCCATGTTTTCAAGAATCACTCTTTTATTGAGTCTAATTGTTTTACCGTTTTCTAGTTGGGCAAATACCATTCTGACAAGTATTAAACCGATTCAGATGATAACGCATGAGTTGACTCTGGGAGTGACCGAGCCAGAAGTTTTGCTCTCAGCCAATGCGTCACCACACGACTACGCGCTACGACCTTCTGATGTGAAAACCATTCGTCGCAGTTCGTTGGTTATTTGGTTTGGTAAGGATCTGGAACCTTTTCTGGAGAAAGTTCTCAGTCAGCAAGACAACGTATTAACACTAAGTGAAATACCAGATTTGAAGCTGCGCTCTTATGGCGAAACGGGACACGAACATCAACATGATGGTCATAACCATGGAACTCATGACCCACACTTTTGGTTGGGCGTAGAGCCGGTAGAGCAGGTGGCAAAAGCGATTACACAAGCTCTTGTTACTTCAGATGTAGCGCATAAAGACATATACAACAAAAATTTGAGCGACTTTATTAACTCATTACATCAAACAGATAAAGAAATTGCCGCGAAGCTAGACCAAGTAAAGCATAAGCCGTATTACGTTTTCCATGATGCTTATGATTACTTTGAGCAGCATTATGGCTTAAACAACATTGGACATTTCACGGTGAGCCCAGACAGAAAGCCAGGTGCAAAGACTCTTATTAGCATACGTAAGGTTTTGGCTGCCAATGAAGCAAAATGTGTTTTTTCTGAGCCACAGTTTCAACCAGCGGTGATTGAGAGTGTGGTAAGAGGTAGTGATGCTCAAATAGGAGTGTTAGATCCTCTAGGCATAGATATTCCTGTAGAAAAAGGCAGTTATTTTGCTTTTCTTCATTCTATGAGTGACAGCTTTTATGGATGTCTCGCAAAATAACTTTGAGTACTCAGGCTATTACCTAACAATATTTGCGCATACTCACTCAATGAAAGGCGATGGTATATCGCTTTTCTTTTGTGATTCTCGCTGAGAAATCAAATTTTATTACACATACCCCTTCAACTGCCGCTGTTTTTCTATACAATGCGAGTTCTTTTTTTTCGCGAATTAACTTTCGCAACCCTCCTTGGTCGTAGAAAGGGCTTATTTTGTATCGCATCTTGTGTCTTGTCTTTGCTGTCTTCTACTTTGGCGTGTTTTCAGCAAACGCCATAGAAAAGTCTCCCTCTGTGTTTTATCCACTGCCAACTCAAACACAGGGTAAAGTCTACGCAGCTAAGAGTTTATTCGTTGGTGATGCGGGTGGTATTTGGCTGCACGATGTCCATGGCAAAATACGCTTTTTTGACGGGCAAGCGATTTTGCCTCGGCAAGGTTCCATCTTATCCAAGGATTATCAGCAGCTGGTTTATTTAAATAATGCTTTTTGGACAGTGTTAGGCGGGAGCCTCAATAAAATATCAACCAATGACATACGAACCCGTGTCGTGGATCTTCCTGTGGGGACTGTCATCGATAAGATAGGCGTCTCTGGAAAGTCTATTTGGATGGTAAGCAAAGATTATTTCTACACATACAACACCCAATCGCTATTGCTCGAGTCTTACTCGCTAAAAACACTGACCCATTTTGATAAGTCAAAGAGGGTCGTGGTTAATGATGCGACATTCGGCATTTCAAAGTGGGTTCTAGCAACAAACTCAGGTGTTTTCTTATCTGAAAATCACAGTTTCAGTCATGTGCCTCGTTCTGGAGATGATTACGTTGAAACTTTATTTTTTTCGGAAAAGCGTAGAGAGATGCTCGTTGGCACACTGGATGGTGTGTTGTTAGTCGATTTAAACAACAAATCACTAGAGCCTCAAAAGATTGCCAAATCGCATGTTCTGTCTATTGCCGAAACAGAAAATGAATATTGGATAGGGACCGAAAATGGTTTGTTTGTTCATTCATTGGTGAATCAAAGCACAACTAAGTTAAAGAGCAACGTACATAGCGGCTACTCGCTTAAAGGGCATAAAATATTTTCCCTAGTAAACGATGCGCAAGGGGGCATATGGATCGCTTCTGAAAAAGGTGTTTTTTACTACTCAATGTTTGGGCAGAAATTTAATCGAGTTTTGACCAAAAAGTTAACCAAAAGTGGTTTGAGCACAGATCTCAAGGGCATTGCATATTTGAAAGATAGCGATGAGTTTTTGCTCACAACATCAGTTGGCGTTACACGCATTAACTTTAAGCATCAATTACTAAAAGACCGTATTTATGATGGGCAAGTCAACGATAGTGTCTTGACGGGCAATGATTTATGGTTGGCAACCGATGAAGGACTCGTCAAGTTCGATATTACAGAATCAAAAGTAGTAGAGACATTGCTTCCGCTTTTACTCACTCACGTTAAAGTTGATCGAATTGAGGTGGATCGCCAAGGTGAAATATGGGGTGTTTCTGGTAATAAGCTGTGGTCATACAATACTGTTACCAAAGCGTTTGTTGAATATGGTGACGATTGGATAGTTGACGCTTATCTTCCAGCAACGATCACTCAATTAAAAGCTACGCGGCATAATGGCATCATAATAGGTACTGAGCACGGTACCTATTCGATTAGAAATCAGAGAATCACTTTTAATAGTGTGAGCAGTGAGTATGGTCAAAATCACTCGGTGATTGAAGATCAAGATGGAAGTGTCTGGTTCGCAAGTGATTATGGCGTGTACAAACAGCGTAATGAGAGTGGTGCTCTGCTCCCTATTATGTTGGCTGAAGATAGCATTAGCCCCAAATGCTTAATGGAAACGTCTGAAGGGATTTGGTTATCCTCATCTAGAGGATTAACCCTTTATAGTCATCAAGGTTTAGTTAAGAAACAATTTGGCGAGCCTTATGGTTTAATCAACAATGAGTTTCTTCCTAGCATTTGCGCTTCGAGCCAAGGTTCGGCGTACCCACAGCTAGTGATTGGCTCTGCACAGGGTTTAGTAAAGGTTTCTGCAGAAGAGCTGTCCGTCTCAAGTTTGCCTCATTCACCGGTCATTATTAGCCAAATCAAGGTTGATAATAAGCTTCTATCGGTAGGGGGACCGTCAGAGTTTAGGGTTGATTATGGCCGTTCACTGAGCCTGACTTTTGGTGCTTTACCTCAAACAGTGAACTTGAGTATCGAGTATAAGTTAACGGAAAGCAGTCCGTGGCTACCAATTGAGGGATCTCAGCTCACTCTGGAACATTTGCGTCCGGGGAATTATCAGCTCCTTCTGCGTAGTTCTACACTAGAACAGCGCCCCAAAATTGAAAGCTATGTATCTTTTCGCGTCATAGAGCCTTGGTATCTCTCTATGACGGCCTTTGTCGTATATGTACTGAGCCTTATCTCGTTGTTGATATTCGTTGTTTGGTGGCGCTCAAGAATGATGATGAAAGCAAACCACTTACTCCAAGAGCAAGTGGATTTGAAAACCAGTCAGCTTAGACACCAAAGTAAAATCGTGCTCAGTAATAACTTGCAACTTCGTAAACAGATTCAAGTTCGCCATGCACTGTTGGAAAACATTTTACTGGCGATAGAACCAAGGTTAGAAAAGTTAAAGCTTGGCGCTCGTGACGCAAATCAGGCCGAATTAGAAACACTAGTGGAAGAAGCTAGGATTGAGTTGGAACAAGTTAAAAATGTACGTTCAGATAGTGAGTCAACGACACTAACGCACAACTTATCTCTGGTTCTAGAATCTGTAGTAAGCAGTTGGAGTGATGAGTTCGGTATTGCTGGAATGATTCTCGATGTGGAGATTCAGAACAGAAAAAGCTATGTAGAATTACAGCAGTTTAATCTGGACGTGATTTTTAATGCCTTATTTGCGGAAGCAATGAAACGTCTATCCAAGAGTCAGACATTGATTGTTCGTTGTTATGAAGTCGATGCGCGTGTTTTTGTGACAATGAGTGACCAAGGCATAAGTGCCAAAAATGTCGAACAAACAATGACAACCACCTCAGGGTTCGCGCTCAATCAGCTCAGTGATCTTGTTGAGCAATCGGGGGGCGATATGAATGTGTATGTGACTAAGGAACAGAATATCGTACAGTTGTCTTGGCCAATTGCAGATATTGAACAATTGGAAACAGACCTAGGTTCATATTCAACCTATTCAGCGGACAGAATCTTGGATGACACAGAGTGTCAGTGGCTAAATAAAGTTGAACAGCTTGTTGTCGACAACTTTTCTGATGCTGAGTTTAGTACAGCCAACGTAGTTAAAATAATGTTTATGTCTGAACGGAGTTTCCAGAGACGCTTCAAGATGGCTACAGGTAAAACATTCAAAGAATATCTCAACGAAGTACGATTGGAGAAAGCGTGTCAACGCTTGTTAAGTGGAGAGAAGGTGTCACAGGCTGCGTTTGAGTGTGGCTTTAATGATCCTTCTTATTTTAGTCAGCGTTTTAAACACCATTTCGGCTTGTCACCTACTCAGTTTATTGATGAGCACCAAGATTAGGTACCCATCTTCCAGATTCCCGTCTTAAGTTTTCGGCTTATTCTTAAAAGCTTTCAATAGGCATAACTATTTACTCCTATTGGAAGCTTTCCTATTGGAACGCCTAGTCAAATCAACGCAAGTTAAAGCTACTGAATTGAAGGTTATTTTCACCAATCAAAGCTAATTGAAATGTCAGATAACGGCAGTAGGAGAGCGAGCATTAGTCTGTTCTTAAGTTCTTTTGGTTAGATATAAATGAAGGAACTTGATTCGGTGTCAGCAGATAAAAAAAACCGTGGTATAGCCGGGGGACTATACCACGGGTGCCAAAGACACCTTCGCTTGCTGCCGGAGTGACATAGCATCACTTCTGGAATAAATGTCTTCGAGAATGTGTGAAGACGGGAATGACTATAATCAAACCGTATTTATACCCTTATAAAATTAACGACAATTTTCTATAAGAAAAACGACAACACAATTCGTTTAGTTTAACTCATTGTTATTTATGGTTTTATTTTGTCTTTGCACGACGTATTGAAAAGCCAGTATGTTTTATTATTTAAAAGTACCTTTTGAAATTGACGTTTTTGACGAGATTAAAGAAGCCATTTAGAAGAGTTGTCATTTTAGCAATATTTGATTTCACGCAATATTTGTTGGCGAGTAGGAGGGTATCATTCACATATCAAATAAAAATGTTTCTCATTAACACTACGATTGGCGAAATGCATTATGAAACTATCTGACTTAAATGATGGCGACCGGGGCACTGTTCTTACAATGAACGGTTTGTCTAATGAGGTTAGGAAAAAGCTTATGGTAATGGGTTTATTGCCAAATACCGAAGTGACGCTGATTCGTAGAGCACCTATGGGCGATCCGCTACAAGTTGAAGTGAGAGGAATATCTTTAGCAGTGAGAGAGAGCATTGCATCGTCTATTGAAGTGGAGAAAGCATAATGCAATATCAAGTGCTTACGGTAGGTAACCCTAACAGTGGTAAAACAACTCTGTTTAATGGTCTAACTGGTGCAAAACAGCAGGTGGGGAACTGGGCAGGAGTCACCGTTGAGAAAAAAACTGGCCGTTATTCCCACTCTGGTGATGACTTTAGACTGACGGACTTACCGGGAATCTATGCATTAGACAGTGGTAACGATAGCAATAGTATTGATGAGTCGATTGCATCAAGAGCGGTATTAACTCATCCGGCGGATCTGATAATCAACGTTGTGGATGTAACCAGTTTAGAACGCAGTCTCTATATGACTTTACAGCTGCGTGAACTCGGCAGACCGATGGTTGTTGTTCTTAATAAGATGGATGCTCTCAAGCGTGAGCGTCAACGTATTGATACCAAATTGCTCGCGAAAATGTTGGGTTGCCCTGTATTTACCCTTTCAGCCAATAACAGAGAACAAGTTCGTCGTTTCAAAGAGAAACTGCATAAGCAACTTATTCAAGGTATCGCTCTCAAAGATATTGAACTGAATTATGGCGAAAACTTTGAAGCGTCAATTCAGCACTTAATCCCATTATTTAAAGAGCAAGATGTTTCTGCACGAGCTCTAGCTATTCGTGCTCTTGAAAACGATTTAATGGTCATTAACAGCTTGCCTGAAGCTGACCGCGCAGAAGTCTATAAACAGCAAAAAGAGTGCGGACTGGATATTGACTTACATGTGGCAGACACCAAGTACACTTTTCTCCATGAACAGTGCAAACAAATTCGTTGTAGTGAAGGTAAGCTGAGTCATAGCTTTACTGAGAAAGCCGATAAAATCATTTTAAATAAATGGATTGGAGTGCCTTTCTTCTTCGCCGTGATGTATCTGATGTTTATGTTCTCTATCAACATTGGTAGTGCGTTTATCGACTTCTTTGATATCGGCGTGGGCGCCTTGCTGGTTGATGGAGGGCATTATCTGCTTGATAATCATCTCCCCGTTTGGCTCGTGACTGTGCTGGTGGATGGTGTTGGTGGCGGTATCCAAACCGTAGCGACCTTTATTCCTGTTATTGCCTGTTTGTATCTATTCTTAGCTGTATTGGAAAGTTCAGGCTATATGTCACGTGCAGCATTCGTTCTTGATAAGGTGATGCAAAAAATCGGTCTACCGGGTAAAGCGTTTGTACCTTTGGTACTCGGTTTTGGCTGTAACGTGCCTGCGATCATGGCTACTCGTACTTTAGACCAAGAACGCGAACGTAAGTTAGCGGCTTCTATGGCTCCGTTTATGTCGTGCGGTGCACGTTTACCTGTTTATGCACTGTTTGCAGCAGCCTTCTTCCCGCAGAGTGGTCAAAACATTGTCTTTGCGCTTTATCTACTCGGTATTGTTGCTGCGGTGTTTACCGGCTGGGTTCTCAAGAAAACACTTTACCCAGGTTCAAGTGATAGCTTAGTGATGGAAATGCCTGACTATGAGCTTCCAACACTGCAAAACGTACTGATTAAAACGTGGCAAAAGCTTAACCGCTTTGTGCTTGGCGCTGGTAAAACTATTGTTCTTGTGGTGGCGATTTTAAGCTTCTTAAACTCTGTAGGTACTGATGGTTCTTTCGGTAATCAAGATAGCGAAGCCTCAGTGTTGTCCAAAGCTGCACAGGTTGTGACTCCGGTATTTGCACCTATTGGTGTGAATAAAGATAACTGGCCCGCAACGGTCGGTATCATTACGGGGATATTCGCCAAAGAGGCGGTTGTTGGTACGTTGAACAATCTTTACACCACAGTAAGTGATGAAGAAGGTGCCGAATTTGATTTAATGGCGAGTTTAGAGGAAGCGGTGATGTCAGTTCCTGAAAACTTAATGGGACTGAGTTTCTCTGACCCACTGGGTATTGAGATCGGTGACCTTTCTGATAATGAAGCAGTTGCTCAAGAACAGGAGGTGGATTCTTCAATCTTCGGTAACTTGCACTCACATTTCGAAAGTGGCAGTGCAGCATTTTCTTACCTGATCATGATTCTGCTCTACACGCCTTGTGTCGCCGCTATGGGTGCATACGTTCGTGAGTTCGGTAAAAAGTATTCTTACTTTATTGCCGCATGGACAATGGGCTTAGCATATGGTTGTGCGGCAATATTCTATCAAGCGGTAAATTTAGCCAGTCATCCGCTATCAAGCATCAGTTGGATAGTTGCCATTGTTGCTGTTTACTACACCGTTTTCCAAATGCTGAAGAAAGCTGGGCGTAAACAGCATGTTCTTGAGGTTCAAGTGGCATGATTTTGACCGAACTGAAACAGGCGATTGAGGAGCAGGGAAGTATCACACGTAAGGAACTGGCTAAGCGGTTTTCAATCAGTGAAGACGGTGTTGATGCCATGCTTGCTATTTGGATCAAGAAGGGAGTCATTTCGCGCCAGATAGATACCAATGCTGCTCAATATGTAACGCGAGTGCGTTATATCATCAACAAACAAGATAGCCTTTCAGTTACGGTCACAATGTAATAGAAATAATGTCATTGACGAAATAAAGAGAAAGCCGCATTAAGCGGCTTTCTCTTTGAGTATTCAAAGTTAATGGTTACACGCAACGTTAAGCGGTGACAAAAATGTTGCTCATCGACAGCAAACTGCGTAGCTTCACCAACATCTCTTCCTGTAGTTTCTCACTACGAACTGTACCCTTCGTATTTCCCCAAATAGGCCCAGGCCAAGCGATATCGTCTTCGAAGCGCGCAATATGGTGGATATGCAGTTGAGGAACCATGTTGCCTAAAGCGCCGAGGTTAAGCTTTGCTGGTTGGAATAACGCTTCCAAAGCTTGATTGACTGCCTGAGATTCGACAAGAAACTGCTGCTGTTCATTCATTGGTAAATGGTGCAGTTCTTTTAGATTCGCTTTTTTAGGTACCAAGATAACCCATGGCACAGCGTCGTCTTTATGGAGTAGAGCAACACAGAGCGGGAAATGGCCAATCACATCGGTATCTTTAGCAAGTTGTGGGTGAAGGTGAAAACTCATATAGAACATCCATGATAAAAACTGAAATGATTATACGATAATGCAGACAAAAAAGGTTGGCATGTTGCCAACCTTTTTTCACTTTGTTTGTAGTGACAAACTGTATTACATGCGCTCTAGTGTATTAATACCAAGCAATGACAAGCCTTGTTTGATGGTCTTCGCTGTTAGCGCAGCCAGTTTCAAACGGCTTTGTTTTACCTGCTCATCTTCAGCAACTAGGATTGGGCATGCCTCGTAGAAGCTAGAGAATTGACCCGCAAGTTCGAACAGGTAGCTACACATGATGTGAGGTTGACCTTCACGAGCTACGGCTTGTACTGCTTCTTCAAATTGAAGCAGTTTCGCGATCAATGCTTTCTCTTTCTCTTCTGTAACTTTGATGTCACCGCTCAGTTCATCCATTGACAAACCGGCTTTAGCAAAGATAGAAGCAACGCGAGTGTAAGCGTATTGCATGTACGGTGCAGTATTGCCTTCAAACGCTAGCATGTTGTCCCAGTCAAACACGTAGTCAGTTGTACGGTGTTTAGACAGGTCAGCATACTTCACAGCCGCCATTGCTACTGTAGTAGCAATCTCAGCTTTCTCTTCGCTTGATAGTTCAGGGTTCTTAGATTCGATCAGAGTCGCTGCACGTTCTTCTGCTTCATCGAGAAGATCAGCTAGACGAACAGTACCGCCTGCGCGAGTCTTGAATGGGCGACCATCTTTACCCAGCATCATGCCGAATGCGTGGTGCTCTAAAGACACTTCTTCTGGGATGTAACCTGCTTTGCGAACAATTGTCCAAGCTTGCATCAGGTGTTGATGTTGACGTGAGTCGATGAAGTACAACACGCGGTCAGCACCTAGAGTTTCGTAACGGTATTTCGCACATGCAATATCGGTCGTGGTGTAAAGGAAACCGCCGTCGCGTTTTTGGATGATAACGCCCATAGGCTCACCATCTTTGTTTTTGTATTCGTCTAGGAATACAACCTGTGCGCCGTCATCTTCTTGTGCCAAGCCTTTTTCTTTAAGGTCTGCCACGATAGCTGGAAGCATGTCGTTGTACATGCTTTCACCCATTACGTCATCACGAGTAAGAGATACGTTTAGGCGATCGTAGTTACGCTGGTTTTGAACCATAGTTACGTCAACCAGTTTCTTCCACATATCTAGACAGAATTGGTCGCCACCTTGCAGTTTTACAACGTATCCACGTGCTTTTACTGCGAACTCTTCGTCTTCATCGTAAAGCTTTTTCGATTCACGGTAGAAACCTTCAAGGTCAGAAAGCTCCATTGACACTTCGCCAGACTCTTGTTGGATACGCTCAAGGTTTGCGATTAGCATACCGAACTGAGTTCCCCAGTCACCAATGTGGTTAGCACGAATGACTTTGTGGCCCAAGAACTCAAGTGTACGAACAACCGCATCACCGATGATGGTAGAACGTAGGTGGCCTACGTGCATCTCTTTCGCAACGTTAGGAGCTGAGTAGTCAGCCACGATAGTTTGTTGTTCTTCAACTGCCACACCTAGACGTCGGTCTGCAAGCGCAGCTTCAGCTTGAGCAGCAAGGAACTCTTCGCTTAGGAAGATATTGATAAAGCCCGGTCCAGCAATTTCTGTTTTGCTTGCGATACCGTCGAGATCGAGAACATCCAAGACTTTTTGTGCGAATTCTCGCGGATTTGTACCTAACTGTTTAGCAACGCCCATCACGCCGTTGGCTTGGTAATCACCAAACTGTGCTTTTGCAGATTGGCGAACGGCAGCAGGGCTTCCTGCTGGTGCGCCAGCGGCTTCAAGAGCCTGAGATACTTTGTCATTAATCAGTGCTTGAATATTCACTCGGGTGTCCTTCAATTCTGGGAATTGGTTGCGTATGCATAAAAATCACTACATGGTTGTAAATCACCAGACAGTAGTGAATGCATATCTTGATCTAGTTCATAAATTGGCGCACATAATAACAATTTTATTGGCGCGCTTATAGGGAAGAAATTGCGAAATTTACTACTTTTCCGCGTGCTTTTGATAGTATCGGTGAAAAATCATTATTTTGGACGCGTAAAATGCTTCAGCCTTTGCTAGATGTAGGTCTTCATCCTAATCAGATGAAACAAAACTTAGGAAATTTTATCGAAAAAATTCAGCAATTAACGTCTGTGTTGCAGTTGGATTTATCGGCCTATCAACTTGACCATATCGCGATGCGGATCAACGACTTGGATTTAGCAAAATTAGCACATCAAGCTTGGGCTCATGAAGGGGAGGTGATCTCTCAAACTCAGATTAATGGCCGCCCAATTATTGTGATCGCATTTAATCAACCATTGGCGATTAAAACGTGGCAAATCGAGTGTTTAGAACTGCCTTATCCCGCAGAAGGTAAGATTTACCCTGAACAAAGTTGGGAACATGTAGAATTTGTTGTGCCTTCAGAAGCTCAAACTGCTGATGAATATCTGGAGGATTTGAAACAGGTGTTTCCTGATTTTGCGTTGAACTGGAGCAATCTTGCAGACAAAGGTGTCAAAGTGAAGCTATCGAGTCCCAAGGGCGAAGGTGAGCGATTGAATAACCCGACGGTGGCATTCAAGTGGCAGGGAGTATGTATTAAATTACACCCTCACTCGCTGAAAAATATCATTGAATCGGAACAGTAGCCGCCTGAAAGGACTATCAAATCACAAATAGGAGTTGTATTACGCAACTCCTATTTCTATGCAATTTTAGCCGATGTCATACGCTTTTGGTCTGAGCTGGAATTCTTCCGTTGACCCAATTTCTAGCCCTAAATGAAGGGGTTCGCAGTCCTGATGAGCATTGCCAAGAGTATGCATAATGAGTCGGTTGGCCGTTCTTGGTTTAAGTGTATTAACTACGAAACGAATCATATCGGATTTGCTCAGTTGTTTGAGCTCTTCAAGTACGATGTCCCGTTGATTGAAGTTCCAATCTTTATTGCCGATCGCGACCCATAAGCGTTGTGCTCGTGTTCTGAGTGTCGGATCTGGCGTAGAAATTTGATTCCACAAACCACGCTTACTGCTATGCCATTCGTAATCATTCAGTTCAAGCAGAACCAAATAAAATGCATTCAGAAACTCATCAATGGAAAAAATGAGATCGCTTGGGGCTGCATTGGGTGATTGTACGTAAAGTACCAAACCCGGATGACGATTCATTGGCATGTTGCCCGTCCCAACCATGTAGCCCAACTGCTGTTTGGTACGAATCTCATGGAAGAAGGTTGCCGACATTAAGTGATTCGCCAGCGAATAGAGCGCGATGTTGCGTGGCTCTGTATCTTCACACTGATAGTAAACCACAATCGCTGAATCATCTTGGTTGCAGTTCAGTTCACGCTGGAAAGTTCCGCTGTTACCCAACATCACAAGAGGGCGGAGAGACTCTTCGTACGTTTGGTTTTGAACTCTTAATGCATCTTTGAGCACTTCTGCCATATCGTGCGCGTCTTGTGTTTGCCAGTCGCCATAAACAAACATCTCGACATGCAAGTTGGCAAGAATCAAATCGACGAACTCTGCTAGATCGTCAACCTCTATTGTTTCTAGCGCTTCAAGCAGAGCAGGATAAGGCGGATTGTTGGGCTGCAATAGCCCCGTCATATTACTAAACAACTGAGAAATGGGTTTGTCGTGAGCCGCATTACGCCAGTTGCGCAGCATTTGTTGCTTGATGGTGTCGAAGCGTTTGGAACTGAAACTACGCTCCGCGAATTTAGACAAAATCATTTCCATCAACTGAGGTTGCTTCTGACTGAAACCAGAAATAGTGAGCGTTACGCCACCTTGATGGGCATACATGTTGTACCCCATACCTGCAATCTCTGCTTGATAGGTCTCTTTCGCCAATGAATCCAAAAACATCTCAACACAAAGACGTGTTTTGACAATGTTTTGCACATTCGCGACGGAGTGTGGGCTATCGATGGCGATGTAAATCACGCCTTTTGGTACACGAAATTTTGCGTCTTGCATGTGCCATAAACGGAAGCCGGGTAAGTCTTGCAATATCTGTGGTTGCGGTTGTGCATCGACAACAGGTTTAGGGTCCAGATCGTAACAGATGAACGGGTTTTTAGGCGGCAGAATCAGAGGCCACGTCTTGTCATTCGTAGCATAGATACTCTTTTGTTCCTCACTAAAAGGTTCAACAGAGTAAGGGGTAAAGTACCAGTTGGCTTCTTTATCGTAATTCTGCCCTTGGGCAATGACAGTTACCCGAAGGTTGTCTGGCGACAAATAAGGCAGAAAACTTCTTAGCAACGCCTCATCATAGCCTTTCATCAGGTAGTCGCCGTAAATGGTATCTTCAGCGGCGTAATGCTGCATATTGACGACTAAGTGGCTGACGATATCCATAGGACGGTTTGTTTCTTGGAAGCGGAAAGCCGATTCCAATACCGCACGTTTCTCAAGGTAACGCCACTCGTCCAAACCTTGTTCCTCAATTAACCGAAGGTATTGAAACAGTGCTTGAATAATTTCGTCTGTCTTTTTCAGCCCTTTCGCAGTCAGTGTGCAACTGATAGAAAATTCGCGATAATTGCTGCCACTGGCACCACCTCCTGCTGAAAGTGACGTTATCCAACCTTTATCTTTCAGTGCCAACAGTAAGCTGCCATCACCTTCATAACCGATTAAATGCGCAAAGTAAGACAAGGGTTTGTAGGGATAATGAGCATCTACGTTAGGCATAGGGAAGTTCATTACCAGCTTACGAATTTCTTTTAACGGCTCGACGCGAATGGTAAGGCCCGTTTGTTCAGGAGTGACAAACGGTTCGCTGATTGATTTTCCGCGTCTGTGTTTGTTTTCAATGGCTGAAAATTTATCGGTGACCCATTGTTCCATCTCATCAAGAGTTTGCGGCCCCATAAGCGTCAGCGTCATGATGTCTGACGAATACTGCTCGGCATGAAACGCAATAATTTCTTCACGGATGGATTTTTCTTCTCTGTCGCCTAATGTATCGAGATTACCTACAGAGAACTTTGCAAACGGATGGTGTGGGTTTACCGTCTCTTTTTGTACCTGATACAAGCGGCGAGAATCGTCATTGAGCTTCAACTTGTACTCTGAATCGACAGCGTGGCGTTCTTTGTCTAACGCTTCTTCATTGAATAATGGAGCGGCAAAAAATTGACTAAAACGGTCGAGTGCTTTTTCAAATGCGCTGGTTGTTACGTCGAAGAAATAACAGGTATGTTCTGTCCCTGTCCACGCATTATTGCTGCCACCATGTTGGCTGATAAAACTCTGAAATTCGCCAACTTTTGGGTAGGCTTTAGTGCCTAAAAACAACATGTGTTCAAGATAGTGAGCCATACCTTGACGATCAATAGGGTCATCAAAATGTCCTACGTTGACCGCGAGTGCAGCAGCAGATTTTTGCGCACTTTCATCTTGGATCAACAGCACTCTCAGCGCATTTGGCAGAGTGAAGTGTCGATAGCGGTTTGAATCATTAGGACTTATGTGCACAGGGAATCTCCGGAGTAGCACGGGATCTTAAGTATGGCGCTGATACTACTTACCGCAAATACGAGATCGGGTTTTTATGAACTGGATATTTATAAACGAGAGCGCTTATAAACTTGGAACTTTTAATAACACATTGTCATTTTAGTCTTTTCGCTGGGTTTTTAACAGACTGATAGTTTTGAAATTTACGCTAATTTGGGGCCTTTGAGCGATAAATGCAATGGATGTACCTAGACTCAACGGAGATAAATGGCATGAGAGTTGCGTAATATAAAGGACTCACAAATTGCGGCAAAAGTGGTCGCGAAATAGGGTGAAAGGCGATTATAATCGCCGCCAAGCAGCAACAGACTGCATTAAACCTAAGGTAAAAAAGATGAAAATTTTTATTATGCGTCACGGAGAAGCCCAGCATTATGCTCCCAGTGATGCAGAGCGAGCCTTGACGGATAGAGGTCGGAATGAGTCTGTCGCTGTTGCAAGAGCAGGGGTGACTCAGAAGAATATTACACATATAGACAAAGTGTTTGTGAGCCCTTACTTGCGCGCTCAACAAACTTGGCAAGAGATATCGCAACACTTTTCGGCAGATATGGTTGAAGTGTGTGAAGAGATCACACCATACGGTCAGTCAGAAGATGTCTTCGAGTTTGTTGCTGCCTGCGTTGAAACAGAACGACTGGAATCGGTTTTGCTGGTGTCACATTTACCTCTCGTAGGGTATTTGGTTTCTGAGTTTGTTCCGGGAATGGTTGCACCTATGTTTCCGACCTCTGGATTAGTGTGTATTGAATATGATGTCGCCGCTCGCAAAGGCGAACTGCTGTGGAATATTCACCCCTAATCAGACAAAACGTACTGAGGCTACCGCAAGGTGGCCTTTTTTGTGTCTAACGTTCTGTATATTTGTAAGTGTTTGTTTTGTACTGAGCAGCCATTAATTTGGCGCTATAGCATGGACTGAAAATTGCATCCTCCGGCTAAAATGTTGTCATTTAGAGACTTTTACGAACTTAGCTTCGTGAAAGCAGCAAACTAAATACAGCAACCCGAATTCTTAAATTTTAGTATTAACGAATAGTTTATAGGCCTATGAAGTTTACTCTGCCATTTGCGGATAAGTTACCTTCCATTCCACAGCGCAGCATGCCAGCAATTGGTGCGCCTATTATGGTGCTTGCGACACTGGGAATGGTCGTTCTGCCGATCCCTGCCTTTTTGTTGGACTTGTTCTTTACCTTCAATATCGCATTGTCGATGGTAGTGTTGTTAGTGACGGTTTATACCCGTAGACCTCTGGATTTCGCTGCATTTCCGACGGTACTGCTTATCGCGACCTTACTTCGCTTAGCTTTGAACGTTGCATCAACGCGTGTGGTTTTGCTGAAAGGTCATGAAGGGGGCAACGCGGCTGGTAACGTTATCGAGGCATTTGGTAGCGTGGTTATCGGTGGTAACTATGCCGTTGGTTTAGTGGTATTCCTTATCCTGATGATCATCAACTTCATGGTTGTCACCAAAGGTGCGGGTCGTATTTCTGAAGTTAGTGCTCGCTTTACCTTGGATGCTTTGCCCGGTAAGCAAATGGCAATTGATGCCGACTTAAATGCAGGTTTGATTGATCAAGAACAAGCGCGCACCCGTCGCTTTGAAGTGACGAAAGAAGCCGACTTCTACGGTTCAATGGATGGTGCTTCTAAGTTTGTTAAAGGGGACGCCATCGCTGGTATCCTAATTCTATTTATTAACATCATCGGTGGTTTGGCTATCGGTATGGCTCAATATGGTTTGGGCTTTAGCGAAGCGATTGAAATTTATACCCTATTAACCATCGGTGATGGCTTAGTCGCTCAGATCCCATCGCTCTTACTGTCTATTGGCGCAGCAATCATGGTAACGCGTCAAAATACCGATGAAGACATGGGCGAACAGGTCATCTTCCAACTTTTTGATAACCCGAAAGCGCTGATGATAACTGCCGGAATACTTGGTGTTATGGGTATTGTTCCGGGAATGCCTCATTTCGCTTTCTTGCTGCTTGCTTCGATTGCTGGTGGCTCTGCGTACTGGATTCAACGCAAACAGAAATCTGAAAAAGAAGAAACCACCAAACTTCCAGCCACAATAGATGGCGAAGCTCCATCACAAAAAGAACTCTCTTGGGATGATGTACAGCCAGTAGACATCATTGGTCTAGAAGTGGGCTATCGCTTAATTCCTTTGGTGGACAGAGATCAAGGCGGAGAATTGCTAGAGCGTGTGAAAGGGGTGCGTAAGAAGCTATCGCAAGACTTTGGTTTCCTTATTCCTGCTGTACATATTCGCGACAACTTAGAACTCACACCGAACAGTTACCGCATTACCTTGATGGGAGTTGCTGCCGGTGAAGCAGAAATTCGCCCTGACCAAGAGCTCGCTATCAACCCGGGGCAAGTCTACGGCATGATTGAAGGCGAACGCACCTTTGACCCAGCTTTCGGCCTTGAAGCTGTTTGGATTCGTGAAGACCAACGTGAGCATGCCCAAGCTTTGGGGTACACAGTTGTTGACTCGTCTACCGTACTGGCGACACATCTGAGTCAACTGTTAACCAATAATGCTTCCCAGTTACTTGGTCACGAAGAAGTGCAGAATTTACTTGAAATGCTTGGGCGGTCAACGCCGAAGCTGGTCGAAGGTTTTGTGCCTGATCAGCTCTCATTGGGCGTAGTGGTGAAAGTTCTGCAGAATCTTCTTAACGAAGCCATACCTATTCGCGACATCCGAACCATAGTTCAGACACTTTCTGAATACGCCAGTAAGAGTCAAGAACCTGACATCTTGACAGCGGCTGTGCGCATATCATTGAAGCGTCTAATCGTTCAGGAAATCAATGGTATAGAGCCAGAGCTACCTGTGATTACATTGATACCAGAGCTGGAACAAATATTGCATCAAACTATGCAAGCTTCAGGTGGCGAGTCTGCGGGCATTGAACCGGGACTTGCTGAAAGGTTACAAATGGCATTGAGCCAAGCAACACAAGAACAAGAATTGAAAGGTGAGCCAGCAGTATTGCTCACTTCAGGTGTTCTCCGCTCGACACTGGCTAAGTTTGTGAAAAATACCATTCCTAGCTTACGTGTCCTTTCGTACCAAGAGATACCTGACGAGAAACAAATTCGAATTGTGCAGGCGGTAGGTAATTAGCTGTTGTTAGATAATTAGTTCGCCTCACGTTAAAGACGGATATCAGCTTTGAAAATAAAACGATTTTTTGCCAAAGATATGAAAACTGCGCTACTCCAAGTCAAAGAAGAGTTGGGCGTGGATGCGGTGATCATGTCGAATAAAAAAGTCGCTGGTGGTGTCGAAATCGTGGCGGCAGTGGATGGTGAGCCGTCTGCGTCTCCAGCTGTATCACAGCCGAGAACTCAACAACCTTACAGCTCCCAACCAAGATTCAGTAACAGTCAGGTTTCTCAATCTTTGACGAGACAACCTGCCCGACGCGAACTGGAAGAAGACCGAGTCAGCTTGCAGGCTAGCGCAGCCGAAGGTCGCTCAATGACGCAACGTTTCGCTAATATGCTTAAGCAGTACAGCAACGGAGCAATGCCAGAACAAGACTCTCGTCGTTCGGAGAATGAAGATTCTCTTTCTGCTTTACTACAACGTCAAAGAGAAACCAGCCATTCAAATCAATCCAGCGCACCGCAATCTAAAGTAAGTCGTTGGGCTGAAGAAGAGACCAATCAAGAGCAACGTAAGCTACGTTTAGATCCATCTCGCTTTGAGCGCAATCATCCTGAAGAAGCGAAAGTTTCTGCGCAAGATTTAGAAAATATGCGTGAAGAGATGACTTCAATCCGTCGTCTTTTAGAGCACCAAGTATCTGGTCTGATGTGGCAAGAAGTTGAACGTCGTGAACCACTACGAGCAATGCTGATTAAGCGTTTAGAGCGTATGGGTGTATCACTCGATTTAGCTGACCAACTAGCTTGTTATATTCCAGAAGATACTCCACCACCTAAAGCTTGGAAAGCCTTGTTAGGCTTAGTGTCAGACCAAATACCAGTCGTAAAACAAGACATCTTAAAACGTGGTGGTGTTGTGGCTCTTTTAGGTCCAACAGGGGTGGGTAAAACAACTACAGTGGCTAAGCTTGCGGCTCGTGCTGCAATGGAGTTTGGCTCTGACAATGTTGCACTGGTCACGACAGATACCTACCGTATCGGCGCACATGAGCAGTTGTCGATTTACGGAAGAATTATGGGTTGTCCTGTAAGAGTTGCTAAAGATTCCAAAGAGTTAGCCGAAGTAATATATCAGTTGAGAAATCGCCGACTCGTTTTGGTCGATACAGCAGGTATGGGACAACGTGATGTTCGCTTATCCGAACAGCTAGATACCTTGATGCAAGAGAGTGGGGAAGTGATTCACAGCTACCTTGTTCTGCCTGCAACAGCGCAGAGAAAGGTACTGCAGGAAACCATCGAACACTTTAGAAGAATTCCTCTTTCAGGTTGCATCATGACTAAGCTCGATGAATGTTTGAGCTTAGGTGAGTTTGTCAGTGTGGTAGTTCAAAACTCATTACCTGTCGCGTACATAGCGAATGGACAACGTGTACCTGAAGACATTGTGCTTGCTCAGCCTAAATACATGGTGGCAAAGGCAAACGAATTACTAGAGAAGTCGACAGAAAATGAACCTCACTATTGGAATAGTGATTCAGAGAAATTCTAGGCGGCGTACAGATATGACGAATAAAATGATATATGACCAAGCAAGCGGCTTACGTCGCTTATCTCAGCCATCGCTAACCAAAGTCATTACGGTGACTGGTGGTAAAGGTGGTGTGGGCAAATCAAACGTAACCTTAGGCATGGCTATTTGTATGGCTCGCGAAGGTAAAAAAGTCATGGTTCTGGATGCAGACCTCGGCCTAGCCAATATCGACGTTATGCTCGGTATTCGTCCTAAGCGTAACCTAGGGCATGTGCTTGCTGGCGAGTGTGAGCTAAAAGATGCTATAACTGAAGGACCGCACGGTATTCAGATTATTCCAGCGACTTCAGGTACGCAGTCGATGACAGAACTGTCACATGCGCAACATGTCGGCTTAATTCGAGCGTTTGGTACGCTGGAAGATGAGATGGACGTGCTTTTAGTCGATACAGCGGCCGGTATTTCTGATATGGTTGTCAGCTTTGCTCGAGCAGCACAAGATGTTGTGGTTGTTGTGTGTGATGAGCCGACTTCAATCACAGATGCATATGCGTTGATCAAACTTTTAAGCAGAGAACACCAAGTTCGACGATTTAAGATTGTTGCAAACATGGTGAGAAGTTATCGTGAAGGTCGGGAATTATTTGCTAAATTGACATTAGTCACAGAACGCTTCTTGAATGTCAGCCTTGAACTCGTAGCATGTATTCCTCTGGACGATAATGTTCGTCAGGCAGTGAAAAGACAACGCAACGTGGTTGATGCATTCCCGCGTTCTCCGGCCTCTTTAGCGATTAGCTCATTGGCAAATAAAGCAACCACGTGGCCAATACCGAAAACACCAAGTGGCCATTTAGAATTTTTTGTTGAGCGGCTACTTAATCGATCAGAAACAGTAGAGGAACCATTTGGTGAATAAAGCGCTTACCTACAATCAATATGGAGCTTTGAACAGCCAACAGCTGTTTCTTGAGCAATATTCTGTATTGGTTAAGCGTATTGCACATCACTTGATTGGACGCCTGCCGCCCAACGTTTTGATTGACGACTTAATCCAAGCCGGGATGATTGGTCTGCTTGAAGCTCAAAAGAATTATGATGGGAGTAAAGGCGCTAGCTTTGAAACCTATGCAGGAATTCGAATTCGTGGAGCTATGCTCGATGATATTCGACGCGGTGACTGGGTACCGCGCTCGGTGCACAGACACAACCGAGAAATTAGCCAGGCGATCTCTGAATTAGAAGGAATACTAAATCGAGATCCTAGCGATGCCGAAGTTGCCAAGCATTTAAATATGCCGCTTGACCAGTATCATACTGTGTTAAGTGATATTAACTGCTCGCGCATTGTCGGCATCGAAGACTTAGGTGTTTCGGACGATGCTATTTCCCCACTGGAAGATGATGAGGATAACTCTCCATTTCAAGGTGTTGCTGATGAATCGTTCCGTAAAGCATTGGTTGAGTCAATAAAATCACTTCCGGAGCGTGAAGCCTTAGTACTTTCGCTCTATTATGATGAAGAGTTAAACTTGAAAGAAATTGGTGAAGTCATTGGTGTGAGTGAGTCCCGAGTAAGCCAAATACTAAGCCAATCTATGCAACGTCTAAGAACAAAGTTAAGTTCTTGGACACAAAATGACTAAATATCACTGATTTCGAACTCAGTGGAGGCAATTTTGAATAAAAACATGAAGATCCTTATTGTTGATGACTTTTCAACAATGCGCCGTATTGTAAAGAATCTACTTCGTGATTTGGGCTTCAATAATACACAAGAAGCAGACGATGGTTTGACGGCATTGCCAATGCTCAAAAAGGGTGAGTTTGACTTTGTTGTAACAGACTGGAACATGCCTGGTATGCAAGGAATCGATCTGTTGAAGCATATTCGTTCAGACGCTGAACTGAAGCATCTTCCTGTTTTGATGATTACTGCAGAAGCAAAGCGCGAACAGATCATCGAAGCCGCTCAAGCTGGCGTTAATGGTTACATTGTGAAGCCGTTTACAGCCGCGACCCTTAAAGAAAAATTAGAAAAAATATTCGAACGTCTATAACACTTTTGCTAGGACGAAGGTGCTCTATTCATTAAGCGTGTAAGGCTATATCAGAATGATTTCATTAGAACAAGCCAAAGAACTCGTTGAATTGCTAGAGAATGGATTGCAAGACGAAGCGAATCTATTTCTAAAGCGAGTCTTTGAGTCTGAACGTAACCCGATGTTTAAAGAGATCGGGGAACTGACCCGAGATCTACATGATTCACTTCAGCAGTTTCAAATTGACGATCGAATCACAGAAATTGCTAAGGATGAGATTCCTGACGCAAGGACTCGGTTAACCTACGTAATAGAAAAAACGGAAGTCGCAGCAAACAAAACAATGGATGCTGTAGACCGTTGTATGCCTATTGCTGACAGTCTACATGAAACATTACTGCTTGTTCGTCCTCAATGGAACGAACTTATGCGTGGTCAAATAGAACTCAGCGAATTCAAAGCGTTATGTCATCGTGTTGATGAACTATTGTCACAAGTTGAAGGTGACAGTAGTGAGTTGCGTGGTCAACTAACTGAAATATTGATGGCGCAAGACTTCCAAGATTTGACCGGTCAAATTATTCGCCGCGTTATTACTTTGGTGAACGAAGTAGAACAACGTTTGGTCGATATTTTGACGGCGTTTGGTAAAGAACAATCAGAACAACAGAAACAAATAGTTAGCGAGAAAAAAGCATCAACTCAAGCTGAAGGACCAATTTTGAATCCTCATCAGAGAGAAGATGCTGTCGCATCTCAAGACGAAGTAGACGATTTATTGTCGAGTCTTGGTTTTTAGGGGTAACGTATGAGCTACGATTTAGACGAAGACATTCTTCAAGACTTTTTGGTTGAAGCAGGTGAAATCCTCGAGTTGCTTTCTGAGCAATTAGTCGAGTTAGAAAATGACCCTGAAAACAAAGATCTGTTAAACGCAATCTTCCGCGGCTTCCACACAGTAAAAGGTGGCGCAGGCTTCTTATCTCTAACAGAGTTGGTAGAAACTTGTCACGGCGCGGAAAACGTGTTCGATATTTTACGTAATGGTCAACGCAGTGTTACCCCAAGCTTGATGGATACTATGCTTCGTTCACTTGATACCGTGAATGAACAGTTCCGAGCCGTTCAAGATGGCGAACCGTTGACACCTGCTGACCCAGCACTCCTTGATGAGCTACATAACTTATGTAAGCCAGAATCTGAAGATGCTCCTGCTGCGGTTGCTGAAGAACCTGTCGTTGATGAAATTGTTGAACAACCAGTCGTTGAAGCTCCGGTTCAAAACCCGCCAGAAGAAACGAAATTGTCGGCTGATTCTATCGACGAAATTACTCAAGACGAATTTGAAAAGCTATTAGATGAGTTGCACGGTAAGGGCAAAAGCCCAGCAGGCGTTGCGGCACAATCTGAAGCCGCTCCTGTGACACCAAGCGCATCGACAAATGCGGACTTAAGCGGTGATATCACCGATGATGAGTTTGAAAAGCTGCTTGATGAACTGCACGGTAAGGGTAAAAGCCCGACCAACAGCAGTGCACCTGAACAGCCTGCTGAGCCTGTTGCTCCAAGTAAGCCTGCTCAACCAGCGGCATCGAGTGCAGTAGGGGCTGACGGCGACTTAATGACCGATGAAGAATTTGAAAAACTTCTCGATGAATTGCACGGTTCAGGTAAAGGGCCTTCAATTGAAGAGCTAGATATGGCAACGCGTCCAGCGGCTGCCAACCCTCAGCCAGCAGAACCAGCAGCGGCAGCAAAAGCCCCTGCGCCAAAAGCAGTTGCGCCTACAGTAGCAGCGGCAGAGAAACCAGTGGTTCCTGCGGTGAAAGAACCTGCAGAAAAACGTGAAGTGGCGGCGGCTAAGAAACCGCAGAACCAAGCAGAAGCAACGGTGCGTGTGGATACTTCAACTTTAGATGTCATCATGAATATGGTGGGTGAGTTGGTGTTGGTACGTAATCGTCTGTTAAGCCTTGGATTAAATAGTAACGACGAAGAAATGTCTAAAGCGGTTGCAAATCTTGATGTCGTCACGGCTGATTTACAAGGCGCCGTGATGAAAACCCGCATGCAGCCAATTAAGAAAGTCTTTGGCCGTTTCCCTCGCGTGGTTCGAGACTTGGCGCGTAGCTTAAATAAAGACATCGTGCTTGAAATGCGCGGTGAAGAGACTGACCTCGACAAAAACTTGGTTGAAGCACTAGCGGATCCATTGATTCACTTGGTTCGTAACTCGGTAGACCACGGTATTGAAATGCCGGATGATCGAGCGATGTCTGGCAAGTCTCGTACCGGTAAAGTGATCCTTTCTGCTTCACAAGAAGGTGATCATATTGAACTGGCTATCGTTGATGATGGCGCAGGTATGGACCCTCAAAAACTACGTTCTATTGCGGTTAAGCGTGGAATGATGGATGAAGATGCAGCCTCTCGCCTGACTGACAAAGAGTGCTTTAACCTTATCTTCATGCCTGGTTTCTCCAGTAAAGAGAAGATCTCTGATATCTCAGGTCGTGGTGTAGGGATGGACGTTGTAAAAACGGCTATCAACACCTTAAACGGTTCAATCGATATCGATTCTGAGCTGGGTAAAGGCACTAAGATCACAATCAAAGTACCGCTTACTCTGGCGATTTTGCCAACACTAATGGTTGGTGTCGCAGGGCATCCATTTGCGCTGCCATTGGCTAGCGTGAACGAAATTTTCCACTTAGATTTAGGCAGAACTAACGTTGTTGATGGACAGTTGACGATCATTGTTCGCGACAAGTCGATTCCGCTTTTCTATCTGCAAAACTGGCTAGCACCGCAAGCGGGTCAAGTAGAAGCGCGTAAAGGACATGGGCATGTGGTTATTGTTCAGCTAGGCAGCCAGCGTGTTGGTTTCGTTGTTGATACTTTAATTGGTCAAGAAGAAGTGGTTATCAAACCACTGGATAAATTACTGCAAGGTACTCCGGGTATGGCTGGTGCGACAATTACCAGTGACGGACACATTGCATTAATTCTTGATGTTCCAGATCTTCTTAAACGCTATGCAGCCGCTTCTCGAGTTTAAGTAAGAGTATAAATTTAAGGAAAACTATGGCGATTAAAGTATTAGTTGTTGATGACTCAAGTTTTTTCCGACGCAGAGTAAGCGAAATCATAAACTCTGAAGCACGACTTGAAGTCATCGATGTCGCAACTAACGGTAAAGAAGCGGTTGAAAAAGCCGAACGTCTAAAGCCAGATGTGATTACTATGGATATTGAGATGCCTGTGATGGACGGTATTACAGCCGTCCGTCAAATCATGGCATCAAATCCGACACCGATTTTGATGTTTTCTTCGTTAACGCAAGAAGGTGCTAAAGCAACGTTAGACGCACTAGACGCAGGCGCTTTAGATTTCTTACCGAAGAAGTTTGAAGATATTGCACGTAATCGCGATGAAGCAGTGAGCTTGCTACAGCAACGAGTGATTCAAATCGCTGCGAAAAAGAGTTTTATGCGCCGTCCAATTGGCGGTGCAACGCGCTCTGCGACAACCTCTACTGCGACATCAACAACCAGTCCATTTGGACGCGCCCAAGCAAACACGACAGCGTCGGCTGCACCTGCAGCAAGACCTTCGTCTTCTATGGCTCGCTTCAAAGCTTCTGGTAAAAGTTATCAGCTAACTGCTATTGGTACCTCTACTGGTGGTCCGGTTGCGCTACAAAAGATTCTGACTAAACTGCCAGCCAATTATCCTCATCCGATTGTTCTTGTTCAGCATATGCCAGCAACGTTTACCGCTGCATTCGCGAGCCGTTTGAATTCACTATGCAAAATTCAAGTCAAAGAAGCTGAAGATGGCGATCCACTACGTCCAGGTGTCGCTTATTTAGCACCGGGTGGTAAGCAAATGATGCTGGAAGGCCGTCCGGGCGCTGCGAAAATTCGTATTCTGGATGGTGGTGAACGCATGAACTATAAGCCATGCGTGGATGTCACCTTTGGATCTGCGGCAAAAGTTTATAACGATAAAGTGCTGTCAATGATTTTGACCGGTATGGGTGCTGATGGACGCGAAGGTTCTCGAATGCTGAAATCTGCGGGTTCAACCATTTGGGCACAAGATGAAGCAAGTTGCGTGGTGTATGGCATGCCACAAGCTGTCGCGAAATCAGGTATTTCATCTGAAGATCTGCCACTAGACCGGATTGCTGAAAGAATGCTGGTTGAAGTAGGTCTTGCATAAGGATATTTAATGATTGTTTGGAGCGTTGCAAACCAAAAGGGTGGCGTAGGTAAAACCACAACAACGATTACGTTAGCCGGTTTGTTAAGTAAACAAGGAAAACGCGTCTTGCTGGTGGATACCGATCCACACGCATCGTTAACGACGTATCTGGGTTACGATTCAGATAGCGTTCCAACCAGCTTGTTCGATCTGTTTCAGTTAAAAGAGTATAACGAACAAAGCGTTAAACCTTTGATATTAAAAACCGACGTTGAAGGTATTGACCTGATTCCTGCGCATATGTCGCTGGCGACTTTAGACCGTGTTATGGGTAACCGTAGTGGAATGGGGTTAATCCTTAAGCGTGCATTAATGGCTTTGCGTCAACGTTATGATTATGTACTGATTGATTGTCCGCCTATTTTGGGTGTGATGATGGTCAATGCGCTGGCAGCAAGTGACCGAATACTTATCCCTGTACAAACTGAATTTCTAGCGATGAAAGGGTTGGAGCGCATGGTTCGTACTCTTGCCATTATGCAGAAGTCACGGAGTCGCGAATTTAAAGTGACGATCGTACCAACTATGTACGACAAACGTACTCGCGCATCGTTGCAAACCTTAACACAGCTTAAGAAAGACTACCCCGATCAGGTGTGGTCTTCAGCAGTACCTATTGATACCAAATTTAGAGATGCAAGTTTGAAGCGCTTACCTGCATCCCATTTCGCCGAGGGTAGTCGCGGCGTATTTGCTTATAAACAGTTGCTATTGTATTTGGAGAGGCTTGCTATTAATGAGCAGTAGCCATTCACTATCAAGTGAACAAGCATTAGATGATTATTTTACGGCTCTTCTAGAAGAAGAGTTGATAGAAGAGCAGCCCGTTGAAAAGGAGCTGGAACTGGCTCCTATGGTTCAATCTGTTCCAGAAAAAAGTTATTTGGATGATTCTCTAGACGACTTACAAGAACTAGAGATGCCCAATCTGGAAGATGTTCAGCGTCTGTTGAGCCAGATGGAAGCAAGTAATCCTGTGGCTGAACTCGAGCTTGAACAGGTATTGGAACAGAACACACTTGATATTCAAGTTGCGACGCAACCAGTTGTAGAAGAACCCAGTATTCAAGAACCCGTTATTGAAGAGATTCAAGAATGGGACTTAGAAACAGACATCACACAAGTTGAACCTGAGGCTAAAGTTGTAACGACTGAGGTCGAAGTAAAAGAAGTTAGTGTAGAAAACGAAATTGCAGACATTGAACCAGAGATTGTGGTTGAAGAGCACGTTGATGTTGAACTACAAACTCAATCAGGTGCAGCGGATCTTGGACATTGGGAAACACCAGTCAGAGACCAAAATTTCCAAGTTCTATACTTCGATGTCAATGGTGTAACATTTGCTGTTCCACTGGATGAACTGGGCGGTATCCATCGTAAGGCTGAACTTAATCACCTTATTGGGCGTCCAGCTTGGTACTTAGGTTTACAGACTAACCGCGATTCTCAACTTGATGTCGTTGATACGGCAAAGTGGGTTATGGCAGAAAAGCTGCGTGACGATAGTTACAAAGAAGCGTACCAATATATTGTTATGTTGGGAGAGAGCATGTGGGGTCTGGCGTGTTCTCAGCTGTTGGGGACAGAAACGCTAAGCAGTGAAAACATTCGCTGGCGAGAGCAGGTCGGTAAACGTCCGTGGCTTGCTGGTATGGTTAAAGAAAAAATGTGTGCTTTGATCCATGTTGAAGCATTGATAGCTATGCTTAATGCAGGGCTTGATGTAAAAGCATTAGATAAATAGCTCTGGATAAAATAATATTTTTGTCGGTAACGACTTAGAGAGGAAAAGGTATGTCTCAAGCTAACGAAGTTGAAGTTAGAAAAGAACACTCGAAGGATGAAGTACTTCAGTGGGTGACGTTCCAACTAGAAGAAGAAACCTATGGCATCAACGTAATGCAAGTGCGTGAGGTACTTCGTTACACTGAAATCGCTCCTGTACCAGGTGCGCCAGACTATGTCCTAGGTATCATCAACTTACGTGGTAACGTAGTGACGGTTATCGACACGCGTTCTCGTTTCGGTTTGATGCCGGGTGAAACCAGTGACAACACTCGTATCATAGTGATCGAATCTGAACGTCAAGTGATCGGTATCTTGGTTGATAGCGTGGCTGAGGTTGTATACCTACGTTCTTCTGAAATTGATACCACTCCAAGTGTTGGTACAGATGAAAGCTCTAAGTTCATCCAAGGCGTAAGCAACCGTGACGGTAAACTGCTGATCTTGGTTGACCTAAATAAACTGCTTTCTGACGAAGAATGGGACGAAATGGCTCATCTATAATGAATGAGTTGATGTCTTATGCATCTCCGTTTTTAGCGGGTGGTGTTGCACTGTTAGTGATGCTGATTGGTTTGGTGTGGGTTAGTCTACGCCGAGCCATGATACGTCAGGGTGACTATTTCAGGCAGCAACTTCGACATTCTGATAAAGAACAGCAGAAAGCGAGCAAGCAGCTGTTAGAGGTGCGCTCAGTCGTTGTTGGTCTTGGCAAAACAGTTAATGATCAACAAGAGATTATCAAGCACCTTAACGACAGGTTGAAGGAACTTGAAAACGCCGATACAGATGCGCGCTTATACAGTCGAGCGAGCAAAATGGTCAAACTCGGTGCCGATCTAGACGAACTGATCGAAGAGTGTGAATTACCGAAAGCTGAAGCTGAACTGATGATGTCTTTGCAGAAGAAACTGCAGGGTAAAGAGGCGATTCCGCCATTAGCGAGTCATCCAGAAGGCAAAGCGCGTGTGGTGCCGAACAGGCCGCCAGTGCGAAAGCAATCTCGTTAGAAACATTCATTAAGTCTAAAAGGAAGCCATTCGCTTCCTTTTTTTGTTTTTTCGAGGTGGTTGTTTTTAATCACAAAGTGGTAAAAGAAAAACAAATAACTAAAAATTAACAGATTCTTACGTAGTTTCGTGATTAGTAATACCCTTCATCTATTTTGTCTAAACTGTGGTGTGTTAATATAGCAGACCCTAATTTGTTCTATAGAAGCTCATGCTGGACGTTAACAATCTCACTGCTATTCGCGATGAAAAGGTGCTATTCGAGCATTTGTCATTCAATATCGACGCGGGCGAACTCGTCCAGATTGAAGGTCGAAATGGTACAGGTAAAACGACTTTGTTGCGTATTATCACAGGCCTTGCTGACCGCGACGAAGGCGAGATTTACTGGAACAAGGTCAATATCGAAGAAGATAGAGACAGCTACCATACAGATTTACTATTTTTGGGGCATCAAACCGGTATTAAGCGAGAGCTAACGGCCTTTGAGAATTTGCATTTTTACCAATCAGTGCATTCATCAAAAAATAGCAAAGAAGACATCTATCAAGCATTGGTGCAAGTTGGTTTGGTTGGTCGAGAGGATGTTCCAGTTGCTAAATTGTCGGCTGGACAACAGCGACGCGTCGCTTTAGCAAGGTTATGGCTAAGCGAACAGAAGTTGTGGATTTTGGATGAACCTTTGACCGCGATTGATAAACAAGGTGTGAAAGTATTGGAAGCTCTGTTTCTAAAACATGCGGAAAATGGCGGTATTGTTATTCTAACTACGCACCAAGATATGTTCGCCGATCACGACAAGTTGCGTAAAATCAAACTGGGAGACGCCTAATGTTTTCAACCATGGCGATGATCATTCGGCGTGAACTCCTAATCGCTTTCCGACGCCAAGCCGATATTTTTAATCCTCTGTGGTTTTTTATCATCGTGATTACTTTGTTTCCGCTCAGCATTGGTCCAGAGCCGGGGCTGCTTTCTCGGATTGCTCCGGGTATTGTATGGGTTGCGGCACTTCTCTCAGCTTTACTCTCTTTAGAGCGCTTGTTCCGTGATGACTTTCAAGATGGTGCTCTTGAGCAGATGATGATAATGCCAGCGCCACTTTCTGTTGTTGCTCTGTCAAAAGTGATAGCACACTGGTTACTTACTGGTGTACCTCTGATATTAATAAGTCCATTGTTGGCTATTCTGTTGTCGTTGAATTTTGATACTTGGCTTGGTGTGGTAGCGACACTGTTGCTTGGGACACCAACGCTGAGTTTTATTGGTGCTATCGGTGTAGCATTGACGGTTGGTCTACAAAAAGGTGGCGTGCTGCTCAGCCTTGTAGTCTTGCCTTTGTATATACCGATCTTAATTTTCGCTACCTCAGCGATAGATGCAGCTTCTTTGGGAATGGCTTACAACGGGCAATTGGCCATATTAGCTGCAATGCTGGTTGGAGCGATGACATTAACACCGTTCGCGATTAGCGCCGCATTGCGAGTAAGTGTTAACTAACAAAAAGTATTTTAATTTAGCCTAAATTTACATAAAAAACTTAACATCAATAAGTTAAGTATTAGAAGCAAAGTGAGGACAAACAATGTGGAAATGGCTCCATCCCTACGCTAAGCCAGAATCTGCGTATCAGTTATGTGGGAAGTTTTTCCCTTGGTTCACTGTTTTAGCTTTTGCCTGTTTGACCGCGGGAACAGTCTGGGGACTTGCATTTGCTCCGTCGGACTACCAGCAAGGTGATAGTTTCAGGCTTATCTATATTCACGTGCCTTCAGCAATTTGGTCGATGGGTGCTTACATGTCGATGGCAATCGCCGCCTTTATCGGCATTGTTTGGCAGGTGAGATTATCCAATATGGCAGCATTAGCCATGGCACCTATCGGTGCGGTATTCACCTTTATCGCACTTATTACTGGTGCAGTGTGGGGAAAACCTATGTGGGGTGCTTGGTGGGTTTGGGATGCTCGCCTGACTTCAGAATTAATTCTGCTTTTCCTTTACCTTGGCGTTATTGCTCTTTACCACGCTTTTGACGATCAAAAAACGGCAGCGAAAGCGGCAGGCATTTTAGCAATTGTCGGTGTGATTAACCTGCCAATCATTCATTTCTCTGTGGAATGGTGGAACACGTTACATCAAGGCGCAACGATCACTAAGTTTGAGAAGCCTTCTATCTCCGCCAGTATGTTGTGGCCTCTGTTACTGAATATTTTTGGCTTTGCCTTTTTCTTCGGTGCCTTAACAGTTGCACGCTTGAGAAACGAAATTATCAGCAAAGAGAGTCATCGTCCGTGGGTTATCCAACTAGCCCAAGCAGAGAAAGGAGAGTAACCATGCATTTTGAAACTTGGTCAGATTTTTTCGCGATGGGTGGCTACGCCAGCTACGTTTGGGGTGGTTTCGGCATTACCTATTTATCGATGGCTGTTTTATGGTTTTTGAGTATCAATCGTAGTAAGGCGCTGATGAAAGAAGTTAGAAATAAAATTAAGCGTCAAGAGCGTATTGAAGCGGCCAAACATATGGAGAACACACTGTGAACCCAAGACGTAAAAAGAGGCTCGGTATTGTCCTCGCTATTCTCATTGGTTTAGGCACGACAACAGGTTTGATTCTCTATGCATTAAGCCAAAATATGGACTTATTCTATACGCCGACAGAATTAGTGAACGGTAAAGATGGTAAGAAGCCAGAGGTTGGTCAGCGCTTACGTATTGGCGGAATGGTCACTGTTGGGTCGGTTAAACGCGATCCTAACTCGCTAAAAGTCAGCTTTTTATTGCACGACGTTGGCCCATCAGTCACTGTGGTTTACGAAGGCATTCTTCCTGATTTGTTCCGTGAAGGTCAGGGCATTGTTGCTCAAGGCGTATTAGTGGATGCGACCACAGTTGAAGCTTTTGAAGTGCTGGCTAAGCATGACGAAGAATATATGCCACCTGAAATTGCAGAAGCGATGGAAAAGAACCATGCGCCGATGACGTATACAGCAGAACAAAAACAAGGAAGTGATCAATGATTGCAGAAATAGGTCACTTTGCCCTGATTATTTCGTTGGGCTTAGCGGTATTGCTCAGCCTACTGCCTTTAGTTGGCGCATCAAGAAATAACACATTATTAATGAACTCCGCCCGTCCTCTGGCGTGGGGGATGTTCTCATTTTTGTTATTGTCATTCGGCATTTTGCTTTGGGCATTCTATACCAATGATTTCACGGTTAAATACGTAGCAAGTAACTCAAATAGCCTGCTCCCATGGTATTACCGATTAACTGCGGTTTGGGGAGCGCACGAAGGTTCGCTTCTGTTGTGGGTGTTAATTCAGGCTGCTTGGACTGTTGCGGTTGCAAGTTTTAGCCGTGGTATGCCGCAAGAATCGGTGGCGCGCGTACTTGCTGTTATGGGTATGATCTCCGTAGGTTTCCTACTGTTTATCATTGTCACCTCTAACCCGTTCTTACGCACATTGCCTTATTTCCCTATCGACGGGCGCGATTTGAACCCATTGCTGCAAGACCCAGGTCTAATCATTCACCCACCGATGTTATACATGGGGTATGTAGGTTTTTCTGTAGCCTTCTCTTTTGCGATTGCATCACTCATGACGGGACGTCTTGATACCGCTTGGGCTCGCTGGTCTCGTCCTTGGACAACGGCGGCTTGGTTGTTTCTGACTATGGGTATCGTTCTAGGCTCATGGTGGGCTTACTATGAACTTGGCTGGGGTGGCTGGTGGTTCTGGGATCCAGTAGAGAACGCATCATTTATGCCTTGGCTAGCGGGTACCGCTTTAATCCACTCGCTTGCCGTGACGGAAAAACGTGGCACGTTTAAAGCTTGGACGGTTCTGCTTGCGATTTCTGCATTCTCACTAAGCCTACTGGGTACATTCCTAGTGCGTTCGGGTATTCTGGTTTCTGTGCATGCATTTGCTTCTGATCCTGCACGCGGAATGTTCATTTTAGCTTTCCTAGTCTTTGTTATCGGCGGATCTTTACTGCTGTTTGCAGTGAAAGGAGCATCGGTACGAGCGCGAGGAAATTATGAGCTGGTATCACGTGAAAACGCGCTTCTAGCCAATAACGTATTACTGATTACCGCCTTGGTTGTGGTTTTGATTGGTACTCTGTTACCACTGGTTCATAAGCAGTTAGGTCTTGGATCTGTTTCAATTGGTGCGCCATTCTTTAACAGTTTGTTTAGCTGGTTGATGGTGCCATTTGCCTTATTGCTTGGCATTGGTCCACTGGTTCGCTGGAAGCGAGATAACCTTTCTGTTTTAGCGAAACCTATGGCTATTTCCGCTGTTGGCTCTCTCGCATTGGCGGCTGCTTGTGTATTCGTAACGGCAGAGTCGTATACCGGTCTGGCGTTTATGGGCTGGGTAATGGCGTGGTGGATTATCTTATTGCATGGTTATGAGGTTCATCAACGTGCCACTCACCGCCATACCTTTATGGTCGGTGTGAAGCAGATTCATCGAAGTCATTGGTCAATGGTTCTTGGTCACATTGGTTTAGCGATTACGATTATTGGTATTGCTATGGTGCAAAACTACAGCATCGAACGTGATGTGCGTTTAGCACCGGGTGAGCATTTCCAGTTGAACGAGTACGACTTCTATTTCAAAGGCTTACTTGATCGTGATGGGCCGAACTATGACGGCTATGTTGCTCAGTTCGAAGTTACAAAGAATGGTCAGTACGTCAATACATTGAATGCTGAGAAACGTTTCTACAATACAGCTAAGTCTATGATGACAGAAGCTGCGATTGACCGCGGAATTACTCGTGACCTTTATATCGCAATGGGTGAGCGCCTTGATAACAGTGATGCATGGGCCGTTCGTCTGTATTACAAACCGTTTGTACGATGGATTTGGGCTGGCGGTATATTGATGGCTATCGGCGGCATTCTCGCAATCAGTGATAAACGTTACCGCTTCAGAAAAACAGCAGTGAAGGAGGCTTAAATGAACAAGAAGATATTATTTATCCCTCTGGTTGTTTTTCTCGGTTTAGTTGCCATTTTTAGCACTCAATTGATGAGAAACGCTGGTGGTGACGACCCAACTAAGTTGGAATCGGTTCTTGTAGGCAAACAAGTACCTGAGTTTCGTTTAGAAGACTTAGCTGAACCCGGCAAGCTTTACGATCAATCTATATTCCGTGGCGAGCCGCTGCTGCTTAACGTTTGGGCGACTTGGTGCCCAACGTGTTATGCCGAGCACCAGTACTTAAATGAACTTTCCAAGCAAGATGTGAAAATTATTGGCTTAAACTACAAAGACCAACGCGATAAGGCCGTTCAATGGTTGAATGAATTGGGTAACCCATACCTTATCAGCCTGTTTGACGGCAACGGTATGCTTGGATTGGATCTTGGTGTTTATGGTGCCCCAGAGACATTTCTGATTGATGCTAACGGCGTGATTCGTTATCGCCATGTTGGTGATGTTAACCCGACTAACTGGAAACAAACATTGGCTCCGATATATGAGCAACTGTTGCAGGAGGCGAAGCAATGAGAGCTAAGTTATTCGCTTTAATCGCTGCCGCACTGCTGTCTTTTTCGGTCATTGCTGCTATTGATGTTTACGATTTCGATACACCAGAGCAAGAAGCTCAGTTTCATGAATTGAGTAATACTCTGCGTTGCCCTAAGTGTCAGAACAATTCTATTGCGGATTCTAACGCGGCGTTGGCTCAGGACTTACGTCAAAAAGTCTACGAGATGACCAAAGAGGGGAAATCCAAAAGTGACATTATCGATTACATGATTGCCCGTTACGGCAACTTCGTTACTTACAATCCACCATTAACGGTTTCTACCGCGATTTTGTGGGTCGCTCCTCTGTCTGTATTAGTGATTGGCTTTGTTGTTATTGTTTTACGCACTAAGCGCCGCAAAGTCAGTACTGAAGCTGGAGAGTGGGACGAAAACAAAGAACAACGTTTGAAAGCCTTATTGGAAGAAGATAAAGACGGAGATAAGCAGTAATGACTTTATTTTGGGTGTTAACGCTAATTCTTGTCGCGATTGCGTGTGTCTTTGTCGCTATTCCAATGCTTAAACCAAAAGCGAATAACGATGCTGCACTGCGTGACGATCTCAACAAAGCTTTCTACAAAGATCGACTTGCCGAATTAGCGGTCGAAACCGATGAAGGTTTAGTTGAAGACCAGCAAGAGCTGGTCGCGGATCTTAAACAATCGCTACTGGACGATATTCCAAATGACCAGAACAAGACCGAAGAGCGAGCTTTATCAACCTCTATGGTTCTTGTTCCTTCGCTTATTCTTGTGGTGGCATTGAGCTATGGCTTGTATGCCGTTTTTGGTAATTACCAAAAAGTGCAGCATTGGCAAGATATTAGCCAGAACCTTCCTGAGTTATCGAAGAAGCTGATGAACCCTCAAGGGGTTGAGCTGAGCGATAAAGAGATGGAAGACTTAACCTTAGCTTTAAGAACGCGTCTCCATTATGAACCACAAGATTCGACAGGTTGGTTGCTGCTAGGTCGTATCGGTTTGGCGAATCGTGATATGGAAACCGCGATTGGTGCGATGAAGAAAGCGTACGCCATCGAACCGCAAGATGGTGATATTAAGTTAGGTTATGCGCAAGCTTTGATGCTCTCGAATGACCAGATTGATCAGCAAAGTGCTCGCACACTACTGAATAAAATGCTGAAAGCTGACTACGTTGATTTACGTGTCTATTCGTTGCTGGCATTTGATGCATTTGAACGTCAGGATTATCCAACTGCGATTGAACACTGGAAGTCTATGCAACAAATGATTGGTCCTAATGATGGTCGTTACGAAATGTTGTCACGCAGTATCGCCAGTGCAAAAGCCAAAATGGAACCAACGGTGCTGGATGATCATTCAATTTCAGTTTCAATTTCATTGGGCAGTGAAGTGGTACTACCGAGCCAAGGTGTTGTGATTGTCTCTGTGCATTCAGCAGATGGTGCGCCAATGCCTATCGCTGCTGCAAGATATCCGCTGGGCAAGTTCCCGTTCACAGTTATTATGGATGATTCGAACAGCATGATGCAGGGACGTAAGTTGTCTGATTTACCAGCCCTGATTGTTCGAGTTCGAGTTGACTCTGACGGCAATGTGGCTACTCGAGACGGCGATTGGTTTGGGGAAAGCCAAGTCGTTGAACTGGGAAGTGAGGTAAAAGTTGAAATCAATAAACAGTTTTAATACTGTACCTTTATAAAAAACCAGAAGGTCAATGTTTTCATTGGCCTTCTGTCGATTGGTTAAGGAAATAATAATAATGATCAGCCGATTAACAAGGATTGTCTTACTGAGCTTGATGGTTGCCATCACCGGGTGTAGTTCCGTTCCTGACAATCAAAACGCGTCAGATCCACAAGTCAATGACCCTTTTGAAGGGTTCAACCGCACGATGTGGGCATTGAACTATGATTACCTAGATCCTTATTTTGTGCGTCCCGTTTCTCTTGCTTATGTAGACTACACGCCGGACCCTGTTCGCCACGGTATCTCTAACTTTCTTTCGAATCTCGATGAACCTTCGAGCATGATCAATAACTTATTGATGGGAAATGGTAAGAAAGCACTCGATCACTTCAACCGCTTCTGGATTAACTCAACGTTTGGTTTGCTTGGCTTGATCGATATCGCTTCCGAAGCTGGAATTACAAAACATGGTGAAAAGGCCTTTAGCGATGCAATTGGGCATCATGGTGTGGGGAAAGGGCCTTATGTCATGGTTCCAGGCTACGGTCCTGTTGTAGTACGCGAAGCTGGCGATGTGGTTGATGGCTTATATGCACCACTCTCGTACTTAAATATCTGGGCATCAGTAGGCAAATGGGCTTTGGAAGGTATGGAAACCCGTGCAGCTTTAGTAAACCAAGAAGCACTATTAGATAGTTCTCCCGATTCCTACTCTTTCACTCGCGCGGCTTATCTGCAGCGCAGAGACTTTACTGCTGAAGTGGAAAAGCCAACGGAAGTCGATAACAGCGAAGAAGATTACCTTGATTCCTATATGGAAGAGGGCTTTTAGTCTTTTGCTGATCACTATTCGTTAGGCTGACATTACTCGTCCGCTGAAATATTCATTCGCGACAATGTATTCTGTGTTGCGAATGAGATCATCCTGAACTTCTACCCAATGATTTTTATGCTTGCTAGCTGAAAGCATGGGAACAACGCCGCCTACTCGAATATTGAAAGGAACCAGCTCCTTCGCCCAACTTTGTGTAAATCCAGACACCATACAACTGGCATTTTCTATGCCGGAACAATCTTGGCTGTCATTGAGTGAAATGACATTCACAATCACTCCTTTGATGTTATGTTGACGCATACGTTCGGTGCAAGCCTGACCAAAAGAAAATAAAGAAGATGCCATTAAAGCCAGTTTCTTAATAAACAACTCGGTTGGCTTTTCATCGATCAGAGATGGCATTGGCGAAGACGGCCAATTGTTGATCAGCACATCGGGAACGGTGTGATAACTCGATTCAATACTGTCGAACATCCTATTTAAACTCTCTTGTGAATGGTCTCTAAGGTGGTAGCAATCAACGTGATTTGAGAGTTCTCTACAGCGGTTGAAGGTTTCATATAAACCTTGTTTATCTGTATCACATAAAATGACGGTTGCACCGAGGCAGGTGAAATGCGTCGCGAGAGTACTGCCTAGCTGTGAGCTTGCTGAAGTTATTAAAACAATGGCGCTTTTAATTTCCATAGTACGCACCTTCTGTTTGGTTTTTAGTTATTTCGATTAACTTTCGAACAGTAAGAATGGGTGAAGGATGTGACACTTTGTGTGAATGAACTCAAAGAAAAGGTTTAGTTTCTATTATCAGTGACCATTTTGAGCAGTGTTTCACACTCTAAAGCAATGACCTGAGAATGTTCGCACTAAAACTACTTGTTCGTTGACCTAAGTCTGTGCTCGCAATTGATCATGTCGATATGCGGTGGTCAGCTTATTGTACAGATCGAATGGTAATGTCTTTGGTGGCGTTTTTACCGCGAGATGGCGCCTCTCATGTCCGGAAAGGTTGAGATAAACGTCCTCTGGAAGATCTTGTGTATCCTCGGGCAAATAAGTCAGTACTTCAGGAGTGAGGTAGTGACAGAGTTTGGCGCTCGCAAGCCCCCCATGATGGAAGAGTTCTGCTTGTTTAGCGGATATCGCATAGGAACTTTGATCGTTCCTAAGTGGTTGTGGCTCTGCCAGCTCAAAGCGTTCTCGCAAGAGATCGTCAGTAGTTTCCGGCTGTTCAACTTGTTCAACGGGTGTATTGTCCCGAACATCATTGGAGAAGAGGGCGACAAGTAAAGAAAAGTCGGCTCGTCGTCCTTGATGGACGGCGTGACAAATCCCTGAACCTATGTTCAGTTCATTGATAATCCCCGCTTTATCTAATGTATGTACTTGCATTTTGTTCTCCACTTGATGCTCTTATAACGGCAACGAGAACAAATTCTTTAGTTTAGAAAGACAAAAAAAGCCTGCAAATTTGCAGGCTTAGCATCGTTTGTTTTTTAATCGCTTGAGCTGCGACTAGAAATTATTTAGCTAGGTTAGCAGCTACGAATTCCCAGTTAACTAGAGCCCAGAAACCGTTCATGTAATCTGGACGTAGGTTACGGTAGTCGATGTAGTACGCGTGTTCCCATAGGTCAACAGTTAGAAGTGGAGTTACACCTTCTTCTGTGATTGGAGTCGCTGCGTTAGAAGTGTTAACGATAGCTAGAGAACCGTCAGCTTTTTTCACTAACCAAGTCCAAGATGAACCGAAGTTGTTGATTGCTGAATCAGTGAATTTTGCTTTGAATTCTTCGAAAGAACCGAATGCTGCATTGATTGCTTCAGCCACTGCACCTGTTGGTTCGCCACCTGCGTTTGGCGCTAGACAGTGCCAGTAGAAAGTGTGGTTCCAAACTTGTGCCGCGTTGTTGAAAACACCGCCAGTAGAAGTTTTGATGATCTCTTCTAGAGTTTTGCCTTCGAATTCAGTTCCTGGTACTAGACCGTTTAGCTTAACAACGTAAGTGTTGTGGTGCTTACCGTAGTGGTACTCAAGAGTTTCTGCAGAGATATGTGGTTCTAGTGCGTCTTTTGCGTAAGGAAGAGCTGGTAGTTCAAATGCCATTGCTCGATTCTCCATATAGGTGAAGAGAGAGAACTCTCTCGATTGCTTCCAATGTCGTTTTTTGTTTTCGTCGATACGACTGACTGTATACCCAAGTAATTTCAAGATACTGGACTCAGAGCTTCATCAACGAGTTCAGATCAATAAAAATAACTGTAGAAATGGTCATCCCCTTTCAAAGCTATTTGCCGCCGAGATGGGCTCGTTGATGAGATCCCAAAGGGCGAGTTTTATTCGCTTTTATCCTACGTTACTGATTTTCAACGTAGAATGACTATGTTTGTAAATCAGTGCCTTGTTTAAAAGCGAATAAATTCTCGCTGAACAAGCATCTTGAGGTTACTTGGGTATATGTATTTTAGCAACTTTTTACTTTATTAAAACCCCAATTCATAATAAAAGTGTTTTATATCAGATCAACAACGACTGAGGCGTTTTAAACGCAAGCGGATATCCTTCGAAGCTGGTTAAGCTGATAGACTCCAAAAATAGTAGGCTAAGCTTTTAATAATTTCGAATGATATGGAGAGGATGAAGTTTAAAGTCCATACTGATAATGTGCTTTTTATTCTCACTTAATGATTTAGAATGTGGGCATCAAAGACGACCCCATTAAGAGGAAGCAATGGAAACCATCGACAAGATCAAACAGCAAATTGAAGAAAACGCGATCCTTCTTTACATGAAAGGCTCACCTAAGCTGCCAAGCTGTGGTTTCTCTTCTCAAGCTGCACAAGCGCTAATGGCTTGTGGTGAAAAATTTGCGTATGTAGACATCCTACAAAATCCAGACATTCGTGCTGAACTACCTGTGTACGCTCAATGGCCGACATTCCCACAACTTTGGATTGAAGGTGAATTGATTGGTGGTTGTGACATCATTTTGGAAATGTTCCAAAAAGGCGAACTTCAACCTCTAATTAAAGAAGCAGCAGCACGTTCTGCAAGCAACGAAGAGTAATACTGTTTAAATTTACAGTTTTTCTTGATTTATTAAGGCCACATTCGATAATGTGGCCTTAATTTTTTCAGCTACCTGTAACGATACCATGAGCCGATTATTCATCGCCGAGAAGCCAAGTCTAGGCCGAGCAATTGCAGATGCGTTGCCCAAGCCACACAAAAAGGATCAGGGTTTTATTCGATGTGCAAATGGTGACGTGGTGACGTGGTGCATCGGGCATTTGCTTGAGCAAGTTGAGCCAGATGCTTATGACGAACGTTATAAGAAATGGAACCTAGCTGACCTGCCGATTGTACCAGAGCAGTGGCAATTAAGGCCGAGAAAAACCGCCAGTAAGCAACTGACGGTAGTGCGTAAACTGATTAAAGAGCACTCAGAAATCATTCACGCAGGAGACCCAGACAGAGAAGGGCAGTTGCTGGTGGATGAAGTGATCGATTACTGCAAAGTTGCCAGCAATAAGAAATCGTCAATTCAACGTCTTCTTATTAGCGACCTCAACTTACCTGCAGTAAAACGCGCACTTTCTAATATGCGCAGTAATCGCGATTTCATTCCGCTGTCTGTTTCTGCATTAGCGCGTTCTCGCGCTGACTGGCTATATGGGATGAACATGTCACGCGCCTACACTTTGCTGGGACAAAAAGCTGGCTATCAAGGCGTGTTGTCGGTTGGTCGTGTGCAAACACCGATTTTAGGTCTGGTCGTTCGACGTGATGAAGAGATAGAAAACTTCATTCCACGCGATTATTTTACCTTGCATGCGTTAATTCCTTATCAAGACGCTAATGGAGCGTTTGATATCCGCGCTCGTTGGAAGCCGAGTGAAGCGTGTAAGCCTTGGCAAGATGATGAGGGTAGAGTTCTCAATCGTAAGCTGGTGGAAAATGTTGCTCAGCGGATCGCTGGTCAGCCTGCTAAAGTGGTGGAGTCTGAGCAGAATCAAACCAAGCAGTCTGCGCCATTACCTTACTCACTCTCAGCCTTACAGATAGATGCGGCAAAGCGCTATAACATGAGCGCGCAGCAGGTTCTTGATACCTGCCAGAGTTTGTATGAAAAACATAAGCTGATTACTTACCCGCGTTCAGATTGTCGCTATCTTCCTAAAGAGCATTTGGCTCAGGCTTCTTCCGTGGTCGATGCTATCGCCAACAATGCCAAGGAGCTTGATTCTGCCATTTCTGGAGCAAATTTATCTCTTAAATCCAGAGCGTGGAATGACGCCAAAGTGGATGCCCATCATGCGATCATTCCGACCCCTAAAAAAGCATCAGTCAATGCGCTCTCTAGCTATGAAATGAAAGTTTACCAGCTTATCGCTCGGCAATATCTGATGCAGTTTTATCCGCAAGCGGTCTATGCCGAAGCCAAGTTGGTGTTCGATATTGCTGGCGGCACTTTCATTGCGTCTGGTCGTCAACTGGTGTCCGCAGGTTGGAAAGCTTTAACGGGTAAGTCAGAAGAACAAGACGACGGCGTTGATACCGTGCCGCCTTTAGTCGTTGGTACGGAACTCATTTGTCGTGAAGGTGAAATTAAAGATAGAAAAACAGAACCGCCAAAGTATTTTACGGAAGCAACGCTACTACAAGCAATGACAGGTATTGCCCGTTTTGTTGAAGATAAAGAACTGAAAAAAATACTGCGAGAAACGGATGGTTTGGGAACAGAAGCCACCCGCGCAGGGATATTGGATACGTTGTTTAAACGTCAGCTATTAAAACGAGACGGCAAAATCATTCGCAGTACACCGGCGGGAAGGGGCTTAATCCATGCATTGCCTAGTGAGTCTACCTTCCCAGATATGACAGCTCACTGGGAACACCAACTGCAAGCGATGGCTGAACGAGGTCAAGCGTATCAACCGTTTATGCAAGCACTGCACGAGCGTATTGATCAGCTAATGGCACAAGTAAAAACTGGACCTGTACCCGAATCGTTAAGGTCGCTGCCTGCTGTTGAACGACCAGCATTTAAGCGTAAAAAGCGCAGCTATGCGAAAAGTAGGACAAAATCGAATGGGGCGTCATAATGCACGCCTCATATCATTGTTTAAACTGGCTTGTTAACCTGCATTCATCTGGAGTAATCAAGTAGCAGACATGATCCCATTGGTTTATCACTCTATTTATTCTCAATTGCCTTTACCGGAAGGGCATCGTTATCCCATCAATAAATACCGCCTGTTATATGAAGCCATTGTTGAGAAGCAACGTCATAATCAGGAGTGGAAATCTACTTTTCAGTTCAGGGAACCGCAAGCTCTTACTCTAAGGGCGGTCAAGCAAATACATGATGAGCAGTATGTGGAAGAGCTTTGCTCTGGTTCTCTTCCCGCCGCCAAAATGCGGCGTATTGGTTTTCCATGGAGTGAAGCTTTGATCGAACGGACACTGACCTCTGCGGCTGGTACCTGTTTAGCGGCTGAACTGGCGTTGAAACATGGTCGAGCTTTGCACTTAAGTGGCGGTTATCACCATGCACACAAAGACTTTGGTAGTGGTTTCTGTCTGTTTAATGATTTGGTGCTGGCAGCCCAACACGCTATTGAAAGCTTTGATATTGATAAAGTGCTGATCGTCGATAGCGACGTGCATCATGGTGATGGGACCGCAACGCTCTGTGCTGAACGAGACGACATCATTACGCTCTCATTCCATTGTGATAAAAATTTCCCTGCTCGTAAGCCTGAATCGAACTTAGATGTTGCGCTTCCCAGAGAGACTGGGGATGAAGAGTTTCTCAGCCATTTTAAGTCGGTGGTCGAAATGGCGGTGAATCTTTATCAGCCTGAGCTGATTATCTATGATGCTGGAATTGATATTCATCGTGATGACGAACTCGGGTATTTCAACATATCAACGCAAGCTATTTATTATCGAGACTGCTTTATGATGCAGTTGACTCGAAACAAACAGATACCGCTAGCGTGTGTAGTTGGAGGCGGTTACCGAAGCGACCATCAAACTTTAGTACCGATTCATATGCAGTTGTTTGAGGCCGCTTTGGCGGTCGGTCCATAGCTTCCTAGCAAGAAAAAGCCACTGCATGTCAGTGGCTTTCCTATATCGTTTAACGCTCAGTTTTTATAAAGCAGCAAACGCCTTAGCAACGCGCTCTACATTGTGCTCGTTCAGGCCAGCAAGACACATACGACCGCTATTGATGAGGTATATTGCGTGTTCTTTGCGTAGCGTTTCTACTTGTTGCTGAGTAAAGCCTGTATAGCTAAACATCCCTTTCTGTTTAATCAGGAAGCTGAAATCCGCCTCTGGACGCAAAGTAGCGAGTTGGTCATGCAATGTTTTACGCATGGTTTCAATACGACTGCGCATGCCTTCCACTTCATTAAGCCAAATCGCTTTTAACTCTTGGGTGTTCAGAACGTTAGATACAACCACTGCTCCATGTTTTGCTGGGCTTGAGTAGTTACGGCGGACAGTCGCTTTTAGCTGACCTAAAACCCGAGAAGCTTCTTCTTCATTTCCACAAACGACAGATAGTCCACCTACACGCTCACCGTATAGAGAGAAAGTTTTAGAAAAGGAGTTACTGACAAAACTGACGACATCGGTTTCTAAGGCAATTTTACGGATAACGTAAGCATCTTCACTGATACCTTCACCGTAGCCCTGATAAGCCATATCGAAGAAAGGAATCAGTTTGTTTTTCTTAACAACCTCAATCACTTGATCCCATTGAGCATTCGTTAAATCCACACCAGTTGGGTTATGGCAACATGGGTGTAGTAGGACAATGCTTTGTTCCGGCAAAGAGTCGATAGTAGAAAGCATGCCATCGAAGTCAAGCATTTTGGTCTCTGGGTTGAAGTAAGGGTAAGTATTCACTTCGAAGCCAGCACCAGCAAAAATAGCGTGGTGGTTTTCCCACGTTGGATTGCTAACCCAAACTTTTGAGTGTGGGAAATAGTGGTGAAGGAAATCCGCACCAACCATTAATGCACCTGAACCGCCCAAAGATTGAATGGTCGCAATACGATTTGCCTCTAGAGCAGGGTGACTTGCACCAAATACTAATTGCTGTACCGCTGAACGGTATTGCACCAGGCCATCCATGGGTAGATAAATGCATGGTTGGCTTTCGGCTTGTGCTAATTGTGTCTGTGATTTCGCGACTGAATCTAGCGTCGGGATTTTGCCGTTTTCATCATAGTAAAGACCAATACTTAGGTTCACTTTTTCAGATCTGTCATCAGCCATAAACTGTTCCATAAGGGACAGAATAGGATCTCCAGCATAAGCGGTTACATGGTTAAGCACAGAAATTCTCCTTAATATATTTGTTACTTGATAACGATCTGAGCGATGGTTGAATGCGATTTTTTAGTTGAGCACTCGTCCACATACTGTGGATAAAGGGTTTTAAGTGTCTGAACACGGATAGCGACACTAACATAATTGTTACATTAACAGCCATCAAAAACCTACGCGAAACGAGCGAAATATCGGGAAAAATGAACGCATGCAAATTGTTTGTTCAATTTGATGTAGAACTTGGTGTTACGTCTCGGCACTCACAAGAACTGAATTTTGCATTCTATTCCTAACAAAGCGGTTTGAATAAATGATCTGAATGTTTTTTAGTCAGCGTTTGGGAAGTTATGGCAGGAGAAATAATTCAATAGATGTAGGTATTTTCCTGTTTTGCAAGACCTTATCTTACGCACAGACTTCGTCTGATACTATGAAGCGTCGGAGGGGTTCAAATGTCTTTAAGCTTCAAAAATTACACTGTATTGGTTGCTGATGATTCTAGGTTGGTGACAAGCACTATTACGTCTTTACTGAAAAAGCTTGGCTGCGAGCAAATTCACTGCGCCTATAAGCCGTTGGATGTAATAGCGAAGTGCAGACAGAACCAATTTGATCTGATTATCTGTGATTACAACTTTCAGAGTTTTATTAATGGATTTCAGTTATTAGAAGAACTCAATCATTTAAAGCTACTTCCTTCACATACGGCTTTCATGTTCCTTACTGGCGAGAACGACTTACGTGTTGTGCGCTCCATTATTGATGCTGAGCCGGATGACTATTTATTAAAGCCGTTCAAAAATCAGTTCTTTATAGACCGTTTAACCAACGCGATTAAACGCAGACTGGCATTGTTACCGATTTACGAGCAACTGATTAAGCATGATTACTACGGCGTTATCAAAGCATGTAAAGAGTGTCTGGATACTCGTCCGGAATACTCTAAGTTGATTCGAAAATTCAAGGCTAATGCGTTGGTTCGTTGTAAGGAATATCACAGCGCACGAAGCGAATATGAACAAATGCTCAGTGAAGACAATTTCGACTGGATAAAGACCGCACTAGCTAACACCTTCATTGAAACTGATGATGTAAATCGTGCAAAAGAAATTCTCGAAACAGTAAAAAGTAAGGATGAAAACCCTTATTACCACGATGAAATGTCAAGTATTGCTGTGCTGAACAACGATCTTCCACAGGCAATCACTCATCTTAAGCAATCCGCGATGTTGTTAGATTCGGGCGCTGAGCGTGAGTTAGTGATAGCAAACTTGTCACTAGCCAATGAGAATTATGATGATGCGGTAACTTACATGACGCGTTATTACGAGAAGAATAGAAACACCTTCAGAGGCAGTGTTTACACTCAGCTGAATTTAGTGCGTTGCCACTTGTATAAGGCAAAAGGCATAAAAAATAAGAGTTTGTTTGAACGTCAGCTACAGTCACTCAATCCTTTTATTGATGAAGTGAGAAAGCGGCCCAGCCTTGAGCATGTGCATCGCCTAATCATTTCACACATCGCGTTGATTCGAGGTGATCTCAAATTGGCGATCAATGAACTCAAGCCAGTTATTCAGCATATTAAGAGTATGCATTTCTATGACATCTACCACTTGGGGTATTTGTTGGAGCAGTGTTCGTACTTTAATGAAGTAAAACAGATATTACCTCAATGCCGTGTGGCGATGGACGAAAACCAACATCCGAGTATTTTAAGAAGCCAAACACATATGCTTTTAAGCTTTGAGTCGAGATTACAGGGTGTGATTGAAGAAATTGAGACGCTACGAAAGCAAATTTCAGATGCCGTCATTACACAAGGGGATTCGGAGGCAATGACGCACTACATTGACCTGTATTTCCGTTTACACGAGCTATCACCTAACTCTAGAAAGCTATGTATGGCTATCGTTAAATTCATTGCTCAGTACCCATTTGAGTATGACGGTAACTATAAGATTTTTGACAAGATAAAAGAGTGTCATGAAGTAATCGAAAAATTGTCTACGGAAGAAGAGCTAGTCGAAGCAAATAGCCTGGTTCAATACGAAGCCGCCAAGAGGAATATCTCTTTAGTCCTCACCAATTAAAGCTGCGTGTCAGCTCTATTCTTTGAATCCGTGCACGGTTAATGGCTAGTAAGACAGGGGCTGGTTCTTTTGAGTGGTGAATAGAGCAATTCGGATAAGAAAAGATTTTACTTAATCAGAAAAGAAAAAAGCCTCTGAAATCAGAGGCTTTTTTCTAGAATGTGGCGGAGAGATAGGGATTTGAACCCTAGGTACGCTATTAACGTACGCCGGTTTTCAAGACCGGTGCTTTCAACCACTCAGCCATCTCTCCGTTGTTGAAGCGAATATTAACGACCTCTTGGATTCTTGTAAAGCCCTTAATTAACTGTTTGCTCTAATAATGAACGTTTTAGCGATATTTTTTTATTGTCGGCCTTTTTAACAGTTTGAATGTTATGAATAAGTTGAACAATTATTGGGGAAATGAAGAGAAAATCGAAGGGAGAGCGCTGAGTATGGCTTTTATGCGATCAAGTTTATTTGCTTCAATGAGAAAGCCCGTAGCTTATTCAGCTACGGGCTTTAGGTGTATGGTCGGACTGAGAGGATTTGAACCTCCGACCCCCGACACCCCATGACGGTGCGCTACCAAGCTGCGCTACAGTCCGATTCACGTAATCTAATCAGTTTTTTTGTGGTCGTCAATATGAAAGTATTTTAACTTGCTGATTTAATTGTCTTTCACGTAAAAACGTTGCAGCTCCGTGAACCCCTGCATTAAGACTGGCAGAGTCGGATTTTCTTCTTTTAAGCGTTGGTAGTTGTCGTCGTAGAGTTTGAAGTTACCGAACTTGTCTATCACTGTGGTTTGATCATCGGTGATAAGGGCTAATTCACGTGAATCACCAGCGAGAATCCACTTTCTCTTCGTTTCGTTAAACATGTTTCGGCCACTGCTGAAATCACTTGGGTTGGAAGATACCCCCAATAAATCCTGCATGATTGTGACAGAGAAATCTAAGTGGCTTGAACGGTGGTTGTAGACTCCAGCAACTCTTCCTGGCCAATGGACAATCATAGGCACTTGCAGTTGGAAACGGCTGTAGTTGCTATTTGAACCCCAGCTGTTTGTTTTCGTTTCATTAAACTCAGTTCCGTGGTTAGAGGTAATTACCACAACCGTGCTGTCTAACAGCTCCAGCTCTGCGAGTTTAGTGAACAGTAAGTGCAGTTCGTTGTCCGCTAGAGTCACGGAATGATTGTAGCCAGCGCGTAGTCGGTCACTGGTCGAACCGTTTGATGCCACACCATCGTACTGGTCGAAGTTATCAACGGTAGAAAGTTCTAAGTAGCTAAACCAAGGTTGCTTCTTCTGCTCAACCCAAGAAGACCAGCGAGCGATGGTTTGTTCATCGTTGCTTGTTTCTGGATCAAATGGCGCTTTAGACATTGGTAGCTTGCGGAAAATCGTTTCCTGATAGAGAGGATCTTCAAAGTTTACGCCGCTAAAGAGACCGAACTGGTAATTCTGTGATTCTAGTACATCGAGCATGATTGGCGCTGTGCCTTGCGCTTCAATGCTGCTCGCATAGCTACTCGGCAGGCCGTAGAACAGACCAAATAAACCAAACATATCGTTACTCGAACTGTAATGATTGGTGAAGTTTAGGTTCTCGCTAGCAAACTGATACGTGTTGGGCATCAGTTCTGGTGTTAACACGTCAGCGCGCAGATTATTGACGCTGACCAACAGGATATTGAGGTTGTTGGCTCGGCGGCCAAATTTGATTTCTTCGATTGGGTAGTTAACCAGATCAACCGTATTTTGAGTCTCTTCCAGTCGTTTGAGATATTCATCTCGATCCAATAAACCATGCTTCTCCATAAACGATTTCGCAGTCATAGGGTATGACAGTGGGAAATTCGATTTTTGGCTTGTCACTGGGCTGTAGAAATAAGCGTCAGACCAGACATAAATCAGATGGCTTGCGATAAAACTGACGAAGAATACTGCAGCGAGAGGGCGACCCACTCGTTTGTGACTTAACTTGCGTTGTTTACGCCATACCCACTCAGATAAACCAAGTTGCAGTAGGAAAATAAGAGGAAGTACGACAAATAGATGCTGCAGATCTGTTCTTACAGCGCTGCTCTCATCACTAAATAATAGCTCCCAAACCACTGGCGTTAAGTGCAGGTTGATGGTTTGGTACGCTTGGGTATCAATAAGCAGTACTGTGAGTCCGAATGTTGCGAAACAGACGGACACAAAACGGAACAGTGACCTTGAGGGAATTAAAAATGTTAACGGGAAAAGTGTTAACAGATAGATAGCAAATACTAAGAAGCCAAAGTGACCTACCCAAGATAGCGTGAGATAGAGCTGCCCTAAGAAAGTTTCTGGCCACGGCGATTGTGCGATGTATCTGGTACCAATCAGCATTGCTGCAATGATATTAAAGAAGGCAAACCAATGCCCCCAACCTACTAGACGTGATACGCGTTCGCTGTATGTGTTGCCGCTATCTACCATGTACTTTTCTATTTATCCGTATTTATTTAAATTCAGTCTGCTAATGAAGACATCAATGCTTGAGAAAACTTTTCCGCAATCGCTTTTCGTTGCGATGCAGCAACATTTTGATTTAAAACGTTGGTCGCGACATTTCCCGCAATCATCAGGGAAAGTTCAGGAGACGCATTATGTTTATCAAGAACGGCAGCGATTTCGGTCAGGATAGTTTCAACTTTTTCGTCGCTGTATTTCGATGTAATAGGCATAAATACTCTAATGATGATAGTAAAAACGGCTTATGATAACCTACTATGCCTTACAACTGAAACCAGAACGATGATTATTTCACTATGAGTCTGCACCTTTCTAATGTCATTTTGCATCAACTAAGCAAAAACAATAACGACGAGCTAACGGTTACCTTCCGTGCTCAATCTCTTGATAATGATACATCAACAGAAAACCTAGTATCCGAATTGCATCGAGTTTTTAATGCAAAAGCTGGCAAAGGTTTTGGCTCTTTCAAGTCTGACAGTGATTTTCAAAACTGGTTGCAAGAAATGCGTCAAAGCGAGCGTTCGTTTTACGAATTTTCTCAAATCAGTGCGCAACGTCTCAAAGACGAACTGTCGAAATATCCGTTTGCCGATGAAGGTATCTTGGTGATGGCTGAATATCAGTCATTAGCCACCGATTATCTTTTGATTGGTATTCTTCCTTTGAATCAAAGTTTGAAGGTGACAGAAGGCTTAGACATCAGTGCAACTGATTATCTGGATATCAATAAAATGGATATTGTTGCCCGCGTGGATTTGTCGAGTTTTGAAACGGACAAAGAATCGAATCGCTATCTTTCTTATATTAAAGGCCGTGTAGGACGTAAAGTTTCAGATTTCTTTTTAGATTTCCTGCAAGCGGAAGTTGGCCTCGATGCGAAAGTGCAAAACAAAGTTCTGATGCAAGCAGTTGAAGATTTCTGTAGCGATTCAAAGCTGGAAAAAGACGAAGCGATTAACTACAAGAAACAAGTTTACGATTATTGCAATGATCAGATAAAAGCGGGCGAAGAAGTTCAGGTGAAAGAGCTATCAGGCGAATTGCCTCCAGCTCAGGATGGCACCAGCTTCATGGATTTCACTCGCGAGCATGGTTACGAATTAGAAGAAAGCTTTCCAGGTGATCGCTCCACCATGAGAAAACTGACTAAATATGTCGGTGCTGGTGGTGGCTTGAACATTAGTTTCGACAGCTTACTGATGGGGGAGCGTGTATTTTATGATCCTGAAACCGATACCCTGACTATCAAAGGTACGCCGCCAAACTTGCGTGATCAGCTGACTCGGAAAAGCTAGCCACGTTTAAATGTTGTGAAACACAGAAAGAGAGCCTTATCAGCTCTCTTTTTATTTGCATTAAAACTTGAGTTTTGAGAGCCAATCTACGCAAGATGAATGTGGAAGGTATATGATTGTATTTAATCAATATTGAATGCTGGGACAAGGAATGTTTTTAGAGCGTCATCAGAGTAATTTTATCTATAAGTCGATAGCTATCATTGGTGTTATTTGGCTCCTGTGTGTGCTGGCGATTTTTGCTCAATATAGACAAACAGCAAAAATGAGCGACGATGTTGTTGAATTAGGTAACAACATAATGTCGTTTCATAACTCCCTTCACTTTAGATCTCCGTATCGTGTTATTCACACAAATGATATGTCTCTGAATATTCAATTAATCTATTCATTGCGAGTGCAGTTAGAAGCCGATTATGAACGCTCATTTTTTCAGCCAGATGTAACGCACTTACTCTATGTTATTGATAAATTTATAGAAAAAAGCCAGTTATTCTTAAGTTCGGACTTAGACATCCTCAATATGGTTGAACAACTGAAATTGTTACGTTCAGAGTATCAACATCAACCTGAAATTAGACATTTTTATGTAGATATAGGAGCGTATCTTTTCGAAGCTCTATTTACAGAAGGAGAGCAAAGCGCTGAAATCTATAGGTCTTTGGATCAAATAATGGTTGCATCACAGGCGATGTCGCCTGACGACAGGCAGCATCTACAGCTTACCTTGGCAAAGGTTTCCAAATTATTAAGTCATTACGCGGAAAGCGGGAACTTAGTTAACAGACTACTCCAGCATGAGGTTTATCAAGAGTTATATACTCTCGAGCACGAATATTTTAAGTTGTTTGGTTTTATAAATACTCTCTTGATGCTTTTAGGTGTTTTGCTTATTGCGAGTCTTATTATCGTTGTGCTGTTTAATCAAAGGCTATCCAGAAAAGCATTTGAATTGCTCGATAGCGACCCAGTCCAAGAGCAAGTGGCAGAAAAAAACAGCGCTCAGACCAAACAAAACAAAGAGAAAGAGAGTTTGGAGAGTGTTCAACAAGTTCCTTCTGTGAGTACATCCTTTGAATCCAAGATAGACATTCCGCAAATGCTAAGTTCACTTAATGATGATAAAGAATCGGTAAAAATGCTGTTGCGTGTATTTATCGAAGATCATTATGAAGATAGTGAAAAACTCCAACAGCAAATATCTTCTGATTTAGGAGCTGCAGTCAGAACAGTACACAGTTTAAAAAGTGTTGCAGGTACGATTGGTGCGACTGAGCTCAGGATGATTGCAATGGAAATTGAAGCCAAATTAAAACGAGAAGAAATGCCTTCGGAAAAAGAAATTCAGGAACTGGCTAATTGTCTAAATGAAAGCGTCAAAAGTGCCCAGTTTTGGCTAGAGCAAGCTTCGTTTTAGTGGTTCGTTCATGCTGGAAGTTATCGTCTAGCTCGCTGATTCCTATTTGACATGTTCTGTGCTGTTTTTTTGATGGAATTGGCGAGTAGTGTTAGGAATTTCTGTTTCTAATTGAAATATTTAGTTCTAATCCTATTAATTCTTGATTACGTGGTCGCATACTGTGCCGTTTGAAATCGGGTTTATCAGTTAGTGATATTGTTTTTACTGTATCTATTTGTTTTTTAAATACATATTGGTGGGTGTTATTTTCTTTTGTAAGAGGTTGTACAAAATTAGAATGATGAAATTTTGTTCTGATTCAAAGTTTTGTCGTCAAAATTCGCCGAGATAAAGAATATTTTGTTACTAATATGCCTTTTAAAGCCACATCATTATGTTAAGTTAATATACTTATAAGATTTGACGATGGAAGGGAGCGGGTTGCGTCGTATTCCTTTCTATGAAAGCAACAATATAATCATTTTTATAAGAAACGCTTGAGATTTTAGTCTGAACCACTTATAGATGGTGAATTGTTTTTATCAAGAACACACGGAGAATTAGTGCGATGAGAGTAGGTTTAGTGGGTTGGCGTGGCATGGTTGGTTCGGTACTCATGCAACGTATGGTTGAAGAAGGTGATTTTAATCTAATTGAACCCGTATTCTACAGTACCTCACAAATTGGTATCCCTGCGCCAAATTTAGGCAAAGATGCAGGAATGCTTCAGGATGCTTTCGATATTGAGAGCCTTAAACAGCTTGACGCTATTATTACTTGTCAAGGTGGTGGCTATACCGAAAAGGTATACCCAGCATTACGTCAAGCAGGTTGGAAAGGTTACTGGATTGATGCTGCATCGACTCTACGTATGGCTTCTGACTCTATCATCACGCTAGATCCTGTGAACTTGAAGCAAATTCAACAAGGCATCCACACTGGAACTAACACGTTTGTAGGCGGTAACTGTACTGTTAGTTTGATGCTAATGGGACTTGGTGGCCTATTTGAAAAAGGCTTGGTCGAGTGGACCAGTGCAATGACTTACCAAGCTGCATCAGGTGCTGGTGCACAGAATATGCGTGAACTTATTTCTCAAATGGGTGTGATTAATGATTCAGTGAGTTCTGAACTTGCGAATCCATCTAGCTCTATTCTTGATATCGATAAGAAAGTTGCGGAAACCATGCGTTCTTCATCTTTCCCTACTGACCAGTTTGGTGTTCCACTTGCTGGTTCTTTGATCCCTTGGATTGATGTGAAACGTGACAATGGTCAAAGCAAAGAAGAGTGGAAAGCTGGTGTTGAAGCGAACAAAATTCTTGGCACTCAAGACTCTCCAGTGTTGATCGACGGCACTTGTGTTCGTATTGGTGCGATGCGTTGCCACTCTCAGGCACTCACTATCAAGTTAAAACAAAATGTTCCAATGGATGAAATCGAAGAGATCATCGCTTCACACAACGAGTGGGTAAAAGTCATTCCAAACGAACGCGATATTACTTCTCAAGAGCTTTCTCCAGCTAAAGTGACGGGCACTATGTCTGTTCCTGTCGGTCGTCTGCGTAAGATGGCGATGGGCGATGACTTCCTCAATGCATTCACAGTTGGTGACCAACTACTTTGGGGTGCTGCAGAGCCGCTACGTCGTACACTCCGTATTATTCTTTCTGAAAAATAATACAGTGTGAAATATCAAAAGCGCCTTAGGGCGCTTTTTTTGTGTTTGTAATTCGGCTTAGTGGAGTCTGATCAAAAAGTACCACTAATTTCACTGGAGAATACGCACGCAGTGAGGGATTTATCCTACATCGCAAAAGGCATGCACCTATTTTTATTGTGTCTATGATTGCTAGCATTAACAGCCATAAATAGAAACGTTAAATAATACAAAAAGATTATTTTGCTGAATGTTTTCTATGTACTTGCTGAATGATTTTGAAGCGTGTTTTGTTGATGGCTGCAGATAGGTTTATGTCACTTATACTTAGCGTAAAAAAGTTCTTCATCGTAGTGTTTGCTACTCTTTTTGTATCTTTCAAAGCTTATGCTCTTGATGGAATTAAAGCATTTGAAGAGCACAAAATGGTGATGTTGCTTATACATCCCAAGACAGGGAGTATTGTGAAAGCTAATCCCTCAGCAGCAGAGTTTTATGGCTACTCAAAACTTGAGTTAGAATCTATGAAGATTCAAGAAATTAACACTCTGAGCCCTGAAGCAACTCACGCGGAAATGCAGTTGGCTCGAAAAGAGAAAAGAAACTACTTTATTTTTAAGCACCGCTTAAAAAATGGAAGCTTAAAAACGGTAGAAGTTTCGTCTATTCCTACAACCTACCGAGGTCATAACGTCCTTTTCTCAATCGTTCGAGATATTTCTGAATATCGCGCAGCTCAAGAAGGGCTTTGGCATTTCCAACACCGGCTCGACGATATGGTCAAAGAGCAATCTGCTCAACTGACATCTACCCATCAGCAGCAATTAATTATCTTTACAGTGTTATCGATGTTTTTAGTTCTTGCACTCGCTGCATTAAGTCGGGTACTGATAAAGCAGAGAAACACAAAAGCCCAGCTCGAAGACGAGAAGAAACGCCTCTCAGATGTTATTTGGGCTGCGAACATCGGCACTTGGGAATGGGATATTCAAAGTGACCAGTTAACCTTAAATGATTACGCTTATGATATGGTGGGTTATCAACGTTGGGCGGATTTTCCAATTAAACGCGCAGGTTTAAAGCCGCTTTGTCATTCTGATGACTGGGATAATGCACAAGAAAATATGCGGGCGAAATTGGCTGGTGAAGTGAAGTTTTTTCAGACCGAGGTTAGGGTAAGGCACAGGCAAGGTCACTGGGTTTGGATTCTGGTGAGGGGTCGAGTCATCAAGAGGACATATAGCAGTCAAACACCACTTACCGTTGCGGGCACCTATCAAGATATTACTTTGCAAAAAGAGCTCAACACCCAGCTATACCAATACGCAAATACAGACCAATTGGCTGAGATCCCCAACCGACGCTCGTTCCACAATCAACTCGATATGATGGAAGATAGTGAGCATCAATATAGTCTGTTTTACATGGATTTAAATAAATTTAAGTACGTCAATGATAAGTATGGGCACGCTGCTGGAGATCAGGTCATTAAGAATGTTGGTCAGAGGTTAAAAAATGTTCTTCGTGGCTCGGATAATGTTTACCGTCTCGGTGGTGATGAATTTGCAGTTATCATCAAAGGTCTGAAAAGTATCGCAGATGCTTCTGTTATCGCGAATAAATTTGTGAATGTTTTGTGCGAGCCACACATTCTAGAAGAGGCGTGGAATGCTAGTGTCGTCGTCCCACCAAGCATAGGTGTTGCATTCTATTCAGCCAATGGGCTTAGTTCTGAGGCTTTGATTCAGCGCGCTGATCAAATGATGTATTTAGCTAAGCATAATTATCCTGAAGGGGGGTATGAAATCTATCAAGAAAAATCAGCTGCCGCATAAACGGTTTTGCTGATTACCACCACTGGTGAACAATACTCAAAGTAAACCATAAACAATCTATAGAGCATACCGCATAGGAAATGACGGATGCTTACAAGCTCTATAATCACTAAGTTTTAGTTGTATTAACGGGTACTACTCGTTTATCTGGGTCGGCCAGCTCACTTCCACAATGCTTACAGAATAGGGCATCTGACTCATGTCCCGACAATGAACAGTTAGGACATTTCACTAATGCTCGGTGAGCATTCATCTCTTGATGTAGTTCCGCGGTAATAATACCTGTCGGCACGGCAAGTATTGAATAACCCAATAACATAGTGAGCGCCGCCAATCCTTTACCCAGCGTTGTCTGCGGTACAACGTCGCCATAACCTACGGTTGTGATGGTCACTATTGCCCAATAGATACTTTGCGGAATGCTGGTAAAGCCGTGTTCAGGCCCTTCAATGATGTAAATAAATGACCCCAAAATAGTGACCAGAATTGCAACCGTACTGAAAAAAATAATGATTTTCCTTCTGGCACCCAGCAATGACCTTAACAGTATATTGGAATCTTGAAGGTAACGAACCAGTTTAAGGATACGGAATATACGCATGACTCGCAGGGCTCGTACAACACCGACTAATGATGCGGAAGGAAACAAGATAACGAGATATGTCGGCAATATCGCAACAAGATCGATGACACCGTAGAAACTTTTTGCGTAAGCGGTGGGTTTGGGTGAGCAATAAAGTCGAGTTAAATATTCAATGGTGAATAGAGCTGTAAAACCGTATTCAATCAACTTGAACTCCTCACGCCATTTCGCATCAAGGCTTGGAATGGAGCTTAGAACCAGTACGATCAAAGAGGTGAAAATAGCGATGATAAGTGCAATGTCGAAAATTTTTCCCGCTTTGGTGTGGGTACCAAAGATGATGACATAGAGCTGATGTTTTAAATTTTCATTTGAGAAAGACATGATAGAGCGACCTAACGTTTTTTATCGCTCTATCATAGCCTTAGGGCAGCGTTTAAGCCAATCCTGGGAACAGGCTACGTAAGCCATTAGTGATAAATTCGATGCCTAACGCACCAAGTATCAAGCCCATGATACGGGTGATCACGTTGATACCGGTCTGGCCTAGCAGTTTCACAATATAAGGTGCTGAGCGGAACAGTAACCATGAGCACAATGCGAAGAAAGCGATAGTGACAACAATACCTGTGGTATCCATTAACCCAGGGTAACGAGAGCCATATACGATAGTTGAACTGATGGCACCTGGACCGGCCATGAGAGGCATTGCCAGCGGAACCACGCCAATTTGTTCGCGGCTGATGTATTCCGATTTCTCTTGTTTGTTTTGCTTATCTTCACCCAACTTACCACTCATCATTGAAAAGGCGATGCTCATAAGCAGTAAACCACCGGCTACGCGGAATGAGTCGAGAGAAATGCTGAACATGTCTAGCAACATTTGACCGCCCAGAAGCGCCGTGATCAGAATGACAGCTACAGCAATATTTGCAGTGGCCGCGGTTTTGTTCTTTTCCTCTGGAGTCATATGCCCAGTGAGGGAAACGAAAACTGGCATAATCCCAACAGGGTTAACTGCAGCGACTAAACCCAGAAAGAACTGGAGAAAAATAGCAATTTCGAACGACATGTCGGGTTCTCTTATTTTTCATAGGATTGAAATTAATTGCGCGTAATCTAAGTCAAACATAGCAAAATCACGAATGAAAAAATTTGCTGTTTTATGCAGCTTATACGTGAGAAAAACTAATTATGGTCGATAATTGATAATTAGTTGTTTCAGTTGTGTGTGTTTTAATTTGTTGTTTGATGGTGTTTTTTAACATATGTCCTATTTTGATAAAAAAAATCACATCTACTGGTGAGTCAAAGTGAAATGGATATACTATGAGTAGCACATAAAAGCTTGTCTACATGTAGTAATGTTGTACAAAAATGAAACTTTTTTACACGATGTTGTATTTTTTTTAGATTTTTGGTTCGAATGCGGTATTTTTAATCAGTTTATTTTATTAGGTATTTTTCAATAAATACAATTGGTTAGGTGGTATCTCTGGGGCTTTCTACCCATAAAGGGATAATTAGTTTTTCATAACTGATCTGAGTCAATTTTTTTCACGTAGTGAAATATTATACTCAGCCATGAAAGCAATTTACTAAGTTCGTTGTTATTAAGTCTCTGAAGTTTTAATAAAAATGCACATACAACATGCTTAATAAAGAGTTTTTAATTTTTAATTTTTTTATTTTAGGAGATCCATTATGCCTGTAACTAATCTGGCTGAACTAGATGCTCTAGTAGCTCGCGTTAAAGCGGCTCAAGCTGAGTTTGCTACTTACTCTCAAGAGCAAGTAGACAAAATCTTCCGTGCAGCATCTCTTGCAGCTAACCAAGCTCGTATCCCTCTAGCGCAACAAGCGGTAGCGGAATCTGGCATGGGTATCGTTGAAGATAAAGTAATCAAAAACCACTTCGCTTCTGAATACATCTACAACAAATACAAAGATGAAAAAACTTGTGGTGTGCTAGAAGAAGACGACAGCATGGGCACAATGACTATCGCAGAGCCTGTGGGCATCATCTGTGGTATCGTTCCAACGACTAACCCAACATCTACTGCAATCTTCAAATCTTTGATTTCTTTGAAGACTCGTAACGGTATTATTTTCTCACCACACCCACGTGCTAAAAATTCTACAAACGATGCAGCTAAACTGGTTCTAGACGCAGCAGTAGCAGCAGGCGCGCCAAAAGACATCATCGGTTGGATCGACCAACCATCTGTAGAGCTATCTAACGCTCTTATGAAACACGAAGGTATCGCACTTATCCTTGCTACTGGTGGTCCAGGCATGGTTAAAGCAGCTTACTCTTCTGGTAAACCAGCTATCGGTGTTGGTGCGGGTAACGTTCCAGTTGTTATCGATGAAACAGCAGACATCAAACGTGCAGTAGCTTCTGTTCTTATGTCAAAAACTTTCGATAACGGCGTAGTGTGTGCTTCTGAGCAGGCTGTAATCGTTCATAAAGACGTATACGAAGAAGTTAAAGAGCGTTTTGCTTCTCACAAAGCTCACGTACTAAGCAAAGCAGATGCTGACAAAGTACGTAAAACAATCCTTATCGACGGTGCGCTTAACGCGAAAATCGTTGGTCAACCTGCTGCAGCAATCGCAGAAATGGCAGGTGTTAAAGTTCCTGCAGATACTAAAGTACTTATCGGTGAAGGTCTTGGTAAAGTTGCTTACGAAGACGAGTTTGCGCACGAAAAACTATCACCATGTCTAGGTATGTTTAAAGCTGACAGCTTCGAAGACGCTGTTGAGCAAGCGGTAACAATGGTTGAGATCGGTGGTATCGGTCACACATCTGGTCTATACACAAACCAAGACGTTAACGCTGATCGTATTCGTTACTTCGGTGACAAGATGAAGACTGCTCGTATTCTTGTAAACATCCCTACTACTCACGGTGGTATCGGTGACCTTTACAACTTCAACGTAGCTCCATCTTTAACGTTAGGTTGTGGTTCATGGGGTGGTAACTCTATCTCTGAGAACGTTGGTCCTAAACACCTAATCAACAAGAAAATTGTTGCTAAGCGAGCTGAAAACATGTTGTGGCACAAACTACCTAAGTCAATCTACTTCCGTCGTGGTAGCCTTCCAATCGCTCTTAGCGACCTAGAAGGTAAAAAACGCGCATTCCTTGTAACTGACCGTTTCCTATTCAACAACGGTTACGCTGACGAAATCGTACAGCTACTAAAAGCTCAAGGCATGGAAGTTCAAACTTTCTTTGATGTAGAAGCGGATCCAACGCTATCTGTAGTAGAGAAAGGTGCGGCTCAAATGGCTAGCTACCAACCAGACGTTATCCTAGCTCTAGGTGGTGGTTCACCAATGGATGCTGCGAAGATCATGTGGGTAATGTACGAGCACCCAGAAACTCACTTCGAAGAACTAGCAATGCGCTTTATGGATATCCGTAAACGTATCTACAAGTTCCCTAAAATGGGTCAAAAAGCTGAGCTTGTATGTATCACTACAACTTCAGGTACTGGTTCAGAAGTTACACCTTTCGCGGTTGTTACTGACGACAAAACTGGTGCTAAATACCCACTAGCTGACTACGAGCTAACTCCTAACATGGCTATCGTTGATGCGAACCTTGTTATGAACATGCCTAAGTCTCTAACAGCGTTTGGTGGTTACGATGCAGTGACTCACGCTCTTGAAGCATACGTATCTGTTCTTGCGAACGAATACTCTGACGGTCAAGCTCTACAAGCACTTAAGATGCTTAAAGAGTACCTACCTTCAAGCTACGCGAATGGCGCTAACGACCCAATCGCTCGTGAGAAAGTACACAACGCAGCAACTATCGCTGGTGTAGCGTTTGCAAACGCATTCTTGGGTGTTTGTCACTCAATGGCTCACAAGATTGGTGCTGAGTTCCACATTCCTCACGGTCTTGCTAACGCATTGCTTATCTCTAACGTTGTACGTTACAACGCGAACGATAACCCAACTAAACAAACAGCGTTCTCTCAATACGACCGTCCACAAGCACGTCGTCGTTACGCAGAAGTTGCTGAGCACTTAGGTCTGGCTCAACCAGGCGACCGTACAGCACAGAAAATTGAACGTCTGCTAACATGGTTGGAAGAGCTTAAGAAAGATCTTGATATTCCACTATCAATTCAAGCAGCAGGTGTAAACGAAGCAGACTTCCTAGCTAAAGTTGATGAACTAGCGGTTGACGCGTTTGATGACCAATGTACTGGTGCAAACCCACGTTACCCTCTAATCACTGAGCTACAAGATGTTCTAAAAGCTTCTTACTACGGTAAAGCTTTCGTTGAAGGTGAAACTTTCGAAGGTACTACTGTAATCAAGAAGAAAGCTGACCAAGTAGCTCCAGCAGCTGCTAAAGCAGATAAAAAAGTAAAAGCTTAATTTGAGATAGGTTTTCGCTAGCACGATAACCAAATCAAGAAAGCAAAAGCCCCACCTCGGTGGGGCTTTTTTATTTTGATAAAAACATGACTGAAATCAATTAGATATGTTGCATGTGCCGCGTGTGCTTATTATCCTGTGCATGAAAATAATAAACATAGTAATAATAAATCTAAGGAAAATTGAATGAATAAAAAGGCTGTATTGCAAGTTTTGGGGCTTGCTCTAGTAACTAATTTCATTATTGGCTGTGCGAGTACTTCTGAATCCACATCTACAACTCAGGTTACTAATTCACAGGAAAATATTACGCAAGTAGCAGGGGATATTCCTGCTGATAGTAAGTTTTCAAAGATAACTGTTGGTATGTCAATGGGGCAGGTCTATGACACTATTGGCCAACCCACAGATACATTGAGTTATATTACAGGTAAATCATTTATCCCATTTTATTTTGGTAGTGATGCCGCGCGAGTTGAAGCTTTATATAAAGGAGAAGGTCGCATAGTCTTTACTGGTGGTACTGGCTTTGGTGCGAGAGTTTTTAAAGTGTATAAGGTTACATATAACCCAAGTGAGCCTGGCTACAACATGTAATCAATTTTAAAAGAAGGCAATATAAAATTGCCTTCTTTTTTAGCATTATGTCCACATCACCAAAATAGCCGCGAGAGCAACGAGAATCAATCCAAAGCCATCTTTGATTCGGACTTTTTGTTTAAGCCATAGAACAGATATCAACATAGTAAAGAAGATTTCAACCTGACCTAAAGTCTTTACATAAGGGACGGCTTGCAACGACATAGCGCTAAACCAGCCAATTGAGCCTAGGCAACTGGTGAAGCTGGTTAAGAAGACGATTTTGGGTCTAGCGAATAAGGCTTTTAGCGTATCCACATCTGTGAGGACTAAATAGCTGATTAGGATAAGAGTTTGAAGGGAAATAACTAAAAGTAATACCCAAGCCGCACCATAAGGAAAGGGCAACCCTAACGCGATACTGGCTTCTCGAACCCACAAAGACGTTAACGCAAAAGCGCTGCCACAGCTGATCCCCAAAATAACGGTAGGCAAGGATATTTGACGAAAACTGCCTTGAGTACTCAATAAGAATACGCCGATACCGCCTAAAAACACTCCGAACCACCCCAACAAAGTCAGTTGTGTGCCGAAGAAAAGCATACCTAACAGTGCCGCAACTAGCGCTTCGCTTTTGGCAAGCCCAGCTCCCACAGCGTAATTATTAAATTTGAACAATCTAACCATAAGTGCAGTAGCAAGGATCTGCATTGTCGCCGCGCCAACAATGTATGTGATGAAGAGGGAATTAAAGTTGGGTAGCGAGATAGGTTCTATGACATATAAAGAGATTAAATACAGAGCGGCTATAGGACTTGCCCAAAGAAAACGTGCCAAAGTGACGCCTGCCGTTTTCACATCACCTGACAAGTGACTTTGAAAAGCGTTACGCCAAGACTGCATAAAAGCAGCGAAAAGAGTGAACAGAATCCATGTCATGTTAAGAACATCCAAAGAGATAACAAAAAGTTGTCGTGCCAGAGGCGGCACGTGCACAGGCATATCACTATGCAACTAATCGGTTGCTATATCAAATGGAGAGATAAGAAAAAGCCTCTCAAATGAGAGGCTTAGATTTGTTAATTAACAAGAGGTCAACTAGCCAGCAAGTACATCTGTAGCAACTTTATAGCTAGGATCTTCTTTAACGTTTATCTCAACTAGGCTGCCCGCTTTATGCAGTAATGCACGACAGTCTTGGCTTAGGTGACGTAAATGTAGTGTTTTACCTACTGAAGCATAACGTTCAGCTAATGTTTCAATCGCCTCAATGGCAGAGTGGTCAGCCACTCGTGACTGAGCGAAATCGACAATGACATCTTGTGGGTCGTTTTGTGCGTCAAATAACTCTAAGAAGTTTGCGGCAGAACCAAAGAAAATAGGGCCATTAACCTTGTAAACTTTAGAACCTTCTTCATTGAGCTGGCTGCTTGCGTAGATGTGTTTAGCATGTTCCCAGGCAAACATCAGTGCAGAAGTAATTACCCCAACACCTACCGCAATAGCTAAGTCAGTAAATACAGTAACAACCGTTACCAGTACGATGACAAAGAAATCCTGCTTAGGTACACGACGAGCAAGCTTGAATGTCGCCCATTCAAACGTGCCTATGACGACCATAAACATCACACCAACCAGTGCCGCCAACGGAATCATTTCAATCAGAGATGCAGCAAACAGGATAAAGACCAGCAACATTACAGCAGCCACGATACCAGAAAGGCGTCCACGGCCACCGGAGTTAATGTTAATCATCGACTGACCAATCATCGCACAGCCACCCATAGCGCCAAACACAGAACAGGTAATGTTCGCAAGACCTTGCCCCATACATTCACGATTTGACTTACCTCGAGTATTGGTCATTTCGTCGAGAACAGTCAGCGTCAGTAAAGACTCAATCAAACCGATAGCTGCCAAAATGACAGAATATGGAAGAATGATTTGCAATGTTTCTAGTGTCATTGGGACAACAGGGAAAGCAAAAGTTGGCAGTGTACCAGCAAGCGTTGCGCCGTCATTACCCGACATCGCACGCAAGAAATCGACAACTGTACGCGTTTCTAAGCCGAGTCCTTGTACCAGTAAAGTGACGGTAACAATTGCGGCTAATGAAGATGGAACTGCAGTGGTGATTTTAGGTAGAAAGTGAATAATCGCCATAGTCAAAGCGACCAAACCTAACATGAGGAAAAGTTGATCGCTTGGAAGCCATGTAAGCGTGCCACTCAAATCAGGAGCTTTGAACTGACCTAATTGTGCTAGGAAGATAACAATAGCTAAGCCATTCACGAAACCGATCATTACAGGGTGAGGAACCATGCGAATGAACTTGCCAAGCCTAAATAAACCGGCGGCAATTTGCAGTACACCCGTAAACAAAATAGCGGCAAACAGGTATTGTACACCATGGCTTGATACCAGACTGACCATAACCACAGCCATTGCACCCGTTGCTCCAGAGATCATACCTGGACGGCCACCGAAAATAGAAGTTACTAGGCCAACAATAAAAGCTGCGTATAGGCCAACCATAGGATCGACACCCGCTACGAATGCGAAGGCAACCGCTTCTGGTACTAGTGCTAAAGCAACAGTAAGACCCGAAAGAACGTCATTTTTTACAGAGTGTTTGGAAAACTGGGGAAATTCAAACATGAGTTGAGTGTTTTTCCTGATAATTAATGGTGAACCGACTTTATCTAAAACGCTCATTGAATCGAAATGGGATGTACCAAATGAAACCTCATTCGGCAAAAAGGGTATTCAATAGGCTGAACGCGTTAAGTTAAAGATGAATGGCGGATGCTACAGAATTGTGTGATGAAGTTCAATAATGAACCAATAATCAAGAGCAATGAGTCTGTTGCAATAATAAAAAAGCCACCCGAAGGTGGCTTTTACAGGGTTTTTAATTAGTAACCTTGAGGTTTCGCCATGGCAGAACCCGCTTGGTTGCGAGCAACTTGGCTACCGGCACCGATAGGTTCGTATCGCTCAGTGCGGAAAGGAGCTGCATTAACTGCAATTTCCTTAACCTCTTGTGGGCCAGAAGCTTTAGTCATTGGTGATGACGCATGACCTTTTGCTGGGGCTGTCACACTGGCTTTCTTCGTCGGTTCAACAACTGGTTCTGGAGTCGTAGTGGCTTGCTCTGCTACTTCTTCGACTGCAACTTCAACTACAGGCGTTTCTGTTGTTGGTTGTTCAATGGTTTCAACTGCAGGAACCTGTTCAACTTCAGGTTGAATAGCCGCAACTTGTTCAACGACCGCTTCTTCAACAACAGTTGTTTGTTCCGCTGCGATGTTTTCAACTACTGGTGCTTCAATCACTGGCTCCGCTGCTTTTTCAACGGGTGCTTCCGCACGACGAACAATCACTTTACCCATCGCCATTTCAGGGAAAGCATAACCACCCATTACCGGAGCAGTTACCGCTGTATTTTCAATAGCAACTTCAGGTTGAGGTTGAGCTTTAACCACAGGTTTAGCTAAGTCGTAGCGTGGCATTACTTTACCCATAGCCATCTCTGGAGATGCTACACCACCTTTACGTAGGCGGAATGGGTTAGGGCGACGATCACGACCACGGCGACGACGTTGACCACTTGCTCGCAGGTGACGAGGAGAACGGCGATTACGACGCTGTTTCTGCTCATCTTGCTGCTCTGCATTATTATCATTGCCGTTGTTCTCTTGAGCTAAATCAGCCTTAGGTGCTTGAGCAACAGGCGCTTGAGTATCTGTCACTAGTGATTCATCAACGACTTCTGTTTCTTCAGATTGTTGACTGTTCACACGAACCTGTTTATTCAGCTTACGACGTTGACGACGTTCTTTAACCGCTGCCGCTTTAGTTTTCTGAGCCTCGCTGGTTGGCTTTTCAACCACTTCCTGCTGTGCTTCAGCCGCTAACTGGCGACCTTCTTGTTGAAGTTTGTTTGGCTTCGTATCATTGCGATCGCGTTTATTACGACGTTCCTGCTTAGGCTTACGCTCTTGTTGCTTGCTTTCGGCAGCAACAGGCTGGTTATTCTCAGATTTGTCGTTCGCCTTATCGCTTGGTTTACGGCGATTTCTGTCGCGAGAGTTGTTGTTACGACGGCGGTCGTTACGTTCACGACGTTGAGGTTGTTTCTTACGTTCGTTTTCCGCTTCGCTTGTTTCTTTTACCTGTTCTTTCTTCTCTTCTTCTGCAGAAGCGAAAATATTAGCCAATGCTTTAAAGAAGCGGCTAACCAGTCCAGGTTTTTGTTCAGTAATAACGGTTTCTTTAGGGGCTTCTACTTTTGGTTTTGCAACAGGCGCAGGCGCTGACTGTGCTGGTGATGCGAAGCCTTTCAGAGCAGGTTCTTCAATGCGTTTTGGACGGAAGTCTTGCTCACCCACTTCTTTACTTTCAGCTTCTTTTAGTGCTTCCAGCTTTCTTGGGATCAAGTAAGAAAGAATTTCATGCTCTTCACCTTCACGCACACGTACTACCTCGAAATGAGGTGTTTCCATGTCTGAGTTCGGAACAATAGTAATTTTAACTTCTTGGATACGCTCAATGTGATTGATAGAACGACGTTTTTCATTCAGTAGGTATGAAGCAATGGAAACCGGTACGACAGCCAATACTTGTGCTGTATTGTCTTTCAATGCTTCTTCTTCGATGAGACGAAGAACAGATAACGCTAAAGACTCGTTGTCACGAACCACACCCGTGCCCGAACAACGCGGACAAATGTGGTGGCTTGCTTCTGCCAGAGAAGGGCTCAAACGTTGACGAGACATTTCTAGCAGGCCAAAGCGTGAAATACGGCCTATTTGTACGCGAGCTCGGTCTAGGCGAACGGCATCACGCAAGCGGTTTTCCACTTCACGCTGGTGGCGAACAGGCGTCATATCGATAAAGTCGATAACAACGAGACCACCTAAATCACGTAGGCGTAATTGGCGTGCAATTTCATCTGCGGCTTCTAAGTTAGTGTTCAGTGCCGTCTCTTCAATATCGCCGCCTTTGGTTGCGCGTGCTGAGTTGATATCAATAGAGGTTAGCGCTTCTGTAGGGTCAATAACAATTGAACCACCAGAAGGCAGGCGAACTTCACGTTGGAATGCAGATTCGATTTGGCTTTCGATCTGGAAGTGGCTAAATAGCGGTACTTCGCCTTCGTATTTTTTAACACGGTTTACGAAATCAGGGCGAACTAGACGGATATGGTCCAGCGCGCGCTCATAGATAGTGTTGCTATCTATTAAGATTTCACCGATATCACGACGCAAGTAGTCACGAATCGCTCGCACGATTACGTTACTTTCTTGGTGGATCAGCAATGGTGCTGGATTCGAATCAGATGCTTGTTTGATTGCAGCCCAGTGGTTAAGTAGAACGTTTAAGTCCCATTCTAACTCTTCACCGTTTTTGCCAACCCCCGCAGTACGAACGATTAGGCCCATACCTTGTGGTAGTTCTAAAGAGCTCAATGCTGCTTTTAGCTCAGTACGCTCATCACCTTCGATACGACGAGAGATTCCGCCGGCACGAGGGTTGTTAGGCATAAGAACTAAGTAGCTACCAGCAAGAGAGATGAATGTTGTTAGAGCTGCGCCTTTGCTACCACGTTCCTCTTTTTCAACTTGAACGATAACTTCTTGACCTTCTTTAAGCACTTCTTTAATGCTTGGACGGCCTTGATAGGTATAACCTTCTGGGAAGTATTCGCGAGCAATTTCTTTAAGAGGGAGGAAACCGTGTCTTTCAGCGCCGTAATCAACGAAAGCAGCTTCTAGACTTGGTTCAATACGGGTAATACGGCCTTTGTAGATATTCGCTTTTTTAGATTCATGTCCAGGACTTTCGATATCAAGATCGAACAATCGCTGGCCATCAACCAAAGCGACACGCAACTCTTCTTTCTGAGTCGCGTTAATTAGCATTCTTTTCATTTAAAAATCTCGTAATTTTTTCTTTGTTTTGATTATTGTTCTTGTCGCGTTTGGTTCGTTTTCACGGTGCCAGATCCCATGGCTTAATTCATTACAGCCTCCCGGCTGGAGGGATGCTCTGAGGGCACGTCAGTCATCACAAGCATAAACAGCCTGTGATCCGCATAGAGGCGGATTTACTCATCATGAAAGGCGAAGAGTAGAGCAACAAGAAACCTTAACCTGAAATGTCTTACGCCAATGCAGCACCAAGTTATAGGTTTACTACTCGTTTATTGCTTTAATTAAACAGTAAAAATAGAAACATACCAGTTCAATTATTGCAGGTGTGAACTATAGCAGTGACTGCTAGTCACAGCAATGTGCTTTATTAGAAAGCGCTTAAAAATTTCAAGCTATCTCCAAAAGTGTTTCCTAGTCAGCATCAAATCTGAGCAAAATGGAAGAGAAGTTTGCATTTTATCAATAGCTAATAGCCCAATTCTCGGGCGTAATGAGCAATGTGATGTTTATTTCAACGAGTTATTAAAAAAAAGCATCCGAAAAGCGATTTTTAATCACGAAGAAAATGTGAATTCACGCAGATTCAGTTAGAATAGTTGCCATGAACGAAATCAGAACTCAAGTCCAATTCATCGACATAGATGAAGATATGGCTGGTCAGCGCATCGATAACTTTCTGCGTAACCAATTAAAATCAATCCCCAAAAGCATGATTTACCGAATCTTGCGAAAGGGAGAAGTGCGCGTAAACAAAAAGCGCATCAAAGCTGAATATAAGCTCGAAGCTGGAGACGTAGTTCGTATACCTCCTGTAACGATCGAAGCGAAGCCTGAGGAAGCAACGGCACCAAGTACAAAACTGAATAAAGTTGCGGAACTTGAGCATTGTATTCTTCATGAAGATGACCATGTGCTGATATTGAATAAACCGTCAGGAACAGCGGTGCATGGTGGGAGCGGCCTAAAGTTTGGAGCTATTGAAGCCCTGCGTGCTCTGCGTCCACAAGCTCGTTTTCTAGAACTGGTACATCGAATTGACCGTGACACATCTGGTATTTTGTTGGTTGCTAAAAAGCGCTCGGCATTGCGCCACCTACAAGCTCAGTTCCGCGAAAAAACAGTGCAGAAATACTATTTTGCTCTGGTAATGGGTGAGTGGGAGAGCAAATGGAAGGTCGTTAACGCGCCTCTGCTAAAGAACGAAGTGAATAGCATTGTTCGAGTCAATTCCAAAGGTAAGCCTTCAGAAACGCGTTTTAAGATCCTTGAAAAGTTTGAGCAGGCGACTTTGATTCAGGCAAGCCCGATTACCGGACGAACTCACCAGATCCGTGTTCATACCCAATATATGGGGCATCCTATTGCATGGGATGATCGATATGGTGATCGCCGTTTTGATGCCTACACAGCCCAGTTCGGTATTGACCGTTTGTTCTTACATGCTGCAAACATTCGATTTGTACATCCAGCGACTGAAGAGCAAATGGAAATTAACGCTCCACTGGATAGCAAACTAGAGAAAGCTCTTGTTCAACTGCGAGCCGCTAAGTAATGAGAAGGCTTGTGTTCAACAAGCCTTTTTTAGCTTGCAACATCAACGAAGTTTATAGAACTGGGAAATGTTCGTTTTCCAGCAACTGGATAAGCTGGATAAGCGGAAGACCGACTAATGTATTAGGGTCATCACCTTCGAGCTTGTCGAATAGGGTTATTCCCAACCCTTCACTTTTAAAGCTGCCAGCGCAGTTTAAAGGCATTTCTTTTTCGACATAACGTTCTACCATCTCTCGCTTAAGTGGGCGAAAATGCACTGTGAATGTATCAAGCGTAACCTGACTTTTCTGTGTCTCAGAGTTATACAGTGCTAAACCTGTGTAAAAGGTAATCGCTTTGCCACTTTGGCTCATTAATTGTTCAACCGCTTTTTGTTTGGTATGCGGTTTGCCAACTATTTGTCCGTCAATCACGCAAACTTGATCTGACCCGATGATTAAACTTGGTGTTTTCACAACACAAGAGCGTGCTTTTTGTTCCGCCAGTCTTTGTACTAAAGCTTGAGGTGACTCGCTTGTTTGGGGTGTTTCATCACAATTGGGTTGTGCCGTGACGAAGGGAATATCGAGCTTTTTCAGTAACTGCTGACGAAAAGGCGAAGTGGAAGCTAAAACTAGTTGGTAATTTTGCATTTTACATTACAATTATCGTTAAGTTTATGTGCAGCATATAGCATTCAATGTTGTTGACCATAATTCTCTCCGTGAAAAGGGAAAAAATTGTATTTTTTACCTTTTTCTTTGACTAAATTTGTTTTGGAAGATAATATTCGCGCCCTATGCAAAAGGTAAAGATACCGCGAACGGTTGATCCGGGTAAAGCGGCTCAAAAACGACTTGATTACGATGGCATCATCCAAATGAGTCTTTTGAAGCGCTTAGAGGAATCAGTCGCTAGCGTAAAACGCGACGCACAAGTCTCATTGTCATTTGGGCTTGATGAACAACAACTCGTAGTTATCTCTGGTAAAGCTAACATCGAAGTTGATTTAGAGTGTCAGCGCTGTAATGAGGTTTTCGCACATGAGTGCGAAGTTGAATTCACTTATTCCCCGATTACGGGCAAAAAAAGTGATGAAGAAATTCCCGAAGATTATGATTTGGTAGATCCTAATGAGTACGGTGAAATAGACCTAATTCAGCTAGTTGAAGACGAGTTCATCTTAAGTTTGCCTCAAGTAGCAATGCATGAAGATGCGGATTGTAGCGTGAAATCAGACAATATGGTGTTTGGTGACATTCCAGAAGAAATTTTGGAAGAAAAACCGAATCCATTCGATGTTTTAAAAAGTTTGAAGAAGTAATTCTTTAAGACCATTAACATAGGAGTAGGGTCAATGGCCGTACAAAAAAACCGTAAAACACGTTCTAAGCGTGGTATGCGTCGTTCACACGATGCGCTTTCTGCAGCTGCACTATCTGTAGACGCGACTTCAGGTGAAACACACCTACGCCACAACGTAACTGCTGAAGGTTACTACCGTGGTAAAAAGGTTATCAACAAGTAAGGTTGACCTTTGCAAAATTTAACCGTTGCACTTGATGCAATGGGCGGGGATTTCGGTCCTCGCGTAACAGTGCCTGCCGCCGTGCAGGCACTGTCGCATTTCCCAGAGCTAAAAGTGACTCTCATCGGTGATCAAACTGAGATCGCCCAACAACTTTCTTTCTTAGGTTACGAACCGAACGCTCGCTTGAGTGTCGTAAATAGTGACCGCGTCATTTCGAATTCAGAAAAACCCTCTTTGGCATTGCGTCACAGTGTTGGCACCTCCATGGGTATGGCTATTGATCTTGTCGCTGACGGTCAAGCCGATGCATGTGTGAGTGCTGGCAATACCGGTGCATTGATGGCGTTATCCCGTTTTAGGCTTAAACTATTGCCAGGTATTGATCGCCCAGCGCTAGTTTCAGCATTACCAACCGCATCAGGTGGTAAAACATGGATGCTGGATTTAGGCGCAAATGTTTCTAGTGATGCAGATTCTTTATTTCAATTTGCAGTGATGGGGGCAGCATTAGCTGAGCAACATTTAGGTCGACCTGCTCGTGTAGCGATTTTGAATATCGGTGCAGAAGAGATTAAAGGTAATGATTTAGTTAAACGTTGTGCAGAAATGCTGAGCCAAACACACGCTGTGAATTTTATCGGCTACATTGAAGGGAACCAATTATTAATTGATGCAGCAGATGTTGTCGTATGCGATGGTTTCGTTGGCAATGTTTGTTTAAAAGCCTGTGAAGGAACGGCACAACTTTTTATCGATAGGCTAAAAAATAAGTTTTTAGGCTCATCTATAAAAGGTTGGATTGCGAAAAAGCTGTTTTCTGAACTATTTACTGAGTTAAAAACACTGAACCCCGACCAGTATAACGGTGCAAGTTTGCTAGGATTGCGCGGCATTGTAATAAAAAGTCATGGAAGTGCTGATGTACCCGCTGTCGTGAATGCGATTTCAGAGGCGGTGCATGAAGTTAAACGACAAGTACCCAGCCGTATAAGCGATCGTTTGGAAGCGGTTTTACTCGAGAGGCATTATTAGTCTTCATGTATAGCAAAATTTTAGGTACTGGCAGCTACCTGCCATCTCAAGTGCGTACTAACGCTGATTTAGAGAAAATGGTAGATACTAGTGATGAGTGGATTGTCACTCGTACCGGTATTCGCGAGCGTCGTATTGCAGCTGAAGATGAAACAGTTGCCGATATGGCGTTTTATGCAGCACAAAATGCGATCGAAATGGCGGGCATTGATAAAAACGACATCGATCTCATTATCGTGGCAACCACAAGCAGCAGCCATACGTTTCCTTCATCTGCCTGTCAGGTTCAAGGGAAACTGGGCATTAAAGGCTGCCCAGCTTTTGACTTAGCCGCTGCGTGTTCAGGCTTTATTTACGCACTCTCGGTTGCAGATCAGCATATCAAGACCGGCATGTGTAAAAATGCATTGGTTATTGGTGCCGACGCGCTGTCAAAAAGTTGTGACCCAACGGATCGCTCAACCATCATTTTATTTGGTGATGCTGCTGGTGCAGTAGTACTGGGCGCAAGTAAAGAGCCGGGTATTCTTTCAACTCACATCTATTCAGATGGTGAGTTCGGTGAATTGTTGAGCTTACCAGTGCCAGAGCGTGGTGGTGATGCTGACAAATGGCTGTACATGGCTGGTAATGAAGTCTTTAAAGTGGCGGTGACTCAGTTGTCTAAGCTGGTTAAAGATACGTTAGAAGCAAACAACATGCATAAGTCTGAGTTGGATTGGCTGGTTCCGCATCAAGCGAACTATCGCATTATTTCTGCGACAGCGAAAAAACTCTCTATGTCTCTTGACCAAGTAGTATTAACGTTGGACAGACACGGTAATACTTCGGCGGCGACGGTTCCAACGGCGCTTGATGAAGCGGTTCGTGACGGCCGTATCAAACGTGGTCAAAACCTATTATTAGAAGCTTTTGGTGGCGGTTTCACCTGGGGCTCAGCTTTGGTTAAATTTTAACAACGTTACATTATAACCATACGGTTTTTGTAATAATTGAACGTTACTATAGTCTTTAAGGCGTTGAAATAACGCCTTAATCATTTTTGAGGAAACAGCAATGAGCAAGTTTGCTATCGTATTTCCAGGTCAAGGTTCTCAAGCTATCGGTATGCTTGCAGAGCTTGCACAGCAGTATGATGTAGTTAACCAAACCTTTGCAGAAGCATCTGATGCATTGGGCTATGATTTGTGGGCATTGGTTCAAAACGGTCCTGTTGAAGATCTAAACCAAACTTTCCGTACACAGCCTGCATTACTTACAGCGTCTGTTGCTATTTGGCGTGTATGGCAAGAACTGGGCTTGGAACAACCAACGGTTCTTGCAGGTCACAGCTTAGGTGAGTATTCAGCACTAGTGTGTGCAGGTGTAATCGACTTCAAACAGGCGATCAGCTTAGTTGAGCTTCGTGGTAAAGCGATGCAAGATGCCGTTCCTGCTGGTACTGGCGCAATGTATGCGATCATCGGCCTTGCTGATGAAGCGATTGCTAAAGCTTGTGAAGAAGCGGCACAGGGTGAAGTGGTTTCTCCAGTAAACTTTAACTCGCCAGGTCAAGTGGTGATTGCTGGTCAAAAAGACGCAGTTGAACGTGCTGGTGCATTATGTAAAGAAGCGGGCGCTAAACGTGCGTTGCCTCTGCCTGTTTCTGTTCCTTCACATTGTGCATTGATGAAGCCTGCAGCTGAACGTTTAGCTGCTGCTTTAGCTGAAATTGAATTCAATACGCCTCAAATCCCTGTGATTAACAATGTGGACGTTGTTGCGGAAACAGATCCTGCAAAAATTAAAGACGCACTTGTTCGCCAGCTTTACAGCCCGGTACGTTGGACTGAAGGCGTAGAGAAGATGAGTGAACAGGGCGTTGAGAAACTGCTAGAAATGGGTCCAGGTAAAGTTCTGACTGGCCTAACTAAACGTATTGTAAAAACCTTAGACGCAGCAGCAGTGAACGATATTGTTTCACTAGAAGCAGCTAAGTAAATATAGGAACCAAACATGAGTCAATTCATGAGTTTAGAAGGCAAAGTTGCACTAGTTACTGGTGCAAGCCGTGGTATTGGTAAAGCTATCGCTGAACTATTTGTAGAACGCGGTGCTACAGTAATTGGTACTGCAACGAGCGAGAGCGGCGCGCAAGCAATCAGCGCTTATCTTGGCGATAACGGTAAGGGTTTAGCTCTTAACGTTACTGATGCAGAATCTATTGAGACAGTATTGAAAGCAATCAACGATGAGTTTGGTGCAATCGATATTCTAGTGAACAACGCAGGTATCACTCGTGATAACTTGTTGATGCGTATGAAAGACGACGAATGGTCAGATATTTTAGATACTAACCTGACTTCGATCTTCCGTATGTCGAAAGCTGTACTACGCGGTATGATGAAAAAGCGTAGTGGCCGTATCATCAACGTCGGTTCTGTTGTCGGTACTATGGGTAACGCTGGACAGGCAAACTATGCGGCAGCAAAAGCAGGTGTGATTGGTTTTACAAAATCAATGGCACGTGAAGTTGCTTCTCGTGGTGTGACTGTTAACACTGTGGCTCCAGGTTTTATCGAAACAGATATGACAAAAGCACTGAATGATGAGCAACGTGCTGCTACACTTGCACAAGTACCAGCTGGTCGTTTAGGTGATCCACGTGAAATTGCTTCTGCAGTTGCATTTTTGGCTTCACCAGAAGGCGCTTATATTACGGGCGAAACTTTGCACGTAAATGGCGGCATGTATATGGTTTAATGCCATTTTTGTGCTAAGTTGGAAACAGAGTTGTATTTGTTAACGACTTTGTACATGAATTGATATAAAAATGCGCAAGATTTGTGCATGATATATGTCATAAATGGTGTGAATTTCGGTTAAAATCGCCAAATTTGTGGTTTGACCAGCAAGGACCCCCTTGCAACTTTCCCTAGTTAGAATAAACTACGGAATCATCGCATTAGGCGAAATCTGTAAAGGAAAAGAAAAAATGAGCAACATCGAAGAACGCGTAAAGAAAATCATTGTTGAACAGCTAGGTGTAGACGAAGCAGAAGTTAAAAACGAAGCTTCTTTCGTTGAAGATCTAGGTGCGGATTCTCTAGACACTGTAGAACTAGTTATGGCTCTAGAAGAAGAATTTGACACTGAGATTCCTGACGAAGAAGCAGAGAAAATCACTACTGTTCAAGCTGCGATCGACTACGTAAACAGCGCTCAGTAATGTCTCTTCCCAGGCGGTCATCTGACCGCCTGAGTTTTTCTCAATCATCTTTACCTCTCATAGAATTTTTCAATTCCCGGAGAATATGATCGTGTCCAAGCGTCGTGTCGTTGTCACTGGCATGGGTATGTTGTCACCAGTGGGCAACACAGTAGAATCTTCTTGGAAAGCCCTGCTAGCTGGTCAAAGTGGTATTGTTAATATTGATCACTTTGATACAACCAATTTTTCAACTCGTTTCGCAGGTCTTGTTAAAGACTTTAATTGCGAAGATTACATGTCTAAAAAAGAAGCCCGCAAGATGGATTTGTTTATCCAATATGGTATTGCTGCGGGTATTCAAGCATTAGACGATTCTGGTTTATCGATCACTGAAGAAAATGCTCCACGTGTTGGTGTTGCTATTGGTTCAGGTATCGGTGGTCTGGAATTGATTGAAAGTGGCCATTGTTCACTTTTAGAAAAAGGCCCACGTAAAGTTAGCCCTTTCTTTGTACCATCAACCATCGTAAACATGATTGCTGGTAACCTATCTATTATGCGTGGTCTACGTGGTCCAAACATCGCTATTTCAACAGCATGTACGACTGGTTTACACAACATCGGTCATGCCGCTCGTATGATTGCATACGGTGATGCAGAAGCTATGGTTGCTGGTGGTGCAGAAAAAGCATCAACGCCGTTAGGTATGGCTGGTTTCGGTGCTGCTAAAGCGTTATCGACTCGTAATGATGAGCCTCAAAAAGCTTCTCGCCCTTGGGACAAAGACCGTGATGGTTTTGTACTAGGCGACGGCGCAGGCATTATGGTACTTGAAGAGTACGAACATGCTAAAGCTCGTGGCGCTAAAATTTACGCAGAAATCGTAGGCTTCGGTATGTCTGGTGATGCTTATCACATGACTTCACCAAGCGAAGACGGTTCTGGTGGCGCACTGGCGATGGAAGCTGCGATGCGTGATGCAGGCTTAACTGGTGTTCAAATCGGTTATGTGAATGCTCACGGCACATCGACTCCTGCGGGTGACGTTGCTGAAGTGAAAGGCATCAAACGTGCGTTAGGCGAAGAAGGTTCGAAACAAGTTCTTATCTCTTCGACTAAGTCAATGACTGGACACCTATTAGGTGCAGCGGGTTCTGTTGAATCTATCATCACAGTTATGTCGCTCGTTGATCAAGTTGTTCCACCAACAATTAACCTCGAAAACCAAGAAGAAGGTTTAGACGTTGATCTTGTTCCAAACACTGCACGTAAAGTGGAAGGTATGGAATACGCAATGTGTAACTCGTTTGGTTTTGGTGGTACAAACGGATCATTGATCTTTAAACGCGTATAAAGTTCATCGAACTGTACTTGTTTTGAAACGGCTTGATGCTTAGCATTAGGCCGTTTCTTTATTTTCAGGGAGCGGAAATATGTTTTGGATAAATGGTGAACCGAATGACCTTATTTCAGTAAGCGATCGCTCATTTCAATACGGTGATGGATGCTTTACGACTATGTTGACCAAGCATGGTGAAATTCAGCATTGGCAATTTCATCTAGACCGTATGGAAGCGTGCTTAAAAGTCCTCGGTATTCCGTTTCCCGATTGGTTGCAAGTCGAACAATGGTTGAAACGAGCTCTTCTTTCTGATGAGAGGGCTGGTCTTAAATTGCATATTACCCGAGGCACAGGTGGGCGAGGGTACAGCCCGGCACAAGTCACGCAACCTAACGTTACGATTAGCAACTTTTCTTTTCCCTCTCACTATGCACAATGGCAATCCGAAGGTTTGCAACTTGGTATTTGTTCCCAGCGTATGGGATTAAATCCTATGCTTGCGGGGCACAAACATAACAATCGCCTTGAGCAGGTTCTACTCAAAAACGAAATGGATTTGGCTGGCTATCTCGATGGTTTATGTTTGGATATTCAAGGACATATTGTTGAGACTACTGCCGCCAATATTTTTTGGGTAAAAGGTGCTACTTTGTATACGCCTTCGCTAAAAAATGCAGGTGTTTCAGGTGTGGCTCGTAGAATTATATTAGAATACGCCCATCAACTTAATTTGAAGGTGGTTAAAGGTGATTTCGAACTCGATCATCTTGATAATGCCGAAGAAGTTTTTATCTCTAATTCACTGTTAGAGATCGCGCCTGTGGTTCAAATATCGGAGCGTAAGTACTCGATTGGACAACAGACGTTAAGAATTCAGGAGAAATTTAATTCGTGATTAAAAAGTTATCTTTTCTATTGGTCGTTCTTTTGCTGTGTGTAGCGGGTACCTATTTTTATATACAAAGCGAAGTGAACAGCTATCTTGCCCAACCTTTAAAAATAGAAGAGCCACAAATAGTCACTATTCAAAGTGGCACCAGCTTAAATCGAGCTATGTCTATGCTGGTGGAAAAGAGCTGGATCAATCCCACGTCATTGACTTCACTCATTCATCGATTGCACCCTGAGCTCGCTGGTTTAAAAGCAGGGACTTATCAGCTCACACCAGATATGACGTTAAACCAAGCATTGAGTCTAGTCATTTCAGGTAAAGAACATCAGTTTGCTATCACGTTCGTAGAAGGTAGTCGTTTCGCTGAATGGAGAGATATCCTCGCTAACAATCCTTATCTGAAACACACATTAGCTGGTTTGTCTGAGAAAGATATAGCTCAAAAATTAGGGATTGAACGAGATAAGCTGGAAGGTCTATTTCTTGCGGAAACTTACCATTTTACTAATGGTGTAAGTGACTTAGATATTTTGAAGCGTGCGCATGTAAAGCTGAACGACATTCTTACCGCTGAGTGGGATAAACGACAAAGTGGTTTACCCCTGAAATCGTCCTACGAAGCGCTGATTTTGGCATCAATCATTGAAAAAGAAACCGCAGTAGAAGATGAGAGAACGCAGATCTCATCGGTATTTGTTAATCGACTCAACAAGCGTATGCGGCTTCAAACAGACCCTACAGTGATTTATGGCATGGGTGAAAATTACGATGGGAACATTCGTAAGAAAGATCTCAAAGCTCCCACACCGTACAACACGTATGTAATTTTTGGTTTACCTCCAACGCCTATTGCTATGGCGGGCCCAGCGTCAATCAATGCGGCACTAAATCCAGACCAAAGCAGTTATTTGTACTTTGTCGCCAGTGGTAACGGTGGTCATGTGTTTTCCAAGACACTGGCAGAGCATAACCGCGCAGTACGCGCCTATCTAAAGCAGATTCGTAATCAATAATGAACTCAAAATTTATCGTAGTAGAAGGCCTAGAAGGGGCTGGGAAAAGTACCGCTATTCAAGCGATTGTAGAAACCTTACATGAATTTGGTGTCGACCAAATCACGCGTACTCGCGAGCCTGGTGGCACTGTACTAGCAGAGAAAATGCGTGAATTGGTGAAGCAGGAACACGAAGGTGAGGTACTGCAAGACATGACCGAACTGCTTCTTATGTATGCTGCACGTGTTCAGCTGGTTGAGAATGTTATTAAACCCGCTCTTGAAAAAGGAAATTGGGTGGTTGGTGATCGCCATGATATGTCTTCGCAGGCTTATCAAGGAGGAGGTCGCCAAATCTCACGTCAAACCATGCAAAGTTTGAAACAGACGACTCTGGGTGACTTCAAGCCTGATTTAACCCTTTATCTCGATATCGACCCTAAAGTAGGTTTAGAGCGTGCACGAGGACGTGGTGAGCTTGATCGTATCGAGAAAATGGATATCAGCTTCTTTGAGCGTACGAGAGAGCGCTATCTAGAAATTGCAGGTTCGGACAATTCGGTGATAGTAGTCAATGCAGAACAAACCATAGACAAAGTAGCGCAGGATATTAAGTACCAGCTACAACAATGGCTGAAGAGCATATAGGGAGCAATATGCGAGAACTCCATTCTTGGTTACAAAGCAGCTGGAATAGCTGGAAGCATCAATTAGACAGCAATAGTTTCGCTTCGGCGACCTTGTTGTCATCCTCTCCCGGCTTAGAAACATTTCAGTTAGCCGAGCAATTTGCACGTTCATTAATGTGCAGCACTTCCACAAGTGAACCTTGCGGCTTTTGTCATGGTTGTGATTTGATGCAATCAGGTAATCATCCTGATTACCATGTTGTAAAACCTGAAAAAGAAGGAAAGGCGATTACCGTAGAGCAGATACGACAGTGTAATCGCATTGCTCAGGAGTCTTCTCAGCTCTCAGGCTATAGGCTGTTCGTGATTGAACCCGCAGAGGCGATGAACGAGTCAGCAGCGAACGCATTACTGAAGACACTCGAAGAGCCGCCAGAAAAGTGTGTGTTTGTTCTTATTGCTTCAAAAGCCAGTAATTTGCTACCTACGATTGTTAGTCGATGTCAGCAAGTTACGATTCCGGACCCACAATCAGCGATCGTCACTCAATGGTTACAGAATGAATTGGGTGCTGATATTGAGCCCTATGTTGCTCACATTAATGGTGATGCTCCTATACAGACCAAAGCTTTTATTCAAGCCGGTGATTTAGATGCGTATAAGTCTATTGAAGAGAGTTTGATTGCTGCGGTGCAAGGCGATACAGAAGCCGCACTGAAATGCGCGAGTAAACTTAATGAGTCTCCGATTGTGCGCTTAACTTGGCTTTGGTATTTACTTACCGACGCTCAAAAAGCACATTTTGGTGTCGTTCAGCCAAACTTTACTCCCGGATGTCATACTTTATCATCAGTATTGAACTATGTTGTTTTAGAGCAACAGAGTTCAGAACTTGCCAACTTAATAGAAAAGCTACGCCATTTCACTGGTCTAAATAGTGAGCTTTTAATTATGGATTGGATATTTAAATTTAATGAGGAAACATGTTTGTAGATTCACACTGTCATCTGGATAAACTGGATTATCAAGATTTACACACTGATATATCAGATGTGGTGAACAAAGCCGCTCAAGCGAATGTAAAACAGCTATTGTCGGTTGGTGTTACGCTAGATTCGTTTCCTAACATGATTGAAATGATCACGCCATTTGAGAATGTCCATGCCACATGCGGTGTTCACCCATTAGATGTGGAAAGTGAGTTCGCGTTGGATAAGTTTCACGAATATGCCAAACATCCTAAGGTCGTTGCGATTGGTGAAACTGGCTTGGATTATCATTATCAACCTGAAACCGCAGAGTTGCAGAAGTTGCGTTTCTCCCAGCAAATAGAAACCGCAGTAGCACTCAATAAACCGCTGATCATCCATACGCGCAATGCACGAGAAGACACCTTGACGATGCTAAAACAAGGTGGAGCAGAACGCTGCGGTGGCGTGATTCATTGTTTCACTGAAGATTTAGCTTTTGCTGAAGCGGCGATGGATTTAGGTTTTTACATATCTATCTCAGGGATTGTTACATTTAGACAAGCAACAGAACTGAAAGAAGTTGTGAAAGTGCTGCCTATTGAACGCTTGCTCATTGAAACGGATTCTCCATACCTAGCCCCAGTTCCACATCGAGGCAAAGAGAACCAACCAGCTTATGTTGTTGAGGTTGCTGCGTACATAGCGCAGTTAAAAGGATGTTCACTTTCTGAAATTGCGGAAAAAACGACCCAAAACTACCATGATCTTTTTTTGCGATAGAAATCAACATTTGGTGTAAAAAGGAGCGTTTGCTCCTTTTTTTATTGGAAAAGTCGAGAAAAGTGGAGTTTAGGTATCTTGTTTACTAAATATGTTGATTTTGAGAGGCTAAAACAAACCAATGTAATTTTGTTACATAAAATAACATGATGCCCAATTTTATTTACGCAGTAAAATTATTGGTTTTAACTTTTAAAGCCATTAAAAACAAATAGATATGTAGCTTGTAATGCTTTTCAGAGGTCAGATCTGATTGTGATCTGCCTAATACTTTGAAACTTAATTTCGTAACTAAGTAGAATCCATGAGGAGCATCAATATATATTTAGAGCCGGAAAATATAATACATTTTGTGGTTACATTTTCATTGGGTGCTAACATTTAGGCTACGGGGGTGTGCCGTTAGAACCCAAAAATTCTAATAACTTAATCAGGAGCATAAACATGTTTAAAAACGCTTTTGCTAACCTGCAAAAAGTTGGTAAGTCCTTGATGCTACCAGTATCAGTACTACCAGTTGCAGGTATTTTGCTTGGTGTGGGTGCGGCGAACTTTAGCTGGCTACCAGAAGTAGTATCACACTTAATGGAACAAGCTGGCGGTTCTGTATTCGGTCAAATGGCACTTCTTTTCGCTGTTGGTGTATCTTTAGGTTTCACTAATAACGATGGTGTTTCAGGTTTGTCTGCGATCGTTGGCTACGGCATCATGATTGCTACGCTAAACGTGATGGGCGATGCAATGGGTGTTGGCCACATCGAAACTGGTGTTTTAGGTGGTATCCTTGCTGGTGGTGTTGCTGCTTGGGCATTCAACCGTTTCTATAAAATCCAACTTCCAGAGTACCTAGGTTTCTTTGCAGGTAAACGTGCGGTTCCAATCATCACTGGTTTCCTATCAATTGGTCTTGGTGTAATTCTTTCTATCATTTGGCCACCAATTGGTAGCGTGATTGCTTCTTTCTCTGATTGGGCTGCAAACCAAAACCCTGTTACTGCTTTTGGTATCTACGGTATTGTTGAGCGTTCTCTAATCCCATTCGGTCTACACCACATTTGGAACGTACCATTCTTCTACGAAGCAGGTACTTGTACAAATGGTGCTGGTGAAGTTGCTCACGGTATCATGACTTGTTTCCTTACTGCTGATGACGCTTCTCGCGCAGCGGGTAATGGTTTCGGTCAGCTAGCAGGTGGTTACCTATTCAAGATGTTCGGTCTTCCAGCGGCTGCAATTGCAATTGCACACAGCGCTAAACCAGAAAACCGTGCAAAAGTAATGGGTATCATGGCTTCTGCAGCACTGACTTCATTCCTAACTGGTATTACTGAACCAATCGAGTTCTCGTTCCTATTCATCGCTCCAGTACTATACGCAATTCACGCAGTACTAGCTGGCGTTGCATACATGCTAACGAACTCTCTAGGTGTTGTTCACGGTCACACATTCTCTAACGGTTTCATCGACTTCGTGGTTCAATCTCCACGCGCTGAAAACATGTTACTGCTTGTTGGTCTAGGCATCGCTTACGCAGTACTTTACTACGTAGTATTCACTTTCGTTATCCGTGCAATGGACATTAAAACTCCAGGCCGTGAAGACGAAACAGAAGATTCAACAGCGGCTACTGGTACTGAAATGGCTGGTGAACTTGTTGCTGCATTCGGTGGTAAAGAGAACATCACTAACTTAGACGCATGTATCACTCGTCTACGTGTATCAGTTGCTGATACTGAAGTTGTTGACCAAGACAAACTGAAAAAACTTGGTGCAGCTGGCGTAGTTGTAGTATCTGGTGGCGTTCAAGCTATCTTCGGTACTAAGTCTGACAACCTTAAAACAGATATGGATGAGTGGATCCGTAACCACGGTTAATCCTCAGACATTTCTTCCCCTATAGAAAAGGAGACTTCGGTCTCCTTTTTTTGTGTATAAATTCCTACAAATTTCTGATATTCCCTCACCGCACAATGACACAACTGAAAGGTTGCTTGGGTACCTTGTTACTTTTGTATAGCAATGGTACTTGGAATTACATATGAAGAAATTAGGGATTGTCGCCTTACTACTTGGCACCTCATTCGCTGTTCATGCACAACAAAACAAAGGCTTCGAAGTCGGTATGGCTTTAGACCAACAGCTAAGCGCTGTATTTGAAATCGACGACCAATATCGTTTTATTTTAGGTAACGATGGTGCGGCATTTGATTACATCTTCGCTCAGGGAAGCTTCAACAGCCCAGATGTGCCTTTTGACTGGTATGTCGGAGGTGGTGCGTGGGCTGAATGGGAAGATGATTTTGGTGCTCGGCTACCGTTAGGCATCAATTGGCAGTTCAACAACCGCTTTAACCTTTATGGTCAGGTACACCCTGAAATCAACTTCTATGGCGGCCCTGAATTGCAGATTGGAGCAGCATTAGGTCTCACTTATCATTTTTAATATCAGTACATATTTAGTTATGTGATTACCCGCCTTTCCCGACTTAAGTAGTTAACCGTATCATATAGGTGTGTTGTCTTAGCCATGCTGAACATGGCTGGACTTAATCCTATTTGAACAAGAGTGTGAACACTTGATGCTGGATGTTAAAAACAAAAACTTTATTGTCACCGGAGCGACATCTGGTATTGGGCGTTTGTTAACAAAGCGATTGGTAGAGTTAGGCGCTAATGTGGCTTTCTGTGGGCGCTCTGAAAGCAAACTCAGTGGATTAGTTTCTGAATTAACGAAATTTGATAGCCCAATTTATTATCAGGCATTTGATGCCACAAACGTCGAGTTGATTAATCAGTTTGTTGCTGACGTCAATAAAACATTGGGTAGTATCGATGTGCTGGTTAATTGTGCCGGTGCCAATACATCGAGAAGTGCTATCGCAGATTTATCAGTCGATGATCTAATGGGCTTAGTACAACTGAACATGATGTCTCCATTCGTCTTCATGAAACAAGTCTACAATGCTTCGATGAAGCCTAGAGGGCAGGGTGTTGTCATTAACGTTCTGTCTACCGTGTGTGGGTTTTCTAATGAAGGGATCGGTGCTTACACAGCCTCAAAGGCTGGAATGGATGCTTTAACGAAAGTTTTTCGAAAAGAAGTAAGGGAACGTGGCGTGAAAGTGTGCGCGATTTATCCCGGTGGTGTCGATACGCCTTTCCGGGCAGCCGATCGACCAGAGTACTTAGACCCAGAGCAAGTGGTGGATGCGATTTTGTTTATGGCGAGTCAAAACGGCATTTCTAGTGTAGATGAATTAGTCATTCGACCTTTGGTCGAGAAAAATTATTGCTAGAGCTTGGAAGTTCACCTGTCCATATCAAATAAAAAAACCGGCGTGATGCCGGTTTTTCTTTAACTGGATGATTTACTTGTCCATTGCTTTCTTGATACAGATAGCAGCGCCACCCCAAGTGATACCAAGACCAATGATCATCATAATAATTGCGCTAGCTGTCATTAGTTCGCCTCCTTACGGCTGGTTAGGTTAACAAGTACACCAAATACAAGTAGTACGCCAATGATTGCCCAACCTAGAGTTAGGTCGTAACCACCGTAGCCTTCAGTAAACAGTGTAATAAGTTTTGTAGCAATGATGATTGCTAGCATTACGGGAGTGACAAAACGTAAACAGATGTCAAACCATACGCCCACACTGAAATCCGAAATGCTGTTCACGTATTTACGTACGTCAGAGACTTTTAGCAACAAAGTCATTAGTGCGATTTCAACGAAACAACTTGCCATGATACCTACGTTGTTTGCGAAGTGGTCAACTAGGTCAAGTAACAGTAGACCACCGTTGGTCGCAAATGCCATAGAGATCACTACGCCTGAACCAATAACGATGTTCGCAGCTTTCTTGCGGCTCCAGTTTAGCTTATCGATCACTGCTGAAGTCACAGCTTCCATGATAGAGATGTGTGAGCTTAGACCCGCAACAACCAGTGCAAGGAAGAATAGTGGACCTAAAATGTATGGAACTGGTAAAAGGTTAATTGCCGCTGGCAGTGTTACGAATGCCAGACCAACACCTGCAGAAACAACTTCTGTTAGAGGTTTGCCTTGCTCTTGAGCCATGTAGCCCAGTACAGAGAAAATCATGATACCTGCAAGAATAGAGAAACCACAGTTGATCAATACCGTCATAAACGCATTGTTCGTGATGTCTGACTTCTCTGGTAGGTAGCTTGAGTAAGCCAGCATGATTGCAAAACCGATACTTAGCGTAAAGAAGATCTGACCGTAAGCTGCCGCCCAAACTTTCACATCCCAAATCTTACTGAAATCTGGTTCGAACATGTAGTTCACGCCATCAAGCGCACCAGGAAGGAAAATCATACGTGCAATCAGACCCACTACCATGATGAATAGGATAGGCATCATGATCTTAGAAGCACGCTCGATACCAGCTTTTACACCACCAACGATAGCTGCATAAGTGACTGCCCAAGCGATGAGCATAGCGAATGCAATATTCCATTGGATGTCACCAAGGTTGGTTGGAGAATTGTCGCCAAGCGCCAAGTATTCACTAAAGAAGAATGCATTAGTATCTGTACCCCAACCTTGAGTAAATGACAAACCAAAGTAAGAGATAGCCCAACCAATAACAGCCACATAGTACACTGCGATAAGCGCAGCAATACCTACTTGGAACCAGCCTAACCATTCGAATTTAGAATTGATCTTAGCTAGTGTAGATGGCGCTGAACCACGGTGCTTTTGACCCATGCTGAATTCAAGGATCATGAAAGGGATACCCGCAGTAAGCAGTGCGAAGATATATGGAATGAAAAATGCGCCGCCGCCGTTTTCATAAGCCATGTAAGGGAAACGCCAAATGTTTCCAAGACCGATTGCAGAACCCACTGCAGCTAGGATAAACCCAACACGGGATCCCCATTGTTCTCGCTTCATGTTTTACTCCTTTACGACACTCTGAGGTCTGAAGCTTCTCTGCGGCTATCACTGGCGAATATGGTTGTTGTGGATATTTTTAGCGTTCTATAGAACTGCCGAATAAATTATCTATCATCCATGATTCTGTGAAAAGTTAGAATTAAATTTTGTTTGCCTCAAGAAAACCTAGAGTTTTATTCTTTATTATCTGATGTGTGTTTGCGAAATCTGAAATATTCAGCTACGCATGGTATCGAGACTACAGATTTGTTCTGTTAATAGCAATAGATCATAAATGTTAGTTTTCTGTATTTACATAGTTTTATTGGGCGATAAATTGGTATTAATTTGGTTTAAAGTGTTGCTACTTTATTATTTGTTGGCTTAATTGATGTTTATATGGTGTGTTTGTAATTGATATCACTATTAAAAACTATAGTGTGTATGACTGAAAAATATACAATCGCCAGTGAATACCTCCACCTTTCACTCTTTATCTAAAATAAGAAGGGGTTAGGTACAGACATCAATAATCAATGGTTAAACAAGTACGTTATTTTGTTTTCTAGTGAATCTGAATACGTGATATGGCGATTGAGTTATTGTGAGGGCAATTGCATAATTGTATGTGAAAAATCGACAATTCTTGATGGCTCCCTTTACTGATGTTATTAATTTGTTAAGTAAAAGGAGGTCTGTATGGAACATGATCTAAAGTTTGCAGTGCTTGCCACTGCCGTTATCTTCACGGTACTTGTCGGTTTTGGATTGATTGCAATAACACACTAACTGATAAGGGTTCTACTTATGCCTAATAGTGGAACTGTTACTAATCTAGATAACAAAGTCGATGTGATTCGACTATCCAAATTCATCGGCGGTAAAAACGCTCTGGTTGCTCAAGGTGGTGGTCAGAGAGGAATATTTACCGCTGGTGTTTTAGATGCCTTTAATCTCGCCAACTTCGATCCATTCGATGAATTTTATGGTACCTCTGCTGGTGCACTAAATCTCAGTGCTTTTCTCTGTCGTCAGCACGGCCTAGGCAAAGCTTTTATCACAGAGTTAACGACCACACCCGAATTTTTCCATCTCTTTAGTTACATTCGTAGAAAGCAATATATGGATCTCGACTGGGCGTTAGAAAAAATTTGTGATTTCCCATTTTATATGGATATAGACATGGGACGCAGGGTATTGGGTTCTCGTAAAGCAATGGCAGCTGTGACATCCTCATTGACATTGAGCGATGAGTACTTCCCTATGTTAGCAAGTAACTGGAAGGATATAATGAGAGCCACATGCGCTATTCCTCGCTTATATCCAAAAGAAGTCGAGTTGAACAATAGGCTTTATATTGATGGTGGAGTCTCTGCTTCCATCCCCGTTCAGGAGGCTTGGCGTCGTGAAGCCCGTTTTATTACGGTGATCAGAACAGAAGAAATGGATTCTGAATCAGATTTGTTAATGCAGGATGAAAAACTTCGTCAGGAAGATATTAAATGGTTCAGAGATTCTTTTAACAGTATTCAAAACCAGTGGCAGAACCGTTTGGGTCAATGGAAGCAAGACTGGAATCGCTTCTTCCAGCAACAAATAGCACGTTCAAAAGAATTGAAAAATGAGCAAAAACACCTGCAAACGCTTAATGGTGGTCGTTGGTTATTTGGTGCAGACGATATCTATCGATTGAGTCATCTGCTTGGAGATAAATTTGATTCAGGGTTAGCAGATATGTTGATGGTGCATTATCAAACTTATTCTTTGACCAGAGAATTCCTGAACTCACCACCCGATGACGTTTTTATCGTGCAAATTGCACCAAGCAGCCCTCTTAAGTCATCTTCTCTGATGAGCAACAAGGAGGATCTGCTACACGATTATGAACTAGGTGTCGAAGCTGGAAATCGTTTTATCAATTTGTTTTCGCAAGCAGGAGAGATAAAAGCGGAACGCATTATTCGTGCAGATTTTAATTCTCTGGAAATTGGCGAATAACTCACTCTAGAACAAGTAGAGTGAGTTATTACGTCAGGGTATACCAGTTAGAAGACGGGCAGAATACGCATGCAGTTTGTTGAACCTTCAACTTCCATCACATCACCTTGAGTAATGATAACTAAGTCACCAAATTCCAACAGTTTCCTTTCTTTAAGCGATTCCAATGCAGATTGAGCTGCGATGAACCCTTCTTCTTGTTTACTATCGAAATAGTATGGTGTTACGCCTCTGTATAGCGCGCAACGGTTAAGTGCTCGCTCATTTCGTGACATGGCAAAGATTGGTAACACTGAGTTTAAGCGAGACGTCATTAATGCTGTGCGTCCCGATTCAGTCAGAGTGACCATGGCTTGCACACCTTCCAAATGGTTGGCCGCATAAATGGTTGACATGGCGATGGTTTCTTCTGAAGTGGCAAAAGAACGATCGATACGATAGTTCTGCTGATTCGATTCAATGGTTTTTTCCGCACCAATACAGACTTCAGCCATAGCTTTTACTGTTTCAACGGGATATTTGCCCGCAGCCGTTTCTCCAGATAGCATTACGGCATCAGTACCATCAAGTACCGCATTTGCTACATCCATGACCTCGGCTCGTGTTGGCATAGGGTTAGCTATCATCGACTCCATCATTTGCGTGGCGGTTATCACTACGCGGTTAAGTGCTTTCGCGCGGTGGATCAGTTTTTTCTGCACACCAACGAGTTCCGGATCGCCAATTTCGACACCCAGATCGCCACGAGCGACCATGATCACGTCAGATGCCATGATGATATCGTCAATATTTTCATCGTTCGAGACGGTTTCTGCGCGTTCCACCTTCGCTACCAAGCCTGCTTCTAATCCTGCGTCTCGAGCCAATCGGCGTGCGTAATTCATATCCGCCCCATTGCGAGGGAATGACACTGCAAGGTAATCAACTTTGATTTCAGCCGCGAGTAGGATGTCGCGTTTATCTTTCTCGGTCAGTGCATCGGCGGAAAGGCCGCCGCCTTTTTTGTTGATACCTTTGTTATTTGATAAAGGGCCACCAATCAGGACTGAGGTGAAAATCTTGTTGTGTTCAACAGACAACACTTGAAGTTGTACTCTGCCGTCATCGAGCAGAAGAATGTCGTCTCTTTTGACATCATTTGGTAGAGCTTTGTAGTCAATGCCAACAGCATCTTGATCCCCCATACCTGGGGCAAGTTCAGCATCAAGGATAAACCGGTCACCTTCATTCAATTGAATTGGTCCGTCTTTGAATGTTGAAACGCGGATTTTAGGGCCTTGTAAATCACCCAAAATGGCGACATGTTTTCCTAGTTTCGCTGCAATTTCGCGAACTTTTTGTGCTCTCAGTTTGTGGTCTTCCGCAGAGCCGTGCGAGAAGTTCATCCGTACTACGTTTACCCCTGATTTTATGATTTGCTCTAGTACGTCGTCTTTATCTGTGGACGGGCCGAGTGTGGTAACAATTTTTGTACGTCTTTGACCTGAACTCATGGTGATCTCCTACAGTGATCGGGCAGATAAGGTATCGAGGATTTTTTAATTATAAGCAACGCTTCATGCTACTTTAGATGATGGTTATAAAATTGTTACATAAGTCTGAGAATTTTGTGGGAATTTGGCCTTTATGCTCAATGTCTTCCAAATAATTTTGCTTTAAAAAAAAGTTTTCCAAACACTCATTGTGGGACTAGGTAGGTCTGACAATTTGACTGAATACACAAAGTTCTGAGTATATACGTGATGCTGGTCACGGGTATTTACCAAAGCCCTTCACAATTACTTCGCAAAGTAAAAAAATTGGCAGGTTGTTGTTTTTTGGAGCGTACTATGTACATGGCTCAACCAGGCCATATTGACCACATTAAGCAGGTCAATGCTGGTCGTGTGTATAAATTGATTGACCAAAAGGGTCCGATATCTCGTATCGATTTATCGAAAGAGAGCGAACTCGCGCCTGCAAGTATTACTAAAATTACTCGCGAGCTTATTGATGCGCACCTAATTCATGAAACAACGGTTCAAGAAGCTATCAGTCGTGGTCGTCCTGCCGTCGGTTTGCAAACCAACAATGAAGGTTGGCAGTTTCTTTCGATGCGTCTTGGACGAGGGTATTTAACGATCGCACTTCATGAGCTTGGTGGCGAAGTCCTGATTGATACTAAGATTGAAATTCATGAAATCGATCAAGACGACGTTCTTCAGCGCCTTTTATTTGAAATCGAAGAGTTTTTCCAAACTTATGCTGACCAACTCGATCGCGTAACGAGCATAGCGATCACCTTGCCGGGTTTAGTTAATTCGGAAAAAGGCATTGTTTTGCAGATGCCTCACTACAATGTGAATAATCTGGCATTAGGGCCAGAAATTTACAAAGCAACTGGGCTACCCGTATTTGTTGCTAACGACACTCGCGCTTGGGCTTTGGCTGAAAAGTTATTTGGTCATTCGCAAGACGTTGATAATTCAATTTTGATTTCAATACACCATGGTTTAGGCGCTGGCATCATTCTAGATGGCCGAGTGCTTCAAGGTCGTAACGGTAATATTGGTGAGCTTGGACATATCCAAATTGATCGAAATGGTAAACGTTGCCACTGTGGTAATATCGGCTGTCTCGAAACGGTTGCCAGTTCTCAAGCGATTCGAGAGCAAGTCGCAGAGCGCATTGCCAATGGTGAAGCTTCAAGCCTGAGTGAAATTGCAGAAATCACGATCGAAGATATTTGTTCAGCGGCTGCAGAAGGGGATCCTCTTGCGGTTGAAGTGATTGAGCAACTTGGTGCCTATTTAGGTTCGGCGATTGCTATCGTTATAAACCTATTTAACCCAGAAAAAATTCTTATTGGTGGGGTTATCAATCAAGCGAAAAGCGTGTTATATCCAGCAATTCAGCAGTGTATCGAACAACAAAGCCTGCCTGTTTATCATCAAGACTTGAAGCTGGTGGAGTCTCGTTTTTACAAGCAGGCAACGATGCCAGGTGCAGCGCTTGTAAAGCAAGCATTGTATGACGGTTTGTTACTGATGAAGGTCGTCGAAGGATAATTATCACATTACCTTCAGTACTATCATTTACATTTATCCTTTGTAGCTATACTGTTATTGGGTTTTAATAGTTTGCGGAATTTTCTATGTCAGGTGTTTTAAATTCAGTCGATCAACGTACTAACTTGGTTGGCGAAAACCGACTTGAGTTATTGCTTTTTAGCTTAAACAGCCGTCAATTGTTTGCTATTAACGTATTTAAGGTTAGAGAAGTCATTAAAGTACCTCATCTAACTAAAATGCCCGGGTCGCATCGCAATATTACTGGGGTTGCAACACTTCGTGGTGTACCAGTACCGATCATCGACCTGCGCCAGGCGATTGGGTTTCCTCCATCTCGATTAGAAAAGCCAGAACAAAACCTGATTATTACGGAATATAACCGCACAACTCAGGGGTTTCTCGTTGGTCAAGTTCGCAACATTGTTAACACTGCATGGACTGAAATTGAGCCGCCACCAAAGTCAGCGGGGCGTTCAAATTATTTGACTGCAATTACCCATATTAAAGAGCAGGATCAAACCAATATCGTCGAAATTATTGATGTCGAGAAAGTACTTGCAGAGATCATCGAATACGATGTTTCTATTTCTGAAGAACTGCTTGACCACAATATCTTGGGTGAAATGGTAGGTCGTAATGTTCTGATTGTGGATGACTCTTCAACTGCACGAAACCAGATTAAAGATACTTTGTCACAGCTTGGTCTTAATATCATTGAGTGTCGTGATGGTCTGGAAGCTTTGAATTTGCTCAAATCTTGGTGTGATGCGGGTAAAAACATCAACGATGAGCTTTTAATGATGATTACTGACGCTGAAATGCCAGAAATGGACGGCTATCGTTTAACCCATGAAGTTCGCAATGACCCGCGTATGAAAGATCTATTTATTACTTTGAATACTTCTTTGAGCGGCAGCTTTAACGAAGCTATGGTTCAGAAAGTCGGTTGTAACCGATTTATTTCTAAGTTCCAACCTGACTTGTTGGTACAGGTGGCTCAAGAACGTCTTCGAGAAGTTTTATAAGAGTAAAAAGGCGCTGAATATTCAGCGCTTTTTTGTATCCTTTGTTTGCTACCTTGTTGTTGCTTACAAGTGGAGCTCTTATGCGTTTCGGCTTAGTGAAAATCTCTCGATCGGCTTTGTAGCTGTGTTAGGTGATGAGTGATATCAATCAGTTTCCCTGCGATCACATGCACCACATTCTCTTCTTTCTCGACAATCCCTTTTACCATTAACACCTTGGCGCTGATATAAGCACTTTTTTGTGCTCTGGCTGTTGCTTGCCAAACAACAGTATTAATATTTCCGGTATCGTCTTCCAGCGTAAAAAACGTTACGCCAGCGGCAGTACCGGGAGCTTGTCGTCCGGTGACGACACCTGCGACGGTAACGAGTGACTTATGCGGGAGATTCATCAGGTCTTTATGACGAGTGAATTTGCCCAAAATGCCAGCTTTGTCTAATAAGGTAATCGGATGCTGGCTGAGAGACAGCCCTAGTGACGCATAATCTTCAATCAGATCTTCCATCGCTGATGGTGAGTGTTGAATCATGCGTTCATCTTCTTGATAGTGTTCAAATAACGGCAGGTCAGAAAGAGAATCCATGATCGCCCAGCGAGTGTCATAGCGGTTATTGGTCAAACGATGTAGCGCATTAGCCGAAGCCAGTGATTCCATATCTTTCTGATTAATTCCGGCACTTTTCAGCTGGTTAACATGTTGAAATCCGCGAGTAGGGCGAGCGCGAAGCAGTTGCTCGCTTCCTGAGTTGCTTAACCCTTTCACCAGACGCAAACCGAGTTGAATAGCAAAGCCTTGCTGGTGGCGGACGACTTGATGCTCAATAGCCGAATGATTAACGCAAACAGGCAAAACCACAATACCGTGTCTTTGAGCATCCTGAATCAGTTGTGATGGACTATAAAATCCCATAGGCAGACTATTGAGCAACGAGACGTAGAACGCTTCCGGATAGTAGTATTTGAGCCATGCCGAACAATATGCCAAAACAGCAAATGACGCCGAGTGGCTTTCTGGGAAACCGTATTCCCCGAAGCCACAAATCTGATCGTAGATCCGTTCTGCAAACTCCTTCTCATATCCGCGTGCCAGCATACCGTTGATTAATTTAGGTCTGAATTTATCCAACTCGCCGCTTTTTTTCCAAGATGCCATAGCACGGCGAAGCTGATCGGCCTCGCCTCCACTGAAGCCCGCTGCGACCATTGCAATTTTTATCACTTGTTCCTGAAAAATGGGTACCCCCATTGTGCGCTCCAAAACATCTTTCACTTCTTGAGATGGGAAAGTGGTTTGTTCAATGCCATTACGACGTTTCAGAAACGGGTGCACCATATCTCCTTGAATAGGGCCGGGACGCACTATCGCAATTTGAATCACTAAATCGTAATAGGTTCGAGGTTTGAGTCGTGGCAGCATGCTCATTTGCGCGCGCGACTCAATCTGAAACACCCCCACGGTATCGGCGCGTTGTATCATCCCATATACGTTTTCGTCGTCTTTTAGACGTGTGATGTCAGCAATACTGAGCTTTCGTTGATGGTGGTGTTCAATCATAGTGAAACATTTACGAATCGCTGTAAGCATACCTAGTGCCAGCACATCGACTTTCATAAGCCCGAGGCTTTCTAAATCGTCTTTATCCCACTGAATAATGGTTCGTTCAGGCATGGCTGCGTTTTCGACGGCGATGAGCTCATACAAAGGCCCAGAGGAAATAACAAAGCCACCCACATGTTGTGAGAGGTGACGAGGGAACGACTGAATTTCGTTAACCAGATCAATAAACAATTGCCCTTTGTGAGACTGCGGTTGTAGCCCTAACTCAATGATCTGGGCTTGCCAGCCGAGCTTACTGTCTCTGCGGTTAATATTTTTGATAAAGAAATCGAGTTGAGTTTCGCTAATCCCCAACGCTTTCCCCACATCTCGAATGGCGCTTTTTAAGCGATAAGTTATCACTGTCGCAGCCAATGCGGCCCGCTCTCTTCCATATTTCTGATATAGATATTGAATGACTTCTTCACGTCTCTCGTGTTCAAAATCGACATCAATATCTGGCGGCTCTTGTCGTTCTTTACTAATAAAGCGTTCAAATAGCACCGCGACTTGGCGAGGGTCGACAGCGGTTATCTCTAAGCAGTAACAGACAATAGAGTTAGCGGCAGAGCCTCGGCCTTGATATAGGATGCCTCTGCTTTTGGCGAACATGACAATGTCGTGAATAGTCAGAAAATAGAACGGATAATTGAGTTCATCAATCAGAGAGAGTTCTTTATCTATGGTTGCCTGAATATCGTGAGGTACGCCTTCGGGAAAGCGGAGAAGTTTGCCTTTTTCAACCAGCTGACGCAGATGTTCCATAGGTTTGGCGCCATCTGGAATCAGTTCGCTTGGATACTCGTATTGCAGGTCACTCAGTTTGAAGTGACACAGTTCTGCAATGCGTACGCTCTCTTCTAACCATTCACTTGGGAATATTTTGGAGAGCTTTGTTTTGCTACGCAGTGCCCGTTCAGTATTACCAATTAGGTGAGCCTGAATGTGTTCGACACTCTGGTTATGCTTGATGGCCGTCAGAACATGTTGCAGTGGAAGGCGCGTGGCAGTATGCATCAGAACACCGCCACATGCCGTGACGGGCAAACTCAGTTGTTGAGCCAGTTCCTGACAGTGCGAAATATAGTGATGATCATTCGCGCCGAGATGACGTTGAACGGCAATCCATAAACGACCTTGATGATATTGCTTCAGCCACTTTCCCCAATAGGTGTTGTTGTCTTCATCGGTTGGAAGCCATAGAACAAGGCAGTGTTTTGAGGACATTAAATCCCATTCAGACAACTGATAGTTGCCTTTTTCACTGCGCCTGCGAGCATTGGTAATGATTCGACACAACTCAGCATAGGCTTGACGGCTTGGGCACAAAAGTACAACTTGGCACTCTTCATTGAGCCAAAACATACTACCTACAATCTGTTTAATGCCGAGTTTGCGGTCTTTGATGGCAGTATGAGCTCTCACGACGCCAGCGATTGAACACTCGTCGGTAATTGCCAGAGCACGATAGCGTAGAAAATCCGCGTGTTGGATAAGCTCTTCAGCATGAGAAGCACCCGTCAGAAATGAGAAATTGCTTTGGCAAAATAGTTCAGCGTAAGCCATGTCACTACTCTTATAAAATCGTCTGTTCAAAGAGGCATGTTTGCTAAACAAGCCTGCGTTTTAGCTAAACTGGCCATGCAGAAACCATTGTTTATCTTGGTTGCGAAATACCCAAAGCCAGCGGCCTTGTTCGCTGTGGGCAATGAAATAGTCACGAGTAATGGGCTGGTTGTCCCACCATCCGGTGACTATTCGTTCTGGTCCGTGGATGAGCGACACAATTTCGCACAGAGGTTCTGGCTCAGGAAGCAGCAGGCTAGGGCGCAACTCTGGCCTGCGTAATGTATGGGATGTGGATTCTGTTGCTGCTATGTATTGGCTGCGCTTCTCTGGACGAGGGTCGTCACTGAGATTCGGCTTATTGACCCGTGTCTGACCAAGCTTGGCTTGCAGCAGAGTGATCAGCTCCAGTGCTGTCGTCTGACCTTTTTCTCCATCAAAAATGTCCGTCACGCTTTGGTTCATTTCCCCAGAACGAATGACTTTTAACGTCATTGCCAGTACGGGTTGGGAAAGTTGTATTGACTCTAGAGTGAGTTGACAGAGCTTCGCCCATTTTGCACAAGCATATTCTCCCTGTGCTGAAGTAAAATGCAGACTGTTTTTAATGTTATCTCGCTGAGTCAGTATCAGTTCAAGCTCAAAAGCGACCTGATTTCGCAGTGTTAGAAATTGTTCTAATCGTTTCAGCAAACGAGATAAAGGCTTCTCTAACCATTGAACATTCTCAATTTCATACAGCAATTCTAAGTGGCTACAAAAGGCTTCTGGTGGGTGATAGAAGCTTACTGGGTGCTTAAATTGCCCCAAGAGCTTGCCTACGTAGTTCACTAAATCGATATCAAACCGTCTTGCCAGATCTTGTATTGGTACGGCAAGAAGGGCTTTGATGTCTCGAATCCCGACTCTGGCGAGTTTTTCTACCTGTTTAAAATCCAGTTCTGTGGCACTGAGTGGGTAATCGTTAATGGCAGCAAGGATCTTGTCTTTATCATCAATGATGATATTTGAACCGCTTTTTCCAAGCAAAACAGCCGAAAGTGGCGAAAAACCGGAACCATAGCAGTAACGTGTTTTACGTAAACCAAGATGAGCACTCAATGTGTGCCAATAGTTATCCAGACCCGAATACAGAGACAGCATGTTAGTGACTCTTAGCAATATGCCTTTTGGTGGCAGCAACACGATGTCTGAGGTTACCAGATACAACCATTGTGCTATCTCTTCGATGGTTTGATTTTCAACATTCTCATCATAAGGATGAACTTGTAGATCGCTGCACATAGATGCCGCACTGCCTAGCCCCATCCCCATTTTTATGCCTTGCTTTAACGCAGATGTACTGGCTTGAACCACGTGGTTATCCCGCCCTTCAATGATAACCAGAGGGTATTCTTGCTCGGCGTATAAGGTATCCAGTTGTAGTGCTGGAAAATGAAGATAGATCCAAAGCGTCATCGTTAGCCCTGCATACGTTGAGGAAAGGCGATAACTTGTGAAGACGGTTTTGAAGATGACTGCGGGATCACCAAGTTTGGCCAGCGTTCATGCATAGATAACTTGAATGCGCTTAAAGGCCACCCACCTTTGCGTTTGGGCACACTAATTTGCAGACCTTGCGGATCAGCTTGTAGCGATAAACTGAGTGAAACTGGGAGCGAAAATACGCTTTCTTGTGGTGAACGGAAAAGAAACTGCAAGCAACTCCCTGTTTCACTGGCAACATTTAGGCGACGAACCTGATGGACTTCGAGCTTATCTTGCCAAAGCAATACTTGGCTGCATGCACCACTTTTTAGGCACTGCTCGGCAGCCCACAAGGCTTCCTTATGGTTTTTAGGCGTTAAAACCAGTACGTGCTCAAGGCTTATACCTTCACACGTCAGGCTTTCAGCATGCACTATGCCCGGTGGATTAATAAATACCGTTAATCGCTTATCGTGTTGTTTCAGATAAGGATAGATAAGGCGTAATTCACCAATACCCGACAGAGACTGAATTTCAACCACACCATGAGGAGGAAAGCCTCCGGCAAGTTTGTCATCCAGTGTATTGAATCCGGTCGAGTGGGCGCTTTGCTCATACTTTGTTTCAGAGCCTTGCCATAGCCAGTGTTTGTTCTTGAGGTGTTCTATCAGTTCATACATAATAATTTACCTGTATATTTGTACAGTATATTTTGTTGTTTAGAACATTCAAGAAAAAAGTAAGGTTTAGAAACAACAAAGCCTCGCTAAGTGAGCAAGGCTTTGAATCGTTTGATGAAACTCAGTAACTATTTTTTCGGCTGAGCATCAATGCACTGACCATTGACCGCTTTGCTTTCTGGCGCCATCAAATACAAGTATAAAGGCATAATGTCTTGTGGTGTTTTCAGTAGACCAGCGTCTTCCGCAGGGAAAGCTTTTGCTCGCATACCAGTACGAGTACCACCTGGGTTGATAGCATTGACGCGAATATTGGTATCGCTGAGCTCATCGGCAAGCACTTGCATCATGCCTTCAGTCGCAAATTTGGATATCGCATAAGTACCCCAGAACGCGCGACCAGAATGGCCCACTGTTGAGCTGGTGAAAATGATGCGAGCGTCTTCAGATTTGTGCAGCAGAGGCAGCAGAGCTTGAGTCATCAGGAACTGAGATTTGACGTTTACCTGCATCACATCGTCGTAAGAATCTTCGCCGATCTGTTCAAATGGGCTTAGCACACCCAAAATGCTGGCGTTGTGTAAGACACCGTCTAAACGACCGAACTGGCCTTCAATGGTATCCACCATATCCAGATAGTTTTGTTTTGTTGCTCCTTTCATATCTAAAGGAACAATAGCAGGCTGAGCATAGCCAGCGGCTTCAATTTCATCGTAGGTTTGTTCTAATTTCTTCACAGTGCGCCCAAGCAAAATCACTGTCGCACCATGTGCCGCATAAGTGATGGCTGCTTGTTTACCAATGCCGTCACCAGCACCTGTAACTAAAATTACTTTATCTTTTAGGGCGTTTGCAGACACTGAATAATCCACGTTACGTATCCTTATTGTTATGATTTACTTTAAGTCATGATGACAAGGTGGTTACAATACACCAATTCGCATTGAAGAGGATGAGTACATTGGAATTTTTGTTGGACTATGGCTTATTTTTAGCCAAGATCGCGACAGTTGTGGTTGCGATCGTTGTGTTGTTAGTCATTGCTAAATCCGTCGGCGGAAAAGGTGCAGCTAAAGGTGAGTTGGAAGTGACTGACTTAACTAAGCAGAACAAAGAGAACGCTGAACATTTGGAAGCGCACTTACACGATGAATCTTTTTTGAAAGCTCGCCACAAAGCGGAAGCAAAGAGCGAGAAAGAAAAACATAAACAACGCGAAAAAGCCGTTAAGAAAGCAGCAAAAGCGGGCGAGTTAAAAGAAGAACGTGAACCTCACTTATTTGTTTTAGACTTCCACGGCAGTATTGATGCCAAAGAAGTGTCTTCACTGCGCCAAGAAGTCACCGCGATTCTGGCTGTCGCACAGCAAGGTGACGAAGTGTTACTTCGCCTTGAAACGGGTGGCGGTATGGTTCACGGCTATGGTTTGGCGTCTTCACAGTTGGATCGAATTAAAGCCGCTGGCTTACCACTGACTATTGCGGTAGATAAAGTTGCAGCAAGCGGTGGTTACATGATGGCCTGTATTGCGGACAAAATTGTTTCAGCGCCGTTTGCTATTGTGGGTTCCATTGGTGTGGTGGCACAGTTGCCTAACTTCAATAAACTGTTGAAAAAACACAATATCGAATTCGAACAACTGACCGCTGGTGAGTACAAACGTACATTGACTATGTTTGGTGAGAATACGGATAAGGCTCGCGAGAAATTCAAACAAGAGCTGGAAGAGACGCATGTATTGTTTAAAGATTTCATCCGTGAACGTCGCCCAGAGTTAGACCTAGACAAAGTGGCTACCGGTGAGCACTGGTTTGGTACGCAAGCAAAAGAGCTTGGTTTGGTTGATGAAATCAAAACATCGGACGATTTAATTGTTGAAGCGTGCAAAGAGAAGACAGTTTTAGCCCTTCGCTATGTGCAGAAGAAAAAGTTAACCGACAAACTGGCAGGCGTTGCTGGAGAAGCGGCTGACAGTGTTCTACTAAAACTGATCAACCGAGGCCAACGCCCGATAGTGTAGTTGTTTGAATAAGTCTGAAGATCATTCTGAAAGCTACCTAGTTGATAAAAACCTGCTTAGGCAGGTTTTTTATTGTCTGTCGAAAATTAACGTTATAGAAAATGGCTGGTTGAATGTATCTCAGAAGCCAAAGAATCTCTATACGCTCACAGTTATTGGTGGAATGAAAATGTTAGGGTTTACAGTACTGTAGATGAAATAGAAACATGCCGAGATAAAAATGGTCAGGTTTGGCAATGTCGTTTCATTAAGAAAGCATAGTCACTGACTCTCACATTAGGTAGAAATAATGGATAAGATGAAATCATTTCTGAGTATCTTTACTTCGGCTAAACCCAAATCTAGGAAAGTGCATACCGTTAGAACAGACTTTTATCGAGGTCACTTCATAAAACGCAATGCTGATAGTTCAGAGCGTTGGTCCGTGGTATTAGGTGAGAAAATTGCTGTAGGTGAAATAAAATACATTAAAATGACCATCGATCATTGGGCAGATACGGGAACATATGTACCCCCGGAATATTTTAAAAGTAATGATGATCCATCGAATAGACAAACTTTTGATTACAAAAATTTTAAGATAATTAATGACCTTGGTGGGCTGAATGATTGGTATATCATTTACCGAGGGAAATTAATGAAAGGCTCTAAAGATAAAATCATTCAGGTGATTGATCGGATAGAAGAAAAGGTATCTGCCATTAAATAGTTGGCTACCTATCTCTGTAATTAAGGTATAAATATAGGACGTTTTTACTTCTTTAAGTATTGACGATTTTTCATTTCGGCAGTTGATGCCAGCAGTAAACCACCGAGTAAACCAGCCAGATGCGCTTCGGTTGCGACTCGTGCACCAATCATTTCTGCGGTACTGGTGGAGGCACCGAATAACTGCTCACTGGCGACTTTTAATATTACGCCAATAACCAGTAACCAGCTGCTCTTTCGCCCGTCTAAAGCTTCTTTCAACGCATAAAAAGCAAACAACCCATGCAGCGCTCCAGATAGGCCTACATAGCTACTCATATTGGTTAATAACAGACTCAAGCCTATCCAAGAACTGATAAGTAAAGTGAGCACGGCAAAGTTGCGAGATTTGGGTTGAAATAGGTAACCAATGACCCACAAACCTAACAGGTTCATCGCCAAATGGGCAAAGTTGGTATGAGTGAAGTTTCCTGTTACGATCCGCCACCATTGACCATTTTCTATTGCACCAGCTTGCCAAGCCATTATATGGCTGAGAGGCTCAAACTGAAGCCCAAAGCAAACGGCGGTGACTATAGATAACAGCAGGTAAAGATTCACAAAATGTCTCGTTATTGTTCTCAGTGTGGAAAGGCACGTAAAGCGTGTATCTGCGACAACATTGTTGCGCTTGATTCGCAGGTCGAGCTTATCATCCTTCAACATCCAACAGAAGAATACCGACCTATGGGAACGGCGCGCATTTTAAGTTTGTCACTGGCCAACAGCCGTCTGTTGGTTGGGGAAGACTTTCGCGAGCATAGTGACCTGAACCAACTATTAGCAGAGCCAGATGTTCAGCATTTTGTTCTGTATCCCAATGATGTTTCTCAATCGGCAGCGGACGTAGCGTTATCTGTTGAGAAAAAAATCCGCATCATTTTGCTCGATGGAACATGGAAAAAAGCATTCAAGATGTGGCAGCTAAATACTCAGCTTCACCATCTGCCTTGCTTGCATTTGCCAGAAGATTTGAAAGGCAATTATCGAATTCGCAAAGCGCCAAGCGAAAATGCGCTATCAACCGTTGAAGCGGGTTTCCATATTCTAAGCTTAATGCAGCCAGAGAAAGACTTTTCACCTCTTTTAGATACATTTGAAGCCATGATCGATTATCAAATTCAGCAAATGCCTGCTGGCGTATTTGAGAAAAACTATCGTTCTTAGGCCGTTCTTAAGCGCGTGTTAATAATGGGTGTGAGCAGAGAATAACTGCTGATGTAGTCGCTGTGCATAGGCATCTGTCATTGCAGAAATATAATCGCAAATAACGCGTAACCCATCGCCTGATGTTTGCTCTGCGTTGAGCCATTTTTCCTTGGTGGCGGAAGGAAGCAGCCTTTCCGGATCAGCGGCTAATGCTTCAAACATATCCATAATGATTTGTTGACCTTTGTACTCAACGCGCTGCACTTCAGGAATTTGAATGACATATTGGCTAACAAAGTGCTTAAGCACTTCCAAAGCCGTTGCCATGTGGGGTTCCAAGTAAGCATTTAACGCGAGCAATTCACTGTGGAAAGGCGCATCGACGGGCTGAATACTAATGCTGGTGAGCAGAGCATTGACTATGCCGCCTATAGCATCCTTGCGCACATGGTGTTTGCCAGAAAAAAGCATATCACTGAGCTTGCCTGTATTCTCACCAAACCAAGGATCGCCACATTTCTCCAACTGAACAGCCGCTTCACTCCACTGCTGACGAGTGACCATACCAAGTACAATCGCATCTTCTAAGTCGTGAACACCGTAGGCAATGTCATCGGCGAGTTCCATGATGGAACAATCAAGCGATTTAAAGCGAGTTTTCTGATGCTGATAGGGCGATTTTACTCCATCACGCATTTGGCTGATCAGTGCTCTGTCGTGAGTATCAAGAGGTTCTAAAACCCAGTCAAAAACAAAGCTATCACAGTTATAAACCCCTTTGGCAGGGGCCCAATCTTTTGCTTTTAACTGACGTTGGTGAGGAACGGATTCCGGTATTTTTTCTGCACGGGTTGCACTCAGTAGGGCGGGATATTTCAAGAGTCCGAGCAGAGTACGTCGCGCAAGGTTCATACCGTGATGTTCAGTGTAAGGTTCTAAGCTGGTGACAATTCTGAACGTCTGAGCGTTGCCTTCAAAACCACCATGTTCACGCATCATATAGTTCAATGCGACTTCACCACCGTGCCCATAAGGCGGGTGCCCAATATCGTGCGCTAAACAAAGCGAGTCAACTAATGTGTCGCTGCCTAATAATTCGCTGAATTCGGGTTGCTTGAGTTTGAGTTGCGCGACGATACCTGTACCAATTTGAGCAGCTTCCAAAGAGTGAGTCAGGCGAGTGCGGTGGAAATCGTTCAGGCTGGTACCGTGAACCTGAGTTTTTGCTTGCAGGCGTCGAAAAGCGGCGGAGTGGAGTATACGTGCTCTGTCTCGTTGGAAAGGGCTGCGATGATCGTTACGGCGAATTTTATGTTCGTCGTTCTTACGCTCTTGCCATAGAACATCATATTCGAGGTTGTTTTGCTGATCGCTCTCTTTATGATTTTCATTTGGAACAGATGCTTGCATGGCGAACTCCTACGACGTTTTTATAAAACTTACAGCGAGTTAACTGATTTCGTCCAGTGTTAATTCGAAGCTAGGGGCGAAGGTCTGAAGAAAATACTCCATTTCTTGCGAATAACGCTCTTTCAATGTTACGTCTAAGCGTTTTTTCGCTAATGCATATTCGTGATTACCCGCACTAAGCTCTTCTAAGCATTTCAGATAAGCACAGATGCAATCTGCTTGTTTGACGATAGCCGCATCATCTGGATGTGAAGATTCTGAGACTAAGAAAGGCTCGAAGTCTTCATGGAGTTCTTCAGGCAACATAGAAAGAAGACGCTTTTCTGCCGCCGCTTCTATCTTTTTGTACTCTTTAGCGATATCTGGATTGTAGTACTTAATAGGCGTTGGTAAATCACCAGTTAACACTTCGCTGCTATCGTGGTACATCGCCAAAATGGCTATGCGCTCAGGATTGAGTTTTCCACCAAATTTTTTGTTTTTAATCACTGCCAAGGCATGAGCAACAAAAGCCACTTGCAGGCTGTGCTCTGAGATATTTTCCTTAGAAATTGAACGCATTAATGGCCAGCGTTGAATCAGCTTCATTCGGGCGAGGTGGGCGAAAAAATGACTCTCTTGCATAACATTCCAACTTGTTCAGCATAAAAAACGGGCTCTCTTGAGTGTACAGAAGAGAGCCCGTTAATTCTAATACTCTTACCGCTTGGCGTTTCAGCGTAGTTGTCTGCTCTGATGACTTACATTCAATACACACCAAATGGTTCGTTCAGTTCCAAATATCGGCTTATTGACTGTAAGTGCTTAGGAAACGTTCAAAGCGTCCGATGGCGATTTCCAGATCTTCAACGTGTGGTAGCGTTACGATACGGAAATGGTCAGGCTTCGGCCAGTTAAAGCCTGTGCCTTGAACCAACAGTACTTTTTCCTGAACTAAGAAATCCAACACCATTTTTTGGTCATCTTTGATGTTGTACATCTTAGTGTCGATTTTCGGGAACAAGTACATCGCGCCTTTCGGTTTCACACAAGAAACCCCGGGGATCTGGTTAATCATTTCCCATGCTTTGTCACGCTGCTCTAACAGACGACCACCGGGAAGGATCAGTTCATTGATACTTTGGTACCCACCTAATGCCGTTTGAATAGCATGCTGCATTGGTACGTTTGCACACAAACGCATCGAGGCCAGCATTTCAAGACCTGAGATATAGCCTTTAGCTTGATGTTTAGGGCCTGTCAGGAACATCCAGCCACTACGGAAACCACAAACTCGGTAAGCTTTAGACAGACCATTGAAGGTCACAACCAGAACATCTTCTGTCAGCGTTGCCACTGAAGTGTGTGTTGCACCGTCATAAAGGACTTTGTCGTAAATCTCATCTGCGAAAATGATCAACTTATGCTGACGAGCAATTTCAATCACTTCTAACAGAAAATCACGGCTATAAACCGCACCAGTAGGGTTGTTCGGGTTAATCAGAACAATACCGCGAGTTTTTGGCGTGATTTTCTTTTTAATGTCATCCAGATCTGGATACCAGTCGGCTTGTTCATCACAGATGTAATGCACCGCAGTACCACCAGAAAGAGACACAGCGGCTGTCCATAACGGATAGTCAGGCGCTGGCACTAACATTTCGTCGCCATTATTCAGTAGGGCTTGCATAGACATTACGATCAGTTCAGATGCGCCGTTACCTAAGTAAACGTCTTCGACGTCTAGGCTGCGGATACCTTTCTTCTGATAGTGCTGAACAACAGCTTTACGAGCGGAATAAATACCTTTCGAATCACAATAGCCTTGCGAAGTCGGCATATTACGGATCACGTCAACCAGGATTTCGTCTGGGGCGTCGAAGCCAAATGGGGCTGGGTTACCGATATTTAACTTCAGTATTTTATGCCCCTCTTCCTCCATGCGCTTAGCATGTTTGAGTACAGGACCCCTAATGTCGTAGCAGACATTATCGAGTTTTGACGACATCCCGATATTTTGCATTTTTTTATTCCTGAGAAAGGTTGAATTTCTTTATTAAACTAACTCAAATAGAATTTTTTTAGAATATAAATCTGAAAAAAGTCTACTTTATGGTGAGTGAGCTGAAAGCTATTTTGTTTAAGTGATGTAAAAGATAGAGCATAACCTTGATTTAAATAAGTTCTCTCAATAGAGTAGCCAAAGGTATACCAAATCTCCTTAACTACGAGGTTGTTTTGTCTAAATTTTATCAAGCCGTTGCTCAGTTAATTGAGCAAGTAAGTAACGCGAGAGAAAACGATGTTCGTTTTGTCCAAGAGCTGGCAGATAAGCCACCATTCGCGTTTATAGATTGGCTTGAAGCCCAACCTATTTTCCCTAAATTTTACTGGCAATCCCGAGACACTCGTGACGAAGTGGTCGCATTAGGCCAGCTATACACTTTTACTGAACCAGAACCGGCTTACGCTATTTTGGGCGAAGGCCAGCGAGTATGGGGCGGACGTTCTTTTGATGGACGTACGGAAAAGAACCGTTACTGCATGGCTTCTTTTTTCTTTCTGCCACAGATTGAGTTGATCCGTTTTGATGATAAATGGTCATTAGCCGCTAACGTGAGCCACGAAAAACACCGGACATTAGCCACGCTCAACAAACTGCTAGTGGATGTTACACCAATTCGCACGCTGCAAAGTGAGATTGTGCATGTGACGCATACTCCGGACGAAGACGGTTGGAATCACCTTGTAGAGAAAGTGCTGCATGGGATAGAACAACAAGACTTCAAAAAAGTGGTTCTGGCACGAAAAACAAGCTTGCAATTAGACAGCAATTTAAGTGCTGCTCAGCTTTTAAAAGCCAGCTATGCGCAGAACCATCACAGCTTCCATTTTCTGCTATCGATTGATACAAAACACAGTTTTATGGGCTCTACGCCGGAACGTTTGTATTATCGCCAAGGAAGTGAACTGCAGACTGAAGCGTTGGCTGGCACAATCGGACGAGGTCACAATGCCAGTCAGGATTTAGAACTAGCAAATTGGTTAACGAAAGATACAAAGAATCTGAATGAAAACCAGTTGGTCGTGGATGATATCGTTGAGCGTTTACAGCCTCATTCTAATCAAGTGTTTGTTGAACAAGAGGCACGTTTGATTCGCTTACGCAAAGTTCAACATTTAAAACGTGCGATTCGTGCGGAGTTGAAAAAAGGTATTAACGGCATTCAATTATTGAGTGCGCTACAACCGACAGCAGCCGTAGCAGGGCTGCCTCGTAAAGCGGCGTTGGATTTTATTACCCAAAATGAGCCCTTCGCGCGCGGTTGGTATGCAGGATCTATGGGCTACTTTAGTCATCAAAAAGCGGAGTTTTGTGTTGCGATTCGCAGCGCATTAGTGCTGGAAAAAGAAGTTCAGCTTTTTGCCGGTGCGGGGATTGTTCCTGGCTCTGTTGCAGAACATGAGTGGCAGGAGCTGGATAAGAAAATGTCTACATTGCTCAGTTTAATCTCAGACAAGTTACCTCTGGGAGTGGCTTCATGAGCCAAGATCAAGCGGTACTGAACCGAATTTGGTGCAAGGTGATCTTAGAAGAGTTGGCGCGCTTTGGCGTGACCGAAGTCTGCGTGGCTCCGGGTTCTCGTTCTACTCCTTTGACACTTGAAGCAGACGCAAACGCAAAGCTAAACCTTCACACACACTATGATGAAAGAGGGCTTGGTTTTCTTGCATCAGGCTTAGCAAAAGCAAGCCACAAGCCTGTCGCAGTTATTGTTACATCAGGCACGGCGGTAGCAAATTTACTTCCAGCGATTGCAGAAGCAAAACTAACTGGTGAAAAACTGATTGTTCTTACTGCCGACCGCCCTGTTGAATTGGTGGGTTGTGGCGCGAACCAAGCGATTGTGCAGCATGACATCTTTTCTTCGCATGTGACCAACGCGATTTACCTGCCTAGTCCTGACGTGGGGATTTCCCTAAATTGGTTACTGACTACTGTTGATGATGTTTGTTATCAACAGGAGCAGTCGGGCAGTGCCATCCATATAAACTGTCCATTCCCCGAACCACTCTATTCTAATGGTGATGATTCACAGTATCAGGATTATCTCGCTACGATTGGTGAATGGTCGCAATCCGAACAAATTTACAGCCAGCGTCACTTTGGCGCTTCAAAGGTTTCTCTTATCTCCAATGAAATACTGAGTAAGAAAGGTGTTGTTATCGTTGGCTCGGTAAGTTTAAGAGAGGCTCTAGCGGCGAGACAGTTCGCCGAAAAACTGGGGTGGCCACTGTTGTGTGACCCTCAATCAGGTATTAACAGCCAATGGGCACACTTTGATTTGTGGCTGCAAAATGCTTCTGCAAAAACTCAGCTTAATCAATGTGAGCAAATTGTTCAGTTTGGCTCACGTATCGTCTCCAAGCGTTTAAATCAGTGGCTCTCGGAACAAGTGAGTCAAAGAAATTGCCAATATGGCTATGTTTCCTCTAGCTTGGACAGAAACAATCCCGCGCATCTTCCTCAGCAACATTGGGTCGCAGAAATTTCTGATTGGGTCACTTCTGCCATAGAGCAGTGGACTGCGCTAACGCCGTTGCAATCTGGCTGGGCGGACTCATTGATAGCGTATTCAACAGCCATTTCACAATTGGCGAAGTTGCATTTATCTCAGCAGCATTTAACCGAAATCGCAGTCGCACTTGAACTGAGTGACGCTGAAACGGATACGGCGTTGTTTTTGGGCAACAGCTTGATTGTGCGTTTAGCGGATATGTTCAGCGTGATAGAGCAACGTGACGTGTACTCAAATCGTGGAGCGTCTGGTATTGACGGACTTGTTGCGACAGCGGCTGGCGTACATCGCGCGATTGATAAACCTATGTTGATGATATTGGGTGATACCTCGCTGCTTTATGATCTCAACTCGTTGGCTTTAGTGCGCGCAAGTAAACACCCGCTGGTGATCGTTGTCTGCAATAACGATGGTGGAGCGATATTCGATTTACTTCCAGTACCTGCTGAAAAGCGTGAAGCGCTTTACCAGATGCCACATGGAATGAATTTTAAAGCCGCAGCAGCGCAATTTGGTTTGCACTATGCGCAACCTGAGACGCTTCAAGCTTATCACTCTTTGGTGCAAGAACATTTGCAGTCGGGTGAGGGATGCCTGCTGGTGGAGGTCATCACTCCACCTCAACAAGCTTCAGCACAAATCAAGCAACTGACCGCTCAGATTCATGCTTTATAGTCACTCTTGCTTTGAGCAAACCACCAAAGAAGGCGAGCCAGTTCTGGTCTTTTTGCATGGTTTGCTGGGCAGCGGCGAAGACTGGCAATCCTCGGTTGAACAACTGCCTAAGAGCAATTGGATCACCATAGACCTTCCCGGGCATGGTCAAAGTCAAGATCATACCTGTTCAGACTTTTCTCAGTGTTGCCAACAAATTTCTCACACAATTCTTTCCCAAATAGAACCTAATACACCCGTTATTTTGATTGGATACTCATTGGGCGGTCGCATCGCCATGTTAGGCGCTGCGCTTGAACTGTTTTCGAGTATCAACCTTGTTGGTTTGGTTATCGAAGGTGGGAATTTTGGTTTACAGAGCGAACTAGAGAAAAAACAACGCTGGGAAAATGATAGTCGGTGGGCGCAACGATTTCGATTAGAACCGATTGAGCAAGTATTGAACGATTGGTATCAGCAAGCAGTGTTTAGTTCACTAAATGATGAGCAAAGACAAACTCTGATCACAAAGCGCAGTGCTAATCTTGGGAACCACATAGCAAATATGCTGTTATCAACATCGTTGGCAAATCAACCATACTTATTACCTGCATTGCAGCAACTTTCGTTGCCAGTGCTTTATGTGTGTGGAGCAAACGATCACAAATTTCGTCAACTCGCCGAACAGAGCGGGCTGACTTACTGTCAGATTGAAAGCGCAGGACACAATGTTCATCAAGAACAGCCCTGTGCTTTTGCGAAGACAATTCAGCGATTTATAGACTCACTCCACAAAAAAGTGAGAAGCAACAATATTGGGAATCACCATGGCTAAAACAGTAGGCATTTCAGAAGAAGAACTATACGCACCAGTGGCGTGGCATGATTGCAGTGGTAGTTTTGAAGATATTCACTACCACAAATCTGAAGATGGTATCGCGAAAATTACCATCGCTCGTCCTCAAGTACGTAACGCATTCCGCCCTCAAACCGTAAAAGAGATGATCAATGCGTTAGCAGATGCTCGTTACGACGAAGGTGTGGGTGTCATTATCTTAACGGGTTTAGGTGAAGATGCATTCTGCTCTGGTGGCGACCAGAAAATTCGTGGCGACTACGGCGGTTACAAAGACGACACTGGCACTCACCACCTGAACGTGTTGGATTTCCAACGCCAAATTCGTACTTGTCCAAAACCTGTGATCGCATCGGTTGCGGGCTGGGCTGTGGGTGGCGGTCACGTGCTGCACATGATGTGTGATCTTACTATCGCGGCCGAAAATGCCCAGTTTGGTCAAACTGGACCAAAAGTGGGCTCATTCGATGGCGGCTGGGGTGCCTCTTATATGGCTCGCATCGTGGGGCAGAAAAAGGCACGCGAGATCTGGTTCCTTTGCCGTTTCTACGACGCTCAGGAAGCCTTGGATATGGGCTTAGTTAACACTGTTGTTCCACTGGCTGAACTTGAAAAAGAGACGGTACGTTGGTGTCGTGAAGTGTTGCAACACAGTCCTATGGCGCTTCGTTGTTTGAAAGCAGCACTGAATGCTGACTGTGATGGTCAGGCTGGTCTTCAAGAGTTGGCGGGTAACGCAACTATGTTGTTCTACATGACTGACGAAGGTCAGGAAGGGCGCAATGCGTTTAATGAAAAACGTCGTCCAGACTTCAACAAGTTCCCTCGCAACCCTTAATGTTGCAGACGCTTATGGTTAATGGCTGATCGTTTTTTAACTATTAGCCTTACGAAATTAGGGTCAGTAGTCTCGTTACTCTGACCCATAGTCAACAAAATTAGGTTTTATATGCGCAGTGCAAAACTGTACCGCTATGCATTACCCATGGATAGCGGAGTGATTCTTCGTGAAGAGAAACTGACTGTACGCGAAGGTTTTGTTGTTGAACTTCGTGAAGATGGAAAAGTAGGGCTCGGGGAAATTGCGCCCTTAAAAGGATTCAGCATCGAAACGCCAGATGAAGCGGGTGCGTTGGCAAAAGAGCAGCTTGAACTTTGGGTTCAAGGACAAGTACTTAATTACGATGAATTGTTCCCGTCAGTCGCCTTCGGGTTATCGATGGCGGAATTGGAGTTAGCTGGTGGTTTACCACAAGAGGGTGAGTATAACGCTGCACCACTTTGTACTGGTGACCCAGACGATCTCATTCCAACGTTGAACAATATGCCTGGCAGAAAAGTGGCGAAAATCAAAGTGGGTTTATACGAACCGATTCGTGACGGCATGTTGGTGAATCTATTCTTAGAATCCATGCCAGACCTTTATCTCCGCTTGGATGCCAATCGAGCTTGGACCAAAGAAAAAGCTGCGAAGTTTGCCCAATATATCGCGCCTTCAAGACGCAGTAGAATTGCTTATCTTGAAGAGCCGTGTATGTCGCCAAGTGACAGTCTGGCTTTTGCTATTGATACCGGTATCGGAATTGCGTGGGATGAAACCTTGCAACACTCGGTTCGCAGTGATGAATTCAAACTTGAACAATTGGTAGGGGCGAAAGCCATTGTTATCAAGCCAACGCTGATAGGTTCTGTTGAGCGTTGTAAGTCCTTGATTGAAAAAGCTAAGGCGTTAAACATTCAGGCAGTGGTCAGTTCAAGTATTGAATCAAGTTTAGGTTTAACTCAGTTAGCTCGTTTGTCTAAATGGCTGATGCCGGAAGAAATTCCGGGGCTAGATACGATAGGGCTGTTTAAGACTCAGCTTGTTACCTCATGGCCGTATTGCAATAGTCCGGTTGAGAACCTCGAAGACCAAGAGCTTATCTGGTCGTCGGAGACAGCATGACCCCTTGGCAATATTATCAACAGTGTCACCCAGATAGGGTGGCACTTTGCTTTTATGACCCACAAGGTGAAGAGCAGCGGTTGACGTGGCTGCAACTTAGCCGCCTTGTAGAGCAACACCAAGCGGCTCTGCTAGCGAAGGGAATCAAAGCGGGTGAGGTACTCACTTTAGTGGGTAAAAACCACATACAAATGCTTATGTGGTTTTTGGCTGCCCAACAATCTGGGGTAGTGTGCGCTTTTGCCATGCCTCAAACGATTTCTCAGCTGACGGACAAGCTCGATACCCTCTACAAACCATCTCAAACGGCTTATGTGTGGTTGGCGGATAGCGCTCAATGTCGAGCGGAAGACTTTCAAAACATTGAGAGAAAAATAGCGTTCATCGAATTTGACACTCATCTTTGCAACGCTAGTTCTGTTTCGCTTCACTCACAGTACAAGGCTGACAACTTAGCCAGCATCATTTTTACTTCAGGTTCCACAGGCAAACCTAAAGCTGTCGCTCATACTCACAGTCAGCATCTTGCCTCTGCTCAGGGGTTATTGGACGTTTTCCGTTTTCAATCTGGTGATACATGGTTACTGAGCTTGCCTATGTATCATGTATCTGGATTAGCGATTGTTTATCGTTGGTTATGTTCAGGAGCCTGCTTGAAAATAGGCTCTGGGGATCTTGTTCAAGATATCCAAGGTGTCACTCACGCTTCTTTAGTTCCCACACAATTAAAGCGTCTTCTCGATAGTAAGCAAACACTTACACTTACCCATGTGTTACTTGGCGGAAGCCATATTCCACATCAGCTTAGCCAACAAGCCGCGGCGTTGGGAATTGAAACCTGGCTAGGTTATGGGATGACGGAAGCCGCCTCGACAGTAACGGCGAAACGAGTTGATGACACAGCTACGACTGGCAAGGTACTTTCTCAGAGGAAAGTCATGCTGGAAGGCGAACGTATTTATATTGGCGGAGAGACGCTTGCTCAGGGTTACTACTTTCAGGGAGTAGTAACGCCGATAGTGAATGAGCAGGGGTGGTTTGACAGTAAAGATTTAGGTCAGTGGGTCGGTGACGAATTAGTGATTATTGGTCGTGCTGACAACTTATTTATCTCTGGTGGAGAAAACATTCACTGTGAAGAGATTGAAAGCGTATTGAACCAGCATCCAGATATTCAGCTTGCGATGGTTGTTCCGGTAACCGATGCAGAATATGGCGCTCGTCCGCTGGCAGTGATTCACAGCCAACAGCGTTTCGAAAAACCAGATGGCGATAAGTTATGCAGTGACAAACTTGAAAAGTTCAAATGGCCGATTGCGTATTTCCAGATGCCGGACAAACTGCTAGAAACAGGGATAAAAGTCTCTCGCAAAGCGGTCAAAGACTGGTTGAAGGATCATCAGAATCAATACACGCCGCTATGAACTGCACTTGTGAACTGAAAATCGAGAGTCTGTGAACTTAAAACCGAAAGTTAAAAGCTGCGGTTATGAGTTAGTCCAAAACAGAATTTCTCTTCTTATAACTCATGAGCATAATAGACCCAGATATTTGAGGATTTAAGACTATAGTGTCTATGTTCAAGGGGCTGTTATGTTCAAAGGGCTTTTTATTGTCACCATCGTGTTGCAACTATTGATTGCTCTTACGCAAAGCGGATGGGTACGCTCGGTGGCGGAACTGAGTGCATTTTTACTTGTTGTATTGTTCACTTTTACGGTTAAACCGCTCTCCGTCAAGCAGGAGTCTTTAAACGGTCAGAAGTAACCAGCTCAAAGATGATACCGATATCGTAATCCAAAGAATCACACCAAACAGTAGTGGCTTAGGTCCCGACGCTTTCAAACGTGCCGGCGAAATACTGCAACCAATCAAAAATAGACAGATCACTAATGCTTGTTTAGCAATCGAAAATACGCCTTGATAGATTTGTTGCCACTGTGGAAATAAGTCACTGAACCCAATTGCCAGACAGTAGAAAAGAATGAAATAGGGAATGGTCAGCTTACGTGAATGGCTCTTGAACATCCAAGCACTCACCAAGGCTACTGGCACAATCCAAAGCGCTCGCGCCAATTTAAGCGTCGTTGCTGTTTTAAGTGCTTCTTCACCATAAGCGGACGCTGCGCCAACAACAGAAGACGTATCGTGAATGGCAATAGCAGCCCACGTACCAAACGTATGTTGGTCGAGTGACAACGCGTGCCCAATCATTGGAAAGATAAACAGTGCGATAGAATTCAATACAAAAACAGTGCCCAAAGCCAAGCCGGTTTGGTCATCATCGGCGTTAATTGCCGGAGCGACTGCTGCTATGGCACTTCCGCCACAAATTGCAGTACCAGATGCAATTAAATGCCCCGTTTTCTTCTCAAGTCCCATTGCTTTGGCAACCAAAGTGCCAATAACGAGTGTACCGCAGATAGTTGCCAGAATAAGGCCAATACCATCACTGGTAACCGTTAACGCTTGTTGTAAAGGAATGCCAAAACCTAAGCCAACGATAGAGTAAGCCAACAGTTTCTTGGTGAGCTTTGCGATAGGAATGTGCGCGGGAACCCAGCCTAGGGAAGCCATCAGAAAACCCATAACCAAAGCACTAGGAGACGTAATCCAAGGAGAAAGGCAAAGTGCGCCACCCAGCCAAAATGGTAGGTGAATAGGTTTGATGTTCATAGTGACTACCTTACAACATTCACAGACAATGTTCGGAACCCCGTATCAACACGCGTTTGATAAGAAAGGCTTTCTAAACGGTTTGGATTGGCATTGTAACGAGAAGTGGTTGGTCAGGAAATCTTAATGTATTGAACATATGTTTAGATAAACTGAACAAAGGGTGTTTTCTGTGTTAGGTGATGTAATGAAGGCTTCCCAAAAAGGAGCCTTCCAACAAAATATTTCTTGATACAAGCGGCTATTATTGCCAATTACCGCGTAATTGAGACACCTTTTCGAACATCACTTCGGAGGACGCTTGTTCAGAAGCTACTGGTTGGCCTGCTTCAATTTCTAAGCGCGACCAAAAACGACTCGGCAGCCCTTTACAGGCACGCCCTTTACAGCGGCTAAAGTAACTGCCCCATAATCCTTTCAACGCTACAGGTATTACTGGAACAGGGCTGCGTTTTAGAATGATGTCTAACCCTCGCATAAACTCATTCATTTCACCGTCTGCCGTCAAACGGCCTTCAGGGAAAATACACACCAGATGACCTTCATTCAAAGCCTGTTCAACATCATTGAACGCTCGGAGTATAGAACGTCTGTTGCGAGCGCAGATAGGGATCACGCCTGCACGCTTTAAAAAGCCTCTTAACACCGGGAGGTTTGCATAGTCTTCTTCCATCACAAAGCGAATCAGGCGAGGGCTGGCTGCGCTAAGGAGCAAGGCATCCATGTAACTAACGTGATTGCAGACAAGCAACGCGCCACCGTGTTCTGGGATGTTATTAAGGTTTTTGTGTTTCACACGATAGATAGTATGGGTTAATGCCCAAACCAAAAAACGAACCGCAAAGATAGGAACCTGTAAGAACACAAACACAGCCGTTAATAGGTTGATCACCGAGATAACGACAAATAGCTGGGTTATAGAGAGTTCCAACACTGACAAACACACAATCCCAAGGATCGCACTGCCAACCATGAACAACGAGTTATAGATGTTGAGCGCCGCGATAACTTGTGCTCGTTGGGTCTCTTTAGCGCGTTGTTGCATTAAGGCATAAAGTGGAACAATGAATACACCACCTGATGCGCCTAGCAGCAGTAAATAGCTGAACAAAGGCCAGAGAGGCTGGTAGAGGACGAACTCACTAAACTGATGAAAGATAGGCAGTGATTCAGGAATGCTGGTCGCCATCAAATAGCCGAATACGGTAATGCCTAAGCTGCCGATAGGCACGATACCAATTTCAATTCGGTGATTTGACAGTTTGTCACAACTTAATGACCCGATTGCGATGCCGATTGAGAACAGGGCAAGCAAGAAAGAAACCGCACTCTCAGTGCCTTTGAGATGGAGCTTAGTGAAGTTTGGAAACTGAGTTAAATAAGTTGCACCAAGGAACCAAAACCAGCTGATTGCCATAATACAAAGCAAAATAGTGCGGTCGCTTTTTGCAATCGATAGTGTGTGGCGAGTCTGGCGGATAGGGCGCCAAGTAAAATGAATATGCGGGTTACCCGCAGGTGCTTGTGGTATGAAGCGGCTAGCCAGATAACCACAAAGTGAAAACAGAACCACACAACCTGCCGCAATGTATTTGGCGTGGTCAAGTGAGGCAATAACGCCTGCGCCAATTGTACCGATTAATATGGCAAGGAAGGTTCCTGCCTCTACTAGGGCATTCCCAGAAACTAGCTCATTGGCCTTAAGTTGTTGAGGCAATAGTGCATATTTTACAGGGCCGAAGAACGCAGATTGCGTCCCCATCAAAAACAACATCAATAGCAGTACAAGGTAGCTTTCGGTAATAAAGCCGATTGCTCCCAAACACATAATGGCGATTTCAATCAGTTTGACCTTGCGGATAAACCAAGACTTTTCATATTTGTCTGCAAGTACGCCAGCGGAAGCTGAAAAAAGAAAAAACGGAAGAATAAATAATCCTGCCGCTAAATTGATAAACAGATGACTTGAAATGGGCAGGATAGCACTGCCTGAGAAGGCGACGAAAAGCAGCAAAACATTCTTGAAAATGTTGTCATTGAAAGCGCCAAAAAACTGCGTCACAAAATACGGAAGAAAACGTCGCTGACTGAGCAACGGTGTGTGATGTTGTGACATCCTATGTCCTTATTAGTGTGCCCATTTACTCAAGTAGTTAGAGAGTAGGTTCTGAATCAGCTTCTTGCCATCAATCGGTTCGTCTGCGAAAAATTTGTCATCAACACTTAACAACGTAATACCATGTACACCAGCCCAAAGCACACGGCTTGCTTGCAACACTTCGCGAGGAGAGCGCTGCGGTGCAAATATTGTAAGTAAATCTTCCAGCATACTGGTCATATTATCAATGCGTTCAGCTTGCCATTCTGGGAGAGCTTCACCGTTCATCTTATGTTCGAAAATAAGTTGCCAACGGTGAGGGTTTCTTTGAGCGAAATCGTGGTAACAATAGGCGAGTTCGTAGAGGGCTTGTTCAGAGTCGTGACACTGACTGACCACCTCATTTGCTTCTAGAGCCAACTCGTCAAGAGTCTGAGCAACCACATGAAGTAACAACAGGTTATAGCTGCCGAACACATTCACTAATGTGCTTGGTACATAACCAATCATGTTTGCTACTTTACGCAAACTGAGTTCGTGATAGGAATGTTCAGTTAAAAAATCCTTTACGGAACTGAGTGTGAGAGTGATCAATTCCTCTCGTGTGTGATCGTTTCGTCTCGCCATAACCGGGATAGAATAATGAACAATGTTCGATATTCTAATAAGCATGGTCAGGGGCGTCAAACATTAGGTTTGCAATATTCTGATACAAGTCCTCACTGTAAAAGCGTTTTATTGTCTGAGTGAAGTGGATATGATGTGTTACAAATATAGGTAAACCCGTCTTAATTGAAGCCGCAGCGGTGTGAGCTACACATAGCCGCCCTACTGCAATCCAATGAATTTGGGTATAACACTATTGCACCCTCGTACAAATATAACGTGAAGGATAAGTATGAAACGTCTGTTCTCGCTGATCGCACTGCTGATGGTTTCTGTCGCTGTCTCACCGATAGCTGAAGCTAAAAAGTTTGGTGGCGGTAAGTCATTTGGTAAGAGTTTTAAAACAGCTCCTGCTCCTAAGCAGCAAAGCCAAAATACAAGTACCATCAACAAAGATACTTCTAAAGCTGCGCAAACTTCAGGCAAGAAAGGTCTGATGGGTGGTCTGTTAGGTGGTTTACTAGCAGGTGGTTTATTAGCTGCGTTCTTCGGTGGAGCGTTTGAGGGTATTCAGTTCCTAGATATTCTTATCATGGGTTTGATTGCTTATTTTGCTTTCAAGTTCTTGCGCGGTATGCTGGCAGCAAAACAGGGCAGCATGAATCAGAGTCAACAGCAGCCTGCTTTCGGCGGTGTAAACCGTAACATGCATGAGCAGCCAAACGTACATAACTTTGAGCAACCACAAGCAGCAGGCGGTTTCGGTACGACAGCAACAAGTGATGTACCGCACAACTACCCACCGGGTTTTGATCAATCGGCTTTCATCAGTGGCTCTCGCGAACACTACCGTATTCTTCAAGGCGCTTGGAACTTCAATCAACTTGAAACTATCGAAGAGTATGTATCACCAAGTCTATTCGCTGACCTTAAAGAAGAGCGTGCGAAGCTGGAAGGTGAACAACACACAGACGTAATGTATGTGGATGCTGAAATTGTTCGCGCAGACTATGATGCGGACAAAGCTCAACTTAGTCTTCAGTTCAGTGGTCGCTACCGCGACACAGTAGAAGGTGTCGAAGAGAATATCGAAGATATCTGGCACCTAGAGCGCGACCTAACAGTGCCAAATGCACCTTGGTTGATTGTTGGTATTCAAGCTTAATCAATCACGTCACAAAATTGCTTTTATATAACGCCCGAGCTTGTCTTGGGCGTTTTTTTATTGGCATGATAGTCAACAATCTAACCAGACAACGTAACGTTGAGTGGTAAAGTCAAACAACAAAGGGAAAAATCATGGCTGAATTCAAATACAAAAACCTAAGCCAAGAAGAACAAGACAAGCTTGATGCGGCGGTGTTTCGTCGCTTGTTAGCACATCTTGATGAAAATAAAGACGTGCAAAATATTGATTTAATGATACTTGCTGGTTTCTGCCGTAACTGCTTTTGTAAGTGGTATCAAGCCGAAGCAGAAAATGCAGGGAAAGATTTGTCGATTGATGATGCCCGTGAGCGTGTGTACGGCATGACTTATGATGAGTGGAAAGCAAACCATCAATTGCCAGCAACGCCAGAGCAACTCGCTGCATTTGAAGCAAAGCAGAAAAAATAGACACTTAAACAAATAAAAAGCCGCCAGTGTTGCCTGTTCTTGAGTAACAGTACAAATACAATGGCGGCTTTATTGTCTCTCAGATTTGCAGCAATACAGGTTAGGTTACTTTAGTGGTAAGTAAACATCGGTTTGCAAAGCGTTTTTGTCGGTGTCTGGAGCAATATTCAGGTAATGGAAAAAACAAGGTTTACCACTTGGCTGTTCGCCGCTGGAGGGTAACCAGTTTCTATACAGCTTATAGACTGTTTGGCTGATCAGATCCAAACTGCCGTAGTGTCTTAATACGGCACATTTGCCACCTGTCAGCATGCCGTTCACCACTCCGAAACGATTATCTGGAATATCTTCTTCGATACTTCCCGCGATATCAAAGCGAAAATTTTTGTTGTCCGTTTCGTTAGGGTCACTGTATGGAATACCGAAGGTGTCACTGGTTGTGATAGGGGACAATCCCGTTTCTTTGCGCCATGCCACGAAATTTTCTACACTGTTCATCAAATGCTCAGGCGCACCTTGATGAGTATAAATAGCCACTTTTCTAGGCGTAAAATCAACAATACGCACTTCCACTATGATTCTCCTGACTTTTCTTTGTTCAACAAGACTATAAAAGAAAAGTGGCAATAAATCTGTCTCTCAGTTCCTAATTCAACTTATGAGAAAAATATTACTCCAGCTCGCCAGTTTTAGAGAAAATTTCAAGCTTGGCTAAATATGGAGAAAGGTCGCCAATGTTTTTTTCTACCCAATCTGCGTTGTAATAGGTATCAAGATAACGTTCGCCGCTGTCACACAGTAAAGTCACAATAGATCCCGTTTCACCTTTGCGTTTCATTTCGCAGGCAAGCTGTAATGCACCATAGAGGTTGGTTCCTGTAGATGCTCCGGCTTTTCTGCCAAGAATGCCTTCTAACCAGTGAACCGTTGCCACACTTGCTGCGTCTGGAATCTGTAGCATTTCATCAACAACATTCGGAATAAAACTTGGTTCTACTCGTGGGCGACCTATACCTTCAATTTTGCTGCCGCAATCTAGCGTGATATCAGGGTTACGGGTTTTATAGAAATCGAAAAACACCGAGTTCTGCGGATCTACAACGCACAATTTAGTGTCGTATTGTTGATAGCGAATAAAGCGCCCGATAGTTGCGGAAGTACCGCCGGTGCCCGGGCTCATCACAATCCATGCTGGAACTGGGTGGTCTTCCATTTTCATCTGACTGTAGATGCTGTCAGCGATATTGCTGTTACCACGCCAGTCGGTTGCTCTTTCAGCATAGGTAAACTGATCCATGTAATGACCATTCAGCTCTGCTGCCAAACGGCGTGATTCTGCATAGATCTGATCAGAACGATCGACTAAATGTGCCTTACCACCGTAAAACTCTATTTGTTCAATTTTCTTAATTGCCGTGCACTTAGGCATGACGGCGATAAAAGGCAAACCGAGTAAGCGAGCAAAATAGGCTTCTGAAACAGCAGTACTACCAGAAGAGGATTCAATAATTGGGGTCTCTGGACCAATCCAACCATTACAAATGGCATAGAGAAACAGAGATCGGGCAAGGCGGTGCTTTAGGGAACCCGTAGGGTGGGTACTTTCATCTTTCAGATATATATCAATACCCTGTAAACACGGTAAATCAAGTTTGATTAAATGGGTGTCAGCAGAACGTTGATAGTCAGCTTCGATTTTTCGAATTGCGCTGTTTATCCATTGATGGTCGGTACACATGTTTTTTCTCCCTAAAGTTTATATTCATAATCTAGCGATTTATCAGGAGAAAAACTTTGCTAATTTTTTCTTGTTTGTTTAATTTTGGAGAAAATAATTCTCTCTGAATGGGTGTTTGTATGGCTTTGGATAAGGTTGACCGCAAAATATTAGCAATATTGCAGCAGGACAGTACGGTTTCTCTAAATGATTTGGCGGAAGCGGTAAACTTAACGACGACGCCATGTTGGAAACGTCTCAAAAAGTTGGAAGAGTCAGGTGTTATTGCTAAGCGCGTGGCGTTGTTAAATCCAGAATCGCTGGGTTTATGCTTTACCGTGTTTGTCTTGGTTCAGACCAGTGATCATTCCCATGAGTGGTATCAGAAGTTTGTCGTAACCGTGGAGGAATTTCCAGAAGTGATGGAATTCTACCGTATGGCGGGGGAATACGACTACATGATGAAGGTGCTCGTCAAAGACATGAAAGACTATGACCAGTTCTATAAAAAACTGGTCAACAGTGTTGCGGGTCTTAACAACGTGACTTCAACATTTGCTATGGAATCGCTGAAATACACCACTGAGCTACCATTAGGACATTAATTTTGGCCAATCTTGAAGAGAGTTAACCAAATATCCAAGCAATCAGAAAAATAACGGCCAGCATCACGCCAAACGCCTTGAGTAACGGTTTGATTTCAGTAGAGCCACCTTTCGGTGGTTGGTTACAACAGCCCATAATTTCCTCCGATTAGGTTAAGAATATACCGTTACTGTAATCCTTAACCTAAGGGGAGAGTAAAGAGGAAATTACGATTTATAGCGCATGACGCCTTCTTGAACGGCAGTCGCGACTAAATGGCCTTGCTGATTGTAAATTTCGCCACGTACTAAGCCGCGAGTGTTGCTTGCAGTCGGACTTTCAATGGCAAACAACAGCCACTCATCCATCTTAAATGGTCGGTGATACCAGATAGAATGGTCGATGGTCGCCACTTGGAACTTGGGTGTAAGCAGTGTGACCTCATGAGGATGTAATGCAGTGACTAAAAATCCCCAGTCAGAGGCATAACCCAAAATATATTGGTGGATTAGCTGGTTGTCCGGCATTTGGCCGTTCGCCTTCATCCACAGATATTGTTTAGGCTCGGCTTTTTGTGGTTTCAGAGGATTGATAACCGTAACAGGGCGAATCTCAATCGGTTTTTCACCACACAGTATTTTTTTAACCTTTTCAGGAAGCAGATGGGCGACTTGAGAGGCCAATTCGGATTCAGAGGCAAAGTTTTCTGGACCGGGAATATCAGGCATGGTGTTCTGATGTTCAAACCCATCAGCTACACCGTGATATGAAGCTGTGAGGTAAAAAATAGGGCGTCCGTTCTGTATCGCTTTGACTCGTCGGGTACTGAAGCTTTTTCCATCACGAAGATTTTCAACATCATAGATAATCGGTTTTTCAGTATCGCCTGGGTATAGGAAATAGCTGTGGAATGAATGAACTGTACGATCTGGATCAACCGTATAATGCGCAGCAGAAAGAGCTTGCCCTATCACTTGTCCACCATAGACTTGAGGTAATCCTAAGTTTTCACTTTCTCCACGAAATAAGCCTTCTTCTAATTTTTCTAGTTGCAGCAAGTTCAATAACTCTTGCAGAGGTTTACTCATAGCTTGTTACCTTTTCCTTATAATTCTTTATTTGACGCTGTTAGTTTGTTTATTGAGTCAATTGTTTGTCAATAGCGGATCTAACTCCGTGACTGATATGACACATCTCGACTATTATTCAGTTAACGTGTTGATTTAAAAACACAGCTATTGAATGAGTATTAAGTATATTAGTGGTAACTGAAGCAATATGACAGCCTAGGGCGCTGAATCTATACTGATTTGAATGAAACTAGCTTGGTCAAAAGATCTTAGAAGAGAGGCAAAATGAGAAAAATAATACTGTTGGTTGCATCGTTAGTGGTGGGGTCTATTTTTATGGTCGGTTGCCAAAGTTCTGAGGCGTCAAAGCCACAACAAAAAATCCAGTCTATTACCGGCACGGTCGCTTACCGTGAGCGAATTGCATTACCCGACGACGCGCAAGTTACCGTCGTATTGCAAGATGTATCGAAAATGGATACCGCAGCGGTAGTGATTGCAAAACAGCAATTTATTACCAATGGTCACCAAGTTCCTTTGACTTTTGATTTGGCTTACGACAGCACTAAGATTCAGGAAAATCATCGTTACAGTGTTTCTGCCCGTATTGAGGTGAACGGTAAACTGCGCTTTATTACAGATACTCACTATGCAGTCATTACCGATGACAATGCGACAACACACGTTGATTTGCGATTAATCGGCGTAGGGACGAAATAAGCCTACAGCGGTTTACCCCCGTTAAAAAGAATGGCAGCTTTAGGGCTGCCATTTGTATTTCTTAAGAGATATTTTTCCGTTGCTGCTTACAGCAATGCCTTCTGCGACTAACTGTTCTCTCTGTCTTTCCCAGTCAGGTCCTGTTAAAGAAATCTCACCTTTGCTGTTAATGACTCTAAACCAAGGCAATTTACTTCCTTCAGGGAGATTGCCGAGCGCTTTACCCACATGTCGTGCGTATCCGGGATAACCCGCCATTTTCGCTATCTCACCATAGGTAGACACTTTCCCTTCAGGGATTTGATAAATCACAGTGAAGATATGTGATAGAAATTGGTCCATACTGAGTCAGTCCTAGTTCGAAATTTACCAAAGGTCGGTTTAAGGTATAGGAGGTTTATTCTCAACTTTTCTGTTTAATACTGCAATGTGAGTGAATGCAAACACCGTTGTACCTGACTTTGTATTGGTAGTTTGGGTAAACTTGTTCGCGACCTTGGCTAACGAACTTTATATTACGCAGTTCCAATGAGCAGATTGAATGAAAATGCAGCAAAAAAATCAAATCTAGCGCAAAAATATACCGTACGGTTTGTAAAAGCTTTATGCAATCGAACTCAGTTTCGATACTATTATTCCATACAATAAATAAAAATTATTATTCTCAACGTCTATGTCCAGAACCATGCACATTTGTAGTTGGTTGTTGGTGCTTTTGTGTTCTTCTCAAGCATTTGCCGCTAATACCGATGACTCACATAAAGTCTATTTCGTCGCTACAGAAGCCGACGATGTAGTATCACGCGTTATATTTGATGATGTTGCATATCGCTTTAATATTGATATCGAATATGTCAATTACTCTAGTTTTGACGCCATTTTAAAATCCGTTGAAGCCGGGATCAGTGATTTTGCAGCGAATGTGACTTATACCCCTGAGCGTGCCGAGCGTTTCGATTTTTCTCGCCCGACCAATATTGAATATACCTACCTGTTTAGCAAAGCGAATCTTCATTTGGAGGACATGCATAGAGTTGGTGTACCTGCGGGCACTATTTATGGAGACTTAATTCTTCAAAACTATCCTAAGATTGAGTTGGTCGATTATTACGGTTCAGTAGAAGCAAAATCGCTGCTGGAAAACAACAGAGTTGATGGGGTGGTAGATGCGATAAACCAGCTAAAGCCGATGCTATTAGCGGGATTTGATGCCCAGCTTCTTAACGACAGAATCTCTATTCAACCCGTATCTATCGTGACGCCAAAAGGTGAAAACAAAGATCTACTGCTCGAAATCGAGCGCTACGTTCATTCCGCACGAGTGCAGAAGTTGCTACGTGAGTCTATACAAAAATATCAGTTTGATATTCGCAAGCATGCATTACGCCAAGCTGTGATAGACAGTGGTTTGAACATGCAGCGACCGCTAAAAGTGAAGTTGGAAAATGTGAGCCCTTATGCCACTTATCATACTGATGGTGGGGTAAGTGGCATCAGCGCAGATGTTGTTTTTCGCGCCTGTGACATTTTGCTGTTGAAGTGTGAGTTAGCCAGTAAAGCAAATGAAACATGGGAGAGCATGTACAATGATATTCGTCAGCAACACATTGACATCCTTGCTCCATTGACTATCACAGAGCAGCGTAAGAGCTTAGTTAATTTCAGCGAAAGCTATTACCATCCTGAAGCCGTGATGATCAAAAGAGAAGGTTACAAGGACTTTGTTTACAGCAATGTGTCTGAGCTAATCGCAGAGCGAATTGGCGTAATCAAAGACGATTTCTTTGAAGACCTGTTGCATCGCATGCTCCCATACAAAGAACTGTATACCTTCCTCACTCAAGAGGAACAGATTGAAGGGTTGTTGACAGGCAAGGTTGACTACATTGTTATGAGCCGAGGCAATTTCAATCTCTTTTTACGTGAATCCGATCAGTTGTTACCTTTTGTTGAAGATTCAATGATCGGTGGTTTCTATAAGTTTGATGTTGCTATCGGTTTTACCAAAACACCTTTGGGCGAATCGTTGGCATCACTATTTAGTCGCGCGATTAAAATGATGGATACGCAGAAAATCATAAAAACGTATGATTACCAGCCCGACTGGCGAGCTACGTTAGTGGTTGAAAAGCGTTTTACGCGTCATAGCCAATGGCTATTTGCGACAGCCTTTGCTTTATTAGTTATTGTCGTTTTCTATCTACACAAGCAATCAAATACCGATAACTTAACCAAATTGCGAAACAGACGGGCTCTGTATCGTCGATACAGCAGAGGGTTAGCAGGTAGAATCTCCGTTGTTTATCTCGACTTGAATCATTTCAAACAAATCAACGACAGTTATGGACACGAAATTGGAGACAAGGTGCTTAAACAACTTGCACATAGAATCCAACAAATCTGGCAAGGGCACGCATATCGTATTGGTGGTGATGAGTTCATTTTGGTTGGTAATATAAAACGAGAACAGTTGGAAGATATTCAAGCTTATCTGAAACGTTTTTTGTTTGTTGATGTTGAACGTGATGTGAGTTTTGACGTGACGGTTGCGGTGGGCATCTCAACAGGGCGTGATAGCTACATGTCTCTACAAGAGGTGTTACACCAAACTGATCAAGCTATGTATGAAACAAAACATCAAAGAAATGTAGTTACACCGATTCGAATGAGGCATCGATAAACGAATCAGATTCCTTCGATTTGTTTAAATGGTGTCCAATTGGTTCACAATCAAAGACATTACTTGGATTTAGGCTTGCAATGATGAAGTCGATGCTTGATAATCCTTCCCACTCTTTGGCACGAACCAAAGATGCTCTATGGGGGCCCTGGTCCTCCCGCAACACTAGTTCGTAAACCTGGTCAGGTCCGGAAGGAAGCAGCCACAGCGAATGACGTGTGTGCCGGGATGTGGCTGGGGCTTCCACCCATCTAAAACCCGCTAATTTCTTTTTTATCCTCTATCTAACGTAATAGACCGAATAGAAGTTTATCTCTCATTTACTTTCAATTTTCGGATTCAAGCGTTCTTGAAGGACTCTCAATATCTCAAGGCAATGGGCTATCACAGTATGGTTGTCACCACTCATATATGCGGTGGTAATAGCACCTTCTTTTAGCACACATATTGATTCAAATAATATCGGGTCTTTACTGCGAAGATGCCTTTGAATTACTTGGCGTACTTGCAGTTTGTGCTGGTTACAGAAACGAGAAATTTCACAACTAGTATCGCTAAACTCTGCGGATGTATTTATAAAAAAACACCCTCTGAAATCTCCTAACGCAGGTTCTTGATTATCAAACCAACTGGCTAACGACTTGAATAAGTTTTCGATGACACTGGCATCAGAGTCTGAATCGGAAAGCTTGCTTTCTAGCCAGTCAATAAAACGTTCATTACGTTGGTGTAAAGCCGCTAATATCAGCGCCTCTTTACTATCAAAATCCTTATACAAAGTTCTTTTCGCCACACCGGCGGATTTTAGAATTTCATTGATCCCTATGCTGTTGATTCCGTTCTGATAAAAAAGCTCTAACGCTGTATCGATTAATATCTGACGTTTTTTACTCATATGCACTCTCCTTAAAAACTATGTTGACACAAGTAGACCATTCTGTCTATTTTATAAATGTAGACAAGATGGTCTACCAAAAGGAGAGCAATTACGTATGAACAGTATTATTTTGTCAATTATTGCGGGGGTTGGAGCGAGTATCGCTATCGGCACTTTGTCTTATTTTGACCATACCTTTTACGACATCGCATTATTGATGGCACCATTTGGTGCTACCACGGTGCTGGTGTTTGGTGTTCCAGACAGTCCATTGGCTCAGCCAAAAAATGTGATTTTAGGGCATTTGTTAACAGCTTTTGTTGGGGTGTTTTTTGTACAGTATGTTGGCGTATCGCCTATATATTTGGCCTTGGCCACAGGAATTGCGGTTAGTCTGATGTTGGTGACGAAAACCACGCATCCACCAGCTGGCGCGAATCCATTGTTAATTATGTTATCAGGACAAAGTTGGGGATTTTTGATTACCCCAGTTCTCATTGGGGCTATCGTCATTGTATTGGTTGGCAAAAGTGTTGGGATTGTAAGGCAGAGATGGATTTTAAATAACTCCCAGTTTTGATAGCCAATAGTGCAAGGGTAACCAAATCTGAAGTTTAGGTGAGATCGTGTTCTGCTTTTGAATGGACTCACCTTTGTTCCATTCTGCTCATTCCTACACAAAAAGATAAAGAAAACATGAGAGCTGATGGCAGCATTTGTCGCTGCTGTATTACTATTTATAAATCAATCAGTTAATGCTGAACGTGATTCATCAAACATTAATAGGTTAAAAAATAACCAGTTCAATGAACTGAATCACATCTATTTGTTCAGCACTTTGATCCTCAATCTTTTGTCTGCAATTTTGATAGCTGAAACGATTCAGCTTAAATGTCAGAAAAATTATTTAGAGGATCAAACTATGAAAATCAAACCGCTTATTGCAGCTCTTACTTTGGTTGCACCGCTTTATGCCACTGCAGCAGAATTTACCCTAACCGATACTGCAACGAATACTTATGTTGAGAATTGGGAAATTACGAACCAAAAACTTGGTTTTGGAACTATCCCTTTTAGCATAGAAAAAGTGCGCTTACACGGTGGTAAGCAAGAAGGCGTTGACGTTATTGTTATAAAGAATGGTGAGCTAGAAGTGACCTTAGTACCAACCAGAGGCATGGGTATTTTTGATGTTAAGAAAAACGGAAAGCGAGTGTTAGGTTGGGATTCACCAGTAAAAGAAATTGTTAATCCGGTCTACATTGATTTAGAAAGTCGTAACGGGTTAGGTTGGTTGGATGGCTTCAACGAAATGATGGTGCGATGTGGTTATGAGTGGACGGGCCATCCCGGGGTAGATGAAAACGGTCAACTGCTCAGCTTGCATGGACGGGCTCAAAATACCCCTAGTTCAACAATTAAAGTTATTATTGGCGATGAGGCTCCACATACTATTACTGTCGAAGGTGAAATTTCGGAAAGGACATTTAAAAAAGCCGAATTGGTTACGAAAACGTCGTTTTCTATCACTCCGGGAGAGAACAGTTTCTCGCTCAATGATACTTTGACCAACAAATCTGATTATGACGATGAATACCAAATTATTTATCACTCTAACTTTGGCAACCCAATTTTGGAAAAAGGTGCAAAAGTGTATGCCGCTGCCAGTGAAATTTCACCATTCAATAGCTATGCCGACAAAGGTTTAAAAGATTGGCAAACTTACTTAGGTCCAACTAAGGGTTATGATGAGATGGTTTACAATCTAAAACCTGTCGCAGATAAGAGTGGAAACACATTAGCTGTTTTACATAACAAGGCGGGCAACCTTGGTGTATCAATGCAATACAATACCAGCCAATTGCCAGTTCTGACGATTTGGAAAAACACAGATACGTTGCAACAAGGTTATGTTACGGGAATTGAACCTGGTACCAGTTACGCCTATAACACCAAGTTCCAGCGTCCTCTGGGCCTAGTCCCAACGATTCATGCAGGAGAAAGCAAACATTTTGATCTTACGTATACTGTATTGTCTTCTTCAGCAGAAGTGGATAGTGCGGTTGAAGGAGTGAATAAACTTCTTGATGGTAAAGCAGTGAAGCAAGTGCATGAGCCAATTGTCGATCTAACTAAAGTTCAGTAAGCCATCATTGCAGAGGGGAGTTTATCCCCTCTGTTATTTTGTCAAATTGGAGACTCACGACTACCTTTATGAACGTTGCCAATTCGAACCTAATCTGATGGTTCCATTTTTTCTTCAGTATCTGCTTTCACATCCTCAAAGACGGCCTCTTGGCAATGTTTGACTAGGCTTCTTTTTGCCGTATTTACAATCAACCTGTGAGTGGTTTAAACATTAAAATCCCATGTTGTTATATCAATAGATTGAAATAAATCTTGCAAAATGTTTGAGTAATCAAGTATTGTGCAACAATTAAATCAACAAGAGGATCAAACGTGGATAACATTTCAATTATCACACAACAGGCATTTATAGGTTCACTGTTAAGTAAAAAATTGGACTTATCCCTTAGTGTTCATGGGGTTAGCTTCACGGAATTTACAATCATGTATCATTTGCATTCAGCTTTTGAAAGCAAACTGAGTCGTGTGCATTTGGCTGAAAAAATAGGACTGACAGCTTCTGGTGTAACAAGAGTATTGCTACCCATGGAGAAAAATCATTTAGTTTTCAAGGAGAGTAATCCCAGAGATGCGCGCCAAAGTTTAGTGGTTTTGACGGATGTTGGTCATGAAGTGCTAACAGATGCCCTAGTTACTGTTAAACATACCGCTGACTCCATATTTTCTTTATTGGATCAAGAAGAGCTGTCTACGCTGCAAGCCATCATCAATAAGCTGAAGCTCTAGTGTTTCAGCTTAGTTTGAAAGATTTAAATAACAGCAGGTTATTTAAATAGGAGCATGTGATGAAAAAGATTAATCACAGACAAAAACTCATTGAGAAAATAGGACATTCTGTCGTTCAGAAGGCGTTGATCTGTGATTCGATAAGGACAACCTATTTAACTATTGGAGACGGTTTTCCCGTTGTATTACTGCATGGAGCAGGTGCCGGAGCGGTCACTTGGTATCCGTCAATGGATGCCATTGCTAAAAATTTTCGTATTCTAGTGCCAGACATTGTGGGGTATGGAGAGTCGGATAAGCCAGACGCACTTTATGACCGAGCTTATTTTTCGGGTTGGTTGAAAGCATTTTTATCGGAGTTAGGAGAGGAAAAAGTACACCTTGTCGGATTAAGTCAAGGAGGTGCTATTGCTATTCAGTTTGCATTAGACAATCCAGATATGGTGGATAAGTTAGTACTTGTTAACTCGGGAGGATTGGGCGCACGGCCTTCGTTTTGGCCAATGATAGGAATGATTTGGATGAACAGTTTTCCGTCTTTGCTTGCAAGTCGTTTTAATTCTCAATATTTATTAACTCGTCCAGAGAATAGAGAACCGAGTCATATTCACTATTCTATTGAAGTACTGAAAAAGCCCGGTGGTAAAAAGGCTTTTGCTCAAGGCAAAGGGGCAGCTGTATCAGCAATAGATATGAATTTACTTGCTCAAATAACTCATCAAACCCTCGTTATAGTGGGGGAAAATGATAGATTGTTTTCTAGCGAATATGGAGAAAGGGCTAGCCAGATAATACCGAATGCGGAGCTTATTCGGATACAAGACGCTGGGCATTTGCCTTTAATGGATCAGCAGAGGTTTTTAATCAAGCCTTATGTGCATTTTTAGAACGTTAGTCTATGAATGCTGAGGATGTTGATTCTTCTCATTCAAAAGGACTAGATGACCAATGTCAGGCCATACAGTTTTTCTAAAGTACACTTTTCTAGGTATTGAAAACACTCCTCTTCCCAAGAACTTAGAAAGAGGAGCGAGTATTTAACTAGACTTTGAAGTATTCCAGTTCGTTTGTTTGAGCTTCAGCTAGCTGAGCAAGTTCGGTAGAAGCTTGCAGAGTTTGATGAATAGCGGAAACATTTCGGTTCACTAAATCAAATGTATGGGTAATGGACTGAGAAATTTCCTCAGTTACGGCAAACTGCTGCTGGGATGCTGTGGCCACCAAAGTGTTGATATCAGAAATCGACTGCGAAGCTGATGCTATTTCTTCAAATGCTGCTTTGATTTGATCTGCCAGAGCGACAGAATCTTCTATTAAATCAACATTTTCCATCATGTTTTTGTTGGCTTTATCTGACTGGCCGCGCAATCTTTCTATGATTTTTTGAATGCTGACCGTTGATTCTTGAGTGCGTGTTGCAAGAACCCTGACTTCATCTGCAACAACTGAGAAACCACGGCCTTGTTCACCAGCACGTGCAGCTTCAATTGCCGCATTGAGGGCGAGCAAGTTAGTCTGTTCAGAAATATTATTGATAACTTCGGTAACACTACCGATTTCCAACACCAACTGACTGAGTTCACTAACAATGCTTGCTGTGTTGGTCACCGATTGGCTGATCTTATCGGTCAAGACGATGTTTTGTTCGAGCGTTTGTTTACCGTTTATTACGCTGTCTTGGGTTTTTCTCGCTTCATCTTCTGCCATGACGGCTTTGTTGCTCACTTCTTGAGACGTAGAAGACAGCTCGTTGATCGCAGTAGAAACTTGTTCCATTTGTTGTAATTCATCTTGAGCGTTCTTTTGCGTTTCATTCATCACAACGTTCAGTTCTTGCGCTGAAGAGGATACATTTTCTGAAATGCTAAGCGAGTTTTTGATCAATGAAGAAAGCTGAGCTGAAAGGTTCACAAGAGAAAGGTATATACCCGTTTCTTTACCTGTTTGAGTAAAGTTGTGAGATAGATTACCTGTCGCCATTTCTTTCATCAGTGCTGCAATTTCATCCGGTGCACCACCTACAGGTCTTAGAACTAACTTATTGATGATAAACATTAATACTGCGCTAGCCAAAATAATAGAGATTAAACCCGTAATAGCTGCGTAAATAAGTTGGTCGTTCGCGCCTTGTTCGATTTCACTGTTAGGTGTGAAGGTAACAAAGTTCCAGCCACTGATTTCTAGATGGGTCCAAAAAGCGGTAAAATCAGTATCCTTTCCTCTCACAACAGCTGTGTAGCTTAGCTCAGGATTTGAATCATTAAACTCTTTATATCTTGGTCGCTCATCAAAGATATTTTTGCCAATAAGCTCAGGATAAGGTGAATGTAAAATTGATCCGTCATGAGCATAGAGGAACATGTCTTTTTTATCTGCAAAGGTGCCTAATACCGCGCTTGCTTTGACATTAGCTGTAATTGCTGTGTCATTATTTAGCTTGTAAATAACCGCAATAACTAGGTGTCCTGTGGCCGCAGATTTAAATGGTTCAGAGACGTAAAACTCTTTGCCTTGATTAAACACAGCATTGTAGTAAGAGCGGTTCATCTCTTTAGCATTGAAAGGTAATTTTTCACCTTCAGAGCTGAACAAACTACCATCACTGGTCAAAATCGCAACGGATTCACTGACATCTTGTTGAACTCGCTGCAAGGTTCTTAGTTGTCGGATTACATGAGAGGCTAAAGTGCCGCCTTCAGTATCACCTTCAAATGTACTCAGTGCGGCAAGCTCACTGCGATAACTTTCGAACTTGGCGTTTAGAGTGGCTTCAATAGTTGCGTTGTGTTCTCGCAACAAATCTTTATGCTGGTGAATGCTTTCATTTCTAAAAGCTCGGTAATCTAACGCTGCTATTAGTATTACAATAGCGGCAATGAGCAGACTCAGTGCGCCGATGGTCTGTAGTTTGAATCTATTCATGATCCCCTCATATGGCAATTCGCAATCTTTAAATATATACACTATGAATGAATAATCTATTTGTGCCGACTATATATTTTTTATCCCTAATTCGGTAGGCAAAGTTTATAGAGTTTTCCTAAAACATATTTTGGGTCAATTTCAGTCCCCAACTCTATATGAAATAAGGGTCTTATTGTGTGTATATTGAGTTTAGTTGGTAATCATGATGATGAGAAATTCATATGAGTGAATAAGATTCGGTTAATAATTCGACGCTAGTAGCGCACGATAAACATGCTCGTAACCAATACTTATAGCAACAAAAATAAGTAAAGCAGACATCAGAAAATTGAACGTTTTGAAATACATTGGGTTTTCAATGCGTTTCCCCATCACCATGCCAGCCAAGGAATAACTGCTCGGCGCGCCAAAGGCGAGAAGGGCTAAACCTGCAGACCAAACGACGATCGCACTGCCACTAATACCCGCTGCCGGAAACTGAATGGTTGAAATTGGCATAGTGGCAACCAGTGCTTTAGGGTTAAGCAGTTGCATAAATAACCCGTTATTAAAATTCAATACAGACACGTTTGCTTTATTGTCTGAGATATTGATATTTGCACGAAAGACTTTCCACGCAATATAAACAATGTAAATACAACCAATTAGACTGATGTATGGCAGTAGGGAAGGATTAATAAATTTAAGCCCAAGGAAACCGAGAAATATAAACAGAATCAACATGGCACACCCCACGCCAGCGAAAAAGCCAATATGTTCACGAGTTTTACCATTTAATCCACTGTGCAGACCTAATAGGTTAATTGGCCCAGGGGTGTACATTACACCAATGGCATAAGCGAGAATTTCTAACATTGAAAGCTCCAAATGTATGGAATTAAGAACAGAGTTGTAGCTGGTATTGTTTAGGCGTCATGCCAAACGTTCTTTTGAAATGACGATTGAGATGACTGTTATCCGCAAAGCCAGACAACTGGGCAACGTGGCTTGAAGGTAAGCCTGTCTCCAAATATTTACGCGCAGCATTAATTCGGCAGTTCAGCACGTATTGATGAGGGGTAATACCGAACTGACGATGAAATAAGCGAATAAAATGATATTTCGACATAGCCGCGGCTTGAGCAACGTCATCAATGGAAATATCTTGGTCAATATGATCGATGATGAAATCTTTTGCTCTGGTTAACAGGCTATCTTTTTTCGACAAAGGTGTATGGAAATCATGATTGAGTTTTCCAGCTTTGCGTACTAAAGAATGCGCAATATGAAATAGCCCGCTTTCAAACTCGATAGTCGAGTGGTTTGAATCACTGACGAGTTGGTGCATAGCCAGAATTTGGTGTCTTAGCACGGGGTCATTCAGTAACGGTTTCTCAACTCTTAAAGAGGCATCTTTGCTATAACCCAGAGCCTGAAAAAGCGGCTTCAATTCATTGGGATGAATATAGAGCATGACATATTCAAGGCTTTCACTAACGCCGGAATGACCGTCGTGCACATCCTCAGGGTTGAAGAGCAGTACTCCGCCTGCTGGGCTTTTATGGAAAGCGTTTTGGCAGAAAAAATCTTGGCGACCTTTCAGAGTAACGCCAAGGGAATACTCCTCATGCGCATGTTTGGTATAAGAAAAATCGCTCATAGTCGCTTCTAGTGTGGTGACTAGTTGCTTTTGACTACTGCTGAACTGAAAGCGATTTTCTTGTTTGGCACTCAAAACGATTCCCTTAACGTGTGATTCCTATAGTTCCCAGTATAGTTACTCGCTGAATCGAAAACTTGAACAAAATTGCTCATTATTGCTCTTGGACATCAAACTTAATAAATATCCATTTGTCTTGTTACCGCTGCCATGGCAATGCCTAAGGCAATGGCGGTTAACGGTCTTTTAGTTGTTAAAGCGAATATCGCTGTCATCGCAAGTGCGAGTTTTGCTCCCATATCACCTTGGATAAACAGCGGCGCAATAATCGCAACTAACACTGAGCCAGACATTGCCGCAATGAACTGTTGTACTTTGTGATTAATTGGCACAAAACTCATGACAAACACACCGCCCCAGCGAGTGACGAGAGTGACCAGTGCCATGATAAGAATGATTAGTAGAGTGCCAGAACCTGCGGTATCAATGCTCATGTGTTTCTTCCTTCAGAATAATACCCAGTAAACCACCGACTAAAGCGCCAGCAAAAACATGACTGTTTTCTGGTAGATATAAATAAGCTAAAACTGACGCCACGGCAGCGCCACCCCAAATGATCATGGTGCGTTGATCTTTCTTACCTTCCAGAACCATGGTGAGCAAAAAGCACGACATCACCATATCGAGACCAAAGGCTTTTGGGTCGCTGATAGAACTACCGAAATAGAGGCCTAGCCAAGTGCCTGCGATCCAGAAAACCCACATGGTTAACCCGCCACCAAGTAATATGCCCAACGCTTTGCCATATTCTCTGCGATTAAACGCCTGCAAAGACATCGCCCAGTTGGAATCGGATGCCACCATCATCACGCCGTAACGCTTTAACGGATGGAGATGTTTTAACCAAGGGTAAAGAGAGGCACCCATCAACAGATGTCTGGCGTTGATAGCAAAAACAGTGACGACCAGCGGGAGAATAGGCACTTCAGTACCCCATAAATCCAAACTACCAAACTGAGACGCTCCAGCAAAAACCGCTGCACTCATCAATACAGTAGAAACGTTGTCTAAACCCGTTTGTGAAGCAGCCAATCCGAAAGCGGCACCAAAGATAGCAACAAAGAGTGAGATAGGTAAGAATTTTCGAACACCAGCATAGAAGTGGTGGGCTGAAAACCTGAGATCGTTTAAATCCGTTTCCGACAAAAGAAGTCCCTTATGTTATCAAGAAGGCAATTATGCTTATGATTTCTTATGTTGAGGTTATAAGGAACTTTTTCAATCCATTAACAAAATAAAAACAACCGAGTGTGTTGAACGGGGAACTAGACGAAGTCGCTGGATACGTGAATTACTCTTTAATACTGTTTGTCAGCTTTCCATAGATATAGGCGAGTTCCGCAACAGTATGAGCTGAGAATTTCTTTAACAGGCTTGCTCTGTGTACTTCAACGGTGCGCATTGCAATGCAAAGTTCGTCAGCAATACGGATGTTGCGTTTGCCTGAAATAATCAGTCTGAGTATGTCTTTTTCACGCTTGGTCAGCGAGTCGTAACAAGCCTTGGCATCAACCCAGTCGAGTTTGGCCGCAGATTGGACTTGTCCATCAATAATGGCTTGTACCAATTCATCACCTTTTACCGGCTTTTGAAAAAAGTGAATTGCGCCTTCTTGCAAAGCGTCGACAGCCATTGGGATGTCACCATGGCCTGTGAGGTAAATGATCGCCAAAGGACTGTTGGCTTCATTAAGTATTTGATGAACCTGCTGACCTCGAAGTTGTGGCATACGGCTGTCCAATATCACACAGCCCGGCTTGGTTATGTCGACAGAATCCAGAAACAGTTGGCCGTCTGCAAATGTAGTCACTTTAAAATCGTGTTCTTCAAGCATAAAGGCGAGTGAATCGCGAACGGACTCGTCATCGTCGACGACATAAACAGGAAGTTGTGTATTGATGTGGTTCATAAGTGATATTCCTGATGATCCATTAAAAATAGGGCAGCGAAAGCGTGACCACACAGCCGTGAGGTTCTATAGACTCCAACAGAATCTGACCATGGTGGGTTTCCATAACATCTCGGCATATGGCTAACCCTAAGCCAAGTCCATTATCTTTGGTTGTAAAGAAGGTGTCGTTTACTTCATTTCCCGCTAACCCAGTGCCATTGTCTATGATCTTAACCAGCAGGCTGTCCTGATGGTATTCAGTCTCTACAGTAATGGTTGCTTGATAGTCTTCAGTTTTATGGCGTTGTTGGAAGCTGATACAGGCATCAATGGCGTTATTTAACAAGTTCACGAACACTTGCTGCATGCCCACGGAATCAATGTCAGCGGCAATGACGTCACCTTCCGTTTGGCGTACCAGCAAAACCGAGTGTTTCTGTAAGCGGTAATGCATTAACTCTAGGGTGTCGGTTATCAGATCTTCTACATTGTTCGGTTGCTTTTCGATGCTGCGTTTCTTAATGAGATTGCGTAGACGATGAATAATGGCATCCGCTCTATCCACCTCTTTTTGAATTTTATGAAAGACCGGCACGATATCTTCATTCGGTCTTTGTTTAGAAAGTCTCAATAAGCCACCTTCACTGTAATTTCGTATTGCAGCGAGAGGTTGGTTGATTTCATGTGCAAGGCTGCTTCCCAGCTCATCGACAATGGCTACGCGCTGAGAGTGTTCAAGCTGCTCACTTTTTTCTTTGAGTCGAGATTGTGTCTGTTCCAGAGCTTGCTTACTTTTGCTGAAACGGTATTCAAGCCAAAAGTGATAAGCGTTCAAAACGATGACAAATACAAATACTGCCCATGCCCATTCCTGATGAAACCGCAGCCAACGAAAAGCTTCTTTCCACCAGGGTTCTTGAAATGGGTGAAGGTCTAATGCCTGATAAAGTTTATCAATGGACAAAAGGCTGGCGGGAGATGTCCAGCCAGAGGCTCCGGCAGTGATGGCCGCTTGGCTGTCTGATGGCATTGCCAGTAAGGCGCGAGTGACCTGTTTTGCCAGTTGAGAAGATGCACGTTCCGTTTTTGCAAACGACCAGTTTGGATAAAGGCGAGTCGATACCTGACAAGGAAAATCATTGGGTGTCTGCGCGTTAATTACTCGATAAGCGTTGGCTTCCAATAATCCTTCTTGTTGCATGGTTTCGAGTAGGCACACTGGAACTATTGCTGCGTCGACAATCTTGTCTCGCAGTTGGTAGAGATTGGCGTCGATCGGAAAGCCCAGAAAACGAACATTGGCGAAGAAGTCATTCGGGTTGATTCCCATTTCTAACACTTGATAGCGCAGCGTCAGATAACCCCCGAACGCGCGTTCTGAAACCGCAGCCATCGGTTTTCCCGCCAACTCTTCGATTTTGAAATACGGAGCGTCTTTTTGTACTACCACAGCTGAGCCAATGGTGTGATTAAAGTGACCGGTTAGACCGCTGTTGAGGGTGGCTAACCACGACAGTTCAAACTGTCTGCCCAAACGTACCGCTTGGCCGGGATTGGTCAGGATGAAATCCATGCTCTGATTCTGAACGGCGGTTGCCATACTTTCTAAGTCCAGAGGATGGAGTATAAAGTCGCTATCAGGAATTTGTTGGCTCAGCCAATCCATAGTGGGTTGCCAACGCTGCTGTGCGTACAAATTGCCTCGTATGGCTAACACACCAATATCAACAGAGTGTTTCTCTGTTGATTGCCCAAAGCTGAACGCAGAAAACAGCAGAGAGATACTTGCCAATAGCAGAGCTGCAATGTGCTGTATACCCGTTCTCATCATCGCCTGAATTGTCCGTTTGAAATCCTTATATGGCTAAGAATAACAGCATCTTACTGCTAGCTACATTTGTTTTAGATCAACTTTGATCTGGGTATGTGGAAATCCACTATATCGGCAAGCGGGGGCTTTTCTGACAATAAACTCAGACCCCTTATAAATTTAGCAGGTGAGTGATGGATACGAGCAAAAGACGTTTCATGAGTGCCGTTACTGCTGGCGCTGCTTTGATTCCAATCACGGGTGTTGGAACTGCAACAGCAAGTACCGTGATACGAAATAACCAGTCGCCAGACAGAAAAGGACAAACCGGTAAGCGTTACGCCATGGTGATTGATTTGCGTAAGTGTGTTGGTTGTCAGGCGTGTACGGTTGGTTGCAGTGTGGAAAACCAGATGCCGATTGGTCAGTTCAGAACCACAGTCAAACAATACGAAGTGACTCTGGACGATGGCTCACCTTCAACGCAAAACGTAAAAGCTTTCACCTTGCCTCGTTTGTGTAACCACTGCGACAACCCTCCTTGTGTTGCGGTTTGTCCGGTACAAGCCACCTTTCAGCGTGACGATGGCATTGTGATGGTCGATAACAGCCGTTGTGTTGCCTGCGCTTACTGCGTTCAGGCTTGTCCTTATGATGCACGCGTCATCAACCATGACACTTTGACCGCCGATAAATGCACCTTCTGTGCTCATCGTCTTGAAAAAGGGCTGTTGCCTGCTTGCGTGGAAACCTGTGTAGGTGGCGCAAGGGTGATTGGCGACATCAATGACCCGAACAGTCACGTCAGTCAGTTAATCGCAGAGCATGGTGATGATCTCAAGGTTCTAAAGCCGAATGAAAATACCCGTCCACATGTGTTCTACATCGGCATGAACGAAAGGTTTGTTCATCCATTGCAAGGGCAATCTGTGATTTTTGAACCGCAAGGAGAATCAGTATGAACATTGCCGAAGTTCTCGTTCAACCTCAGGCTGTTGCTTGGCTGCCATGGGCCGTTCAGTATTTCTTCTACATTGGTTCGGCTTATGCAGCAGCGATACTGTTTGTGATTGCGTTAAAGTTTGATCAACAAAGTAGCCATCGTCTGCGTGCAGCGTTGGTGCTTACTATGGCGATTGGCGCTGTAGTTGGCCCGCTTGCACTGACTGGCGATCTTCATCAGCCGGGTAGAGCATGGCATTTCTACCTATATTTCACACCATGGTCATGGATGTCGTTAGGTTCTCTATTGTTACCCGTGTTTTCTGGCTTGGCGTTAATCACGGCTTGGTTGTATTTGCGTAATGACTTGATGAAATTAAGTGATAGCCAAGGAAAAGTGTTCAAATGGATTTCCAAACTGACGCTGGGTCAATGGCAGATCTCTCATAAACACATGCTGGCAGTGTCTCTGTTAACGGCTCTTTCTGGCTTAACCATTGCGGTGTATACCGGCGCAGAGATCATGGCAGTACATTCGCGCCCTTTGTGGAATCAGCCTGCGTCGCCATTGTTTTGGTTTGTGTCCGCTTTCTTAGGTGCTGTAGGTTTTACCCTGTTTGTCTGGCTGCTTTTCCCAAACAAAAGTAAACAAGAGTCACTGACGTCCTTCGACCTTAACCTGTTGAAAAAAACAGTCTCTTTGAGCAGCGTTCTTTCCTTAGTTCTTGTGCCGATTTGGGCGTCGAATAATCAGACGTTTTCGCTATACCTCAGCAATGAGTGGGTGCATCAACTGGCGATGATTTCAGTTTTGATGCTACTCAGCGTTATCTGGGGAATGTTTTGTCTGCGTGAGCATTACAGCAAGACAGGTTTGCTAGTGATGGCGTTGTTGGCACTTGGCGCTGCATGGGTTGTACGTTGGGTCACCATGATGCAGGTTCAGACCATTGCCAAATACGATATGGGACCGATTCCGTATCAGATTCCATTAGGCTCGGATGGCTTATTGGGCATTGTAGGGATGTTCGGTCTATGGCTGGCTCTTGCTCTGCTTGCCAGCGAGTTAGTTTCATCTAGTGCCCCACGACTCACATCTACTCATCAATAATTAGAGGAACAGTTCTATGGACAATAAACGTCGTCAGTTTTTGAAGTCTGGCCTCGCCGTTGGTGGTGTAGGTGCGTTTGCAGCAGGTTATGCGACCACAACGAAGCATATGGTAGAAGGCGCGGTTGAAGGTAAAGCTGGCAGCCCAACTAAGGATATTCATCATGGTAACTCACTTGAAGCTGAATACACGGTCAACGCAAAGGGGAATTTGATTCCCAATCCAAATCAGCGAGTAGCGCCTTCAATGTGTTTTGGTTGTTGGACGTTGTGCGGTTTGCGGGTACGTATCGATAATAAAACTGATGAGATTTTACGTATCAGTGGCAATCCGTATCACCCGTTGTCGCACCAAAATGCGATTCCATTTGAGACACCGGTTAAAGACGCATATTTGAGTTTGGCTGGTGAAGCTGGCTTGGAAGGACGCTCTACAGCATGTGCTCGTGGCAATGGTATGTTGGAGATTCGAAATAGCCCATATCGTATTACTCAGCCATTAAAACGAGTGGGTAAACGCGGCGAAGGACGTTGGATTCCTATCAGCTACGAACAACTTCTGGAAGAGATTATCGAAGGTGGTGACCTTTTCGGTGAAGGGCATGTGGATGGTTTACGAGCGATACGTGATGTAAAAACACCGCTCGATCCGGACAATCCCGAATACGGTCCTAAAGCCAACCAGTTGCTGGTTACTAATGCCTCGAATGAAGGGCGTGACGATATCATCAAGCGCTTTGCCTTTAACAGTTTCGGCACTCGCAACTTTGGCCATCATGGTTCGTACTGTGGTTACGCGTTTCGTGCCGGCAGTGGTGCTCTGCTTAATGATTTAGACAAATATGCCCATTTAAAACCTGACTTTGATAACGCGGAATATGTGATTTTTATTGGAATGTCGCCTGCTCAGGCGGGTAATCCGTTTAAACGTCAGGCGCGCCAGTTAGCGCAGGCCAGAACCAGTGGCAAGTTGGAATACACCATAGTGACGCCGAGCTTGCCTGCCGGTTCATCCAGTCTTGCCGCCGCAGACAGAAATAACTGGCTACCTATCAATCCGGGCAGCGACTCAGCTTTAGTGCTGGGAATGATTCAGTGGATCATTGAAAATCAACGTTACAACCATAGCTTTCTCGCCCAACCGGGTGTTGAGGCAATGAAAAAGGCGGGTAACGCTCATTGGTGCAACGCGACTCACTTAGTCATCAGTGACGAAACGCATACAAGAAACGGCAGCTTTCTTCGCGCTTCGGATATGGGTTTACCGTTTACGGGTGAGCCTCGTTCAGACACTGACCCTTATGTGGTTGTTAACGCAACAAGTGGTGAGTTCGCTTTACATACTCAGAGTGACGCAGCGGCTTTGTTTGTTGAAACAGAGGTCAAGCTGGGTAGCGAATTGGTTAAGGTGAAGTCCTCTTTACAACGTTTAAAAGAAGAGGCGTTCAAATATGATTTAGACTTTTACAGCCAACAATGCGGGATTGCTAAAGAAGACATTATTGCTCTTGCTAAGCGTTTTACCAGCTATGGCACTAAAGCGGTTGTCGATACGCACGGTGGTAACATGCATAGCAATGGTTTCTACAACTCGTTTACCATTTTGATGCTTAATGCGCTGGTGGGGAATATTAATCTCAAAGGCGGAGCAATGGCTAAAGCAGGTGGTTATCCGACTTCAGCTAATGGTCCTCGTTATGACTTCACTAAATTTGAAGGTAAAGTGGGGCCAAAAGGGATTTTCCTTTCTCGCAGTAAATTCCCGTATCAGAAAACCAGTGAGTACAAGCGACGGGTAGCGGCAGGTGAATCACCGTACCCTACGCGGGCACCATGGTACCCAATATCCGCTCCGCTTTTAACAGAACATTTATCCGCAGCTGTGGATGGCTACCCTTATCGCATAAAAGCGTGGATCAATCATATAGCGAACCCACTTTATGGTGTGCCGGGGCTAAAAACGTTATTGGAAGATAAGCTCAAAGATCCAAAACAGTTAGGTCTGATTGTGTCTGTGGATGCCTTCATCAACGAAACCACATCGCTGTCTGACTATCTGGTTCCAGATACCGTGACGTATGAAAGCTGGGGGATGGCTGGTCCATGGCACGGTGTGCCAGTAAAAGCGGTCACAGCACGTTGGCCGATTGTTGAGCCTCACACCGAAAAAACAGCGGATGGTCGTCCAATCTGTCTGGAAAACTTCTTGATCGATGTAGCGAAGAAAATGCAGTTGGGCGGCTTTGGTGAAAACGCCGTTAAGGATGCTCAAGGGCAGTGGCATGCCATTCATAGCGCCGAAGATTTTTACTTACGTTCGGCGGCCAACTTAGCTTATGTCAAAGGTGGCGTGCCTGATGTTTCTGCGGAAGACATTGCTTGGTCTGGATTGGAAAGACTACTACCAGCGATGCAGAAAGTGTTAACGCCTGAAGAGATGAAGAGAGTCGCGTTTATTTTTGCTCGTGGAGGAAGATTTGAGAACGCAACGGAAGCCTATAAAGGCGAAGAGATGAAGTATAAGTGGAATCATCCGGTGGCGATTTGGAATGAAAAGGTAGGTACTTCTCGTAATACCATGACCGGCGAACTGTACACTGGCTGCCCGAGCTGGCATCCGCAGAAACTGAGTGACGGTACGCCAATGGAGGATAAATACCCTAAGAGCGAATGGCCAATGTCACTCACCAATTTTAAATCCAACATTCACAGCGCGGTTTCGAACTTGTCACCACGTCTACATTCGATAAAAGGAACCAATCCGGTCTATATCCATCCGAAGGATGCACAAGATGCGGGTATTGAAACTGGAGACCTTTTTGTTGTGGAAACGCCGAGTGCTCAAATTAAGGCGACAGCTATGGTGCTTGATGGTATTCAACCGGGGACATTAGGTTTCGAGCACGGCTTTGGTCATACCGAATTAGGCGAACGCGCTCACTGGATTGGCGACAAACAACAGCCTGTGAAAATGAAGACCAGTGATGGTGTCAACATCAACGATATTGGCATGATTGACCCAACCCGTGAAGGCAAAGGCGTATTGCTCGACTGGGTGGTGGGTGCTGCTGCACGTCAATCACTGCCAGCTCGGATATATAAAGCATAAGACAAAGCACTTAGTGACTTGCAACACCGCTTTTCGTCGTAGTGATAGAGGCGGTGTTTTCTGTCGTTATGTGGAAATCCACAATAGTCGAATTACTAATAATCCTGACAATAGTAGGAGTGATAATAGAAGTAGTAATAGTGAGTCAGCATGTCAAATTTACAACTATGGGCCGCTTTGCCCATGCTGGTTGCTTCAGCCAGTATTCAGGCGGTGGAAATGCCAGCCAAAGCTGGCGTCTGTACCAGTTGTCATGGGCAGGATGGGAAAGGCCAGCCAAATATTGCTCCGATGCTAGCAGGGTTAAATGCGGAATATCTGGATAGTCAAATTCAGCTGTTCTTATCCGGTGAACGTAAAGATCCCCTAATGAGCCCTATGGCAAAAGAGCTGAGTGATCCTCAAATTCGCAAAGAAGTAACCGAGTACTATGCGTCATTGCCTAGCTATGAGTTTACCAATCTCGAGCAGCGCGGTTCTCAAGCCGATATCAGCACCCCTTATCGAAAACTGGTTTATCAGGGGGACTGGGACAGAAATATACCCGCGTGCGCCACTTGTCATGCAGCCAGTGGGATGGGCGTGGGCCAATTTCCTCGCTTAGCAAGTCAACATGCTTATTATCTGAAAAAGCAACTTCACGATTGGAAGAAGGGTTCCCGTAGTGGAGACCCACTCAATATGATGTCTACCATTGCCCAAAAGCTAACAGACGATGAAATAGAAAACTTGTCGTTCTACTTTGCGTCATTTCGATACTAGGAGTTTGCTATGAAAGTCATTTATTCATTGTTGGCGTTCAGCATGCTTTCTGTATCGGCAAAAGCAAATACTGAGTTGCCTGACCGTCAGGCTGAATTACCTGCAGCAAAGAAAAACAGCCAAGCCGAATATCTTGTACCAAGAGATTTAACCACTATCACCAACGATGAATTTGGAGAGAAGGTTAAACTCGGTTACTCATTGTTCGTTAATTCACAGCAGATGCGTGGAAAGTACGTTGGCAATGACCAGAACTGTGTGAACTGTCATATGGAAGCGGGTCGCAAGGCTAACTCAGCACCTTTGTGGGCTGCGTATATGGCTTATCCTGCATACCGTAAAAAGAATGATCGCGTAAACAGCTACGCTGACCGAATTCAAGGGTGTTTTACTTATTCGATGAACGGAAAGCCGCCTGCTTATGATTCTCCGGAATTGGTTGCGTTGAGTGCTTATGCTTATTGGTTAGCCATGGGCGGTTTGATGGATCAGCATGGTCTGGAAAATGAACCTGTGCCAGCTTTAGACGATAAGCAGTTGCAAATCGGTGGTAAGGCCGAGTCGTTTCCCATGCCAGAAGTTATCGCTCAGGCTCTTCCGGTTGATAAACGTGGCAGTTTAGTAGGGCGAGGTTATCCAAAGATCGCAAATCCTGAACTGGAACCTTCACTTGAGCGTGGAACGCAGGTTTATGCAGACAATTGCGCCGCTTGTCATATGAAAGATGGGCAAGGTGTCTCGGATAGCGAGGGGCACTCCTATATTCCGCCTTTGTGGGGCAAAAATGCATATAACTGGGGCGCGGGCATGCACCGTATTAATACTGCGGCTTACTTCATTTATGAAAACATGCCATTGGGTAAAAGCGTTCAGTTAACTGTACAAGAAGCTTGGGATGTCGCTGCCTTCGTGAACAGCCATGAACGCCCACAAGACCCAAGATTTAAGGGCAACCTTGAGGCGAATGCTAAAAAATATCACAACCACCAAGGCTACTACGGTAAGTCAGTAAATGGTCATGTGCTAGGTAGCGATGCTTTTCCTTCTGCGGTTGTGAAGTAATAAATACAGCACTCGTCATTGCTGCTGTTAAAGCCTAAAAAAAGGGCTCTACTGAAGTAGAGCCCTTTGTCGTTAACAGGAGATAAAATGTATGATTTAAGCTTGTTTGCGAATTAGGTAATCAAACGCACCTAGACTCGCTTTTGCACCTTCACCCATAGCAATAATGATTTGCTTGTAAGGTACGGTTGTAGCGTCACCAGCAGCGAAGACACCTTCCATGCTAGTTTCGCCGCGGCTGCCTACTTCGATTTCACCACGAGCAGACAACTCGACATCAGAATCCTTTAACCATTCAGTGTTTGGTACAAGGCCGATTTGTACAAAGATACCTGATAGCTCAATTTCTTTGATTTCATCTGTATTGCGGTCTTTGTATTTCAAGCTTGTAACACGCTTTCCGTCACCGACTACTTCAGTCGTTTGAGCCATTGTGATGATTTCAACGTTTGGCAGAGAGTTTGCCTTGTTGATCAACACTTGATCAGCACGTAGCGTGTCAGCGAACTCAAGAACAGTCACATGTTCAACGATACCTGCTAGGTCAATTGCCGCTTCGATACCTGAATTACCACCACCGATTACCGCTGTTTTCTTGCCTTTGAATAGTGGGCCGTCACAGTGTGGGCAGTAAGCAACACCTTTGTTACGGTATTCCTGTTCTCCCGGTACGTTCATCTCTCTCCAGCGTGCTCCCGGACTTAAGATGAGACTCTTACTCTTAAGGGTTGCACCGCTTTCAAGGCTGACATGGATGTAACCATCTTCTGTGTATTGAGCGCCCATTAGCTTGTCGGCTTGTTGCTCAGTAATGATGTCCACACCGTATTCTTTTAGGTGTTCACCTAAATCGTGCGCCAGTTTTGGACCTTCAGTATGTTTAACCGAAATGAAGTTTTCGATTGCCATGGTATCCATTACTTGGCCGCCCAAGCGCTTAGCTACAACGCCAGTGCGAATGCCTTTACGAGCAGCGTATACCGCAGCCGCGCTACCACCAGGGCCACCACCGATAACAAGAACATCGTATGGTTCTTTTTCGTTTAGGCTTGCTGCTGCTTTGTCTGCTGAGCCGTCATCAATTTTGTTCAGGATTTCAGTCAGAGACATACGGCCTTGACCGAACAGTTCGCCATTTACGAATACGCTTGGTACCGCCATGATGTCGCGAGACTTCACTTCATCTTGGAACAGTGCGCCGTCGATCATTGTTGTACGAATGTCTGGGTTGATAGAAGACATCATGTTGAACGCTTGAACGACGTCTGGACAGTTTTGGCAAGACAGCGAGATAAAGATCTCTACATCGAGCTTTTTGTCCAATTTAGCGATTTGTTCAATCGTTTCTGCTTCTAGCTTAATTGGATGACCACCTGAATGAAGTAGTGCCAATACTAGAGAGGTAAACTCGTGTCCCATTGGAAGACCAGCAAAACGTAGCTGAGTGCCTTTTTTAGGGTTTGTTACTGTCATTACTGGACGGCGAGCGCTTGCTGCGTCATCGCGAGTCACAGTGACTAAATCGCTTAGCTCTGCAATTTCGTTCGCTAGTGATTGGATATCATTGGATGCCTTGCTTTCATCTAGGCTGACCACTAACTGAACTTCTTCTTTAAGGTTGCTAAGATATTGTTTTAATTGTTGTTTAATCGCCTGATCTAACATTTTTGTTATACCTGTTCGTAATTCTATTAAAGAGAGCGGTCACTCTGGATAAATTCAATTATTTTATTTTGCTGAGGGGGAGAGCCAGTCAAGCTCGTAGGTCGTTAGGTACATTGCCTGACCAGCTCTCTAATTCAGCAACCTTCCTATTTGAAGCCGCCGAACAGCTACAAATGGATTAGGTTTTAAGCTTTATGCTTAGATTTTGCCTACTAGGTCTAGAGAAGGCGCTAGCGTTTCTTCGCCTTCTTTCCATTTAGCTGGACATACTTCACCTGGGTGAGAAGCAACGTATTGTGCAGCTTTGATTTTACGTAGTAGGTCTTCTGCGTCACGACCGATGCCTTCAGCTGTTACTTCAACTGCTTGGATAACACCTTCTGGGTCGATTACGAAAGTAGCGCGGTCTGCTAGACCTTGACCTTCACGCATAACACCGAAGTTGTTTGTGATGTTGCCAGTTTGGTCGCCTAACATGTAGTAGTTGATTTTGCCGATTGTGTCTGAGCTATCGTGCCATGCTTTGTGAGTGAAGTGAGTGTCAGTTGATACTGAGAACACTTCTACGCCACGAGATTGAAGCTCTTCGTAGTGGTCAGCTAGGTCACCTAGCTCAGTTGGACATACGAATGTGAAGTCTGCTGGGTAGAAGAAGAATACAGCCCATTTGCCTAGTACGTCTTTCTCAGAAATGTCTACGAATTTGCCGTCTTTGAATGCCGTTGCGTTAAATGGTTTGATAGTAGTGTTAATCATTTTTTTACCTTCCTAAAAGTTTTTTGGTTTGGCAATTTCTGTCTCTTGCCTTCGAGATGTATATTCACATGAAGAGGTGATTAAGAAAAATTGCTTGTTCTTATTGAATTGATTGGTAAAAGCTATTGGTTACTAAAAGGTGTTGGTTAGTAAAAGCTATTGGTAGGTATTGCAGACTTTGTTCGGTGAAACAAAAAGGGACGCTAAGCGTCCCTTTACTTTTTGATCAAGTGCCAACCTGACGTTGTAAGCGTGTTATTCGTCAGCAACGTGAGAAACAGCTAACACGCCCCGTACTGCTCGTTTCCAGCCGTTGTAACGTTGAGCTCGTTTTGCTTCATCTTGTGCTGGTTCAAAGACTCGGTCGATTTCAGCTTTATCAGCCACTTCATCTAAAGAGCCCCAGTAACCGACAGCAAGTCCCGCTAAGTATGCCGCGCCGAGAGCCGTCACTTCTGTAACCTTAGGACGTTGCACATCGGTATTGAGAATGTCTGATTGGAACTGCATGAGGAAGTTGTTCGCTACCGCACCACCATCAACACGCAGGGTCGCCAGTTTGATACCCGAATCCGCTTGCATTGCATCAATTACGTCACGGCTTTGATAGGCAATACTTTCCAATGTTGCGCGAATGATGTGGTTGATACCTGTGCCGCGACTCATACCTACGATAGTACCGCGAGCATACGCATCCCAGTATGGAGCGCCAAGACCTGTAAAGGCTGGAACCACATAAACACCATTTGAAGAGTCCACTTTGGTTGCAAAATATTCAGAATCTTTTGCATCAGTGATGAGTTTCATTTCATCACGAAGCCATTGAATAGCTGCGCCGCCAATAAACACTGAACCCTCTAGTGCGTAAGAGACTTTACCTTCAGGGTCACAAGCTAGCGTTGTTAACAAGCCGTTTTTCGACGTCACTTTCTCTTTACCAGTGTTCATTAACAAGAAACAGCCAGTACCATAGGTGTTCTTAGCTTGACCCGGTTGAACACACATTTGACCAAATAGCGCGGCTTGTTGGTCACCAGCAATGCCTGCGATTGGAATACGAGTACCGCCTTTACCACCGATGTTAGTTTCGCCATAGACTTCAGAGGATGCTTTCACTTCTGGCATCATTGATAGCGGAATATCCAGCTCTTTAAGGATTTTTTCATCCCATTGAAGAGTATTGATATTAAACAACAGGGTACGAGAAGCATTGGTATAGTCAGTGACATGGACACGACCTTGAGTCATTTTCCATACCAGCCAAGTATCAACCGTACCAAACAGCAATTTGCCTTCTTGTGCAAGTTCGCGTGCGCCAGCAACGTTCTCAAGCACCCATTTCACTTTTGTGCCAGAGAAATATGGGTCAAGCAGCAAACCTGTGTTTTCACGTACATACTCTTCAAAGCCGTCAATCTTCTTCAGCTCTGCACAGATATCAGCAGTGCGGCGACATTGCCACACAATCGCATTGTAGACAGGTTCGCCGGTTTCTTTGTTCCAAACAATGGTGGTTTCACGTTGGTTAGTAATACCAATCGCAGCTACTTGGTCTGAGCGAATGCCTTTTTGGCCTAATGCTTCAACCAATGTAGAGCTTTGTGTCGCGTAAATTTCTAGGGGGTCGTGTTCCACCCAACCCGATTCAGGGTAGATTTGAGTAAACTCGCGTTGTGCAACACTCACTATGTTTGCGTCATGATCGAGCACTACCGCTCGTGAACTTGTCGTGCCTTGGTCAAGAGCAACAATATATTTATTATTCATAGGTAGGGATCCTTTCACTTTATTGGATTTATTCTTTTTATTGCTCAAACCTGAGCTTCTGAATCTTCTGTAATTTCACATTCTTCGCATTGATTTGGAATAGTACAACCTGTCCCGACTGTCGGTACGTACGCACCAATAAATTTAGGATAAGCCCAACCACCAAAACAAGCACCAGCAACGGTTGCTACTATCGGAATGATAAAGTAGGGAATATCTTTAGCCCCACTAAGCGCGTAATCCCATCCTGCTAGGTATGCAAATAATTTTGGACCAAAGTCACGAGCAGGATTCATCGCAAAGCCAGTTAGTGGACCTAACGAACCACCAATAGTCGCAACTACAATACCAATCAGAAGTGGGTTTAGCGGACCGCGTGCAGCACCGTTATTTTCATCACCTAACGCCAAAATTGCGAACATCAGTACCGCTGTAATGGCAAATTCTACAGCAAATGCACCAGAAAAAGATAAAGCAGGGTTAGGGTATGTTGAAAAAATGCCAGCGGTAGCAAGTGCTTCTGGTGTATTACGAGCGATACCGTTTGTCACTTCCCACGCAGTAAATAAATTGCTGTAAAGTCCATAAACAATTGCAGCAGCACAAAATGCTCCGGCAACTTGAGAAGCTATATAAGGTATAACTTTAGATTTTTCGAAGCCATGAAAAGCGGCAAGCGCTATGGTCACGGCGGGATTAATGTGTGCGCCTGAGACACCCGCAGTGCAGTAGACAGCAATGGCAACTGCAAGGCCCCAAACGATAGAGATTTCCCATTGCCCAAACTGAGCATTGGTCAATACGAGTGCGGCTACACATCCGACACCAAAAAATATGAGCAAACCCGTACCTATGAACTCGGCAATACACTCACCAATGAGAGTATGTTGTTTTTTATTAGCCATAATATATTTCCTTGGACGTTGATTTGGCATTATCCCGTACAGATAATGTGGGCATTATGTTAATCAAAAGGATTCGCATGAAACTATATGGCGCTCTCAAAATGAGCAAACGAACAATTAAATGTTCATTTTATGTTCGCAATTGTTAAGCAATGCACAGTTTTGTATCAAATTAGTTCAATAAGGCAAAGTGGTGATAAAGAGCAAAGTTGTACAGATCAGCGAAGATTAAGTGACTTATTCAGCAGTGTATTTATCTATATATTTCAAATGTGAACATGAAGAAGTACACTGCTAGTTATTGGAAACAGTCAATCAGGATCTACTTTGAAAGCCATTAAACGTCATCAAGAAATCATCGAGTTAGTGAAAGCTCAGGGATATGTCAGCACCGAAGATCTTGTTGAGCGATTCAATGTTAGCCCTCAAACTATTCGAAGAGATCTCAATGAGCTTGCCGACCTTAACCAAATCAAACGAAACCATGGTGGCGCGACCATAGTCACCAGTTCTGAAAACTCTTCTTACCAAACGCGCAAAGTCTCTCATCAACAAGAAAAACAACGTATTGCATTGAAGCTGGCTCAACATATTCCAGATGGCGCGACCTTGTTTATTGATATCGGTACCACGCCAGAAGCCGTTGCAAGAGCGTTACTACAAAACCATCAGAACTTACGCATTGTGACCAACAATATTAATGTTGCGTCACTACTTATGACCAAGCCGGATTTCAAAGTGATACTGGCTGGTGGTGAAGTTCGCAACCGAGATGGCGGTGTGACTGGCGAGGCGACCATGGATTTTATTTCTCAGTTTCGCCTCGACTTCGGTATTTTGGGGATCAGTGGCATTGATTTCGATGGTTCGCTCTTAGACTTTGATTATCATGAAGTTAGAGTTAAAAAAGCCATCATCGAGAATAGCCGTAGTGTCTATTTAGGCGTTGACCATACTAAGTTTGGGCGCAATGCCATGGTAAAACTGGGTGGAATCGAGGAGGTTGATCTGGTGATTACCGATCAAATGCCGCCTGAGAGCATCTGTGCCATTATCCGCGAGCATGAGATTCAGCTCGATATTGTTTGATAATGTTCGTTTTAAAAACCAGTCATCGTTTTGACTGGTTTTTTTAGCTCTTTTTTATGTCATTCTTATGAAATGCACTCTATTTTTTATCATTTATCCCCATCCATTAGCTAAAATAAACATAATTTGTGCTCGAACGAACATTTTTAGTTAAATTTTCGCACATTTAATCTTTTTGATGTCACACTAAAAACGCGTTAATTAAGGGTGGGGCGACAATGAATTCTACAGTTCGATTTGAAACCGACGTTGTCATCATTGGTGGTGGTGCGACAGGTACAGGGATTATGCGTGATTGTGCTCTGAGGGGCATAAAGTGCATTTTGCTAGAGAAAGACGATTTGGCGTCAGGTACCACAGGGCGAAATCACGGCTTATTACATTCTGGTGCGCGTTATGCCGTCACTGATCAACATTCCGCAAAAGAATGCATTCAAGAAAACCGAATACTGAAGAAAATCGCTCGACACTGTATTGAAGACACTGGCGGTTTGTTCATCACATTGCCTGAAGATGATTTGGGTTTTCAAAAAACCTTTATTGAGCAATGTAAAGCCGCTGATATCGATGTAGAAACTCTTTCGCCAAAAGATGCGCTTCGTTTAGAACCGAATACTAACCCTGAGTTAATTGGTGCCGTCAAAGTGCCAGATGGCACGCTCGACCCATTTCGCCTTTGTTCGTCTAACGTACTTGATGCCAAAGAGCACGGAGCACGTTTGTTTAACCATTCACGCGTCGTTTCTTTGATCCGTGAAGGCGACACCGTACTGGGTGTGAAATGTATCAATACTCAAACAAACCAACCTTTTGAAGTTATTGCCCAGCAAGTGATTAACGCGGCGGGTATTTGGGGGCAGGGCATCTGTGAATACGCAGAGCTGGATATAAAGATGTTCCCTGCAAAAGGCTCGTTGCTGATCCTTGATTATCGAATCAATAATCTGGTGATAAACCGCTGTCGTAAACCATCGGATGCAGACATTTTGGTGCCGGGCGATACCATCTCTTTAATTGGCACTACCTCAGAGCATATCGATTACGACATGATAGACGATCTGCATGTGACTGCCGCAGAAGTGGATTTACTGCTGGAAGAAGGTATCAAGTTAGCACCGATCATGAGAAATACCCGAGTGCTTAGAGCTTATGCCGGCGTTAGGCCTTTAGTTTCTCTCAGTGGCGACAGCTCTGGCAGAAACATTAGCCGCGGAATTGTATTGCTCGACCATCAGGAACGCGATGGTCTAAAAGGTCTCATGACAATTACTGGCGGCAAGTTAATGACTTACCGCTTGATGGCGGAACAGGCAACGGATCTTGTTGCGAGCAAACTTGGCAATACTGCGCCTTGTATTACCCATACCAAGCCATTACCAGGGTCTGTCGAATCTCCGAAAGCTCTGCGAAAAAGCGCCAGCATCGCTAAACCTGTTTATGAATCCGCCATCTACCGTCATGGAGAAAGGGCAGAAGCTTTTCTCTCTGAACAACCTCGCAGTCAGGCGATTGTGTGTGAATGTGAAATGGTCACCGCAGGTGAAATTGAGTACGCAATTAAAAAACTGGACGTAAAAAACCTCGTGGATTTACGTCGACGCACTCGCTTGGGGATGGGACCGTGTCAGGGAGAACTGTGTGCCTATCGCGCTGCGAGTTTGTTCCAAGAGTATGGCGATATCGGTGGTCATGAATCGGCACTGCTGCTCAAAGAATTTTTGGAAGAGCGCTGGAAGGGAATTAAACCTATTTTTTGGGGAGATGCCCTACGAGAGGCGGAGTTCAGCTACTGGATCTATGAAGGGTTATTCGGCTGTGGAGACATTGAACCACAAGCAGAGCCTTTTATTGAACCAGCGAGTATCGACAAACCTACCATTACACCGTCAACGCAGGAGCAAGAACAGCAATGATGAATTACGATGTCATAGTGATTGGTAGTGGAATTGCAGGCTATTCGGCTGCCATTAAATGTTTAGAACACGGGTTAAAAACGGCGGTGGTGAGCAGTGGACAGAGTGCTTTACATTTTTCGTCCGGCTCTATCGATTTGCTTTCACATTCCCCGTTAACGCATAAGTTAATTGACGATCCTTGGGCTGAAATTGACGCTTTACCAAAAGCGCTTCCACAGCACCCTTATGCGAAAGTCGGCGGTAAAAATGTTCGTTCAGCCATGAACTGGTACCAGCAGATGCTTGCGGCAAATGGACTTGCCATGAGCACTTTGCCTTCGTCGCACAATCATTTTCGAATTACCACTCTAGGTACCTTGAAATCGACTTGGCTCTCTCAGCCTTATGTTGAAAAAATAGAACAGAATTTTTCAAATCTGGCGCAATTTAAACGCATTGTGATGATCGCTGTCGACGGCTTCAGAGATTTTCAGCCACATATTGCGCTTGGAAACTTGCAGCAACACCCAGCGTTTAAAGATATAACCATCAAAACAGCCAAAGTCAGCTTAACCGCGTTTGGGCAACTGAATCGTAACCCGTACGATCTAAGGTCGATTGATATTTCGAGGATCTTAAGAGATGAAGTTCAGTTCACCGAATTTGCCAATCAACTAATGAAAGTTGCCACGCAGGAAGATCTGTTGGTGATGCCGTCCATTATGGGTAATGGCGATGGCCTAGAGTTGATGCATAAACTCAGTCGTTATACGGGTCTCCATTTGCATGAAGTGCCAACCATGCCACCTTTACTGCTCGGTATTCGTATTGAGGATGTCATGATGCACGCCTTCATCAAAAAAGGCGGTGTGCTGCACAAAGGTGATGAAGTGCTTGGCGGTCAGTTTGAGGATCAAGGCGGCAGTATGAATTTGGCGTCTATCCAAACCAAAAAAATGGGCGATATGAATCTGACGGCGAAACACTACATACTTGCTTCCGGCAGCTTCTTCAGTAAGGGGCTGATAGCGAACCAGAACTCAATCAAAGAGCCCATCTTTAATTTGGACACGGAAGTGACGGGTGAAAGAGATGAGTGGCATCAGCATGATTTCTTCAGCTCTAAGCCGCATCCATTCTTGTCCTTTGGCGTTGTGACTGATAAGAATTTCTCCCCGTTTATCCAAGGGCAAAAGGTGAACAATTTGCATTGTATTGGCGCGATTTTAAGTGGCTACAATCCTATTACCCACGGATGTGGTGGAGGTGTAGCAGTCAGCACTGCTTATTGGGTTGTCGAGGAAATTGTTGCGGGTTTACGAAGCGAATTACTAATGAAGGAGGTGAGTGCATGACAGTGGCAAGCAGAGATACCACCTTTGACCAATGCATTAAATGCACTGTTTGTACTGTGTACTGTCCGGTAGCAAAGGCGAACCCAGATTTTCCGGGACCAAAACAATGCGGACCAGACGGTGAGCGACTACGCATCAAAAGCCCAGAGTTTTATGATGATATGTTGAAACACTGTACCAACTGCAAACGCTGTGAAACGGCATGCCCGTCAGGTGTGCGTATTGGCGATATTATTGCGGTGGCAAGAGGCAAGTTCGGCAAGCGCCCGATGAATCCTAAGCTGGTGCGTGATTTTGTCTTGAGCCATACCGATCTGTTCGGCTCACTCGCCACACCATTTGCACCGATCGTGAATGCCGCGACGCAACTGCCTTTGGTGAAGAAGATCATGCACAAGACGATAGGTGTGCATGAACATAAATCTTTGCCTAAGTATTCGCACGGCACGTTTAGAAATTGGTTTAAGAAAAACGTCACCGAACAGTCGATTTACCCGAGAGCGGTCAGCTACTACCACGGCTGTTATGTTAACTATAACCACCCTCAACTGGGGAAAGATTTTATTCGTGTGATGAACGCCATGAACATTGGTGTGCGTTTACTGGAAAAAGAAAAGTGCTGTGGCGTAGCGATGATAGCGAACGGCTTCCACGATAAAGCAAGAAAGAACGCAGAGTTTAATATTGAGCATGTAGGCAAGGCCATCGAACAAGACAGTATTGCCGTATTGTCTACCTCTTCAACTTGCTCTTTCACCTTGCAGGAGGAATACCCTCACGTGCTCGGCGTTGAAAACGAAAATGTAGTGAACAAGATCCACTATGTGAGCCGCTTTCTGTTGAAAGAGTTTATGAGTGGCAACTTGCCAAAAATGAAACCGCTCAATAAGAAAATTGTTTACCACACGCCTTGTCACCTTGAAAGAAGTGGAGGCGCCGTTTTTACCATTGAAGTTCTGAAGATGATTCCAGGTTTAGAAGTGGTTGTGCTTGATAGTGAATGTTGTGGTCTTGCGGGTACTTATGGTTTTAAAGAGGAAAACTACGATGTATCTATGAAGATAGGGGATGACCTATTTAGCAAGATTAGGCGTTCAAACGCAGATTACGCCATTACCGATTGCGAAACCTGTAAGTGGCAAATTGAGGAAAATACTCAGCTAGAGTGTATTCATCCAGTGAGTCTGATAGCAGAAGCGCTGCTTTAACAAGAGCAGCATTGATGATTGTCTGTCTGGTTATGCAGATGAAAGTGCTCAATATCGACGCCAACGCATCAGATATGATCATGTCTATGTTCTCGGGCATCATTAACTTAGGTATTGGCGCAGGTGCATTGATCGGCGGTAAAGTGATTCTCTATATGTCTCTTGAAGGCATCGGATACTTGAGTGCTATTTTCGTTTTGCTATCACTGCTCTGGATTTTGTTCCTGATGAAGCGATATACCGCAATTCGATAGTACTGTGATTTTAAATACCGGCTAGCTCACTTCTAGTCGGTGTCCCTCTTGTTTAGAATTAAAATGCTGCTAATTAGTCAAAATGCTTCAATTCTGACATGTAGTTATGTGGAAAATTATGAACATAACGTAGGATAAAACGGATTGGGGATGTGAAAGGTAAGTTGTAAATAATTGATTGATATAATTTTATTAATCATTAACGGCATTTACTAATCGCAATGAGCAATCGAAAAATCTTCATATCACCGATATTGAGAAGTAAGTTAAAAAAATCTCATATTATCTTGCCTAAAAAGAGCTTTTTCTCCGCGTTTAATCTGGCTTCCGACACGATTAAAATTGAACCTTATTCAAGATTCTGTAGCGGACGAAACTTATGTAACATGGGGGCGTTCTCGTATTCGAACTCTACTCTTGATCTGCATGCGACAGTAGGCAGGTATACGAGCATTGCTTCGAATGTAAGGCTGATGTCTATTGGGCATCCTCTGGATCGATTCACAACATCCAATATTAGTTATTGTCATCCTCGATATTTAAAGCACTCATCTTATAGATATTCACCATTTGAAGAACCCGAGGGAATCACTATTGGTAATGATGTTTGGATCGGCAATGACGTCCTGTTTAAAAAAGGTCTGACTATCGGTGATGGCTCAGTGGTGGCCGCGAACTCTGTAGTGACTAAAGATGTTCCACCTTATGCCGTCGTAGGCGGAGTTCCTGCAAAAATATTGAAGTATAGGTTTTCTGAAAGTATCAGACAAAAACTTCTCGAACTCGAATGGTGGAAATATGATTTTAGAGATTTCATCGGACAGAAAAATCTAGAAGTCGATTTAGATATAACAGCGTTTGTTCCGGTTCTAGAGGAGATGATTAAGGGTAATGAAATTAAACCCTATGAACCTCAACCTATTTGTATATAAAGAAGATGCGAGATTACTAGCTCTACTTCCTTCAAGTTAAACGAGTCACTTATCCGAGACGAGATTACCAATAGCTTGCGTGGACTCACGCGCGACCAATTCACCGTCGTATGCTTTATGGCTGGTAAGGTTGCTTTGCTTATTCGCCAGCATTAAGGCAAGGGCTGTAGCATCTTGGGTTAATCGGATAATCGGCAGTGATACCGTTGACAGGCTTGGAATCGCATAGGCGGCTGCAGGTTCGTTGTCGATACCAATCACAGACACATCTTGCGGAACTCTCAAACCGTGGTCGTGCAATGCACGGATTGCACCAATTGCCATATCATCGTTACAGGCAAAAATAGCAGTGAACTTGTCACCTGTTTGCAGCAGGATTTGCGCGCCTTTATAACCACCTTCTAAGGTGTTATCACCTTCCACAATCCAGTTTTTCTTTTCTGGTATACCAGCCACATTAAGCTGGTTTTTGTACGCTTCTAAACGTAACCGCCCCGTTTCACTTTGGATTGGAGAAGTAATACAAGCGATGTGCTTATGACCTAACTGAATAAGGTGATCCATCGCTAATGTGGCTAATTGAGTTTGTTTCAAACCAAAACTCGATAGCGATTCCGCTTTGAGCTGGCGGTTTAATATCACTAATGGCTGGGCGATTTTCTGTTGCAGTTCAACCAATTCAGATTCGGACAGATGACGACTATAAAGCAGAATGGCATCACAGCGTTGGTTAGCAATGGTTTCAACCGATTCGCGTTCACCTTCTGCGCTGTTCTTGCTGCGAATAACCAACAGCTTTTTGCCAGCCTGAAGGGCGGCTTGCCCAGCATGATGGAGGACGCTGCCAAAATAGCTGCTCCTAAATTCAGGAAGAACGAGGCCGATAGAGTTGGATGTATTGGTTGCCAAAGCCTGTGCAAGTGTATTGGGTTGATATCCCAACTCTTTCATTACAGAAAGAACCGCATTTCTGGTGACTTCTTTGACCTGAGGGCTGTTGTTGAGTACTCGTGACACCGTCGCTTTGGAAACGCCAGCGGCTTTGCACACATCATTTATGGTTGCCATACAATTCCTTATCTATCCGACTCGACATACCTACACATGATAGGCATGTCGAGAGGGAGACAAGTTTAGCCAATTTCAATTGAATTTTGAAAGGCTTATTTAGCGGATGTGTGGCGGCTAGATAACTTCGCCGTTGGTTTCGATAACTTTCTTGTACCAGTGGAAGCTTTTCTTCTTCGAACGCGCCATTGTACCGCTGCCATCATCGTGTTTATCAACATAGATAAAGCCATAACGTTTTCTGTATTCACCTGTGGTGAAAGAAACACAGTCAATACAGCCCCAAGGCGTGTAACCCATCACATCAACGCCGTCATAACTAATGGCTTGTTTCACCGCTTTAATGTGTGAGCCAAGGTAGTCAATGCGGTAGTCATCGTTGATTGAGCCGTCTTGTTCTAACTGGTCTATGGCACCAAGTCCATTCTCTACAATGAAGATTGGCTTTTGGTAACGCTCGTAAAGCTCTGAGAGGGCATAACGTAAGCCGTCTGGGTCAATTTGCCATTCCCAGTCAGACGCTGGTAAATAAGGGTTTAAACGACTTCCTTCAAACAGTGACGGAGTGTTGGTTGACTCATCGATTTTTACTGAAACGATGTTGCTCATGTAGTAGCTGATCGCCAGATAATCTGCACAACCTTCACGCAGAACAACATCGTCACCAGGCTGCATGTCGACGGTAATCCCTTTACGTTGCCACTCTTTGAGTAGGTAGCTTGGGTAGTAACCACGAACTTGCACGTCACTAAATTGGTATTTCTCACGCATCATTTCCTGTGCAAGCAGCATATCTTCAGGTCGGCATGAAGCTGGGTAGAGTGGCATCATATGGATCATGCTACCAATTTTGAAATCAGGGTTGATAGCGTGACCTAGTTTAACCACGAGTGCACTCGCAAGGAACTGGTGGTGAAGCACTTGATACAGCATTTGTTCAGGATTTTCGTAGTCGCTGTAAATCATCCCAGAATTGCAGTAACCCCAGATAGGCAGTTTCCAGTTACGTTGGTTGTTGATCTCGTTAAAGGTGATCCAGTATTTGACTTTATTTTTGTAACGTTCCATCACGGTTAAGCTGAATTTCACAAAAAAATCCATTACCTGACGGTTCTTCCAACTGCCGTACTCTTTTACTAAATGGTTTGGCATTTCGAAGTGAGAAAGGGTGATCACAGGTTCAATGCTGTATTTCAGCAGTTCATCAAAAAGATCATCGTAGTACTGAAGCCCCGCTTCGTTTGGCGTCTCTTCATCACCATTTGGGAAGATACGTGTCCAAGCGATCGACGTGCGGAAACACTTGAAGCCCATCTCAGCAAATAGAGCCACATCACCTTTGAAGTGACCGTAAAAATCAACCGCTTCGTGGTTTGGGTAAAATTTATCGGATTCAACGGTTTCGGTGATAACGCGAGGTATACCATGTGCACCTTTGGTGAGAACGTCAACCACGCTAGGGCCTTTCCCATCTTTGTTCCAAGCGCCTTCAACCTGATGCGCCGCCACTGCTCCGCCCCAGAGAAAATCCTTCGGAAAACCTTGTTGTGACATAGTGATACCTTCTCAAATAAAGTGAATGAGCCTAAATAGAATAGGTGAGTTATAGGCATTCTAATCCAGTTATTGATAAAATGAAACCGGTTACAATTTGGGTTTTGATAAGAACATAAGTGATAAATAGATATAGAAAGAAAAAAAGCCACGAGTGAATGCTCGTGGCGAAGGGAAGGAACGCTTAGAGTTTATAACCGCTAAAAACACGACAGCAGTGAATAAATGGAGCGGTTCAGAACACTAAGGTAGGTCAAAAACCAAGGCTGTTGCGCGCAAATCACTGTTGTTGTAGAAGCTCAAGTACTCCTCAGAAACGATTTTCGCGCCGTCTCCCGGTGTCAGTTGAGTATCGTTAACGAACAGTTCGCTGTTGATTTGATGAACATACACACGGCGACCCTTCTCAACCTGATAGCTGATCTCAGTATGAGGTTCCAAAATGAGTTGGTGCAGCTTTGCATCTTGTTTGATCTGTAATGTGCCGCTTTCGCCCGTAGGTGTGACAACGGTGGTTAATCCTGCTTCTTGTCCAAAATCTTTCTGTTGGTAACCCGGTTTGCCGCCATAAGTGTTTGGCTGAATCCATATTTGTAAAAACTTCAACGTCTCACTGGTGGATGCATTGAATTCACTGTGCGCAATACCACGACCAGCAGACATCAATTGAAACTCTCCAGCCGGAAGCTTTTCAATGTTACCTTCGCTGTCTTTATGCGCAATGGTGCCTTGTAGAACATAGCTGATGATTTCCATGTCCTGATGGCTATGGGTTTCAAAGCCAGCACTTGGCGTAACGGTGTCATCATTAATCACGCGAAGCTCAGAAAAGCCCATGTGTTTAGGATCAAAATAGCTCCCAAAAGAAAATGTATGTCTGCTGTCTAACCAGCCAAAATTCGCGCGGCCGCGTTGTGATGCTTTTCTAATTTCAATCATAGTGTTCTCCTCACTTGGCTCGCTCCCAAATGAACAACAGGGTCATTAACAGAAATGCCAATCTATGAAAGAGATGTTAGAGCGTTAAGCACTACGATTACAGCCGCTGAATTCGTTGCCCTTATTCGAAAATTTAGAATGAGAGCAACGTGACGGTTTGAGCCGAAAAGAGTGGGGCGTTTGTATTTTAACCTCTCCTTAACTACGGATGATTTAATCTGCTACCAGTTAAAATGTTATTTGTGAATTAGATGCGCCGAACCGTTATACGAAGGATTGCGAAAATAGTATCCTTGGCGCTTCTGTTTCGATATCGAACGGTAAAAATTGCGTTAGGAAGGTTAGGTTCGGCAAATGTTAAAGGCATTATTAGTTGAAGATGATTTGGATCTTGCAACGGCATTAATTGACTATATGTCATTGGAAGATATTGATTGTGACTACGCTTCCGATGGTCAGGTTGGCTATAACCTGATTATGGCTAATCGCTATGACGTTATTATTCTCGACCTGAACTTGCCGAAAATCGAAGGTTTAGTGGTTTGTGAACGTATTCGTAATAACGGGGTTGAAACACCCGTTCTGATGCTGACAGCGCGTGATACCCTTGATGACAAACTAGAAGGTTTTAGTCGTGGTACGGATGATTATCTGGTGAAGCCATTTGCTATGGAAGAATTGTTGGTTCGCATGAAAGTGCTGGCCAAACGTCGTAGTGGACAAGTTTCTAAACTAGCGATTGCCGATCTTGAACTGGATCTCAGTCACCGCCAAGCGACCAGAGCAGGAACCCTTCTTAAACTTTCACCTATTGCCTTGAAAATTCTTGAAATATTGATGAGAGAGTATCCGTCTGGTGTTTCAAGAGAAAAAATCATCCAAACGGTTTGGGGGGATGAACAGCCCGATAGCAATAGTTTAAAAGTGCATATTTTTAACCTAAGGAAACAGGTAGACCAGAATGATTGGATGCCATTGATTCATACGATTCCCGGTTTTGGTTTTGCGATTACTTCTCAGGTTGCGTCATGAAAATTCGCCGTAGTCTAAAAATATTCATTGTCTGCACAATTATGGGAATGGCGACCATCACGGTTGTCGGTTTCTCTACGCTAACCGCCAGCTATTTTGAAGAAGGATTAGACAGCGGATTGCGGATTAACATGCAGGAAATTGGCCGTTTTACTTCTGTGGATTCACCGAAAACCATTCTGGGTTTTCATGTCGTCCGTCAATGGGAAGATGTAGACCCCGAAATCAGACAAGTATTTCCCCAGCCAACCCAACATTTGGATTTCAATAAACGAGTCTTTCGAGAACATTGGTATTCTGAGCCAAATAGAGCCTTATTCTTGCTTAGATACGAACGCAGTAACAATGACGTTCTCTATATCTCACGTATTATCGACGAGTTTGAAGCGGCTGATCTTAGTGCCCGTCTCAACCAAGATAAGCTCCCTCATTTATGCCAAATTCTTGTTTATGCCGCGATAGCTCTGGCAATGTTCGCGGTGTGTATGTACTTTGTGGGGCAACTGGTAGCCAATCCAATAGAACGTCTAGCTAAATGGGCGAAAACGTTGACGCCATGTCAACTCAACCGTCCCCTTCCAGACTTCCATTATAACGAACTCAATCGATTGGCAATGATTGTCAAAAACAGCTTGTCTTCGGTAGAAGAAACATTACACCGCGAACACAAGTTTCTGGCTCATGCGAGCCATGAGTTGAGAACACCAATCGCGGTGGTTCGCAGTAATACGGAGTTAATGGCTAAATTGGTTGATAAACCCAACTCCATTGATAAGCAAAAAGAAGTGCTGGAACGCATACTAAGAGCGAGTGTCACTATGACTGACCTCTGCGACACGTTGTTATGGCTCAACAGAGGGCGACATAATGAATTGCAGCTGACACAAGTCAACCTTGGTGAGCTGATAAAACAGTTGTGCCAAGATTTGAATTACCTGATTCGGGACAAGGCTGTACACGTTGAGGTTAGCGTGTCCGGCGGAGTATTTGAGTTGCCCGCGACCTTGAGCAGAATCGTCCTAAGTAACCTGATTCGAAACGCTTTTCAGCATACTTTACGTGGTCAAGTGGTGATTGAGCAGGTTGGTTCACAAGTCACGATTATGAACCGTGACGAAAGTTGCGGCGATACTCAAAACCAACTTGGGTTTGGTTTAGGTCTTGAGTTAACGCAAAGAATTGTACGTCATTATCAATGGGACTTTACGATTGAAGAGTTCGCCGACGGCCGCGATGTTCGAATCAAATTTTCCACCCAATAGCAATATGATCCCTATTGCTAAAAGCGTTAGTTAGTAGCACACTCCGCGCAATTTGTATCGCTGCTGTTGCGTGGAGTTTTATTGAATGTTCGCCATCCCTCCTTTGTTAATCACTATTGGTTTATTGCTAATCAGTAATGTCTTTATGACATTTGCTTGGTATGCCCATCTGCGAGAGTTGGGTCACAAGCCTTGGATTGTCGCAGCCTTGCTAAGCTGGGGGATTGCGCTGTTTGAGTATCTCTTTCAAGTACCAGCCAACCGTATTGGTTACACGGTACTAAATCTTGGTCAGTTAAAAATATTACAGGAAGTGATCACGCTAACCGTGTTTGTTCCTTTTGCTCTTATTTATATGAAAGAACCCTTTCGGATGGATTTTGTTTGGGCTGGGCTTTGTCTATTAGGTGCGGTTTTCTTTATTTTCCGGCCACAAATCATCGCAGCATTTTCATAGTACTTCAGGAATTCAGGACAAAAAATACCCACTACAAAAGTAGTGGGTAATGAAAAGCGTAATAATTGAGGGGGATTACGCTAACGCTTGGGTATTTTGTTTCGCTTTAGCTCGAATACCTAGAACGATGGTCAAGCCGAACGCCACTGCAAATGAAATCGCCATGCCTACAACGTAGTAGCTAATTTTATCTGGAGTGATTGAGATAATGCCTGGTAAGCCAGCTGCACCTAGTGCTTGTGCTTTAACATTAAACAGTGTGATGAACGCGCTGGATACTGCTGCACCAGTGATAGCTGCAATAAACGGATAACGTAGTTTTAAGTTCACACCGAACATTGCTGGCTCAGTAATACCAAGTAGCGCTGTAATGCCGGAAGGAATAGCAATACCTTTTAGCTTGATATCTTTAGTGCTGAAACCAACCGCTAGAGCCGCCGCACCTTGTGCTACGTTAGACATTGCCGCGATAGGGAAGATGAAAGTACCGCCAGTTACTGCAATATCTGCAAGAAGTTGCGTTTCGATTGCGATAAAGCTGTGGTGCATACCTGTGATTACGAAAGGAGCGTAGATAAAGCCGAACAGTGCGCCGCCAACAAAACCTGCAGAATCGTATAGCCAGTTCAGACCATCACCAAGCATGAAACCAACATCACGAGTGATAGGACCAACTAATGTGAAGGTTAGGAAACCTGTGATGAAAATTGCCAACATAGGTGTAAGAAGGTTATCCAGCACTGATGGGATAAACTTACGCAGGCCATTTTCAACTTTGGCAAGGATAAATGCTGATACCAGTACAGGCAGAACAGAACCTTGGTAACCTACTTTTTGAATTTCTAGGCCAAGAATGTTCCAAGTCGGTACGGTTCCTGATACAGATGCGCTACCGAATCCCCAACCATTAAGAAGATCAGGGTGAACCATCAGCATACCAAGTGCTGCACCAAGGAAAGGGTTACCGCCAAATTTGCGAGATGCTGAGAATGCTAGCAATACCGGTAGGTATACAAAAGGGGCGTTAGCAAAAGTGTTAATCATGCTAGCGAGGTCAGCCAAACCTGGGTTAGCGTCGATCAGCGATTGTCCTTCAATGAACAGACCTTGTGCTGTTAAGACGTTGAATAGACCCATCAACAGACCGCCAGCTACGATAGCCGGAATAATCGGAACAAAGATATCCGAAAGTCCTTTCACTGCGCGTTGTACGATGTTCTGTTTTTCAGCGCCGGCGCTAGCAACGTCACTGGTCGACATTTCTGACATACCAGTTAATTTTGCCATCTCGGCATACACTTGGTTAACGATGCCAGAACCAAAGATAATCTGGTATTGACCAGCAACTTTAAATTGTCCTTTCACACCATCAAGTGATTCAATTGCCGCTTCGTCAATAAGAGCATCGTCTTTTAACGCTAAGCGTAAGCGTGTCGCACAATGTGCTAAAGCTTGGATATTTGCTTTACCACCTAAATGGTCGAGAAGCTGTTTTGCTATGACTGGATAGTCCATAACTCACCCCGTTTCATGTTAATAGTCAGTATATACCCGTCTCGTTTGGAGCTGCAGTTTCTTCACTGGCTTTCGCTCATCTGCTGTCTTTCTGCAAGCCCACTTGACAGGTTAGATTAAAATTGGTTCTTAATTTTTATTTTGGGAACGTTTGCAAAACTAATTCTTGTTAAAAAATAGCTCATGGTCAAAAGCAAACGGTTAATATTGTGAAGACGATCGCTAAAAGCATAGGCAGAAATGACAAAAACAAGGGTAGAATCACGATATATAAATCGAAGAATGCAAATAAAATTGCAATCAATCCCAATGTGATTTGATAGGGTGCTTTATGGCAAGTTTACACGATGTTGCTAGGTTATCTGGTGTATCGAAATCTACGGTATCTCGTGTTATCAATAACGAGTATGGTGTTAAAGAGTCAACAAAAATCAGGGTGTTAGAAGCTGTCAAAGAGTGCGGTTACGTAGTCAATCAGGTCGCAAAAGACTTAAAATCACAAAAGACTAATTTGGTAGGCGTGATTGTTCCCCGCGTCAGTTCACACGCGACAGCACAAGGTGTTGACGGTTTAACGGCCATTTTTGAGCAAGCGGGAAAGCATGTTTTATTAGCCAACACTCATCAGGTTCATGCAAAAGAACTTGAATATATTCAGATATTTAACCAAAAACGTGTAGAAGGGATTATTTTCTACGCGACACATCTAGATGCACCGTTAGTGAAAGCAATCCAGAGTTCTAATGTACCTGTCGTGCTCGTCGGCCAAGACGGTTCGATCTATAACATTCCAAGTGTGGTACATGATGATATGCGAGTTGGTTTCGAAGCGGGAAATCGTTTGGTTGCAGCGGGGTGCAAACGTGTTGGTTTTATCGGGGTACAGGCAGACGATATTGCTGTTGATATCCAACGTTCACAGGGTTTGGAGCAATCTTTAAACTTTCATCAATTGTCTCTTCTATTCCATACTCACAGTGACTTTTCTATTGAATCGGGTTATCGACTAACAAAACAACAGTTGAAAGCATTTCCGGATATGGATGGCTTGTTTTGTGCTACCGACAGGATTGCTTTGGGTGCTATCCGAGCTTTGCAAGAGCAAGGGGTTAAAGTGGGCAAACAGATTAAAGTACTCGGCGTTGGTAATGACGAGCTTTCTTCTGTCAGCACTCCTAGCTTATCAACTTTCAACTATGCATTTGATAAAGCTGGAGAAAATGCTGCAAAAATGCTGTTGGAACGCATTACAGGCAAAGGCCTGGAGATGAGCAAAGTTGTACTCACTTTCCAAAATATAGACCGAGAAACCTGCTAGTTTCCTACCTATAGGTTGTCTGGGCTTTGTGCCCAGCTTCACACTAAACAGACTCTTTCTTCATCTATCCGCTTAAATACTTGCTAAATGAGTGGTTGTTTTATATTTTGAGAACGTTCCCGAAATAATTTGCAAGAAAACGCATATTTTCGTTTTCGCTAGAATTTAACTAGGTAAGACTATGTCTCTACAATTCCTTATCGAACTCGCTGGTGGTGTTGATAACATCGTACGTATTTTGGCTCCAGAAGGGCAGGTGGTTGTTGCCGTAAAAGAGGCTGAAAAGGTGTTAAAGTGTCCAGATTCTGTGAAAGCAGAATCGGTGTTAGGTGAATGGCAATTGTCCATGCCGAGAAGCAGCGCCATCGCCATCAACGATGAGGATTTGGCATCCTTAGGTCGTTTGATTGCCAAGAAGCAAATCGCATCTGCTCAAGAACATCTGCAACCTGCGCACTGTTCTTATCGTCCACAATGGCACATCTCACCACCGCAAGGTCTGTTAAATGATCCCAACGGTTTTGTTTACCACAATGGTGAGTACTATCTGTTCTATCAGTGGTATCCCTACGCTTGTGAGCATAAAGACAAATACTGGGTTCTGTTAAAAAGCCGCGATTTGATCAACTGGAATTGGCAATCTATCGCTCTTACACCTTCTGACTGGTTTGATAGTCACGGAGTGTTCTCTGGTCATGCTGTGAGCCACGAAGGGGAGTTATTGCTTTTCTATACTGGCAACACACGTTTAGGTCATGATCGTCAAAGACAAACGATGCAATGTGTCGCACGTTTAAACGAAGACAATACGACTGAGAAACTGGGTCCTGTGATCCGCACTCTACCCGATGGTGTGACTGAACACTTCCGAGACCCCAAAATACTTTATCGCCAAAACAAGTGGCATATGTTGCTGGGCGCGCAAACTACCGATCTGCAAGGGCGTTTGGCGGTATATCACTCAAATGACTTGATGAACTGGGATTTTGACTCTCTTTATGGTGATGAAATCGCACCTTTTGGCTACATGTGGGAATGCCCAGATATGTTTGAGCTAAGCGGTGATCTCTTCTTCGTGTTTGGGCCACAAGGGATTAAATCTGATAACCCGAACCATACCATTGGGCATCAAAATCGCATTTATCATGTTGAGCAGGATAGTGAAGGGAAAATTCATTTCCTTGACGGTTGGCAACTGGATGCGGGCTTTGATTTCTATGCGCCTCAAACCCTGCAAACGGAAGATGGCCGAAGAGTGATGGTAGGTTGGATGGGGTTACCCGATGAAGTTAACCAACCAAGTTGTGACAATGGTTGGATACATCAGTTGACTGCATTAAGAGAGCTTAAATGGGTGAACGGAAAGATTGTTCAAACCCCAATTCGTGAGCTTTCTGAACTCAGAGAGTCAACATCAAGCTTGGAGCTTGGTATCAATCCTGTTGATGTCAAAACCAAAAGCTTTGAGCTTAACGTGGAACTGTCTTGGGGAAGCGCATTGATACTAATGGCTGACGAAGACTATGGCGTGAAGTTACAGCTTGATACAGAGAAGGGCGTACTTCGTTTTGACCGTAGCCAAACTCAAATTAGAGAAGGCGATGTTATTCGTGAGTTGCCTTTAGATACAGACAAAGCGGTTCATTTGCAAATACTTGCCGATAACTCATCGTTGGAAGTGTTTATCAACCATGGTGAATATGTAATGACGGGCAGAGTGTTTACACCTGAGTCAGCAACACGAATCACTTTAGAAGGTTCGAACGCTAGCGCTGAGTTTGCACCATTGAAATCGGTTGTGGAATCGACGTTTGCGCCAGTTGTCTAGCTGAAAGTAGACAAACGTTTGATAAAAGAAAGCCACCTCGAATAGGTGGCTTTGTTGTATTTAAAAGCGGTTACTTTGAATGCTTACTGAAGGAATTCTTTCAGCGCTTGTTGATTTGGCAAAGCCGTCATTGCGCCTTTTTGGGTGGTTGCTAAAGCGCCGCAACCGTGAGCACATTCGACTGCAAGAGCAATATTCTCTGCTGTTTGCCAGTCTGGAGTTTGCGAAAGCTGGTATAACAGTCCTCCGACAAACGCATCGCCAGCACCTGTAGTATCAACGGGTTTCACCACTTTACCGCTGACTAACGTCTGGTTTTCTTTGGTTACGACAAGAGCGCCTTTAGCCCCTTGAGTAATGATGACCAGAGGAATATTCAGTTCTTTGACGACATTCAAACCTTGTTCTATGGAATCGGTATTTGTAAGCAGTGTAAGTTCTTCTTCTGAAAACTTAACCACATCCGCTTTCGCGACTGCTCGCATGACTGTTTCAATAATCTCTTGCGGTTTCTGCCAGACTTCTGGACGAAGGTTAGGGTCAAAGCTAAAGCTTCCTCCCGCCTGCTTGATTTGTTCAATCGCTTCGAAAGTGCTGCTACGGCTAGGTTCATTTGCGAGAGCAATTGAGCACACATGCAGCCAGTCACCCTGATGGAAGTTTGGAATGTCACTGGTTTGCAGAAATTGGTCAGCACTCGGTTTCACCATGAAAGTGAAGCTGCGTTCACCACTGTCATCCAGATCGACCACCACAGTAGAAGTTCGCTGGTCGTTATCCAAGACAAGATAGCGGCTATCTACCTGTTCTTGTGAAAGCGTCTGGTTCATAAATCTGCCCATCGGGTCATTTCCCACTCTGCCAAAGAAGGCGCTTTGCCCACCAAGACGCGCAATCGCCACTGCGACATTTGCCGGAGCACCGCCAGGGCATTTGAGATAATGGTTTTCTCCGTCAGGAATTAAATCAACGACAGCGTCGCCAGTTACCCAAACAGTATTCATTGTGTCTCTCCATCGAATCTTAACTTCAAATGCGGCTAGTATAATTGAGTTTTCGGTAACGTTCCCGAAATTGATTTAATTATCCAATCTTGTTAACAATTTTTATCGAAGTATAGGATAGGAGACAAAAAAACCGCCCTTTTTATCTTACGAAATAAGGACGGCTTTAAAACTTATCGCTGACATTTAAACGGATTGCTGGTGGTTAATCGGCAACTCGTTTGAAGATAATTGAGGTGTTAATGCCACCGAAAGCGAAGTTGTTACTCATTACATAGTCGATTTGCATTTCACGACCTGTGCCTGTGATGTAATCAAGATCGCCACACTCTGGGTCAAGATTATTGAGGTTAAGTGTCGGGTTAAACCAGCCAGTATGCATCATCTCTAAGCTCAGCCAAGCTTCCACCGCGCCACAGGCACCAAGAGTATGGCCAAAGTAGCTCTTAAGGGAACTGATTGGCACTCTACCGATGGCTTTTTCAGTTGCGTTGCTCTCTGCAATATCACCACGATCGGTCGCTGTACCATGCGCAGAGACATAGCCAATTTTATCAGGAGAGAGGTTCGCGTCTTTCAGCGCCAACTCCATACAAATCTGCATAGTTTCCATTTGAGGCTGAGTGACGTGTGCCGCGTCGCAATTGCTGGCGAAGCCAACGATTTCCGCGTAGATCTTCGCACCGCGAGCTTTGGCGTGTTCGTACTCTTCTAAGACCAGAGTGCCCGCACCTTCACCAATCACGAGACCATCACGATCTTTGTCGTATGGGCTAGGGGTGGTCTTTGGCGCATCGTTTTTCAGACTGGTTGCAAATAGGGTATCGAATACCGCTGATTCAGTCGGACAAAGTTCTTCACCACCGCCAGCGACCATAACCGTCTGGTATCCGTGCTTAATCGCTTCATACGCATAACCAATCGCTTGGCTTCCTGATGTACAGGCACTGCTGGTTGGAATTACACGACCACGAAGGCCGAAAAACAGACCTACGTTGACTGCAGTGGTATGGGGCATCATTTGCACATAAGTCGTCGCGGTAATCGCTCTGGTGGTTTTCTCATTCAGCATTACGCCGAATGCGCCAACAGCGTCGGTACTGCCTGTTGAAGAGCCGTAAGCGATACCTGTTTGGCCGTTAGTGAGGACTTCGTTACCGATTAAGCCTGCTTGAATCAGTGCATTCTCTGTGGCGACTGTTGCCAGCATAGAAACACGTCCCATCCCACGAACTTGCTTACGTTTATAGTGTTTCGGTAATTCAAAATCAGTGACTGGTGCCGCCAGTTTTGTATTCAGTCCGTCATATTGTTCATATGAGGACATATATTGAGTAGCGTTTTCGCAAGCGCGCAAACGAGGTTCTATGCTCGCCCAGTCGTTACCAAACGCAGTAACTCCGGACATACCCGTTACAACAACTCTGCGGTTCATACGAGACCTCCGTTTACAGAAATAACTTGGCGAGTGACATATCCAGCAATATCCGACATCAAGTAACTAACTAGACCTGCCACTTCTTCTGGCTCACCCATGCGGCGCAGAGGAACAAGTGGCAGTGCATGTTCTTTGACGTGTTCATCAACCATGCCAGTATCAATTAAGCCTGGCGCGACACAGTTCACCGTGATTTTACGTTTTGCCAGCTCTAAAGCCAGTGACTTCGTTGCACCAATTACACCAGCTTTTGCCGCGCTGTAGTTGGTTTGACCACGGTTACCCGCAATACCTGATACAGACGCTAAAGTGACAATTCGCCCGCCTTTACGTAGTTGGACCATAGGCATCACACAAGGGTGCAACACATTGTAGAAACTGTCGAGGTTGGTATGGATAACGCCATCCCACTCTTCTTCTGTCATTGCAGGGAACGCCGTATCACGAGTAATACCTGCATTATTCACAACACCGTAATAAGCACCGTGTTGTTCAATATCGGCTTCAATCTTACTTCTGCATTCTGCTCGATTGCTAATATCAAATCTGATCAACCGGCCTGAGCCGCCATTTTCGACAATCGTATCAAGTGTTTCTTGGGCACCGTTTTGGTCTCCCATGTAATGAACGACGATGTCGAAGCCATCTTTACCTAGCGCAATAGCAATGGCTTTGCCTATCCCTTTACTGGCACCAGTGACGAGAACTTGTCGGGTCATACATGACTCCTAATTTTCATTTCTTGTAATTTTTCTTGTGTAGGAACATAAACGTTCAGTTGGCACTGAGCAACTACATTCCCTTGGTATTCTATTCGGCCGGAAAAAACAGCCATTCCATTATCTTCCATTACTTGCTCTGCGAAGATATCCAGCGTCTGACCTTGGGTGAATTGGTCACACTCTGTGGTGTAGCGACGGCTGCCTAATAAAAATCCGATGGGCGGTTCTTGACCTTTTTGCAGTGCTTGATAACCAGACCAAGCCGCGATGGATTGCGCCATAAACTCAATGCCAACATAAGCGGGTACTGTATTGGTCTCAGGGTTGAAGAACATTAAGTGTTTATCAATATCCACCTGACTATGGATGGATTTCTCCCCGATAGACAAAGCGCGGTCAACCAGAATCATTGGATTATCATGAGGCAGCAGTGTTTCGATTGCAGGTAATTTAGTCATGGGTATATCCAAAAATTAAGCTGATGTTGTTGCCACCAAAAGCAAAAGAGTTACTGAGAATAGCTTTGCCGCCCAGATATTGTTCGCTTTCTACCAGTGCAATTTCAATATCGTCTGCTTTGTTTGCACAACGCTGCATAGGCAGTGGTAACTGATGACGCAAAATGTGCCAAGCAATAGCGGCTTCGGTCGCACTCGCTGCACCAAGGGTGTGACCCGTTAAAGGTTTGGTAGAACTGACGGGAACGCTGTCACCAAAGACGCGGTAGATGGCTTTGCTTTCCATGCTGTCGTTCAGTGGGGTTGCGGTGCCATGAGCATTGATATAACCAATATCTGTGGGTGTGAGCCCCGCATCTTCAAGCGCTTTTTGCATGGCTTGTTCTGCTCCATTGCCTTCAGGATGAGGCGCGGAAATGTGGTGAGCATCAGAGCTGTCACCTGCCCCCAACAATGCAATATCACTGGGTTCTGTGCTTAACAGCATAAATGCTGCGGATTCACCAATATTAATGCCAGAACGGTCAGCGCTAAATGGTTGGCAAAGCTGATTCGACAGAGCTTCTAGGCCATTAAAACCATTCAGTGTCAGTTTACAAATGGAATCGACACCACCAACCAATACAGCATCAACAATGCCTGCCTGAAGCATACGTTTTGCACTGATAAAAACGCGGCCACTGGAAGAGCAAGCGGTTGAAATAGCGTAGCAAGGTCCGGTGATATTGAAGTAATCCGCAACGAAATGAGCACTGTCACCCAGCTCTTGCTTGGTGTAGTGATAATCTTCTGGGAAAGCTCCTTGGTCGATTTTTTGCGCGTAGGCTATTTCACCATCGGCAATACCAGAGGTACTGGTGCCAACAATGACGGCAATCCGATCTACCCCGTATTGTTCAATAGCATTTTCGACGCTGGATTTGATCTGTAAGAGAGCAGACAAAGCGAGCTGATTGTTGCGTGTCGAATACTTTGACAATGGCTGAGGGATCTGTGGAAGCGCCTCAGTGACTCGCCCAATCACAGTGGGTGTATGGGTGTTGAGAATTTCGTTGTCTATGAGCATGCCTTTTGACTGCCCAGATTGTAGCGCTTGATGAATAGCGTCCGCTTCACTCCCTAGCGCAGAGTGAAAACCACAATCATGAATAAACACAGGAAAAGAAGTTGAAGAATTCATCTAGGTTTTCTACTGTTCTGACGTTATTAATTTAGCTTGATGACTTAATGTCTGGATAGTGATCGAATAGTTCAATGGCTTATTTAAAAACTGAATATCACCGTCGAGTGGTGTTTTGCCAGCATAACTAATGATCAGTACGGGTTCCCCAGCTTCGTTTTTAATTGTACGTTGATGTGGCTCATCAACGATTGACCACCTTACCTTATTTAACGGTGCTTCCCAAGCACTTCGAGGCCATAGGGTGATCATCAGATTAAATAACACTTGTTCAGGTTTCGGTAGGGTATTTTCTAAACCGTTTAACACCTGGGTGGAAATATTTTCACCATCGTAATCCAATGACAGCAATCGAGTTCCCCAAGAAGAGAAACCCGCTAAAACAATATGCTGCGCATCAATTTGTAACTGCACGGGCAATTGTTGAGTTTGCGTATTACCTTGCTCATCTTGCCACTGCGCCGAGATTAACTGAGTCGCGTTAAGAGACTGATCCAACTCATTGGGCAATGGCAGTTCTACCCAAATATCCTGACCGATTTCCACTTGTGTCGAAGAGGTGTGGGGTTGCAAACTACAGCCACCAAGCCATATGCAAGTAAAGAGTGTTATGAGCCATTTCATTGATTTATTTGCCTTTTAATTGCAAGTGGAGAAAGCAACCAAGCGACAAAAATGCCGCTTAATGTCGTTAAGCCGAAACTGTGAATGGCGTGGGTTTCACTCAATGACAACAAGCCAAATGAAAGTAGCGTGGTCATAGCTGACAGAGTAATCGCCAGTAAAGTGCTCCGGCTTTGTTCCTGTTCGGCAAAAAATAGTGTGTAGTCAATACCTATCCCTACGACGAGTACTAACGCCAGCAAGTTAAACAGGTTAAGTGTTGAACCCGTTAGTGTGGTAATCGCGATGCCGACTAAGCAGGCAACCACACACGGGAACACAATTCGTATTGTGTGTGCAAAACCGTAACGTTTAGTCAGTAGCAAAGAGATGCCGATCAAAGCTACCGCTAACAGTTCCATCACTTTGGTTCGATATTCGCCAAACAAAGCAGAGATTTCTCCGGCTTTATCCAAGTAACTGATGTCTACCCGTTGGCTGGCAAAAGTGCGTATTTCATCCGCATTACTTACATCTCTGAGCATGATGACAGACGCAACGTTCCCTCCAATTTTACCTAGATAAAGGAACTGAATTGGTTCTGAAACGCTTTGGTTTAGGTAGTCCGATAAACTAACCGGAATCATGGGCTCAGTCAGCGTTGGTTGTGCAGACAATTTTAAGGACTCAGCAAGTGATGCGCCATAACTCTGATAAAGATTGCTAACCAGTTGATAGTCAGATTCTTGCCTCGCAAGTGAGGGTAGATACTGGCTTAGACTCTGATAGCCGCTGATGACTTGTTGCTGTTTCCAGTGAATCAACGTGTTGTCTAGCTGCTCAAGTTTTGTCAGTAGTTGTTCATCCGTTTCTGCGCGTACAACCAACATCTGCTGCGAAGATTTCACACCAGCGACTTGATTAATCAACTCTTCCTGTTGCTTGAGTTCTTTGGGCATAGCTTGTAGCTGGCGAATGTCATCATCGTAGTTCACTTGCGTTAATTGAACTGCGCTGAAAATCAGTAACGCCAAAGGTAGAGACGTTCTGACACTGCGTTTTTGCCATTGTGCTAACCACCAACACCATAACATTTCGCCGGGTAACGGACGTTTTGCTGTCGCTTTACGTGCAAGGATGGGATACCAAGCGACCACTGTTGCGTAGGCCGCAATTAAACCGATGGCTGAGAATAGCGCGAGTTGTTGCAAACCGGGAAATGGCGCAATCAGTAAGCCTAAGTAGCCAATTAAACTGGTAATCAGTCCAAGAGTAATGGCGGTGAAGATATGTTGCAGTCCTTTGACGCTGTCCCACTTATCTTGCGCGGCTAAGCGATCGGTTAGGTAATGAAAGGCATAATCGATAGAAACACCGATTAAACTTGCACCAAAGACCAAACTGAACAAATGGACTTTACCGAAGATGACTGTGGTTGCTACAAGCGCGACCAAAAGCCCGACGCTGATGGAGAGTAGAGCTAACAGTAAAGGCGCAGCACTGCGAAAGACAAATAGGACAATGACAACGACACCCAGTAGCGAGAACAAGCCAATGGTACTGATCTCTGATTTCGCACTTTGAGTGCCAAAGTCCGCATAGAACAGCACGCCAGTGTGCGAGCTATCCACATCGTATTGCGCTTTTAAAGACTGTTCTAAACTGTTGAGTTTTGGAACCACTTGTTGAGCGCTCATACTGTAGGGTGAATCAACCAAAGTGGCAGTGATCAGCACATAGGTGTCGTTTTGATAGTGTGTCGTCAGGAAACCTTGCTGAATCTGAAATTGAGTTGTGAGTTGGTTTAGGTGACTCAAATAATCACGAAACAGCAAAAACGGGTCGCTGCTTAATTCAGAACCAGTAACACCAGAAAAAGGGTTATAAATGGTTTGAATGACTTTCTGAACTTGCTGCTCTGGAGCATGTTCAAGACGAGAGCGTTGCTCGTCGGATAAAAACTGAAAACGATGAGAGAAGTAGTAACTACTCCAAGCATTTTGCTTCTGTTGATCAATTTTGCCACTAACTTGGGCAAATTCGGTCAGGCTTGATAGTGAGTTTTGTAAACTTTCAGCTGCACTAAACAGTTGTTGGTCGTTGTTGCCCTTGAGGACAAACACCACCTTGTCACTGACACTGCTGGTGACTTTATCAAAAGCCAGTTGAGCCAACGGGTCTTGGCGGCTTTGAGGAAGCAGCTTCATAATGTCAGTTTCAATGGGTACCGATGAGCTAAAGCCCCACTGTTTCAACAACAGGGCACAGCTAAGTACGACCAACACAAGCCAGAATATCGCCAGCTTGGAATGATTAAAACTGGAACTGAGCTTGTTCAGCATCCGTCAAATTCTCAGGTTGGTGAGTTTGATTGGTAAAGGTGATTTCAGTTTTGTCGCCTCTTACTTCCTGCAGAACTAATGAATCAATATCTTGATTGCCTTGTAAAACGATCGACTTGAACACCGCATTCAGCGGCGCTTCTTTTGGTATCATCACCAACTGCCAGTGTTCATTTTGAGGAGCAAATTGCAGATCAAACTGACTCTTAAGCTGTTGCGTATCACCGTGAAATACGGACAAAAAGATTTTGCTGAAGTAAAACGCCATCGGGTTGTCTTTGGCATTAATCACTTGTGCTGGCTGATTGGCGAAAGTTTGTCGCAGCTTGTCCTGAGTCAGCACCAGATTGACAGGAAACGGTGTGTTTTGCAGCCATAGTAATCCGTGTTGTTTTTCAAGCAGAAACGAGCCTTTGGATACCAAAGGCTGTTCAAACATGGCGAGGGTTCGGCTTTGGGTAAAGTCTCCACGCACAATCGAATGCTGCTGTAATTGGGTTTGCAATGAGGCCAAATCCGTCACTTGAGCAAAAGCGCTAGCGGTCGCTAGTAAGCTCAATGCAACAGACTTTGTGATGCATTTAAATGCCTTCATCATTGCAAACACTCCCCAGTTTGATGCCAATGTTCAACTTTATCTAAGAACAGTTTCGGTGAGACAAAACACATTTCTTGCTCAGCGATGCTGACTGCGACTTGAGTGGTATGAGCCTTACACATTCTTTGGCTTGTTTTGGCGTCAAAAATGACGTAATCAATGCGTAGACGGTTTTCCCACTCGGTCAGCTTGGCGCTGATACGGATTTCATGGTTAAACGGGATGGCTTTTACATATTTCACGCGAGTATCAATAACAGGCCACATGTGGCCTGATTCACTCATCGCTATGTAGCCGTAAGCGATTTTATCCAGCAATACACGGCGCGCTTCTTCAAAGTAGCGGAAGTAGTTGCCGTGATAAATCACTCCCATAGGATCTGCATCTTGGAACGAAGTGGTCACTTTCACTTCGGCCTCTAATGGGAAATTGATGTTCTCCATTGACACTCCTAGTACAGCTTCCAGTGTTGTGACTGAATGCGCTCAATACATAAACGCAGCTCTGTTTCTAACGGACGATCTTCTACCACAAACATAAAGTCCTGCTGAACATTGGCAACAATCTGATTGACGCTGGCGCTCATATGACGCTCATCAATCTCATTCTGGCGCTTGCGCAGCTCAATAGCTTGAACAGAGGCAAGCAGCGAAGCCGCAGCTACTTGTTCGGTCAATTGCAATACGCGCAAACAGTCGCGAGCGGCGATTGTGCCCATGCTCACTTTGTCTTGGTTGTGGCACTCTGTAGAACGCGAGAATACGCTCGCAGGCATGGTGTGTTTCAATGCTTCTGCCGTCCAAGCTGAAATACCAATTTGTACCGCTTTAAAACCGTGGTTGATCGGTTTACGTTCGCCTTCTGCACCAGTTAAGTTAAACGGAAGACCGTTATTGAACTTGTAATCCATTAACTGTGCCATTTGACGATCCAGCAGGTCAGCTAAGTTCGCAACGCAGGTTTTGAGTGTATCCATTGCCATGGCAATATGACCGCCATAGAAGTGACCACCGTGCAGTACGCGTTCGTTATCACCATCAATTATTGGGTTGTCATTGGCGCTGTTAAGTTCATTTTCGATCAGCTGACGCAACCAAGGTAGGGCATCTTGCACCGTGCCAATGACATGTGGTGCACAGCGTAGTGAATAGCGGTCTTGTAAGCGGTCACTATTACGAGGCGGACGCTCGGCTTGTAGATCGGCTCTTAACCAAGCTGCAATTTGCTGTTGACCAGGGTGAGGCTTCACTGCAAATAACGCTTCATCAAAATGGAAGTCGTTACCTTGCATGCCAATCGAAACAAGAGCCGTGATTTTAGTGCACAGCTGAGCCAGATATTCAGCGCGCTGATAAGCCAAACAGGCTAACGCTGTCATCACTGAAGTACCATTCATTAAAGCTAAGCCTTCTTTTGGCTTAAGTTTAATTGGCGTTAAGCCAAGTTCTGCGAACACCTCTTGTGTTGAACGAATTTCACCTTTGTAAAGTACTTCGCGTTCGCCAATCAACGTTGCTGCAACGTATGAAAGTGGTGTTAAGTCACCACTTGCACCTACAGAACCTTCTTGTGGAATACGTGGCGCAATATCGTGATTAATCAGATTGATTATTTGATTGAGCACATCGTGTGACACGCCTGACACACCCTGAGCGAGTGAGCATAAACGAGTTGCCAATACTGCGCGTGATTGTTGGTGAGTAAGTACTTCGCCCAAACCACAGCCATGAAATCGGGTTAGGTGCAATGGCAGTTCTTCTACCAAGTTTGGCGGAATCGCGACGGTACAAGAATCACCATAACCTGTGGTTACACCGTAAATGACACCTTCTTCTTTGAGCAGGCGTTCTAAAAAGGCTACGCCTCGGTCGATCTTCGCAGTAAATTCGGCTGAAGAGTTAATCGAAGCTGAAGCGCCTTGTGCGATCGAAACAACGTCCTCAATGGTCAGACGCTGCGCGCCGAATAAAATGTTATTGTCGTTTGTCTTCGTCATGGTTTTTGCTTAATTCCCAGAAGTTGAAGAAGTTGTACCACTGTAATGGTGCTTTCATTGTGTAGTGTTGCAAGCGATCGGCATATTGCTGAACCACTTGTTGCAACGATTGTTGCCTTGTTGCACGAGGCAATTTAATACTGTCACTAAAATGCTCAAAGTAAACATCGAAATGCGGATGCCTACTTTGGTCATCGCGCAGTCCAAAAATAAGGTATACAGGAGCCTCTAGCACGGAAGCCAACATAAAGGGGCCTTGAGGAAAAGGTGCAGGTTTGCCAAGAAAATCTGCCCAAACAACTCGGCTTTCTACGCTGGTGGAAGTTCTGTCACCTACGATCACCACCCATTCACCACGTTCGATCATTTGCTGGAGCATAATCGCTGTGTCAGGACCAAGTTTACTCACTTGTATAAGATTCAGTTCTGATTTTGGATTGACTGCTTTCATGACAGCGTTGAAGCGTTCGGCATGCTCTGTAAACACCAAAGCGTTTATCTTTAAATGCGTGTGGCGTCGACTCAACGCACGGCACAGTTCAATATTGCCTAAATGCGAACCTAGTAGAAGCAGGCCGCGCTTTTGCTCAACCAGTGATGTGAGTTGCTCTTGACCATGTATGGTCAGGTTATTGATATTGAAATCGCCTCTCCATGCCGCCAGTTTATCGAGCATGGTTTCACCGAATGACAGTAAATGGTTATAGCTGGTTAGATTTTTGGCAAGTGGCAACTGTTCTTGCTCAGCGAAAGCTTTTACTTGAATAAGGAACTGTTCTGATGAGGTTTTCGCCTGCCTGCCAGTGAGGTGATAGTAGCCCATAACCAGCTTTAATATGGCACGAAAGACCTTGCGTCCCAGTAACTTGTAGACAGCCATCAGCACTTTAATACCCAGTACAGTCCCGCGTTCTTGGCGTTTAGACCAATGCGCTTCGGTGTCTTGATTTTTTTTACGCAGCAGTAATTGAGGAATACGTGGCAGCATGCCAAAAAATAGCCGTGTATGCATCCAGCTAATTTTTACGTTATCCCAGAGTGAGTCGAAGTGGGATATACCGTTTTCTGGATAAATAACCCGAGTATTGACGAATTTAAACTGCACGCCATTCCAGAACATGCGAACAAAGATTTCTGTGTCGAAATCCATTCGACTGCCGATATCGTTGTGATTCATTACTTCAATCGCCGCTTGTACCGGATAAGCGCGGAAGCCACACATGCTGTCTTTAATTTCTAAAGAGAGTGTTTCAATCCAAACCCAGATGTGTGTGACGTATCGGCCGTATAGGCGAGCTTTCGGAACGCTCTCGTCATAAACGGGTTGTCCCGAAATCAAGTGATGAGGATGAGTCTTCGAAGCTTCGATAAGATTCGGCAATGCACTGATGTCATGCTGACCGTCAGCATCAATCTGAATCACATGGCTGTACCCGAGCCAATGCGCATGACGTATCCCTGCAATCACTGCACCACCTTTGCCTTGGTTTTTAGGCAAAGTAATTAGTGAAACATTTTCTCGTTTAGCCGCTTCTGACAGAGCAAACTTGGTCTCTTTATCACTGCCGTCATCGACGAGGAACACGGGAAGATTGAAACTAGCGAGTGAGTCCAACACTCCAGCCACGGTTCCACCATGGTTGTAACAGGGAATCAAAAAGCATGGGCGATAATCAAGCTTGCTCACGGGAATCTCCCAGCTTCATTTTGCCTGATGAATGGGTTACTGCTTCGCCATTTCTATTAGACTGATAGTTAAACGCTAGCTTCTGTTTGTTCTCATCCCAAGTTAAGCTCAAAGTTACTTCGGTATTGGGCAAGATAGGTTCCTGAAACTTAATCACTTCCATGCCCTTAAAATGCGCAGGCGTATTGAGATATTGACGCGCATAAAAGATCGCCCAATCGATTTGGGTGACGCCAGGGAGAAGGGGGAAGTGATTAAAATGCCCCTTAAAATCTTCGATATCTGCGTCCACTTTAAAAGTGAGCAGTACATGGTGTTCTGTTTGCTCGCAAGCCAGTAACGTTGGTTTTCTTTTAGCCATCATATAATCGGCGTTTTCTTCGTTTTTATTGGAATAATGTTTCAAGCTCGGCGACTTGGCGCTTACCTTGACTGTTTAATGGGATCTCTTTTACCACTCTAAAACTGCGTGGTACAGCAATAGGTTCTAACCAACGTCTCAGTTCATTGCGCAGTAGTAGCCAAAACTTGCCTTTGCCAAGCTCAGTCAGTTTTGTTTTACCGCTCTCTGTCAGTACTATTGCTGCCGCTAAAATTAATCGATCTGCCTGTTGCATTGGAATAACTGCACACTCTTGAACGTAGTCTAACTGGTCAACGCGTTTTTCTACTTCTACCAGTGACACACGTTTCTCTTCAACTTTGATTATCCGATCCGTGCGACCTTTCAAAATAAACTGATTATCAGACACGAATTCACATTCGTCAGCAGTTTGATACCAGCCAGTTGGGTCGATATGTGCAGAACGTAAGCGTAAGCAACGCTCGTGATTTAACTCTGCTTCCACTTTGGGAAACAGTGACCACGGGGTTTGCTCTGTCGTTTGCTGGCGATAAGCGATACCGCCAGTTTCTGTACTACCAAATACTTCTATTGGCTTGAAGCTAAACAACTCTTGTGCGTGGTTTGCCGCCACAAAAGGCAGCGGTCCACCTGATGAAAAGAGGCATCTCAGTTTTGTAGGCTGGTGTTCTTCAGTCAATCGTTTTAGTAGTGCAGGGCTGCTAATTAAAACCGTATCTTGATTAGCATGATGCGTGATTTGTTCGGGAAACTCTAAATTGTGTCGGGCGAACGGGTTGGCCGAGCATAAAGGCCACAAAACTCTGAACAACAACCCATAAATATGTTGATGAGAAACCGTACTCTCAATTCGGCTGTTAGAGATTTGTTCTCCCCACAACGAATGTAGAATATCAACTTCAACACTGAGCTGACTTAAGGTCTTATGAATCGCTTTTGGTGTACCACTAGAACCTGAAGTAAACAGAATAAGTTGGATGCTTTCTGGAGAAAGAGCAGCAAAAACGAACGGGCTACTATTGTGGCCTGTAGTGATAAGCTTTGTCTCGGTATTGCGTAATGGTGAGATTGATTCATCGCACAATAATAGGTCAAATTGCGAACTCAGCTCTTCCAAAGCTTCCGGTTGATAATTACCCGGCAAAATGACCGTTTTTCCCGCATAGAATAGGGCAAATAAGCCAACGCTACACAAATAGCTGTCGCGAGCACAAAGGGCGACTTTTTGGTGTGGAGTTTCATTTATCAAGTTGATGTGATAACTCACATCGGCAAGAAACTGAGTCCAAGTAATGTCGCCCTCAGAGCCAAACGCAACCAAAGTATTTTCGCGTTTTTCTAGTAACAACTGAGAGAGAGAACTAAATGCCGTACAGCTTGATGTCATTGAATTGCTAATCCTTGCGAACAAATTGACGTACCACCCATTCGACTGCAAAAAGAGCACCAATCAAAAGGTAGCTAATCAGACCGTTATATAAGGTCCAAATCTCAATGGGTAAGAAACAGGTGTATAACGCTGTTATGCCGTTAAATAAGAAAAACAGACACCAGATTTGAGTCACTTTCCGTGTGTAGTCAACACCACTCTGTGGAAGGTCTGGCTCTTGTAATCTGGCGAGCCTTTCGATGATGGTTTGCGGTTGCTTTAAACTGCTTGCGAACACCATCAACATGCAAGCATTGACGGCAACAGGATAAAACAGCAGCCAGCCTTTGCTGCGAAACAGAATTCCTAAAACAATTAAAGTGATCCCGATAAGACCACTTATAATTGCTAACTGTTTGAATTCTTTAAGTTTGGTTCGACTTGCTGTGAAAATGCGTAATACAAAGAATACAGCAAGTACTGCACCTAAAATACCGAGGCCGAACTTATCAATACCGAAGTAAATTGCAAATGGATACGCGAGCAGGACAATTGCAGACAAACCTGTCAGCAAGTGGCGCATTAGGCTTCCTTCAGCAGTTCTACTACTGATTCAACCACGTCATCGACAGTACGTACCATTTTAAACTCTTCTGGTTTGATTTTTTTACCAGTCACGTTTTGCAGGTGTACCACGAGGTCAACGGCGTCAATGCTATCTAGATCAAGATCTTGGTATAGATGTGCTTCAGGTTGAATGTCTGCTTCATCAATTTCAAAAAGTTCGACCAGAGCATCTTTTACTTGGTCAAAAACCTGTTGCTTATTTAAATCTTTCATAATCGTTTCTACAAATTAGTTGCTAGTTTGAGATGAAATATACGCTGCTAGGTTAGCCACTGATGCGAAGTGTTGGCGCGTATTTGAATCATCAGCATCGATTACGATGTTATATTTCTTTTTAATTGCCAAGCCAAGCTCAAGTGCATCGATAGAGTCTAGTCCTAGTCCATCCCCGAATAATGGCGCTTCTGTTTCAATTTCATCAATTGAGATGTCTTCAAGGTTTAATGCGTCGATAATCAACTGCTTAATTTCGTTATGTAGTACTTCCACGGGAACCTACTTAGTTATTATTGATAGATGGAAAAATAGCTTCAGCAAGATGGCTATTAAGCCTTCTTGCTGCTGAAGTTGGGTTATTAGTTTGCTCTATAAAGGGCATGACCTCAACTTTATCCTTAACTTCAACATGGAAAAAAGGCTTGGTATCGGGAACTTGATACCATTTTTTTTCTTTTGTGAGAAAGCTAGGAGAAACGGAAATATGTATTATGCGTAAGTCTCTTTGTGTGCGAATGGCTATTTGAGCCGCACCGCGCTGAAGCTTCGACGCTTTCCCCGGAGTTGTGCGGGTCCCTTCTGGGAATACAAGTAGAACGTTACCTCGTTCAAATCGTTCGTCGCATAAGTCAAGCAGATCATCTGGCGTCTCATTGGGAATATAACCCGCCGCTTTAACAATATGCTTCATAAATGGATTCGACCATATGGCTGCTTTTACTAAGCAGTCGCATTGCTTTAGTTGTGAAGCGACTAAAACGTAATCAATCAAGCTAGGGTGATTGGCGACAATAAGGCAGTCCTTATCGCTGGCTAGAACATCTGCGCCGTCAATTCGGTAATCAATAGCACCCGTCAATTTCATTAAACGACAGAAAAAATTGAATGTAATACGAATGACATTTTGTACTCGATATTCACGCTGAATCGTGTTTGGGGTAGTCAGCCTAATTAAAGGAATAATGATGAAACTGAGTGTTAAACCGCCTAAACCAAAAATTGCGAAACAGAGTCCAGTCGCAAAAATTCGCCAATATTTATTTACAGCATTCATGCTTGCTGCCATTCCCATGATGTTCTTTCACCTTCAATTATCCAGTGAGATTGTTTGCATAAATAGTTTGTCAAAAAGCAAAGCGCTTGAGGTAGGGGGGTGATACTAGCTGATTTTTTGCATTGTGCAACTTGCCACGTATTACCAGCGGATAAAATTAAACCTAATGCATATCCTTTGAACTGTTTGTCTTCGTATACTGAATAATCTTCAGGCAGAGGTTGATCAAAATCGACCAGTAATATTTTGGCATTTGGATACTGCTTAAGATACAACCAAGCTTCGATAAGTGCACTGTGGAAGGTGTTTTCACCAGCAGCAATAGAAGTGACTGGAATCGCTTTTTTTGTCGCTATGGTTGTTAAACCTGCCGCCGTGTTATGCACCGATTGAGAAAAGTTCATCGGAGAAGCTTCTTCGCCAGCAAGGATATTTTTGATTAACTCTGCACTTCGATGCAGTTCACCATGACGACTTGAAAATACCAAGTAATCAATGGGTTTTTGTTGTAGAAGATGAATCGCCGTTTGTACCGCGAGTTTACTCAACGGACTCATACGACGGCGCATCATTGGCGGTATTAGGCCTGACTCGATGGTTTCATCTTCTGGCCATTGATGTGTTTGAGACCACTGTTCCCATGCGGCCTGCTCTTGAATACCCAAGCTATTTGCTGACCAAGCATCGATATTAAATGAGACTAAATGCAACTGATTTGACATAACGTATTGATTTGTTGTTGAGCACATTAAATACTATGCTCGTTTATTAATATTCCCCAATCAAAGCAAGGAAATGCAATGAAAGCAATAAAATACACGATTTCGATTCTATTAGTTGTTCTTTTAGCTGGCTGTGGACGTGTTCAACCAATAATGAACGTAGAGAATACTCCGGTTGCGTACAATCTTCAAAGTGATGAAGTGAAAGCCGCGATTGTCGTTGCTGCAACTAATAGAGGTTGGATGATATCAAACAGCACTCCAACTGAATTAACTGCCAAACTTGTGGCTCGAGATCATAGCGCAGAAGTTCGCATTCCTTATAGTGACAAATATTATTCCATCATTTATGTCGGTTCTGTGAATTTGAAAGCGGGTGGTGGCAATATTCACCGTAATTACAATCGCTGGGTTAATAATCTGAACGTGGATATTCAGAAACAATTGGCTAGAGCGTCAGTAAAATAATTTCAAATAAATATATTTAGGCTTTTTCGTGTTTGAACAAAAACAAGATCCTTATAACGCTCTAGAAGCGAAAACCGAGGCGCAGAAGCTATCTTTTGCGCCGATTATTTTTCATACCGCACGTACATTACGTGATTTAGGTATTTTAACTGAATTGGATAAAGCGGGTTCGCAAGGCGCGAACGCAGAAACGCTTTCCAAAGCGACTGGTGTCTCTGAGTATGGAGTAAAAGTCCTTCTTGATATGGCGATTAGTGCCCATATCGTGCTGTGGGAAAAGCCAAATTATATATTGGCGAATCTCGGCCATTTCATTCTTCATGATGGTATGACTCGCGCCAATATGGATTTCACGGCGGATGTTTGTTATGCCGCAATGATGCATTTAACAGAGTCTATTACGGAAGGTAAGCCTGCCGGACTTAAAGAGTTGGGAGAGTGGGAAACCATTTACCAAGGTCTTTCTCGTTTACCAGAAAAAGCAAAGCAGAGCTGGTTCCAGTTCGACCATTTTTACTCTGACCGCTCTTTTCCAATTCTTCTTGAACGTGTATTCGCTTCAAAACCTAAATCTTTGGTTGATATTGGTGGTAACACGGGTAAATGGGCGATGAAGTGCTGTCATTATGACCAAGATGTTCAAGTAACGATTGTTGATCTTCCTCAACAGCTTGAAATGGCACTCAAAAATGCCGAAGAAAATGGGTTTTCGAAACGCGTGAAAGGCTATCCAGCCAACATGTTAGATAAAGACCAATCTCTTCCAGAGCAAGCGGATGTGTGGTGGATGAGCCAATTTCTAGACTGTTTCTCGCCGATGGAAATTCTGAGTATTCTGCAAAGAGTAAAACAGCAGCTAAAGCCAGATTCAAAAGTCTATATTTTGGAGTTATTCTGGGATGCGCAGAAATATGATGCAGCTTCATACAGCTTGAACGCCACCTCGCTTTATTTCACCTGTCTAGCAAATGGTAACAGCCGTTTCTATCGCAGCGATGATTTTCTAGAGATCGTTGATGCGGCTGGATTAGAAGTGGTGGAGCGCACAGACCATATTGGTCTAGGGCATACGTTATTAGAGCTAAAAGCAAAATAAAAATAATAGTCAGAGAATATTTGTAATGGACATACAGCAACGTCAGGTCGTTATTATTGGCGCCGGCCCGTCAGGTTCGACGGCCGCTGCTTTGCTTAACAAGCAAGGTATCGATGTTTTAGTGCTTGAAAAAATGCAGTTTCCTCGCTTCTCCATCGGAGAGAGCTTGCTGCCCGCGTGCATGGAAGTGGTTGAGGATGCCGGTATGCTGCAAGCGGTTGAAGAGGCGGGATTCCAGTTTAAAAATGGCGCTGCTTTTCGCAAAAATGGTGTCTATATCGAATTCGACTTTTGCAATAAATTCACTCCGGGCCCAGGTACAACTTTTCAAGTACAAAGAGCAAACTTCGATAAAGTTCTTGCTGACAGTGCTCAAAGCCAAGGGGTCGAAATTCGCTACCAGCATGAAGTGAAAAGCATAGAATTTGAAGACTCGATTTCGATCCTGTCGGTAGAGGACGAGCTTGGCAATATTTATCAACTTCAAACATCGTACGTGTTAGACGCTAGCGGCTTTGGTCGAGTGTTGCCAAAGCTATTAAGTCTTGAAGAACCTTCGTGCTTACCTGCACGCAAAGCTATTTTTACCCACACTGTCGACCACATAGATGCAGATAAACATCTCTATGATAGAAATAAAATTCTTATTTCTGTGCATCCGCAGCATTCGGATGTGTGGTATTGGCTCATCCCTTTCTCTAACGGAGTTTGCTCAATAGGTGTGGTAGCAATGCCAGAGTTTTTTGAAGGCTATTCTGAAGACAAAATAGAAGCGATTAAACAACTGGTGCGAGAGGAACCATATTTGGCACTATTGCTTGATCACGCAGAATATCCCAACGCAGCCGGAGAGCTCAAAGGGTATTCTGCCAACGTTAAACATTTGGCTACGTCGCATTATGCGCTGCTTGGAAATGCCGGAGAGTTTCTTGACCCAGTGTTTTCATCTGGTGTGACAATTGCAATGAAATCAGCGCAATTGGCCAGTCAATGTGTACTTCGCCAAATAAATGGTGAACCTGTTGACTGGAAGAATGATTATGAAACACCGTTGATGGTTGGAGTGAATGCGTTTAGAACGTATGTTGAAGGTTGGTACGACGGTACACTTCAAGATGTTATTTACTACGAAAAGCCAAATTCAAGAATTAAGCAGATGATCTGTTCGATATTGGCGGGTTACGCTTGGGATTCCAACAATCCTTATGTGAACGAATCTAAGCGCAGATTGACTAGCTTAGCTGAACTTATTCGCAGTTCATAAACGCTCGACAATAGAACTCATAGAGTTGCAGAGTGCAATTCTGCAGAACTATTCAGTACATCAATAATGATCTCTGATGCTCTCAAACTGGGCACAGAGATCTATCTTAGTGCAGACGAGTGAGATCGCTCACAAATCCTTCTCATTGGATGAGATGAAAATCACACAAACTCCCTAAAATTGTGCACAAAATGTTAATTTCATGGTTATTTTCTAGCGCAAGATGCTGAGAATGCGGCTTTGGTTAGACAAATCGAGATTTAAATCTGATGTAAAGGATTACTTTCCATTGTTGTCCTGAAAATTCGATCTAAGTTGGGTTTAGTGTCTGAATATTCATTATTGATAAGAATATAATCTCTTTTTATTCTGATTTTGTGGCAAATTGCTTCAATGCTTGATAATGTTTGCCGCATTCTTTGTATGGAAATGTCTAGAAATAGTCTATTTCATAATCTTTCTGGTTAGCCGTTCTAGCCGATATGCAAAGAAGTCATGGATGCAAAATTAAAACTTGGAGTTTATACAAATGTATAAGAACAAAATCACACAGGCACTATTACTAGGTGCTGGTCTCGCGGTGGCAACAACTTCTCTTACAGCTTTTGCTGCTAACGTCCCAGCAGGTACTAAGCTAGCACCAGTGCAAGAGATTGTTCGTGGTAACGGTACAGAAGTCGCTACTATCGATCCGCACAAATCTCAAGGTGTTCCAGAATCACACGTTATTCGCGACCTACTAGAAGGCTTGGTAAACCAAGATGCTGACGGTAAGGTTATTCCTGGTGTAGCAGATCGCTGGGAAACATCAGACAACAAGACGTTCACTTTCCATATTCGTGAAGGCGCTAAGTGGTCTAACGGCGATCCTGTAACTGCACAAGATTTCGTATACAGCTGGCAACGTGCTGTTGATCCTGCAACTGCTTCTCCATACTCTTGGTACATGGAAATGACCCAGATGAAGAACGCAGCTGACATCATTGCTGGGAAAAAAGACAAGAGTGAGCTAGGTGTACACGCTAAAGATGCGAACACGCTAGTTGTTGAACTAGACTCTGCAGTTCCATATTTTGTAATGATGACTGGTCATACAACAATGAAACCAGTAAATCAGGCGACAGTTGAGAAGTTTGGCGACCAATGGACCAAACCTGAACACTTCGTTGGCAACGGTGCTTATGTTGTTGATAACTGGGTTGTGAACGAGCGTTTAGTACTTAAACGTAACCCTCAATATTGGGATGATTCACACACTGTAATCAACAAAGTAACTTTCCTACCAATTGAAAACCAAGTTGCTGAAATGAACCGCTTCCTAGCAGGCGAGATCGATATCAGCTACGACGTTCCTGTTGAGCACTTCCGTCGTCTTAAGAAAGAGCACCCAGATTTGGTTTCTGTAGTGGGTAACCTATGTTCTTACTACTACTCATTCAACACTAAGAAAAAGCCATTTGATGACGTACGCGTACGTAAAGCAATTTCTTACGCAATTGACCGCAACATCGTAAGTGATGCAATCATGGGTCAAGGTCAGAAACCAGCTTACTTCCTAACGCCTGAGATCACTTCTGGTTTCAACCCTGTGATGCCAGCTTACGGCAAGATGACTCAGAAACAGCGTAACGAAGAAGCAGCTCGTCTACTTGCTGAAGCTGGTTACGGTAAAGACAACCCACTTAAGTTCACTCTTCTTTACAATACTTCAGAAAACCACAAAAAGGTTGCTGTAGCGATTGGTTCTATGTGGAAGAAAACTTTGGGTCTAGATGTCACTCTAGAAAACCAAGAGTGGAAAACTTACCTATCTTCTAAAGACCAAGGTGACTTCGAAGTTGCTCGCGCTGGTTGGTGTGGTGACTACAACGAAGCGTCTTCATTCCTAACTTTGATGACAAGTAACAACACTACTGGTGGTCAACACTGGGGCAACAAAGAGTACGATGCAATTATCGATAAAGCTCTGACTTCTACTTCTGAAGAAGAACGTCAAAAACTTTATGCAGAGGCGGAAGCTCTAATGGCGAAAGAAATGCCTATCGCTCCAATTTATCAGTATGTTAAGACTCGTCTGCTTTCTCCGAAAGTAGGTGGTTTCCCTGCAAACAACGCAGAAGAAAAGATCTACTCAAAAGATCTGTACATCAAAGCTGAATAAATTAGCAAAGCTATAAAATTATAATTAAGTAATATTCTGCATGTGCTTGAGGTTCGCGGATGGTACATGCAGTATTTTTTTGTTTTAAATAGTCACAGACTGGAAGAGTGAGTTTATGTTTAAATTCATTATTAGACGAGTTCTGGAAGCAATCCCAACTATGTTGGTATTGATTACAGTTTCGTTTTTTCTCATGCGTTTCGCACCAGGAAACCCTTTCTCAAGCGAGCGCGCATTACCGCCAGAAGTTATGGCGAATATTGAAGCAAAATATGGGCTTGATAAGCCTGTATTAGAGCAGTACACCACATATCTAACTAATGTTTTACAAGGTGATTTTGGTCCTTCATTTAAGTACCTTGATTATTCGGTAAACGAGCTGATTTTTGCAGCGTTACCAGTGTCAGCTAAAGTAGGCTTTGCCGCTTTCATCTTCACTGTAATTATGGGTGTCGCTGTCGGAACACTTGCCGCTTTGAGGCAAAATACATGGCTGGATTACTCAATTATGGCTACGGCTATGATAGGTGTTGTAATGCCATCGTTCGTTCTTGCACCTGTATTGATTTATATCTTCTCTATTAATTTAGGTTGGTTCCCTGCTGGGGGCTGGTTAGATGGGTCCTTTAAATATATGGCTCTGCCGGTTCTTGGTATGTCTCTGTTATACGTAGCAACGTTTGCACGTATTACTCGTGGTTCAATGATTGAAACTCTAAACAGTAACTTCATTCGAACGGCTCGAGCAAAAGGGTTGAGCTATCCTTACATCGTCGTTAAGCATGCCTTGAAACCTGCTATGTTGCCTGTCGTTTCTTATATGGGACCTGCGTTCGTAGGTATCATTACTGGTTCGGTTGTTATCGAAACCATCTTTGGTCTTCCAGGTATCGGTAAGCTGTTTGTAAACGCGGCATTTAACCGTGACTACTCTCTGGTAATGGGTGTAACCATTCTTATTGGTTTCTTATTTATCCTGTTCAACGCAATTGTAGATATTTTGTTGGCAGCGATTGACCCGAAAATTCGTTACTAAGGAAGTATTACTATGTTGACGAAAAAAGAAAATCTGGAAGCGATTGAAAAGTTTTCCGAAAATCTTGAAATCGAGGGTCGCAGCCTGTGGCAGGACGCTCGTATCCGCTTTATGCGAAATAAAGCAGCGATGGTAAGTTTATTTATTCTCATGCTTATGACGTTGGCGGTTATTTTCTTGCCAATGATTGCTCCTTTTACTTATGACGATACAGACTGGTACGCAATGCACGTTGCACCAAATGCAGAGCATTGGTTCGGTACAGACAGTTTAGGGCGTGATATCTACGTTCGTACTTTGGTCGGTGGCCGAATCTCTCTGATGGTCGGTGTCATGGGAGCACTGGTTGCCGTATTGATCGGTACGCTTTACGGCGCGGCGTCTGGTTTCATCGGTGGTCGTGTTGACCGTATCATGATGCGTATTCTTGAAATCCTATACGCAGTACCATTCATGTTCTTGGTTATCGTATTGGTGACCTTCTTTGGGCGTAATATTGTTCTGATCTTCGTGGCTATCGGTGCTATTGCATGGCTTGATATGGCGCGTATCGTACGTGGTCAAACACTGAGCCTGCGTAGCAAAGAGTTCATCGAAGCGGCGCACGTCTGTGGTGTGAGCAACTGGAAGATCATTACTCGTCATATCGTTCCAAACGTATTAGGTATTGTTGCAGTTTACTCAACACTACTAATCCCAAGCATGATTCTGACTGAATCATTCTTATCTTTCCTTGGTTTAGGTGTTCAAGAGCCTATGACAAGCTGGGGGGCACTATTGCAAGAAGGTGCAAACACAATGGAAATTGCAGTATGGCAGCTTGGCTTCCCTGCGGCATTCATGGTGGTCACACTGTTCTGCTTTAACTATGTGGGTGACGGTCTACGTGACGCGCTGGATCCAAAAGACAGATAAGAATTGAGGAAGTAGTAATGGCTTTATTAGATGTCAAAGACCTGCGTGTAGAGTTCACTACCCAAGATGGTATTGTTACCGCAGTAAACGATTTGAACTTCTCACTGAACCAAGGTGAGACACTAGGTATCGTTGGTGAATCTGGTTCGGGTAAATCCCAAACAGTATTCTCAATCATGGGCCTGTTGGCTAAGAACGGTATCATTTCTGGTAGCGCAAAGTTTGAAGGAAAGGAAATTCTAAACCTACCTGAAAAAGAGCTTAATAAAGTTCGCGCTGAACAAATTGCAATGATCTTCCAAGACCCGATGACATCGCTTAACCCTTATATGAAGGTTAGCGACCAGTTGATGGAAGTGTTAATGCTGCACAAAGGCATGAGCAAAGCAGAAGCGTTTGAAGAGTCTGTTCGCATGTTGGAAGCGGTTAAAATTCCAGAAGCTCGCAAACGTATCACAATGTACCCGCATGAGTTCTCTGGCGGTATGCGTCAGCGTGTAATGATTGCGATGGCTCTGCTATGTCGTCCAAAACTGTTGATTGCTGATGAACCGACCACGGCATTAGATGTAACGGTTCAGGCTCAGATTATGGATCTTCTTAATGAACTGAAATCTGAATTCAACACGGCAATCATCATGATCACGCACGATTTGGGTGTGGTTGCCGGTTCTTGTGACAAAGTGCTTGTGATGTACGCAGGTCGTACAATGGAATACGGTACGGTTGATGAGATCTTCTATCAACCGAGCCACCCATATGCGGAAGGCTTGTTGAAAGCAATCCCACGCTTGGATACAGAAGGTGATGTGTTACCAACCATTCCGGGTAACCCGCCAAACTTACTTCGTCTACCACCGGGCTGTCCTTATCAAGAGCGCTGCCATCGTGTAATGGACCGCTGTAAACGTGAAGCGCCGATCCTGACTCCATTTGGCAATGATCGTCAACGCGCATGTTTTTCTGACTGGGAGACTTGGACGAAATGAGTGTAGATAAGAAATTACTGTTAGATGTTAAAGAGCTAAAAGTACACTTTGACATTGCGACTAAATCAGCATGGCCTTGGGCTAAACCGTTAAAACTGAAAGCGGTTGATGGTGTTAACGTTCGCCTTTACGAAGGTGAAACCCTAGGCGTTGTAGGTGAATCAGGTTGTGGTAAGTCCACATTTGCTCGTGCAATTATCGGCTTGGTACAAGCGACTGAGGGTGAAGTTGTGTGGTTGGGTCAAGACTTGACTCGCATGCAAGAGGTGAAGCGTCGCGAAACTCGTAAAGAGATTCAGATGATTTTCCAAGACCCTCTAGCATCATTGAACCCACGTATGACGGTTGGGGACATCATCGCTGAGCCACTTCAGACTTTCTACCCAGAGCTTTCTAAGCAAGAAGTGAAAGATCGCGTTAAAGAGATGATGGCGAAAGTAGGGCTATTACCAAACGTAATCAACCGTTATCCGCACGAATTCTCAGGTGGTCAGTGCCAACGTATTGGTATTGCTCGTGCATTGATTCTGAATCCGAAGATGATTATCTGTGATGAACCAGTGTCAGCACTCGACGTATCGATTCAGGCTCAAGTGGTTAACCTGCTACAAGAGTTGCAACGCGAGCTGGGTTTAAGTTTAGTTTTCATTGCTCACGACTTGTCGGTTGTTAAGCATATTTCTGACCGTGTGTTAGTAATGTACTTAGGCAACGCTGTTGAGCTTGGTGAAGCTGAAGCACTGTTTGCCAATCCTAAGCACCCATACACCAAAGCTTTGATGTCTGCTGTACCCATTCCAGATCCAAAACTGGAACGTGCAAAGACGATTCAAATGCTTGAAGGCGATTTACCTTCGCCAATTAACCCGCCATCGGGATGTGTTTTCAGAACTCGTTGCCCTCAAGCGACAGAGATCTGCGCTCAAACTAAGCCACAAATTCAAGGGTCAGATACCCATGCAGTTTCGTGCTTACACGTTGAGATGTAAATTCAGCCTGTGACGGGCATAAGCGCGGCTTCTTTTTGAGTCGCGCTTTTTTTGTGCCCTAGAAACCTTCAAAAAATTCGAATGACTAAGCCAAAACCCTTCGGGTGAGTATTCAGCTCCATCAACTATAATGACCCCCAGAAGTAAGTATTAGTGAAGGGGTGATTAATGGGAAAGTTAGTTGAAGGTGTCTGGCAAGATGTTTGGTACGACACGAAAAGCAATGACGGAAAATTCGTTCGCGAAGACGCAGGATTTCGCGATTGGATTGACAATCGTACTGACGCCAAGTTTTCACCCGAAGCTGGTCGTTATCATTTGTATGTCTCTTTGGCTTGCCCATGGGCGCACCGTACACTGATTTTTCGCGAGCTGAAGCAACTGCAAGACATTATCGATGTCACCATTGTTTGCCCAGATATGCTCCATGATGGTTGGAAGTTCGGCATTCCTGAACCTCTATTTGGACACACTAAACTTCATCAAATCTATACCCAAGCGAAACCAGACTATTCAGGCCGCGTTACTGTGCCAGTGTTATGGGACAAGAAACATCAAACCATCGTAAGTAACGAATCGTCTGAAATTATTCGCATGTTTAACCGTGCGTTTAATGAGTTAACAGATAATCACGTTGATTATTATCCAGACGCGCTACGCAATGTTATCGATGAGTGGAATGACTATATCTATCCAAACATTAACAATGGCGTTTATCGCTGTGGTTTTGCAACTACTCAGGAAGCCTACGAAGAAGCGTATGAGTCTTTGTTTGAAGCATTAGACAAAGTGGATGCACATCTGGCTCATAATCGGTACCTAGCGGGCTCTAGCATCACAGAGGCAGACTGGCGTCTATTTACCACGCTTATTCGCTTTGACTCAGTTTACGTTGGCCATTTTAAGTGCAACAAAAAGAGAATTGCAGACTACCCAAATTTGAACGGTTATTTGAAAGAGCTATACCAAGTTCCGGGAATAAAAGAGACCACTGACTTTTACCATATCAAGCGGCACTATTACTTCAGTCATACCAATATTAATCCGACCCAAATCGTTCCGGTGGGGCCAGAATTGGATTTAGAGTCTCCTCATTGTAGAGGATAAAGAAAAAGCGCATCAAGGTGATGCGCTTTATAAAATCTATAGAAGTGGTTTAATGACCAGACCAAGTATAAGTTGTCGTTAAGAAGTATAAGGTTGGGTCATTGAAACTGCCTTGACCATATGCACCGAATTCAGCGGCGTTAACTTTTGAATCATCAATCAGTGCTACCTCAAATGCTAAACCGATTGTGCTTCCATTACTGAGTGTGTATTCAGCTCCAGTACCAATTCGCCACGCATCACCCGTTGGGACTGTAAAGTCACCCGCAGATTGGTTCTTATACATGCCAGAGTCAAAGGCAACACCTGCGTTCCAAACCAATCTTTGGTTAATTTGGTAACGAGAGCCAACAGATAAATGATAGGTATCTTCGGTTGGTGTGCCAGTAAGAGTATCGTATTCACTCCAGTCTTCCCATCCAAGATTCCCCATAATAGCTAGCTTATCGTTAAGCTGGTGGAAAGCACTGAAGACTAACGTTTGTGGTATCAGTGCTTTTTGAGTACCCATTGCGCCACCATCAAAACTGAGTTCAGTTTCAGAAGAGTAGCCAAGTCCCAGACGAGTATCGGCGTTTAGAGAATATAGTAAGCCCAATTTAGCGTTATAAGCGATGTCTGTATCATCTTCTTTTATGTCAGTACCCAAATTTGCATCAATGTCAAACATGCCATACTGAATGCCAACTCCTGCGCCTACAGACCATTGGTCATTAATTTTGTAAGAAGCGGTTGGCTGAATGGTGAGAGCCTGTGTTACAGCGGTTTTAATTGGAAAGTTGTCATATTCTAGCCCCAGACCATAAGTACCATATACACCTAAGCCTAATGTCACCTTGTCATTCATTTGCTGACTGTAGAATGCAGAGCCGAGTGGCACGAAACCGACGATGTTGCCAGCGCTATTGCCGTTATCCATTTGGTATTCTGTATCGCCATACAATGCCATTAAACCGCCTGTAAACGATTGCCCTTCGACATTTGATAAACCAGCAGGGTTAGCAGCCATAACCGATGCGTCTTGCGCGCGAGCGGCTTTACCTGCAGAAGTTAAACCAACATCATTGGTACCAAGTTCGCTTAACAAAACACCAGCGGAGTATGCGGAAGTGCTCGCTAGAATTGTGCTAGCGATGAGGGGTTTTTTCAGTAGATTCATGTTATTAGACTTATAAAGTGGAAAATTAGTAGCCGTAGTATTCTATTGAGCGTGGCTTGGTAGATATGTAGGAATTTACGACAAACACTTGTTGGAAGGGATTAAACTTTGTTAAGAATAAAAAAAGCCGCAACCTAAGTTGCGGCTTTTACAAATAATATCCAGGAGACCTAAGTGAAGACTATTTTGCTTCTTGGTCTGCTTGGATAGCGGTAAGAGCAATCGTGTACACGATATCGTCAACTAACGCACCACGCGAAAGGTCGTTAACTGGCTTACGCATACCCTGTAGCATAGGACCGATTGATACAAGATCTGCAGAACGTTGTACGGCTTTGTAAGTCGTATTACCAGTGTTTAGGTCTGGGAATACGAATACTGTCGCTTTACCTGCAACTGGAGAGTTAGGAGCTTTAGACGCTGCTACGTTTTCCATGATTGCTGCATCGTATTGTAGAGGACCGTCGATCATAAGATCTGGGCGTTTCTCTTGAGCAATACGAGTTGCTTCACGTACTTTATCAACGTCTGCACCTTTACCAGATTCACCAGTAGAGTAGGAGATCATTGCTACGCGTGGGTCGATACCGAATGCTGCAGCAGAGTCAGCAGATTGGATAGCGATTTCAGCAAGTTGTTCTGCTGTTGGATCTGGGTTGATTGCACAGTCACCGTATACCAATACTTGATCAGGCAGAAGCATGAAGAAGATTGAAGAAACGATAGACGCATTTGGTGCAGTCTTGATGATTTGGAACGGAGGTACGATAGTGTTCGCAGTTGTGTGAACGGCGCCAGACACTAGGCCGTCAACTTCGTCCGCTTCAAGCATCATTGTGCCTAGGAAAACCGAATCTTCTAGCTTTTCACGAGCTACAACTTCAGTCATGCCTTTCGCGCCACGTAGTTCAACTAAACGAGCAACGTAGTTTTCACGAACTGAATCCGCATCGATGATTTCAACGCCAGCACCTAGCTCAACACCTTGTTGTGCAGCAACGCGACGAATTTCGTCTGGGTTACCTAAAAGTACACACGTTGCGATACCGCGCTCAGCACAGATAGCTGCCGCTTTTACTGTACGTGGCTCATCACCTTCAGGAAGAACGATACGTTTACCTGCGCGACGAGCAAATTCAGTTAGCTGGTAACGGAATGCTGGTGGGCTTAGACGACGGATGCCTTGAGTGCCTTCAGATAGAGAATCAATCCAAGGGCCATCAATGTGGCTTGCTACGTGTTCGCTGATGAACTCGATACGCTCTTTATCGTCAGCAGGTACTTCTAGGCTGAAGCTTTGAAGATTCAGTGAAGTCTGCCAAGTGTTACCTTGCGCTTTGAAAATTGGTAAGCCAGAGTCAAATGCTGGTTTACATAGGTCTACGATTTCCGATGGAATATCGTAACCGCCAGTAAGCAGTACCGCACCGATCTCAACACCGTTCATTGCCGCAAGAGAAGCCGCAACGATAACGTCTGGACGGTCTGCAGAAGTTACTAGTAAAGAACCCGGTTTGAAGTGTTCAATCATGTGAGGGATTGAACGTGCACAGAACGTAATGCTCTTAATACGGCGAGTATTGATTTCACCAGCACTAATGATTTCTGCATTTAGGTGCTTAGCCATATCCACTGCGCGAGTCGCGATCAATTCGATGTTCCATGGCACACAACCTAGAACACGGATAGGACTAGTATTGAAGATTTGCATTACTTCAAGATTTGTTTGAATCGCACTATCTGCGTCATCGAACATTTCTGAAAGGTCTGGACGAGTACGACCAGCTTCATCAACAGGAGCGTTAAGCTTGTTGATAATCACACCTTTAATGTTCTTGTTCTTAGTACCACCAAAGTTTGAACAAGCGATTTCAATGCGCTCTTTCAGCTGAGTTGGATTGTTAGTACCAGGCGTTGCAACGAAAACAATCTCTGCACCAAGAGTTGCTGCAATTTCAGCATTCACTTGGTTCGCAAATGGGTGTTTGCGAGTTGGAACAAGACCTTCAATCAGAGTAACTTCTGAATCGCTGTTGATTTGGTTATAACGCTCAACGATAGTCTCAAGCAGCTCGTCCATTTTCTCTGAGCCGATTAGAGTCTCAGCTGTAGACATTGGTAGCGGTTCAGCAATTTTTATATCGCTGTTACGACCGATGATGGTTGAAGTTAGATCTGGCTGATCTTCACCACTGCGTGGCTGAGCAATAGGCTTGTAGAAAGAAACGTTTACGCCTTTACGCTCCATAGCGCGTAAAATACCCATGCTCGCACTGGTTAAACCCACGCCAGCACTGATAGGGATAAGCATAATAGTACGGGACATCTGTAAAGTACCTCAAACTATTGGATGCAATCTAAGAGATAGATTGGATTGAAATAAAGCCTAGCTAAAAATTCAAGAGTGAATATTAACGAAGCCCCTATAGAAATCTGGCTAACCTTTAGGTTAGCCAGTTAGAAACTTAAAGACCTGTTAGAGTCGCGGTGTCTTCAGCAATGACCAACTCTTCGTTGGTTGCGATAACCATTGCTGGTACGCGGCTTTGAGCTGTAGTGATAACGCCTTCGCCACCGAAACGTGCTTTCAGGTTTGCTTCACTGTCTACTTCGATACCGAAGATAGCTAGACGGTTAAGAACCATTTCACGGATTGGTGCTGAGTTCTCACCGATACCGCCGGTGAATACGATAGCGTCTAGACGACCTTCCATGCTTGCAGTGTAACCAGCAACGTACTTCGCTAGACGGTGACAGAATACATCCATCGCACGAGTCGCTTCTTCTTTAGTACCGTAGTTGTCTTCAACAAAGCGGCAATCAGATGTCACACCAGTTAGGCCAAGTAAGCCAGATTCTTTTGTGAACATGGTATTGATTTCTGCCACGCTCATGTCAAGTTTATCGTGTAGGAAGAACACTACTGCAGGATCTAAGTCACCACAACGAGTGCCCATTACCAGACCTTCAAGTGGAGTCAGACCCATAGAAGTGTCTACTGACTGACCGTTCTTGATTGCACAAACTGAAGCACCGTTGCCTAGGTGGCAGTTGATGATGTTCAGTTCGCTTGCAGGCTTACCCAGACGCTCAGCTGCTTCACGAGCAATGAAACGATGAGATGTGCCGTGTGCGCCGTAGCGACGGATACCGTGATCAGTGTAAAGGTTATATGGCAGTGCATACAGGTACGCTTCTGCTGGCATGGTTTGATGGAACGCAGTGTCGAATACAACAACGTTTTGAAGCTCTGGGAACGCTTTTTGCGCTGCACGAATACCGATCACGTGAGCTGGGTTGTGCAGAGGTGCAAAGATAGCTGCTTCTTCAATTCCCTTGATAGTTGCTTCATCAACCAACATAGAATGTGTAAATTGCTCACCGCCGTGTACAACACGGTGACCGATGGCTTTCAGTTGCTCTGCCAGTTCTGGCTTAGAAGCAAGAATAGTTTCAACGATGAAAGTCAGAGCTTCATCGTGTGCAGCGCCTTCACCCAATTGTGCCTCGTGCTTACCATCAAGTTTCCACTTGATTCGTGCTTCTGGAAGGTGTAGACATTCAGCAAGGCCTGAAAGGAATTCGTCGCCATTTTGTGCATCGACAATAGCGAACTTCAGTGAAGAACTACCGCAGTTTAAAACTAAAACTAGCTTAGACATGTGTGACTACCTGTAATAATCGGTTAGGACAAAATCAATGACAAGAATAGTAGATGCATAAGCAATTGGTACTAATCTTAATCAATAAAGCTTTAACTTCCTTATCAAGAGACGAGACTTCGTCATTGAAATCGTCTGCTGCTTTCCTTGCAGATTAGTCTTAAAGTTGCCTAAATTGTAAATAAGGGCAACAATGAGATTGAGAGTCCGCAAAGGATAGCGATAATGGGGTAATATAACAAAAAAAATTTGAAACAATATTAGCTTTTATCAAATTTTTACGTTATTCGTTGAACTATTCAACTATTTTTTAGCGAATTCGCCCGCAAGAGGCGATAACTGAGAGTGAGGAAGTGGTATGAGTAATCGTGTCGGAATCATCCACAGCTTGAAAGACGGTCAAAAGTACATGCAAGTTTGGCCCATGAGGAAGGAGCTGAATTTGCTTTTTCCAGAATCGCGAATCATTAAAGCGACGCGTTTTGGTATCAAAGTGATGCCTGCTGTTGCTGCTATTAGCGTGTTAACTCAAATGAGTTTTCAAAATGTTCAAGCTATGCCACAAGCGGTTGTCGTTGCTTTATTTGCTATCAGCTTACCGTTGCAAGGTATGTGGTGGTTAGGTAACAGAGCGAATACACAGTTACCTCCAGCGCTTGCAGGTTGGTATCGCGAAATTCATGCAAAAATTGTTGAAACAGGTTCTGCTCTCGAACCGATAAAATCCAAGCCTAGATACAAAGAGCTGGCTATGGTACTGAATCGTGCATTCCGTCAGCTTGACAAAACCGCTTTAGAACGCTGGTTTTAACTAAACGAATTTTTAAGGCTCTAATCCATCGATTGGGGCCTTTTCGTTTTCCGATATGAAGCTATCTTCACTGCTATTGTAATGGCTTTCTGTTGAGTAAAAAATAGTCGTTATTTGCCTTCTTTTGACCACTTCACTCAAGATCCTGTTTCTTCCTCTCTTTTTGTTATTTCGCTGTTAAATGTTTCTTCCCTTTCCTCATAGTTACTGGTAATAATGTCCATAAGTGCATGCTAATTGCACAATAACTAAAAAACATTACACAACATCATATTACTATATGCTTTAAATCAAGGAGTTAAGATGAAAGCAAGCAAGGTCATTGCTACCGCCGTTCTAGCCGGAGCTGCATTACTTTCTTCCCACAGCATTATGGCTAAAACCGCTAAAGTTGCGGTTTCACAGATCGTAGAACACCCAGCACTCGATGCAACACGTCAAGGTCTACTTGATGGCCTGAAAGCTAAAGGCTATGAAGAAGGCAAAAACCTAGAGTTTGACTTCAAAACAGCACAAGGTAACCCAGCTATTGCTGTGCAAATTGCACGTCAATTTGTGGGTGAAAACCCAGATGTATTGGTCGGTATTGCAACACCTACGGCACAAGCTCTAGTGTCTGCGACTAAAAATATTCCAGTTGTATTTACTGCGGTAACTGACCCAGTAGGTGCAAAGCTGGTAGCGTCAATGGAACAACCCGGTAAAAACGTTACAGGTCTTTCAGACCTTTCTCCTGTTGAACAACACGTAGAGTTGATTAAAGAAATCATGCCAAACGTGAAATCAATTGGTGTGGTTTACAACCCGGGTGAAGCAAACGCTGTAAGCTTGATGGAGTTACTAAAAGCAGCTACGAAGAAAAACGGTATTACTCTGGTTGAAGCAACTGCTCTGAAAAGTGCAGATGTACAGTCTGCGACACAAGCAATCTCTGCAAAATCAGACGTTATTTACGCTCTGATTGACAACACTGTTGCGAGTGCAATTGAAGGTATGATCGTTGCTGCAAATCAAGCTAAGACACCTGTTTTTGGCGCGGCTACTTCTTATGTAGAGCGTGGTGCAGTTGCTAGCCTTGGCTTCGACTACTACCAAATCGGCGTTCAAACAGCGGATTACGTAGCCGCTATTTTGGAAGGTGCAGCTCCTGGTTCTTTGGATGTTAAAGTTGCTAAAGGTTCTGATTTAGTGATTAACAAGACTGCGGCTGAAAAGCTAGGTCTAGTAATTCCTAAGTCCGTAATGGATCGCGCAACAAGCGTTAAATAGAACCATTGTTAAAAGAGTTGGCGTAGTAGTACGCCAACTTGATTAAGCAGAGAAGGGAGTTTGTATGTCTGCTTTTGCCTTTTTTGGCGCCTTAGAGGTTGGCCTTATCTACGGTCTGGTAGCACTGGGTGTTTACCTGACTTTCCGAGTTCTTGATTTTCCAGATTTGAGTGTTGATGGTAGTTTCCCTATGGGTGCTGCTGTTGCTGCAACCGCGATTGTTTCTGGTATCGACCCATGGATTGCTACAGGGTTAGCTATCATTGCTGGTGCGGCAACGGGGTGGGTAACGGCGTTTTTAACGGTTCGTTGCGGAATTCTTCATCTATTAGCATCAATCCTTACTATGATTGCTGCGTTCTCAATTAACATCCGAATTATGGGACGTCCTAACTTAGCTCTGCTAGGTGAAGATACGATCCTGACACCATTTGAATCGATGGGCGATCCAATGCTCATTCGTCCTTTGATTGTAGCGGTACTAGTACTTATTTCTGCTCTGTTCGTTGTTCGTCTACTGAACAGTGATTTCGGTTTGGGGCTTCGCGCCACTGGCGTAAATGCTCGAATGGTTGCAGCGCAAGGCGCGAGCACGGCATTTTATACTTACTTTTGCTTAGCGCTTTCAAATGGCTTTGTAGGCTTCGCTGGTGCTTTGTTTGCACAAACCAACAGCTTTGCCGACGTAACTTCCGGCGTGGGTACTATCGTAGTAGGTTTGGCCGCTGTAATTCTAGGTCAAACACTGATTCCTGGTCGTAAAATTTGGGTGGCTGTCACTGCAGTTATTGTGGGTTCAGTTCTTTATCGTTTAGCGGTGGCATTTGCATTGAGTTCGGGAATGTTTGGTTTACAGGCATCGGATTTAAACCTTGTGACTGCTGTACTGGTTGCTCTGGCGTTAATCATGCCGAGAATGAAAAGGAATCGAAAACCAAAAAAGGGTAGTGAGCCTGCTAAGAAGTCAGTGGTATCTAAGCAGGTTAAGTCGTCAGGAGAAGTATTATGATCCATTTAGAAGATATTCAAGTTACGTTTAATCCTGGCACTATCCTTGAGAACCGTGCGTTAAGAGGTGTAGATCTGAAAGTGCCAGAACACCAATTTCTTACGGTTATCGGCTCAAATGGTGCGGGTAAATCAACACTACTAGGTGCGGTAACCGGTGAAACGCCTATGGTTGGTGGTAAGGTCAATATCGATGATATTGATGTGACTCGCCGTAGCGTGGACCAACGTGCTAGTTTGTGTGCTCGTGTGTTTCAAGACCCGTTAGCGGGCACTTGCGGTGCGTTAACCATTGAAGAGAATATGGCGCTTGCCTATATGCGTGGCAAACGCCGTGGTTGGAAGCACTCGCTTTCTACCAATCGCCGCAAACTGTTTCAGGAGCGAATCAGTATCCTTGGTTTAGGTTTGGAAGACCGTCTTGGAGACAACATAGGATTATTGTCTGGTGGTCAACGTCAGGCTGTAAGTCTGGTGATGGCAACACTTTCAGACAGTAAGTTATTACTACTTGATGAACATACTGCGGCTCTAGATCCTCGCATGGCTGCTTTCATTATTGATTTGACTAAAAAAATCGTTAAAGAGTTTAACCTCACGGTAATGATGGTGACTCACTCAATGAAAGATGCGTTAGCGTGTGGTGATAGAACAGTAATGTTGCACCAAGGCGAAATCGTGTTGGATGTGTCCGGTGAGCAGCGCGCAAGTATGCAAGTGCCTGACCTTCTAGAAATGTTCTCTAAAGTTCGCGGTGAAGAACTGTCTGACGATAGCTTGCTACTGAACTAACTTTTCGTTCTCATCCTACTAAACGTGATCCTCTTTGCACTATGCGTAAATCGCAAACTGTGTAAGGAGGATTTTTCTTTTTAAACAACGAGGTAAGTTAACAGGCAACAGGAATCATATATCAGGGGAACAGCATGTCCTTACCTTTCGCTTTTCATGCCCAAACATCTGACGGTTTGTCTTACCAAGAGGGTCAGTTGACACTTGTCCTAAACACAGAGTCTGATTTGTATCAGAAGGTGTATGTGAGACATGAACCGGATAATGAAGAATCACTGGTGGAAATGAAGCGTTGTGGAAAGTTAGGACGCTTAAACCAATGGAGCGCAACTATCCCTGTCAATCCGGATAAATCACTTACCCATTATGTGTTTAAGATGTTAAGTGCCAATGCGCAACATTGGCTTGATGCCAGAGGTGTGCATAACCGGATTCCACCTCGTGAGTATCATTTTAAATATGACGTTTTACACCAGCCTCCGGAGTGGGTAAAAGAGCAGATTTTCTATCAAATATTTCCTGACCGCTTCTGCAACGGTAATCCTGACATCAGCGTTAAGACCAATGAATATTCTGTTCGTGGCGGCAAACGCAATGTGATCGCAAAACAGTGGGGTGAACCGGTCAGCTCCCATGACTCACATGGTTCTTTGGAATTCTACGGAGGCGATTTGGCGGGTGTCAAAAGTAAGTTAGAGTATCTAGAGCAACTCGGTATCACGACTGTCTATCTGAACCCTATATTTACCTCACTGAGTAATCATAAATATGACACGACGGATTACTTCAATGTTGACCCTCATCTAGGCACCAATGAAGAGTTTGCTCAGTTGTGTGCTGAGATTCATCAACGTGGAATGAAGGTTGTACTTGATGCGGTGTTCAATCATACCTCCGCTGAACATCCTTGGTTTGACCGTTTCAACCATTATGGTAATGGCGCGTATTGCTCTGAGAAATCACCTTATCGAGACTATTACTTGTTTGATCAAGATAACTACTACGCTTGCTGGAAAGGTGTTGAGAACTTACCCGTGTTGAACTTTTTAAACGAAGAGGTGCGTGATTATATTTATCAGGGCAAGGATTCGGTGATTAAACATTGGCTGCGTCCGCCTTACTCAATTGATGGATGGCGTTTTGATGTGATTCATATGCTGGGTGAGGGCTCAGGAGCCATCAACAACGCCTACTACGTAAAACAGTTCCGTGATTCGGTGAAACATGAGAATCAACAAGCTTATGTTTTAGGGGAACACTTCTTTGAAGCGACTCAATGGCTTCAGGGAGATCAAGAAGATGGGGCGATGAATTACTATGGTTTTGCGCACCCTGTTCGAGCATGGTTGACGAAGCAAGATATCGCTTATGACCCTATTTCCATTAGCGCAGAGGAATTTGTGGAGTGGATTGTTGAAGCTCAGGCGAAAGTGCCTTGGCTGAATCAATTGGCGCAGCTTAATCAACTGGATAGCCACGACACTATGCGTTGGGCAAGCTTGGTTAATGGTGACGAGGCACTGATTGAAATCGGCTTAGTGTTGCTGATGACTATGGTGGGTACACCCTGTATTTACTATGGAACTGAGGTGAATATGCAAGGTGGGTTAGACCCTGATAACCGTCGCTGTTTTCCTTGGGAAGAGGTTGAGAATTCTGAACAGATAGAGCGATTCAAAAAGCTTGTAGAGTTGAGAAGAAAACATCCAGCATTACAACAGGGCGCTTTGCAGATTTTGTATGCTCAGGATAATTGTATTGCTTATGCACGTACCTATGGTGAAGACGTGGTCATCGTTGTGGTAAACACTCATTCCGATACGACTAAGCAGGTTTGCCTACCAATATGGAAACTTGGTTTAGAACAAGGCGTGGCAGAGTATTGGGATACAAGCTCAAATAAAGTTTTTGAAAACGGTGAACTCGTTGTCCATATAGAAAGTAGAAACGCACAGATAGTTGTTTTATAAATTTTCTGTCCATTTAATTGTAATTTTCATGTACTTAATTGCATTATAGAGACGATGTGAGCAACTGTTCAGTAGTTATTTGTACTACGATATTGTGTAGAAAACTGCGGTTGGTTAAGTTCTTTTTATCTCTAATGTGAAGCACATATTTAATGAAAAAAAATCGTTTTAGTTTAAAAGCTGTCTTATTTGGTCCATTACTGTTCTCTATGTTGTTAGTAGTAACGATCATTTACAGCTATGTTCGCTTCATGGATAGTCTTATTGATGATGAGTACTCGCGTATAGAATCGACGCTTGTGCGAACAACCAAAGTTATCAGAGCGTTAGAATACAGCCTAACTCATTACGTAAACTCAGATTCATTACTACCTATTGAGCATAAAAGCTTTGTTGAAGGAGACTTGTGTAAGATTACGCCTGCAGAAGACGTATCACTGTTTCGAAGCGAAGATACGAGAGCTGTTAAGCCGCAAGAAATGAGCTATATGATGGTCGGTCGATTTGACTTGTGTGACGAAAACCGTCTCATAAGCAGACAGGTCATGAAAAGTATGTCGTTAGCTCCACTGATTTCTGTGCTTCACGGTTTAGATGACTATATATTAGGCGTCCACTTTGTTAGCAAAGATGACTATGTTATTTCTTCACCAGACAGTTTAGCTAAGAGTTTAACTTCAGACATTTTAGCAACGTTGAAGTCCAGACCGTTCTGGACCAATACTATCGATAACGAAGATATTATTACTGTCTCGGGACCTACAACTTTCGACAGTTTGTTTTTTGGTAAGGAAATTCTGGCGTTATCGATTCCAGTCGTTTATCAAGAAGCTTTTCAAGGCGTTGCTCTTGTTCAGCTTGATATTGGCAAGCTAATTGGCGAAACAAAATTACTCGCTGGTAAAGTTAGAATGGTGAATACGGAGGCTGAACCGCTACCTACAAATGCCTATAGAGTAAAGCCTGTAGAGTTGGCTGATCTGAAGCTTAATCATGCTCTCTATTATGAGCTTAATTGGCCAGTTGAATTTCATTATTTCCTGAGCAATCAAACGAGCAGCATAGGTTTGGTGCTTATTATCTATTTTGCTGGCGTTGTAGGCTTCTTCTACATGAATACCCGTCAGGAAAACTCCTATTTTAAACGCTTGGCAAATCGTGACCCGATGACAGGGCTTCTAAACAGAAGAGGTTTAGAAGCGTTCCTCCATGCAACGAATCACAATAAATATTTTTCTATTTCCGTGTTGGATATTGATAATTTTAAATCGATTAATGACACTTACGGTCATGATGTTGGTGATGACGCCATTCGTTACATTGGGGAACAAATAGAAAAAAGCATTCGTGATTCAGATGCGGTGGCACGATTTGGTGGAGAAGAATTTGTAGTATATGTAACTGCGTCTGAGAGTAATCAGATAGAGCAGATCATGCATAGGGTTACGCATGCAATTAACGTGGACTCCAAAACCATTACACCTAGTGGTTTTACGGTCTCGGGCGGTGTTGTGATTAGCGAAAGTGCTCAAGGCTGCGATTTCGACAAACTGTTCAAAATCGCAGACGAGAAGCTTTATCAAGCAAAAACAACGGGTAAAAACAAATTGGTGTTTTAGGCAAAGTGTTACGCGTAAAGAGAATCTCTATAACGTTTTAAATGATCAACCATGGCATCAACATCATTTTTAACGCGAATCTCTCGGAATAATTCTGCTGCGTCAGGGTAAGCCTGACGCAGATATGAAAACCACTGCTTCACTCTATTTGGGTAGTATTTAGCTTTATCGCCATTCACTTCAAATTCAGAGTATTTAATTAGCAGTTCCACCACCTCATTCCAAGACATAGCTTTTTGGTTGTGCTTCACCATATTGCCTAGGTTAGGTATGTTCAGAGCGCCACGGCATACCATAAGAGAATCGACACCAGTAGTTTTTATGCAATCCTGACCGTCTTGATAGCTCCATACTTCACCATTGGCAATCAATGGAACGGATGTTTTTTGGCGAATGTTATCAATGTATTCCCACTTGATTTCACTTGCCTTATAGCCGCCCATTTTGGTTCGAGCATGAATCGTTAACTCATCGGCGTTAGCTTGTGACACAGCGTCAACGATCTCGTAGCAGTCTTCAGGGTCTTCCCAGCCAAGGCGAATTTTAGCGGAAACTGGGATGTGCGCTGGAACCGCCTCTCTACATGCTTTAACCACTTGATAGATAAGTTCTGGCTGTTGTAACAGAGCAGCACCGCCTTTGCTTTTATTGACGGTTTTCGCAGGGCATCCAAAGTTCAGATCAATACCGTACGCACCTAGGCTTGCTGCTCGAACGGCGTTTTCTGCCATCCAAACCGGTTCTTGTCCTAGTAACTGAACTTTGACAGGTACACCAGATTTAGTCGCAGAACCTTGCTTTAGTTCCGGACAGAGACGATAGAACATATGATCTGGAAGCGTTTGGTCGATGACACGCACAAACTCAGTGACGCAGAAATCATAGTCATTGATTTCTGTCAGCATTTCACGCATCAGGCTATCTAATACGCCCTCCATAGGGCCTAAAACAACTCGCATACTAAGATCTTATTACTACCGTCTAAAATGGAGGCGAGATTGTAGAGGTATGATGGTGAAATGTCACGAAATCCGCACTAGACCTTTGTGAACTGAGTTGGCAGGCATGCCTTACGTAATCAAATATGAGCTTTAGGAAACAATCAGGAGAAACTTCGGGTGATACGCACAAGAACTTATCGGAAAGTTCAGGTTATAATGCGCCAATAATCGTAATTATCAAAAATCTAGAAGAGTTTAAATGAGTTATCAATTTGTGAATTTAAGTTCAGTGGAACGCAGTGAATCACCTGCTTTTATCGAAGGTGTTGTTCTGGCTGCAAACTTAGCGACCAAGCCTTTAGATCCTGAAACATGGTTAAGTTCAGTATTTGGCGACCAGGCTGAAACTTTAAAGACTCTGATTACCGATCAAATCAACGCTCAATATCACGAGCTTAAGCTCAACGAATATGGGTTGCTCTATATGCTTGAGCAGCAAGACTCGGGTTTTGACGAGGCGTTGGCGGACTTTGCTGAAGGCTTTATGACACTATGGCCAACAATTGAGCCTTTGTGGCAAGAAGTCGCAACGTCAGATGGTTCTATTCGAATGCTACAAGCACTACTGACAACACTGATGCTTGCTATTGACGAAGAACAGACTCACGAGCAGATGCAGCAAGCGGGTTTCACTGAGCTGCCAAAACTTGAAAATATGGTGAAACAATTGGATCTGATGATTCACGAAGTCGCTCTGGCCGCTGATGAAGCCATGATTGGCGCAAAAACTCAGAACGTAAACCCATATAAAGATATTGGGCGCAATGAAATTTGCCCATGTGGAAGCGGTAAGAAGTTTAAACATTGTTGCGGAAGCTAAGCCTCTTTTTCCGTTGTACAGCAGCACTAACTTTCGCTAAAAGTGGCGAGTTTCGAACTTTTTCCACACAAGATTGACATAACAAGGAAGAATCTTAGATATAACTTCCTTACATCAATTGGCTAGGAGCCGAATAGCAATGAAAAAATGGTTAGCTCTTTTATTCTGTAGTTTCTCTGTATTGGCGACGCCTAAAGAGAATTTAAGTGAGCGTCTCGCGTTGGCCGACGGGTTTAGCGCCAAGTTTGAACAGCAAGTGATTAGCCCAGATGGCGAAATCGTAATGGATGGTAGTGGTTTAGTGGATATCGCTCGTCCAAGCCTTTTCCGTTGGGAAACACTTGATCCAGATGAAAATTTGCTGGTTTCTGATGGCGAATCGCTCTGGTATTACAGCCCATTTATCGAACAGGTCACGATCTATAACCAAGAACAAGCGATGGAGCAGACTCCATTTGTATTGCTTACGCGCAACCGCACCAGCGATTGGGATGCTTACAAAGTTGAACAAGACAATGATGTGTTTACCTTAACGCCAACGGCTGTTGAATCAAATCAGGGGCAATTTCAAATCACGATTGATGAAAAAGGCGTGGTAAAAGGTTTTAATGTAATAGAACAAGATGGTCAGAGAAGCCTGTTTAGTTTTAACAATGTAAAACAGCAGAAGCCAGCAATGGATCGATTTACATTTAATGTTCCCGAAGGCGTGGAAGTTGATGACCAACGTAACTAACGATGGATCTAGGTAATTGGTACAGTGAGTAACTACTCTTTAGATTTTTCAGGGGACGAAGATTTTCGTCCCCTTGCCGCACGTATGCGTCCGCAAACCGTTGAACAATATATTGGTCAACAACATATATTGGCTGTCGGTAAGCCTTTGCGTAAGGCTCTGGAAGCAGGGCAAATCCACTCGATGATTTTGTGGGGGCCTCCGGGTACCGGTAAAACAACGCTGGCTGAAGTGGCAGCAAACTATGCAAACGCTGAAGTAGAGCGCGTTTCCGCCGTTACCTCAGGTGTAAAAGAGATCCGTCTTGCGATTGAAAAAGCTCGAGAGAACAAGCTAACTGGACGTCGCACCATACTGTTTGTCGATGAGGTTCACCGATTTAATAAATCACAGCAGGACGCTTTCCTGCCACATATTGAAGACGGTACGGTTACTTTTATTGGCGCAACTACCGAAAACCCTTCGTTTGAACTTAACAACGCTCTGTTATCACGAGCGCGTGTTTACAAGCTAACGTCATTAACTAAAGAAGAGATTCTTCAGGCGTTGGAGCAAGCCGTCAATGATTCAGAGCGCGGTCTGGGTAAAACTAAAGCCATATTTAAAGACAACGTTTTGGAGCGTTTATCTGAGCTGGTGAATGGTGATGCGCGAATGTCACTCAACTACCTTGAGCTGCTTTATGATATGGCGGAGGAAGATAGTGATGGGAACAAGCTGATTACTTTAAGTCTTCTGGCTGAAGTCGCAGGGGAGAAAGTCTCTCGCTTTGATAACAAAGGTGATATTTGGTACGACTTAATCTCAGCGGTTCACAAGTCTATCCGTGGTTCAAACCCGGATGGCGCCTTGTATTGGGCTGCACGTATGATTTCTGCTGGTTGTGACCCTTTATATATTGCTCGACGTTTATTGGCGATTGCCTCTGAAGATATTGGTAATGCTGACCCGCGAGCAATGCAAGTGGCTTTGTCTGCTTGGGACTGTTTTACCCGAGTAGGTCCAGCAGAGGGTGAACGTGCTATAGCGCAAGCGATTGTTTATTTAGCCTGTGCACCAAAAAGTAATGCGGTGTATACAGCATGGAAACAAGCATTGTCAGACGCCCATAACTTGCCTGAATATGAAGTGCCTCATCATTTACGAAATGCACCAACCAGTTTGATGAAAGATTTAGGCTATGGCGCTGAATATCGCTATGCCCATGATGAACCCGGTGCTTATGCCGCTGGTGAGCGTTATTTGCCGCTTGAAATGACAGGAACCCGCTACTATCAGCCAACAAATCGAGGCTTAGAGACCAAGATTGGTGAAAAGTTAGATTATCTGGCGGATTTAGACGCAAAAAGCCCACAAAAGCGCTATGAAAAATAGTGTCTTTTCGTTATCTTTGACAAGTTAAAAATTCAATACGTATGGCTTGCTTAAAAAGCAAGCACTTACGTCTTTTCGATACTCAAAAGCATAGGATTAACAATGCTGGATTCTAAATTACTTCGTACAGAGCTGGATGAAACAGCTGCAAAACTGGCACGTCGCGGTTTTAAACTCGACGTCGATACAATTCGTACACTTGAAGAACAACGTAAGTCCATTCAAGTAGAAGTTGAAAATTTACAATCCTCGCGTAACTCGATCTCTAAGCAAATCGGTCAATTGATGTCCAAAGGCGACAAAGAAGGCGCTGAAGAGATCAAAAAGCAGATCGGTACATTGGGTGACGACCTTGATGCAAAAAAAGTGGAATTGGACCAAGTTCAAGCTCAGCTAGATACAATTACACAAACGCTACCAAATATCCCAGATGATTCTGTGCCAGACGGTAAAGATGAAAACGACAACGTAGAAGTTGCACGTTGGGGCGAGCCAAAGACTTACGACTTTGAATTAAAAGATCACGTAGACCTTGGCGAAATGGGTGATGGTTTAGATTTTGCGAGTGCAACGAAAATTACTGGTGCACGTTTCATCGTAATGAAAGGCCAATTCGCGCGCCTTCATCGTGCAATTGCGCAATTCATGTTGGATCTGCATACAGAGCAGCATGGTTACACTGAAATGTACGTTCCTTACCTAGTGAATGCAGACAGCCTGTTTGGCACGGGTCAGCTTCCTAAGTTCGGCCAAGACTTGTTCCATACTGAGCCGCTAACTGAAAAAGTGAACGATGAAGAGCCTCGTAAGCTTTCATTGATTCCAACTGCTGAAGTGCCTGTAACAAACCTAGTGCGTGACACCATCACTGATGAAACAGATCTTCCGTTGAAGATGACGGCTCACACACCATGTTTCCGTTCTGAAGCAGGTTCATATGGCCGTGATACACGTGGTTTGATTCGTATGCACCAGTTCGACAAAGTTGAGCTAGTACAAATCACTAAGCCTGAAGATTCTATGGCAGCGCTAGAAGAATTGACGGGCCACGCTGAGAAAGTATTGCAGCTTCTTGAGCTTCCATACCGTAAAGTTGTGCTATGTACAGGTGATATGGGCTTTGGCTCTCGTAAAACATACGATTTGGAAGTTTGGGTACCAGCTCAACAGACTTACCGTGAGATCTCTTCATGTTCAAACATGTGGGATTTCCAAGCTCGTCGTATGCAAGCGCGCTTCCGTCGTAAAGGCGAGAAGAAACCTGAACTTGTACACACACTAAATGGTTCTGGTCTAGCAGTTGGCCGTACAATGGTTGCAATTCTAGAGAACAACCAGCTTGCAGATGGTCGTATCGAAGTCCCAACTGTACTTCAGAAGTACATGGGTGGCGCGACTCACATCGGCTAATGCTGATAGGCTAATCAAGCAATAACGACTAAACACCGAGCTCGAAAGAGTTCGGTGTTTTTTTATGCCTTTAAATCGAGACTGGTTTTAGGATATTTGCGAATAGGTTCCTGTTTTTTAACAATTAAACTTAAATAACTAGAACTGCGCCGATGCAAATTAGTTCATAAGTTTACGAGTAATAGGCGACTCAATACCCTCTTTGAAATGTGATCTTAGTGCAAAAAGTTGCACTGATGATATTTTGATAAGGAGCTATTGTGAAAACACTTAGACTATCGATTCTTGCCATATCTGTTGGTGCCATTGTTGGCTGCGGTGGTGAAGATTCTTCTCCGGCGAATACCACAAGGGAAGCTACTGTTTATAAGGCAGAAGTGGCCGATGAGTATCTTGAAGATGCACTTGTTTGGTTAGATTTGAATAATAATTACCAATTAGATGCTGGAGAACCCAACTCATATACCGACTCGGCTGGTAACGCGTTGTTAGAAATAACAGCGATCGACAATGTGCCTCAAGCGTATTCTCTTATTGCATCCGCAATGAAAGATCGCACCATCAATAGAAAAACAGGCGATAAAGTCAGCAAATCTTACATGATGGTAGCGCCCGCAGGGGTTCAAAGAATTTCACCAGTTTCACATCTAATCTACTCCAAGCAAAAAACAGAAGGTTTAGATTTTGAGCAAGCGGCATCGACAGTTGCTGCTATTGTTGGCGAGGTTAGCGAGCAAGAATTGCTAAATTTCCTCAACAAGCAAGAAAATAAAACACTTCAAGCACTGTCTCATACTTTGGCTAGCGTCATGCCTGAAGCTGACATCCCATTAACACAGCAACAACTTGTTCAATCACATCCAGATTTGGAAAGGGTGGTTGTGGCTTTTAACAATCGTTCAAATAAAAAGTTAGAAGCAGATATTGAATCTGTAAGCGCTGAAAACCTCATACCTGTAGCACTCGATGAAACCGCAACTACTGATGTCAGTGAGCCAAGTGACAGCAAAAAGATAGTTGAAGTGGGATTACCAGTGCTTAACATCCAAAGTTCGACGCCAACCACAACAACCAATACTAGCGTTTTAAGTCAGCCCGTTGAACCAGCTCTCGTAAAAGCAGTAATCCCAACACTGGAAGTAGTGGGGGAGACATCAACGACAGATAGTCAGACTTCAAATGAGACAACTCCAACGTCAGAGGCAGTAACGACGAAAACGGGTGATCAAGGTACGGCACAACTTCCAGTGAGTAATACTCCAGCGACAGACCAACCTTTAAGTCCTGAACAAGGAGTTCAAGACAGTACTTCACCTAGCGTTGTGACTGAAACAGAAACTACAGGGAAGAGCCTGCCAAACGAGGCGCTTCCGACTACAGCTGCAGTAACGACGGGAACAGATACTCAAGGCACGGCTCAACTTCCAGTGAGTAATACTCCAGCGACAGACCAAGCTGTAACTACCGCACAAGGAATTCAAGACAGTACTTCACCTAGCGCTGTAACTGAAACAGAAACTACAGGGAATAGCCTGCCCAACGAGACGCTTCCGACGACAGATGCAGTAACGACGGGAACAGATACTGAAGGCACGGCTCAACTTCCAGAGATTAATACTCCAGCGACAGACCAACCTTTAAGTCCTGAACAAGGAGTTCAAAGCAGTACTTCATCTGGCGTTGTGGCTGAAACAGAAACTACAGGGAATAACCTGCCAAACGAGACGCTTCCGACTACAGATGCAGTAACGACGGGAACAGATACTGAAGGCACGGCTCAACTTCCAGAGATTAATACTCCAGCGACAGACCAACCTTTAAGTCCTGAACAAGGAGTTCAAAGCAGTACTTCATCTGGCGTTGTGGCTGAAACAGAAACTACAGGGAATAACCTGCCAAACGAGACGCTTCCGACTACAGATGCAGTAACGACGGGAACAGATACTCAAGGTACAGTGCAACTTCCAGAGAATAATGTTCCGTCGACAGACCAAGTTTTAAGTTCCGAACAAGGAACTGGTGAAGGGTCTTCATCTGGCGTTGTGGCTGAGACAGATAATACAGGGAGTATACTCCCAAGCGAGACTTTGCCAACGTCAGAGGTAGTGACATCGGGTACAGATGCTCAAGGTACAGCGCAACTTCCAGAGAGTAATCCTCCGGCGCCAGAGCAACCTTTAAGTCCTGAGCAAGTAACTAGTGAAGGTTCTTCACCTAGTGCTGTGACTGAAACAGAAATTACAGGGAATAGCCTCCCAAGCGAGACTGTGCCAGCATTAGAGCCAGCAACAACTGGAACGGATATTGAGGCGAAGACACAAAATCCACCTCCCAATAATGCTGAAGAACAACCCTTTCAAACTCTGGTTGCTACTGATTTAGACATACTAGTCACAAGGGTTTCGGCTGATTTTGTTGCTGCAGAAGAAAGAAGTGCCCTAGGTCAGTCTAAGAGCTTAGATGTTTTGGCATCGAAGCTTCGATACGACCTACAAGCGGATGGTCGTTGGTTGGATATAAATTATGAGCGAACAAATAGCGATCAATGGCCTGCAGAACAGCACTTAAAAAGGTTGGAAACAATTGCCGCGGCGTTTCACAAAACTAACAATCAAGAATATAAGCTGTTTGCAAATAAAGCCTTAAAGTTCTGGTTGATAACGAAACCCATTATGACAGGATGGTGGAGTGAGTATGGTGAGTACCACTCATTGGCACAGGTTGCCTTCTTATTGGGTGATGGTTTAGAGGTAGACTTGAAGTCGCAAGTTATAAGTCTCCTAGCGAATGCACCTAGCAAGCAACAACTGGGCTTAAATCGCGTTGATGAAGCAGTGACCAGCATATATTACGGGTTGTTGAGTCAGCAAGAATCTCTTGTGAGCGCTGGTCTTGAAGAGTTGGCCCAGATAATACTAGATACTGCAGTGATTGGTGAATCACCAGATTGGTCTTCGTTTTTAAGCCAACAATTAAATAGTGGAAAAACAGGAGAGGAGATTTTTTATTCCATCTTACGTTGGGCCTACAACGTAAATGATCTTCCTTGGAAGTTTAGTGAGTACAGTGCTCAAATTTTAGCGAGCATTTTACTTGACGGTATACGTTGGATGCAGAGTTTTGAACAGTTGGGTTTAGATGTACCCAGTGGAGAAATTGGTCAGCAAATTGAAGCGACTCAGTCTGGGGCGAGCACTGGCACATTACCTACCAGCATGGATATGGTCGCAGCACTTTTCCCCACTCGTAACAACGAGGCGATAGCTTACAAGGGCCAAGTGTATGACAACCAAGTTACTGGACTGAACGGCTTCAAACAGTTTTTGCTTGCTGATTCAACAGTGACTGCGACGGATAACTTCATGTTTGGTATTAAAATGGACTCAATACGTGCTTTACCAGAAGCCAGTGATGATGCGCATATAAAATTTTGGACGGGACTTGGCAGTACGTCATTAATTCAATCGGGTAAGGAACATGAGAGTCTTAATTCTGTGCTCGATTTTACGAAAATCCCTGGTGTTACTGCACCGCAATACCCTATGCCACCAACATATGATTCAGATACCTTACGTTATATGGAATTTTATGGTGGGGCTACAAACGGCAAAGTGGGTGTGACAACGGTATCTATAAATATGAGTGCATACCGTGTCGTGGGGAGTGGTCCAACTCAACAGTATGTTTGGACACCCTCAACGACCGTTCGAGATGAACTTTTCGCCAATAAATCTTGGTTCAGTTTTGGTGAACAGATTGTTGTACTTGGATCTGGCATTAGTTCAACACATTTAGAACCTGTATTTACAACCATCAACCAAACAGCATTAAACGGGCCAGTAACGTTAAGCAACAGAGACAACTTAGTCATTGGTAGTCACGATATCTCACCGTATCCTTGGATACACCATGATGGGGTAGGTTATGTTTTCTGGGATCACTCAAAACGTTCGGCTTTGATCGATAGTCGTCAAGCGGTTGCAGCTGATGGCACTAAAGTAAGCAAAGATGTTTTTACTTTAACTATTCCACACGATCCGGAACCTAAGGATAAGTCGTATCAATATATTATGCTGCCGAGTATAGATGCTCAGAAAATGTCTGAGTACCAACAGAATATACCAGTTAAAGTACTGTCCAACACAAGGGGAGTTCATGCTGTTGAAGATACGGAGAAAAACATCATTAGCGCAGTGTTCTTCGCTGCTAGCGAGTTAGAAGTAGATCCAGATTATAAGATTAAAGTGGATTCTCCTTCTGTGGTGATACTGGATAGAAGTGGATTTAATACAAAAGTGAACGTGTCTACACCCGCTAAAGATTATCGAGGTATTAACATTACTATCACCGCTAATGGTGTGCCGAAAACACACCGTGTAGTAACTCCGGGAGGGGAGAAGACGGGCAGCAGCGTGTCTTTCGAATTTGAATCAAATCAGGGGATTTATTCGCTTGATGATCCCCAAGAATTTAATGGTTATATGACGCATCTGCCAGTAGAGGATGTGTTCGTTCAAGGTGGTTGGCACGTATCGACCCAATACGGAAGCTTGGGGTATATGCAGCTTAAAAATGGTACGGATGTGAATCATCGCAGAAGTTTAGTTCGATATGATCTTTCTCTGGCTGAACCTCAACAAATTAGCAGAGCGACTCTAAGATTGTTTGTTCGAGGTATCAGAAATGATGGAACATTAAAGCGTTCAATCGTTGCAAGATTAGTGCATACGACGGATTGGAATGAGCTCAACACCACCTACAGCACATTCCCTCAAGTGACGATAATCAAAGAGTCGCAACCGATTTATGTAGGTAGGGAAGTAGAAGGGAAATGGATTGATATCGATGTGACAGACTTGATGCGCGATGTTCAGCCAGACCAGAAGGATAACATAGTGTTTGAACTCGCTGACTTAACACCAGATTATTTGGGGGATTATATTAGTTTTGCGACCAAAGAATTTGGCTATAAAGGCCCTCAGCTAATTTTGGAATAAGTTGTAAGTAGCAACAAGGCGGATACTTCTTTGGGGTTAGTGTGTTCGTTGTTGTTTGGAGCAGGTTTGCACACAGTTAGTGCGTGGCTGAACCATCTCATTTAGCTAATATGTTGATTTATAGTGATATTGCTGTTGGCATTCGTATTGCTATAACAAATTAAAGCAAATCTGATTAAAGTTAACTTGTCCAAGTTGACCGTAATAGGCAAAGACGCCTTACTTCCCTGAGAAGTAAGGCGTCTTTTTATTTGTCATAAGAGCAGGGAAGTGATGATGGCAGTAAACAAAACTCAAACAACATGCCCGTACTGCGGTGTCGGCTGTGGTGTGGTGGCAAATAAAGATTCAATAGAGGGTGATAAGCAACATCCAGCCAATCAGGGCGCTCTATGCGTCAAAGGCTCAGCATTAAAAGAGAGCTTAGCAATGCCATCTCGTCTCCTTTATCCCAAGATGCAAGGACAAGAGATCTCTTGGGATCAGGCGAGTGATGAGATAGCACAAAGAATCCATCAAGCAATTCAGAAGCATGGTCCAGACTCTGTGGCTATGTACGTCTCAGGGCAAATACTGACTGAAGATTACTACGTTGCGAACAAGCTGATGAAGGGCTACGTAGGTAGCGCAAATATCGATACCAACTCTCGGCTTTGTATGTCTTCTGCAGTTGCGGCGCATGTGCGTGCTTTTGGAGAAGATGTGGTTCCAGTAAATTATGACGACATTGCTCATGCTGATTTACTTGTTCTGATTGGAGCCAATACCGCATGGACCCACCCAGTATTGTTTAGGCGTATTCAACAAGCCCGTGAAAATAACCCTGATTTAAAATTGGTAGTCATTGACCCAAGAAAAACGGTGACCGCTGAGCAGGCTGACTTGCATCTTGCGATCGAAAATGATGGTGACGTCTTGCTGTACAACGGTTTACTCCGTTTCCTGATAGACCAGAATGCGTTGAATGAAGACTATATTGATGCATCAACAGAAGGCTTTTCTGAACTGGAAAAAGAAGTGAAGTCCGAGCGTTACAAGTTAGAAAATGTGGCGCGCGCATTAAATCTAACTCTGAATGAAGTCACCACTTTTTATCGCTGGTTTAGTCATAAACCCAAAGCTCTGAGTTTGTTTTGTCAGGGTATCAATCAGTCTGAATCTGGTGTGGATAAAGGCAACGCGATTATCAATGCGCACCTTGCCAGCGGAAAAATCGGCAAACAAGGGTGTGGTCCCTTTTCTCTAACAGGGCAACCAAATGCGATGGGCGGTAGAGAAGTTGGTGGACTAGCAAACCAGCTCGCCGTGCATCGTGGCTTTGATACTGAATCAGTACGTTTAGTTAAAGAGTATTGGCAATCACCATCGATTGCCACTAAACCGGGCCTTAAGGCAGTCGATCTTTTTGAAGCTGTCGAAGCGGGGAAAATCAAGGTGCTGTGGATTATGGCAACCAACCCTGTTGTTTCGTTACCGAATAGCGACCAAGTCCGCCGAGCTTTGAAACGTTGTGACTTTGTGGTGGTGTCTGACATTACCGAACAAAGTGATGTGGCAGAGTTCGCTGACCTCGTGCTGCCCGCTGCAGGATGGGGTGAAAAACAGGGGATGGTGACTAACTCTGAGCGTCGTATGTCTCGTCAGCGCGCGTTTCTACCCGCACCGGGAGAAGCAAAACCGGATTGGTGGGCAATGACTCAGGTAGGAAAAAAACTGTGCTCAAAGTTGAACTGTGAATCCGGATTTGAGTTCGACAGTGAAGCGGCTATTTTTCGTGAGTTTGCGGGTCTCAGCGCAATCAACACAGATTCCAATTATCTGTTCGACCTCTCTAAATTCGCTTCCATGAGCGATGACGAGTATGCGAACTGGCAGCCAACGCAGTGGCCGTTAGAAACAGAAGCGCCTTACCGTGATGGCGTGTTTTCTACCTCTTCGGGTAAAGCTCAATTTGTTGCGGTAACCGCACCTTCGGCACCAAATAATGGCTGGTGGCTCAACACGGGTAGATTGCGAGATCAGTGGCATACCATGACGCGAACAGGCCATATCGCAAAACTCGCTGCGGGAGAAGTTGAGCCAACGATTTATGTCAACAAACTCAGCGCAGAAACCATAGGGCTACAAGAAGGTTACTGCGCTGCGATACGTGGTATCTCGGATGAATCCGATTCGTGTATTTTTGCCAAGGTGAAATTTGATGATGGGCTCAGCGGTAAACAGCTATTTATGTCTATGCATTGGGCGGGGCGCTATGGTGGTCAATCTCAAGTCAACCGAACGGTTTCAAACGTGGTCGACCCTATCTCGGGTCAGCCGGCATTCAAATCTTCAAACGTGCATATTGCTGCCGTCCAGATGCAAAGCTATGGCATCTATGTTGGGCTGGAGAGAGATTTACCCAGCTGTGATTACAGTAGTTATCAACTGGATGATAACGCAGCCATTATGCGTTTTGCGAACCTCACCACATTAGATAAATCGATGTTTGCTGTTAGCCAAGGAGAAAAAGTTTTCCGCTGGGATCTACCACAAGGCTGGATGATGGTGATAGGCCGTCAAACTGGCAACCAGCAGCAAATGACAGTGACGGGTGTGTTGCTTATTTCTCCGCAACCACTGGAGCAAGATTACACCGCTATCACAGCCTTAATCGGCAAGCCACTAAGCTTGAGCTCTATTATCTCGATTGCCGGAGAAAAGGCGCAAAGTCAGCTGGTATGCAGCTGTTTTAGAGTGACCGATAAGCAGATTCAAACCGCCATAGAAGAGGACGGCTGTGTATCGTTAAATCAGCTCCAATCCAAACTGAAATGTGGCTCGAATTGCGGTTCATGTCTGCCGGAAGTCAACAAAATTCTTAAAAGCTATCAGACGATTGCTGTGAGCAAGGCATAAGGAATTTGCTATGAAAATGAGATCCAACACAACAGCGCATACACATGAAAGCTTCACTGTTCATGAGCGTCATTATTGTGAAACACTTAATTTGCCGCGCCGCAGTTCTTCGAATGGAACACAAGGCTTTGTCTACTTGGTTGGAGCAGGACCAAACGACCCTGATTTATTGACGGTGAAAGCACTGAAAGTTATTCAAACGGCAGATGTGGTGGTGTATGACCGATTAGTTGGGCGTGAGATACTCGACCTTGTTAATCCCGACGCAGAAATGGTCTACGTAGGCAAACGCTGCGGGTTACCTAGCCTCAAACAGGAGGAAACTAACCGCTTGCTGGTGGAGTTTGCACAAAAAGGACTGCAAGTTGTGCGTTTAAAAGGCGGAGATCCGTTCATATTTGGCCGCGGTGGTGAAGAAGCGCTGGAACTGGTTAAACACAATATCGCTTATCAAGTGATTCCGGGGATTACTGCTGCTATCGGTTGCTCATCAAGCGCTCTGATCCCTTTAACTCATAGACAAGTCTCTCGTAGTGTTACGTTAATTACAGGTCAAGTGGTCACTGGCGCTCTTCCTGCATGGGCGGGGCTGGTGGCTAGCGGTCAAACTCTGGTTTTCTATATGGGGCTGGAGAATGCAAGTTCGATACAAGAAGGCTTAATTCAGCATGGTCTGTCGGCGGACACTCCTGTTGCTGTGGTTGGACAAGGCTGCTCAGTCAATCAAACGGTTGTTACCTTTGAGCTTCATCAGCTCACACAAACAGCAAATGATCTAAAAGGATTAAGTCCTGCATTGATTATTATGGGCGATGTGGTCAAGCTTAGAGAACAGTTAATTCAAACCGCACAAGCGACACGTTTTCAAGCGGAGTCTGCGCATCTATAAGCTTTATTTGTAAGCGATGAGGTTGTCATGAGCATAATAAAAGAGTGTATTCGAACAGTAGGACGAGGAGAGAGGGGAAGAAAACCGCTCACCTTTGATCAAGCATTTCAGGTGATGGATGAGTACCTCAATGGTGAATGCGATGATGATCAAATGGCGATGCTTCTGATGCTGATTCGAGTACAAAATGAAACCAACGACGAAATCGCCGGTTTTGTAAAAGCATTCCAATCTCGGGTTCCGAATCTTGGGGCAGATATTGACTGGCCGTGCTATGCGGGAAAACGTGCAAGCGCCGGAAAGCCTTGGCATCTGTTGGCGGCAAAAATCCTCGCTGATAACGGTTTTAAAGTGTTGCTTCATGGCTACAACGATAAGCCAGCTTCACGTGAACATGCTGAAGACTACCTGCCTGCCCTCGGCATTCCTATGGCGTCAAACACGGAACACGCACAACTGCTATTGCAGACAGGAAGCATTGCCTATTTGCCTCTGAACGCATTTGCACCACAAGCAGAGTTAATGATCAGTTGGAAAAACCGCTATGGGTTAAGAACTCCCATTAATACTGTTGTTCGAGCACTCAATCCCGGTGGAGGCAAGATTGGTATTCGCGGTAGTTTTCATCCCGGTTTCCAACAGTTGCATGCAGAAGTCGAACATGTCATTGGCAAAACCTCACACGCGGTAGTCTCGTTTAAAGGCGTGTCAGGGGAATCGGAATACAACCCTAAAGTCAGCCAGACAGTTTGGTTGAGTCAGCCATCAGGCGTTGAATCTTTCTATTGGCCAGAGCAGTACATATCAGAAATTGAAACAGTGGCGAACTGCCCGATGAATACGCCACAAGAAGACTTGAAGATGATGGCTAACACTGTGGTATCGACTATGGCAGCAGTGTTGTTTGCGCAGTGTCATGACAGAGAAAAAGCGTATGAAACCGCTTATTTGTACTGGAAAACTCACGTGCACAATCATTAATCTGTGTTTTGATTATTTTAACATACCCATAAAGTAGTAATTATTTAACGAAATCAACTCTAACTATATGTTTTTATTATATTAAATTTTAAATAATTGGATTGGTACATTCCTTGCTCAATTGAATACAGGATTCGATCAAACAGGGAATGGTTATGTCACTTTCAACAGCTTCTCAGCCAGTCATTGTATGCAGTGATAATATTAGTGACCAAGCAGATATCAGCGCCAAATTGGCGCTGCATTACGATCACATTCTGGCCTGTCAGCTAGCTCAGTTAGAGAAAATGGTTGGGTGTGATAATGACTCAATTGTGGTGGTCTCTTGGCGTCAGCCAACGGCTGAACTGCGCTTGATAGTCGAGTTTTGCAAGAATAAGAAAATCCCTCTCCTTGTCATTCTTAAGCAGCTAAATTCTAATGATATCAGCAGATTGCCTCAGTCCAATGATTTCGTTGTTCTTCCTTTTGATTCTTCATTTGACCTCAAACCTTGGATTGATTACTCAATTCAGGTTCGTGATCAAAGCATCGCGTTGCAACAAGAAATACAGATGCTTACGTCGAAATTGGAAGAGAGAAAATGGGTTGAAAAAGCCAAAGGATTGCTAATGAAAATGCATGCGATCGATGAAGAGAATGCCTATCGCGTGTTAAGAAGCTCGGCAATGCAATCCAGTTTATCTATGGCGCAGGTAGCGAAGAACGTGATTCATACTTTCGATAGTATCAATGGTAATTAATACTTTGGGGGTAGGAGGAAATTGTTGATTTGGTGCAGGTTGCACTTAGAAATGCAGGATAATTGCTATAAATTTAAATGTTTAATGTTAAGTCGTTGAAAAATAATAACTATAAAATGTGGCATACAAATTGGATTACTGTTTACAGATAAAATTTAAGTAAGACTTCAGACATCATCAACGGCGGTGATGAAAGAAATAGCAAAGGTGCTACTGCTCAATTGGGCAGTAGCACCTTTTTTTGTTTTTGGGATTCGTTATAAGGAAAAGGAGTATTGCTATGCAATATATCAAGCCATGGATGCGCACTTTAGTGCTCGGCGCTTCACTTGCAACTTCAGCTTCACTGCTCAGTACCACTGCGTATGCAGAGATTGGTGAGCCGGAAATTGAAGATCTTAAATTTGGATTTATTAAGCTAACCGATATGGCACCCCTCGCGGTTGCTTATGAGCAAGGTTATTTTGAAGACGAAGGTTTATACGTCACGTTAGAAGCGCAAGCAAACTGGAAAGTACTGTTAGACCGAGTGATTGACGGTGAGCTGGATGGCGCACATATGCTAGCAGGTCAGCCTCTTGGTGCCACTATTGGCATAGGTACAAAAGCAGAAGTCGTCACCGCGTTTAGCATGGATTTGAACGGCAATGCGATTACGGTATCGAATAACACTTGGGAGCAAATGAAGCCATTTCTTGCCAAAGAAAGTGACGGAAAAATTGCTCATCCAATTAAAGCGGACGCTTTGAAACCTGTTATCTCTAAGTATCGTGACGAAGGTAAGTCGTTCAACATGGGGATGGTCTTCCCTGTCTCGACTCATAACTACGAATTGCGTTACTGGTTAGCCGCAGGCGGTATCAACCCGGGTTATTACGCGCCTACTACCGGTGATAACAGTGGTCAGCTAAAAGCCGATGTTCTGTTAAGTGTAACGCCTCCTCCGCAGATGCCATCAACCATGGAAGCAGGCACGATTCAGGGCTACTGCGTTGGTGAACCGTGGAACCAACAGGCGGTGTTCAAAGGGATTGGCGTCCCAGTGGTAACGGACTACGAGATCTGGAAAAACAACCCAGAAAAAGTCTTCGGTGTGTCAAAAGCTTGGGCAGATAAATACCCGAACACGCATCTTCGTGTGGTGCGAGCTTTGATTCGAGCTGCGTATTGGTTAGACGAGAACAACAATGCTAACCGACAAGAAGCGGTGAAACTGCTGGCGAAAAGTCAGTACGTGGGTGCAGATGCAGAAGTCATTGCCAACTCCATGACGGGTACGTTTGAGTACGAGAAAGGAGACAAGCGTGATGTGCCTGATTTCAACGTTTTCTTCCGTCATAACGCGACTTATCCGTACTACAGTGATGCGATTTGGTATCTCACTCAAATGCGTCGTTGGGGCCAGATTCCCGAGGAGAAATCTGATAATTGGTACATGGATATCGCCAAAGAGGTCTATCGCCCTGACATCTATCAACAAGCGGCTGAGTCTTTGATTGAAGATGGCACGTTAACAGCGAAGGATTTCCCTGATTTCAAACAATTGGATGGATTCCGCGCTCCGCAGAAGCACTTCATCGACAACATAGTGTATGACGGCCATCAGCCGAATGCTTATCTGGAGAAGTTCTCTATCGGCCTAAAAGGCAAAGACAAAGTTTAAGCCTTTCGCTTGGAGGCTCGGTGAGTCTCCAAGCAAACAGATATACAAGGAAGTTCTAGGGTGACAGACCCTAAAAGACAGATAGCCAAGGAGTTTGCTATGTCGACTAATGTTATTTCACTGATTCCCAGCCGCACGCAAGTCGTGAGCCGTAGCAAGATGGTCTTGTGGCCAATGCTCGGAATCTGCTTTTTTCTTATGTTCTGGCATTTGGCTGCCAAACAGGTAGAGACCTCATTAGGTACCTTGCCGGGCCCAGTTCAAACCTTTACACAGTTCAGTAATTTGGTTGATGAGCACTTTAAGGAACGAGAGAAAGAAGTGGCATTTATTGAGAGGCAAGAAAAACGCAACCAAACCAAATTGGCTAAGAATCCGGACGCAAAAGTGAAGATTCGTCCATACACAGGCAAACCAACCTTTTTTGACCAAATTGGTACCAGTTTAGTCACGGTTTCCGCAGGCTTTTTGTTGGCTTCCGTTATCGCCATTCCGCTTGGCATTGTGTTGGGGCTAAATCAAGGGATGTATCAGGCATTTAACCCGATTATTCAGCTACTCAAACCCGTATCACCGCTAGCATGGTTACCTATTGTCACCATGGTGGTGAGTGCGACTTATGTCAGCGATGACCCAATGTTTGCTAAATCGTTCGTCAACTCACTGTTTACCGTCGCTCTTTGTAGCTTGTGGCCAACGCTTATCAATACTGCGGTGGGTGTGACCAGCGTGGACAAAGACCTGCTCAATGTGAGCAAAGTCTTGCGCCTATCTTGGTGGGCACACATTCGTACCATTGTTCTACCTTCTGCGATTCCAATGATTTTTACCGGTTTACGTCTATCGCTGGGTATTGCGTGGATGGTTCTTATTGCGGCTGAAATGCTGGCACAAAACCCAGGGCTCGGAAAATTCGTTTGGGATGAGTTCCAAAATGGCAGTTCGGCCTCACTGGGCAGAATTATGGTTGCGGTGTTTGTCATCGGCTTTATCGGTCTGTTACTGGATAGAGGCATGCTCAAACTGCAAAAACGCCTGTCTTGGAACAAACAACAAGAACTTCGCTAAAGGAGAAATCTCATGTCAAAAGCATTTTTAGATCTATCACAACTCGGCATGCGTTTCCCGACGCCACAAGGTGAATTTGTGGCACTGAAAAACGTCGATTTGCAAATTCAAAAAGGCGAGTTCATTTCACTTATCGGTCACTCAGGCTGCGGTAAATCAACTGTGTTAAACCTTGTTGCTGGACTGCATAACCCAACTGATGGCGGTGTGATTCTGGACGGTCGCGAGGTTGATGGTCCGGGACCTGAGCGTGCCGTTGTATTCCAGAACCATTCTCTATTGCCTTGGTTGACCGTGTATCAAAACGTTGAACTAGCGGTGAAACAAATCGCCAAAGGTCAATCGAAAAGTTGGATTAAAGAGCAGGTGGAACACTACCTGAATTTGATTCAAATGGATCATGCTGCAGATAAAAAGCCGGATGAAATTTCAGGTGGTATGAAGCAGCGTGTAGGTATTGCGCGTGCACTGGCGTTGCAACCGAAAGTGCTGTTGATGGATGAGCCGTTTGGCGCACTGGATGCATTGACACGTGCACGTTTGCAAGACGCCACGATGAAGATTCAGGCAGAGCTGAATAACACCGTCATCATGATTACTCACGATGTGGATGAAGCCGTATTGTTGTCAGACAAAATCGTCATGATGACCAATGGTCCTGCTGCCACGGTGGGCGAAGTGCTTGAGATTGATCTACCAAGACCACGTGACCGAGTCGCGTTGGCAGACAACCCGACGTATCAAAAATATCGTCAATCGGTACTGCGCTTTTTGTATGAAAAGCAAACCAAAACAGAAGCAGCTCAAAAAGTCGCTGCTCCTATGGCAAAAACGGCTTAAGGAAGAGTCTCATGATGGAACATATCGTTATTGTCGGCAACGGAATGGTTGGACATCACCTTGTTGCGAAATTGGTTGAGCAGCAAGCTCATTTAGAAAAACGTATTACTGTGATTGGTGAAGAGCGGTTTATCGCCTATGACCGTGTACAACTCTCTTCTCTGTTTTCAGGTAAGTCCCATGAAGACTTAATGTTAAGCAGTGAAGAGTGGTATCAAAAACACGGCATCAATCTGATTTTAGGCAGTGAAGTGACGGCGGTTAACCGTGTTCAAAAAAGCATTATTTTAGATGGTGATGATGTTTTGGGGTACGACACGCTTGTACTAGCAACGGGTTCATATCCATTTGTTCCGCCAGTACCGGGTCATGAACGTGATGGCATTTTTGTCTATCGCACGCTTGATGATCTTTCTTCGATTCGCAACGCTTGTGATAAAGCAAAAACGGGTGCTGTGATTGGCGGTGGTTTGCTGGGTTTAGAAGCGGCAAACGCGTTGCGCCTTTTAGGTGTTGAAACCCATGTCATCGAATTCGCACCTCGTTTAATGCCTGTGCAGTTAGATGATGGTGCGGGTACGGTTTTGAAAGAGAAAATCGAAAAGCTCGGCTTAACCGTCCATACCTCTACTGCGACAGAAAAAATTATTGATGGAGAAACCGCGAAACACCGCATGGTGTTTAAAGATGCCGAACCTTTGGAAGTGGACGTGATTGTATTTTCGGCAGGTATTCGACCGCAAGATGCGCTGGCTCGCCAATGTGGCTTAGAAATCGGTGAACGTGGCGGTATTGTGATTAATGATAGCTGCCAAACCAGTGATGCAAACATCTACGCCATTGGTGAGTGTGCACTATGGCAACAACGCATCTTCGGCTTGGTTGCTCCGGGGTATGCAATGGCTCGTGCGGTAGCCGGACAAATCATGGGGCAGGGCGGTGATTTCACTGGCGCTGATATGAGTACCAAGTTAAAGCTGTTGGGTGTGGATGTGGCTTCGATCGGCGATGCGCAGATGCAAACTGAAGGTGCTCAAGAACTTGTTTTGCAAGATACCTGTACTGGAAGTTATAAAAAACTGGTGGTCGATCAAAGTGGTACTCAGCTATTGGGCGCCATTCTTGTTGGTGATAACTCAGATTATGATGCGCTGCTGCAAGCTTACTTAAACAAAACGGTGTTACCGGAACATCCCGCTTATCTGCTGTTTGACACCTCTTCACTCAGCGGTGAAGTCTCTGACGACACTATGATCTGTTCTTGTCATAACGTGACGAAAGGCGCACTGGTTCAGGCTATTCATGCAGGCGCGGTAGAGTTGAATGATCTCAAAGCCGTAACCAAAGCGGGTACTGGCTGTGGTGGCTGTTCAAGCATGGTGAAATCAGTGCTAGATGCAGAGCTGGTGGCAATGGGTATGGAAGTGAACAACCACGTTTGCGAACACTTTGAGTATTCGCGCCAAGAGCTGTTCCATATCTGTCAGGTTGAAGAGATCAAAGATTTCGATAGCTTACTGGAAAAACACGGGCATGGTTTAGGATGTGATTTATGTAAACCAACCGCGGCGTCAATTTTCGCTTCCCTGTGGAATGAACACATTATGGAGCCGCAATTAAGCCGTTTACAGGATACCAATGACGCATTTATGGCGAACATGCAAAAAGACGGTTCTTACTCGATTGTGCCACGTGTTCCGGGCGGAGAAATTACACCGGATAAGCTAATTGTGTTGGGTGAAGTCGCTAAGAAATATGATCTCTACACCAAGATAACCGGTGGTCAACGGGTCGATCTGTTTGGCGCGCAAATGGAGCAGCTACCGGAAATCTGGCGTGAACTGATAAACGCGGGTTTTGAAACAGGGCATGCTTATGGTAAGTCTTTGCGCACAGTGAAATCTTGCGTCGGCTCTACTTGGTGTCGCTATGGTGTGGATGACTCCGTGGGCTTGGCGATTGAATTGGAAAATCGCTACAAAGGTCTGCGTTCACCCCATAAAATTAAATTTGCAGTATCTGGCTGTACTCGTGAATGTGCTGAAGCACAAAGCAAAGACATTGGTGTGATCGCCACTGAGAACGGCTGGAACCTTTATGTTTGTGGTAATGGCGGTATGCGTCCGCGTCACGCCGACTTACTGGCATCTGATCTTTCAAAAGAGCAGTTAATTGCGTTGATTGACCGGGTACTCATGTTCTATGTGCGCACCGCAGATAAACTGCAACGCACGTCAGTATGGCTGGAGAACTTAGAAGGCGGATTGGACTATCTGAAACAAGTCGTCATTGAAGACTCTCTAGAGTTGTGTGATCAGTTGGAACAGCAAATGTCAAATGTCATTAATTCCTATCAATGTGAATGGAAGAGCACTGTGGAATCGGAAGAGAAATTGCGTAAATTCCGCCCGTTTATCAATCACGACGAGGGAAGTATGGCGTTGCCTTATCAACGTATACGTGAACAGCGTATCCCAGTAGTTCAGGAGCTTTAATTATGATGGAACGTATTTGTAGACTGGATGATCTAATGCCGTTACAAGGCTGCGGAGCGTTGATTGGTGGAGAGCAAGTCGCACTGTTCTTGATTCCTCATACCGAACAGAAAGTGTTTGCAGTGCAAAACTGGGACCCTATTGGTCAGGCGAATGTGATCAGTCGTGGTATCGTTGGTGATGTGAAAGGAGAGATTTGCGTTGCCTCCCCACTGTATAAACAACACTTTAAACTCGAAACGGGTGAATGTGTCGAGAAGCCAGAATTCCAGCTAAAAACGTGGAATGTTTTCATTGAAGATGGGGAAGTGTATCTAGCAAATTCAAACGTTGCTGCGGCTTAAGAGATCGCTAAGGGTTTCATCGAGCGTTCGAGGGCGGATACAAAACAGATACGGGCGTCTTACACAGGTAAGACGCCCTTATTATTTAATGTTTGTCGGCGATAACAACGACAGGTTTTTTCTTAAATTTCTCACGCAGTGTTTGCATCATCACAAAGAACACTGGGGTGAGTAGGGTGCCAACAAATGTTGATAAGATCATGCCACCAAACACAGCGAAACCGAGAGAATGGCGAGACGCCGCGCCTGCTCCCGATGCAATCACCAGTGGGAATACCCCCCAGATGAAAGCAAACGCAGTCATCTGCACAGCTCGGAAACGTATTCGAGCTGCTTCCATTGCTGCCTCAAGGATTGAGAGCCCTCTGTTTTCGCGTAGAACTTTGGCGAACTCAACAATTAAAATCGCCACCTTGGCGGACATACCTATCAGTATCACCACACCTATCTGTACATATAGGTCGAACGCTTGCCCTGCCATGATCAATGCTGCAACCGCGCCCAATACCGCAATCGGTACTGCCATCATTACCGCTGCCGGAATGGTCCAACTCTCATACTGAGCAACCAAGAACAGGTAGGTGAATATCAAAGAGAGTGCAAACGCAATCGGTGCCATGTTGCCCGCTTTCATTTCCTGATACGTCATACCTGACCATTCGTACGAGTAGCCGCTTGGTAGCTCTTCAGCAGCCAGCTTTTCAATCGCTTTCACCACATCGCCAGAACTGAAACCTGCGGCAGGAGCACCATTGATAGTCGCTGCACTGAACATGTTGTAGTTTGAAAGCGTATCTGGGCCAAATATCGGTTTGATTTTAATCAGCGTACCTAATGGCACCATATTTCCCGTTGTACTACGAACATAGAGACGGCCAATATCATCAATATTGTCGCGATATTGTTGTTCTGCTTGAACTTTCACCTGATATGAACGACCAAATTTATTGAAATCGGAAATATAGGCACCACCCAGTTGTGACTGTAAAGTGGAGAATATTTCGTTCAACGGCACGCCCAATGAGATGGCTTTATCTCGGTCGACATCAATGAAACGCTGCGGAATATTGGCGCGGAATATTGAGAATGCTCTCGCGACTTCTGGCAGTTGGTTTATTTTGGCTACGAAATCCGCTGTGGTGCTCGCCAGCTCTTGAGGAGAACGACCTAAGTTGTCCTGTAATATCAAGTTGAAGCCATCAACTGCACCCATACCTTTTATCGCGGGGGTTGCGAATACAAATGAAGCTGCATCTGGGTTGGCATTGAGCATTTGTGTAACTTTTTGCATCAGAACACGTTGGTGTAAAGCCGGATCTTTACGTTGGCTCCAGTTATCTAGTTTGATGATCAACATGCCTGAGTTGGGAATCGCAGCCATGTTAATCACTGAGAAGCCCGCAACAGAAACCACGTTTTCTACGCCGTCGAGCTGGCGCAGTTCATCCACGTATTTTTCCATCAATGGCGCAGTACGCTGCAAAGCAGCGGCGTCAGGTAAGCGCATTTCCACCATAAATACGCCCTTGTCTTCGTTTGGAACGAAAGCAGAAGGAAGCTGCATAAAACTGAAGAACAGTGTGGCAATTAAAGCGCCATAGATCACCACACTCAGCAACATGCGCTTACCAAGAAAGCCTACTAATCCCCGATATTTTGATGTGATAGCTTCAAACCCGCGGTTAAATGCGCGTAAAGGAGCGATAGGCGTAGAATGCTCGGATTTCAACATCAAAGCACACAGCGCTGGTGTTAGGGTTAGCGCGTTCACGGCAGAAATCAACACCGATACACAAATGGTCACGGCGAACTGGTTGAACATTTTGCCAGAGATTCCCGGCAGTAAGGCCACTGGAACAAATACAGCAAGAAGGATCAGAGTCGTCGCCAGTACAGGCCCCGTGACTTCTTTCATCGCTTGAATTGTGGCGGGAATAGGGTCTAGATGTTCTTCATGGATGACCCTTTCCACGTTTTCGACCACGATGATGGCGTCATCCACCACGATACCGATGGCGAGAATCAGACCAAACAGCGAGATGGTATTGATGGTCATACCCATAACACCCATCACAGCAAAGGTTGCAATGATTGAGACCGGAATCGCAAGGGTTGGGATGATGGTTGCACGCCAGTTTTGCAGGAACACGTATACCACCAATGTCACCAGTAACACGGCAATAATCAGCGTTTCATAAACTTCATCAATTGATGTCTCTACATACTCTGTAGAGTCGTATGCGATGTCATACACAAGGTCATCGGGGAATGATTGTTCATATTGTTGCATCGCTTCTTTAATGCGTTCCATTACCTCCAACGCATTTGCAGTAGGCAACTGATAGAGTGCAAGTACAGCAGCTGGCTCGTTATTCATCCGGCCATCGGCTTCATAACCTTGAGCGCCGACTTCAATGCGCGCCACGTCTTTTAGACGAATTAATGAACCATTCGGATTGGCTTTAACGATGATCTTTTCAAATTCTTCCGCGGTTTGTAATCGCCCTTTAACCTGCAAAACATACTGATGTTGTTGTTCGTCTGGAGCTGGCATGCCGCCAATTTTACCGGCTGCGACCTGTACGTTTTGCGTTTTGATTGCTCCAATCACATCCGATGCCGACAGCTTTAGAGACGCCAGTTTATTGGGCTGTAACCAAACACGCATCGAATAGTCTTTTTTACCCAACAGGGTAATATCACTCATGCCTTCAATACGTTTTAAGCGTTCTACGATATTCAGGTCTGCATAGTTTGAAAGGTAGATGCTGTCGTGTGTCTGCTTCGGCGATCGCAAAGTGATTACACCAAGCATGTCGGAAGATTTCTTGCGAACAGTAACGCCAATTTGGTTAACTTCTTGTGGCAGAGAAGAAGACGCTTGAGAGACAAGGTTGTTGACCCGAACTTGGGCCATATCGCCATCTGAGCCAACACGAAAGTAGACGCGCAAGGTATACGTGCCATCATTACCAATAACGGAGGACATGTAGATCATGTCTTCAACGCCATTCACCTTCGCTTCAATTGGCTGAGCAACGGTTTTTTTCACCACATCAGCACTTGCTCCGGGATACATAGTACTGACGGTTATCACGGTAGGTGAAATTTGTGGGTATTCCGACACAGGCAATACTTTTAGAGCGATAAGCCCCATCAGTGTCATCGCCAGCGAAATAACCAGTGCAAATTTAGGTCGATAGATAAAAAATTTACTTAACATAATTATGCCTAACTCGCTTTATTCGCTGGAACAGTGACATCGTTGGCTTGTACTTTCATACCGACACGGACTTTTTGTAGTCCTTTTACAATCACTTTTTCGTCTTCTGCTAATCCGGCGGTCACTGCTTTGTTGGTGCCGTATGTTTGTCCCAGTTCGATTTCACGACGATCGACGACGTCGTCACTGTTTACTACCATAACGTAGTCTCCAGATTGGTCTTGCTGCACTGATGCTGCAGGGACGAGTAACCCTTCGATGGTTTTGCCTTTTAGGCTAATGGTTAAGTTGCCGTATTCACCCGGCATGAGCGAGTATTTGGTATTGGCGAAGGTGGCTTCGGCTTGGATTGAACCTGTATCAAGGTCGATTTTGTTGCCTACTGCGTAAATTTTACCGTCTGCTGGGTATTCACTGCCGTCAGATAAATTTAACGCCAAGTCCACATCAAGTTTGCCTTCATCGGCTCTTACTGCATCGACAACGTTGCGTATACGTCGATAAAGTTTTTCATCAATATTGAATCGAAAGTGGATGGGGTCGATTTGGGTCAGGGAGACTAAAGGTTTTAACTGCAATGTTGTGATGCGGTCACCCACTCGATAGTTACTAAATCCGACTCGGCCTGAAAATGGTGCTCGAATAGTTGAAAAATCGAGATCGAGCTGCGCTGAAAGCAACGAGGCTTCCGCACCTTTCACAGAGGCTGTCGCTGTCGCCTGTTTAGCGATGGCATCATCGTACTGCTGTTCGCTGATGCTTTTATCTTTAATCAGCTTCTTCGCTCTGTCTGCTTCGCGATTGGCGAGAGAGAGCTCAGCCTGAGCTTTTTGTAATGATGCTTTCGCGTACGCCAGTGCTGCTTTATATGGGCGGGGATCGATTTGGAACAAAATCTGATCTTTTTCCACCATATCACCATCTTTAAAATGAACTTCAGTCAGCTCACCGTTGACTCTTGGCATTATGTCGATGTCGTTTTCTGCGACCGTTCTACCAATAAAAGAGTGATAAGGCGTAATTTCCGAAGCATGCATTGTCACAGTTTCGACGATAGGCGCGGCAACTTGCTGTTTTTGTGTGACGTCCTTACAGCCCAAAAGAAGTAGGGAAACAATAGCTGTAGAAGTTAGGACATACTTGTTGTCGAATCTCATTATTAGGACCTGTAGGTTTGATAGTTATTCTCTTAACGCAGCTTTTTGCTGTCATTGGATGAGCCTGCTTTGAATAGACAACGTGGTTAACTTCCGTCTTAGCGATGAGTCGTTCAACGCTAAGTCAGAAGCTTTTGCTTTTTTTGTTTTCGCGAATCGAGTTTGTAATAGAAAGTTACAATTCGCTTTGGGGGCAATATTAAATAAAAGGAGGGGGTAGAAATGTCCGATAATGTTTAGTTTTGCAATTTCGTCGGGAAAACCGTACTTGCCAATTTGGAAAGTTTAACTCTCATTTCGGGCAAAACAGGCTGGATCCAACAACGCTGCGCTAATAGCTTTAAGCAGTTTGTGCAGGTGCTCTGGCTGGCTAATGTATGGCGGCATAATGTAAATCAAGCGACCGAAAGGGCGAATCCATACGCCCATCTCAACAAACAGAGCCTGAATATTTTCCATGTTGACTGGATGATGGGTTTCAATCACGCCGATAGCGCCTAAATAACGAATCTGTTTCACCTCAGAATATGACTCAAACTGCACCAACTCTTCGGCAAAGAAAGCTTCAATTTGCTTAACCTGCTTTTGCCATTGTCCAGAGGCAATGATATCTAAGCTGGCTGAAGCGACAGCGCAAGCGAGCGGGTTACCCATAAACGTTGGTCCATGCATAAAGCAGCCGGCTTCCCCACCACAAACAGTATCGGCAACTTTTTGGGTGGTCAGAGTGGCAGAAAGAGTCATGTAGCCACCCGTTAATGCTTTGCCTACACAAAGAATGTCTGGCTGTACATCGGCGTGTTCACACGCAAATAATTTGCCCGTTCTGCCAAACCCTGTCGCGATTTCATCCAATATCAACAGTAGGTTGAATTCATCGCAGAGCTGTCGAACTTGGCGCAAAAACTCAGGGTGATAGATACGCATCCCGCCTGCACCTTGCACAATCGGTTCCATTATTACAGCGGCTATCTGCTGGTGATGCTGGGTTAGCTTATGACGAAAATCTTCGATATCTGACTCATCCCACTCTTGCCAAAAGTCGCCTTGTGGTGAATCTGCAAAGATGTGCTCTGGAAGAAAACCTTTATAAAGGCTGTGCATCGAGTTATCAGGGTCGGTCACGGACATCGCCGCAAAAGTGTCACCGTGGTATCCGTGGCGTAGTGTCAGGAATTTTGAGCGGCTCTCACCTTTTGCATGCCAATACTGCAATGCCATTTTCAGGCTAACTTCCACGGCAACAGATCCGGAATCTGCCAAAAATACCTGCTGCAAATTACTTGGAGCGAGCGAAAGTAGTTTTTTACACACATCAATGGCTGGCTGGTGGGTTATCCCGCCAAACATCACATGAGACATCTTATCAATCTGCTGATGTGCCGCCAGATTAAGCAGAGGATGGTTGTAACCGTGTATCGCCGACCACCAAGAAGACATGCCATCAACCAGTTGATTTCCTTGTTCTAAATAGAGGTGAACGCCTTCTGCGTGTGTCACAGGGTAGCAGGTCAGAGGTGCCAGCGTGGAAGTGTAAGGGTGCCATATATGCTGGCGATCAAAGGTTAAGTCCATTCTAAACTCGCAATCAAAAGTGATTAAGAAATAATCTAACGTAAACTTTTTGTGATCTATCGTGTTGACAGTCTATCGCGTGTCGTTAGACTAACCAAGCATAAATGCCTAGAAGTGCTCGGTTTTTGATCGGCGAGTTAAGCGAGAGAAGAGCCCTCAGTGAGAAAGGCACAGAACAATAATTATCAATAAGGATTACGCGTGGAAATTCGTCATAACTGGACAGTGTCTGAAGTAAAAACACTGCTTGAAAAGCCATTCATGGATCTACTGTTTGAAGCTCAGTTGGTTCATCGTCAATATCAGCCTCACAACCATGTTCAAGTAAGCACATTGCTGTCAATTAAAACCGGTGCTTGCCCTGAAGACTGTAAATATTGCCCTCAAAGTGCTCATTATCGTACCGATGTCGAGAAAGAACGCTTAATGGAAGTCGAGCGTGTACTGGATGCCGCACGTAAGGCGAAAAATTCAGGTTCAACACGTTTCTGTATGGGTGCCGCGTGGAAAAATCCGAAAAGCAGGGATATGCCATACCTTAAAGAGATGATTTCTGGCGTGAAAAATATGGGCTTAGAAACCTGTATGACGCTGGGAATGCTTAATGCAGAACAAGCGAATGAACTGGCTGAGGCTGGCTTGGATTATTACAACCATAACCTTGATACCTCACCTGAGTATTACGGAAATATCATTACAACCCGTACTTATCAGGATCGATTAGACACACTCTCTCACGTGCGCGAAGCAGGGATGAAAATCTGTTCGGGTGGCATTATTGGTATGGGTGAAAGTACTAATGACCGTGCAGGTTTGTTAGTTGAACTGGCTAACTTATCGGTTCAGCCTGAAAGTGTGCCAATTAACATGTTGGTGAAAGTAAAAGGTACGCCGCTGGAAGATGTTGAAGATGTTGAACCTTTTGACTTCATTCGCTTGATTGCTGTGGCTCGTATCATGATGCCTAAGTCTGCGGTGCGTTTGTCTGCAGGGCGCGAAAAAATGAACGAGCAGATGCAGGCACTATGTTTTATGGCTGGCGCAAACTCAATCTTCTACGGTTGCAAGTTATTAACCACACCGAACCCTGCAGAAGACAGCGACATGCTGCTGTTCAACAAGCTTGGCATTAACAGCCAGCAAGTTGTACAGAAGCCGGATGAAATCGCTGAGAATGAGTTGCTTGATCGCGTAGTAGAGCGTGTTGCCTCTCGTCCAACTGCCGACGATTTATTCTATGACGCTACAGTTTAAGTCTCGCATTCACGAGGCATTACTTGAACGGGAAAATTTCGGTTTAACTCGCTCGCTTCAGGTGCTACAAGGCGGAAATCGGGTCTCAACTCAGTGTGGTGACACTGAGTTTATCAACTTTTCCAGCAACGACTATCTGGGGCTTGCCAGTGATAAAGCGCTGACTAGTGCGTGGCAAGCCGGACTGGATATTTACGGCGCAGGAAGCGGTGCTTCTCCTTTGGTTACTGGGTTTTCAGCGGCGCATGCCAGCTTGGAACGTTCGCTATGTGAGTGGCTTGGCTTTGATCGAGCGATACTGTTTGGCTCTGGCTTCAGTGCTAATCAGGCGTTGCTTTTTACTCTGATGCGTAAGGACGATTTGCTGCTACAAGATAAGCTGAATCATGCTTCATTAATGGAAGCTGGGATGCTTTGCCAAGCAACAATGAAGCGCTTTAAGCACAACGATCTCCAACACCTATCTCAACTGCTCTCTGGTGACCACAATGCGTTGGTGGTGACGGAAGGTGTGTTTAGTATGGATGGCGACAGGTCTCCACTGGAAGAAATTCATCAATTAACACGAAACAATGCTTGGTTGATGGTCGATGATGCCCATGGCGTCGGAGTTTTAGGTGATAACGGAGCCGGTAGCTGCAATGCGGCGGGTATCCAGCCCCAAATACTGGTAGTGACGTTCGGTAAAGCATTTGGACTCTCGGGAGCGGCTATTCTGTGTAGCGAAGAGGTGGGAAATTATCTTACTCAGTTCGCTCGACATCATGTCTATTCGACAGCAATTCCTCCTTCGCAGGCGCATGCCATTACTCATGCCGTTGGCATGATTCAAACTCAGCAATGGCGGCGTGAAAAGCTGCATGAGCTGTCTCAGGTTTATGATGAACTATTGCAGTCAGTTGACGGCTATGTAGAGACGTCTACACCGATCAAACCTTTTATTTTGGGGAAATCTCAGCAGGCACTGAACGTTGCTCGACAACTGAAAGAAAAGGGATTTTGGATGACTGCTATTCGTCCACCAACAGTTCCTGAAGGTTCAGCGCGATTACGTATCACGCTCACTGCAAATCACAACGTCAAAGATATTTGTGCGTTAGCGAGCGCTTTAGCTCAGTGTATGGAGTCAAATAAATGAGTGAATTAGCCTTACGCTCAGAGATTGACAGCAAAGACAAATCCGCCATTTCAAGCGCCTTTAGCAAAGCCGCATCGACCTATGATAAACATGCGGCATTTCAGCGCGATGTTGGTCATCGTCTGTTAAAGCTGCTACCCACAGATTTATCTGGGCTTCGGGTTCTCGATTTAGGCTGTGGTACGGGCTATTTTTCACGACAACTTCAGCAGCTCGGAGCGAAAGTGGTGTGCGCCGATCTCTCTCCGGCTATGCTCGAACAGGCGAGAGAGCGTTGTGGTGAGGACTCGCTCACGTATGTTCAAGCCGATGCGGAACAACTGCCTTTTTCTGCTGGCGAGTTTGATATTGTTTTTTCAAGTCTGGCTCTTCAGTGGTGTGACGATTTATCCTCGCCTCTGGCTGAAATACGACGTGTACTCAAACCATTAGGTCGTGGTTACTTTTCCACTTTGCTTGATGGCTCCCTGATTGAGCTTAAGCAGTCATGGCGGAAAATTGATTCTCATCAACATGTTAATGAGTTCATTTCTTTCAATCAGGTAAAAATTGCGTTAGCGCAAGCCGAGGTTCCTAAGCATCACTTAAACTTGGCCGAGATGATTGTTTGGTATGACACTGCTTTTGAGCTGATGCGCGATTTAAAAGGCATCGGGGCGAACCATATCCATTCAAGATCTCAGGGGTTGACGGGAAGACGGGCACTGATTCAAGTCGAACAGGCCTACGAGCGATTTCGAAGTCAGCAAGGTTCTTTACCTGCAACATATCAGGTTTGTTTAGGGGTAATTTATCGATGATAAATGCATTTTTTATTGCGGGTACGGACACCGATGTTGGTAAAACAGTGGCTTCAAAAGCGATATTGCAAGCGATTGCCAGTAAGGGCTTTACAACAATTGGCTATAAACCAGTAGCCGCGGGTTGTGAGAGAACAGAGCAGGGTTTACGTAACTCTGACGCGCTCCATCTCATGAAAGTAGCGACACAAGAGATGCCGTATGACGACGTCAATCCATACGCGCTAGCATTGCCTGCATCGCCACACATTGCAGCTAAGCACGAGAATCTGACTATTGATTACAAGGTATTGAGTGACAAGCTTGATTACTTGAAAACAAAAGCGGATACCGTATTGGTTGAAGGTGCGGGTGGCTGGAGAGTGCCAGTTTCTGATACAGACTGTTTATCGACTTGGGTTAAGCAAGAGAAATTACCAGTTGTATTAGTGGTAGGGGTGAAACTTGGTTGCTTAAGTCACGCTCTGCTTACGGCGGAAAGTATTGAAGCGGACGGTTTGACGATTGTTGGTTGGGTGGCAAACCGTATTAACCCAGGCACTGAGCACTACGCTGAAATTATTGAGGTGTTGGAATCTCGTATTCGTGCACCAAAACTGGGTGAAATCCCATATGTTCCAAGTGCTAAACGCACGGAACTTGGTAAATACATCAACCTTGAACCTTTGATGGAAAAGGAGCTCGCGTAGTCGGGTTCTAAACCAAACATCCTGAGATAGCTTGGGTATAAGGCAAACAAAAGGGCTGCATTAGTGCAGCCCTTTTTAAAATCTGTTTGATTACATTTCTTTGTTCAAACCAAGCATAGCGAATGCTTGTTGAGTTTCAGCAATATGTTGTTGCACTGACTGTTGTTGGTCAATTCCTAGTTGCAACTTCGCCTCTTCTTCAGTTAAGCCTAAATGGCAGCGGAGTAGGTCGATTGCCATTTTATAACTTTGAGCTTCAGCCATGATGATATCCTTCGTTATGATTTCTCTCTCACTGTTCGGAATTTAATCTCTTTCGACTTGTGTCTCAATACGACAAAAGTCTAACTCAGTAGAGATCGGATCTGTTTACATTATAGCCACATAATTGACATTAAATGTTTCAATTTAACACTTAACCTTGTTTTTTAAATCGCAGACACTATGTATTAGAAAACTCCTGAAGCCTTTGTGTGGAATACCTTAGTGACTTTGGGTTAATAGTCAGCTTTCCTCAACGGAGATAATTAATGAAGCGAGTATTGTTATTCTTGGCAACCAACCTAGCCGTCGTAATGGTGCTAAGTGTTGTTTTGAATATTGTTTATGCCACTACAGGGATGCAATCGGGTAGTTTGTCTGGCTTGCTCGTAATGGCAGCCGTGTTTGGTTTCGGCGGTTCATTTATTTCACTCTTGATGTCAAAGAGGATGGCTCTGAGTTCGGTGGGTGGTGTTGTGATTGAAAACCCACGTAACGAAATGGAGCACTGGCTGCTGGAAACGGTGAAGCGTCAGTCGCAGCAAGCAGGTATTGGTATGCCTACTGTTGCTATTTACGATTCTCCAGACATGAATGCATTCGCAACTGGCGCAAAACGTGATGATTCATTAGTGGCGGTTTCTACAGGTCTGCTACATAACATGACACGTGATGAAGCCGAAGCAGTGCTTGCTCATGAAGTTAGCCACATTGCAAACGGTGATATGGTTACCATGACCTTAATGCAAGGGGTAGTGAATACATTCGTGATCTTCTTGTCGCGCTTCATTGCTAACATTATTGCTTCTCGTAACAGTGATGAAGAAGGTCAGGGCAGCAACATGATGGTGTACTTCGGTGTTTCTATGGTGCTTGAATTGGTATTAGGCTTCTTAGCAAGCTTCATTACCATGTGGTACAGCCGTCATCGCGAGTTCCATGCCGATGCGGGTGCTGCCCAATTGGTCGGTAAGCATAAGATGATCGCGGCACTTGAGCGTTTGAAGATGAGCTACGAACCTCAATTGGAAGGTTCTATGATGGCGTTCGGTATCAATGGTAAACGTACGATGACTGAGCTATTGATGAGCCATCCACCGCTTGATAAACGTATTGCGGCATTGCGCAATTCTTAAAATATAAGAGCCAGCTTCCGAGCTGGCTTTTTTGTCCCACCAATTTCCCCTTAACATCCCGTTAATTTTTTCTGCTAATGAATTCTTACAAAAAGTTGTACAAATATTTTTTTGTACAACTTTTCTTTGTGCGCTATCCTAACACTTAACTTATACGGAAAATAAATTTGTACAGGTTTAGCGAATATGGATATCCAAGTTATCGCCCAGTTTTACCAACAGCTCAGTAAAGACAATTTGCATTTACTGCCAGAGGTTTATCACGAGCAGGTGGTATTTGAAGATGCGGCACATCGGATAGAAGGGCTGGAAGCACTGCAAAGCTATTTTGCTAACCTTTATCAGAATGTTGAGCGATGTGAGTTTTCAATTGCCGAGCAACATCAGTCCAACAATGACGGATTTATTACTTGGACTATGCATTTGCAACATCCCAAGTTATCCGGTGGTAATCCAATTGATGTTACTGGTATGAGCCACCTTAAGTTTGCCGATGGCAAGGTTATATCCCACCGAGATTATTTTGATCTGGGCGAAATGCTTTACGAGCACATCCCTTTACTTGGTGGAATTATTAGAAGTATTAAGCGGAGGCTGGGCCAATGAGTGCAGTACTGATTACCGGAGCAACATCTGGCATTGGGCAGCAACTGGCCTTGGATTATGCCAAACGAGGATGGCAAGTCATCGCTTGTGGGAGAAATAAAGAATCTTTGGCTAGGCTAGATGAAGCGTATCCAAATGTTGACACTTGCGAGTTTGATATTACTGACCGCGTGCAGACATTCAACGCTTTGCGCAGTTTACCGTTGACTCCAGACCTTTGGCTTCTTAACGCGGGTAATTGTGAGTATATCGATAATGGAGAAATGGACTCGAAACTGGTTGAGCGAGTGTTTCAAACCAATGTATTTGGTTTGACCAATATTATTGAAGCGATAGAACCTCATTTAGTTTCAGGGCACAGAGTGGCGGTGGTCAGTTCAATCGCGAGTGAGTTGGCCTTGCCAAGAGCGGAAGCCTATGGTGCGTCCAAAGCTGCAGTCGGTTATATCGCACGCTCATTACGCTTGGATTGGCGCGACCGAGGCGTGGAAGTGTCTACAATTTTTCCAGGTTTCGTTGATACACCGCTTACCGCAAAAAATACATTTTCTATGCCTATGCTCGTCAGCGTAGAACAAGCATCACAAGCAATTCAGAAAGGTTTAGACAAGGGGCTAGCGAACATTTATTTCCCCAAACGATTTACCTGGATTCTAAGAATACTCGGGTCATTACCTTACTCATGGCAGCACTCTGTGACTGGTCTGCTATTTCGGTCTTAAAAGGAAAACAAGATGAAGATTGCAATTATTGGTACAGGTATTTCTGGTTTGTCTTGCGGTTACTATCTGCATGAACAACATGACATCACGGTATTTGAAGCCAATGATTACATTGGTGGTCATACAGCAACGGTAGACGTTGAACTCGGTGGAACAACTTACGCCGTCGATACCGGTTTTATTGTTTATAACGATCGTACTTATCCTAACTTTATTAGTTTAATGGCCGAGTTAGGGGTGAAAACCACGCCGACCGAAATGAGTTTCAGTGTTCGAAATGATGCGAATGGTCTTGAATACAATGGTCATACGATCATGACTCTGTTTGCTCAGAAACGTAATTGGCTGAATCCTCGTTTCTATCAGTTTATTTCCGAAATTTTGCGTTTTAACAAGTTAGCCAAACAAGAAGCTAAGGAGTCTGAAGTCAATCTGCAAACTCTTGGGCAGTTTCTCAATCATCACGGTTTTTCTCATTATTTCTGTGAAAACTACATTCTTCCAATGGGTGCTGCGATTTGGTCATCGTCTCTGGCGGATATGCGTGCGTTTCCACTCACATTTTTCCTACGATTTTTCTTAAATCACGGGCTGCTTGATATCAGCAATCGTCCGAAATGGAACGTGATTCAAGGTGGGTCTCGCTCTTACATTGAGCCGCTTACCCAAGGGTTTAAGCAGAGTATTCGAACCAGTTCACCTGTCGACAAAGTAAAACGTGTTGCAGGTGGCGTTGAAGTAACAAGTCTTGGTAAAACCGAGTGGTTCGATGAAGTGATTTTTGCTTGTCACAGCGATCAGGCGCTTTCGATGCTGGAAGACTCCACAGAGAACGAGCAGCAAATTCTGTCTCAGCTTGGTTATCAAGCGAACGAAGTCATTCTACATACCGATACGAATTTATTGCCTAAGCGTAAAGCGGCTTGGGCGTCATGGAACTATTGGTTGAGAGGAGATGAAGGGCAGGATTCTCTCCTACCTTCACTCACCTATAACATGAATATTTTGCAGCATATTGATGCGCCAGAGACTTTCTGTGTGTCACTAAATAGCAGTGAGCACATCGATCCGAGCAAGATTCTTCGCAGCTTTGTTTATCACCATCCAGTGTTTACTGAAGAGTCGATTAAAGCGCAGCAGCGTAAATCAGAAATCAGCGGCGAAAATCATACTTGGTTCTGTGGCGCATACTGGCACAACGGTTTCCATGAAGATGGTGTGCGAAGCGCTTTGGATGTGGTGACGAACATAACGCGCGTGAATGATGCCAAGATGAAAGGGGCTGCGTAATGTCAGCCTTGAATAGCCAACTACTCGTCGGCAGTGTGAGGCACAGACGCTTCACTCCTAAGAACCATGCGCTGACCTATTCCTTGTTTATGCCCTGCATTGACTTGGATGAATGGACTTCGCTGTCACAAAAAGTATGGGGACTAGGTGAAAAGTGGTGGCATTGGGCAAGGTTGCGCCGTGAAGATTATCTCGGAGGTGGAGAACTCAAGCAGGCTGTTCAAGATAAAGTGTTCGAACTCACAGGTGAGAGAGTTGAAGGCAGGGTGTTTGCAGTGATCCACTTGCGCTACTTAGGTATCTATTTCAGCCCTGTAAATTTCTATTACCTCTATGACGAGAATGATGAGTGGCGTTATTTGCTGGCAGAGGTCAGTAACACGCCTTGGAATGAACGCCACTACTACGCGATACCAGCGGAAATGGGTGCAGACGGAGAGAACTGGCAACACGACAAAGCGTTTCATGTCTCTCCGTTTAATCCGATAGATCAGCAGTATCAGTGGAAGTTAAAACCGTTGACTGAGTCTTTAATGGTGCATTTGGAGTGTCATCGCGAAGGTAAAGCGTTCGACGCAACTCTGGCAATGAAAGGGCAAGAGTTCACCACTAAGAGTTTGCTTGCTTTGCTAGTAAAAACACCGGTAATGGCGATTAAAGTGACATTAGGGATTTACTGGCATGCGCTGAAACTATGGATGAAAGGTGTGCCGATTCATGATCATCCGAACACACAAAAAAAAGAAAACAATCGTAGTAAGGAGAATACGCAATGATAAATGTGACTTCTATGGATATGCCAATCAGCTTATCTGTGTGGCAGAAAAGCGCTCGCAACGTTGCATTTAAATGTTTGCAGTACTTGGATGTCGGCAGCTTAACGATTGTGGAGTCTTTTTCTGATCAGGCGTCTAATCAGCAGCAGTTTGGTCATAAAAATCAAAATGAACCTCATGCTGTGATCTGGGTTAAGCATCCTGATTTTTATTCGCGACTATTGAAAGGTGGCAGCATTGCAGCCGCAGAAGCGTATATGGATGACTGGTGGGATAGCCCAAATCTAACGGTTTTAATGGAGCTCATGGCGAAAAACATGAGTGCGTTAGACAGAATCGAGCAACGCAGCAGTTGGTTAACACAATGGGCGTATAAGGTTGGCCATTGGTTTAAACGAAACTCGATTGATCAGGCAAAAGAAAACATCGAAGCGCATTATGATCTCGGTAATGAACTTTACAAGACTTTCCTAGATAAACGAATGCTCTACTCAAGTGCGTTGTACTCGTCGCCAAATGACACGTTAGAGCAAGCTCAGATTAACAAGATGGAACGCCTCTGCCAGCAGTTAGAACTGAAACCGAGTGACCACGTGATTGAAATCGGTACCGGTTGGGGCGCTATGGCGATTTACATGGCTCAAACTTACGGATGCCATGTCACTACCACCACCATTTCGGAAGAACAATACAGTTATGCGAAGGAGCAGATAGAGAGAGCGGGTTTGGGTGACCGTGTCACCTTGTTGAAGCAAGACTACCGATTGTTGGAAGGTCAGTACGACAAACTGGTTTCTATCGAAATGATTGAAGCCGTCGGTAAGCAGTATCTCAAGTCTTACATTAAGAAGTGCCAGTCGTTACTAAAACCGAAAGGTTTAATGGCAATACAAGCAATTACCATCGCCGATCAACGTTACGACTATTACAGCAATAATGTTGATTTTATTCAGAAATATATTTTCCCGGGTGGTTTTTTGCCTTCAGTCACCGTACTCACTCAAACGGCTACTCAGCACAGTGATTTAATTACTCGAGATATTTTTGATTTAGGGCTCGATTATGCGCAGACGCTGAAAGACTGGAGGCTACGTTTTGAACAGTCGTTAGAGCAAGTTTCACTACTTGGCTATGACGAGCGTTTCATTCGTATGTGGCGTTACTACTTCTGTTATTGCGAAGGTGGCTTTAACGCACGAACCATCAGCACTATCCATATGACACTGCAACGAGGCTAACTGTGGGGCGCTTATTTGTCGTATCACTCTGGTTCCAGATAATCTGGTTTCTTGCTGTTCTAGGGCAGGAACGCTTTCAGTGGCTGACTCTGGCTTTGGGGCTATTGACCTTAGGTTACGCAGCGTATTCGAGTCGTGATGATATTGGCAGGGTATTAGCGCTTGGCGTCGGCGGAGTTGCTTTAGATTCTTTTAATAGTGCATTTGGCCTATTGGTATTTAAAAGCGCGCATGTACCTGTGTGGCTAGCCGTGCTCTGGTTGGTTTTTGTCTGGTACGCAAGACAATGGGTACCGCACCTAAGCAAATATCCTAAAGGGTTGGTGATGCTGTTTGTCGGGGTCTGTGGTGCCTTGAGTTATTGGGCTGGATATAAATTTTCAGCGGTTGAATTTTCATATTCCGTTGTAGGGTCACTCGCTGTTTTAACTGTGCAATGGGGTGGTGTAGCGTGGCTAATCATGAGGGTGTTTGCAAATGATTACTCAGTTTCGAACAATAGTCCTGATACTGCTAGCTCTCGTCAGCGTTAGTGTCTGCGCAACGGGAAATGCAAATAATGTTGTTCGCCAGTGGCAACAGTGGCCAATTGTTGGTCAGGCGACGCTGTCTTGGCTCTGGTTGGATATTTACTCTTCTCAGTTACGTTCGCCGGATGGCAAATACAAGCTGGAGGGAGATATTTCACCGCATCCAATTGCGTTGGAAATTCGCTATCTCAGGGATATTAGTAGTACTCAGTTGCTAGAAGCAACAGAGGAGCAATGGCAAAAGCAAGGTTTCAGTGATGAGAAGATCGCCACTTGGATGCCCACGTTAACGGCTATATTCCCTAGCGTGAAGACGGGTGAAAAGCTGATTTATGTTACAGATGGAAGTGCGGGCGAGTTCGTCTATATCTCCGATTCTGGTGAACAAAAAGTGGTGGGGAAGATTGATGACGAATCATTAAATGATGCGTTTCTTGCGATTTGGTTATCACCTAAAACGGAATATCAAACCTTGCGTCAACAACTATTAGGGATGAATCGATGATGAGTTGGGTTAAAAAGAGTTTCGTAGCGTCATTATTATTGCTGTTGACGGCATGCAGCGCCGAATTGTCGGATTATCAGCAAAGTGAACCTAAGTTTGACTTGTTTGGTTATTTTGAAGGTAATACAAAAGCTTGGGGAATGGTGCAAGATTATACCGACAAACAGAATCGTCGTTTTAAAGTGGACATTGAAGGGCATATTATCGGCAACACTTTGACGCTGACTGAAGATTTTGTCTTTGATGATGGCGAGAAGAGCCAACGAGTTTGGGTTATACAGCGTTCATCGAACGGTTTTTATCTTGGGCGAGCTGACGATGTTATTGGTGACGCTATCGGGCAGGAAGTCGGTAACGCACTTCAATGGAAGTATGATTTCTTGTTAAAAATGGATGATGGAGAAATTGAGGTTACTTTTGATGATTGGCTTTATCGCCAAGATGAGACTCGGGTATTTAACATCACTAAAATTAAAAAGTTTGGCATTGAAGTGGGGCAGGTAACGCTGTTCTTCGAAAAGAGTCAATAAACAAACTTATGGTAAATAAAAAGGGAGGCACAGCCTCCCTTTCTTAATGTATTTAAAGCTTACAGCTTGTCAGTTAGCTCAATAGCTTGACCGATATAGCTTGCAGGAGTCATTTCTTTCAAACGTGCTTTTTCTTCTTCTGGCAGTTCTAGGCCATCGATGAAGTTACGCATCGCTTCTCCGTCAACACGCTTACCACGAGTCAGCTCTTTTAGCTTCTCATATGGTTTTTCAATGCCGTAGCGGCGCATCACTGTTTGTACTGGCTCTGCCAATACTTCCCAGTTCTTGTCCAGTTCAGCCAACAGTGCTTCGCGGTTCACTTCTAGCTTGCTGATACCTTTCAGAGTCGACGTGTAGGCAATGATTGCATAGCCAACACCCACGCCTAGGTTACGTAGTACAGTTGAGTCTGTAAGGTCACGTTGCCAACGAGATATAGGCAGTTTTTGTGCTAGGTGAGTAAACACTGCGTTCGCCAGACCCAAGTTACCTTCAGAGTTTTCGAAGTCGATTGGGTTAACTTTGTGCGGCATGGTTGAAGAACCGATTTCGCCAGCAATGGTTCTTTGCTTGAAGTGACCTAGAGCAATGTAGCCCCAAACGTCACGGTCGAAGTCGATCAGAATCGTGTTGAAACGTGCCACGGCATCAAATAGCTCAGCGATGTAATCGTGAGGTTCGATTTGAGTTGTGTACGGGTTCCAAGTTACGCCAAGAGATTCTGTCACGAACTCTTCGCTGAATTTGTGCCAATCAACTGTTGGGTAAGCAGAAAGGTGTGCGTTGTAGTTACCTACAGCACCGTTGATTTTCGCTAGGATCTCAACGTTTTCGATTTGCTTGTATTGACGTTCCATACGGTACGCAACGTTCGCCATCTCTTTACCCATAGTCGATGGAGAAGCCGGCTGGCCGTGTGTACGAGATAGAAGTGGGATATCACGGTATTCAACCGCTAAGCCACGGATAGCATCAATGATGTTACGGATTTCAGGAAGAATAACCGTATCACGAGCTTCTTTAAGCATCAGCGCGTGAGACGTGTTGTTGATGTCTTCAGAAGTACATGCAAAGTGAATGAATTCATTAACTGCGTGAAGCTCAGGAACGCCAGCAACTTTTTCTTTTAAGAAATATTCCACTGCTTTTACGTCGTGGTTAGTTGTGCGCTCGATATCTTTGATACGTTGTGCATCAGCTTCACTGAAGTTTGCTGCAACGCTATCAAGGAATTGGTTTGCTTCTTCACTGAATGCAGGAACTTCTGCAATCTCAGCTGTTGCTGCAAGCTTCTGTAACCAGCGAATTTCAACGATAGTACGGTATTTAAGTAAGCCAAATTCACTAAAAATACTGCGTAGTGCAATAGTTTTACTGCCGTAACGGCCGTCTACTGGTGAAACAGCAGTCAATGCTGACAGTTCCATGATCTTCTCCTGAATTGGTTTCTAAATTTCGTGTGCTTTATACCAGTATCAATGGCAATTGTCACTAATATTGCGCAAACGATTGCGCGAGATTTATGTTACTCAAAACCGTTGAGTAAAAAATTAGCTCGCATTGTGCGAGCTAATGATCACATTCTGGCCAGTAATATCTTGGCTTGATCAACCATCTTCTTACGTCCGAAGACCAAATGAAGACGTCGTCCGCCTACTTGACGCCAAAGTACTGCACAACGAATACCAGATAATAATAGTGCACGTACTTTTTGTTGGTTAGCCGTTTGCTGCAATACCGCTGGAGTTCCCGCAACTTGAATGCGAGGCCCGATAGGGCTAATGACATCGAGATAAACACTTGCTAAGTTGCTGATCATCTGTTCATCAAGCAAATCGAAATGTTCGACTTGACGTTCGATCATTTGAATACGGTCACCCAGTTGAGACATCGCATCTCTGCGGCTGGTCAATTTACGTTCTAAAGCCAGTAAGCTAATAATATAGCGAGTGATAGCACTGCCCGCAGGGGTGCTATCAATACCATTCACCAGACACTCAAGACCAACTTTCAAATCGGCTTCGCTACCAAAAACACTGATGGTGTTGCTTGGATTGGTCGACAAAATGGCACGCAGTGAAGTTTCAAACGCGTCTGAATCACAGTAACCGTCTTTCGCTACTTTTTGCACTAAAGCGACAGCTTGGCAAATTCCAGCAAATGCGATAGTTCGGTCATAAATTGTGTTAGCCACGTAAATACTCCTTAGGGTCTGTTAACCTTTTGAGGTTAAATTTTGTTCGAGTTAAAAGCGTTTTAATCACGGCGCAAGGAATTTAGCTTAGTTATTCTAAGTGAATAACTTGCTAACAAATACGTTGTTCAATAATGCCGCCACCCAGACATACATCGCCTTGGTAGAAAACAGCAGACTGTCCTGGGGTAACTGCGACTTGTGGGTCATCAAACATCACCTTGATGTTGTTGTCATCCACTGGGATAACGGTACAAGGAATGTCCGTTTGACGGTAACGAGTCTTCACTGAGCAACGGAACGCCTCTTTTATAGGAGTACGGTCAACCCAGTGCAGTTGTGAAGCCATTAATCCGTATGATTTCAATAACGGATGGTCTGCGCCTTGCACAGCGATAAGCACGTTACGCTTGAGATCTTTCTCTGCTACATACCATGGTTCTTCGTTACCGCCGCCGCCTTTTTGGCCACCAATGTGCAGTCCTTTACGTTGACCTAATGTGTGGTACATAAGGCCTTGATGTTCGCCAATAACTTTACCTTCAGGGGTTTCAATTTTACCCGGTTGGGCAGGCAAATAGCGAGACAAGAAGTCTGTAAATTTGCGCTCGCCGATAAAACAGATACCGGTTGAATCTTTTTTCTTCGCAGTGATTAAACCTTGCTCTTCGGCAATACGGCGAACTTCTGGTTTCTCTAATTCACCGACCGGGAACAAACTGCGTGCAACCTGTTCGTGGCTCAGTGTATATAAGAAGTAGCTTTGGTCTTTGTTGTTATCTTTACCACGTAGCATTTGTGGCTTTTCACCCTCTTCTACGAAGGTGCGACGAACATAGTGACCCATAGCTATATAGTCTGCATCTAACACTTCATCTGCAAACTCTAAAAATGCTTTGAACTTGATTTCTTTGTTACAAAGAATGTCTGGGTTTGGAGTGCGACCCGCTTTGTATTCCGCTAAGAAATATTCGAACACGTTGTCCCAGTATTCCGCTGCGAAATTGATCGTGTGTAAATAGATACCAAGTTTGTCGCAGACAGCCTGTGCATCGGCAAGATCTTCTGCTGCCGTACAATATTCTTCGTTATCGTCTTCTTCCCAGTTCTTCATGAACAAGCCTTCTACCTGATAGCCTTGTTGTTGAAGAAGATATGCTGAAACGGAAGAATCAACGCCACCTGACATGCCTACAATGACTTTCTTTTGGCTGTTTGCGTTGCGGTTATCTGACATGACTTAATACCACTTGATTGACTTGGACGCAGATTCTAACAGAAAGACTTTTTTGAGGACAGATCAGAGACTGAGTTCACACTTCTGATTTGGTGTGTTTTCGCTTCATTGATGCGGTAAATGGAAATGTAATCGTTATCTAAAATACTTGTGTAAAAAACTTTTACTACGTAAACGTTTGCTATCCTTTGTTGAGTTGCTGCCGTATTAGACGCAATGTAAAATTCCGGCTCTTTTCTTCTCACGCACCTAATTAATCGTTATGAAATTTCCTGGCCAACGTAAGTCAAAGCATTACTTTCCAGTCGATGCTCGTGATCCATTAGTCATCCAAGCGCAAGATAATAAGATATTGTCTCGCACACATATTATCGGTATTGATCAGACCTTGGTTGATATTGAAGCCAAAGTGGATTCCGAACTCATCGAGCGTTATGGCTTGAGCAAAGGACATTCTTTAGTCATTGATGACCAGACGGCGGAAGCTCTATACACAGAGCTAAAGCAAAATGGTCTAATCAAAAATGAATTTGCGGGTGGGACGATCGGTAATACGTTGCACAATTATTCTGTGCTAGCAGATGACCGTTCAACTTTATTGGGCGTGATGAGCCAAGATATTAAAATTGGCAGCTACGGTTATCGTTATTTATGTAATACCTCTAGCCGAATGGACCTAAATTATCTGCAAGGTGTTGATGGTGCGATTGGTCGTTGTTTCGCGTTAATTACAGAAGACGGAGAACGTACTTTTGCAATTAGCGAAGGCCAAATGAATAAGCTTCATCCAGACAGTATTCCTGAAAAAATATTTAAAAATGCATCTGCTTTGGTTATCACTGCATATTTGGTTCGTTGCAAAGAAGGCGATCCAATGCCACAAGCAACAATGCGCGCAATTGAATATGCAAAGAAATATGATGTGCCAGTTGTATTAACGCTAGGAACAAAATTTGTTATTCAAGATGACCCTCAATATTGGCAGGAATTTTTGCACGACCATGTTTCTGTTGTCGCGATGAATGAAGATGAAGCAGAAGCATTAACTGGCGAAAGTGATCCATTAAAGGCATCGGATAAAGCATTAGATTGGGTTGATTTAGTGTTATGTACCGCTGGGCCTGTAGGTTTATATATGGCGGGTTATACCGAAGAAGAAAGTAAAAGAGAGACTTCTTTACCATTATTGCCGGGTGCTATTCCAGAGTTTAACCGCTTCGAATTTAGCCGCCCAGCAACCAGATTGAGCTGCGAAAATCCAACTCGAGTTTATTCTCATATTTCACCTTATATGGGTGGGCCTGAGAAAATTAAGAACACGAATGGGGCAGGTGATGCAGCTTTGTCAGCATTACTTCATGATATGGCAGCCAATAAATACCATAAAGGTAATGTGCCAAATTCAAGTAAGCACCAACATAATTTCTTAACCTATTCTTCTTTCTCACAAGTTTGTAAATATGCAAACCGCGTAAGTTACGAAGTGTTGGCTCAGCATTCTCCACGCTTATCTCGTGGTCTTCCTGAACGTGAAGACAGCTTAGAAGAAGCGTATTGGGAAAGATAAAACTAGCCTAAATAAAGTTATATTTATCAATATGACCAAATAATAGGTATAAAAAAGGCTCCGAGTTCGGAGCCTTTTTTTGACAACTAGAAAATTAAATTTCGAATTGTTCTAGAGATTTGCCTTCATCTAAAGCTTTTTGAATTGCTGAAGGTGTGCGGCCTTGGCCTGTCCATGTTTTCTCTACGCCATTGTCCATGTATTTATATTTCGCTGGACGTGGTGCGCGTTTACCTTTTGCTTTTGATTTAGATTTTGTTTCGCCAGCAAGAGCAGAAATTAACGCTTCAACATCAATACCGTCATTTGCAATTTGTTCAGCAATTGCTGCTAATTTTGCTTCTTGTTCAGCTTGAGCCGCTTGTTCTTTTTCTTCAGATTCTCTGCGCTCTTCAACTACGATCGTTAATTTATCAAGCGCTTCTTCAAGTTGCTCTAAAGTTAGATCGCGTGAAAATGCACGAAGACTACGAATATTTAATAGAGTTTTAGTGATTTCCGACATTTCTTAATCCTGTTTAATTTAAATAATTAACTGGGTAATAATAAACTGACTTATTAGTTCTTACAATATAATTAATCCAACATTAATGTAAATATTCTGAAATTTCCACCATAGTCGTAATTAAAGTTTACCCTTTAAATTTTAGCCATAAAAATAGAAAGGAAATATTAGAACATCAGAGCATCAGACACGTGTCATTTTTATGCAATTAATCTAATTAGGTCTAAAGCGATAAGCTTCAGATTATGAAATATTATTCATTCTCGCAGTGAATAAATGGATGCAATGAAAGTTGAAATTCTATGTTGCATTGATAGTTTTGTTAAGTACAATACGTCACACCTAAAGCGGAGTATGTTTAATGATCACGCAATATCTAGATTGCGTAGGTGATTGTTCTGTCTCCGACGTAGAGGAGCGATATTGATCAGTATCCAGTATTGGGGTGATACCAATGAGTACCGGAGAAAGGCCATATCGCCGAAGTTAGTCAGTTCATCAAGCTGCTAGCTGGGGTTGTCATCGAATAGGGACAACACTGCCATAGTCTATATTGTTGTTAAACTATGGAGCGCTACTGTAGGGTTGGGTGGAGTGTTCACTTCCCTTTCGCTTAGTTCAACATTAATTGCATTGAATATATTCGATGTGGTTTATCTGCAGTAGATCTCTAACCGAAATATTATTGGTTTTTGAAGATCATGAATTTATTAGATTTTGCATCGTCTCCTTTGTCGCTAATCCCAGCGTTAGTGGCGTTGAGTCTCGCTATTATTACTCGTCGTGTACTTGTTTCTCTTGGAATGGGTATTGCCCTTGGTGCGTTATTACTTGCTGATTACTCAGTAGGTGATGCCATTAGCTATGTTGCCACAAAAGTAACCAACGTATTTGTTGAAGACGGCGGTCTGAATACTTGGAATATGAGTATTGTTGGCTTCTTGCTGCTATTGGGCATGATGACTGCACTATTAACGCTTTCTGGCGGTACTCGTGCATTTGCAGAGTGGGCTCAAGTTCGCGTAAAGAGTAAACGTGGTTCAAAATTACTTGCTGCGTTCTTAGGTGTTTTCATTTTCGTTGATGACTATTTCAACAGCTTAGCGGTTGGCTCAATTTCTCGTCCTGTTACTGACCGCTTCTATGTGTCTCGCGCTAAACTTGCTTACATCCTAGATTCTACTGCTGCGCCTATGTGCGTTGTTATGCCAGCTTCAAGTTGGGGCGCGTACATTATGACGATTATCGGTGGCATTTTGGTGTCTCACGGTATTACCGATTATTCGCCTCTAGGTGCTTACCTGCGTTTAGTTCCGATGAACTTCTATGCTGTGTTCGCTCTATTAATGGTGTTTGCGGTTGTCTGGTTCCAAATGGATATCGGTCAGATGCGTCGTCATGAAATTAATGCTTCTCAAGGACAAGGTTTCGACGATGACCTGTCTGAGAATGACGAACAAGCTCGTGATTTAAATGATGAGCTTGATATCCGAGAAAGTGATAAGGGTAAAGTCTCTGATCTTATTTTCCCAATCGTATTACTGATTATCGCAACCGTTGGTTCAATGCTGTATACCGGTGGCAAAGCATTAGCAGCCGATGGTAAAGCGTTCGACGTACTTGGTGCATTTGAAAATACCGATGTTGGTACATCACTTATTTACGGCGGTTTAGTCGGTTTAGCGGTTGCTCTGTTCACCGTAGTCAAACAAGGTATCGCTATTTCTGAAATTGCACGCACGCTTTGGATTGGTGCTAAGTCGATGTTTGGTGCGATCTTAATCCTTGTATTTGCATGGACGATTGGTTCAGTCATCGGTGACATGAAAACGGGCGCGTACCTCTCTTCTTTAGCTCAAGGTAATATCGACCCACATTGGTTACCAGTTATCTTATTCTTGCTATCAGGCATTATGGCATTCTCTACGGGCACTTCTTGGGGCACATTCGGTATCATGCTGCCAATCGCGGGTGATATGGCTGGCGCTACAGAAATTGCTCTGATGCTACCAATGTTGAGTGCGGTGTTAGCAGGCTCGGTTTTTGGTGACCACTGTTCTCCAATTTCAGACACAACCATTTTGTCTTCTACAGGCGCACGTTGTAATCATATCGACCACGTAGCGACTCAGCTACCATATGCATTAGCGGTTGCTGGTGTATCATGCGTTGGTTTCATCGTTCTTGGTATGACGTTGTCAGTACTGGCTTCTTTGGCTGCATCGACAGTGGCATTTATTGCCGTATGCTTTGCGTTTAACACGCTAGCAAAATCTAAGTTGGTTACCCTCAAAGAAGCTTAATATTTTATATTTCTGCATATTAGAGGAGGCTTAAGCCTCCTTTTTTTGTGCTCGAAAAGTAGCAGTCAGAAAAAGATGACAAAAAGTGAAATTTTTTGTTGAAAAATGAGACGAGCTTAGATAGTGTTGAAAGCAATCCAGTGAACACATTCGGTGTAATTAAGTATGCGTAATTTTGTCATGAATATTCATCATCACCATCATCCCTAAGAGTCTTTCGGGAGATGTACGCATACCCGGGAGACAGGAATCTCCCGGCGGCTAAATCAAAGCATTTTTAAGATTTTAGACCCTTGGGAGACCAATCTCTCAAGGGTTTTTTACTATCTAGACTATTTAAAACTTAAAGATTTCAATATTTTACGAAGGAAGAATGTAATGCAAACACAACGCCTAAGAATAGCAGTACAAAAGAAAGGTCGTTTAAGCGACGAATGCCAAGGTTTACTGAAGAAGTGTGGTGTGAAGTTTAATGTCATGGGAGAGCGTTTAGTTGTTCACTCACTAAATATGCCGATTGACCTGCTTCTTGTCCGTGATGACGATATCCCAGGTTTGATTATGGATGGTGTTGTTGATCTGGGTTTTGTGGGTGAAAACGTGTTGGAAGAAACCCGTTATGATCGTATTGCTCTAAACCAGCCAAGCGAGTTCGTTGATCTTCGTCGTATGGACTTTGGTGGTTGCCGTCTTTCAATCGCAATTGACAAAGATGTGGAATACAACGGTCCACAAGATCTCAAAGGCAAACGTATTGCAACTACCTATCCTCAACTTTTAAAAGCGTATATGGCTGAACAGGGTATCGATTTTAGTACCTGTATGTTAACTGGCTCGGTTGAAGTTGCTCCTCGTGCGGGTCTTGCTGATGCGATAGCGGATTTAGTTTCAACAGGCGCTACACTTGAAGCAAATGGCTTAAAAGAAGTTGAAGTGATTTTCCAATCAAAAGCGAAACTGATTCAACGTACAGGTGAGTTCGCGCCAGATAAAGCTGAGCTGATTGACCGTCTTCTGACTCGTATGAACGGTGTGCAACAAGCGAAAGAATCCAAGTACATCATGCTGCACGCGCCTGTAGACAAACTACCGCTAATCACCGCTTTACTTCCAGGTGCAGAAGATCCAACCGTGCTGCCACTTTCAGCCGATAAAACTCGCGTAGCCGTACACCTCGTCAGTGCAGAAAACTTGTTCTGGGAAACAATGGAAAAGTTAAAAGCCCTTGGTGCAAGTTCTATTCTTGTATTACCAATTGAGAAGATGATGGAGTAATCCCGATGAGAACGATCGTTTGGCAATCGCTGAGTGAAACTCAGCAAGACTCAGTATTGGAACGTCCAGCTATCGCTGAAGGTGCGAACATCACTGCTGCGGTTGCGGAAGTTATTGCCAAAGTTCGAGCGGAAGGTGACTCTGCTCTATTAGAACTTACTGAGAAATTCGATAAGTGTAAGCCGGAATCAATTCGAGTTTCGGCAGCAGAGATTGATGCGGCATGTGAACGTCTTGATGATGAAATGAAGCAAGCGTTGGAATTGGCTTACAACAACATCTCCAAATTTCACAAAGCACAAAAAGCAGCGCCAATTAAAGTTGAAACGATGCCGGGTGTTGTGTGCGAACAGGTGACTCGCGCAATCAATAAGGTTGGCTTGTACATTCCGGGCGGAAGCGCACCATTACCGTCAACCGTATTGATGCTTGGTGTGCCTGCGCAAATTGCGGGTTGTCGTAAAGTGGTACTTTGTTCTCCACCGCCAATTGCAGATGAAATTCTTTATGTGGCGAAGCTTTGTAAGATCGATGAGGTTTATAACGTAGGTGGCGGCCAAGCGATTGCAGCAATGGCTTACGGTACCGAAAGCGTAGCGAAAGTGGATAAGATTTTTGGTCCGGGCAATGCCTATGTAACGGAAGCAAAACGCCAAGTCAGCAATGATTTTCGTGGCGCTGCGATTGATATGCCTGCTGGGCCTTCGGAAGTATTGGTGATTGCTGATGAAACAGCGGATGCTGATTTTATTGCCGCAGATCTTCTTAGCCAAGCCGAGCACGGTCCTGATTCCCAAGTTGTATTGGTAACGCCTTCACCTGTGGTTGCGGATCAAGTGGCAGATGCGGTTCAAAAACAGCTTAAGTCACTATCTCGCGCAGCTACCGCAGAGAAAGCCCTCGCTTCAAGCTTAATTATCATTGCTGAATCGTTAACACAGGCTGTCTCCATCTCTAACTACTATGGTCCAGAGCACCTGATTGTTCAGACTAAGAATCCTCGTGAATTAGTTCCTCTGCTAGACAATGCAGGTTCAATTTTCTTAGGTGACTGGTCGCCAGAATCAGTGGGTGATTACGCTTCAGGCACTAATCACGTGCTACCAACCTACGGATACACTCGCACATACTCAAGTTTAGGTTTAGCGGATTTCAGCAAACGTATGACAGTGCAGGAGTTGAGTGCTGATGGTCTGAAAGCACTGGCACCAACCGTTGTTAAAATGGCTGAAGCGGAAGGTTTAGATGCACACAAACGAGCCGTTACGATCCGTATTGAAAAGCTTGGTATTGAAAAAGGACAAAAGGCGTAACCATCATGGAAAAACTCGCTCGCAAACAAGTTCAAGAATTAACGCCTTATCTTTCTGCTCGTCGTATTGGCGGCAGTGGTGACGTTTGGTTAAACGCCAATGAGTCACCATTCAACAACGAATACAAAACCAATTTCGCTCGTTTAAACCGCTATAGCGAATGTCAGCCTCCTGAGCTAATTAATGCTTATGCAGCATACGCTGGTGTTAAACCTGAGCAAGTACTAACTTCTCGCGGTGCCGATGAAGGTATTGAGCTACTGGTACGTGCTTTCTGTGAGCCAAACCAAGACGCGATTCTATTCTGTCCGCCAACTTATGGTATGTATGCGATTAGTGCTGAAACCATTGGTGTTGAACACAAGAAAGTACCTCTCACAGCAGAATGGCAGTTGGATTTAGCTAACATTGAAGCGAACCTAGACAACGTGAAGCTGGTGTTTGTATGTAGTCCTAACAACCCAACGGGGAACTTGGTTAAGCGTGAGGACATTGTTGCTCTGCTAGAAATGACCAAAGACCGCGCGATTGTTGTGATGGACGAAGCGTATATCGATTTCTGTCCAGAAGCATCAACGGTCGATTTATTAGCACAGTATCCAAACTTAGCGATTCTACGCACGCTATCAAAAGCGTTTGCTCTTGCTGGCCTTCGCTGTGGTTTTACTCTTGCCAATGAAGAATTGATTAATGTGCTGTTAAAGGTCATCGCACCATACCCAGTGCCAGTACCAGTGGCGGAAATTGCGACTCAAGCACTGTCAGAAGCTGGTCTTGCTCGTGCTAAATACCAAGTGCTGGATTTGAATGCCAACCGAGCTTATATGCAAGTGGGACTTTCGATGGTCAGTGGTGTCGAAGTGTTTGAAGGTTGGGGCAACTATTTACTGGTTAAATTCCCTGATGGCGATGCGTTATTCAAAGCCGCTTGGGATGCAGGAATTATTTTGCGCAACTCACCGATTGAAGATTGCGTGCGTATTAGCGTAGGCAACAGAGAAGAGTGCGAAAAAACAGTCGCGTTTATTCGTAACTACTACCAATAGAAAGGATTCTACAATGAGCACCCAACAGAAAATTCTCTTTATCGATCGTGATGGCACCTTAATTGTTGAGCCTCCGGTGGATTTTCAGGTTGACCGTTTAGACAAACTTAAACTGGAACCGTTTGTTATCCCAAGTTTGCTGACTCTGCAAGATGCTGGCTATCGCTTAGTGATGGTCACTAACCAAGATGGTCTGGGCACGAGCAGCTACCCACAAGAAGACTTCGATGCACCACACAACATGATGATGGACATCTTCTCTTCTCAAGGTGTGAAGTTTGACGATGTGCTGATTTGCCCACACTTTGAAAAAGACAACTGTTCTTGCCGTAAGCCGAAGTTAGGTATGGTGAAAGAGTACCTTCAAGGTGGCAAAGTCGATTTCAAATCATCAGTTGTAATCGGTGACCGAGTCACGGATCTGCAACTGGCAGAGAACATGGCTATCCGTGGTATTCAGTACAATCCTGAAACCATGAACTGGCCACAAATCGTAAAAGATCTCACCGTTAAAGCTCGTACAGCAAGTGTGGTGCGTAAGACCAAAGAAACCGATATCAAGGTAGCGGTGAATTTGGACGAGACTGGCGGTAACGAAATCGAAACAGGTCTGGGTTTCTTTGACCACATGCTTGATCAAATCGCCACTCACGGTGGTTTCCAGTTGAAGCTTAAAGTGGATGGTGATTTACACATCGACGATCACCACACCGTTGAAGATACAGCGTTAGCTTTAGGCCAAGCGATTAAAGAAGCCTTAGGTGATAAGCGTGGTATTGGTCGTTTCGGATTCACACTGCCAATGGACGAATGTTTAGCGCAATGTGCATTAGATCTATCGGGTCGTCCTTACTTGAAATTTGACGCTGAGTTCAGTCGTCCAGAAGTTGGCGATTTATCCACTGAGATGGTTTATCACTTCTTCCGTTCACTGACTGACACACTAGCGTGCACTCTGCACTTGTCTTCTACTGGTGAGAATGACCACCATATTATTGAAAGCTTATTTAAGGCGTTTGGTCGTACACTGCGTCAAGCTATTCAAGTACAAGGAAACGAGTTGCCAAGCAGCAAAGGGGTTCTCTAATGGCGAAGGAACAAAAAGTTGTCATCATTGATACTGGCTGTGCCAACGTTTCATCAGTGAAGTTCGCGATTGAACGTTTGGGCTACCCAGTCACTATCTCAAAAGACCCAGCAGTAGTTCTTGCTGCGGATAAGTTGTTCTTACCGGGGGTAGGAACAGCCAGCGAAGCGATGAAGAATCTTGAAGAACGTAACTTAATCGAGCTTGTGGCGAAGGTAGATAAACCGCTACTAGGTATCTGTTTAGGTATGCAGTTACTCGGCAAGCTTTCTGAAGAGAAAGGGCAGAAAGCGGATGAGATCGTTGAGTGTCTTGGATTGGTTCAAGGTGAAGTTCGCTTAATGCAAACCGGCGATTTGCCATTGCCTCACATGGGTTGGAATACAGTTTCGGCTAAAGCTGGTAACCCACTATTCAAAGATATTGAAGAGGGTGAGTACTTCTATTTTGTACACAGCTTTGCAATGCCAGTGGGTGATTATACGATCGCACAATGTGACTACGGAAATCCATTTAGCGCAGCGATTCAAAATGGCAACTATTACGGTGTTCAATTTCACCCAGAGCGTTCATCAAAAGCCGGTTCTAAATTAATTCAGAACTTCCTAGAGCTCTAAATGATAAACGAAAGCTGTAAGCGATAAAGCGGCATATCGAATAAGGAACAGAAATGATTATTCCCGCATTAGATTTAATTGAAGGTCAGGTTGTTCGCCTATATCAAGGTGATTACGGCCAAGTGACGGAATATAAAGTCGACCCAATTGAACAATTTAATTTGTACAACAAAGCTGGTGCAGACTGGCTTCACCTAGTGGATTTAACCGGCGCGAAAGACACCAGTGCGCGTCAGTTAGACCTGATCGCTAAGTTACTCGCGGGTACGCCAGCTAATATTCAAATTGGTGGTGGTGTTCGCAGCGAGCAAGACGTTATTGATTTGCTTGAAGCTGGTGCGCAACGCGTTGTGGTTGGTTCAACAGCCGTCAAGCAGCCTGAACTCGTTAAAGGTTGGATGAGCAAATACGGCGCTGAGAAAATTGTCTTGGCTCTGGATATCAATATCGACGCTGACGGTACGCGCAAAGTGGCGATTTCTGGTTGGCAGGAAGATTCTGGTGTCACCATTGAAGCCCTGATTGAAGATTACCTAACAGTCGGTTTGAAACATGTACTGTGTACGGACATTTCACGCGATGGCACTTTAGCTGGCTCTAACGTTGAGCTGTATGTCGACCTGTGCAAACAATACCCACAAGTTCAGTTTCAATCTTCAGGTGGTATCGGCAGTTTAGCGGATATTGAAGCGCTAAAAGGCAGCGGTGTGGCAGGTGTGATTGTTGGTCGCGCTCTGCTTGATGGCAAATTCACCACAGAGGAGGCGTTCGCATGTTGGCAAAACGTATAATTCCTTGTCTGGATGTTCGTGACGGTCAGGTTGTAAAAGGTGTTCAGTTTCGTAATCACGAAATCATTGGTGACATCGTTCCGCTAGCAAAACGTTATGCGGAAGAGGGCGCTGATGAATTGGTTTTTTATGATATTACGGCATCAAGTGATGGTCGTGTGGTCGACAAAAGCTGGGTGGCTCGCGTTGCAGAAGTCATCGACATTCCGTTCTGTGTGGCTGGTGGTATTAAATCAGCCGAAGATGCGGCACGCATTCTTGAGTTCGGCGCAGATAAAGTCTCGATTAACTCACCAGCGTTAGCCAACCCTCAGCTAATCACTGATTTAGCAGATAAGTTTGGAGTGCAATGTATCGTTGTCGGTATCGATTCATACTTTGATAAAGAAACCGGTAAATATCAGGTTTACCAGTTCACGGGTGATGAAGCGCGCACTAAAGCGACCCAGTGGGAAACCAAAGATTGGGTTCAGGAAGTTCAAAAACGTGGTGCAGGCGAAATCGTATTGAACATGATGAACCAAGACGGCGTACGTAACGGTTACGATCTTGAACAACTCAACATGGTTCGTTCTGTGTGTCATGTGCCATTAATAGCTTCTGGCGGTGCGGGTGCAATGGAGCACTTTGCCGACGCATTCAAATTGGCGAATGTAGACGGTGCTCTAGCAGCGTCTGTTTTCCACAAGCAAATCATCAATATTGGTGAACTCAAGCAATATTTAAAACAACAAGCGGTTGAGGTGAGACTATGAGCCTAGCGGAACGTATTAATTGGGAAAAGGTTGATGGTCTTGTTCCTGCAATAGTGCAGGATTTCGGTTCAAGCCAAGTGCTTATGATGGGCTACATGAACCAAGAAGCGTTAGCTAAAACATTAGAAACAGAGCAAGTTACTTTCTATTCGCGCACCAAACAGCGTTTATGGACCAAAGGCGAAACTTCGGGCAATGTGCTGCAATTGAAAAATATTGCTTTGGATTGTGACCAAGATACCTTGCTAGTGAAAGTGAATCCGATTGGACCAACCTGCCACACGGGTACAACAACTTGTTGGGACAGCGATGCACAAGAGGAGTCACAAATGGTGTGGCTTCATCAACTTGAGCAGCTATTGGCTGCCCGCAAGAGTGCCGACCCTGAATCTTCTTACACTGCGAGTCTTTATGCCCGTGGCACCAAACGTATTTCGCAGAAAGTGGGCGAAGAAGGGGTTGAAGTTGCGCTTGCGGCGACGTCGGGCGATAAGGCGGAACTAGTTTGTGAATCAGCGGATTTGATTTATCACTTGTTGGTACTGCTTCAAGACCAAGGCTTATCTATGAGTGACGTGATTAATAAGCTGAAAGAGCGTCATAAGTAGTCGCTTAAAGTCTATAAATTAGCGCCACAATGAACATCCAAGTAATCTGAGTACTTGGTAGGCCAGCCATATATGAACACGGCACTTTGAAAAAGAGCCGTGTTTAATCTCAGAAGCCGTACAAACAGGTGGTGTTGAGCTACAAGTGAACGATCCGCCACAAAGTGTCCAAGCAACGATTTTCGTACAGATTTCACTGATATTCCGTATATATTTAATCAAGGCGATCATCAACCCATCAGCTACAAATTCGGCTACCCTTGAAACTCGTTAAACGTCTGATTAGGTTGAACACAGACGGTACAGTTTCTTCCTCCGTTTTTGGCATCGTATAGCGCTTGATCACAGAGCTGAATTAAACGTTCAAATGAAACATTGTTTCCTTGGTATTGAACAAGTCCAATGCTGGCTGTTGACTGAATGGTTTGAGATTCCAATAAGTTCAATGGTGACGTCGCCCATGTCTGACGAAAGCGTTCAACAACGTTAAGCCCATCGCTTAGATTGGTTTCGGGCAGAAGGATGACAAATTCCTCGCCACCATAACGAAAACAGACGTCATTAATCCGTAAGATTGTTTTTGCTAAACTAGCAAATTCTTTAAGGACTAGATCTCCAACTGAGTGGCCATATTGGTCATTAACTTTTTTAAAATGGTCAATGTCGACCATTGCGATACAATAGGGGCGGTCTTTTCTCTCGCTGGCCTTATGCATAACCTCAAGCCGTGACATTCCCTCACGTCGGTTAGGAAGCCCTGTTAACTCATCGGTAGAAGCCAAATCTGCCAAAGAATATTCCAATCGTTTTCTTTCCGTTATATCGAAGGCGACGCCTAAAAGCCCTGCTACTGCCCCATATGAGTCAGTAAAAGTTTGTTTGTGAAATTGTACTGCGTGAAGTAATCCTTGAGGTGAAGTAATCTCGGTTTCATAAATGTCCACACCTCCGCGGTCTAACAATTCTTTGTCTTTAGCAAAAAAGACATCCGCATCAGCTTTATCCCATATGTCGTATACTGTTTTCCCAATTAATTGATCGCGTTCTAGTGACATAAAATCCATGTACGCTTTGTTGCATTCGGTATATCTACCATCTTTATCTTTAACGAAGATGGGAATTGGAATCAGATCCGTAAAAAGATCAAGTAGATGGCGATTGGTGTTGATGAACTCGATAATATCTTTGCCCATGCATGCTCCTCAGATAATTATTGTATTAAGTATGAAACATAGAAGCGCTTCTTCCAATCTTCTCATTTTTCAAGGATTTTCGTTTTGTTGAAATTACACCTCTTTAATTTACAGGTGAATCGCAGACATACTTCTATCTGCGTCATTTCTGAGACTCACTAGTAATTGAATTGCAAAGAACTCGTTTGGATAAAATTGCCGCATGTTTAGCTAGAGGAATTGCCACTTTAGAAAGTGACATTTTTTGAACTTCACTGCCAATTTGCTTTTTTCTAATATAAACACGCCACTATTTAATAGGCAGGATATATAGACCAAGAGCTCATCTTCCGCTTCTTGGTAGGCCGTGCGGGGCTCGAACCCGCGACCGATTGATTAAGAGTCAACTACTCTACCAACTGAGTTAACGGCCTACGTATTGGGAAGAACACTCTTACACAACGAATTATAGTCTCGATTTGGCTACTTTTTCGTTGTAAAACATATAAATTGCAGAAAAGACAATTTCATTGTTATTCTGTCCGCCATTAGTCGGGGAGCCTTTGGGCTGAGATCGCATTGCGAGACCCGTTGAACCTGATTCAGTTAATACTGACGTAGGGAACTAATTCAATCTTTGCGATTGTTTATCTCGTCTTGTCGTCTCTAGCGGATGCGTTGTCGAGAAACTGTTCCTGTACGTTTACCTTTAAGGAACAGTTATGCCTAAAACCAATTCAATTCCCGTTGTACTGACGATTGCCGGATCGGACAGTGGTGGTGGTGCGGGTATTCAAGCGGATATCAAAGCGATATCAGCGACTGGCAGTTACGCCGCTTCGGTTATCACGGCCATTACCTCTCAAAATACCTTAGGTGTGTTTGATATCTTGCCTGTGCCTCTTCCTCATATCGAAAGTCAGTTAGATGCCGTATTCCAAGATCTTAATATTGTCTCAGTAAAGATTGGCATGCTGGCAGATAGCGATATCATCAATTTGGTGGCGGATAAGCTAGAACAGTATCGACCACAACACATTGTGTTGGATACAGTCATGGTGGCAACCAGCGGTGATTTACTGTTGAAAGAAACTGCAATCGATAGCCTGAAGGAGCGTTTATTGCCTCTCGCTAGCATTATTACGCCCAATCTGCCAGAAGCCGCCGCGCTGACAGGGCTAGCAGTGCCAAGAGACACTAAACAGATTGAGTACATGGTCACTGCAATGCGTCAGTTAAGTACTTCTGCAGTGTTGCTCAAAGGTGGGCATTTAGAGGCGTCTGCTAATAGTGACGATCTGCTGATTACCCAGCATGAAACTCACAGGTTAAACGCTGAGAGAATTCACACTCTCAACACCCATGGTACGGGCTGTACTTTGTCTTCAGCAATAGCGTCGTTTTTGGCTCAGGGAGAAGATATGCTTTCAGCGGTTAGTCATGCCAAGCAATACATTACACAAGCGATAAGGCATGCTGATTCACTCAATGTTGGACAGGGCCGAGGCCCCGTCGATCATTTCTTTATGCTGCATCAATAGTAATTTCTTTCCACTCGCCGGGCTGAAGATCGCCTAATTCTATGTTGCCCATTGAATAGCGAATCAGACGCAGAGTAGGGAAACCAATATGCGCTGTCATGCGTCTTACCTGACGGTTACGACCTTCAATGATGGTAATGGCAAGCCAAGTGGTTGGAATGGCAGCTCGAAAACGCACTGGTGGATTTCGCGGCCACAACTTGGGTTCATCAATGACCACAACTTGAGCTGGGAGCGTTGGCCCATCTTTTAGGGTTACTCCGTTTCGAAGTGGCTCTAAATCTGATTCTGTCGGTGCACCTTCAACCTGAACCCAGTAGGTTTTAGGCGATTTTGATTCTGGCTGAGTCAGTTTGGCTTGTAAAATACCATCGTTGGTTAATACCATCAGACCTTCGCTGTCGCGATCCAGTCGGCCTGCCGCGTACACATCTTTGACTGTTATGAAATCCGCGAGCGTTTTTCTGCCTTCACCATCAGTAAATTGGCTCAACGTGTCATAAGGTTTATTAAAAACAATGACTTTACGATCTTCAATGTTCACTTTTGGCTTTTGAACCGCAGGTTTACGTACTCTTTGTTTGGTCGAAGTGCGCCCTGAAGAACGATTTCCTTGTTTGAAACGCGGTTTATGTGTCGAGTGAGGAGCCTTAGCTGTGCTACTACGCGAGCTGGATGACATGTTAACTACCTTGCAAAAATGTAAATGAAGTGTGTTTGAAAGTTTTCTGAAACTCGCTTTTGCGCTATCATTTTCGCGCCCAGAAATAGGATAAACGACAAGATGATAGACTATTATCCTAGTTTTGTTTAATTATAACGATCTTCACTCAAGGACTGTCTCGAAGACTCATTATGGTGGTTCGCACAAAGAAGTTATTCGAACACAAAAGGAAAGAGTGAGACTATCGTGCACAAGTTTGGGATGTTTCCCGCTTGAGCCGTACATTCACACAACACATGCCCGTGTGTTGTTAGAACAAATAGGGAAAGTTCATGCCAACAAATAAACCTACAATTATTTATACAATTACAGACGAAGCCCCAGCTCTAGCTACATATTCATTGCTGCCAATTATCCAGTCATTCACGGCATCGTCAGGTATTGAAATTGAAACTCGTGATATTTCTTTAGCAAGTCGTATTCTTGCTAACTTCCCAGAGCATTTGAAAGAAGACCAGCGTGTTGGTGACGCTCTGACGGAACTCGGTGAACTTGCACAAACTCCTGAAGCGAACATCATCAAACTACCAAACATCTCAGCATCGGTTCCACAGCTAAAAACGGCGATCAAAGAACTCCAAGATAAAGGTTTTTCACTTCCAAATTACCCAGAAGAGCCAGCTTCTTACGAAGAAGAAGCGATTAAAGCGACTTATGACAGAATCAAGGGTAGTGCGGTAAACCCAGTGCTACGTGAAGGTAACTCTGACCGTCGCGCTCCTGCATCAGTGAAAAACTACGCGAGGAAGAACCCGCATTCAATGGGTGCTTGGTCTGCGGATTCTAAATCTCACGTTTCGAGCATGAATGATAAAGATTTCTTCGGTACTGAAAAATCAGTCACTGTAGACGGTGCAACAGAAGTTTCTATTCAGTTTGTAGGCAAAGATGGTTCAACGAAAGAACTGAAAAAGCCTTTTGCACTGAAAGACAAAGAAATTATTGATGCAAGCGTTTTGAACAAAAAAGCTCTGGTAGAGTTTTTCGAAAAAGAAATTGCGGAAGCAAAAGAACAAGACGTTCTGCTTTCTCTGCACATGAAAGCAACCATGATGAAAGTGTCTGACCCAGTCATCTTTGGTCATGCAGTTAAGGTTTACTACAAAGAAGTGTTTGAAAAGTACGGTGACGTATTTGAGCAACTTGGTGTTGATGTAAACAACGGTCTAGGTGATGTGTACGCGAAAATCCAATCTTTACCTCAAGCACAACGTGAAGAGATCGAAGCTGCACTTCAGGCGGTTTATGCAACTCAACCGCCACTAGCAATGGTTGACTCTGATCGCGGTATTACCAACCTACACGTACCTAGCGACATTATCGTTGACGCGTCTATGCCAGCGATGATTCGTTCATCTGGTCAAATGTGGGGTCCAGACGGTAAGCAGAAAGATACTAAAGCAATGATCCCAGATCGTTGTTACGCTGGCGTTTATCAAGCAGTGATCGAATTCTGTAAAGAGAACGGTGCATTTGATCCAACCACTATGGGTAGCGTACCAAACGTGGGTCTTATGGCTCAAAAAGCAGAAGAATACGGTTCACACGATAAAACTTTCATCCTTGATGCAGACGGTGCTGTGCGTGTTGTTGACGCGGCAGGTAACGTATTGCTTGAGCAAGAAGTTGAAGCGGGTGATATCTTCCGTATGTGCCAAGTTAAAGACGCACCAATTCAAGATTGGGTTAAGCTTGCTGTAAACCGTGCTCGTGCAACGAATACACCGGCAGTATTCTGGTTAGATGAAGCACGCGCTCACGATGCTGAACTGATTAAGAAAGTGAATCAGTATCTGCCTGAACACGATACTTCTGGTCTGGAAATCAAGATTCTTTCACCTGTGGATGCAACGCTATACTCTCTAGCACGTATCAAAGAAGGTAAAGATACGATTTCTGTAACAGGTAACGTACTGCGTGATTACCTAACGGATTTGTTCCCAATTCTTGAGCTAGGTACTTCTGCGAAGATGCTTTCAATTGTTCCACTAATGAACGGTGGTGGTCTGTTTGAAACGGGTGCTGGTGGTTCGGCACCTAAGCACGTGCAACAAGTTCAAAAAGAGAACCATCTACGTTGGGATTCATTAGGTGAATTCCTCGCGTTAGCGGCTTCTCTAGAGCATCTGAGTGTGGTGACTGGCAACGCGAAAGCACAAATATTGGCTGATGCATTGGATAAAGCGACAGGTAAATTCCTAGACCTTAACAAATCTCCATCACGTAAAGTCGGTGAGCTAGATAACCGTGGTAGTCATTACTACCTAGCAGCATACTGGGCGGAAGCGCTAGCAGCGCAAACTCAAGATGCCGACCTTGCAGCTGAATTTGCACCAGTGGCTGAGCAGCTACTTGCTAACGAAGAGAAAATTGTGTCTGAGTTAAATGGTGCTCAAGGCGTTGCGGGTGATTTAGGTGGTTACTATGCGTTTAACGATGCCTTGGTTTCTAACCTAATGCGTCCAAGTGCAACACTGAACAGCATCGTAGATCGCGCATAAGTTCAAACGGTTTACGAAAAAATACAAAACCCGCCAAGAGGCGGGTTTTTCATATCTATCAATTAATAAATCGTTAGCGTTCAAATGACCTGTGGGTCAGTTAATTGTAAGGATTTACTTGGCAGCGAACTATTTAGATTGTTGCCCTTCAATAGGCACGACACTACTAGCGTGGTAGCCTTTAGGTCCCTGTTCAACTTCATATGCTACTTGCTGTCCCGCTTTCAATGTGCGGTAGCCATCCATTTGGATAGTAGAATAATGAGCAAAAATGTCTCCATCTTCGCCTTCTGGACAGATAAAACCAAATCCTTTGGCGTTATTGAACCATTTTACTGTACCTGTAGCCATGCTATACGTCCCTCATGCATTTTGTTACTGATGTTGTTGCGGAGAAATTACTCTTATTGATTTACTACGTAGATAGTTTGATCAAATGACTTGATGTTTATAACTCCAATTAGTGAATATAGATTCAGCCGCTGCCAAATTTTTAGTCACTATTTGACCAATGTAGTCAATGATTGACCACAGTCAATAGGAGATTGGTATAAAAATGCATACTTTTATAGCCAAATCACTTTTGAGAATTCCATAACCAGTGTTTCTTGAAATTAAAGTATGCTATTCATGCTTTAAATGCGTTAAAAAAATGTGACTAATAAATGAACGTTTGACTTAAAGTTGATTGATAATAGCGATGTTTTATTTGCAGCGATGCAATTGCTGCATTAGTCTCTAAGTAAGGTTGTTTCTTCATCTTTACTGACAATTCCTTAATCTATGAACTGTAAGACGCGTAAGTTTAAGGTGTATTTTATAGGAATAGCCCCACAATAACCGACATGAATAAAAATTTCGAATGGGTAACTCCAGACTCAGATCTACTGGAGAGAGAGAAAACAGCAACAAAACCACCGTCGATGTATAACGTTATACTGAATAATGATGATTACACGCCGATGGATTTTGTTATAGAAATCCTTGAACGCTTCTTCTCTATGGACATAGAAAAAGCGACACAAGTGATGCTCAAAGTTCATTATGAAGGGAAAGCAATTTGTGGCACGTTTACTGCAGAAGTAGCAGAGACGAAAGTCGCTCAGGTGACAATGTACGCACGGGAAAACGAGCATCCACTGCTTTGTACGATGGAAAAAACGTAACATTTGCAGACGTGGTTGTTCTTTAAGGAGGCCTTATGCTTAACAAAGAACTAGAGTCGAGTCTAAATGGCGCGTTCGCTCGAGCGCGGGACAAAAGACATGAATTCATGACCGTCGAGCACCTCCTACTAGCATTGTTAGAGAACGATGCGGCGAAGGAAGCATTATTGGCCTGCCAGGCAGATATAGATGTTTTGCGTCGAGAGCTTGACGTATTTATTGATCAGACAACACCTCTTATCCCAGATAACGATGAAACACGCGAAACTCAGCCAACGCTCAGTTTCCAACGTGTATTACAACGTGCAGTGTTCCACGTTCAGTCATCTGGTCGCAGTGAAGTCACTGGTGCAAACGTTCTGGTCGCTATTTTTAGCGAACAGGAATCTCATGCAGCTTATCTATTGAAAAAGAACGATATTAGTCGATTGGATATCGTTAACTACATTTCGCATGGCATAACCAAAGCATCCAGTTCAAGCGAAGATCCATCTTCTGATTCTTTTGGTACGGAGAGTTCCGACGAATCTCCAGCTGATGAAAGACTAGAAAGCTTTGCAACAAACTTGAATCAGTTAGCTGGACAAGGCCAAATCGACCCTCTAATAGGTCGTGATAAAGAACTCGAGCGTACGATTCAAGTGCTATGCCGTCGTCGCAAGAATAACCCATTGTTGGTTGGTGAGGCAGGTGTAGGTAAAACCGCTATTGCTGAAGGCTTAGCGTGGAGAATTGTCGAAGGGCAAGTACCGGAAGTCATTCAAGATAGTGTCATCTACTCACTGGATATTGGCTCATTGCTTGCGGGTACCAAATACCGTGGTGACTTTGAGAAACGTTTCAAAACGATTCTTAAACAGCTTGAGAAAGAGAAAGATGCAATCCTCTTTATAGACGAAATTCATACCATCATTGGCGCTGGTGCTGCATCTGGTGGTCAAGTTGACGCTGCGAATCTAATTAAACCTCTACTAAGTAGCGGTAAGTTGCGTTGTATTGGTTCAACTACCTATCAAGAGTACAGCAACATTTTTGAGAAAGAGCGTGCGCTTTCTCGTCGATTCCAAAAAATTGACGTTGTAGAACCATCACTGGATGACACAACCAAAATATTGATGGGATTAAAGCCTAAATACGAAGCTCACCATGATGTGCGTTACACCAATAAAGCACTTCGCGCTGCGGTTGAATTGTCAGCGAAATACATCAATGAGCGTCACTTACCAGACAAAGCTATTGATGTTATCGATGAAGCTGGTGCGCGTGTTCGTCTAATGCCAGTGAGTCGTCGCAAGAAAACCGTCGGTGTGGCTGAGATTGAGTCTATGGTTGCAAAAATGGCTCGCATCCCAGAGAAGTCTGTTTCTTCTTCGGACAAAGACATTCTGAAAAATCTTGATAAGAAAATGAAGATGCTGGTGTTTGGACAAGATGATGCGATAGATGTGTTAACCGAATCCATCAAACTAACTCGTGCTGGTTTGGGGGCAGATAACCGTCCTGTCGGTTCATTCTTGTTTGCTGGCCCTACGGGCGTAGGTAAAACAGAAGTAACGGTTCAACTCTCTAAACTGTTGGGTATTGAACTACTTCGGTTTGATATGTCTGAGTACGGTGAACGTCACTCTGTAAGCCGTTTGATCGGTGCTCCTCCGGGTTATGTTGGTTATGACCAAGGCGGCTTGTTAACGGATGCAGTGATTAAGAACCCACACGCTGTGGTGCTTTTAGACGAAATTGAAAAAGCACACCCAGATATCTTTAACTTGCTATTACAAGTAATGGATAACGGTACGCTAACAGACAACAACGGTCGCAAAGCGGATTTCCGTAACATCATCCTAGTGATGACAACCAACGCTGGTGTGGCTGAAACAGTGAAGAAATCGATAGGTTTGATTCAGCAGGATCACAGCCATGATGCGATGTCTGAAATAAAGAAAGTGTTCACGCCAGAATTCCGTAACCGTCTAGACCATACTATTTGGTTTAACAGTTTGGATGAAAGTGTGATTCACCAAGTGGTTGATAAGTTCATCGTCGAGCTACAAGTTCAATTGGATGCTCGTGGCGTTTCTCTTGAAGTTTCAGAAGACGCTCGTCACTGGTTAGCTCTGAAAGGCTATGACCGTGAAATGGGTGCTCGCCCAATGGGACGAGTGATTCAAGAACAATTGAAGAAACCATTGGCTAATGAGCTGCTATTTGGTGCATTGGTTGATGGCGGTACGGTGAAAGTGGCTCTGAAAGATGATCATCTTGTCTTTGAGTACTTAGGTGCCAAAGAAGAAGTGCTGCACTGAGAACCTAACATCATATAGCATCAGTCAAAGAGCAAATCTTTAAAATGTAATACCCGTCAGATTAAGTAATCTGACGGGTATTTTTGATCTTGTAACTAATATGAGATTTTCTAATAACAATTTATCCGTTTCCGTGTATTAAAAATAAGCTGGTTTTTGTGAAGTAAATCTAAAAATAGCGCGTTGATTTTATGTCTGTGAATACTGTATCTAAAACTTTAGTTTTGGATAAAATATTCACATTTTATAAATTAGTGGTAATCTTGCATCAATATGCACATATAGATTTTCTATTTAATTTTACTGCTAGTTATCAACCTAAGCCTTTATATGAAAAAAGTTCTAGTTATTTCTTACTCTCAAAGTGGCCAGCTTTCTAAGTTTGTTGAATCATCAACAAAACCTCTTTGCCAAAGTGATGATATACATGTTGATTATCACATTTTGGAGCCAGTGAAACCTTACCCATATCCATGGTCTTTTTACCCTTTTTTTGATGCGTTTCCAGAAGCAGTTTATATGAATGGATGTGAGTTAAAAGCCGCTTCAAATTTAGCTGATGAGTATGATTTAGTTATTATCGCGTATACAGTCTGGTTTCTGGCACCTGCTATTCCAATTACTGGTTTTTTAAAAACAGAGCAGGCTAAAAAGCTATTAAAAGACAAACCCGTTGTTACTCTTATTGCTTGTCGTGATATGTGGGTTATGGCTCAAGAGAAAATGAAATCTCTAATAGCCGAATGCGGTGGGCATTTGATTGATAACGCGGTATTAACCGATCAAAGTGGCACTATTTACTCATTTGTCACTACGCCTCGTTGGTTGCTAACCGGTAAAAAAGATCCTTTTTGGATATTTCCGGCGGCCGGTGTCAGCGAACAAGATATTAAAGAAAGTGCTCGATTTGGCGAACGCTTAGCATCGGCATTAGCGCAGGATTTGGAAAAAGAGAAGAAACCGCTATTGACCAATTTGAATGCCGTTAAAGTTAACGGTAAGTTAGTTAGCTCCGAAAAAATAGCGACCCGCTCGTTTATGATTTGGGGAAAACTAATTCAATTATCAGGAAAGCCGGGTGCTTTATCCCGTAAAGTTATCATTACTGTCTATGTGATGTTTTTAGTTGCAATGATTCTCACTTTGGTACCCATTAACTTACTTGCTAAGAAGCTTATTTCACCCTTGATGAAAGATTCGATTGATAAAAGTATTAAATACTATGAAAAACCCTCCGGACGATAAAATGAATAAAAAAGTATATATAAACGATGTCCAAGCTTTTTTGCCGAATGAAGCGGTAAGCAACAAGCAGATAGAAAGCGTTTTAGGACAAGTTGGCGATCGTCCATCAAGAGCTAAAAATCTTATATTACGTTCCAATCAAATTAAGCAGCGATATTATGCGATTGATCCTGAGACAGGAAATACAACACATACGAATGCACAATTAACCGCAGAAGCAATCAAACGGCTTAACTCAGAAATTTTTAATATCAAAGATATAGAGCTTCTTGCTTGTGGAACAACTATCGCCGATCAACTACTGCCAAATCACGCGTTAATGGTGCATGGCGAACTTAACATCCCTAGCTGTGAAGTGGTTGCATTGGCGGGAATCTGCTTAGCAGGAACAATGTCACTAAAGTATGGCTATATGTCTATATTAAGTGGTCAAAGCAACAATGCAGTTGTAACCGGTTCCGAAAATGCTTCTGCTATGATGAGAGCGAGTCAATTTGAAGCGGAAGTATCAAGTAAGGTAGAAGAGCTAGAACGTCAGCCAGAAATCGCGTTTGAAAAAGACTTTTTGCGCTGGATGCTAAGTGATGGAGCAGGAGCTGCACTTCTTAGCGATCATAAAAATGACCATGGTATTTCGCTTGAAATAGAGTGGATTGAGCAGAAGTCCTACGCGAACGAGCTAGATGCTTGTATGTATGCGGGTGCTGAAAAATTAGAAGATGGCCGTTTACAAGGGTGGAGAGAATACTCTGCTCAGTCGTGGTTAGACAAATCAATATTTTCTGTAAAACAAGACGTAAAACAACTAAATGAAAATATTGTGGAATATACGGTGACACGACCGCTCAGAGATCTTGTTGCTAGCGGCAAAGTGAATCCTGATGAAGTCACTTACTTCCTTCCTCATTACTCTTCGGGATATTTCCGCGATCGATTATATCAAGGCATGTTAGAGGCTAATTGCGATATCCCACAAGATCGCTGGTTTACAAACTTATCAACCAAAGGGAATACCGGCTCTGCGTCTATCTATATTATTTTGGAAGAGCTGTTCCATTCAGAGCGGTTAAAAGTGGGTGACACATTGTTGTGTTACGTACCAGAAAGTGGGCGTTTTTCTACGGCCTTTATGCAGCTTAAGGTGGTGTAATGGAAGCGAATAAGGTACCTCAAGACCACTCTTCTACTTACGCTAACAACGCTAAAGCTTTGTATGCGACCAGTGAGTCTGGTGAATATAGTGTTGTGAAATCGTCGGGCTGGGAAGCTGAAGAGCTGGTGACCAAACAAGCTCTCAATGAATTTGAGCGTCAGGCTATTGCAGCTTATAAACGGGTCGAAAGTGGAGACAGATCTCCCTTGTATTACCATATGTATGCTCAACGCATGGATATCACAGTCTTGGCACAGTCTGTCGGTTGGTTCCAGTGGCGAGTTAAACGTCATATGAAACCTACAGTTTTTGCCAAGCTTTCAATAAAAAAGTTGAATGCATACAGTGATGCGCTTGGGATCAGCGTTGAACAATTATCCACCTTGCCAGAGCTCAATGTTGAGGAAAACGATCATGAGTAGTAACGGTTTTTCCCACAAACACTATGCACACTGTGAAAGTGGAGTTATGTCATCGATACTGACTCATCATGGTTTGCCTTTGTCTGAGCCAATGGTATTTGGCTTGTCCAGTGCTCTTACCTTTGCTTACCTTCCGTTTGTGAAGTTAAGCGGAATGCCTTTAATCGCTTATCGTTCTATGCCTAAATCAATCATCAAAGGCGTGCAAAAAGCATTAGGGGTGAAGATGAAAGTTGAGACATTTTCTAAACCCGCTCAAGGCACAGAAAGGCTCGATTCGTTGTTGGCTGACGGAAAAATCGTTGGTGCGCAAACCTCTGTATTTTGGCTTCCATATTTCCCGGAGGAGATGCGGTTCCATTTTAATGCTCATAATCTCGTTGTTGTTGGCAAAGAAGATAGTACCTATACCATTAGCGATCCGGTGTTCGAACATCTGGTTTCTTCCGATGAAAGTGCATTGCAAAAGGCCCGCTTTGTGAAGGGAGTTATGGCGCCTAAAGGTGCATTGTATTATCCGACCTATGTCCCTTCATCGGTTGATTTTCCTGTGATCATCGAAAAGAGTATCAAAAAAACCGCTAAATCGATGTTGAAAACTCCGGTACCTATTGCGGGACTTAAGGGGATGTATTTTCTGGCCAAACATATCCGAGCACTAGAAAATAAAGATGATCACTACGCTAAATTATTTTTGGGTCATATCATCCGCATGCAGGAAGAAATTGGTACGGGCGGGGCAGGTTTCCGATATATCTACGCGTCATTTCTACAAGAATCTGCGGCACTTATTAATAATCAAGCTTTGGAAAATGCATCAAAAGATATGACGATGATTGGTGATGAATGGCGAGAGTTTGCGTTATTGATTGCTAAAGCAATCCGTCCCAAAAATAAACAAGCGATTGATTATTCGATGATTGCATCCAAATTAGAATCCATTGCTGGTCAAGAACAACAGCTTTATCAATCACTTCTGAGAGCCTTTTAATGATCCAAATCGAGGCACTAACCAAGTCATACAATGAAGTTAAAGCGTTAGACAAATTATCACTAGTTATTCCTTCCAACTGTATCTTTGGTTTACTCGGGCCGAACGGGGCAGGGAAAAGCACGCTTATGTCTATCTTGAATGGTTTACTCGCTTATGATGCGGGTAGCGTAACTTTCTTCGGGATGCCTTTGACGCAAAACCTGAAGGAAATTCGCGAGCGTTGTTCGTTGATACCTCAAAGTCTCGCCTTTTATGAACATTTAACGGTGAAAGAGAATTTGAATTTTTTTGCGGGTATTCAGGGAATTAAAGGTGAACGTTTTCATCAAAACTTTGAATATGCCATTGAAACAAACCGTTTATCTTCAATGCTGGCGCGAAAGGCATCAACGTTGTCTGGTGGACAAAAACGTCGGCTTAACATCGCTATTGGCTTGTTGAACAATCCTGACATCCTGTTTTTTGACGAACCAACAGTTGGTATCGACCCTGAGTCACGTAATGAGATTTTGGACGGTATTAAAGCTTACGCCAATGACAATAAAACGATTGTCTATACCTCTCATTACATGCCTGAAATTGAAAAGATTTGCGATGAAGTTGCGATCATTAACGCAGGGAAAATAATCAAACAGGGAACCATCGATGAGATGGTTAACAATCATGAGGCGCAACAAGTTGTTGTTGAACTCTATCCTCAAACTCAATCTGTTGATGGTTTATTTGAAACGCAGTCGCTGGTGCAAGTGATCAATAACGAAACTTTGTTGCTCAATACCACTGAGGCTTCAGTGATTGCTCAGGTGCTTAACGTGCTGGAAGCAAATCGACTTAAAGTAAAAAACATTCGTTATGGAACAACAACCTTAGAATCGATGTTTATCCAGTTGACGTCTAAGGAGCGCAGCGATGTTTAGAGCGATGCTGACCAAAGAGTTCTTGCTGATAGGTCGTGATAAACATGCATTAGCGGCACTGTTTATTATGCCAGCAGTGTTTATTCTGATCATGTCTATCGCCTTAAAAGATGTCATGAATGACGATAAATCGCTAATGAGTTATATCGTGGTAGACAGAGACCAAAGTCATGCGAGTCAAACATTAGTAACGGAATTAGCAGAAACGCCATCTTTCTCACAACTGGAGTTCAGTGGAGAGTCTTACCTCACCCCTGAAGAGGAAGGGGTTCAGTTTATAGTTGATATACCTGAAGGCTTTGAAAGCGACTTATCGAAAATAACGTTGACGGTTGCCGCCGATACTTCGCCATCATTGCTAAGTATTTTTAAAAGTCAGATGTCGCTGATTGTGATGAAAAATCAGTTAGACACCATGAATTCAGCTATTCAAAAGCAGTTTGGTTCCCGTGGCGGGCAAGAAGCTAAGTCGTTTAACGATGATTTTATTGAAGTAAATTATGCCAAGTTTGCACAAAATGAAAAACCGACCTCAACACAGCAAAGTGTACCTTCTTGGATAGTCTTCGGTTTATTTTTCGTCATCATTCCGATGTCCACCATCTTTATCAATGAGAAAAAGCAAAACACATTAAGACGGCTTCTGACGATGAATGTCAGTATTCTTAATTTATTTGCTGGGAAAATCCTTCCCTATATGCTGATTAATCAAGTTCAGGTATGGCTAATGATTGGGGTAGGCATGTTCGTCGTTCCTTATTTCGGTGCGGCACCGTTGACGATTTCCGGTTCTGTTTTTGGATTGATGCTGGTCTCTTTAGCGTTAAGTATCTCTGCTATTGGCCTGTCTATTTTAATTGCGACTTCGGTAGATAGTGTGGAACAAGCAACAACCATAGGTGGGATAATTAATATTCTCCTAGGTGCTATCGGCGGCGTAATGGTGCCAAAAGTCGTGATGCCAGAATCTATGCAGACATTGAGTAACCTATCTCCGATGTCATGGGGGCTTGAGGGCTTCCTAGATATATTTTTGCGTAGCGGTGGAGTACAAGACATTATTCCAGAAGCTATCGCTTTGACTCTGTTTGGTTTTATATCTCTTAGCCTTGCGGCTGTTATATTTACATTTAAAAAAAGGAAAGAAGCATGAGAGGCTCTTTAGATAATGAATTCAAATTAAAACTAAAGACAATGATTCTTGAAGAGTGCGATCGTGATGATGTTGATGCAGATGATCTCTCTGACGACGTCATACTGTTTTCTCCGGAGAGTGAACTTGAGTTTGATTCCGTTGATGGATTGCAGATCTCGATGCTCCTACAGCGACACTTTAACTTGCGTTTAGTGGACCCGAAAGAGTTCCGCCGTGTGGTCACGACGATCAATCATCTTGCCGACCATCTGCAACCGGAATAGTTTCATGATCACTATTTTAGCGGGAGAAGTTCTCAGTGCTTTGGGCGACAAACAACAGCAAGTAGAAGCGTTACAGAAAGGTGAGTTTTTCGTTCAGAGTAAAACCCTACAGGTATTCGATCAGCAACAAACGATTCCTTACTATTCGATACGTAATGAAGGAAAGTTCGATGCGTTGTTCGACCCTGTTCCATATTTGACAGCATTAATCGATTTGATTTTCGAACAGTGTTCAATTGAGCCTAGTCAGCGTTCACGGTGTGGCTTGTTTGTTGGCTGTGCTGCTAATGATTTATCTTTGTCTGTTCCTCTTGGTGAGAGCATCAAGCAGCAAGAAATACTCTCCATTGCAAAACAGAGAGTTGGAAATGGGCGATATGCAGAACGGCTAAGTGAGCATTTGGGGTTGAATGACTTTAGCCTTACTTACAATACAGCCTGTACTTCAAGTTCAAATGCGATTTTAGACGCCGCTACTATGCTTGAGAGTCAGATATTGGATTACGCGTTAGTCGTTGGGATTGAAACCTTTGCAGATCACTCAGCAGAGGGGTTTGTCTCTATGCAACTTTTGGCGACTGAAAGTTGTAAGCCGTTTGATTTGACTAGGGATGGTTTGATACTGGGCGAGTCATTAAGTGTGATTCTCATGAGTCGTAGCGATATTAAGCCATCTCCTTGGCATTTTCTTGGCGGGGATGGCCGTTGTGAAACTCACAGTGTCACAGGTGTGAATCCCGATGGCTCTGGCGTGGCGAAAGTGATTCAACAAGCTTTGGATAATGCAGGTATTTCTTCTCAGGATATTCGAGCTATTAAGGCGCACGGCACAGCGAGTCATTTGAGCGATTTAGCCGAGATTAATGGTATTAGGTCAGTGTTTAAGGCAGCCCCTCCGTTTTTCTCTCTGAAGCCCTATATAGGCCATACTTTAGGAAGCTGTGGAACGAGCGAATTAGTATTGATGATGAATGCCATTGATCAAGGTTTTATTCCACAAACGCCCAACTTTGCAACTATTGACCCTGAAATGAGCTTATCTCCTACTCAGGAGCCGATTTCATGTGAACAAGGTATCTTTTTGATCAATTGTTTTGGTTTTGGCGGCAATAACAATGTTTTTGTGATTGAAAAGCAGGAGGCATGATGTATATCCACCAAGTCTCTTCATTTTATGTTCATCGGGATCCTTCTGTTGATATCAAGCAAGAATGCAAGAAAGTTGCGTCGAGTTATATTCGTAGAACGGACCGATTTATTCAACTGGGAATATTGGGTGTCTCAGGTATAAAGGATATATCTTCGGATACCGCTCTTTATCTGGTTTCAGGGCAGGGTGACTTGTCAGTATTTTGCCGTTTATGTGAGCAGCGATATATTGAAAAAACACCACCAAAGCCAGTGGATTTTATTAACTCACTAAGCAACACCGCAGGTTTTTACATTAGCAAATATCTCGGTTTAGACAGCTCTAATCTGAATTTATCGCATCAAAGTTTTGTGGTTGAGAATGCATTGCGACTTTCCAGCGCCAAATTAAGCCTGAAGCGAGAATCCCAGATTTTATTCGGTGGAATCGATGAGCGAGCCAGCGAAACAAGTTCTCCTCATCGCTACTTAGATTTAAATGATGACGTGGCGATTGGCGAAGGTTCGAATTGGTTGCTCCTGAGCCAAGAGCAAAACAATGCATTAGCTCAAGTTGTGCATGTATCAGAGATGATGGATTACGATGGTTTTACAAGGTATTTAGATTCGATAGAAGAAGATTGCTATGTTGTGATGAGTGACAGAATGAATGACATATCTCGCGCGAAGGTAATGGGGTGCGAATGTCTTGAATTGTTTGATGTAGCTTGCGACTTTTATGAAACGAATGTGCTCTATGCTATAAATCGATTTGTTGAAACTAGGTCAGGTAAACTGCAATTTATCAATTGCTTAGATGGAAAGTATTGTGTCACGGTGATAAATACAGAAATTTAGTTGTAAAGAATCAATAGTGAAATGAAAGGGAAGCATTTGCTTCCCTTTTTAGTGTTTTACGCATCAAATCTTTCGACTATTTAAACATGCGCTTTTAATTCTTTGGAACAGCAACAAAAAACGGAGCCCTAAGCTCCGCTTTTTGTTATATTCGAAAATCAGAGATTAACGAGCACGGAAGACGATGCGGCCTTTTGATAGGTCGTATGGAGTCATCTCAACAGTAACTTTGTCACCCGTTAGAATACGAATGTAGTTTTTACGCATTTTACCAGAGATGTGAGCCGTTACTACGTGACCGTTTTCAAGCTCAACACGGAACATTGTGTTTGGAAGAGTATCAAGGACAGTACCTTGCATCTCAATTACGTCTTCTTTAGCCATTTAATCCTCTTTAGAAATGTGGCGCAAATCAACGGCCTATCGTGCCGATGATTGTTAAACAAGTTAAGTTGGGGCGTATTCTACCCTTGCCAACGCTGATTTACTAGCCTTTGATGGCGTTGGAAGCGCACTTTATAGTTCATAGCGGGGCATTCGTCGATTTGATAGCCTAAGTAAAGCCACTGTTTATGGGTGTTTCTGCAATATTCAAGCTGAATTAAGACAGCCAGAGTACCAATTGAAAGTGGGGATGCTGGGTCAAAAAAAGTATAAAACGCACTCGCGCTATTGGGCAGAATATCCGTCACTGCAACCGCAATAAGCTGATTCTCTTCATAGATATGAAGAAACTGGGTGTTTAGCCATTGGGAATTGGCGAATTTATCAAATTCATCTTTCTGTGGTGGGTACATGGTGCCATCACGATGACGTGCCTTAATGTACTTAGCGTAGAGAGAAAACCAGTTCTCATCTAACTTGGGTTTGAGTTCCCAAGTTAGATGCTGTTTTATCTTGTTGATTAAGCGTTTCTGACTTCTCGAAGGGGTAAAGCCAGGAACGGAAACACGCAAAGCGTGGCAGGCGCTACACGTATCGCAGTGCGGTTTGTAAATCGTATCGCCACTTCGGCGAAAACCATTGGCGAGGAGAATTTCATAGTTTTCATCAGACTGCATACTGCTATCGAGTGCGACAGCAACACGTTCCATGCGGTCTTTGAGATAACTGCATGGGTGATTGTTTGTCAGGCCAATTCTAATTTGGTGTATATCAGAACTCACGCTTTACTCCTAAACAGACTCAGATTCATCTGCAATGCCAATACTGAGCCACTGGCGTTTGAAACACGCTTCTTTTATTGTTTTGTCCCTAAAAGATAGCAATGAATGTATAAATTCGTCACGTGGCAATTCAAATGCGCCTAATGAAGCGAGATGTGGGTTCATTACTTGGCAGTCAATGAGCTGTCCGCCGTATTTTGCAAAGTGACGACAGAAATACCACAAGGCAATTTTCGAAGCATTGGTTTGCGTACTGAACATAGATTCACCGCAAAAAATCTGCCCCATCTGAATACCGTATAAACCACCGATAAGCTTTTCGTTCTGCCATACTTCAACAGAGTGGCATTTACCTAGATCCGCCAGTTCACCATAGGCTTCGCGCATTTCGGTATGAATCCATGTCTGCTCGGGCGAGCGAGTGGCCGCGCACATTTCAATAACTTTCTTGGTTGCGTGGTTGATGCTGACCAAATATTGCTGCTTGCGCTGAAATTTTTTCACACTTTTGGCCGCTTTGAATGTCTTAGGATCAAACACTGCTCGCGGAGAGGGGCTCCACCATAAAATGGGCTCACCGGGTCCATACCAAGGGAAAATGCCATTTCTGTAGGCGTTATAAATTCGATTTGGATTGAGATCTCCACCAAAAGCGAGCAAGCCGTTAGGGTCTTCTAGTGCTTCATAGGGAGAAGGGAAGCCGTAATCATTAGCAGACAGCTCTGGAAGATAAATCGTCATCGAAACCCCAGGGTTGATTAGGAGAGAAAATGAAAAAGTGGATTTGGATCATATTGATTTTTCCGTTGTTTGCCAATGCTGGTTATCAACGTAACCAAGCCAGAGCCGTAAACGAAGTCGTTTTTGGAACGATAGAAAGCGTACGCTATATTTCTCAACAAGAGGTTGTTCAGTCTAAAGCAAATGGCTGGGAAACTTTGCTTGGCGCTGTGGTTGGTGGTGTGATTGGCAATCAATTTGGTGATGGTCATGGACGCGAGGTCGCCACGGCAGTCGGTGCTATTGCAGGAGGAAGTATCGCGCATAAGAATGCGAATCGAACCTACAGCATTGAATATCGTTTAGTGGAACTTTTGATAGAAACGAAAGACGGAAAATGGATTGATATTATCCAAGATGTCGACCCCCAAATGCTGTTCAGCAAAGAAGATAGAGTGCGAATTTTATACTTTGATGATGGCGTCCGTGTGGACAAAGAAATGTGATGACTAAAAATTCACGACGACTAGAGATTTAGGCTAGTTTTCATGGTTGAATTTCGTTAGTCTGCCAGTACGAAGAATTTTACATCGCTCCAGATAAAAAGAGATATGAGAGCGGTGCAAGGAAACACAGCATTAATGGAAAGCCTTACGTTACAACCCATTCAAAAAATCAGTGGGGAAGTGAATCTCCCAGGTTCGAAAAGTGTATCAAACCGCGCCTTGTTACTCGCAGCTTTGGCTAAAGGAACAACGCGACTCACGAATTTGCTCGACAGTGACGATATTCGCCATATGTTGAACGCACTCACCAAACTTGGTGTTCAATATCAATTATCTGACGATAAAACAGTGTGTGAAGTTGAAGGTCTGGGTAAGCCGTTTACCGCAGATCAGGCTCAAGAACTGTTTTTGGGTAACGCGGGTACAGCAATGCGCCCGCTTGCGGCAGCATTGTGTTTAGGCTCGGGTGACTATGTTCTGACTGGCGAACCTCGTATGAAGGAACGCCCAATTGGTCACTTAGTGGATGCCCTGCGTCAAGCAGGTGCGGATATTGAATATCTGGAAAATGAAAACTTTCCGCCACTACGCATCAAAGGCACTGGTTTAGAATCCGGAACGGTAGAAATTGATGGTTCAATTTCAAGCCAGTTTTTGACCGCATTCTTGATGTCTGCTCCGCTTGCGAAAGGCGATATCACGATCAAAATTATTGGTGAATTGGTTTCTAAACCTTATATCGACATCACCCTTAATATCATGCAGCAGTTTGGCGTTCAGGTTGAAAACCATGATTACCAAGAGTTTGTTGTTCGTGCTGGTCAAAGCTACGTATCACCGGGTAACTTTTTGGTTGAGGGTGATGCCTCTTCTGCCTCTTACTTCCTTGCTGCTGCGGCAATTAAAGGTGGTGAGATTAAAGTGACGGGTATTGGGAAAAACAGTATTCAAGGGGATATTCAATTTGCTGATGCGCTTGAGAAAATGGGCGCAGAAATTGAGTGGGGCGATGACTATGTGATTGCACGTCGCGGTGAGTTAAACGCAGTTGATCTTGATTTCAACCATATTCCAGATGCAGCGATGACTATCGCTACAACCGCGCTTTTTGCCAAAGGCACTACAGCAATTCGTAACGTGTACAACTGGCGAGTGAAAGAGACTGACCGCCTTACAGCTATGGCGACAGAGCTACGTAAAGTGGGGGCAGAAGTGGAAGAGGGAGAGGACTACATCATTATCACTCCTCCAGCTAAGCTCACTCACGCTGCCATTGACACTTATGACGATCACCGCATGGCAATGTGTTTCTCACTCGTTGCGTTAAGTGACACGCCAGTGACGATTAATGACCCTAAATGTACATCAAAAACTTTCCCAGATTATTTTGAGAAATTTGCAAGTTTGAGTCATTAATTGATTGAAATAAAAGCCTCATTTGAGGCTTTTATTATTTTTCGACACTGAACTCTTTTGACAGTTGATGAGCTAGGTATTTGAACATATTAAATACCACTGTCGTTTTTTCGGTTGGTAAGCCGTTTTCGTCTAGAAAGTAGTTACCTTTGAATACCAGAACATCGTCTTTTTCTTCAACACTGTCCGCTCTTAAACCTTCGAAGTACTGCTCGTGGTCTTGAATTAATTGGTTCGCAATAAGCAGCAGTTCAAATTCACTGACTGTTTTTTTGTCATTCATTAATGTGTTACCTCATAAAACGAAATCTGAAACTGAATTGATTGGGTAATTAAATTGCCATAAGCAGGTGTTGTCAATTCAGCATACTATTTGAGTAATTATGTGGAAGTGTAATGTGACTGGCAGTCAATTCCATGATCAAAAACAGAAATGGTAGGATTTGTGAAATGGCAACTTTTGTGATTTGCTCCATATTTAATGGGTTTATAGTCGCGTCTCGGAATAAGCCATTCTAGTATGTGCGGGTTTTTGAACGTAGAAGCACAATTCGTCGATTTGTCGAGCAAACAAAGAGGATTTTAAAAAAACAAGTTGATCTTCTTGTTGTTCGGCTCGATAGTAAAAAAAGAAGCAACCTTGTAGAGCGCCGTTTGATTGAGCGTTTTCATAGTGATTAAGGGCATTTGAGTCAAATTATGGGTAAATCACTCGTTATAGTGGAATCACCAGCCAAGGCGAAAACAATTAATAAATACCTTGGTAAAGACTTCATTGTTAAGTCTAGTGTCGGTCATGTCCGCGATCTACCAACTGCAGGTCAAAGCACTGCAACAACAGCTGCCAAAAAAGCTGCTGCGGTATCAAAAAATTTAAGCGTAGAAGAAAAAGCTCGTCTAAAAAAAGAGAAAGAGCGTAGCTCCCTAATCAAAAAAATGGGTATCGACCCTTATCATGGTTGGGAAGCGAATTACCAAATTCTGCCGGGTAAAGAAAAAGTTGTAGCAGAGTTACAGAAGCTGGCGAAAGATGCTGACCACGTCTATCTCGCAACCGATTTGGACCGCGAGGGAGAGGCTATCGCTTGGCACCTTCGTGAGATCATCGGTGGCGATGAAGAGCGATACAAACGTGTAGTGTTTAACGAAATTACTAAGAATGCTATCCAACAAGCCTTCCAAAAACCGGGAGACTTGAACATGGATGGCGTTAACGCGCAGCAAGCACGTCGTTTTATGGACCGTGTCGTGGGCTTTATGGTTTCCCCTCTATTGTGGAAAAAAGTCGCTCGTGGCTTGTCTGCGGGGCGCGTGCAATCAGTAGCGGTAAAACTGCTGGTAGAGCGTGAGCGTGCGATTAAAGCATTTATCCCTGAAGAGTTTTGGGATATTCACGCCGATACCACTACGCCGGCTAAAGAAGCGTTTCGTCTTCAAGTCGCGCAGAAAAACGGCGAAGCCTTCAGACCAACAAACGAAACTGACGCTATGGCGTCTGTGGCTACATTACAAAAAGCCGCTTACGAAGTTTGCAAACGTGAAGATCGCCCAACCAGCAGTAAAGCAAGCGCGCCGTTCATTACATCGACACTGCAACAAGCAGCGAGTACACGCTTAGGCTACGGTGTTAAAAAGACCATGATGTTAGCTCAGCGTCTTTATGAGGCAGGTTACATCACTTATATGCGTACTGACTCAACCAATTTGAGTTCAGAGGCTGTAGATGCGGTTCGCGAATATATTAACTCTGAGTTTGGTGCTGATTATTTACCTGCGAAAGCGAAAGTTTACGGTAGCAAAGAGGGTGCTCAAGAGGCGCACGAAGCGATTCGTCCTTCAAGTGTGGATGTGAAAGCTGAAGACCTTGATGGTATGGAAGCGGACGCTCATAAACTTTATGCACTGATTTGGAACCAGTTTGTTGCTTGTCAAATGACAGATGCCAAATACGATTCAACCACAGTTAGTGTTAAAGCTGCTGAATACACGTTGAAAGCAAAAGGTCGTATTCTGAAATTCGATGGCTGGACTCGCGTTCAACGCCCATTGGGTAAAAATGAAGACCAAATTCTTCCAGCGGTTAAAGTCGGCGATAAGCTTTCACTTGAGAAGTTGGACCCAAGACAGCAATTTACTAAACCGCCAGCTCGTTATACCGAAGCTGCATTGGTTAAAGAACTTGAGAAACGTGGTATTGGTCGTCCTTCGACTTACGCTTCAATCATCTCAACCATTCAAGACCGTGGTTATGTAAAAGTTGACCAGCGTCGTTTCTATGCTGAGAAAATGGGTGAAATCGTCACTGACCGTCTAGACGAAAGTTTCGATGATCTTATGAACTACGACTTCACTGCACGTATGGAAGAGAAGTTGGACCAAATCGCCGTTGGCGAAACCAGTTGGAAAGAAGTTCTAGATAGCTTCTTTAACGATTTCAGCACCGATTTGGAAAAAGCAGAGCAAGATGAAGAACATGGCGGTATGAAACCAAATCATATCGTAGAAACCAGTATTCTTTGTCCTACTTGTTCACGCCCGATGGGTATCCGTACTGCATCAACAGGTGTGTTCCTAGGCTGTTCTGGTTATGCCTTGCCACCAAAAGAGCGTTGTAAAACAACGATCAACCTTGGTGACGAAGAAGGCATTATCAACGTATTAGAAGAAGACGTAGAAACCGCGGCTCTTCGTGCGAAGAAACGTTGCCCAATTTGTGAAACGGCAATGGATGCATATCTGATTGACGATAAGCGTAAGTTACACGTTTGTGGTAATAACCCGAACTGTGATGGTTACATCGTCGAACAAGGTGAGTTCAAGGTTAAAGGTTACGACGGCCCTGTTGTTGAGTGTGATAAATGTGGCTCAGACATGGTGCTAAAAAATGGCCGCTTCGGTAAGTACATGGGTTGTACTAACGAGGAGTGTAAAAACACTCGTAAGATTCTACGTAATGGTGAAGTCGCTCCACCAAAAGAAGACCCTGTGCATTTCCCAGAACTACCATGTGAAAACTCAGATGCGTATTTTGTTCTGCGTGACGGTGCTTCTGGACTGTTCTTTGCTGCAAGTAACTTCCCTAAATCTCGAGAAACTCGTGCGCCATTAGTTGAAGAGCTGGCTAAGTATCAGGAACGTCTCCCAGAGAAATTCCATTACCTAGCAACAGCACCAGCAAAAGATCCAGATGGTCGTCCGGCTGTAGTTCGTTTTAGTCGCAAGAGTAAAGAACACTATGTCCGTACCGAGAATGATGGTAAGCCATCAGGCTGGACTGCGCTTTACATTGATGGCAAGTGGGAAGTAACAGATAAGCGTAAAAAAGCTTAATTGATGTTCTCGAAAGAAAACCAAAAGGGTAGCTCATAGCTACCCTTTTTGCGTTCTTGGATTTGTTTTTTCAATTTGCGCGACTCGCTAACGAGTTATTGTCTGGTTAGTGTAATTAAAATAACCGAACTTGTGCTGGAACTCATAATTTAGAATATTACCCATAACTAATGAATGACTATGTCATCTTTTACATACTTTCTACTGCTATAAACTACTCAGCAGATATGTAACTTATTGCTTTTCTTGTCAGTTATTTGAAAAAACATGGAGCAGTCTGCAACGCTACCTTGCCCCCCCCCCCCAATTAAAAACACAAGGTAGACGTAAATATAATAAATGGAGAGTTATATATGTTTGGTGTATTAGGAATGATATTGGCTGGAGGCGAGGGATCTCGTTTGATGCCATTAACCGAAACGCGTTCAAAACCCTCAGTGCCTTTCGGTGGCAGCTACCGGTTGATTGATTTTGCTCTAAATAATTTTGTGAATGCTGACTTAATGAGAATTTATGTATTAACTCAGTTTAAGTCGCAATCTCTTAATATACACATGAAGAAAGGTTGGAACGTCTCTGGTATTACAAATCGTTTTATCGACATTATCCCAGCGCAAATGCGGGATGGTAAACGTTGGTATGAAGGGACAGCAGATGCCATTTATCAAAATATTGTGTTTGTTGAACAATCGGGTGCTGCAGATGTTTGTATTTTTGGCTCTGACCACGTTTACAAAATGGATGTGCGTCAAATGCTTGATTACCATCTTAAAAAACAAGCAAAGCTGACGGTAGCGGCTTTGCGTATGCCAAGGTCAGAAGCTTCAAAATTTGGCGTTATTGAGGTGGATGAAGAAGGGAAGATGATTGGGTTTGAGGAAAAGCCTGATAATCCTAAACCAATTCCGGGAGATCCAGACTGGAGTTTAGTTTCTATGGGAAACTACATTTTTAAGTCAACGGTTCTCTGTGATGAGTTGAGAGAAGATGCGGTGAATCCTGATTCAAGCCATGATTTTGGCAAAGACATCATCCCCAAGATGTTTTCTCAAGGTGGCGTTTATGTGTATGATTTTTCTCAAAACAAAATAAAAGGTGAGATAGAAACGACCTATTGGCGCGATGTAGGTACGATAGAATCCTATTGGTCGGCCCATATGGATCTGCTATCTAAGAATCCTCCGTTCTCTTTGTACAACCGTAGTTGGCCCTTACATACGTATTATCCACCACTGCCTCCTGCGACTTTTGTCGATTCTGGTGAACGTAAGGTCAAAATTACAGACAGCTTAATTTCCGGCGGCAGTTATATCCAAGGTTCAACCATTTACAAGTCAGTTTTGGGGTTCAGAAGCAATATTGCGGCTGGTTCTATGATTAGTGAATCCGTTATCTTAGGTGACGTAAAAATAGGGGCAGGGTGTTCAATTAAGCGTACCATTATCGACAAGCATGTCGAAATCGCCCCCGGTACTGTCATTGGTGAAAACTTAGAATTGGATAGACAACGGTTCCACGTATCTGATGAAGGAATAGTGGTCATTGCCAAAGGGATGAAAGTGGGATTCTAATTAACTTGTGGTAATGGCTATAAAGGGAAGCGTAATGCTTCCCTTTATTAATTTAAACTTAAGGCTATGATTTTTATAAATTAATAGCGAGATGCAAAAGGCTTATTGGCGGGGTGTTGGAGCAATAGGCCCCTATTGGGATGCCGAGATGGAACTCTTGTCTAAGAACCCACCGTTCTCTTTGTACAGTCGAATTTGGCTATTGCATAGCCATGATCCACCGTTATTACTTACAACTTTTGTTGATTCTGGTGAGCGTAAGGTTAAAATCAAAGACAGTTTGATTTCAGGTGATAGTTATATCCAAGGATCAACGATTTACAAATCTGTTTTGGGATTTAGAAGCAATATTGCAACTGGCTCTTTGATTAGTGAATCTGTTATCTTGGGTGATGTGAAAGTAGGAGCGGGCTGCTCGATTCGCGAACCATCATCGACAAACAGGTTGAAATCGCCCCGTCACTATCATTGGTGAAAATTTAGAATTGAACCGACAACGATTCCATGTATCTGACGACGGAATCGACGTCATAGAAGAAGGAACGAAAGTTGGATTCTAGCAAGGAACAACTCAATGTGTGGTTTACCGTTTCGGAAGTTCAAGGACTAGTAAAAAGTGGAGGTTTGGCTGACGTTGCCAAGGCTCTGCCAAAAGCCTTACAGGAACTCGGTCATCAAGTCGCCATTGTTTTACCAGGCTACCGCACGGTACCAGACAAAAATTCATCGCCAGTGATTCTCGAAACAGAACTCACTCATTGGCCTCATATTCGTTATCAGGTGCGCCAAATAGAACTAGAAGGCGTGCCAATTTATCTTGTTGATTGCGATGCTTACTTTGACCGTCCTGAAATGTACGCAGAGAACAATCAAGCCTATCATGACAACGGGGAACGCTTTGGTTTCTTCTCCTCCGCTTGCTTGGATGTTTTGCCTAAGTTAGGAATTAAGCCTGATATCATTCATGCCAATGACTGGCATACGGGTTTAGTGCCTTTCCTCTTGAAAACTCGTTTCAAGAGTGACCCATATTTTGCGGATGTGAAAAGCGTCATTACCATCCATAACGCAATGTTTAAAGGCGTATTCTCTCATCATCAATTGGAAGTAATTCCAGAGCTCAACCTCTCTGGGATGGAGTTTCTAGAATATGGTCACGACCATATTAGTATGCTCAGAGCAGGTATTGCATTTGCCGACAAAGTAAATGCGGTAAGCCCGAATTACGCGTCAGAACTTCTTACTCCTCTTGGCTCTCATGGTTTGGTTGATGACTTTGTGCGTCGTGCCCGTGATTTACATGGCATCGTTAACGGCTGTGATTATAGCGAGTGGAACCCTCAAACTGACACATATTTGCCTGAAGTATATTCAGACGATGCTGAGTCATTGAAGAAAGGGAAAGCTGCAAGCAAGAAAGTATTGCAAGAAGAGTTGCAGCTACCGCAACGCGATGTCCCAATGTTTGGGATGGTGTGTCGACTGACTCACCAGAAAGGTTTCCATTACATTCTTCCTATTTTGGAGAAGTTTCTGCACAACGATGTGCAGTTGGTTATTGTGGGAACGGGAGAGCCAGAAGTGGCTGCTCAGCTACATAAAATAGCAAGCATTTATCCTACACAGTTTGCGTTTGTTGAGGCATACAGCAACCGATTTGCACACCTAGTCGAAGCTGGCTCTGATTTCTTCTTGATGCCTTCTGAATTTGAAGCGTGTGGGTTAAACCAAATCTACAGCATGGCATATGGCACTCTGCCTATTGTACGAGAAGTTGGTGGTCTCAAAGATACGGTATTAGATTATGACAAATACCCGAATGAGGCGACGGGATTTGGATTCCTCGAGCCATCGCCAGAAGCTTTACTGATCACTATGCAACGTGCACTACTGTTTTATCTACAGCACCCAGATTTGCTGTTAGAAGTTCAGCAGCGGGCAATGAGGCGTGACTTTAGCTGGCGAGAATCTGCGTTAGAATATGTAAAAATGTATCACTACGCGATTTTTGACTAGAGATTCAATTCAATAAAAACAGAGCCTTAGTGCTCTGTTTTTGATCTGGTTGGCGTTGAAAGACATTTTTTAACAACTCCAATCACTCTGAAAGGCAAGTCTGTGCTAATCTCTGTGTCATCTTTTTGGCTTCAATTAAGTGGTATCAATGCCCCAAAGCATGCTTTTTCATAAAACTTACAATCATCCAACAAGTCAGGAATGGGTGGTATTTGTTCATGGTGCAGGAGGCAGCTCAGCTATTTGGTTTAAGCAAATTAAAGCGTATAAACAGCACTTCAACTTGTTGTTTGTTGATTTGCGTGGACATGGTAAATCACCTCAACTCATCAAGGATCTGATCAGTAATAAGTACACGTTTAAGTCAGTAACATTAGATGTGCTACGAGTGCTCGATCATCTTAAGATTCAGTCCGCACATTTTGTCGGAATGTCATTGGGCACCATTATTGTTCGTAATCTTGCTGAGCTTGCTACGGAGCGAGTCAGTTCTATGGTCTTGGGTGGTGCGGTTACCCGTTTAGACGTGCGTTCTCAAATATTGGTTAAGCTTGGGCATATGAGTAAAAACTTTGTGCCGTACATGTGGCTCTATCGTTTATTTGCTTACATTGTTATGCCTCAGCGTAGTCAGAAGCAATCACGAAACTTATTTGTTAGAGAAGCAAAGAAACTGTGCCAGAAAGAGTTCAAGCGTTGGTTTACGCTTACCGCGGAAATTAACCCAATGATGCGTTGTTTCCGTGACAGAGAGTTGCCGATTCCAACATTGTATTTGATGGGAGAGCGCGACTATATGTTTATTCAGCCAGTTAAAGATATGGTTGAATTACATGAGAAGAGTGAACTTTGGGAAATTCCGAATTGCGGTCATGTATGCAATATTGAGCAGCCTGAAGTGTTTAACCAAGTTTCTATCGATTTCATCAACAAACAGTTAACCATTAAAGCTTAATCGCTTCCTCAACGTCCTCAACGTCCTCAGCGCCGCAGTTCCAACATAACCCGAACTGCGGCTCATTGTATTCTCCACAGTGTTCACAACACCATTCAGGCTCATTTCCCTCTATGGGTTGCAGGTAGTCATGGACAATGGCTTCTGACTGCTTGATGAAATTCAGGTTCAGTAACCAGACATAGGGTGAGGACGACTCATCAAATGGGATTTCCCCTCGGACGCTAAAAAGGGTTTCGCCTCTTACTTCGCAAGGAATGTTTTGTTGACGTAATAATCCGCACACGATATGTGCTTCAGCTGGATGCTGAGCGATGAATATTTTCATTTTACTCGTTGGTGACGGCTCTCTTTTGAAGTTTAGACAGTAACCATTTAGCAACGAAAGGGAATACACCCAATAAAGCGAATGAGAGCAGAACCGTTGGTGAGACGATCCCCGCTAGCGTTTTTATATCGGCCAACTGTGTGCCCGCGTTAAGGTAAACAGCGGTTCCCGGTAACATACCTAACTGACTTACCAAATAGTAACGAAGGGTGGAAATGGGTGTTAGTCCCATTAAAAGATTGATGAGAAAAAAAGGGAACACGGGAATGAGTCTTAGTGTAAAGAGATAAAAAGCACCGTCTTTTTTTACTCCCGCATTGATCGCTTTAAGTTTGTCGCTAAAGCGTTGTTGAACCCAATTTCTAAGTAAATAGCGGCTGCTGAGAAAAGCGAGCGTTGCGCCTATGGTACTTGCAAAGGACACTAGAGCAAGACTAAACCAAAAGCCAAACAGAGCTGCTCCCAATAGAGTGACAACCGCTGCGCCGGGAATGGAAAAGGCTGTAATAACCACATAGGCAACAAAATATATCAGTGCGGAGTAGAAAAGGTTTTGCTCAATGTAGTGAGAAAGACTTGCTTGCTGTGCTTTTGCATTTTCAAGAGTCAGATATTGGCTAAACTCAACACCCAAAAAAACAACCACAGTAACTAAAACTAATCCCAGTATCAGTTTACGACTCATCAAATACTCCAAAACAGTCGGACAATCATCATTATTTATATTTCTACTATCTATGGTTGATTAGAAAGGCAAAGTCGAACTTTAATTTCACTTTGGGTTCAACTTTTCTTAAAACAGAAAGCTTCAGAAAAACAAAAAGCACTCCAAAAGAGTGCTTTTATACATTAGGTAGTTTTTAGATTTATAACTTCTGCATGAGCTCGTCGCGACGAGATTGAGGAATCACCGACCAGTGTTTACCTTCAATTGCGCCTTCTAATGCCCACAGCAACTCTAAACCAACCGTTGTCGTTTGAGTTTCTTGCACCGCTCTAAACGCAGCGACTGCTCCTCTCTGTTGCAGCATGTCAACAGAATCGATGCCAGCTTTTTTCAGCATACGTTCAGTTGCTAAACGCATGTTGGGGAGATCTTTCAGACGATCGGGTTTAGCTTTTGCTTGAGCTTCTCGTTCTTGCTTTGCGGCTTCTAAAGCTTGTTTCGCTTGTTCAATAATCTGCTCCGGGGTTTCCCAAGCATTTTCAGGTAAAGCGAAGTATTTTGTGACAACAGGGAACCCACGTTTTTTATAAACGTATGGCTCATACCCTTGTTGTTGGAAGTTCTTTGAGGAGTGATCATCCGCGCGAATGTGTAGGCGGTCATTAACCACCAGAGCAAACATCGCGTCGTCGATGAAAATGCCGAACCCTCCAAACATTGAACGTGATTTCACACATCCAAGCTGCTCGAAAAGCCGCATTGAGTCTTTTAGTACTGGTTTATCCATGCTGTTAATCTCGGTGTATTTACTAATACGCCACCAAATTCAGGTCCGAGAGAATAGCAAAAGAATACATAGAGTATGTCAATCAATGGTCAACTCATGTATATCTTTTTGCCATCGGCAACCCCGCTACCTACCACTAATGAATAAACATTTTTGGTTTAGGCCGGAGGCTTTGCGTCCCACCTTTTCAGATGGTTTGCCCTGTGCGTGACATTACTTACAAAATAATAATCAAAAATTTGAATAAGCATCACACTTATCTGCACTAAATGTGATTTTAGTTCAAAAAATTAACTTTATGTTTGCTGTTTTTATTGCTAAGGAAAATTTTGTGAGAGATGTCTCTAAAGCCCTAGAGAGTTCTAGGGCTCAATTGAGAGTAACTTATTATTTTGTTAGATCTTTTACTGTATCGCGTTCAACGATTTCTGGATGCATTTCAAAGATACGGCGTTCGTGTTCTTTATCTTTAATACGCTCTAGCAGGATCTCGAAGGCGTTTTTACCCACACGACGCTTCGGCTGGTGGATAGTTGTCAGTGGTGGAGAGAAGTACTCAGCCAACTCAATGTTGTCGTATCCAATGACTGAAATATCGTCAGGTACTCGAACCCCTTTTTGCTGCAGACGTGACATTAGCCCAAGTGCCATTGTGTCATTGAAGCAGAATACTGCAGTTGGCATTTTGTCCATCGCAATGATCTTATCCGCTGCTAGAACGGCAGTGTCACACTCAAAGTTACCTTCTAGAATCCAGTTGTCATTCACAACTAAATTTGCTTCTTCCATTGCGCGACGGAACCCTGCGATACGTTCCTGACAAGCCAGTTTGTTCAAGTGACCGCTAAGACAAGCGATGTCTTTGTGGCCTCTGTCGATAAGGTACTTAGTGGCTAAGTAACCACCCAGTTCAGAGTTGTCTATAATCTTGTCGGCTTTAGACGCTTCAGGGCCCCAATCCATAATAACTTTTGGTATGTCAGCATGTGATTCAAGCATTTCTGACAGTTCTTGAGTTAAGTCAGAGCACATCACCAGAATGCCATCAACACGTTTTTCCGCCAGCATGCGGATGTAGTCTCTTTGCTTCTCGTAAATGCCACCAGTGTTACACAGAATGAGCGTGTAACCTTGGCGATAACAGTAGCTTTCTACACCATCAATAACTTCAGAGAAGAACAAGTTGGTAGATTGAGTCACCAACATACCAATAGTGCGTGTAGTGTTACATTTCAAGCTACGTGCTACTGCACTAGGTGCGTAGTTTAGCTCTTTTACTGCTTCAAGAACTTTCTCTTGAGTTGCTTCAGCAACAAAGCGAGTCTTATTTATTACGTGTGATACGGTTGTGGTTGATACGCCAGCTAAGCGAGCAACATCTTTAATCGTAGCCATAGATTTGTCCTGTTTTGACTGCTGATTTTAGCTAAATTTTATTAGGTCAAACAAACCTGATTACTGGCCATATTCAGCAGCGGCGAAGTTGAAAAGCTTCTTGCCTAAAGTCACTAAAACACAAAAACCGCTTTGAAACAGCGGTTTGCGTTTTAAATAATGATTCATCATATTTTGCTGTTGAGTTTAAACCGCAAACGGTTAGCTCGCAACGTCAAATCATATGCGTAAACTTAACTGCAGTCACAATTCATTGCCTAAGTTGAGACACTGATGAGAATCAGTTGCCAGTAAGGTAATGCAGGTCCAGTTCTAAAAAAGCGACCAATAATACGGATATTGATGAATAAAACCCTAGTTTATCGACGCTTGAGCAATGAAAAGAAAATTCTGGTACCCAGCTCAGCAAATGATTACGGATATATTGCGCTTGGAACTGAAGTGCTTTCTCCATATGGGGTTCTTTTTCTAACTCGTTCGAACGGATAATTAGATGACCAAGAAAATCCAATTCGATAGAAAGATGGTCATAGGACTCATCTGACTGCTTTTGTACGTGAACCCCGTTTTGTTCCATGAGCAGAGCAATTGCTTGCTCCGGGGTTTCGTCAACACACTTAGATTTATCAAAATAGAGCGATGCATAGGGGAGTGCAGAGTTTTCATCACACTTGGAAAATAGATGATAAAAGCTGTTGGCTATTTGAACTTGGGCATCTTGTTGTTTGAGGAGCCGGTTGAGAACTGAAATGAACTTTTGGCTAGCATCAGCCAAATGTGCATTCTCTCCAAGTCCTGCTAGGAAGTTATGAATTTCTGGAGAGTCATAACGGGCCACTTCTTGCTCGGTCAGTTCATTGGCAAACAGACCTGAAAGCCACCAGTAAATTTCAGCACGTTTTTCATTGAATGCTTTAATTTCTTTCATCGTTTAGCTCCGGTTCAGCCTTTTTATAAGTCTAAGCAATAATTGAGCTTTATATGAAATTTACCGTTCAAATTGTTCAGAAGTTGTACTGTGTGGATAAGAAAAAACCCGCACTAGGCGGGTCTTATATAGAGAGTGAAAGATTATTGCTGGTTTTGTGTCGCTGTTTCTTCATAACCTGCAACATAGTCACGAAGACTCTGCCAAAGTTGACCTAAGCTCTCGTGCCAGAATCTCTCTGTTTGTTCCAAATAACGCGCTTTCGGCGTGTATTTCTCCCAAGGCTGAGCAATGTTCACCTGCGCTAGGAAGTTGGTTGGCGCAGGGATAGGGTTTAATCCTGCCGATTCAAACTCTTTAATCGCTCTTTCCATATGGCTAGCAGAAGTCACAAGTACCAGCTTTCTGTTTTGGACGAAAGCGGCGGCTTGCCTAGCTTCTTCCCATGTGTCTTTTGCCGTTTCCAACAATACAATGTCAGATTTAGCGACGCCAAGTGCCAAAGCAACGCGTGCAAGCATTCGAGCATGGCTGAACTCACTGCCACCGGAGTAGCCAGAAAGAATCAGTTTAGATCCCGGATACATGCGAACAATCCGAATACCTTCGGCTAAACGCATCAATGCAGTACGAGAGAGTTCGGACGTAGGAGGTATGTCGTCGTCAACGACATGACCGTTACCTAAGACCATCACATAGTCAATGGTGCCCTCCACAGGAAGGAACGCAGAGTATTGACGCTCCAGCGGCATCAATAAACGGGTTGATATTGGTTGGAACGAAATAAGGAAAAGACTGGTGAGTGAAAATAAAACGATGAGGCTGCCAGTCTTTCGCTTGGCAGTAAACATAATCAGCATTAAGCCGATAAATCCCACAATCAGCAGTGCTGGCAAGGGCATTAAAAAGGATGAAACAATCTTTTTCAGCTCAAACATAAACAAAATAGTCCGAAAAAACAGCACTTGATAATAAAAAGGGATAAACCCTCTTTATTCCTGCTATTCCTATGACAAAATAGCAGCACGAATTCGTTATGATAACTCAAGCCGCCGTGACAGAAGATCGCAATTTCGACGATATTGCCCACAAATTTGCAAAAAACATTTATGGCTCTGACAAAGGAGAAATCCGCCAAGTCATTGTTTGGGAAGATCTCGCACAGATATTAACCAATTTTGACCAATCAGAATCTCCATTGCATGTACTTGATGCTGGTGGTGGGCTCGCACAGATGTCGCAGAAGATCGCCAAACTCGGGCATCGGGTCACCTTATGTGATCTTTCTTCTGAAATGCTCAATCTTGCAAAACAGGATATTGCCAATCATGGCTTGCTTGATCAATATCATCTGGTTCATTCTCCTGTGCAAAATATTCAGGAGCATTTAAGTGAACCGGTTGATGTACTGATGTTTCACGCAGTGATGGAGTGGTTGGCAGACCCTAAACCGGCATTGGAAAACTTGTTAGATCAGGTTAAACCAGGTGGTATGGCGTCTGTCATGTTCTACAACTATCACGGGCTCGTTTATAAGAATGCGGTTTGTGGCAACATTCCTCATGTATTAGAGGGGATGCCGCACCGGAAACGATTCAAGCTACAACCTCAAACCGGATTACTTCCTACGGAAGTGTACCAATGGATAGAGGATGCAGGGTTTGAGATACAAGGAAAATCGGGTATTCGCTGTTTCAGTGATTATATTGGCAATGTGAAAAACATGGGCGAATACCAATACGATGATGTATTGGCTTTAGAACGAAAATTTTGTCGTCAAGAGCCATACCTCTCATTAGGCCGATACATACATGTATGGGCTAAGAAAAAACAATAACAGGAATAACAATGGGTGAGTTAACTCAGGAAGCTGTTGAGCAACCTATTGATGAATTGGTTAGCTGGGTAAAACAGCATGATTTCTCATTAAATCTATCGACTGAGCGACTCGCATTTCTCATTGCAATCGCAGTGCTGAGTAACGAAAGATTTGATGAAGAACTCGGTGAAGGCGAGTTGCACGATGCATTCACTATAGTCACTCGAATGTTTGAAGATACAGGTGAAGCGTCGGCTTTTCGTGCTAACAACGCCATTAATGAGCTAGTTAAACAACGCCTAATCAGTCGCTTTACCAGCGAACTCACTGAAGGCGCAAGCATATATCGCCTGTCGCCACTGGCGATAGGTATTACTGATTACTACGTTCGTCATAGAGAGTTCTCTAAGCTTAAGCTATCTATCCAACTCTCAATGTTGGCAGACGAAATGGCAAAAGCCGTGGAATCTGCGCAGCAAGGTGGTTCAGTTGGATACTGGAAAAAGAACGTTTTCGGTGTATTGAAATACTCTGTGGGTGAAATCTTTGACCGCATCGATTTAAACCAGCGCGTCATGGACGAACAACAGCAATCCGTTAAAGAGCAAATCGCAGAGCTTCTGAATAAAGATTGGCGAGAAGCGATTAATAACTGTGAAGCGCTGCTTTCAGAAACGTCTTCTACGCTTCGTGAGTTGCAAGATACCTTGCAAACCGCAGGCGATGATCTTCAAACTCAGATTTTAGATATTCAGGAAATCGTGTATGGCGATCCTGAACTTGAGTTTATTGAAGAGACCTTATACAGCTTGCAGATGAAACTTGACCGTATAACGAGTTGGGGGCAGCAGGCGATTGACTTGTGGATTGGTTATGACCGCCATGTGCATAAGTTCATTCGCACCGCTATTGATATGGACCAAAACCGCGCGTTTAGCCAACGTCTTCGTCAATCCTTTAATGACTACTTTGAGCAACCTTGGTATTTGACCTATGCCGATGCTGAACGTCTGATGGATCTACGTGATGAAGCCTTAATACTTCGTGATGATGAAGTCACAGGCAGCGTTCCAGACGAAGTGGAATACGAAGAGTTCCAGCAAGTAAACGATGAACTTGCTGAGAGAATTGGCGCTATGCTGCAAGTGCATAAAGACCAAGGACAAGCGATAGATTTGGGTGCGGTATTGCGCGATTACCTCGCCGCTCATCCAAAAACTCATCATTTTGATTTAGCACGAATTGTTGTTGATCAAGCCGTTCGACTCGGTTACTCCGAATCGGATTACCGAGCGATTCAGCCGGACTGGCAAGCAATCAACGATTTTGGTGCAAAGGTACAAGCAAATGTCATCGACAGATATTAATGAATACATGCCAGAAAATCTGGCAAAAGCGATCAGCAATCCGCTTTTCCCTGCACTGGATAGTGCCTTGCGTGCAGGTCGACATGTTTCCAGCGACGATTTAGATAATCACGCATTCCTATCGGATTTTGAAACGGAACTGGCGCATTTTTACCAACGTTATAACACAGAACTGGTACGTGCCCCTGAAGGCTTCTTTTACTTGCGTCCGCGTTCTACAACATTGATCAGCCGCAGTATTTTGTCCGAGCTGGACATGCTGGTGGGTAAAGTGTTGTGTTTCCTCTATCTCAGCCCAGAGCGTTTGGCTCATGAGGGTATCTTTACCAATCAAGAGTTGTATGAAGAGCTGCTTGCGCTAACCGATGAGAAAAAGCTCATGAAGTTAGTGACCAACAGAGCGAACGGTTCTGATTTGGATAAAGAGAAACTGTTTGAAAAAGTTCGTGCATCACTTCGCCGTTTACGTCGTCTAGGCATGATCATCAATATCGGTGAAACCACAAAATTCAGTATCAGTGAAGCGGTATTCCGTTTCGGCGCTGATGTACGAGTCGGTGACGATATGCGTGAAGCGCAATTGCGCCTAATCCGTGATGGCGAGGCTGTTGTGCATACACAGGAACCCAATCAACATAGTTTGTTAGATGAAGGTTTATTAGAGGAAGGCCTGTTAGATGAGCACTCGCTAACAGATGAAGACCCCCTAACAGAGCAAGTCGATGAAACAGAATTGGAAGGTGACGCATGATTGAAAGAGGTAAATATCAATCGCTGACCATGGTCAACTGGAACGGCTTCTTTGCTCGTACTTTTGATATTGATAGCTTAGTCACGACCTTATCAGGTGGTAACGGTGCTGGTAAATCGACCACTATGGCTGCATTTATCACTGCGCTTATCCCTGACCAAAGCTTACTGCATTTCCGAAATACAACAGAAGCGGGTAGCTCGCAAGCGTCTCGTGACAAAGGTCTGTTCGGTAAGTTGCAACCGGGGGCCTGTTACGCGGCACTTGATGTGGTGAACTCTCGCAAACAACGATTACTGTTTGGTGTGAAGCTGCAACAGGTTGCTGGCCGTGATAAGAAAGTGGATATCAAACCATTCCTTATTCAAGGTTTACCTAGCCACATCAAACCGACGGACATCCTAATCGAAACGGTTTCAGACAAACATGCGCGCGTACGTCAAATCAACGACGTAAAAGCTGCTGTGTCTGCAATTGAAGGCGCGCACTTCAAAGCGTTCAGTTCGACTGTGGATTACCACGCGCAAATGTTTGAGTTTGGCGTTCTGCCGAAGAAACTGCGCGGTAGTAGTGACCGTTCTAAATTCTATCGTTTAATCGAAGCCTCTTTGTACGGCGGTATTTCAAGTGCGATTACTCGTTCGCTTCGTGATTACCTGTTGCCACAAAATGGCGGGGTAAAGAAAGCGTTCCAAGATATGGAATCAGCGTTGCGTGAAAACCGCATGACGCTGGAAGCGATCAAATCAACCCAAGCCGACCGCGATCTGTTCAAGCACCTAATTACGGAATCGACCAACTACGTAGCGGCTGATTACATGCGTCATGCCAATGACCGCCGTAACAAGGTTGGACAGACCCTAGAACTGCGCAAAGAGTTGTTAAGCTCCCGTGAAACCTTGATTGAGCAAAACAGTTTGCTTAACCGAGTGCATGAAGAACTTGAAATGTTGGTAGAGCAAGAATCTGCACTTGAGCAAGACCATCAGGGTGCTTCTGACCATCTGCAACTGGTTCAAAACGCATTGCGCCAGCAAGAGAAAATTGAACGCTATCAGGATGATCTTGAAGAGCTGAACATGCGTCTTGAAGAACAGATGATGGTGGTGGAAGAAGCTCAGGAGCGCTTATTAGAAGCCGAAGAGCAGGCGACAGTTGCGGAAGAAGAGGTGGATAGCCTCAAGACGCAACTGGCCGATTACCAGCAAGCTCTGGATGTTCAACAAACCCGTGCACTGCAATACCAACAAGCATTGCAAGCGCTAGATAAAGCGCAGCAGCTACTGGGTGATGATGCTATCAGTGCTGAAAACGCCGTAGCGAAAGTGGCAGAGCTTAAGCAGCAACAGGAAGTGCGCACTTCAGAGTTGCTGTCTCTGAAACACAAACTGGATATGTCGTCTGCGGCAGCGTCTCAGTTTGAGAATGCGTTTAGCTTAGTGAAGCGCGTGTTGGGCAATGTTGAACGCCAAGATGCAGCTCAACAAGCAAGAACACTGATTCGTCGTGCTAATGAAGCCCAACAAGTGACGCAAAACGAACAACAATGGTATGCGCAGCAACGAGATTTAGAACGTCGCTTAGAGCAACAAACCGCTGTTCGTAAACTTGTTGATGACTACCAAAAACAACACAAAGTCACTTTGAGTGATGAAATGGCGGTAGAGCAAGAGCTAGAGCGCCATCAAGCGGTATTGGAAAACTTAGAATCGACACAAGAAGAACTGCGTGAGAAACGCAGTGAACAGCGTCGCCTAGAGCAAGACCAACAGCAGAAAATTACTCAGCTTGAAGTTATCGCTCCTGCTTGGATTAAAGCAAACGATGCACTAGAAGTTCTACGTGAGCAAAGCGGTGCAGAGCTGGCTAACAGCCAATCTGTTATGGCAGAAATGCAGCAGGTATTGGAGCAGGAGAAAATCCAATCCAACGCTAAAGATAAGCTTGCTGAGCGTCGTGAGGTTCTAGATCAAGAAATTGAACGTTTAGCATCTCCAAGTGGTTCGAACGATCCTCGTTTGAAAGGTTTAGCCGATACGCTAGGTGGTGTATTGCTGTCGGAAATTTATGACGATATCACCATTGACGATGCGCCATATTTCAGTGCGATGTATGGCCCTGCACGTCACGCGATTGTGGTTTCTGACCTGACAGGTATCAAAGAAAAACTGATTGAACTGGATGATTGTCCTGAAGATCTCTACCTGATTGAAGGCGATGTAGACGCGTTCGACGACAGTTCATTCAATGCCGAAGAACTGGATGGCGCTGTTTGTGTTCAGTTCAATGACCGTCAGATCCGTTATTCACGTCTGCCAGCTATCCCTCTGTTTGGTCGCGCTGCGCGTGAACAGCGTTTAGATCTATTACGCTCTGAGCGTGAAGACGTAGTTGAGCAACATGCGAAAGCTGCTTTTGATTCGCAAAAGCTGCAACGTCTATACACCAGCTTCAATGAGTTTGTCGCCAAGCATCTGCACGTGGCGTTTGATGCAGATCCAGAGCAAGCAATTCAAGTGGCGCGTGATAAACGTAACCAAATCGCTCGTACTTTGGCTGAGTTAGACAGTCAGGATCAACAACAACGCAGTCAAGTGCAGCTCAGCAAACAAGCGATTTCTGCACTAGATAAAATTGCGCCGAACATGTTGCTGATTGAAGATGATTCTCTAGCGGAACGAGTAGAAGAAATCGCGCAAAAGATTGCTCAGTTGAGTGAATCGAAAAGCTTTATTTCGGCTCATGGAAAGACGATTGTTGAGCTCGAAAAAGTGGTCAATGCGCTGGATGCAGATCCAGAGCAATTCGACGCACTGGAAGAGCAATATCAACAAGCGGATGCAAACCTCCAACAATTGAAAGCGCAGATTTTTGCGTTGTCTGATTTGGTTGAACGCCGTCATCACTTTGCTTATTCAGACTCAGTGGATATGTTGAGTCAAAGTAGTGAATTAAGTGAGCAGTTGAAAGCGAAGCTAGTGCAAGCGGAAAGCACCCGTAATCGTACTCGTGAAGAGCTGAAACAGTCTCAAGCACAAATTGGTCAATACAATCAGGTATTGGCATCGCTAAAGAGCTCGCATCAGGCAAAACTTGAAACGGTTCAAGAGTTTAAGCAAGAACTACAAGAGTTTGGTGTTCATGCAGATGAAGGTGCGCTTGAGCGTGCACAACGTCGCCGTGACGAACTGAATGAACGTCTGCATACTTCTCGAGCTCGTAAGAGTGAGTACGAGCGTACCATTACCTCTACCGAACTTGAGATGAAGTCTCTGGCGAAGCGTCTTAAGAAAGTCGAGAAAGACTACCGTGATTTACGTACTTTCGTTGTGAATGCAAAAGCGGGCTGGTGTTCTGTACTGCGTTTAGCGCGCGAAAACGATGTAGAGCGCCGTCTGCACAAACGTGAACTTGCTTATTTGTCGGCGGATGAACTGCGTTCTATGTCAGACAAATCATTAGGTGCGCTTCGTTTAGCGGTAGCAAATAATGAAGATCTGCGTGATGCGCTACGTCAGTCGGAAGACAATGCTCGCCCTGAACGTAAAGTATTGTTCTATATCGCTGTTTACCAGCATCTTCGCGAACGCATTCGTCAAGACATCATTCGTACTGATGACCCAGTTGAAGCTATCGAAGAGATGGAAGTGGAGCTGGCACGTCTAACCGAAGAGTTGACTCAGCGTGAGAACCGTTTGGCTATCAGCTCTGAATCGGTGGCGAGCATTATTCGCAAAACCATTCAGCGTGAACAGAACCGAATCCGTATGCTGAACCAAGGCTTGTCAAACATTGCCTTTGGTCAGGTGAAAGGCGTTCGTCTGAATGTTAAAGTTCGTGAAAGTCATGAAATCCTATTAACAGGATTGTCAGATAACCATGAGCAGCACAGAGATCTTTTTGAAAGCTCTCGCTACACCTTCTCAGAAGCGATGGCGAAGCTATTCCAACGTGTGAACCCGCATATCGATATGGGGCAGCGCTCGGCTCAGGTTCTGGGTGAAGAGATGCTGGATTACCGTAACTACTTAGAACTGAGTGTTGAGGTAAGTCGTGGTTCAGATGGTTGGTTACAAGCGGAATCTGGAGCACTGTCTACCGGTGAAGCAATTGGTACCGGTCAGTCAATTTTGCTGATGGTGGTTCAAAGCTGGGAAGAAGAGTCTCGTCGTCTGCGTAGTAAAGATATCGTTCCATGTCGTCTGCTGTTCTTGGATGAGGCTGCGCGTCTTGACTCTAAGTCAATTGCAACGCTGTTTGAGCTATGTGATCGCTTAGATATGCAGCTTCTGATTGCGGCACCTGAAAACATCAGCCCAGAGAAGGGGACAACCTATAAACTGGTGCGTAAGGTGTTTAAAGACCACGAGCACGTTCACGTGGTTGGCTTAAGAGGCTTCGGACAAACGGAAAAACCGAAATCCGAAGAGCAGTTATTAGCCGAAGAGCTCAGTTAATAACGGAAACCTAATAAAAAACGCCTTCTTGAAAGAAGGCGTTTTTGTTTCTAATCACACAAGGTTAAAGGTAGTAAACATTAAGCGCAGTTGTATTTGTTAACTTAAATAAGCCTTACTAACAGAAACACACTGATTCACGACGTCTGCAATAGAACCCGTAATATCGATTTGGTGAGTATTTGGTTCTTGCGATGAAGGCATTTCAAGAGTAGCGAATTGGCTGTCGAGCAGTGACAACGGCATAAAGTGACCTTCTCGGTTTTGCATTCGTTGTGCAATCACTTCTTTGTCGGCATGAAGATGCAGGAACACCACATTGTTATTATCTTCACGTATTTTGTCGCGATACGTCTGCTTTAACGCCGAGCAAACTATCACGCCGATTTCGTTTTTCTTTTCGATGCTAAAAACAGAGTCACGGACTCGCTCTAGCCAAGGGGCTCGGTCATCATCATTCAGTGCTTGACCTTGAGACATTTTAATTACGTTGGCTTTAGGATGCAGATCGTCACCATCAATAAACTTACCGTTAATGGCTCTTGCGAAATGCTCACCTACGGTTGATTTTCCTGTGCAGCATACGCCCATGATGATGAACACTGCAGAATGTTGGTTTTTGTTATCGCTCATAGTTTGACTCAAATTGATTTTAGTTTTTGTTAGAGGCTTCATTGATGAGGCTAGGGAATAGGTCAGAGAGGTTAACTCTGACCTATGGATCGGTTCTTAGGTTGGGTTGCTAACGATGAAAGATGCGAACAACGACCTCGTAAGTCTTGCCCGCAGTGATATTTTCAATCACGTTCGATGATAGGCAGTGGCCGTCTACAACAATGCCTGCTTCACTCTCACTGCTTACCGCTTGGTATTCAACATCGAATGTCGCACCACGGAATTGACGCAATACATGAGCATGTTTCCAGTCAGAAGGTAATTGCGGTGCAATCACAAGACCTTGTTGGCAACCTTTCAAACCAAATAACTCCTCAATCACTAAGCGGTAGTACCATGCGCCAGTACCTGTATTAAACAGGTTGCTTGAACGTCCTGCGGTTTCAGGGAACTGGTAGTATGCCCCGCGATAGTAATTTGGAATGTATACAGGGAGCTGACCTCGTTGAGCAAAGGAATCACTTTCTGGATCGGCTAACATCTTTCTCAGGGTCTTAAAGGCTCTGTCGGACTGTTTAATGTTGTACATACTCGCAGCATAAAAAGCAGCGGCATGGTTATAGACAGAACCATTCTCACCAGAGCCTGGCCATTTTTGCGTAACACGGCCAACATCTTCTCGCATAGCTGTAAATGCAGGGGCGCATAACATCACACCATAAGGCGTATCCAATTGCTCATCTACGGCTTTGAGCATTCGTGCGGTTTGTTGTTCATTAGGCATATTGGCTAGGAAAGCCCAACTTTGTGTATTTAAGAAGATACGTCCTTCTTTGTCCTCAGGTACGCCGAAAGTCACACCGTCATCAGTGATACCACGAGCATACCAGTCACCCTGCCATAAATACTCGTCGGCAATAACCGCAAGTTCATCGACGGTTTTTTGGAACTGGTCGATTTTCTCGCTGTGATTAACACCGCGAGATTGGTGAATCCAAGATTGCAGAGCAAAACTTAATGCTTGAGTTAACCAGCCTGAAACTCCTTTGCCTTTGTAACCCACCATATTCATCGGGTCACACCAATCTCCCTGAGCAATATAAGGCAAGCCGCGTTCATCGCGTGCGTGACACATGTACTCCATGGCAAGGTTCATGTGTTCCAGTACGCAGCTCTTCTCGTCGGAATCAGCCCAAGCGACAGGTTCATTGAGCAGAGCCCAATCATTGGTTTCATTTAAATACGCTTCCAGAATCAGCGTCAGCCAGACTGAGTGGTCTGTATGAGGGATCTGGTTGATATATTTTAATTCGGCTTCTGGTGTTAACAGAATGCCATCAGGCATTTCACCATCGCGTTTCTGCTGTGCCAAAGAAGTGAGAATAACCTGCTTAGTCTCATGGCTGTTGACATAGGCCATGCCCATGCCATCTTGCAAATAGTTACGTGTCTGTGGGTCAGTGGTTAATCGATGCGTATCCCCATGGTAGAACACCTGACGAGGCAACCAGTTATTAACGAACTGATCAAAGATTTTGTCCGGTGTTGATACCTGTAGCACCCCTTTACCCGACTCAATGTAGTTTTCGTAACGAGTGACAGTCTGGTTCCTATTTGCGCCCAGAGTCTGCTCTAGGGTGTCGCTGATCTCGGCTTTATCCAATGCTGGTCCGAATACAAAGTTAAACTCTTGTTCTTCTTCAGATTGCAGGTTTAGTGCAAACTGCATTATGCACGCTGGCATTTCATAGTAGTTGGCTTGATCACTCAGCGCGTTACCTTGTTGTAGGGCTGTTGGATTATGTAAGCCTCCTTGCCCTTCAAAGCGGGGAATGCTGGTTTCAAAATGAGTCGGGCGCACATCACAAGCTAAGTATGTGATGTCTTTAAAATGTTTATTCTTCTCGTAGTCCTCAAGCTTTTGGTATGGCGTGATCGAGGTACAAACAATCGAATTCAGCGTTTCATCGTAGTGAGCCGCCATGTTCATCCAAGACATATAGCCGACCGGAAAGTAGGGGACGAGCGAGATCTTTCTCGCCTTATTGTCACGATTCACAACCTTGACCTTCCATAGTTCAGCAACAAAATCAGCGCTAAGGGTGAGAGTTATCTCCAGTTCAATACCGAAACACTTGATGTGCCATTTAATATCGTTGAGGCCAGGTAGGAACTGATAGCTATCGAGCTCTTTCTTCATTGGTGCAAATGGTGCTGAGAACATCTCACCGCTTTCATCATCTCTCAGATAAAAAAAGCGACCTGGATGGTGGGCGAAGTACGGTTGCTCTGGCTGCATAAAACTGGTGGCCGCCATATTCGGATTGTGAGCGTATTTTTTAGGCTCAGGGTTCATATATTGAGCTACAGCGTAACCTTGACAATTCACATGAATCATCATCTTCTTATTCCATAAATATCCCGCGCTGTTGGGTACTAGTGTTGGGTCATCTAGTAAGAAGCGTTTGCCGGAGTCAATATAGTGTGTCATTCAATAGGCCTCTGAAATACTACTTAGTTTCCAATTGTTTTACTGAGTGGGTTGAATTGCGGATAGATAACGTTGGCTCAAAACGAGTCTTTATTGGCAGTGATTCGCCGTAACATAAATTGAGGATCTGGTGGCAAGCATTGATAGAGATTTCTTCTAGTGGAATGCGCACGCTGGTTAACGATGGCGAGGCATATTCAGCCAAGTCAATGTCGTCATAACCAATCACCGATACCTGCTTGCCAACGACGATACCTTGTTCGTTCAGTGTAGAGATCGCCGCCATGGCGCTATTGTCGTTACCACAAAATAGAGCGGTAAATGGGATACCTTTATCAATCAGGCGTTGAGTGGCAGCGCGGCCCAGTTCGAAACTATAGCCGCCGGATTCAATTAACTCTGGTTTCACCTGTATGCCAGATTCAGCCAGACGGTCGATGAAGCCTTGATGACGACTGATAGCATCTTGTGCATTCATACGTCCCGTGACGATGGCAATCTCGGTGTGTCCCAACTCAACTAGGTGTTCCGCGGCTAAGCGACCACCTTGGTAATGATTAGCACAGAAAGTTTTGTCTATTAATTCTTCGACATCACGGTTAATAAACACCACTTTAGGGTAGCGAGCTTCGATTTTCGCTAGTTGGACAACGGATAACTCAGGGCATGACATCAAAATGCCGTCGCAATCACGTTCAATCAAGTAATCGAGGCACTTGATTCGTTCTTCATCGTTTTGTGCATCTTCAGCGTTGGCCAGAATGATGTGCTTGTCCCGCTTGCGGAGTTCTCGCTCAATGGTTTGCAACATTTTTCTATGAAATGAGCCAGAGAAAGAGGGTACCCAAAGGCCAACAATATCTGAACGTTTTGACGACAGTGAACGCGCCATACTGTTCGGACGATAATTTAATTCTGCCATCGCAGCTGCGATTTTTTTGCCTGCTTTGGGTGAAACAGAAGCGTTTCCCGAAAGGTGTCTGGAAACGGTTCCGACTCCAACTCCCGCCAATTTGGCTACATCTTTTATCGTCGCCATAGATTTCTACTCACTTACCTAAACTACTGCTTTTAGCTCATGTTAGAGCCATATTTTGCATATTTACAGATTTTTTTCGCCTAAAACTATTAATTTATGCATTTAGTGATCAGTTCCTCATATTGATATATTTAATAAAAGATCTTCTAGAAGAGTCTTATTTATAGATATATAAAATATAAAAATGGAATCGATTCCATTTTAAACCATTATGATTCACGTTAATTATTATTAATAGACACAATAACGAACTCTAAAGGTACCCCCATGATTAAGAAACTTACTTTGGCTGCCGCTATTACCCTCGCTACCGCGCCAGCTTTTGCTAAAGAAGAAGCAGAAGTGATGCACTGGTGGACTTCCGGCGGCGAATCTGCAGCGATTAAGGTCTTAGCCGATGCTTTTGAGGCGCAAGGTGGAACTTGGAAAGATAGCGCAGTGGCGGGTGGTTCAAATGCTCGTAGTGCCGCAATCAACCGTATGATTGGTGGTTCCCCAACGACAGCGGCTCTATTTAATACTTCTCAGCAGTATCACGAGATGATTGCAGAAGACATGCTGAACAATATCGATGAAGTAGCGAAAGCCAATAACTGGGAACAAATCTTGCCGCAACCGACTTTGAACGCCATCAAGGTTAATGGCCATTTCTATGCGGCTCCTGTGAACATTCATATGCCGGGTTGGTTCTGGTATTCAAAAGAAGCATTTGCTAAAGCGGGTATTGAGAAAGAGCCTACTACGGTTGATGAACTGTTTTCAGCTCTAGATAAACTTAAAGCTGCAGGCTATATCCCTCTGGCTCTAGGTGGTCAAAACTGGCAAGAAAACCTAATGTTTGCCACCGTTCTAAGTAACGTAGGCGGCAAGCAGCTTTACCTTGATGCGCTAGGTAAGCGTGATAGTAAAACACTTAACTCAGCGGAATTTAGAAAGGTTGTTGATACTTTCTTGAAACTTAAGCCATACGTAGATGCAGGTTCTCCGGGGCGTAACTGGAATGATACAACCAGTCTCGTTATCAACGATAAAGCGGGTATTCAAATCATGGGTGACTGGGCGAAAGGTGAGTTCACTCAAGCCAACAAAATTCCTGGTCAAGATTATGGTTGTTTCCCAGGTCTAGGCGATGATTCTCTTTACATCGTGGGTGGTGACGTATTTGTATTCCCGAAAACCGACGATAAAGGACAAATCGCAGTCCAACATAAACTGGTTGAATCAATGCTAAGCCCTGAGACGCAAGTTAAGTTCAATAACTTGAAAGGTTCGATCCCAGTGCGTACCGATGTCGATGTTTCAAGCATGGATATTTGTGCACAAAAAGGTGCAGCGATCCTAAAAGTGGCTGACCGTCAGGTACCTGATGGCTCAATGCTGATGGAAGAATATCTATACGGTTCACTTAAAGATGCTGTGACTGAAGTATGGAACGCGCAAGAGATGACAACAGACAAAGCAGTAACCATCTTTACTCAAGCTCTTCGTGACTAATATTGCTTTCACTGATAAGGCGTACTTCGGTGCGCCTTTTTGAAGTTTGTCTCTCTTATTTTGACTTATCTTGGAGTGCATCGATGAATGTTGCTGCGGTGCAAAGACACCTAAAACGTAACGCACTTGCCTATTTGGCAGCCTTACCGATGGCACTGACCGTGTTGATTGCCTACATGGGCACTATGTTCTGGTCGGTTCGTCTTTCATTTTCTAGTTCAAGAATGTTGCCTAAAAGTGACTTCGTTGGGTTCTCTCAGTATGAGCGACTATTCAGCACTTCCCGCTGGGTCACCTCGCTGGAAAATTTACTGGTCATTGCTTTTCTATTTCTCGCAATCTGTTTTGTGCTGGGTTTTTTATTGGCTGTTTTTATAGATCAAAAAATTAAAGCTGAGAGCTTCTTCAGAACCGTATTTTTGTTCCCTTATGCCATGTCTTTTATCGTAACGGGTTTAGTGTGGCAGTGGATATTTAATCCACAGTTGGGTATCCAAAAAACAATGATTTCCTTGGGTTGGGAATCTTTCTCTTTTGATTGGATTGTTAACCCCGATATGGTGCTCTATACCGTCGTTATTGCTGCGGTATGGCAGGGTGCAGGTCTTGTAATGGCACTGCTTCTGGCTGGTCTTCGTGGCATTGATGACGATTTATGGAAAGCGACCAAAATAGACGGCATTCCGACTTGGCGTGTCTATATCAGCATTATTCTGCCTATGCTACGCCCAATGATTATCACGACAGTCGTTTTACTCTCTATCAGCATCATCAAGATGTATGACGTTGTTGTCGCAATGACTGGCGGCGGACCCGGTGTGGCAAGTGAAGTTCCGGCTAAGTTCATCATGGATAACCTATTTGAACGCGCCAATATCGGATTGGCGACTGCAGCATCGACCGTGATGCTAACGACTGTCTTGTGCTTAATCGCGCCATTCATCTACTCAAATTACATTAAGAAATAAGGTGGGTAACTTATGTCGGCGACACATTCACCTACAATGAAATTGACCGCGTCAGAGCGACCGATGTCCGTTAAAGCACAATGGGGACGCTTTGGCGTTTACGGATTTTTAACCATTACAGCACTGTTCTTTTTGTTGCCTCTGTACGTGATGCTGGTGACGTCATTTAAAGAACTGGACGAGATTCGCTTATCTTCTATTTTTGCGCTTCCGCAAAACTTCTCATGGGATGCATGGAAAGTGGCATGGAGCAGTGCATGTACAGGCTTGCAGTGTAATGGTCTACAAGTAGGTTTCTGGAACTCAGTCCGTATCTTAATTCCAAGTGTGGTTATCTCTGTGCTATTCGGTGCCATCAACGGATACGCTCTGTCATTTTGGAAAATTAAGGGCGCGAACCTGCTTTTTGCTTGCCTACTTCTAGGCGCATTTATCCCTTATCAAGTGTTTATCTATCCCTTGATTCGAGTTTATGCAGATATTGGTATTTACGGCACTTTGACTGGCGTAGTGGTATCTCACGTCATTTTCGGTATGCCAATCATGACGCTGTTGTTTAGAAACTATTACAGCACTCTACCGATGGAGCTGTTTAATGCTGCGCGCATAGACGGAGCAGGTTTCTTCAAGGTGTTCTTCAATATCATGCTGCCAATGTCAGTGCCAATTATCATTGTGGCGGTGATCATGCAGGTGACCAATATCTGGAATGACTTCTTAATCGGTTTGGTCTTCGCGGGTAACGACAACCTGCCAATGACCGTCCAACTCAATAACATCGTGAATACAACAACAGGCGAGCGTGCCTATAACGTCAATATGGCCGCTACCATTCTTACATCACTTGTACCGCTAATCATTTATGTCGCTTCTGGGCGTTGGTTTGTTCGTGGTATCGCCTCTGGTGCAGTAAAAGGGTAATTTTATGGGAATCGTAAACATCAGTAAGCTCGACATCAGCTACGAGTCGACAAAAATCGTTAAACAGTTAGACCTTGTTATTGATGATGGTGAGTTTCTCGTACTGCTCGGCCCTTCAGGCTGTGGGAAATCTACGCTACTTAATGCAATCGGTGGTTTGATTGATACCAGTGGTGGAAGCATCCATTTTGATGGTAAAGACGTGACTTGGGCAGATCCTAAAGATCGTGGCATTGGCATGGTCTTCCAGTCTTATGCTCTGTACCCAACCATGAGTGTTGAGAAAAACATGTCTTTCGGGTTGCGTATTGCCGGCGTAGATAAGGCAACCATTGATAAGAAGGTTGCTTGGGCTGCCAAATTGTTGCAGCTAGAGCCGCTACTAAAACGCAAACCTTCAGCACTTTCAGGCGGACAACGTCAACGTGTTGCGATTGGCCGAGCGTTAGTTCGCGATGCGGATATCTATCTGTTTGATGAGCCTTTATCGAACCTAGATGCGAAACTGCGTGCGGAATTAAGGCTAGAAATCAAAAAGCTACATAAGACGCTCAAATCAACAATGATCTATGTAACACACGATCAAATTGAGGCGTTGACTCTAGCAGACCGCATTGCAGTAATGAAAGATGGCATTATTCAACAATTGGATACCCCTCATAATGTCTATAACAAACCGCAAAACCTGTTTGTTGCGACGTTTTTAGGTTCTCCTGCAATGAACTGTATTAAAGGGCATCTAAGCGTAAGTGCGGATAAAGTGTTGTTTAAATCAGCGGATTTGCATATCGATGTGAGTGGGTACCCATTTGTTGAACAGCCTGTGGATGGTGCGTCAGTAACGTTAGGTGTGCGTCCTGAACACTTAATTGCAGAGCATAATGAAGACGCCTCTGACAACGTTATTCAAGGGGTAGTGGAGTTGGTTGAGCCTATGGGTTCTGATACCTTGGTTTGGACCAAGTTTACCGAGCAACACACTCTATCTCACCGAGTGACGTCGGAAGACCAACTGTCTGTAGGCGATTCATTTAAAGTGAAAGTTGAAGCAACCAAATGCTCGATTTTTGATACTCAGTCGACTCAGCGTCTATAACGTCGTTGCGCTGAAAAATCCTGTGACGTCTTTTTCTTTCTGTCACTCAAAGGAAAGCGAGGCTAAGGTTTAGTTCATGTGTGTTAAACCTTAAACTCGTAGATAACGTGGAGAAGCTGGCTTTGAGTCGGCTTCTTCATTTTGCTTTTTGGGAAAAAAATAACAGGGAACATTTATGTCTGAAACTACCTTTAACTGGGGAATTATTGCCCCAGGTCGGATTGCCCACAACTTCGCTAAAGCCCTTAAAATTGTACCCAACGCAAGTTTGTACGCGGTTGCCAGTTCTAACCTAGAGCGAGCGCAAGCTTTCGCCCTAGAGTACGATTGCGAGAACGCTTACGATGAATACCAAACTCTCATTGATGACCCTCAAGTAGATGCTATCTATATAGCCAACCCACATCGCTTTCACTTTGAGTGCGCTAGAAAATGCCTGATAGCGGGTAAGGCAGTACTGTGTGAGAAACCTATAACCGTCAATGAAGCTCAAATTCAAGAATTGATAAGTTTGGCGGAGAAGCATCAAACCTTTTTGATGGAAGCCGTATGGACACGCTTTCTACCCGTTTGGCAACAGGTGATGACTTGGCTTAGTGAACAACGTATTGGCGATATACGCTTTATGAGCTCGTCTTTTTCTTTCAATGTTCCGCGAGATGAAAGTGACCGTTTGTTAAATAATGAGCTTGCTGGTGGCGCTTTGCTTGATACTGGTATTTATAACCTCACGATGTCCCAATTTGTGATGAAGTGTGAGCCAAGCTCAATCGTTGCCAACGGTATGATAGGTGAAACCAATGTCGATGAGCGCACAAGCGTGATTCTTGATTACGACGGTGTTGCTAGCCAGTTCACTTGCGGGCTAAATGTTACCTTGGACAACAACTTTAAACTCTATGGCAGCAAAGGTAGCATTACCATCGACCCAATGTTCTGGGCGGCAACCAAAGCAGTTCTAAGTGTTAACGGGGAAGATGATCAGGTTATAGAGCTTCCTTTCAGAGCTACCGGGTTTGAATATCAAATCGAAGAGGTGATGAACTGTATTGCTCAAGGCAAACTGCAAAGTGACGTTATCAGCTGGCAGGACAGTATTAATACTATGAAAAACATGGATGAAATTCGCCGACAAATTGGGCTGGAATACGCATTCTTAAACCGTGATTAGTCGCTTGAGTACCGTCAGCTAGGCGGCAGTACAAATAACGCCTAAAAGATAACTTCCAACATTCAGCCAGCTATTTAAACGCTGGCTGAGTGCTTTCTAGTTAAAGTGCAATAGCACGAACTCGATGAACAGACGCACTCGCATTGGTAGGTTATCGCGGTCGCGATACAGCATATGTAATGTGCGAGCTTTACTACTCCAGTCGGGTAGCACGTGATTCATTTCACCTTGAGCGACCATAGGAAGCGCAAAGTAATCGGGCACGTATCCAATACCTAAGCCTGTTTTAATAGCGTGAGTTAGCATTACAATTTCATCCACTTCCAGCCTTACACCCTTATTAGGATGATAATCAAACTCTTCGCCACTCTCTTTGTGTACCAACTGCCACGGTATCATAGGGCGGCAAACGACTGTGGGATGACCGCATAGCTTGTCTGGTGTGGTTATGCCGGAAATATCATAGTCGGGATGAGAGCACAAAATGAAGTGGATGTGCTTTAACGGCCTTGCAATCCAGTTGTCGACCACGGTGTTCCCAACTCTAAACACCACGTCCATGCCTTCCGCTTCAATATCAATCAAGGTGTTGGAAAAACTAAGATCTAGTTGAATGTCGGGATATTTCAGCAAGAACTCATAAAAAATGGCACGCAGAAACTGAGACCCTGCATTGATTGGCGCGGAAATGCGGATTTTTCCTTGAGGTTGATATTTATCCCGATGCAGATCTTCGTCAATATCATTGAGTTCATCAAACAGAGCGACTGAGCGTTGAAAATATTGCTCACCGATACTGGTTAAGACTACGCGATGTGCATCTCGATTGAGCAGACGAAGTTGTAAATCGGTTTCTAGCTGTCGTATGCGGCGACTCAAAGTTGAGAGAGGCATACTCAAAGATTGGGCGGCATCTTTGAAGCTGCCCAAACGTGCTACAGTACAAAAACAGCGCAGATCGTCTAACGAATAGCTAGGTTTCATTATTGGCATTTACCGTCTTAATATTGCTTGTTTATCCAACTATTGAAATCAATACACTAAGGAATACATTTTTACAAGTCATCTGGAGTGACGATGAAATCTGATTCAACGATGAAAGCAGTTATCCTTCTTATTATTTGTACCTTCTTTTGGGGTAGTTGCTTTCCAATTGGTAAACACGTTTTAGAGGAAGTTCATGCTCTTACATTGGTGTTCTGGCGCTTCGTCGTCGCGGCTTTGTGTCTGGCTGTATATCTCAAGGCTGTGCGCATACCTAAATTGAACTTGAGTTCGAATCAATGGGTTTGGGTTATAGCCGTTAGCGCTGTGGGAATAGGTGGGCTGAATCTCGGTTTGTTTACTGGCTTGGCTTCTACCAATGCAACGAACGGTTCATTAATTATGGCACTTAGTCCTTTAATGACATCTCTCATAGCCTGTGTTGCGCTTCGAACTCTACCGTCTGCTTTGCAGTGTTTTAGCTTGCTGGTCAGTTTGACGGGGGTTCTGATGGTAATCACCAACGGGCATTTTGAGACGCTATATTCTATGCAAATCAACCACGGTGATAAGCTGATATTCTTTGGAATGCTGGCATGGAGTTTCTACACATACTTCAGCCAAGGTATCAGTCGCTGGATGCCAGTGATTCCTTATACCTTCGTGGGAATGTTAAGTGGAGCCGTTGTTATTGGTGTTATGTGTTTGGCAACGCCAGAGGTGCATCCATTCGCTGAGTTATGGAATAGTTCAGCCTTGGGTGTATCGGAAGTATTGTATATAGGGGTATTTGGTACCGTTGCTGGCTATCTGTTGTGGCTAAACGGTGTGCGACACTTAGGTTCTGCCAATGCGGCGTTGTTTTTCAACTTTGTACCCATTTTCTCGGTATTGACCTCGTATATGCTCGGTCAAGCGGTGACAGAATTACAATTGCTTGGCATTGCCGTTGTTATCACAGGCTTATTACTGCCACGTATTTCGCTGTTTAAACGCGGGTCAAAAACCTGCTCAGAATCCTAGGTGGGAACACTATCATTTCAATCATAAAGGCGGAAACTTTCCGCCTTTATCGCTTAAGAATTAAGCCCTAGCACTTTGCAAACGTGAAGGCATTCTTGCCCGATTTTTTCACCTTATACATTGCATCATCTGCAATCTTTAGTAGATCTTTCAGGTTATCAGCATCTTCCGGATATGAAGCGATGCCGATACTGGCATTCACTTTAACGATGCCGCTAGGCAGAGAAATAGGTTCAGCTAAACAATTAAGGGTTCGCATAGCAATACTCTCTGTATCGTTGGCACCGAGTTGCAGTATGACAAACTCATCACCACCGACACGAGCTAAAATATCTGACTGACGAATTACGGACTTAATACGCTGTGCAACAATTTTTAGTACTTCATCCCCAATATCATGACCATGTTTATCATTGATTTGCTTAAAACCATCAAGATCAATAAACAGTGCTCGTACACTTTCACCATGTGTTGTGGCATCGTTCAAAAACTGCTTTGCGGCTTCTTGCATATGATGCAGGCTAGAAACTTGAGTCAAAGTATCGGTCATGGCGATATGGTGTAAGTTTTCATGTGCCTGTTCTAGTTCCGCTAATGCTTCATAAAGTTCGGTCACATCATACTCAACCACCAGCAACAAAAACTCTCCAGTTAAAGGGTGGCGAGTGCGTCTAATATCGAGCGAATGCTGACGCTCGCCTTCGGCTGTGCGCATAATGTAATCCCAACGACCACCTTTTTCCTCGATTGCTTTCGCCAGACATTCTCGCCCCTGTTCTGGAGATGCGAAACGCGCCACGAACACACTCTGTCCTTCGGGTATTGGTTTGCTATTTAAATGAGCATAAGTTTCTGTGGCGGCAGGATTTTCAATCACGATTTCGCCAGCATCGGTAAAAGTAGTCGCAGCGACTCGTGTATAACGCATAGCTTCTACCAACAATAGATTCTCGGGCTGCTGACCCAATTCTACTTTCTCGTTAATAAAAGCAATGATTCCACGATGCTTTTCAGGACCTAATAACACAGCCCTATGCATCATAAAGACAGTTTTGGGTTTTCCGTTAGGGTAGGTTGTCCATGGATCTATCGTCAGACCATTTTTAGCCGCAAGTTCAAATGTCTGCGCTGTTCGATCTTTTGCACCTTGAGTGTCACCAGAGAGGTCTTTATCAATAAGTTGTTGAACATTGTCTAATCCCCAAAAGTCGACGGCGGCCTGATTTCCCCACCACCAACCATGTTTATCGAGGTCAAAAAACCAAACCACATTAGGAATGAGTTCATACAAAGCTAATTCATCGTGGCTTTTGATATGGACCAAATGGTCGTAGTTACTTTTGCTTTCCATGCTCTAAGTCAACTCATCTACAATGTCTGAAAACAGTAAAATCATCATATCATTGCATTTGAGAGAGAACAGTAGCTCGGTGCATACCTATCTCACACTAGTGATAAATCCCCACTGAGATTAGTGACATGAACGTCGAATTTATTCATCACGATAAAGCAGTGCTGGATTCAAAACAGTTATGCATGAGTTTTTGGTCAAACATTGCTAGCCATAAGGCGACTCAATTTGTACAGCTTTATGATGTTAAGCTCTAAATAACACCAGATTTAGCAATAAAAATATCGCCATGCTAGCTACTGTTGTAAGCAATACATTCTTAGTTTTCCACGCCAGAATTCCTGCCAGTAAGGACGCCCAAATGTAAGGATTCGTGGTATCCAACCACAACAATTTTTCATGGGTAAACACAATCGGTGCCCAGATTGCGGTAAGCACTGCTGGACCAGAATAACTTAAAAAACGTTGTAGGTTGGGGCTTAGACGCAGTGGCAACATAGGTTCTAGAAACACATAACGGCTCAAGAAAACTAATGCTGTCATTGCAAGTATTGATAACATAATCATACACGTACCCCTTGCAACTGTTCGGTAGCATAACCCGCTAGCATCGCGCCAACACTAGCGACCATAAGGCTGCCATCTAGATTGATCACTGTTAAGCTCACTGAAAGTAGTATTGCTACCAAGACAGACACAACCATTGGCAAACTCTTTATATTTGGTATCACGATTGCAATAAATGTCGCCGCGACAGCAAACTCCAGCCCTAGTTCGTTCAGTGAAGGGATGTGACTACCAGCAACAATACCAACGAGAGTCGCGAAGTTCCAAATCAGATAAAAACTTAATCCAGCACCGAGCGCGTACCATCGGTTGAACTGCTGCTCTTTCTGTTGGCCACACAACGCAAACAACTCATCGGTTAACAAAAAACCGAGGATGAGTCGCCAACGAGTTGGCAGTGGACTGATTTTACTACGCATCGACACACTATAGAGAACATGACGAGAGGTAATAAATAGTGTGGTGAGCAACATAGTCATCAGGCCTGCACCTGCTTTGATCATCCCGGTTGCGACAAGTTGCGCTGAACCAGCAAATAAAATTGCTGATAGCGCCTGACTTTCAAACGGATTCAATCCAGCATCAATAGCGAATGAGCCTGCAAGTAGCCCCCAGGGCAAAACAGCCACGCTCAACGGTAGCATGGCAATGGTTCCTTGCCAGAAGGAACGGGATTTTGATTCAGTGTATGAATGCCGTGACAAAACTGTACTACTCATGAAGTCATCCTAGTTGTGAATACTAACGTTATACGAAACACGCTAAATTTAAGGTTTGAAGCTGAAATTAGCTGGAATCATGACATCACAGTGGTGAGGAAAATACTTGTACAAAGTTGCTGCTTAAAAAGGGTAGTAACGACTTAATGTTGAATGTATTGCTTGGGTGTAATTCCCATCGCTTTTTTAAAGTGGCGGTGGAGATGGCTTTGATCGTGAAAGCCGCATTCATGTGCGGTATCGGAAATCGAATGTCCAGCTTTGAGTAGCCTACGGGCATAACGTAGTCGAGCCTGAATTTGGTATGCGTGAGGTGGAAATCCAAATTGTTTCTGAAATGCCCGTACCAAATGAAACGGACTGATACCGGCCAATTTAGCAAGTTCCTCCAATGAAACATCGGCCTGTGGAAAGTCATCGAGAAACTCTTTTACCAAAGTTAACTGCTGCTGAGCTTTGGATATTTCAACTGGCTTAGGCGGAGTTTTACCATGACGTGCCATTAGCTTGACTAAACTGGCGTACACCAGAGTTTCGCGCAGTAGGCGGTTATCGGATTTTTCTAGAGTAGAAAATACTAGGCGAAATTGATTGGCAAGCTCTGGGTCATTTACCACTGCTTCGGGAAAGTAAGGAGTGCCATAACTGCTATTGCCGAGTTCTCGGCTAATGGTCTGAAACTGATCGGGTAGTGGATACATTGCTTTGTAGGCCCAGCCGCCTTCTGCTGCTGAATGACCAGTATGCATTTCGTCAGCATTGACCAGAATAATAGTGTCTTGCGGGGCTATGTGATTTGCTCCCGTACGATAGAAACGCTGTGCACCGCGTTCAATTACACCGACAGTGTATCCTTCATGGCTGTGACGGGAGAAATTCTGGGTCTCATATTTAGCGTCGAGTAGCTCAATTCCACCAAGTTCATCTGCTACTTGAAACTTTGCACTTTCCTTTGATTTGAGGGAGCGTTGTTTGTCCATAATCCACTCTTTGTACGACGGCTGTTTAGTTTACACCTAAATCTGCTTTGTGTTTTGTACAAAATTGCTCACATGACGGAGGATAAAATAATAAACATAGTTTGTTTTATTGTTTGGATTATAGTGATTCCTATTGTCGCTGATAAAAAACGAAATCTATTAAATTTGGAATGGACAGCTTACAGACTGGATACCCGTTCTCTTCGGGGTGTGTTGCTCGGCATTTTGTTACGTAGAAATGCCACTTTCTTTGCTAGAGCTGGCACTTTTACAGTTTAATCCGTTTCTCTTTGGCTTAATTAATTTCATACCACCATTATGAAATAGAGTGTCTATGATATTGGTGCCTATTTCGGTATCAATTGTCGCCCAAAGCTTAATGACCGTGTTACTTTCGATTTGAGTGAAGATAATCAAGGTCGAATGAATGCTACGAGTGTGTACATTGAAGGTATACATGTACCTATAATCGTTTTATTCAGCTAACCCATAGTAAATGCTGCTACTCACTAACACTCTGACTACAAATTGAAGTGACTAAATAAACGAGGCATGATGGTTACAATCTAATCGGTTCGTTTTGTAACATACCTGAAGGAATGTTTAGATTTATGGAGATTAAATAATGGACTACTTGTTATTTTTGCTGATTTGCATTGTTGCAACGTTTACGCCAGGCCCAGCTGTTTTTCTAGCTGTAAAGAATACCGCTATCTACGGATTAAATAAGGCACTTTGGGGTATGCTTGGTAACGTGTTGGCTATGTTGAGTATGGCTGCATTATCGGCTGCGGGATTGAGTACAGTGATTCTCACTTCCGAATATCTGTATTTGGCTATAAAAATATTAGGTGGTTCGTATCTTATTTATCTTGGTATTCAGTATTGGATTTCGAAAAAAAATAAAGTTATTTCCGAGGAAAGTTATACGACTGATAAAAGCAATCTTCGCTTATTTTTTGAGTCCTACCTCGTAGGAGTAACGAATCCCAAAGCCATCGCATTTTACACAGCTTTATTTCCTCAGTTTTTAAATGTAGAGCAACCAATTATGTCGCAGTTTTTTGCGCTTTCTCTGACGTTTGCTTGTTTTTCTTTCTCCGCCCTTGTTTCTTATGCTCTTGTTACCTCTAAATTTTCAAGTTTGTTCTCCAGAAGTCATCTAAGCAGATTAATTAACAGGGCTGCGGGTACAATATTTATTGGCTTTGGTATCTCATTGCTATCGAGCAACAAAGCATAGCTGGTCATTTAAATTAATTTTTTCACTTGAGATTATCCAGTTTTGCGGTTCAGTTTTTTTGCAACTAACTTGTGCCCCAAGACGTGCTAGAGCTGTTACTCGCAACATTTCTGCCAACTACCTAATGACTTAAATTGACTAATCCGAAGTAATAATTGTCTACTTGGCAATAGCTGATGTGGGTATGTGAGCAGCTAAGCCATCTATTCATTAATAGCGATACTTCGCACATGCAATTCTTGATTTTATATAGTTTCCGAGCCACTTTTATATGTGCAGCTTTATGCATTGGTCTAGCTTCACTATTTAAAGGATAACTGGGTACATTATTATGAACACATGGAAGCTCTCACATCTCGCAACCGCTACAAGTTGCTATATAGCGACTCTCATTTTGGCACCTTATGCTATCGCAAATACATCTGAAAATGATGTGCCTAAGAATCCGTTAAAAGAAGCCTACTTTGGTGAGCAACACGTCCACACTGGTGTATCTATGGATGCGTTTATTGCCGGCAACAGGCTAACACCAGATGATGCGTATCGATTTGCTCAAGGCGAAGAGATCATGGTTAACGGCAGTATGCACAAAATCAAACGCCCACTGGATTTTGTCGCAGTGACCGATCACTCTGAGTTTATGGGAGAAGCATATAGCCTGATGAATGAAGGCGCTCCGGGTTATGATCATGAAATTGCTGTCGCGTTTCGCGAAGCGCCGGATCTTGATACGGCATTGAAGCTTTACGGTAAGTACGTCCTTGCGCCTTTAGCTGGTGGCGGTGACCCTCACCCCGAATTTTTCCAAGGTATCAAAGCGATAAAATCGACATGGAAGAAAAATTACGAAGCAACAGAAAAGCATTATCAACCGGGTAAATTTACTACTATTCATGCCTATGAATGGACCTCTGCACCTGGCGGCTCGAACCAGCATCGCAATGTTTTCTTCCGCGATACAAATGTACCCGAAATGCCATTTTCCTCAAACGATGGTGCGGATCCGGAAATGCTATGGGCTTGGATGCAAACTCAACGTGACGATGGAAAAAAGGTATTTGCTATTCCTCATAACTCTAATGAATCAAAAGGTTTGTTATTTGCAGAAGCGAGCCTGACTGGTGTGCCAATTAACGAAGAGTATGCCAAAACTCGGGCAAGTATGGAGCCGTTAGTCGAGATGATGCAAGTCAAAGGAAATTCTGAAGTTGTCCCAAATTTCTGGCCAAACGATGAATTTGCTGATTTTGAAAACGCTTTGACGATTCAAAAATTTAACGGCCGTGGTTTCATAAAAGAAAACTTCGTCCGTTATGGATTGGGTCGAGGTATCAAGTATCATGCTGAGCTAGGAATTAACCCATTTAAGTACGGCTTTGTTGGCGGAACAGATAGTCACAATGGTACGCCGAGTAACGTTGAAGAAGACAATTACAAAGTGGGTAGCCATGGTTACGCAGATCAAACTGCTCAAGTTCGCTCTACATCAATATTAGAAGGTGAGATGTCCATCGCTGATTCTAACCCTGGAGCTCTTACAGCAGTTTGGGCAGAGTCGAACACACGCGGTGCGATTTGGGATTCGATGCTCGCGAAGGAAACTTTCGCAACAAGCGGTCCTCGAATGAAAGTACGTTTCTTTGCCGGACAAGGCTTCTCGAAAAGCTATGCGAGTTACGAAGCATTGGTCACCGATGGTTATAAAAAAGGTGTACCAATGGGAGGTGATTACAAAGGTTCAAAAGCGCCTCAGTTCCTAGTTTGGGCGATGAAAGATCCTATTGGTCCTAATCTAGACCGCATCCAGATTATTAAAGGCTGGATTGAAAATGGTGAGCCGAGAGATACCGTTTATAACGTTGTCGCTTCGGGTAAACGTTTGAAATCGGATGGAACTGTCGCACCTATTGATGCGCCAATAAATTTAAATACTGGTGAGTTTAACTCTGAAAAAGGTGACCCTGAGTTGATGGGTGTTTGGACTGATCCGAACTGGAACCCTAAACAGGAAGCGTTTTATTATGTTCGTGTTCTCCAGTTGCCAACGGCTCGATGGACACTTTACGACGAGTTACGTGAGGGTGTGAAGTACCCAGATGATGTGAAGCGACAAATCGTTGAACGTGCCTGGGCGTCGCCAATTTGGTATGAGGTGAAGTAAACTCAACATGATTAAAAGTATTATTAGAGAACCCCTTTTTCATTTTGCTGTTTTAGGTGGTCTGCTTTTCTCAGCCTGGTCGTGGGTAAGCCCATCGACCTCGGCTGAGAGCAATAAAGATACGATTGTGATCGACCAAAGCCGCCTTAATCATCTTGAGACGCTTTGGAAAGCTCAGTGGAAACGCGACCCCGCTCCTGAAGATGTGGCTGCAATTATCGATCGTCATTTACGTCAGGAGGTGTTCTATCGTGAAGCGCTCAATATGGGGCTTGATAAAGATGATGATATAATACGGACTCGCTTGGCGCAGAAAATGGAAGCAGTCGCGAGTGATTTGAGCTCTCTTATGAAGCCACCTACTGATGCCGATCTGCGAGCGTTTCATCAACAGCGAGCTGATCTCTTTACCCTCCCTGATGCAATAGCTTTCGAGCAGATTCTTTTCTTACCTTCAGAAATGGACAGTCCAGAATTAGAGCAGTTGCTGGCGGATCTTCAAGTAGGTGGTGAACTTCCTGACGATAGGCTGAACAAACTTTCGGTTTCATCGGATTGGGAACTCACCTCAGTGCAAATCATTAATAATTCGTTTGGAAGTGATTTTTCTGAGACTCTAGCTCAAACTCCGGTGGGGGAGTGGGTTGGACCAATCCGATCAGGACTTGGATATCATCTGGTGCGAGTTCGAGAAAGTGAACCCGCTCATTTGGCACCTTTTGACGAAATTGAAGAGTATGTCGCGCAGCAATATGAATACTACGCCGTATTAGATGCTCAGAAAGAGATGTTCCAGGCGTTATTGGATAGATATCAGGTGCAGATCACCGCGAATAATGTTCCTGAACAAATAATGCAGGAGTACACACAGCCATGATGTTTCGCTTTGTGGTTAAATTGCTGGTCTGTCTACTTGCTTGTCTCTCTGCCGCACAAGCTCACGAAGTGAGGCCAGCCTATTTACAAATTGATGAGCAGTCGCCAAAGCAATATGAGCTGTTATGGAAGATCCCGACGAAAGATGGCATGGTTCAAAATATCCGTCCCGCATTTGATTCAGGTTTTACGCTGACACCACTACCGGGTCAAAACGTTATCAATGGCTTTGTTCTTTTCCGCTATCGCCTGATTGGTGAAAAAGATCTTGCGGGTTCGACACTGGTGATCGAAAACCTTAACCGTACGGCAATGGATACATTAGTAAACATTTCGCTACTTGATGGTTCTCACTACAGTTTATTGCTGAAACCGCGAGAAAACGCCATTGAGATACCACAGGCTGAAACTGGCTTGCAGTTGGTCTTTTCCTATACGCGTTTGGGTATCGAACACATACTTGAAGGCTGGGATCATCTGGCCTTTGTAGCGGCGCTCATGTTGATTGTGAGTGGATGGCCGATGTTATTTAAGACCATTACCGCATTTACTGTAGCGCACTCGATTACATTGGGTCTTGCAACACTGGATTATGTCTCTTTGCCGCCGCCGCCGGTAGAAGCGATGATCGCACTCAGTATTGTTCTGATTACAGCCGAAGCGATACAGCTTCGCAATGGTCGTCAGACTCTTGCCAGTCGCTGGCCTTGGACTCTGGCTTTTACCTTTGGCTTATTGCACGGTTTTGGTTTTGCAGGTGCACTAAAAGAAATCGGTCTTCCGCAAGTCGATGTTCCTGTAGCACTCCTGTTCTTTAATGTGGGGGTGGAATTGGGACAACTGCTGTTTATCGCTACCTTGCTGGCTCTCATTGGACTCTATCGCAAGCTCGCCACATTTCCTAAAGCAGCGCCCGTCTATTCCGCTTATTGTATTGGCACTTTGGCGACATTCTGGTTGATAGAGCGCTTAGATTCGATGTTTATCAGCTAGTAAGGTTTTGTTCACCGGAGTCGTCGGTGTGAGTTCCGTATCGTGTCGGCCGACACGAATCTGTCCCTTTTCTTGCCAGTAACCTTCTACCTCACAAATCACAGTGAGGTGGTTTGACCTACTTCTTCTAATCAGCATAGTGTCTATGACAGTGGGGTCTTACCAACTTAGCCAACTAGTTCGAATAGGCCGTCTTATTTCTATTTTTTAACCTACCGAAGAAACGTGTTCTCTGTTAGAGTCACCGTCAACTACGCTATTGAATAAAGACACTCACAGATCGCATGTCATTGATGGATTTTTATTCACCCTTAGAACTCATTTTAGGAATCCCTAGTGACTAACAACGAAATTTTACGTCGTATCCAACACGCGTTAAACCTTAAAAACGCGCAGATATTGAAAGCTTTCGGGCAGGCCGAAGTCACTGTGGCTCACGATAAAGTGGCAAACTGGTTAAAAGATGAAAGCGACAAATCTTGCGTTAAGATGAAGGATCAAGAGTTAGCGGTATTCTTAAATGGCTTTATTAACCTCAAGCGAGGAAAAAAAGACGGCGAGCAACCTAAGCCAGAAGTCACGTTGACCAACAACATGATTCTCATGAAGCTGCGCATTGCGCTAGACATGAAAGCAGAAGATGTGTTGGACGTATTAGAAGTGGTTGGTACTAGTTTAAGTAAATACGAAATTGGTGCGTATTTCCGCAAGCCAAACAACAAAAACTACAAACAGTGTGAAGACCAACTGCTGTGCGACTTCTTAAATGGTGTGCAGTTTACCAATCGTCCCGATTCTGAAGAGTTTACTGGGTAATTTTTATCTCGAATCGAACGTGGTAATTGATTAAAAAAGCGAGAACCATTTTATTTGGCTACTCGCTTTTATCATGCTAAAGACCGATATTAGAGCTTCACAATCGCGTCTACTCTTTGTCTTTCTTCAGTAGATACCTATCAAACCACGCTGAAATCTGGTCGGCTTTTAGAATCAAGACACACACCGCCTCCTATGACCCTACCAAGATAAACCCAAGCTAAAACCTTAAGCCAGTTAGGGGCCACTATTCTGGTCAAGATGTTCCAGACATCTTGTAGTGATTAACTAAAACTGGCCACGTATATAGAGTTTCCCATGCTTTTGGTCATGTGTGCAGAGTCACGACTGACGCCATTGGTAACACGAATTTGCTCCATTTATTGTTCATCGGGTTCCTCGAACAGATTGTATAGAGGATCACCTAACACATTTTACTAATGCTACAAGGCGAATAGTTTTTGGATTACTGTTCAAACCTCATGTACAACCATTGAGGCTCTCCTTACTCAATACACATATTTACTGACTAAAATGGGAACAAAGTATTTACTTTTGAATCCAAGAGAGATTTCAATTTATTAAGCCCTTCGCATAGCCTCGCTTCAGTGCTGACTGACATTAATGAAAGACGGATATGACCAGTTTCTATGCCATTTACGTCAAAATAGCTACCACTGCTGACAAGGATATTCTGATTTTTAGCTTGTTGGACTAGGTGCTCAGCTTTCCATTGTTCTGGTAAAGGTAACCAGATGTGATATCCAGTGGATCTGCATTGAATCGTTGGGATGATCTCGCGAGCCATTAACTGCCTTTCTTGAGCAGTGCTACGTTGAGAGTTTGCTAATTCAAATGCTTCTCCTGTTTCTATCATGTGGGTTGCAGCGCTAAAGTTGATGGGAGATGGAAGCCAGATAGTCGCTCGTATATGGGCATTTAGCAGAGCAATCTGGCTATCGGGCGCTTTGATATAGCCACATCTCATAGCTGGACTGATTGCTTTCGAAAGTGCCGAGATATGAAAGGAGAGTTCTGGAATAAAGTTACTGATAGCGGGTATTGGCTTCTCATCAAGAAAACAGTAAATGTCATCTTCAACAAGCCATATATTATGTTGACGAATAACCTTAGCTACTTCTTCCCGGCGAAATTCAGGCATCGTGATTCCAGTAGGGTTCTGGTGCGATGGTACGATAATTACCAACTTAGGTTTGTGCTCAGCAATAACAGAATCTAAAGCGTCTGGAGATACGCCATATTCATCCATCGGAACACCCACGATATTGCGCTCAGAAAGATTGGCTATAGCAAAAATACCTGGATAAGTAAGAGACTCTACAGCGATGGTATCACCAGGTTTCGTCATGGCGTCGATGAGTAGAGAGAGTGCATGTTGTGCGCCACTGGTCAGAATTGTATTGTTGGCATTCCCACCTTCCAAACCATAGTGTTCAGCCCAAGTTGCCCCAGCCTGACGATGGGTTTCATGTCCTGAATGCTCAACATAGCCGATCAGTTCCGATGTTATTTTATTCGCTGTGGATTGATAAGCTCGTTGAAGTGAATCAACATTTTTGTGCAGACAAGGCTGAAGAATAGAAAAATTATAATCGTCACTATGTTCAGGGGCCTGGATCGCTTTACCCAAATCAGACCTTTCACATACATAAGTTCCCCGACCAACGTGTGATTCAATTCTCCCTTTATCTGCAAGTAGGTTGTAGGCTTTGGCGACGGTCGCTGGTGTCGTTTCCAGTTCATCGGCAAGCACTCTGTGAGTCGGTAGCTTTGAGTTAGGTTTATATTCTCCCATTTCTATTCGACTCTCGATGATCTTGGCAATTTTGACAAACTTGGCGTTGCTCACTGGCGCTCCTACAGATACTTCAATAACTCTCAAAGATAGTTACCTAGTTTAATTCATTTAAAAAATTATAAACATAAGTAAATTGCTCATATTGACATATGTCAATGTGATCAATTAAGGTATTTCAATGTGATAAACATCGTCAGTAAAAAGGGAACAACATGAATAATTCAAATAACATTTCAAAAGTCGCTTTCATTGGTTTGGGTGTAATGGGATATCCAATGGCAGGACATCTTTCAAATCGTGGCTTTGACGTTACTGTCTATAACCGTACGACTTCAAAGGCTCAAAATTGGGCAACTGAATATGCGGGTAAGTTTGCGGTTACACCATCAGAAGCGTCTGAGGGAGCCGATGTTGTTGCACTCTGTGTCGGAAATGATGATGACGTTCGAAGCGTCATATATGGTGATACTGGTGTACTTAACAGTATGTGTGCAGGGTCGGTATTGCTCGATCACACAACAACATCGGCTGAGCTGGCTGAGGAACTTGCTTCGAAGTGTGCAGCGAAAGGCATACATTTCATTGACGCTCCAGTGTCAGGTGGTCAGGCAGGCGCTCAAAATGGCGTGTTAACCATCATGTGCGGTGGGCAAAAAGACGTTTTTGACGCCATTTCTCCATTACTTTCAAGTTATTCAAATCAAGTCGTTCTGCTGGGTGACAACGGTCAGGGGCAGAGATGCAAGATGGTTAATCAGATATGTATTGCTGGGGTTTTAAAAGGACTCAGTGAAGCGGTGCTTCTTGCCCAGAAATCAGGTCTGAACATAGAGCAGGTTGTTGATGTGCTAAAGCATGGAGCAGCAGGATCATGGCAGATGGAAAACCGTGCAGTCACTATGTCTGAGAACAAGTTTGACTTTGGGTTTGCAATTGACTGGATGCGCAAAGACCTCAGGTTTTGTCTTAACGAAGCAGAAAAGCATGGGTTATCTCTCCCTCTTACTAAAGAAGTTGATCGTCAGTACCTCTCTTTGCAAGAAAAAGGGTTCGGTCGTCTTGATACATCAGTGCTGATAAAAGCATGTGGAAATGAATAGTTGGAGAGATACCGATGGAATGGTTAGGAAGTGATATCACGCTTTTAATACTAATAGCATTAATGGTATCGGCCTTTGCGGCCGGTTTCATTGACTCCGTAGCCGGAGGAGGAGGGCTCATTTTAGTTCCTTCTTTTATCCTTGCGGGATTACCGCCTCAATTGGCTCTGGGGCAAGAAAAAATTGTCAGTACGTTAGGAACTATCGCAGCTATTCGAAATTTTGTTCGAAATAAGAAAGTAATTTGGACCGCAGTGGCAACCGGTATCCCAGCCGGGTTAATTGGTGCGTATGCTGGTGCACAAGCGATTCTCTACTTTAACCCTGAGACAATCGGAAAAATCATTCTTTTTATGCTTCCGTTCGGAATTATTTTATCTTTCATTCCTAAGAAGGATCGCAATGAAGAAAACTCAGCTCCAATCAATAAAACAGTCATTCTATTTGGTGTTCCGGCTGCTGTATTTGTAATTGGTTTTTATGACGGCTTTTTCGGTCCAGGTACAGGTAGCTTTCTGATTTTAGCTTTGCATTACTTACTGAGATTTGATTTAGTTTCGTCATCAGCCACTTCAAAGTTGTTTAATTTTTCTTCTAATATCGGCGCGTTATTTGCCTTTATGATTGCAGGTAATGTCCTATATATGCTGGCCATACCTTTAGTAGCAATGAACTTATTAGGCAACCATGTTGGGAGCTCATCAGCAATGAAGTATGGCGCCAAATTGATTCAACGAACCATTTCAGTATCACTCAGTCTACTGATGATTTCGCTGGGTTATAAATTCCTGTTCTAAAAACTAGACACTAAATTTATACGATAGAACTCTGATCCAATGCGGATGAGAGTTCTAGTATTAATCTAAGCTATCTGAACAACTACACTGTCAGCCAAGATTATGTTTTTTCCCATACCTGACTTAATCCGCATTTTCCTAAATTAAGTAGAAACTCTAACGCGCTTCTGTCCAAATAGTTTGTTACAACTCTGCAGTTCGTGTGTGTGATCACCAAGTGATTTTGTGTTTGAAAATTTACATATATGGAATTTCAGATATATGATATTCCATATATATTAATCGTAAATTCTACTTCGCACTATGCTCGAGCCAATCCTGCTTTACAAAGCACTTTCAGAAGAAACTCGCCTAAAATCTCTGCTTTTAATGCATAGCCAAGGGGAGCTGTGTGTCTGTGACCTAATGGCGGCGCTTAGTATCAGCCAGCCCAAAATATCTCGGCATCTTGCCGAACTACGAAAGCACGGGCTTGTTCTGGATGAGCGACGTGGTAAGTGGGTTTACTACCGAATCAGTCCCACGCTAGCTCCTTGGGTCAAGCAAGTGCTGGAAATCACACTTAAACATAATTTGTCACTTATCGAGCCAGGGTTGCAGTTCATCAAAGGTACATCATGTTCGAATGGCGTGAACGAATAATGCTCTATTCCGTTGGTTTATCAATTTCAAATTAAAGAGGTTTGTATGGGTAATGTCTCAAGCAGTGTCGATACCAGCGCATCTGAAAAAATGAGTTTTCTTGATCGATACTTAACCGTATGGATTTTTCTTGCAATGGCAGCTGGTGTAGGGATAGGGGTGTTATTTCCTCAAGTCGCTCAGTGGAACGAAAGCCTATCTGTTGGTTCAACCAATATCCCACTTGCCATTGGCTTAATCTTAATGATGTACCCGCCATTGGCGAAAGTGAACTATAGCCTTTTAGGTGAGGTGACTCGTGATAAACGCGCGATAACACTTTCTTTAGTGATGAACTGGCTCGTGGGACCGCTTTTGATGTTCACATTAGCCATCATTTTCTTACGCGACCAGCCAGGTTATATGGTTGGATTAATCCTGATTGGGCTTGCACGATGTATTGCAATGGTCTTAGTCTGGAACGATATCAGCGGCGGCAACAAAGAGTACGGGGCAACCTTAGTCGCCTTAAATAGCGCGTTTCAAATTGTCACTTACAGTTTTATGGCATGGCTGTTTATCACTGTTTTACCCCCTTACTTTGGTCTTGAAAGTTTCGTCGTTGATGTCACGATCTGGGATATTGCACAAAGCGTCTTAATTTACTTAGGTATCCCTTTCATAGCGGGATTCTTAAGCCGTAAGCTATTGGTCTCAGCAAAAGGTGAACAGTGGTACAACGAAGTCTTTATCCCTCGTATTTCGCCAATCACTTTGATTGCACTTTTGGCAACCATCGTTTTGATGTTTAGTCTGAAAGGGGAAATGATCATCGAGTTACCAATGGATGTTTTCAGTATTGCTGTGCCATTGATCATCTATTTTATGGTGATGTTTTTTGCGAGCTTCTACATCGGTAAACGTATGGGGATCCCTTACGACCAAAATGCTTCTATCGCCTTTACTTCATCAGGTAACAACTTCGAACTGGCTATCGCCGTATCAATCGCTGTGTTTGGATTAAACTCTGACCAAGCGTTTGCTGGTGTAATTGGACCTTTGGTAGAAGTGCCAGTCCTAATCGCTTTGGTTAACGTCGCTTTGAGAGTGAAGAGGAAATACTACGCTTAACAGTGATGTCTACATGTTTCAAAATTAGTGCGCATTTCACGGTTGGCGCTTCTAGCTCATTCTTGCTTGGTTAACCCGAAACCTTACTTATACGTTTACGTTTTTACCATATTTTATGTTATTCGAGAGGGAGCTCTGAATATATTTGTTCTGTATCATCATAAATATCAGTAAATTCAATAAATTATTTGAGATTAAAAACGGTTTTGAGTATTTATATTGAGTAACATGTCTACCTTTATAAAAATAGAAGAGCAGGTTTTCATAGCTGTCCGATACTGCAAGAGATGTGGTTAAGACACCGAGCACCTCGAACTTATTAAGCAAAAAGCATCCAAATATGGAAAGAGTAAGAAGGAGCAGTTCAAAGCATTTATTGCGGGTTTCTTCGGTGGAATAGCTAACTTTAATTGATTTCTAATATGAGTACTTTTATCAAAACCCTCACGCTTGAAGCCGCCGTTGTTTTAGCAGTCATGTACGGTGTCCGTACCTTTTTCGATTACTTATCTGTGATAGCTCTTGTTGATTACTTAGCGTATAGCGGCATATGCATATTAATACTAGCTGTGGTTTCTATAGAGGATAGCACCTCTGTTAGTCTGAATTTGTTCGGCAACATGATACAACGTGAAACTATTCGTAGTGACGACAAAAGGTTGGGCAGTGGTAACAAAGGCACCTTTTCCATTCGAATGGGAATTATTGGTATATCGCTGCTCATGGTTAGTGCAGCAGTCGCTTACTTAGCGGAGTAACGAGTATTTAAATTCTGCAGATAATCTGGATTAAGACTGATACCTAAGTCGGCTGTATACCACTAGGAGGTCTCTTCGGTGGATTTTCTGCTTTGTTTACCATCTAAGCTTTTAAGGAAAAAATGAAAAAAATTGCTTTTGCAATCATTTGTTTAATAGCTCCAAGTTATTGCTATTCCAACACAGAAATTGGGTTTCCTTTCCAGAAGAAGTTTGAAATTTTTAAGGTCGTTGGAAATAGTGCAGATGAAATTGAGAATTCTTTTAGTGGAAGTAAGCCAAATTTTCTTAAAATGAAGGGTTTTGACGGTTATACGGCATGGAAGTATAACTTTCACACAAACGATGAGACTTGTGAAATTTATGACTTTGGCTTGCGGATTACCTATACGCTCCCGCAACTTGAAATGTCGATACTTTCACCAGAATCAACAAAAGAGTATCGTTCTTATATAGAAAAGCTCTACCAACATGAGCAGGTTCATTGTGCTCTTACTGTAAAATATATGCGTGAGATTTTTCTCGCTTTTAAAGCAGGACAACATGGAGAGTGTGGTTCTGCTAACCAGAGAACTATAGAGTTAGAACGTGAGTTAAAAGAAGATAACGAGCTTTTTGATGTCTATACATCACATGGCGAAATTGAACTGGCTGAGTCGCCATTCGGTGAAGAAAGCTACTTAAAAGTATGTGAAATACCATATGAACCAATTTCACCACACATATAACAAACGTCTAAGCCTTAAACATCCTTTTTCTGATCTGAAAGAAGAACGAACCGTATTTCTGAAGCTAGCATCAACAGCACTCCATTAGTTACTCAGGCTTCGGCCAACAAAAGTAATTTTCCATAGAATTTCTTCTCGACCTAATGCTGCTTTGGCTTGTTGTCTGATAATGCAAGAACCATCGAGCATAACTAATGGTACAGGTTTAGTGGTATCAAGAAATTCTTTAAAATATTTGTTTGCAGGTCCATACCAAGTGTAACCCTCCTCGAGTTAAAACACGAAGAGGGTTTGTTTTTGAGGCTAAGCAATCAGCTCTTGAGTTTCCACGGATGCTTCTGGTTTCACATGCGAAGCTGTTTTTCCTTTTAACTCCATCATGAGTTGTTTAACTAAAACTCCGTAGATAAACATCATTGGTAGTCCCGCGACCACGCACAATGATTTAATGGTATTGATGTTGCCACCCGTTAAGAACACGCTGAAACTGATTAGTGCAATCGCTCCTGCCCACATCAGTTTGACCTTGTTGTCTGGGTCTCCGTTTAGGGATAGCTGATTGGTCGTTAGCATTGAGGTGGCGACACTTGCGCTCGACATCGTGGTCAACATCAAGAAGAACTGAATGACCAAAAAGACCGCAAGAACCACGTTATTTGCTGGCAAGGTTTTTATTAAAGAGACGACGGCAAACGTCAATCCGCCACTGCTCATCCACTCTTGAACTGGGTAACCACCTAAAAGTTGGGCCCAAACAGCATACCCGCCAAAGATTGAAATAAAGAATGCACATCCTAGCGCTCCCATTGAGATGGTATACAAGATGACTTCACGAATAGTGCGGCCTCTCGATATCCGTGTAATAAACAACCCCATCATGATTAAGTACGCGTAGTACCAGAACCAATAATATTGAGTCCACGCTTGAGGGAAACCACTTTTCTGCACCGGATCTGTCCAAAGGGACATGCGGAAGAAGCTATCTAGCATGACACCGAGCGAATCCGTCGCGTTGTTCAGCACAAATTGGGGATTTGATGAAAACAGCACAAACAAGGCGAAGAGAATCGCAGCGATGACGGTGTAATCAGATACCTTGCTGATGCCTTTGTTAAAACCCACCAGTGTCACCGAGAATAAAACCAATACGAACAAGAAAATGATGCCGCCTTGTAGCATCAAGTTGTTCTCTATCCCAAATAGCTCTGCCGTTCCCGCACTGAGCAGCGTGACCGTTAACGCTAATGAACTCGCAAAAGCCGCTAGCGTTCCGAAGATAGCTAATAGATCGACGCATTTACCCACGACAGGGTTCTTACCTAGTACTGGTTCACACAATGTGGATAGCTTCAGTGTGCGGCGTTTTTGTACGTAGAAAGCATAAGCAAAAGGAATTGCTGGAAAGCAATAGATCGCCCATCCTGTAATCCCCCAGTGGAACATTGAATAAGTGACCGACCAGGCCGCTGCGGTGTAACTGTTCGCTTCTGCAAATAATGGTGGAGATTGTAGGTAGTACATCGGTTCACCGATGCCCCAATAAATGAGCGATGCACCAACACCAGCCGTAAAAATCATGCCGCCAAAAGAGAAGTTCGAGTACTCAGGTGTTCCTTCACCTAATCGGATATCACCATACTTGGAGAATGCCAACCAAAGCAGAAAACCAACAAGAGCAAGACTGCTGATTTGTACCAACCACCCAAACCAGTAGGTAACAAACGTCATGCCGTTACTTGCCATTGCTTGTGACTGCTCAGGGAACATTGAAGAGACAAGCAAAATAAGCAGGACAGTGATAATCGCAGGAATGGTGAGTCCGAGATTAAGATTCTTCAAGAGTGTCTCTCCACGCCGTTAGCACTTCAATGTGACTAGGCTCAATGCCACAACAGCCGCCAATGATACTCGCCCCTAAACGGTGCCACGTTTTAGCGTATTCTAAATACTCTGTTGGAGAGAAGTTTCTAAGTCCTTGATATGACTCATTAGCTTGGTGATTCGCTTTAATCGGCGCAAAGCTGTTGGCGTAAACACCAATAGCCAGCGTTTTTCCTGTGCGTTCCAATACCAGATTCACGTCTTTGAGGGCTTGTTCAATCACTTCAGGAATTGAGCAGTTAAAGAAAACCCCCGTTGCTTTAGTATCAAGAAGTGCTTCCACGGCGTCTGTGACAAGTTCACCAGAGCGCAGACGGGATACTTCACTGACTTCATCTTCTAAAGTGAAAGAGATATAAGAGGGTTTGTCGGTTTTAGACAGGACTTTGGCTACTACTCGAGCTTCACTAAGGCTTGCAACGGTTTCTGCCAACCAAATATCAACATGTGGCTCCTGAGCTTCAAATAAACTGACAGCGATGTCGTAGGCGCTCTTTTCTTCAAACAAATCAGGTCGATAAGAACCAAACGCAGGAGGAATAGAGCCAGCGATAAGCACTTCTTTTTGTGACAGGGTCACTGCATCGCGTGCAGTTTTAGCTGCTTTTTCTGCCAGTTCACGTCCTCGCTCTTCATACAGCTCTTCACCTAGATGAAACGGAACACATGCATAGCTGTTTACGGTAATAATTTGTGCGCCCGCATCAATAAAACCTTGGTGCGCTTGCTTAACATGTTGCGGGGATTCAATCAGTGCCTGAGCACTCCAAAGAGGTTGAGAAAAAGGTGCGCCGATGCGTTTTAGCTCGCGCCCCATGCCGCCATCCAATATTGTAAGATTCACTATTTAGACTTCCATACTGCTAAACTCTATATGAACATTCAATCACAATATGAAGTAAGTGAAAGTTACATTTCATCATAATCAACATGAAGAAACTTCATGTTGAAGCGTTGGAGATAGATGCTTACATGATCTGTACCATCGAAACTAGACTGTAGATAAAGAGATTTTTCCTGAAGTTATTCATGAATTGCCAAATTAAATAGAAATCCTAAGGCGGTTTTGTCCAGATGTGTGCGAGAGACGGTTCTCTCTAACAAATAGTTATCCAGATAGCTGTCGTGCTTTCGCCATTCCGGGCTACCGAACTTGAAAGCAAAAAATATGAAGAGAGTATCTAGTATCGATTTAACTTTTGTCGTAAATACCATCTATGGTCATAAGTTACGGTTCCGTTTGTGGCTAGAAGTTTATTTCTGACCAGCTATGCTCGCATTTTTGGATAGAAGGGAAAAATAACGATGACTACGAACTTTATAGTGAAGCCACTTGAGAAAAACATTTTTGCTGAACTGTTAAATCAGAGTGAAGAACAACTAGCAGAAGTTAATGCTAGATGGCTGATTGCAGACTCAAAGCCTGGCTATCCTTGTCGAGTATCATTGATAGAAGCTGAAGTTGGAGAGCGAGTTTTGCTCATCCCATTTAAGCATCATGATGTTCCATCACCTTATCAAGCCTCTGGCCCTATTTTCATTCGCGAAAATGCTGAAACAGCCGAGTTGGAAATTAACGAAATACCTGAAATATTAACAAAAAGACTGTTGTCTGTGAGGGCATACAATACTGAGAACTTGATGATTCACGCAGAAACCGCACAAGGTGCAGAATTGGAAAATGTTATCCGTAATCAGTTTTTTAACAGTGAAGTCGCATACCTGCAAATTCATAATGCAAACCCTGGTTGTTTCAATTGTAACGTTCACCGAGCCTAGTAAGCGTACGAGCTTTCAACATACTATTCCCGATGAACCAACTTAGAATGATACTTTCACTTGGTTTGTGTCCAAACCTTTTACCCATACAAAAAAGCCAGAGAATTCATCTCTGGCTTTGTGTTTTAGGAGAAGGGGGGAGTGATTACTCTTCTTTGGCTCCAAAATGTTTGGCGGCGTAAGCAACACGCTCTTCTGCTGATGGGTAAATCATCGGTGTGCCGAGACTCTCAATATGTTGCAGACGAGGTAGAAGACCAGCACCGTTTGCGATTTGAATCGCTAGACCGGGGCGGGCGTTAAGTTCTAGCACCATAGGCCCTTCTTCTTTGTCGAGCACCATATCCGTACCCATATAACCAAGGCCTGTCATTTCCCAAGCACTTGCCGCAAGCGTTAACAAACGTTTCCAGTGAGGTACCTGAAGGGTATTCAGTTCTTTTCCGGTATCAGGGTGAAGTTTGATAGGGCGGTTGAACTGAACAGCACGCACCGCTTTACCCGAAGCAATATCAATACCCACGCCAACAGCACCTTGGTGCAAGTTCGCTTTACCGTCAGAAGCGGATGTGGAAAGACGCATCATCGCCATTACTGGGTAGCCTTTAAATACGATAATACGCACATCGGGCACACCTTCGTAACTGAAGCCGTCAAAACAGTCATCGAACTTAATCAGGTTTTCAACGACAGCAACGTCGTTCTTACCACCCAAAGAGAACAGGCCAGCCAATGCATTGCTCACATGGCGTTCTACGTCTTCTTTGTTGATGGTTGAACCCGAAGGTTTGGTATACACGCCATCTTTGTGTGACGTGATAACCAGAATCCCTTTACCGCCACTACCACGAGCGGGTTTGATAACAAACCCCTGCCAGTCTTTGACCATCTCATGGATATGCTTTACGTCACCTTGGTTGCTCACGACACCGATGAGCTTTGGTACCGTTGCGCCAGCTTGCTGAGCAATCAGCTTTGTTTTGAGCTTGTCATCCACCAATGGGTATTTAGAACGGTCATTGTAACGACCAATATAAGCGTGGTTACGCTTGTTCATTCCCATAATCCCTTTGTGCTTTAGCTTAAAGGGTGATGTGTATTCTGAGAGATTAAGAAACATATTAATCTCCGTCTACAAGAGGCTTAAATCGACGCAACTCTGTGATGCGGTAACCTGTGTATGTACCTAGTAGCAAGATGATACCCAGAACAATCAGTTGTAGACCGATGAAGTTAAAGGTCAGGTGCTGTACATAAGAGTTGGTCATTGCCAAGTAAATTAATACTGCCGTTAGAAGTGAGCCGCCGCCTTGCAACACGACTTCTTTCGCGCCTTCTTCTTCCCATAGGATAGACATACGTTCGATTGTCCAAGAGAGGATAATCATAGGGAAGAAAGTAATGGTTAAGCCTTCTGTTAAGCCAATCTTGAAGGCTACAACAGTAAAGATAGAAATAATCAATATTACCGCGATGATAACTGCGGATATCCGCGCGACCAGTAGCAAGTTCAGCTTGGATAGGTAACTTCGAATAATAAGCCCCGTCCCGACAATAAGTAGGAAGCCAATAATACCCGTTGTTAGCTGTGTCTGAACGAATGCCACAGCAATCAGAACAGGCATGAATGTGCCGGATGTCTTAAGACCAATGATCACGCGTAGGAACACAACAATCAGTGCGCCAATCGGGATCAGCATGATGGTTTTAAACATCGCTTGTTCTTCAAGTGGCAAGCTGTGAATCGAGAGGTTTAGCAGACCATCAGCATCAACTTTGTTGTCGGTTGCCTGCTGTGGTGACACTTCTTGAGCGATCATGCTGAAGTGCACTTGGCTATTACGGCCACCAATCACATCCAATAGCGATACGTTCGATTCATCCCAAACGAGTAGGTTTGGATGAGAAGGTTGCGTGCCCGTTTCTGGGTTGAAAAGAACCCATTTCTTACCATCCCACACTTGGTTCATGTGTTGAATGGTTTGACGACGACGCCCATCTTCAAGATGAATAACACCCACAACTTTGTTTGGAATCTGAGCGTAAGAAAGTAGCTTTTCCGCCGCTTCTACTTTACTCATCTTATTGGTAAGTAACGCCGCGTTTTGGCTTTCAGAATCGTTCAGGTTTTTGATTAATTCGCGCGAGAAAGAGATATCGTCGGCAGAGCGTTCGGTAGCGCGGTTAATCAGAGCAATTGCAGCGGTTTCTACAGGGCCTTCAAACGTCGGTTTGACCACTTCTTGCATTGGAGGAACCGTGGTGACTTTTGCTTGAGGGTCTACAAGAAACTGCGTTTTGTAGTAAATCGTTTGAGGACCTTGAGCTTGTCGGATAGACCATTCAGCACGTCGGCCAGATTGGTCACTGACATAGGAAATGCCGTAACCGGGTGAAGAGGCGGTTTCGCCGATAAGGGTGTAGCCATTTTGCGTGTGAGGAGCAGCAAGAGAAACCTTAGCTTCTTTGCCTAATGCGTTAAATTCTATCCTAGCTTCAACATCCCAAATTTGGCGGGTTTCACCAGGTGTCCAAGGTACTCCATAATTTTGATGACGGAGCACACTTAAAGCAATCCCAGCTGCAATCAGTAAAAAAACTGATAGATAAAATGGAACTCTTGACGTCATAAGTTACCTTTATTTTTGTTATTAATTTGTCTCTGTGTGAATGTATTTACGACTGACATCCACTACAGCTATGTCACGAATAAACTCGCGCCCTAGCAAGATAGGATGGCTCATTTGAGAGCGGTCTGCCAGCGTAAATTCTGTTTTTTCGTTGATGCTACCAATTTTAACCCATAGCTGAACAACTGCACGTCTTTCAGTCTCTTCATTGGTCGATTGGCGAATTCGTACGTAACGTATAATTGGCGATTCTATCCAATTTGAATCATCAGGTTTGTTTTCTCCGTCTGATAAATGAAAACGAACCCATTTCTTACCATTACGTTCAAATTCCGAAATATCAATCGCATTGAGTGAAGACGTTGCTGCACCAGTATCTACACGGGCATCGAACATTTGATCAAGCGCTTTAATTTCTACGTGTTCGATTTCACCCAGAACTAACTTATGTTGCGGTTGTGGCTTGGGCACGAATTGTTGTTTAGAGGTAGGAGACTTTTTAACGCTTTTCGGTGCACGTTTTGCTGCGATGACTTTTAGTTCTTTCACATCATCCGCTAAGGTCAGAACTTTGCTTTCTAGGCTATCGATATAATCATTCTGATTACTAAGTTGAAGCTGTAAATTGGTTATTTCATTAGTGATTTGGGCATTTGACTGCTGAATCGCAGTAAGTGTGGCTTGATGATATTCATCACCATTCATTAGGGTACAACCAGAAAGTAAGCCTAGAGCTACAATTGGTGCTATGCGCTTAAACATTTACGGCCTTATTTATTTGTTTTTACAGTGATATTTGACGACACAAAGATGACGATTTCATCCAGCCGATAGGATAACTTTGAAAGAGGGAGAGAGAGTTAAAACTGTGTCAAAAGATCCCGGATTTACTTATTCCTTCAGCGCTGCCGGAGCTTACATAGCCACATAAAGTTGCAGTACTGCAACTTTATGTGATTTGAGAACGATCTGAAGGTGATTAAGGGTTCTTTGCCACCAAAATTGCACGTCTTGGTGCTGGATAACCTTCAACGGTTTTGCTTGGGTCACTTGGATCAATGTAATCCGGCAGAGAGTTATGGGTCATCCATTCGGTTGTGCGTTGCTCATCAACGGATGTTACGTTCTCATCGACGATTCTCACGTCAACAAAGCCCACTTTTTCTAGCCATGCTTTTAACGCCAAAGCGGACGGGAAGAAGTACACATTGCGCATTTGTGCGTAGCGATCAAACGGAACCAATACGGCATTTTCGTCGCCTTCGATGACAAGCGTCTCCAATATTAATTCACCACCAGAGACGAGCTGGTTTTTCAGTTGAATCAAATGGTCGATCGGAGAACGGCGATGATACAGAACACCCATGCTGAATACTGTATCAAACGCTTTCAGTTCAGGAAGTTGCTCAATACCTAACGGTAACAAGTGCACCTTTTGGTTATCACCCATTAGCTTACGTACAGCTTCAAACTGAACTAGGAACAACTCTGAAGGGTCAATACCAATCACTTGATATGCACCTTCACCCAGCATGCGCCACATGTGGTAGCCGTTACCACAACCCACATCCAATACGGAACGGTTCTTTAACGGTGAAATATGTGGAAGCAGACGATCCCATTTCCAGTCTGAGCGCCATTCAGTATCGATATGAATGCCGTGCAGGTGGTAAGGGCCTTTACGCCAAGGGTGGAAAGTCTTGAGCAAATTCTCCAGTTTTTTCTGTTCACCATCAGCGAGTGGTTCACTGTTGCTGACAGTTACCGACTCTTTCAGGTCGATATGATCTGGTTGCGAGCTTGAAATTTTGTTTAAAGCGCGCAACCAGCGATCCAAGTCACCGTGAGGTTGTTGTTGCCAGTCAGTAAGTTGTTGAGGCAAGACATTGAGCCAAGGTTGCAGGCGTGTGTCTTGCGCAAGCAATTGATAGACATTAGCAAAATTCAACATGGAGAATCCTAATCAAAAATTTGAGACCCTAAAAACAATAAAGAGAAGCTGAAGGTAAGGGCGGTACTTCAGCCTCTAAAATCTTATTTGATGGCAAACATTGAGCCGAAGTTAAAGCACTGGAACCAAACTTCGAAGCTGGAGAAGCCCAATTTTGCAAAACGCTCTTTGTGCAGTTCGATAGAATCTGGAAGCATAACGTTTTCAATTGCACTGCGCTTTTGGCTAATTTCCAATTCGCTATAACCGTTTGCACGTTTGAAATCATGATGCAGGTCGATAAGCAGTTCGTGGGCACTTTCGTTATCGAAAACGAACTTCTCTGACACAATCAGAATGCCGCCCGGACGTAAGCCTGCATAGATTTTTTCCAGCAAAGAGTAGCGATCTTCTGGAGATAAAAATTGCAAAGTGAAGTTCAGCACAACCATAGATGCATTGCTGATTTCGATATCGCGGATATCCGCTTCAATCACTTCTACAGGGGTATCCGAACGGTAAGCGTTCACATGCAGTTTGCAGCGTTCAACCATCGCATGAGAGTTATCAACTGCGATGATGTTGCAGCCTTCCTGTTGAATGTGGCGGCGAATTGATAGCGTGGCAGCACCAAGCGAGCAACCTAAGTCGTACACTTGAGTGTTTGGTTTTACGAATCGCTCTGCCAACATACCAATAGCAGAAATGATGTTGCTGTATCCCGGAACCGAACGCTGAATCATGTCCGGAAAGACTTCAACCACACGCTCATCAAACGTGAAATCGCCAATCTTATCGATTGGGGCAGAAAAGATAGTGTCTTTTGGGCTCATTGTTGACCTCACGCCGAAGCAAAATGCCTACTTAAACAGTAGATGGTTCAAGAAAAGGCGCGTATTTTATGAAAAAATGTGGCGTCTGTCATTAAATGCAGCTTATGTATTTATTTCTAAAACATACTTAGTTGATTTGTATCGCTTTGAGCGGGGAATTGCGCTAAATCCGGCAGAGTGACTACGCTTTGCAAACGTTGGTAAATCGCCAGCGCTAACTCCGGAGCATAGTTGTTGTCTGGAGTATGAATCATCACATAAGGTTGTTTTCCCTCGGCAATCCAAGTCGGCAGCTTTTGAACCCAAGGTTCGAAGAAGGGCATGTTGGCATCCATGTCTGGATGACCGATAAAACGAATCATCGGTTTATTTCCGGTCGAAATTGCGTGAACCGGCACTCTGGGTTTTTTCTGCTGCGCATCAATAATGACATCAGAGTTTCTTTCTGCTGAGAAAAGAGGGCGACTATCCATAATGATGCGGTCGATGTTTTCTTCGTTCAGCCACTGATTCAGTGCTTTCTCTGCCTCCCCTTTAGTGAAAAAACTTGGATGTCTGACTTCCACACCCAAAGGAAATTGCGCTGGGAAATAACGTCGAAACTTCTTTAATTGTTCCAGATGAGTTGGGCCAAAAGCGGCAGGCAGTTGAATGGTCCACATGCCTACTTTTTCATGTAACGGTTCCATCAAGCTCATAAAGGCTTTCAGTTCGTCCTGACAACCATTCAACATGTTCTGGTGAGTAATGGATTTCGGCAGTTTAAAAGTAAATCGGAATGACTCTGGTGTTGCCGCTTTCCAATTGTTGACTGTCGCGGGGGACGGAGAGGCGTAAAAGGTAGTATTGCCCTCTACCGTATGAAATACCTGAGCGTATTTTTCGAGTCGCTGTGATGCTTGAGTACCACTTCCGTAGAAATGCTGCTGCCAGAAAGGGTGAGACCACATCGTCAGTCCGAGTCGAAGAGGGTATTCCATTGCATCCATAGCCAGTGTTGTTTGCTCTTTTTGTTGTTTATCGTCACGAGAGTTTTGAAGAATACGATACTTTAGCGCTATAATCAGCGCCAATTTTTCCATGTTGCAGATGCTATTGTCGCTAAAATGGCGGTTTATTGTACTAAATGTCAGCAACGATGGATAAAACACAACAAATTGTATTCTGGAAGGTCGATTTTATACGTCTTTCAGCGTATAAATGGAACTTTTCCGTGGCAGAGTCCTTTCTTGAAGAAAAGTTGTTCTGAACAACTACTTCAACAGAGTTGATTGTGTCGCATAGAATTTGATGACTTATTAAGAGATTGGGAATTTCATTATGCGTAGCCATTATTGTGGTCACCTGAACAAGTCCCTTGCAGGACAAACTGTGGAGCTGTGCGGTTGGGTTAACCGTCGTCGTGATTTAGGCGGTCTTATCTTCATTGATATGCGAGATCGTGAAGGTATCGTTCAGGTGGTTGTTGATCCGGATATGGCAGACGTCTTTGAAGTTGCTAACCAACTTCGTAATGAGTTCTGTATCAAGTTGACGGGTGAAGTTCGCGCTCGTCCAGATAGCCAAATCAACAAAGACATGGCAACCGGTGAAGTAGAAATTTTGGCAACTGGCCTTTCTATTATCAACCGCAGTGATGCACTGCCTCTAGACTTCAACCAGAAGAACTCAGAAGAGCAACGTCTGAAATACCGTTACTTGGACCTACGTCGTCCAGAAATGAGCGACCGCATTAAGCTACGTGCAAAAGCATCAAGCTTTGTTCGCCGTTTCCTAGATAGCAACGATTTCCTAGATATCGAAACACCAGTACTGACGAAAGCAACACCTGAAGGCGCTCGCGACTATTTGGTACCAAGCCGTGTTCACAAAGGTAGCTTTTACGCGCTTCCTCAGTCTCCTCAGCTATTCAAACAGCTGCTGATGATGTCTGGTTTTGACCGTTACTACCAAATCGTTAAGTGTTTCCGTGATGAAGACTTACGTGCTGACCGTCAGCCTGAATTCACTCAGATCGATATCGAAACGTCATTCATGAGCGCAGAACAAGTTCGCGCTGTGACTGAGAAAATGATCCGTGAAATGTGGTTAGAGCTGAAAGGTGTAGATTTGGGCGAGTTCCCAATCATGCCTTACTCAGAAGCGATGCGTCGTTTCGGTAGCGATAAGCCGGATCTACGTAACCCACTAGAGTTGGTTGATGTTGCTGATCTGCTTAAAGAGGTAGATTTCAAAGTATTCTCTGGCCCAGCGAACGATGAGAACGGCCGTGTGGCTGCTTTACGCGTACCTGGCGGTGCTGCACTGAGCCGTAAACAAATCGATGAATACACTTCATTCGTCGCGATTTACGGTGCGAAAGGTTTGGCATGGATGAAAGTGAATGACCTAGCAGCAGGTGCTGAAGGCATTCAATCTCCAGTAGCGAAATTCCTGACTGCAGAGATCATTGCGTCTATCATCGAACGTACTGGCGCTCAAAATGGCGATATCATCCTATTTGGTGCAGACAAAGCGAACATCGTTGCTGAAGCTATCGGTGCGCTACGTTTGAAAGTAGGTAAAGACCTAGAGCTAACCGATACTTCAACTTGGGCTCCACTATGGGTTATCGACTTCCCAATGTTTGAAAGCGATGGTGAAGGTAATGTTGCAGCAATGCACCACCCATTCACGTCTCCTCTGAACATGACTCCAGAAGAGTTGAAGGCAAACCCAACTGCTGCGCTTTCTAACGCATACGACATGGTACTAAACGGCTACGAAGTGGGTGGTGGTTCTGTGCGTATTCACGATGCACAAATGCAAGCAGCAGTATTCGATATCCTAGGTATTGAAGCTGACGAGCAACAACTTAAGTTCGGTTTCCTATTGGATGCTCTTAAGTTCGGTACGCCTCCACACGCAGGTCTTGCATTCGGTCTTGACCGTCTAGTGATGCTGCTATGTGGTACTGATAACATCCGTGATGTTATTGCGTTCCCTAAAACAACCGCTGCTGCGTGTCTGTTGACTGATGCGCCAAGTTTGGCAAACCCAGCGGCTCTTGAAGAGCTAGCAATTGCTGTAACTGTTGCGAAAGAAAAAGCAGAGTAATTCCTGCGTTGATTTGAGGGTGGCTAACTAGCCACCCTTTTTATTGTCTAACTGATAGTGGATCAAAGTAAGTATTCTCTTTGCTTTGTATAATCCCCACAAAATGATTTTGAATAAGATAGGAAATTTGTCCCTTGGCTCAGATGTATTTTTACTACTCTGCAATGAATGCAGGTAAATCAACCACACTGCTGCAATCGTCTTTTAACTATCAAGAACGTGGGATGACACCTGTTATCTTTACCGCAGCAATTGATGACCGCTATGGCATTGGTAAAGTGAGTTCGCGTATTGGTCTGGAATCAGAGGCGCATCTATTTCAAGCCGAAACAAACCTTTTTGAAGCGATCAAAAGTCTCAATGAAGATGAAAAACGCCATTGTGTATTGGTTGATGAGTGCCAGTTCCTGTCTAAAGAGCAGGTTTATCAGTTAACAGAAGTGGTTGATAAGCTACATATCCCAGTACTGTGTTATGGTCTGCGCACAGACTTCCTTGGTGAACTGTTTGAAGGCAGTAAGTACCTGCTTTCATGGGCAGATAAGCTGGTGGAATTGAAAACCATCTGTCATTGTGGACGTAAAGCGAACATGGTTATCCGTACCGATGAACATGGCAATGCGATTTCAGAAGGTGATCAAGTCGCGATTGGTGGCAACGATAAATACGTCTCTGTCTGCCGAATGCATTACAAAGAAGCATTGGGTAAATAGCGAAAATAAATAAAGAAAAAGGATGGCATTGCCATCCTTTTTTGCTTCACAAGCTCCGTATCTATTAGGCGGCCAGTGGCTTTAATGCTGAATAGGCTTGTAATACTTCCTCTGGGATTTCCTGTTCAATCTGGAAACCTTTGGCAGGGTAGCTTTGAATACGCTCAAAATCGCCAATCAGCGCTTCAACGACGAAGTCTAACGTCAGGTCTTCAGTCAGATAATCAAAGAAACTATTCGCCTGAGACGTCACTTGCAGTGATTCCAGTTCCTCTGGCCATTGCTGCATAAAAGTCGCATACGCTCGTCTTTCCATATAAGGCTTCTGAACTAAAATGATTTTTTTGGCTGTGATGCCTTTTTTCTTTAGAAGCTCGTAGGTGAAAAGTACATTTTCGCCACTGTTAGAAGAACGCGGCTCTAGCAGTATGGCGTCACTTGGTAAGCCGCAATCTTTTGCCACTTCAGCGAAAGTTACTGCTTCGCTGCGTTCAAATAGTCCTTCAGTGAAACGACCATGACCGCCAGAGAATACAACCAAAGGAGCCAAGCCTTGATGATAAAGGGACGCTGCAACTTCGGCGACACGAGTATCGTTGCTTCCAAGAACAATGATGACATCGGCTTTCTGTAGCTGGTGTCCCATTTGCATATATTGCCAAAGCGTTTCTAAATGCTGATAAATTCGTTTACTCATCGCCTTACAAGGCCTCCAGAGTGTGAGAATAGTGAAACTTGTATCCCGCTTTGATGAGTTTGTCACTGACAATTCTCTTGTCTGCAACATCAACAATTGGAGGGAGTTCTTCATCCAAATTTGCGGCTTTAAGAGCGGCTTGATAGAACTCAGCTTTGCTCACAGTCGCAGGAGTGGTGGCGTTAACTATCGTATGGTTGAGGTGCTCAATAGCAAAAACTGTCGCACCGATAGCATCGTTGAGGTGCAGCATGTTTGCTGGCGCCAATCGACTGACCTGCTTTAACTTAGCCGCAAAGCGGGAAGGGTGACGATTGGGGCCAATAAGACCACTGCATCGAACAATGACGTAATCTAAGCCTGAGTCTATTACAGTTTGTTCCGCCTGCAACATCTTCTTCGCATTGGCTGAGAATTCATCGTTATTTACAGTCAGCTCAAGAGATGCATCTTGTTCACACATTTCGTCTGCTCGGTCGGGATAGACAGTGGTTGAACTGATCATGACCAACTTTTGAACTTCCGAAGACAGAGCTTTTTCAGTTAAGGTTTGCCATTGGGTAATGTATTCATCACCTTGTCCACGGCGAAAGCCCGGGGGGAAACTACCGACAACGGTATCAATGTTGAACTTGGAAAGTGTATCAGCTAGACCTTGGGGGTTATTGAGGTCACAAACAAAACCAGCGATTCCATTTTCTTTAAGCTCTAATAGACCTGCATCGGATGTTCTGCTGGCGATCACCGAATAGCCTTGCTTATCTAGCTGTTTGGCGAGCGGTAAACCTAACCAGCCTGCACCAATAATAGCGATTCGTTTCATCGTTTTACCTTTAACAATGGCTTTGTCTAAATACTATCGCTTGTAACGGCTAAATACTAATTGTTCTCTGAAGGTGGAGGATTATTAAAATTCATTAACGCCATTTTCAGCATTAAAGAACTAATCTTAAGAGTTTTAACTCACAAATAACATTACAGCTCTCATGGATAATTAATTCATCGACGCCAAGCTGATGAAAATAAATTAGCGAAGCGTTGGATAGTTTCCAATAACAATAATAGGAATTTCCATGAACATGAATATCAAAAGTGTAATGATTGGTACCGCCCTAGCTTCTGTAGCGTTTATGCCGTTGAGTAGTGCAGTGGCAAAGGACTACCCGCCTAAAACTATGTCTTTTATTGCTCCCGCTGGTGCAGGTGGTGGCTGGGACTTAACCATACGTACAGTCGCTAAAACGTTGAAAGACACCAAGCTAGTTAAATCGAATATGCCGATTACTAACCGACCTGGTGGTGGTGGTGCAGTGAACCTAGCTTACATGCAGACTCAGATGGGTAAAGACAATTTAATCTCTGTTTACTCCCCACCAATTTTGCTCACACATTTAACCGGATCAAGTAAATATAGCTACAAAGATACGACTCCTCTCGCTCGATTAATTACTGATTACGGCGCGTTTGTTGTTTCTAAAGATTCCAAATATACCTCGATTAAAGAAGTAATGGATGCTCTAAAAAAGGATCCAAAATCGGTGAAAATTGGTGGTACTTCTTCTGCGGGTAGTATGGACCACATTCAGTTCCTTATGGTTGCGAAGGCGGCTGGTGTGCCGAAGTTAAACCAAATTGACTACATCTCTTTCCAAGATGGTGGTGCGGTTGCTCAAGTATTGGGTGGACACGTAGACCTTATCTCTACAGGACTTGGTGACGTAGTTCAGTTGGTGAAAAGCGGCAACTTGCGCGCATTAGCACAAACAGCAGATAAACGTGTTGGCGAAGGTGTTATCGCGGATATCCCGACAGTGAAAGAACAAGGCATTGATACAACGTTTGAAAACTGGCGTGGCCTGTTCGGACCAAAAGATATGCCTGATTACGCGGTTGCTTACTGGGGCACAACGCTTAAAAACATGGTTGAGTCACCGGAGTGGGCCGAAGCTCGTAAACGTAACGGTTGGGATGCCGCATATCAAAATGGTGAAGATTTCACTAAGTTCCTAGCCAAAACTAACGACCAATATAAAGAAATTTTAGACGAAATTTTCGCTAAAAAATAATGTTCTGTTCCTACTACATAAGAGGGGAATATTCCCTCTTATTCTTGATTTAAAAATAATTAAATCTAGCAATAAGGTCTTGTTCCTATGAAGAAAAATGATGTCAGTCCTAATTGGGACGCATTCACGGGATTATTTGCAATAGGTTTTGGCGTTATTTACGGATATATGTCGTATTCGATGCCAAGAGCTGCATTTGGTAATCCTATGGATCCAATTTATTTCCCTCTTGGAGTATCCGCAATTTCATTTTTAATCGGTATTCTTTTACTGGTTAAAAGCAATTTTAATGCTTCAGTACAAGCATATAAAAACTTGATTAACGAAGATGCTAGCAAGAAAAATGACCGTCGCCGTATTTTATATACCTGTCTTCTTTCGGTTGGCTACGCGCTTATATTTGAACATCTAGGATACGTTATCAGCACATTTCTATTTATGGTTGTGATGATGACAATTACTAGTGGGAAAGAGGATTGGAAAAAAAGTGTCGTTATCTCGCTTGTATTTTCTGTCGGCGTTTATTTCATATTTAACACGCTATTAAGTATTAGCCTTCCACCATTACCATTCGGGGAATAGGGTGAACTATTATGATGGATACTTTATCTAACTTAGTGAATGGATTTGGCGTCGCTTTACAGCCTTACCATCTATTACTTGTAACTGTGGGCGGCGTACTCGGCACTATCGTCGGTATGTTGCCTGGCTTAGGCCCTGCGACAGGTGTTGCGGTGCTATTGCCGATGACTTTTGCGATGGGACCTACGGCTGCATTGATCACTATGACTGGTGTTTATATCGGTGCAATGTTCGGTGGTTCGCGCAGTTCTATTTTGATTAACACTCCGGGAGACGGTGCAGCCTTGGCCGCAACTTTTGATGGCTACCCAATGGCAATGAAAGGCCGTGCTGAATCTGCGTTGGCCATTTCTGCAATAGCGTCATTAGTCGGCGGTACTATTGCGGCTATCCTGATGACATTATTGGCTGAGCCAGTGGCGAGTTTTGCCTTAAAATTTGGTCCTGCTGAGTACTTCTTGTTAATGGTCGCCGCGCTATCTATGACAGCTTCCATGTCTAAAGGAAACATGCTCAAAGGCTTCTTCTCTATGGTGATCGGCTTAGCAATAGCCACTATTGGTATCGATGCGCAGTCTGGGGTTGAACGTTTCACTTTCGGTAACCTTGAGCTTCAAACGGGTGTTGATTTCCTTGTTGTTATTATTGGTATCTATGCACTAGGTGAAGTATTTAAGAGCTTCCGTTCATTAAGTGAAGGTACGAAGAAAGCGCAAACCAAGTTCAAACGTATTTGGATTAGTGGTGATGATTGGTCTCGTTCAAAATGGCCGATTCTACGTAGTGCTCCAGTTGGGTTTATTATCGGTTCTCTACCCGGTGCGGGCGGTACGATGGCATCGCTTATGTGCTACAACAATGAGAAGCAACTCTCCAAAAACAGCGAAGAATTTGGTAAGGGTGCTATTGAGGGGCTAGCTGCACCAGAATCTGCAAATAACGCAGCGTCTATCGGTGCAATGATCCCAATGTTATCACTAGGTGTACCAGGGTCTGGTACGACGGCTGTGATGATGGGTGCACTATTGATGTTGGGTATTCAACCAGGGCCGCTTCTATTCACTCAATATCCAGAAACAGCATGGGGTCTTATCGCGAGTATGTTTGTTGCCAACATCATCTTAGCGGTGGTGAATATCCCACTCGCTGGTGTATTGGTTCGAGTGCTAGCCATTCCACCAAAAATGCTTTACCCAATTGTATTAGGTCTTGCATTCATTGGTTGTTACGCAATTAGTAACTCAGTTATTGACTTCTATATCCTAGCTATTTTAGGTGTGGCTGGTGTAGTGATGAAGCGTGCTCATGTGCCTACAGCGCCGATGATTCTTGCTTGTATCGTAGGTGGCACGATGGAGCAGTCATTCCGTCAAGCATTTAGAATCTCAAACCAAGAATTGTCGATCTTTACTCACTCAACCGTTGCTCAAGTGCTCATTGCTATTACTGTTTTGTCAATTGCCGTACCTCTGATTGGTATGCTACGTAATCGCAAACAACAAGCTCAAGTGGCTTAAATGGTATCTCAACAGTGAACTAAGAAGTCAGCTCGGATTTATCTGGGCTGGCTCTTTTTTGTTTATGAATGGGTTTTCAATTTAGAGCGTGATGCTCACCGTGAGAGAATAAATTCATAAACGCCATAAACAGTTTTAATGCTTCTTTATAGATTGCTCGAAAGTCACTAAATTATTTATAGGACTTAAGATAATTCGTTATCCGTTTTGTTGTTGAGAGATCGCTGTGTTTGATACATACCAATTCCAGAAAATTAATACTCAAAATAGCAGCCAAATGGAAAAGGTGCGGCAGTTCTTGCTTAGTATGGGGTTAGGGATAGATGCCGATGTCGAGTTTTTTGTCATTGCTTTGAATTCTGCCGCAGTTGTTGGATGCGCGGGGTTGGCTGGACACACACTCAAGTCGGTAGCCGTTTCTCCGGACTTACAGGGAACGGGGTTGTCAACGCGATTACTCACTGAAGTTGTCACGAATGCTTATGACATGGGACGTTATAACCTGTTTATCTACACCAAGCCAGATAATTACCGCATGTTCCACGAAGCGGGATTTCACCAACTTACCGCCGTAAAAGACAGAGTTGTCTTATTGGAAAACAGCAAAACAAGACTTAAGGAACATTGCGAAAATTTAAGTAGCTTTGCTCAACCGGGTGAAAAAATTGGCAGTATTGTTATGAATGCCAATCCGTTTACCAACGGACATCGCTATTTAGTAAAGCATGCTTCAGAAAACTGTGACTGGGTGCATCTGTTTGTTGTGAAGGAAGACCGTTCTTTCTTTTCCTATTCAGACCGCCTAAATATGATCAAAGCGGGCGTGAAAGAGTTTAACAACGTCACAGTTCATGCTGGCTCTGACTACATCATATCCAGAGCGACTTTCCCAAGTTATTTTCTAAAGGATGAGGGAGTAATTAATTACTGCCATACCGCTGTAGATTTGCAAATTTTCCGTCAGTATATTGCTCCAGCCTTAGGTATAACGCACCGATATGTAGGAACGGAACCGATTTGTAAGGTAACCCGTTTCTACAATCAGCAAATGCACCAGTGGTTATCGACACCAACCATTGACAGCCCTAAAGTGACTTACGTAGAAATTCCTCGCTGTGAAGAAGCAGACTCACCAATATCGGCTTCTTTAGTTAGACAGTTATTATTTGAAAACAACTGGCAAGCTATTGAAAAAATTGTTCCAGAAACGACTTATGCTTATTTACATCAACTGTTTAAGGAAGACACTTCCGCCTATCACGCGAAGAGAAAACAAGCGGCGCTAAGAATTGCCCAAGCAAAGCAATTGAGCATGAGTTGACAGTAGAACTAAGCTGACGGTCGATCAGTAAAATAAAAAAGAGAACTGAGCGGCTTAAATAGAGGGGCGGTCAGTTCCCAATAATAGAGAGATAATTTTTATGGTAACTCGCACAGAGTTAAACAGAATTAGAACTGTGCGATGATTGAGTTGATTTTGTGCTTTATTTCATCAACAGAATGACGATGATTCATTGAACAGTAACTGGCGGGATATTGGCACAGAATGCAGCGTCTAGGTTCCATCTGAGAACCTCTCCTGGAAACCGCATAGCCTTGCGGGTCAATAATATCAATGTTGAATAGGTCGCCTAGTGGGTGACTGTTTTCAATTTTCACCATAGCACGCTTTAAATTTGTCGTAGTGATACCTTTCACCACAAACACTGATTCTAGATTCGAATTATTGGTGGCATCTTCGTGCTCTAGCACCATCGCATTCAAGAGCGCTAATTTTTTGTTCACTTCTTCTAACGCCAACTTATAAACAAAATGAGCCTGTTCACTTTCATTAAGCTCACTGGAAATATTCGTTTTGACGATAATTAAAGGAAGTTCATATTTTCTTGTTAATTGAGTTTGTCGCTTTAGATTATTTAAACAAATTTGATGAACATCATACAAAGACATAACACTCCCCATGATGAGTTTTCCTCTTCAGACCAATATCCCACTAATGCTAATAACAGAGGTATCTAGTAACTGAGGAGTGAAATACAAATTATGGTAAATCTTGTGTTGTTAATGGATTAAATGAATTTATTTCTTTGAGTGTATCTTTCAATTTGGGCAAGAATCTTGGGTGAAACCAATTAAATTTATTTACGCCATTTAATACGTTTAATGGTTCCAATTGAATGATGTGCTTCACGAAGTCCATTCCTTCTATTTCGTTAGACTATTTGAACTTTCAATATCCAAAGGTTCGAAAGATGAACGAAGGTCCAATTATTCTTGAAGGCGTCAATCTTATGTTTCTGGGCATGGGATTCGTTTTTTGTTTTCTAGCGCTCCTAGTCGCGGCAACCCGTCTGTTATCCATTTTATCGATTAAGTTTTCACCCCCTGAAAAAGCGGTTGTTTCAACAAATAAACCAGTTTCTACCGTCGCGCAGGATGACAATTTGGTCGCCGCGATTTCCGCAGTACTACACCACCACAATCAAAAAATTAATAAGCAAGTTCAGGCTTGAGGTTAGAGGAATTTAATATGTCTAAAATAGCTAAACCACTCGGTATTACTGACGTTGCATTGCGTGACGCACATCAATCGCTACTCGCTACGCGAATGAGATTAGATGATATGTTGCCGATAGCATCTAAGCTCGATGAAATTGGCTATTGGTCACTAGAATCTTGGGGTGGTGCGACTTTTGACTCCTGCATCCGATTCTTAGGCGAAGATCCGTGGGCGCGTCTAAGAGAGTTAAAAAAAGCAATGCCAAACACCAAGCAACAAATGTTATTGCGTGGTCAAAATATCCTAGGTTATCGCCATTATGCCGATGATGTTGTCGATAAGTTTGTTGAGCGTGCTGTAGTCAATGGTATGGATGTTTTCCGTATCTTTGATGCATTAAATGACACTCGTAACATGAAACGCGCAATCCAAGCGGTAAACAACCAAGGCGCACATGCACAAGGTACCATCTGTTATACAACCAGCCCTGTTCATACCATGCAATCATGGGTTGATGTGGCAGAGCAACTTTTGGAATGTGGCGTTAGTTCGATTGCGATTAAAGATATGTCCGGTGTTATGTCTCCGTACGAGGCTTATGAACTGGTTTCTAACTTGAAGAAACTTGTGGATGTTGAGCTTCATCTTCACTGCCACTCCACAGCGGGTATTGCGGATATGACATTGCTTAAAGCGATTGAAGCTGGCGTTGACCGCGTAGATACCGCGATTTCTTCTATGAGTGGTACTTACGGTCATCCATCGACTGAATCGATCGTTGCGGCATTGAAAGGAACGGAACGCGACACTGGGTTAGATATCGAGAAATTGGAAAGCATTGCCGCTTACTTTAGAGACGTTCGTAAAAAATACCACGCTTTTGAAGGCCAACTAAAAGGCTCCGATTCACGCATTCTTGTTGCTCAAGTTCCAGGCGGAATGCTAACGAACATGGAAGGTCAGTTAAAGCAACAAAACGCGTTGGATAAAATCGATGAAGTACTGACAGAAATTCCGAAAGTCAGAAAAGACCTAGGTTATATCCCGCTAGTAACACCAACTTCTCAAATCGTGGGTACTCAAGCCGTTATTAACGTCATGATGGGTGAACGTTATAAAACCATCACCAAAGAAACGGCAGGGGTATTAAAAGGTGAGTATGGTAAAACACCAGCGCCAGTTGATTCAGAGTTGCAAAAACGTGTACTCGATGGCGCTGAAGTGATCACTTGCCGACCAGCAGATCTCATTGAACCTGAAATCGACCAGCTAATGGAATCGGTAGTGAATCAGGCGCAGGAAAAAGGCATCGAACTGGCTGAAAATAGCATTGATGATGTACTAACTGTCGCTCTGTTTGACCAGGTCGCGTGGAAGTTTTTGGCTAATCGCAATAATCCAGAGGCTTTTGAGCCAGTTCCAACTGTTGCCGAAGTGGTTAAACAGCCTAAAGCAGCGAAGCCTTCAGACAAAGCTGTATACACAGTGAACGTGAACAATCAGGCTTACGTAGTTCAAATCAACGAAGGTGCTGATCCTGAAGTTCTGGCTGCTTCAACGAGTGCTCCTGTTGCCGCAGAACAGCCGGTTGTTTCTTCGGGTTCGGCTGAACCAGTTTCCGCTCCGCTAGCAGGTAACATCTGGAAAATTCACAAAAAAATTGGTGATATGGTCAAAGAAGGTGAAACATTGCTAATTCTCGAAGCGATGAAAATGGAAACCGAGATTAAGGCGTTTCGTGACGGTAAAGTCGAGTCAATGGCTGTATCAGAAGGCGATGCGGTTCAGGTCGGTGATGAACTATTTGCATTGGCATAAGGATCTGAAATGGACAGTGTAATCGGTTTAATCAGTGATTTTGGCATTCTCCATCTTCAATGGGGCCAATTTCTGATGATTATCATTGGTATGATTCTGCTCTATCTGGCAATCGTGAAAGGTTTCGAGCCATTGTTGCTCGTGCCTATCGGATTGGGCGGAATTCTTTCAAACTTGCCTGACGCGAACCTCGCCATTAATGCGGTAGATGCTGCTATTCACGCTGGCAAAGCAGATGTAATGCAAGCATTCGCGCAGATACTCAACGTTGTAGAATCTACGCCGGATGCGATCAAGCATGCTGTGCAGATGGCCACTCCTGAGCAGAAGATGCATTTGGGTTTGCTTGCTGAGCAATATCAATACTCTGACGGCATGCTATACACCTTTTACCATGTAGCCATTGCCTCTGGGGTAGGGCCTCTGGTGATATTTATGGGTGTAGGCGCTATGACGGACTTTGGTCCGCTATTAGCCAATCCTAAAACTTTGCTACTGGGAGCCGCTGCGCAATTCGGTATTTTTGCCACGGTGTTGGGTGCGCTTGGTCTAAGTCAGCTAGGGATAATGAATTTCAGCGTAGCTCAAGCTGCAGCTATCGGCATTATTGGTGGTGCAGATGGGCCTACGGCTATTTATGTATCAAGCCTGCTCGCTCCTGAACTCCTAGGCGCGATTGCTGTGGCAGCATACTCATATATGGCATTGGTTCCTATGATTCAGCCACCGATCATGCGTGCGCTGACAACAGAGGCGGAACGTAAAATCGAAATGAAGCAACTTCGCAAAGTCGGCAAGATCGAGAAAGTGTGCTTCCCGCTAATGTTGCTGGTTCTTATTGCTATGTTGTTGCCTTCAGCAACACCACTGATGGGAATGTTTTGTTTTGGTAACTTGATGCGTGAATGTGGTGTTGTCGAACGCCTTTCTGATACAGCACAAAATGCACTTATCAACATAGTGACGATATTCCTTGGATTATCTGTGGGTTCAAAACTTATGGCAGATAAGTTTTTACAACCACAAACACTTGGAATTTTGGCTCTAGGGATTGTTGCTTTCTGTGTGGGAACCGCAGCAGGCCTTTTGATGGCGAAACTAATGAACAGGCTCTGTGTTGAAAAAGTTAACCCATTAATTGGTTCTGCAGGTGTATCAGCAGTGCCAATGGCAGCTCGAGTATCAAACAAACTGGGCTTAGAATCGAACTCACAAAACTTCCTACTTATGCATGCAATGGGTCCTAATGTTGCGGGCGTTATTGGGTCAGCGGTTGCCGCCGGCGTAATGATTAAATATGTACTTGGCTAATCATTGGAGAAATCAGTAACGAAGGAGGGAGACAGCGTTCTCCCTCTCTGCGTTTTCATCATCTTTTGACACACATTACTAACTTGGCTGGCGAAACAGGCTAACATTCGTATCTGAATTGAGCACTTTATAAGTTCGCATTAATTAATAATAAGGAAATAAATGTATGAATATGATGGAAAAGATGAAGACTGGAGCTTCTTTTCGCGTCAAAGTTTTTCTTCTTATTTTTGCTCTTATGAGCCTTCAAATGATTTTCATGGGTGTGAACTTTCATCAGTCCTTACTTGATACGCTTGAGCATCAGGTTGGAACACGAGCGCTAATTCAAGCGAAGGAAATTGCTAGTGACCCGAACTTAATTCAGGAAGTTAGGATAAAAAACATCCCAGCAATAGAGAGAATCATTAATCGTTTAACCAAAATATCGGATGCGAGTTTTATTGTCATTGGTGATGACGATGGCATACGCTTATCTCACCCGATAAAAGAAAATATTGGTTTGCCGATGCAAGGCGGGGATAACGCTGCCGCATTAGAGAGGGGTGAATCCTATATATCTGTTCGCAAAGGTTCTTTGGGATATGGCGTTCGCGGTAAAAGTGCCATTGTAGACTTCGACGGTGAAATCATTGGTGTTGTTTCTGTTGGGTACCTGTTTAACCGATTTGACCAATGGCTTGTATTCTATGCAAAACCAGTTTCTTTTGAACTGGGAGCAATTCTGCTGTTAACGCTGATAGGCGCTTGGCTTTTCTCCAGTCATATCAAAAAGAAAATGAATGGAATGGAGCCTTCAGAAATTGCGTTAGCACTTTACTTGCAGCGTTCTATTTTGCAATCCGTGTATGAAGGGATCATCGCCATCGATAAAACTGGCAAGATTCTCGTAGTAAATAAAAGTGCGATTGATTTGCTAGGTACCGATAAACAAGTGAGTGAAATAAAGAATAGAAGCATTTTGGAATATCTCAATCACACTCAGTTCTTTTTTCAAACTCCCTACGAAGAAAATATAAAAGATGAAATTGTATCTATTAATGGACAAACTCTGATTGCTAATAGAGTCGCCATTTTTGATAAAGATATGTTAATTGGTTGGGTAATCAGTTTTAGGCACAAGAATGATATAAATTCATTAACGGCTGAATTGACTCAAATCAAACAATATACAGATAGCTTGAGAGTAATGAGGCATGAGCATGCGAACAAATTATCAACAATATCGGGTTTAATTGAGATTGGTGAATATGAATCTGCGCTCTCATTAATTAATAATGAAAATACGAAAAAACAACAACTTATTGATTTCATACGTGCAAGAATAAAATGCAAACAAGTCGCGGGTATATTACTTGGGAAATATGCTCGATCTCAAGAACTGGGACTTCAGTTACAGTTTGATCCTACCTGTCAGTTATATAATTTACCGGACAATATTGATGATGATGAATTATCCGCAATTATAGGTAACTTGATCGACAACGCATTTGAAGCGACGCTTAAAAATCCTGAAAGCGATAAAGTAATAACATTACTTATTACAGATGCAGGAAAAGAATTAGTTATTGAAATTGGTGATAATGGATGCGGCATTGATCCTGAAATAGCAGGAACGATTTTTAACCGAGGCGTTACAAGTAAAAATGATGATAAAGGGCATGGTATTGGCCTGTATCTGATTAATCGTTATGTAACGAATGCCGGTGGTGTCATCTTGGTCGACAACGCAGAGCCTAAGGGCACTATTTTTTCTATTTTTATTCCAAAGAACGGTAACAGATAATGGACTCTATAGATGTTTTAATCGTTGAAGATGAAGTTGGAATTGCTGAGTTACATGCACAATTTTTAAGGCAGATGATGCGTTTTAGGCCAGTAGGTATCGCTAATACTATTAGCATGGCTAAAACAATGCTCAAGGTTAATAAGCCGAAATTAATTATATTAGATAACTTTCTTCCCGACGGTTTAGGCATTGATTTGTTAAGAAGTATCGTTGCGGATAAATCAGATTCAAAACCAGATGTTATATTGATCACAGCTTCTAGCGAAATGGAAACGGTTAAAGAGGCAATGCACTGTGGATGCTTCGATTATTTACTAAAACCCGTATCGTATGTTCGCTTGAAGGATACATTAAATCGCTATGTTCAATATAATAGTGCAATAAATGCTTACGATAATATTAGCCAACGCCATGTCGACGACCTTTTCAATATTCAGGCTAGAGAAAAATCAGCGAATACCTTGCCGAAAGGTATTGGTGAACTGACCTTAGATAAAATAAAGCAGACCTTTATTGAAAACACGGGGATTAAATATACGGCTGAAAGGCTAGGAGAGCAGGTCGGCATCAGTAAGACAACGGCGAGACGTTATTTAGAGTATTGCTCAGCAAATGGTTTCTTAGATGCTGAGAATGAGCATGGTCGAGTGGGACGTCCTGAGCGAGTCTACGTAAAAACCAATTAAACACTTCTTAATTTGAAAAACGGCTAAAGATATCTTTAGCCGTTTCTTTATTGCCCCAGACTAAACGAAATAATTTAAACCATTTAAATCATTAATGGTTTTTAGCTTCCGACTAAACATGATTAGCATCGCCAAAAACATCGCGGATAGCAAAGAGAATAGACGTTAGTTATTCGGCAGTGACTTTCATTGCCTTTATTCAATTTCCTGCCATCCGAAATGGGGTCCATGAGGTGCACATATGATAATCAGTCAGCGATCATACGCTGGAACATTGGAATCTAGCGACTTACTCGTCGAAATAGTCCCGTCAGCCACAAATAGCTTGGATATAGAAATTACCAGTTCCGTTGAAAAGCAATTTGGAGAGTTAATCCGAAATACGGTCATCAGCACTTTGTCAGAGATGGGCGTTCAGTCTGCGTTGGTCAAGATCAACGATAAGGGTGCTTTGGACTGTGTCATCAAAGCCAGAGTTCAAGCCGCTGTGATTCGTGCAACAGCTGCCAATGATATTGTTTGGGGGACTTTAAAATGAGCAAGTTACGCAGAAGTATGTTGTTTGTCCCCGGTTCAAATGCCGCGATGTTAAGTAACTCATTTATTTATAACCCAGATGCCATCATGTTTGATTTGGAAGATTCCGTATCAATACGTGAGAAAGACACCGCACGAATGCTCGTCTTCAATGCACTTCAACATCCTATGTATAAAAACATTGAAACCATCGTGCGCGTTAACGGTTTGGATACGGACTTTGGTCCTCTTGATGTAAAGGCAGTGGTAAAAGCTGGCGTGAATGCTGTGCGTTTGGCTAAAACGGACAGTGCACAAGATGTGCACAATATGGAAGCACTCATTACTGAAGCTGAGATGGAGTTTGGTCGTGAAATTGGCAGTACAAAAATGCTTGCTGCGATTGAATCTGCAATGGGGATCAATAATGCAGTTGAAATTGCGAAAGCATCAAGCCGATTGATCGGTATCGCTTTGGGTGCGGAAGATTATGTTCGTGACCTCAGAACCCAACGCACTGCTGAAGGTGTAGAACTCTTGTTTGCACGGTGTTCCATTCTTCAAGCCGCAAGAGCAGCAGGAATTATGGCGTTTGATACTGTCTATTCTGACGCAAACAATGAAGAAGGCTTCATTCACGAAGCTGAACACATCAAATCTCTAGGCTTTGACGGCAAATCACTGATTAACCCTCGCCAAATTGAAATTATCCACAACATCTTTGCTCCGACCCAAAAAGAAGTTGATCACGCAAATGCCGTGATTGAAGTGGCGGCAGAGGCAGAAGCCCAAGGCTCAGGCGTTGTGTCGCTTAACGGCAAGATGGTTGACGCGCCAATCATAGAGCGTGCTCGGTGGACACTACAACGTGCGCAATCAGGAATCAGACAGTAGGGCAATATGATGACAACTATGACTAATGCAATTGATCGTAAAATAGATATTGATGTTGAGAGATGCCCAACATTGTTGCCATATTCTGGTGCGCATGAGCTGACTTCTCATCTGCTAAACAGAAACACCAAAAGAAGCCGCAAACTGTTTGAAAGCGTAGAAGAGGCCATTAAAAGCGTAGGCTTGGCTGATGGCATGACGATTTCGTTTCATCACTCATTCCGAGGCGGAGACAAAATCATCAATATAGTGATGAAGGTGATCGCTTCGATGGGCTTTAAAGATCTTACTTTAGCTTCAAGCTCACTCTCTGATATTCACTCGCCACTTGTTGAACATATAAAAAATGGAGTAGTGAAGAAAATATACACATCTGGAATGCGTGGACAATTGGCTGACGAAATCTCCCGAGGTTTATTGGCTGAGCCAGTTCATATTCACTCCCATGGTGGGCGTGTTCACCTCGTGCAGAGTGGTGAACTGAATATCGATGTCGCGTTTATCGGCGTATCAAGTAGTGATGAATTCGGTAATGCCAATGCGGTAAAAGGGCAGTCTCGCTGTGGTTCTCTTGGATACGCACAAATAGATGCTCAGTATGCGAGAAAAACTGTTGTGCTTACTGAGTCTGTCGTTGATTTTCCAAACACACCAGCATCAATCGCTCAAGACCAAGTTGATGCCGTTGTGAAGGTGGCAGAAGTAGGGGATGCATCCAAGATTGGTGGCGATGCAACGCGTATGACGACCAATCCACGTGAGTTGTTAATTGCTCGCAAGGCGGCAGATGTTATTGAGCATTCAGGTTATTTCAAAGTTGGCTTTAACTTACAAACCGGTTCTGGCGGCGCATCTTTGGCGGTGACTCGCTTTTTAGAAGATAAGATGGTCAGACGAAACATTACGGCGAACTTTGGTCTCGGGGGCATTACGGCCACAATGGTTGCACTGCACGAGAAAGGGCTCATTAAAACGCTACTTGATGTGCAGTCATTCGATTCTGTTGCTGCCGACTCATTAGCTCGAAATCCTAATCATATTGAAATTTCTGCCAATCAGTACGCAAACCCTTCTTCTAAAGGGGCGATGGTCGATCGATTGGATGTCGTTATTCTCAGTGCTTTAGAAATAGATACTGAATTTAACGTCAACGTTATCACGGGTTCAGACGGTGTGATACGAGGAGCGTCTGGTGGTCACAGTGATACCGCTGCGGCAGCAAATCTCACTATCGTTGTTGCTCCGTTAATCCGTGGTCGAATCCCAACCGTTGTTAACTCTGTATTGAATGTCGTGACTCCGGGGACGCAAATTGACGTACTAGTCACCGATCACGGTATCGCTGTCAATCCGAACCGCGAAGAAGTTAAGGCTCGGTTGAACAACGCGGGAATTCAGACCATGGATATCCATGAACTGCAACAACGCGCTGAGTCTTTGACGGGTATACCAAAGCCCATTGAGTACTTAGATAATGTCGTTGGCTATGTACGTTACCGTGACGGTTCTGTGATTGACGTGATTCGTCAGGTTAAGGAGTAAATCGTGTATCGAGGACCAGCAATTACCCTAGAGCAGGTCTTAGAGAATCGAGAGCTTCGTGCGCATCGGCAAAGAGAATGGGTTTCGACCCATTCTCTGCCTATTGTGAGCTTTACGATTAATATGCCCGGTAGTGTCAAGCTGAATCAAATATCTCAAATCGGATTTAAAGCTGGTCAGGAAGAAATCAGAAAGGCCTGTATGCAGTCGGGTTGTTCGAGTTTTATCAGCCAATCGTTCATCAATGATTGTGGTTGTGAATCGATAAGTGCGATTGGCGGCATTTCTCCCCAGCAGTTGAAGCGTTTGATGATAGAGGTGGAAGACACCCATCCATTAGGTCGTCTGTTTGATATCGATGTTTTTGATTCTCAAGGCGTGGCGCTTTCTCGCGACCAGCTTGGGTTTGCAAGACGGCGATGTTTCATTTGTGGCAGAGACGCAAAATTGTGCGCTCGAAATCGAGTTCATCCACTTCCGGCCCTGATTGACAAATTGAGTGAGATTATTCATGAATACCACTAATTCTTTACGTTGGCTTCTGAGCGACTGTTGCTTATATCAGAAAACAGATTGTGGAACCTTTGAACTCAATATTTGCGAACTGGTAGGGAATCTGGCCTATCATGCGATGATGCTTGAAGTTCATCTGACGCCAAAACCTGGCTTGGTTGACTGTGTCTCCACCGGAGCACACCGTGACATGAACATCGATACCTTTGTAACAAGTGCAAATAGCCTGCGCCCTTACATGCTGAAGTTTGTTAAATCCGGTTACGATCAATATCTAAATGCGCCCTCGAATCTCCTTCCTAACCTTCGTAAAATTGGCATCGAAGCCGAAAGAGCAATGTTTACCGCGACCGCGGGCGTTAATACCCATAAAGGGATGATTTTTACGCTTGGTTTGATTTGTGGCGCAGTAGGCTGGTTATACAAAAAAGAATCCACATTCGAATCTTCTCGAATTCAATCGGTAATTAAGGAATGCTGCGCACAGTTGGTTACTGATGAGCTTGAGAACTCAAATAAAATTCCCGTTACGGCTGGGGAACAAATGTATCGCCGTTATGGGTTAGCGGGAATCAGAGGTGAGGCGGCAAGAGGCTACCCTATGATTTTTGATTGCGCTCTACCAACTTATGAGCTGGCAATAGAAAAAGGTTTATCTGAAGAACAAGCCATGTTTAAGACCTTGTTGATGATTATGTCGCGTAATGAAGATTCAAACTTAGTTCATCGAGGGGGGATTGAAGGTCTTGAATATGTAAAGGGACATTCAAAATCATTGTTGGAAAGCTGCGCAGTTGATGATGGCAACTTTGAACAACGAATGCTGGATTACGATAAACAACTTGTAGAAAAAAATCTAAGTCCAGGTGGAAGCGCAGATTTACTGGCCGCTACTTGGCTGATTGCACAGCTAAACTTACTTAATCGCTAATCGCTAATCGCTAACCGCCATAATCGAAATCGAATAGAAGTTCGTTACTCAATAAAAAAAGGCAATGGAAAAGAACTCCCATTGCCCACCAACAAATCCCTACAATTAAATCAGTGTTGATCAAAACCTATTGGAACTACTTCGATATCATTTTCCAGCTCAATTGGGTTGTGGAAGTTTTCGTAGTGATGCTGGCAAAGGGGTATCTGAAATACATCGTCGGTTTGGTTATTCGAAGAGCTTAGATTTTGGCTTTTAACCAGAACCTGACGCGTATATTTGTTTGTACAGTTTACTTCCGCACAAAATGTATTTTTTAATTTGTTTTTTGAATCAGAGAATTCATTTATCAGATTTGATTCACTATCTAATATATTGTTTACGAGCATATCGTAATCCTTTGACGTTCTTTGTTTATTATTCGATGGATAATCGCTATAAAGTGAATCCGATAGGGACAAGTTCAACATTGTCCAGGATTTCCAATTGACTGCATTCTTTGTTCCCGTGCTCTGTGCACAACGGGATCACGTAGATAGACTCTTTTTGATCATTAGGGTCAGCAACAAAAATGGCTTGGTTGTGATTTCTTGCACAGTTAGGCACTGAACATTTTTCATGGCTACTTTTACTAAAGTATTTCCAATATGAGAGCCAGTTTTCTTTTGCTTTTTGAGTAATGAATTCTTCAGGTAATCGTGAAACTAACATGATTTTATCCTCTTGGACTAATAATCTGCTTGCCGTTATTACAACGCCTATTGGCGTTTCAGTTTCTAATTAAATTCATATGTTTTTGTGGTTTTTAAAGAATATTTAAATTTTATGGAGGAAATCTAGTCAGAAATTTTATTGAGGATATTTTTGTGATTAAAAGTAAGCAACTTGCGAATAAGAAAACTACTCAGAGCGGACTTAATACGCTTCGATGGCGAGGTTAGCGACGGGAGCATCAAACGAGACTCTGATGTGTGCGATGTCCGTTTCTTAGCACGCAGCGTGTTAGCTGTTCATTCTGTAATTTATGTTTATGAAAAGTTTGTGTTTTATTATTTTTATCTATGAATTAAAGTGCCTTAGCTCGCTATGTTTTCGTTAAGGCGTCATGTTTTCGTTGAGAACATACCTCAGTCAAGATGGTGGAGCAGGTTGGCACTATTCAGTTGTAAAAATAATAAGGTCTAATCAATGACAAATATTAGAATGACACTACTGGCTTCAGTGGTCGTCTTTGCGCTTGCAGGATGTCAAAGTACATCCGAACCCGTTTCTCTCACCCAAGAAACAAATCATGTTGAACAATCTGTAGAAACTCAGTTCGCTGAGATCGATCAGGTCTACCAAAACTGGTTGGAAGTACTGAAAGACAGCGATGGCCTGTCACTGTATTCACCAAGCCATTTCAAACAACTGGCAGACGCGTGGTCAAGTTCTACAGACGTTTATAAACAAGTCGAATCTGAGCCAGCGTTAATTAAGAAAGACTACTCGTTATTCTCCAGCAAGAGTTATAAGCAAGTCTTTGAAGAGAACATTGCGAAGGTAGAAACTTCTTATCGCGAGCTTCAAGGGTTTAAGCTGAAAGCAGACAACGCGTTAGCCGACTCAATTGCACAAATGGCGTATTTAGATAGCATCGCAACCGTTAGTTATTTCCCTTCTGACTACAAAAAAGTAGATGCAGACTATCGCAATTTGTTTATCGATGTACGTGATGACAAGCTTGAAGCTGCGCAGGAAAAACAAGTGAAATTCCTAGCGAAGGCAAAACTGTTAGAGGTTAAGGTTAACCACAAAATTTATATCGAACCTTTAGAGAAGCAAGCAGCAGTACTTAAGAAAGAAGGGCTGTCTCGCGTTGCTCCGTTAACCTTTAACCGAGTAGAAGGTGAGATTACCTTAGCGACGAATGTTGTTTCTACTAATCCTAGAGATACGCAAAGTGTTCAGAACGCCGTTAAGCGAGTGGAGTTTGAGTTGAAACACGTTGCTCAAGTCGCGCATCAAGTTAAGTTGTTAGCCGCTATTGAAGACAACAAGTTCGAGCCCATCGTGCTTGAAATGGAAAATAACTTATTTGCTATCTCTCAGAAAATCGATGGTTCCGATTACCGTGACACTATGTTGCGTGAACAGGCAGAACGCATTCTTACCAGCGTGGAAGGTCTAGTTGCGGCTGATAAAACCAATGCTCTAAAAGAGCAGGTAAATGCGTTAACAGTTAAAGTCGAGACGTTAGAAGCGGATAATAAGAAGCAAGTTGAGGCTCTTGCACAAGCCTCAGAGAAAGAGCAGCAGCTTCAGCAACAGAAAACGCGCGATGAAAAGTATATTCGCCGTATGGATGAGTTGGTTGCTTCTTTAAAGCAGCTTCAGGTTGCACCAGCTACTAAACCCGCAAGCGAAGTTGAAGCTCCGGTAAACGCAGCAACACCAGTGGAAAGCGCACCGTTAAGTGAAGAGATTGCAATGCCGGTTGAAAGTGCAGCACAAAGTGATGCTAGCTAACTCAATTTAAAACAGCAGAAACAAGAAGAGCGCCATTGGCGCTCTTCTTTATTGATTTCAGGATGTTTATGCCGTCAATACTCTCAAAATACGGTCTGCGTTTTCAGCCATTTCAATACCTTCATCAGTCAGGTATCCACCGTCAGGCAGAGTGCATAGACCTTTATCATGGAGTCGTTTTGCGGCTTCTTGCATAGCTTCGCCCGCTTCGTTATGTACTTTAATACCCGTTGCAGCACTGCTGATGTCAAATTGCACAAGAAGATTTAATTCATCTAAGTGTTGTTGGGAAAATTTCATGACACACCCTTCTTACTCGTTAAGTTAAGTTCACAATAGGCGTAGCCATAAAAAGACGCAACGACCTAAAAACAGAAGTGTTAGCTAGAACCAATATGGGCGTTTTTTACACATAACAAAAACTTTACAACCTATGTGGTATAAGGCTTTAGTAAATTACATTACGTTATTAAAATTCTGTTTTTTATTATCAAACAGTATTTAATTTGTCTGTGAGGTATTTCGAAGTGCTCCCGAAATAAACATTTTTAGTTAACGCAAAAATAGCCCTTGAATAATCGTGGTTTTGGAGCGATTATCGCGAGCTATCTTTGTATCAAAATGTAACTTTTAATTATGGAACATAGTCAATTCGATTCGTTGCTCCCTCCTCAGATGGCTGAACGTGCCGCTGAGACAGGTGTTGGTAAAGCAACCAAAGCCGCATACAAATCTTTTCTTCTAGCCATTTCTGCGGGTATTCATATTGGTATTGCATTTGTGTTTTACACCGTAGTGACCACTGGCGCTCATGATTTACCTTATGGCGTTACGAAATTATTGGGCGGTATCGCGTTCAGCTTAGGCCTTATTCTTGTCGTCATTACTGGAGGTGAGTTGTTTACCAGTACCGTTCTTACGCTGGTGGCAAAAGCGAGCGGAAAAATTTCATGGCTTCAGTTGATGAAAAACTGGACGGTGGTATATCTGGGTAACCTTGCAGGTTCTGTCTTATTAGTCGCTATTATGTTGTCTACGCGTCAATACATGGAAGATGGTGGTCAGCTTGGACTGAACGCTATGGCAATTTCACAACACAAACTTCATCATACTTTTCTTCAGGCGTTTTCTCTGGGTTTGATGTGTAACATTTTGGTTTGTTTAGCCGTTTGGATGACGTTCAGTGCTCGCTCATTAACAGACAAGGTTATGGTATTGGTGTTACCTGTCGCTATGTTTGTATCATCTGGTTTTGAACACTGCATCGCGAATATGTTCCAAGTACCTATGGCTATCGGTATTAAAAATTTTGCTCCGGAAGCATTCTGGCAAATGACTGGTGCAAATATCGCTGATTATGCTGATCTCAATATGATGGAATTTATCGTGAATAACTTAATTCCGGTAACTCTGGGCAACGTTGTTGGCGGTGGTGTGTTTGTTGGTATGTGGTACTGGTTGATTTACCTGAAAGATTAGTCCTGACGGACGTTAATATCAGACTAAAAAAGAAAAGCGGCAAAAATGCCGCTTTTTTCATGATTTCTATCTCAAGCTTTTGTTGCGCAACAAAACTCGTTATTCACCTTATCCACAATTTCTGTGGATAACCTGTTTTAAATACAGTGTGTAAACGCAACTAAATGATTTTTTCAATAATTGTGCACAAATTACGTGCGACAAACGCACTATTTTAGGGTGTTAAATAAAGGTGATAATTTGTACTGCTTTTCAATTTCTAGTCACGAAATGTCACATTTACGCGACCTTCTTTGGTAAAAGTAGCCTTTAAGGTCAAATGAATGGATAAAGTGAGAGAAATCGTCATCATCACAAAGATGGCTATCATAATCATCAATTGATATTTGATGGCGACAAGGGGGGAAGCCCCACCCAGTATTTGCCCTGTCATCATACCTGGTAGTGTTACTAAACCCGTTGTTGCCATTGAAGCAAGAATAGGAGCGTTTGCTTTTCGTAGTGCGTTCCTGACAAAATCCCGCGAAGCATATTGAGGTGATGCACCTAATGAGATTGCCGCTTCGTATTCACTCTTTCGCTCTTCGAAAGCTGTGAATAAGTTCTGCAAAGCAACGATGTTTCCACTCAGGCTATTTCCTAGAAGCATTCCGGCTAACGGGATCAGATATTGTGCACTGTACCAAGGTGATGGTTGAACAATACCGAAACAGAGAATGGTCACAATCGGGAATAGTCCTGCAGCTAAACCCAAAGTAATGGGTATGAGCAACTTATTGGTTGGAAGGCGGGTTTTTGAAACGATAGAACTGGCTCCGACAAGTATCATCAATGAGAGCCAAACAAGGTTGACCCAAATGCTGTTGAGCTTGAAGAGATATTCCAAATACATACCTACGAGCACAAGCTGTACCGTCATTCGCCCGACGGAAATGAAGATCTCTTTACCGATACCCAGTTGATAAATTCTACTCACCATCACGGGAATAATGAGCACCGAACTAAAAATAGCTAATTGCCACCATGCGATATCAATCGTGCTGTTCACCTTTTCTCCCGTTTAAATGTTGTTCGTCTTTGAAATCTGTTTGCTAATTATTACTTAACTCATGATTCCAACAAGCAAAAAATCGATGAGTTAGTCACTCTTTATTGATTTAGCTCCATGAAGAGTTCCGCAAAATAAGTACAGTACTCATCTTTATGTGTTGTTTACCCTTAGGGTCAGAATAATAGGAAAAGTGATGATTTTAGTAGTCGGTCATAAGAATCCAGACAGTGATAGTATTTGTAGCGCATTAGTGGCTGCCGAACTGTTGAAAGCTCGCGGTTTAGAAGCAAAAGCGGTACGCCAAGGCGAAATTAATCGTGAAACTCAACATATCTTGACGACCGCAGGCGCTGATCAACCTGAATTGCGTACTAGCGTAGCAGGTGAAAAAGTTTGGCTAGTGGACTACACCGACTTAGCTCAAGCTCCTGATGACTTAAATGATGCAGAAATTTTAGGTATTGTTGACCACCACCGTTTAGGTGACGTGATGACAGTGAACCCACTGGAAGCATGGATTTGGCCTGTAGGCTGCACCAGCACCATTTTGTTTAACCTATTCAAAATGGAAAATGCACCCATCACTAAGCAAACAGCAACGCTTATGATCTCTGCTATTCTTTCTGACACTGTTGGCTTTGCTTCTCCAACTTGTACTCAAAAAGACAAAGATGCGGTTGCTGAGCTGGCTGTTCTGGCTGAAATCGAAGACTTAGAGGCATTTATCCAAGCGCTTCTGATTGCTAAAACAGACATTGAAGGCTTATCTGCGGCTGAACTGGTTGAGAAAGACTTAAAAGCGTACCCATTTAATGGTCGTGATGTTGTCGTTGGTCAAATTGAATTGGCGACATTAGACCAAGTTACCACTATGATTGATGCGCTAGAAGCGGATTTGGAGCGTCGTTGCGAACAAGAGAACCTCGCGTTTGCAGCTCTAATGTTGACTGATATCACTACAGCACAAACCCGTTTGCTGTTTAAAGGTGAATGGTCAGAGAAACTGGCGAAGCATCTGTCTGATGGAGTATTGATGATGGAAAATACTCTAAGCCGTAAGAAGCAAGGCTGGCCTTGGTTACAGACTGAGCTAGCTTAATCGCTGATTTCGGGTATGATGCCCAGCCTAATAAAGGTTTTAACGCCCATAGCTTAGAAACTGCTGTGGGCGTTTTGTTTGGAGGCTAATATGTCCAATGCGTTAACCGCGGAACAAATCGCGACAATTAATCAGTACGATCAAGAGCAGCGCTTTAAATACTGTATTAAGGAAATTGTAGCGAACCAGCAAGTGTGGATTCTTAAAGATGAACACGGTTGCGTGATGCTCAATACTGAAGATGACGATTGTGTGCCAGTATGGCCAAATCGTGAGTTTGCTGAAGCTTGGGCAACTGGCGAATGGAGTTCGTGTGAAGCAGAAGCGATTTCATACAACAAATGGCGCAGTCGTTGGACAAGCGGCCTAGAACAAGATGATTTGTCAGTGGTTGTTTTTCCAAATGAAAACGAAGAAGGTGTTGTGTTGTTTCCTGACGAGTTTGATTTCGAACTCGACAAGCAGAACGCTCGTCGTTAATTAGCGAAACCACTGATAGAGTGGTGAAGATTGAGATTCTTTAAGGGCCTGCTTTAGCAGGCCTTTTTGTTGATACTGTTTTATTAATTTTCTGAGCACAGGGCGTGCTTGTGATTCGGTCATGCCGGTTTTTAATTCTGGTTCATAGAGTAACTTCAGCAAAACCACATCCAGAGGTGAGAGCAAGTCTTCGGGTGTTTTATCATTAAAAATGGAAGGGTAGGCGAACTCAGAGTCGTTTGGTAAACCAAGGGTTTGCGTGATTTCCTCGACAATACAAGCGACCAGCTTTCCGTGGCTGCGAGCTTGATCTACAGGGATGACCACTGTCGCAGAGATAATCTCATGGGTTTTCGGGTTCGTTTTGTAGCCAGCTTGGCATACGGCTCCGAACATATGTTTGGCCGATTTTTCCCCCATCTCTCGCTTAATATCTTCACCCCAGCTTTTTTGTTGGGTGAAAATCCAAACGATGTTGGCTTCTTGGCGCGTATTCACTCTGTAGATCGGGTGATTAATGATTTGATTGATATGTTTGATATGAGCATCGGCCAGTTCATCATGCAAGGCTTGGTCGCCCACTTTATGCTGTATCCAGATTTTTATGGGTTGCTGCCACTTTACTAACGGCTTTTTGCCCACGGAATACTCATTTCTCAGTGCTACATGGATAAATGCCCGTTCCACGAATGAGGCGTCTTGCCAGTTGTTTTGAGCGTTAACTTTGGTGCTGACAAGCAGCACCAAAAGAAAGGAAAGAGTTATATACGTTCGGCCTATTTGAAGCATGGGGCCTTATTGAAATGGCTCTCAATCATACGTTGAGTAATAGGGTGTTGGGGTTCAGACAATACTTCTAGTGTGTCGCCAAATTCGACCACTTCGCCTTCATGCATGACCATCACTTTGTCTGTGATGTGTTTAATCACACCGATATGCTGCGATACGTAGATAAACGATACGCCCATCTCTTCTTGCAGCTCTAAGAACAAGTTGATGATCTGAGAACGCATTGCCATATCCAATCCATTCAGAGCTTCATCTGCGATGATGATAGAAGGCTGCAAAATCAAAGCTCGCGCAAGACACACACGTTGTTTTTGACCTGTAGCTAGCATCTGTGGATAAAAGTAGGCGTGTTCTGGCAGTAAGCCAACTCGAAGCAATGTCTCTTTGACGCGCTTTTCTCTCGCTTCAGGTAGCATACTGGTGTTCCGTTTTAACGGAGCTTCCAAAATGCGACCAATTGGAAGTCGAGGGTTGAGTGACGTATTCGGGTCTTGGAAGATCATTCGTATCAGCTTACAGCGTGTTGAATAATCTTTGTGCTCGAGTAATTCGCCGTTAACGCGAATTTCGCCACCTGTTGGTTCAATCATCCCCGCCAGCATACGTGCAAGGGTTGATTTACCTGAACCATTCTGGCCGATAAACCCGAGCGTTTGGCCCGCTTCAAGAGTAAAGCTCACTGGTTTAACCGCTTCTTGTACTTTCTTACGGAAAAGACCAGAGCGCGTTACAAAGTTCTTTTTTAGGTCACTGACTTCTAGTAATGAAACGCTCATGATTTTTGCTCTACGTTAAGAGGGAAGTGACAGGCAAACTTATGGCTTTTAATGATCTTAGTTCGCGGAACTTCAACACATTGCTTTTTCGCGTACGGACAACGAGGGCCCAAGCGGCACCCAATTGGTAAATGCTGTAACGGAGGAATGGAGCCGGGCAGTGAATGTAACTTCTGTTTATGTGGAATCCAGTCGCTGAAATCCGGCATCGCTTTTAGCAACGCTGACGTATAAGGATGTTTTGGCTCAGTGAGAATCTTGTTGGTGTCTGCAGACTCTACCGACTGACCACAGTACATCACAGTGATGCGGTTTGCCCATTGAGTAATGGTGGTTAAGTCATGACCGACAAGCAGAATCGAAGTATTGTTAACCTGATTCATGCGGCTCAATAAACGTAATATTTGCGACTGCGTGATTGGGTCTAAGTCATTAGTCGGTTCATCCGCAATGAGTAGCCTAGGTTTAGCGGCGATCGCCATCGCAATCATCACTTTTTGACATTCACCATCCGTCAGTTCATACGGATAGCTGCTCATCAGTCGTTTATGATCTTTGATGCCTACTTTGTGTAACAGCGCAACCGCTTGCTTGTGACGCCAAGTGAAGCGTTGCCACCATTTGCCTTCAAATGTGCGTGTCGGGATCGATTCTATCAACTGTTTGCCCACCTCTTCTGAAGGGTCCAAACAGGTTGATGGTTCTTGGAATATCATCGCGATATCGCGAGCAATCACACGGCGCCTTTCTCGCGGAGTTAATTGCAATAAATCAATATTGCCCAGACGCATACGGTCTGCGGTAATTCGCCAGTTGTCTTTGCAAACTCCGACAATCGCTTTCGCGACCAAGCTCTTACCAGAGCCGGACTCACCCACTAGGCCGCGAATTTCACCTTCGTTAAGGGTTAGGCTCATACGGTCTACCGCTTTAACGATGCCTTGAGGAGTATCAATCTCAATAGTCAGATGACGAATATCTAATAATGGCATTATTCGACTCCTGCATTTAATGCTTGGCGCGCGCCTTCACCGACAAGGTTAATCATAACTACGGTGTACATGATCGCGAGGCCGGGTAGGGTGACTGTCCAAGGGGCTAAGTAAATGAGTTCTACAGAGTCACCCAAAATAGCCCCCCATTCAGTACTTGGCGCTTGTGCCCCAAGCCCCAAGAAACCTAATGCTGTTATATCAAGAATAGCAATAGACAGCGCCATCGTTATTTCTTGGGCCAACATTGGCAGAGTGTTTGGCAGAATAGAATGCCATAACAAGTAGAAGTCACTTGCACCATCAAGACGCGCCGCCATGATGTAATCTTTCTCTATCTCGTTGTGCACGGCGATATAAACCGAGCGTACGAACCTTGGAATCAGAGCGAGACAGATCGCCAGCAATACGTTGAACTCACCAAAGCCAAGGAAAGCGACGAAAATAATCGCCAGCAGTAATGAAGGAATGGACATTACTGTATCTAACAGGTGGTTCAATGTACTGGATAAAAGACCTTTGGTCATACCGGCAAGAATACCGATAACACAGCCGATAACGGCTGCGATAAAGGTAATAATGACCGAAGCGCCAAAAGTGAGCAGAGACCCATCAATAAGGCGTGACAAGATGTCGCGTCCTAAGTCATCTGTGCCTAGGAAGTATTCAACTGAACCTGAAGGATCCCAAGATGGGGGCATTAAAAGATGACCACTTGGACTATGAGGGTCATGAGGCATTAGCCAAGGTGAAGTGAGCGTAATGACGATGATTAGAGCTAAGCTCCACAATCCAAACATAGCAAGGCTGTTGGCTCGGTAGCTGCGCCAAAAACGTTCAAACTGTGTGGGAATGCGCTCTTCCTGATAAATATTATTTGTTAGCATACCATTCCTTTCTCACCAGAGGGTTGATCATCGCGCCGATCAAATCCGATAGGATATTCGCGGTTAATACTAAAGATCCGACCGCAATCACACCTGCTTGAATAGACATGTAGTCTTTATTTGATAATGCATCAAGCAACCAACGGCCAATGCCAGGCCAGTTGAAAATCGATTCAGTGATGATGGCAAGAGTCAGCATGCTCGAAAGCTGAACACCAAATTTTGGAATAATGGGTGGAATCGCATTACGCAACACGTGTTGAGTAATAATTTTGTAGTAAGACAAGCCTTTAATACGCGCAGCGCGCACGTAGTTTTGCGACATAACATCAGCAACTGACGCTCGCATCAAACGAATAACCTGAGTGGTTGGTGCTAATGCTAATACAAAACACGGCAAAATCATGTGTTGAAATACGCTATGCAGAATGTTGGCACTATTAACGCCTTTGGCTAAGAACGCATCTATAAGGATGAAGCCTGTTACTGGTTCTACTTCATACAACAGGTCGTATCGCCCTGAGACGGGGAACATCCCATAATGCAGTGAGAAGATCATGATCATCATCAAGGCTACCCAATACAGCGGAGCCGAGTAACCCATCATCGAAGTGAACGATATAACGGTATCAATCCATTTGCCTTGCTTCATCCCTGCAATGGTGCCAATGGGTAGCCCGATAAATAGAGACAGCAAAAAAGCAATCAAACATAGTTCAAGTGTGGCAGGGAAAACTTTGACCAATTCAGACGCAATATCAACACCGCCTTTCGTTGTGCCAAAATTGAACTGATAAAGCTCGCCAAGATACATCCACCAACCGTACCAGAAATCTTGAATAGCCCATGGAGACTCAGGTTCAAGGCGTAGCAGGCTATAACCAACCAAAGTCAGAATAAGCAATGTGATAATAAATAGGTTAAAGCGGCGTACCGTATAGATAAACATTATTCGGCAATCCTCTTAACATTATTAAACGGTTCGACGCTAAACGGACTTAGACGAAAGCCAGTTAACGTTTTGTTGTACGCTTTAAATTGCATTCCATGTGCAATCGGAATGACAGGAAACTCTTGGTTCAAAATGGTCTGTGCCTGTTTATAAAGATTGAGTCGATATCGAGGTCGTTCAACTTCTAATGCTAAATCGAGCAGAAAATCGAAATCACTGTTACACCACATAGAGGCGTTCAGCCCAGCACGGTTTGCACCACATGAAAGCAGTGGACGCAAGAAATTATCCGGGTCACCAGTATCACCTGTCCAGCCTCTTAGGAACAGGTCAATATGACTCTTTTCTGCCAATTGAGAACGGTTGACATTACTTTCAGGAATCAGGTGCAGAGTCACTCCAACATCCGCAAGATTTGACTGAATCATTTCAGCCATTTTTCGAGGGCTTGGGTTGTAAGAGCGAGGTTCGATAGGCACAGACATCGACAGTTCTAGTCCATTCGCATACCCAGCATCTCTTAACAAACCAAGTGCGTAGTTACGGTCATAGCGGATTTGAACATCGTCTTTTTGATAAGCCCATGAGCTTGGTGGCAAAATATTGTAAGCAATACTGCCTGTGCCGTAATAGACAGAATCGAGAATGTTTTGACGGTTAATTGCAAAGTTCAGCGCCTTACGCACGCGTACATCATTCAGAGCTGGATGAGAAGTGTTCACTGCGATAAAAGCCACGTTCATCGCGGGCTTAATCGAAAGGTTGATGTTGTCTTGCTTTTGAATAACAGGTATCTGACTGGAAATCGGGAAACTCAATACGTCACATTCGTTACGAAGTAGCTTAGCTAGTGTACCAGTACCACGTTGAGAAATATCGAACACTACCTGCTTCATAATGGCAGGATGTTTCCAATATCCTTCATGACGACGCAAACGCACTAGGTCGTTAGTTTTAAACTCATCAAGATAAAAAGGTCCTGTGCCGACAGGTAAATCGTCGATATTGTGTTTTTCGTCTTTAATTTGCAGTTGCTGACCATACTCTTCTGACAAAATAACCGCGTGAGTGGTTGATATATTTGATAAAAAGCTATTATCTGGACGGCTAAGAGTGAATTTTACGGTTTGGTCATCAAGCGCAGCTACGTTTTTCAGAAGACTGCGAAAGTTAATCCCAGCAAACCAAGGGTAGTTGCCATTGCTTACGTAGTGGTATGGATGAGTGGGATCAATGATGCGTTTAAAGCTGAATACCACATCTTTGGCATTAAGTGTACGTGTTGGTGTGAACCAAGATGTGGTGTGGAAATTAACACCGCTACGTAAAGTAAACGTGTATTCGGTTCCGTCTTCACTGACTTGCCATTGAGTTGCAATATTGGGTACGGGAGTGTGTGTATCCGGATCAAGCTTTAGCAGAGTATCGTACAATTGCGGGCTTAATGCTTCAGATGTAATACCACTATCGACTAACTGAGGATTAAAGGTATTAGGGCTGCCTTGACCACAATAAACAAAGCCGCTTTGGCGGATTTTTGTATGATCAATTTCTTCTCCACAGCCAGCAAGAAGGCTAAGTCCGCATAATCCGAGCGTGATTCGTAATAAAGTGTTCATATAGAAAAACAGTGTGGGAAACGAAGCAAAGTAACTAGTCCATTGAAGTTGCGAGCGACATGTGGTCGAAAAGCGCTAAAAGTAACAATCACGTTTGCCTCAAAATCCTGCTAATTTACCATTCTTTCAGGTGTTAAACCAAGAAAAAGGTTACTGCGTATACCCAAGTAAGCTCACGATGCTTGTTCAGCGAGAATTAATTCGCTCTTAGGCAAGGCACTGATTTGAATACATAGTTATTCTACGTAGAAAATCAGTAACGCGGCATAGGAGCGAATTAAACTCGCCCTTTGGGAGCTCATCAACGAGCTCATTTCTGCGCTCAATAACGTTGAAAGGGAATTCCATTCCTTCCGTTATTAATCTTGATCTAAACTCGTTGATGAAGCTCTGAATCCTGCATCTTGAGCTTACTTGGGTATATAGGGTTATTCGCTTTTGGAAAGTTGATACTTTCTCATCAGCCCTCGAAATTGATGATAGCTTAAACCGAGCGATTTAGCGGCTTGCCTTTGATTAAACTTGGCATATTTCAGCGATTCGTTGATAACGTATTTGTCTTGCTGTTCCTGCCACTGTTTAAAATCCATTGGGAAATTGAGCTCAGTTTGGCTTTCTTCTTGCCGGTTAAGTGTTTCACAAGGCTGTTGAGGTTCTTCTAGTTGCCAATGTTTTTGGAACGGATCAAAAATTAATGCATCGATCGGAGAGTCAGCTGTTCCGTGTTGGTATACCGCACGCTCTACAACGTTTTTCAGCTCTCGAATATTACCCGGCCATCGATATTCTGTAAGGCTTTGTACTGCTTGGGGGGTAAAACCAGCAAAGAAAGGCAGTTCAAGCTCTCTGCACATACGGATAGCGAAATATTCCGCCAGCAGAACAATATCGTCCTTGCGCTCTCTAAGAGGTGGAAGGTGAATAACATCAAATGCTAACCTATCAAGCAGGTCAGCTCTAAAGTCACCCTCTTGAGCAAGCCTTGGTAAGTCAGCATTGGTCGCACATACTAAGCGGACATTAGCGTTGAGGGCCTGATTGCCGCCAACACGTTCATATTGTCCGTATTCAATGACCCTCAGCAATTTCTCTTGTACCGACAATGGTGCCGTAGCGAGTTCATCCAGAAACAAGGTTCCCCCTTCAGCACGTTCAAAGCGACCTTGGTGCCGGCCTTTCGAGCCCGTGAAAGAACCTGATTCATGGCCGAAAAGCTCGGAATCAATTAAACCTTCGCTAAGCGTAGAACAGTTCAGTGAAATTAACGGTTGGTCCCAACGTTTTGACAGATAATGCAAGCGTTGTGCGATCAGTTCTTTACCAGTTCCGCGCTCACCGACGATAAGTACCGGACGCTCAATTGGAGCCAAGCGAGAGACTTTGTCCAGAACGGTGTGGAACGCTGGGGATTCCCCAATTAAATTTTGTTGCACAGTTATCTCTCTCTATCCATAACAAGACGTTATCGGTCACCGCATCTGTTTCGCTAAGTAACGGATGAATAGTTGGTGAAATTTACCAACAGTTGGCTAAATCGTTTATAGCATAGTCCTGTCTTTTGGGTAATTCAATGTAAGTTACTGAAAAATAAAGTCATGAAATTTGGCATGGAACTTGGAATACACAAGAGGTAACTAGGCTGTGACAGGTTTGAACAGCGAATTGATAACTAAGGAGTCAAATATGGGCATTTTTTCTCGTTTTGCAGACATCGTAAATTCCAATATCAGCGCATTACTAGATAAAGCGGAAGATCCTGAAAAAATGATTCGTCTCATTATTCAAGAGATGGAAGATACTCTGGTGGAAGTTCGCACTAATTCCGCCAAAGCGATAGCAGACAAAAAAGAACTCGCACGTAAAGTGGCAAGTATCGATGATCAAATCGAAGACTGGCAAAACAAAGCGACATTGGCACTGAACAAGCAGCGTGACGATTTAGCTCGTGCCGCTTTGATTGAAAAACAGAAATTACAATCGGTTCTGAAAAGCTTACATACAGAACAAACATTGGTCGAAGAAACCATTGATAAGCTCACTGGTGAAATCACTAAGTTAGAAAGCAAAATCACGGAGACACGCGCTAAGCAACAGGCTTTGGCTATCCGTTCTCAATCGGCGGTAAACCGTCGTAATGTGCAACGTCATTTGCATACCAGTCGCACAGAAGAAGCGATGTCGAAGTTTGAACAATACTCACGTAAAGTGGATGAGTTAGAAGCAGAAGCGGATCTTTACGCTCAGTCTGCGCAAGGAAAGTCTCTCGACCAAGAATTTGCAGAGCTTCAGGCGCAAGATGAAATTGAGCAAGAACTGGCAAAGCTTAAACAGCAAATGAAACAAAATCAGCAATAGAACAATAAAATGAATAATAGGAGGAGGCTATGACCTCAGTATTTTTTGCTGGACCTCTCATCGTCTTTCTGATTTTTGTCGCTCCACTGTGGTTGCTTCTTCACTATCGCAGCAAACGTAAAGTGGGTAGTGGGCTTTCTTCAGAAGACTATGAAATGCTGCAACAGCTTTCGGAAAAAGCGAGTGGCTTACAATCGCGAGTAGAAACACTGGAACGAATTCTGGATGCAGAATCTCCAAATTGGAGACGTAACTATGACTAGCCGAGAATTATATCGAGACCCTATCAATGGCAAAATAGGTGGCGTGTGCGCTGGTTTAGCGAACTACTTTGGCTTAGAAGTCTGGATTGTTCGCATACTGGTTATCTCTGCGGCGCTCTTGGGCGGCGGCTTTTTGATTGTATTAGCTTATCTTGCATTAATGTTGATGCTAGAAAAGCAGCCTTATCAGTATGAGCAAACCGTTAAGTCTCAACGTGAACATACATTGAAAAGCAAGCCGTGGGAGCAGGGGCAAACCGCTGGAGCATTGCTGAATACTTTGAATGGAGACTTAGCCAAAGTAGAAAAACGGGTGCGCAATATGGAAGCATATGTCACTTCAGACGCATTTAAAGTGAATCGAGAATTCAATAAGTTATAATCCACTCATTGAGCGGACTAACAAGGAACAATTTGATGTCAGATAAGGCAGATAACACGTGTGCTTGGGCGATGAAGAATCCTCTAGAGCGAGAGTATCATGATGCAGAATGGGGCGTTCCTGTGCATGATGACGTCAAACTGTTCGAATTTATCACTCTAGAAGGTGCGCAGGCTGGTTTAAGTTGGATAACAATTCTGAAAAAACGAGAAGGCTATCGCCAAGCGTTTGAGAATTTCGATATTAACCAGTTAGCGAAGTACGATGAATCGCACGTTCAAAAGATTATCGAGCATTATGATGTGGTTAAGCACAAAGGGAAAATTGCGTCTGTGTTTTCTAACGCCCGTGCCGCGATTGAACTTCAGAAAGAGTTTGGTTCGTTAGATAAAGCGCTATGGCAGTTTGTTGGTGGTCAACCTAAAGTTAATAACTGGCAGGAGATGAGCCAAGTGCCCGTCTCGACAGAAGAGTCAAAAGCCATGAGTAAGTTTCTTAAGAAGCGAGGCTTTAAATTTGTCGGCGAAACCATCTGCTACTCCCTCATGCAAGCCGTTGGTATGGTGAACGATCACCTTGAGCATTGCCCTAAGAAATAAGATCTAGGCGAGAACATCGCCGTAATAGTCAGTAGCAATAAAAAAGAGCACTTAGGTGCTCTTTTGCTTTTGGATTTTTGTCTTTTCTGGTCGATTTTCTGCTGTTAGGCGGTAACCGCCTGCTCCAAAATAACCGAATTGTAGCGAGATAATCCGTCTTCTAAATCGGCAATCAAATCGTTCACATCTTCAAGACCAATATGCAGACGAATTAACGTACCTTCAAAGTTAGGGTGTGCTACTGTGCGCAGGCTGTTAAAGCTGTTTGGCTCATTGGCCAAAATCAGGCTTTCAAAACCACCCCATGAATAACCCATGCTGAAATGTTTCATTCCATCTAATAGAGCGGTGGTTGCTTTAGGGCAACTTGTTTTCAGCACAAATGAAAATAGACCGTTGCCGCCAGTGAAGTCGCGTTTAAAAATTTCATGACCGGGACAAGAAGGTAAACCTGGATGGCGAACATGATCGACCTCTGGGCGTTCTGCAAGCCACTGAGCAACTTTGATACTGCTTTCAGCATGTTGGCGTAGACGAACATCAAGAGTGCGTAACCCTCGTAAACCCAGATACGCATCGTCTGGCGATATACATTGCCCCATCAAATAACTTTGTTCACGCAGTTGAGGCCAGTATTTTTCAACGCAAACCGCAGTACCTAACATGACGTCTGAGTGACCAACGATGTATTTCGTTGCTGCTTGAACCGAAATATCAACACCATGATCAAATGGGGAGAAGTTCACACCTGCGCCCCAGGTGTTATCTAACACCACAATAATCTCATGCTCGTGAGCAATGCTTGAAAGCAGAGGAACATCCTGAACTTCCATGGTGATAGATCCCGGAGATTCTAAAAACATCATCTTGGTGTTTGGTTTGATGAGTGTACGGATGTCTTCGCCAATCATTGGGTCGAAGTAGGTCGTTTCTACGCCTAACTTAGCGAGGATTTTTTCGCAGAAATCACGAGTCGGTTCGTAACAGGTATCCACCATCAGAATATGGTCACCAGTTTCAACAAAAGACAAAATGGTGTTGCTTATTGCTGCTGTACCGCAAGGGTAGAGCGCACAGCCAGCACCGCCTTCAACTTCGTTCATTGCTTCCTGAAAAGCGAAATGTGTGGTTGTGCCACGGCGTCCATAAAACAAAGTTTTGTTGGCGCGGTTGATTGTTGCGTGATTTTTTTCCGCAACGCTGTTAAACACGATTGTTGAAGCTCGTTGAACGGGCGGGTTAACTACACCGTTGGTCCATTTTTTGTCGCGACCAGCGGTTACAAGCGTAGTCTTTTTTCCTTCTGCCATGGTTTGTCCTTGTTAAATGCATCGTTTGACTATTTAAAACATGGAGGCATGTTTAAATGCAACCCTGCAAAGGCAAAAAGATCAAAGAAGTGGGTTAAATAGGTAGAACACACGTTCGAGGAACCTATGGCTAAGCGGACGCTTTTCCCAGTTCTCATATTCCACTTGTTGAGACTGTTCAATATAGCTTTGCTGCAACCAGTACATTTCTTCGGTGAACTCTTGGTCGTCTACTGCGAGTGTTACCTCGAAGTTGAGCCATAAGCTGCGCATATCCAGATTAACGGTTCCGACTAAACAGAACTTTCTATCAATCACTACGGATTTGGTGTGCAAAAGGCCGCCATAAAACTTATGGATGGTGACCCCGGCTTCCAACAATTCGCCGTAAAAAGATCGAGATGCCCATTGAACCATTAAGGAGTCATTCTTCATTGGAATGATTAAGTCGACCTTGATGCCACGCTGTGCAGTCATTTTTAGTGTGGCTAGCAGGTCTGCACTTGGCACGAAATACGGTGTCGTAATACACACAGATTCGTTCGCTTGATTGATGGCTAAGGTTAAAACCTGAGAGATCAAATTCTCTGGCATACCTGGGCCGGAAGGGACAACCTGAACAGGATGCTGCGGCAAAATTGGGTTAATTTGGCATTCAGGTTGTGGCGGTAGTTCACGTATCCCGCTTTCAACTTCCCAGTCCCAACAGTGAATAGCAGAAAGTACGTTTACCGTTGGACCTGTTATCCGAACCATAATATCAATCCACTGCCCGACACCGGAATCTTGTTTGAAATAGGCAGGGTCAACCATGTTCATTGAGCCGGTATAAGCCACTTTGTTATCAATAACGATGATTTTTCGATGTTGGCGAAGATCGAGACGACGAAGGAATATACGCCAAGGACTCACTTCCAGTGCTTGAATCAGTTCAATGCCCGCATCACGCATCATCTTTTCCCAATGACTGCGGAAAAAGCGAGGGCTGCCAGCGGAATCTAAAAGCACTTTTACATCGACCCCACGTTTCGCCGCCTGAATGAGTGCGGATGCAACGGAGTCGGCTAATCCACCCGGATGCCAAATGTAGAAAACAATTCGTATTCTGGACTTCGCTTGCTCAATGTCTTCAATGATGGAGTGAAGGATCTCATTGGGAGAATTTAACAGTGACAAGGTATTACCCGATAGAGCGGGGATGCCCATTCGGTAATTACATAGCTCATCAATCTTAGAAATATGCGCACCCATCGCTTCAGGCATATGTGCCTTACATGCATTCAAAGACTTAAACCATTCACCAAACGGAGTGAACATCTCTTTCGCTCGGTCTGCGCGTTTGCGCCCTAAATTCAGTTCACCGAAAAGGAAATAACAAATCACACCCAGTATCGGCAGGATATAAATGACCATTAGCCAGGCTAAAGAGACACTAACAGAGTTGCGTTTAAGTACCACACGTATGGTGACACCAGCCACAAGGAACCAGTAGAGAGCGATGCCTGCTAATGTTAAGAAATGATAAACCTTATCCATGAGTCACTTATATATAAAAAACCTAATTCTGATATTAAGTCGAAAGCATAAGTGAAGAAAGAAATTAGCGTAAATGAATGTAAAAGATAGGCAGACGGATACTTTTGATGCGAAGAGTTTGTAGGAATAAATTCTTACAAAAAGACCAAAAAAGCATCATTTAATCTATTAAATAGACATCAATGCCATAAATTAGTCTGTTCGGGCTTCCAATTTTATTCTCAAACTGTTTTACTTGCCACCGCTTCGATATCTATTGATAGATTTGTTTGTGTAAAGATAACTTTACACTCAAATATAGATATCGACATACATATAACGTAAACACACACATCGGTATAAAAATTATGGCAAGTAGTTCTAGAGGACAGTTTACCTCTCGATTTGGCTTCATTATGGCAGCAGCAGGTTCCGCTGTAGGCTTAGGAAATGTTTGGGGCTTTCCAACCCAAGCTGCCAGTAATGGTGGTGCAGTATTTCTTTTTGTTTATTTGCTGATGGTTTTCCTACTTGCATTTCCAATGTTAGTAGCAGAGCTGACTATTGGTCGTTATGGTCAGTCGAACTCAATCAGTTCGTTCAAATCAGTTTGGCCTAAAGGAAAAGCTGGCGCTGTCTTTCTTGGTGTTGTTGGCCTAATCGTGGTGTCTTTGATTCTGGCTTTCTATGCAATTGTTGCCGGTTGGCTGATTGGATCTTTCTTCGGTAGTGGCTTAACTCTGATTGGAATGGACAGTGCGGCACACTGGCTAACCAGTTTTGGTACGGAACGTAACTTAGTTCTTATGGTGGCATTTATGGCTATCACTATGTACGTTGTTCGCAGTGGAGTCGCTGATGGTATCGAAAAATGGTCAACTCGTTTGATGCCAATATTGTTTGTGTTGTTTGCTCTATTAACGGTTTACATCTTTACTCAAGAAGGCTCAATGGAAGGCTTGAAGATGTACCTTATCCCTGACTTTTCTCACTTCACGCCTTCTTTAATTGTAGGTGCGATGGGGCAAGCGTTCTTCTCTCTGTCTTTAGGTGTGTGTGTAATGACCACTTACGGCTCGTACCTGAAGAAAGATACTAATATTCCGAAAACAGCAGCGCAAGTAGCTTTGATCGATACGGGCGTTGCGTTTATTGCTGGTCTAGTGATTTTGCCAGCGATGTTTGTTGCTAAAAACCACGGTGTTGAAATCTTCTCTGAATCTGGCGAACTTTTGAACTCGGATACACTTGTGTTCACAGTGCTTCCTGCGATGTTCGATACCATGGGTGCTGTTGGTGCAATCGTAGGTTTGGTGTTCTTCTTACTGATGATCATCGCGGCGCTGACGTCTTCAATTTCAATGCTAGAAGTTCCTGTTTCTTGTGCCACGGAAGAGCTAAAACAAAACCGTAATACAGCAGTACTTTGGATTGGCGGTTTGGTGACGATTGCGTCTGGTGTGATTGTTATGAACTTCTCAAGCCTATTCGGTTTGGTGATTCAGTTCACGACGGTTTACTCACAGCCAATTATCGCACTGTTAATTACGCTTCTTGCGGGTTGGATTTGGAACCGTAACCAAGTATTGAATGAACTTAAGCAAGGCTACCCAGAAATTGAAAGTAGCTGGTTCTGGAAAATTTGGCCGACTTACGTACGTTTCGTATGTCCGGTACTGATGCTGCTGGTGTTCTTCGCATAATTCGTTATCCGCATCATTCCAAATGTTTGATTTGATAAGGCCGCTTTAAGCGGCCTTTGTTTATCTGAATGCTTCTGTATCTGACAGAAGTCAGCAACATAATGTTTTACTGACCTTTAGTCTCAGTTGAGTATAATGGCCGTCCATTATTGAGGGGCATCATGTTCGATATTCTATTTACTCACTCTGATTTTCTCGTCATCAATAAGCATCCGAATGTTTCGGTACACAAAGATGATGGCGATACCATGCTGTTACAAGAAGTTGGCAAAGTCAGCGGCGATTCTCAGCTTTATTTAGTTCATCGACTCGATAAAATGACGTCAGGGATATTATTGCTTGCGCGAAATTCCCAAGCTGCGCGTGAACTTTCTCAAGCATTTGCTCACCGTGATGTTGAAAAGTTCTATTTAGCCCTTGGCAGTAAGAAACCAAAGAAAAAACAAGGCCTAATCAGTGGTGATATGGAGCGTTCTCGTCGGGCGTCTTGGAAACTGATTGCAACACAGAATAACCCAGCAGTGACTCAATTTTTCTCAGCTTCGGCAGAGCCGGGTGAGAGACTATTCTTGTGTAAACCACATACAGGAAAAACGCATCAGATTCGTGTGGCGCTTAAATCGATTGGTTCAGCAATCGTAGGTGATCCCATTTATAACGCTTCAGATGACGCCGATCGCGGGTATTTACACGCCTTTGCTCTTAAGTTTATTTATGCTGGCGAAACCTTTCAGTTTCTATGTGACCCAAGAGGAAAAGAGTACCTTGGGAAGAAGTGGAACAGCGAAGTGGTGAGTCAAAACATCGAATTATGGTTACAACCTTGGTCACTTAACTGGCCAACAGTGAAAAAGTAATATTATGCAACTATCAGCTTTACCCGTTTTTTTTGAAGAGCTCAATGCTCAGCTCGCACAAGCCCCAGATGAAGTTCGTCGACTATTTCATGGTCGAGGTCAACGTTGGGAAGGTTTGGAGCAAATTACTTGTGACTGGTTACAAGGGCAACTGGTTGTAAACTTGTTTAAAGAAGTGGAAGAAGAGTTTCTTCAAGCATTAGAACAAGGCTTGCAAGCTTTATCGCAATCGTCGTTATGGCAACAGCGAAACGGCAGCTGCATTTTGCTTCAACACCGTTACGCTGACGGAGCGCCTTCCCAAGTGCTATGGGGAGAGTTGAATTCAAGACCTGTTGTGGTTGAAAGCGGATTGAAGTATCAGCTTGATATTGGCAGAAACCAAAACTTTGGCTTGTTCCTCGATATGCGTTTAGGCCGTGACTGGGTGAGAGAACACGCAAAACATAAGAACGTACTTAACCTGTTTGCTTACACCTGTGGCTTTTCTGTGGCCGCAATTGCTGGTGGAGCCGATAAAGTCGTCAATGTCGATATGGCGAAAGGTTCTTTGTCGAAAGGGCGTGAAAATCATCTGATTAATGATCACAACCTCAATAAAGTGAGTTTTCTTGGTCACGATATCTTTAAATCGTGGGGGAAAATCAAAAAAGCGGGTCCTTATGATCTGATTGTCATTGATCCGCCTTCTTTTCAGAAAGGCAGTTTTGCGTTAACCAAAGACTACCAAAGAATTCTTCGTCGTCTTCCTGATCTATTGACGGAGGATGGGGAAGTGCTGGCTTGCGTTAACTCGCCAATGGTAAGCAGCGATTTTCTGATTGAAGGAATGAAAGCTGAAGCACCAGACTTAAACTTCCAATATCGTTTGGATAACCCGCCAGAGTTTGCAGATATCAATTCTGAATCAGCACTGAAAGCCTTGGTTTTTAGTTAAAGTGTTTAGCTAACGGACGTTTAGGTGTGCGTTTAACCCGAAAACAAAAATAGCAGCCAATGGCTGCTATTTTTTTATGATTCATTTTATGTGACTAAACGCTTAGTTCATGTAATCGCTAAGTTTAAATGTTAATGTGTGGACTTCGGTTTTTAGTACCAATGAATCTTTAGTGAGTGTCATGTCGCTCCACTCTTGTAGCGTTTGAGAAACCGCTTGTTCAGTATCCATGATGTCACCGATACACATTTTCATGGTTTTGCCCATTTTCTCAATACGGAACTTGTTGTCTTTCACTTCCGCTTGACCGAAAAAGTTGTTACAGCCAGCGTTGCCATTGGCAATCATTTTTTCGCCAATTTCTAAGTTAGGAGTTTTTAAGCGTTCATTCTTCACTAGATCTTTACCATCAACCTGAACAAGTTCCCAGTTGTGGTGTTGTAGGTCTTGAGCCGTAATTTGCACTTCATCACCAGTACTTTTACAAGCCGTTAGAATTACAGGTAGCGTTACCGCCGCAAGTAGCGATTTTGAAATCAGCTTCATATGATTCACTCCGAATATGGAAATTCCGCTCAGTATAGTCAATAAAACACTGTTTTTGTCAGCATGCGGTCATAGATTGAGCCTGAAATCACATCAATTTGCTTGTTACTTATTGAAATGTATAAATATTGTCTGATTGTTGATTGCCGTATGTAAGACAATTCCTAAAGTTGTTTAACACTTTTACGAACGATAAGTGTTGGTTCGAGTTGAATAATCTCTGGCTGATTGCTCAGCTTATTGATTTTTTTAAGCAAAGTATCAACAGCCGCTTTACCTAAGCGATATTTAGGCTGGTGAATGGTTGTTAACGACGGAGACATGAACTTGGCAATGTGAATGTCGTCGTAACCTATGATGGAGATGTCATCAGGAATAGAGAGGTTGTTTTCATTCGCCGCGTTAATCACACCCATTGCCATCATGTCATTACTCACAAAGAGAGCGCTGGGCAGCGAGTTTAACTTCATCAGTTTGATAAAAGTGTCATAGCCCCCTTGGCATTCAAAGTTAGACTCCAAGACCCACTCTGGGTGTATTTCCAAATGAGCTTCACGTAGTGCGCGTTTATAGCCTTCATAGCGCATCTGAGCCTGATGATGATTCAAAGGTCCCGTAATACAACCGATCTCTTTATGACCACTCTCGATCAGATGTTTGGTGGCCATGTATCCACCGAGCAGAGAGTTATCCTGAATCTTATCGCTGGAAAATGACATCGGTCCCCAGTCCATCACCACGACAGGGATATCAGGGTAGCGTTCAAACTCATCAATGCGTTCACCCACCAATGTTGAACACATCAAAATGATGCCATCTACGCGTTTTTGCAGCAGGGTATTGATTGAGGCTTTCATACGTTCGTGATCGCCTTCAGTGTTACACAAAATCAAGTTGTAACCCTGTTGGTAACAGTTACGTTCAACACCTTTGACCACTTCACCAAAGAAAGGGTTGGTTGATGTTGTCATCAACATACCTATGGTTTTGGTGCGGTTCATTTTCAGGCTGCGAGCTAAAGCGGATGGGGCGTAGTTGAGTTCTTGAGCGGCTTTGTTAACCCGTTCCGCAATCTCATCGCTTACGAAACGGGTCTTATTGATCACATGGCTAACAGTCGATGTTGAAACTCCTGCGAGTTTTGCTAAATCCTTCATTGTTGCCATGTCATCAGTATCCTTTACTTTTGTTCAGCTAAGAATGCATCAACCTCAGAGCGTTGTGGGATAGAGGTCTGCGCACCAAAGCGGGTGACAGAAATCGCTGCGGCTGCATGTGCAAATTTAATTGCTGATTCTAAAGGCATTTCTTCTAACAAGCCAGTAACAAAAGCACCGTTAAAGGTATCACCAGCTGCAGTTGTGTCTGTCGCTTTTACTCTGAATCCTGGAATAATGATGCCTTTGCCATGCTGACTTAACCAGACGCCTTTGGCACCGAGAGTAATCATGACGGTTTCGATCCCTTTACTGTGAAGGACATCCGCCGCTTTCTGTGCTGATTCATCGTCGCAAACGGTAACACCTGTCAGCACTTCCGCCTCAGTTTCATTCGGTGTAATGATATCGACGCAGCTCAACAGTTCGTCTGGCAATTCACGTGCAGGGGCAGGGTTCAGAATGACCTGAGTCTGCGCACTTTTTGCTACTTGAGCGGCTTGAATAATCCCATCTAGTGGTGTTTCAAGTTGAGCAAGCAGGTATTGCGCATTACGTATTTGCTCAAGATGCGGTTCAATGGCTTGTGCGGTCAGCTTTGCATTCGCTTCGGCAGAAATACAGATGCTGTTTTCGCCGCTGTCAGAGACCTGAATCATCGCGATACCCGTAGGGCAGTTTGGTTGGAGTTTGACCCCTGAGACGTTGATGCCATCTACTTTAAAGCTTTCGCGAATGTTAATGCCGAACGGGTCATCACCCACACAGGCAATAAATCCGACATCGGCTTTCAATCGAGCTGCCGCTACAGCTTGGTTTGCACCTTTGCCTCCTGGTATCACTTGGTAATTGCGGCCGTGAAGTGTTTCGCCTGGGCGAGGAAAAGTCGGTACTTGAAGAACATGGTCTGCATTGACACTACCGAATACCACCAACTTATTCATAGAAGAAGTCCTCAGTGTTTTAGGAAAAAAGAGAGGTTTAAGGTCTTTATTTACTTAACACGTTAAAGTTTAAACATTAAAACTGTCTTTTTTCACCCTCCCCGCAAGGAGAGGGTGCGATTAGAAATTAAGAATTGATTCGCAATTACTTAGTGATGACTTTTAGTGGAACTGGGATGTACTCGTCCACTTTTTCGCCTTTCAGTACTTTGTCAGCGGTTTCTACACCTAGCGCACCGATCATATCAGGCTGTTGAGCGACAGTAGCGGCCAATTTGCCACGCTGTACTGCTGCAATACCGTCGTCTGTGCCGTCAAAGCCAACAATCATGACGTTTTTACCAGAAGCCTGAACTGCGCGAAGTGCGCCTAGCGCCATTTCGTCGTTCTGTGCAAATACCGCTTCAACATCTGGGTTAGCTGCTAGTAAGTTTTCCATTACGTTCAGACCTTTCGTGCGGTCGAAATCTGCTGGCTGGCTAGCGAGTAGTTGCATTTGGCTGCCTTTAACCGCGTTCATAAAGCCTTCACCACGCTCACGAGCTGCAGATGTACCAGCAATACCTTCCAGTTGAATAACTTTGGCTTTCTCACCCACTTTTTCCATGATGAAGTGACCCGCCATTTCGCCGCCAACAATGTTGTCAGATGCAATGTGGCTCACAACGTCACCACGGCTTGCACCACGGTCTAGTGTTAATACTGGAATCTTAGCGTTGTTCGCAATGCGAATTGCGTTCGATACTGCATCTGAATCCGTTGGGTTGATTAGGATTGCTTTCACGCCACGAACAGTAAGATCTTCCACGTTTGAAAGCTCTTTACTTGGGTCGTTTTGTGAATCTAAAACGATAAGGTTATAGCCGAGCTCTTTTGCTTTTGCTTCTGCGCCATCTTTCATCGTAACGAAGAATGGGTTATTCAGCGTAGAGACGACAATTGCCATCGTATCTTGCGCGTATGCAGAGACAGAAACAGAGGTAGATAGCAGTGCAGCTGAAATCAGAGTTGCCAATTTTTTCATTTTAATTTCCTTATGCTGGGGGAGACCTAACCGAAGTTAGGTCAGTTGTTTCACGGGTTATTTGTTTTTATTGTCTACAAGTACTGCAAGCAGGATAACCACTGCTTTTGCAATCATTTGGTAGTAAGAAGACACATCTAGTAGGTTGAGTGCGTTGTTCAGGAAGCCGATAATCAAAGCACCAATCAATGTGCCCATGATCTTACCGCGGCCGCCGAGTAGGCTGGTGCCACCTAATACAACTGCTGCAATTGCATCGAGCTCATAGCCCATGCCTGCTGTAGGTTGCGCAGACGATAGACGCGATGTCACGATGATGCCTGCTAGTGCTGCAAGAAGGCCACAGATTGAGTAAACGCCGATTTTAACTTTGTCTACGTTGATACCTGAAAGACGTGTCGCTGATTCGTTACCGCCTGATGCATATACGTAGCGGCCAAAACGAGTGTGATTTAGAAGGTACCAAGCAGCGGCAAATACGATTGCCATCAACCATACCGGAACTGGAATACCTAGCATGTAGCCTGTACCAAACCATGCAAATGCATCCGCCGTATCGGTAAAACCAGTAGAGATTGGTCGACCGTCGGTGTAAACCATGGTTACACCACGTAGCAAAGTCATGGTAACTAGGGTTGCGATAAATGCCTGAACTTTACCTTTGGCAATCACGAAACCACTGATTGCCCCTAGTGCAGCACCAGCGATAAGTGCTGTTGGTACAGCAATTAATACCGGAACTTCAATGGCAATAAGACTTGCAGCGAAAGCTCCACAAAGAGCAAGTACAGAACCGACACTCAGGTCGATACCACCAGTGAGAATAACTAACGTCATACCTACGGCGATAATTGCGTTTACCGATGTCTGACGAAGAATGTTCATCAGGTTATCCATGGTAAAAAAGTTTGGGTTTAAAAAAGAGACAACCATGATCAGAAACAGCAAAGCGATCAGTGATTTCTGTTCGATCAGCCACTCTTTACTCAGCCACTTCTTTTCGCTGACAGAATTTATTTTATTCATAGTGTTAGTACTCATGCTGCTTCCTCGTTCACCGTTTTACCCACGGCACACGCTAATAGATTTTCTTGGTTGGCGTCTTTAGCTGAAAACTCACCGCTGATTCGACCTTCATGCATCACAATGATGCGGTCACTCATACCCAAGACTTCTGGCATTTCTGAAGACACCAAAATGATGCTCATGCCTTCCGCTTTGAACTTATTGATTAACTGATAGATTTCTTTCTTCGCACCGACATCGACACCGCGAGTAGGTTCATCAAGAATCAGTACTTTTGGACGGGTCATTAAACCTTTAGCGATAGCCACTTTCTGTTGGTTACCACCGGACAAATTGCCAATGATCTGATTTCTTGATGGTGTTTTGATATTGAAAAGCTGGATAAAGTCTTCCACTGCAATAGCTTCATCGTTGTGTTGAAGCTGAATGCCTTTAGAAAGCTTATTCAAAGCGCAAAGAGACATGTTTTCTTTCACGGACAGCCCCAATACCAGGCCGTCACCTTTACGGTCTTCAGAGATGTATGCGATACCGTTAGCCAATCCGTCTTGAGGGCTGACTGGGTTTATCGTGCGTCCATCTAAATTAATGACGCCACTCTCTGATGGCAGTGCGCCATAAATGACTTTCATCAACTCAGTACGACCAGCACCCATCAAGCCAGATACGCCAAGGATTTCACCTTTTTTGAGAGTAAAGCTCACGTCGTGAACACCGGAGCCTGTTAAGCCAATCACTTCTAAACAAGTGTCACCGTGTTTAACCTCAATACGTGGGTACTGCTCTTCTAGCTTACGGCCCACCATCATTTCAATCAGGCCATCTTCATTGATATCGGCGACTGGGCATTCACCGATAAACTTACCGTCACGTAGTACCGTTACGTCATCACAAATTTCGAAGATCTCTTTTAAGCGATGGGAGATATAAACAATTCCGCAGCCTTGTTCACGCAGTTCGTTAATGACTTTGAACAACGACTCTGTTTCAGTATCGGTAAGCGCATCTGTGGGTTCGTCCATGATGATGACTTTGGATTCGAACGATAATGCCTTGGCGATTTCTACCATCTGTTGTTCGCCGAGGCTCAGTGCGCCTAACTGAGTTTTTGAACTGTATTTTACGTTTAGGCGAGCGAGTAACTTGTCCGCTTGCTGATACATTTCATTCCACAGGATGCGCCCCATTGGGCTGGTTTTTTCGCGACCAAGAAAGATGTTTTCTGCAATCGTCAGCTCTGGGATCAGGTTAAGCTCTTGGTGAATAATGCTGATACCCGCTTGCTGAGAATCTCTTGGTCCTTTAAACGACGCAGGTTGTCCTTGATATTGAATGTCACCAGCATCTTTGGTGTAGATGCCAGTTAACACTTTCATCAAGGTTGATTTGCCAGCACCGTTCTCGCCCATAAGCGCCATGACACGGCCGGGATAGACATTCAGACCTGCTTGATCGAGCGCTTTAACCCCCGGGAAGGCTTTATCAATGTTGCTTAGCGCTAAAATTGGTTGAGTCATGCTCTTTCCTCAATTGTTGAGTGGGAGATGGAATTAAAAAACCACACCAGCTTGGAAAATGACGTTTGCGTACGGGGTACATTCGCCCGTTCTAATAACCGCACGGCTATCTTGAGTGCGTACTTTGAATTCTTCGTGCGACACGTAAGCAACATTGATGGTTTTGCCACCGCGTGACTCTTCGGCTTTGAGTTCTTGAAGTAAAGCAGCATGAAGTTCAGGGCTAACCTGAGAGAACTCGCTGGCCATTACGACCCCCTCAATTTGAGACTCAGACAGAATGACGCGAACGGTCTCTAAGAAACTAGGAACGCCATGAGTCAAGGCTAAATCGATACGCAGTGTTTCTTCCGGAATGGGCAAACCAGCATCGCAGATAGTGATCTCGTCGGTATGACCTAATGTTGCTGTCAAGTAAGAGAGTTCTGAGTTCAGTAGGGCGCTTTTTTTCATTGTTTTACCTTTGTAATCGCAAATGTTTTGTCTTTGGAACAAAGTGTTTTTATCGCTGTAACGGTAAAAAAACAGTTCATCGAAACGTTTCGATGAACTCTAGGCGATTAATTTGAAGCTGAACAGTGAGAGAAATTTCTTGTGTGATAATGATCGACGAAATTGACTGATAGGATGAAGATTAGGTGATCGAAATCACTTTGTTTATAGGTTTATTACCTTTAAGGCGGTCAAACTTACTTAAGAAATGCTAAATCACGCAAATTGGTTAGAATTTGTTGATTGAACCAACGCTTTTCTATACTTATAACTGTAAAAACAGGCTAAAAGTAACAAGCTTGAAACATAAGACTTGATGAACCAATCAGCGAACAGAAGGAATACTCATGGAGCAGCTTGAATTTTTTACTGTGCCCAGTCCTTGTATTGGTGTTTGCTCGATGGACGATAAAGGGTACTGCCGAGGCTGCATGCGTAAGCGTGAAGAAAGGTTTGGATGGCTGGAAATGACGCCAGCGCAGCAAATTCATGTAATCAAACTGTGCAGGCAGCGTTATCGCCGAAAAATGGCACAAAACAAAGCATTAAACGAAGGGGCTCCCGAATCCGAGAGCCCGCAACAATCCTTGTTTTAGGACGATGTAATAATGACTTGGTCTATTTTAAAGACCAAAGATCACTGACCCAGCCACCAGCATGAGCGTCAAAGTGTGCCCCGCTAAATTTGCTGTTCACATCTTTAAAAGGTTCAGAATTACATTGTTCGGACATGATTGCTCGTATATGGCAAGCCATTGGGTCAGTAGGATCGGCGTTGGATGCTTGTGTTCTGATTGCCACTTCTTTGATCAGTTGCAATCGGTAGCTGTTACTCGCGCGTTTCATTTTGACCTCCGTAAACGATGTGACCATTAAAAAAGTTAGGATCTGCTCATTTTTTAGTCAATGCAGAACCTGCCATATTTTTTCTAATGCGTAATCGTTCACAAAGTTGTTTGAGACACCATGCAAGCGTCATTCAATTATGAGTTGCGACAAATTCTCACAGCATAATTCATTGCTCTAATCTAAAGATTTCTTGAATCGCAACGATGCGACAATCAATCCCAGTACGGTAAATCCTGCTAGCCATATCGTATCTTTCCAAAGGTCCGCCAAATCCGCTCCTCTTAGCACAATGCCCCGAATCAGGCGCATAAAGTGGGTTGCAGGTAATACTTCGGATATCCATTGTGCTGCGACGGGCATCCCTTCATACGGGAACATAAAACCTGAAAGCAAAATTGAGGGAAGTAGGATAAATACTGTCATCTGCATGGCTTGAAGTTGAGTGTTTGCCAGCGTCGAAATCATCAGGCCAAGGGTTAAACTCGCAGAAATAAACAGTAAGGTACCAAATAAAATCTGGCTAATATCACCGTTAATGGGTACTGCAAAAATGTAGTGTCCTAAGCCGAGAATGATGAACACCTGAATCAGACCAACAAAGATATACGGAACAATTTTCGCAACCATCAGTTCGATAGGGTGTATCGGCGTTGTGATCAGCAATTCCAAATTGCCTCGTTCTCTTTCACGCACAATGGCAGCGCTGGTAAAGAGGATCATTGTCATGGTCAATATGACGCCTAAAAGACCGGGGACTATATTGACGGCTGAGCGGCGGCTCGGGTTATACAGTAACGTCACTTCGAATGTAGGCGTGATCGCGGGTTTAATCTTGAAATCGAAATCAGTAAGGGGCATGGCTCTCAGACCCATGATAGATCCGGCGATAATGGTGTCTGAACCATCAACCAGCCACTGTCCCAACTCTCTGCCTTCCTGCAAACGTTGAAGTAAGCCTTTTGGCAAGATCAAAGCCGCACGAACCTCTCCTTGTTCAATGGCATGCTCCGCCTGTTTAGCGGTTGCGAATTGCTTGGTCACTGTGACCACTTGTGTGGCTTTGATTGATTCAGTAAGCAAACGGCCAAATGCGCTCTGGCTTTGGTCGACAACGGCTACCGGAATGTTGCGTACATCAGTATTGATCGCATAACCAAATAACAACAGCTGAATCAAAGGAATCATTACCACCATGCCAAACGTGATACGGTCACGGGACAACTGGCGCAGTTCCTTGATCATCACCGCTTTCATTCGAAACAGACTATTCATTGGCGGCCTTTCCCTGTAACTGAGACAAACACATCTTCTAAGCTAGGACGGGCAATCGTCAGCTCCGCAGTGACTAAACTCGGTTCGATGGATTTTAACCACTCGATTGGATTGGTGACTTCGCGATGAATAAGAACACGTAGTCGCACGCCGAGTTGCGCTGCTGAACGAACTTGCGGATATGAGGTTAACGACTCTTTGAGTTTGCGAAGATTTGCCGCCTTTACTTCAACAATGTTCACGCCCATTTGCTGCATGAGTTTTTCCGGCTCATCATCAGCGCGAATTTCACCTGATTCCATGATTGCAAGCCTATGGCAACGTTCCGCTTCATCCATGTAATGGGTAGTGACAAGAATGGTTGTTCCTTGAGAGGAGAGATCAAACAGCTGTTCCCAAAATTCACGGCGGTTTTCTGGGTCAACGGCGGAAGTCGGTTCATCAAGAAACAGCAGTTCAGGGTTGTGCATAGTGGCTGCTGCGAGAGCGAGACGTTGTTTCTGTCCGCCACTCATACTTGATACGCGCTGTTTTCGGCGTTCATCTAAGCCGTAAGTTTTCAGTTGTTCGTTGGTTCGTTGTGTGAGCGCTTTTCGGTTCATACCGAAAATCTGACCCATAAACTGCAAATTTTCTTCAACGGTGAGTTCGTCGTAGAGTGAAAATTTTTGCGTCATATAGCCAATTTTCAAACGCAATTGTTCTGACTGTCTGGGGATCTCTAAGCCCAAAACATTCACAGATCCGGACGTGGGGCTTAACAAGCCAGTAAGTACACGAATCGTGGTGGATTTCCCGCAGCCATTGGGTCCTAAAAAACCATAGATACTGCCTTTGGGTACGTTTAAATTGATACCTTCTATTGCCGTAAAATCGCCAAACTTCTTAACAACGTGTTCTGCCTGAATTGCGTAATCTGTCATTGTCGCTCCTAAGGCAAATCTACTTGCGCAGGAATGCCTGATGGCAAGCTTTGCGCATCATCGGATAAATCAATTTCTGCCAGATACATTAATCGCGCTCGTTCATTTTCAGTCAGCGCGTAGTAGGGCGTAAATGAAGGTTCGTTTGCTATCCAACGCACTGTGCCTTGGTAGGTTTGTTCCAAACCATCCACATGCACTTGTAACTGTGTCCCTTGAGTCAGCTTAACTCGATAAGGTTCTGGTACGTATACGCGCGCATAGGGGGAATTATTGGCTTGAACCACAGCCACAATACTGCCGACAGAAACACGTTCGCCTAGATTGTAAGGAAGATTATCAAGTACACCATCACGGGTCGAGATAATGGTCAGCTCATCGAGTTTCTGCTGTTGTACCGCAGTGTTGGCTATGGCTGCATCCAGTTCTGCTTTTGCTTGTTCAATGTCTTCTAAGCGAGTGCCTGCAGTGAGTTTTGCAAATTCTTCTTTTGCAGAGTCAAGTTCGGCTCTTGCTGAGTCTCTGGCGGATAAGGCGGTATCTTTTTCTGATTCACTGATGAGGTTTTTGGACACCAGCTCTGCTTTGCGGCGATAGTTTTTGTTTGCTTCGGTCAACTTTGCTGTTGCTAAGGTCACTTTAGCTTGCGCTACGGCAATGTCTTCTGGGCGTTCACCATTAGTCAGCTTGGTCAGATAAGCCTTTGCTTTTGCTTGTTGTGCAATCGCTTGTGCAAGCATTGCTTGTTGGCTGGTGGTATCCAATCTAACCAATACGTCGCCAGTTGTAACTTGACTGCCTTCCTTTACAGGAAGCTCCCTGATGATCTCGTTGCTGGTGGCCGAAAAAGTAACTCTATCTCGTTCCAATGTCCCGAGAGCTTGAGGACTTTCGTCAGCGGTACAGGCAACGAGCAGCGGTAAAAGGAGCAACAAAGCGCCGAGTGATTTCATAACAGGCTCCGTGGAAATCCAATAATTAGTCGATTAGAAAACAAGCAGTATAAGTTTATGTTCATTAAGGGCTTTCATGCACTCATTATTAACAAAGGGTGTGAGCTAAGAAACCTCATTTCTCACAATCAAGTCATTCCAGCTCGATTAACTTCTCGCAATGCATCCCGATTGAATATGCTTCGCAGTTATTTACGGAACATGAAGACAATTTTTATCATCAGTCTCAGAAAGCCGAAGAGTAAGTAACGTACGGTTTCGCTTCCTTTTTATGATGCGACCCAGTTTATCAACTGGTTAATAAATAAGGATAAAACGTGAAGACTTTCAAATATTCACTTTTAGCCATTTCGTTAATGGCGGTGATTGGTTGTAAAGAGAGTGCTCCTACCCCCGAGGCTCAAAAAAATTCTAAAGGAGCGACCCAAGTGACTCAAAACGATGGATCCGAGCACAGGGAAAGAAAAGTCAACACTCAAGACTTTGAAGTTTTGAAGCAAAGAGTTATTCCTGATTTTGTCGCAAGCTCTGAAGCTTCAGCTAAGAAACAAGGTAAGACATTGGCAGCATTGAGCGATGAATATCTCGCTTCGATTTCCGAGCAAGGATCATGGGCGGATGTTAATTACCAGCAAGTTGAAAAGCCGGGGTGGCAACCGAGTTTACACTTGGACCGTTTAGTGATTATGGCGGCTCAATACAATAAGAATCCGTCGCCGGAATTAGGTAAATCGGTCAGTAACGCGCTCACCTATTGGCTAGATGCGGATCCGAAAAGCTGGAACTGGTGGTGGCACGACATCGGGATTCCAAAACGCATAGGTTACAGTGCAGTGATGGCTAAAGAGGCTTTAGATGGCGTTTTACTCGAAAGGATTGCTCGCTATTTGCCTGATACACCAAACTACTCGCCAAATAACCCCAACAGCCCGATCCCGAAAGCGGCGAACCGAACAGATATTGCTTTAGCGGTATTAAACAGAGGTTTACTCACCGGAGATGCCGAAATGGTCGGCAAAGCAATTTCAGACATTGAAGAGACTATTGCTGTGAGCACGGCAGAGGGGATTCAGCACGACTACTCTTTCCATCAGCACGGACCACAACTTTATACGTCTGGTTACGGCCCTGTGTGGTTTGATGCCGCAGCAAAATGGGCGAGTTTTGTTGATGGCTTACCATGGCAATTTGCAGCGGAGAAAACAGAGATTCTCGTATCGTACATGATGGATGGGCAACGTTGGTCTAAACGTCATGGTCAGTGGGACTACAACACGATGAGTCGAGGCATTAGTCGCGTAAAAGCAACGGAATATATGGCCGAAGCTGCAAGAGGGTTTCCCGAAAACACACCCATGGATTTAGTTGCTAAATGGGCGCCAGAACGAGCTCAAGATGCGCAACATTTTAAAAGCCATGAGTTCGGAGATGCAGGTTCAGGATTAAATGGTTTTAAACACTTCTGGCGCAGCGATTATTCAGTGAAATCCGCCGATGGACATATGTTCAGTATCGGAATGAACTCTCAACGAGTTGAACCAGCCGAAGCAGGTAATGGTGAAAACTTAAAAGGATTCTGGCTTGGGTTCGGTAGTACCTTCTTGCTACAACGTGGCAATGAGTATCACAACATCTTCCCTGTATGGGATTGGTCACTTGTTCCGGGTGTTACCGCTCCTGAATACGTAGGGCAAGCCGCAGATTGGGGACGCATCATGCAGCCGGATGTGTCGTTTGTGGGAGGTGTGTCCAACGGCAAGTTTGGTGTTACCGTGATGGATATGGATATTGACATTCGACATGCAGAAACGGCGCATTCAACTCAGCCAAATTTCTATAAGTACGGAGAAGGGAAAGGGCGAACCCAAGCGAAGAAAGCATGGTTTAGCTTTGCGGATGAAGTGGTTGCCCTTGGTGCAGGTATTTATTCTACCCACCATGAAAACGTCAATACATCGGTTAACCAAGTTCTGCTTAATGGACAAGTTACGGTTGATGGCAAGACGCTCGAACATGGGCAGCGTGTACTTTCTGACAGCAAATGGGTACACCACGATAACGTAGGTTATGTGTTCCCTGAAAACTGGCATGGCAAGCTTTCCAATCAGACACAAACCGGTGATTGGAATTCCATTCGAACCGCGAATAAGTCCGAATCAGTAAGTAAAGAAGTGTTTACTTTGTCGATCAGTCACGGAGTTAAACCGGAGAATCAAAGCTATCAATACATTATGGTTCCAGGATCGCAAGCTGAACAAGTTGCCATTTATGCATTGAGCATTCCGGCATCCGTAATAGCAAACACCGAAAAAATTCAAGCGGTTACACATAAAGGCCTTAATGTCACGGGGATTGTTTTCCACCAAGCCGGAGAAGTGGAACTGGGTGAGGGAACAGTAGTAAAAGTTAACCTTCCAAGTGTGCTTCTCATTGATGAAAGTGGTGAAAAACCTTTGTTGAGTGTGTCGACTCCAGGTCGAAGCTTTGCGCCTCTTGAATTAACTCTGGAGTCTGCAAAGTATGGCAACGTGACTCATTCTATTTTGACTCCGGGTGGTGAGGCAGAAACAGGACAAACACTGACGTTCTCTTGGGAGGAGAAAATTGACAATTCGTCTCGCCATGCCGCACTCGTGCAGCAACAAAAAGCGTTAGCGAGCCAAAGCGAGTTTGAACTGTTCGCCGAAGCGGACACGGAAGTTCAAGGTGGTCGCTATGCGGATGAAAATTTCGACATTGTTTCTCGTTGGGATTTGTATGTTGGTCAAATAGCTGACAAAGAATCGCAAGAGGCTAACGCTACCAAAACTTCAAAATCGCTGCTTAAGTTTAATCTAGAACGATTAAAGGATACGCCAGTTAAGAAAGCGATGTTGAAACTCCATGTTCGTGACGTTAGCGGTGCGGCAGAGCAAGTCATTAACTTACTTAAACTGGACAATACCGACTGGCATGAAAGTTACGTTACATGGAATGATGTTGATGGTACGGCATTGCCAACCAATCAGGCTTACACCATTAGTGACAAAGACAAGAAACAATGGGTTGAGTTAGACGTGACGGAACTTGTTGAAATGGCTCGTAAGCAAGGTGTTTTAAGCTTGATGCTTGAGAATGCAAGCGAAGGTTTTGTCGCTTTCGGATCGGATGAAACCGAGCAAATTCCAATGCTGGCAATCGAACGAGTGGTAGATACTCAATAGCAGAGTGATGAACAACAAATAGATGTTGTTGAAGTACAAACGGTGGTCAATGACCACCGTTTTTTATCCCTATTACTTTGTTGCCGTTCTTCCAATAACGAAAAGCCTGTTTCGTCTGTTTTGGATCAAAGTAGAGTAGGTGGGTTGCCGCTAAGGTAAACACAGTTTTCGCTAAGTTGATGGAGACAACTTAAATGAACAAATGTGGACAGTGTCGACAATTTTCCCGCACGCCTGACAATCAAAAAGATTTGTGTGGTGCTTGGGAGCAACCTACCTCTGCAACGAGAGTGGCGTGTGAGTACTTCATGCCGAAAAAGCCACTTCGCAATGTGGAACCGATAACGAAGCAGCCTTAGCGTTAGTTCAATATTCCTACTTGTTAAATGCCTCTATTGCTTAGCTTCCAGTTTGTCCAGCAGCGCTTTTTTCGGTTTTGCTACTACACCGTAAATGAAAGCGACGGGTAGACCTACTGCCAAAAGCAGAATGATAGACACCACGATAATCAGGGTAATTACCAGTTTCCACATCACGCTATCCAACACATTCAATGAAATGCTTGGGATATGGTCTTTGGATACATCAAACAGTTTTTCTGTGTTGCTGACAAAATCAGGATACTGTGCCAGCATTTCGAGCACGTCGTTATTGATGGACTCAAGGCTAAGCGCAATTCCTGCTAAGGAGTCGTTAACCTGAGGCAGTTCGCGAGCCGTGTTAGGAATAGTTTCCAGCATGGTATTCACAGAGTTGGTCAACTGAGTAGCACTTCCAATCATTTCAGATAGCTTTTGTTGGTTATCTGGCGACAGTTCCACATCACTTTTCGCTAAGGTGTCCAACGAGCCTGATAAGGCTTGCATCGCTTCAGCCAACTTCTGAGTGGCTTCACCGACGGTGGTTAACTCAACATTGACTGAGTTTACGTTGACATCTAGAACGGGCGATTTAGCGGGTTTAGCCTCTGTTAACGGAGCTTCGGCTGCAAAAATAGAGGCGCTAAAAAGTAGAGAAAGAAATAGCCCTAAAGTAGGTAACCTGCGGGAGAGGATGTTCGCTTTCATCATGTTGCCTTAGTAAGTGGAAGATAACGTCATTATAACCATGAAACTAAGTACATATAGTTCCGCATCCCTTATTTTTTTACAGTATTAATGGTGAGAAAGTGAAAAGGAGCACAGGTAAGTGCTCCTTTTTTGATGTTCGGGAGTGAGGGTTAACCGATTTTAAACTGGCCTACATCTTTAGACAGTTTATTAACTGAACTGCCTACCCGTTTCGCTACTTCGTTAATCTCATTAGACAAACCTTGGCTCACTCGGTTTTGTTCGTTTAAGTGTTCAAGGTTGGTGCTCAACTCTTCTGACACACTGCTTTGCTCCTCAGTTGCTGTGGCGATCTGAGTTGCCATGTCACTAACGATTGTTGCGGAAGACTGAATTGATTCAAACATTTGCTGAATGTTTAGCGATAACTCAACGTTCTTCTCAACACGGTTTGAACCATCTAAGATTGAACTAACCGCATCTTTTACACCACTTTGTAACTTGTCGATCATGTTCTGAATTTCTTCAGTGGATTTTTGCGTTTTGCTTGCCAGAGAACGAACTTCGTCAGCAACCACTGCGAAGCCTCTGCCTTGTTCACCGGCTCGCGCTGCTTCAATTGCGGCATTAAGAGCGAGCAAGTTAGTTTGTTCTGCGATGTTACGAATCACTTCGAGTACTGTAGCGATATTGTTTGATTCACTCGCCAACTGCTCAATCACTTGGTTGGCTTTTTTGATGGAATTCGCGAGTTGGTTAATCTCATCCACTGAGTTGTCAATAATCTTCATACCCTGAGTGGTGAGCTCTGCGGTGTGATCCGTTTCGTTCGCTGTGCTTAGAGTCCGTTCTGCCACTTCGCGAATGGACACACTGAACTCATTCACCGCCGCAGCGATTTGCTCAATGCTTCTCGTTTGTTCATTACTTACACGTTGAGCATTCTCGTGAGTATTTGTAAGTTGAACCGCATTGTTTTCTAGCGACGTGCTGCTTGACGATATTTCAGAAATGAGGGTTTGCAGTTTAGCCACAAAATCATCGAATGCCGAAGCCAACTTACCCAGTTCGTCCGTGCGTTTGGAGTTGATGCGTTGTGTTAAGTCACCATCTCCTTCGCTGATCTCTTTGATACGTCGAGATAGATCATTGACACTGCTGACCAGCACTTTAGGAACGACATAACTTAACGCTCCAGTAAGGATGATGATGAAGGTTACGAATATCAACATGTAGAGCTCCATTTTTGAAGTCTCTTCTGAGAATTCATTTACTTCGACGTTGGCCTGTGAATCTAGCTCTTGACTGGCAATATCATAGAGATCTCGTAAACTCTGGAAATCATCAGAAACTGTTGAACCAAGTAACGCTTCAGCTTCTTTGGTATTACCTTTATCTACCAGTTTGAAAAACTCATTCGATGACTGCTCCCATTTTCTAAAACGGTTTTCAAAGTCATTCACTTTGCTCGTAATTGCAGGGTGGTCATCCATCAGATTTTTAAACTTCATCATGCGGTCATAAGCTTGCTTAGCATTGTCTTTGAAGTCTTTTAAATCGTCTTGCCCCGGACTGAGCAAATAATGGAGTTGAGCAACATAAGCTTGATATAAATCTCGGTCTGCATTGAGAACGAAAGAAACAGAAGGAAGGAACTGATGACCAAAATCATCTACACCTTTGTTTAGTTTTTTGGTTAGCGTGCCGTAGGTTAGAAATAAGATAATGAGCGATAAAACTGCAATCCCCATTGATATAGAAAGTTTCGCTCTAATGCTCTTTGTTACTATCCCGAACATAAATCACCTCATGTGACAAAAATGCAAGTACAACACTGACGATTTATTTTCTTATTATTTGTTTTAATTTAATTGATAAACAAAACAACTGCAATGCAGACAGCCAATATGCATCAATACATGAAAGTGTGTGGATAAAACGTGAATGTTGCTTAAATAAATATTTCTGCGTTTGAAAGTTGTTTTTTGTTAGCTAATTGTTCTGAGGATGTTCGTTTAGAAGTGGTATTTGTTTTGATAAAAATATATTAGAGTAAATACGTCAATTAAAAAATCATTAAAATAAAATTTATGTAAATAAAACATAGTGTTAGTGGTTTTGTTTCTGTTTTTTACTTTTATTTCAAGGTATTAAGTTAGGGAATGGTGAATGTCAAATGCAGATTCGGTTCTTTCTATCTCTTTTTAAATGTCGGATGTAATCAAAATGTCGATTGTCTAGTGTTGTTCGCGATAAAAATATAGATGAGAAACATGTTTAAGTACAGTGACATAGTTATTTTCGTAATAAATAGAAAGAGTAGATAAATATGGATAGAGACAACCTAAATGTTGTCGAAAACCCATTAAACGTTTTATACAGCTATTTTGTAGAGTGTGATGACAGTGATGCACTAGATCTTCTCTACAAGTTGGAACAAGGATGTTGCTAGTTACCAAAGAGAGAAAGACCATATTGAGTGGGCTTTTCTCTCTCTAACATTTTGCGCTTATGCAAGCCTTGAAACATCAACAGAAACACTCAATGCCTGAGAGTCTCCACCATCGAAAATAACACCTTGTAGTGGCGTTACGTCTGCGTAATCTCGTCCCCAACCGGTGACGATGTGTTGCTCTGAAGGTATTAAGTTGTTGGTTGGATCGAACTCAACCCAACCTAGCTCTGGTACAAAAATCGCGAACCATGCATGAGAGGCATCTGCACCGATTAACTTTTCTTGTCCGGGAGGCGGTAGGGTTTCAATATAACCGCTCATATAACGAGCTGGTAAACCTACCGAACGTAAACATCCAATGGCAAGGTGCGCAAAATCCTGACAGACCCCTCGTTTTTCTTTCAACACTTCTTCAGCTGGCGTAGTGACATCTGTTGCTGTTGGATCAAACGTGAACTCGGAGTATATGTGATGCGTAAACGCTTTTGCCGCAGCTAGTACAGGCTGATTGTCTGCAAAAAAGGGCAGAGCGTAATCGCGCAAGGTTTCTGAACACATGATTTGTTCTGAATCCAAACAATATTCTTTGGCCATTCTTAAGGCTGAGGTATCTGCGCTATTCAATAATGAGCGAAGCTCCCCACAGGTCAGCGGATGCTGCTCGGTTTTATCCGACCAACTTGGTGTATTGATATCAAAATAACTCACCACATCAATGGTGAGTTTTTTATGCGATTCCTGAATAGAAAAGTAGAAAGTCGAATTACCGAAGTAGTCTTTGCCTTCTCGCTGATATATCGGCGTAGGATGCACCTGAATTCGGCGGTTAAGACAGCGCTGACGCTCTGTATCTCTTGGTAGCAAGTGCGCCATGTTATAGCACAATGTTACTGGTGCACTGTATTCATAGGTAGTAGTGTGTCGCACGCGGTACTTCATACGTCCAATTTCCATTTCGGTTTAACTAACTGTTGTGGTCCCGCAGTGTGGTCGAAATACTTATCGCTGATCAGTGAAGTAAACTGCTCCAATTGCTCGGTAATTTTGGCCATCAGCTGCGACAGTTGTAGACGAGTTTCCGTTTCGTCATTAATTTGCGCTAACGCTTCCAAATCGGTTAGTTGGATATCCGTTAGAGTTTGAATGATCAAACGGCTCTCTTGAGTTAATCCACCTGGAATGTAATTTTGGTGACGCGGCAAGACATTGAGAAATTCACGGAGTCGTTCTAACTGGTACACCAGCGCTCTTGGGTTAGTGGTATCTACCATTAATAGATCGAGACCGAATGCCACTCTCGTTCGTGTATGATATCTACGACGGAAGGAGATCAACGCTTCCATACTCAAAAGAACGGATTCCAAAACTTGCTGTTGAGCAAGGCCAACCAAAGGCTTTGTTAGTGTAGATTGCAGAAGATTTGCAGTTTGAAGCGCACGTTCAGTTCGGCGTCCAATTTGCTGGAAGACCCAATCTAGTCCACGTAGCATACTTTCATGGTTCAAACCAGAAAGGGCTAGTAAAGTCGTCACTAATCCATCCAATGATTCTTCAGGAATGGCAGGCAAACCAAATTCATAAGCACGATCAACCGCTGCAATGTGGTCTCGTAGTTCGTTAAGAATGATTCGGGTATCCGCAGATAGCATCTCTTTCACTTGTTCACCGCAAGCCAACAAGGACTGTAAGTTCGCTTTAATACTTCCTACACGGCTACCGTTAGTGACTAGGTCGGCTAGCTCTTTGTTTGGATTTTCAAACAGCGCCGCATCGCCTGCTGTAAAGCCAGGTAAGCAGTGTGTTTGATGGGAAATTGCTTCTAGCAAAATATCTCGGCTTTCAGGGGCCAGAGACTCTAGACCATTAAGCTGTTTGAATACTGTCCTCATTAAACGCAGGCTAATTTCAGCGCGTTCTGCGTAACGTCCAAACCAGAACAAGTTCTCCACTACGCGACTTGGCATACTGGTTTGCTGCGCCACATCGATTGACTTATCAAACAGAGACTGATGAGAGAGATCAGGTCCGTGGGACATGATCCAAGTATCTTTACTGCGTGAGCCTGAGAGTTTAGTAACGATGTAATCTTCAGTAGACTCTGCTACACGAGTCAATCCACCGGGCATGACGGTGTAGTGGTCTTTGTCTGCAACGGTAAACGCTTTTAACAAGCTTGGTCTGGCTTGGATGTGTTGCTCTGACCAGATAGGTAACATCGATCCCGGTACATAGCTTTGAGCAACGTACATATACGGACGCTTTTCAATCATGGCTAACGTTTTGACACGGTCTTCGTCTGACAAACAGTGACCGTAAATCGTTGGTTGCCCCATGCTACGGCACGCTGGTTTGATTATTAGCTGCCCAAGATTCTCTTTGACATAGCCTAGGCTCGATTTGTCTCCACACCACCATGTGTTTACTGTTGGGATAAGAAGTTCTTCGCCTAGTAAATATTGACAAATCTTTGGCAAGAAGGCGTAAAGAGCCGGAGCTTCTAGAACACCACCGCCAAGTGGGTTTGCCAAAATAACGTTGCCAGCACGAGCAACCTCTAGTAAACCGGGAACGCCGAGTAGCGAGTCAGCGTTTAGCTCTGCTTGGTCGCAGTATGCATCATCAAGACGACGCAAGATAACGTCTACTTGTGATAAGCCATTTAGGGACTTTAGCCATACTTTACCGTTACGTACGGTTAAGTCAGCGCCCTGAACAAGCGGGTAACCTAAGTAGTTTGCCAAATAAGCGTGCTCAAAGTAGGTGCTACTATATGCACCCGGAGTGAGCACAACGATAAGTGGTGAATCGGCTTTGTGACTGGCTAGGTGTGAAAGAGTATTGCGCAGCGTGTGGAAGAAAGCAGATAGGCGTCTCACATTTCCTTGGCGGAAGATGCTCGGCATTACGCGTGAAATAACGGTGCGGTTTTCTAAAGCATATCCGAAGCCCGAAGGTGCCTGCGTGTGGTCGCCAATAACAATATGGTTACCTTGTGTATCACGTACTAAATCAACGGAGTGCAGGATTAACTGTTTCTCACCAGGCATTTTTATACCGTGGCATGCGCGCAGAAAGCCGGGATGACTGAATATAATTTCAGACGGGATAATACCGTCCTTAATCAGATTTTGTTCACCGTAGATATCTTTTAAAATGAGGTCATAGAGATTCGACCGTTGAACTAATCCTTTTTCCAGCTTTTGCCATTCCTGCCAATGGATCAAATTAGGAATGACATCTAATGCCCAAACATCTGGTGCGAGTGGGTCATTTTTTAAGTCGTAAGTAGCACCATCGTCACGCAAAATGCGCTGAGCTCTTTGGTGGCGATCATCTAGACCATCAACATCCAGCTTATTCAAATGTTCAAGCAAAGGTTTCCAGTGCGAGCGTGGTGTGCTCTGTTCATCATACACTTCGTCAAAAGCACAAGAAGAGGCTGGATAAGGACGAGCAAGGAGCGATGTTTCCATCTGTTCTTGCTCGTTTGAGTTGCTTGACTGGTCAGGTCTGGATTGTTGCATCATTATTTCTTCTGACTACCTCACGTAATAGGACGTTAATTATACACATTCGTTTTAAAGTTAGCGCGAGCCATTTTACTGGCTCGCGTTATCTCTTCTATTCAAGTTTAGGTTTGGTTGTACAAGAACTTTGTATAAGTGCTATTTAGAGTACCTAGCCTTAGCCTGATAATCCCGTTTTCTGAGATCTAGCGTGTGAGGATATTCATTGCAAATCTCTTCACTTGGTGGAGACATCGGCCGCGGAACATCGGTATGTTCATAGAACTGACGTAGCGCATTGAACTCAGGTTTTACTTCAAAAGGACCTTGTGTAAACCCGTGATCCCAGAATCGGTTGACCCGACGAGCTTCGGCTTCATTGCTGTTCACTGGCAAAGTTTCGTACGTTCGACCACCCGCGTGGCTCACGTGATAAGTACACCCGCCAATGGATAGACCATTCCAAGTGTCGATAATGTCAAACACAAGTGGTGCATCGACACCAAGTGTCGGGTGTAAAGCGGACGGTGGCGACCAGGCTCGATATCTTACAGCCGCAACATATTCACCTTTACGACCCGTAGACCGCAGCGGCACTCGGCGTCCGTTACAGGTGAGTAAATAGCGACCTTCGGTTAAGCCAGTAATACGAACTTGTAATCGTTCTACGGATGAATCCACATATCTTGCAGTTCCTGAATGAGTAATTTCCTCACCGAGTACATGCCAAGGTTCGATTGCCCAACGCAATTCCAGCTCCATATCATCGATTTGCTGGCGGCCATAATGTGGGAAGCGGAATTCTTCAAAAGGAGCAAGCCATTCCAGCTTAAACGGATAGCCGTGACGTTGCAGATCTTCCACCACTTCTTTAATGTCCTGCCAGACGTAGTGAGGCATCATAAATTTGTCGTGTAGGGAAGTACCCCAACGAATCAGGGGTTTGTGATAAGGATTTTTCCAGAATCGGGCGACCAGACAGCGCAATAAAAGAGTTTGAACCAGCGACATTCTGGCGTGTGGTGGCATTTCAAATCCACGAAACTCAAGGATACCAAGACGTCCGCTGCTACTGCCTGCGGAGTAAAGCTTATCGATACAGAATTCAGAACGATGTGTATTGCCTGTGATATCGACCAGTAGATTGCGCATCAGCCGGTCCACAAGCCATGGTTCATCGACTATCCCTTCAGGCATGTTCTGGAACGCGATTTCCATTTCGTACAGCGCTTCATCTCTACCTTCGTCAGGGCGAGGAGCTTGGCTAGTTGGACCGATAAACATCCCTGAAAACAGATAGGACAAGCCCGGATGGTGTTGCCAGTAATTAACAAAGCTACGCAGTAAATCCGGTTTACGCAGCATTGGGCTGTCAGAAGGTGTCGCGCCACCAAGCGTAATGTGGTTACCGCCACCCGTACCCGTATGACGTCCATCAAGCATGAACTTCTCTGTCCCTAATCGGCATAGGTGAGCCTGTTCGTAAAGCGTTTCGGTGTTGTAAACCAGTTCTTTCCAGCTATGCGCGGGATGAATGTTAACCTCGATAACCCCCGGATCGGGCGTGATTAATAGCTTTTGCAAGCGGTAATCTTTCGGTGGTTCATAACCTTCAATCACAACGGGCATTGAGAGTTCAAGCGCGGTCACTTCAATGAAATGCATCAAGGACACATAGTGTTCTAAAGACGTCATCGGAGGCAAAAACAGATGTAAGCGACCCTCTCTTGGTTCAATACAAAGCGCAGTATGAATAACCGCTTTCGATATGGTCTGCTTTTGTTCTACCTGTGCTTGTTTTTGATAGCTTTGAGCTTGGTTTAGCGATTCAGTAAACGAGTAAACAGGCAGGGCTTCTCTTTGTTCGAACGGATCGCGCTCGGGAACAATCTCTTCCTGACTGATTGGGGGAAGCGAGTTTAGAGGTAAGCGGAAACCCATTGGGCTATCGCCGGGAATTAAGGTAATGACGTCACTGCGCATTGGCCACATAGAGCTTTGCCACTGACCATCAAAATAGCTCAGTGGAAGCACATAACCTGTTGATGTATCGAGCCCTCGGGTCAGCAGTTTTGCTAAACGTCTGCGTTCCAAATCGTCTTTAAGGGATGCTTTTTTCGGATTCACCGAGTCGGGTAAAGATCGTTCCAGCCACAAATAGTAGAGTGAATCTTCATAAGCGGGTTGCAGATACTTACGGTCTAGCGATAGTTGCTGACATAAGGTTTCACCAAAGCGCTGTGCGTGTTGCACGTTGTATTGATAGTCTTTGTCGACACGAGCCAGCAACTGAGGGTGACTCCATAACGCTTCACCATCGGTACGCCAAAAATAACCGAGCGCCCACCTTGGTAACTCTTCACCCGGATACCATTTCCCTTGCCCATAGTGGAGTAAACCCTCTGAACCAAATTTGTCTTTGAGCTTGAGTAATAGATCCTTGGAGAGACGGAGTTTGTCAGCGCCCAGAGCGCCAGTGTTCCATTGCTCAGAGTCCATATCATCGATGGAGACGAATGTCGGTTCTCCACCCATTGTTAGGCGAACGTCTTCTTCGTCTAAGACTTTATCGACAGCATTACCCAATGCTTTGATATTTTCCCACTCATCATCGCTGTAAGGTTTTGTCACACGGGGGTCTTCATGAATACGAATGACCGTGTTGGTGTAGCCAAATTCGCATTCACACTCATCCACCATGCCCGTAATCGGTGCGGCAGAAGCAGGGTCTGCGGTACAGGCTAAGGGAATATGGCCTTCACCAGCGAACAAACCGCTGGTGGGGTCTAAACCTACCCAGCCAGCACCCGGAAGATAAACTTCGCACCATGCGTGCAAGTCGGTGAAGTCTTGTTCTGGTCCAGAAGGGCCATCCAACGCTTTGACATCCGCGGTAAGCTGAACCAAGTATCCAGACGCAAAGCGAGCCGCTAATCCAAGATTACGCAGCACTTCAATTAATAGCCATGCAGTGTCTCGGCAAGAACCTTTCTTCAGTGCGAGAGTCTCTTCGGCACTTTGAACTCCCGGTTCTAAACGTATGCCGTATTCAATTTGTTGTGAAAGCTGACTGTTGAGCTTAGAAAGAAAAGTCACAATCGGTGTTTCACTCCGGTCGACATCCTTTAACCAAGCTGAAAGCAACGGATTTGGCTCATCGTGTTTTAAATAAGGAGTCAGTTCTTCTTCAAGTAAGCTGTCATATTTGAACGGATAAGTTTCCGCGTACTCTTCAATAAAGAAATCAAAGGGGTTAATCACCGTCATATCGGCGATGACTTCCACTTCAAATTGCAACTTACGCATTTTTTCTGGGAACACTAGCCGCGCCTGATAGTTTCCAAATGCATCTTGTTGCCAATTGATAAAGTGCTTTTCCGGTAAGACTTTGAGTGAGTACCCATGAATGTGCGTGCGCGAGTGTGGTGCCGGACGGAGGCGCAACACATGCGGAGAAACATTCACATCGCGGTCAAACTCATAGGTTGTTTTGTGTAATATCGCAACGCGAATGGTCATGCAGCTTCTCCATGTCGGAAGTGGAACCAAGTTTCTCGTATCTGACTATGTAGGTCGATAATGGCTAACTGAACGTCATTGAGATAGTTACTAAATTCGATATTAAGCTCTTTAGCATTTTCGACACCGTTGGTGTTTTGCAGTAGACGATTAACTTCAACAACCACTTCTTCCGCACTAGGTAGGGCTTCGGCTGCGATTTTGAGTTGCGTTAAGCAAAATGTTTGAGAACGAGGGAAGAACTCATCCATTAACAAGAACGTAGCCGCATCTTCACCAGTGACTGAAGCACGCATCGTTCTGCGATAGTTAAGATAGGCACTCTGAGATTTAAGGACTTTTGACCATAATACTTGCTCAAGGTGAAGACGCTCTTCTTCACTTGATTGGTTCATGATAGACACTGCGGAATCCAAAATGCGCGTATTCATATCTGCACGCTCTAGGTAGCGACCCAAGATAATGAAGCTCCAGCCTGCATCGCGGCGCATTGCATTAGCAAGAAGGCCAATCACTTTTTGGCATCCTTCAATGATTTCGTTCAAATAGACATGGCGATTTGAACGGTTGATTCCTGTCTGAATGTGTTTTTTTGCGTAGATGTTCAGTTCGTTGATCTGCTCCCACATCTCTTCAGGAACGACATCTCGAGAGGTACGAATATTTTCGCGTACCATATTGAGAGACGCGAGTAGGGAACTAGGGTTATCCATGTCAGAAAGTAAATATTTCACCACATTACGTTCGCCGTGATCTTTGTATTTGCTGGTGTAATCAATAACGCTGCCGTTGATTTCAATAAGGTTGTACCAAGAAATTCGAATGTCTCTTGGTAAGTCATACAGCAGTTCATCGTAAACATTTAATAAGCGAGCAATGTTCTCGACTCGCTCCAAATAACGTGCGCTCCAGTAAAGGCGTTCAGCAACTCTTGATAACATTGTTACTCTCCTTTTGACTTAACAATCCATGTGTCTTTACTACCACCGCCTTGTGACGAGTTAACGACAAGGGAGCCTTTTTTCAACGCAACGCGAGTCAGTCCACCCGTCGTGACATAGATTTTGTTACTTTGCAAAATGAATGGACGTAAATCCAAATGACGAGGTTCGATACAATTGGTGTCGACCAGTGTAGGTGCAGTGGAGAGTTTTAGTGTTGGTTGCGCTATGTAATTACGTGGGTTCTTTTGTATTAAGTCAGCAAATAGAACACGTTCTTCTTCTGTAGAGTGGGGACCAACAAGCATACCGTAACCACCGGACTCGTTGGCGGGTTTTACGACGAGTTTATCAAGGTTAGCTAACACGTAAGCACGTTGTTCTTCGTCTTCACACAGGAAGGTTTCTACGTTCGGTAGAATCGGTTCTTCATCCAGATAATAGCGAATCAGAGCAGGAACGTAGGCGTAAACCACTTTGTCGTCGGCTACCCCAGCTCCTGGTGCATTAGCCAGTGCTACATTACCAGCTTTCCAAGCACGCATTAATCCGGGAACACCAAGCATAGAATCAGGATGAAACACTTCTGGGTCAATAAACTCGTCATCGATACGGCGATAGATAACGTCAACTCGCTCTGGTCCATAGATGGTTTTCATGTAGACACAGTCGTCGGTATCGACATATAAATCGCCCCCCTCAACCAGCTCAACACCCATTTGCTGCGCAAGGAATGCGTGTTCGAAATAGGCAGAGTTATAGATGCCCGGAGTCAGCACTACAATTTCTGGATGTTCGACGGCGCGGGGTGAAAGTGCTGCCAGCATATCAAACAGTCTTGATGTGTATGAGTCGACAGGAAGAATATCGTCATTTTCAAATAACTCTGGAAGAACGCGTTTTGTTATGGCTCGGTTTTCGAGCATATACGATACGCCTGAAGGAACACGTAGGTTATCTTCGAGCACATAGAATTGGCCATTGTCGGCACGCACCAAATCGGTGCCACAAATGTGAGCCCAAACACCAAAAGCGGGCGACACCCCGATGCACTCAGGTCGGAAGTTTTTCGATTCTTCAATAATATGTTTTGGAATTATGCCGTCTTTGATGCACTTCTGATCGTGATAAAGGTCATCAATAAAACGGTTGAGAGCGGTGAGTCGTTGTTTTAATCCTTTTTCAGCAACCTGCCAGTCTTTGGCATCAATGGTGCGCGGTATGATGTCGAAGGGCCAAGCTCTGTCGATATTTCCCTCTTCGGTGTAAACCGTAAAACTGATCCCCATTTCCTGAATGGTGACTTCAGCCGTAAGCCTACGTTTTTCAAGTTCTTCAGCAGGTAATGATTCTAAATAGGTGAGCAGTTGTGATGCCGATTGACGAGGCTGACCTTGACTATCAATGAGTTCATCAAAGAACAGTTCGGAGTTGTAGTTGTTAGTTAATTTATCCATGGGCGTTCCGTCCTTGTATGGCAACCAACCGTGAAGATGTGATCGGCACTTTCAGCAATGGTGTGCCTAATCAAAGTTGGTTGCCTTTTAACTTCCTGTTAAGGCTTAATTGAAGTTAATACTTCTCTACCTGAACCTTGTTGTAAGGCCTGGTACATGGTTGCATAAGCAAAAAGTAAGCCAGAGCTATGAGTAGAGATAAACGTTTTGGAAAGCTGGTGTTACGTCAAATGTGTTGTTTCAAATTGAAAACAAAGAAGTGCGCGCAAATTTAACAATGCGGCACTTCAGTAGGTAAACATAGGATAGACGTTAATAATTACTAAAGTAGATTGTTTTTTAAGGAAAAAAGAAGAGGGCTACTGTGATTTCTTTGAGGCATGAAAGTTCAAGACGCAAGTTTTGCATACGCAGGCTTTTCGTCTCATTTCAGGTGGGATTTGTAAAAGCAATTCTTCAGGGAAGGCGATTGCAGGGTCGTTGCACCAACAGGATTTCTTAATATCGAGCGCACCTAAGTTAATACAGGAATTCGGTTTACCACATAAAGGGCAAATGAGTGGGTCAGGTTTAAGTCCAGTAATATTCAAAACTGAGTTCTCTTTGTCATACTCGCTTTCGTTACGTATCGAGAGTTATACACTGAGTTTAGATACATTGCATAGTTAAAAAGCATGGCGTATGCCTGCTAGAGCCATTACGTTGTGATACTTCATCTTGGGATTCAAAAGATAAAAGAAAATCATGGTCATATCAAAGAACTACTACACTGATTGAATTAACGTATTCACTGATTATTAATTACAAGGAAAGTGCTATGTCCCTAGAAAATGGTAAACAGGAAGTGACAGTTGTTGATATTAAAATGCCATTTATGTCGATGGTCGTTTTTATGGTGAAATTTGCCATCGCTTCAATTCCAGCGTTCATCATTATAAGCCTCATATTGACGTTGCTAATGGCTCTATTCGGAGGCATGTTTCATGGAATGGGGAGATATTAGCGCTACTTAAACGACGAACCTACGATATGGTGTAGAGCTATAATATCAATCTGTTGTGTGTTCTTTTCGCTATTTAACTTAACTCATAAACAACTGTTTTGGTGTTAGATTATTGCGGCTGTCATGGTTGAGTTTCTTCGAGTTACGTAAACAAGGTGATTAAGCTATAATCTCACCCTTTTTTGTATTTAAGAACGCGGTAATAACGTGATTCTTTTTGAACGGTTTGATAATGCACACACTTGAACAATTGCGCTCTGGAGAGTTACATGGGATTCGTCGATTAAAACTGTCCTGTGGTTTAACTGAGTTTCCTCAAGAAATTTTCTCGTTGTCTGAAACGTTGGAGATTCTCGACTTAACAGGAAACCAACTGTCATCACTACCAAACAACCTAGAGCAGCTCACCAAGTTAAGAGTGATTTTCTGTTCGCAAAATCGATTTAAACAATTGCCCACAGTATTAGGACGGTGCTCGTCATTAAGTATGGTTGGTTTTAAATCCAATCAAATTACAGATGTGCCAGCCGCTTCTTTACCACCCCAATTGCGCTGGCTTATTTTGACGGACAACCGTGTTCAATCCCTACCTGAAAATATTGGCCAATGTTCCAAGCTGCAGAAACTGATGTTGGCAGGAAACCAGCTTTCCTCTCTGCCTGAATCATTAGCTCTCTGCCATCGTTTGGAGCTAATCCGTATGTCAGCGAATCAGCTTGAAGCTTTGCCTGAGTGGATATTCACTTTACCCAAGCTAACGTGGTTAGCTTATGCGGGAAATCCTTTTGTAGAGCGATTGGAAGCGCAAGCTTTAGAAAACTCGATGGCGGGTATTCATTGGCATCAGCTAGATATGAATGAACTGCTCGGTGAAGGCGCTTCAGGCTTGATATATCGCGCTAGCTTATCTCGTGGTGAGGTGAATCATCCTGTAGCGGTGAAACTGTTTAAAGGGGCAATGACCAGTGATGGATTGCCAATGTGCGAAATGGCCTCAACGATGATAGCAGGTCAACATTACGCTTTAACGCAGACTCTTGGACGTATTCAACACCATCCTTCCGGTACAGATGGCCTTGTTATGGAACTCATTCCTGATGAATTTAATAATTTGGCTCAGCCACCAAGTCTTGAATCTTGTACGCGTGATGTTTACTCACCGGAAAAGCAGTTTTCCACGTCAGCGTTATTTAGCGTTGCAGTCGCTATCGCAGACGCAGTAAATCATCTTCATCAACAGGGTGTAATGCATGGCGATTTGTATGCTCATAACATACTGACCACACCATCAGGTGAAGCATTGCTAAGTGATTATGGAGCGGCATCCTTTTTTGATGCAGATGAACATTATCAAGCTGCGAGACTGCAACGTATAGAAGCAAGAGCGTTCGGATGCTTGTTGGAAGAGTTGACAGAACGTTGTGATGACTTAAATGAAGACGTTCGAAAGAAACTAGATGCACTGATTGAGAATTGTCTGGAGCCTGAAATCATGGCTCGACCTACATTCGAGAATATATGTAGCGCTTTACGTTCTATCCAGTCATTAGCTTGATCATTTGCTAAGTTAGCAATGATTAATGTGCCGCGAATCATTCGCTGAAGTCGCCCAGAAGAATCTGGGCTGACTTAAGTATCGATCATCTGGTCGCAGAGATTACTCAACTATGAGAAAGGCAAACTAGCTCAAGCCTATATTCTACCCACATCGAATTACAGAAGTCAGAAGTCTTAAATACCTACCATTTGTGGCTAAAAAAGTGCTGGCGAACCTGTTTCAGGCCTGTCTCAATTGAACAACAGATTATAAAAAGGCTATTTAGATCAAATCAGTAGTCAATCTCATTTATAAATCTAAGCGGATGATAATTAGATGTCGTTTTTATGCCAAAACGAGCCTGTAAACGAGGCTCTTATAACTGCTGCGCGTTGTTTTCCTCATCAGGTAGCGCGTGTAAAACTAAGTAAAACTCAGTTGAAAGTATTGGATTCGATCAAGGTGGGGGAGCAGGTCACTGCAGTAGAAGTTGCCGCTCGCTGCAGCCTATCAACCTCATTTGCTAGTACATTGCTTAAGACACTGATGCAGAAAGAATATTTAACAAGAAAGGCTATGACGGAACGAACGGGTGGGGTAGAGTTTGGGTATATGCTTTTGTAGTCGGGGAAATTATATGAAAAAAGATGAGATAGCAGAGTTGACGAAAGAAGCGATTGAATTAGCCATTGATCAGCTCGTGACAAATGAATTAGTTAAAGAGATTCCTGTGGTGAATGTTGTGGTTAATCTGCTTAAGCTTGGAACAAATAGCATCCCAGATTACCTTTTTGCACGAAAACTAAATGTATTTCTAAATGATTTGGATTCTGTCCCAGAAAAAGAAAAAGTTAAGCTGAAGAACAAACTAGCGAGTAAAGAAAAAAATGTAGAAAGACTATATGAGCAATTGCTCAATTGTATTAACAAGCTATCTGATGAACGAAAAGCCAGTTTTATAGCCCGTGTTTTTCTTGGTTACATTAATGAAGTGGTTGATTTGAAAACTTTTAAACGTAGTTTAGAAGCAATAGATATGGTTTTCGTAGATGATTTGTATCTATTTGTCGATGAATGTGCAAAGAACGATGGAGCATTGCCAAGTAACCAAGAGATTTTTGACAATATGCCATCAATATTTAATAGTTCTTTAGCCATTGATAACGCTCAGACGATGTCTTCTCCTTATTCTAATTCTCAGTGTTCTAATTATCTAGGAACTCTATCAGCTAGAGATATTATCCAGAAAGAAGTTTCTCCTTTGGGGCTAAAGCTGCTTTCAGCTTATGAGTATGGTAATGACTTGCTGTGTAAAAGATAGGTTCTTCTGAGGATTATTGATATTCACACGAGGCCAACTCGCGCGAAATAAAAATTTTTCGGTGCTCTAAAGCACCACCGCCAAAACGCTAGTTAATATTCTTTTTGAAGCTCTTGAAGTAAACGTGATGCGTAACGCAAGTGATTGCAGACATTTAGTTGATAGTATGATAAACGGTAACTCTATGATTATTAGCATTATAGCTGTTAAGTGTCAGGGGGATGTTTGAAAACACTGCTTAACTCACTACAAGAAAACACTATTAGTAGATTAAAAAATCCTCTTGTTGGAGCCTATGTATTTTCTTGGACTATTTGGAATATCACTGATGTTATTGTTTTTTTGTTGAGCGATACCAATGGAAAAATTGCAATGGTCAAAGGGTCTACGTTTGAAGTTCATAATGATTTCTTAGTACCTCTAGGACTATGTTTTATTTATCTTGTTTTTGTCCCAGTACTTAACATGTGTTACGAAAGGATTGTCGATGGAGTCATTAATAAGCGACGTAATGCTTTCAAACAAAAGACTCTGCAAGATCATTACTATTCGGTAAAAAGAACTACTGTTGCTAAGTTAGATTCTGACGAAGAAGAAAATAGGAAATTACGAGATAGGCAGTTAGACAATTGGGTTGTTGAAAAGCAGAAAATGTCAGAAACGATCATTCAGTTTAGATCTGAGCACGCTGATAAAATGGCCAAAATTGACACTGAAGTAGCAAGTTACCGAGAGGAAATTCGACGCTTAAATGGAGATGTATATGATGTTACTACAGACGCGGAAACAATAAGGGCAGACCTAACACGTACCGTCAAAGAGATAAGGGAGAGTATTGAGAAACTGAAAAATATCAAAACGCTACCTGTTGAAGCTTTAAGTATCAGTGACGAAATAATTCATTCCATTAATCGTTCTCGTAAAGTACTACAATTACCTTTAGAACTTCCAAGGCGAAGGAATTTTGAAGAGTATCCACAGTATCTAGAGCCTCCAATGGATTTTGATGATGATATTCCGTTCTGAGATCACGTAGAAACCCCAAGCCAATGCTTGGGGCTTCTCTTTCCATCCTACCTACGTAGCAACATCGCTTGCTCAGCACACATAGCTAATTGAGATAGGGCAGTATCGGCAACGTTCGTAAAGTAACCCGGCTCTTTTAGTAACTTCGGAATATCCTCAGTGCGGAACACTACACAGTCTTCAGGAATGGGTTCCATTGATACAACATGACCCTTTTCCATGCTCATCAAAACACGCATGCTGCTTGGTGGCATTAAAGGCATTATTTCGTTGGGTGTGTTTTGCTTTGTCCAGTGCTTCCATAGGACATCATCACATTCATTTTGGTATTGAAGTCTTTCTTGATTCCTAAATCAAGGATAGCTCTCTTCATAAAGTAAAATCAGCTTAAAAAGAACGCTTTTTAGGCTAGAAAAATTTCTACGACTCAGATCATAAAATAATCTCCACATCAAGTACTTAAGTGATTTATTGGTATATTGTTCCATAAAATCCAAATCAATAGACGTAGTAATTTGAAGGAAGGAACGCGTATGACTGAATTAAATCGTAGAATTGTACATGCCTTGTATTTAGATGACTGGCAGTACGAAGGTGGTAATCGTGCTACGTTGCTAAGGAGCTCAGTACGAGTAAAACCTGATGAATATGAAGTTGAAATGAGAGATCATATTTTCTGTCCAGAGTGTTTTACTAATTTAATACGTGTCCCCCAGGATAAAGACCATACAACATCTAGTATGGAAGCTCATTTTCGTCATCTTGGCCGATATAGTGGCGTTAAATGCCACTTAAGATCTGGTAAAAAAGCACCTGGCAAAAAATACACTAGTTTCGAATCAGTTACTCAAGCAATAGATAATGAAGAATTGGTTATTGTTAGTGGATTTATGAAAGACAAGCCAGAACAGCGTCCAGTTGGTACTCCTACTCCATTTGATGAAGCTCAGATTGAAGACGTTGATGGTCCTGAAGCTGAAGTACCTCTTGGTGTTCACGATGGTGAGACATTTAAAGTGCCTAGCAAAATCACTTCTCTGAGAGGGATCTGCCGAGACTTCGATAAAAACTACTATAGATACTATTTTTTACCGGGGTATCAACATGCAATAGCCTTAACCTCATTGTTGCACGATGTAGCAGGTGTGACTAAAGAAGATACTAAACCTAAATTGTATTTTGCGAAGTTAAGGAATTCCGTCCATCACGGTAATCCACCAAAAGATAGTAATATTCGAATGACCTACTTAGACAAATCTCCGACCGTTAAAGACTTCTGTATTAAAACGCCACACTGGTTACAGCATGAACATGGTATAGGAAATAATACAGAAGGGCGTTATGTACTTATTTACGGAAAGGTTACAGAGAACGGTATAGGTCTGTGTTTTGAAGATCTAGGATGGGGTGAGTTAGCTCTAGTTCCAGAGAAATACAACTACCTGATAGAGGATGTATATGCTGCTGCTCACGCCGAAGATTAGGAAAATGAGGGCAATATAAACTACTGTATAATACCACCTTTATACCACCCTAATTACACCCATAAACTAGTCAAGTATTCTAAGTGTTTGTAATTGAAGGTTAAAATGGCTTTTTTCGGCTTTTAAAACGGTGAAACCCCGATGTTGGTAGCATCGGGGTTTCGAATTTTTAGACTTATCAGATGGTAAGGCTGATTTATCTTATATATGCAAAAGGTGGATTCTATCCAGCTAATTCCTTGGTGGGGAATTAGATACGGATGAAGTCCATGTGCTCAACTTTTGGCTTAAACACGTGACGTTGTACGTCTTGTGGCTTAACCTTAACTTCAGCACCATCAATCACTAGAACGATACCTTCGTAGAACTCAGGTTTGTCCATTTGGTTAATCACTTCGTCGTGGTTTAGAGTGATTGATACAGGCGCTGCCTCACCACCGTAAACGATAGCAGGGAATAGGCCAGCGTGACGTAGGCGGCGGCTCGCACCTTTACCTAGTTCAGTACGTACTACTGCTTCAAATTTCATAGTATTTACTCTCAAAATTAGTAAAAATTGGATGCACAACACAATGCGACCTTGTGTTGTAATAACGTTTGATAAATCAAGTGTGTCTATCAAAACGAGCGCGGATACTATCATTCAATCAGGGATGTAGCAATAAAAATGTCGTGATGAAGGTGAATCTTATCCATATGTATCCCTTATTGAGCAAGGATTCATCAAGCTGTTGTTACAGGTAGAGTTAATGTTGCCTTTAAGCCGCCTAATTGCCCTTTTGAAAGCGACAATTTTCCTCGGTAACTGTGTGCCATTTCGCTCACGATATTGAGCCCTAAACCTGTTCCCGGTACGGTTTCATCTAAACGAATCCCGCGCTTTATCGCATGCTCTATATCTTCTTCACTGATACCCGCACCATCATCTTCCACACAGATATTGATTCGTTCTTTGCCTTCAGCAACGCTGTAAACCCTTATTAGTGAATTTGCCCACTTGTAACTGTTCTCGAGCAGGTTGCCGATCATTTCATCGAAATCTGTCGGTTCTACCGCAACGGAGAGGTTTGAGTCTAATTCATTGACCAATGTGATTTCACGTGCGGCATAAACTTTATCAAAGGCCATTGAAATAGCATCCACTCGTTCGCAGGCTGAGGTTTTCACTGCGAGAATGTTCGCAGAGCCTGCCATACGTGCTCGGCCGAGATGGTAATCTATATGTTGCTGAATTTGCTCGATAGGTTCCTGTAGCTTTTCTTTGTTCTCTTCACTCAGAGTTGCTACTTCGTTTCTAAGTACTGAAAGCGGAGTTTTTAGAGCATGTGATAGGTTACCTGCATGGTTGCGAGCGCGTTCTAACAGCTCTTGATAGTGGAACAGCAGTGCGTTGAGGTCTTTAACTAATGGGTAAACTTCTTTCGGGTAATTTTCATTGAGGCCGGACCGTTCACCTTTGCGCAGCAAAGCGAGCTCATTTTGCATTTTTCTTAGTGGCCAAAGCGACCAGGAAATCTGTGCACTTATCAGTATTAAAACACCGGAAAAGAGCAGGGCAAGAATGATCCAAAGTTGACCAATCACTTGCTTGAGCGTCTGCTGAATAGGGGATTCATCCATACCGACGATGATGTGGATCGGGCGAGAGTATTCAGGCAAATAGATATTTTGAGTGAGAACAACTAAGTTTTCGTCTTTTGCTCCCTTATAAAGGGTTTTGTGACCGTGCTGCTCGGAAACCAGTGTTTTGTCCCAGAGTGATCTGGAGCGAATGGAGTTTTCGCTACCATTTTCATCAATAGTCATAGACCAATAAACACCACTGTAGGGTTGGTTGAATCTGGGATCGGAAAGACGGCGGCTAAGACTAAGTCTGCCGTTACTATCTGCTTCCAAATTAGCTGTGAGTTCATCCATTGAAAGACGCAACTGACTTTGGGCATCTTCAACCAAGTAGTCTTTTACCATACTAGGGATAAGATAACCGGCAGCAAGTATCATGGCGCTCAGCCACAGAATGGCAGCCAGCAGTAAGCGGTTTTTAATACTGAGATGTTTTAACGGTGTGTATCTTAACGAAAAGTGTCTATTGGGCATGCAGTTGATACCCCAAACCTCTCACTGTTTTGATGACATCCGGTGCTACTTTTTTGCGAATACGGCCAATGAACACTTCTATTGTGTTGGAGTCTCGGTCGAAATCTTGTTTGTAGATATGTTCAACCAGTTCACTGCGTGAAATCACCTTATCCGGATTATGCATGAAATAAGCGATGACTTTGTATTCCAGTGCCGTAAGGTTTAGCGGTTGGTCTTTCCACATTACAACGGAGCTTCTGGTGTCGAGGCTGAGGTTGCCAACCTGTAAAACGGGCGATGCGTTACCGGAAGCTCGGCGTAATTGGGAACGAATACGCGCGATCAGTTCAACCAGTTCAAAAGGTTTGGTTAGGTAATCATCAGCACCTGCGTTTAAGCCTTCAACGCGTTGTGTCAGTGTATCGCGGGCACTGAGTATGATCACTGGTGTATTGATTTGCTCATCACGCAGGTTATTCAGTACCGATATACCGTCTAGTTTAGGCAAACCTAAGTCAAGAACGATACAATCCCATTCCTCGGTTGTTGCTCTGTATAGTGCGTCTTCGCCGTCAAAAGAAGCTTCTGGCACCCAGCCAGCGTCCTCTAACGCCGCTATAATTTGTTCACTGAGTTTGTGGTCGTCTTCAACTACAAGAATCTTCATTGTGCGTCTCTGTTTTTAATTATGCTAAGCACGTCTCTGCCTTTGATAGACATTAGCTCAAGAGTTGTTGCGTTGTACTCAACACGTATCACTTTATCTTCATGAACTAATTTTAAATCGTAAATCCATTCAGAGTCATCTTCTTCAAGTTCGACTTTAATAAGACGGCCATTAAGTTGATTGTCTATTGCTGCGTAGAGCTCTGAAAAAGGTTTGATCAGTCCTTTTTGAACGGCGTCATACACTTCATCCTGATCTTCATCGATTTTGACTTGAGTCCCTTCTTTATAGGTATCCTGAATGGGATCATTAAGCGCAGGTTGCTCGGCAAAGGCTAGTGAGGTTGCCCCTATAGAACACAAGCCTGCCAGAAGAGCAATCAAAGAAGCGGTATGGAGTTTTGAGTTAAGCATGTGAAGCGTCCGTTACGTCATGATTGGTGCAGTATAAAAATCGCAATATGAATAGGATGTGAATTCTATCGTCCTGAAAGACCGAGAAGTTACACTAGCTCATCTGCGAATATTTTGTCGCGCATTTTCCAGAATCGGCCAGATTTTCTGGCAATCACAAATTGTGGTGGACGGAAACGATGTTGATTATCGACCACTTTTGATGGTGAAGCCTCTTCGAAAGGACGGTGTCTGTCTGCTAAATGAGGGCGGACAAAACGTTCTTTAAACACGGCTTTCTGTTTGGGAGTGGTCAATGCCCAGAACTCATGAACCTGCGCATTATTGTCACCAATATAAGTCACTTTTAACTGCGATTTGCCTTTGTCATCTTTGTGAACGTTTAAGGTCATGTTTAAACATTCGAACACCAAGGCATCTTTAAGATTCAATGCTTCTTTAAGTTTCTTATCTGGGTCAACCAAAGTGGCATCACACTCGTGGCAGATGCGTGCTGCGATATCGTTGTCTGCTCCGCACTCACCACAATACTTGGCTCTGAAACGGTATCCACAATGTTCGCGCTCGTTGGTTTCTTCATCGGTGAAGTAGCCTTGGCATTTTCGCCCGTAGTGCTCGATAAGAAAGCCGTTTGCATCAAGTTTGCCCCAGAAGTTATTGTTGAATCCGCAGGCAGGACAGGGAATCGTAATGATTTCGCTGGTGGAGTCAGGCTTAGGGTCGCCGACTTCGGGTTGATAAAGGTCGTAGGTATTACCTGCATAATCGAGCACGAGACACTCGTCTTTTCCTTCAGATAAACGAAGCCCACGCCCCACAATTTGTTGGTACAAACTGACGGATTCTGTCGGTCTCAGAATGGCAATCAAGTCGACATGCGGTGCGTCAAACCCTGTTGTCAGTACTGACACGTTGACCAGATACTTAATTTCACGCTGCTTAAATGCTTGAATAATACGGTCACGTTCTGGTGAAGGGGTATCACCGATCACTAGCGCTGAATGCTCTTCAGGCAATAACTCCATGATTTCTTGCGCGTGACGCACAGTGGCAGCAAAAATCATCACACCTTGTTTGTCTTTAGAAAGCTCAATGATTTGAGTCACAATCTGCGGCGTTGCACGCTTGGATTGCTCGATGACTAAATCCAGTTCAGATTCTTTGTATCGTCCAGTATTAGCAGGTTTGAGTTGAGAAAAGTCATAGCTGAGAACGGGCGCGTCAATTAAGCGTGCATGAGTTAAGAACCCTTCATCCAACAAGTACTGAATAGGCAGTTCGAAGATGCAGTCACGAAAGAAACGAGTCTCTTCGCTGCGCACGAGTCCGCGAGTGTGATACTGATAAATCCAACCCATGCCTAATCGGTAAGGCGTTGCGGTTAATCCAAGAACTTTCATGCCCGGATTCAGTTCCAACAGATGGGAAATTACCTTTTGATAACTGCTGTTTTTATCGTCAGGAACGCGGTGGCATTCGTCAATAACCAGCAGAGAAAACTGGTTTTTAAATGAATCCAAATTGCGCACTACAGACTGAACCGATGCAAATACTACTTGTTGATCCGTTTCTTTTCGCCCTAGACCTGCCGAGAAAATGGATCCTGTTAAACCGTAACCTTCATACTTGGCATGGTTTTGTTCTACCAACTCTTTTACGTGAGCGAGCACCAGAACGCGTCCTTTCGCTAATCTTGCCAATTCTGCAATGACCAAGCTTTTGCCCGCACCTGTTGGCAGCACTATAACTGCAGGTGTGGAATGCTTGCGAAAGTAGTGAATAACAGCTTTCACTGAGTCAGCTTGATAAGGGCGAAGTGTATACATGCAAATGGGCGAATAATTCTGTGAAATAGCTCAACTAATTTGAGTGACTTGCGTATAATACCCGACTTCAAGCAGATGAGGTATTCATGCGTTTAGATAAATTTTTGTGTGACGCGCTAGGTACAACGCGCAAAGAGTCGACTCAAATTATTAAAAGTGGCGAAGTCACCGTTGAGGGTGTTGTTCAGAAAGTCGGGTCGTTTAAAGTGACAGAGCAGTCTGATGTTGAATGGCAAGGCCGTGAAATAAAAATCAGCGGTCCGCGTTACATCATGCTTTACAAACCACAAGGTTATGTTTGTTCGCATGAAGATGGTTTTAATCACACCGCTTTTGTTCTGCTTGATGAAGTGAATATGAATGACTTGCATTTTGCAGGGCGATTAGATGTCGATACGACGGGCTTAGTGCTTATCACCGATGATGGCCAATGGTCTCACCGCATTACTTCTCCGAAACACAAATGTGACAAATTATACCGTGTTTGGCTTGATGACCCTATCCAAGCAGACTACCAAGAAAAATTTGCAACAGGCATCGAACTGCGTAACGAACGCGAGTTGACACTTCCTGCACAAATGGATGTGATTGATGAGAAGCAAGTACTTCTGACGATTCATGAAGGTAAGTATCACCAAGTGAAACGAATGTTTGCAGCACTGGGTAATAAGGTGGTGGGACTTCATCGTGAGCGTGTAGGTAGCATCGTTCTGGATGAATCATTAGAACCTGGCGAGTATCGCTACCTTACCGAAGACGAAGTTGCTTCAATCTGGAAGTGATCGCTTCATTAACTATTTGTTTTTGAATACATTGATTATCGCTAAACAAGCGAATCATGAGGAAGCTATTGTTTCCTCCAAAAAGCAGCATTCCGATACAGTTCTTGTAACTTGGACATTGAGTCCTTCCTTATAAGCTATTATTGAGTGCGTCATTTCGATGATGTGCTTGTTCTAACATCGACCGGAGATATATGACACCAAATACTACGTCGCCCGCTAGTGACGCCGCTAAGATCAGCTTTGTAATGTTCATCGTTTTAGGTGCGATAGGTGCCTTAACACCTCTGGCCATTGATATGTATTTGCCAGCAATGCCAGCGATTGCCAAAGATTTAGGCGTAAGCGCAGGGGCGGTACAAATTACGCTGACAGCTTATACCGCAGGTTTTGCTATTGGTCAGTTGCTGCACGGGCCATTGGCGGACAGTTTTGGTCGCCGTCCAGTGATGCTTGTGGGCATCGCCTTATTTGCTATTGCCTCTATTGTCAGTGCAACCACCAATGGTATTGATGCATTAACGTATATTCGTACCGCACAAGGCTTTGCAGGCGCTGCGGCAGCGGTAGTGATTCAGGCGGTTGTGCGCGACCTGTATGATCGTGAAGATTTCGCGCGTGCGATGTCATTCGTGACACTGGTGATTACTCTAGCGCCTCTGGCTGCGCCTATGATTGGTGGTCATTTAGCCGTATGGTTTGGCTGGCGGTCGATATTCTGGGTTTTGGCAATCTTTGCCTTTGTTGTCATCGTAATGGTGCTTTGGAAAATTCCAGAAACACTCTCAGCTGAAAATCGTCAACCCCTGCATTTCCGCAGTACTATTCGCAACTATGTGCAGTTGTGCCGCGCTGGCTTTGCGATGGGTCTGATATTCTCTGGCGCGTTCTCGTTTGCCGGTATGTTTGCTTTCCTGACCGCTGGCTCATTCGTTTATATTGATTTGTATGGCGTTAGCCCAAGTGAGTTCGGTTATCTGTTTGGTCTTAACATTGTCGCTATGATTGCTATGACTAGCCTTAACGGACGTTTCGTCAAGAAAGTGGGCTCTCATGCCATGCTACGTTTTGGCTTATTCATTCAGTTAATGGCGGGCTTTGGTTTGTTCTTAAGCTGGCTGATGGGTTGGGGGCTGTGGGGTACAGTGCCATTTGTCGTGATGTTTGTGGGTACGATTTCAACCATCGGCAGTAACTCTATGGCTCTATTATTAAGCCGTTACCCTAGGATGGCGGGCACGGCCTCGTCATTAGCGGGAACGCTAAGATTTGGTACAGGTTCGGTGGTTGGTGCTATCGTTGCATCAATGCCTAGTGGTGTTGCATGGCCGATGATATTGGTTATGTCTGCCTGTTCAGTACTTTCAGCAACCTTCTATTGGACATTAGGAAGAAAAGCATAGTGTCAGAATATTACTTAGAAATTCAAAATGTCGTTAACTCAGCATTGAGTGAATTAGCCGCTGAGCATGAATCCGGGAAACTGGTGAATGCGCCAGTTGCCAACAACCATTTTCTTGTTCATTGGGTATCTAAAGCGATCAAAGCACAACGTTTTGACCGCTGTGTCGTTGATGACTTAACTCGTTGGCTGAAGGCTGGTCGCTCTAAAGGCAATCAGTCAGAGTTACTGTTTACTTTCAAACGTATCTCGGCTTTTTATAAAAATTTCTATCAAAGTGAAACGAATAACGTCATCACTGATAGCAAGATTGAAGCGTTTTTAGATCAGATGGAGCAGGCTGATTGGGAAGTTTCAACTTCTGAGCCTCTGGTTGGTGCTGGCAAAGTACAGATCTTTACTGACGGTCAAAACTCGTTGGCTTTGTGTTCGGAGCAGTGTGATTCTTGCTTTGATGGTGAACTGATGGTGAAGCCGATGAACTGGTTTGTGCGCGGTAATCATGCCCAGTTTGTTGAAATGGCGAGTGCCGCGGGCTTTATGGTGCATAAGCAAACCGACTATAAATCGAATGTGAAATATCACGGCGAGTATCTTGTTTTTCCCGCTAATCAGGGCAAACAACAGGCAGAGATTCCGTTGTCGTTTAAAGCGGAATAGTTTGTCTTTTTAGTATTTTGAAAGGCTCTGCGAGAATTCTCAGAGCCTTTTTTACACTCCACTTATGGCTTATCTTTTGCCTTTCTGACTATCGGCTTTTCTGACTATCGCTTTAACCATGCCGTTAAAGATAAACAAGTGTGCAGGCATCATCACGAACCAATACATGAGACCGAGGAAGCCCTGCGGGTGCCACCAAGCGGTAACATTCAGTTCACGCTGGTCTCCATAGTCTTTAATGGTAAATTCTAATCGCCCTAAACCGGGGCCTTTCATTCCAAAAAACAGCGATAAAAACTGATTGGGGTCACAGCGAATAACTTTCCATGAATCGATATAGTCGCCAACTTTGAGTTCTGGACCTTCGGGACTGCGACGAACTGGACGTCCGCCACCAAAGAAAATATCTAGCCATTCTCTAGTACGCCAAAGCGAATTGGCGAAGAAGTAACCTTCTTCTTTACTACCAATGGTTTTAACGATTTGCCATAACTCACTGTTGGTTAAATCGGTTGTTATCGTTGCTCCCGCTTGTTTTGGATAATAACCAAAACCGGGTTGCCATCTTTTTAATGCGTTAGGTTCAAAGCCCCAAACTTTACTGCGAACAAAGGTTCCCTCGTGTTCGATAGTGCTTTTTACTGCATCACGGTAGGGGATCAGTGTTTGTGGATACAGTGCGGTTAGTTGATGAGAATCGGCCACGTAGTCATGTTCTAAACCCGCAAGAAGAGCGCGCCCAATATTTGAAGGAACAGAAGTCACAACCCCTAACCAGTAAGAGGCCATTTGCGGGGTAAGCAGTGATGTAGACCATAACCGAAACGGCTTACCTGCCAAATCACAAATGATCTGAAATTGCTCACGATAGGATAGGGTGTCAGGGCCGCCAGCCTGATAAAGCTGATGAGAAGTCGGTTGCTCTTTGGCAAGTTGCAGCAGGTAGTGATTCAAATTTTCTAGTGCGATAGGATTCGCTTTTGAATCCACCCATTTCGGTGTGATGAGAACTGGCAGGTTGTAAACGAAATCTCGCATGATTTCAAAAGCAGCAGAGCCTGGACCAATAATGACACCCGCGCGCAGCTCTGTAATTGGGACATGACTTTTTCTCAGTATTTCACCCGTTTGCTGACGCGCCTTTAAGTGCTCTGAATTTCCAGTTTGTGGCTGAAGCGCACTGAGATAAATCACGTGTTTTACCTGACTTATATCCAGCGCCTGTTTGAAATTACTCGCTAAAGAGAGTTCATACTCTGCAAAATCATGACCTTGAGCCATTCCATGAACCAAGAAGAACACGAGATCGAATTGCGGTACTAACTCCATTGTCGCCTTTTTATCGGCAAGGTCGAGATGGGTGATGGTCAGTTTTGCATGGGGTGCTACGCGAGCTTGTAAGTAGTCAATGTGACGAGCTGCGGCGGTAACTTCGTAGCCTTCGTTGAGCAGTAACGGTAATAGCTGCGAACCAACATAGCCAGATGCGCCAAGCACGAGTACTTTTTTCATTCATTATCCTTGCATTATGTTGGTTAGATTATGCACTAATGAGTATAATAGCCACTTACTTTTTCTCTTTCTATCAATCCTTTGTCTCTAGGGGTGTCGTTTGTCTCTGTTATCCCAAGTTCTACTCCATACAAAAGGCGATTTTTTACGTCGCTTAGTCGCGATAGCGCTTCCTATTAGCTTGCAAATGTTGCTGCTTTCGAGCCGTGGATTGGTCGATGTATTAATGCTTGGTCAGTTGGGAGAGGCAGAAATAGCCGCAGTTGGTGTTGCTGCGCGTGCTACCTTTGTTTCAACCATTATGCTTGTTGGTATTTCAGCGGGTGGCGCTTTGCTTTCTGCGCAGTTCTGGGGGGCAGGAGATCGCGACGGACTAAGAAGCAGCACAGCATTGACGTGGTTAATGTCGATGACATTTGCTCTGTTTACGGTCGTCTTGTTTGTCATTTTTCCGCACGACATTATGGCGTTGACGACAGATTCAGAAATGGTCAACGAACTTGGCAGTCAGTATTTAGTTATTACTTCCGTAAGTATGTTTGCCATAGCCAGCGCAAACAGTATGGCTGTCGGACTTCGAGCGATGCATAAGCCGGGAATCAGTACTTTCTTTAGTGCCATTGGCATTGGCTCGAACGTATTGCTGAACTGGGTTTTTATCTTCGGGAAATTAGGTGTTCCGGCTTTAGGTATTAAAGGGGCGGCTATTGCTACAGTGTTAAGTAGTGCGATAGAAGTGGCGTGTTTATATGGTTACCTCTACAGCAAAAAACACCTATTGGCGTTTGGTTTTGAGGACATACGTAAAGTAGTTGAACTGAACAATGTGGTTCGGTTCTTAAAACTGTCGTTGCCAACCACGTTCAACTTCCTTGCTTGGTCTGGTGGATTATTCGTTTATCACGCGATCATGGGGCAAACCGGCGTGCAGGGGCTTGCTGCGTTATCGGTCATGACTCCGGTTGAATCTATTTCGCTAAGCTTGTTGATCGGTCTCTCCAACGCAGCCGCGGTATTAATTGGTAACCAGCTAGGTGCAAAAAATTATGAGGCGGTTTACTACCAAGCTATTGGAGTGATTGGCGTTAACTTTATTACCGCCATTTTTATGTCTGGATTGCTGTATCTGCTGCAAATTCCTATTCTCAATTCGTTTAGCGCTCTAACGGAAGAGACGCGAGTACTTGTCGAAGAATTTATGCTGATTTTGAGTTTGGGTATCGTTCTTCGTTCAATACCAATGGTAGCGATTGTCGGTGTACTGCGTGCAGGTGGAGATGTGAAATTCTGTCTAGGTCAGGATTTGATTGCCCAATGGGTTGTTGGTATTCCGCTTGCTGCTTTTGCTGCGCTTTATCTTAATGCTAGCCCTGAATGGATCTACTTTTTGTTTTTAAGTGAAGAGGTGGTGAAATGGGTGGGGTGCTTTTATCGCGTAAGAAGTAAGAAGTGGATGCGAAATTTAATCGGAAGTTGAATTTTGTCTACCGAGTTGCTGTATTTTACAACAACTCGGTGTGAGAACGCTGCAAAATACTTCCTACTGAAAGGGAATTAGTGTAGATTCTGAGTCCAATTTTAGTCTACGGTGATGATTGATGTTACAGCTGGTAAACCTGAGCAAAGGATATGTAGATGGTGGTGAATTCCATCCTGTGCTGCAGGGCGCTGAACTGACGATTCATCAAGGCGATCAACTGGCTCTAATGGGCGAAAGCGGTTCTGGTAAAAGTACCTTGCTAAACCTTATTGCGGGCTTAGATGTTGTTGATTCCGGTGAAATTTGGTTTCCAGATTTCGCAATGCACAACACTTCTGAATTTCAAAGAACGGCTTACCGTCGTAACAACATCGGTCATATTTTCCAGCAGTTTAACCTCCTTCCTACGCTTAATATTGCCGACAACATCCGTTTTTGCCGCCAATTAAAAGGCTTGCCTGAAGATACAGGATTATGGCGTCAGATCATTTCTGCGCTTGACCTAATGCCACTGCTAGGTCGATACCCTGAAGAAGCTTCGGGTGGTCAGCAGCAAAGAGCAGCGATTGCGCGTGCTTTATATATGGAACCTAAGATCCTCTTAGCTGACGAGCCGACAGGTAGTTTAGACGAACGCAACGCTGAGGCAGTGATGAGGCTGCTGACTTCACTGGCAAGGCAACTTAAATGTACCTTGTTTCTTGTGACTCACAGTGAGAGGGTTGCAAAGCATATGGAAGGATGTATTCGTCTTCAAGGGGGACACCTTCATGTTATGGCCCGTAGTTAAAGCACTACTCGGTCACTATCGTCGTTATCCTTTACAGATCATTCTCGTCTGGTTTGGTCTTACCCTTGGTATTTCTCTTCTTGTTGGTGTAACTGCGATTAATCAACACGCTCGTCAAAGTTACGAAAATGGTGAAAAACTTTTTGCCAATCCTCTGCCTTATCGCATTCGTACGAAACAAGTCGCTAATAAAATTCCCCAAGGTTTTTATATCCAGTTACGCCGTGATGGTTTTCATCAGTGTGCTCCTCTTGATAGCTATCGCCTGACAACGAAACTTGGTAAGGATATAACGCTACTCGGTATTGATCCTTTAGCTTTTGTTCCTGCCGTAGGCAAAAAAACACTGAGCGATATCAAAGCATTGGAACTGATGCAACCTCCGTATCCGGTTATGGTTGGGCAAGAGTATGCAGCTCACCAAGGCTGGGAAGATGGCGATATGATTCAATTGCACGACGGTGAGCAACTTGGTCCGTTGGTTATTGACCGCCATGGTATGGTGAGTGGTACCCGATTAGTTGCTGATATGTCTTTGGTGCGACAACTGAAGAAAAGCTCAGGCTTTTCCGTGATTGCTTGCGGCCCAATGCCTGAAGAAAAGCTTGAAAAACTGGCGGGCAGTTTGCCAAACGGCATGATTTTGGTTCGTAGTACACGTTCAGAATTGGAATCACTGACCAAAGCGTTCCATATGAATCTCACCGCGATGGGTATGCTTTCTTTCTTAGTCGGACTGTTTATTTTTTACCAAGCGATGTCTTTATCGTTGATTCAGCGTCAGCGTTTAGTGGGTATGTTGCGTCAAACTGGTGTGAATGGTTGGCAATTGGCGCAAGCGCTAATGCTTGAGCTTTTTGCGTTGGTTTTTGTGAGCTGGGTTTGCGGTAATGGCTTAGGTCTTTTGCTGGCAAATCAACTGATTCCTTCGGTGTCAGTCAGTCTCGCCGATTTATATAACGCAAATGTAGGTTTGTCGATCGACTGGGACTGGGAATGGAGCAGTTACAGCTTGTTGATGGCAGTGTGCGGGACTTTTGCTTCTTGTGCTTGGCCTTTGGTACGTTTATTAAAATCTCAGCCTATCCGTTTAAGTACCCGTTTGTCGCTCGCAAGATTTGCTGGTTCGGAGTTTAGCATTCAGGCTTTTATCGGTGGCGCTTTGGCTGTTGCCGCTATCGCTATTTATCAGGCGCCCAAAACACAATCAACGGGTTACACGATTATTGCATTAATGCTAGTGAGTGCTGCACTGTTTACCCCATTTGTAATTTGGAAACTATTTAATAGCTTTTCCTATAGTTTACGTTGGGTAAAAGCTCGCTGGTTCTTTGCCGACGCGGCTGCAAGCATGAGTTACCGTGGCGTAGCTACCATGGCATTTATGATTGCAATGGCAGCCAATATAGGTGTGGTTACCATGGTGGGTAGCTTCCGAGATACCACTGACAAGTGGCTCAATCAACGATTAGCAGCAGACATGTATTTATATCCTACGAACAGTTCTGCTTCTATGATCAGTGGTTGGTTAGGTAATCAGTCTGAAGTTAAAGATGTATGGTGGCGCTGGGAAAAACAGTTTCCTTCCAATAAAGGTACGTTGCAAGTCGTGAGTACTGGTGATTCCGAAGGTGAGGCGAACTCACTGACGGTGAAACTTGGTATTCCTAACTACTGGTACTATTTGCATCACTCCAAAGGCATTATGGTCAGCGAATCAATGGCCATTAAACTGAATCTGAAACCGGGAGATATGGTAGATCTCTCAGAGCCTCTTGGTTCAGGCTGGCAAATTGTCGGGGTATATTACGATTATGGTAACCCTTACAACCAAATCATGATGTCACACGAGAACTGGTTACACGCTTTTGCTGGCACTGGCGATGTTGCATTGGGTATTGTTCTGAATGACGGAGCAGAGGGTGAGAAGCTCAATAGTAAATTGCATTCGCTTTTCCACCTTGATGCAGAGCGTGTAATGGATAACAGTACTATTCATCGTCAGGCAATGCGGGTGTTTGATAGAACATTTGTGATTGCAGATACTTTAGGCAACATAACTTTGCTTATCGCTGTCTGCGGTATCTTTTTTGCGACTTTGGCGGGTGAGCTATCTCGTCAGAAACACATCGCTTTGTTACGTTGTTTAGGTGTATCTACAAAAGAGTTGGTTGGTTTGGGTGCATTGCAGCTGTTTGTTTTTGGTTTGATTTCGATGTTGATTGCAATGCCACTAGGCTTGGGGCTGGCGAAACTGGTTGTCGATGTGGTGATCCGTCCTTCCTTTGGCTGGACGATGGAGCTGATAATTGTTCCAATGACCTATGTAAAAACGGTCGTCCTTTCGATGTTAGCGCTGATCGTTGCAGGGGCTCTACCTATTTTCCGTTTAGTTCGTAAGTCACCGATGAAGTCATTGAGGGATGCTTTGTAATGAAAGTTCGAGTAAGCCTCAAGTATCTGATTGGTTTATTGATTTTTGCCTCAGTCGTCTCTGTTACGAGTATTGTTTATCATGACTATCAGTTTGAAGACGAAGTTGAGCCCAACAATGAGATAAGAGCGCTTTTGTCTTCGGATTCAAAGCATGCTTTCTCACCAGTGTTGCCAAATAATCCTGTTACTTTACCAAAAGATTCACCTTTTCATCCTGACTATCAGCAGGAATGGTTTCACTATTTTGCCAATGTCCGTGACAAACAAGGTCATTCTTATTCTGTTCAGTGGAGTTTTTTCCGTATCGCTCATGACGAGCGGCTAGAGGAACTTGGTTGGTTAAACTCGCAAGTTTATTTCTCGTCCGCAGTGATTTCTTCAAACAGAAAGGTTTGGCGAGAGCAGCGAGTAGCTCGTGGTGGTATTGGTCAGGCTGGAGTCAATGCTTTGCCTCTGCGTATGTGGATTGATGATTGGGCATGGCGTGCATTGGGAAGAAATCTTTTTCCTGGGCATCTTGACGTTAAAACGGATACCTTCAGTCTTTCTCTATACAGTGATTTAAGTGGACCGTACGTTTTACCCGGAGACAAAGGTTTTCAAAGAAAACACGAAACAGAACCAACGGCGACATACAACCTGGAAGCGCCATTTATTAAGGTTTATGGTCAGCTAAAGTTGACGAAGGACACTGATCCAATTGCGGTTGAAGGCTCGGCTTTCATGAGCAAAGAATGGGGCAGTGGTTTGATGTCGAACAAACAACAGGGCTGGGACAAGTTTGTATTGAAGCTCGATGAAGACACGACTTTATCTGTAAATCGCTACCGACATGAAGAAGAACTGCCATATTTGTTTGGAACCTTGTCTTCAAAAGAAAAAACCATCGTTTTGCAGAACAAAGATATTGCTATTCTACCACTCAATAAAACAGTGATAGAGGGGGGTAGAGTATTACCTTTGGAATGGCGCATCTTGGTACCCAGATACAACATCGACCTGAAAACAGCACCAGTGAACAAACAGTCTTGGTTACCTTTTGTTGTTCCTTATTGGGAAGGAGCAATAAAGACAACGGGTACCGATATAGCGCAAGGCTATATGCAGCTAACAGGTTATTAGCGGCTAGTTAAAATGATGAATAGAAAGGAGCGAATGCTCCTTTTTCCGTATTTGGAGGTGAGATATTTCAGTAACCAACATTGTTTAGACAATTAATTCTTTCCTATACTTACCAAATAGTAGTTAATACGGAATATGTGTTCTAAATGTTTGTTTGTTTCGGAAAAGCCGAAGGGTGGAGTCATTACAAGCGATTGTTCAAGAATGTTCTAAAGCACTAAACTCCTGTGCATCTGTTCTAAATCATGTATCGAGATAACGAAATTATAAGGACGATAAATGACTGATATCATTCGCGACTTTTTAAAAATGGAGTCTGCTGGTGGCATAATTTTGGTAATTGCAGCCGCTGTAGCTATGGTAATTGCCAACTCTCCGCTTAATGAGTTCTACCAAGCGGGTCTTCATACGTACATTTTGGGTATGTCTGTTTCACACTGGATCAACGATGGCTTGATGGCTATTTTCTTCCTGTTGATCGGTTTAGAGGTAAAACGCGAATTGCTCGAGGGAGCTCTAAAATCGCGTGAGACCGCGATTTTCCCAGCAATTGCGGCTGTGGGTGGTATGCTTGCCCCTGCGCTTATTTATGTGATGTTTAACATCTCTAACGAAACCGCGATTCAAGGTTGGGCCATTCCAGCAGCAACGGATATCGCATTTGCTTTAGGTATCATGGCATTACTGGGTAGCCGTGTTCCAATCAGTTTGAAGGTATTCTTGCTTGCTTTGGCAATTATCGATGACTTGGGCGTGGTAGTCATTATTGCATTGTTCTATAGCGGCGATTTGTCGACGATGGCGCTTGCTGTTGGCTTCCTGATGACGGCGATATTGTTCATCATGAACGCGAAGCATGTGACCAAGATTAGTTTGTACTTAATCATTGGCTTTATTCTTTGGGTGGCGGTACTGAAATCTGGAGTTCACGCAACGTTAGCGGGTGTGGTTATTGGTTTCTCTATTCCTTTAAAAGGTAAAGATAAAGAGCATTCGCCATTGAAGCATTTGGAACACGGTCTTCATTCATACGTAGCTTTCGGTATATTGCCTCTGTTTGCATTCGCTAATGCGGGTATTTCACTTGAAGGTGTTTCACTGAGTGGTTTGACTCAAGCTTTACCATTGGGTGTAGCGCTAGGACTGTTTATTGGTAAGCCGTTAGGTATTTTTAGCTTCAGCTGGGTTGCGGTAAAACTGGGTATTGCGAAATTACCTGAAGGCATTGGCATGAAACATATATTCGCGGTGTCTGTACTTTGTGGTATTGGCTTTACAATGTCGATTTTCATTTCATCGCTGGCCTTTGGTGCGGACTTTGTAAACTTCGATACCTATGCTCGTCTTGGTATCTTGATGGGTTCCACCTTAGCGGCTGTCGTTGGTTATTTCCTGCTAAGTGCGTCACTGCCAAAGAAAAAAGCAGCCTAATCGACGTTTTTAACATAGACCTTGAAAACAAAAAGCGACGAAGTTTGAAAACAAAAAGCCCCTCGATTAAATATCTGAGGGGCTTTTTTTATAAGCGGAGCGTTACACTAACGTTTTTTCAACGTTGAGAATATGGTCCACTCTTCGACGACTTTTTCTTTTAGACCAACCACGGTCGCTGTTACTTTTCGGTTTACCGCATGCGCAGCTGGGTCATCTCCTGGGTTTTCTAAGCGGCTTTCACCATAACCAACAATTCTGACTCGGTTTGGGCTGATATCGTACGAAAGCAATTTTTGTTCTACTGCTTCCGCTCGTTTCTTAGATAGTTCCAAGTTGTATTCATCGGACCCTACTTTACTGGTGTAACCTTGAATTTCTATAGAAGCTGATTTGTACGTTTTTAAAAAGTCGGCCATGGTTTGTATTTGGTTCGCAAATACAGGGTTGATTTCATAGGAATCATTGGCAAACAGTATACGCAGTTGACGCTCATCTTGGTCCCGTCGCACTTCGCCGCAGCCATCATTGTCTACTTCAGAGCCCTCAGGGGTTCCCGGGCAGATATCTCGACCATTCACCACGCCATCTTGGTCGTCATCTTGTAAATCGGCAATTTGGTTGGCCGTCGGTGTTGCCATGTATTCGTACTCTTCAGCACTGTATACCGACGTTGATAAGGTAAGGCCAGCGAGTATTGCTAGTGACAGAATGTTCATCTTCATAATTAATACTCCACTTCCTTGGTCCATTCTTCAGGAATATCAACCAGAAGTGCGTCGATTAATACTCCCGTCGCGTTCATTACACGATATTTAGCGTATTGCTCGGCATAGTGAGCATCTAGATACTCTTTACGAGCTTCAAATAACTCGTTTTCGGTGTTTAACAAATCAAGCAAGGTACGTTGACCAATGCCATATTGTTTCTCGTAAGCAATAACGGTTTGCGCAGATGAGTCAACATGGTCAGCTAAGAAGTTTTTCTGTTGAAGTGTTAAATCGAGAGCACTCCAAGATAAGCGCAAGCTTTCTTCAATTTGACGATAAGCGCTGTCTCTTAAGTCTTTTGCCTTATTTAATTGGTAAGCAGAACTTTCACTGCGGTCACTATCGCTACCACCGTTATACAAGTTGTATCTCATGCGCAGCATTGCAACGGTTTCATCGGCATTCCCTTCATAACCTCCTGCATCGTCTCGCCATGTTTGGCGTGCTTCGATGGAAAACGTCGGGTAGTAAGGCGCTTTAGACTGTTTGTATTGGAAACGCGCCGCATCTACATCTGTTTTAGCGATTTTGATGACAGGGTGTTTATCAAATGCCTCAACTAACGCATCGGTCAGCGATAAAGGAATTTTTGATTCATCGGCACGAGGGTAAATCAACCCTAGAGGTTCTTGTCCTACAAGTCGGCGAAACTGAGTATGAGTATCAAAAAGGTTGTTCTGAGCCGCCAGTAGATTACCTTGTGCCTTTGCAATCCGAGCCTCTACCTGAGTTAAATCTGCCGTTGAACCTACACCTGAGTCGACTCGTTTTTTAATGTCTCGGTAAATATCAACATGCACAGATAAATTGCTTTCAGAAAGAGCTAAGATCTCCGTGGCTTTCACTGCATTGAGATAGACATCGGTGACTTGGAGTGCCAAGTTTGATGCGTCATCTAACAGTTGCAACCTCGTGGATTCTGCTTCAGCGGCGGTTCTATCCATATCGTTTAATGTACCATTACCATCCCACAAAAGTTGGTTGAGGATAATGCTAGCTTCTTTTCGGGTGAGGTCGGTATCGTCACGTCCGCTCGTTGAAGCTGGGCGAATACCTTCGTAGCCAATGCCTGCGTCCAAATCAATAGTAGGAAGATATTTACCGCCTGACGCTTTGCTGTCATTAACGGTACTTACGTATTGGTTGTAGCTAGCTTTTATATCAGGATTATTTGCTAATGCTATGGCGACGGCTTGCTCTAATGTTTGCGCATAAGCAGAGGCGGAAGCCAGTAGCAAACATCCTGTTAAGAATGAAAGTTTCCGTTTCACTATGAAGCTCCTTAATGTGGAATTATCTCTTACTCGACCATTGAGATACTTCATTTTTGGGGGCGAGTGATAAAAGGTCATGCCTTAGTTTATGCAAGCTTAGTTTATAAATTAGGATTTTGAGAGTTTAGTTCAAAAAAGTACCAATGATTATTTCCCTTATTTATTGAAACCTTAGTTGATGTTTAGGCCTTTGCTCTACTAAATCAGTTGAATGTCCAATTAGCTCTTACTAATGTTTAAGTATGAAAACTGCTCACGCAGTGGCGTGTGAACACCCATACAAGTTGTAGTGTAAGAGACGGTGGGCATACGTGTTATTGACACGCTCATAGGGAATAGGCTCATGAATGCACGTACACTCAGCCAATTTATGTTAGCTAACATAACTTTGGTCATAGATAGGCAAGGTCAAATTCGAGAACTTACCGCTGGCGCTGCACCTGCTCCCGGTGAGGTGGTGATGACGGTGAGTGACGGGCCTGATCCACAGGTCCAAGCCCAGTTAATTCAACCTGATAATCAACCAACCCAGCTCAACCTCGATGATGAGATCGCTCAAATTCTCGCGCAATTAGAGCAAGGTGTTGACCCTACATTAAATCCTGATCAAGCAACCGCCGCTGGTGGAGCAAATGGTTCCAGCCCTACTGACACGGGTACCATTGATATGACACTTGCTGAGGTACTAGCTCAAACAGCATTTGATACTCATGGTCTCCAAGATTCAGGTCTCTCTCAAACACAAAGTTTGGCTATTGACTTAGTCGTTGCACAAGCTCTCGCACCTATCGCTCCTGTTGTAAGTGCCGCGGCATTAGAGGCAGATCAATCGCCTTATTTCGTTGACGACGGTTTAGATGATGAAGATACACACGATACATCTGTAGATGAAAATGAAGATGGTCAGGTAGAAGCGTACAACATAAGCTATTTTGAAAACAGCGTCGGTATTGACGGCGAAAATCCAACTGTTTTGGGGCAAGTAAAAGCATTTGACCCTGATTTCCCTGATGGTGGTGGCACGCTTGAATTTTCACTTGAGGTAGACCCCGACCACCCAAATGATATTAACTATTTCACTATCGATAAAGAAACAGGTGAAATCTATTTAACAGCTGAAGGCGCTGCTGCGTATACAAATGACTTTGAAGATTCAAACGGACCAGACAACGAGCATCATGTTTACGTTGTGGTATCTGATGGGTTTAACCCTTCTGTAAAGGTGCCTGTTACACTTAATGAAATGAACGTAAATGAGCCGCCAGCCTTTGTTGATACGTCTTACTCTGATAAAACAGACGAATCTGATGACCCAAATAATTATTTGCCAGGAAATGACTTTGAAGAGGCGACGAATGATGGCGAAAGTCCTGCAATAGCAACTTATAAATTTTATTACGACGAAAATAAAGGCGAAGGAGATACTATTGGCCAAGTTCAAGCTACTGATGTTGATACTGTTAACTTAAACTACGGTATTGAAAATAATGTATCGGTGACTGTTGGCGAAAATACGTTTGATTTATACCAAATCAATTCTTCGACTGGTGAAATTAGTTTAACCGCTCTCGGTGCTCAATATTATTCAAATTATGAAGATGGGGATAATGACCATCAAATAACAGTTTATGTACAAGAAGATTTTGGAGAAGGAGAGCTCGGAGACAAGGTGTATGCGACTGTAGAATTATTTGAACGAAATGTAAATGAATCGCCTTTGGGTGAAAACTTCACACTGGACGTAACCGATGCCGAAGGCGTTCTGTTTGATTTCGGTGACGGTAAAGGAGAAGTTAAATTAGTCAAAGTTGTGTTTGATAATAACTTGGTACCTTCGGAAGATCACATCTCAGATGAAGATGTAGATTACTTATCAACTAACCCTGTACTTGATGACCCAAATCAAGACCTGATCGAGTCGCAAGAACTGTTTATTTATATAAGCCAATTGCCTGAACAAGGTTCTTTGTACTATTGGAATGCTGAACAGAATAATTATGTTCTTATCGAAGAAGGTGATCTGTACGTAGACGGTAACGCCAGTCCTACGAAATTTGACCCAAACAGCATTTATTACAAAGCTGGGGAGCCAAATGCATTTACGATTAATGAAGATACAACCTACACAAAATATGAAAATGGTGATGCTTTCTATACCTTGAGTAATGGAGCAATAATAATTGTATCTGCGACTAGTGAGCTGGGTGGTGGTTCTAAGGGAGAAGTGTCATTTGAAACAAATAATGGTAACGATGATAACAACCAAGGAGAGGGCTTTGGTGTCGACACGGGTAATGGGATCAATAATGGCGAAACCTTAATATTCGATTTAAGTGCTAACCCACTTAGTTCAGTTTCATTCGGCGTTGATGGTTTGAACAGCAATCATCAGGCAACGGTCGTTTATACGTACCTTGATGGAACGAAATCAGACCCAATGTATTATGGTGATGGTTCTGTTAGTCAAAGCTCAGACGTTAGCTATTCTGCTCCTGATGATAATCCAATAGTCCAGATTGAGTTCAGTGAATCAACTCACACTAGTGGTAGTGAGTCGAATTCTAGTAGTGGCTCAAACTATGTTGTTTCTTATATCTCTGGTGAAGAAGCGGTTCTCAACGACCCGGTTTTCGAATACACGGTGGTTGATTCTGAAGACGCAATGCCATTAGATGAAAACGGGGAAGTTATAACTTACCAAGTATCTTTAGATGTTGAAAACGCATATGAAAGTAATGTGGTTTATGCGAATACAGGAAACGATGAACTGGTGGGTGATGATGGGACAAACATCTTCACATGGCTTGATTCCGCTTTAGATAACAGCACTGACACAGTTAAAAACTTCGCGTTAGGTAGCGATAAAATTGATGTTAGGGACATCCTTGAAGAAGATGGAAACGATGCAAATAATTTACAACAGTTAGTAGAGAACATTGATGTTTCAGTTGTTGATAACGATGTGACTCTTGTTGTTACTCACGATGCTGGTGAGCAAAGCATTGTAATTGAAAATCTTGATTTAGCCACATATGACGTAGGCGGAAGTTTTGATGCAGCAGCTTTCTTGAATGATGTATTAAAAACCACCGACACCACATCATAGTTAATATTAGCGATTCAAAGCCCTTGCCATGCAAGGGCTTTTCTTTTTTGTATCGTTTATATACCGAACAATCCTTCACTGTTGCATGTTCTTTTTGTAAGAAAGATCGATATTCATAGTCAATTTTCTATTGCTAAAACTATCAAAATTATGTTAATTTCCGCTCCAATCTCGGACTGAGTTTCTGGGGGATACGCGTAATGACCATTCAGGCTGATTGTGACATTACGTAGGGTAGGTATCAGCAAGTCCTTTTGTTGATAGACGGGATACTTAATGCTGTGGGAACAGCATACTTATGGGAAACCCAACATTGAATTCATTTAAACTACAACCAGTAATCAGCTTTGTACTTCCAGAATGCCCTGTTTATGAAAACAGCAGCATTACAGAACCTTGATCCTCTGTTTTAGTTAATTGCTATCAAAAAAGATGGCCCAGTATTCCGTATCTGTGTTTTACAGACGGAACGTTTTGCTATTTGTCGTTTCTCTTATTTAAGTCAGCGTAGAGAAATGAACAGAAATTTATTATTTTTCAAGGTGATGGAAATGAGTACAGCCTTTGAAGTCGATAACACTATCGCAACCGTAATTTCAAACCAAATTCCAGTCGTAGACGGTGTTTACGATCTTACTCCTGATGAAGTTCTCCTTGAACAAGCAGAACACGAGTCTGAAGTACGTTCATATCCACGTCGTTTACCTATTGCTATCAAACAAGCCTACGGCTGTTTGGTAGAAGATACTCGTGGCCAAATCTTTCTAGATTGTTTGGCAGGTGCGGGTACGCTGGCGTTAGGTTACAACCATCCTGAGATTAATCAGGCGCTTAAACAACAGTTAGATACGGGTTTACCGTACCAAACGCTTGATATTGCTACTAAGTCTAAAACAGACTTCATTAAAGCAGTGAAAGGTTTCTTACCTTCTGAGCTTGGTGATAACTGTGTAGTTCAGTTCACTGGCCCTTCTGGTGCCGATGCCGTTGAAGCGGCAATCAAGCTTGCAAAGCAAACCACGGGTCGTAATACCATGTTTGCCTTCCGTGGTGCTTACCATGGTATGACAAATGGTACTATGGGCATGATGGGTAACCTAAACACGAAAGCGCGCCGTACTGGCTTGATGTCAGACGTACACTTTATGCCTTTCCCGTACAACATTCGTTGCCCATTCGGTCTGGGTGGTGACGAAGGCGCGAAAGCGAGCATTCGTTACATCGAACGCCTGTTGAACGATGATGAATCTGGCATTATGAAGCCCGCCGCTATTATTGTTGAACCGGTGCAGGGTGAAGGTGGCGTTATACCAGCACCTACGTTCTGGCTACGCGAGCTACGCCGAATCTGTGACGAGCATGAAATCCTGCTCATCCTCGATGAAATACAGTGTGGCGTTGGTAAAACTGGTTACAACTTCGCATTTGAAGAAGCGGGTATTGTTCCTGACGTACTTTGTCTTTCTAAAGCCATTGGCGGTGGTTTGCCAATGGCGCTATTGGTGATCAACAAGAAGTTTGATACATGGAAGCCAGGTGAGCACACCGGTACGTTCCGTGGTAACCAATTAGCCATGGTTTCTGGTGCGAAAGCATTGGAAATTATCAATCGTGACAGCCTAGTAGAGCACGCAAACATTGCGGGCCAATACCTACGTATGGGCTTAGAAAAAATTCAAAGCCGCGTGAACTGTATTGCAGAAGTACGTGGTAAAGGTTTGATGCTGGGTCTTGAAATTAAAGATCCAAGTGGTGAACTGAATAAGTTTGGTGAGCCAAAATCTGCGCCCCAATTAACGCTTGGCATTCAGCGTGCAGCGCTTGAACGTGGTCTGATGGTTGAGAAAGGTGGCCGAGATGGTTCGGTTATTCGTTTCCTTCCACCATTGATTATCTCTTTTGAGCAAATCGACTTCGCACTGCGTACTCTAGAAGAAGCGATTCTTGCTGCTGGTGGCGGTCATAAAGACCCAGAGCCAAGCAACCAAGAGTGGAAGAAACACTTCATCCAAACAGGTGAGATGGGCAGCACTGAGTTCTCTAAAGTGATGAACCACACGACTGCGGCTATGAAAGCGGTATTCGAACAAGTGAATGCACCATACTCAGGTATGGATCCAAAAGCGTTAGAAGAAGCGATTTACGCGGTTGACCTTGATAACAAGAATGCTTCCCTAAACGAAGTGATTTCAGACACGGCTGATTTGGTCGCGAAGAACTCTATCATTGTTCAACACCCAGACTGTATCGCTCACCTTCATACTCCACCGTTGATGCCATCTGTGGTTGCTGAAGCGATCATTGCGTCTTTGAACCAATCTATGGATTCATGGGACCAGGCTTCTGCCGCAACATTTGTTGAGCAGAAAGTGGTTGATTGGATGTGTGCTAAGTATGAACTAGGCGCAGACGCTGACGGTATCTTCACCAGTGGTGGTACTCAGAGCAACCAAATGGGCTTAATGCTGGCTCGTGACTGGATTGCTGACAAACTAAGCGGTCACTCGATTCAGAAACTGGGTCTACCAGATTACGCAGACAAACTTCGCATTATCTGTTCGAAGAAATCGCACTTCACAGTGCAGAAGTCAGCTTCCTGGATGGGCTTAGGTGAGAAAGCGGTTCTGACAGTCGATGCTATGCCAAACGGCACGATGGATGTGACTAAGCTTGAAGCCGCTGTGGAAGCAGCGAAAGCGGAAGGTTTGATTCCGTTTGCAGTGGTTGGTACAGCAGGCACGACTGACCACGGCGCGATTGATGATCTAGCGACTATCGCTGATGTTTCAGAAAAACACGACCTATGGATGCACGTAGACAGTGCATACGGTGGCGCGTTGATTTTGAGCAGCCATAAAGACCGTTTGAACGGTGTAGAACGTGCTCACTCAGTGAGCGTGGACTTCCACAAATTGTTCTTCCAAACCATCAGCTGTGGCGCTCTGCTTCTTAAAGATAAGAGCAACTTCAAGTTCCTGCTACACCATGCAGATTACTTAAACCGCGAACACGACACTTTGCCAAATTTGGTTGATAAGTCTATCGCGACAACAAAACGATTTGATGCCTTGAAAGTGTTTATGACCATGCAAAACGTTGGTCCTAAACAACTGGGCGCAATGTATGACCACTTATTAGAACAAACTCTGGAAGTGGCCGATTTGGTTCGTCAGCATAAAGCGTTTGAGCTTTTGGCTGAACCATCTTTGTCTACCGTGTTATTCCGCGCTGTAGACAGCCAAGCGACTGATTTTGATGAGCTTAACAAAGCTGTTCGAATGGAAGCGCTGGTACGTGGTATCGCTGTACTTGGCGAAACCATTGTGGATGGCAAAACTGCCTTGAAATTCACAATCTTGAACCCATGCTTGAAGATTTCGGACTTCGAATCTCTACTGGCTAAAATTGAAACTCTAGCGTCAGAGCTAGCGAAATAAAGGTATAGGATATAATGTCAATTCTACAGATTGGTGCGGGCGGTGTTGGTTGGGTCGTTGCACATAAAGCGGCTCAAAACAACGACGTGCTGGGTGATATTACCATTGCTTCTCGTTCTATCGGGAAGTGTGAGAAGATCATTGAATCAATTAAGGGTAAAAATAACTTAAAAGATTCTACTAAGAAGCTAGAAGCTCGTGCGGTTGATGCAGATGACGTAGACGCGTTGGTTGCATTAATTAAAGAGGTTAAGCCAGATCTTGTGATTAACGCTGGCCCTCCTTGGGTTAACGTTGCAATCATGGAAGCGTGTTATCAAGCAAAAGTATCTTACCTAGATACATCAGTAGCGGTAGATCTTTGCTCTGAAGGTCAGCAGGTTCCTGAAGCTTACGATCCACAATGGGCGTTCCGAGAGAAGTTTAAGGAAGCGGGTATCACTGGTATTCTAGGCGCTGGTTTCGATCCAGGCGTAGTAAGTGTATTTGCGGCATATGCAGCGAAGCACTTGTTTGATGAAATCGATACTATCGACGTCATGGATGTGAACGCAGGTGACCACGGTAAGAAGTTCGCAACCAACTTCGACCCAGAAACCAACATGCTTGAAATTCAGGGTGATTCTTTCTACTGGGAAAATGGCGAATGGAAAGTGGTTCCATGTCATACACGTATGCTTGAGTTTGATTTTCCGAACTGTGGTCCATTTAAAGTGTACTCAATGGCGCACGATGAAGTTCGCTCTCTGAAAGAGTTCATTCCAGCAAAACGTATTGAATTCTGGATGGGCTTCGGCGATCGCTACTTAAATTACTTCAACTGTATGCGTGATATTGGTCTATTAAGCCCAGACCCAATCACACTGCAAGATGGTACTGTAGTTCAGCCTCTACACGTTCTGAAAGCATTGCTTCCAGACCCAACATCTTTGGCACCAGGTTACACTGGCTTAACTTGTATTGGTACTTGGGTACAAGGTAAGAAAGATGGTAAAGAGCGCAGTGTCTTTATCTACAACAATGCAGACCACGAAGTGGCATACAAAGATGTAGAACATCAAGCGATTGCATACACTACTGGTGTTCCTGCAATTACAGCTGCTCTACAATACTTCCGTGGCGAATGGGCAGAAGCTGGCGTGTTCAACATGGAGCAGCTAAACCCAGATGTGTTCTTGGAGACTATGCCAGAGATTGGTCTAGGCTGGGATGTTCTGGAATTAGAACCAGGTCAACCAGACATTAAGATCCTTAAATAAGATAGAGTCTTTAACTCACTTATTTAACAGAAAGCCGATGCGTTAGCGTCGGCTTTGTTCAATTTTAGAGTGAAGGTAGAAATGCAAAAAAGCGAACTAAAAACTCCGTACTTCATGATTGATGAAGACAAGTTGATTGCGAATTTAGAAATCGCTAAACGCTTGAAAGAGCTGTCAGGTGTTAAATTGGTTTTGGCGCTGAAGTGCTTTTCCACTTGGGGTGTGTTTGACATCATCAAACCGTACCTTGACGGAACAACGAGCTCGGGTCCATTCGAAGTTAAATTAGGCTACGAGAAGTTTGGCGGTGAAACTCACGCATACAGTGTTGGTTACAGCGAAGATGACGTTAAAGAAGTGGCGGACATCTGTGACAAGATGATCTTCAACTCACAATCTCAACTTTCTGCGTACCGTCACCTTGTGGAAGGTAAAGCGTCAATCGGTTTGCGTCTTAATCCAGGTGTTAGCTACGCAGGTCAAGACCTTGCTAACCCAGCACGCAAATTTTCTCGCCTAGGTGTACAGGCAGATCAGATTGACGAGTCGGTATTCGATTCGATTAATGGTGTGATGTTCCACATGAACTGTGAAAACAAAGATGTGGATGCCTTCATCGGCTTGCTGGATTCTATTTCTGAGCGTTTTGGAGAGTACCTAAACAAACTGGATTGGGTAAGCATGGGCGGTGGCGTGTTCTTCACTTGGCCGGGTTATGACGTAGAAAAACTGGGCTTGGCACTGAAAGCGTTCTCTGAAAAACATGGCGTGCAACTATACCTAGAGCCGGGCGAAGCGATCATCACTAAAACAACTGACTTAGTAGTGACAGTGGTTGATATCGTAGAAAACGGTATGAAGACGGCGATTGTCGACTCTGCCACCGAAGCACACCGTTTAGATACACTTATCTATAATGAGCCTGCTTCAGTACTGGAGGCCAGTGAATCTGGCGAGCATGAATACGTGATTGGTTCGTGTTCATGTTTGGCTGGTGACCAATTCTGTATTGCTAAGTTTGATCAGCCACTGCAAATTGGTCAGAAGCTTCACATCTTGGACAGTGCGGGTTACACCATGGTGAAACTCAACTGGTTCAATGGCTTGAAGATGCCTTCTGTTTACTGTGAACGCAGCAACGGTGAGATTCAAAAGCTGAACGAGTTTGGTTACCAAGACTTCAAACGTTCGCTTTCTCAATGGTCTGTTAAATAAGACGTTGCGAATAATGAAAAACCACCGCAAACCGCGGTGGTTTTTTTATACGGTCGGTTATTAAGATTCAATAATAACGCGAGTATCTTCACTTAGTGCTTCTAGTTCACTCGCCACATCTTTGATTTGACGCTCAACAGGTAAACGCACGGCTAAGTTTGCAGTAAACAAGCTAGAGCTTACACCACCTCCGCCAGCAATAAACACGCGTTGGCAATCCATATCAAGAATATGTACATCTTGTTCATCAAGAACATGGGTGATCTCGTTAACTACTCCGTAGCGGTCGTTAGAATCAATACGAATTTGGTAGATCTTATCTTCGAGTTGCACGTGCTCAGCGACGTCGACTATTTTTACCAGTAGATCTGGCGTTGCATAGAATGCTTCCTTGACAACATCTGCATTCTCTTCCGGTATTTCGATTTTGATAACTGCGGCAACTTGGTCTTCAATAAAATTAACTTTACTAATTAGCCATTTACCATTATTTTCATTTGTCGCAGCGGCCAAGGATTTGATTGTTGCGGGTGTTGCTTTTCCAACGAAACTTACAATAAAGGTACAAGTCATATGAGGCCTCCGAACATCATTACAAAATCACTTTTCTATTTGAGTTTAGGCGTTATATGTCTTTGAGACTTGACCCATGTCAATTTTTTGATGTCGCGATATTCTAATATTTTCATTTATTTAACCCTCAGCACAATTGTTCAAGCCTGTGTCCGTCGAACCTGTTAATTGCTCTCTTATAAAAATAGCTTGTTTGTTAATTAATGTTTAAATCCTGTGATCATCCGCATAGACTTATAGTAACAGTTACCGGTAACATTGAGTCTCAAGGTTACCGGTAACATAAAAATATAATCCGGTATTTACGTGAAGCAAATAAGGATAGACAAATGAAAGCTATGACGAGAACGCTTATCGCTACTGCTGTGACAGGCCTAGTGTCCATGTCAGCGATGGCGGCTGATTTCAAACTGAAAATTCAGTCTTCTGATCCATCGGGTGACCGCAACTTCCAAATTCAACAAGTTTGGGCTGATAACGTTGAAAAAATGTCTGGCGGTCGCATCGACATTGACTTGTTGCCAGTAGGTGCAGTTGTTAAACACACAGAAACGCTAAGCTCAATCAAAATGGGTATTCTTGATGGCCACGTAACAGCTACAGAGTTCTTCTCTGGTCAAGATCCAGCATTCGGCCTATTAGGTAACATGGTTGGCGCTTGGTCTGACACGACTCAACTTCTTCAATACATGAACTACGGCGGTGGTAACGAGCTTCTAACTGAGCTTTACAAACCTTACGGCGTTAAGTTTATTGGTGCATCGACGACTGGTGTAGAATCTCTTGTTTCTAAAAAGCCGCTTGATAGCGTTGCAGATTTGAAAGGTCTAAAACTACGTGCTCCAGAAGGTCTGGTTCAGCAAGTTTTTGCAGCAGCAGGTGCAACTCCAGTTAACCTACCGGGTTCTGAAGTGTTCACTGGCCTTAGCAAAGGCGTTATTGATGCAGCGGACTACACAGTATTCTCTACAAACCAAAAAGCGGGTATGAATGATGTTGCGGCACACCCTGTTCAACCTGGTTTCCACTCTCTACCGCTGATCGATATTTCTATTAGTCAGAAGAAATGGGACAAGATGCCTGAAGATTTGCAACAAATCCTGAAGACATCTGTACGTGATTTCTCTTACGACATTACGACACAGCTAAAAATTGCTGACCAAGCGGCAGTAAAAGAAGCGAACGCGAATCCAAATATCACGATCCACAACTGGTCTGATGAAGAGCGTAAGAAGTTCCGTGCTATCGCTCGTGAACAATGGAAAGTATTTGCTGAGCGTTCACCAAATGCACAAAAGGTTTACGAGTCAGTGACTGCGTTCCTAGAGAAGAACGACCTACTGTAATCGAAGTACTTCCTTTATTTAGAGAGGGTGTTTCGGCCCTCTCTCATTTCACTAAAAGAGTTCGTTATGAGCGAGAATAAGCTACAGGCTACATCACACCTTGATGATCAGCCAAAGAACGCATTAGACCGAGCAATCATACGTATCGGAAACACCCTTAGCTTGTTGTTTCTTTTGACTGTTGCGATTTCTTTCTACGAAGTTGTTATGCGCTACGTTTTTGACGCACCAACGACGTGGGTACATGAAACGGCAGCCTTTATCGGCGGATGTTTGTTTGTATTCGGTGGTGTGTATGCAATGGCTTCGAACAAGCACGTTCGAGTGGTTCTTATCTACGACAATGTTTCAAAGCGCGCTAAACACTATCTCAATATGGTTCACCATACTGTCGGTTTGGCGTTCGCATTAATGATGGCTTATGCCTCATATATCACGGTAGAAAGTGCATGGTTTGCTCCTTGGGGAGAGATGCGTTTAGAAACATCCGGTTCAGCTTTCAACCCGCCTTATCCTGCGCTGCTTAAAGCGGTTATTTTTATCACTTTGGTCATTTTGGTAGTGCAGTTTGTTCTGCATATGATTCAAGAGATTCAAGCCTTAAGGAATAAACACGATGTTTGATTTATCTTCTATTGGTATTGAATGGGGCAGCTTGCTGATGCTGGTCATGATGATCGGCTTATTGCTGACCGGTATGCAGCTTGCGTTTGTTACCTGTTTTGTCGCTATCGTATTTACTCTTGGCTGGTTTGGTGTTGACGCGATTCCTTTGGTCACCAGCCGCATGTACAGTTTTGCGTCGGACTACATTTTCTTAGCCATTCCGATGTTCGTATTAATGGCAGCCATGCTGGATCGCTCGGGTATCGCCAAAGATCTGTTCGACGCTATGAAGTCTGTGGGACGTAAAGTTCGCGGTGGTGTTGCAGTTCAGACTCTATTGGTTGCGGTTCTACTGGCATCAATGTCTGGTGTTATCGGTGGTGAAACCGTTCTGTTAGGTATTTTGGCACTACCGCAAATGCTTCGCTTGGGCTATGACCGTAAGTTAGCTATTGGTACAACGTGTGCGGGTGGGGCGCTAGGTACTATGCTTCCGCCAAGTATCGTTCTTATCATCTATGGTATGACCGCAAGCGTATCGATTGGTGATCTGTTTAAAGCGGCATTTATCCCTGCATTTATTCTAGCGACTTGTTATATCGCTTATGTATTGATTCGTTGTTATATCAATCCTTCTTTGGCTCCTGATTTTAGTGATGAAGATTCAGCAGACGATAATAAGCCAAGTTACTTCAAAGCACTTTTCTTCCCATTGTTATCCGTGGCAGTGGTTCTCGGCAGTATTTATAGCGGTGTTGCTTCTGTGACTGAAGCTTCAGCTCTTGGTGTCGTTGGTATCATGATTAGCGCGGTAATCCGTAAAGAAATGAGCTGGAAGATGCTGCAAGAGAGTGCGATGGCGACGATGCGTACCTGTGGGATGATCATCTGGATTGGTATTGGTGCGAGTGCTTTGGTTGGTATATACAACCTGATGGGTGGTATCGACTTCGTTGAAGAAACCATTCTTACTCTTTCTGGTGGCAGTGCATTCGCAACGCTGTTCATTATGATGGTGATTCTACTGGTACTAGGTATGTTCTTGGACTGGGTTGGTGTTGCACTGTTAACCATGCCAATTTTTGTACCTATTATCACGAATTTAGGATTTGACCCGATTTGGTTTGGTGTCGTGTTCTGTCTGAACATGCAGGTATCGTTCTTATCACCACCATTTGGTCCAGCTGCGTTCTACCTAAAATCGGTAGCACCAAAAGAAATCAGTTTAGGCGAAATATTCCAATCACTGATTCCATTCATATTTATGCAAATTTTTGTTCTGGGTTTGGTCATTGCTTTCCCGCAGCTCGCTATGTGGTGGAAATAAAAGCAACCCTTTTTATTGAATTTAGTAAGGCGGCTACGGTGAGAGTAGTCTAGGGAAGTGTGTTCAATGAACCCAAAAAAAATATTGGTTATGGGAGTTTCAGGTTGTGGTAAGAGCTCAGTTGGCAGCGCTATCGCAAAAGCATTGAACCTGAAATTCTTTGACGGTGACGACTACCACTCTGAGCAGAGTGTAGAAAAAATGAAGCAAGGAATTCCTCTTACTGATGAAGACCGTATTGGGTGGTTACAACGTTTGAACACTCTGTTTTTGGAGCATGAGTCAGCGGTGATCGCTTGCTCTGCTCTTAAACCAGAGTACAGAGACATTCTGCGTAACAACAATCAGGATTTAGCTATAGTCTATTTGCAAGGTGACTACGACACCATTTGGGCTCGTTTGTCGCAGCGCGCAAATCACTATTTCCATGGCGAGAAGATGTTGAAAAGTCAGTTTGATACTTTGATTGAACCTGAAGATGACGAAGCCATTTTTGTTGATGTTTCAGCATCAATGGAAGAGGTATTAGAGCAGGCTCTGCAAGGACTTCGCTACAAAGGAGAAAGCGCTTGAGTTATCAGATTGCAATGATTGGATTAGGCGTTATGGGCAAAAGTCTTGCGCTTAATCTGGTTGATCATGGGTTTTCAGTGGTGGGCTTCGACCTGAGCCAAAGTCACTGTTTACGAGCAGATAAAGAAGCTCAAGCACTCTCATTGAACCGGAATAAAGGGCAGTTCAAAGTTGCTCAGAATCTGAAGGATTTGCTTTCTTCTTTGGCATCGCCAAGAGTCATCGCATTATCGGTTCCTGCTGGCGAGGTTGTTGATCAAGTCATCGAGCAACTACTGCAAAATGGCTTGGAAGCGCAAGATATTGTTATCGACACTGGTAACAGTTTGTGGACTGACTCGGAGCGTAGAGAAGAAGTGTTCGCTGATCGTTTACGCTTTTTCAGCACAGCGGTGTCTGGCGGTGAACAAGGTGCTCGACACGGCCCATCTTTAATGGCAAGTGGCGATCCTATTGCATGGAAGCACGTTGAACCTATGTGGACTGCAATTGCCGCTAAGGTCGATTCGAACGGCTTATCCATCGATTCTCATCAGTCAGGTGAGGCATGTGCCGCATACTTAGGTCCGGCTGGTGCAGGGCATTACGTGAAGATGGTGCACAACGGCATTGAATATGCCGATATGCAAATTATCTGTGAAGCGTATCAGTACATGCGCCAAGTTTTGCTGATGTCTGCCACCGAAATCGGTGAAGTGTTTACTGTCTGGAACCAAGGTGCGCTCAACAGTTATTTGATGGAAATCAGTGCAGACATACTCAAGCAACAAGATCCAAGAACGGGTAATTCGTTGGTGGATATGATTCTGGATGTCGCGGAGCAAAAAGGTACTGGGCTATGGACAGCGGTCAATGCGCTGCAAATGGGAAGCCCTGCAACCACGATTGCTCAGGCTGTGTTTGCCAGAGCATTAAGCGCTAACAAAGGGCGTCGAGCAAAAGCCTCTTCCATATTGCCTTCAGTGAAGCAAACTTGCTTAGAAGACAAGACACAGGCTCTGAAAGCATTAGAAGATGGCTTGTATTGCGCGAAATTAGTCACTTATGCCCAAGGTTTTGACTTACTCAAAAGTAAATCAGAGCTTGAGCGCTGGCAGCTTAATTTCTCGGACATTGCGAAAATATGGCGTTCGGGCTGCATTATACGAGCGGCATTCCTGCAAAACATTTCTGCTGTATATGAGCAAAATTCTGAACTTGAACATCTGCTATTTGCTGAAGATTTCATTGAGCAGCTTTCCAAGCGAGTATTAGGGTGGAGAACGTGCAGTGCTCAGGCAATATTGTCAGGTGTTGCTATGCCAGCAATGACCTCCGCTCTGAATTACTACGACGCTTTGTCGAGCTCACAATCGCCAGCTAATTTGTTACAAGCGCAGCGAGACTATTTCGGTGCGCATACCTATGCGCGGGTAGATGAGCCGTCTACGGAAAAGTTTCATTTGCTCTGGGAGAGTGAAACTCGGTTAGAAACTAAACATTAATCAATAAGCGCTCTTTATGTGGGCGCTTTTTTGATAGCGGAGTCAAATAAATAAGTGTCATTAAGTCTATTTCTCTATTGATCTCTTGAGTACAATGTTACCAGTAACAAAGAGAATAATTATTTATGGTGAGTAAGAAAAAACGTCCGACGCTTCAGGATGTAGCAAATTTAGTCGGAGTGACCAAAATGACAGTCAGTCGCTGTCTACGTGACCCCAATTCTGTCTCTCCAGCTGTAAAAGAGAAAGTCCTCGCTGCGGTCGAGGAACTGGGTTATATCCCCAACCGCGCGCCAGATATCTTATCGAATGCGAAAAGCCATGCGATTGGTGTTTTAGTCCCGTCTTTAACTAACCAAGTATTTGCTGAAGTTATTCGAGGCATCGAGCAAGTGACTGGCCCCGCTGGCTACCAAACTATGCTTGCGCACTATGGCTATAGTTCTGAACTGGAAGAGCAGAGTGTGGCTTCATTACTCTCCTATAACGTGGACGCTATTATCCTGTCGGAAAATGTTCACTCAGAAAGGGTGAAAAAAATGCTGCAAGTCGCGTCTATTCCAGTGGTTGAAATTATGGACTCGATTTCGCCGAGAATTGAACAAGCCGTGGGTTTTGACAATTTCTCAGCGGCGAAAGATATGACCAAAGCAATGTTGGCAAAGGGATGCAAGCAGATTGTCTATTTAGCAGCTCGTATGGACGAACGTACCCGTCAAAAAATGTCTGGTTTTAATCAGGCGATGAGTGAGGCTGGCTTAGAACCTTTGGCGCTCCAAACGGAATCGGCCTCATCGTTTACTTTGGGTGCAAAGTTATTAGGTGATGCAATTGAAAAACATCCCAAGGTTGACGGCATATTTTGTACTAACGATGACTTAGCGATTGGTGCGTTTTATGAGTGCGTAAGGCGAAACATCTCTGTTCCTAAGCAAATTTCAATTGCAGGTTTTCATGGGCACGATATTAGTCAGGCTATGACACCTAGGCTAGCAACCGTGGTCACACCACGTGAAAAAATCGGGCAGATAGCGGCAAGAGAGATCATGAATCGACTCAATGGCGAGAAGGAATACCAAGAATGTATTGATCTTGGCTACAGAATTGAGTTGGGAGAGAGTATTTAAAAGCGCCAACACGGCGCTTTTAAATATCAAAAATTGAGATTAGAACGTTACTTTAAAGTTTAAAGAGTAGAACTGATCGTCGTAAGGTACACCTGAACTTAGCGCGAAGTTCGCTGCATCACTGTTTCCATACCAAGGGTCCGTTTGCAGCTGAAGTTCGGCTGAACCTCCCCAAGCATTGCTCACCCAGCCGTGTATATGACCAACAGGGTTTAGGAAAAATAAGCTTATGTCGCCGACTGTTTCTGAACCTAGGACTTCACCGCCATTGGCGACAATTTCTTGCTCTGTCTCGAACATGATTTCGCCAACAACCGCGCCAAAGAATGGTGTGATAAATAGATCTTGATAGGAAGGTACTTCTGCAAACGCTTCTACGCCGTATTCCCAGAAGAACGCAGACATTGTGAAAGAATACAAGAAAGACTGAAACTCGTTGTAACCAGCATGACGTGCTGCTGTGTAGTACACGCCGCCAAAATAGGGGTGCATGATGTAGTTTAAGTAGTGTTCGTCTCTGTCCCATACTGGTCCAGATGAGACATTATCTTTCCATTTCTGCCCTAAGCCGCTAAGGTTACGATCCTCTGCATCCCATTTAGTGACAGATTCAGGAAGAAGAGTCATCAAAGCCACTGTAGCAACGCTCAACCCTAATATGGTATAGGTTTGCTGTCTTAAATACTCTTCGTCTTTTTCATTAGATACAGTCAGGTAGCGGGGAAGTGGTTGATCTATTTGCAAGTCTTGTTGCTCAGAGAGGCTCATCGAAAATGGAGATGGTGCCTGATAAGAAAGTGGAGTACTAAACGCACAAAAAGAATCAGCACAGTTTACTGAGTAGTCAAGTTCAAGCGGGTGTTGGTCAAAGTATGTCGTTGCATTTGCACATGCAGACATTGATAACGTGAGGGCTGTGATGGTTTTCTTTAGCACAAAAGGCTCCAAGGCACTGTTTTTGATGATCACTGTCACAATTATCCATTAAAGTCTTGAGCATGGAAACATCAAATTGCACATAAACGTAAAACTTCTGGAGAAATAGCTCATTCCAGAGGATATAGTGAACGTTATATAGCCGAGTATAGGTTAGGTAAATTTATTAAGGGTGAGAATATGCTCAAAGTTGCAATGTTAAGCACTGGCGAGGAAGTGTTGCATGGAGATATCGTTGATACCAATGCAGCTTGGTTGTCACGAGAGTTTTTCCAAAATGGTTTTGCGTTAAACAAACGCTCAACGGTAGGAGATGCTAAAACGTCATTGGTCGAAGAGCTATTAATGTTGAGCTTCAACGCCGATGTGGTAGTTGTCAACGGTGGCTTAGGACCAACAACTGATGATCTAAGCTCTGAGTGCGCAGCGTTAGCCGCAGAGCAAGACCTCAAACTGTTTCCAGAGTGGCTAGAGAAACTCGAAGCGTTTTTTGCGAAACGTAAAATCAAAATGCCGGAAAGCAATATAAAACAAGCCATGCTGCCTGAAAAAGCGATCATCCTTGATAACCCAATTGGCACAGCCTGCGGGTTTAAGGTTCAAATTAATGATTGCTGGTTCTATTTCACGCCGGGTGTGCCAAAAGAGTTTAAGCTCATGGTCAGTGAGCAAATATTGCCAGACTTGAAAAAGCAGTATCCACAACAGGCAGGTTTAGAGTGTAGTCGTCTTTATACATTTGGCACGACAGAGTCGGGTATATCCGACAAGTTGGATAAACTTCAGCTTCCTCAGGGCTATGTGCTGGGTTACCGCTCTTATCTGCCGTTTATTGAAGTAAAGCTGTTTGGTCCTCGGAATGACATAGATACGCGAGTAAAACTGCTACAAATGATATACGCGCATTTAGAGCAACATGTTGTCAGTGTGGATGAACCAATGCTAGAACACATTGGTCATCTTATGGCTGAAAAAGCGATGTCACTTGCTCTGGCTGAACAATCAACTAAAGGTTGGCTATCTAATTGGCTGCTGAGCAATGCAGAGATAGAGAAGCTGAGTGGTCATAGTTGGATACTAAGCCATAAGGCGGAGGAAGGTTTGGGGCATCAAGACCCGCTGGCAGCTTCTTTTGCATTGGCAGCGGCAACGAAAGAAAAGTGCGCGACCGATCTTTCACTTGTGACGGGTATGCTCAATGAAGAGCATTTCACGGTTTCCCTGTCTGCTCCACAAGGGGAATGGGGGCAAACGTTGAAGTTCAACCGCGCTTATACCACGTCAGAACAGAGGCAACTTATCGGCACCATTGCCGCTGATATGTTACGTCGTTACTTGGAAGGAAAACCTATTCTTGCCAAGTACAGTTCAGTGACGACAGCTAAAGACATGTATCTTCCCAGTAGTGTTTTGAGTTGATCTACACTCCTTAAGTCCTACCAAGTTTTATTTTCCGTATGATGAATGGTAATAAGCTGATGAATAATTAGCTTATTACCAAAGTCGGCTTTATCTCTTTTCTTATGCGTAAATTGTCTAAGTTCTAAACCGATGATTTTAAGAGAGGTAAAAATTCGTCTCATAAATGAGTCCGAAATTTCTTAATTTTGTTTGTAAAATGAAAACTCGTCGCTGTGACTTCGGCAGGAGGCTGGATATGTTTTCACAATCAAAAATCTTAGTGTGGTACGAAATTGCAAGCCAAAAAGTAGTGTTAGGAGAGGCACTTACCGGCAGTGGTGAGGATCATGATGTTGTTTCATTGTGGCGCCATGCGCCAGTCGATAACAATAATTCAAGCTATCCAGGCTATCGCTTGTCTTTGTATGACGATGGCGGTAGGGAAATCGGTCATAAATCTGTTTCTATGGGAACGGCAGATGAGATCCTATTTGGAATGAACAAAGCCAGAGCTTAGCTCTGGCTTCAATGTTATTTCTGCTTATACGAGTGAATAACCTAGGGTTATGCTCGTTTCGCTTTCGGCTGGTAATGCACATCGGATAGTTCAACTGGCGTTTTTGCTTTACATATGCAAGGCAAAATTTCGTTGCTTTGCGTATACGCCATTGCAAAACCAACATACTCGACTTCGCCGGAGAGAAGCGTGCAACGACACGCTCCACAATGACCATCTCGGCAGTTGTATTCCGGCTCTAACCCAGCTTGCTCCATGGTTTCAAGCAATGTGTTTGAAGGGTTAGATTCAATAGTGATTATTTTGTTGATTTTGACCGTTGCCATTACAGCTCAAAGCCCTCGAAATCATCTGCGCCAACTTCGTTATCGATCTGACCAACGAGGTATGAGCTGATTTCTGCTTCCTGCGGAGCAACTTGAACGTTATCAGACGATAACCATGCGTTGATCCATGGAATAGGGTTGCTGGTTGCATTCGGGTACGCTGCATCAAGGCCAACCGCTTGCATACGGATGTTAGTGATGTACTCAACGTATTGAGACAGAATATCTTTGTTCAGACCAATCATAGATCCGTCTTTGAACAGGTATTCAGACCACTCTTTCTCTTGTTCAGCTGCAGCTTTAAACAACTCAAAACACTCTTGTTTACACTCTTCTGCAATTTGCAGGAACTCAAAATCATCCATGCCGTTACGAAGCAGGTTGATCATATGCTGAGTACCGGTAAGGTGCAGTGCTTCGTCACGAGCAATAAGCTTGATGATTTTCGCGTTACCTTCCATTAATTCACGTTCTGCAAAAGCAAATGAACAAGCAAAGCTTACGTAGAAACGAATCGCTTCTAGTGCGTTTACTGACATCAAGCATAGGTATAGTTGCTTTTTAAGTGCAGACAAGCTTACTTTGATTGTCTCGCCATTAACCGTGTGAGTACCTTCGCCGTATCGGTGGTAATCGTTGCTTAACTGGATCAGCGTGTCATAGTAATGTGCAATGTCTTTCGCTCGTTTGATGATGTGTTCATTTTCTACGATATCGTCAAACACTACCGCTGGGTCATTAACGATGTTACGGATAATGTGTGTGTACGAACGAGAGTGAATCGTTTCTGAGAAAGACCAAGTTTCAATCCACGTTTCCAACTCTGGTAGTGAAACCAGTGGAAGTAGGGCAACGTTAGGGCTGCGGCCTTGGATTGAATCAAGCAGAGTCTGATATTTCAAGTTCGAGATGAAAATGTGCTTTTCATGATCAGGTAACTTGTTGTAATCAATACGGTCACTTGAAACGTCAACTTCTTCAGGACGCCAGAAGAACGAAAGTTGTTTTTCGATCAGTTTTTCAAAAATGTCGTATTTTTGTTGGTCATAGCGAGCCACGTTAACTGGCTGACCAAGAAACATTGGTTCTTTAAGTTGGTTATTCTTTTTCTGAGTAAAAGTACTGTAAGCCATTTGCTGTCATCCATTTTGCCCTTTGCCTTCGTCAAAGGGCATTCAAATCAGTTAAAAATTCGAGTCAATTAGATTAGATCTTACAACCGCCGCCAGCGCAGTCGTCATCTTGTGGCTGCACCACGTCTTTTTGATCGTCTTTCGCACCATCACGAGTGTTATGGTAGTACAGCGTCTTCACACCAAACTTGTATGCAGTCAGCAGATCCTGAAGCAGTTTCTTCATTGGCACTTTGCCAGATTCAAACTTGCTCGGGTCGTAGTTGGTGTTCGCTGAAATAGCTTGGTCAACGAACTTCTGCATAATACCAACTAGGTGTAGATAACCATCGTTAGAACCAATGTTCCAAAGCAACTCGTAGTTTTCTTTGTATTTAAGGAACTCTGGTACAACTTGCTTCAAAATGCCGTCTTTTGATGCTTTTACCGATACGTAACCACGAGGTGCTTCAATACCGTTAGTTGCATTCGAAATCTGAGAAGATGTCTCAGAAGGCATCAGTGCAGTCAGAGTTGAGTTACGTAGACCGTGCTCCATGATTTCTGTACGTAGCGCGTCCCAATCGTAATGAAGTTCTTCATCACAGATTTTATCGAGATCACGTTTGTACGTATCGATTGGTAGCAAGCCTTTCGCGTAATTAGTTTCGTCAAATAGAGGACACTTGCCGTGTTCTTTCGCTAGCTGTACGGAAGCTTTTAGCAAGTAGTATTGCATTGCTTCAAAAGTACGGTGTGTCAGAGCATTTGCGCTGCCGTCTGAGTATTTAACGCCATTCTTCGCTAGGTAGTATGCGTAGTTAATCACACCTACGCCAAGCGTACGACGATTCATAGTTGACTTATAAGCGGCTGGTAGTGGGTAGTCTTGATAATCTAACAAAGCATCAAGCGCGCGAACCACTAGGTCTGCTAGCTCTTCAAAATCGTCTAGATTTTCAATCGAACCTAGGTTGAATGCAGACAGAGTACAAAGTGCAATTTCACCATTGTCATCTTCAACGTTAGTTAAAGGTTTGGTTGGTAGTGCAATTTCCAAACATAGGTTTGATTGACGAACCGGAGCCACACTCGCATCAAACGGACTGTGAGTATTACAGTGGTCAACGTTCTGAATGTAAATGCGGCCTGTTGAAGCTCGTTCCTGCATGAGTAGCGTGAACATTTCAAGAGCTTTAACAGTTGTCTTCTTAATCGACGTATCGTTCTCGTACTTCACATATAGACGCTCGAATTCTTCCTGATCTTGGAAGAAGGCATCGTAAAGTCCAGGTACGTCAGAAGGAGAGAACAGAGTGATGTTTCCGCCTTCAACTAAACGTTGATACATCAGTTTGTTTAGCTGAACACCGTAGTCCATATGACGAACACGGTTTTCTTCAACACCACGGTTGTTCTTAAGAACGAGTAGAGACTGAGCTTCGCCGTGCCATAGAGGGTAGAATACAGTTGCTGCACCACCACGGACACCGCCTTGAGAACAACATTTCACTGCTGTTTGGAAGTATTTGTAGAATGGAATACAACCTGTGTGGAAAGCTTCACCGCCACGGATTTCTGAGCCCAATGCACGAATACGGCCGGCGTTGATACCAATACCTGCGCGTTGAGAAACGTAACGAACAATTGAGCTCGCTGTTGCGTTAATAGAATCTAGGCTGTCACCACACTCAATCAGAACACATGAACTGAACTGACGGGTAGGGGTACGTACACCAGACATAATTGGTGTAGGTAGAGAAATCTTGAATGTTGACGTCGCATCATAGAAACGCTTGATGTATTCCAAACGTGTGTCTTTTGGATATTTCGCAAACAAACATGCTGCTACAAGAATGTATAGGAACTGAGCACTCTCATAAATCTGACCTGTTACGCGGTTTTGTACAAAGTACTTACCTTCAAGCTGTTTGACTGCAGCGTATGAGAAGTTTAGGTCACGACGGTGATCGATGAAGCTGTCTAGCTTGATGAAATCTTCACGCGTGTAATCTTCCATTAAGTGCTTGTCGTATTTGCCCTTTTCCACCATCGACGAAACGTGGTCTAATAGTGTTGGTGGCTCATATTGACCATAAGCTTTCTTACGTAGGTGGAATACCGCTAATCGAGCAGCTAAATATTGGTAGTCTGGACTCTCTTCAGAGATCAGGTCAGCTGCTGATTTAATAATCGTTTCATGGATGTCTGATGTGGTAATGCCATCGTAGAACTGGATGTGAGCACGAAGTTCCACTTGTGATACAGAGACATTTTGTAGGCCTTCAGCAGCCCATGTGATCACTCGATGGATCTTATCCAGATCAATAGTTTCTTTGCGGCCATCACGCTTTGTGACAGTGAGTTGTTGGTTCATTCTGCTTCATTTCCCTAACAAAACTGATTAAAACCGTTTTTATATGTAATTCTTGTAAAATTATTAACGGTTTTGTGATTATGCTCTTCCTATATGTAGTGGCCTAGACACTACATATAGGGGTGCATCAGTGTTCGAGTTACAACATAGTGCTATAACCCCTTTAATGCAAGTTACAGTTTAGGGGAAACTTTGTGGATAACTTTGAAAATGAAAAAAAACGTTAGTAGCCACTAACTGATGATCTAAGAACAGAGTTGATTGTAAAAAATCGAGCTTTCAAGATTGGTTTATTCGTAACCGATCGAAAAAAAATTTCCTTGATCTTTAACTAAAAATTCGAGCCAAATTTTGTTGATTCAAAATGGAACACAATGCACGAAAAACGTGCATAAAAATGAAATGTTTCTCGAAGAAAATGAGGGTTAAAAAACCCTCATTTTTGCGACCAGAATATTTACCATCAGAACAAACGTGTGTGAACGATGTAGTTCACATCGACATTTTTCCCTAAGCGATAGCTATCAGTTAGCGGGTTATAGAGAAGTCCGGTAATACCTTGCTCTTTAAGGTGCGTTTGATCGACCATTTTAAGTAGCTCAGAAGGACGGATAAACTTCTCGTGGTCGTGGGTACCGTCAGGGACAATCTTCATTAGCTTTTCCGCCCCTACAATAGCAAAAAGATACGACTTAATGTTGCGGTTCAAGGTAGAAAAGAAGACGTGACCGTTCGGTTTGACCAATGCTGCGCAGGCCTGAACGACTGAAAGCGGGTCAGGGACGTGTTCCAGCATTTCCATACAAGTCACCACATCATAGGTTTGTGGGTTTTCTTTTGCGTGTTCTTCGATTGTACTCTGAATATAAGTGAGCTTAGTTCCCGTCTCTAATGCGTGAAGACGAGCAACCTCCAGAGGTTCTTTGCCCATATCTAAGCCAGTCACTTCTGCGCCTTCACGAGCCATGCTTTCTGCCAAAATGCCTCCACCGCAGCCAACGTCCAGTACTTTCTTGCCAAAAAGACCATCGGCTTTGTCGAGAACGTAATTGAGACGAAGAGGGTTAATCTGGTGAAGAGGTTTGAATTCGCCTTCTAGATCCCACCAACGAGAGGCCATGTCCTCGAATTTTTTTATTTCGTTAGGGTCGACGTTTTGATTTTGAGTTGTCGTCATAGTGAATTTGCCTTTAATACTCATCCGTGGTTACGTTGGCATTATAACGTTATGAGTAAATCAAACCAGTTGTTCTCTGTTGGTTTAACCAAGATTTGATTGTTTCGTAAATATATGGGTAAAAATTAACCATTTATCAGTTGGATATGGGAGAAGTGTGTAATTTCTCCACATTTTAGAGGCAACAAACATCACAACCTGATAAAAGGGCAATGAAAGTTATGCCGAACCGTTATAAGTTGTGTTATATTTTTTCACCTTATAAGTATCAATAATATCTGGAAATTGGAAAACAGTGTCTATTCGGCTTATTTATAGTAATAGCTCACTGTCTGGATATACCGATCAAACTATAGAGGGATAAAGGCTCTATGAGCGATCTAGCTAAAGAGATCACGCCCGTAAACATTGAAGATGAGCTTCGAGGTTCATACCTAGACTATGCGATGTCAGTTATCGTTGGTCGTGCTCTTCCAGATGTGCGTGATGGTCTAAAACCAGTACACCGCCGCGTTCTATTTGCTATGAACGTGTTGGGCAACGATTGGAATAAACCATATAAGAAATCTGCCCGTGTGGTAGGTGACGTAATCGGTAAATATCACCCACATGGTGATAGTGCTGTATACGATACGATTGTACGTATGGCACAGCCGTTCTCACTTCGCTATATGCTAGCGGATGGTCAAGGTAACTTCGGTTCAATTGATGGCGACTCTGCTGCGGCAATGCGTTATACCGAAGTCCGCATGGCCAAAATTGCCCATGAATTGTTGGCTGATTTAGATAAAGAAACGGTTGATTACGTAGATAACTACGATGGTACTGAGCAGATTCCTGCAGTATTACCAACTAAAGTTCCTAACCTGCTTGTGAATGGTGCATCAGGCATCGCAGTAGGTATGGCAACAAATATTCCGCCACACAACTTAACCGAAGTTGTGAATGGATGTTTGGCATTCATCGACAATGAAGACATCACTATTGATGAGTTGATGGATTACATCCCAGGACCAGATTTCCCAACCGCTGCATTGATTAGTGGTCGTAAAGGTATCATCGATGCCTATAAGACTGGTCGCGGTAAAGTTTACATGCGCTCTAAAGCTGATATTGAAGCGGATAAGAGTGGCAAAGAGACCATCATCGTTTCTGAAATTCCGTACCAAGTGAACAAAGCTCGCTTGATCGAGAAAATTGCAGAACTTGTAAAAGATAAGAAAGTTGAAGGCATCAGCGCACTACGTGACGAATCTGATAAAGATGGTATGCGTATTGTTATTGAATGTAGACGTGATGCAGTAGGTGAAGTTGTTCTGAATAACCTATATGCAAACACTCAACTTCAAACGACTTTCGGGATAAACATGGTTGCCCTTGAACACGGCCAGCCAAAACTGTTTAACCTGAAAGAGATGATCAAGTGCTTCGTTAACCACCGTCGTGAAGTGGTGACTCGTCGTACTATTTTCGAATTACGCAAAGCTCGTGAACGTGCTCATATCCTTGAAGGTTTAGCACTAGCATTGGCAAATATCGATGAAATTATCGATTTGATTCGTAAAGCTCCAACGCCAGCAGAAGCAAAAGTTGGCCTGATTTCACGTGGCTGGGATCTAGGCAACGTAGCGGCAATGCTTGAGCGTGCTGGTACAGATGCAGCTCGCCCTGAGTGGTTAGAAGCTCAGTATGGTATTCGTGACGGTCAATATTTCTTAACAGAGCAACAAGCTCAGGCGATTCTAGAACTTCGTTTACACCGTTTAACAGGTCTAGAACACGAGAAGATTCTTGATGAATACAAACAGCTTCTAGAAGAAATTGCAGAGCTACTGCATATTCTTAGCAGCACAGAGCGCTTGATGGAAGTCATCCGTGAAGAGCTAGAAACGGTTCGTGATGCTTTTGGTGACGCACGTCGTACAGAAATCACAGCAGCAAGCCATGACATTGATATGGAAGAGCTGATTGCTCGTGAAGATGTTGTTGTGACTCTATCTCACGAAGGTTATGTGAAGTATCAGATTCTAAGCGATTATGAATCTCAACGTCGTGGTGGCCGTGGTAAGAGTGCAACGCGCATGAAAGACGAAGATTATATCGAACGTCTACTTGTCGCGAACACTCATGACAACATTCTATGTTTCTCAACGCGTGGTAAGACATATCGTCTGAAGACGTATCAATTGCCATTAGCGAGCCGTACTGCTCGTGGTAAGCCAATTGTTAACTTACTGCCACTTGCAGAAAACGAACGTATCACAGCGATTCTGCCTGTAACTGAGTTCAGTGAAGATAAATTTATCTTTATGGCAACCGGCGATGGTACTGTTAAGAAGACGTCTCTAGACCAGTTCGCTAACGTGCGTGCAAACGGTCTGATTGCTCTTAACCTACGTGATGAAGACTCGCTAATCGGTGTTGATATTACAGACGGTAACAACGACATCATGTTGTTCTCGCAATCAGGTAAAGTTGTCCGATTCAACGAGCAACAAGTTCGTGCAATGGGACGTACTGCAGCTGGTGTCCGTGGTATGAAACTGAACGGCGATGATCAAATCGTTTCTCTGATCGTTCCTAAGACTGACGGTAACGTGCTGACAGTAACCGAAAATGGTTATGGTAAGCAGACTGTTCTAAGCGAATACCCAGCGAAGAGCCGTGCAACACAAGGTGTTGTGTCTATTAAAGTCTCAGAGCGTAACGGTCTCGTTGTTGGTGCGGTTCAAGTGGAAGAAGGCGACGAATTCATGATGATCACTAACGCAGGTACACTAGTACGTACTCGTGTTGCTGAAGTGAGTCAAGTTGGTCGTAACACTCAAGGTGTAACACTTATCCGTACAGCGGAAGACGAGAAAGTTGTAGCACTACAACGAATCGAAGAAATTGAAGAATCTGAACTTCCTGAAGGGGAAGAGGGTGATGAAGTCGTTGATTCGTCAGTAGAGTCGGCGGATACCGTTGACATTGAGAGTGATGATTCTGGCGCTGATAGTGAAAGTGAATCAGAATAAATAATCTTCACCGTATAAAAAGCCGAGTATTTAATACTCGGCTTTTTTTATCTAATAAATTTTCAACACCACTTAATTGAAATATCTACGTAAATAAAAAGCCCTAATTAAGTCGAAATCCAAATAAATAAAATATTAGTATTTATTAATGTATAGCCAATAGATAATAAATGATAAGACGTCACATTAGAGCGCAGTAACTATGAATAAACAGCAGAATTCTACACAGAAATCTTAGTGATCATTAGGCTAAGGTAATTGATCTATCTGCATATTTTGGATCAAAAATGCTCCTATAAAAAATCAAATGTAAAGTGTGATGATAGTTCCATTAATATGTTTTTTGTCACAAAATTGAATTTTAAATGGTATTATTTTTGAGAATTAATGCTTATTAATGGATTAAGGCAGTGGACCAACTGATGATTTATAAATTGAAAGAAGCTTTTCATGAGCAAATTAGTTCTCTGCAACCATATACTTCTACTCAGTCTAAACCAACGTTATCGTTATTAACTGCAGAAGAATTGAAAGAGCTAGAACAGATTTGGATTGACTTCACTATGTGGAAAAAAACTCAGAAAAGCTAAGTCAATCTAGTACTTTTTACCCAGCTTAATACAGCTGGGTTTTTTATTGCCGTTTTTCCAAATTGTTATATTATAACAACAAAGCTTAATGAATCTTACAGAGCGCGTTTCTATAAGTTACTTGAGTGGATAAAGAGATTATGATCTTTTCATTGAAAACTAGCGGGCCAATCCCCATAGTTATGGCAAGATTAACTGATTCGAATGCATGGACTCTCGACGTGGCTGAGCATTAGCTCTGCTAAATATGAGAAGAAGATAAATTATTACCACTGTGCATAAGTAATGTTTGAGTGAAGTGAGTACAGATATGGCGGAAGTAAGAGCCAGAGTTGACTTTAAGGTCGGCGCTAAAAGCAGCATTGATGCTGAAATCCTCTCTTTCAAAGGATTAAAAACAGATAAAGAGCACGTTGCTGTTATCTTCAAATCCGTTGATAAGTCCCAAGAGATTCCATTAGTCCGTATGCACTCGGAGTGTTTAACTGGTGATGTATTCCATTCGTCGCGTTGCGATTGTGGTGAGCAGTTGGAAGAAACCATTGAAAAGATGGGTGAGTTTGGCGGAATTATTCTCTATCTGCGTCAAGAGGGCCGAGGTATTGGTCTTTATAACAAGATCGATGCTTACCGCTTACAAAGCCAGGGGATGAATACCTACGAAGCCAACAATCATTTAGGTTTTGGCGACGATCTACGAGATTTCACTGAAGCGGCACAAATGTTAAAAGCCTTGGGTGTAAGTAAGATTCGATTGATTACTAATAACCCTAAAAAAGTCAACGAACTAAAGCAGCATGGTATTGAGATCGTTGAAGTTGTTAATACAGCTGCCCATATTAAATCAGGCAATGAAAGCTATTTAAAAGCAAAAGTCTCACATGGAAAGCACAACTTAAAACTTTAATTGTTCGTCACTTTTGCATAAAAAAACCTCACTTCGGTGAGGTTTTTTTTGTTACAGCTTGCAAATAAATTGTAAATTTGTATTATTCGTAACTAATAGTGCAAATGATAATAATTAGCACTACCATTAAAGTTGCTCAACAAGGATGCTTCAATGAAAGTGAAATCGTTTTTAGTCCAATCTATCGCCGCTTCTTTAACTTTAGCGAGTGCTGCAAGCATGGCCGCAGTTACCCAACAACAAGTTGTAGAAAATTATGCAGATATTGCGCACGCAGTATTCGCTGACTCATTGACTACAGCAAAAGGGCTTGAAAAGTCAGTGAATGCTTTTCTAACTGCACCTTCAGAAACAAATCTACAAGATGTTAAAAAGGCTTGGCTAGCTGCGCGCGTACCGTACCAGCAGTCTGAAGTTTTCCGTTTCGGTAACGCAGTCGTTGATGACTGGGAAGGGCAGCTAAACGCTTGGCCTTTGGATGAAGGGTTGATCGATTACGTTGCGACCGATTACCAATATGAACTTGGCAATGAAGGCGCAAGTGCAAACATTATTGGTAACAAGGCTATCACGATCGGCGCAACGACAATTGATGCATCTACCATTACACCTGAACTCATTGCCAGCCTGAACGAAGTTGGTGGTTCAGAAGCTAATGTAGCATCTGGATACCATGCCATTGAGTTCTTGCTTTGGGGGCAAGATCTAAACGGTACCAACCCCGGTGCTGGTGAACGTCCTTATACCGATTATGTTCAAGGTGCTGAGTGTACTAATGGTCACTGTGACCGACGCGCTCAATACTTAAAAGCTTCAGTTCAGCTTCTTGTACAAGATCTAGAGTGGATGGAAAAGCAGTGGTCAGCATCAGAAAAAGGCAATTACCGTCAAGAGCTTCTTTCAGACTCAGCAACCAATGGCATTCGTAAAATGTTGTTCGGCATGGGTTCTTTGTCTCTTGGTGAGTTAGCTGGTGAGCGTATGAAAGTGGCGCTAGAAGCCAATTCTACTGAAGATGAGCACGATTGTTTCTCTGACAACACGCATAATTCTCACTACTTTAATGAACAAGGTATTTACAACGTTTACACGGGGTCATATTCACGTGTAGACGGTTCTAAACTTTCAGGGGCCAGCATTAATGATTTAGTCGCTGACAAAGATTCATCAACGGCGAAAGATATCCTGGCTCAGTTTGAAGCCTCTCGTGTACAAGTGGGTGAGTTAGTGAAATCAGCTGAACAAAACAACCAGCACTTTGATCAGCTAATCGCAGCTGATAATGCTGAAGGCAACGCACTGGTCAACAAGGCTATTGCTGGTTTAGTTGCTCAGACGGCTTCTATTGAGCGTGCAGCAAGTATTATCGGTATCGATAATCTTAATCCCGATAGCGCCGACCACGAATTTTAATTCCGATGGCCAATGAGTTCTCTCAGAGAGTTTAATGATGAAGAGAGAACTCATCTATACCCAATCACAAGACCTTCAAACGAGGTTCCACTGATTGGGTTTCTTGCTTTTTAAATGATGAGAAAGACGTAATGAAGTCGTATTTTTCAGTACTAATATTGAGCTTGGTCTCTTGCTATGCTTTGGCTGAAGATGTGAAATCCGGTGGCAGTACCAGTACAACGAAATCTGGTCCTAATGCTTATTCTCTGCCAGCATCAAACTTGCCAATGGCAAAGCGCTTAGATTTTAGTGTGGGTAACAGTTTTTTTCGTAATCCCTGGGTTCCTGCTCCTTCATCAACCGACGCCCGCGATGGTCTTGGTCCTCTTTTCAATACCAATGGTTGTCAGAATTGCCATATCAAAGACGGACGCGGTCATCCGCCTGAAGAAAATGATACCCAAGCGGTTTCTATGCTTGTACGTTTGAGTATTCCTGCCGAAACAGCAGCACAAAAAGCCATTTATGATCGGGCAGGCGTAGTACCTGAACCCGTTTACGGTGATCAGCTACAAGACTTCGCTCTTCCGGGGAAAAAAGCGGAGGGCTCGATTGAAATTACATACGATGAAGTCGTGGTCAAGTTTGCCGATGGTACTCCTGTACTATTACGAAAACCGAACCTTTCTATTCAAAAACTAGGTTATGGCTCCTTGCATCCGAAGACTCAGTTTTCTGCGCGTGTCGCTCCGCCTATGATTGGCTTAGGTCTGTTAGAAGCCATTCCAGAACAGACGATTCTTTCTTGGCAAGATGAGAACGACACTGATGGTGATGGAATCTCTGGTCGTGTAAACCGAGTGTGGGATGTCCGTGAAGATAAAAAGGTCATAGGGCGTTTCGGTTGGAAAGCAGGGCAACCTTCGCTCATGCAGCAAAATGCCGCAGCTTTTAATGGTGACCTAGGGTTGACCAGTAGTCTCTTCCCAAAAGAAAACTGCAGTGTGCATCAAACACTTTGTCGTCAAGTTCCTAACGGTGGCGAACCAGAAGTGAGTGACAATATACTCGGCTTCGTAGAATTTTATTCGCAACACTTAGCCGTACCAGTGCGTCGAAATGTGGATGATCCTAAAGTACAGCACGGTAAAAAGCTGTTTGCCGAAGTAGGATGTAATCGCTGTCATAAAACACAAATTAAAACGGCGAAGTTAGAAGGCAGGCCTGCTTTGTCAGAACAAATTATTCATCCATATACTGATTTACTGTTGCACGATATGGGTGAGGCTCTAAGTGATGATCGCCCAGAAGCCCTTGCATCAGGTAACGAATGGCGAACGCCGCCGCTATGGGGCATTGGTTATACAGAGGAAGTGAATAACCATACTTACTTCCTTCATGACGGACGAGCACGAAATCTTATGGAAGCGGTGCTTTGGCATGGGGGTGAAGCTCAATCTGCCAAAGAAAAAGTACTTCAGTTCAATAAGCAAGAACGAGAAGCCTTAATCGCATTTTTAAATTCTTTATAAAGTCATTCTTTGTTAGGTGTTTATATGACCTTCAAACAGTTTCTGCCAAGTATATTGGTACTGAGCTTAACCGCTTGCCAGACAAGCCAGATAACTTCGCACGCGCAGCAAACCCAACACGTAAGCCAAGCTACTTACTTGGTGGAGTATCAAGCTGCAAATCATTTTTCTTTGCAGGCCCATTCATTAGCCGAGGCGTTTTCTGAGTACTGTCAGACAGATTCCGTGGACATCGCGGAGACCAAACAACAATGGCATAGCACTATGCTTGCGTGGATGGCATTACAAGGTCAGGAGCGGGGACCTGCTGATGCTCTTGCTCAAAGTTGGAATGTGCAATTTTGGCCAGATAAGAAAAACACTACTGGTCTGAAAATGGGGGCGCTAACTAAGCAGGATAAAGCTTGGACGGCCTCCGACATTGCTGAAAACAGTGTCACGGTACAAGGTCTTGGCGCGATTGAATGGTTACTCTACGATTCCAAATCGCCGCTGACCACTTCGAAGGTTAAGGCATGCATGTCAGCTACGGCAATCAGTGAAAATCTGGCAAACAGAGCAGATACCATTGAAAAGGCGTGGCGCACAAACCCTTGGACAAAACTGGATGCTCAAACATGGAGATCGGAATACATAGCGCTGTTATCTAATCAGCTAGAATTTTCCATGTCTAAGTTAAGCCGTCCTCTAGCGAATATCGGTAAACCTCGCCCATATTTCTCTGAATCATGGCGATCTAAAACGTCTCTGTTCAACCTACAAGCCAATATTGAAGCGATGCAAGCGCTGTATTTATCTGATGGCGATGGTTTAGACAAAATGCTGAGAGACCGTGGGCTGATTGATTTAGCCGAACGCGTGAAAACGCAATATGCGAACCTTGTTGCGACGTGGCCTGAAGAGGGCAGTTTGTTCGACCTGTTGCAAACAAAAGAGGGATACCGAACTGTATTGTCTCAGTACAACAAATTGGATCAACTTAAGTACTTACTGCATGACGAAGTATCTGTGGAATTAGACGTAGTGATAGGATTTAACGCAACCGATGGTGACTGATAATACTCGCCGCTCATTGCTGAAAGCGGCGCTCTTCGGTGTTTGCACGCCGGTAATTCCATTTGGTTGTGCAAGCAATAGTAATCAAAATCGAGCTGTACTAGTGGGCTGCGCAGTCAAAAATCGCAATCAATTTAGCGCGGTTGTGGCTGATAAGCACGGGCAATCCATTCTTCAGTTACCTTTACCTGCTAGAGGGCATGGGGTCGCTATTCATCCTCATATGAGTCAAGCCGTTGCCTTTGGCCGCCGTCCGGGTGAGTTTATGATGGTTTTTGACTATCAGAGTGGCGAGATGATAGCGCTCAATTCGTCCGGTTCTCAGCGACATTTTTATGGGCATGGTGTGTATTCCAATGATGGCTTCTGGTTGTTTGCTACTGAAGGTGAGAGAGGAACCAGTAGGGGGATCATTGGTGTTTATGACGTTCAAAAAGGCTACCAGAAAATCGATGAGCTGACAGGGTTTGGTATTGGTCCACATGAGGTGATTATGATGCCTGATGACACTCTAGCGATTGGTGTTGGTGGTGTTCATACGAATGGCAGAGCGCCTTTAAATATCGAGACGATGAAGCCAAGCCTTACCTATCTGTCTATGAATGGAATGGTATTAGAACAGGTTTCATTACCTGATCATCATTTAAGTATTCGTCATCTTGCTCATGACGGCAGTGAAACTGTGTTGTGTGGGCAACAATATCGTGGGCAACCAGAAGATACGCCGTCATTGATTGCCATGCATACCCGTGGTGGAGAAATGCAGCCTTTGCTTGCTGAACCTGAAGAATGGGCTCGGTTTAATCATTATATTGCAAGCATAGCGGCTACGGATAAATGGATACTGGCTACATCTCCGGTCGGCAACTGCTATGGTATTTGGTCGAAAGAGACTCGTCGCTTAGTTGAACTGGCTCCTTTACCGGATGCTTCAGGTGTTGTTGTGCATGGTGACCAGTTTCAGGTAAGCTCAGGTGCTGGGATGGTAGTGAGAAATCAATATCCTCATGGCGCGGAAACAAGTGTATCAAATGTGCAATGGGATAATCACTGGTCAGCAATTGTTTAATTTTGTCATAACAATTGACTATTTCTTTGCCATACTCAATTTATAGGTTGTTGAGTTAGGCGTCGTTATATGAAGAAAAATCGTTTTTTTGCAGTGTTGCTTATTTTGTTCAGTGTTTCGATTTCAGCAGCAGAAAAACGGCTTTCTGAATTGGGTTGGATTGAACCTGATTCACCGGTCTTGTCACTGTTAGCATATCCGCAACGAGTTGAGCATATATATCAAGAAAATAATGCTCAACTCATTTGGATCGATTTAGTCACCATTAAAAAGTTCGAGCAGCAACTTGAAGTCATTCATCGCGCTGGTATCAGTCCACTGCTTGATAGACGTCTAGGATACTTGCAAAAGTACCGTGAGAAGAATGCGTGGTTTGAGTATGACTTACTAGCCACCGATACGCTTATCATGTATCTGAGTTACGCAGAGCAGGCAACCAAGCTAGGGCAACAATGGTTCTTTGAAGGTAAAAAACTCACATACACCCTCCCATTACCTAGTGAAAATGCCTTTGTTTCTCTAGAAGTCGCTGTGGCCACAAATGGTATTGCTGAGCTGGTTCAGTCTTATACGCCTAATGATGTGTCATACAAGCCTCTGATGACGGCATACAATGCTCTGCTTGAAAAAGAATCAGAGTCTATTCCTCGTTATAACCAGAAAGGTTTAATAAAACCGGGTGATAAACTTGATGACAGAGCGTTGTTGATCGATCGCCTGTCTCTCGTCAACATAGATATGAGTCACGTGAGTGACAGTGTCACATGGTATGACAACAGTCTGATGAAAGTGGTTAAACGATTTCAACGAATGCATGGCCTCAAGTCAGACGGAATTATAGGTCCAGACACGTTAAAATGGATCAATCTTTCAGTGAAATCCCGCTTAGCCCTTCTGGCTTTGAATGCGGAACGCAGTCGCTTATGGTCACAGGAAGAAGATACTGTGATTGTGGTCAATATCCCCGGTTTTGAAATGAAATACTGGTATTCCGGTAAACCCGTATTTTCGTCAAAAGTGGTGGTGGGAAGTGTTAAACGCCCAACCCCATTAATGTCGATTAAGCTTGATTCCGTGATTTTAAATCCTACTTGGAATGTGCCCAGAAAAATCATGGTGGAAGATATCCTTCCACTGGCGAAAAGAGATGCAAACTATTTTAGTCGCCACCATATTGAAATTATTAAAAGCTGGAACTCAGACAAGATTTTGGATCCCAAAGGGATAGATTGGACAAGTGTCGACCCAGACACATTCCCGTACCGAATGCGCCAGCAATCAGGACGTCAAAATGCTCTGGGTTTGTACAAATTTAATACGCCGAATGCCCGTGCTATTTATTTACACGATACGCCAAGCAAACATCTGTTCAACAGTCCATCGAGAGCGTTCAGTTCAGGTTGTATTCGTGTTCAGGACGCGTCGATTTTTGCCGCTAAAATATTCGAAACTCAGGGTATTGATGAATCCAAACTGAAAGATGAGCAGAAGCCCAGCAACAAGTCGATTGCTTTGAAGAAGCGAATCCCTGTTCACATCATCTACCAAACTGTTTGGTACGAAGGCGGAAGTCTTCAGTATAGGGACGATGTTTACCGTTTGGATGCTCAAGTCCGTGGATGATCGGCAAAGGGCGGCAATCCAGCCGCCTTTGTAATTCACTTCAAAGTTTACTCAAAATTTACACAATAAAGTTTTTCTTTATGTTCAATCACTAAAGCTATAAATCACCGTATAAAGAGATTTTGTGCACAAAATATGCATTTGACCTTCACTGGCGAGTCCGTTAAGTTTCGCGCTCTGTTTGAAATTTAATCAGTAGTAAAGGTGTTGGTTTGATTGTATCTCGACGTGATTTTTTGAAATATGCTGGAAGTGGTTTAGTGGTTGCTGCCTGTTTGCCTAACATTGCACAAGCCTCTCTTCCTGATGAACCTCGTGTTTTAGCGCTGAATAACCTGCACACGGGTGAAACGTTAGAAAGCTGTTATTTCAATGGTCAACGATATGTGCGTTCAGAACTTAAAAGACTCAACCACATCTGCCGAGATTTCCGTCGTAACGAAGTTCATCCTATGGATAAAAAGTTGTTCGACCAGCTAACTCGTATTCAAACTTTACTCGGCTGCGAAGCTGAAGTGCAGATTATTTCTGGTTACCGCTCTCCGGCAACGAATGAAATGCTTCGTCAAAACTCAAATGGTGTCGCGCAGAAGAGCTTCCATATGATGGGAAAGGCATTCGATTTCCGTCTTGATGGCGTTTCGTTGAAACAAGTTCACGAAGCTGCACTAAGCTTAAAGGCGGGCGGTGTTGGCTATTATCCTCGTAGCGGCTTTGTACACATTGATACTGGTCCAGTGCGTAACTGGCAAGGCGCGTAGCTTGTCAAACTAAGGCTCTAGTGGCATAGTTCGAACAATTTCGAATATCGAACAAGGTTTGTTTTATGTCTTTACAATATCAAGTTGTCCCCGTGACGAGCTTCGCTCAAAACTGTTCAATCGTTTGGTGTGATGAAACCATGGAAGGCGTTGTTGTCGATCCGGGTGGTGACGTCAAACAATTGAAAGCGATAATCGATGAGCTGGGCGTGAAAATCCTTCACATTGTGCTTACTCATGGTCACTTAGATCATGTTGGCGGTACGGAAGCATTGGCTGAACAGCTTGGCAATATCGATGTTGTTGGTCCACACAAAGCCGATAACTTCTGGCTACAAGGTTTAGAAGGCCAAAGCCAAATGTTTGGTTTTCCACTCACAGAACCGTTTGAGCCAAACCAATGGCTGAATGAAGGTGATACGGTAACTTTCGGTAAACAGACACTCCAAGTCATTCATACACCGGGCCACACTCCGGGCCATGTTGTTTTATTTAGCGAACAAGCGCGACTGGCTTTTGTTGGTGATGTACTGTTCCACGGTAGTATTGGTCGTACAGACTTCCCTCAAGGGAATCATGGTGAATTGCTCAACTCTATCAAAACCAAGCTGTGGCCATTAGGTAATGATGTAACCTTTATTCCGGGACACGGTCCGAAATCAACATTCGGTCATGAGCGATTACACAATCACTACGTTGCTGATGAAATGCCACTTTATTGATCGAAATTTTCTGGCTCGGCGGCTGCAAGGTAGCGCCGAGCTAACCCTACAAATTCTTCTGCACTTCTGTCTAAATCATTGGCAGAGATAAAAACGTCATAATCGTAATATTGACGTTGATACTTCATTCTATTTGCCAACATAGCCATTAATCCTGAGTAGCTTTTAGTTGCAGACTCTTTGTACTGCTGAGCATCCAACACCATATCTTCAAATTTCGTTTCCTGATTTTTTTGTCGAGCGCCTAGATAGAGCAGAGCACGCTGACTTAAAAGGATTTCAGAGGCGATGCGCGGACAAATACTGTCAAGGTAAGGAGAGTAGTGTCTGAGTTTGATGCCAATCCATGGCAACGGATGATGCCATCCATCTTGTTCGAACGTACAAATGCCGATTTTACTAATGTTATTCCAACGTAAAACCCAGCCACCACGAAAAAGGTGCTGCTGAAAGTGAGTTGCTGTGAAGGTGTAGCCAACTCGACTTTTTCTAATCAACCAGTATCCAACCACTAACAATACACAAATAGCGATAACAGCGACTAAAGCTTGTCGCCAACTGGGTGACCAAATAACAAACCCCAAAGCCAAAAAAGTAGCCGCGATGACTACCCATCTCACATAGGGAGAACGCAAGTCAAAGTGATGATTGGCAATATGAATACTCTGCATAGAAATAACATACACTCTCAATAAAACTGTTTTTATCCTCAGTATTACAACTGTGGCACACCAAAATATACATGTATAAATTGTAGCCATAAACGTGCGATAGATGCATTTTTGCGGGAGAACTTGACCTCAATGCTACAAATGACAGCTGAATTTTGGTATAAAACGCGCTTCAAATTTTCACCACTGCGAAAAAAGCAGTGAAATGGAGACATACTCGATGAGACTTGCTCATAAGCGCAAAGTGCAGGCTAAACTGCAAAAGCGTGTTAAAGCGACTGTAGCGAACCTATCTTCAGCAACGAAAACTGCGAAACCTGCAGCTGAAAAGAAAGTTGTAGAGAAAAAAGTAGCTAAACCAGCGGTTGAAAAAGTTGTTGCTCAATCAGCAGCGATTAAAGTTGACGTAGAATTAACGCCTAAGCAACAACAGGTTCTTGATATTGTTGTTAAAAATGCGGAAGGCATTAATCCTAAGTCTATTGGCCTAGAAGCAGGTCAAGAAGACGCTAAAGCGGCTTCTTGGGCAACAGGTGCACTTAAAAAACTACTTGAAGAAAACCTTGTAGTGAAAGAGCAGTTAGCGGGTAACAAAGTCATCTACAAAGCGGTGTAGTTTATTTCGCAACTTCAATCTTTAAAGCCCCGGTATCACCGGGGCTTTTTCATTTCGGCTTCCCAACCCAATTTAAAATTTTAAATTGCACTTAATGTCCTCTGTCACAGTTTCGAAAACAAAACGTAAATTTTTGATCTGGAAAAGCAGTTACGTAGAAATTCAAAGTCTGAAAATTTCATCTTCAGTAAATAATATTTAAAACATATAGATACAAACTTCATGGTGTATAGAGTACGTATATATACGTAAGACTATGGTTTTATATGGTGCTCGTGATGTTATTTCTTTGCGTAATCATGCTCATTTTTTATTGATCAAAGTTCACCCAGAGTGTGTGGTGAACTGAAGTGCTGCTGAAGTACCACTGCACTGACCAATAACAAAAGGACGTGAACAATGAGTCTGATTCATCAATCTGTAAAACGAGTTATGACAACGAGTATGGTAGCGCTTACAGCGTGCTTTGCTCTACTGTCAACATCGGCGTCTGCTGATGAAAAAGTGTACCGCTTAAAGCTAGCTGAAACATGGGGACCAAACTTCCCGATTTTCGGCGATGCAACGAAGAACATGGCTGCGATGGCAAAGAAAATGTCTAACGGTCGCCTGCAAATTCGCATCGACTCAGCTAACAAACACAAAGCGCCGTTAGGCGTGTTCGACATGGTGAAGTCAGGTCAGTATGACTTGGGTCACTCCGCATCTTATTACTGGAAAGGCAAGGTTCCAAACACGCTTTATTTCACTTCTATGCCATTCGGTATGACTGCGCCTGAACAATACGCTTGGTTCTATCACGGTGGTGGTATGGAGCTGATGGAGAAAGTGTATGAACCTCACAACATGCTGTCTTTCCCTGGCGGTAATACCGATATCCAGATGGGGGGTTGGTTCCAAAAAGAGATCAATTCACTGGAAGATCTTAAAGGTCTGAAAATGCGTATTCCTGGCTTTGCTGGTGAAGTGCTTGCTGAACTGGGTGCCAAGCCAACGAATATCGCACCGGGCGAGCTATATACCTCGCTAGAACGCCGTACAATCGATGCACTTGAGTGGGTTGGTCCATCTCTTGACTTACGTATGGGCTTCCACAAAATCGCTCCTTACTACTACACAGGTTGGCATGAGCCAGCTACAGAGTTGCAGTTTCTAGTGAACAAACGTACTTGGGAAAAATTACCTGAGGATCTGCGTGAAATCTTGCGTGTTGCAATGCGCACGGCTGCTTACGACATGTATGCACAATCTGTACATGAAAGTGGTAAGAACTGGGTTTCAATCAAAACTGAGTATCCAGACGTAAAAGTAAAAGACTTCCCACCAGAGGTAATCAAAGCACTTCGTGATGCAAATGGTCGCCTACTTGCAGATCACGCAGCTAAAGATCCACTAGCGAAAGAGATTCAAGAGTCACAAGAAAACTATCTGAAACAAGTTCGCCAATGGACTGATATCTCTATGCGCGCGTATCTAAACAACGAAGCACAGTAGTTTTAATTAAAAGCTGCTGAGAAGCCCAAGAAAATATAACTAAGCTCCGCTAGCTCATTCCAGATATACAGGGTTAAGCGGAGCATATTTGCAAATTCCATGGAGTCGGGAATGAGAAGTCTCATCTATATCGAAAGACTGTTTAATCGCATCAGCGATTTTCTTGGTTGGTTATCCAGCATTCTATTCGTACTGCTTGTGGCGAACGTGGTTTACGACGTCATTATGCGATACGCCTTTAATGACGTATCTATTGCCTTTCAAGAGCTCGAATGGCACCTGTTCTCTGCCGTGTTCATGCTTGGTATTCCGTATGCGCTAAAAGCGGGTGGTCATGTTCGGGTAGACATCTTCTATGAGCAACTCTCTAACAAAGCACAAGCAGTCATCGATCTATTAGGCACTCTTATCCTGTTACTTCCGTTCTGTCTGCTGGTGGCTTACTTCGGTATTGATTATGCCAAAGAGAGTTATGAGCTTGGTGAAACATCGGGTGACCCGGGTGGTTTACCTCATCGATGGATTATTAAAAGCCTAATTTCAGTGGCGTTCTTCTTTATGGCAATGAGTGGTATCGGCATGATTCTGCACTCGCTGAACCGAATCGTGAACCCACAGCTTTTGCATACCAACTTTAAAGATTCGAAGTAAAAGGAAAAAACAATGATCGGAATCGTGATGTTCTTTGTAGCGCTATTTGCACTACTTCTAGGTTTCCCCGTTGCTTTTACCTTCGGAGGAATCGCACTGATATTTGGTGTTTGGGCGGAAGGCATAGAAATGTTTGCTTTTATGCCGTATCGAATTCAATCCATCATGCAAAACACCGTGTTGATGGCCGTGCCGCTGTTTGTATTTATGGGTTTGGTACTGCAAAAAACACGCTTAGCTGAACAGTTGCTGGAGTCTATGGGACGCCTGTTTGGTGGTGTGCGTGGTGGTATCGCCATTTCAACCGTATTGGTCGGCGCTCTGCTTGCCGCATCAACCGGTGTTGTTGGTGCTTCAGTGGTGGCGATGGGGCTAATTTCTTTACCTGTGATGCTGAAATATAACTATGACAAAGGCCTTGCTTGCGGAACGATTTGTGCGTCGGGAACACTGGGACAAATTATTCCACCCTCTATCGTGTTGATCTTGCTTGGCGATGTATTGGGTGTACCTGTTGGTGACTTATTCCAAGCTGCATTGTGGCCGGGTTTGGTCTTGGTTGGCGCTTATATTGTTTACATTCTGATTTACTCAAAAATGAATCCAGAAGCTGCAATGCCTATTGGCCGAGATGAATCTATTTCTCGCAAAGAAGAAGTGATTACTGCCTTAAAAGCGGTGATACCACCATTGGCACTGATTATCGTGGTTCTTGGCTCCATATTTGCGGGTGTTGCCACACCAACTGAATCAGCAGCATTGGGTGGTGCTGGTGCTTTGATCCTTGCGATGCTTTACGGTCAATTTAGCTGGAAGATGGTGTATGAAGCGTCAAAAGAGACGGTCAATGTAACAGCGATGGTGTTCGCAATTTTGCTTGGCGCGACAGCATTTTCTATGGCATTTACCTACACGGGTGGTGACATTCTAGTTGAAGAGTGGATGCTATCCATTCCCGGTGACAAATGGGGCTTCCTCATTGCAACTATGATTGTGATTTTGATCCTCGGATTCTTTATCGATTTTGTCGAAATCTGTTTCATCATCGTGCCGATTCTAGCGCCTGTTGCGAGTACGCTCGGTATTGAAATGACTTGGTTTGCTATCTTAGTGGCGATGAACTTACAGACATCTTTCTTAACGCCACCATTTGGTTTCAGTCTGTTCTATTTAAAAGGAGTAGCACCGAAATCCGTTACTACCATGGATATTTATAGAGGCGTAATGCCATTTATTGCGATTCAGATATTGGTGTTGGCTTCGCTTTTAGTCTTTCCAGAATTCTACGGAATGTGATCCAATTCTTGGTTGTACAATGAATTGGTCAAACACACCTTAGAAGTTGCTAAAGTATTGCAGCTTACTGATTGTCGAACTCTCGGCGGCCAGTAAGCTGTTTTTATTTTTGCAAAGAGATCTTTGGGAAACGGAATGCCTTTAAAAGCTAAACTGATACTGCTGACGTTATTGCCCCTGCTTCTTGTGACCGCAAGTATTAGTTGGATCTCAATTCATCAGGCGAAAACACTTGGCCAGCGTGAAGTTGAAATTTTTCGCATCAATCTAATCAAAGCACGAGAAACAGCACTTAAAGATAGTGTCGATCTCGCGCTGGATTCGATCTCTCATATCTATAACAACGATTCTTTACCCACAGAACAAGCGCAAGAAGAAGTGAAAGCGATTCTAACTAAGCTTCGTTATGGCTCTGATGGTTACTTTTTTGCGTACGATGGTAATGGTGTCAATCTGGTTCACCCCATACAACCAGAATTAATCGGTCAAAATTTACTGCGTTTGCAGGACAAAGAGGGCGACTTCCTGATTGAAGCTCTTCTTTTTCAGGCACAGTCTGGTGGCGGTTTTCATCAGTATTTATGGCAAAAGCCGTCAACAAAAGAGACTGTAACGAAACTCAGCTATGTCGCGTGGTTGGACAAATGGCAATGGATGGTGGGCACGGGTCTCTATATCGAAGATGTAAGACAAGAAGTCGCATCCATGCAGTCGGCGATAAACAAAAACATCGAAACGACCTTCTTCTCTGTGATGGTGATTCTAGCGGTGACAATGGCCGTGATCATCGTGCTGACTCTGGCCATTAACCTTCATGAACATCGCCTTGCTGACAAGAACTTAAAAGAGCTGGCTCATAAAACGGTGATGTTTCAGGAGGATGAAAAGAAACATTTGGCACGTGAACTTCATGACGGCATCAATCAGTTACTGGTGTCGAGCAAGTGCCATTTAGAACTGCTCGATCATAAACTGAAAGGGGATACCTTAGTTTTGCATGTTGAAAAGGCGCAGCAATCATTGATGACCGCGATAAATGAAGTGCGGCGTATTTCTCACAATTTACGCCCTAGTGCTTTGGACGACATCGGATTGCAAGCCGCGCTTACGACATTGCTGGAAGATTTCCAAGCGCACTCAAATATTCAAATTGAGACCTTGTTTGATACCCAACCGGATAAACTGAAGTCGGAAGCAGCGACTACTTTATATCGGGTGGTTCAAGAGTCCCTAAATAATATTCGCAAACACTCCCAAGCGAAGAAAGTAACGGTGATTCTGCATCAAATGGGTAATATGCTTCAGTTAATGGTGAGAGATGACGGTGTTGGTTTTAACGTTAAAGAAGCGCTCAACAAGCGGGGAATAGGCTTGCGTAATATGCGTGAGCGCGTCGAGTTTATTGGCGGTGAATTTGAGCTAATCAGCGAAGCTGGTTTTGGTACAGAGATTACGGTGTTATTGCGATTGGATGGATTAGTGTATGGAAAAACCAATTAGAGTTGTCATAGTCGATGACCATCAGGTGGTGCTGGAAGGTTTCATGGCTCGTCTTGAATTGGAACCAGAAATAAAAGTCGTCGCCACTGCAAGTAATGGTCTTGAAGCCTTAGATGTGGTTAAACAACATCAGCCGGACGTCATTCTGATGGACGTCAGTATGCCGATAATGAATGGCATTGACGCGACTCGATTAATCAAAGAAGAAGTGCCTGATGCAAAAGTACTGATGCTGACTATGCATGATAATCGTGAGTACATAATGAAAGTGATGCAGGCGGGAGCCGTGGGTTATATGCTCAAAGAGATTTCTGCATCTAAGATGGTTCAGGCAATCAAAACAGTGAATCAAGGTTCCACGTATTTTTGTGAGTCGGTGACACAAACACTGTTCACTGGTGAAATCACACCCGCCATCAATAAACCTAACCCTCTGAGCCGGAGGGAAGAAGCAGTGTTAAAACTGGTTGCACAAGGTTGTAGCAGCAAGAAAATTGCGTCTCTATTGAACATCAGTTATCGCACAGTTGAGACACACCGACAAAATATTAAACATAAGCTGGATATACACTCGACAGCAGAGTTAGCTAAGTACGCGGTGCAACACGGTTTGTTGGAATAAATGTGCTTAAGAGTTTGTAACTAAAATAAAAAAAGGTTGGGATATCCCAACCTTTTTTCATTAAATCATCTATTCTTCATTTTTAGTGATGCTACCGATTTCGAGTAGAGGTGCGACGTCTATGTTTTCCGCATTCATCATTGAGGAAAGTCTTTGAACAGAGGAAAGCAATAGGCTTTGCTCCCAATCGGCGAGTTTTTGGAAACGCTGAACAAAGCTTTCTTGAAGTGGCGCAGGTGCTTGTTCTAACAACACTTTTCCGGACTCGGTGAGATGCGCGTGAACCTTACGTTTGTCTGCAACGCTACGAATACGCTGAACATAACCGTTTCGCTCAAGACGATCGAGTATGGTTGTTGCAGTGGCTTGACTCATATTCGTGTGCTTGGAGAGTTCTCTAATTGTGACTTCACCTAATTCTTTAATTGCACGCATGAGAATAAGTTGCGGCCCCGTTAAGCCTGCATTTTTGCTAAGCTTCTTAGAGTGTAGATCGATGGCTCTAATGATCTGGCGAATTGCCACTAGAACTTCTTCATGTTTTTCCACGGTTAGCTGTCCAGTAAAAGCGTTGAGATTTTCTAGCGCGACAATAGCGTAGTTGGTCGCTATTGAAAAGCATAGAAGTCAAACTTTTTATCTTTACAACGAGGCAATGTATAACTGGCTTAAATCATAATAATGTTTCGTGTACAAATCATATTGAATATCTTTTGTGGTGAAATATTAGTCGTTCAAACATAATTATTAATTAATATTGTGTTTATTTTGAGCTATTTGTAGATTTGAAAATGGTCACGTGTACAATGTAGACCTCTTATTGTTGAGTTAATAGTTATGAGTACAAAGTAATTTTTGGGACTTCAGTAAGAACTTACTTCTTACTCATAGTTATTTGAGTTCAATTTAGATTGATTCAAAGAGAGGACAAATGACAAAAGGTATTGATAAATACAGTATTGACAGTACCGACTATACGGTAGGTCAAGACAACATTCAGAAGTGGGGATTTGATGTCCACAACTCTGTATTCGGTATAAGCGCTGGCTTAATATTGCTGTTCTTGTTGACAATTTTAGTTGTCGACGCAGATACAGCAAAATCAGCATTGGACGGTTTGAAGTGGCAGATCATTGGGTCATTCGACTGGCTATTTATATGGGCTGGTAACATTTTTGTTCTTTTCTGTTTAGCCTTAGTAGTCTCTCCATACGGTAAAATTCGCCTTGGCGGTGATGATGCCGTAGCGGATCACTCATTTATCTCATGGCTCTCAATGCTTTTTGCTGCGGGTATGGGTATAGGTTTGATGTTCTGGAGTGTGGCTGAACCAGTCGCTTATTTTACAGGTTGGTATGAAACACCTCTCGGTGTCGCCGCCAACTCTCCAGAGGCTGCAAAACTGGCTCTGGGTGCAACAATGTTCCACTGGGGCTTACACCCTTGGGCGATCTACGGTGTTGTGGCGCTTTCGCTCGCGTTCTTCTGCTACAACAAAGGACTGCCACTCTCTATCCGTTCTATCTTCTATCCAATTCTAGGTGATAGAGCATGGGGCTGGGCAGGGCACATTGTTGATATTCTAGCGGTAATTGCAACGCTGTTTGGTCTTGCAACGTCGTTAGGTCTTGGTGCGCAACAAGCGGCTAGTGGTATCCATCATGTGTTTGGAATTGACGCTGGGATTGGTTTGCAGGTAGCCGTTATTATTGTTGTTACACTACTGGCAACCATTTCCGTCGTCCGTGGTATTGATGGTGGTGTAAAAGTTATCTCTAACATCAACATGGTCGTAGCGTTCCTGTTACTGATTTTGGTGGCACTGATTGGCTACACAGTTACCTTTGCCGCGATTCCGACCACGTTAATGTCATACATTGAAAACATTCTTCCATTGAGTAATCCACATGGCCGTGCTGACGAAGCGTGGTTCCAAGGTTGGACTGTATTCTACTGGGCTTGGTGGATTTCATGGTCACCATTTGTAGGTATGTTTATCGCTCGTGTATCTCGAGGTCGTACTATCCGTGAATTTATTACCGCCGTTCTTATTGTTCCAACAGTCGTCACTTTGATTTGGATGTCTGTGTTTGGTGGCTTAGCTGTTGAGCAAGTGGTCGACAAAATTGGCGAACTCGGCTCACACGGTTTGACGGACGTCTCTCTGGCGATGTTCCAAATGTTTGATAGTTTACCTTACGGTACTATGTTATCCATGATTGCGGTGATTCTGGTATTGGTGTTCTTTATTACCTCTTCAGATTCGGGTTCATTGGTTATCGATAGTATTACTGCGGGTGGTAAGCTTGATTCTCCTGTTGCTCAGCGAGTGTTCTGGGCAATGATGGAAGGCTTGATTGCGATTGCTTTACTTTGGATTGGCGGTACAGAAGCGGTACAAGCGCTGCAAGCCGGAGCGATTTCAACGGCGTTACCATTTACGTTTGTACTACTGTTGATGTGTGTCAGCTTAGTGATGGGCTTACGTACTGAAACGTTTAAACGATAGGTTATACAGCTCATAGTAAAAAGCCGCCTTTCGAAGGCGGCTTTTTTGTGCATGTTGGTTAGAGTTCAGAACACCAGCTCTTAACGCCAGAGTGTCCGAATATTTAGCTGCGGACTGTAATGATAAGCAACTTGAGCTTGGAAAAGTTCTGCGGTCGCGACAGCGTCCGTCAGGGCATGGTGAGGCGTGTAAGCAGGTAGACCATAGCGAGCTCTTGATTGTCCAAGTCGCACCGACTCTTGCTTTTTACCTTTTAGCTTATTCCATATGCCGCTGGTTGTTCTTTTCTGAATGAGGGATTCGATTTCCATCGTATCGACAACCGGAAATTCGATACCTTCATTGATTCTGAGCTTTAAGGCTTTATCCAGAAATTCACGTTCGATATGTCGGTAGTGAACCACCATGATTTTACCTGACAACTCAGCGAGTACCTCTTCCATAATACCGGAGAGATCTGGGGCATCGATGATGTCACTGTGGGTGATACCATGTATCACTACCGAATGTTCGTCCAGCTTTTGTCTTGGTCGTACTATCCAGTGCTTGGCTCGGTTGAGATATATTCGATTCAAGGTAAAAGGCACAATGCCAATGGTGATGATATCGTCTTTATCGGAGTCCAATCCTGTGGTTTCAAAATCCATAGCGATAAACTCAATATCGCTAATTGGTGTACTGCCATCGACCATTTCTGGCTGATAAAAGTTCTTTAGCAGCGGGTGAGTCACTACGTTTCTTTTGCTTTGATATTTGTAGGGCCAGTCAATACTTGGCGCCTGAAACAGACGTTTCATGGTGTCCCTTATTTAAATTTATTACTGGCTTGATAGCGGTATTTTAAGAAGTTCTGAGCATTACTTAAAATTTGGAAGGCGTCTTTTAAGTTACGTCGTTCAAATTCAGAAAGATTCTCAGGTTCGATATTGTTATCCGCTTCGATATTGTTCTCAACATCAAACGCTTGGTGGCGAATACGTACCATGGAGATGAACTCAAGAGCATCGCGCAAGTCTTCACCTCTGCCTTTAGGCAAAATGCCTGCGTCGATAACGTTGTCGAGGCGTTCAAACGAGTTTTTCGCCCGCGACCCTACGGCCAATGCATGTACCCGTATTAAGTCAGCAAGTGGTGCTGTTCCACGTCGCTTTAAGTTGATGGAGTTGTTATGACGCCCATCTTTCTCCATTACAAAGCTTTTGAAGAAGCCAAGAGGCGGTGTTCGGTTCAGCGCGTTACGTGCTAGGCAAGCTAAGAATCGATTGTTTCTACGGGCACGGCGAACGATGAAACCATTCAACATTTCTGCCCATTTTAAGCGACCATAAACACCGTCTAGGTCGAAGAATATCGAAGCATTCAAAAGTGCTTTAGGGTTCGGATTATCAATCCAATCGGCAAAGCACGCTTCCCATTCTTGGCGTGTCATACGCCACATTGGATTGGTCGCCATGATATCACCGGTGCAATAGCTGTAACCGCACTGATCCAAAGCATCACAAACGAACTTGGCTAGGTTGGCAAAATACTCTCCATGAGCTTCTTCGTTGTAGCTATCGTCTAAGATAATGGCATTATCTTGGTCAGTGACGACCAGCTGTTCATCCCTTCCCATCGATCCAAGCGCCAAAAAGCAGTAAGGAATAGGAGGGGGGCCGAAGGTCTCTTCCGCCAGCTCCAAAATACGTTGTTTAAAACTGCGGCCAATGGTCGACATCGCAGTGCCCACCATGTGCGAGTTGGCGTCCTCATTGACAAGTCTGACAAAGGCGTCTTTAACTTGCTTAGACAGTGTTGCTAAGTCATCAACACTGTTTTGTTGGAATATGCTACTAACCAATAGTAGTGAGTTTTGGGACTCATAACGAATGATGTCAGTAATGTTCAGAATGCCAATTGGCTTTTTGTCTTTTAAAACGGGGAGGTGATGGACGTTATAACGCAGCATCATCAACATCGCTTCGTAAACGTAGGCGTTGTGATCTAAGAACATCACTTCTGATGTCATCACATCAGTAATCGGTGCTTGATGGTCAATACCGGTTGCCAATACTCGATGGCATAAGTCTTTTTCTGTGATGATTCCAATGACTGGGCTTTGATCATCTTCGTTATCTTCAAAGATTTCAGGGTCGATCACCAATAGTGAAGAGTCATTTTCCTCCGCCATTTTGATAGCGGCTTCTTGTATAGTGGCGTCTTTGAATACGTAAGGCGCTTCACCCGTTAAAATGCGTTTTACTTTTGATGTGGTTAAGTCATTTTGTTCTGAACTGTTTGACACGGCTTGGCGAAGACGAGCGTTATCTTCGACTTCAACATAATCGGCAAAAGCATCGTGTTCTTCATAGAGTGACTGAAACACAAATTCTGGAATGCAATAGACAAGCGTATCTTCAATGGCGGTGACAGGAAAACGTACTTTGTTGTTAGTGAGCAATCCCATTTGACCGAATAGTCCGCCTTCGGTTAATCGGTTATACAGTTCACCTTTACGTCGATAAACTTCAACCGTGCCACTGCGAATCATATAGAGATCTTGGATATGATCGCCAAGGTGGATGATTGGTGTGTCCTGTCTGTAGTAAGCAATTTCTATATGGTGAGCGATATGTTCTAGAATTTCTTCTGGTAACTCAGAGAAAGGGATGTGTTGGCTAAGGAAATTCTTAATTTCTGATAGCTCGGCTTCCATATAGGCTCCTTGAAAGATGCGTTATGTGGACGTAATGAACGTAAGAGTCTGTCAATACAAGAAAATGTAAATTGTACACGACTTTTCTCGTGAACGCAGATTCTATGGCTGTATCTCATAATCTTTTGCTACTTTCGACTAAGCTAAAGGAAGTGAGGCAAGAAATTCAAGGAGTTGTTGATGAAAAAATGGGCAGTGCTTATCTCATCGATGTTGCTATCTTCATCTGTTTTTTCACATGAGCTAACTGAAGCGACTCCGCTTCAGTATGATTATGTATATGGAAGTGTTAGTTCAGGCTCTTACCGATCTTATTCAACCGATGGCGACAATGCGAGTGCGGTTATTGTTGGAATAAACCATAAATTTGATGACAGTAACTTGCTGTGGAGTGCAGATTATGGCTCTCGGTTTGTTCACCCTAACAACGTAACTATTGATCACTATTTACTCCGTGTTGGTATCGGTTATCGTTGGTTATTGGCTGACAAACTGGATTTAGTCACTAATGGCAAAATAGGTGCATTAAGAATCGATGCTGGAGATAAAGAAACCGACTTTGTTTATAGCGTAGACCTTGGTTTAAGGTATGCCGTTACCAAAAAATTCGAAACGTCACTGTTTGCTGAAACACTCAGAAATAAGTGGCTGGATGAAAATGTCTATACATTGAGTGGCGATTATTATTTCTATCCTAAATTTGCTCTTGGTGGTTTTGTCTCTTACCGCGATGGCGAGCGAGGCACATCGATTCGAGAAGCGGGTATCTTGGCAAAATTCAATTATTAACGAGTTTCTAAACAAACATGTACAAAAAAGCCGACCAAAGGGTCGGCTTTTAGCTGTCAGATAAGGATTAAAGTACCGCTTTAATACCTTTGCAAAGAGGAAGCATATTTGACTTAGTCATGCCCGCTACGCTGATACGGCCAGAACCAACGATGTAGATGCCAAATTCTTCTTTCAGACGAGCCACTTGCTCCTTGTTTAGACCAGAGAAAGAGAACATGCCATTTTGACGTTCGATGAAGCTGAAGTCTGCAGTCACACCTTGTTCTTTCAGAGTAGCAACGAACAGTTCACGCATCTCTTGAATACGTTCACGCATTTCCGCCACTTCCGCTTCCCATTCTGCGCGCAGCTCAGCGTTGTTCAGAATGTATGTAACTACTGCTGCACCGTGTGCTGGTGGGTTAGAGTAGATAGAACGAATGATAGCTTTAACTTGAGAGAACGCTGTCTCTGCAACTTCAGAAGAAGGTGCAACTAAAGTGAACGCACCAACACGCTCGTTGTACAAACCAAAGTTCTTAGAGAACGAGCTTGCTACAAGAATTTCGCTGTTGTACTTAGCAAAAATACGTAGACCTTCAGCATCTTCTTCTACACCTTTTGCGAAACCTTGGTATGCAAAGTCAAACATAGGTAAAAGACCTTTTTCAGCCACTAATTTAGCTAGCGTTTCCCACTCTTCCGCTGTTGGATCGATACCCGTTGGGTTATGACAGCATCCGTGTAGCAATACAATATCACCAGCTTCTGCTTTCGCTAGGTCAGCAACCATAGCTGCGAAATCTTTATCTTTCGCTTCTGCGTTGTAGTAAGAATACTGTGCAACTTCCAGACCCGCGGCAGAGAACACACCGTTGTGGTTCGCCCAAGTTGGATTACTGATCCATACTTTCACGTCACCTAGTTGACGTTTGATGAACTCACCCGCCACACGTAGAGCGCCAGTACCACCAGGTGCTTGAGCTGTTTTCGCTAGCTGCTTAGTTACGATGTCTGAGTCTGCACCGAATAACAGCTTTTGTACTGCCAAACCGTACTCGGCCGTACCTTCGATAGTTAGATAAGATTTTGTTTTTTCAGATTCAAGTAGAGCCGCTTCTGCTTTTTTAACGGTAGCTAAAACAGGGGTTTGGCCTGCTTCATTTTTATAAATACCAACGCCCAGGTTAATTTTCTCAGCGCGAGGGTCTTTTTTAAACTCTTCAGTTAGGCCAAGAATAGGGTCAGCAGGGGCCGCGACAACTTTTTCAAACATAATGCTCATCCATGTAAGTTAGGTGGAAGGAAATCCAGTCAAATTTATCGTATTTATACCTTTCTGTACCAACGCTGACAACAGTGGTGTTTAGAAAATTTCAAAATAATTTAACTTGCTTGATGATTAATGCTTAAAGGTCGCTTTTCTTATGAAAAGGTTATCGTCTTTTGCAGGAAATGAAGTAGAAAAGTGTTACGAACTTGTTTACGAAAGCTGTTCGAGAGTACTGGAATGACCAGAGAACAGTGGTGTGTAATTGCAGTCTGGGTGGCAGTAATTACTGAAATGAGAATGAAAGGCTAATACCGGTTTCACTGCCGCTAAAATAGGGCGCAATTTTCACATCAGAAATAGCGTTAACTTGTGTATCTACTGTGTATTGCAAACCTGCTGAAATCGCGATTGCAGCGGCAGCACTCGGTAAAAAATTGCTGTCACTATTTTCATCAAGATAACCCACTAAGGTTGATGCTGCGACAGTTGAAAGATCTAAGCCGCTGGTTTTGTTTGTTTTATAGGTTGTGTATTGTTCGTTTGAGGCAACTTGCATCGATGAATCGTTGACTGCAAACTGATCATTAGTGAATGCATTAGCAGCAGTATGAATTAAAAGTAATCCAGCAAAAGAGGCAAAAGCGAGTTTTGTCATAATGCTCACCGACTCATACAGTTAGTTGATAGGGGACAACAGTGTCTTTCTGAAACGGATAGTGCAGGGAGTAACTTAAGAAAAACTTAAGAAAGTGGAAAAATCTTAAGGAAAGGCTTTGTTGTTCACAAAATTGTAGTCATAGAAAGAGAAAAACCTCCGTAATAGGAGGTCTTTCTTCAACGCATTCACTGGTCAGCCGTGGTTAATCTTGATTTTCGTTGAGATGTTTAACGATGGCTTTCTTTGCATCTTCTTCTGTGGGGATTTGACCTTCTTCGACATCCAACGGTTGTTTTGGGTGTAAGCCCAATGCATCTTCCGCAATATGTAACCAATCTGGGCGCCAATAATAGGGATCCGGAGCTTCTGGATGGTCCCAACTGTGCACGCTATCTTTTATGCCGTTGTAGTTGAGATCTTCCAATCTAAAGACTTTCATAACTTCCTCCAAAAAAACGTTATTCCTTTGAAAGTATGGAACATAATTTTTCCAAGTGAAAGCAAGTTTTAACACCACCAGCGACTCGACACCGCTATGTATGTTAATGGCGCATTAGAAAATGCCATCAAAAATAAGTGAGCCACGAGCATCTGTTTAGGTATTTATCACAACAACTGTATCGGTTCACCTTTCTCTTAATGTGGTTTAATCAACGTAAAACAACCTCTTAGTTAGGAGTGATGATGAAAAAGCAGTTGGTAAAACATGAACTAACACTGATTACAGTGGCGATATTTAGTGCTTTCTTGCTTGTGTTTGCACACCTCATTTTGGCCAAATCATTTGCACAATATGCGTGGGTTGAATACACCGCGGCGGTCATTCCGTTCGTTATCTTTAGCCTGTGTTTTGTGGGCGTAAGGTATGCGTTGAAAGCAGATCAAGAAGAAAGATAACTTGTTTGAGTGCCAGACAAAATAAAAGACCTCCACTTGGGAGGTCTTTTAACATTACGTATCACCAAAAAGGGATTAGAAGTTCGCTGAGCGAGGAGTACGAGGGAATGGAATCACGTCACGAACGTTACCCATACCTGTTACGTAAGACACTAGACGCTCGAAACCTAAACCGAAACCAGCGTGAGGTACAGTACCGTAGCGACGTAGGTCGCGGTACCAGCTCATGTGCTCAGGGTCGATGCCCATCTCAACCATACGTGCATCAAGGATGTCTAAACGCTCTTCACGTTGAGAACCACCAATGATTTCACCAATACCCGGTGCTAGAACGTCCATCGCAGCAACTGTTTTACCATCGTCATTCAGACGCATGTAGAATGCTTTGATGTCTTTCGGATAGTTTTTAACGATTACTGGTGCTTTGAAGTGTTCTTCTGCAAGGAAACGCTCATGTTCAGAAGACATGTCGATACCCCATTCAACAGGGAACTCAAACTCACGCCCAGAATCCAGAAGAATTTGGATTGCGTCAGTGTAATCTACTTGTGCGAAATCAGATTTAACGAACTGTTCCAGACGAGTGATGGCTTCTTTGTCGATACGTTGTGCAAAGAACTCTAGGTCATCACGACGCTCTTCAAGTACAGCTTTAAATACGTACTTAAGCATGTCTTCAGCAAGTTTCGCTACATCATCGAGTTCAGCAAATGCAACTTCAGGCTCAACCATCCAGAATTCAGCAAGGTGGCGGCTAGTGTTTGAGTTTTCAGCACGGAAAGTAGGACCGAAAGTGTACACTTTGCTCAATGCACAAGCGTACGCTTCTGCGTTTAGCTGACCAGATACAGTCAGGAATGTTTCTTTACCGAAGAAATCTTCGTTGTAGTCTACATTGCCTTTGTCATCCAGAGGAAGGTTAGCGTGATCCAAAGTCGAAACGCGGAACATCTCACCAGCACCTTCTGCATCAGATGCAGTAATTAGTGGTGCAGACATCCAGAAGTAACCTTGCTCATGGTAGAAGCGGTGAATTGCCTGAGAAAGGCAGTTACGTACGCGAGCCACAGCGCCAATCACGTTAGTACGTGGACGAAGGTGTGCTACTTCACGAAGATACTCGATAGAGTGACGAGTTTTTGCCATTGGGTACGTATCCGCATCTTCAACCCAGCCAACAACTTTTACGCCAGTTGCAGCCAGTTCGAAATCTTGACCTTTCGCTGGAGACTCAACAATCTTACCCGTTACTTCAACAGAGCAGCCAGTAGTTAGCTTTAATACTTCGTTTTCGTAATTATTAAGATTATTTGGGACCACGGCCTGAATCGGGTCGAAACAAGAGCCGTCATAAATGGCAAGGAAAGAGATTCCAGCTTTGGAATCACGACGTGAACGGATCCAGCCGCGTACAGTGACTTCACTGTCTACTGCTAGCTTGCCGCCAAGTACGTCAGTTACAGGCGCGTAAGTCATGTTTGATATAGTCTCCATTGAGGTAAACATACAACCCAATGAGTTTTTCGTCATTATTGTTGATTAAATAGACGATTCATTGGGTTGGATAGAATTCTTATTAATTCAACGGGACATATTACCTGTCAATTCGTCAGCTTCAACCTTTAATCTTACTTTGGTGGTTAATTCTTACGCGAAAGAGTAAATTGATTGAGCAAAGATTCCAGTTGTTGCGACAATTGCTCTAGATTTAAGCTGATTTCTCGTGTTTCTGTTGCTGAATGAGAAGTGTCTTGCGCATGGCGCGCGATCACTTCTACTTTTTGTTGAACATTCTGGCTCACTTGCGTCGTCATTTGTGTCTGACTCTGAATACTTTCTGTGTGTTCAAGAACCTGTTTCATTTCAGTGACCACATTTCTCATCGCAGCAGAGAGCTCCTCAATTTCGTTTGAGCGTGTATGTGCTTCTGAACAAACGCTATCTACAGAGACCATAGACTCTTCGCTCTCTTTTTGGAACTGGGCGATAATCTTTTCAATATTCCCAGTCGCTTCTGCGGTGCGTGAAGCGAGATTACGAACTTCGTCAGCCACCACGGCGAACCCTCGGCCTTGTTCGCCTGCTCGTGCAGCTTCAATCGCAGCGTTCAGTGCCAGAAGGTTAGTTTGTTCAGCGATCCCTTTGATAACACCTAATATGGTAGAAACTTCCCCTGTTTGGTTGTTCAGTTGCGCTATCTTGTTTTTCACGTCTTCAATGTCACCGACTAAGTTCTTAATGTCTTCGCTGGCAGAATGCGCTTGCAAAGCGCTGCTTTGGGCGACATCAGTGGTGTGTTTTACTAACACGGCTGCATCGGTGGTCGACATTTCAACTTCGTGTTGTTTGTTCTGCATTTCTTCGATGTTGTACTGTACGTCGGAGGTTTCACTCTGTTGATTATTTGCTGCTCTATCTGTCACCTGCGCGACACCCGTTAACTGATTAGCGGAAGAGGCGAGGGAATGTGAGGTCGTTTGGACTTGTTGCAAGCTGTCCGATACCGTGTCCATCAGGGAGTTGATAGAGGCGGCGAGTTGACCCAGCTCATCCTTTTTACCGTTGTCGAGTCGTGGTGAAAGGTCTTTGCTTTTACTGACCTGACTCATAAACAGTGTGGTTTTCTGTAGAGGTCTAACAATGAAACGTTTAATCAGCGTGAGTGTAATCAAGAAACCAACTATAGCGATAGCGGCCATGATTCCTACACCGACTAGTGTTCTGTGGTTAATCAGGCTGTTGATATGACTTAGGTTGTATTCAAGGCGGATAACACCCAGCACTTCACCCTCAGGAGCCATATGACACGCGACGCAGTTTGTACCACGGTAGTTCTCGCTGGATTTCATTGGCAGAGCGACAACAATGCCTTTACCCCAACTTGCTTCGATCGGCTCTAGGATGTATTCGCCTTTCAGAGCACGTTTATCAATATCATCAACGGGAGCTTGGTTTTCCTGCCCCGGACCATAAAGTTTACTCACTAAATCAGAGCGCAAAACACGCACTTGTTCGATACCATCTTGTGCCAAGGCTTTTTGACGTAGAGTTTCTTTCTGAGCCATGGTGCCGGTAAGCATCATCATGTTGAGGCTATCGAAATAGTTGCTTGCTTTATCGTGTAGTTGTTCACCCAAGACGGAGTTAATCAGATCACGTTGCTGAATAGACTGATAGATGGTCGAACTAGCCAGAACCAGTGCGAAAACCGTCACCAGCGTCAGAAGTAGTTTAGAGGTAATTGTTGAGCTCATAATGGTCTTATTGTTATAGAGTTATTAAATATTATTTAAGTAAATATAGACGTTAGAAATTAAAGGGAAAATGAGTGTTTTTGTTACTGTGACCACATACAAAATATGGATTTTATATTTGTGACACAGAAATGCTGTGCTCAGAAATTTGACGCTGCTGCCATAATTTCGACATCGAATTATTGTTTTGTTCAAACTGAAATTGCAGTGAAAAGTGAGATCCTACGCTTGTTTCCTAGTGTCAGATTACTTACTATTGCGCCTCATTTTTACTAGCCAGATTGATAGACTGATCACCAATATGAAGACTGAAATTTACAAAGAGTTCATGTTCGAAGCCGCGCACCACTTACCGCATGTGCCAGAAGGGCATAAATGCGGGCGTCTGCATGGACACTCATTTTTGGTTCGCCTATACGTAGCTGGCGATGTTGACCCACATACTGGTTGGTTAGTGGATTTTGCAGAAATCAAAGCTGCATTCAAACCTATCTATAATAGATTGGATCACTACTACCTGAATGATATTGAAGGGTTAGAAAACCCGACCAGTGAAGTTCTTGCGAAGTGGATTTGGCAACAGTTGAAACCATCTTTGCCTTTGCTGAGCAAAGTTGAAATCAAAGAAACGTGTACTGCTGGCTGTATCTATACTGGCGAAGCTTAACTCTCTCTGTAGCGGCTGATTCGTCGAAGCTTCAAGCTGAAAAAGAAAACCACCTTAGCTCTGCATCGTTTAACTTTATATCGTTTAACAATGCATGAAGTGTCAGGTGGTTTTTTTGTACCTTGAGTTTGTTAATTCAGACTCTTTTATTCAACTTTAGAACGTTGTATTTCATCTGAAGAGGCTTTTTCAAGCTTGATTGCGATGAACTTAGACGTTGGAGTAAAGGTTCTTTCCCCATAACTATCTAAAGGAACAAGGGGATTGGTTTCAGGGTAGTAGGCTGCTGCCTGACCTTTAGGGATATCGTACGCGACTAAGGTAAAACCTTGCACTCTACGTGTAACGCCATCTTCCCAAAGCGACACCATATCCACCTTATCACCGTTTTTAAATCCAAGTTTGGCAATATCATCTTCATTGATAAATAGCACTTCACGCATGCCAAATACACCGCGATAGCGGTCGTTCAAACCATACAGAGTGGTGTTGTATTGATCGTGTGAACGCATAGTTTGCAGAATCAGATCGGGCTTATTGCCTTGCTCTAAAACAGCCTCGTTGATGAGTTGTTTGGGTAATGGGCTGTCACTAAACTGTGCTTTGCCAGATGAGGTATTCCAATTGCGTTCTGTTGCAGAGTTTACAAGGTGGAAACCACCTGGATTACGCAGTTTTTGATTGAAATCGGTAAAGCCTGGAATAGTCTCAGAAATCAAATCGCGGATACGTTCGTAATTCTGAATTACCCAGTTCCAGTCAATTGGATGGCAGCCCAAGGTGGCATGTGCAATTCCGGCAATAATCGCTGGCTCTGAACGTAAATGTTCCGAGCGCGGCTCTAACTGACCATAGGAGATGTGGACCATACTGAAGGTATCTTCAACGGTCACGCCTTGCGGGCCGTGATCTTGAACATCGATCTCTGTGCGTCCTAAACATGGAAGGATAAGAGCATCTTTTCCTGTCACCAAGTGTGAGCGATTGAGCTTGGTTGAGATATGAACCGTCAGGTCGCAATTTTTCATCGCCAAATGTGTACGTTCAGTATCCGGAGTCGCTTGAGCGAAGTTGCCCCCTAAGCCGATAAAGACTTTCGACTTGTGTTCTTCCATCGCTTTAATCGCTTGGACTGTGTTGTGGCCAACTTCACGAGGAACACTAAAGTTGAAGCGGCGCTCAATGTTATCAAGAAAGGCTTTTGACGGTTTTTCATCAATGCCCATAGTGCGGTCACCCTGCACGTTACTGTGACCGCGAACGGGAGAAAGACCAGCGCCCGGTTTACCTACGTTGCCTCGCAACATTTGCACGTTCGCTACTTCTTTAATGGTTGGAACGGAGTGACGATGTTGGGTCAAACCCATAGCCCAGCACATGATCACACGATCTGAACGGCGATACATATCGGCGACCATCTCAATTTCGCTCAATTCGAGACCAGATTGCTCGGTGATGTGTTCCCATGTGGTCGCATCGACTTCTTTTAAATATTCGTCAATACCAATGGTGTGCTCACTGATGAACGCTCTGTCAAATACCGCTTTTCCATTGGTTTCCAGAGCTTCGCGCTCCCATTGCAGCAAGTATTTAGCAATGCCACGAAAGACAGCCATATCGCCACCGAGAGCTGGTCGCAAGTATGCAGTGTTGGTTGGCTTAGAACCATTGCTGAGCATTTCAATTGGCACTTGCGGGTTTTGAAATCGCTCCAGTCCTCTTTCTTTCAGGGGGTTTAGGCAGATCACTTGCGCACCACGTTTAACAGCTTCACGCAAAGGTTCCAGCATACGTGGGTGGTTGGTTCCCGGATTCTGACCAATCACAAAAATTGCATCGGCTTTGGCAAAGTCGTCAAAAATCACCGTTCCTTTGCCAACACCAATGGTGTCCTTCATACCAATTGCACTTGCTTCATGACACATGTTGGAGCAGTCAGGAAAATTGTTAGTACCGAAAGCACGTACGAACAGTTGGTATAAGAATGCCGCTTCGTTGCTTGCGCGACCAGAGGTATAAAACTCAGCCTGATGCGGCGATTCAAGCTGGTTGAGATGTTTGGCGACTAACTGATACGCCTCGTCCCAGCTCACCGGAACGTAGTGATCGCTAGCAGAGTCGTATTTCATCGGATGAGTAATACGACCTTGATATTCAAGCCAATAATCGGTTTGTTTCAATAGTGATGAAACGCTGTGAGTGGCGAAAAACTCTGGGTCAACCACGCGATTGGTCGCTTCCCAGTTAACCGCTTTTGCGCCGTTTTCGCAGAAATTTACTTTTCCGCTTTCCGGTGATTCTCCCCATGCACAACCAGGGCAGTCAAAGCCCCCATTTTGGTTCGTTTTAAGCATGGTACGAATGTTTTTAACCGCATTCTCGCTGCCCCACCAACTTTTAGTGACGGCTTTCAATGCCCCCCAACCACCAGCAGGACCTTTATATTGCTTTATGTGTTCTTTTTGACTCACGACTTTACTCCTCACGAACAGGAACAACAGCAAACAGGAGTACCGGTGAAAACAGGCGCGATATGGGAATAAAGCGGAAGTAGTAATACGGCTTATTTTGGTTTTAGAAGAGTCCTGCTTACTGCTTTTAAATTTCAGATTTGGATCTGCTGACATTATGTCTTGATCTAAATCAAAGATTATTGTGTCCCAAGATATGCGTCCAATTGATATTACCGACTGAGTGATAAACAGAATCTATGACGAATGGAGAAAGGGAATGAATAACTACTGATAAACCGCATGTATCAGCTAGGACACAATATGGCTGAAAATACGGCTATTGCGCTTGTATTTCCTTGTATGGCAAATGTTTGTCTGATAGCAGTTATCTATCACGCTATAGATAATTTAGATTTGACCCTTGTATTTGATAAGAATAACCTTGATTTAGATCAATTATTGCTGCGTTTTTTCCTATTCGTCATTTCCTGAAAAAACGCTCTTTTCACATACGGTTTAGGTCTTGTAATCGACAATGGATATCAAACAACTTAAGTACTTAATCGCCTTAGATCAGACCAAGCATTTTGGTCAGGCGGCGGCATTGTGTCATATCACGCAGCCAACATTGTCGATGAGGATTAGACGTTTAGAAGAAGAGCTCGAGCTTGAACTCATCAAAAGAAGCCAACGATTTGAAGGGTTTACCGAAGCGGGTGACCGGATTCTTGCTTGGGCAAAAACGGTATTAGCTGCTCACGATGGGCTACAAGCTGAAGCGGCTAACTGTCGAGGACAGTTGGTTGGTTCATTGAGATTGGGCATGGTTCCTTTGGCAAGCCAGAATCCAATGCAGCTCATTAAACCACTGTCAGAACTCTATCCAGAGTTACGTTTTCAGATAATGTCTATGGCTTCTGAGCAGATCATAGATAAGCTCAATCGTAATCAGCTTGATTTGGGCATGTGTTATATCGATCAGGTAAATACGAGCTATTTTGACGTGGTGGAAATGAGCTCTACAGATTTAGGCGTGCTTTACGATCATCGTTATTTTGACTTTGCTGAAGACATTGTTATGTGGGAGTCCTTAAGCAGCATTCCGTTAGGCTTGTTATCAAAAGGCATGCACTACCGCCATTCCATTGATTTGAGCTTCGGTAGCAAAGGGCTTGTGCCACAAACGGTGATTGAAAGTAATTCTACTTTTCACCTCATCCAAGCCGTCACCAGCGGGCTTTGCTGTGCAATCATGCCGCTGAATTCAGGGTTAGCAGAACTCAACGAACAGCTACGTATCGTCCCGATTGAGAAAGCGGTGGTGCATTCACCTCTGGTTTTACTCAAACGTAAACAAGAGCCCTCATCGGCACTTGTTGATCAGTGCTTTGCTGAAGCGAAGAGTCTGTTTGCTAAGCCTAAGCCATGCATTCAAGCTGTGGAGGTGATTTGATGTCCTGTACCATAGATAGCCAAAATTACAGTGAACTGCATGATTTTAACCAAGCCCCAGCTGCACCGATCGCGCATTACTACCGTGAGTTAACGGGTGAAAGTGAAGTTCTGGATGCTCCGTTAGCCAGTGAATCGGCTTTGGCAATCAGTTACAACGGCATCAATCAAGCGGTGATGATGGTCACCCCCGGTCATCTTGAAGATTTCGTTCGCGGCTTTAGTCTTAGTTCAGGTATTGTGAGTAGTTTTAGCGAAATTAGAGATATCGAAATTGGCGGGCAGGGCGATTCTCACTTCGCAGAAGTGGAAATCAGTAACCGCGCTTTTTGGGATCTGAAGAATCAACGCCGTCATATGGCCGGCACTACTGGTTGTGGTATCTGTGGTGTAGCCGCTCTTGAACAGGCTCTTCCTGATTTATGCCCGCTAGATTCATCGTCACCACCTAATCCGCTAGTCTTTGAAGGGTTGAGAGAGAGAATATCTCAGCATCAGAAAGCGGCAAAAATTTCCGGAGCACTGCACGCCGCGTTATTTGCCAATACGAAAGGGGAGATTGTGCTCTGCCGCGAGGACATTGGTCGTCACAATGCGCTAGATAAACTGATTGGTGCAATGGCATCAGAGCAGTTAAACACCAAAAATGGTTTTGCAATAGTGACCAGTCGTTGCAGCCTAGAGCTTATCCATAAAGCCGTAAGAGCAAAGCTTTCAACGCTGGTGTGTTTATCTGCCCCAACCGCATTAACAGTCGAATGGGCAAGAAGAAATAATCTTAACCTGATTCATCTGCCTCATTCTGGCTCGCCGAGGCTATATAGCCCTGCGCCATAGCTTCAATCTTTGATTGTTTATGTACATGTTTTAAAAACAAAAAAGCCTGACGATAATTCATCAGGCTTTCATTAATGAGATCAGAAGCTAACGATTAGCAGATCACTTTAACCGCTAAACCACCTTGTGATGTTTCACGGTATTTTGCGTTCATGTCTTTACCGGTTTCCAGCATGGTTTCAATCACTTTATCTAGAGAAACACGTGGTGCTGAAGAACGGCGCATCGCCATACGGGTAGAGTTGATCGCTTTGACAGCAGCAATACCATTACGTTCGATACATGGTACCTGTACTTGTCCCGCTACTGGGTCACACGTCAGACCTAAGTTGTGTTCCATGGCAATTTCAGCCGCCATACACACTTGTTCAGGGCTTCCACCTAACAGTGCAGCAAGACCGCCAGCCGCCATTGAACAAGCTACACCTACTTCGCCTTGGCAACCTACTTCCGCGCCAGAGATAGAAGCGTTTTGCTTGTACAAACCACCGATAGCACCAGAAGCTGCGAAGTAACGCGTATAATCTTTTTCCGTTACCGTCTGGATGAACTTGTCATAGTATGCAAGTACCGCAGGGATGATGCCACACGCGCCATTAGTCGGTGCTGTAACCACACGGCCACCCGCTGCGTTTTCTTCATTCACAGCGAAAGCGTACATGTTTACCCAGTCAACAACCGCCATAGGGTCATTCGTGATTTTTTCAGAAGTCAAAAGCTGCTGACGTAGCGCAGCAGAGCGGCGAGGTACACGTAGCGGACCTGGAAGAATACCTTCAGTACCCATACCACGTTCCATACACTCTTGCATGGTGCGCCAGATATTTGCGAAGTACTCTTTTACTTCAACATCACTATGAAGGGCTTTTTCGTTCTCCATTACTAGTGTGCTGATAGAAAGTCCACTCTCTTTACACTGGTTAACTAGCTCTTCTGCTGTGTTAAACGGGTAAGGAACGGATACCTCTGTTTTTGCTTTCTGACCGAAATGCTCTTCATCAACAATAAAACCGCCACCGATAGAGTAGTAGGTTTTGCTGTAAACAACGTCGTCATTGTTCCACGCGTGAATGGACATGCCGTTTTCGTGCAGAGACAAGAAGCTCTTATGGAACACCATGCCATATTCACGTGGAAAAGCGACGGTATGATTGTGCGTACCAACAGGAAGACGTTCAGTCTTCTGAACGCTTTCAATAAAACCTGGAATACTATCGATATCAACATGCTCAGGAGTGTTACCTGCTAAGCCCATGATGATAGCAACATCTGTATGGTGACCTTTCCCTGTCAGCGATAATGATCCATAAACGTCAACGGTAATTTTGGTGATGTCCTGCAGCTTATCCATTGCGATTAAGTCATCAACAAATTGTTTACCGGCTTTCATTGGTCCAACTGTATGTGAGCTCGAAGGACCGATGCCAATTTTATAGATATCAAACACACTAATCATAGCGATTACCTCAAACTAAGCCTCCTATATAAAGGAGGCTTATTACTATTATATTTTTAGTTTAATCGGACTTTACAAAGTTTGGGACTAAAACGCGCCGTAGATTACAGAACTAATCGCTGCAAGACCACAAATAACTGTGAAAATTTGTACCGGAGCTGAAGTCTTGTACTTCGCCATCGCAGGAACTTTATGCATTGCGAATACAGGCATTAAGAATAGGATAGCAGCAATCATTGGTGCACCCATTGTTTCAATCATGCCTAGGATGCTTGGGTTAACAATTGCAACGATCCAAGTAGTAAGAACGATGAACAATAGAGACGTTTTTTCAATCTTGCTTACTGGTGATTGTGAGCGAGATTTGATTAGACCAACCAGACCTTCGTGAGCGCCAAGGAAGTGACCGAAGTAGCTAGATGTAATAGCAGCGAAAGCAACCAGTGGGCCCATGTAAGAGATCAGTGGAGATTCATGAATGTTAGCGAGGTAAGACAAAACAGAAATATTTTGAGCTTTTGCTTCTGCTAGTTGCTCTGGAGATAGAGAAAGAACAACAGAGAATACAAAGAACATAACAAAACCCATCAGCATCATAGCAGCGCCGCCAGTGATTGAGTCTGTTTTCTGAACTGCGTCTTCACCGTATTTCATACGCTGTTCTTTAGAGAACTGAGAAATGATAGGGCTGTGGTTGAATGAGAACACAATAATTGGGATAGCTAGCCAAATGATTGAAGGCATTGAAGACCAATCAGGTGCCACTTCTACCATTGAGCTGTTCCACTCAGGGATAAGATAGAAAGACAAAGCCAGCAGAATGGCTACAAGTGGGTATACCATCGCTGAAGTCGCTTTCAGCATCAGTTCTTTACCAAACAAAACACCTGCAGTCATTGCAGCGATCAATAGGCCAGACAATAACCAGCGAGGAATGGATTCCATACCTATTTGGTTTACTAGGAATGAATCAACCGTATTAGTAATACCAACGCCGTAAATAAGAACGATAGGGTAAATAGCGAAGAAGTAAGCGAAAGTAATAAGGTTTGCGCCAGTTTTACCGAAATGTTCTTCTACTGTGTCAGTGATGTCTGCTTCAGGGTTTTTCGCTGAAAGAACAAAGCGAGCCAAACTTTTGTGAGCAAACCATGTCATTGGGGCTGCGATCAATGCCAAAATAACTAATGGCCAAAAACCACCCGCACCCGCTTTAATCGGAAGAAATAGTACACCTGCACCTACAGCTGTACCAAAAAGTGAGAGAGTCCATGCAAAATCTTGATAAGTCCATTTATTAGAAGATTGTTCTGATTTTTCGATAGCAATCGATGTGTTCATTTTTTATATCTCAATTTTTTATGGGAAAATAATTTCGGGTGCAATTCTCTTTGTTTGAGTTGCAAAAAAAGTTGATATAAATCACATCAAAGTACAGGTGACTAAGTTGTTTATTCAAAATAACATCTAGATCACGATTATCACGTGCTACATATGAATTATTTTGAGGGTTTTGATTAAAATAACTAATGCGAGGTTGCCAGTATTGAAACTATCTATGATTGCGCTTAAGTCGTACGCATTATTTATGTTAATAATTCAGGATTTATTTGTATGAGATATTGATGTGGCGTTGCAAAGCTTGGATGATTTGTGCCGTCATCCCCCAAATGAAGTGCCGCTGATAGGGGATGGCAAATATTCGGTGAGGCTGACTTTTAACCTGAAAAATACCCGAATAGAGTTTGTTTTTATCCAGTAGATGATCGGCGGGAACTTCAAATACCTCTTCAACTTCATTCGGATCGATTGCCGCCTGATAGTCTGGATTAATAAAAGCCATAATAGGTGTGACTGAGAACTTACTGATGGTCACAATTTCTGGTAACTGACCGAAAGTTTCGATGTCAGAAGCCGTAATACCAATTTCTTCTTCGGCTTCACGAATCGCTGTTCTGTACAGGGTTCTATCGCCTTCTTCGTATTTGCCACCCGGAAAGCTGATTTGACCAGGATGATGCTTGAGATGTTCTGCGCGTTTGGTCAAAACAATGTTCAACCCATGCTCTCTTTGTACAAATCCAATCAGTACCGATGCTTTGCGTAGTGAATCTCTTGGGATTTTGTCGTAGCGACGCGTTGATTCAATATGATAATCAACGGTTTGATGAAGTTGGAATCGTTGTATAAGTTCCGCTTTAGTGAGTGGTGATCTTGCTTTCATGCTGATCCAATCGCTTTATTTCGATGTTTTTAGAAAAGACAACCAGACAAGTGTTCGTGTTAGGCAGAGACTTATCTGGTATTCCACTTATCTTTCTAATATAGGCAAGATTCTACTCAGTTTGTCCAACGTTTCCTGAAATTCTGATTCACATTGGCTGTCAGCAACCACGCCACCGCCAGCCCAAGCATAGATTTTGTGATTGTGGGCAACAAGGGTGCGAATTGTAATGCTGGTGTCCATTTGCCCGTGGCGACTAATGTAACCAATAGAGCCACAATATGCGCTGCGACGGTGAGGTTCGAGTTCTTCAATGATTTCCATCGCACGCACTTTCGGAGCTCCTGTAATAGAACCGCCCGGAAAGCCTGCTTTTAGTAAATCACAAGCAGAATACTGGCTATCTAGCTTGGCACGAATGGTACTGACAAGATGGTGAACTGCAGGGAAGCTCTCAATATGAAACAGTTTAGGCACATGTACAGAGCCTGGCGCGGCCACACGACCTATGTCATTACGCAGCAAATCCACAATCATCAGATTTTCGGCCTGATCCTTCTCTGCATTAACAAGTTCTGATGCGAAAGCATCATCTAATACTTTATCTTGGCTTCTTGGGCGAGTGCCTTTTATCGGTTTGGTTTCGATGTCGTCTCCACGCAACTGTAAGAAACGCTCTGGCGAAACACTTAAAATTGCCCCTTCTTCAGTACGAATAAAGGCAGAGAAGGGCGCTTGGTTGTGGTTTTCTAATTTAAGATACGCTTGCCATTCAGAGCCTTGATAATGAGCTTCGAAACGCTGTGCAAGGTTGATCTGATAACAGTCACCAGATTTTAAATACTCCTGAACCTGCGCAAACTTTTCAGCATAGCTTTCCGGGGTCATGTTCGATTGCCAAGCAGTTGTGAGTGAAAAGGCTTGTTTGGCTTTTGAGTCGTGGTTGTCGCCGCCTTGCATTTCCAGCCACTGTTGCGCCTGATCCAAGTTAATCCCAACCCATTGAGCCGTTTTGTTATGGTGATCGATCACAATCGCCCATTCATAAATACCCACAGCCATATCTGGCATGTTGATATCGTGTTTGGCAAGAGTAGGGAGTTTCTCGACTCTGCGGCCTAAATCATAGGAAAAATAGCCGACCGCGCCGCCGACAAATGGCAGGCTCTCACTATAACTTTGCTCAGGCAGATACTGATTTTGCAAAGTAGCAAGCAGTGCAAATGGGTCTTCTAAAGATGAAGTTACACCGGAGGGTTCAGTGATGATGGTTTCTTCATCGGTGGTTGTGAGTGTCGCTATTGGGTTCGCAACCAAAATGTCGTAGCGGCTGTCGATATGTGTCTCAGAAGCAGAGCGTAACAGCATGGCCCAAGGGTGGTTTTCTACCTTTGAAAACAGTTGAGTTGCAATATCCGTATGATAGGTAAGTGCTTTTGACTGAATGCTTTTTTGTTCGTTTTTATTCATTTTAATAGATTGTCATTTTAGTAATTTGTGACAAAGAGACCGTTCACCGAATGGCGCGTTGAGGAAAGCAAGAGTATCATAAAGCCACTTGATGGGCTCACCAATTCCATGCAATTTTCTGATTCAAAGGTAAGCTCTTTAAAGCTCAAGGAAGCATAACAATAAAAGAGGCAAGCAATGACGGTAATTCGACAACAAGACGTAATCAGTAGTGTAGCTGATGCTCTACAATACATTTCTTACTATCACCCGCTAGATTTTGTCAAAGCCCTAGAAGAAGCCTACAACAAAGAAGAAAGCCAAGCTGCGAAAGATGCTATCGCGCAAATCCTGATAAACTCTCGCATGTCGGCAGAAGGTCACCGTCCTATCTGTCAGGATACAGGTATTGTAACTTGCTTTGTTAACATTGGTATGGCTGTTCAGTGGGACTCTACTGATATGACGGTTCAACAAATGGTGGACGAAGGCGTTCGTCAGGCATACACCAATCCCGACAACCCACTGCGTGCATCTGTTTTGATGGACCCGGCTGGTAAACGTATTAACACCAAAGACAATACGCCAGCGGTAGTACATATCAATATGGTTCCGGGTAATAAAGTTGAAATTCAAATCGCAGCTAAAGGCGGCGGTAGTGAAAACAAAACGAAAATGGTGATGTTAAACCCGTCTGACGATATTGCAGAATGGGTAGAAAAAACACTGCCAACTATGGGCGCTGGTTGGTGTCCTCCGGGTATGCTAGGCATTGGTATTGGAGGCACAGCTGAGAAAGCGGCTGTGTTGGCGAAAGAATCATTGATGGAACACATCGATATTCAAGAGCTGATTGCTCGTGGACCACAAAATGCGGAAGAAGAACTGCGTATTGATATCTTTAACCGTGTAAACAAATTAGGTATTGGTGCTCAAGGTCTTGGCGGTTTAACCACTGTTGTTGACGTTAAAATCAAAACAGCACCAACACACGCAGCGTCTAAACCAGTGTGTTTGATTCCAAACTGTGCAGCAACGCGTCACGTACATTTCACTCTTGACGGTTCAGGTCCTGCGGAACTGACGCCACCGAAGCTGGAAGATTGGCCACAAATTACGTGGGAAGCAGGTTCGAATACTCGTCGAGTTAACCTGGATACCGTGACGGCAGAAGATGTACAGTCTTGGAGAACGGGTGAAACAGTACTGCTTTCAGGCAAGATCCTAACAGGTCGAGATGCTGCGCATAAGCGTATTCAAACCATGCTACAAAATGGCGAGAAGCTACCTGAAGGTGTCGATCTAAAAGACAAGTTTATTTACTACGTAGGTCCTGTTGATGCTGTGGGTGATGAAGCGGTTGGTCCTGCTGGTCCAACAACCTCAACGCGTATGGATAAATTTACTGACATGATGCTGGAAGAAGTGGGCATTATGGGCATGATTGGTAAAGCAGAGCGTGGCGCGGCAACGGTTGAATCGATTAAGAAACACAAAGCGGTTTATCTGATGGCAGTAGGTGGTGCAGCTTACCTTGTTGCTAAAGCGATTAAGAAAGCTCGTGTGGTTGCTTTTGAAGACTTAGGTATGGAAGCGATTTACGAGTTTGAAGTGGAAGATATGCCAGTGACCGTTGCAGTTGACTCTACAGGAGCAAATGCACACCAAACTGGTCCAGATACTTGGCGTGTGAAAATCGCTGAAGCGGCCAAGTAATTCTTAATAAAGATAATATTTACCAATAAATCACAAAAAGTGCGGCGAAAGCGGCACTTTTTGTCTATATAATGCTTTAATAATTATTGGCTTGTTAACTTATTGAAACGTCAGGAGAGCATGATGCCTCGCTTTATAAAAATTCTTCAAATCCTCATAGCCGTGGTTATCGGTGCATTTGTGGGCTACGACCTTATTCTTCATGGGATCAGCATCTTTGATGATAAGTACGTAACGATTACTTGCGTACTGTTTGTTATGTTGGAAATCGCTCTGTTTGTTATTTACAAGCTGATTGAAGAAGATTAATCGTTTAAAAACGAATACTAAGCCTCTGATTTTATTCAGGGGCTTTTTTATTCATCTCGTATTAAGATTAACAACGTCATGATGCGCTAAAGATTTTCTGGGAGACTGTCAATGAAGCGAATTCGCCAAGAAGTGAATGACTTAATTAATCGTGGTTTAGATGCTCATGTGAGATTAGCCGTTACGGGACTGTCCCGTGCAGGCAAAACCGCATTTATTACGTCGTTGGTGAATCAACTCCTCCATACGTCCACACATGATAATTTACCGTTGCTTGCGGCAGCGCGAGACAAGCGAATTATAGGCGCGAAACGCGTTCCTCAAACTAATCTAATGGTACCGCGTTTCGGCTATGACGAAGCAATGGTGCAATTGCAATCTACGCCACCAGAATGGCCAGTGCCGACTCGCGATGTGAGTGAAATTCGTTTAGCGATTAAATACAAAACGAAGAAGCGAACGAAAAAGTTACTGAGTAGTACATCGACTCTGTATATGGACATTATTGATTATCCAGGGGAGTGGTTGCTTGACTTACCCATGCTTGAACTTGATTTTGCTACGTGGTCCGCTCAACAGTTTAATGCCATGCATGGGGTGAGAGCGGAATTGGCGAAACCTTGGCTTGAAGCGCTAGACAAACTCGATTTGAATGAAGAAGCGAACGAGAAAACATTGGCGCATATTGCTTCGCTTTATACTGACTACTTGCACAAATGTAAGGAGTCTGGATTGCACTGGGTTCAGCCAGGAAGATTTGTTTTACCCGGAGAACTGGAAGGCGCACCGGTGCTGCAATTTTTCCCTTGTCGAAATGTTGAAGCATCGTCTAAGGCAGATAAACATAGTGTTTTATCTCTGCTGAAAAAACGTTATGAGGAATATCAAAACAAGGTGGTTAAAGCTTTCTACAAGCATCATTTTTCAACCTTTGATCGTCAAATCGTATTGGTCGATTGTCTTTCCCCTCTGAATGACGGCCATGAATCGTTTATGGATATGCGCAGTGCGCTTGAACAAATTATGCATAGCTTCCGTTATGGCAGAAATGGTTTATTGAAACGTATCTTCTCTCCTAAGATTGATAGAGTGCTGTTTGCGGCAACCAAGGCTGATCACATAACCCCTGACCAATATGGAAACTTAGTGTCACTGCTTCAGCAGATGATACATCCCGCTTGGCAATCGGCAGCGTATGAAAACATTGAGATGAGCTGTATTAGTATGGCTTCAATTCGCGCAACCAAATCCGGTCATATTGATACTAGCGAAGGCAAAGTGCCAGCTATTCAGGGTATCACTGAGGCGGGAGAGTCGCTTACTTTGTATCCGGGAGAAGTGCCGAACAAGTTACCAAATCCTGATTTTTGGCAAAAAAGCCGTTTTGATTTCACTTCCTTCCGCCCAGCGAACATGAATCATGATGAGCCTTGCCAGCATATTCGAGTAGACAAAGCGCTAGATATTTTGATTGGAGATAAGCTTCAATGAGCGATTTAAAAGCCAAACAAGTCTTCACTCAGTCGTTAGACAAAGAAAATGATGAGATTGAACTCACCGCGCAAAAGCAATTTTCTGAGCAAGAGAAGTTCGTCCCATCAGTTGCTGAGATTGAAGAAAGTAAAATTGAAACGCAGCTAGAGCAAATTATCCGACCTAAGCGAGGTCGCCGCTGGCTGGTCTCCGGCTTATTAGTGGGCTTTGGCGGTCTTGTTACATGGCAAGCGATAGACTCTGTAGTTCAGGCGATTCAAAGTTCGGATTGGTTGAGTCTTGGCTGGACAGGTTTTATTGCTACTCTGGCATCTTTAGGATTAGGAGCGCTAGGACGAGAACTTTGGAAGCTGCGTAAGTTGAGAAATCATTTTTCAACTCAGGAACACGCGGAAGCCCTAATGACGAAAGACCGAGTTGGTAAGGGAGAGGCGTTTTGCGAATCACTGGCAAAACAGAGTGGAGTGTTACCTACCGCACCAGCTTATGAGCGCTGGAAAAACAGCGTTAGTGACAGCCACAGTGATGCTGAAATACTAGATATGTATGATGCTATGGTCGTGAGTGAGCAAGATAAGAAAGCCACTCAGCTTGTGTCTAAGTTCTCGACTGAAGCAGCAGCGTTGGTCGCCATAAGTCCGTTGGCTATTGCGGATATGTTGCTGGTGGCTTGGCGCAATTTCACCATGATTGACCAATTAGCGCAGTTGTATGGTGTTGAACTTGGTTATTGGTCTCGTTTGAAGTTGTTTAAGTCTGTATTAGTCAATATGGCCGCCGCAGGGGCAAGTGAGTTGGTCATTGATGCCAGCATGGATCTGCTATCTATGGATTTAGCGGGTAAGGTATCGGCACGAGCAGGACAAGGGATCGGTGTCGGTATCTTAACGGCGCGTTTGGGTTTAAAAGCAATGACTTTGTTACGTCCGTTACCATGGCATAAAGATCGCGCTGTAAAATTGAGTGCAATACGCAAACAAATCGTTACGAAAGTTACCGCATTGACTGTTAAGTAAGAGAAAACACACGGTAAGCACACAGATTACTTGACGCATTTCAACCCTTGATAGAAACTACTGTCAACTTTTCGTGACACTTTCTTATTAGGGAAATCATTCTGTGCGCCTTGAAGTATTTTGCGAAGATAGACTTGGTCTGACTCGAGAACTCCTCGACTTACTCGCCTCTAGAAATATCGATTTACGCGGTATCGAAATTGATATTTCCGGAATCATTTACTTAAACTGCCCAGACATTGATTTTGAAACTTTCAGTGAGTTAATGGCGGAAATTCGTAGGATTTCCGGCGTTAAAGACGTGCGAAAAATTCAGTTCATGCCAATGGAAAGGCACAATACGGAACTGATTTCCTTATTGAATAACTTGCCCGATGCGGTGCTATCGATCGACCTCAAGGGCTCAGTTGATATGGCTAACCATTCTGCATTGTCTCTGTTTAACAAAGACACTGGCGATATGAATGGCGTACACATCTCAACGCTGTTACCAAGTTTCAATTTCCAACGTTGGATAGAAGGCAGCAAATCCCGTTTGCGCGAGGAAATCGTGTTGGATGGTTTGGATTACTTGATGGAAATGATGCCTGTTTACATCACAGGCGAATCTAAAGAGTCGACCTTTGCCAGCGCTATGATGATCATTCGCCCTCGAGTCTCGGGCGTTGCAACTGAAACTCAGCTTTCTCTGCATAACAACCTTGGCTTCGAACATTTTGTTGGGATTTCGAATCGTCATAAGGCGCTTATCACCCAAGCGAAAAAACTTGCGATGCTCGATCAGCCCCTGCTAATTGAAGGGGATACAGGTACGGGTAAAGAGATGCTTGCACGAGCTTGTCATAATCGCTCAGACCGCGCCGCTCATCCATTCTTGGTTTTAAGCTGTGCTTCTATGCCTGATGACGTAGCAGAAACAGAGTTGTTTGGCCATGCTCCCGGTTCGTTCAATCATGAACAAGGTCACAAAGGCATTTTCGAGCAAGCGAATGGCGGCACGGTACTGCTGGATGAAATCGGTGAAATGAGCCCGCATCTGCAAATTAAGCTGTTACGTTTCTTGCAAGATGGCACTTTCCGCCGCGTTGGTGAAGAACACGAAATCCATGTCAATGTGCGTGTGATTGCTTCTACACGTTATAAGCTGGCTGAGTTGGCTGAATCCGGCAAGTTCCGCGAAGATCTTTTCTACCGTCTCAATGTTCTGACTTTGACTATTCCACCGCTACGAGAGCGCCCGAGCGATGTTCAGCCTCTATTGGAACTGTTTATTGCCAAGCACACAGCAAAATTGGGTATGCCTAAGCCGAAACTCGATGACGGCCTGCTCGATCAACTGGCTTTGTATCAATGGCCGGGTAATATCCGCCAACTAGACAATATGGTTTTACGTGCACTTACTGAGTTGCAAGGCGATGTGATTACCGCAGAGCTTTTCCATCTACCACAGTTGGAAAGCAACAATGTGGGTACTACCAATATTAACCTTGATGGGTCTCTGGACGACATTATGAAAGAATACGAAGCTCAAGTGCTTGACCGTTTGTATCAGTCTTTCCCTTCAAGCCGTAAATTGGCGAAGCGCTTAGACGTGTCACACACTTCTGTTGCCAACAAGCTTCGAGATTATGGGATTAAGAAACGTTGATTGAATCTAACAGCACGCCATCTTCAGTCTACGAAACGGATGGCGAAATACGATTGGTTACCGCTCAGTTGAGCGATGCGGAGCGTATCGCTCAATACTTCAGAGAGAACCGAGAACACTTAAAACCTTGGGACCCAGCTCGTGAAGAGGCATTCTTTACTGCGGAAGGTTGGCAGCAAAGATTGCTGAAGCTCACAGAGGTACACAAGCTTTCTTTGGGCTACTACCTGCTGATTATTGATGCCAAGACCGATAGAATGCTTGGCACAATCTCATTTAGCAATTTAAACCGTTTTCCTATTCACACCTGTAACGTTGGATATTCACTTGCCAGTAATGCGCAAGGCAAAGGAACCATGACCCGCGCATTACAAATGGCATGCAACTACATGTTTTCTGTTCAGAATATGCATCGCATTATGGCGGCTTATATTCCCCGTAACAAACGCAGTGAAGGTGTACTTGAACGGGTGGGTTTCTTGCACGAAGGGCACGCCAAAGACTACATATTGATTAACGGTAAGTGGGAAGACCACAATCTCATGTCTCTCATTAACGCGCACTGGAAAGAGGAATAATATGAATCAACGATTGCAACAACAGCTCAATCTGGTTTTGGAATTAGACAGACTAAAATCTGTGTTGCGTCGTACTCGTATTCAATGTGCGGAAGATAGATTAGAAAACAGTGCAGAGCACAGCTGGCACGTGGCTATGATGGCTCTTGTGATGCAAGAGCATGCGAATGAACCTGTCGATATTAGTCGGGTTTTGAAAATGTTATTGATGCATGACATGGTTGAAATTGATACTGGCGACACCTTTGTATATGATGCAGCAGCTTCAAAAGAGCAAGCACAGAAAGAGCTGGCTGCCGCTGAGAGGTTGTTTGGGTTATTACCAGATGATCAGGCTGAAGAGCTGTTTTCTCTATGGCGCGAATTCGAAGCCGCCGAAACCGCGGACGCTAAGTTTGCCAAAGCGCTCGACAGATTGATTCCAATGATGCTGAATTTCAACAATCAGGGGATTGGTTGGAGAGAGAACAACGTAACTCGCCAACAAGCATTAACCGTGAATCGTCGTATTGACGATGGTTCACATACGCTGTGGGAATATGCGCAGCAAATGATTGAACAAGCCACCGAAAATGGATGGCTCAAAGCTTAAGGACATTTCATGTCGTATTTGCCTTTGGATGATTACCAAAGAAAATGGATTTTTACTCATCAATCTATGCCGGTTCCTGAAGAGGATTTGGCACAGATTAAACCTATGACTCAACTTCGAGCCGCTCAGTATTGGAAAGAAAACCTCAGCTCGCAGAGCCCAGATGCCGAACGTTTTAGCTCTCAAGACTGGCCAAGTAAGGCTGGCAGCTGGTCGAACGAAGTGGACTGGATGGCAGAGTGGGAGAGTGATGATGAAGCACTACCACAAGCTGTGTTAGAACATATTGATTGGCAAGATGATGTAACTGTGTATTTTTGTTATGAAAAATACAATGTGATTGAAACCAAATGGTCAGTATTTAAACGTCACTGGAAGAATTTCTTATTCTACGATGACGGACCAATTCTGCTTGGTCGCCGTCGCAAAGAGGCGCTGTGGTTTAATACCAATGGCAAAGTGAAATTGGGCAATCATGACTAAACACAATCCGGCTTAGGCCGGATTTTCTTTTTCTTCATTTTTCTGTTTGATGCTAACGGACACGAGTTTGTGTCTAAGCCCTCATTTTTGACATGTTGTTTTGAGGGAACACTGAATCGTTGATCTCACTCCTAACTTTTTGTTTTCTCTCTTCCATAATGTACCAGTTAGTTTGAATAGCGGTGTCATATCAAAATCTGTCATTTTTCTTTCAAGCAATTGCGCTAAGAACATCGCTTAGGGCAATACAGAACGGATTATTGTTGGCGTTGGTATTGATACTCCATTTTTTCAAATTGGTTTAACCAGCAGCAAGGAAGAGCAGTGATGGTACGCCCTTACTTAAAATTTATTATTCCAATTGTAATACCTTTACTTATTTTGCTTATGCCGTTGTCGGCTTTTCCGTTCGATGGTTTAACGCTTATCCAGCAACGTGTCATTGCAATTTTCTTACTTGCGGCACTTTTGTGGGTGTTTGAACCGATCCCAATTTATGCCACTTCTGTCGTCATCATTGTCCTCGAATTGCTGATGCTGTCGAATAAGGGGCTTATTCTTTTTCGTTTAAACGAATCGCAACCTGAGTTTGGGCACTTGCTTAAATACAGCGATATCATGGCAACCTTCGCAAGCCCAATTATTATGCTGTTTCTCGGCGGTTTCTTTTTGGCGATGGCGGCAACTAAGTACCGATTGGATGTCAACTTAGCTCGGGTATTGCTCAAGCCTTTCGGTCAGAATCCGAAATACGTAATGCTTGGCTTGATGCTGATCACGGGCGTTTTTTCGATGTTTATGTCCAATACGGCGACAACAGCGATGATGCTTTCTATTTTGGCACCGGTTATTGCGGTATTTGGGCCTAAAGACCCGGGAAGAATCGCGTTTGCTCTGTGCATTCCTGTCGCGGCTAATATTGGCGGGATCGGAACGCCTATTGGGACTCCGCCCAACGCCATCGCCCTTAAATATCTGGTCGGTGACAATCTCATCACATTTGGCGAATGGATGGCATTCGGTGTGCCATTTGTCGTCGTAATGATGGCGTTATCATGGTTTCTAATTTGCTCAATCTACAAAGCGGATCAGCAACGAATTGAGCTGACGATCAAAGGCAAATTCCTTAAGACACCAAAGGCTATGGTTGTGTATATCACTTTTGCAGCGACTATTTTGCTTTGGTTGGTTGGGGATTTACACGGTATGAACTCCTATACCGTGGCTCTAATTCCTGTCGCGGTATTCTCAGTAACAGGGATCATCAATAAAGAAGATTTGAAAAAAATCTCTTGGGATGTGCTCTGGCTGGTATCCGGCGGTATCGCATTGGGTCTGGCGTTAGATAAAACAGGGTTAGCCGCACTGGTTGTTCACAGTATTCCTTTCGGTGATTTTTCTCCGTATGTGGTGTTGTTCGGTGCAGCATTGTTATGTCTGTTGATGGCTAACTTTATGTCTCATACCGCAACCGCAAACTTACTGATGCCGATAATGGCAGCGTTGGGTGCTTCTATGACATCTCTTAACACGCTGGGTGGTGAAGTTACGTTAATCTTAGTTGTTACCTTTTCGGCATCTTTGGGCATGTCATTGCCTATCAGTACACCTCCTAATGCTTTGGCTCATGCTACTGGCTATGTTCAAAGTAATCAGATGGCAAAAGTTGGCGTTATTCTGGGGGTGGTAGGGGTGCTTTTGAGTTTTGTTATGGTCGCGGCACTGAATGTGGTCGGATTCATTGGTTAGTCGGCAAATAGCATGAATGAACAAGAACGCACGCTTGTAGATCGTTACTTCAGAAACAGTGATAAAACGATAACCCTGCCTTCAGGCAGTAAAGTGATTCAACAAGATGGTTACAACGACCGTCTCTACTACGTCCATTCTGGTGAACTGCTGGGGGATTATGAAGAGTTTGAAGGTCGTCATGTAAAAGTGTTCTCTGCCTCTAAAGGCGCGTTCATTGGCGTACACAGTTTTTTTTCTGGAACATGGACTGCTTCGTCAACCGTTGTCGCACAAACTGAGGTAAAACTGAGTTGGATTGACAGGCACACGGAAACCTTGGACGCCGAGACATTTGGTCCACTCAGTACACAGTTTATGCCAGTTATTGTTGCAGAATTGAATCGTCGCCAGCGTCGCGCGCATCAGGAAGCAGTGGCAAAAGAGAAAGCTTTAGAAAAACTGCACTCGGCTGAACAGATGACCACATTGGCGCAGTTGGCCGCTGGCATTTCCCATGAGCTGAACAATGCAATTGGTGTAGTGAGCAGCAAAAGTGAGCGTCTTGAAAGCCTTTTTATGGAACTGTTGGAAGAAGTTCACCCCGAGGCCAGTCAGTTTTTTGATTATGGATTAATGCATGGTCAAAAAGTCTCTTCCAGTGAAGCCAGACGGCGAGGATTGATTTTAGAACGTAAGTATCAACTGCCTAAAAACGTTGCGAGAGAACTTGCGCGCGCCGTACCGGAAGACGAACTTTCATCTCATTGGATAGGTAACGCCAATCTTGCCATTCGATATTGGCAAATGGGAAGGGATTTACACGATTTACGTGTGGCGTCGAGCCATGCAGTAGGGATTGTGAAGTCCGTCAAGCAGCTTGCCAGAAGTGAAGTCAATCTCAATGAAGAGCTAGATATTAACGACACCATAAACAGGGCATTGACTCTTTTGCAAAGCGACTTACGCAGGGTGTCAGTGAGAATGAGGCCGGGTAATTTGCCCAAGTTAAAAGGTTCACAAACAGAATGGGTTCAGGTGTGGGTCAACATCATTAAGAACGCTTGTGATGCGATGATGGTGACATCAGAACCAAGATTAGATATTCAAACCAAATATAGTAAGCATCGCCTTCTTGTGACTTTGACCAATAACGGCCCTGAAATTGGTGAACTTACAAGGCGAAAAATATTTCAACCGAGCTTCACGACTAAAAAAGATGGTCTGTCGTTCGGTTTAGGTCTGGGGTTGTCTATCGTGAAGCGAATTGTTTCAAGTTATGGCGGAAGTATCGCGGTCAAAAGCGATCAAGAAGCAACCATTTTCAGAATAAAGTTACCAGTAGAGGATGACCATGGAGAAACTTAATATCATATGCGTGGATGACCAAAGGGAAGTGTTAAGTGCCGTCCTGCAAGACCTTGAACCACTTTGTTTCTGGCTGAATATTGAAGACTGTGAATCAGCCTCTGAAGCGTTAGATCTTATGGATGAACTCGATGCTAACGGTGAGCATGTTGCTTTAGTCATCTCCGACCATGTTATGCCAGAGAAAACAGGAGTTGAACTCCTTACAGAAATTAGTGCCGATACTCGTTTTATCCATACCAAGAAAGTACTTCTCACAGGGCAGGCAACCCATTCTGACACTATCAATGCCATTAATAACGCTGGTATTAACCGCTACTTTGAAAAGCCTTGGGGTACAAGCGAATTAGTGGAATGTGTCAGGACATTAGTCACTGAATTCATCTTTGATAAAGGCCTTGATTATACTGAATGGCAAACGAATCTAGACCAGTCTGTGGTGCTGAATCGATTGCGTTAAGTCTTAGTCTAAGAAGGCTAGTTCAAGATTAACTTCAAGTTAGTATTATCTGAAAACAAACCGAAGTTGTGACTTTTCTTTGGGGCTCCTGAACTGTGGTGGTTAATGTTTAGGAGTACTCAATCTTCGTTTCTGAATAGCTTTGTTCGCTGATTCATCCATTCAAAAACTCATATCTTTTTGGAATTCCGTCTTTTTTTAAGTCACTCGCATAAATTTGTGTGCATTTAGGTGCGCATTAATCAAAGGCGTATATTCACTAGGTGTTTAACGCAAAGAGAATATTCCGATGACTAGATACTGCAAGTGTTGCAAAGTTCCGACAGAACATAAAGAGAGCCTAGTGCGTAAACCGTCGAGTTATGACACCGACAAATCGATACTAGGGCGTGTCACCTTGTTTATACATGAGTTCATTAATGGCGGTCATTACTACAACATGAATCGCTATGTCACCTGCACAATCTGCCGTAAAAAGACACTTGAGAATATGGGCAATGAGTTCGAGTAAGGCTCTTGTTTTCATCGCTTTATCTTGTTGGTCAAGCGCATTGAACTTTACGTTGCTGGTTAGCAATATAGGCATCGAACAGTAACAAACCAATAAACGAACATATGATAGCGCCTAAGCACAGCAACAGTGGTGCTTTAAAACCAAAGTATTGTGAGATAACACCCATGGTACTCGTTCCGATCATAGTACCTGCAAGCATCGAATTTGTATAAAACGCTGACGCTTTACCTACCGTTGTAGGAGCAAAATCTTGCATGATGGTAATGCCAAGGCCAACAAAAATGCCGAAAAAGAGCCCATTTAAAATCTGCAAAGCAAACAAAATATTCAGCGAGGTATTGAAATACATACCTATATAGAAAGCAGCGCCCGCTAAAAACCCCAAACGCAACACTTGGCTTTTACCAAAACGCTGTGCCCAGCCAACGGCTAACAGCATCACAGGAATTTCAATCGCTGCTGTTATTCCCATTAAGATTCCAGGATACGATTTCGATAAGCCGAGTTCTTGCGTCATAAAAAGGGGCATAGAACTGATATAAGTACTGTTTGCTATGTTAGTGATAAGCACCACAATTCCAAGAAACCAAACCGCAGCAGGCAATTTGGTTTTAGGTTTATTTTTTATTTTGTCGGTTTCTAAGACTGGCATTTGGAAGAAGAGCATAATCCAAATCATCACAAAGCTTGCAATAGCTGCTGAAATATAAAAGTTGTTGTCAAAACCAAAGTGGTCAACCGAAAAAAACGCTAAAGGTGGACCAAATATCCAAAGAAATGAAACCGAAGAACGCATTTGAGAATTGAGCTTGGCGCTGTTTTTTCCTGTTGAATCTGCGTAGCGCCTTATCACGGCCAAGATAAGAGGAATAGAGCTTGAAGCTACAGGCATTAAGAGACAACCAATAACGATGGCATGCCAAAATTCTGTAGCGAGAGAAAACATGATGGCCGCAGAAAAAATACCGGCAAGAGAGAGTAACAGCAGAAACTTGCTTGGTACGCCTTTATCAATCAACCCCGTCAGCTTTTGACTGACAATCATTGTCATCAATGCCGTTAAGGATGTATAGAGCCCAATCAAGGCTGGTTCTGTATGAAGCTCACTAACAAGAAACAAGCTCATAATGGGCATAATAAAAGAGAAAGCGAGAGCGGTGAGTCCATTTACTGCGAACAAAACCGGAGTTTGGCTTTTAAACAACGTCTATCTCCTATGAGTGTGAGTAGTGACAAATGCTATTCCACACTCCGTAACGTGACATTTTTTATGAGCTTGGACGTAAATATCTCATATGCCTTGGGCTGTGAATGAATGTTAAATTTAGGTTGATGTTCAATCAACTAAGAACTGACTTACACGACCAACTTCTGCTAAAGCGATTCGGTCAGCTTCAGTTGCAACAGGGGCGTTATCAATGTCATACCAGTTAACTGCGTCCGCTTCTAATGGAACAATTGCTCCTTCCCATTCGGTAATAACGTAATAGTGCAATAGCTGAAGTTCAATGGTTGGATGATAGAGTGAACATAGATACTTCGCATTTTTAGGTGTTATATCAAGCTCTTCTTTTAGTTCTCGTAATAACGCTAGCTGCTGAGTTTCACCGACCTCTAAATGACCACCGGGTATTGCAATCATGCCGGGATCAGTTTCTTTTAACTTTGACCGATGTTCCAATAGAACTTGTTTATCTTTCAACAGGATGAATGACACACATTCAAATACTTCCATTCTTATTTCCACTTGATAATCCTTCGATTAGTTTGAAAGCATAGCATGAACATCCTGTGTCGAAGAGAGGGTCACAAAAAATCGTGTTTATTGTTATCGGGTAAAAAAAATTATTAGGATCTTAAAACATAAAAACTTATTTGATCGAAAGAATAACCTAAATAAAAGAGTTGTTTCTATATAATTGATTTAAATATTGAAAGAGTAATCGCTCTAAAATAAGTTCTTTGATTTTCTGGAATTAAAATAAGTAGATTTTGGTCACAGCCTTTCTATATGATACACGCTATATCTCATATATAAGTAGTATCTAAAGTTAGTTAGCTTATTGTTTATATTGATTATTAAAATAAAATAAATTCATCTCGTCGAACGGCAACATTCTTATAATCAATAACTTAAGGACATAAGAGATGTACCATTCTTCTTCGCACACACCAACATTGCTCGTCATAGACGATATCCCAGAGAATCTCAGTTTAATGTATAAACTGTTGAAAGATGATTACAAAGTTAAAGGTGCCAATAGTGGAGACAGAGGCTTAGCGATAGCTATTTGTGATCAGCCAGACCTAATTTTACTCGATGTTATGATGCCTGATATGGATGGTTTTGAAGTCTGTTCATACTTAAAATCAAACCCTTTAACTAAAAATATCCCCGTTATATTTATCACTGCAAAAACTGAAAATGTTGATGAAAGGAAAGGTCTAGAACTTGGTGCTGTGGACTACATTACTAAGCCGATTGTACCCGAAATCGTCAAGGCTCGGGTTAAAACGCACTTATCACTAAAAATGGCATCAGATCTCCTGAAAGGTGAAAAAGAATCATTGGAAAAGGAGGTTCAAAAGAGAACTCAAGAGAGCATTAAGCAACTTGAAGAAATGCATGTTATTCAGGATATCGCGTTTAATGCGATGATTTCACTTGCGGAGACTCGTGACAATGAAACTGGCAATCACATTCGACGCACGCAGCATTACATTAGGCTTCTTGCAGAACGTCTACGTTTAGAACCTAACTACACCAATCAGTTGGACGACAATGTCGTCAACTTGCTCTTCAAGTCGGCACCGTTACACGATATTGGGAAAATTGGCATCCCTGACCACATCTTGATGAAGAAAGGCAAGCTAACGGTGGAAGAGTTTGAAATTATGAAAACTCACACCACAATTGGTTTTGAAGCGATCAACAAAGCTGAAGAGATCAATGGTAAAGCCACAAGTTTTCTCCGTATTGCAAAAGAGATAGCGCATTCTCATCATGAGAAGTGGGATGGTACGGGCTATCCGCAAGGGTTATCTGGTGAAGACATTCCACTTTCGGCACGACTTATGGCGATTGTTGATGTTTATGATGCGTTAATCAGTAAGCGCATATATAAACAGGCCTTTACACATGATGAAGCTATCAGAATGATTCGCAGTGAAAAAGGCGCTCATTTTGACCCAATTATCGTCGACGCATTTCTGGATATTAAAGAGGATATCCACTCGATTGCCTTACGCTACGCGTGATTTACTATGAATAAAGAAAACCAACTAAGTGTACAAGCATGGGTGTGGCGTTCCATGGTCAAAACCGGAATCATTCCGTTGATTTTGGTTGAACTGTTGCTCGTTACCATCTACTTGATCAGTAACCATTTCATCAGTTCTGACAACATGGACTACATACATTCTCAGGTTAATAACGAACTCTATATTACTTCTTCTATCGAAAGTGATTTAGTGCGAGAGCGCATAAGTTCGGTATCTCGGCTTGCAGAAATATACAGGAATGAAACGCAAAGGGTGTTAGCTGAAGAACTGCGTCCTGATGAAGTTGATATGTCTAATTTGGCATTCAGTGATAATGGCGTTTTATATACCAAACAGGATCATGGTGGTGCTGCATCTTTTTATTCCTCCTACACAAAAAAGACAGACAAGGATTTGGATAGAATATTTAAACTTGCCAAATTAGACCCTTTGATGAAAGAAATTAAACGTAGCGATCCATTTATTGCTGCTGTCTATTTTAATAGTTGGGATTCTTATAATCACATCTATCCTTGGTTTCACACACTTGAGCAATACCCAGCGGATATGAATATCCCAGAATACAATTTTTACTATTTGGCTACGGATGAATATAACCCAGAGAGAAAGGTTGTGTGGACCGAAGTCTATATTGATCCTGCAGGGCAGGGTTGGATGACTTCAGCAATTGCGCCTGTATATAACGGAGATAAATTGGAAGGTGTGATTGGTATAGACATTACTGTGGATACCATCGTCAATAACATACAAAACTTGATTGTTCCCTGGAATGGCTACGCAATTCTCGCAAACAGCGAAGGAACTATCATGGCTCTGCCGCCGAAAGGTGAACAGGACCTTAATATTAAAGAGCTGAAACAGCACAATTATAAAAGCGCAGTCACACAAGAGATGTTCAAGCCCGAAGACTTTAATCTGTTCAAAAGGGCAGACACAAAAGCTTTGGAGCCGCAATTTGATGGTCAGAATCAAGGGCTGACTAAGCTGGTACTTAACAACGAAAACAAGTTGGTCTCTTGGGTAACTATTCCTGAAACAAACTGGAAAGTGCTTTTTGTTGTTGATGAAAACGAAATGTACCGAGAGTCGATGGCCTTAAAAGAGAAATATCAGGGTATTGGGTACATCATGATCTTTGGGTTGATCGGATTCTATATCCTCTTCTTAGCTTATACTTGGATGGTATCCAAACGAATGAGTGAAGCGATTGCGGCACCGCTATCGCAAATCAGAAATATGTTCCATAAGATGAGTTCCGGTAATTTTGATGTTTCTCATGAACAGTTTAATCTCAAAGAGTTAAATGACACAGCCAAGGCAACCATAATAATGGGTGGTCGATTAGGCAAATTAACTAATGAACTGAAAACGGCAAAGATAGAGGCTGAGGAAGCAAATATAGCCAAAAGCCAGTTCATTTCAAATATTAGCCATGAAATTAGAACACCGATGAACTCAATCTTGGCTCTGTCAGATATGTTACTCGCCAACACTGTTAATAACGAACAGCGTGATTCTTTGGTGAGAATTAAAAAGTCGGGTGAACACTTATTATTGGTCATTAATGATGTGTTGGATTTATCAAAAATCGAATCCGGGCACCTTAATATAGAAAAAATCCCATTTAATATTTATTCCATTGCTCAAGATGTGTACGAGCTTTGTGAAGCAAAAGTTTCCACAAAAGGTTTGGGTTTGCACGTTGATGTAGAGGAAAATATTCCAACATTATTAGGCGATCCATTACGTATCAAGCAAGTTTTACTTAACTTTGTCGCTAACGCCGCTAAATTTACTGCTCAAGGAAGCATCAGCGTCACTATACATGTTGTCTCAACTTCAGGTGACCAAACGAAACTACGCATCGAAGTAAACGATACTGGAATTGGTTTAACTGACGAAGAACAGTTAAAAATCTTCGAAAGCTTTCAGCAAGCTGATACCTCAACAACTCGCAAATATGGTGGTACAGGGTTAGGTCTAACAATTTCTAGGAGCATAGCTAAATTGATGGATGGTGAGATCGGTGTTGATAGCAGACCGGGAGAGGGCAGTACTTTTTGGTTCGAGGTTACGCTGGATACGAGTTTCGAAGAGAGTTCTGAACAGCTTAATAATTCAATGCGATTAAGCAATCTTGACTATAACACGAAGTATCAAGAATCAGATGCTGAGGATTTGGAAGATATCGATTTAGAACAGTTGATTGAAAAGCTTAACTATTTGAATCAACTATTGAATGATAACAACCTCGCTGCGGAAGAATACTTTCAACAGCAAAAACTCTATTTTGATAAAGTAGTACCCAATTGCAGTAACCAATTAGCCGCGTTCATTTCTAGTTGTGACTATACCAGTGCACTTGCCGCTACAGACAGAATAGAAAAATCGTTAAAAGAGAAAGTGTGAATCTACACCCATCGCCGTTAAGATGTTTCGGCGTTATAAAAGGCAGTAACGGGAATAGCCATTACTGCCTTTCTATTGACTGCTGATTTTCTGTTACTTTTACATCGATTAATGGTTTACCGATGTTGAATAAACATTAATTATTACCGTCCCCATCAATATAAAACTCATCCCAACAATGGCGTAAATATCGAGTTTTTGCCCATAAATAAGCCAAGATATACTGGCAACCAGAACAATTCCGACTCCGCACCAAATGGCGTAAGCAATGCCTAAAGACATAGCGTTTACTGTAATTGACAAGAAATAAAAGGCGAGAGCATAAGTAATCAGCACGCCTGCCGTAACTGGGAGGGAAGTAAACTGATTGGTCTTCGGCAAATAAGATGTTGCGATAACTTCTAATAAAATTGCGATCATCAATGTCGCTAGAGGAGGTAAAGCAAGCATGAGACGAGTATTCCGATGAAATTAAGAGCTTAGTTGCCTAATAATAAACCTAAAATGTTGCGGATTTTTTAAATCGTCAACATCAAAGGAACCAAACAGTAGAGTTAAAAGTCATCGATAGAAGAAAAGCAAACGTCGAGTAAGCTGTTAACGCTTTGGCGTTGGTTCTTTGATGGTGTAGAGCTGAGTTTGATGCTCTTCGCAGGTTGTTTCACAGTTACAAACTTTATCAACTCCCACATTTGATAAGCCACCACAACTACCTTGAATAGGCTTTCTTTTGGCCATCACTCCTAGCGTCATTAGTAAAACAAAAGCAATAAAAGCAACGAAAGTAATCAGGTAAATCATATTGGCCAACTCCTCTTAGTGGTGAAACTTGTGAAGACTGCGGAGGTTTCTTAGCGTCTTTGCATCAAGACGGCTTTCATTAGGTTCCCATTTAAAGGTAGAACTAGCTTGTTTGTTTTTACAGCAAGTATGGGACTTATTCTGTTTATTGACGGAAGGTTTTGCGTAACTTATGTCTTCAATTGGAACCAGTTGAGAGGCGTCAAATGCATGAATATCAGCCCCCCTTTTGAGTGTGAATACTTTTATCCCCTGAGCAAATAAGCTGGAAAGCATAGCTTCACCGATGTTTTTGATGATCACGGCATCTACATTGTGAGCGGCTAACAGAGAAAGCATTTGAGCCTTCTTACCACAGGTTTGAGACTTTTCAGGTGTTATTAAGTCAATCGTTTCTTCTTGTTTAGTAACATCATCGATAACCAAAAACTGAGGTGCTTTGGAATAGTGATTAAACAACTTGTCATTGCTGACAGGAATTGCGTATTTCATAACCTTGTCCTTGTTTGTAAATTATATGCCCGATAAAAAGACGATTTCGTTGATTTGTTAAATCTTTACATGATTTGACATGTTACATCGGGGTGATACAGCAGATAATGAACTAATAAATGGCATATGCCAATTACTTATTGTGAAATTTAAGTATTCAAATTTTGTTCATTTACAGGTATAACAAGGGTCTAAGCTTAATCTGCGCCAAAAAGCGCAATTCTTGATAGCATATTTTAAATGTGAAATTCCATGTTTATATATGAACGAAATGTTGTTTTAATGTGATCTGCATCACTTGGAAAACGCGAAATAAGTCTCGCTGTTACACTATGTTACGTACGAGGTCTGTTTTTGCATGTGGCCTCAAACAATTTAAACAAACAGTTACAATTGTTAATTACGTCTAACAAAATCCTATCTGGCTCACACAATTCGTCCTGTTTATCAATATACTTCAATGCGTAAACGTTTTCATTGGAATGGTAAACGTTTCCCTACACGTATATTAATAAAGACAAATAGGACACTTACATGAGAAAGCTAACTGCACTTGCTATGCTAACTGCTGGTATGGGTTTCGCAACACAAACTCTAGCTGACACCACTTTGGGTTTCACTATCTACAAATATGATGACAACTTCATGTCTGTTGTACGCCAAGCTATCGAAAAAGAAGCTGCTGGCGACAAAGACGTTCGTCTTCTAATGAATGACTCTCAAAACAGCCAATCAATGCAAAACGACCAAGTTGACGTTATGTTGGCTCGTGGCGTTCAAGCGCTTGCTATCAACCTTGTAGACCCAGCTGCAGCACCTTCTATTATCAGCAAAGCGAAAATCGATGATGTACCAGTTGTTTTCTACAACAAAGAACCAAGTGCAGCAGCACTTGCAAGCTACGATAAAGCTTACTATGTAGGTACTGACTCTAAAGAATCAGGCGTTATCCAAGGCGACCTAATCGCACAACACTGGAAAGCGAACAAGTCTTGGGACAAAAACGGTGACGGCGTTCTTCAATACGTAATGTTGAAAGGTGAACCAGGTCACCCAGATGCAGAAGCTCGTACAACTTACTCTGTTAAGCAAATCAATGAGAACGGTATCAAAACTGAAGAGCTTCACATGGATACTGGTATGTGGGATACCGCAATGGCTAAAGATAAAATGGATGCATGGTTATCTGGCCCTAACGGCAGCAAAATCGAAGTTGTTATCGCAAACAACGACGGTATGGCAATGGGTGCAATCGAAGCACTACGTGGCGCTGGCCAAAAAATCCCTGTATTCGGTGTTGACGCACTAGCTGAAGCTCTAGCTCTAGTTAAGTCTGGCGAAATGGCTGGTACTGTACTAAACGATGCAACCTCTCAAGCTAAAGCAACATTCGAACTAGCTCGTAACCTAGCTGAAGGCAAATCAGCAACTGAAGGTACTCAGTGGGAAATGCAGGACAAAGTTGTTCGCGTTCCTTACGTAGGTGTTGATAAGTCAACTCTAGAGTAACAGACGTTATATTTAGGGGGCGCTCAGCCCCCTATATTTACCCGTTAATATCTTAATTAATATTCTTTAATTGATATTTATTGGTTTCAAATTAAAAACAATTAAGTGATGCCATGGTAGATCAAACACATGAATTCCTGTTAGAAATGACAGGGGTGAGTAAATCATTTCCAGGTGTAAAGGCATTAGATAAAGTTAATTTAAAAGTTCGACCGCATTCAATTCACGCTTTAATGGGTGAGAATGGTGCGGGTAAATCGACGCTATTAAAATGTCTATTTGGAATTTACGAAAAAGATGAAGGCGATATTATTTTCTTAGGAAAACATATTAACTTCTCCTCTTCTAAAGAAGCATTAGAATCTGGCGTGTCCATGGTTCACCAAGAATTAAACCAGGTTAAACAATGTTCAGTAATGGATAATATCTGGCTTGGGCGCTATCCAAGAAAAGGTTTATTTGTTGATCACGATAAAATGTATCGAGACACAAAAGCTATTTTCGAAGAGTTAGATATTAATATTGATCCACGAGTTAAAGTTGCGACTTTATCAGTGTCTCAAATGCAGATGTTGGAAATTGCGAAAGCATTTTCTTACGATGCAAAAATAGTGATCATGGATGAGCCGACTTCTTCACTAACAGAAAAAGAAGTTAATCACTTATTTACCATTATCAACAAGCTGAAGGATAAAGGCTGTGGTGTGGTATATATCTCTCACAAAATGGAAGAGATATTCTCTATCTGTGATGAAATTACCATTCTACGTGATGGTCAATGGGTAGATACACGCCCACTGAAAGGCCTAGATATGGATAAGATCATTTCGATGATGGTAGGCCGAGAACTCACTCACCGTTTCCCAGAGAAGACTAACGTTCCTAAAGAAGTCATCTTAGAGGTGAATAACCTGACAGCGTTGAACCAGCCTTCAATTCAAGACATCTCGTTTGAACTTAGAGCGGGCGAAATTCTAGGTGTAGCAGGTCTTGTTGGTTCACGTCGTACAGATATCGTTGAAACGATTTTTGGTATTCGTGAAAGAAGTGAAGGGCATATTGTTCTTCATGGACGTGAAATGAAAAACCGCGATGCACATGAAGCTATTCGCAATGGTTTTGCATTGGTAACTGAAGAACGTCGTTCAACCGGTATTTACGGAAACCTCGATATTACTTTTAACTCATTAGTTGCAAACGTTGATGAGTATAAAACTAAAACTGGTTTATTAAGTAATAAAAAAATGAAGAGTGATACTCAGTGGGTAATTGATTCGATGAGTGTTAAAACACCAACGCATCAAACTCAAATAGGTTCACTTTCAGGTGGTAACCAACAGAAAGTTATTATTGGGCGCTGGTTGTTAACTCAGCCAGAAATATTAATGTTGGACGAACCAACTCGTGGTATCGACGTGGGCGCAAAATTTGAAATTTATCAACTAATGTTGGAGCTCGCGAAGAAAAATAAAGGAATCATTATGATTTCTTCTGAAATGCCAGAGTTATTAGGTACTACCGATCGAATTTTAGTAATGAGTAACGGCCGCGCAGCGGGAATCGTTAATACTAAAGAAACCACTCAGACTGAAATATTAGAGCTAGCCTCTCGTTACCTCTAGGGAAACTATTATGGATGCTGTTAAGTCATTTGCATTAAAGCACTTAAAAGAAGGTGCTATTTACGCGGTTCTGTTTATTTTATTAGCGGTTATCGTTATTCAAGAACCATCATTTTTAAGCTTACGAAATTTAAGTAACATTCTTACTCAGTCTTCTGTGCGCGTTATTATTGCGCTTGGTGTTGCGGGTCTTATCGTTACACAGGGTACCGACTTATCTGCAGGTCGTCAGGTAGGTTTAGCTGCGGTTATCTCAGCAACCTTGCTACAGTCGATTGAAAACGTTAACAAAGTGTTCCCAAGTATTGGTGATGTGCCAATCGTAGCGGTTATCCTTTGTGTATGTTTCATTGGTGCAATCATCGGTCTAGTGAACGGCGTGATCGTTGCTTACTTGAAAGTAACCCCTTTCATCGCAACACTGGGCACCATGATCATCGTTTATGGTATTAACTCTCTTTACTACGACGCAGTAGGTGCTTCACCAATCGCGGGCTTTGACGAGCGCTTCACTGTATTCACTCAAGGCTTTATTCGATTTGGTGGGTTCCGATTCTCGTACATAACCTTCTACGCCATTATCGCTGTAATATTCATGTGGATACTTTGGAACAAGACAGTATTTGGTAAAAACATCTTCGCAGTTGGTGGTAACCCAGAAGCGGCAAAAGTATCAGGTGTTAACGTACCAATGACTCTACTAAAAGTGTACGCACTTTCAGGTGTCTTCTATGCGTTCGGTGGTATGTTGGAAGCGGGTCGTATCGGTAGTGCAACTAACAACTTAGGTTTCTTGTACGAACTTGATGCAATCGCAGCCTGTGTGGTAGGTGGTGTATCCTTCGCCGGTGGTGTTGGTAGTATCGCCGGTGTAGTAACGGGTGTTCTAATCTTCACCGTTATCAACTACGGTATGACTTACATCGGTGTTAGCCCTTACTGGCAGTACATCATCAAAGGTTCAATCATCGTATTCGCGGTAGCATTGGACTCAATGAAGTACGCAAACAAGAAATAAGATTCATCTTCGAATCATACATAGCGCTGCTCCGGCAGCGCTTTTTTCATATTAAGAAAAGTGAACCCGTTCATTAGAACCTAAGAATGAGCAGCAAGGTTATGAGTCTCTTCCTTGACTCATCTTGTCTAAGTGCACTATTCTACGTCCATCATTTCTTTAGGAGATTACGCCAATATGAATAACTAAACCTGTTATCCACTTTTACTTTATTTTTTGGATTCACAGGGTTAGTAGGCGTAGCTCACTTTCTGATATTTAATTGCAGCCATGTTTTGGGTATATATTGCCTGAATTTGTGTTTTTGCAACGATCTCATCTCTAAATATTTATGCTACGGCCTTTGTCCCTGTCATACAGGAGGCAACTTATGCCATTTTTACAAGCAAATAATTTAAGCTTTCAATTTGATAACGGAGAGATGTTGTTTCAGCAGGTCTCTTGTTCGATGACTACTTATCGTGTTGGGTTGGTCGGACGTAACGGTATCGGAAAATCTATCCTTGCCTCGATATTAATTGGGGAACAAACACCTTCCGATGGCTCAGTATCAGTACCCCAATCATACGCTGTTTATCGCCAGCAACCTTCGCATTTGTTATCCGGTGATTTATCGATTGCACAGTTTTTAGGTAAAGACGACATACTGGAAGCTCTTAAGCAGATTCAATCTGGTGATTGTTCTGAGTACTGGTTCGAAGTGGTTGGGGAACAATGGGATATTTTCAATCGCCTGAGTCAGCAGCTTAAGCAGATGGGCTTACCACCTGATCCTGATTTCCCTTGCGCTAAACTAAGTGGCGGACAACTCGCTCGACTACAACTTTGGCAGTTGTTGGATAGTGACGTTGAGTTATTGATTCTTGATGAGCCTTCCAACCATCTTGATAGCCAAGCAAAGCAGTGGTTAATTGACGCAATGCGCGTTTTCGACGGCGCTATTCTGCTTATCAGCCATGACCGCGAGTTACTCCGTGAAATGGAAGAAATTTGGGAGCTTTCAGGGTTGGGGTTGCAGGTGTTTGGCGGTAATTACGACATTTACGCTGAACAGAAACGCGCCGAGCTACAAGCTGTAGAGCGACAACTTAATAGCATTGATAAACAGAAAAAGAAGCTGGAAGAGCAGGCGCAGCGAAATCGGGAAAAGGCTGAACAAAGAGCAGCACAAGGTAACAGGTTACGTAAGGAGGGGAGTCAGGCGAAAATTCTACTTGATGGTAAGAAAGACAAGGCAACGGCGAGCGCTTCAAATCGCAGTAAAAACGAACAACATCGTCAAGTTTCTCTGCAAGAAAAGGCACAGACCTTGAAAGCCAGAAAAGAGCTGATGAAAGAGCAAAAGATTTATTTGGCTGACAGTCAAAGTCGCTTACGAAAAGTGGTAACAATGCTCGAAGGTGTATTGCCTTTTGGTCGCTCTGAACCTATCACGTTACAAATTCATAGTGATGACAAAATCCACCTTACGGGCAGAAATGGATGTGGGAAATCCACCTTTTTAAAAACGTTATTAGGTGTGTTTTCACTTAAGAAAGGGGAAATGCAATTGAATACGTCATTGTATTATCTAGACCAACACTTCGGATCTATTCACCCCCAGTTATCGATGCTGGATAACTTGATAGAACAGTGTCATGGAATGAAAGAAAGTGATGCACGAACCTTGCTTGCCGGAATAGGGTTTCGGCGTGACAGTGTCTTTCGTCTTGGACATATGCTGAGTGGCGGTGAAAAGATGAAGTTAGCTATGTTGATTGTTAGCCACCAGCTAGAGCAACCTTTGCTGTTACTTGATGAGCCCGATAATCACCTCGATCTCGATTCTAAAATCATGCTTGCGCAGGCTTTGTCGAATTACCGAGGAGGCTTCATTCTCGTTAGCCATGATCATGATTTTGCTGATGAATCTGGCGTGAATCGGAAAATTTGTTTTTGAGCTTGATACTTTTTACGCTTCATACATAGCGAGATAGAACTTGTGGAGCAATATGGTGTTGCTCCATTTCTCTTTGTACTCATGTGATAAGAAATGGTTCATCTTGTTTGTGTTACATTTTCATTGATTCAAACAAAGTATACTGGTGGTTTCGTCCCCTTATATGATGTCTACATACCTATAGCTGAGGAGTTGCTGTGGATGTAATCAAGAAATTAGAGCAGATGATGGTGATGGATGAATCGAGTTGGCGTAGACATTCAAATCCATGGAGCGTCTATAGCCGTTTTTCGGTTTTGCCAATTATCTCTCTCGCATTTTGGTCGCGGGAGTGGATAGGAAGCTATTCAATAATTGCGATTGTGTTCGCTTTTTGTTGGCTGTGGCTCAATCCTAGATTATTTCCAGCGCCAGAGAAAACAAACAACTGGGCTTCAATGGCAACATTCGGTGAGCGTATTTATCTAAAAAGAAAGGTTGAACCCATACCTCATCACCATATCAAACCAATTTTAGTTCTGCAGTCGCTAACGTCTTTAGGGATACCTGTATTTATCTACGGCTTGTGGAGTTTAGATCTAAGCTTGGTGTTGGCTGGAAACCTTTGGATAATGGTGTTCAAAGCTTGGTTTGTTGATCGAATGGTATGGTTGTACCTAGATATGAAAGACTCTAAAACGGAGTATGCAAGCTGGCTTAAATAACGCCAAGCAATACCACTTCAACTATCTTAGTACTGATTGGTTTGAATGTTTGCAGATTCAAAACTCTGAAATCAACTACCGAGAGTTATTCGGTAGTTGATTTATATTGACGTGTATTTACTCGACGTTGTTTACCCATTTATCTGATTTGAACCATTTATCATGGATACGTTGGTAGGTTCCGTCCCCTTTAATTTGACGCAGATAATTGTTCAGGAAGTTTAGAAAATCAGCATCGCCTTGGCGTACCGCCCAGCCCAGAGGTTCAAAAGTGAAACTCTCATCTAAATGAACCACAGTGTCTTTGTGCTGTGTTTCATACATAGCGTTGTAAGGAAAGTCATAGACAAAAGCATCTGCTTGCCCATTTGCAATTTGCAGTGCAGCGTCGGCAGACGTTTCATAAAGATCGATTTTGGCACCGTATAAGTACTTTTTAGCCGCTTCCGCACCAGTAGTACCCATTTGAGTTGCAACTGTGTATTGCCCATTGTTCAGGTCACGGAACGAATGAACTTTGTCTGCAAGCTTCGGTGAAATAAGAATGGTCTGGCCAACTTCAATGTAAGGTTCGGCAAAGTTGACGCTCAAATTACGTTCAGGTGTAATTGTCATACCGCCGATGAAATCACATTTTCCGGTCTTTAGCGCAGGAATAATACCATCCCAAGCCGTATTCACCGGAACAAACTTAACATTGATCGAGCGTGCCATCTGCTTAGCGAGGTCGATATCAAACCCGACGTAATTTCCTGTTTTATCAGTCATTTCGAATGGAATGTAACCAGACTCAAAACAGAACTTAAGCTCACCTGAACTTAAGATCCCATTCAATGCCGATTCTGCAGCATTTGCATTTACTGGGGAAAAAAGAGTGAAAAGCGCAACTGAAGAGGCGAGCACGCCTCGAAATTGTTGTTTAAAAGGTTTTAACTTCATTTTATACATCCAAATGTTTTTATTTTTTTAGTGTTGTGTCTGGTCTGAGAATATCAGACGGTAAAGCCTATGAATGATGAAGAATTTACACGAATAATCAATACATTATTCTTTATAAGATATTCTAATTTTTTCCCCCATTCAGAATACATTCTCCCAGCACCTTTAATGGTTAAAAACTGTTCTGTTGGTTGAGGGGGATCTAAAAGGCATTAAGTAATGACAGCGATAACTGGCACACTCACTTGGCGATAGTTAGTCCGATTATTGCGCTTAACGGTTCCGTGCAATACGATGAGGAACAAGTTTAACGGTGTGGAGTGGAATGCTGTGGCAGAGACTGTTCGGGATGTAAATCAGCGTTTTTGGAACAATAAGGACATTCCCTATTTAACGATCAGAACCACTTGTCACAGTACACAGAGTTACAAAGCTCATAGCCACAGTGAACTGTCCATAGGTATTATTGAGTCTGGAGAGACACGACTATCTCTACCTGATGGCAATGTCGTTCTCAAAAAAGACGATATTATTCTGATAGAGCCTAATATTGTCCACGCCTGCAACCCTGTCGCAAACGGGCCTCGTAGCTATCACATGTTATATATCGATAATGGCTGGTGTTGTGAGACGTTGTCGAAGATCTACGGATACGAGGTCACCCAATATCATTGTGAGCAGAAGCTGCACTCTGTAATGGAAGGGGACACCGACTTATCCGGTTTAATGTTCAAATTGTTGGATCAGCCATCTCAGAGTGTGGTGACTGAAGTTGAGAGTCGCTTATTGAATTTGGTGAGTCGTCACTGTGTACCGCAACGGCACAATGAAGTCGAAAGTGAGTTAGTTGCACAGTTACGAGACCGACTGCTTCAGGATATTGCTAGCGCGCCATCTCTGGACGTTGTGTCGCAGGAGCTGGGGCGACCCAAAGAAACATTGATTAGACTATTTAAGAAGCAGCTTGGTATTACGCCCAAGGCATTTTTAAATAACAGCCGTATCGAAAGAGCGAAGATCTTACTTAAGTCGGGGATGAACATTGTTGATGTTGCGGCAGAGGTCGGTTACTCCGACCAGAGCCAATTACATCGCACGTTCGTCAACTATACCGCCTCAACACCACGTCAATATCAGCAAGTAACGTCAATTTTCGACAATAATTGTTAAGTTGGAAAACCTATAGTCTGACAACAGTTTTGGCTATAGGTAAATATTCATGTCACTTTCAACTCTTTTCCCCGTTGCTTTTCCCGCATTGGCGCTGGCTCACTTTGTTGCACTTTTAAGCCCTGGGCAGGACTTTTTCTTAATTGTTGGTCACTCTATTCGTCATAGATTGCAAGGTAGTCTATTTATCTGCCTTGGTGTCGCGCTAGGTAATGCGCTTTATATAGCACTAGCCATACTGGGTTGGACAAACATTCGAGACAATCAGCTCGTGTTTTCCTCGGTGGAAATGTTGGGGGCTATCTATCTTTTGTGGATAGGGCAACGTTTACTGAGAAGTCAAAAAACAGAGACATTAGTCGAGGCTGAACATGAGCAAGGGAAAGCTCCGTCAGCTATCAACCAGCTGTTCCTTGGTTTGAATTCAGCGTTGCTCAACCCAAAGAATGCTCTGTTCTACATGAGCTTAATGACCGTTATTCTGGGTAGTGAAGTCACATTGATTCAGCAAGTCTCTTGCGGAGTATGGATGTTTTTTGCGGTATTACTCTGGGATCTATTTATCGCATCTGCGATTGGGCGTCCACGCATTCAGAAGCAACTCAAAGCGGTGATACACATTATAGAAAGGGTGGCTGGATTAGTGCTGATCTTCTTTGGAATAACGTTATTTACGGGCTACTTAGCCTAACGGCGCTACCAAAAACTTAGTTTTGATATGGCTACACTTAACCACTTTGCAAATGGTGTGTATTTGAAAGCGAGGTTAAAACCCTCGCTTTTTCCAGAACTGTCCTTCATCGCGGGCAACAACTTTGAATGACTTCTCGGCAATGGTTTTACCTTCCATTTCTAACGTCATACGCCATTCGCCGAAGTTGCTCTCTAGTCCGTTAATCGGGCAGAGCACTTGAATCGTGTCTCCGAGATAGAAGTTCCAGTCGTTGCTGCGAACATACACCTCACCATCAAATGGCGCTAAAACTTGCCCTTTTTTGTTGATAATACCGGGATGGTGGATACAAAACTGAAGAAGCTGACCCTTAGCTTTTTTAATATTGACGATAAAACCAAACTCAATCTCTTCCTCGGCGGTAATCACCTGAGTAAATTCTTTTATTTTCGGCAGTTCTTTGGCTTTGGCATCCCAATGGGAATAGATCCCATAGGAAGTCATTTCTATCAGAGGAGTACGTTTTGCCACTGGTTCATGCTCGCTATTTGAATGTGTGGCGATTCTACTTAAATACCTAGGGGTGTTCAAACGACGTCTTGATCAAAAAAGATAAGCAAAAAAAAAGCGCCCGTTGGAGGGCGCAAAGATAACACAGTGATAAACATTATTTATCAATTAAGAACGACAGCTAGCGAATAAATCCATATTAGGATTGTAGGCTTTAGTGCTTACATCCATGATGCCAAGCAATGAATGGAACACATTGTCTTGAGAGTACTGGTGGCTTGTAGCGTGATTTTTGAGACAGTCTGTTTTTAGATGCTTCTCTTGTTTAAATCCATCAGACAGCCAAACAATAAGCGGTACATGCGTTTGGTTGTCTGGTGCCAAGCCGTAAGGCATACCATGTAAGAACATGCCGTTTTCACCCAATGATTCACCATGGTCAGAGATATAAACCAGTGCTGTATTGTATTTGTCTTGCAGCGCTTTTAATTTATCAATAGTTTGTGCAACCACGTAATCGGTATAAGCGATGGTGTTGTCATAAGTATTGACGATCTGGTCAACACTGCAGTTTTCGATATCGCTACGAGGACAGTCTGGTTGGAATGCACCCATCTCTTTTGGATAGCGTTGGAAATAAGTAGGACCGTGGCTACCAATAAGGTGCATCACCATCATGCGGTTGCCTTTTAGCTCATCCACTTTTTGGTCGAAGTTTTCCAGCATTGCCATGTCATAGCAGGTTTCACCGTTACACATATCATCAACACGTTTACGATTGATTTCGGTTTTCTTAATACGTTTTGCAACTTCTTTGTCGCCGCCATCGTTCTCTTGCCAAGCAACGTCTACGCCAGCGTGACTCAGAATATCCAGCACGTTGTCTTGATTGTCAGCAACATCACGACTGAAATCGCTTTTGTCCATTGCCGAAAACATACAAGGTACGGAAACCGCTGTGGCCGTGCCACAAGAGCTCACATCTTTAAACGAAATTACGTTGAGATCTCGGGTGTAAGGGTTAGTCGGGCGCTTATAACCATTTAGCTCATAGTTATACGTACGCGCCGTTTCACCAAGTAAGAAAACAAACAGTGTTGGCTTGGTATCAGCCGCTGCTAATGCTTCAGGCGATTGTTTTGCGTCTAGGCCAAGCTCGTGATAGACAATGGGCGTAGAAAAGTATTTCTGTTTTACAAATTTAGTGGTGCTGTATACAAACTGAGTAGGAATGATCAGCTTTTTCAAGTAACTATTGTTACGACCCACAGATGCGTAATCCTGATAGTACATCATGGCAACCACACCAATTACTACCAATGATGCCATCATTGAACCCAGTTTTTTCAATGTGAAGTTTAACCATGAGCTCGGTTTTTTGATTTTGGTAAAGGCGAGTATACCTGCTGGAAGTAGTCCAAATAGGGCAACCCAACCAAAAGAATATAGACTTAGGTAAGAGCCTGCTTCACTAGAATCGGTTTCAACAATATTGTTGATCATGTCTGTATCAAACAGTGTTCCGTAGTTATAACTTGCGTAACTGACAAAGCTAGAGACGATGATTAACGTGATGAAGAAAGGCTTAGTAATGTATGGCCAGCTAAACAGATTGAACAAAAAGTTCAAAGCCGCTGCGAAGAAAAAAGGCAAAGAGATAATGAAGCCGATTTTCACACTATCAAGTTTACCGAAAATATCGGCCAGCGCTGAATACACGGGTAGATTCATTACTAAAGCGAAAAACGTGGCAAGTACTAAGGTAATACCAGCATAAGAAAGCGAGAAGTTTGGTTTAATTAGTTTCATAGTGTTACACCAAAATTATTAGCCAAGTAAAAGCAGCAAATGCCAAAGCAACAAACACCGCCGCCGAGCCAATATCTTTGGCGCGTCCGCTGAGTTCGTGTTTTTCACTACCAATTCGGTCAACTACGGCTTCTATCGCTGAGTTGAGTAGTTCTGCGAGTAAAACCAGTGTTAAAGAACCCACCATAGCGATGCGTTCCAGGTTGGTAACAGGGAGAAAAAACAGACTCATGGTGAGTAGGGCAGAAGCGACCAATTCCTGACGAAATGCGGCTTCGTTAATCCATGCAGCTTGGAGCCCTTTTAATGAATAGCCTGTTGCGAAAATAATGCGTTGAATACCTGTTCTACCTGGCTTCACGGTTTGTACCTCTAAGAGAATTTGTTTCTATACCGCAGATACTACGAGTACAAGCGTGAAATTTATGTCGACAAAAAATAAAGAACTCACTCATAAGTTTATTTTTTCAAATACAAAAAAAGCCTAGTGCGAACACTAGGCTTGAATAAATACGTTGGATGAGTAACTACGAAACTTTGGCCGTTTGTGGACGACGGAGTTTCTGGGCGATCAATACTGCAATTGGGCTGGTGAGTACTATCACTGAAATCACAGTAAATGCCAGTGTGATAGGACGTTCCCATAAGAAGCTAATTTCACCGTCAGAGATCATTAACGCGCGGCGTAAATTCTCTTCCATCAAACCACCCAGGATAAACCCAAGTAGTAGGGGAGCTAACGGGAAGTTAGCCAGACGTAATGCAATAGCGCCCATCGCAATAAGAATCATAATAAACACGTCCATCGTGTTAAATGAAACTAAGTACACCCCTGTGATTGAGAAGAACAGAATCATTGGCAGCAGTACGGTTCTTGGCACAGCCAATAACTTTGAAATGTATGGGATCAGCGGTAAGTTCAAAATCAGTAGAACAATATTGCCCACATACATAGAAATAATTACCGACCAGAAGACGTCCGGGTGGTCAACAAACAGTCTTGGACCCGGTTGAATACCATAAGCAATCAATGCACCAAGCATAATCGCAGTGGTACCTGACCCCGGAATACCCAGCGTAAGCAGTGGAACAAAGGAACCGCTTGAAGCCGCGTTATTTGCTGATTCTGGAGCCACTAAGCCACGTAATGAGCCTTTACCAAATTCTTCACGCTTGTTTTTCGGTGCAAGGTTACGTTCCATACCATAGCTCAGGAACGCTGCAATGGTTGCACCTGCGCCCGGTAAAACACCGGTAAAGAAGCCGAGGAGTGATGAGCGAAGTGCTACTGGTGCTGCTTCACGTACTTCTTCCTTTGTCACTTTCATACTGCCGATGTTTTTAAGCTTATCGCTTTCATCATTTCGCGTATCCGTTTCAGGTTTTAAAATCCCCATTAAGGTTTCACCCAGTGCGAAAGTAGCCATGGCCAATAGTAAAAAGCTGAAACCATCCATCAGGTCCGTTAAGCCAAAGGTAAAGCGTTCAACGCCGATGCCTTTATCGATCCCCACAGTGGAAAGCATCAAACCGAGAATCGTCATCATCCAAGCTTTAAGTACTTGCCCTTTGCCTGCAAACGCAGCAACGGCAGAAAGCCCCATCATCATCAACGCAAAGTAATCTGAAGATTGGAAACTGAGCGAGACTTTCGCCAGTGCAGGAGCGGCAACCAACAACATGATGGCTGACAAAGTACCACCCGTGAATGATGCATAAGCTGCCAATGCTAATGCTTTACCCGCTTGCCCTTTTTGAGCCATAGGGTAGCCATCAAAAGCGGTAACCACGGTCGACGAACAACCCGGCGCGTTGATCAAAATGGACGATGTTGAACCACCAAAAATGGCGCCATAGTAAACACCGGCCATTAAAATTAAACCTGAAGAAGGATCCAAACCGTAGGTGATAGGGATCATCAATGCTATAGCTGAGATAGGCCCTAAGCCCGGCAACATACCAATGAAGGTACCGACAAAACATCCGACGATAACCATTAATAAGTTAAATGGCATTACGGCGGTAGAAAGCCCTTGCAAAATTCCGTCTAACATAATCCGTTCCTACCAAATAGAGAAAATAAGACCGGGCTCTAGGTATACATCCAGCCCTTTGGTTAATAACAAATAGAATGCGAAAACAAACGGGAAAGAAGCGCCAAACAGCACAGACTTACGACGTTCGCCCAGTAAATAGAAACCCGCTAAAAGGAAAAAACCCGTTGCCAGCACAAAGCCTAAATAAGTTAAGCCAACGCCATACAGCGTCATCAGCACCAGAAAACCAATCAGCAGTTTCCAGTTGAAATCTAATACCGCACCGCTCTTCTTATCTGGTTGACCTGCAATCAACAGAAGAAGCGATAATCCAACACCGATATAGGTCAAGATAGTGGGTAGTGTTCTGGCGTTGAAGGGTTCATATTCATCGCCGGGAAACATAGGGATCTGAGAGGTTTGATACCCATAGCAAAGACAAAGCACTAGAAAGACCATTGCGCCCACTCGATCGCGGCACAATAAGTTTTCTTTGCTGAATAAATTCGTTGGCGACTCCGACATATCCAACTCCATGTTTTACGTAGTCATTAATTTGGAAAAAAAGAACCGTAATTGAGCAAGGTAATGAACATCATTAACCAAAAGTAAGTCATTCGCTGCTAGTCGAATTTCCAACCAATAAACAAAGGAGTAATAAGCACACTCAATTACGGGGAAAATGTGGGGCAAGGATGAGTTGCCCCATTGGAGAGATTATTTCAGGAAACCTAATTCGCGCATTAGATCACCCATTTGCTTTTCTTGATCTTCCAAGAATGCAAAGAACTCTTTATCTGCTTTGTAGGTGTCAATCCAACCGTTACGGTCACGAACCACTTTCCACTCATCCGTCGTGTACATTTTGCTAAGAGCCGCATTCCATTCGTCGATTTTCTCTTGGCTTACGCCCGGAGCTGCGAAGAAACCACGCCAGTTAGCAAATACGGTTGGGTTGTTGTAGTCACTAAGAGTTGGAATATCAGGAGCAGATTCAAGACGTTTTGGTGCCGTGATAGCCAGAACTTTTACCTGACCATTGCGAGACATTTCCAGTACTTCACCTAAACCTGTAGATAGAAGCTGAGTTTCGCCAGAAAGCAGTGCCGCCATTGCTTTACCGCCTGCATCATACGCAATGTAACGTACGGCTTTAGGGTCTAGTCCTTGACCTTTAAATGCAGCTGCTGCAACTAAGTGGTCCATACTACCGCGAGCCGAACCACCAGCAATTTTCACGCTTTTAGGGTTGTTTTTGAAATCAGCAACCACTTCTTCCCAAGAGTTGTACTTTGAATCGGCAGCGACCACGAGTGCGCCGTAATCCGCGACAGTTGCTGCGACTGGTGTCAAATCACGAAATGATTGAGGGAACACACCTGAAAGAGAGCGAACAACGATAGGTGTAGAGTTCACCATCAAAGTATCTTCTTGGCGTTCTGCTGTTTCAATAAGGTGTGCAATAGCTTTACCGCCGCCGCCACCAGAAAGGTTTTGGTAAGAAACACTGTCGATTAGGTGCGTTTTCATTAACACGTCACCAGTACCACGAGCAGTCATATCCCAACCACCGCCAGCGCCACCAGGGATTAAAAAGTGAATTTTTTCTAGCTCTGCAGCCATGCTAGGTAGTGAGAACATAGCCGCAAGAAGCGACGCAGTGAGGGTCGGTTTAATATGTTTTAACATTTTCACGTTCCTTATGTGTACGCATCATCCAGTCACGGATGACGCTTATAGTTATGTTTCCCGTATGTAGGGCATAATTTGCTTAACGGGTAGTGAAATGTTATGAGTGTGTTAACGATAAGTCTTTAAAGACGAGATAAAAATAATATTGTTTATTGCGTCGATTTTGTTCATAAAGTTCACGCCACTGCTAGCGAGAATGTGTCGTGGATAAACTGGTGAGCAAATCGCAAATTAGTGCAATTGCTCACTGTGTTTAAAAGTAAATATGTGGCTTAATTCAGAGTGTTGGAAACGGTGGAGAACACAACATGGCAGTTAGGTTGTATTTGGGTGGCGCTCGCAGCGGAAATACCTCATTTGCGGAGCAGCAAGCGATGACATTGTTAAACCAAGGGAATGGCATTCATCCATACACTAAGTTGCACTATGTGGCGACCGTAGAAGCTTTCGACCAAGAAATGAAAGCGCGTATTTCTTTGCGTCAAGCACGCAGAGATGAACAGTGGAACCATCATGAATGTCCATTAGAGTTAGCAAAAATACTGATGAGTTTTAATGAGCAAGACATAGTGTTGGTCGATTGTCTGGCGGTTTGGCTTAATAACCTGATTCATTGCCTGGGAGATAATGCAGATAGCGAACAGATAAAGCTGAAACTGGACGAGCTAACTCAAGCGCTGGCCGAAACACATGCCACCATACTGTGTGTTTCAACTGAAGTAGGGTTGGGTATTGTGCCGAAGAATGCGCTGAGCCGGTTGTATGTCGACCATTGTGGATGGATGAACCAAGCCGTTGCTAAAGTCGCCGAACAGGTCGATTTTGTTGTTGCTGGATTACCAATGAATTTGAAGAGGTTTCAATGAGTCTAAGTGCAAACATGTTTAATCTTTATCTCTTGAGACATGGAAAAACCCAAGGTAAGCCAGCACTAAACGGTCATATAGATGTGGTCGTTCATGACTCTATCCAAAGTGCTATCGCGCACTCTGTTTTACAGAAGTACACGTTTAGCAAAGTCTATTCTTCGCCTCTGACACGATGTAAAAGAGTGGCAGAACTTATCACTGAACTTAATCCTGCTTTAAAACTCGTTATTGATCCAAGATTAAAAGAGCAGAACTTTGGTGATTATGATGGCGTACCTTTTGATGATTTAACTCAGGAATGGAAAAAATTGGAGCAGTTTTGGGCTAATCCTGCACAGAACACCTTACCTAATGCTGAAACTCTGAAAGAGGGGTATGAACGGGTTACTCAGGCTTGGGAGCAAATCGTTCAACACTGCGTGCAGGATACTTTGATTGTGGCTCACGGTGGCCCCATTCGTTACATCATTGCACATGTTCTTGGACTCGACTGGCAAAACCCTCAGCTATATACCTCTTTATCTATTGCGAATCAGAGCATCACACATATTCAAATCAGCAAGTTTGGCGACAAAGTGTTTTTCTCGGTTAAAGGCGTCGCGATACCACTGGTTTAATACATCTATTCTACTGGTTTTATAAAGCTGCATTCAGTTTACTGAGTTTATTGGATGCGTTTACAGTTCTTTTTTTGTCCAAATATACATAATTTACATATTCAGTTTTTTTACCTTTCATATACTTAACTTGGAAGTTGCTTAGATTAAAGTAACTTCTGGTTTTCAAAGCGGTCGCAAGCATTTATGTCATTTTAATTCAATAAATACAATTGGTTATTAGTTATTCTTGAGTTTGTTATTGTTTTTTAGAAAGCAAGTAATGCCAATTCGAGAGGCTTTGTGACTCTACCTTGTCAAAAAATTAATGCTTAGATGATCACGAAAATGAGGGTTAGATCTTACTTAATTATGATGGCGAATGTTAACCTGAATTGTAAACGTTTCCATATTGCTTTAATGAATGGTGAACACGGAATGTTTTCATCGTGCAAATCAGTGGTTGGTTGAAGTGATATGGCACCCTACTCATAAAAAAGAGAATGTGATTATGAATAAGAAAATGCTTAAGAATATGCTTGCAACCTCAATTGGTTTGGCGTGTTTCAGTAATGCAGCACTTGCCGACGAAATTACCGTGTGGGCTTGGGATCCAAACTTTAACGTTGCGATTATGGAAGAAGCAGCGAAGGTTTACATGAAAGACCACCCAGACACTACGTTTAATGTCGTGGATTTTGCGAAAGCTGACTTAGAGCAAAAACTGCATACTATGCTTGCATCAGGCGTGACGTCATCACTTCCTGATGTGGTTCTTATTGAAGATTACAACGCTCAAAAATACCTTCAGTCTTACCCAGGTGCTTTTGCGCCTATGACAAAAGACGTTGATTACAAAAACTTTGCTCCATACAAAGTAAACCTTATGACGCTGAACGGTGAAGTGTACGGCTTGCCTTTCGATACTGGCGTTACGGGTATGTACTACCGCACTGACTTGCTAGAGAAGGCTGGTTTTACTGCTAAAGATTTAGAGAACATCACTTGGGAACGTTTCATCGAAATTGGTAAGCAAGTGAAAGAGAAGACAGGCGTCGCTATGCTGGGTATGAACCCGGATGATCTTGGTCTGGTTCGTGTCATGATGCAGTCGGGTGGTGAGTGGTATTTCAATAAAGACGGTTCTTTAAATATCACGACCAACGAGTCACTGAAAGAAGCACTAAAAGTATTTAAAGATTTGATGAGCCCAGAAGTCTCTCGCCCAACAATCGGTTGGTCTGAGTGGGTTGGTTCATTAAACCGTGGTCAAGTGGCTTCTATTGTTACCGGTGTATGGATTACGCCATCTGTTGAAGCGGGCAAAGATCAGGCTGGTAAGTGGGCGGTAACAGCGACACCACGTCTACAAAAAGCTGGCGCAGTAAATGCCTCTAACTTAGGTGGTTCTAGCTGGTACGTACTGAACTCTTCAAAAGAGAAGCAAGAAGCGATTAAGTTCCTTAACGAAACCTTTGGTTCTAACGTGCCATTCTACGAAACCATTCTTAAAGAGCGTGGTGCAGTTGGCTCCTATATGCCTTCTGGTCAATCCGCAGCTTACCAGTACAGCAATGCGTTTTTTGGTGGTCAGAAAATCTACGCCAATTTCACGGATTGGCTAGGTAAGATCCCAGAAGTGAATTACGGCATCTACACCTATGAAGTTGACGCGGCATTAAGCTCAATGTTACCTGCGATTGTTCAGGGGGCGCCAATCAAGAAAGTGTTGGGCGATGTTCAACAACAACTTGAGTTCCAACTACGTTAATTGTCTTCCTTAGGCACCTATAAAGGTGCCTAAGTGCCTTGTTTTCAATGCTTTCTTGGTTGTCTTATGGATACTTCTACTGCCATCAGTAAAAAACAGAAAAAGAGCAAAAAAAGCTTTCACCGCTTTTACGATATTAACGGTTGGTCGTTTGTTCTTCCTGCTGTCGTTCTCGTCAGCCTCTTTATGATTTACCCGATTTTGAGCTCGCTCTGGATGTCTCTGCATTCTGGGCGTGGCGTCATGATGCAGTTCGTCGGTTTTGACAATGTATTGCGTCTGTTTAACGACCCATTTTTCCTAAAATCACTGAAGAATACCTTCATCTTTCTTGTGGTTCAGGTACCAGTGATGATTTTGCTTTCACTGATTCTTTCTTCGTGCCTGAATGCACCTAACCTGAAGTTCCGTAGCTTGTTCCGGCTCGCGATTTTCCTGCCTTGTGTTACGTCGCTGGTGGCTTACTCAATCCTATTTAAGAGTATGTTTTCGTACGAAGGGATCATTAATTCATTCTTACTGTGGACGCACATTGTGAGTGAACCTATCCCTTGGTTGTCTGATCCTTTCTGGGCCAAAGTGACGATTATTATTGCGATTACTTGGCGTTGGACAGGATACAACATGATTTTCTTCCTTTCTGCGATGCAAAATATTGATAAGTCGATCTACGAAGCCGCACGTATGGAAGGGGTGAGTCCAACTAAGCAGTTCTTCTTTATTACCGTGCCTTTGCTGAAACCGGTGATTCTGTTTACTACTGTAATGTCGACGATTGGTACGCTGCAATTGTTTGATGAAGTGGTCAACATTACCGCTGGTGGTCCAGCGAATGAGACCATGACGCTTTCGATGTACATCTACAACTTATCGTTCAAGTTCGTACCGAACTTCGGTTATGCCGCAACCGTGTCATACGTCATCGTATTCTTCGCTGCCGTACTTGCGATTATGCAATTTAAGATCGCTAAGGATAAATAACGATGGATAAGAACAAACTTAACCGCGCTTTGATGTATCTATTCCTAACCGTGTTCTCTTTAATATCGCTATTCCCGTTTTACTGGATGGTGGTATCGAGCACGAATACGGCAACGGACATTAACAAAGGCAAATTCAGTTTTGGTGATCAGCTATTCGCCAACATCAGTCGATTGAGCGAGCAGGTGGATCTGGGACTTATTTTCTGGAACACCAGCAAAATCGCCATTGTCAGTACTCTGGTGACTCTATTGATCTCTTCAATGGCAGGGTATGGCTTTGAAGTTTACAAAAGTAAAGTGCGCGACCGTGTTTATGGTGCATTACTGCTGACTATGATGATACCGTTTGCCGCGCTGATGATTCCGCTATTTACACTGATGGCGAAAGCACAACTGTTGGATACCCACGCCGCGGTAATGCTGCCAACTATCGCATCAGTATTCATTGTTTTCTACTTCCGCCAATGCACCAAAGCATTCCCGCATGAGTTGATTGATGCGGCCCGAGTGGATGGCGTAAAAGATTGGAAAATCTATCTATTTGTTTACATCCCTGTGATGAAAACCACTTATGCCGCTGCGTTTATCATTGTGTTCATGACATCGTGGAACGCATTTTTATGGCCACTGATCGTGTTGCAATCTGCCGAATTAAAAACAATTAACCTCGTTTTATCATCTTTATCGTCTGCCTATTTCCCTGATTTCGGAATCATCATGGTGGGAACTGTTATTGCGACGCTTCCGACACTGGCTGTGTTTTTCGCGATGCAGAAGCAATTCGTTGCAGGTATGACAGGTTCGGTGAAATAAGTCTGGAATAATAAAAATGAGAACATTTGAACAAATTATTAGTGCTCGCGAATGGGAAAATCAGCATGTAACTCATCACAATGTTGTTGCTGCTCACGCGCCGCTTAAAGCGTACACAAGTAAAGAAGCCGCATTAACAAAACAAGAGTCTGAGAACCAGTTATCACTGAACGGTGAGTGGAAATTCAAGCTGTTTGACCGCCCTGAAAGCGTATTAGCGGCGTCGGTTGAATCGGATTTCGATGATTCCGCGTGGGACACAATTGCAGTACCTAGCAACTGGCAATTACAAGGTTACGACAAACCGATTTACACCAATGTGAAGTATCCGTTTGCGGATACTCCTCCTTATGTACCAGAGGAAAACCCGACGGGTTTGTATCGCCTAAACTTTAACGTGCCAAAACACTTCGCAGGTAAGCGTCAAACCATTACGTTTGATGGTGTGAACTCTGCATTCCATCTTTGGTGTAACGGCAAGTGGGTAGGGTATTCACAAGATAGCCGCCTTGCCGCAGAGTTCGACTTAACTGATTTCTTAATGGAAGGTGAAAACCAGCTTTCAGCGATGGTGATTCGTTGGTCTGATGGTTCGTATCTTGAAGACCAAGATATGTGGTGGCTAAGCGGTATTTTCCGTAACGTTACACTATTAGCGAAACCACAAATCTCAATTCAAGACGTGCAAATATTAACGCCACTGGATGCGTGTTATCGCGATGGTTGGTTGAATGTTACAACCAGTATTAGCGAGAAAAATTCAGCGAACCGTGTTGATGTTGAGCTGTTTGACGCACAAGGCAACTCAGTGTTTGGCGTGAAGTCTGCAAACTGTGGGCAACGTATTATCGACGAGAAAGGTCCGTGGCTAGAGCGCGCAGAGCACAACATCTACGTTGAGAACCCACATAAGTGGAGCGCCGAATCGCCATACTTATACCGTTGCGTTGTCACTTTATACAGTGGTGAAGAGCAACTTGATTGCGAAGCTTACAATGTGGGTTTCCGTAGTGTAGAAATCTCCGATGGCCTGCTTAAGGTTAACGGTAAAGCGATTTTGGTTCGAGGTGCTAACCGCCATGAGCATCATCCAGAAACCGGTCATACCATGAATCGTGAAACTATGCTGCAAGATATCAAACTGCTTAAGCAGCATAACTTCAATGCAGTTCGTACCGCTCACTATCCAAATGATCCGTTGTGGTACGAGCTATGTGACGAATACGGTTTGTATTTGGTGGATGAAGCGAACATTGAAACGCACGGTCAGTTCCCGATGTGTCGTCTTTCTGATGACACCACCTGGCTAAATGCCTACATGCGCCGTATTACTCGTTTGGTTGAACGCGATAAAAACCATCCGTCTGTGATCATTTGGTCACTCGGTAACGAGTCGGGTATTGGTGGCAACCATCATGCTATGTATCAATGGACCAAACTGCGTGACCCATCACGCCCGATTCAGTACGAAGGTGGCGGTTCAAATACAGCAGCGACTGACATCATCGTGCCGATGTATTCACGTGTCGATAAAGACCAAGTGCATCACATCGACCCAACGGTGACTCCGAAGTACGCATTGAAAAAATGGCTAGGTTTACCGGGTGAGCATCGTCCACTGATTTTGTGTGAATACGCTCATGCGATGGGTAACAGCTTGGGTAGCTTCAACAAATATTGGCAAGCCTTCCGTGATTATCCACGTCTGCAAGGCGGCTTCATTTGGGACTGGGTTGACCAAGGCATCACTAAAACCGACGAGAACGGTACCAAATATTGGGCCTACGGTGGCGATTTCGGTGATGAAATAAACGACCGTCAGTTCTGTATCAATGGTTTGATTTTCCCAGATCGCACTGTGCATCCAACTGTTTTGGAAGCGAAACACGCACAGCAGTTCTACCAGTTTCAACTGCTTGGTACTGAACCATTAATCATTAAAGTGACCAGTGAGAACTTGTTTACCTCTTCAGAGAATGAACAGCTTTCTTGGACGATCACAGAGGACGGCGCAGTTATTGAAAGCAGTGAAATGCCTCTGGTTGTCGATGCTGAGCAGTCTATTGAGCTACTACTTACTCAGGTATTACCGGAAGCTAAAGTCGGTAAGTCGTATCACTTGAATCTTAAGGTTAGTTTGATTAGCGATACTGCATGGGCACAAGCGGGTCATACTACGGCTACTCATCAATTTGAATTGCCATCAGCACTATCACTGGCATTAAAGAAAGCAAAACCAAGAGGTGTTTTGACTTCATCAATGTTTGCAGATAACGCAATGATAAGCGGTGAAGGCTTTTCTATACGCTTTAATAAAGAAACAGGCGTGATTGATAGCTGGATTGTGGGTGGCGAAGAGAAATTAGTTTCTGGACCAAAAGACAACTTCTATCGCGCACCGTTGGACAACGATATCGGTGTGAGTGAAGTTGACCGCGTCGATCCAAATGCATGGTCTGCTCGTTGGGATGCTGCAGGCATCAATCAGCTTGATGTTGAATGTGTTGAGTTACAACTGTTTGATAAACCAAATGCAGTTGAGGTTGTGACTCAGTTTGCACACAAAAACTCACACGGCGTGTTAATGGCGACGGTATGGACATACCGCATTTTCGCAGATGGAACGGTATCAATAGATGTTGATGCTCGCGTTGCGAAAGGTGCGCCTCCATTGGCACGTGTCGGCATGGAACTGGCGTTACCGCAGAAACAGCAATCGATAGAGTGGCTTGGTCGCGGCCCACATGAGAACTACCCAGACCGTTTGGATTCAGCGCACATTGGTTGTTACAAAGCTAGCCAAGATGAGATGCACACTGGATACATCTTCCCATCAGACAGCGGTTTACGTTGCGATGTAAAAGAAGCGCAAGTTGGCGAGCTTACTGTACAAGGAGATTTCCATTTCTCAGTAAGCCGTTTTGCTCAAGACAACATTGCTCAAGCAAAACATACCAACGAATTGAAAGACAGTGGCAACTTGTTCGTGAGAATAGATGGATTCCATATGGGTGTTGGCGGCGATGATTCATGGACACCTAGCGTGCATGACGAATTTAAACTCGACCGCGAACGTTACCGTTACCAAGTTGAATTGAAGTTTTAATCAGCTGCCGTCTGTGCTGGCAATTGTGTTGCCAGCGCATTATCGGTAGAGAGCTATCGAATGGCTCTCTAAAGACGCAAATTTAAGGATGTAAAGATGGCAAATATTAATCTTTCCAATGTTGTTAAACGCTATGGCGAACATACAGTGATTCATGGTGTTGACCTCGATATTAAGCATGGTGAATTCGTGGTGTTTGTTGGCCCGTCTGGTTGTGGGAAATCAACATTATTACGCCTTATCGCTGGCTTAGAAGACATCACCGATGGCGTTTTGTGTATTGATGATGAAGTGGTTAACCATGTTGACCCAGCAGAGCGTGGCATTGCAATGGTGTTCCAGTCTTATGCTCTTTATCCACATCTAACTGTGGAAGAGAACATGGGCTTTGGCATGAAAATGAACGGTTTTCCTAAAGCTGAAATCAAACAGCGCGTTGATGCCGCTGCCAAAGCACTGCAACTTGACCACTTAATGGATCGCAAACCAAAAGATATGTCCGGCGGACAACGCCAACGTGTCGCGATTGGCCGAGCGATTGTACGTAACCCGAAAGTGTTCTTGTTTGATGAACCGTTATCCAACCTTGATGCTGAGCTGCGTGTTGATATGCGTTTGCAGATCTCCAGTCTTCATCGTGAACTTGCGACTACCATGATTTACGTTACTCACGATCAAGTAGAGGCCATGACGCTAGCGGACAAAATAGTAGTGTTGAGAGATGGCCGCATTGAGCAAGTCGGTTCACCACTTGAACTCTATAATCGCCCAGCGAATGAGTTCGTCGCAGGCTTCATTGGTTCCCCTAAAATGAATATGCTGCCAGCGAAAGTTACTCATATTGGTGAAGATGGCGCAACACTTAAACTGCCGGACGGTCAATCCGTCACTCTGCATATTGACCTTTCAAAAGTTGCGGTAGGAGATAAGCTGACTTTTGGCTTGCGCCCTGAACATCTTACTGTTGGTGGAGAGGGTGACTATATACTGCATTTCAAAACGGAAGCGGTTGAACGACTAGGCAATAGCACGTATCTGTTTGGCGTTGTGGGTGGATTTGAGAACAACAAAGTTCATCTATCTGGTGATGTTGCTGTAAAACGTGGTGAAGAGATTGAGCTCACGTTTAACCGAGAAAATTGTCACGTGTTCAAAGACTCTTTATGTATTTCTAACCTTTAGTTTTTGAATTTAAACCTTTATTTATTGGCGGATACGGTTAAACGTTCCGCCTGTATTATATTCCTAACTTTGATAAAGGGCTTTTAACCCCACTAGCACCACGATTGATAACGTGCGTGTAGATCTGTGTTGTTTTGACGTCTGAGTGGCCGAGTTGTTCTTGGACAGTACGTATATCACTTCCTGACTCGAGCAAATGGGTAGCAAATGAGTGCCTGAATGTGTGGCAGGTGATCGTTTTATGCGAATTCATTTTAGCCGATGCTTTTCTGATGATTTTTTGTAATGAGTTACCATGAAGATGGTGTCGAAACCATCTAGTATCCAAACCAAATTGGCTAAGATGTAAAGACGGAAACAGGAACTGCCAATCTAAACTCTTAGCTGCATAAGGGAATTTTTCTGCTAAGCGGTAGGGGATGGTTGCTCCAGAATACTCCGGTGTAGTTATATCTTGCTGATGAATCAGGCGTACTTTAGTGATTTGGTTGTACAAAGGAGCATGAAGTTCTTCAGCCAGCGTAACTACTCGACTTTTCCCTCCCTTACTGTTCCAAATACGTACAGCACCGTAGTCAAAATCAATATCCTTCACCCTAAGGCGGACGGTTTCCATCAAACGCAATCCAGAACCATACATCAATTGAAAAGGTAAACGCGATTGAACAGGAATAAGCGAGAAAACTTGTACTACTTCTTTTGGTGTTAGAACGACGGGTAGCTTTTTGTTCTTTGTCGACTTTTGGAATCTCATATCCAAATCAAGAGGCTTAGAAAGAAAATCGCGATATAAAAAGACAAGGGCATTTAAAGCAAGAGCTTGTGTTGCTGCAGAAACTTTTAGCTGGACGACCAGGTTTGTTAAAAATGCTTCAACTTCTTCTCGACCTAGCTTGTTGGGATGTTGGTTGTTGTTGAAACGAATGAATTGAACTATCCAATAACAGTAAGTATGAACGGTGGTTTTGGCGTAATGCCTCGCGATCATAAATTCGGTTAAGTCATTTAAAAATGGAGACTTCATACTCTTACCTTAGAAAGTGATTGGCAGCTTTCGGTATGAAACCATGGTGTGGGTAGATTAACAGGAGTAAGTCCACATTTTGAGAGGAGACTTTAAGTAAATAATGCAGAACTCATTATTTTTTATTAAGTTAACAGACATTATGTAAACATTAAATTCAACTTATATGGCACAGTTCTAAGGGAGTCGTTCCATATAAGAACTGTTAGTAGGTCAGGATGAATAAACAAAAACTCAAGCATCTAATTCACCAAGTTCCAGAGTTGATCGAAACAGCTGAAGTGTGCCTGGAAGTAGGGTTGCCAAACTTTTATATTGCAGGCGGTGCTATTACTCAAATCATCTGGAATAGTCTCGAAAGTAAACCGCTGCTTGCTCAAGTTAAAGACTTTGATGTTGTCTATTTTGACAGCTCTAATCATGCTAACGAAGATGAATTCAAAAATCGTATTTGTTCACGGTTAAGTCATGGTGTCGACGTTGATGTAAAAAACCAAGCAATCATACATGAGCGATATTCCAAGAAGTTTGGCTGTTCCATACAGGCATACGAGCGGGTTGAACAAGGTATCGAATCTTGGCTTTCTGCCTTTGCTATTGGGTTCACACTAGATAGCTCAGGAAACATTAAATTGTTTTCCCCTTATGGGTTAGAGGACGCATTTAATATGTTGATCAAACCTAACAAAAAAGCAATGACAGAAGCTAACTACAACAAAATGACCGCTGGCTATAGGGCTAGGTGGCATAACGTACAGGTGCTCCCTTGGAGTTGACCTACTAACAAACAATTTAAGAGGGATTCACAACGCTTGGCATTTTTGCTTCTACTTCAGATTTAGTGTTTATGGCACAATGTCTTAGGTTGGGTGGTAGCGTTGCTCACCCCTTAATTGGTCGTTATATTTTATGAAGGGAGTTAGAAATGCAGCAATATGAGCTAGCTGTCAAATTTTATGAGGCAGCAAGGGCTGAGTTAATCGAACGAATTCGTCTTCGGGAAAATATTATTTTGTTCTACGTTGGTGCCGTCGCGACCTTGCTTGGTGTTGCTTTCGGAAAAGAGAATGTAAATAACGAGATTTTGTTTGTTATCCCTCTTCTTTCCTTGGCTGCGTCGATACTGGTTTCACATCACAACTCTCTTATTGGGGCATTAGGTTTATATTGTTCAGTCGAATTGAAGAATAGCCTGAACTCTAATCTTGAAAATCCAGTTGTTCAGTGGGATGAGTCAAAAGCGCTAATTCAAGGCTCCTCTAAGGCTGTTCGAACCCGCCTCATTCCCCACTTACTTGTTATCTCTGCTCCTGCTTTAATCGCGTTGATTGTCAATATTCATTACCTCTCAACTTTGTGGAGTTGGGATGCAGTCGTCTGGTTCATGGGTTTTTGTTGTTTTATTAGTAGTATTATTTACATATGTTTATCAGGACGAGATCGAAAACGTAATTTTGGGGAAATATGTCGTAAAAATAAAATATAACAATCAATTTAAGAGGGATTCACAACGCTTGGCATTTTTGCTTCTACTTCAAAATTAGTGTTTATGGCACAATGCTTTAGGTTGGGTGGTAGCGTTGCTCACCCCTTAATTGGGCGTTAGCTGGAAAATTAAAAGAGCCGTTTTGTTCCGGTTTTGTGGTTAAAGCTTTACACCTGAAATTTCGCGTGTTTCAACTATCTCGCCAGTGGCACTTTCATTTAAGTGGTTGAATTCGGCTAAACCTTTTTACTTTTAGTGGTGTGTTTGTTGAGTTCTTTGGTGTGGCTTCTTTGAAGTTGTAACTGGCTCGTGACTAATAAAACTCTTCGCTTATTATTGTTGGCTTCATCGTAATTTTTCTTAGTCAGTTATGTTTCGTGGACTAGGTTTCAGTTTTATAGCTGCACCTTTACATTGTGGTCGTATAGTCATAATGTATTTCAAATTATGCATTTGGGTGCAAACATCACACTCCAACGCAACCAGCTAACAAGGCGCTTAAGTCGGACTGCAAACCTGTGGCGGTTTTGGTTCAATTGGGTAGGGTGTTTACGGTGGTTATTTTGCGTTTAGTGGTGTTTGCAGCCACTTAGCTTAGCGTTATGTGCTTCAAGGGAGAATTAGGTTGGATACCAAAGTAATATACGTTGAGAGAGATAAGCACTATCTGGAATTTACCGCATTATTCGAAGAATACGCATCAGATTTTCCCGAGGAAATTCGGTCGAAAGTCGTAGGACAGTTATTTGAGTTACCGTATTTTCATGGATTTATTTGTTTCGTGAATAATCAGCCGGCAGCGTGCGCTGTATGCTACGAATCGTTTTCGACATACCGTGCCATGAAATTACTCAATATTCATGATTTTATGGTTTCAGAACGCTATCGAGGAAAAGGATTGGGTAAGGTTCTACTTAATGGTATTGAGCAATACTGTAACGCTAATGAGTATTTAAAAATCACCTTGGAAGTAAACAACAACAATGCAGTGGCTAAAAAGTTATATCAGTCTTGTGGCTTCCAAGATTATCAAGTTGAGCAAAAAGACTTGAATCATTGGCAAAAATATCTCGTTTAGAACGCACATAACAAGGCGCTTAAGACGGACTGCAAACCTGTGGCGGTTTTGGTTCAAGTTGGCTAGTGTGTTACGGTGGTTGTTTTAGCTTAGGTGGTGTTTGCAGCCACTTAGCTTAGCGTTATGTTGCTAGGTGAAGTGTAAGGGGTAAGATGCTAAATTTATTGTTGTTAGCAATCTCATTACAACTGCTGTTGTGGTCGTATTTGAAGAGTCTACGGGGTTCTTTGGTCTTAATTTTTGGTCTGACTATGCTTTCTTTGTTGTGATGACCCTTTGGGGAATAGCAGCATTATTCTTTATGTATCCTCCAGAAGGTGGTTTTGGTGGCGATGAAGCGGAAAGGGTAGCTGGTTCAATGGTAGATGGCTCGGTGGCTGATGAAATTGACGACGAACGTTTTTCATCAAACACGATATTATGCATCAAGCTTTTTGTTTCTGGGCTTACCAGCGTTTTTGGCGTGCTTAATAGCGAGCTTCGTAACATAACAAGGCATTTAAGAGGGATTCACAACGCTTGGCAGTTTTGGTTTAAATTTGCTTAAGTGTTTATGGCACAATGCTTTAGGTTGGGTGGTAGCGTTGTTCACCCCTTAATTGGGCGTTAGGTTTTACAGTGAATATGCATTTGAATGACACTGTATTTGCATACAGTTATTGTGCTACTATTCATAGCATTTAATGATGGTTAGATAGCAAAATGAAAGAGTTTAAACTTAAAGATAATGTAGTTCTTAGATATCACGACCTTCCTGGCGAGGAAATTCCAATTATTTTCATTCATGGTCTTGGATGTGCATCTTCATTTGATTATCCACAAGTAGCTACAAATGGTGGCTTAGTTAATCATAGATGTATACTTGTCGATTTAATCGGCTCTGGATACAGTGACAAACCTGCGTTGTTCGATTATACAATAGCTAATCATGCTAAATATCTCGAAGAGCTATTAAGATATTTGCGCATAGATAATATTGTAATCTTTGGTCACAGCATGGGTGGTGCGGTATCTATTGCATTAGCAAACTGCGTAAGAGATAAAGTTAAAGCTATTATTCTAAGTGAGGCAAATCTTGATTCTGGTGGTGGCTTTTTCAGTAAAAAAATCGCAAATTATAGTGAAAGTGATTTTATGAAATTTGGGTATGCGAACATTCTTCAAGAGAGTATTTCAAGTGGCAATACTGAATGGGCGGCAGGGCTATCAAACAGTTCACCAATAGCCATTCACCGAAATTCAGTATCTTTGATAAAAGGTCAAACGCCAAGTTGGCGCCAAATCTATTATTCACTGGATGCCTCTAAAACATATATTTATGGAAGTGAAAGTTTACCTGACCCAGATTATGATGAGTTGGTTAGTCATAATATTAACGTTGCAGTTGTAGCCAATGCGGGACATTCAATGGCATGGGAGAATCCAGAAGGATTGGCATCAATAATTAAGAAGTCGATTCAACAAACCTAACAAAGCGTTTAAGAGGGATTCTCAACGCTTGGCATTTTCAGTTTGATTCGGCACAATGGTTTAGGTTAGGTGGCAGCGTTACTCACCCCTTAACGCGGCGTTAGTTTGCCCACCGACTACAATCAGTCGGTAGGGAATTTCTGCTTCTGGTGTAGAACTCGCATTATACGAATTACTGAGCCGTCAACCCAGTAGGAAACAATCATCGAGATTTCGGGGGTAATTAGTAGTCGCCCTCGAATACCATCTCGTTGAACACCCATCAGTGGTTGTTCAAGTAAATTCTCTACTTTAGTTTCGATGATTTCGTCAGTTTTATCTGCCGCGTCAGGGTTGAAGTCATAAAGAAACTCAAAGATCTTTTCACGATCATTTAGCGATTCTTCTTCCCATAAAATCATTGTTGACCTCGGTTACGAATCTTAGCTTTTCGCTCAGCCATTCGTGCTTTTGCTGAGTCGTGATCAACAAATGAAGCTTTTCCTGAGTCAAACTTCTCAAATGCTAGGTTTACTTGTTCAGTCAACCAATTGTCGTGAGATAATGCTTTTCGTTGTTGCTCAGCCATTTGCTCGGTAAGCTCACGGCAAGCATCGCTAAGTGTGCGTCCTTGGCTCTCTGCCATTTGTTGAGCTAAGCGTTTAACTTCGTCATCAACACGAAATTGAATTCTAGTGTCCATGAGTAACTCCTAAATTTACGTGTGTACAAATGTTAGCACTAGCGTTAGGCAAGGGCAACTAACAAAGCATTTAAGACGGATTCCCAACGCTCGGCATTTTTGCTTTGCTTCAGTTTCAGTGTTTACGGCACAATACTTTAAGTGTGGTGGTCTGCGTTGCTCACCCCTTAACAGGGCGTTAGTTTACCAATTAAGTTCTTCACCCTAAATTCAAGTGAAGGGTGAAAAATCAATCATAAGTGGTTTTGTGGTAGTTGTGACTGACCAAGTACAGCTACAACCAAAATGAAGCTGTCTTCTTTTGTAAAGTAAGCTGTGTGCTTACCAACAGGGAAGTAAAACCCTTTGGGGTATAGTTGATCGCAACTTCGACCAACTTCTGGATTGTCAGCAAGCATTTGAAACCCAGTCAGTAACGTATCTTTATAGTTGCGCCACTGCATCTCTGAAAAGTTATTAACGGTGTAGTTTCTTATTTTTAGTAAGTGGGCCTGAGCTAATTTGCTAAGTTTGTATTTATTCTTTTGCATAGGGGATTACAAGGCGCTCAAGAAGTCTTCACCATCGACCACGTTGCCTTGCGCTAAGTCTTGTTTGGCTGACTCGAAGCAATGTTTAAGGTAGTCAGCTTTCATTGCCTCCAGATCTTCAAAATCTTTAATAGACATCACTACTACGGCGTCTTTGTTGTTTTTGCTAATCTTTACTGGTTCACGTTGGGCGCTAAGAAGTAGCTCACCAAAATTACGTTTCGCATCATTTGCGGTTAATGTGTGCATGGCCAATCTCCAAACCTGGAATTACAATAGATTATAGCTGGTCGCATGAAATGGTCAATTTAATTAAATCGTGCGATTTATGCGAAAAGTAAACTAACAAACTCTTCAAGAGGGATTCGCAACGCTCGGCGGTTTTAGTTTGATTTGGCTATTGCGTTTACGGTGTAATAATTGATTATCGTGGTAGTGTTGCTCACCACTTAAGCGGGCGTTATGCTTCAATGAAGAGACAGTCAGGAGGTTATTATGGATTTGACCCAAATTACCGAGTTTATCGGGTGGTGTGCTGTTATTAATGTTTCTGTTTTAATCATCACTAGCATTTTGTTGATGCTGCTAAAAGATCGAGTCGCTTCTTATCACAGTAAGTTATTCAATATTCCAGCGGATAGTTTAAATACTCTATATTTGAGTTACTTGAGTTACTTTAAAATCGTTACGCTCACATTCTTTATTGCGCCATATTTAGCTTTAAAAATCATAGTGTAAGTAGTGTGAGCCAGAAGCATAACAAACGCTTTAAGATGGATTCGCAACGCTTGGCATTTTTGCTTCTACTTCAATTTTAGTGGTTACGGTACAATGCCTTAGGTTTGGGTGGTAGCGTTGCTCACCCCTTAATTGGGCGTTATAACGCAGTAGAGTTCATCACACATATTAAGGATTGTATGGAAGAATATTGGAATCCAATGGTGCCAGAATTATCGGTATCAGACTTCTCAAAATCACGGAATTTTTACTGTGAAATCTTAGGATTTAAGGTTAGAAGTCAAAGAACAAAACCAGATTTTGCTTACATCGAATTTGAACAAGTACAAATCATGTTGGAGCAAATTCATGATAACGGTTGGGTGACAGGAAGCTTAGAAGCGCCGTTCGGGCGTGGTGTAAATTTTCAAATTGAACTATCGAATATCGAGCCTGTTTATGAACGTCTGAAGTTAGCTGGGATATCATTGTTCAAAGAACTAAAAGATACATGGTATGACGTTGGCCATAGCCTTTCTGGGCAGCGCGAGTTTTTAGTGCAAGACCCAGATGGTTACCTTTTGAGGTTTTCGCAATATCTTGGTGAAAAGTCTAAGTCATAAAAACAGCGTTATAACAAACGCTTTAAGACGGATTCGCAACGCTTGGCGGTTTCGGTTTGATTTGGCTTTTACGTTTACGGTGTAATAATTGATTATCGTGGTAGCGTTTCTCACCACTTAATGTGGCGTTAACTGGAAATGTTAAGAGCAGCTTTGTCCAAGTTTTGTGGTTCGAGCTTTGTACCAGAAAGTTCAGTTATTTCGACTATCTCGCCAGTGGCACTTTCAATTAAATGATTGAATCTGCCCAAGCCGCTTACTTTTAATGATGTGTTTGTCGAATTCTTTGGTGTGGATTCTTTGAAGTTGTAACTGGTTCGTGACTAATATAGCTCTTCGCTTGTTATGGTTGGCTTCATAGTAATTCTTGGAGCCAGTTATGTTTCGTGGGCTAGGTTTCTGTTTTTTAGCTGCCCCTTTTACATTGTGTTCGTATAGTCATAATGTATTTCAAATTATGCATTTGGGTGCAAATATCAAACTTCAACGCAACCAGCTAACAAGGCGCTTAAGCCGGACTGCAAACCTGTGCCAGTTTTGGTTTTAATTGGGTTTTGTGTTTTCGGTGGTTATTTTGAGTTTGTGGGTGTTTGCAGCTACTTAGCTTAGCGATAGTGCTAAGGCGAGTGTAGTAGGAAAATTATGAGTAAATTAAGAAAATTATGTAAAGAGTTAGAAAATCGGTTTTCGACCAAGTTCTTTGTATATTTGCCAAAAGAGTACAATGAAAGGGATGATAAATGGCCGCTTATAGTTTCACTACATGGAAGTGGGGAACGGGGCTCCGATCTAGAACTGTTGAAGAAAGAAGGGATACCAAAGCTGATTGAGGAGGGTGCCGACTTTCCTTTCGTGATGGTCTTTCCTCAATGTGAGGCTTTCTCGGCTTGGGATCCTGATAGAATTAAGTTACTCGTTGAAGAACTTGTTAACTCCTACCATATTGATCAATCTAGGTTATACCTTACCGGCTATAGTCTGGGAGGATACGGAACTTGGGCTACCGCCATTAAGTACCCTGAACTGTTTGCTGCAATAGCCCCAATTTGCGGATTTGCTCTGTTGAATGATGTTGCTAGACTCTCCAGTATTCCGGTCTGGACTTTTAATGGCGAAAATGACGAGGTTATGCCGTATAAGGTAACGGAAGAGATAGCTAACATTATCAACAAGAGCGGTGGTGATGCCAAGTTTACTCTATATGTAGATACTGGCCATAATTGCTGGGATGAAACGTATAGAAATGAAGAGCTTTATACGTGGTTTATGTCGCACAAAGGGCACTAACAAACTGCTTAAAGGGACAAAAAAAACAGGCCACTTTTTGCTCGGTTTGGTTTTGGGATTACGGCTGGTCCGGTTGGGTGCAATAGTATGTTTTTTGCCCATTAGCAGGGCGTTATGTAGCAAGGAGGTTCGGTGTGCTTAAGTTTTTGAATAAAAAGTCTTATGTTCAGTCAGTCGCTCAAGATGTTGCTCCTAAACTGTGTGCTAAATTTGGGAAAAAGCACGTCTATTCGTTTCAGGAAATTAGTTGGGTATTGAGCGAGAATAAGCGCAGTGATGACCAGTTCTATAAGTCAATTTCTTATGGCATGTTGCTGCCTTACAGCAAAGAGTTGGCTATCGAGTTACACGAAGACTTAGGTGACTTATTAGAGTTTCAAAAGTCTGTCGGAAAGATCTTATTTAACGTGTTGGAAGTTCCTTCTTTTGAAAGCTACTTGTTATATGCAGACGTAAATGTTGCACCGAAGGGTAAAGTTACGAACACGAGTTTAGACAGCTCTGGTGGAATAGACTTTCTTGATTTGGGTAGTAGTGACTAGCTACATAACAAACGCTTTAAGACGGTTTCGCAACGCTCGGCGGTTTTTGTTTGATGTGGCTTTGTGTTTACAGCGTACTAATTAAGTGTTGTGGTAGAGTTGCTCACCCCTTAACAGGGCGTTATGTGACTACGAGATATGGAAAATAAAAAGAATAAAAAGTTGTTAGTTGTTGGTTCGCTATTTATTGTGGTCGTTTTATTTTTTGTCGGTAAACGAGGTGGTAAGGAATTGTCACTTCCTGTTTGTGAACCAATTTCTAAAGTTTATACCCCCGTACATTTTTTTGTTGATGATTCAATTAGTTCGCTGAGAATTGAAGAGTTTATTGACTATTCAAATCTTGTTCTAGAAAACTCGTGCATCCCAATAAGACGTACACTTACTGGCATCACTAAACTTGATCTTACAGGTTTCAAAAGCGAAGACAGCGGTAAGTTACACCAACAGTTAGTTCTCAAGGTTGGTAATGCGACTCTTGAGCCATTGCAAAAGACTGGAAGCTATTATGTGCTAGTTCTTCCTAAAGAATTTCCTTTTTCTCAAAATAGTGCAGGAGTTGCTCATGTAAATTTTAGTCGTAGCTTTTTGGTTTTATCGTCTGATGCAGAACCCCATGTTTTAGAACATGAGTTAGGGCATCTAGCGTGGGCATGGCACGACAATACGCCGATACACTGGTTAAAAGGGCAGCTTTTAACAGAACATCACAAGCAAATAAAGCCATATGCATTTGGAGCACAGTGCGACGAAGCTGGAACGGTCATGACAAATGCAGAGAAATCATTGCCAGTCTACTCATCACCGAATGTTAAGTATTATGGTAAATCTTGTGGGAATGCTGAAACGGCAGATAATGCACGTCATATGCGCGAGTTCGCTCAATCGCTGATGTCTGTGCCGTAACATAACAAGACGCTCTGCAAACGCTTGGCAGTTTTTGTTTAATTTTGCTTTTGCGTTTACGGTGTAATAATTAAGTATCGTGATAGCGTTGCTCATCCCTTAACAGAGCTTTATACGGAGAAATTGAGATTGAAGAATGTGGAAGCTTTTTTGGTTAATTCCTTTACTGCGAATGGAACTGGTGGAAATCCTGCGGGTGTAGTGCTCCACGCCGAACATTTGTCGAACGAAGAAAAATTACAAATAGCACAAGTTGTTGGTTATTCGGAAACTGCGTTTGTTTCTCGCGATGACGAAGCTGACTTTGAGTTGTCCTTTTACACCATAACAGGTGAAGTTGATTTCTGTGGACATGCCACATTGGCTGCATTTTCGACAATGTATCAAGACGGAATCATAACCGAAGGTAAATATCTTCAAAGGACTAAAGCAGGTTTGCTTGTGGTAACTATAGAGGCTAATGGACATATCGTTATGGAGCAGAAGTTACCAGAATTTCTTGGAGAGTTTAGTTATGAGGTTATATCGGAGTTAATTGGACTAGACTTGACAATACTTGAGTCAACTCAGTTACCGGTTGAGGTTATTTCAACAGGCTTACCTGATATTATTGTCCCAGTGCCTTTTGGGTATCTTGATAAAATTCAAGTGAATGAAAATTTAACCAGTGAGTTCTGTGAAAGGCATGATGTAATTAGTATCCATGCTTTTGAGTTGTGTGAGAAAACAAGTAAAGTGACAGCAAGTTGTCGTAATTTCGCTCCATTGTTTGGCATTCCAGAGGAGTCTGCGACAGGGAGTGCGAGCGGAGCATTAGCATGTTACTTGGCTAAACATCTTCCTAATACACATTCGAATAGCTTTACTTTTGAGCAAGGTCGGGCGATGGAGTGTGTTTCAAGAATTACAGCGTCTGTGGAGTCGAGCGATCAGGGAATTATGAAGGTTAGGGTTGGTGGTTTTGCTCATAAAGTTGGCAGGAAGAAAATCACCGTATAACAGAGCATTAAGAGTGATTCGCAACGTGTTGCAGTTTAGTTTTACGGTGAATATTGTTTATGGCGCAATGCGGTAGCTTTTGTATGGCGTTGCTCACACCATGACAGGGCGTTATAAGTAATTGTCAGTCTCGGATCTAGGAACGAAAAGATGAAGTGTTCAGTATTTATAGCAACCAGTACAGACGGTTATATCGCAGATGAAAATGGCGGTTTGGATTGGCTTCAAGTATCAGGTAACCAGGAAGCTGATATGAGTAAAAACCCGGATATGGGCTTTGCTGGTTATATAAGCTCCGTTGATTGTATGGTCATGGGGCGTAAATGTATGGAAACTATCTCTAGATTTAATCTTACCTCTGAGCAGTGGCCTTATGGTGATATAAAAATTTATGTCTTGAGCAATACACTTAAGACAGCGCCTGAAAACCTTTCAGATAAAGTTGAGATGTACTCTGGATGCCTATCAGATTTAGTGCGTAAACTTGATCAAGACGGTTATAAGCACGCTTATATTGATGGTGGCGCTACAATTACTTCATTTTTAAATCAACAACTGATCAATGAAATCACAATAACAAGGGTTCCTGTGATTCTAGGTGGAGGTATTCCACTTTTTGGTAAATTGGAAAAACCTGTTCAGCTCCGAAAAGCTTCAGCAACAGTGTTTCCTAATGATTACATTCAAACCAAGTATTCAGTAAATTACTAATAACAAACGCTTTAAGAGGGATTCGCAACGCTTGGCGGTTTTGATTTGGCTTAAGTGTTCTCGGCACAATGGATTAGGCTAGATGGTGGTGTTGTCACCCCTTAATGCGGCGGGAGGCTATCGGTGAAACCAATAGATATTGGAAAGGCGTATGATCAAATTACTCACCTTTGGGAGAGCAAAGATTTCAATATGAGTAATGGTATTGAAGCACATCAGAAAGCTATTACTTTTGCTAAAGGTCGTGGTAATGCTTTGGATATTGGGTGTGGTTGTACTGGACGTTTTATTGAATTGCTGGAAAACGAGGGGTTCATTCCTTCAGGTTTAGATGTTTCAACAAAAATGTTACAGCTTGCTCGTAACAAATACCCTAGTGTTGACTTTGTTGAAGCAGATATTTGTAGTTATGAGTTAACTTCAAAATATGACTTTATTACAGCATGGGATAGCATTTGGCATATCCCTCTTTCAGAGCAGCGAAATGTCCTTTCGAAAATCGTAAATGCTCTAAATGTAGGCGGCGTCCTTATTTTTTCATTTGGTGGTACTGCTGAGGCTGGCTCCCATACTGATGACTTTATGGGGCCTGAAGTCTATTACTCATCGCTAGGCATAAATGGCTTCTTAGAATTGTTCATAGAGCTAGGTTGTATCATTAGACATTTAGAGTTCGATCATTATCCAGAGTTACATACGTACTTAATAATAGAAAAAGCCTAACAAAGCGTTAAAGGCAGATTCGCAGCGCGAGGCATTTTTAGTATAAATTGGATTTGGTGTCTACGACACAATGGTTTAGGTAGGGTGGTGTCGCTCACCACTGTGTTTCAGTAAAAAATACAAGGACTATGTATGTTTATCATTTCTTTGACTTATCAGGTGTCTCTAGACAAAGTGGATACTTTTCTTTCTGAACATGTGAATTATCTCAATGAGCAATATGCCAAAGGCTACTTCATTTTATCTGGGCGCAAAGAACCAAGAACTGGCGGTGTCATTATTTCCACTATTTGCGACCGAAACAAACTGAATGAAGTGTTAGCTCAAGACCCTTTTCACAGAGAAGGTTTGGCTTGCTATGAAGTAACAGAGATAGTGCCAACAAAAGCGTCAGAAAGGCTAGAATTCCTCGTTTAGTATCTGGTACATAACAAGGCGTTCAAGACGGATTTGCAATGTGCGTAGGCCTTGGCTAACAGGAACAGTGATTTTTGAATTCGTGGTGTTTGCGGCCACTTAGCTTATAGTTATATAAAATAACCTCATCCTTGAGGTTATTTAGTTGCTATAGCGCTCGAATCTTAGTGATTTCGTCGTGAGAAATGCCTAGAGACTCAAGGAATTTCTGGTGTTCTTCTGGTTCCAGCTCTTCAAACTTTTGATGCCACTTGACCATATCAGTTTCTGTGAATCCCGCTGCAACCATGATTTCTACCCAACGTTCTTTATTCACAATGTTTTCCTCTAATAGACTTGGTTCTTGAAGCAAAACGACAACAGCTTTTTGCTGTGCTCGTAAGTTTTGGATCTCTCTTTCTAGCTCATTGAAGTGATCTTTCAATATCTGAGATTGAGATTCCCCATTTCGGTTTAATAACGTGCGAATGCTGGCCACTGACAGTCCATACGAACGGTAGGAGGTAATAGCTTCTAGGCGTTTAATCTCTTTCTTGCCATACCAACGGTATCCGTTCGCAGAACGGTGAGATGGCATCAAAAGCTCTTCCTTTTCGTAGTACAAAATAGTTGTACGAGAAATTCCGAACTGTTTCGCGATTTGGGTGACAGTCAGCATATATGCTCCATTGTTTGACCGAATGTGCATCTTGAACCCTAGCCTTGTAGACGGGTCAATAGTTTAATTGTACATTCCTTTGATGTGGCATGACGTGCATAACAAACGCTTTAAGGTGGGGCAGCAATACTCGGCACTTTTCGGTTTGATTTAGTTAGTGCGTTTACGGTGTAATAATTGAGCATTTTGGTAATGTCGCTACACCTAAGCGGGCATTATGTACATAGGAGTATAATGGAAATTACGAAAGCGCAACTCAGTCATCAAGATCAGTTTAAAGACTACGCTCAATCTTGTATCGCAGATGGCTTAGTGCTTTATGATGAAGCAAAAATTGATAGTAGTTCGTACCTAAAAAAGAGAATCGCATACTCCAAAGGACTAGAATTGCCTGATGGTTGGGCACCAATAACAACTTATTTTTGTATGGAGTCTGGTGTAATTCTTGGTTCAATCAGAGTTCGTCACGGTACAAATGAATACATTGAAAACGTCATAGGTCATATCGGCTATGAAACTAGACCAACAGCTCGAGGTAAAGGCGTTGCCTCATTCCTGCTCGCTTGGGTTCGTGACAATGTTGTATCTGACTCAGTCATTGTTACCTGTTCAATTGACAACCCAGCATCACAGAAGGTTATCGAAAATTGTGGTGGTGAATACCTTGGTAACTACACCGATGACAGCGAGGGTGTGGTAAGGCGCTACCGTTTAACGCGCAGATAGCAAAGCGTTCGCAACGCTTGGCATTTTTCATTCTAGGCCTATTTGTGTTCATGGCACAAAGGGTAGCTTTGGTTATGGATCCTTAACGCAACATTATACAAACTTGCAAAATTTAATATGGAAAATGAATTGAAAGATTATGACGTTTATCTGTTCGATATGGACGGAACATTGGTAAATTCAGAGCCTTTAAAGGGTAAAGCGTTAGCATTAGCTTGCTTGGATTATGGTGTGCAAGTTGACCACAACATCTATAAAGATGTCATGGGTGAAAGTTGGCAGGTTGTAACAGGGCATTTTTTTGTTCATGCAAATATTTCACCCGATTTAACAGAGTTTAATCGTTTATTTCGAGCTCACTACGAAAAGATGCTAAATGACGAACTTGAACTCAATACGGGCGCTAAGGCGTACATTGAGCAGTTGAAGCAATCAGGCAAAAAATGCGGAGTTGTCAGTTCAGCAGCAACGTGGATGGTTGAGAGTATTTTGACCTCATTGCAGCTAGAGAATGCTTTTGATCTGGTTATTACTCAAGAGCACGTCACTAAGCATAAGCCAGACCCTGAAGCCTATAATCTTGCGCTTGCCCATTTTTCCGTATCACCAGAGCAAACCATCGTGTTTGAAGATTCCACTGCGGGTGTACGTGCAGGTAAATCTAGCGGCTGTGATGTTATCGCTTTTCAACATGACTTTAATGGCAAAAATGACCTAAGCGATGCAATCAAAGTAATTAGTACATATGAAGAAATGTTTGCATAACAAGGCGCTCAATTCAGACTACAAACCTTTGGCGGTTTAGGTTCAGATTGGCTTGTGTGTTTACCGTGGTTATTTTGAGTTTAGTGGTGTTTGCAGTCACTTAGCAAATCGTTAACCCAATCCAGAAAAAAGGAGATTTATATCCGCATGGAAGTTGTATTTGTAAGGCATGGAGTTCCTGACTACTCGTTATCTGACGAGCGAGGAATGAGTCAACTTGAAAAAGATTATGCGCCTCTACATAGAGATTACATACGTGAGTTGCACGCTGTTGCTCATGACATTCAATTCGAGAATGCAGAAGTTATTATATCGTCACCGTATACAAGAGCGCTTCAAACAGCAGAAATTATAAACCGTAAACTTGGTTTAGAACTCTTTGTTGAACATGATCTGCGAGAATGGCGAGCTGACTTGGATGGTGGCTATGTAGATCTTCAAGAAAGAGATCGCCGTTGGCATGAGTATCGCGCCACACTGAAAAATAAAGTGGAACCTAATAATGTTCCTTATGAGTCTTGGCTAGAACTAAGAAACCGTACAGAAAGTGTGTTATCGCGATACAAGCATTACTCTAAGGTAATCGTAGTATCACATTTCAATGTGTTTGAAAGTTTGGCTGGATATCAAGAACAGGGTATTGGTTGTGGTAGCTATCGTTCGCTAACGTTGGATAACTTGGACTAGCACAGTGCATAAGAAGGAATGCCATCGCATGGCGTTGTCGGTCTAGTGAGTATTTGTGGTACGGCATTTAGTTGAGCGATGCGTTAACGTAGCCAACCTCTTAGGCGAGTCTTATGGCTCACAAGATAAGCAATCTCAGAAATAGAGGTTGTTCGCATTCAATTTACGGTATCATGCTCAATTGACCAAACTGTAGATATCTATGCTTATACCAACTAAAACCACTTATACCTCAAATGTCTCTTGCTCAAACTGCAAAGCTTGTTGTTGCCGTCTTGAGGTTATGATCATCTCGGATACTGGCGTGCCAGAAAAATTCATCGAACGAGACCAATATGGCGGTGAAACAATGATGCGATTAAATGACGGTTGGTGTGCCGCTTTAGATAGGGACACTCACATGTGCACAATTTATGAAAATCGTCCTTGGATATGTCGTGAATTCGAAATGGGATCTAATGAGTGCCTAGATGAACGTGTTAAGTTCCTATAAGGCAATTTGTTCCACGTGAGCAAATTGTTGCCCTGTCAATTTTGCACAACATTTGGTTAGAATCGGGTCGAGATGTACCTGCTATTGCTACAAGTATAACCACTCAAAATCATGGTTTAACCATACGGAACCAATGTTTAATGCACATTCTATCGTGAAGCAGTTTGGTATGCGGTTGGTCTAAGTATCCATTCACTCTGTCGTGCGGCGTTACGTGCTATAAAATATGACATACCCAATATTTATTTAATTGCTTAAGTGTAACTATTGTCTTGCTCAGGGTAGAGCTGAAATGTCTGGTAATAAAAATGAGCAAGGTAATTCTAATTTTTCTGGTTAGTCTAGGTGTTACATCAGCTGCATTTGGTCACTCTGGCGGTACCAATTCCAGTGGATGTCATACAAATCATAAAACGGGTGACTATCACTGTCATAATCGTAAGTAATACTAATAATTAAAGGTGTGTTATCTCATAGCGTTTATAGATAAAAAGGAGCTAAAGTCGGATTGCAAATCCATGGCGGGTTTGATTTGAATCAGATTTAGTGTCTACGCAATAATGGGCTAGGTTGGTAGCGATGTATGCTACTTAATTGGGTGTTTTATCAACAATTTAGGAGATATATCAATGGCTTATTCTGAGGCGAGATGCCTTTGCGGTTCCGTAAAAATTACGGCTGAAAACATCAATCCTAAGTTCACGGTTTGCCACTGTCAGTCATGCCGAACTTGGGGAGGTGCTCCATTCTTTGCTGTGAAATGTGGTACTCAAGTGAAAGTAGAGGGCGGCGAGAAAGTAAAAATGTACGAGTCTTCTTCTTGGGCTTCTCGAGGTTTCTGCACTGAATGCGGAACTCATTTGTTCTATAAATTAAAAGAAACAGGTGAATACAACATGCCAGTGGGCCTATTTCCCAATCTAGAAGGGTTAGAAATGGATATGCAATATTTTAGTGATATGCGCCCAAGTTATTATTGCTTTACCAATGAGACTAAGGAAATGACAACGGAAGAAATCATGGCCTATTTTGCCGATAAGCAATAGCAAACCTATAAACAGGTGTTGAAGCCAAACTGCAAACCTGCGTTGGTTATTTGGGGTTTAGTTGTGGTTTGCAGCTACTTAGGCTAGCCATTATGTTTTTAGTTGAGCAAACAAAAAGGATTTACTGATGAATGTGGATAAAGCGAAAAAACGAATATTGAAACGAGTACAAAGAGGTTTCAAGGGTTATCCGCAAATCTCAATAGAGTATTTCGGTAAAACAACAGCTATGGCTACGGAAGTCGCTATCACCTTTTTATCTGAAGAGAATAGCGAGCCTCAAATACAACGATTCACGAGTGATAAAGACGTAAGAGAAGACGAAGCGATTCAGTCGGTATTGTTAAAAATCATTGAGCGAGCAGAAGCTAATACAGTATTAGAGAGTCGAGTCATATCGGTTTGTTAAAGGTTTCCGGTATGTTTCATTGTGCTTTCATTTGAGCGTTGAAAAGGGAACATAATAGGGTTTCAAGTAAGGGGGCAATCTTTTGGTGTGTTTAGATTAAGACGTCTAGCTTATTTGATTCTGTCATTTTACCCCCTTTATTTCAGATGCTTATCTAGTAGTTATACGGATTGGCTTTAGGGTGATGACAAATTTTTTCGGGTTCTATGGTATGGTTTTTACCCATAAGCACGGTGTTGGTGGATGGGGTATCCAATGGACAAATTAGTTAAGGATCGCTTTGATGAATATCCTGAGAGCGCTCGAGTTCGATTAGAGAAACTGAGAAGCTTAGTTCTTCAAATTGCCACTGAATTGAATTTAGGGGAAGTTGAGGAGTCTCTAAAATGGGGTGAGCCAAGCTACAGTGTTACAACTGGCAGTCCCGTAAGATTGAACTGGAAAATGAAGTCACCCAATAATTATTATCTGTTCTTTAATTGTCAAACCAGCCTAATTGATACTTTCCGAGAGCTGTATAGTGAAGAGCTAGAGTTTCAAGGAAATAGAGCAATAATCTTGTCCTTATCAGAACCGCTACCAGAAACGCCTATCAAGCACTGTCTAGAGTTGGCTTTAACTTATAAGCTGCGTAAACACTTACCTCTTCTAGGGACGACTTGCCCTATGCTAGGCTACTAAATTAAAGACGTTTTATTCATGAAGTGTGCAGGGAACAGCTGTACTATACACATGATGAAAATGTTATGTTTACGGAGAAAAGATGATTCAGTGGCCATGTGTTTTTAAGTTAGATGGTGATGCGGAACTGATGTTTATGTCCTCTGAGATTCAGTTGAGTAACGAGTTAAATGCACTAATTTGGGATAGTGCAGACCGTTTAATTGATATTAGTGGTCAATGTTACGCAATAAAAACGGCTGAGAAAGGCTACAGGTATGAACCAGAAGGTGAGTGTCTCTCTTTAGAGGATGTCACTCATTTAGTTAGAGAACATGAGTTTTCTAAAGCAGCTATGTGCATAACTAAAATACAGTTTTCTTCTATTCAACAAGCCATTATGTCTCTGGCAACTGACAATTGAACACCACAAGACATAGAAGCCTAGTGAACAGTGTGAGTGTTGAGGGTGGCAGCAGAATCTTAACAAGCTATTGCTTACGCTTGTAACGTACACTACCGTCGGGTTCTTGGACGATCATGTTCAAGTAAGCCGTTTTTATATTAGTAATTTAGTTTTGGCATTGTACGTACTATTAACGCTGTTGCGAAAGGTTCTTACATGTCGCATTAAAAGGAATAAATATGGTTGTGCTTAGGAAAATGCGACAAGAAGAATATCCTGCTTATTGTCACTACTTTATCGACGATTACAGTCAAGAAATAGCAGCTAATTATGGTCACTCTATAGAGTTGGCAACCGAGCAGGCTAAAAAGGAACTGAACCGTTGCTTCCCCAATGGTTTAGAGGGGTGTGAGCATGAATTGTTATGTATTGAAGCTGACGTTGAGGGGCAGTTGATCCTTGTTGGTTATTTGTGGCACTCAGTTAATGTCTCTGAACAGTCTACTTTTATATATGATTTCTTTGTGTCCGCTGAGTATCGAGGTTTTGGCTTTGGAACTCAAGCCATCTCAGCTTTGGAAAAACAGATGCAAGATGCAGGTGTTAAGCAAATAAAGTTGAGAGTCGCTTATCAAAATGAGCGAGCCCTCAAACTGTATCAAGAAGTCGGCTTTGTTATTACGGGCTTTAATATGTCGAAGAAAATTGGTAACGAGTAACTACGACGTAGCAACAAATAACATGCGAAGTTTTTAAGTCGGTTTTTGCAGTTTTGGAACAATGGGTTGATTGAGTTTTACCCCTTTATGGTCTTTGGAAAGGAGACAGAAAATGAGTTCTGATGAGATTAAAAACGTAGTTTTTGACATCGGCAATGTTGTCGTTCGTTGGGCTCCGCTGGAGATTATCAGACTCACATTTGGCGATAGCAATACTGTTGAAGAAAGAGCGAAGTTAATATTCCAGTCTGAAACTTGGCTACGTTTGAATAAAGGTGAAATAACAGAAAACGAAGCGAAGGCTCAATATAAGGACGCGCTAGGTTTAACGGAATTAGAATGTGAACGCCTGTTTTATTACGTGAAACAAACTCAAATACTCATTTATGGCTCTGTTGACCTAATAAAACGCTGTAAATCTGCCGGTTTCAATGTTCTAGCGTTAACTGACAATGTTCACGAAATTGTCTCCCACTTAAAATCAACCTACACATTTTGGGATTTGTTTGATGGAGCAATCGTTTCAGCAGAAGTGGGGCTGTTGAAACCTCAACCTGAGATCTACCAGTTACTGCTTTCTCGTTATGCTCTAAATGCATCTGAAACGGTGTTTATTGATGATATGCCAAATAATGTGAAAGGGGCAGAATTCGTCGGAATATCGGTGATTCAGTTTGAAAACGTAGTCCAGTGTGAGCTGGCCTTGAGGTTATTAGGCGTTCGTGTTTAATGGTAAAACACCCTTTGCTTGATGTCTTTGTGTACATAATAAATTATTGCTTAATCAAGGAATCTAGATGCTTAACAAGGAAAATACAGGCCTGATAGTTGTAGATGTGCAGGGAAAACTTGCCAGAATAGTCTCTGGCAGTGAAGCGGTGATTTCAAACTGTGCAAAATTGGTTAAAGGAGCACAAGTTCTTCAGTTACCCACTATTTGGCTAGAACAAAACCCAGACAAACTGGGGAAGACGGTTGAAGAGTTGCAAACGCTACTGAATGTTCAAAATCCAATTAGAAAATTTACTTTTGATGCCTGTAGAGAGCCTGCTTTTGTAGACGCAATTAGAGCATCCGGTAAAACCTCTTGGTTAGTTTGTGGCATTGAGGCTCATATATGTGTGTATCAAACGGTTATCCATCTCAAAGCAATGGGTTTTGAGGTTCATCTAGTCTCAGACTGTGTTTCATCTCGTGACCAATCGAATAAAGATCTCGCGATACAGAAACTGGTCAGCTCCGGAGTTGATATCACGGGGTTAGAGATGTGTCTCTATGAGTTGGTAGAAGACTGTCGCGCGCCGGAATTTAAAGATATCCTTAACTTAATTAAGTAGATAACTACTTGTGTTCCAATCTTTTTGTCTACGCCTAGGCATCTGCGGTCATAAATCTGTTCAGTTTCAATGCCGAAGTATTTACTGGCTAAAGCGGTAGAAAAATAAACGAGTTAAGAAACATGTGTCTTTGGGAGGCTTCATGAAGAAAATTTTGCTCGTCATCAGCGCGCTGATTTTAGGTGGCTGTCTTGGCATGCCGGAAACAGTAAAGCCTGTAAGTGGCTTCGAACTTCAAAATTACCTTGGTAAATGGTACGAAATTGCGCGTCTAGACCACTCTTTTGAAGAAGGGTTAAGTCAGGTCACGGCTGAGTATTCGCTTCGAGATGATGGCGGGGTGTCGGTATTAAATAGAGGATATTCGGCAAGTGACGATGAATGGAAAGAAGCTGAAGGCAAAGCTTACTTTGTCAATAGTGATTCAGAAGGTTACCTCAAAGTTTCATTCTTCGGTCCATTTTACGGCTCATATGTGGTTTTTGCCTTAGAGCGTAACAATTATGACTATGCATTTATCTCAGGTCCTAATACTCACTATCTGTGGCTATTAGCGAGGACGCCAACCGTAGAATCTGAAGTTATAACTCAATTTGTCCAAATGGCGAAAGAGCGTGGTTTTGATACGGATAAGCTGATTTTTGTTGAGCAGGAATAAAGCCTGTTTGATTGAAGTGCTATTAAACGGGCTACAGCTGTAAAAAGGATGGTAGAATACGCGCTCAGAATAACTATCCGCCAGAAGACTATTATGACTCGTGATTACTCCTTTGACTGCCTTGTAACTATGCCTCGCCATGAATTGGAAGAATTCAGCGTGAGAATGATCAGCAAAATGGTTCCTGAAGACGTAATGAATGAAATCTTTACGTTTGAACAAGAAGAAGTTGATAGTGAAGAACGCATGATGTCAGCGCGTTTAGATGCAATGCTGCGTATGACAGCCATTGCGCTAAGTGAAATTCAACAAGCTTTTGATGATTCAGAAAATGCTAAACAGAACAGTGAAAGAATGACCCGCTTGGTTCTTTGGCACTTCTATGCGATATCGTTCAACTTGGAGCAAGCGATTACGCTCGAAACACATTGTGAACTGGTTGAACAGTTGTTGGCTAAAGCCCCCGTCGATGCATTTGGTTGGGTTAATGCGCTCACAGAGCTTTTGCACACCTATGCGGATATTAACGCAAAGCAAAACCCTCAAGATTAGATTAACTGTCAACCATTGGAAAATAAGGAAATACCTGTGGAGCTATACGTCTATCAAGTCGACTCATTCACTTCTGAAGTTTTCAAAGGCAATCCAGCAGGGGTGTGTATTACCGATACCGCGCTAGATGAATCTACAATGTTCGCAATTGCTGCTGAAATGGCGGTCTCAGAAACCGCATTTTTGGTGACAGACACGATGCAGTTACGTTGGTTTACTCCTGAGGTTGAAGTAAAGCTTTGTGGTCACGGCACTCTAGCGGTTGCGCATGTTTTACAAGAGCAGGGGCTGTATCAAGTTGGTGACCGTATTGAATTTAATACTCTATCTGGTGTGTTAACGGCTGAGTTGGGAACTGAGGATATTCATCTTACATTTCCTGCACCTGAACTAAGTATGGACGTGGAAATTGACGAACAACTCATTGAACGTTTAGGTATACCAAGACCCCAAGTTGTTGATTACGGCTGCTTTGATTCTAAACAGTTGATCGTCATTAATGACGAAGCACATCTGCATCAACTTAATCCCGATTTTAGTGGTCTTCTTAAACTCAAAGGTCGAGGCCTAGTGGTTACAGCTAAATCGAAGGATGACGTGGACTTCGTATCTCGATATTTCGCACCTTGGGTTGGCGTTAACGAAGACCCTGTAACAGGTTCAGCACACTGTGCTCTGAGCGTCTATTGGTCAACGGTACTTAATAAAACTAAGTTGAAAGGGTACCAAGCGTCACGTCGGGGTGGTTTTGTTGATGTTGAGCAGCTCGACGTTAATACAGTAAAGCTTTCTGGCAAGGCAGTTACGGTACTGAAAGGTCAAATGAGGATCGCTTGAACCCACTGTTAGTAGGGAAGGACTTGTTTTCTCTGTATCGCTTCTCTAACGCTTGTATTTGGCCACTTTAACTTACAAAAGAGATTGATTCGTTGGAGAAGTCATATTAGTCTGCAGACGTCTATACATCTAAATAAAGAATATAAGGGAGTTTGTATGTCAGGTCAGCAGTTGGTTACCATATTAGATGGCGGTATGGGCAGAGAGTTGAAGCGCCGTGGAGCTCCATTTCGTCAGCCAGAGTGGTCAGCATTGGCTATGATGGAAGCGCCGGAAGTTGTGGGTGAAGTACACCGTTCATTCATTCAAAATGGTGCTCAAGTAATTACGACTAACAGTTATGCACTTGTGCCTTTCCACATTGGTCAAGAGTGCTTCGATGCTCAAGCTCAACTATTGGCAGACCGAGCGGGAAAGGTCGCCAGAGAAGCAGTTGTTGCAGAAGGTAAGCAAACGTTAGTTGCGGGTTCTATTCCTCCATTGTTTGGCTCATATCGCGCCGATCTCTATCAACCTGAAAATGCAGAAAAGATTGCGTCGCCACTTATCAAAGGGCTAGATGCTCATATTGATGTATGGCTTGCTGAAACACAGAGTCTGATTGCAGAATCCACTACTATTTATCAACAGGTAAGAGCACTAGGAACAGGAAATAAGCCATTTTGGGTTTCATTTACCCTAAACGACAGTGAGAAAACTGACGTACCGCAGCTTCGCTCAGGCGAGACTGTTAAACAGGCGGTTGAAGCTATGGCAGCACTGAATGTGAATGCAATTTTGTTTAACTGCAGTCAACCAGAAATTATGGAAGATGCTTTAATTGTTGCGAGAACGACGCTGGAATCACTTAATGCCGAAGGGATTCAACTTGGTGTTTATGCAAATGCATTTCCCCCTACAACAAAAGAAGCAACAGCGAATGACGGATTAGATGAACTCCGTGATGATCTCAATCTAACCGTATACGCAGAGATTGCAGACAAATGGCATAAGCAAGGCGCGAGTTTGATTGGCGGTTGTTGTGGCATAGGTCCTGAGCATATCAATGAGTTGAGCAAACATTTTTCTGCTTATCTTCGTTAATAGAAGCTTAGACAACAAATAAAGTCTCATATTGAGCACACTAATTTAATTAAACTGAAGGTTGGTTGTTAATTTCAGCTATCTTTTTGGGGAGAGTTACTTGTTTAGCTCTCCCTTATACCCACCTAATTTAAAAGTGCTTTCCAAATCGTTATAAAAGCATCGTCAGGTAATTTCCTTTGCTCCTGAGCATCCCCAAATTGGTCTTCAGAACACTAGGTATACAAATTGTGCTCTATAGTTGACCCAAGATGAATTCGTTTTGCTTAAACGTCTGCTAACAGCTAACTTCAATATAAATAACGTTTTAAAAACTAACAGATATGATTGATAAAACAGTTAAACCTGCGGATTACAATAAGATGTCTTGCAAACAATGCTTAGAGAATAGCGATCTTGGCTTTGACTTCACAATGGCCTTTCAACCCATTATTCAATATTCAACCCAAACGGTATTTGGCTATGAAGCATTGGTAAGAGGAACGCATAATGAATCGGCGTTATCTGTTATTGAGAAAGTGAATGATGAAAACAGATACCGGTTTGATCAACTTTGTCGAGTTAAGGCAATTGCTCTTGCTTCGAAGCTATATATTGATGCTGTTTTGAGTATTAACTTTCTGCCTAATGCCGTGTATCGACCAGAACTTTGTATTCGTACCACGTTAGAAGCTGCAAAGGAGTACAGCTTCCCAATCGAAAACATCATGTTTGAATTTACGGAAGTGGAACAAGTTAAAGATAATGCGCACATAAAGCACATTGTTGAGTGTTACAAAAATTTAGGTTTCAGAACGGCGGTTGATGATTTTGGATCGGGTTACTCAGGGTTGAATCTTTTGTCAGGCTTTCAAACAGACATCGTTAAACTGGATATGGAGTTAATCCGAAACATAGATAAGGACCCTGTTAAACAAACGATCATAAAACATTGTTTGGCTATGTTTGCAGAACTTAATATTACGCCGCTTGCAGAGGGTATCGAGACCAAAGAAGAGGTAATTTTCTTGAAAGATGCCGGTATCGATTTAATGCAAGGTTACTATTTTGCCAAACCCGGATTCGAATCCCTTCCTAGTGTCGACTTCAATCTTCTTTGATTCTGTCTCTACAAGATCAAGGCTTTCAATAGAAAAGATCTTGTTTATTGTCGACACATTTTGTTTTTCATTAATGTTGTCGACAACCCATTTCCCTCCCTATAAAACGAAATAATCACATAAATATTAAAATACATTAGGTTAGGGTAATTTGTTGCCTTTAATGATAAATTGCTAATGTTATACCTTAGTCTAAGTTGTCGACAATTAGCTTGATTGTCGACAATCTGATCGTCTAAAGTAACGTCATTCCTTGATGAGCGTTTAAGCAACAGAGCGCTGAACAAGCAAAATGAAGAGACAACATGAATAGTGAATTAAAAAAGCCAGCGAACAGCGACAAAGAAAATACCAAGTCAGAAAACCTGACAGAGTATTTAATTGAAGCGATTGTAGAAGGGCAAATTGCTCCTGGTAGCAAGATCTCTGAGCCTGAGCTAGCCAAGCGTTTTCAAGTAAGCCGCGGACCTTTGCGTGAAGCGTTAATGCGCATTGAAGGTTTAGGCTTAATTGAACGAATTCCTCATGTTGGCGCACGAGTCATTCAATTCTCATCTGAAAAGTTAGTAGAGCTATACGCTGTGCGTGAAGCATTAGAAGGAATGGCGGCGCGTCTTGCTGCTCGTAATATCACAGAAATCGAAATTGCAGGTTTGGAAACACTATTGTCGACACACTCTGCACATATCGATCAAGTTGACGGTGCCTCTTACTTCCACCAGCAAGGTGATTTTGACTTTCACTATCGCATTATTAAGGCAAGCCGCAATAGTCAGCTAGTTTCTCTTCTGTGTGATGAGCTTTATCACTTGCTGCGCATGTATCGATACCAGTCTCCACGTGCACAGTCTCGTCCTGTTGAAGCTTTGGACGAACATAAATTTATCCTGCAAGCGATTCGTAATAGAGATGAAGAGCTGGCAGAAATGCTGATGCGTCGCCACATATCAAGAAGCCGACGTTTAATAGAACAACAGATTCTAAGCGAAGCTAAAGATCTAGATTAAGGAGAATCACATGTTGAGCCCAGGAGCAAAGTTTCGACTTGCAGTTAAAACCAATAACCCACTACAGATTGTTGGCACTATAAACCCATATTGCGCCATGATGGCGAAAAAATTGGGCCACCAAGCGATTTATCTTTCTGGTGGCGGCATTGCCAATGCGTCATACGGATTACCGGATCTTGGAATCACCACACTCAATGACGTACTGGTGGATGTTGACCGCATTACTAATGCGTGTGACTTACCACTTCTTGTCGATATCGACACTGGTTTTGGTGGTGCTTTCAACATTGGTCGCACTATTAAAGCTATGGAAAAAGCGGGTGCTGCTGCGGTTCACATGGAAGACCAAGTGGCGCAAAAACGTTGTGGTCACCGTCCGAATAAAGCCATTGTTAGTTTGGAAGAGATGGCTGATCGAGTTAAAGCCGCGGTTGATGCTCGCTATAACCCAGAGTTTGTGATTATGGCTCGTACTGATGCGCTTGCCGTGGAAGGTATGGACAGTGCCATTGAACGTGCCATTGCTTGTGTTGAAGCGGGTGCAGATATGATCTTCCCAGAAGCTATGACGGAACTTCAACAATATGAACGTTTTTCAACGGCTCTGCATTCAGCAACAGGTAAACACGTCCCAATTCTTGCCAACATTACTGAATTTGGTCAAACACCTCTGTACAACTGCGAAGAGCTAGGGAAATCAAAAGTCGATATGGTGCTTTACCCGCTCAGTGCATTCCGTGCAATGAACAAAGCGGCTGAAATGGTTTACAGCCATATTTTGGAAAACGGTAATCAGGAAGCTCTGCTCGATAGTATGCAAACGCGAAAAGAGTTGTATGAATATCTGAATTACCACAGTTACGAAGACAAGCTAGACCAACTGTTTAGCAAGTAACCGTAATCAAGATTCAATCCCTACTTGTAGCTGTGCTGTAAGTGGGGAAGCCCAAGAAAACTGAAAATAGTGTTTAGACAAGGCTTTTAAAGAAACATAGAAACATAGTAAACGTATAGCTTACGTTTTCTCTAATAATCCAATAACGTGAAACTGCTGAGCAAAAGCACCCACGAGGTGGACCCAAGGAGGTCGGCTTTTATAGCCCGAAGCAAAGCGACAAAAGGAGTTCAACATGCCTCATTCCCCTAAAGGAGAGCTAGGCGGAGCTGGCCTACGCGGTCAAAGTGCTGGAAGCACCGCTTTATGTACGGTTGGTAAAACAGGTACAGGTCTAACTTACCGTGGTTACGACATCACAGATTTAGCCAACCATGCACAGTTTGAAGAAGTTGCTCATTTACTGTTAGTAGGGCATTTGCCAAACCAAACTGAATTAGACCAATACAAAACGCGTCTGATTGGTTTGCGTGGCTTACCACAACCTCTCAAAGAAGCACTTGAGTTAATTCCAGCAGACGCTCATCCCATGGATGTGATGCGCACTGGTTGTTCAATGCTAGGTAACTTAGAAACTGAACAAGATTTTTCACAACAAGTTGCCGCTACGGAAAGAATGTTAGCCTTGTTCCCAGCCATTATCTGTTATTGGTATAGATTCAGCCATGACGGCGTGCGCATTGATACCGAAGATCGCAGCGAAGATTCGATTGGTGGTTACTTCTTAAAAATGCTGACAGATAAAGTGCCAAGCGAGCTGTTTAAACAAGTGATGCATACTTCATTGATTGTTTATGCTGAGCACGAATTCAATGCTTCAACTTTTGCTGCACGTGTGTGTGCTTCAACGTTATCTGACTTGCACTCATGTGTGACAGCTGCGATCGGCACTTTGCGAGGACCACTGCATGGTGGTGCAAACGAAGCTGCGATGGAAATGATTGAAAACTGGCAGACACCGGATGAAGCAGAACAAAACATAATGCGGATGCTGGCGAACAAAGACAAAATCATGGGCTTTGGTCATGCTATCTATCGAGAAAGCGATCCGCGTAATGCACTGATCAAACGATGGTCAAAAGAACTTTCTGAATTTGTTGGTGATAAACAACTTTACGCTGTTTCTGAACGTGTCGAAGCCGTGATGAAACGTGAAAAAGACCTGTTCTGTAACGCTGATTTCTTCCACGCCTCTGCTTATCACTTTATGGGCATTCCAACTAAGCTATTCACGCCAATATTTGTGATGAGTCGTTTAACTGGTTGGGCAGCACATGTGTACGAGCAACGTGCGAATAACCGAATTATTCGTCCAAGCGCAGATTACACTGGCCCAGATCATCAAGAATGGGTGCCAATCGAAAAACGTAGTTAACCGTCTAAAAGGCGCTGTACTTATAAAGTGCAGCGCCTTGTTTAATACACATTAAAGCCACTCTTACAAAATCAAATAGGACGGAGTGAGAAGGAAGAAGCGATGAACAATACTTATAAAAAAACGCTTCCGGGAAGCCAGATTAGTTATTTTGACACTCGTGAAGCCGTTAATCAGATATCTCCAAATGCTTACGAAAAGCTGCCTTATACTTCGCGCGTACTTGCGGAAAATTTAGTGCGACGCTGCGATCCTGAAACATTAGTTGATTCACTAAAACAGATTATTGAACGCAAACGCGATATGGATTTCCCTTGGTATCCAGCTCGTGTGGTCTGCCACGATATTTTAGGACAAACCGCCTTAGTTGACCTTGCTGGTCTGCGTGATGCGATTGCAGATCAGGGTGGTGATCCAGCCAAAGTTAACCCAGTGGTTGAAACTCAGCTGATCGTTGATCACTCGCTTGCTGTTGAACATGCCGGATTCGATCCCGAAGCCTTTGATAAAAACCGTGCGATAGAAGAACGTCGTAACGAAGACCGATTTCATTTTATCGAATGGTGTAAAACCGCATTTGAGAATGTCAGTGTTATCCCTGCGGGTAACGGCATCATGCACCAGATCAACCTAGAAAAAATGTCGCCAGTGATTCAACTTAAAGATGGCGTCGCATTTCCTGATACTTGTGTGGGGACAGACAGTCATACGCCACACGTCGATTCACTCGGTGTAATTGCTATCGGTGTTGGTGGATTAGAAGCTGAAACCGTCATGCTAGGTCGTCCTTCAATGATGCGTTTACCGGACATCGTTGGTGTGAAACTGACTGGTAAGCGTAAACCGGGTATTACCGCTACTGACATTGTGTTGGCTATTACCGAATTTCTGCGTAATGAAAAAGTAGTCTCGTGCTACTTAGAATTCTTCGGTGAAGGTGCCAAAGATCTCACCATCGGTGACCGTGCAACCATCTCTAACATGACACCAGAATACGGTGCGAGCGCGGGTATGTTCTACATCGATGAGCAGACCATCAACTACCTAAAACTGACTGGTCGCGATGCTGAGCAAGTTGCCTTAGTTGAGCAATACGCTAAAGAGACGGGCTTATGGTCTGATAGCCTTGAAAACGCAGAATATGAGCGTGTGCTTGAGTTTGATTTATCAAGCGTAGAGCGCAACTTAGCTGGTCCTTCCAATCCGCATCGTCGCCTGCCTACTTCTCAACTAGCTGCTCGCGGTATTGCGGGTAAGTGGGAAGAGGTCGAGGGAGAAATGCCGGACGGTGCAGTGATCATCGCGGCAATTACCTCTTGTACCAACACCAGCAACCCTCGCAACGTGGTTGCTGCCGGTTTGCTGGCTAAAAAAGCCAATCAGCTAGGGCTGGTTCGCAAACCTTGGGTGAAAACTTCATTCGCACCAGGTTCTAAAGTGGCAAAACTTTATCTAGAAGAAGCAGGATTATTACCCGAACTTGAACAGCTAGGGTTCGGAATTGTTGGGTATGCTTGTACTACCTGTAATGGTATGAGTGGTGCGTTAGATCCTGTGATTCAGCAGGAGATCATTGACCGGGACCTATACGCTACCGCGGTATTGTCTGGTAACCGTAACTTCGATGGTCGTATTCATCCTTATGCCAAACAAGCATTTCTGGCGTCTCCGCCGCTTGTGGTTGCGTATGCTTTAGCGGGCACCATTCGTTTTGATATTGAACGTGATGCGTTAGGCCATGACGCAAATGGCAATCCTATTTATCTCAATGACGTTTGGCCAAGTGATGAAGAGATCGATCAAGTTGTGGGTCAACACGTTAAACCAGAGCAGTTTAATCAAGTCTACATTCAGATGTTTAAACTGGATGACGCGGAAAAGAGCAGCAGCCCACTGTATGACTGGCGCCCGATGAGTACCTATATTCGTCGACCACCATATTGGGAAGGCGCGCTAGCTGGAGAAAGAACTTTAAAAGGTATGCGTCCATTAGCGGTATTGGGTGACAACATCACTACTGACCATTTGTCGCCTTCGAATGCGATTCTGGCATCCAGCGCGGCAGGGGAATACCTGACGAAGATGAATGTACCAGAAGAAGATTTTAACTCTTATGCGACACACCGTGGCGATCACTTAACCGCGCAACGTGCAACCTTTGCTAACCCGAAACTGTTTAACGAAATGGTGAAGGAAAATGGTGAAGTGGTGCAGGGCTCTCTCGCTCGTATTGAACCAGAAGGCAAAGTGACTCGCATGTGGGAAGCGATTGAAACCTACATGGAACGTAAACAACCGTTGATTATTGTTGCGGGTGCAGATTACGGACAAGGTTCATCGCGAGACTGGGCTGCCAAAGGTGTTCGTCTTGCTGGTGTTGAAGCGATCGTCGCAGAAGGCTTTGAACGAATTCACCGCACAAACTTAGTCGGCATGGGCGTACTTCCATTGCAGTTTAAAAACGGCGTGAATCGCAAAACTTTGTCCTTGGATGGTACTGAACTTTACGATGTGGTAGGTGAAATTAAACCGGGTGTGGATTTGGCATTGGTCATTACTCGTAGCAACGGTGAAAAGCTGGATGTGGCGGTAACGTGTCGATTGGATACTGCTGATGAAGTGAATGTGTATAACGCAGGCGGTGTATTGCAACGCTTTGCTCAAGATTTTTTAGCGCAGTAGGAGGTAGAGAATGGCTTCTCAAGTAAAAGTTCCTGCAACCTACATGCGTGGTGGAACCAGTAAAGGCGTGTTTTTTAAGCTTGATGACTTACCAACAGCAGCGCAAGTTGCGGGGGAGGCGCGCGATAAACTTCTGATGCGCGTTATTGGCAGTCCAGATCCTTATGGCAAACAAATTGATGGTATGGGAGCGGCAACGTCCAGCACAAGCAAGACTGTGATCGTGTCGAAAAGTGAACGTGCTGATCACGATGTTGATTATCTGTTCGGTCAGGTGTCTATCGATAGTCCGTTTGTCGATTGGAGTGGTAATTGCGGCAACTTATCTGCAGCCATTGGACCGTTTGCTATTCATGCCGGTCTCATTCCTGAATCGCGGATTCCTGACAACGGCATAGTAGAAGTGCGCGTGTGGCAGGTGAATATCAGCAAAACTATTGTGGTTCATGTGCCTATCGTTAATGGTTTGGTTCAGGAAACGGGTGATTTCGAACTGGACGGTGTGACTTTCCCTGCCGCTGAAATTCAAGTCGATTTTATGGATCCTGCTGACGGTGAAGGTTCTATGTTCCCAACGGGTAATTTGGTGGACGATTTAGTCGTCCCGGACGTTGGTACGCTCAATGTCACCATGATTAATGCAGGAATACCGACTGTTTTTGTTGATGCGGCTGCGATTGGCTATCAGGGCACAGAATTGCAAGATGACATCAATAACGACGTCGAAGCATTGGCAATGTTTGAAAAAATTCGCGCTTATGGCGCGTTAAAGATGGGCTTAATCCAAGATATAGAAGAGGCGAAAATACGCCAGCATACGCCTAAAGTGGCGTTTGTTGCGAAGCCGAAAACGTATCAATCGTCGAGTGGTAAAACCGTTCTAGAGTCAGATGTTGATGTACTGGTTAGAGCGCTCTCTATGGGTAAATTGCACCACGCAATGATGGGGACAGCTGCCGTCTCCATCGCTGCGGCGGCTTGCGTACCCGGCACCTTAGTTAATTTGGCTGCTGGTGGTGGAGAAAAACAATCTGTTACTTTTGGTCACCCGTCTGGAACATTAAGGGTAGGGGCAAAAGCCAGTGCGACAGAACAAAACGGCTGGAAAGTAGAAAAAGCCGTGATGAGTCGCAGCGCACGAGTGTTAATGGAAGGATGGGTAAGAGTTCCCGCTGAAACCATAGAAACTTGTTAAGCCAGAACATTATTCCAAGTTGCCTTTGGCGACAAAACTTGGGGTATAAAAAGGAGAAGCACAATGTCTGCGTATTTGAAGGAATATCTATGGGCAAAAGAGCAACCGGAATCGTTCTGGCATGCGCAAGCCCAGAAAATCGACTGGTTTGAATTTCCGCAAACTATTTTAAAGAAAGATGAAAACGGCATCGAACGCTGGTATCCCGATGGTTTGCTCAATACATCTTGGCTTGCATTGGATTATCACTGCGAGCAAGGTCGAGGCGACCAAACCGCACTCATTTATGATTCGCCTGTGACAGGTAAGAAACAGCGTTATAGCTATTTCGCATTACGTGACACTGTAGCGCGTATCGCTGGCATGCTAGCTGACCAAGGTGTCACCAAGGGTGACCGAGTGATTATCTATATGCCGATGATCCCGGAAGCGGCAATGGCGATGTTAGCTTGTGCTCGTCTTGGTGCAATCCATTCTGTGGTATTCGGTGGTTTTGCACCAAACGAGCTTGCCGTTCGTATTGAAGATGCCGAACCTAAAGTGATCATGACAGCTTCGTGCGGCATTGAAATCAATAAGGTTATTCCATACAAGCCTATGGTCGATAAAGCCATTATGGATAGCCGCTGGAAACCAGAGAAAGTGGTGGTATTCCAACGTCCAGAATGCCTAGCAGACCTAGATAACGAACGCGATTTAGATTGGAGCGCACAGTTCGAGAAAGCGCTGCCTCATGCGTGTGTACCCGTGTTGGCAACAGACCCGCTCTACATTCTCTATACCTCAGGTACCACGGGTAAGCCGAAAGGCGTGGTTCGTGATAACGGTGGACACGCCGTTGCCATGAAGTACTCAATGAGCTGTATCTACGATATGCCGCAAGACGGCGTGTTTTGGGCAGCGTCAGATGTGGGCTGGGTAGTAGGGCATTCCTACATTGTGTACGCGCCGCTTATTCATGGTTGCACGACGATTTTATACGAAGGTAAACCTGTAAGAACGCCGGATCCGGGCGCTTTCTGGCGTGTTTGTCAGGAATACAAGGTGACGGCTTTGTTCTCTGCGCCAACGGCTTTCCGTGCCATTAAGAAAGAAGACCCGAATGGCGATCTTTTAGAGAAGTACAATCTGAATCATCTGAAAACGATTTTTATGGCTGGTGAGCGATTAGACCCACCAACTCTAGAGTGGGTGCAAGAGAAAACCAACAAACCTGTGATTGATCACTGGTGGCAAACAGAAACAGGATGGGCAATTGCGGGCAACCCGACAGGTATTGAACTGATGCCTGTAAAAGCGGGGTCTGCGACTAAGCCGATTCCGGGCTATCAGGTCGAAATTTTAAACGAAGTGGGTGAGGTTCTTCCGCCCAACCAACAGGGGTTTGTGGCACTGAAAAGGCCGTTGCCACCAAGCTGCTTAACGACAGTTTGGCGTAACCATGATCGCTTCGAAACGGGGTATTTAGCCCAGTTCCCTGATTATTATGTGTCGGGTGATGGTGGTTATCTGGATGAAGACGGGTACCTGTTCATCATGGGACGAATTGATGATGTGATTAACGTTGCTGGACACCGACTCTCAACTGGTGAGATGGAAGAGATTGTTGGCGCACACCCAGCGGTGGCAGAATGCGCGGTTGTCGGTGTGCATGATGAACTCAAAGGCCAGCTTCCATTGGGCCTAGTTGTATTGAAAGACGGTGTAAAAGTTGATCTAGACTCGTTGGAATCTGAATTGATCAGTAGTGTTCGTAGCCATATTGGTGCCGTCGCATGCTTTAAACATGCTTTGGTGGTAGAGCGCTTACCGAAGACTCGTTCAGGAAAGATATTACGCCGTATTATCCGTCAGATTGCAGACGGAGAAAGTTACACTGTCCCTTCTACAATTGATGACCCAGGTAGTTTGAATGAGCTAGAGAAAGTTCTGCACGTTTAATCTGCTGTTGTTGGTACATATTTTCTACTTCTATGTTCATGGCGAACATTTGTGCTCCGTTCTCGGGGCACTTTTTTTGCTCCATCATTTTCCATCTTTCTCTTCACCTTCTAGAACTTAAAAAAATTACACTTTGAAACATTTTGAAAAACAGAGAGTTACTGTTCTATGTATAAATTTAATGAATCAATAGGCTTTACATATAATAAGTAATGCTTACTATATGTAATAACTTGTTACATGTACCATCCTGTAAACCTCAAAAACAACCAACATAGGTAATGTTATGACAACTCCATCGATAGGGTATTTGCTTTGGGATGTGACTCGCATCGTACGTAAACGCTACGAATCTGCGTCGAGTTCTACATGCTTAACGCTGGCTCAAGCAAAAGCGTTGTCGCACATCGCTTGTCGACAAGGTGTTAAACAGGTCGATTTGGCGGAAGTGTTAGACATCAAACCTATGACGTTAGTCAGAGTGATCGATTCACTGGTTGAGGAAGGATTTGTTGAAAGACGTCCTGATCCCACAGACAGACGTGCTCATCTCATTTATTTGCTTCCAGCGGCGGATGAGCAACTCAAAAAGGTGAAAAGTGTCGCCAATGGTATCTGGGCAGAAGCGCTGGACGGCCTTTCGGAACAAGAAATCGAGCAGTTTGTTAAAACGCTCAATCATATACATAGCAATCTTTCTTTAGAAAACAAACCAAAGTCTTAATTTTCAGGAACACCTCGTATGTCTAATTCCAAACCAGAGCATGAACAACCGGTTTCAACATTAGTGCCTAAATCGCGTCGTAAAACCAAGCGTGCCGTTATGCTCTTTATCGTCCCTTTACTCGCTGTGGCTGGCGGTGTCGCCATCTATCTGCATGGCGGTAGATATGTTGAAACAGAAAATGCTTATGTTAAAGCGGATAAAACTTCCATCACTTCTGAAGTCTCTGGACGTATTGTTGATGTGCCAGTGAAAGAGAACCAGTTTGTGAAAGCAGGGGACTTGCTGCTTCAAATTGATCCGACGTCATACAAAATCGCCGTCGAACAAGCACGCGCCAATTTGAATGATGTAAAGACCACGCTAACGACATTGAAAGCTGAATACCAAAGCAAACTGGCTAACATTGAAGTATCAAAAAGCCAGCACGAATACCTGAAGAAAGAAGAAAAGCGTCAACTTGACCTACTGAAGAAGAAGTACACCTCTCAATCACAATATGATTCAGCTCGTCAGAATACGCTTCTGGTTGAACTCGAAGTGAATGCGCTTAAAAAAGGCTTAAAACAAGTAGAAGAAAGCTTAGGTGGTGACGTAAATGCACCTATTGAACAGCATCCCAAATATCGTGCAGCAGTAGCTGCGCTCGACAAAGCAGAAAATGACCTTGCTCACGTGAGTTTGTACGCACCTGCTGATGGTGTTGTGACTAAAGTGGTTGAAAAAGGTCAGTACATTTCACCGGGAAGTCTGGCAATGATGTTGGTGTCGGATTCAGATATCTGGGTTGAAGCAAACTTCACCGAAACTGAGCTCACTCATGTGAAAGCCGGTCAAGAGGTTGAAGTGAAAGTAGACTACGCTCCAGGCTTTACTTGGAAAGGTAAAGTGGAAAGTTTAAGCCCAGCTACGGGCGCTGAGTTCTCGGTTATTCCTGCACAAAACGCAACGGGTAACTGGGTGAAAATCGCGCAACGTTTACCAATCCGTATTCATTTAGATCAAGAAGAAGGTGCGCCTAAATTGCGTGCTGGTTTGAGTGCTGTGGTAACGGTTGATACTCACTATCAACGTCACTTGTCACTGTAAGCGGAGCTAGACGATGAATAGTCACGTCGAAGCAGTAGCGGAAGAGGAACCATCCAGCAAACGGGCATTTATCACGCTGTCGGTTATGCTCGCTACTATTATGCAGGCGCTGGATACCACGATTGCAAACGTAGCACTGCCTCATATGAAAGGCACCATGAGCGCAACTCAGGATCAGATTTCTTGGGTACTGACGTCTTATATTGTTGCTTCAGCCATCGCGATGCCGTTAACGGGATTTGTGGCTGCACGCATTGGTCGTAAGCGCTTGTTTTTGTATTCAGTGGTGGGTTTTACTTTTGCTTCTGTACTTTGCGGTGCAGCACAATCTCTGGAACAAATTATTTTGTTCCGTCTGTTGCAGGGCATTTTTGGCGCCAGTCTGGTGCCACTATCACAGTCCGTTTTGCTCGATACTTACCCGACAGAACAGCATGGCTCCGCTATGGCAATGTGGGGTGTTGGTGTCATGGTTGGCCCTATCTTAGGTCCATCACTAGGCGGCTGGTTGACCGAGTATTACAATTGGCGTTGGGTATTCTACATCAACGTACCGTTCGGCATTATGGCGTGGTTGGGTATTGCGGCTTATGTAAAAGAGACCAAACTCGACCCTGAGCGCCGCTTTGACCTTTTTGGTTTTGCATTGTTGGGTATTGCGATCGGTAGCTTACAGATGTTCTTGGATAGGGGAGAATCACTTAACTGGTTCTCAAGCCTAGAAGTGATCGTTGAGGCTTCTTTAGCGGTTATTACCTTCTACATGTTTGCCGTGCATATGTTTACCCATAGGGCGCCATTTCTTGATCCTATGATGTTCAAAGACCGAAACTACGTTGTCGGTTTGTTGTTCGGCTTTATGATTGGGGTAATTTTGCTGGCAACGATGGCTCTACTTCCGCCATTTTTACAAAACTTCATGGGCTATCCAGTACTGGATGTCGGTTTGTTACTGACGCCCCGTGGTTTCGGAACCATGACCGGAATGATGATTGTCGGGCGCTTATCAGGAAAAGTGGATCTGCGCTATCTAGTGACGATTGGTTTGTTACTGATGATTGTTTCACTGTGGCAAATGACTAAGTTCTCAGTAGACATTACACGTTGGGAAATTGTCTGGACAGGTACTGTTCAGGGGCTTGGCTTAGGTTTGGTGTTTGTGCCGCTGTCGACATTAACCTTCTCTACGTTAGCACCTCGTTACCGGAATGAAGGTACCGCGTTGTACAGTTTAGTGAGAAACATAGGCAGTAGTATCGGTATATCTTTGGTGACGACTTATTTGTCTCACCGTGTGCAAATTAACCATGCTGTTTACTCCGAACACATCAATCACTTTAACTCTGCTTTACAAGATGCGGTTCAGAAAGGTGTTTACGATCTTTCAACTACCGCAGGGTTAGTGAACTTAAACAACGTGGTGACCAAGCAAGCGTATATCTTCGGTTATCTGCAAGATTTTCGTTTTATGATGTACGTGTGCATCATCATGCTACCTCTATTGGTCTTATTACGCAGACCGGGAGCCAGTAAATAGCCTCTAACAACAGAAACGTCCTTAATTGGACGTTTTCTTTTTTAATTTCAAATAAACGCCGTTAGCAGTGCTCTTTTCAACGTTATCTTATAAAATCCAAATAAGCTTAATTTTTAACGGCATACAACCATGTCCAACCTTTCGATTGTTGCTGCTCGCGCAGAAGATTTAGAAGTACTCAATGATTTGATGTATGAATTGCATCATGAGCATCACTGTGCCTGTCCTGAACATTTTAAAACTGCTGAAGAAATCGAACAGGAAAAAAGCATTGGTCGCTATCTCGATGATCCGGAATGTCTGGTTTATGTCGCCAAGCAACATGATTCGATCATTGGTTTTATCACTGGTCATTTTTGTGAATTAATTTCGACAGTCAGTAAACCTGTGCCTATGGGCAGTATCGATGAACTGTATGTTTTACCTGAGTTTCGCCAACAGGGTGTTGCTACTTTGCTTTATAAGAAGCTCGAAACAACCTTGATAGATTATGGCGTTAAACAAGTCTTTGTAGAGGTGTGGGCATTTAATCAAAATGCTCATCGTTTCTATGAGGATTCAGGATTTGAGCCTCATATTGCATGGCTGAGAAAATCGGTTAAGCATAACTAATATAACGAATAAATAACGTAGAGTAAGTTTAGTGTTTCAACGTCGGCTGTTAGAAGTTTTTGCCGTTTTTTGGCTTTTATACCTGTTACCTGTTCAAGCCCAAGAGCAGGAGGGCTCTGCTACGCCTGAAGTATCAGCTACTCCGTATAAAGGCGCTTTGTGTCTGATTAAGGCGGATGACAAGATTGTTCTGGTTAAGGAAATTATCACCAAACAACTGTCGATTCCCGGTGGTACCATCAAACCCGGTGAACCACCACAACTTGCTGCTCAAAGAGAAACCTGGGAAGAAACTGGCATTGTTGTTACGGTTGGGGAAGAGCTAGGTCATACAGATAAAGCGGTATTCTTTAATTGTGTCAGTTCATCTGAAATTGTTGCTTATCAATACCGTAACTCAATGGGAGGATATGAGTTACCCGTTTGGTTTGCTCCGCATTATGGTGTTGAAGTGTCGAGTGCAATGCTGATAGATCCGCTATATGTGGATGCAGAGCAATATCGTTTTCCCAACGAGTGGGACTCAACCATTGAGATGTTTCAACGTGTTACCGACCAGCCCACTAAATTCGTGACAGACCTTGTTCAGGCAGCTCCGAGTGTTCATCAAACTGAACTGAAATGGATTCAAGCCTTCCAGTTATGGGTGAGTAAATTGCCTGAACAATGGCGTAGTTTTATCCATAATTTTTTATTTAGCGGGAATATATTGGCGTCGCCTATTTGGGGGATTATTCTCTTTCCTTTGCTCTATTGGCGTTGTGGTAAATCGGTTTGCTACAAAGCGAGTTTTGCTATCAGCATAACGTCATTGGTGTGTTTGTTTGCTCAACAAGGATTTACCTTGCCTCGGCCTCACGTTTATCTACCGTCACTGCAACTGATCTCAAGTTACGGCAATAGTTTTCCAAGCCTACCAGTTGCTGTGTGGAGCAGTATTGGTATCTTGCTTGTGACTGAAAAGGAGAGGCTAGGTGGACATCGGTTTGGTGTGGCTTACTGGCTTTCTACCATTTGGTTAATATTGTCGAAGTTTTATTCAGGAAGCGCATTTATTACCGATATGGCTATAGGAGTGTTTCTCGGCCTGTTAATTACTTGGAATGTTATTCGTTTCGATATCAAAAGAACGGAGCAAGCGCGTACGTTCATGGGCTCTCGCCGTGCCTGGTGGGGTATCAGTTTGGTTGCTGCTATTTTGGCTTACTACTGGCAGTTACCCGTTTTTTCTGCTTGGTTGGTGGTGCTGATTGTTATAGCACTCATGACGACTACCCTGAAGAATCAAAGAGAGTACTTGTCACTGATTCAATGTGTACTGTTTACTCTGTTGTTATCCGTTACTTATATGATGTTCTCTTACTTCGCGACTTTTGTGTCGTCTAGTGGTATCTGGTCTTTGGCCGTCGAAATTTCACGGTATCCGGCAATGATTATCGTATTCGTAGTGATGATTAAACTGACCTCATCACCAAGCTCAGTGACCAAAAAGCCCAGTTAAACTGGGCTTTAACTTAACATTAGCAGTGAGAATTAACGCATTAGATAGGTTCTGATGAATTCGCTGATCTTGATCAGATCCGCAACCGCGATGAACTCTTCGGTGGTGTGCACTTTTGACATACCCGTTGACAGGTTAACCGTGGTTAAGCCTTTTTCATTGAAGTTATTCGCATCACTACCGCCGCCCGTGCTTTTCGTTCTAGGTTCAATATCCATAGATTCGAACACTTGCTTGATCGTTGCGATGTGCGGGTGAGAATCATCCATAACAAAGGCGTTGTAAGAGCGCTGAGAATCAATTTCTACTGTCGCTCCGTGTTTTTCAGCGACCGCTTCAAAGGTATCGACCATATGTTTTACTTGAGCTGCCAGTTTTTCATTGTTGAGAGAACGCGCTTCAGCGACGATGGTGAGTTCAGGCATTACGATGTTTGTTGCCAAACCGCCGTTTACCATACCGATGTTCGCTGTCGTTGTTTCATCAATACGCAATAAGTTCATTTGCGTAATGGCATCCGCTGCAACGGAAATTGCGCTAATACCTTCTTCTGGCGCTAGTCCTGCGTGTGCAGGTTTACCGTGAATGGTGACATTCAGTTTTTGTTGGCCGGGTGCCGCGGTAATAATGGTGCCAATTGGACCGCCGGTATCAAGAACGATCGCTTTGTCCGACTGAATGTAGTTCATATCAAAGTGTTTTGAACCCATCAAGCCGCCTTCTTCGTGAACGGTAAAAGCGATTTCAATAGTTTGATGTGCGGTATTTTCTTCTTTCAGACTTTTGACTGCTTCAAGAATGGCAGCGATACCTGATTTGTCGTCACCACCCAAAATAGTATTACCCGCAGAGCGAATAATGCCATCTTCAATGACTGGTTGAATTCCATTTCCCGGGCTTACCGTATCCATATGGCATGAGAAAACTGTGCTTCCAGCAAGCGAACCTTCTAGGCGAGCATAGATGTTGTAGCCGTTTGAAACGCTTTCTGGAACAGGAAGTTTGTGCACTTCAAACCCAAGGTCTACAAGTTGAGCTGAAAGGACATCGGCAAATGCCTTCTCTTTGCCTGACTCACTGTCGATTTGGATGATTTCTAGAAAGTGTTCAATAAGACGCTGATCGTTAATAACAGGCATAACATAATCTCTAAGGAAAACAGGAGATGTACCATGCCTCTCGACGTTGCGTTTAGCCCTGAGTTAAATCAACAAATGTTCGAAAAATAATGCGGTTATCGACAGCGGGCACGAAAATGAGAACCTAATTCAATAGGCTATTCCTATTGAATTAATGGATTCATACGATTTCTATTTAACATCACCGGCGCTTATTATTCTCTCAACGAAGCAAAGAATATCAACATAAGAGGTGATGTTATGAAAAAGAATCTTATTGGTCTCGATAAAGAACAGAGCCTAGAACTCGCAGAAGCATTGAATAATTTACTGGCTAACTATCAGGTGTTTTACATGAACACTCGTGGTTATCACTGGAACATTAAAGGTAAAAAATTCTTTGAATTACATGCAAAATTTGAAGAAATCTATACAGATCTACAATTGAAGATTGATGAAATCGCAGAACGTATTCTTACTCTTGAAGTTCAGCCTGTACACAGCTTTAGCCAGTATGTAGAGCGTTCAAAAATTAACGAACACACCAATGCTACTGATGGCGACAGCACCATGAAAGGTCTAGTGGAAGGTTTCAGCTTACTGATTGGACAACAGCGCAAGGTACTGAGTTACGCGTCAGAAGTGGGTGATGAAGGTACTGCAGCATTAATGAGTGACTACATTCGTGAGCAAGAGAAGCTAATCTGGATGTTAAGTGCTTGGCTTGATTAAAACTTGTTTGCTCTGCCGATAATCTTTCGAACGCTAATCACTTGTTGATTGGCGTTTTTGCGTTTGCTCCTAAGTCAAATCGCGTAATGAGTTGGACATTGACCTTGTGATTGACCTACATCAGAATAGCGGGAAATAATCGTTGGCTTTTAATTTAAATTAAAACAATGTTTCAATTATCACGTTTTATCCTAGTGGATAACGGTAAACTGCGTGCAGTTGTAACACTTATATAGGATCCTTGTCGTGTTTGTAGGTAAAACGTCACACCTTGAGTTTGCTGGCTTCTTAGCGCCAGAGCTTAAAAAAATAATTACATCAGTATTGGATCGTTTAGAGACGCCAATTGAAAATGGTCGTCACGAAATTGATGGTTCAAATGTATTCTTTATGCTGGTGGATGACCACACTCAGCTTTTAGAACAACGTAAATCCGAATGCCATAGTCGTTATTTAGATGTGCAAATTCTGCTTGAAGGTAAAGAATCGTTTGGCTATAGCTTAACGCCATTTAAAGGCTTGGATGAGGATTTTCTTGCTGAGAAAGATCTCGCATTCAGTGAGCAATTAGCGTCTGAACAATTTGTATCACTTACTGCTGGTGAGTTTATTGTTTTCTACCCAGGCCAACCTCATCGTCCATTGGTAGCAACGGATAACAAACCAATGCCAGTGCGTAAAGCGATCATCAAAGTAGATAAGTCATTATTCGCGTAATTACTCAGCTACCTAAGTTAGAACGCCCGCAATAGCGGGCGTTTTTGCAACCTAATGATCATTTAACTGAGTTAAATTAAATGAAGCGACTTGGCCAGTCAGAAAATATGGCGTCAACTTTGTCGAGATGTGGGAAGCGTTCTGCTTCATTGACTGTATAACACCAGATTTGAAAGTGGTGCTGTTTCAAATACTGGATGTGCTTCTCAGTGATCCACTTATAGTTCAGGTTGCAGCTAAAGGCGTTGACTTCATCAAGAAGCGCTTTGTCTTTTGCAGATAAACGCTCACTCAGTACGCCTAATTTATAGCCAGAGCAGTGCTGGTGTAGTTCGCGGATGATCTCGTGGCTAAAGCTCGACAACACAATCTGCTCTTTAGCGATAGGGTGCTGATCCAATTGCTGTTTGAGTTGAGAAACCACACTGGTGACATCGTGTTTATCGACTTTGACTTCGAGATTCAGACCTAGATGATGACGTTGCGCCAGTTCAAGCAACTCATCCAGCGTCATAATACTTTCACCTGTAAATTGCTCAGAGAACCATGCTCCAAAATCAAAATTCTTGAGCTCTGCAAGAGTATAAGCATCCACACGACCTTTACCGTTGCTACAGCGATTAATGGTGTGATCATGACAAACGATAAGTATGTTGTCCTTGGTAGGTTGAATATCTACTTCGACCCAGGACAAACCCATATCGATAGCCGCTTGAACACTCACACGAGTATTTTCTGGATAGGTGCCTGCAACACCTCGGTGACCGACAACGATCAGAGACATACAAATTCCTTTATTGAAAATGAGAGCTGAACAGTTCTACGCAACCACCAGTTCAACTTGGTGGGAGTGGCATAACGTCATAAATTCATTGGTGGCTTCATCGGCAAATAGTCGCTTTATTTCTGATAGTTCGCCACTCACAACGGGAGCATAGCGCCCCAACTTTGTTTTGTCTGCAACTAACCAACATTGTTGACTTTGTTCGATGATCGCCCGCGTTAGTCCTGACTCTTCTGGCGTAAAATCCAGTAATTGTCCTTTATCGTTAAAGCCTCCGACACCGAAAATTCCAATTTTAATGTTGAACTGTCGGTAAAACCCGGTAGTGGTTTCACCCACGGTATCTTCATCCGAAGGGCGAACAGCGCCGCCCGCCAGATAGACAGCAATATTGGGGTTGCGGCTTAAGGTTAACGCCGCATTGATATTGTTGGTTACGACTGTTAACCCCGGATGGTCAAGCAGAGCCTGTGCAACGTATTTGGGGGTTGTTCCAATGCCGAGAAAAATACTGGTGCCCTCGGGCAGCTCTTTCACTACTCGTTGTGCGATTTTTTGCTTTGCAGAAAGATTGACCAACTCGCGATTGGTAAACGACAAATTGTCATTCGGGCTGGGTAGGGAAATGCCGCCGTGCACTCTGCGAACCATACCTTTGTCGCTAAGGTCATTCATATCTTTGCGAATTGTCTGAACGGAGACATCAAAGCGCTGTGACAATAGGTCGCTGGACAACACGCCGTGAGCGTGTTGTAGGTACTCCAATATCTGTTTTTGTCTGGTAGATAAACTCACATCAATCCTTACGCTATGGCTCGTTTAGCAAGAGATACAGGGCAAAGACGTTTGCCTTGTTCGTCAAACAGATGAAGATTAGTGCGAGATACCGAAATACTCAGTGGTGCGTTGTTGTCCAGATTCATTTCAGGCGTCACGGCAATAAAACTGTCGTCGCTATCTATGCTGTTTAAGCTGCCATGAACAAGTTGGTTTGGCCCCAAAGGCTCAACAACATGAATGGATAATTCCAGTGTAATGGCATCACTACTTGAATTTGAATGAGTAATCTCTGCGTGTTCAGGACGAACTCCTAGCGTGAGGTTTTCCATACTCAGATCTTCATATTCAGGTAGAAAGAACTGCTTACCAGCGACGTGTAGCTGACCATGAACTAAGGATGCCGGTATAAAGTTCATCGCAGGGCTACCAATAAAGCTCGCAACGAATGTACTTGCCGGCTTGTGATATACCTCTGCAGGGGTGCCAACTTGTTCAATACCACGATGCGATCGGCCAATGTCATTGCTTCCACTTGGTCATGGGTAACATACACGCTGGTTACTCCCAGTTCTCTTTGCAGCTTTTTGATCTCTAGTCGCATGTGCGCGCGAAGAGCCGCATCAAGATTCGACAAAGGTTCATCAAATAGAAACAGTTGAGGGTCACGAACGATCGCGCGTCCCATTGCGACACGCTGACGCTGACCGCCAGAGAGCTTTGCTGGTTTTCGGTCAAGGTATTCTTCTATTTTCAGTGTTTTAGCAACTTTTTGAATCTTCTGCTCTATGGTGCTTTTATCAACGCCGCGATTCTTCAAACCATAGGCTAAGTTGTTGTAAACACTCATGTGCGGATAAAGTGCATAGTTCTGGAATACCATCGCAATATCGCGTTTTGCTGGCTTTTCTGTGTCTACGCGACGTCCCGCCAAATGAATTTCACCGCTGGTGATGCTTTCCAAGCCTGCGATTGAACGCAAGATCGAAGACTTACCGCAGCCAGATGGCCCTACTAGTACCAAAAACTCGCCTTCGTTAATGGAAAGGTCTACGCCTTTCACTGCTTGGTGGCCGTTTTCGTATGTTTTTACTAATTGTTTGATATCTAACATTACGTTGTCCTGCTTAATGCTTGCAGAGCTATGTACCAGATGCATTGCGTTATTATTTTTCACTTTCAATTAATCCTTTAACGAACCAACGTTGAAATATCACTACAACCAATACTGGCGGTAGCATCGCGAGAATGACCATGGCAAAGGCATAGTCGTATCTAGGGCTATTGGTTTCATTGATGTTATTGAGAATCTGCTTGATGCCCATGACGATGGTGTTGTAGTGCTCATTTGTGGTCATCATGATCGGCCACAAGTACTGGTTCCAGCCCACAACAAACATGATGATAAAGATGGCAGTCATCATGGTTTTCGATAGCGGAAACAAGATATCAATGAAGAATCGAACAGGGCCTGCGTTATCTAATTGCGCTGCTTCCAACAGTTCATCCGGGATGGTTTTAAAAAACTGACGAAAGAAAAAAGTTGCGGTGGCAGAAGCAATTAAAGGCAGGATTAATCCTGAATAACTGTTGAGCATACCTAAGCTCGATACCACCTCATAAGAGGGAATGATTCGAACCTCAAGCGGCAGAAGTAGCGTGACAAATATCAGCCAGAACCACGCGCTGGCATAAGGCAGGCGGAAATATACCAGCGCATAAGCTGCCATCATTGAAATGATGATTTTGCCGATAGCAAAGCCAAGCCCCATGATCACCGAGTTGAAGATCATGGTTTTTGCTGTGACATCCCCAGTAAAACCAAGGCTTTTGTTCCATGCTTCGCTATACACCGCTGACAGGTTGTTGCCGATATCCCATTGCAGACCTTGGCTTACCAGAACGTTAGGTTCATGGGTTGAACTGGCAAAAATCAACCATAACGGCACCAGCATAAACAGGGCACCAAGAATCAATATCAAATGATCGGAGAGAGAATTACTTTTCATCGGGTTCCCTTAGTAATGCACGCGTTTTTCAACAAAACGGAACTGTATAAAGGTCAATGCCAATACCAGTAGTAACAGCACCACTGATTGTGCTGAACTGCCGCCCAAATCTGCGCCAACAAAGCCGTCACGGTAGACTTTGTAAACCAGCGAAGTGGTTGAGCCCCCGGGACCGCCGTCTGTCAATGTGTCAATAACGCCGAAAGTGTCGAAAAATGCGTAGGTGAGGTTAATCACCAGCAGGAAAAATCCGGTTGGAGCGAGAAGCGGGAAGGTAATGGTCCAGAAGCGTTTGCTGTCACTGACACAATCCAGCGTCGCAGCCTCTTTTACGGCGTACGAAATCGACTGAAGACCTGCGAGGAAGTAAACAAAGTTCACCGCAACCTGCTTCCACACAGAAACCAAAATAAGTGCAATGGTGGCATCAAACGGGTCGGTTTGAACACTGAATTTCCAACCCAGATGTTCTAAGAAATCAGTAAGAACGCCAATATGCGGGTTAAATAAGAAACCACCTATGATGCCAGCGATCGCGGGGGCAACCGCATACACCCATGTGAGCGTAACTTTGTATGCGCTTTGTCCGTGAATAATGTTGTCAGCTTTTACCGCAAGTAAAAGCGCAATCGCTAGTGACAAAAACGATACTAGGATGGAGAAAATTAGCGTGAATCCGAGAGATTCTAAATACTCTGAAGATTGAAAAAGAATTTGGTAATTTTCAAACCAGACAAACGTTGAAGACATGCCCCATGGATCTTCAAGCATGAAAGAGAGATAAACGGCTTTTGCTGCAGGATAAACGAAAAAAATGGCAATAATTGCGATCTGCGGAGCAAGCAAAAAGTAGGGCATTGGAGAGTGAAAAAATTGTTGTCGACGTTCCACAAGCTTTGTCCAATTGATAAAAAGAAATGCCCACTGAACCTAATGTCCAGTGGGCTGGTACAGAGTTATTTCACTGTGCGTGCAAAACGATTCAGTAGTTTGTCGCTTTCGTCTTCCACTTTGTCCAGACTTGCCTGAACAGTTGAACGACCTGCGAAAATGTTGTCGAATTCACGGTGCATTACTTCACGAATTTGTGGGTAGAAACCTAGACGATAGCCTTTGTTCCATTCGCCTGAAGCTAAGCTTAGCTGTTTAACGCCCACTTCCGCATCTGGCTGTTCATTGTAGTAACCAGATTTCTTAGTCAATTCGTAAGCAGCATTGGTAACAGGTACATATCCTGTTGTTTTGTGCCAATACATTTGTACTTCTGGCTTAGTCAGGTAAGCAAAGAAGTTCGCAACACCTTTGTCTTGTTCTTTACTGTGACCACTCATGGCAAATAGCGCAGCACCACCAATAAAGGTATGCACACCTTTGTCATTGAGTTTTTCCCAATAAGGAAGGTAAGTGGTGCCCAGATCGAACTTCACTCGACTGCGTAGGCCGCCGAATGAACCTGAAGAACCCATCCACATTGCCACTTCTTGACGCTCGAATGGTGTTTGGTTTGCGTCCCAGTCACTACCGTAATACTTGAAGTAACCTTTGTCCGACCACTCTTTAAGTTTGTTGAAATGCATCACCATGTCTTTGGTGTTGAACATAATTTTTGAGGATAGATCTTTGTAACCATTTTCTTTATCAGCGAGAGGTAGGTTATGACGAGACTTAAAGTTCTCGAACATGATCCAAGGCGTGTGTGATTCTGAAAATGCGACATAACCTTTTGCTTTTAGCTTTTTGGCCAAAGCTTCTAGCTGCTCATAGGTCTTAGGTGCTTCGCCACCGACTTTCGCTAAGATATCTTTGTTGTAATAAAGAACAGGTGTAGAACTGTTAAATGGCATACCGATCATTTTGCCGTTGCTGTCCGCATAGAAATTACGAACACCCGCTAAGTAGTCTTGTGCAGAGAATGGGAAACCTGCATCAATCATAATGTCCTGAACAGGTTTCGCTACGCCCGGAGCATTCATAATCGTCGCGGCACCAGCATCAAACACTTGAAGAATGTTTGGTGATTGACCAGCACGAAACGAAGCAATACCCGCGGTTAGTGTTTCTGTGTAAGAGCCTTTAAATACAGGCGTGATTTTGTATTCGTTTTGCGAAGCGTTAAAGTCCGAAGCGATTTTGTTTACTGTTTCGCCCAGTTGTCCGCCCATTGCGTGCCACCACGTAATTTCAGTCGCTGCAAATGAAGTTCCTGAAACTGTTGCTGAAAGCAACCCTGCTACCCATAGCTTATTCATTGACTTTATTCCTTGTTAGGTTTCGAACGATACTGTTTGTGTTTCGTTTGATGCTATGGTGGCGAAGAAATGTTTCACATAGGTGGACGAAAAATGTCACTAAGGTTAAAGATTTATGGATCAGGTGACTTCAATCACATTAATAAAGGACAAATGACTTGCACCAATTTGGAACATGGCGATTGACTAATGAACTATAAAAGAGCGATATTGCAGCCAATAACGCCATAATCTAGCTATATTGCAAAATATAATTGGAATGAATGTTGCTAATACTAGTAAAATCTACAATCCTAAGTTTGATCTTGTTTAAGTTGTTCAAGGAACGAATATGAAAATTGGTGTTATTGGTGCTGGTGCTGTTGGAGTAGGTATCTGTAACTACTTATTAACTTTAGGTAGTGTGAGTGAGTTGACGATTCTTGACCGCGATGTAAAACGTGCAGAAGGCGAAGCTTTCGATTTCAGACACACAGCGGCACTGACTTTCTCTAAAAATACCCGTATTACGCCGACCGATGATTACATGGAGTTGATTGGTGCTGATATCGTGGTCATTACCGCTGGGGCTCAAATTCAACAAGGCCAGACACGTATGGACTTGGCAGAAATCAACGCAAAGATTGGTGTTGATATTGCGAAGAAAATCGAACGCGTTGCACCTAAAGCGATACTTATCGTTGTAACCAACCCTTGTGACATTGTCACACATAGTATTGTGGCGAACACAGGTTATAGCCCTTCACGCGTTATTTCCGCAGGTTGTGTGATTGATACGGCTCGTTTGATGGCGATTGTGGCTCAGCGTGTCAACCTAGACCCTAAAAATGTGTTTGGTTATGTGTTAGGTGAACATGGTAGTGAGTGTTTTACACCTAAGAGCTTGATCAGCATTGCAGGGCAGCCTGCTGACTATTACTGTGATTCGAACAATATTCCACGAATTGATGCAGATGAACTGCTGGAATCGGTAAAGCAGGCAGGTTTTGAAATCTTCAAACGCAAAAACAATACCGTACATGGTATAGCGGCAAGCGTGTTCCGTATTATTCAGGCAATTATGATCAACGAACACTCGGTGCTGCCAGTCGGTACACTGTTACGTGGTGAATATGGCTACAAAGATGTTGTTCTGAGCTTACCTGCGGTAATTGGTAAGAATGGGGTAGAGAAGATACTCATTCATCCTTTTACAGAAGAAGAAAAGCAACGTTTGGACGAGATTACAGCAAACTTACGTAATCAAATGATCCATGTGGCTAAGCTTACTGGACTAAGTTACTAAAATTAGCGGTTATGAAAAGGTGGTTTATGCCACCTTTTTTCATTCTTAACTCCATTACTTATCTCAATTCTCTTTAAACGCTTTTCATCACTTCGAATTCAGCACATTATTGGTTGCAACTAAAAAAGGTTCTAACTAGATAATCACGATAGTTCAAATTACAGTTGATAATGAGAGCCTTTATCATTAACATCCAAACACAATAATGCGCTATTTGATTAAGATGATGAATTTTTTAAAATCCAGTTTTATCCTTATTTCTGCATCAATGGCTTTGCCCATTCACGCCAATACGCTTGATGACGCAAAATCGATTCAAGACAAAACCAATGCGGCTTCAGCTGCGAGTCAGAAGAAAATCGATAAGAGTTCTGATTCTGCAATCGAGCTGCAGGCTGAAATTGAACAGCTCAGTGAGCAAGTAAAAAATTTAGAAGTGTATCGAAATCACTTACGGGCTCTAGTGGATAATCAGAAACAAGAAATGGTGAGTCTGGATAAGCAAATCGAAGAGATCAAAGATACACGTCAGGGCATTGTTCCCCTTATGTATAAGATGATTGATGGTTTGCAGAGTGTTCTTGAGCAAGACAAACCTATCCGTTTACAAGCGCGTACCAATCGTCTTGAGCAGCTAAAATCTCTTATGCCGAGAGCGGATGTCAGTGATGCTGAAAAATTCAGAAGAATTCTCGAAGCCTACCAAATCGAAATGGATTACGGCCGTAAACTTGGTTCTTACAAAGGTCAAATTAGTTTAAATAACAACGAGTCAGTCGATGCCGATATTCTCTATCTGGGTAGAGTGGCTTTAATTGCCCGTAATCCAAATGCAAGCCAATATTGGACTTGGGATCAAGCGAAGAAGCAATGGCAACCGCTTGAAAGTAGTTATAAATCAGACCTTGATACAGCTTATAGTTTAGCGGCGAAACAAATAGCGCCAACGCTGGTTACTCTGCCTGTGTCACTTGTTAATGCGGAGGCAAACTAATATGAACAACAAATTTGCTCCGTTACTCTGTGCTGTGTTGTTCATCGGTGCAAACGCATCCACTGTTGCGGCGACGGATATTGTTAGCAAAGCGAAAACAGAAAATACAGTACAACGTAATCACGATGTAAAACGTGAAGCGGAATTTAAGCTGACTGAGCAACAACTGAAGGATAAAAAGGCTCAGTTGCTGGCGATGCGTAACAATTTGCAAAAACAAGCCGATAAGCTTTCTGCCGAGTTTTCTAAAAATGAAGATTCACTGGCACGTTTAGAAGAAAAACTGCGTCTGGAAACGGGTAGCCTTGGCGAAATTTTTGGCGTTGTTCGTCAAAACGCGAAAGAAATTCAAGGGGATCTTTCTCAATCTGTCACCGGTGTTGACCGCCAAGTCAAAGCTGGCGTGATTGAAGATATCGTTGCTGCTAAATCTTTGCCTTCGATGAAACAGCTCACGGGTTTATGGCAATCGATGCAAGAGCAGATCACCGCGAGTGGAGAAATGTCTACCACAAATGTAACTTTGATTGATGGAGAAGGGCGCAAGCAGACAGTTGAGGCTACTCGTCTCGGTGCTTTTGGATTGGTTTCAGACCAGGGATACCTGCAATGGAATAATGGCCGAAAAGACGCTGTCGCGTATTCAGTTCAGCCCGAAAATGCACCGACGCTTAATTCGTTAACGGCTTTAAAAAATGGCGTTGTTTCATCCGTTGTTATGGACCCATCACACGGTATTTTGCTACAGCAGTTAGCTTTAACGCCTACGCTGGAACAGCGACTAGAAGCGGGTGGTGTAGTCGGAAAGATCATACTTGTGCTATTGGCTATCGGTTTAGTGATTGCTTTATATCGTGGTGCTTCGCTGGCGATTGCTCGTCAAAAGATCACTGCGCAGCTTAAAAGTCCACAGCAGCCCGGAAACAATCCGCTGGGTCGAGTTCTTTCTGTTCACGACAAAGAAAAACATCGTAGTGTTGAAGCGCTAGAATTGCGTCTTTTAGAAGCCGTTGTTGATGAACAAACAGGTTTAGAAAAAGGTTTGTCAATGCTTAAGCTGCTAGCAGCACTTGCGCCTATGCTTGGTCTGCTTGGTACCGTAACAGGCATGATCGAAACTTTCCAAGTTATCACTCAGTTCGGTAACGGCGACCCTAAAGTTATGGCGGGCGGTATTTCGATGGCGCTAGTGACTACTGTATTAGGTCTTGTTGCTGCAATGCCGCTGTTACTTGCACACAATATTTTAAGTACTCAGGCAGAGAACATCCGCAATATTTTGGAAAAACAGGGTATTGGTTTAGTCGCAGAGCAAGCTGAACGCGAAAGCTGCGAAACTGGTTCTGCGAACATGGTCAATGCGGCATAAGGGTTGAAGATGCAAGCTGACTGGTTAATGTCACTCAATGATCTGTTTTTACCACTGACTGAGTTTATGGATCAGGGTGGTGCAGTATTGTGGTGGTTAGCAGCGGTTGTTGCGGTGTATTGGTTGTTGGTTATCGAACGTATTCTTTATCTGGTGTTTACTTTTCCTAAGCAGCGTAAACAGTGGATTGAGCAATGGCATCAGCGTAGTGAGCATCACTCATGGCACGCTCACGCCATTAAGCAAGGTTGGATTGGGCAAGCACACATCGCCTTAACTCAGAATCTCAACGTCATTAAAGTGATGGTTTCTATCTGTCCAATGCTGGGTTTACTAGGCACAGTGACGGGGATGATCTCCGTCTTTGATGTGATGGCAACACAGGGCAGCAGCGATCCAAAATTAATGGCGTCAGGTATTTCACTGGCCACGTTGCCGACCCTGGCTGGTATGGTTGCTGCGTTAGCCGGTATGTTTGTTCATGCTCGCCTAGTGAAAACCTGTCGTCTGTTAGAAATGAAATTAGAAAAATCTTTAAGGAGTCAACGATGAGACTCGGTCGACGTCAATCACAGCAAGAAGAGGCTCAAATAGACCTCACATCTATGTTGGATATCGTATTTATCATGTTGATTTTCTTCATCGTGACCAGTTCCTTTGTGCGTGAATCAGGTGTGGAAGTCAATCGTCCTACGGCTTCAAATGTGGTCAGCCAAAAAGACGCAGGTATTTTCGTAGCCATTACTTCTGCGAACGACATTTTTATTGATAAACGACAAGTAGATGTTGAACGAGTGCAGGCGACACTAGAGCATCTGTTATTGGAACAACCTGAAGCGTCGTTGGTGATACAGGCTGACGAACATGCTTATAACGGTACTGTCGTAAAAGTCATGGATGCCGCCAAAGGTGCTGGGGTTAAGAGTATAGCACTTGCTGCGGAGAAGCGTTGATGCTGCGTTTATTGTTCGCAACGCCGATAGCTGCACTTATCTCTCTCAGCCTGTTTTCATTTATGGCTTGGATGATTGACAACGGCAATCAAGGTGCGCCAAAAGCGAGCCAACCTCTTAGCTTTAACATGGTGATGTTAGAGCAAAAAAATCAAGTGCAACGCAGACAACGAAGTGTTCCAGAACAACCCGAATTACCAGAACCGCCGCCTGAATCGCCTGTTTCGAAAAAACAGACTGCTGTAGCAAACAGTTCTCAACTTTCGAGCGTTCCATCACTTGGTTTAGATACAGCAATCAATGGTATTGCTATCAACGCTCCAACCTTTGGCGATATTAGTGCGAATCAACAAGCGATGCCACTCCATCGTGTCGAACCAACATATCCAGCTCGTGCTTTGCAAAGGGGCATTGAAGGCCATGTGGTGATGAGTTTTACCATTGACGAAACAGGTCAACCAACAGATATCGAAGTTCTGGAAGCTGAACCTAAACGAGTGTTTGAGCGTGAAGCGACACGAGCGCTGAGAAACTGGAAGTACCAACCCAAACTAGTAGATGGCAAAGCGGTTACTCAACCCGGACAATCTGTGAAATTGGAGTTTAAGTTAGCCAAATGATGAAACGAATGATCATCGGTCTACTACTGATGAGTTCCGCATCTTGGAGTGCTGCTGCGGAGTTGAGTCAGTATGCAGCAAACAAAGCGATGAAAGCTAATCAGTTAGCGCAAGACAACAAATTGTCTCAGGCGATTGAAACGTTGAGTATGGCCGATGTTTCTCGAGCTTATGATAAGGCTTACTTTTCTCGAATGCTTGGCGTTTTCTATTGGCAGAATGAACAGCTCAAACCGGCCATCACGGCATTGGAACAAGCAGTTGCAAGTGGCGAACTCAAAGATGACCAAGGTTGGCTTACAGAGCGTATGTTAGCGGATCTGCTGTTGATGAATCAGCAGTATAAGCAAGCGTTGCCTCATTACTATAAGTTAAGCAAAAACATACCAACAACGCAGAATGCCAGCGAACTATGGTTAAGAATTGCTCAAGTTCACTACCAGATGGAGCAGTGGCAAAAAACACTGGCTGCAATCACTGAATATGACAAATTCAAACAACCGGATAGCGTAACTCCTCTTTCGGTTAAATTGGGAGCACAGCTTCAGCTTGAGCGCTGGGAGCAAGCGATTCCAACTCTCAAGAAACTGATCAACCTGGAGCCACAGCGCAGCAATTGGTGGTTGCAATTGGTTAACTTGGAGCTGAAAACCGGCAAGAAAAAAGACGCATTGAGCAGTTTGGGTTTAGCTCAACTGCAAAAAATCGAATTGAGTGATGCTGATTTACGTTTATTAGCTCAACTTTACGCACATAACGGTGTTCCTGAGCGTGCTGGGCTTGTATTAGAGCAGTTGGAAGATGCGCAGACTAATGTGGATTTGATCACCGAGCGTGCTTATTACTGGCAACAAGCAAAAGAGTGGGACAAAGCGATCGATGCATGGGCGTTAGCTGCCAAATTTGATGCGAAGTACCACTGGAATATCGCTCAACTACTTATTCAGCAAGCCCGTTATGAAGACGCATTATCTGAACTGGACAATGTAAAAGAGAAGGCAAAACAAGCTCAAGTTGCTTTAGCCCGCACCAAGGCTCTGTACAAACTAAACCAGCTTGAACCTGCCCTGATTGAAGCGAAGAAAGCGAATAATCTTGAGCCCTCAGAAGAAGCAAAAAGCTGGATAAAGTATTTAACTCAGTTACGCAAAGTAAAAGAGAACCAAACTTCTTGAGAAATAGCCTATTTATAGGCCAGCTTGTCGCGAAATTATAATATATATCATTTGAAAGTTTTTAATGGTACGGCTGTTATCAATGGGTTTATCCACTCTACATTTCGAAAAATTATTCCTTCATGCTAGGCAAATTACACCGTATTTGGATGGTTACCTTGAAGATACAACCACATTCAATGAGCCGACCCATTCTTTAAGTCCTGAGTCGATTGAACTCCTATATACAGAAATCGCCAAGAGTAATCCGGAAGCTGGTCAAGCTTATTGGCTAACTCGCACATGGGATTTGCTTTGTTGGCAGCCAATTTTCGTTTCTTTTGTGGCGATCTATACACAGCGAGCGCTACCTGACGTTTCAACCATTTTTCAACACAAACAAAACTGTTTTATTGCAGGGTTTAGTTTTAGAGATCATGAATGGACACATGCTTGTCGTACAACACTCATTAATAAAGCAGGGCAGCAATTATCTCATCTGTTTCAAACTTATAGCGATGCGATCAATCAGTGGGGAAGAATTCGTCCGGGTTTCACGCATCATCTATTCGCTGATCAGCTGTTAAATTGCTTAGTACGTTTACAAGAAATCAGACCAAGTTACTCAAATAACACCATTCGTCGGCAAGCAGAGCTTTGGTTAGATGCATGTAATTTACCGAACAAACATATCAATAGCTTAAAAGTGGACGAAACCTCGAACAAACTGAAACTTGTTAGAACAAGTTGTTGCCTGGTCCATAAATGTAAGGGGCGGTCACTATGTGCAAATTGCCCGCGCCTCGAAGAAAACAAATCCGCCAAACAGATTGCAGCTAAGCAAGCTTTTGTTTAATCGGATATATCTATCCAATTGATAAATCAAACCCATTTGCTAGCTTAGCCACTAACATTTATCTTTATACGGTAACGACGATAACAAGGATTTAAATAGTGTCAGGACAAAAAGCATTAGTAGTAGAAGGTGGGGCAATGCGTGGCATTTTTGCCAGCGGCGTGCTTGATTCATTTATGGAACTAAACCACTGCCCATATGATTTTGTAATGGGAGTTTCTGCTGGCGCTTCTAATCTTGTCAGTTATTTGTCCAATCAACCGCTGCGCAGTTATCAGGTAATCACACAACTGGCTACCAGTAGCGAGTTCTATAATCCGCGCCGCTTTCTAAAAGGCGGTGATTTGGTCGATGTCCGCTGGCTGATTGATGAAGCGAATAAACGTTATCCCATTAATGAAGAAGCGCTTTTTTCTTCCGTACCGTTTTACGCTGCCGCGACAAATATCCAAACAGGCAAGCCAGACTACTATCAAGTGACACCAGAAAATTTTGTTACTGCTATTGAAGCGACATCAGCCTTGCCTTTGGTATATAAGAAAACGCCTTGTTTTGATGGGCAATGTTATACCGATGGTGGTGTATCAGATTCTATTCCAGTTAAAGAGGCTTATCGTCGAGGTGCCAGAGACATTACAGTCGTGCTTTCACATCCAGAAAGTTACGAAATGCCGAAAGTGAAAAGCGAATGGATGATGAAAAAATTATTTTCTCGCTATCCAGAAGTCGCTAAGTCAGTCACTGCGCGAGCTGAAAAGTATAACGGTTCACTTGAGTTTATTCGTAACCCGCCTAAAGACGCTCATATACGGGTTATTGCACCACCTGAGCATTTTGCGGTTAAACGCCTAACCATGAACAAAGCGGCATTAGATCATGGATACAGTATGGGCTTGATTGCCGGTCGTATGCATGTCCATAGTTTGAAAGAGTAGGAGCACATTATGAGCTTTATTGAGAAAATGATCGTCTTTGTGTGTGAAATCGACACATATCAGAGTGTAATAGCAGGATTAGAAGATACCTATTTAGAAAGTGAAAACGATTAAACCACATAAAAAAGGTCAGCAATAGCTGACCTTTAATCTAACATTCAAACCCATCTACTTAGATGCGAAATCCAGCTGAATTTGTTCGTCCTGTTTTTGTATCCATAGCAGTCTCAAGCTCAACATTATCGCCGCTGAGCTCAGTCCCACGATAAAGCCTATCCAAAAACCTTTGGCGCCCATTGGTTCAACAATCCAATCTGTCATCGCCAGCACATATCCGGTTGGTAAACCGAGCAACCAATAGGCAATAAAAGTTCGCACAAATATGGCATTCATATCTTTATATCCACGCAGAGAACCAGCAGCGATCACTTGAATTGCATCAGTACATTGATAAATAGACGCAAAGATTAGCAATTGCATGGTCAAGTTAATCACTTCTCTGTTGTCGGTATAGAGGTACGCGATTTGTTCACGGAATATCAGCGTCAGGGCTGCAGTCAATAATGCTGTTACAACACCGACAAATAGTCCGACGTGCGACGCGACTGCAGCACCTTGAACATCTTCTTCACCCAAAGTATGACCTACACGAATTGATACTGCCGCACCAATACTCATCGGTAACATAAAAATTAAAGAAGAGAAGTTGATGGCTACTTGATGAGAAGCAACAACCAGTGAACCCAGAGGCGCTAAGGCAACAGCTACAACAGCAAAGAGTGTAACCTCAAAAAAGATAGATGCTGCAACCGGTAATCCAAGCTTGAATAAACGCCATTGAGGCTTGAATTCAGGCTTGTGGAATTGTTCAAACAACTTAATGTGTGCAAGACGGTTCGATGTCGCCACATAGAACAACAACATCAAAAACATTAGCCAGTAAACGATTAGAGTCGCTACGCCACAACCAACACCGCCAAGTGCAGGTGCGCCTAACTTACCATAAACGAAGATCCAGTTGAGCGGGATGTTGATCAATAGGCCAAAGAAACCAATCACCATCGCAGGTTTAGTCAGAGACATACCTTCGGCAAAACTGCGCAATACCTGAAATAGCAAGAATGCAGGCACGGCGAAGATCATCGCAGTGATATAACCGATGGTTTTTTGCGCCATTAAAATTTCAACTTCCATTACTTCCAAAATAGCACCAGCTTGTAGAAGCACTATGATGGTTGGAATCGAAACGATTAAAGCTAAAAATCCACCCTGATGTATAGTCGATGCGATTTTATGCTGTCTTCCAGAGCCATTTAGCTGAGCAACAACAGGCACTAATGCCATCAAAAGCCCAATACCAAATAGAATGGTCGGCATCCAAATGCTTGAAGCAACGGATACTGCCGCTAAGTCGGTCGCGCTTACGCCACCAGCCATAACGGTATCGACAAAACTCATACCGGTTTGAGCTATCGAAGCAATGAGAACTGGCGTTGATAACTTTACTAATTTCTTTATTTCATTTTTATAATGTTGCACAAACTTCTCCGAACGGAATATTTACTGCTTAATTAATCGGCGGGTCGTACTGGTGGGAATGATAAAGAAATGTCACACTGATCACCACGAAAAACTATCGGAAATACTAAATGTTTACTGGGATTGTGCAAGGCATGGCGAAAGTCGTGGCTATTGATAAAAAAGACAAATTTCAAACCCATGTTATTGAGCTAGAGGCCCCATTAAATCAAGGGATATCTATTGGTGCTTCAATTGCACACAACGGTTGCTGTTTAACCGTTACTCATATCGATGGAAATCGTGTTTCATTCGATTTAATGCAAGAAACACTTAAGCTGACTAACCTAGGTGAGATCGAAGTCGGCTCCATGGTTAACATCGAAAGAGCAGCTAAATTTGGTGATGAAATTGGTGGGCACACTATGTCTGGTCACATTATGGATACCGCTATCATTAAAGACGTGATTGAAACACCAAACAACAAAACGATTTGGTTTGAACTGTCACCGCAATATATAAAGTATGTTTTGCCGAAAGGATTTATTGGTTTAGATGGCTGCTCGCTGACAATAGGAGAAGTCAGAGAGAATAGTTTTAATGTTCACCTCATTCCTGAAACGTTACAGAGAACGCTCTTTGGTCAACGAACTGTCGGTGACAAAGTAAATGTTGAGCTTGACCCACAAACTCAGGCGATTGTAGATACCGTTGAACGAGTGCTGGCTACCAAACAATAAGTTCTTTGCCAGACCAAAATCAAAAGCGGTTAGAAAATTTGTTCGTCATCCGCATCGACTTGAAGTTCTACTATGTCTAATTGCTCATTGATCATCAAATTCATGTGGATCGGATTACAGCATGCCGGGCAGTCATCATAAAACTCTTGGCTGCCATTCGATGAATCCAACGTCACTGGAACATGGTGCCCGCAATGGGGGCATAGAATCGATTTTTGTATGAAGTTTTTCATTTTGATTCTCGCTTTGTTTTTTTGTTGTTCTCAATTTAATAGTAAGACGAGAAGTTGATTCTGAACGAGAAATAAGTGCAATTTTCGACTATGTCACAAAGAAAAAAGAGCTAACGTTGTTTAGCTCTTTTCTTGTTTAATTTTAGTAAGATACTTATCTCATCGATAAGTTTAGAACGACAGAATTTTCTTAACTAGATACTCAGCTTCATCTAAGTAATGACCACCAAAATGATTGTAGTGGTTAAGTATGTGATAGAGGTTATAAATGTCTTTGCGTTCAACATATCCAAATTCTAAGGGCAGTACTTCTTCATACGCTTGGTAGAACTCAGGCTGAAACCCGCTGAACAGCTCTGTCATAGCAATATCACACTCTCTGTCACCCCAATAAGAGGAAGGGTCGTAACAGATAGGGCCAATCGGTGAATTTGCGACATTCTCATTCCACAAATTTCCATGAAGCAATGATGGTCGGGGAGTGTGGTTAGCGAGCCTTTGCTTAATCACTTCAACGAATTCGTCGATGTTAACTAGGTGAATGCCTTTTTCATGCATCAACTGAAGTTGCCAACCAATTCTTTGTTCTGCAAAAAATTGGCACCATTTTTTGGTCCAATTGTTCGGTTGAACAATACAACCTAAGTAGTTATCGATATCGAAACCGTATTCTTTTTGATCTCCCCATTGATGTAACTTAGCCAGTTCAAGCCCGAGTTTGAAGCTGTTAGTCGCATCATCAAGAGGTTTGGTAACTAGGTAGTTGAGGATGATAAAAGAATGATCTTTGGTACTGCCAGTAAGCACATGTTCGGGAACATGAATACTGTCACTCTCTCGTAGAATACGGAGGTTTTCGGTTTCAGCTTCAAAATTCGGTAAAAAATTACGATCATTTAGCTTCACAAAATACCGCTCTTTACCGTCGGTAATCATATAACTTTCACTAATGTCCCCACCTTGTAATTTTGTTTTCTCAACAAGGTCAAACTGGAACATTAAAGTATCGGAGAGTTGTTGGGTGATAGCTTGCCACATAGTATGAACTCCATGACCGTCTCTTAGTCCGTATTAGTTTAGAACATCCGATGAGACTTTACTGAACCGTAAAGCAAATAATTTCATTAACTTAGTTTTGCTATGCAGTTAATCAGCATATTTGTGAACTTACTCATAAAACGTTTCACGAACGATATTGCCTTTTGATTGAATAGAAAGTCACAATGAGTTTAATAAAATAGTTAAGTCGCTAATTAAGAGCATAAAGCCTATAGCTTTCTTGTACTAAGTTAGATTTTTATCAATGAATCGTTTGATATTTCATCAAGCAAACATATCAAATGTGTGAAATTTTCCTCACATGGCTTAGTATTATTGAAGGTACAGTGAGTTACTGGTGACGAAGCAGTAAAGCGGAGAATTAAAGTGGTTGTAGAAACCGATGGTTATTTAGCGCTAATAGAACATCTTGCGTTCAACATGGATGTCTTCACCCGTGGCGGCGACACCGGTGAAGAAAGCGTAGAAGATGTCGTTACTGATATGGTAGCGAGTAACATTATGGCTGTTTTTGAACAAAACCCTGAGCTTCATTCGAGTGTACGTTTCCAACTTCTTAAAGAAGCGGATTCTGTAGTAGAAGATTTGGGAGAAGTGTTAGCCGGGGTATGGGCAAAACCTGCGACGAATGATCAAATCATTTTTCTGGATGAATACATCGCGCTGGTTAAAAATTTATTTGATACAGCAGTAGCGACTTACGATTAAATCAATTAGTCATGCTGTCCACTCTCCTGAATTGCCAAAATTTGGATGCCCAATAGGGGTTATCAAGACGAGATATGATGACCCCTTGTGATGTGGATGCATGCATGAATCTGAGATTCCCCAAATATACACCAACATGATTCGTTGTTTTTGACGTTTTAAAGAAGACTAAATCTCCGTATTTAGCCGCGTTATACTTAACACTCTCACCTATTTTACTTTGTGACTTAGTCGTTCTTGGCAAAGGTAGCTGCCAAGCATCACGATAGGCTATCTGCACAAATGCCGAGCAATCAATTCCATTTTTATTATTCCCACCTAAACGGTAGGGCACGCCTTGCCACTGGTTGTAGACACTAAAAAACGACGCTTCGCGCTCGGCAACTTTTTCAATTCCGGTATTTGAAGATAAAAGGCTTTTGTCTTGAGTTATTGAATATTGAGAACTCTGATTTTGAGCACATCCTGTGACCAATGAAAGCATAAAAAACCAAGACAGAGGGCGGTAAATTATTGGTTGTTGAAATAAATTTGTCATAAAAAATACCTAATATACCGAACGTTATATTTGAACTGGTACTGGACTACCTTTGAAATGAATAATTCTGCCAAGCACCGAATAACGTTTTCGCTTATTCAAACACTTTCCTTTATTTTTATCACCATAACCATACTTGTCATAGCGCTTTCTGTCACCAGTGTTCGTGGCATAGACAAAATCGGCTATCAATTTAGTCACTTATCAGAACGAGCATTACCGTTATCAACCAATAATGCTGCGTTAACGCAAAACATTCTTGAACAAGCGAAATACATTGGTTACAGCACCAGAGTAAAAACCGTTGATGAACTGAATAATATCCGAGCTGAACTATTAACTCTGGATCAAAATGCGGATCTTCGTTTAGAAGAGATGAAAGGAATTACTCAGGAGTTCGGGACGTTGATTGACCCGACAATACAAGAAGAACTAACAAAAAATATCGATAAGTTTTCTCAGCTTTCCGCTGCAATTACACAGTCACAGCAAACTCAGCTTGAGCAAACTGCGAAGATTACCGAACAAGCTACAGGTTTCCGATATGGATTAAGTTCAATTGGACCCGAAATGAACCGTATCGCCTCTTTTTTAGCTGTGGATAATCCAGAGTCAATGGATGCGGCGAATCGCTTTGTCGCAGCTTCAGGCGTGATGGAAAGCACCTTCCTGCTCTTCATGGTTCAAGAAGATATGGAACTGGCGAAAAAAGAGTATAAAGAACTGAAAACGCGTATCTCTGGTTTAGAGCTGGCTTTTGACGATTTCAAAGAGTGGCACCCTGATGTCAATGAGTTTGCAAGTCTGACTGCGCCTTACCAGATGGTTCTCGACGGGTTTAAATCGGGCGGTATTCTCGATCAGATCATGGTTCGTTTGGAAACCGCACAAACACAAAATGCTGATTTTACTCAAGCGGCCTTAATGGCGGATACCATTGCGGCACAACTTTCGACACTGTCTAACATCACCACCAATATCATTCAAACTAAAGAGCATGAAGTACAAAAAACCATTAGTGATATGACTCTGGCATTGCTTATCGGTGGAGGGGTATTGGTTGCTATCGTTGTGCTCTCTTGGCTTGGTTTACGTGTTTGGGTAAACAAAGGGATGCGTAACATTACGAAGAATCTAACCTATATGACAGAGCATGATTTCAGTCATACAGCTCAGTTGGTTGGACCTATGGAATTCCATAATCTTTCTGAAAAACTTAATCAAGTTATCCAGTCGACTAATGAGTCGTTGACAACCGTCACCTCTAACTGCGAATCGCTTTATCAAACTGCGCAGTTTAGCCATGACGCGGCGGAGCACTCGAATCATGGATTAACTATCCAGAACGAAGCACTGTTAAGCATGGTCACAACGATAAACCAGCTAGAAGCCTCGATACGAGAAATCGCAGGGGTGACTAATGATTCCTATACAGATTCGGTTACAGCAGCAGAGCATTCTTCTCAGGGTGTGAAAGCGGTGGAGCAGAATCGTTACCGACTGGAAGCGTTAGAAGGGTCTTTGAATACCAATGAATCTGCGATGTCTGAGCTGGATACCAGCGTTTCACGCATTAGTGAATTGGTCGATCTCATCACTGGCATTGCAGAAAGCACAAACTTACTCGCGCTAAACGCGGCGATCGAGGCTGCACGTGCCGGTGAACATGGTCGTGGTTTTGCCGTGGTTGCAGATGAAGTACGTAAACTGGCGAAAGATACAACGCAGCAAACCGGTAGTATTCGTGACATGATGAGTCAGCTTGAGGCGTCTGCTGCGAAATCTCGTCAAGCAGTGATTGATTCTAGGAATGAAATGGCGTCTGCGCTTCAATCAAGCGAAGAAGTAAAACTGACTTTTGCGGATATCGAAAGTGCTGTGAACCATATCAGAGCAAGAATAGAGCAGATTTCAGTTGCAACGGAAGAGCAGGAGCGTGCGACCGCGGATGTCAGTCGTTCAATCGTACAAATTTCAGATCAGGCAACACAAACAAAGCAGCAGATAGAGTCTATGGTTGACAGCTCGCAACAAGTCTCAGACATCGCAGGACAACAAAAAGCGATGCTTGATAAATATGCTTTGAGCTAATCAACTCGTCACTCTCTACTTCTCTCTAAATGGTTGGGTAAGCATTTTATCCAACCATTGTTCTCTAGAACGCTTGAACATCGGTAAGCCAATTCTCATCTCATCATGCCCAAAATAAGGCTGAGCGATGTAGGTACCGAACAAGCGATCCCAAATAGATAAGAAAAAACCAAAATTGGAGTGGGTTTCTCGCTCAATGACTGAGTGGTGAACTCTGTGCATATCTGGCGTTACGATAAGTTTTCGTAGCCAAGCATCGAGTTTTAATGGCAGTCTTGCGTTGCTGTGATTGAACATCGCGCTAGCGTTTAGCACAACTTCAAATGCAACCACAGCCCAGACTGGCGCACCAATTAAGGTTACCGCTCCGATTTTGATCCACATAGAAATCAATATTTCGATAGGATGGAACCGTGCCCCAGTAGTCACGTCAATGTCCTGATCAGCATGATGCATGCGATGCAAACGCCAAAGAAAAGGAATACTGTGGAACATGATGTGTTGCCAATAAATCACACCATCAAGTAACACAACAGAAAAGATAAGCGCCCAGAACGGAGAAATATCCAGCCAGTTCATAAGGCCAAATGAGTGAGCTTCTGCCCAGCTTGCCGCCGACATGGCGACAACTGGCATCAACAGCGCAATCAACATGCTGTTCAATCCGACTAAACCTAAATTGTTTATCCAGCGAATCGACTTGCTCTGAGAAAGGTGTTTACGAGGCGCATTTGACTCCCAAAATGCGCAAATAAATAACACAAGAATAAAAAACGCTAGCCTGACGGTTTCTGGTTGGTAGGACATATCCACCTCCGTGTGGTACCCATTTACGATTTTACAATGTTGATGTAATCCAATCCGTGTCTCCAATTCAAATTGCGCTGGAGAACTCAAGTAACAGCAGTTAAACTCTGCGCCACTTTTAGTCATTCTAAGTTTTCAGTACTTCTAACGTATCAGTACTTCTACCAAATATGAGAATCCATGCTTTCCATCGTTTGTACCAATATCGGCTCGAACGATCAACAAAACCTTTTCTTGCACGCGGATGTAAAATTCAGCGTTGTGCGTATTGTAATGTCGGTCTGACTCATTGCTTGTGTCAACATCAGCCAAACATTGAGACGCAAGTAGCGGTTTTACTTATTGTTTCTCAGCAGGAAGTCTTTAAGCCGAGTAACACTGGCAGACTTATTGCCGACACAGTGAAAGAAACTTATGTCTATCAGTGGAGCCGTACAGATCCTGATTCTCAGATGTTAGATCTTTTACAAAATCCTGCTTACTTTCCAGTTCTCGTGTTTCCAGCAGAAACGGAAGAAGAACATTCAAGAGTCATGCATGAAGTTGAGAGCATCGCTGCGGGCAAAAAGCCTTTGCTTATCTTTGTTGATGGTAGTTGGCGTGAAGCAAAAAGAATCGTTCGAAAATCACCTTATCTCGCTGGTTTACCACTGATCTCCATTGAGCCTCAGGTACTTTCACAGTATGTGATGAGAAAATCAGATAATGAGCAACATCTTGCTACCGCTGAAGTTGCCAGCCTGGTGTTGGACAAGTTTGGTGAACGTCTTGGTGCAGAAACGTTGCGTCTATGGTTTGAAACGTTCAAAGAAAGCTATCTTCTAGGCAAAACTCGAATCAAACCGAAAGAAGAAAAAACCGCATTGCGAGAGTATTTGCTGTTCAAGCAAAGTTTAGATTGAGACTCAGCACTCAATACTGCTTCACATTTACGCAATCAGTATTTGTAGCCAGATAAATAAGTGTTTGGTCACGGATTGCATAGGGTCTGTTGTGGATAATAAGCCAATATTTTTTAATCGCGAATTAATTGCGCAAATATCAAGAACATACCTAAGCTTTATATCGGTTAACAGATGGCGCAATTGGTGAGTGAGTCGATTTGAATAATTTCCCTATTACTGGGATAGAGTAGGAGAGGTTTGCATGTATTACGGCTTTGATGTCGGTGGCACTAAGATTGAATTTGGTGCGTTCAACGAGAAACTTGAACGCGTTGCAACTGAACGTGTTCCGACACCAACGGAAGATTACCAACAACTTGTTGAAACCATTGCTGGCCTAGTTGCTAAATATGACGCTGAATTTGGTGTAGAAGGTACGATCGGTTTAGGTTTACCGGGTATGGAAGACGCTGACGATGCAACTGTATTGACAGTAAACGTGCCATCCGCAAAAGGTAAACCACTACGTGCCGATCTAGAAGCTAAGATTGGTCGTAGCGTAAAAATTGAAAACGATGCGAACTGTTTTGCACTTTCTGAAGCATGGGATGATGAACTGAAAGACGAGCTATCAGTACTTGGTTTGATCTTAGGTACTGGATTTGGCGGTGGCCTTATCTATAACGGTAAGGTGTTTTCAGGTCGTAACCACGTAGCGGGTGAAATCGGCCATATGCGTCTTCCTATTGATGCATGGTTCCATCTAGGCGGTGATAGTAAAGCACCTCTTCTAGAATGTGGTTGTGGCAATAAAGGCTGTATGGATAACTATCTTTCAGGTCGAGGTTTTGAGCTGATTTATGCTCACAACAACGGTGAGAAAAAGAAAGCTATCGACATCATCAACGCTTATAACGAAGGTGAAGAGAAAGCAGTAAAACATGTTGACCTTTTCATGGAACTACTCGCAATCTGCTTTGGTAACATTTTCACTGCACATGATCCACATGTGGTTGTTCTTGGTGGTGGTCTATCAAACTTTGAGTTGATTTACCAAGAAGTGCCAAAACGTATTTCTAAACATCTGCTTTCTGTGGCTAAATGTCCGAAAATCATCAAAGCCAAACACGGTGATTCAGGCGGCGTACGCGGTGCAGCATTCTTGAACATCAAGTAATGCGGTAGAGAATAAAAACAAAGAAGGGCTTGATTATTCAAGCCCTTCTTTTTTACTTCTAGTTGCTTACTTAACTTGAGGTTTTGGTTTTTTACCCACACCTAAGTTTTCTTTTGGTTTTAAGGTGATGACACCAAAACCTAGCTTTTTGAAATGGTTGTCGCGATAGTTGCGAACTGCTTTAGAGTCAGAAATTAGTTCTAGCTGCTGCTCCATTTTCAGATAGTCGGTAATGTCTATGCCTTCTGCTTCAGCGACAGCTTCGTGGATATTTCTGTGCTGTTGGTAAGAGAAAGTCAGCGTCTTCTCTTCGTCTTTGTAGGTATAAATAATCGTGCGAGCCATAGCTTCTCTCGTTTGCAGCAAATTCTAAGCGCTAGATTCTGCCTTGAAGCGGGATAATTGTCACGCTTTCGCCGACTTTAACTGTGTCTACTGCCGGAGATATTTCAATTAAGCAGTTGGCTTCACTCATAGAGCGTAAAATCCCTGAACCTTGTTTGCCTGTCGATTTTACTGTCAGCTGTCCAAGTTCATTAAAGCTGTAAATGCCACGAGTGAACTCAGTTCGCCCTTGGCGTGAACGGAGATCTTCTGTTGCAACCGCAGGCACTTTCAATGGATTCCAGTTTACTTCACCTTGCATTTTACGCAGGGCTGGCTCGACAAAATTAATGAACGAGACCATAACGGCAACCGGATTTCCGGGTAAACCAAAGATAGGTGTATCGTTAATTTTTCCGAATGCGAGAGGTCGTCCCGGACGCATGTTGATACGCCAAAATTCTATCGTGCCCAAGGACTCAAGCGCCGACTTAATGAAATCGGCATCACCGACAGAGACACCACCAGAGGTCAATACAACGTCTGCTGATTGAGAAGCGTTGTTCAAAGCATCAATCATGGATTGCTCATCATCTTCGATGATTCCAAGATCTATGGTCTCGCAACCTAAATGAGCTAACAGCCCCATAAGTGTGTATCGATTAGAATCAAATATGTGTGAATCACTGGCAGCTGTGCCTGGAGCCTGAACTTCGTTTCCTGTAGAAAAAATAGCGACTTTTAATTTGCGATAAACCGGAGCACCGTTCATTCCCAAAGACGCCAGCATGCCAATTTCAGGTGAAGATAAACGCTGACCTATTGGGAAAACGTTCTGGCCTATGGCTAAGTCTTCACCCGCTTGGCGGACATTTTGACCAGCTTTAATTGTTGCGCTGCCAAAAGTCACTGTTTCGCCAGTTACGATTGCTTGTTCACGCATAATGACAGTGTCAGCACCTTCGGGAACCGCAGCACCAGTCATAATCTTCACAGCCTGACCCTGTTCAACAACGTTTGCGTAAACATCGCCAGCCATTATCTCTGCTACAACTTGATAGTATTCTCTATTTAAGTCGTTGCCTCGTATTGCAAAACCATCCATAGCCGAGTTTCTGTAGCTCGGCACATTGACTGGTGACGTAATGTCTTTCGCCAATACTCGGTTATAGATTTGCGATAAATCGATAGCTTCAATATCTGTCAGAGTCTGCACACGTTCGAGTATCGCTTGTCGACCTTGTTCTACCGATAAAAAAGAAGGAGACAAGGTATCACAGCTACCCGAGGTTGGTTTTTCTGCGCCAAAATCATTGGCGTAATCCACAACAAACTGAGCGATGACATCTAAATCGTTGATGTTGAGCTGCGGCAGTTCGCTTTCAACCACTTCGTCTGCAGCAATCGCAATAATGTTTTTATCGTTTGGGTACAACCAAGGTTTATTGAGTTCGTTTCTGTGTAACTCAACTTTGGGAAAGGCAATGTTTTTACAACCTTCGACCAAGATAATGTCTAATTTTTCGCTGTCAAAACGGCTAAGCAGATAGTTGAACTCTGCTTCTGCATCCGGAGTTTCCGTCATCATGACATGACGATTACGTGATGCGATGAGCATTTGGCTTGCGCCAGCTTTGCGTAATCGATAACTGTCTTTGCCCGGAATATCTACATCAAAGTCATGATGAGCATGTTTTAAAACACCTAAGCGAAGCCCCGCATTCGTTAATTTAGGAATGAGCGCTTCGAGCAATGTCGTCTTGCCAGTTCCTGAGTATGCGGCGAAACCTAATAAAGGCAGAGAAGGGCGTTGAGGACTCATATTTGTAACGCTCCGAATTGCGCCAGCTCATCTGGCGTATTTAAATTGACAAAACACTGTGGCGAATCACTGAAGTCGACGTAGTCAGTATGGCAGTCGTTATAAAGCAAGATTATCTTTCTGTCGCCACGCTCTAAGAATGCAGTAAGTTTTGGCAAAACACGTTTATGGTAGAGCGTAAATACAGGCTGAGAATGCTCTCCATCGTGCGCAACGACAATATCGCTTTCGTCGTTGACTGCCTGACAAAAGCGTTCAACAAGATCATCGGATATTAACGGACTATCACAAGGGACAAAACCGACCCAATCCGTCTGTGCATTCACTAAGCCACTGTGAATTCCCCCTAAAGGCCCGGGGAAGCCATTAAAACTGTCGCTAATGACGGTTCCATAGTGGCGATATTTATCGAGATTGCGATTGGCATTAATCAGGATTTGCGAAGCCTGTGGCTGTAATCGTTCAATGACATGTTCAATTAGCGGTTTGTTATTAAGCTTAATAAGCCCTTTATCATTTCCACCCATTCGAGTCGCTTGCCCACCGGCAAGAATGACCCAACTAGTTTGAGAGGGAAGTAACATTGGTTCTCTCTTTTTCTGGTTTTACTATGTGTAGCAATGGTGTTTCGATAAGCGTGCAATCATTAATCCACCACTGTTTTTTGCATATTGCAGTTAATGCGTTCGCTTGATGACTGGTGATAACAAGGCTGGAACCTCGAGCCAACAAATCCTTCGCCATGATAACGAGTCTGTCGATGGATTCCTGGTCGAGTGACGCACTCGGTTCGTCCATGAGCAAAATAGAAGGATTAAGAATCCATGCTCGAGCCATAGCTACACGCTGCTTCTCCCCGCCAGACAAAACAGAGATATGTTCGTCTGCGAGAGTTTCTAAACCCACCATACGTAATGCATTTATCACTGTAGAGCGCTTTTCTTTTGCGTTAAGTGAAGAAAATTTAATTCCGTACAGTACGTTTTGATAAACGGTAGCATCAAACAGATAGGGTGTTTGATGCAGATAAATAACTTCATGGTGAGCAGATGGATGTATCAATCGCTGCCACCAACGAAATGAGTTTGAAACACTTCCTGTTGAAGGTTTCTGCAAACCCGCCAAAATTTTAAGTAAGGTTGTTTTTCCGACGCCATTATCACCTTTTAGATAGATAGCATCGTTTGGCCCAATAGACAGACGATCGATATGGAATAGCACTCGATCTTTAAAACGCATTGATAATTTTTGAGCGCTGAGTGTTATTGTCATTCTTGTCCTTACGTTCTCAAAAAGCCTTTTCCGCGCATTGCGGAAAGTGCAAAATTCAAGGCCAATGCTAAGCATAGTAGCACCATTCCTAATGCAACTCCTTGAGCAAAAGCGCCTTTACGGCTCTCCATAGCAATTGCGGTCGGGATATTTCGGGTCAAACCCATTATGTTTCCGCCCACCATCATCGAGCAGCCCACTTCAGTGACGATTCTTGAAAAGCTTGCGATGACGGCCGCCAACAACGGAAAACGTGTTTCCCAGATAATAGTAGCGGCGATCCTTGGTGTTGAAGCCCCTAGAGTCATCGCAGTTTCGACAGAACGTCGGTCACTGGATTGCAAAGTGCCATGCATCATAGACACCAGAATAGGGAAGCAAATCATCATCTGACCAAGGATCATCGCCTTTTGCGTAAAAAGTAGAGACCAGTTTCCCATTGGTCCTGAGCGTGACAGTAGCATGTATAAAAGCAAACCAATCACTACTGTTGGAACCGCTTGAAGTGTGTTTATCACTGACAGCAGAAGCCATTTTCCGCGAAAGTTGCTGTAAGCAAGCAAAAACGAAAAAAGCATAGCCGGAATTAACACCATACAGATTGCTGATAACGAAACGCTGAAGGAGACCGCAACGATCTCCCAAAGTTCAGCGTCAAAATTGATCAGTAATCTCAGTGCGTCTTGAGTAGTCTGCCAGAGGCTCATACACGACCGTTATTTGTCTGCGTTCGCAACAAAAAGTTGTTGTCCATTAAGGGTAAAACTGTTGATTTTCTGTTGTCCTTCTTCAGAAACCAGCCAATCACTAAACGCTTTGGCACCTTGGTAATTTGTTGCTGGGTAACGTTCATGATTGATGAGAATCACTTGGTATGGGTTAAACAGTTTGTCATCACCTTCAAACACAATTTTAAGGTCAAGTTTGTTCTGATAGGCGAGCCAAGTGCCGCGGTCTGTAAGCGTATAAGCTTGAAGTTCAGAAGCCATGTTAAGTGTTGGCCCCATTCCTTGACCTACCGACTTATAACCACCAAAGTTTGGTTCAATCTTTGCCTGAGCCCAAATACCAAGCTCTTTCTTGTGTGTACCAGAATCATCACCTCGGGAAATGAATGTCACACCATCTTTAGCAATATGACTAAAAGCATCTAGGATATTTTTTTGTTGCGCGATTTTAGCTGGATCATTGTTAGGGCCAACTAAAACAAAATCGTTGTACATCAGTTTGCGAGGCAGTACACCGAATCCTTTATCAACAAAGTCTGCTTCTGATTTCGGCGCGTGTGTCATAACCAAATCGACGTCACCGTTTTCACCCATTTTTAGCGCTTTACCGGTACCCGTTGCGATGACATCCACTTTGTAGCCTGCTTCTTTTTCAAAAGTTGGCAGAAGGTAGTCTAATAACCCTGAATGGTAGGTACTGGTCGTGGTGGCTAAGCGTATACGGTGTGTATCATCAGCGCTTGATGCTGAGTAACTGACTAAAACCAATGACGTTGCTGCAAGAGCAAGAGTAATCTTATTATTCATTTTGAAATCCATTTTAATTGTAATTGTGGGCTGAGCTAGATTGATTGCTAATCTACCTACAAGCGATGAATGAATCGCCTTATAGCACACCAGACATAGCAAACTAGATGCCAAAATTAAAGCTAGGCTTTTTGTGTGGGAAATAGACAATATCATGATTATTCTTACAAAATTAGGCGATAGCGCACATTTGTAGGGACAAAATGTCTCAATAAGGACACATCGGTAGTATGGTTATGTGAGTCGTTATGTCCTAATGAATTATCTTTGAGAAACTCATGAGCAATACTATAGATTCAAAGCAAGCTCCTTTATATCAGGCGTTTTCGGTTCTTGTTGTCGACGACGAAATAGGCATGCAGGCCATTTTGAAAAAAGCCTTAAGCAAATGGTTTTCTAAAGTGGATTGTGCGAACTCTATTGAAGAAGCGGAATCACTGCGTACGGCGAATCACTACGATTTAATCATTCTGGATATCAATTTACCCGGTCGATCCGGTATTGAATGGGAAGAAGCCTTTAGCGACGAATATCATAAAGCTGAAGTGATCTTTATGACTGGTTATGCCGACTTGGAAACCGCGATTAGAGCGCTAAAACTCGGTGCGTCAGATTTCATTCTCAAACCCTTCAATTTAGAGCAGATGATGCAGGCTGTTAAGCGCTGTATGGACAAATGCTTAAGTGCCCGCATGCAATATGCGTTAAAGCATGACTTCGAGCGCCACACTACAAGTCAAATTATTGGTCAGTCAGACAAAACGAAACAACTCAAGCAGTTAATCTTACAGTTTGCCCCCTCAAGAGCCTCTGTATTGATTGAAGGTGAATCTGGAACAGGTAAAGAACTGGTAGCACGAGGTATTCACGAGGCCAGTGGACGCAAAGGTCCATTTGTTCCCGTTAACTGTGGTGCCATTGCTCCAGAATTACTAGAAAGTGAACTGTTTGGCCACACGTCTGGAGCGTTTACTGGCGCGAAGAAAAGTCGTGAAGGTCTATTCAGAGTTGCTAATGGTGGCACTCTGTTTCTCGATGAGATCGGAGAGATGCCTTTAACCATGCAATCTTCTCTGCTACGAGTTTTAGAACAACGAGCGATTCGTCCCGTAGGTTCTGAAAAAGAGATCAATGTCGATGTACGAATCGTTGCCGCAACTAACCGCAATTTGCAAAAAGAAGTCGAACATGGCCGATTCCGCAGCGATCTTTATTACCGTCTCAACGTACTAAAAATTGATGTTACTCCTTTACGTGATCGTAAGAGCGACTTAAGAGAACTGGTGCCATTTTTTACTCAAAAACTGTGTAACGAACTTGCAGTGCCAGTACCTAAATGGGCGCACGAAGATATTAGCGCAATGAATGATTACGATTGGCCGGGTAATATCCGAGAACTAAAGAACCTGATAGAGCGCTGCATATTACTGGGTAAACCTCTTGCGCATTATTGGCGAGAAATGAATGGAATTGCTCAACCAACCAATATTTCAGTGACGGTGTCACATGTTGCAGGTGTGCCTGAGTACATTGATAACAAAAAAAATGATCTGGCTGCGGGCTATCCTAATGCTTGGACACTCAAGGACGTCGAGCGTGCGCATATTGAGCAACTGGTTGATTTTCATGATGGTAATAAATCAGCTGCCGCAAGAGATTTGGGTGTAGCAAGGAAGACATTAGAGCGTAAGTACAAAGAGTGGGAAAGCGAAGGTACTGAAAATGTGGAATGATTTTCCACTGTGGCGTAAATGGAAACATCGCTTCCAGACGATGGTTCGCTATCGTCTTTTGATCCTGACTTCAGTCCCCATAGCTTTCACTTTACTTGCGTTGATTGCGATTTCAATTTACTGGTCTCTTCATTACACATGGCAAAGTACACTTGTTGATGTTGCTGAAAGATTGAGTGTTGCAAACAAATCAATTTCAATTCAACAACAGAATCAAGCAGACCGGATTCAGGCACTTGCGGACTCTTATGAATTTCAGGTGCGTTTGAACCAACAATCAGTGAGTTCGGTTGAAACTTGGGTAAAAAGCCAGAAACAACGTTATCAACTCGATTTCCTGGCTTTTAAGCCCGTCAGGACGTTAGAGAACAAAGCCTACTATGACGAGTTGAGTCGTAAAAAGACCTTTTTTGATGTGCTGGATGGTCAAACGCTACAAGAGTTAGAACCCCATTTGGCACAACGCGCAAAAGTGAAAGTGTTGAACGGTGATGATGTAGAAAGCAGAGGATTAGTCAGCCGTTCGGTAATAACGGTGTACGACAGTGCCAACAAAGCGATTGGCTTTCTTGATGGTGGTGAGCTACTGAACAACAGTAGTGGATTGATCGACGAGATTCGCGATATTGTTTACCCGTATACTGACGATAAGTCCAAGCCAATGGGTACCGTTACTTTATTTTTAGACGACCTACGCGTCAGCACCAACGTGCCTCTCGATAGTGAGGAAAGAGAAGGGCGTGCAATAGGCACCCGAGTATCTAACGAAGTAAAGCATTCTGTTCTTGGTAGTGGCGAAAATTGGATTGACCGAGCATATGTTTATGATGCTTGGTATATCACTGCTTATCAGCCGATCCGCAATCACAACAATCAAGTCATCGGCATGCTATATACCGGCTATTTAATGTGGCCGCTTGTCAAAACTTATCTTACTAACATTTTTGAAATCGCGGTGACGACCTTAATACTGCTGGCGGTATCAAGTCTGTTTGTCTATCGCGGGTCTCGCGATCTTTTCCGCCCCATTGAGCGTATACATCGCGTAGTGAAGCTTGTTCAGTTGGGTAAAAACCAGCGTATTGGTCCACTTGGTTTAGATGAAAAGCATGAGTTAGCACAACTGGCAAAGCAGTTTGACAACATGCTTGATCTACTTCAGCAGCGAAATGATGAAATTCAGAATGCAGCTTACGAACTGGAAGAAAAAGTTCACTCTAGAACGACCAAGCTGAGAGAAAAAACCGAACAACTAGAACACCATATTGAACTGCTGCACACCACGCGCGACAAATTGATTGTGCATGAAAAACTGGCTGCTCTGGGTGAATTGACCGCGGGGATCGCCCACGAAATCAATAACCCAACAGCAGTGATCTTAGGTAACACTGAGTTAATTCAATTTGAATTAGGTGAAGACGGCGCTCGTATTGAAGAAGAGATTCAGGCGATTTTGGAACAGGTGGATAGAATCCGAAATATTACTCGCAGTTTGCTTCAATATAGCCGACAAGGTGGCGTGCAAGATGAAATTACCTGGCAGCACGTCAACCCAATCATTGAAGAAAGTATCACACTGGTCAAAACTGGCGCTAAAAAGCGAGATATAGAGTTTGTTGTTGATCTTAACGCTCGTAAATCCGTCGAAGTTAATCGCCATCTGCTGTTGCAGATTCTGGTTAACTTGCAGATGAATGCTATCCACGCTATGAACGGTAAAGGCAAACTGACGATACAAAGCCAAGATTGGATTGAAGACGATCGCTGTGCTGGCGCTATCATAACGATTGAAGATCAAGGTTGCGGCATTAAGCCAGAAAATCTTAAACGTATTTTTGACCCGTTTTATACCACTAAGCGTGATGGTACCGGGTTAGGCTTATCTGTATCTCAAAGTATGCTCAGTCAAACCGGTGGTGAGATCAGAGTGCAGTCAGAAGTCGGTAAGGGCAGTGTGTTCAGTGTTTTCCTGCCTGTAAAAGTAGAAACAGACCAGATCATCGCTAAATCAGTCTCTTAATGTCGATAAAGCAAAATGCCTCGATACGGAGGCATTTTGTTATCAGTCTAAAACTAGCGTTTCAAATAGTAGCGAAGATCTATTGTGCGTGAATCGCAATTTTCGGTGGTTTAATCCCGTGTTGTTTGAATTCATCCATGACCCGCAAAGTAATATCTGTCTCAAACAACTTCTCATACGCTGTATCGACCACATAAGCTTTACAGGTTAACTGAACCGCCAAATAATTATCGGTAATGGTTTGTTTCACCAATACAGTTACCGGTTTAGGTAAATGAATATATCGGCTGGAAGAGGCGGCCTCTTGGATAAGATTGCGCGCTAAAACGATGTCTTCGTCCATACCAACATAAAAAGGAATCACCACCTGCATATCAAGGGCACCATAATTACCACTGACGGCTACTTCGTTTAAGAACTTGTTGTTTGGGATGGTAATGATGTCGTCTGACAGAGTACGCATACGGACAGAACGCAAGCCAATGGTGATGATATCGCCATAATGCCCTTCAAATGTGACACGGTCACCAACCTGAAACGGGCGGTCTATCATAACCGTCATCCCTGCGATAAACGATGCTGCCAAGTCTTTTAGAGCAAAGCCGACGGACACCGCTAACGTACCACCAATCAAAGCCAGAATATGGTCATTGATCCTGAAACTAAGGACAAACACCACCACACCAGCGCCCATGTAAATAAAGAACTGGAGAAACGATTGGAGCTTTTGCAGCAACATTCGATATTGCGCAAACTGACTGCCAATTGTCTCAACTAATGAGCTCATGAACTTCAGCAACAGCCAAGTGGCAGCAATGATTAGGATAGAGAATAGTACGCCGCTCCATCGGACTAAGCTGGCGATCTGTTGAAAGCTCTCGGCACTGACGGACTCTTCCGTCGCATAACTTGGTAATGCAAGACAGAGTAAAGCCAAAGCAATAAAACGTGAATACATGTGAGTAGTACTTTTCTTCATTGTTTATTTCACCAGTAGATGTTGGCGATCGAGAACGTTGGTAATCGTGCGATACCAGTGATCAGACACACGAGCTTTATCTTCCGCCCATTCCAGATATCCACGACTTTGGAAATAACGCACGATACCGATGACTTCAGCAATACTTAGCTGAGTGCACTTGGACAACTCTTCACTCGAAGCCACCTCAAGCTGCACAATAGACCGTAGAACTGCCAACATAGGTTTGGGCATCTGCTCCAGATCTTGCGAGTCGGGAACATGGAACAAATTGACATTAACTACTCCCGTTTCTTTATTGCGGTTCAAAGAACGGCGGAAGAAACGCAACGCAACGGTAGGGTTCCCGTCGGAGTAGTGCCAAAGAATACGGTAGAAGCCTTGTTTTGCGCGTTCGTCATCGCTGGAATCATCTTGATCCCACTGACGAGGTACAACAAGCCCTTCAAAACTTACAGGTGATTCAATCTCTTTATTAATCCGACTATCGAGTAGCTTAACCATCTGCTTTTCATTCCAGCGAGGAAGAACCGTAACCCAGTCAAACAACAAACGTTCGCCACGTGCTCTATCAACAAAGCGCCAGTTCGACTTCTCAATGGCCATAATCACGCGGTGATTTTTCTTAGAGCGACGAAGTAGGTTGGTGAGCTTCATTAAACTGTTTAATCCACCGACCATAGGTTTCACCAGACGTTGAGCGTTATCTATTGCAATTAGATAGGTTTGCTCGCTCTTACGTAAATAGGAGAGGATTTGAATCTCTGACGAATCGGCATCTAAACCTAAACTTAACGCCAGCAGTTCCAGTAGTTCTGTGTAGCCAGAATAAGGGCAGTTCAGATACAAAGGTTCGGCGTTTTTGACCTTATGCAGCAAGGTATAAAGCAAAGTCGTGGTACCGATACCCCGTTCACCAGTAACGACGCAGATTGCCGGACTGTCAGTCAGTAAGTAGCGGGATAACTGCTTTATTTCGTCAGCGGCATAATCAATCAGTTCGCTATCCATAGACCCCGGTAGAATGTACTCAAAGGCTTCATCACCTTTGATACGCACGTGGTTATGGTCAGAAGTAATACTTTCATTCTGCTTGGCCACTTCAATTCTAAACAGATAAGCAAGAGCCTGACTAAAGAAGGTGTAGTTTGAAAGCGCTGCAATAAGCCGGTATTGCAACGTATGCATTAACAGCCACGCTAGAGTAATGGTGGTAGCGAACACTCTGACAGCGAACGAATCTTTCTTACTGATGGTCCAGTTAACCCAAAGCGGTCTGTCTGAGGCTTTTTCTGCATACGCAAAAATACGTTCGCGCCACAGATTTAGCACCGACACGATCATGACAAAGAACCATGCATACATGGTATTGAGAATCCAGTAGTAGATGGTTCCTTTACCCAATGTGCGCATCGAAAGTTGAAGAATCACACCCGTAATGATCACCGTCCAAACAATACGGCGAATAGTGCTGAGTCTTAACGCCATTAGCGCTTTATTCGAGGTATGGCTGGTTCTGTAGGTAAATTCCAGAATCAAGCTGACTGCGATAGAACCGCCCCAAATCCACCAAATGAAAATTTCGAGATAGACGAGGTGCTGTAAACTCTTAATTTCAGCAAGGACTTGCAGTGAGAAAGTAATCGCAACTAACCAAGCGATAGCTTTATTAGCTTTGCTGGCATACCAGACAATGCGTGCCCAAAGCGAAGGTTCTGATTTATCTTTTAAATAGGTATTGCGAAACAGCTCAATGAGTCGTCTGCTGTGTGTTAGCCACCATACCAATAAAAAGTAGATAAACAGCACCTTACACACTGACCAGATAAAAGGTACAGGTGAAATTAACAAGTCATCGAAGAGTGATTGGAAACTACGAATCTGAAAATAAAACAGGTATTCGGCACTCAGTTGAGCAACTTTCCATTCCTGTTTGAATTGGAGTACTCCTGTCGGGCCAAATCCAGTCACTTCAGCACGAATTTGTTCATCAGCTAAACGAAGTAACTGCTGTTTTGAATGAGTTAAACTCACCTGAGTAAGATAGGATTGTTCTAAGTTAAACCAATTGAAGTCATCATTTTGATTACGATAGGCGACCAAAGCCTGTGAGAAATCAGTAATGTTATTCGATTGAAGAGATAACGTTGAGCGTAACAGGTTGGCGACTTGAACATATTCATTTTGGGTCATGAATAGAGAGTCTGGAAGTTCCTTTATCTGCTGCTCAATTTCTAAAGCACTGTTGTTTGCTGTAGGCGTGGTATTGATATCATTAATATCCCATTCGGCATGGGCTATTTGTCCATTCACTAACCAAAATATCAAAAAAAGACGTAACAGAATTTGCATATGCGTTGTCATTAAAGTAAGCCATTGATTTCATAAAACAGTGTAGATCGTATATCCGGTTTTAGATACAGATATCCAGACTTAAAAATGCAATCAAAATAACGCGGTATCAAATCTGATACGCCATTGTATAAAGCTTTATTTTTCTATGGAATTGCAGCCATTATTAGCATTCATCAGACAAATGGCCTTTAACATCGAACTGAATTTTCTCAATGCCACTGTAGACCTGAAAACGGCGGCCCTTCGCTCGGGCAATGGTGGTGATACCAAACTGATGAGCAAGTTCTAATCCCATTTGTGTCACGCCAGAACGAGATAACAAGACAGGTATTCCCATTTGAGCAACTTTGATGACCATCTCTGAAGTTAATCTGCCTGTGGTATAAAAGATCTTATTATCGCCAGTTTCACCTTTGATCCACATTTCACCTGCCAGAGTATCGACGGCGTTATGGCGACCAACATCTTCGACAAAAGAAAGGACTGAGTTGCCTTGGCAAACGGCGCAACCATGAACGGCTCCGGCAGCTTTGTAGGTGTCGTTATGATGGGTTAACGCTTCGAGCGCGTCATATATTTCAGACTGTTTAATTGCCGTTTGAGGAACCTTGTAGCCTTCAAGCTGCTTCATCACATTGCCGTACATAGTTCCCTGACCACAACCAGAGGTAACGGTTTTTTTCTTTAGTGCAGGTTCTAAGTGTTCAAGAGACTCTTTAGTAACAATAGCTGCTGTATTGGTTTCCCAATCAATGATGACAGATTCCAACGCTTCAGGATCGCTAAGAAAACTTTGGTTCTTCAGATAACCCAACACAAGAGATTCAGGGCGAGAACCCAGAGTCATCAGCGTCACAATCTCTTTCCAGTTAAGCATTACCGTTAACGGACGTTCACATGCGATAGATTTGGTCAGACGCTCGCCATATTCGTCAAAGACTTCAACTTCGATAGTTTGAAATGGGTTTTCACTGGTTTTTATGATTTTAGGTTGTGCCACGTGAGTTTCCTGATGGAGTAATAGGAGTACAACGAAACAGCAAGTTTCATTCCATTGCTTTTGTTTGGTGATTACGTCGATTAGGACATTTTCATCATTTAACCGCAAATTAATGCGACATTTAACCCATGACTTTCGCAAATTTCCAACTAGGCTTGAGTCAATGGCTCATTATTTGCTTTGTGTCACCTTAAACATAAACCAGAACAATCATTGATTAGGTTTCCTATGTCAGAAAAACAAATACAAGCTCAACCTCTTGTAGCAAATCAACCTTTGGCAAAAACCGAAAACAGTTGGCCGATAAATTGTCGCCTTAAAGAACATGAAATCACGGCAGGAATGTGGATCACTACACAATGGCAGTTGCTTGGCTTTGACTTGGTTGTAGACGAGAACTCACAGCATGTTGCAACGTTAGAGCTATACCGAGATGAACGAACAGATTATCGCTTTAACCTCAGCTCCCAAAGCCCAAAACTGTTTTTAATTTTGGAACAGCCAGAAGACGGAGAAACACCGAAAATTATCCGCTTGATCGCCTCACAAAGTGTCGCTGGTCAGTATATGGATGGTGAATATTTAGTCCTGTCGAATGACATGCCGCTACCTGTGCAAGCGTGGATGGAAGCTTTCATCGGCCGACACGGCGAACTGTTAGAAGTTCGTGGTAAGAAGCGTAAAGGCGCGGGGAGGTCTAGTGGTCAATGATTCATTCTTAACGCGCTGGTCAAAACGCAAGCTTGAGGGAGATAAAGACACTCAGGTAGAAGATGCGAAGGCAGGATTGGAGGCTGATTCAGCTAACTCTGATGCTGCCATTGACCTAACAAGCGAACACAGAACAGACGAAAACCTATCTTCAGACGTTGAAACGTTACAAGAAACTGGCAAGGCTCAATCGCTTGCCTCTCTGCTGACTTCAGAAGCAGATAAAGAGATCAAAAAGACCGCATTACGTAAGCTATTCTTCGGTGGTGAGTTTAGTGAAGTATGTCAAATGAATGATTACGCTCAGGACTTCAGTACCATCAAACCTCTGTCATCTGATGTTGCTAATACATTGAGAGGATGGTTGAAAGAGTCGACCGAAAACTCTGAGCAACAGGAAGAGCTTGAGTCTGAACAACCAGAACTGCTTGCGCAGCATAGTAAGGTGGAAGAAGCTGAGCAAATTGAAGAAACAGCAGTAGAGGTTGACTCTGAACTCTCTGATTTAGAAGGTGAGACAAAAAATACCATATAAAACATAGGTACATTTTGACTAAACGGTAAGTTAGCTGTTGGGACAAATTGTCTCACAAGGCAACAATACCCTTAGTTAGCTTATTGTTATCCTTGTATCTTGTTGTAAATATTGAAAAGTTTTCCTGGAACGCTATTTGCTAATGTAGGTTCATATCCAGATAAAAAGTGTGTGGATAAACACTGGAAGCGAGCAAATGCTAAAACAATATTTACAACAATCGACTTCGCAAAATGGAATCGCACGGTACTCTGCCATTGAAAATACCGTCGAATTATCTAACCTCATTCCGCCGACGGTGAGTTATGAGTCCTCTGGCGATACTTTGATTATTGGGCCTACCAGCCTGATTGAACGTATCGCAGAACAATTACCTCAAGTTCAATCTATCTCCTTACTTTCCATTGACGGGGAAAAGGGCAAACAATCCAATATCTACTTTGCAGATAGTGTCCAGATTAGTGGATATCTCGGAAGCTTTGACGTGCTGGTGCAAAATCATGGCGTTACCACCAGCCTATCAAAAGTCGCTGTAGGAAAAGATTCGTTCGATATCATCCTTGATATGTCACTCAACGGCGTTATGACTGAAGAGGTTCCTGTTCCGGGATATTTCCCTGTAGGGCGAGGGTATCCAAAACTGGCTGACGCACTCGAGCAAATCCCTAATTTGGTCGGCACTTTTGATAAACCGAAATATTTCCGACTAGATACGGACTTATGTGCGCATAGTTCACGCGGTGTAAAAGGCTGCGAACGTTGTGTGGATGCCTGTCCTGCGGGTGCGTTATCAAGCGAAGGTTCAGAAAAAACAGGGCATAGAATTGAGATCAACCCTTATCTGTGTCAAGGCGTTGGTACCTGTGCCACCGCTTGTCCTACCGAAGCTATTCATTACGCATTACCTACACCTAAAGAGACACAAAAGTTTGTCGAGCGTTTGCTCAAAAACTATTTTCAAGCGGGCGGAGAAAAACCTGTTGTTCTGATTTGTAGCTCAGAACACGAGACGTATAATCTGATGACGTTAAAGGCTCTGCCTGAAAACGTTATTCCGGTGACTGTCGATGAACTGCCATCCATCGGTATTGATACTTGGTTTGCAGCATTAACCAATGGAGCGACTCAAGTTCTTTTCGCTGCTAGTCGTCGAATGCCGAAAACCATTCAACGTATTCTGGAACAAGAAGTAGCAACCGCTCAAACCTTACTTTCTCAGTTAGGCTTAGCAAAAGAGACAATAAACATCCTCTATTTAGAGTCGCTTCGCGAAGGGGCTCCGACTCTAATCACTGATGATCTTCAATTACGTTTAGGTGAATTAGAAGGGAACAAGCGTGCCCGTTTATTTACCTCGCTTGATGCACTTGCTGAACAATTCAGTATCGAGAAAGTGGCGCAGCCATTAGAAGCTTCTTCCGTTTACGGGACAATTGAGTGTTCAACTAAAGATTGTACTTTGTGTATGGGATGCGTTGCTGTTTGTCCAACAAGAGCACTTCATCATGAAGGAGATATTCCGGGGATTCAGTTTGTTGAACAGGACTGCGTTCAATGTGGCTTGTGTATCAAAGCTTGTCCTGAAAATGCTTTAACAAGTGTTAAGCAAATGAACTGGGATAAAACAGCACGTCAATCGGCGATCACGCTCCATCAGGAAGAACCAGCGAAATGTCTACGCTGCCATAAGCCATTCGCTCCTCAATCTATGATCACTATGTTGCAGAATAAGTTACAAGGTCACTCGCACTTTGCGACTGCTGAATCTTTGAACCGTATTGCTATGTGTGAAGACTGCCGTGTGATTGATGTATTTGAGTCTATGGCTAACGATCCAGAACAACAGTTGAGATATTAGGAGTAGCAAATGAAACAGGCACAATCAATGCGTTCAGATATCTATCTGTTATTGGCGACGCTATTTCGCCAAGTGCCCAGCAAAGAACTGCTCGATTTTCTCGCTGAGTTAGAGTTTGAAGACAACGGTACGCCTATGGCGCAGGCTTGGTCTGAAATCGTTCATGCATCGAAGAATACCAATGTTGAGCAACTGGGAGATGAATACCAAGAACTGTTTATCGGTATCGGTCGGGGTGAAGTCGTACCTTTTGCCTCTTGGCATTTAACAGGCTCGCTAATGGAAAAACCGCTGGCTGAAATTCGAACCTTTCTAAGTCAGCTAGGTTTAGAGCGAAAAGAAAATGTGAAAGAACCTGAAGATCATATTTCAGCGCTTTGCGAAACCATGGCGTATTTGTGCGAGCAACCAGAACCCGTTCAACAATCATTTTTCAATCGTCATTTAGCGCCTTGGTATGAACGTCTTGCCGTTCAAATTACCGGAGCGCAACACACCCGTTATTACCATGCTGTTGCCACGTTAATGCGTGCATTTTTGTCGTTAGAAAATGTGTCATTTACCGAGGCGAAGGTAAGTAAACGTAATACTCACAAAATAGAAGTAAAGAACCTGACTGAATAAGCGCGTAGAGCGCTTTCAGACTTACCTTGTTGGCAACAATAGGGACGAGATAAGGAAGCAAAGATGAAAAAACAACAACAAGACATCGATAAAAGCAGACGTGACCTGCTCAAAGGACTTGGAACTGCCGCGGTTGCCGGTGCTGTGGGCTCAACCGTTTCTCAGAGTGTCAGTGCGCAAGAACCGTCTTTGAATGTATCTACAACAAAAAAAGAAGGTTATCACGAGACACAACACATTCGTGATTACTACGACACTCTATAGGAGCTCGCAGATGAGACTAACTAAACGTTCTGATAACGTAACAAAAGAAAAGAATCAGCTCGGTATTAGCCGTCGTGCCTTCATGAAAAACAGCTCTTTAGCAGCTGGTGGTGCAGTTGTCGGTACAAGTATGTTTTCTCCGGGAATGATCAAAAAGGTGCAAGCAGAAGAAGTTGATCGTAATGCCAAAACTGAAGTGAAGCGTACTATCTGTTCTCACTGTTCTGTGGGTTGTGGTATCTATGCTGAAGTTCAAAATGGTGTTTGGACAGGTCAGGAACCCGCGTTTGACCACCCATTTAACGCTGGTGGACACTGTGCAAAAGGTGCTGCTCTGCGTGAACACGGCCACGGTGAGCGTCGTCTGAAATACCCGATGAAACTCGAAAATGGTAAGTGGAAAAAGATCTCTTGGGATCAAGCCATTAACGAAATTGGTGACAATGTTCTGAAAATCCGTGAAGAGTCAGGTCCTGATTCTGTTTACTGGCTTGGCAGTGCTAAACACAGTAACGAACAAGCGTATCTGTTCAGAAAAATGGCATCGCTATGGGGCACTAATAACGTTGACCACCAAGCGCGTATTTGTCACTCAACAACAGTAGCCGGTGTAGCAAACACTTGGGGCTACGGAGCCATGACCAACTCTTTTAACGATATGCACAACAGCAAATCGATTCTGTTTATTGGCTCTAATCCTGCTGAAGCTCACCCTGTGGCGATGCAGCACATCTTAATCGCTAAAGAGAAGAACAATTGTAAGATTGTTGTCGCTGACCCAAGACGTACCCGTACTGCGGCAAAAGCAGATCATTTCGTCTCTTTGCGCCCAGGTACCGACGTGGCATTTATCTGGGGTTTGCTATGGCACGTATTCAATAATCAGTGGGAAGATAAAGAATTCATTCGTCAGCGTGTATTCGGTATGGATGAAATTCGCGCTGAGGTGGCGAAATGGAACCCGAAAGAAGTAGAGCGTGTTACAGGTGTGAGCGAAGAAGATGTTTATCACACGGCGAAATTGTTATCCGAAAACCGCCCCGGTTGTGTGGTCTGGTGTATGGGGGGTACTCAGCACACCACAGGTAACAACAATACTCGCGCATACTGTGTACTTGAATTGGCTCTCGGAAATTTGGGCAAATCTGGCGGTGGTGCAAATATCTTCCGTGGTCACGACAACGTTCAAGGTGCAACGGACTTAGGCGTACTTTCTCATACTCTTCCGGGTTACTACGGCTTACTTGATGGTTCTTGGAAACATTGGGCTCGCGTGTGGGATGTCGATTTCGAGTGGATTAAAAATCGATTCGACCAGAAAGAGTATCGTGGTCACAAGCCAATGAACAACATGGGTATTCCTGTATCGCGTTGGATTGATGGTGTGCTTGAAGATAAATCTAACATCGAGCAGAACGACAACATTCGCGCCATGTTCTACTGGGGCCATGCTGTAAACTCGCAAACTCGTGGCGTTGAGATGAGAAAAGCGATGCAGAAATTGGACATGATGGTCATAGTCGATCCATATCCAACAGTCGCAGCGGTGATGAACGATCGTACAGATGGCGTTTATCTGCTTCCAGCAACCACTCAGTTCGAAACTTACGGCAGTGTGACGGCATCTAACCGTTCTATTCAGTGGCGTGATCAAGTCATTGAACCATTGTTTGATTCGAAACCAGACCACGAAATAATGTATTTGCTTTCAAGCAAACTGGGGTTCGCAGATCAGCTGTTTAAGCACATTAAAGTCGAAAATAACCAGCCAGTCATCGAAGATATCACTCGTGAATTTAATAAAGGGATGTGGACGGTTGGTTATACAGGACAAAGCCCAGAGCGCCTGAAGGCGCATCAACAAAACTGGCATACCTTCCACAAAACAACACTCTCTGCAGAAGGTGGGCCAGTTAACGGTGAAACCTATGGTTTGCCTTGGCCATGTTGGGGCACACCAGAAATGAAGCATCCAGGTACACACATCCTGTATGACACATCTAAAGCAGTTGCCGATGGCGGTGGCACTTTCCGTGCCCGTTACGGTGTTGAGTTCGAGGGTAAAAACCTGCTTGCTGAAGATAGCTTCTCCAAAGGAAGTGAAATCGAAGATGGTTATCCAGAATTCAGCGCTAAGCTACTGCAACATCTTGGTTGGTGGGATGATCTTACTCCTGAAGAGAAAGCCGAAGCGCAAGGCAAGAACTGGAAAACCGATTTATCCGGCGGTATTCAGCGTGTAGCTATCAAGCATGGCTGTATTCCATTCGGTAATGCAAAAGCGCGCACCATCGTATGGCAGTTCCCAGACCGTGTGCCGTTGCACCGAGAGCCGTTATACACACCACGCAGAGATTTGATTGCTGATTATCCGACTTGGGATGATGCTGAGTCTATCTATCGTCTGCCAACGCTTTATAAATCCATTCAGGATCAGGACAAGTCGAAAGAATACCCAATTATTCTGACTTCAGGTCGTTTGGTTGAGTATGAAGGTGGTGGTGAAGAGACACGTTCAAATCCGTGGCTAGCTGAACTTCAACAAGAAATGTTTGTTGAGGTGAACCCTAAAGATGCCAATGATTTAGGCTTCAGAGATGGCGATATGGTTTGGGTTGAAGGTGCGGAGAAAGGGCGCATTCACGTTAAAGCGATGGTTACTCGACGTGTACGTCCGGGAATGGCATTCATTCCGTTCCACTTCGGCGGTAAGTTCCAAGGTGAAGACCTAAGAGGCAGGTACCCTGAAGGTACACAGCCATATGTTGTTGGCGAGTCAGCGAACATCGCAACCACTTACGGTTACGATCCAACGACTCAGATGCAAGAAACGAAAGTCACACTATGTAACATCCGTAAAGCGTAAGGAGCACCGCGATGGCTAGAATGAAATTCCTATGTGACACCAAGCGCTGCATCGAATGCAACGGTTGTGTGACTGCATGTAAAAACGAAAACGACGACGCATTAGAGTGGGGTATCCAACGTCGACGAGTTGTAACACTTAACGATGGCGAACCGGGTGAAAACTCGATTTCTGTTGCGTGTATGCACTGTACCGATGCGCCTTGTATGGCAGTTTGCCCAGCAGACTGTTTCGTACACACTGAAGACGGTATTGTTCTGCACAACAAGGATCTTTGTATCGGTTGTGGCTACTGTCTGTTCGCTTGCCCATTCGGTGCACCACAATTTCCCAAGCAAACGGCATTTGGTGAGCGTGGAAAAATGGACAAATGTACTTTCTGTGCAGGCGGCCCTGAAACGGAAGTGGGTTCTGAAGAAGAACGTAAAAAATACGGTGCGAACCGCATTGCTGCAGGCAAACTTCCAATGTGTGCTTCACTGTGTTCAACCAAAGCGCTTATGGCGGGTGATGCCGAGACAGTTTCAGATATCTTCCGTCAACGTGTTGTTGAGCGCGGTGCAAAAGGTGCTGGCTGGACCAATGGTGAAGATCTTTCCTATGATGCAACGAGGAGCTAGTAGCCTATGCGAAATTTAATTGTTCGCGTTGCTGGTCGAGTGCTGCCTTTATTGGCAGCACTGCTTTGCTTAGCTTTTCCACCTGCGTTTGCAGAAGAAGGTGGCAAAGCCGTAAATGGCAAGGCAGATGTTGCGCAGAGTGAGATGAGCCAACTCGCTGGTGCTGATTACTGGCGACAAGTTCGTCAAGGTGTGTCTGGATATACCACCTCTCAGTCACCTGAGCATGGTGTTTTGATCAGTAAGCCGGGCGAAACGTGGTTTATTTTGAAAGAGAAATGGATGTCTCCAGCGGGTGCTGTCGCGATTTTCGGCAGTATTGCTTTGGTTATTCTGGCGTACGTAATTGTTGGCCCGATTATGTTGAGTAAACCAAGAACGGGGAGAAAGTTAAATCGCTGGTCTAGGTTAGATAGGGCGCTGCATTGGTCTATGGCGTTCACATTCTTGACGCTGGCGTTCAGTGGTTTGATGTTGGTGTATGGCAAACACTTCCTAAAGCCGTATATTCCGTCTGAGCTTTGGGGATATATAGTTTTTGCCGCTAAGCAATATCACAACTATGTGGGGCCTCTGTTCTTTGTACTGTTAGTGTTTATCCTTCTTAAATGGTGGCGTAAATCGCTGTTCACTAAAGTGGATGTTCAATGGGCAATGAAACTGGGTGGAATGGTTGGTAAGCATAAAGGTACACATCCGTCTGCAGGATTCTCAAATGCTGGTGAAAAAGCGGTGTACTGGTTGTTGATTGTGTTTGGTGCCTTCGCAGCTGTGAGTGGTTTGTTCCTTGATTTCCCTATCTTTGGTCAAACCCGTCGCGATATGGAGATGTCTAACCTTGTCCATATGTTCTCAGCACTGATTTTAATCTGTGGTTTCGTGTTCCATATCTATATTGGTTTGTTTGGTATGGAAGGTGCGTTAGAAGGCATGGTCACGGGTAAGGTCGATGAAACTTGGGCTAAAGAGCATCACGATTTATGGTATGAGGAAATGAAAGCCAAAGGAGAAGTTGAAGAAGCGGATGCCGTTTCCAACAAGACTCAATCTCCACCGATGGGGGAGCCAATGCATGACAAGCGCTAATACTATGCAAGCTTCGGATAACAAGTCCGTGTGGTTTGTTTACATCGCTAACCTGTTAACACCGTTTACCTGCTTAATCTCCGGCGTAATCGGCATTATTTATGCCGGATATCGTCTGGATAAAAATGAGGATGGGGAAGTCGCCAATTCGCATTACTATGGTTTGATCCGTAGCTTCTTCCTCTTTTTGACCTTCTTTGTGGTACTAATTGTCACTGTCGCCACTACCAACGGGCTTATTATGGGTGTTAACCGTTACTGGTACGCACATTCATGGTTAACCACCGTTGGCGGCGCTATTCCCTATATCGGAGCATTAATCGCTCTGTTTGCCATTTCACTTTGGTTTATAAGAATGGTTAAAGGAATGCAACAGTTGAAAAATAACATTCCTCATGCACCTTCGAAGGGGCCGAATTTGTAGAACTCTGCGGAAATTATAAGCGAACATCAGGATGAAATAGACCTAATCTAAGTTATAGAAAACAACGGTTTCACTAAAAAATCGCCTTATTTGAAGAGGCGATTTTTTTTTACAATTCAGTAAATATTGTTTTTTGTGATCGCATATTTTATTACTTAAAAGTTTATGTAGTGCGCCTGATTTGTAGTGTTTTTACCAGAGCTTTAATGCAATTTTTATTAATAATTGATGGCAGTTATATAAGCAATATTGAAATAATAAGTAACGACTTATTATCGGAAATAACCTACAAAAATAATTAATTAAACTTAAATACATCAGCATTAATTTTTGTTGTTATGTGAAGTAATAATTGATGTTCTTTATTGGCTAAAAATAAAGCAAATAAAGAGCAATCTAACATAGGTTAAATTTTAAACAGGCACAGGCATATAAGCCCATCTGGTATCGCTGGGATTAATACCGGAGGATTGATAACCAATAGACGTGCCAAGCCTAGTAATAGGAATCAAATTTAATTCCGTTAAAAGCATCGATAATGGCGTGAGTTATTATTTCTTTTTAAACAAACATATACAGATAGTTAGTGCGTAATGTGCATAAAGCACTAATCTAACGGAGAGAAAAATGAGTGCTAAGATTCGGTTTCTCAGTTTTACTGGTGGACTATTATCTACCGTTATAGTTTTAATCACGCTAGTAAGCTTTTACAACTTCAAGTCTTCATCGGTGTCTGGTTATACCAATCAATTGCAAACACAGGCACAACTGATTTTGGAATCCGTAGACCAAAAGATTCAACGTTATTTTGATAGCCTAAACTTAATGAGTGATATGCTAGCTATTGATGCTCAGGGGAATATCGATGTCGAAAAAGTAACAGGTAAACTAACGCATATGATGGAGAATCTAAATATAGTCTCTGCTTATGTTGGGTTGGAGAGCGGTGTTACTTACTTACCTTCTGGTGAAATAAAAAACTTTAACGCCAAAAAACTTAATCGAGAATGGTACACGCGTATATTTTCCGGAGAAAAGGAAATTATTACAACTCCGTTCACCAGTTCATCCGGTGATCTTGTTATGGCCTTGGCTGTTCCTGTCACTAGACAAGGAAAAGTTGTAGCAACACTTAACTTGAATATTCCGATCAATTCGATAACGCACTACATTGAGAGTCTTTCTGAATCAAATCAAATCTTTACCGCTCGCGAAGATGGTTTCTTGCTAAGTGCCATCTATCCTGATTTCATCGGCAAAAACCTATACGAAAAGCGTCCATCCTATAGTGCTTATCGTGATAGACCTGGCGTCGGTCACTATTATAACTCTAATGGTAAAACCTATTTTGTTATCAATGCAAAAGCAAAAACAACTGGTTGGACAGTATGGGCTTGGGATACAAAAGAAAATATTGAATCAGCCTCGAGACATAATCTCTTCCAAAGTATCGGTCTATCAATAGTACTTATAACAACAACACTCGTGGCGCTGTACTTCTTAATCACTAAACTCATGTATGTTCCTATCGGCGGAGAACCGAAGCAGATAGAGCGTATGGTACAGCAGGTCTCGGAAGGCGATTTAACGATATCCAACACCAACTACCAGAATACGACGGGTATTTTGGCCGCTACGTTATCAATGGTGGCAAATTTCCGTAATATCATTAAGCAGATAAACAGCGCCACTGACCATTTAGGTGACGCTTCACAGAGAATATCGGATGTAGCAACAACCGTTAATCAAAGTTCAGAAAATCAGATGGAACAGCTTGAACAATCAGCAACAGCAATGAATGAAATGTCTATTACTGTATGTGAGGTTGCGAGAAATGCTCAAGATGCGTCAGTGGCTGCTGAGCAGGCATATTCACACTCATTACAAGGCATGAACGTTGTCAATGACATGAACAACAGCATTAACAATTTAGTTCAGGGGATCGAGAATGTTGTTGAGGTTAACTGTAAACTGGAGGCCGAAACACAAAGTATTGACGGCATTTTAGAAGTCATTGATGGTATCTCAGAACAAACTAACCTGTTAGCACTAAATGCAGCGATTGAAGCAGCAAGAGCGGGCGAGTATGGACGTGGTTTTGCTGTGGTAGCAGATGAGGTGCGTAGCTTAGCTAACCGCACTAAGGAGAGTACCAGCGAAATCCAGACAATGATTTCCCACTTGCAAATTGAGGCTAAACGTTCTGTAAAACTCATGCAAGCCAATATGGCAGATGCTTTGACGACGTCAGAAAAATCTGGTGCTGCTAACGACGCGTTGGTGTCTATACAAACCTCTGTATCCGCTATTCAAAATATGAACGAGCAAATAGCGACTGCAGCTGAACAGCAAACGCTCGTAGCAACAGAGATTAATTCCAATATTACAGCAATCAGCGAGTTGGCTAAGTCTACCTTTGAAAGTTCCAACAGTAATATGGCTATGGCCAACGAGTTAACTGATATTGCTGAATCGTTGAACAAATCAGTAGATCTGTTTAAGTTATAGGGGGATTGGGCCTTAGCCTTTTTAGCAATTAAGGCCCATTGAATTTGAGCAGAAACCGTCCTGATTCTCGTTGAAAATTTCTACAAAACCCACCCATATTAGTTGTGGGTGGATTTTTGTACAATAATAGTGCGCACCATAATGGTTCATTTGTACCAATGTGGTGCTATTTATTGCTCCTACATCTTTCCTTTCTCAGTTCTCTATTCCTTATCAAAATTGATAATTTATTAATATTCAAAAGGTTAACTTTTTAATTATTGATTTTATTAATATTGGAATACATCTTGCTCATGCAGGGCATAAACATAATAAATTCACCATCATTGTGAATTGCAAAACATTTAGCACCTAGTTGGTGCGATTTTTATTCTGCATGGAGTGTAACGAGAATGACTCAAACCGAAAGTCAGGTTTATGGAGCTGTACAAGCCCTGACCCAAAGTTCAGATACTTTATTTTTGCTGCTTGGCGCCATCATGGTGTTTTTAATGCATTCTGGGTTCGCATTTTTGGAAGTAGGGACGGTTCGTAAGAAAAACCAAGTTAACGCATTAGTAAAAATTCTAGCGGACTTTGGTGTATCAACTATCGCTTATTTCTTTATTGGTTACTGGATTGCTTACGGCGCTAACTTTTTTGCTGACGCAGAAACATTAGCTCAAGGTAATGGTTACGAGTTGGTAAAGTTCTTTTTCCTTCTTACTTTTGCGGCAGCTATTCCAGCAATTGTATCGGGTGGTATCGCTGAACGCGCGCGCTTTTATCCAGTTCTTATTGCAACGTTTTTTACTGTCGGTCTCGTTTATCCTTTCTTTGAAGGGATCATCTGGAACGGAAATTATGGCATTCAAGAAGCTTTCGAAAACCGTTTTGGTGCAGGTTTCCACGATTTCGCCGGTTCTGTTGTAGTACACAGTGTCGGTGGCTGGATTGCACTCGTTGCGGTTTACTTTTTAGGTATGCGTAAAGGTCGTATTCGCGCTGGTAAGCATACTAACTTTGCACCTTCAAACATTCCATTTTTAGCCTTAGGTGCCTGGATTTTATGTGTTGGTTGGTTTGGGTTTAACGTTATGTCTGCGCAAGCAATGGCAGGGATTAGCGGCCTAGTTGCGATGAACTCATTGATGGCAATGGTAGGGGGTATCCTAGCTTCGCTTGTGGTTGGCAAAAATGACCCAGGCTTCATTCATAATGGACCTTTAGCAGGTCTCGTCGCTGTATGTGCAGGCTCTGATATCATGCACCCGCTTGGTGCATTGATCACAGGTGTTGTCGCTGGTGCACTATTCGTATGGCTATTCACACAACTGCAAAACAAAACCAAAATTGATGATGTGCTAGGTGTTTGGCCTTTACATGGTGTGTGTGGTGCTTGGGGTGGTATCGCTGCTGGTATTTTCGGTCAAACGGCTCTAGGTGGCTTAGGTGGCGTAAGTTTAACCGTTCAAGTGATTGGTACTCTGATGGGTATTGCTGTTGCTCTCGTTGGCGCATTCGTGGTGTATGGAGCGCTAAACGCTTTAACTGGCTTGCGTTTATCGGAAGAGGAAGAATTTATTGGTGCTGACTTAGCTGTACACAAGATTTCCTCTGTGAACGAAGAATAGCATTTCGCTTTGTTTTAGTATTCGAGCATTTAATAAGAGCAGGCCAATGGTCTGCTCTTATCTTTTCTGAATCACATAACAACTAATTAGTACTAAAATTAAGACTATTGTCTAACGGCGAAAACTACAGTTGAGTTGGCTTCAGTGCTAATCTAGCTCAAAGCTATTCAGTATAAGGATGTCGTATGAAATTTCCGTATCGCAATGTTGTTGTGCTCACTGGAGCTGGAATCTCTGCGGAATCGGGTATTCAGACCTTTCGTGCTCAAGATGGGCTTTGGGAAAATCATCGAATCGAAGATGTTGCTACACCGGAAGGTTTTGCTAAAGATCCAGATTTAGTTCAGGACTTTTATAACCAACGTCGCCGCAAGTTACAGTCTGATGCCATTAATCCTAATGCAGCGCATATTGCTTTGGGTAAGCTTGAAAAAGAGCTTGATGGCAAAGTCACCATTATCACTCAGAACATTGACAATTTGCATGAACGCGGCGGAAGCCAAAACATCATTCATATGCACGGCGAACTGCTAAAAGCGCGTTGTAGCGTGTCTAATCAAACCATAGAGCAGAAAGGGGATTTGTTGACTGGCGACTTGTGCCATTGTTGTCAAATACCTGCGCAGATGCGTCCTCATATTGTTTGGTTTGGCGAAATGCCCCTGAGAATGGGAGACATCTACTCAGCGCTTGAAGAAGCAGACTTGTTCATTTCAATTGGTACTTCTGGAGTGGTTTACCCTGCAGCAGGTTTTGTACATGATGCAAAAATGCACGGTGCACACACGATTGAGATAAATTTGGAGCCGAGTGCGGTGGAAAGTGAGTTTGCTGAAAAACGTTATGGTAAAGCGAGTATAGAAGTTCCTCGTCTAGTCGAAGAAATTCTGGAACTTCAACAACCTGATTTCAAAGTCGGCAACCATTAGTTCCTTTGTTATTCTTAAACTTTCTACTATAACTAGCACGCCCAAGGCGCTAGTTTTAGCAGACAAAAAAAGCGGCTAAAAGCCGCTTTTTCAATACACTTCGTTCGATTACATATCAACTTTAAGTTTTTGGAAGTATTCTTCGTAAAGAACGCTAGCCTCACCAACTTCGTCTTGCCATTCACCACTGTCCATAATAGCTTGCGGTGGGAAGATATTTGGATCGTTTGCAAATTCTTCAGGAAGTAACTTATATGCTGCTTTAACGGGTGTTGGGTAACCGATTTCTAGCGCAATTTTCGCTGCATTATCTGGACGAAGCAGGAAGTTGATCATTTTATGAGCTGCTTCAATGTTCGCCGCTCCAGCTGGAATTGCTAGGCTGTCCATCCAAAATATCGCGCCTTTTTCTGGCCAAATAATATCGATGTTTGCACCTTCTTCACGAGCCATATATGCAGAACCGTTCCACAGCATGCCAAGCGATACTTCGCCTGCTAAATAAGGGTTTGCTGGGAAGTCTGAATTGAATACCAATACATTTGGCATTAACTTTTTCAGCTCTTCATAGGCTGCTTCAATTTCTTTCGGGTCGGTAGTGTTAGGAGAATAGCCTAGCTTAACTAAAGCAATATGGAAGACTTCACGAGAGTCGTCCATCATCATTAGTTGTCCTTCCCATTTTGCATCCCATAAATCGCCCCAATTATGGATGGTTGATTTATCCAGCATATCAGTGTTAATGCCGATACCTGTTGCGCCCCAAATGTAAGGGATTGAATAGCTGTTGTTTGGATCAAAAGGTTTATTTAAGTAGTTAGGATCCAAACCTGCAAAATTAGAAAGCTTAGACTTATCAATTTCTAGAAGCATACCTTCCTTACGCATTTTAGAAACAAAATACGTTGAAGGGACAACTAAGTCGTAGCCTGAACCTTGTGTTTTAAGCTTAGCGTACATACTCTCGTTAGATTCGTATGTAGAGTAGATGACTTTAATACCTGTTTCCTTGGTAAAGTCTTCTAGAACTTCGTTTGGAATATATTCTGACCAGTTATAGAAATAAAGTTCTTGGTCAGTAGCCATTGCATTGGTAGTGAATAGAGTCGCGGCAAATAGAGCGCCAGCATACAGTTTACTTTTCATTACTTTTCCATGTTTTGTGCAAGAGCCTACCTAGGCAAACGCGTGATCAAATAGAAAAAGTAGTATAACAGCTCGAAAAAAAATAGGCAGCCAAAGCTGCCTATTTAATTCTTTTTATAGGGTTATTGACCCGCTTTAAGCTTCATGAAGTAGTCTTCATATTTCACTGTTTTGTCGCCAACAGCAGCTTGCCATTCCACACGATCAAGATCTTCTTGAGAAGGGAACAGTGGTGCTACGTCTTTGAATTTTTCATTCGATTGAGCAACAGCTGTTAGGTAACCAGTGTCGTTAGAGATTTGCTCAGCGATTTCTGGACGTAGTAGGAAGTCGATCATCTTATGAGCTGCATCGATGTGTTTTGCACCTGATGCAATAGCAAAGTTGTCAACCCAACCGATACCACCTTCTTTAGGGAACACAAGTTTAAGTGGTAGGCCTTCTTTTTGTGCAGCTGCCGCAGAACCGTTCCAAAGCATACCTAGACCAACTTCACCAGCTAGGTAAGGGTCAGCAGGGTTGTCTGAGTTAAACACCAATACGTTTGGCATTAATTTTTGTAGCTCAGCATATGCTTCGTCGATTTGTTTTTCGTCAGTGGTGTTGCCTGAATAACCCAATTTACGTAATGCGATGTGGAATACTTCACGAGTATCGTCCATCAGCATTAGTTGACCTTTAAGCTCTGGTTTCCATAGGTCGCCCCAGCTTTGGAAGTCGTTTGGATCATACATGTCTGTGTTTACCGCAAGACCAGTAATAGCCACAACGTGTGGGATAGAGTAGTCGTTATTTGGATCGAAAGGTTTGTTTAGATAGTTAGTATCCAAATTTTTGAAGTTGGTAAGTTTTGACTTATCAATCTTCTGAATCATGCCTTCGTCGCGCATTTTAGATACGAAGTAAGTTGAAGGAACAACAAGGTCGTAACCTTCGTTGTGAGTCTTCAGCTTCGCATATAGAGTTTCATTCGACTCGTAAGTTGAATAGATTACTTTGATACCGGTTTCCGCAGTAAACTGCTCTAGGATACCGCTGTTAATGTACGGTCCCCAGTTCATGAATACCAGTTCTTTATCCTCTGCTACTGCTTGCGCAGATAACAGTGAAAGCGCACATGCACTACCAGCTAATAAAGTAGCCCATTTTTTCATTGACGTTAGCTCCAAACCAAACGTTGCCCCAAGGGCATTTTTAAAGGATAACGGAATAACATGTGCTATTCCGTTTCGAATTTCAGTTAGTCAATTAACTGAAAATTATTTCACTTTCTCTTTTGCCAGCAGTTGTGAAGTCACAACAAGTACCAGCGAAACAACCAACATTACGGTTGCCAGTGCGTTCACTTCCGGTGAGATACCTACTTTAACCATTGAGTAGATCTTCAATGGCAGAATTTCGTATGTCGGACCTGTCACGAACGAACTGATAATTACGTCATCCAGAGATAGGGTAAAGCTTAATAACCAACCAGCTGCGACCGCAGGTTTAGCAAGAGGTAGAATGATTTTCTTCAATATTACCCATTCACTCGCACCCAAATCTTTTGCTGCTTCTAACATTTTTACATCGAAGCCATTAAGACGACTGAACACAGTCACAACAACAAATGGCAGACAGAACGTAATATGAGCGATGAGTAGCGTCAAAAAGCCAAGCTTCGCGCCTAACACTAAGAATAGTGCAAGCAGCGAAATTGCCATAACGATGTCAGGAGACATCATCACAACAAACAACATACCATTAACCATGTTCTTTCCACGGAACTGGTAACGAAATAGGGCAACAGCCGTCAAACTACCAATGATAGTGGCTGCAGTCGCAGAAAAAACAGCAACGCTAATAGAGTGCCATGCCGCTTGCATTAAGCTGTCATTGTTCACTAAAGCGTGGTACCACTTGGTGGTGAAGCCACCCCATTTAATACCGAATTTGTTCGCATTAAATGAGTTTGCAATTAACACAATGATTGGTAAGTACAAAAACAAGTACACTAAGCTCATAAAGCTAAATCTAACAACTCTTCCCATTAGTCTAGCTCCACTTTCTTATTCAACAATTTGCCAGCACGGTAATATGCGTAAAGCATGACCGCCATTGCGATGGTCAATGCAATACTTGTTGCTGCACCAAAAGGCCAGTCGCGTGCGTTCAATACTTGGCTCTTTATCACGTTACCAATTAGCAAGTTTTTCGCGCCACCAAGTAAATCTGAAATGTAGAACATTCCTAGGGCGGGCAGAAGAACAAGCAAACAACCGCCGATAATGCCTGGCATAGTCAGAGGCAAAATAACCTTGGTTAACGTTTGGAACTTATTCGCACCAAGATCACGAGCGGCTTCAATATATGTGTCATCCAATTTTTCGATCGCTGAATAAAGCGGAAGAATCATGAATGGCAATAAGATGTACACCAAACCAATCATTACTGCTGTTTCTGTATACATAAGACGCAGCGGAGCATCGATAAGGCCGATGCCCAACAGTGCCTTATTCAAAATACCCTGTGTGCCTAGAACAATCTTCAAGCCGTATGTACGAATTAATGAGTTTGTCCAAAACGGAACTATAACCAAAAACAGCATAATCGGACGCCATTTCTCAGGCATCTTAGCGACGATATAAGCAAACGGATAACCGAAAATTAAACACAAAATAGTTGCTACGATCGCCATATAGAAAGAATGAAGCATTACTTTCCCATATAGCGGATCTAACAATCTTAAGTAGTTATCGAAGGTAAACGTCATCTCAATCAGATTCGCTTCGTCACGAGTTAGAAAACTCGTTCCGATAATCATCAGGTTAGGAATCAGAACAAAAAGTACTAACCAGCCAACAATTAAACTGATGATTGAAGTCTGAAGATTAAGCTTCTTGCTCATCATTGAGGACTACCTCCCAGCTTTCTACCCAAGTGATAGTAACTTTTTGGCCGATAGAGTGGTCAACGTCAGGATCATCTTCGTTAAAGAATTCACTAACCATAACACTCATGCCCGAATCCAGTTGTACTACGGATTCTAAAGTCATGCCTTTGTAGGTGCGATCTGTCACGTGACCAACGATGCCTCTGGTCTCTGACTCTTTGATCTCTTCGATGCGTAAATCTTCAGGACGAAGAAGTACTTGGAGTTTGTCACCAGCATTAACAGGTTTGTCGTAATAAACCACAGATTCAACGCCTTCGATATCAACTAGAATACGTTTTTCATCAAGACGTTTAATGGTAGACGCAGAAAAAACGTTAATTTCGCCGATAAAACGAGCAACAAATAGGTTCTTAGGCTCTTCGTAAATTTCACGTGGCGAACCATCTTGTTCGATATTACCGTCACGCATAACGATGATGCGGTCAGACATTGACAAGGCTTCTTCTTGGTCGTGAGTTACAAAAATAAAGGTGATGCCAAGTTGACGCTGTAAATGCTTAAGTTCGCTTTGCATCTGCTTACGCAATTTGTAATCAAGAGCAGAAAGAGATTCATCTAACAGAAGTACTTTTGGTTTATTCACAACTGCGCGCGCAATAGCGATACGTTGTTGTTGACCACCCGAAAGTTGGTGCGGCTTACGTTGCGCCATTTGTTCCAAACGAACCATGCGCAATGCTTCCATTACTCGAGGTTCGATATCATTGGCAGGTACTTTTTGCATACGCAGACCAAACGCTACGTTTTCAAAAACCGTCATGTGTGGGAACAGAGCGTAACTTTGGAATACGGTATTGACGTGTCGTTGCTCAGCAGGAACTTGAGTAACGTCTTGACTATCCAGTAGAATCTGACCGCTATCAGTAGATTCAAAACCTGCTATCATTCTTAAAACGGTAGTTTTACCACACCCTGATGGGCCAAGAATGGTTAGGAATTCACCATGATTAACATCTAACTGCAAGTTTCCAATGATCTGTTTACCATCAAAACTTTTACTGATACCAGATAGTCTAACAACTGGTTTTCCTACTGAATTTGGTTTGTTCAACGTCTGTCTTTCTCCACCCTGATCCGAAGATAAGTTAACTAGAAGGTGTAAACTATCTACTTGTTGGACCTGTTAAATAAGTACAAATTAGTGGCGCATGATAATCACGAAAAAGGCGATCTCAAAGAGTTTTCTTATCTTGAAACACAAAAAGTTTTGCAGTTAAAAGCAAACTTTCATTAACATCCAGCTTGTAATAACTATCAATGCTTTCAGTTGGTTAATTATCAACCATATTAATAGGAAAGCAAGACGCAAAACGAGATTCGATTTTAGACTCGGGTGCATTTCAGTATAATGAATCAAAATTTCTGTTGTCATATTGCTAACCCAAATATGACTCGCCAACTTAGGGCATTTTATGAACAAGGATATAGAGAGAGATTTCAACGTAGGTGGTACTGTAGAGCAAGCGCTGTCAGGCCAATACCAACTGAAAGTTGGTGAGGTTCTGAAAGAGTCTTGGGATACAACACTAAAGCATTTTGTCTCTTTTTCCCCAGCAATCGTAGTAATGATTGCCATACAAATTGCAATATTTTTCGTCGCACTGAAGCTTCAGCTTGGTGATCCTTCTGCAATTATTACTGCGTTAGAGCAAGGTTCTAATTTCCCTGAGGGGATGATTGAGGCAATTTTCATTGCTAACTTTAGTTACGAAGTTGTCAGTGCGCCTATTTTTGCGGGCGTGAGTCTGATGGCGATGAGCCATGCTGCCGGCTTAAAAACGAAAACTCGACACATTAGTAAAGGTCTACAGTTTACTATCCCTGTTATCTTGGCTACGTTAGTCGGGTTGGTGCTTCAAGGAATCGCAGGAATGATTTTTCCTTTGCTTTCTATGTATCTTTCTATCGCTTTTAGTAACTCTATCTTACTGATTTGTGAGAAGAGAGTCCCACCTATGCAATCGTTGTTTCTATCACTTCGTGCAGCAAATAAAAAGCTTTTGCCCCTCGCATCGCTTTACTTAATTGTGATGATTATGTTTGTAGCAGCTGCGCTCATGTACGGAATAGGCTTGATTTTTGTTGTTCCGTTTTTCTTCCACTTAAAAGGAATTATTTACCGCAACATGTTTGGGGTACGTTTAAAGATCATCACTACCAGTAAAGATAATGATGACAATCAGGATAATAACTCTCAGGTATTCAATGCATAAATTTTTTCAAGTTACCGTTTTGGGCGGAATATTCGCAGTTGCTGGTTGGGGCTATTACAATTTTGAAAGCCAAAAAAGCCTGACTGAATCTGTTGTTAATAAAGGTAAAGCAGTTTCAAAGGCACCAGACTTTACTGCTTATACCGATGTGAATGAGAAAAAACACGCATTCTTCTCATACCTAAAACCTGGGATTGCTTTAGAAAACCAACGAATAGAAAAAGAAAGAGAAAGGCTGATTCGTCTTAAAGAGCATCTTGAATCTGGTTCAATGGCTGACTCTGACATCGACGATGCGAAACACCTCTCTCGACTCTATCAGGTTGAAATGCAAGGTGGAGTAGTCACTGCCGATTGGATAGACAACATGCTGCATAGAGTCGATGTCATTCCTGAAGCTTTAGTACTCACGCAAGCCGCAAATGAGTCTGCTTGGGGCACATCACGATTTGCTCGCACGGCAAAAAACTATTTTGGCCAATGGTGTTATAGCAAAGGATGCGGAGTGGTTCCGTTACAGCGTAGCGAGGGGATGACTCATGAAGTGGCAAAATTCAAGTCTGTTCAGGAGTCTATTCATCGTTATTTTATGAATGTGAATAGAAACCAAGCTTACTTTGACTTGCGCGAAATCCGTTTCCAACTTCGAGAAGACGGCGCGGATTTATTGAGTATGAGTAGTGCAATGGAAATGAGTAATGGCTTAACGAAATATTCTGAAAGAGGTGAAGACTACATTCAGGATTTACAGGCCATGATGCGTCATAACGAACAATTTTGGACAAATTAATGAAAGGAATTACCTCGTTAGCCTTAGGGCTAATTTGTGCCAGCTTTTCTATCAATGCTGTCGCTCAAGAATACATGTTTACTTATAGCAAACTGTATTCATCTATTAAAAACAACAACAAACCTGAATACCCAGATGTAAAAGTCGGTGTTTTTTTCGTCAATGCTGATACCAAAAAGCTATGCACGATTGAAAAAGCATGGATGGAGAAAGAAAAGCATTACGAACTGGTTCCTAGCAGCAACATCCATGAACTTCTGCTACCTATTGATGAAAACCTTAAACAAGCGAACCCACTAGTGTTTGTTGATACTCCGCAGGATTTTCGTTGTGATTTTTCCCTAGTCGTAATGACAAAATCCGCTCTATCTGGGCAAGTTCCGTATGCTGACGTAGAAAAATTGCTTCCACAGATGCAGGAAATGCTCGAATCGTTAGGCGGTATGTTCTCTAGTTGGTTCACACCTGAAGTTGAAGGTGTGACATTAGAGTTTGCGAACAACTTGAATGGCTTCATCCAGTTAAGTAACGGTTCAGACGTTGAAATAGTGAATGGCAAAGCTCAGGTATCTTTATCGCAGATTGGAAAAGATGGGTGGATGAAACTCCCCGAAGAAACCACCCGAGTTCTGCCATATTTACCAACGGCAAAAAAATGACATCAAAAAGGCTGCAATTTATGCAGCCTTTTTACTCTCTGTACACCTGTATCAGGTATCAGGTATCAGACGTTAGTCACGTCCAATTTCAAGCTTGGATCAAATTCCATTACGCTATCTTCGTCCTGAATTGGCATTGCCGGAATATCTTCCTTATCAAAACCAATATCGCCACCGTTAATCACACCAGACTCACTGTTAATAGATTTAAAATCAAACAGTTCGAAATCAGCTAAGTGACTAGGCACGACATTTTGCATAGCGCGGAACATAGACTCAATTCGACCAGGGAATTGCTTATCCCAAGTATTCAGCATCTGCTTAATATTCTGGCGCTGTAGGTTTGGCTGTGAGCCACACAGGTTGCACGGAATAATAGGGTAGTCACGCATGCTTGCGTACTTGATGATATCTTTCTCACGGCAATATGCCAGAGGACGGATTACCACGTGTTCACCGTTGTCAGAAACAAGCTTAGGTGGCATACCTTTCATTTTTCCGCCATAGAACATGTTGAGGAACAAGGTCTCAAGAATGTCGTCTCTATGGTGCCCAAGTGCAATTTTAGTCGCACCTAATTCTTTAGCCGTGCGGTACAAAATACCACGGCGTAAACGCGAGCAAAGGGAACAGGTTGTTTTACCTTCAGGGACTTTATCCTTCACGATTGAGTAGGTGTCTTCTTCTACAATTTTATACTCAACGCCAAGCTGCTCTAAATACGCAGGTAGAATGTGCTCTGGGAAACCAGGCTGCTTCTGATCAAGGTTTACTGCTACCAACTCAAAAGAGACAGGTGCGCTCTTTTGTAAGCTCATTAAGATTTCAAGCATAGTAAAGCTATCTTTGCCGCCAGATAGACAGACCATGATACGGTCGCCATCTTCAATCATGTTGAAATCAGCGATTGCTTGGCCTGTATTACGACGAATACGCTTTTGCAATTTGTTGAAATTGTATTGTTGAGCTTTGGTTAGCTCTTGAGTTTGCTCAGTCATCAGGTTGCAGTCTTTAATCTTAGAAACAAAATGAAGTGCGTATGATACGGATAAATGAACGATATGCCAGAGTTAAGCGTTCAAGCACAAAAAAAAGTCCCTAGACTTCGTTTAGGGACTTTATGACGTTTGCAGATTGTTATGAAGCAATGGTTGGATCAAGTGGGCTAACATACCCTTTAGGTTTTAGTGCCATAACATCACAGTTAATTTTATCAATCACTTGCTCAGCAGTATTACCTATAAACACTGCAGACAAACCTGTTCGACCAGTCGTGCCTAAGATAACCATCGCAGCATTGAGCTTTTCAGCCGCTTGAGGAATGACATCTTCAGGTAAACCTTGTTGAACGAGTGTGTGTTCTTCATCTATACCATGCTTCTGACGTAACGCCTTCATGGCAGTTAAATGGTGCCCACGTACAGCATCTGTGTAGGTTGTCGGGTCAAACTCCGGCAGTTCGATTGTGATATTTGCTGGAGTAACAGGATAAGCGTTAACCAAATATGGGGTTGTTCCTAAACGTTCAGATATATTTAAAAGCTGCTCGACCATTCTGTCATTAAGATCTAAGTGTGTTTCAACTTCAGAACCGACATGGACAGATGCAAGAATGTTCGCATTCTCTGGCCAATCTGAATTCTTAACTAACAAGACCGGAATAGGGCATTTACGGAGTAGATGCCAATCAGTAGGAGTGAAGATCACTGACTCCAAAACGTCATGCTTACGAGTACTTTTGATTAATATATCGTGCTCACCAGCAAATACCTCACCGATGATTGCTTCATAAGGACGATTATGCCAGACGACTTTAACATCAAAAATGATCGATTCTTTGATGTATGGCTCTGCGACTTTCTTCATCCACTGTTCGCGCTGATGGATAACACCACGTCTCATAGCATCTCGTTCTTCACCAGATAACATGGATGTCATGTCATAGGAGAAGTCATAGATAGATAGAAAAAACGTTATATGACTTGTTGAGCGACTTTTCTTAGCTAATTGAATAGCTCGGGCTAAAGCGGGTTGTTCATCATGATTTATATCAGCTACAACCAAAATTTTGTTGTAAATACTCATAACAAACTCCTTATCGTTTCGGAGATTTCTTGTTTAAGAGTAGCTTAGAAGTTGCGAGAGGTTTAGCAAAAAAAGAGGGATTATAGAAGAAGTATGACGTAGCTCATTATTGAGCTACGTCATTGATGTTTATTTACTTTCTTTAGAGACGCCAGCCAATTCCATCAAAGCATCATGATTGATAATAGTGATGTATTTGCCTTTTACACTCAGGATTTCTGATTTTTGGAAACGGCCAAGTAGGCGACTAATTGTTTCAACAGTCAGTCCTAAGTAGTTACCGATATCACCACGAGTCATGGTTAATCGGAATTCTCTTGGACTAAAACCACGTTGAGAAAAACGAGTAGAAAGGTTGAACAAGAAAGCCGCTAGACGTTCTTCAGCGTTCTTCTTAGATAACAGGAGAATCATCTCTTGGTCGCCCTTAATTTCATTACTCATTAAGCGCATAATTTGTTGGCGAAGTTTAGGCATTTTGCCTGAAAGGTCATCTAAGATTTCGTAAGGAATTTCACAAACCATAGAAGTCTCAAGCGCTTGAGCAAAACTAGGGTGTGCATCACCGGTAATTGCATCAAAACCGACTAGATCACCAGCAAGATGGAAAGCTGTAATCTGTTCGTCACCTTGTTCAGTAATGGTATAGCTTTTGATCGTGCCTGAACGAATTGCGTATAAAGACTTCAGCTCGTCACCAGCTTTAAATAGTTCCTGACCTTTTTGAATTGGCTTTTTTCGCTCAATAATTTGGTCAAGTTGATCCAATTCAGACTCGTTTAGAGTGAATGGAATACATAGTTGGCTAATACTACAATCTTGACAGTGAATTGCACATCCACCAGATTGAATTCGCTTCGCAGCAGGCTTTTCCGAAATCATAACGACCTTTCACTAATTGATTTACATCAATATTTTAGCATCCCTTCACACTAAAGGATAGTTAAAAAAATCATTTTGCTAATCAATCATCTAACTAAGATTAACCAGCATATTAATCGCGCTGTAACCGGTATATATGCCGTAACAAATGATTGAAATTGCAGCAATAGTCCTAAAAGTAGGTGATTGCTGTAACTGCTTAATCTGTGTTGCTCCAAATCCAACAAGTAACATAGATGGCAAGGTTCCAAGGCCGAATGCCCCCATAATCAGAGCTCCCTCAGCGGTACTACCGGAAACAGCCGCCCACGTTAGCGCAGAGTAAACTAAACCGCAAGGTAGCCACCCCCAGATAATTCCAAAAGGTAGAGCGTGCCAGCTTTTTTTTAATGGAAGAAGTTTTCGCCCCAAAGGAGAAATGAATTTCCATATGCCAGTACCGAGCTTTTCTAATTTGAGTAGACCAAACCACCAACGACCGACATACAAACCGAGAATAACCATCATAACTGCTGACAAAATTCTCAGCCAAATTAGTGAATGATTGAGTGTCGATATTTGCGTTAATGTTGTGGCTAACCCACCAATCAGTGCGCCAAAAACGCAGTAACTGAAAATACGCCCAACATTATAAAATAGGATGGGTAGAATCGATTTATTAGATCCTTGACCAATACTCAGCAGGCTACCTAAACCACCACACATTCCAACACAATGGCCAGTACCTAATAGCCCAACAAAAAAAGCGCCAACGAAATCAGCGTTCATCTTTCTTTTCGTTATCAGAAGGACTCTTTGGCGTTAAATGCTCATCCTCATCAAATAAGATATTGTGACCTTGGCGTTCTAGATCTTCGAACTGATCACTTTTGACCGCCCATAAAAAGATGGCAACTGCTACGGCCACAATGACTATCGCGATGGGAATTAAAATATACAAGCTTTCCATTTAGTTATTCTGTTCCTTCAATAATCGAAGAGAGTTAGATACTACTATAATCGAGCTCGCAGACATACCTACAACCGCGACATAAGGGGCAACAAACCCTGCAACAGCCAAAGGTAAAATAACCACGTTGTATCCCAAAGCCCAAGCAAGGTTTTGCCTGATAATTCTGCGAGTCTTTAAAGCGAGTTCTCTAGCATCAAGTAGGCGATCGAGTTTGTCTCCAAGCAGCACCATATCAGCAGAAGCTTTTGCAACATCAGTACCACCGCCCATAGCAACAGACAGATGAGCACCAGCAAGGGTTGGGGCATCATTGATCCCATCACCGACCATCAATGTGATGTCTTTCGAATCCAGAGAACGCAAATAGTTCAGCTTATCTTCAGGCTTAGCTTGTGCAATAACGTTATCGACACCGAGTTCACTTGCGACGGTTTCTGCATTTACTTGAGAGTCACCCGTTAATAATGTGATTCGAATACCCGCTTGGTGGAACTTATTAATGAAGCTCTTGGCTTCAGAGCGAATAGGGTCTTGATAATAGAAAGTCGCCACATGCTGTGAATCAATAGACATATATACCGCATTTCGCTCGTTGGTGATGCCTTTGTTAACAAGTGCGTATTCCGCGTTACCAACACAAATATGGTGTTCGTCAAGCGTGCCTTCTATCCCTGAACCTATGATGTTTTTAACGTCGGACGCAACAACGTCAGCATTCAGGTAAGGTTTGAATGCACGAGCAATAGGGTGGTTTGCGTATTGTTCCAGCTCAGCCGCTATCGCTAAACATTGTTCTTTTGTCCACTCTTGCGAATGTACTTTGACACTACTGATTTCGATGTTGCCACGAGTCAACGTACCCGTTTTATCCAAAACCAGATGATTCACATTACATAGAGTTTCAAACACATGGTTTTTACGAAGTAGGATGCCAAAACTGCCAAGGCGAGAAGTGGCACAGGTTATTGCCGTTGGTGTTGCTAATGAAAGAGCACAAGGGCAGGTAGCAACAAGCACAGATAACATAATCCAAAAAGCATCGTCTGGACGCGAGTTATGCCAGAACAGCCATGTACCTAAAGCAATGACCAAAATGATGGCGACAAAGTATCTCGCCACAACATCTGCTATTTCAGCAATTTTCGGTTTCGATGATTGAGCATCGTCTTGGAGGCGAACGATATTTGAAATTACCGAATCTGCTTTTGTCGCCGTGACTTCAAGGTCAAATGATTCATCGCCGTTTAGTGTCCCTGCGTATACTGCATCGCCAATATTTTTAACAACAGGCAGAGGCTCACCGGTTAACATGGATTCATCAACAAGAATTCGGTTTGAAATAACCGCACCGTCTGCGGGAATGTGCTCTCCGGGCAAAACGCGAATTTTCTCTCCAATTTGCAGAGTCTTAACTGGCGTTTGAGAACCATCTAGACGAGTGGCGATTGCTGGAATTAATTTTAATAGGTTTCCACTGGCCGCCGCAGCTTTTCGTCTTGCTCGCATTTCCAGAAAACGTCCCACCAGTAAGAAGAAGGTGAACATGGAAATGGATTCAAAAAAAACTTCGCCTTTTTGAGTAACCGTTGCAAATAAACTTGCGACATAAGCAAAGATCAAAGCGATAGACACGGGAACATCCATGCCCAATGTACGACCTTTAATGCTTCGCCATGCATTGACATAAAATGGGAATGCTGAATATAGAAGCACAGGAGTAGCAAACAACAAACTTACCCAGCGAAAATAGTTTTTAAACTCACCGTCCAGATCACCAAAAGCTTCCAAGTACAAAGCAACCGCAAGCATCATAACTTGCATAGTCGCTAGACCTGCAATACCGAGTCGATATAGATATTGCTTCATTGATTGGTGATATTGAGCTTCGTGCTTATCGGCTTCAAAAGGCGCAGCTTTGTAACCTAGATTATGAATGCGAGAAAGTATATCGCTGAGTTTTGCCGAAGACTTATCCCAACTGAGCAAAGCTCTATTCGTAGTGGTATTGACACGAATACCGATAACACCGGGCTCTTTAACTAATTGTTTTTCTATCAGCCAAGCACAAGCCGCACAGGATACACCTTCGAGTGACAATGTCACTTCGGAATGAGAATCCACATTTCTCACGAATTCGGCTTGGACATCTGAGTTATCGTAATGAATTAAGGCTTTTAGCTGTTCCGGAACTAACTCCACTTTATCCGCAGTGGTTGTTCGGTATTGGTAGTAGGACACGAGTCCATTCTCAACGATAGTTTCTGCCACAGTTTTACATCCTGGGCAGCACATGTCGCGCTCTTCGTTGAGAATCGTTACTTTGAAATCGGTGTTGTCTGGTACTTCTTCACCGCAGTGGTAACACGCTTTGTTCATATCACTAGTTCATCAGTTGGGTCGGTGAAGCAGAAGGGAATGTAACTCGACCTTGAACTAACCATTCACCATTGTGTGGGGTTAATTCGATGAACCAAGGACCTTGCATTTCTTCATCGCGAGTAATCTTATAATTACCCTTTGCATCAGCGGTAATCAGCTGTGAAAAGTCTCTATCGGCAAGGGTTCTGTGAGCGAACATTGCTTGTATAGCAGGATAGTGATCCAATTTACCTTTGTTAAACTGGATAATAATTTCATTGCCTTGAGAGCTAACAGTAGCATTAAGACCGAGATCCTTGGCTATGTGTATCTTAGACAAATCGACATTAATACCTTTACCTTTTTTATAGTAATCCTCAGTAACCAATGAAACTGAGTTATTCGAAAACACGATAACCGTAACGATTGTCCATACAACAACAGTAAGAGGAAGGATAATCAGGAACCACGGCCAAAATTGTTTATACCAAGGCTTTACCATAAAAAAGTTCTCTACAACAAAAAGAAGGGCTTAAACTAAGAAGTTTTAAATTTAAGAAAAAATCAGCCCCTAGGAAAGGGGCTGTTATTAGATTTTTACTATTTATCTGAATTACTTAGGCTCCAGACATAAGAAGCAACGAGTTGCACCTTGTCTTCACCTAGAATGTCAATCCATGCAGGCATTACACCTGAACGACCGTACATAACTGTTTCAGTTACAGCGGCACGTGAATCGCCGAACAACCAATCTTGGTCTGTCAGGTCAGGCGCACCTACAGCAGGGTTACCTTTACCATCTGTACCGTGACAAGCTGCACAAACAACGAAGCGGGCTTTACCTGCTTCAGCTTCACGAGCATTGACAGAACGACCACTTAGGCTAAGTGCGTAACTTACTACTTCAGCTACACCTTGCTCACCCAATGCATCCTTCCATGCTGGCATTTGACCGATACGACCGTGACGAATCGTTGTCACGATTGCATCAGGTTCACCACCGTATAGCCACGCGTTATCAGTTAGGTTAGGGAAACCTTTCTGACCGCGAGCATCAGAGCCGTGACACTGAGAACAGTTTTGCAGGAACAAACGTTGTCCAACTTTCAATGCATCAGGATCTGCTGCAATTTCAGGAACAGGGCGCAGTTCTGTACCACCATCTTTGTATGCTAAACGCTTGAAAGCTTCACCGAAGTACGCATCAGCGTCATCAAGTTCTTTCGCGTATTGAACAAGAGTTTTTGTTTCTTGAGCTTTAGCGATAGAAGCTTTTGATTCTTCCAATGTACGTACTTTTTGGTCTGAACTTTGCCAGCCTAAAACACCTTTAAAATTTCCCAAACCTGGGTAAAGCGTTAGATAGACAGCAGCAAAGATGAACGTACTAACAAATAGATAGGTCCACCACTTAGGCAGTGGGTTGTTTATCTCGCGAATACCATCGTATTCGTGGCCCATGTCAGCGCCTTCTTCAACACCCATTTTGTCTTTAAGACACCAAACGAGAAGAATTGCGCATCCAAGTAGGGTACCAACCGTAATTACGATGATCCAAAGACTCCAAAATGTCGTCATTACTCAGTCACTCCTTGTTCTTATTAGAGGGTGTTTCTTTTTGTTCGTCTGCAAAGATCAAGTTTGCGGCTTCGTCAAAACGCGCTTTACGCTTTTTGCCAAACGCCCACCAAACAACTCCGATGAAGCAGACAAACAACGTTATGGTCCAAATACTGTGAATAGTACCGATATCCATAATTACCTCTGTTATTTCATTGCGTGACCAATAGACTGAAGGTAAGCAATGATGGCATCCATCTCTGTTTTTCCTTCAACATCTTTCGACGCATTCGCTATTTGCTCATCTGTATATGGTACGCCAAACTGATTGCGGAAAAGCTCAAGTTTCTTCTGAGTGATTTTTCCATCCAGTACGTTTTCAGCTAACCAAGGGAAAGCAGGCATATTCGATTCAGGAACTAGCTCACGAGGATTCGTCAAGTGAACACGGTGCCATTCATCTGAATAACGACCACCAACACGAGCAAGGTCAGGACCAGTACGCTTAGAACCCCATAAGAATGGATGTTCCCAAACACTTTCACCTGCTACAGAGTAGTGTCCATAGCGTTCTGTTTCAGAACGGAAAGGACGAACCATTTGGCTGTGACACACGTTACAGCCTTCACGGATGTAAATATCACGACCTTCCATCTGCAATGCAGTGTATGGTTTCAGGTTTTCTACTGGCTCAGTAGTTTGCTTTTGGAAAATCAACGGTGTGATTTCAACTAAAGCACCCCAACTGATGGCGAATACAATCATAATTGCCAACAAACCGACGTTACGTTCGATAATGCCATGGCGATTATTAGAATCTGAACTCATTCTTTAAATCTCCTTACGCTGGTTGTTGGATAGCTTTTAGGCTGTGATTCGGAGCTGAAATCGTCTTATATGTGTTGTATGCCATTAGGAACATGCCAGATAAGAAAATAAAACCACCGATGAAACGTACGGTATAGAACGGGTACGAAGCCTGTACAGACTCTACAAAGCTGTAAGTTAGCGTACCGTCAGAGTTAACTGCACGCCACATCAAGCCTTGCATTACACCCGAAATCCACATCGCCACGATGTACAGTACAGTACCGATTGTTGCTAACCAGAAGTGAGCATTAATTAGGCTAACTGAATACATACGTTCTTGATTAAACAGGCGCGGGATCAAGTGGTATACAGAACCAATCGATACCATTGCAACCCAGCCCAAAGCACCAGAGTGAACGTGACCAATCGTCCAGTCAGTGTAATGAGATAGTGCGTTGACTGTCTTAATCGACATCATTGGGCCTTCGAAGGTAGACATACCGTAGAAAGACAATGATACGATTAGGAAACGTAGGATAGGGTCATAACGTAGCTTATGCCATGCACCTGACAACGTCATGATACCGTTGATCATACCACCCCAAGAAGGAGCGAATAGAACCAAAGACATCACCATGCCCAGAGACTGAGTCCAGTCTGGAAGAGCGGTGTAGTGTAGGTGGTGAGGACCGGCCCAGATGTAAAGTGAAATCAATGCCCAAAAGTGAACAATTGATAAACGGTAAGAGTAAACTGGACGTTCTGCTTGCTTAGGTACGAAATAGTACATCATACCTAGGAAACCAGCGGTTAGTAGGAAACCTACTGCGTTGTGACCATACCACCATTGCACCATAGCATCGACAGCACCTGAATAAATCGAATATGACTTAGTCATTGATACTGGGATTGCCATGCTGTTAACAATATGTAGAACAGCAACAGTAATGATGAAGGCTCCAAAGAACCAGTTTGCTACATATATATGAGACGTTTTACGTTTCACAAGTGTTCCAAAGAACACCACTGCGTAAGAAACCCATACTACTGCAATAGCAATATCGATAGGCCACTCTAACTCAGCGTATTCTTTACCAGAGGTAAAACCTAATGGTAGAGAAATTGCTGCGGATAAAATGATTGCTTGCCATCCCCAAAAGGTAAATGCAACAAGCGGCCCACCAAATAAACGAGTTTGACAGGTACGCTGTACAACATAATAAGATGTTGCGAACAGGGCACTTGTACCAAACGCGAATATCACCGCATTAGTATGCAATGGACGGAGACGACTATACGTCAGCCACGGCGTATCAAAGTTTAGCTGTGGCCAAACTAATTGAGCGGCAATCAAAACACCTACACCCATTCCTACAATACCCCAGAGAATAGTCACTAAGGTAAATTGACGAACGACTGTATAGTTATAGTTTTGTTCAAGCTGCTTTTCTTGGCTCATTTTGCATGCTTCCAATGTCTAATTAACTACACTTTTCTTCCAACACGACAAATGTCGCAATGCCACCCAAATCCACAACAAAATTAAAGTTTTATCAAAACGTTAATAGCTATTGCTGACTTTACGAAAAAGTGGCATTTTCAAGCAAAAAAGTATACTGCAATTAACAATTCAATGACAGTGTAGTAACCTTACCCTTTATCAGGTTTTGCCCTTTTATTTCAAAACTTTGAACTTTGTTACACGAGGAACCCGTTCAAATGGCTGCTGAAAAGCTTACAAAACACAGGCTTGCTCAAATTATCGTCACTTTAGCCTTGCTTCTCGTCGCATTTTTTTGGAGAACGATCACATATACAGAGTTCGTCACTGTTACTTGCAGTCCGCAGCCAAATTGTTTTGTATTTGTAAATAATCAAAAAATAACTGTTACAAAAAATGATAGGCAATCGGGAGTGTTGAATGTTTATCCAATCCCATTAGATTGGGACGTTACCTATGATGGAGAGTGGATCCGAAACGCTCAAAATGTTGTCCTTTTTCCTAAAGCCGACAAAGTTAATAACGTTGATGCCTTTATTATTAATAACTCGGTAAAGGTTCAGGTTGAAAACTAGTTCATATCGTTCAATTTGTAAGACAAATGTGACATAGGGAGGGGCGTGTCAAACATATCTAAATTATTATGAGGTATAAATTAATTAGGATTGTACTTATAAGTAATTCGTAAATGCGACTTGAAACAGCTATTTCAAATAACCCAGATATAAATGATGCCATCAAAGAAATTAAGGGCTCTATCAAACTTGCAGGAATCAGTGCAATAGTCTGCTATTACACCGAAGCTTATAGTAATCAAAACCTTTCCCATTATTTCTCAAGTCACTTCTCCAACATCCCCCTAATTGGTTGCTCCTCATGTAATGGACTGATGACGGATACTGGCATACACAGCGGCACCGTCATTGGTGTTATGGCCATTTACGATAACTCAAAGAGCAGTGCTTACGGCACAGCTTATGCCAGTATCAAAGATTGCACTAAATACGAAGATGTCGTGCGCTTTGCAGTCTATGAAGCTCTTCTCAAAGCGAACCGAGTCGGTGAGGTCCCAGATTTTATCCTTCTTCATTCTACACCAGGAAATGAAGAACGTATTATAGAAGCAATTGACTCACTGTTCGGAACCCAAGTGCCCATTATCGGTGGCACAGCGGCCGACAATAATATCGTCGGAAACTGGTCAGTCTCCAATGAACATTACGATTCATCTGATGCTTTAACACTGCTCGTCGGTTTTCTTTCCATCCCTGTAGCCACGAGTTTGAGTGTCGGATATTCACCGACTGAGCACTCTGGTTTGGTTACCGAAGCCAGTGGTCGCTATATCTACGCTATTGATAAAAAACCAGCAAAACAGGTCTATCAGCAATGGTTGAGTGAGCACTCAGGGCTATCGAATTTAGATGAATATTTGTTTGATTATGTCTCTGAATTTCCTATCGGCAATGTGGTTGGCCAAATAGATAATCACCCATATTTTAAATTGTCACACCCAATACGTATCACTGACGATGATGCTTTAGAAATGTTTTCCGAAAGCAAAGTAGGAGAGACCATTACTTTAATGACTGGTTCAAAAGATCACCTGATAGAGAGAGCGTCTAGATTTGTAATAGACGCAAACACAAAGCACTACAATGAAACAGAGATGATTGGCGGTGTAATAATTTTTTGCGCCGGTTCTATGCTGCATTTAGGAAAACAAATGAGAGAAGTGTATGAAAAAATCACTAATCAAATGAATGGTTGTCCTTTCATCTGTCCTTTTACCTTTGGTGAACAAGGAAAGCTTGTCGGTGGTGAAAATGCCCACGGCAATTTAATGATTTCATCTGCAATCTTTTACGAGTCAGAGCACTATCTATGAAGCAGCAATACATTGAACATTTCAACGAGACGCTGCTTGAGTTAGAACGTAGTAGAGAGCGCGAACGCCTAATAACCGAAGAAAACCAAGTCATCCTAGCGGCTTTATCTGCACTTAGCCGAGCAGAAAACAAGTATCAAATATTCGATGAACTCAAAAGAGTGTTAAGACGATACATTAAATTCAATGACTTCATCGTAATATCTAAAGGAAAAGACAGTACAAGATACTCTACATTCCTGACTTCAAATATTGCGTTTACAGGGAAGAACTGGTTAAACGGAACAAAATTTCAGCGCGTACTTGATGGCGAATCCATCATACTTTTTGAACCCATCAAGCTTGATGAGTTTAAAAACCTTAACAGATTTCTAAAAAATCAGATTGAGTCGGCTCTCATCACCGGCATTCGAACTCAAACGTCAGATTCAGTGTTGTTACTGCTCGGGAAGAAAAAAGGTCAATTCAGTCTAGATATGAAGACAACGCTACTTCGATTTAGGCCGCTTATAGAAAGAGCAATCAGCGATATTGAATATAAAGAAGAGTTACAAAGACTTGTTGATATAAAGACCAAAGAACTGGTTGTGGCACAACAACTTGCAGAGCAGGCAAACAAATCTAAATCTCAGTTCTTAGCCATGATGAGTCATGAGTTAAGAACACCGCTGAATGCTGTGTTAGGTTTAATTGATGTATTAAGAGATACATCTAGCATTCATCAACTGGATCTGTTGGAACAGATGGAGCATTCCGCTGAATTGCTGCTAGTGATCATCAACGATGTACTGGATCTGAGCCGTATTGAGTCTGGGCACTTTAAGCTACAGTGTCACAAAGTAAATCTATACCACAAACTAAATCATGCTCTGGAATACCACCGCCAGCTTGCTGAAGATAAAGGCATAGCTTTTTGCGTTGATGTCAAACTTTGTCCTACAACAGAGTATCTAGTCGATCCTGTTCGTTTAACTCAAATACTGTTTAATGTTGTAGGTAACGCCGTTAAATTCACAGAGAAAGGCATAGTCACAGTGTCACTTTATGACCTCGACGGAAAATTGAATATTCAGGTCAACGATACGGGTATAGGAATAGAAAGCGACAGAGTTGAACAACTGTTCTCACCATTTATACAAGCGGATAGCTCGCATACTCGAAATTATGGCGGCACAGGGCTAGGGTTAACCATAACCAAACATCTTGTAGAACTGATGAACGGAACAATTTCTGTTAGCAGCACATTACATAAAGGAAGTTGCTTTGAAATTACGATTCCTCTGAAAGATAGTTGCAAGGAAGTATCCAAGGGCACAATAACCAATGCGGCAACTAAGAAGAACCAAGAGAAGACTTATAATATTCTGGTAGTGGAAGACACGAAAACTAATCAGATAGTAATACAGTTGATGCTGAGCCGCTTGGGTTACAACGTGACACTCGCAGATAACGGCAAACAAGCCGTAGAACTCCTTAAACACGACGAACAATTCGATTTGGTTTTTATGGATATTTCGATGCCAGTGATGGATGGAATTGAAGCAACGAAACAAATTCGAGCCAAAAACATAAATATTCCAATCATTGCGCTAACAGCACATACCATGGATGACGATAAAGACGAATGCCTTAAAGCAGGCATGAATGACTTTATGCTTAAACCAATGCGTATCAATGAAATTTCTTTAGTAATAGAAAGGTTTACCGTCTAATAACTACATTTTTATCACAGATGATAAATGTAGTTATTAGGTATTTTATGGTAAATGCTAATTATGTAAAACGCAGCGGCAACAGAGTAGTTATACGTGCAATACAGGTATGTTATTCGAAGCTAGAAAAGTCTATTTAACATAACATACATAATACGTAGTCTCTAATGGGCTCTAATGGGGCGACAATCGCACCGCAAATCATTGATATTGCTGTAAAACCTAGCCCGTTATACTTTTTTGCAATGTTAGACCACAGCATTTTTATGTCTGGATTGTCATTTCTATCAGCGTGACAACCTAGTAAAGCAAGCTCTGGGTCGATTCCTGCATTTTCTGCGAGAAAAACTGCTTGTGAATCAGTCATGTAGCGCTTACAACTTCTGAATTCAGATATTCTAGACGCAGATATATTCATATCTAGCGCAATTTGCTTGTCTTGTACGTAGTTTTGAGCCTGTTTATAGGCATCTAACAGTTCATTTTGATACATGGCAAGTCCTCCATTTTCCTCAAGTTTAGCTCAATCGTTCCCAAAATTGGTATCTTGCGCTTCCCGAATCTGGGATTTATAGTTCCCAAATCTGGGATTTAGACCACTTCGGGCGTTCGCCCTTGAAGCTTTCGCTTGTTGTGGTCGCCTCTATTTCAACTGTTCAAGGTGGTTGGTATGTTTCAAATTGTTGGTGGTTGTCTTTGCTCTGAATCTCTCATGATTCATCCTACGGATGATAAATATTCTTTTGTTGCGTCTCTTGATTATTGTAACGCTACTGTTTACACGTGGATGGAGCATGATTTCACGGTAGAACATTTTCATCATTCGGTGGTTGTTAACGATGAAGATAACGTTGTTTATCAGAAATTACAGTTCGGTCAGTCACTCACCTTTACCTTTGAAACTAATTTAGATTTTCTTACTTTCTGCTCGTTTGTTGGTCTTGACTTGCTTCCTAAATCCATTGAGGAGGCTTGAATGGAAAACGCTTTATTAATGACGGCTGCTGACGTCGATATGATTGCTCAAGCTATCGCAATGTACTGCATGGTTTGGTACTTCGTTTGTCGTTTGGGTTATGAAGCAATTATTTATCTTGTTCATCATCTCCATAGCTTAAAAAAATCTGCCGAGGGCAAATTCGATGCGTGAATCTGTCTTTGACCTCAAAACTCAACGCTTTGAAACAGTAGACTTTCAAGCGGTTCAAACACTGAACACTGCGCCTCATGTTTATGATAACCAGTTAGTTAGACCGTTTACTTTTGTCGACCATGCAAATCCGTCTTTAAGTCCTCGTCGTCAAGCCTTGCTTTCACAGATTCATTCTGTAGACGTGAGTGACAATGTCACGCATAAACCGTCCTTGTGTACAGAACTCTATGCCGTGACTCGTCGTCATGGTGACTTTGCGCCTTACATGGTTCAGGCGTTTACCAACATCACCAAACAAAAAGACGCAATGACCGCCTTATCAATGATTCGTGAAGCCGATGAACGTTTGCGCTCTGGTGGTGTTCGCGTGTCCCGCACTGATGAAGAAGTCATTGAACTGGCTAAAACCAAATCCAAAGCGTTCAGCAAAATTCTTTGTCGCATTGATGATATTGATGCCCGTTTTGCCAAAGCTGAAAAACTGCTTTCTGGTTTGGGGCTTTCGTTCCGTGAAGAGTTGGTCAAACGCATGAAAAAATCGGGGCAACTCGAATCTCTTTGTAATCGCGCATGTTGTGATAAATGGCTTCGTCGTCAACTTCGTCGCCAGTATTTCGCGCAAGTTGAAGCTGTGGCGCGTGACTTGCTCCTTGTGAACGCAAAGGAAAATCCATATTGCTCAATGCACAGCGTAAAGACGCTCCGTATGCGAAATTCTGAAACGCTTCAGGCTTTATCTAATACCGTGTGTTATGTCGAAGATGACCCTGAAACATGGTTCACTTTACAGGAGCTTTCCGCTAAATCGACGGCTAACCCTGTGATTCGTCGCGCTGAAATGTTTGTACGCCTCAAAGCGTTTGAAGAAATCTGCAAGGATTCGGGTCACGTTGCCATGTTCTACACGGTCACAGCCCCTTCTCGCTTTCACGTTTACCAAGGTGACAAGGTGAATCCTAAATGGGAAAAGGCGGGTAAACCTACCGCTATTGATGCTCATAATCACCTTATGCATGTGTTAGATGCGTTTCGCAAAGACTTAGATAAACAGGACGTGAAAATCTACGGTCTTAGAATCGTAGAGCCTCACCATGACGGTACACCGCATCATCACATGTTGTTCTTTATTCATCCTGACCACAAAGATTTGGTCACTCGTACGCTCAAGCATCACGCTTTAGCCGATTCGCCAAAGGAAAAAGGCGCGCAGAAATACCGCTTCAAAGCAGAAGAAATCGACTTCAAAAAAGGCTCTGCGGTGGGCTATGTCGCCAAGTACCTTTCTAAAAATATCGACGGACAACACATCGACAAAGACCGTAATTCTGACAAGTCCGGTCAAGATGCGGCTGAATCCGTTGTCTCATTTAATCGCGTTAATGGGGTTCGCCAGTTTCAGTTTTATGGTGGTCCTTCGGTTACTTCGTGGCGTGAAATGCGTCGTTTCCGCGAAGAATTCAAAGAGGACGATGCAGTGATTACCAGTAACCAATTCACCAAAGAAGAGCATTTTGTCCTTGAATCGATTCGCCGTGCTGCGGATATCGGTGATTTTAAAGCGTTTGTCATGGCTATGGGTGGCGTTTTCGTTCGACGTAACGACCAAACAATCCGACCTGTTTACGCTAAGAAAATTGACGTTGCAGGACTCTTCAAGCAAACCCGATACGGGGATGAAATGAGCGCGGCTATTCAAGGCATTCTCTTCAAAGGGAAGACCATCCCTACCCGCTTTAAAGACTGGAAATTTGAGAACAAGCGTAACTTCGTTCGTGGTATTCGCAACATTATGAACGGCACCAAAATGGTGTTTGAAACGTTAGAAGACGAATTTGAGTACCACCGCATGCAGCTTGAAGAGTTTCAACGCCTGCAAGATGAAGCCTTTTTTATGATGCAGGATTACGCCTCTATTGAACCCTGCGTTATGTATCAAGATGAAATCTATTTCATCGATGACGCTCTTTCCTTCGGGTCGGACGGGCGGGCGCAGCCGCCGTCGACCGGAGGCTTGGACTTGTGTCACTAACTGTCGCCATTCATTTTTAATAAGGAAACACACATGATTGCTAAAGGTATGATTCAGGATATTGACGATATCCAACAAGTTAGCCGCACTAACCCGACTACAGGTGAACACACTCAATCGGGTGTGATCAAAGTGCTGACCTCTAAACCCACTCAAGTTATCGACGTTCGCGTAAACGTTGACCTCTGGAAAGAGTCACAAAACGGCAAGCACTTTGAATCTCTTGTCGGTAAACAGTTCGAATTCTTAGTTGAGTACAACCAGTACAGCTTCACGGATGCCTCTGGTGCGGCTCGTTCTGGTACGACTATGAACCTGTTTAACCTCCCTGCTGCACCTAAAGCAAACTAATTCAACCGGAGGCTAAACCATGATTTGTGTTCAAGCTGTTAATGACGTTCTTCAAGTCGTGAACTTAGCCGCTGGTGAATCTTGTCCATATATCTCTTTGTATGACTCCTCAGATTTTGGAAACCCTGACGGTGTTCTTACTTTAGCTGATATTGCCAGTTTGGCTGGTGCTGCTGCGGGGCTGTATGGACTTGTTTTTGTTATAAAACTTGTAATTTCACAACTCGGTTTTAGATAAGGAATCTATTATGAAAAACTTACTTGTTAAGGCTGGCATTGTTGCGGCTACTGCTGTTCTTACTTCCCCTGCTTTCGCTGCTATTGATGTAACTGCTGCTACTACAGCAATTACTGATGATGGTGGTGCCGCTATCGCTGCTATCGGTGGCGCGTTGATTGGTCTGGCTGGTACGGCTGTTGTCTTTAAATGGGCTAAAGGCGCTATCTTCGGTTAAACCTCAGTCCCCAAAGGAGGAGTTTTCTCCTCCTTTTTCTCGTTGGAGTTCGTCATGCCTACTTATATACACGTCAATGACATTGTTTACCTGTTTGTACTCTTCGTCACTGTAGACGCTATTCGTCGCATGTTTTAGGTGGGTTATGAAAAAATACATTCTTCTGATTTTTTTATCTTTTTCTTTCTACACTCATGCTGAAATTGTCAGATATTCTAGCTATGGCAATAACTACAATCTTGTTGAAAAGTGTTCTGGCTTAAAGCTTGGTGATGTCATCGAATCCAGTTCACTGTCTTCTCTTTGTCCTTCTGGTAAATCTTGGACAGACGGCTATACCTACACTGTTCAGAGTTCTTACTTTAGTTATCCCGGCTTTTTTGTTGATGTCTCTCGTAGTGATGGGCGTATGTTGTATGGATCGATTTCTCTTTCTACTGCTACGTGTGACAGCCCTAATGAGATAAACCCGCAAACTGGTAAATGTGAAGAACCTCCTGAAGACCAATGTCAAGCTGGTTATGTTTATGACTACAACACGGAATCATGTGTTGATGACCCTGATGATGATTTTTGTGGTGAGATGTTCGCGTCTTCTTATAATTCTTGTTGGGAGTCTAACGGGAAATTTAACCACTCTGCTTGGCAATGCGATGAGTCATCGCATGATTATTCTTATTCCTGTGATGTGACGGACGCTGATAAATGTTATTTCGGTCAACCTAGTTATCCTGATTGTTTAGGTAATTCTGACAATGCGGACGCTCCTGACTCTAACTATAATCCCGATTCACCTAGTTCTATTACACCTGATGCCCCTTTTGAAAAATCTGAACCTGATGCCGTAGCACCTACGGACAACACAGACACGGCTGTTTTAGCTGCTATTCAAAACATGAATAGGGACTTAAACAACGCAAACTCACAATTGTCTGCTGACCTCAATAATGGCGTTGCTTCGCTCAATATGTCGATTGACCAGACAAACAAAAACCTTGATTCCATTGGCGTACTACTTGAGAACTCTTACAACCAAGATACCCAAGCACGTCAAGAAGCACTTAACTTTTATGGTCAAAATCTGGCGGGTTTAAGTTCGCTTAATAATTCGGTCAATGGTGTTAATGGTTCACTTGGTAAACTCAATTCTGACTTAAACAACGGATTTTCTAATTTAGGCGAATCGGTAGGTACTGGCTTTGATTCCCTTAACACCACTCTTGGTGAACAGTTCGGCACACTTGGTGAAGGTCTTGCTGATGGTTTTGGTTCGGTTACCGATGGTTTGAACAATCTCAAAGACTCTATTAATGGCACCGTGAGCACTTCTGCTTGTGACACCTTCAGTTGTGATGGTTCTGCTGCTGCTTGTTATCTTGCTCATCAAGCTTGGTTTGATGAATGTTCTGCCAGTGCTGCAAGTCTCAATGTTACTGAAGAAGGGTCAAATCTTATTAGTGACCTTAAGACTATGGGCGAAGGTGCATTCGACGAAAATGGAGCACTTAAGAATTTTCATACTGATAGCGAATCAACAATGGAAAACTATTTGAAAGCGTACACCACAGAAAACGGATTCCGTTTCTCTGCTAGTTGTCCTGAGCCTCGCACCTATGATTTAAAAATTGCCCGAATGACATTAGACATGTCTCCATTTTGTTCATTGGCTTTGGTGTTCAGGGCACTGCTAATGGCTGGCGCTTCAATTATGTCACTCCTTATGTTTGCTAAACACTTATAGGTGATCACATGGCTATCATCGTTAATATCATTACTTATTTAATAACCCTCTTTCGTGCGGCTTTACCTTGGATTGCTGGCGCGATTGGTGCGAATGTCGGTCAATTGTTCCTTAGCATGGGATTTGGTGTCGTTTCGTTCGCTGGCTTTGATTATCTCATTGGTTACTTTATGGATATTGCTGTCAGCTCATTAAATGGGCTCGGTGATGTGGGCTATTTTGGCGCCGATATCGTTAACCTGCTTGGTTATATGTGGCTTGATAAAGCGCTTAACCTTTTGTGTTCGAGTGCGGTTGCATTGCTTGTTATTAAAGGCGTTCGCGGTGGTGTGCTTACTCGTCAAGTTTGGTACAAGCCAGGCACTAAAACGGGAGGCATGGAAGGATGATTTATTTACGAACGGGTTTACCGGGTGCGTCAAAAACACTTAATAGCTTACGTGAATTAGTTGTCTCTTATGATGCTGAACGACCAAAATTTTATAACAACATAAAACTATTAATGCTTGATATTGAGGTGTGCAAGTCGTTCTCTGGTTGGTTCTATGGTTGGTATTTTCCACGAATCAAAGATAATGCCGCTAAGAAAAAATTGATTAAGATAATGAAGCCGATTCACGATGACGGCGAATTTTTATCGCTGTCGGATGCGCCTTGGCTTAACACTCATTATGAAAGTCACAATCACTTTGATACTTGGTTATATTGGGTTGAACGTGTCTACCCTAAGAAAGCTATTGAGAAATTGAAATTGATCTTATCGGCGGCTAGTGATGATTATGCTGATAAGTTTGAATTAGTACTCCCTTTGAATCTTCACTTTCAGCATTTTGAAGACCCGCATAAGTGGATGCAGCTTCCCAAACGCTCCATTATCTTGATTGACGAATGCCAGCAATTTTTCCCTCCTCGTGCAAATGGCTCTCGCGTTCCTGACGCTATTGCGGCACTTGAAACACATCGACACGGTGGCTACGACTTACACTTTATTACTCAAGATAGAACGCTATGTGATGCCAACTTAAGAAAGCTGGTAGGTAAACATATTCACTTTTTCAATCCGTTTGGTGGCGCTCGTGTAACTCGTAAAGAGGCACAAAAGACCTTTGATCCGAATGATTATCACGACTCCAAACAAGCAACTAAGAAAGTCATTAAACGGGATAAGTCATTCTATGGGGTCTATTGGTCTGCTGAGATTCATACTCATAAGGGCAAAATCCCGATGATGTTTTATGTGGGACTGTTTTTGATATTGGGTATCGCGTTTGCGGTCTATACGTTCAGTAATAAGTTTTTGGTGGAAAAGCCCAAAGTTGAAACGACAATCCCAGATGTATCAAGCTCTACAACCGTAAAAGATACCGGTTCTAATTCTACTGACACCTTAGAAGAACAACTAAAAACGCAGCTTAGCCAATTGGTCAAAGATGTTTATATATCGGGTTCAATCATGCGCGTAGGCTCTAAGTTCAAATCTTATGAATATGTGTTTTATCGTGCTACTGATGAAGCAATTTTTGACCCATATTCTATTGGCTTGGTTGTTGAACCTATGGACAAGTGTCTTGCAAATGTAAAGCTTGGAGGCATTGTTTACCCTATCACTTGTAACCCGTTTTATGTTCGACAAGTTGTTGAAGATACTGATGAAAGTAGTAACGATATGGAGGGACTAGGTTCAAATCCTGATAAGCATAAGCCTAATATTAAGCTGTTCTAGCCCCGCAGGGATAA
>NZ_JACVEG010000010.1 GCF_014596725.1 Vibrio sp. Y2-5
GGTCTCCCCATGTGAGAGTAGGACATCGCCAGGCTTTATTTCTTGCCTTCAGATTTAAAAATCTGAAGGCAAAACAAAGAAAAGACTTAATAGTCTGACCAATGCGGAGCGGTAGTTCAGTTGGTTAGAATACCGGCCTGTCACGCCGGGGGTCGCGGGTTCGAGTCCCGTCCGCTCCGCCACTTATTCTGAGAGTCGTCTCATTAAAAACGAACTGCAGGGGTGTAGCTCCAATTGGCAGAGCAGCGGATTCCAAATCCGCGTGTTGGGAGTTCGAATCTCTCATCTGCCTTCCTTTCCATTTTGTAACAAATTTGTCCGTTTTAAATTTTCTATAGATTTTTAATCTTCACCTACACTGTTTGTGGAAACGATAATAATTACTAATCTAGTAAGGAAGTGATATGTCAAACTCAATGGATTTCATAACTCAACAAATAGAGCAAGAAAGGGAAATTCCGCAAGAAGCTTTTGATTGGTATGACGAATATGCTCATGGTTTGATTGACCGTAGAGAGTTTATGCGTCGCCTATCTGGTCTCGCGGTATTGGGTTTTAGCATGACAGTGCTGACTTCTGCTTTATTACCTAACTACGCTCTGGCAGAGCAAGTATCTTTTAACGATTCAAAGATCAAAGCCACTTACGTGGAGTTTGATTCTCCAAAGGGGCACGGCAAAGGCCGTGGCTATTTAGTCATGCCTCGTGAGCTTGCTGGAAACGCGCCTGTCGTATTGGTTGTGCATGAAAACCGAGGATTGAACCCTTACATTGAAGATGTTGCGAGACGTTTAGCTATGAATGGTTATATCGCTTTTGCTCCTGACGCATTATTCCCTCTCGGCGGTTATCCGGGCAATGACGACGACGGGCGAGCGATGCAAAGCAGTATGGATAAAGCCAAGATCGAAGAAGACTTTATTGCAGCAGCAACGTTTATTAAGTCCCATGCCAATAGCTCTGGCAAATTAGGTGCAGTGGGATTCTGTTTTGGTGGTTATGTGGTAAACATGCTTGCTGCCACTATGCCAGACGCTTTAGATGCCGGAATTCCTTTTTACGGGACACCTCCAGCGGAAAGTATTCGTTCCAATGTAAAAGGGCCGTTGTTATTGCAGTTTGCAGAACTTGATCAACGAGTTAATGCGACTTGGCCTGATTATGAAAAAGTGCTGAAGACGAATAAGGTTCCGTATACCGCGTACGTTTACAAAGGCGTCAATCACGGATTCCATAACGACTCTACGGGGCGTTATAACGAAGAGGCCGCAGAGACTGCGTGGGAGCGCACGTTGACTTTCTTCGGTGAACATCTGAAAGCTTAATGGCTATGTGGCTCTGGTAATAAGGTTAATACATTAAACTTTGTTACAAAGAGCCATTACTTACTATCGCTCCCCATTTTTGAAGCTGTTATGATGTTCAAAAAGAAGGAGTAACTTATGCCACATTTTCGTTTTCGCGCTGTAGAACCTCAGACGGTGCAAAACTTGTCAAAACCCCTCACGGATTCACTTCAGTCTTTGATGAACTCTCCTCGTGAAGACTTCACTTTCGAATATATCTACACCACTTTCTATGCAGAAGGTGAAGTGTCAGCGGCATATCCGTTCGTGGAAATATTGTGGTTTGATCGTGGGCAGGAAGTGCAAGATAAGGTGGCAGCCATTGTAACTGAACAAGTGAAAGGCATTGTTGGGCAGGATTCAGATGTTGCAGTTATCTTCACTGCTCTAAGTCCTGTGGGTTACTACGATAATGCACAGCATTATTAAGGGGTAAGTAAATGAACTCCGTTATTGATACGATTTTAAATCATCGCTCTATACGTGCTTTTAAAGATACTCCGATTACTCAGCAACAGTTAGACAGCATTATTAAGTCTGGTATTGCAGCTTCCAGCTCAAGCTTGCTTCAAGTGGTTTCTATTATTCGAGTAACCGATAAAGAGAAGCGTCAGAAGTTGGCAGAGCTGTCTGGCAACCAACATTACGTAGCACAGGCGGCTGAGTTTTTGGTTTTCTGCATCGACTATCAACGTCACTTTGAGATGAACCCGAATGTGAAGCCTGAATTTATGGAGTTAACGCTGATTGGAGCGGTAGACTCAGGGATCATGGCGCAGAACTGTCTGTTGGCAGCTGAATCAATGGGGCTGGGTGGTGTTTATATTGGTGGACTACGCAACTCTCCACAGCAAGTGGATGAGCTACTGGGTTTACCGAAATACAGTGCAGTACTGTTTGGTATGTGTCTAGGCCACCCAGACCAAGATCCTCAGTTGAAACCGCGTTTAGGGGCAGATGTAATTGTTCACGAGAACACTTATCAACCTTTGAACAAAGATGCAGTTGCTGAATACGATCAGACGATGATTGATTACTATCAAAGTCGTTCGAGCAATGTGAAACAGCAAGGTTGGTCGGATCAAATCACCGCTAAGCTGAGTCAGGAATCGAGACCGTATATGCTTGGTTATCTGAATGACAAAGGTCTCGCTCAGAAATAATTGAGACTAGAACGCAACAAAAAGCCCAGTCACTGACTGGGCTTCGTTTTAAAGTGTTTAGAGAGCGATTACGCTAATCCCTGAATAATCACAAACTTCTCAAGCAACTCTTCTTCCGTTTCTACATGCTGCGGATCCGTCACGATACAGTTGGTGATCGGGCATACAGACTGACATGTCGGAATCTCGTAGTGTCCTTTACACTCTGTACAGAGGTTCGGGTTGATCTCATAGATATTGTCACCCATAGAGATAGCTCCGTTAGGGCACTCAGGCTCACACATGTCACAGTTAGTGCATTTCTTTGTGATCAATAACGCCATGGTTACTTGCCTACTGGGTTACGAGTATCTTGTCCAGCATTCAGGTTACGCATCAGTAGCGCGTAGTTAAGATCCATGTCTTGAGGCACTGGGATATAAACAAAGTGACCGTTGCCTTTTGCGTCGTTAACTGCTTCTTCTTTACGGTTTTCCATTGCTTCAAGAGTGAATACAACGTTTCCTTTTGGCGTCATCAGTTCTAGGCTGTCACCAAGTATAAATTTGTTCTTAACTTCCACTTCAGCCATATCACCACGGCGCTTACCTGTAAACTCACCAACAAATTGTTGAGCATCAGACACAGAGTAGCCATAGTCGTAGTTTTGGTATGCATCGTGAGTGTGACGACGTAGGAAACCTTCTGTGTAGCCACGGTGAGCTAGGCTTTCTAGTGTATTCATCAAGCTATCATCAAATGGTTTACCTGCAACGGCATCATCGATCGCTTTACGGTATACCTGAGCAGTACGCGCACAGTAGTAGAAAGACTTAGTACGACCTTCGATCTTCAATGAGTGAACACCCATTTTAGTCAAACGCTCTACGTGTTGAACTGCACGTAGATCTTTTGAGTTCATGATGTAAGTGCCGTGCTCATCTTCGTAAGCCGCCATTTTTTCTTCTGGACGGTGAGCTTCAGACAGCAGTACAACTTCATCAGAAGGTTTACCCAAACCGAGAGTGTTATCAGGACGTTCTTCCTGAACTTCAATTGCTTGCGCAGCATTTGGATCAAATTCTTCTACGATTTGACCAGCTTCGTCTTCTTTACCTTTTTCTACCTTGTATTCCCAACGACAAGCGTTAGTACAAGTGCCTTGGTTCGGGTCGCGTTTGTTGATGTAACCTGAAAGTAGGCAGCGGCCTGAATAAGCCATGCAAAGAGCGCCGTGTACGAAAATCTCAATTTCCATTTCAGGGCACTGTTCGCGAATTTCTTCAATCTCTTCTAGAGAAAGTTCACGAGACAGAATGACACGCTCAACGCCTTGCGTTGACCAGAATTTAACTGTTGCCCAGTTAACCGCGTTTGCTTGAACAGAAAGGTGAATAGCCATTTCTGGGAATGCTTCACGAACCATCATGATGAGGCCTGGGTCAGACATGATAAGAGCATCTGGGCCCATATCGATCACTGGCTTAAGATCGCGGATGAAGGTTTTTAGTTTTGAGTTATGCGGTTGAATGTTGCATACCACGTAGAATTTTTTACCTAAAGCGTGGGCTTCGTTGATACCGACCTGTAGGTTTTCGTGGTTGAACTCATTGTTACGTACGCGCAGGCTGTAACGAGGTTGGCCAGCATAAACAGCATCAGCGCCGTATGCGAATGCGTAACGCATGTTCTTAAGGCTACCCGCTGGAGATAATAGCTCCGGTACAAAAGTATTTTCAGTTGTCATTGTTTGTTTCTCAATCTGATCACAAGTCAGGCCAATACCACCTGATGGTATTGGAAGGGGCGCAAATTTTACGTCAAAACGTGAGCTGTGCCTAGTAAAGATTAAGAATAGAAGGGGAAGAAAAGTAGGGAAAAACTGACTCCGCGAAGACGGAGTCAGAGAAAGATTAAGCGTCAGCTTTAGGAAGACCACCAAGTACTTCAAACAGATTTGGTAGAAATGCTGAGAATTCGCCGCACAGTAGAGATAAGTCAGCATCAAGGCGCGCAGCTTGATCTTCACGAGGAATATCTTCGTTTTGATCTTTGAGTTCATCGCTGTACTGAATGCGTTTAATGCTGCAATCTTCAGCCAATACAAAGCTCAAACGGTCTTGCCAGTTTAAGGCGAGTTTAGTAACCACTTTATTCGCCTGAATATGGCTTAGGATTTCATCACTGGTCAGTTCTTGTTTTTTACAGCGAATCACAGCGCCATCGTCTAAGAACGATTTCAGTTCTGCTTCGTCAAGCAACTGGAAACCTTGTGGCAAGTTGCCGTCTTTCACCCACTCAGTCAGCGTCGTTTCTACGGCAACTTCAGGAATGGCAGGAACAACAGGAAGGCTACCCATGCTCTTACGCAGTAGTGCCAGTACATCTTCCGCTTTTTTATAGCTGCTTGCGTCAACCAGAATCAGACCTTCATTTGGCATGATCAGAACGTAAGTTAAATGGCTGCGGCTAAAGGCACGAGGAAGAAGATCAACAATGATGTCATCTTTGATGTTGTCTTTTTCTGTTTTCTTCAGCGGGCGCCCCTCTTCAGCTTCCATCAATGCGACTTTCTCGTTAAGAGAGTCTTTAATCACAGAAGCGGGGAGCATTTTTTCTTCTTTCTTGGCGCAGATGAGAATGCGGTCTTCGCTAACGTGAGTCATCATGTCGCCGTGTTTGCCCAGTGCGTGAACCCAGCCAAATTTCTGTTTGTCTTGGCTGCCACATGGCGTGAAACGGAACTCTGCCAGTTGTTTTTCTAGCTGATCGGCGTTGAAATTGACTTCGCGATTAACACGATAAGCCATACAGTTTTTAAACCACATATCTTTTCTTTTCCTTGTTCGAAAGGCCAACATGATAGGGGATTTCCCCGTCAATGTCTTAGGCGAAACACAAAAATTATCAACTTATGCCAAGTAATATAAAACCATGAACAAGATAAGAAACTTATATTAAAAATTGTTTGCAATAGTCACAAAAGTGTCATATTCATTTTTCATAATGCATATGCTCAAGTGACCTCAAGATGCTTGGTTACACTGTTAATTAAAATAAAGGTTATTCAAATATGTCTAGAAGGATTCTAGTTGTTGAAGACGAAGCGCCAATCCGAGAGATGCTTTGCTTTGTTCTTGAACAGAAAGGCTACCAAGCAGTGGAAGCAGAAGATTACGACACTGCGGTAGAGAAGTTAGCTGAACCCTTCCCTGATCTTGTTCTACTTGATTGGATGCTACCTGGTGGTAGTGGCATTAACTTTATCAAACACATGAAGCGTGAAGAGCTGACTCGTAATATTCCGGTTGTTATGCTGACTGCTCGTGGTGAAGAAGAAGATAAAGTTCGCGGCTTAGAAGTGGGTGCTGATGACTACATCACTAAACCTTTCTCACCTAAAGAACTTGTTGCTCGCTTGAAGGCGGTGATTCGCCGAGTCACACCAACCGCATTGGAAGAGTTGATCGATGTGCAAGGTCTCAAGTTAGACCCAGTTTCACACCGAGTGACTGCCAATGATGTCCCGTTAGACATGGGACCAACTGAGTTTAAAATGCTGCACTTCTTTATGACTCACCAAGAGCGAGTCTACAGTCGCGAGCAACTATTGAATAACGTTTGGGGCACCAATGTGTATGTGGAAGATCGTACCGTTGATGTGCACATTCGTCGATTGCGCAAAGCCCTTGAAGATGCTGGACACGATAAGTTGATTCAAACGGTTCGTGGTGCTGGCTACCGCTTCTCAACGAAAGCGTAAAGAGCTAGGCTTATAAGCGCCAGCCTTGAAAAATAAAAGGCTTAAAAGGATTCAAGTTCGAGAGATTATGGTTGAACGATTGACTTGGAAAAAGCTGGCTTGGGAGCTGGCTTTTTTTTACCTTCCATGGATAGTGGTTGGATGGATTTTTGGATATATGCCGTGGTTGCTACTAGCAGCTACGGCGATTCAGCTTGTCTGGCATCTGCATAACCAGTTGCGCTTATCGGCATGGTTATGGGATGAGAAACGCCTGACGCCACCTTCTGGTTCTGGCAACTGGGAGTCTTTGTTTAACGGTATTTACCGACTACAACAACGCCAACGTAAGAAACGTAAAGAGCTGACTAACCTTATTCGCCGTTTCCGTAATGGTGCAGAATCATTACCCGATGCGGTGGTGGTTTTTCGTAGCGAAGGCAACATTGTCTGGTGTAACCGCTTAGCTCAACACTTGCTCGGCTTTCGCTGGCCTGATGATTCTGGTCAGCCGATTTCCAATTTGATTCGTACGCCGGATTTCATTAAGTATCTGCAAAAAGACGATTTTTCCGAGCCACTGGAAATGCGCTCACCACTCAACGTAGAACGTATGCTCGAACTGCGTATCGTGCCTTATACCGAAGGCGAGCATTTGATGGTGGTTCGTGATGTGACTCAGATTAAGCAGCTAGAAGGTATGCGTCGTAACTTCTTTGCCAATGTTTCTCATGAGCTCCGTACCCCTATGACAGTGCTACAGGGCTATTTGGAAATGACCGAAGACCCAGAAGTCCTGTCTGGGCCGATGTGGGGCAAGGCACATGGCGTGATGACTGAGCAGCTAAACCGTATGAACAGTTTGGTCAACCAGCTTCTGACTCTGTCGAAAATCGAAGCTGCGCCGATGCACGAGCTGGACGAAGTGGTTAACGTACCTAGCATGCTGGAAATTTTGGAAAAAGAAGCCATCAGTCTCAGCGGCAGTGACGAACATAAGCTCACCTTTGAAGTGGATAAGAATCTGAAAGTTCTGGCGGACGAAGATCAGCTGCGTAGTGCTATCTCTAACCTTGTCTACAACTCGGTGAAATACACGCCTCCGGGGGCCGAAATTTACGTCCGTTGGTATCAAAGCCCGCAAGGTGCTTGTTTGGAAGTTGAAGATAAGGGCGATGGTATTGAGCCACAACATTTACATCGTTTAACTGAACGTTTTTACCGCGTAGACAAAGCTCGTTCTCGTGATACAGGTGGCAGCGGTCTTGGCTTGGCTATTGTTAAACACGCTTTGTCACATCATGATTCGCACCTTGATATCGAAAGTGAAGTAGGCAAGGGCAGTAAGTTCTCTTTTGTTCTGCCAAAACGTTTGGTCGTACAATGATAAAAATCAGTCAGTGTTGTATTGCTGCATCCTTAATGCTTACTCAGATGGCTTATGCTGTTGATGAGTTACAGGACTATACCAAGACGTCGGGTGTTGCTGGCAGCTTGTTGTCGGTAGGCTCAGACACGCTTGCAGGAATGACAACTCTGTGGGTAGAAGAGTTTCAAGCGCTCTATCCGAATGTAGATTCTCAGGTACAGGCATCAGGTTCAGCCACTGCTCCCCCTGCGTTAACCGAAGGTACTGCGCAATTTGGCCCAATGAGCCGACCAATGCGCATGAGAGAAATTGAAGCCTTTGAACGCGCTTACGGCTACAAACCCACGGAACTGCGCGTCGCGATTGATGCCATTGGCGTATTTGTCCATCGAGACAATCCGATTGAAGGACTTAACTTCCGCCAGCTAGACAGTATTTTCTCTGAAACACTACGTTGTGGAGCCACTAAGTCTTCAAAAACTTGGCAAGATCTGGGGCTGAACTATGGCTGGGCAAAACGTGGCATACAGATGTTTGGTCGCAACTCGGTATCCGGTACTTATGGGTACTTTAAGCAAAACGCGCTTTGTGGCGGTGATTTCAAACGCAATGTGAACGAACAACCGGGGTCGGCTTCGGTGGTTCAGTCGGTAGCATCATCAATTAACACCATTGGCTATTCTGGTGTGGGCTATCAGGTGTCGGGTGTGAAACTTGTGCCGATAGCGAAATCGGGTACGGATTATATTATGCCGACCCACGAGAATATCCTTTCCGGTCAGTATCCGCTTTCTCGTTATTTGTTTGTTTATGTGAACAAAAATCCGCTGCGTGACTTAACGCCGATTCAGCGCGAATTCATCCGCTTTATCTTCTCCAAGCAAGGGCAAAGCTTAGTGGCCAAAGATGGTTACGTACCGATTTCAGCCGAAATTGCCAGCCAAGAGCTGAAGAAAGTAGGGATAGAGTAAGGGACAAAAAAGCCTCGCTGTCATCATGCGAGGCTTTTTAATGAATGACCAGAGCTAGAATTTCAGATCCCAACCGACAGCTTGCCAGTATTCTTGCTCTGTGAGTAAATCTGCATGCAATAGTTTGTTGTTCTCCAGCCAGTCTTTATCAATACAGCTTAGTGTCCACTCTTCATCTTTGGCTGTTAAGGTGAGTTCAGGTAATGGTTCATCGTTACGTTGTCCGTTGACCAAAATTGCCAGACGTAAAACCCGAATCAAACCAGTAATGTGCTTTTTCTTAAACAGAGAGAAATCGGCCATTTCATTGAGCTTTAATGCTTTACGTTGGAAGCGAACCAAGGTTGAAAGTACCAGTTGTTGCTCACTGTTAAAGCCGGGCATGTTGGTATGACGCAGGATATAAGCAGAGTGACGATGGAATGCTTGTAAGCTGATGCTCAAGCCCACTTCGTGAAGCAGTGCGCTCCATTCCAGTAGGTCAAACAGTTCGCTGCTAGCTTTTAAGCCAAGCTCTGAGGAGACATTGTCGAGAAAATCGCGCGCGTATCCTTTTACCTGAGCGGCATGTTCGAGGTCTACTAAGTGTTTAGCCGCAAGATTCTCTGTGGTACGCAGACGAATATCAGAATACTTGAAGCGATCTTCCATTTCGTAAAGCAGACCTTCACGTAATGCGCCGTCGGAAAAGTGCATCTCTTTGATATGAAGATCTTTAAATATTGCAGACAGAATCGCCACACCCGCAGCAAATACCGGTTTGCGATCATCAGTCAGAGTCGGCAAATCAATATCATCAATCTTATTCCATTCGCACAGCTTGTCGATCAACTTGTTTAATCGAACGGGGGTTATTATGCCGTCTTCATCGCCCAAACCGACCAGAACTTCGTGAATAGCCTTGATGGTCCCTGATGAACCAAAAGCGCTTTGCCAGCCTTTCTTACGATATTTGGAGGCGATTGACTCCAGTTTTTGCTCGGCTGCTAAGATGGCTTGTGCAAAGTTTTTCTTCGACAATTTACCATTGGCAAAGTGCTGGTGGGTGTAACTTACACAGCCCATCTGCTTGCTGTTGACCAGCTCAGCTTCAAAGCCTTTGCCGATGATCATTTCGGTACTGCCACCACCAATATCCACTACCAGCATAGAATCAGACTGAGGCTGAGTGTGAGCAACACCGAGATAAATCAGACGAGCTTCTTCACTACCGGGAATGATCTCGATAGGAAAAGGCATTACTTCACGAGCACGCTGGATAAAAATGTGTGCGTTATTGGCGCGGCGTAGCGTGTGGGTAGCCGCAATGCGAACATTTTCTGGTTCAAACCCCTGAATTCGTTCTGCGAACATGGCTAAACACTCAAGACCGCGTTCAATTGACGGATTATCAAGATTGCCGAGAGAATCCAACCCAGATGCTAAACGAACCCGCTGTTTATGGCGGCTGATGAGTTGCAAATCTTGATCGACGACTTTTGCAACGACCATATGGAAACTGTTTGAGCCTAAATCAATGGCGGCAATTTCACGGCTTGAAATGGGTTGGTTCATAGGCGTTAACTTACTCTTGCTGGGCGCTAGCCCCTTGTTTACGTGTCTGTTTTTCTGCATTTTTAAGATAGTCATAAATCGCTATTTGAGAACGTATTTTTTTGCGGTTCCCACGTTTCACATAGCTGTTACTCATCTCTTTATCTATAACACGCGCTTTTACCGTATCTGTAAACTGAATGTTTAATATATCGATGATTTTTTTCTTTAAACGCTCATCACGAATGGGCGCAGTTACCTCTATGCGATAATCAATATTTCGGGTCATCCAGTCTGCCGAAGAGATATAGATTAGCGGCTCGCCATCATTGTGCGTCATAAACACACGAGGGTGTTCCAAGAAACGGTCAACGATACTGATCACTTCAATGTTGTCACTTACCCCTTCAACACCCGGAACCAGTGAACACATGCCGCGGATGATCATCCTAATTTTTACTCCAGCTGCACTGGCGCCATAGAGTTTGTTAATCAAACCTTTATCGACAAGGTTATTGAGCTTAATAGTGATAGCTGCTTTTTTGCCTGCTTTGGCATTAGCGATTTCGCTGTCTATCAAACGGTATAAACGGGTACGCGAGTTTCGCGGAGAGACAATCAAATGGTTAAATTTAACCGGACGGAATGGATTTTCAATGTAGTTGAAAACGCTGCGAACTTCGGTTGTCAGCTCTTCATCGGCAGTCAGCAGAGAGAAGTCGGTATAAATACGCGCCGTTTTCTCGTGGAAGTTACCTGTACCGATATGCGCGTAGCGGACAAAGTGGTCGTTTTCTTTACGTGTGATCAGCAATAATTTGGCGTGAATTTTCATACCCGGCGCACCAAAAATAACATGCACGCCAGCTTCAGTCAGAATTCGTGACCATTCAATATTGGCTTCTTCATCGAATCGCGCTTGCAGTTCAACCACCACAACCACTCGTTTACCGTTATGTACCGCATCGACTAAGGAGTTCATCAAGCGTGAATCTTTTGCCACGCGATAAACGTTAATTTTGATACTGATGACTTTCGGGTCGAACGAAGCTTGTCTCACCAGTTCGGTAATATGGTCAAAGCTGTGATAAGGATAGTGAAGCAAAATGTCTTTGGCTTTGATTGCTTCAAACGAGTTCGGGTAATCATCAAAGTCAGCGCAACTTAGCGGTGGTAACGGTCTGTTTTCCAAGTAATCACGGCCAAAGTTTGGAAAACCGATAAAGTCTTTAAAGTTATGGTAGCGGCTGCCCGGCAGCAAGCTGTCATAGTGGGATATTTTTAGCTTCTCACATAGAAATCGCAGCATGGCTTCCGGCATTTCACGCTCATAAACAAAGCGAACGGGCATCGCCGTCAAGCGCTGGCTCAAACTCTCAGACATCTGTTCAAGTAAGCTGTATTCGACTTCGTGGCCTAAATCGTATTCAGCATCACGGGTCATTTTCATGGAGTAGCCTGCGATACTGTCGTAATCGAAAAAGCCTTGGAAAATACTCTCAAGACAGTAACGAATGATGTTGTCGAGCAAGATAATGGTTTTACGACGTTTGCCTTTTTGTTCTGGCACCATCACAAAGCGTGGGAGATGATCGGTCGGGATCTCGATCAGTGCGTATTGGCAGTGATCGCCTTTTTTCAGCTCAACAGTGATATAGGCGTATTCATCTTTCAGGAACTGAAGAACGTCAATGTCGTCACGCATCAGCAGGGGAGTGATATGAGGAAGCACTTCTTTCTGAAAATATTTAGTTATCCAGCGTTGCTGAGCTTCATCAAGTTGGGTTTCATTAACCAGAAAAATGCGCCGTCTTGCCATTTCTAAGATCAGATCACTGTAGAGCTGATCAAAATCTTGGTTGAGTTTGTAGGCTTTGGTTTGCATTTGCGACAGCAGATGCTTGGATTCGTCACTGCCACCACGTTCGCGGTTGATGAGGATCAAGCGTTTTACATCGGCAAATCGCACTTTGTAAAACTCATCTAGGTTGTTGGAAAAAATGCCTAAAAATCGAATTCGTTCGATAAGGGGTACGGTTTTATCTGCGGCTTCCTGCAATACGCGTTCGTTGAATGAAAGCCAACTCAGTTCCTTGTCGATATACAGCTTATCCGTACTCATGATACACCTACTGACTAGTTCTTCTGACGTTAATAACTGTGGTCGTTAACTTTGGTTGTTAACTCATGCAAAATATTGCTCCAATGTGACATTTTTATTGCAGTGAGTGTTTTTGTTCTTAGAGTTGTTTTATTTTCAGTTGTTTAATGCGCTTTGTAATATAATTGTCACCTAAAGGAAATAGTATGACAAATTGGTTAAATAGGTAGATTTTTAAATGGTTCAAAGCACATTTTCATTGAAAGAACGAGATCAGAAACGATTAATCAAAGATCGTTTGGTTCGTCTTGCAGTGACATGCGGTGGTGTCAGTGTGCTGGGGGCTTTGGTTCTGATCTTTATCTACCTTGGTATGGTCGTTCTTCCTCTGTTTTCAGATTCAAAGTTGGAACCTAATTTTGCCAGTCAGCCTATTTCGTCTTCTGCACCTCACTACCTGGCTATTGATGAATATGGCGAGCGCGGTTTTATTGTTAGTTCAAATGAGAGCGATAAAGATGCGAGCGCCGAATTTTGGTTATTGAATCACGAGAAAAGTTCTCCGATCTGGACTGAACACCTTAATATAAAACCGACTGTGTTTGCTACAGCAACGCGAGATTCCGGCTGGTTTGCTATGGCGGATAACGAACGTAATGTGGTTGTAGTTCGTCCTCAATTTCTTTATTCAATGACCAAACAAGGGCGAGGTTTCACGCCTGAACTTGAACATCTGTCCTTGCCTTACAATTTTAAACTCTCTCCTAAAGGTACGCTGATTAAGCAATTCAGCTTTGCGGTCACTGACGAGGAAACCGTGTTTGCCAGTTATCTCGATGACAGCTCAGTGTTGGTTCGTTGGGTGGATACTTCCACGCAAAACCAGCAAGGAGAGTTTCGATTCCCGACTCAGTTTGGCAATGTCGATCAACTGGTTCTGACGCCAGATGCTAAGACTTTGTACATTCGTTCAGGCACAGACCTTGTGGTGGCGCTTCGTGACGGGATGCGTTTTCACATTCGTGAAGTTGTTGATTTGAGCCTTGGAGATAGTAAACACCAAGTAACAGCCATTACCCTTCTGTCCGGAGCACATTCTCTTTTAGTTTCTCACAGTGATGGTTTGGTCTCTCAGTGGTTTGATGTACTGCACACTGGCGATTCTGAACAAGGTGAACGCAAACTTACACATATTCGTGAGTTTAAGTTGGCATCAGAAATGACCATGCTGTTGCCTGATACCTATCGCAAAGGTTTCTACAGTTTTTATAAAAATGGCTCGGTTCAAAGTCATTACACCACCAGTGAAAAGTTGGTGATTTTTGAACGAGCTTATTCCAAAGCCCCAACATTGGCTGCGATGTCAGATAACGAGCGTTATTTGGCTACTTATTCTGATGGCATTATCAGTGTCGCTGAGGTGGATAACGGCTATCCGGAAGTATCATTTTCATCGTTGTGGCAGAAAGTGTGGTACGAGAGCTACCCTGAGCCTCAATACGTATGGCAGTCGACATCCGGTGGCGATGATTTTGAAGCCAAATTCAGCTTGGTGCCTATTGCATTCGGTACATTGAAAGCGGCGTTTTATGCCATGTTGTTTGCTGTGCCAATTGCTGTTTTAGGTGCGATTTATACCGCGTATTTTATGGCGCCGAAAATGCGCCGTGTCGTTAAGCCAACCATTGAACTGATGGAAGCTTTGCCGACGGTGATCATCGGTTTCTTAGCTGGGCTATGGTTTGCACCGATTGTTGAGACAAATCTGGCCTCTATCACCGCTTTGTTTGTACTGTTGCCTGTCGCTATGTTTTTGATTGGATTGGTTTGGTCTTGGTTGCCGCGCTCCATTGCGCGTAAAGCCAATGGTTGGCACTCATTAATATTGATACCTCTGCTGATTGCTTTTGTTGCTTTGATCTTATCGTTTACCAATGAAATTGAGATGTGGCTGTTTGATGGTGATGTGCGTTTACTATTAGCATCACACGGTATCGACTTCGATCAGAGAAATGCGCTGGTAGTGGGTTTTGCTATGGGTTTTGCGGTGATTCCAACCATATTTACCATTGCTGAAGACGCCATATTCTCGGTGCCTAAACACCTGTCTGACGGTTCGTTAGCTTTAGGTGCAACCCCGTGGCAGACGTTAATGAATGTTGTGTTGTTAACCGCAAGTCCCGGCATTTTCTCAGCCGTTATGATGGGGCTAGGACGAGCTGTGGGTGAGACGATGATCGTTTTGATGGCAACAGGTAACACACCAATTATGGATTGGAATATTTTGGAAGGCATGCGCACTTTGTCGGCGACGATAGCTGTGGAACTTCCAGAATCGGAAGTGGGCAGTTCGCACTTTAGAATTCTATTCTTGGCTGCTTTGCTTTTATTTGTGTTTACATTTGCAGTGAACTCTATCGCTGAATGGGTACGTCAGCGTCTTCGTGCTCGTTATCGTTCACTGTAACTGGTTGGATAGCTAAATGTCATTATTGAAGTGGTTTAAGTCGGGCTCTCCTTGGATATGGCTTACTGGCGGTGCAGTGAGCCTAAGCTTGATCTCGGTTCTTGGTTTGTTGCTGTTGATTGGCTGGAAGGGATTAACCTATTTCTGGCCTGCGCCTCTATATCAATGGCACAGCTTAGCAGAGCCGAATAAAGTGATTGTTGGCCAGTTATACGCTTCTGAAAGTGTGCCTGTCAGCCATTTGAAAGAGATGAATAGCACTCTGTCTCCTGAAGTTATAGAAGAAGGAACGGCAGAGCGTTTAAGTATTAAAGTCGCAAACCGAGATCTTTATCAGGCGGATTTCATTTCACTGCTGGCAGACAATGTTTCTGCACCCGAAAAACCAACCGGTTGGGCGGTGATTGAGCGTACTCGTGACGGGCAGTTTTTTGGTAAGCCCGTCGGATTTGAAAAAGCTGATGGTGAAACCAGTGCCTATATTTCAACGCTTCTTGAGCGAGGTTTGCAAGAAGTGACGACGCTGCGTGAGCAGATCAATACAGTGATTGAACAAGAGATTCGAGTAGTCAGCAGTGCTTCAGAAAAACTGAGACTGGAGAAAAGACGCTTAGAGCTTAACGGTAAGTTAACCGATGAATATCTCGCTAATTACCAACAGCAAAAGCAAGTATTGGATGAAAAGCGAAAACAAGCTGAAGAGCATCTGGATTTACTGAGAACTCAGCTAGGTCTGCAAACTTTAATTGTTGAAGACATGGCTGGAACTCGGGTGCGAATTCCTGTGAGTCATATTCTGGATATCTGGTATCCGAATGATATGAATACATTGGAAAAATTGACTCAGTGGTCGAAACAGGTCTGGGTGTTTTTATCTGAAAACCCACGTGAATCTAACTCTGAAGGTGGTGTATTCCCTGCGATTTTTGGCACTGTCTTTCTGGTGTTGCTGATGTCGGTGATTGTAATGCCTCTTGGCGTTGTCGCTGCGGTTTACCTGCACGAATACGCCAAAGACAATACCTTTACCCGCATTATTCGCGTCGCAGTGATCAACTTGGCGGGTGTACCTTCGATTGTTTATGGCGTCTTTGGTTTAGGCTTTTTTGTTTACACTATAGGTTCATCTATCGATAGTTTGTTCTATGCAGAGCGTTTACCTGCTCCTACCTTTGGTACTCCTGGTTTGTTATGGTCCGCGCTGACATTGGCAGTATTAACCCTGCCTGTGGTGATAGTCACCACCGAAGAAGGGTTAACTCGAATTCCAAATTCGGTGCGTCACGGTTCATTGGCATTGGGCGCCACACAGTTTGAAACCATTTGGCGAATTGTTCTGCCTATGGCTAGCCCTGCTATGATTACAGGACTAATATTAGCGATAGCCCGTGCTGCGGGAGAGGTTGCACCATTGATGCTGGTGGGCGTGGTAAAAATTGCCTCAAGCTTACCAGTGGATGCAGAATTCCCTTATGTTCATCTTGAACGTAAGTTTATGCATTTGGGCTTTCATATTTATGATGTGGGTTTCCAAACCACCAATATCGAAACCGCGCGTCCTTTGGTTTATGCAACATCATTTTTGCTCGTCACTGTTATTGTGGCTTTGAACTTAACCGCCATCAGCATTCGTAATAATTTGCGCGAGAAATATCGTACTTTAGGACAAGATTAAGCATGTTTTCTGTTAATCAAACATTGGGCTATCAAGCACCGTTGGATGTCAACAATCTAACTGATCAGCAAACTTCTATTTCGATTGAAGGTTTGAGTCTGTTCTATGGTCAGACAAAAGCGTTGAGCGACATCTCTATGCGTATTCCTAAAGGACAAGTAACGGCGTTTATCGGTCCTTCTGGTTGTGGTAAGTCGACCTTGCTGCGTTGTATCAACCGTATGAACGATCTTGTAGAAGCGTGTCGTGTGGAAGGTGAAATCAAGCTGCATGGCAAAAACGTTTATCATCCGGACGTGGATGTTGCCACGCTTAGACGCCGTGTAGGTATGGTGTTTCAGCGTCCCAACCCGTTTCCTAAATCTATTTACGAAAACGTGGTTTACGGTCTACGGTTACAGGGAATCAAGAACAGTCGCACATTAGATGATGCGGTAGAACGCTCACTGCGTGCAGCGGCGTTGTGGGACGAAGTCAAACATCGTTTGCACGAAAATGCGTTTGGTTTATCTGGTGGTCAGCAACAACGTTTGGTGATTGCTCGTGCGATTGCTATTGAACCTGAAGTACTTTTATTGGATGAGCCGACATCCGCACTTGACCCAATTTCTACCCTGACGATCGAAGAACTGATCCATGAGCTTAAAACCAAATATACGGTTGTAATTGTTACTCACAATATGCAACAAGCAGCAAGGGTGAGTGACCATACCGCCTTTATTCATATGGGAAAGTTGATCGAGTACTCAGATACGGACTCTATTTTTACTTCGCCATTGAAAAAGAAAACTGAAGACTACATTACTGGTCGATACGGATAAACGAACAAAAGCAGTTCTTGCACAAGAACTTTGCGAGTTAAGGAACCATCATGCAGTTAGGTCGCCACATTTCTGGTCAATTCAACGTTGAGCTTGAATCTATTCGCACGCATGTATTAACCATGGGCGGGTTGGTTGAGCAGCAGCTTTCATTTGCGATGCAAGCGGTGAATAAGCAGGATATTGAGCTTGCAAGAAAAGTGGTGCGTGATGATCACAAAGTGAATGCAATGGAAGTGTCGATTGATGAAGCTTGTACTCGCATTATCGCTAAGCGTCAGCCTGCGGCAAAAGACCTGCGTTTGATTATGGCGATCATTAAAACCATTACGGATCTTGAGCGTATTGGTGATGTTGCAACCAAGATGGCCTATGTGGCGATTGAAAGTCCTTCTTCTAAAGAGAGTCACTTTCAAGTCTCTCTTGAACCGTTATGTCGCAGTGCCGTAGCCATGTTGCATAAAGTGTTGGATGCGTTTGCTCGTATGGATGTGGAAGCCGCTGCAGAAGTTTATAAGCTGGACGATAAGTTAGATAAAGAGTACGAATCGGTGATTCGCCAGTTAATGACTTTTATGATGGAAGACCCGAAAAACATCCCGCATATTCTACAAGTGATGTGGTCCGCTCGTGCCATTGAGCGTGTTGGTGATCGTTGCCAAAATATCTGCGAATACATCATCTACTTTGTTAAAGGCAAAGACGTTCGCCACTTGGGCGAACAGTCTATCGATGATGCTTTACGTTAGAATCTCTTTCTAAATCTCAGCATTAAAGCGATTTTACAATTTCCGCAACTTTGCGAATGGCTTCTGGATTTGTCACTGGCACGATGAAGTCATCGAGGTTTTGATTGCCCATTTTTGCGCTGTTTACCACCAACTTCATGTTACTTGTTCGCGTTGACTTTCCGGATAAGTGCACTTCTTTGACCAAGGTTTGAGTGACAATGGCTTCCACGTTGTCACTTGATACACCTGCTCCCGCCATGATGGATATTCTTCCATCTGCAAGCTGTACCATGTCGGCAATGATCCCTTTGCCCGCTAATGCATTGCTGGCAAGACCTGAAGTTAGTACTCGCTCACAGCCGAGTACGATAATATCTTCTAATGCTTGGCGATAGTCTTGGCATTGATCGATAGCGCGATGAAACGTCACTCCTAATCCATTGAGTTTGGCGTGATTGACGATTCGGGCACATTTCTGAATATCAACCTTTCCTTCAGCGGTCAGAATACCAAACACGATACCTTGTAAGCCCGCTTCAGCCGCCGCATCAATGTCATACAACATGGACTCCATATCGTCTTCATCGTAAAGGAAATCGCCTTGACGAGGACGAATCATGGCATAAACAGGAACAGACGAAATGTTTGCCGCTTGCTTCATCATACCAGAACTGGGTGTGAGTCCACCTAATGCCAAAGAAGAGCAAAGTTCGATGCGGTTGGCACCGCCTTCGATTGCTAAATGTAGAGATTCAAGATTGTCGATACAAACTTCGATGTTGTAGTTCATGATGGGCTCGCAGCTATTTGATGTGGGGATAAGTGTATACCAAGCAGCGATGTTTTTATCTAATGGCTTGTGCGATCTTGTGCCCAATAAAAAAGCTCAAAGCGGATGCTTTGAGCTTTTACAAGACTTTACTTCTTAACTGATTGGCGGTGCGTTATCGCTTTATATATTCTCCAACCATTAACCCGAGTTGAGCGCGGGTTTAGAAGTAATTACTTTTTGCCTAAATCGTCTGAGTGCTCAGATAGGAACGATGCAACACCTTGAGGAGATGCGTCCATACCAGCTTTGCCTTCTTCCCATTGTGCTGGGCAAACTTCACCGTGTTTTTGGTGGAAGTTTAGTGCGTCAACCATGCGTAGCATTTCGTCGATGTTACGGCCTAGTGGTAGGTCGTTAATAACTTGGTGACGTACTAGACCGTCTTCGTCGATTAGGAAAGAACCACGGAAAGCAACGCCAGCTTCTGGGTGCTCAACATCGTAAGCTTTTACGATTTCGTGCTTAACGTCAGCAACTAGAGGGTATTTAACTTGACCGATACCGCCATCAGCGATAGCAGTGTTACGCCATGCGTTGTGAGAGAATTGAGAATCGATAGAAACACCGATCACTTCAACGCCTTTCGCTTGGAAGTCTTCAAAGCGCTTGTCGAATGCGATCAATTCAGATGGGCAAACGAAAGTGAAATCTAGAGGGTAGAAGAATACAACTGCTTTCTTACCTTTAGTGAATTCTTTGAAGTTGAATGTATCAACGATTTCACCGTTACCAAGTACCGCAGCAGCAGTAAAATCAGGGGCTTGACGACCTACTAGTACCATTTTTTTGCTCCTAAGCATTAAATTATGAAAAGCCGACTCTCATTGTTGTCGACTTAGTCCATGTATGTACGAGACAAACTATAGTACATTTTCTTAAATAGAAAAAAGCGAATTAAATAGATTAACTTAATCGAAAAAAGCGATAATAGACAAAATCATAAATCACTGAACTGAAATACCCCAAAGTTAATCATTATTATGAATAAATGGCCAAGCTTAAAGCAGCTTCATTACTTAGTGACACTGCATGAAACCCGCCACTTTAGCGAAGCGGCATTACGTTGTTTTGTGAGTCAATCCACCTTGAGCAAAGGCATTCAAAACCTTGAAGAGTTAATTGGTTGCCCGCTTTATGAAAAGAAAGATAAAAAAAGCCCACTGGTTTTTACACTTGCCGGAGAGCAGGTTGTAAAAAGAGGGCGGGAGTTGCTCGCTAAAGGGCAGGATTTAGTTGAAGTCGGTAAACTGTGTCAGACAGATGCGATGGAAGGGCAACTGAGGCTGGGTTGTATCCCGACAATTGCTCCATTTTTGCTGGTGGATTTGGTGCAAGAGGTGAACTTACGTTATCCGAAATTGCATCTTTTATTACGCGAAGATACCACCACGAATCTGCTTCAGAGCCTGCGCAATGGAGAGTTGGATGTGTTGATCCTTGCTCTGCCGATGGACATTGGAAATTTAGAAAGCCGTATTGTCGGCCGTGATGCTTTTCGAATGGTGATCAGCCGACATCAAGCGGATGCTATTCGCGTACCCATCAAATATGCCGACTTGCCAGATGAATCGGTATTTCTGTTAGAGAATGAGCACTGTTTAACGGAGCACGCGGTTTCTGCCTGCAAGTTAACAGAGAAAGAGAAGATTAATCCATTCACAGCCACAAGTTTACATACCTTGGTTCAGATGGTTGCTAATGGATTGGGGACGACGTTTATCCCACAGATGGCGATTGAACATGGTCTATTAGAAAATCAGAATCTAGTGGTCATCGACCCTCCCGGTCAGCAGGCCTATAGGGAGATTGGATTAATATGGCGTCCAAGTTCGTCTCGCAGTCATACTTTTAACCTCCTTGCGGATTTGCTTTCAGAAATGCTGTAGCGATTAGTCGTATGTCGTCCCTGTTGAGGTTTCTGCTTTTACAGACTTCGAACGCCTTATTCGCTCTCTACTGAGTAGAAACTACAATTGGTTCGCAAATATAGACGATCATCTTATAGTTAAAACGCACTGGTAATAGTGCGTTTTTTAGTTTTTTATACTTTTCGAATCGCTTTTTCTGTGAAATTTCACAAGACTAAAAATTATGAAGCTTTCATAAAATTGTAAAAATTCACAAAGTTAATTTTACAGTTTTTGTCTTGCTCGATGTTTAAAGAAAAAATGGTTTTTCCGTCTAAGCTACCACTACCTCTGTACTCTTTGATTTTCAAAACGACTTTGCTGTTGTTTAAAGCGATTTTACACTTCGACTTTTATTGTAATTATATTACGTAATTAATTACATTTTCGTTGCGTTCATAATGCCTAAAATATCAACCGAACAAAACTTTGAATTTTGCTGATATGTATTTTTTGGCTTTTACTGAACCCCTTTGTAAGTTAGTGTTTGTTTAGGTTTTGTAGACCTATGTCTAGTCTTAAATACGTTGAAGTTTGATGTGGTTTGGGTGATTGTATAGACATGGAAAACAAGGAAGTCTCAAGAAAATTAAAATTCAATTTGTAGTTTTAAAGTTACAAATGAAATTTTGAATAAAAAGGAAGAAGATATGTTCGCTCAAACGTCAGATTCGAATATCGCTCTCGAGAGAGATGCTAGTTTTTGTTCCCGATTAAAAATCACTGGAGAGCTCAACTCAGAGCACGAAGCGATTTTTCCTAGTGAAGCGCAAGCTTTCTTATCGGAACTTTGCGTTCGATATGCAGCAAGAGTGGATGAACTACTTGCAGAGCGTGAGCGCAAACAGCAAACAATCGATAATGGTCAGCTGCCGGACTTCCTGAGTGAAACCAAAGATATTCGTGAAGGAAGCTGGAAAATCCTCGGTATTCCGAATGATCTTCAGGATCGCCGCGTTGAAATCACTGGACCTACTGATCGCAAAATGGTGATCAATGCACTGAATGCAAATGTAAAAGTCTTCATGGCTGACTTCGAAGATTCAATGTCACCAGCTTGGGATAAGGTTTTGGATGGTCAAATTAACTTGCGCGACGCAGTGAATGGCACCATCAGCTATACCAATCCAGACAACGGAAAAAACTACCAACTCAAAGAAGATCCTGCGGTATTGATTTGTCGAGTGCGAGGTCTGCATCTACGTGAAAAACATGTCACGTTTGACGGACAAATTATTCCCGGAGCGTTGTTTGATTTTGCTTTGTATTTCTTCAACAACAACAAAGCTCTGCTGAAAAAAGGCAGCGGCCCTTATTTCTACCTGCCAAAACTGCAAGCGTACCAAGAGGCGCAATGGTGGAGTGATGTTTTCCATTTCACGGAAGATTACTTCGGTTTAGAAACTGGGACTATTAAAGCAACAGTACTAATTGAAACGCTTCCAGCGGTTTTCCAGATGGATGAAATTCTGTTTTCACTGAAAGAACACATTGTCGGCCTGAACTGCGGCCGATGGGATTACATCTTCAGTTATATCAAAACGTTGAAAAAACATGCTGACAGAGTACTGCCTGACCGCCAAGTAGTGACGATGGATAAACCATTCCTAAACGCATACTCGCGCTTGCTGATTTATACCTGTCATAAGCGTGGCGCATTTGCGATGGGAGGTATGGCGGCATTCATTCCAGCTAAAGACCCACAAGTGAACGCACAGGTTCAGGACAAGATTCGTAATGACAAGCTGTTAGAAGCGAATAACGGTCATGATGGTACATGGGTTGCTCACCCCGGACTTGCTGATACCGCAATGGACGTCTTCAACCAGGTGCTAGGAGAGCGCAGCAATCAGCTCGACATCAGCCGTATGTCTGATGCGCCTATCACAGCTGAAGAATTGTTGGCGCCATGTGAAGGGGTAAGAAGTGAAGAGGGAATGAGACACAACATTCGCGTTGCGCTGCAATACATAGAAGCTTGGATCTCTGGCAATGGTTGTGTACCGATTTACGGACTGATGGAAGATGCCGCGACAGCAGAAATCTCGCGCACATCAATTTGGCAATGGATACAACACGGCAAGTCGTTGGATAACGGTCAGACCGTAACCAAAGAGCTGTTCCGTCAATACCTTGCCGAAGAAATTGAGGTGGTGAAATCAGAGTTGGGCGAAGATCGTTTTAACTCTGGCAGATTTAGCGAAGCCGCTGAATTGATGGAAAAACTCACCACCAGTGATGAACTAACAAATTTCTTAACCGTACCGGGTTACGAATATTTAGCTTAAGCAAAACCTTATAACCAATAACAACATTAACGTGAAACTTAACTGAAACAACAGATAGTCAGATCAAAATCAGCGAGTGCAGTGCTGATTGCGAAAGGACGCTCATATCAAGAGGGATAGATTATGACACTGACACGCCGCCAACAAATTGAAGCGTTAGAAAAAGATTGGGCAACGAATCCTCGTTGGAACAACGTAAAACGCACTTATACCGCTGAAGAAGTTGTGAACCTGCGTGGTTCCATCATTCCAGCCAATACGATTGCACAACGTGGTGCAGAAAAACTGTGGTCACTGGTGAATGGCAGTGCCAAGAAAGGTTATGTGAACTGTTTGGGTGCGTTAACAGGCGGTCAGGCTGTACAGCAAGCAAAAGCAGGTATTGAAGCGATTTACCTATCAGGCTGGCAGGTTGCTGCTGATAACAACACGGCATCGACTATGTATCCAGACCAGTCACTTTACCCAGTAGATTCTGTACCGAGCGTGGTTAAGCGAATCAATAACTCATTCCGCCGTGCTGACCAGATTCAATGGTCAAGTGGTGTAACACCAGAAGAAGGTGTTGATTATTTCCTACCTATCGTTGCAGATGCGGAAGCCGGTTTTGGTGGCGTACTCAATGCCTATGAATTGATGAAGTCTATGATTGAAGCGGGTGCGGCAGGGGTTCACTTTGAAGACCAACTAGCATCAGTGAAAAAATGTGGACACATGGGCGGTAAGGTTCTGGTTCCTACTCAAGAAGCAGTACAAAAACTGGTTGCAGCACGCTTAGCGGCTGACGTAGCGGGCACCACAACTCTGGTTATTGCACGTACTGATGCGAACGCGGCAGACCTGTTGACTTCTGATTGCGACCCATACGATGCTGACTTCATTGTCGGTGAGAGAACCAGCGAAGGTTTCTATCGTGTACGAGCGGGTATTGATCAAGCGATAGCTCGTGGTCTAGCGTATGCGCCTTATGCCGACCTTGTTTGGTGTGAAACTGCGAAACCCGATCTGGATGAAGCGCGTAAGTTTGCAGAAGCGATTCTGGCAGAATACCCAGATCAACTATTGGCTTATAACTGTTCACCTTCATTTAACTGGGAGAAAAACCTCGACCAAGAAACCATTGCTAAGTTCCAGCAAGAGCTTTCGGATATGGGTTACAAGTACCAGTTCATTACATTAGCGGGTATTCATAACATGTGGTTTAACATGTTTGAGTTAGCACACGCTTACGCACAAGGTGAAGGTATGCGTCACTATGTTGAAATGGTTCAGCGTCCTGAGTTTGCTGCGGCTGAAAAAGGCTACACCTTTGTTGCTCACCAGCAAGAAGTGGGAACAGGCTATTTCGATAAGATGACCAATACTATCCAAGGCGGAAATTCATCGGTTACTGCCCTTACTGGTTCCACTGAAGAAGACCAGTTTTAAAACCATTGATAATAATTGTTTGTGCATGAATTTTGAGCGGCATTAGCCGCTCTTTTTTTATCTGCGAAATTGTTACAACTAGAAATATATTTCCTCTTTAATGTTAGAAGTTGAGCGTAGGAAAATTCTTTTATTGCACTGTGTCATTTTTGGGACTTGTTTTATTCTTTTTAAATTCAAATGTTTACATTGTTTTTGTTAAATGGTGATGATTTGACTTTGTTTGTTAGTAAATAAACAATCCTACAGTTCCCCCATATTCTATAGCCTTCGTTAATAATCAGGCTGCATGAACCCTTTATATTCACTTTGTAAGATTAAATAGAAACCTATGAAAGAACTAGCGGCCTTAATTGTCGATGACAATCCAATACAATTAAGTGCAATGGAGCGCCAATTAACGAAGTTAGGCATGACCAAACTAATGACCTGCAACAGCGGGCAGGAAGCATTGCGTGCAGTGTCTGAACATCAGTTTGACATTATCTTCAGTGACATCATGATGCCCGAAATGGATGGCATCACTTTGATTCGCAATTTAGATAATCTTGGTTATCAAGGTGCTTTGGCTATTACTAGTAGCGTTGGAAAAGCCATTGTTTCTTCATTAACTTATATGAGTAATAAATTAGGATTTTCGAACGTCTATGAACTGAATAAGCCTGTTTCAGATTCTGTTTTGGAAGAGATGTTTCAAAAAGAAATCATCATCAAGAAAACGGCAATGAAACAAAAGCTAAAAACGGTGGATATGGAGGAACTGGTGACCGCGTTACACGAGAGCCAGTTTAAAAACTATTATCAGCCGCAGCTAGATTACACAACAGGTAAAGTGGTTGGTGTAGAGGCTCTTGCACGTTGGGTGCATCCTACTAAAGGCATGATCTTTCCCGATATTTTTATTCCAATGTTACACGATGCAGGATTGGAGTATCACTTATTCAAAATAGTATTCGATAATGTGTTAGTGGATATCTCTGAAAACAGAGTCGAATGCCGAGTGGCGATTAACGTCACGCAGCAAGATCTTGAGATCCCCAGTTTTGCTGATTATCTGTTGAATCAATGTAACCACTATTCTGTAGACCCGAGTCTTATTACTTTGGAACTCACAGAGCAGGATATTTACAACGAATCTATTGAAATGATTACCAACGTAACACGCATGCGTTTGTATGGTGTTGGGATCTCAATTGATGATTTTGGTACAGGCAGCTCGTCTTACCTTAAGCTCTCTCACTTACCGTTTACCGAAATCAAAATTGATAAGAACTTTGTTTTTGGCTGCTTGAGCGATGTAACAAAACTGTCGATCATACGCAGCATGTGTACACTTGCAAAAAGCTTACACATCAATCTTGTTTCCGAAGGGGTTGAAGATGATGCCACTTGGGAATTAATGAAAAGCTTGGGTGTGAATGTCTGTCAGGGGTACCTCACGGGCAGACCTATGCCTATTGAAACACTCAGTTTTATAGATATTCCTCAGCGCTAAATGGCTCACAAAATACTATGAAGCGCTACATCAAAATCTCAGTTGTTGCTCTGCTGGTTAGTACTTTTCTATTTTTTCTGGTCGTGGGTATCAACATGGGCATGTTGGTCGATGCGAAGTTTTCCCGTGTCGATTCCATCGTAAAGACGATAGAAATTAAAAAGCAGAAAATGATATTACTTGGTCTGTTGGCTGAAACAGAACGTCAGTTGCCAGTATTAGTTAAAGATGAAGATCTCAACGACTATGAAGTCTATAGCTATGCTGTTAAAGGACATGAAGAGCTGACGGAAAATGAACGCACCATTATTCGAGTAATGCAACTCAGCAATAAATATGTTCCTTCTCTATTTAATTCCAATGATGGGTTAATGTATTTTCGTTCCTATGAAGGGAGAAAAATTTTTACTCACGAGTGGATTCCTGATTTTCCTATATCAGAAGAGCTTTTAGGATTTGAGCGCTGCCGTGTGACTGAAACGTGCTCAATATACGCTCGGCCATTTCAATTGATAGATAGGATCATAGTGTCGCCTATTTATAAGGACTTACTGACGAACTCTTACATTATCTCTTTATCATCACCAGTAAGAGACTTTACCACTAAAGAGATCATCGGTGACTTTGTGGTGGATTTTCAGATTCCGGTTTCGTGGGATAATGGATTAAAGTTTAGAACGGAAAAAAATAAGAGTTTTAAAAGCACCATATTTGAACATGCGAACTTCAATTTTGGGCGAATCTATACCCGAGAGCATGTTACGGATAACCGCAGCAAGATCATTTACAAAGTTTCTGCCTCTAATATTGCTATCGAATTATTATGGTTATGGGGGATTTTCTATATTTGTTCTTTCTTTGTGTATTGGAAGTGGGCTGACTCTCATTACAGCCGTAACCAGCTCAAAGAAGTACTTATCTCTGCAAATGAAGATGAGTTAACAGGTTTGTACAATCGAAAAATATTCAAAGAAGATGAATTCCTTTCCGCCACATCAAATAAAAAAGCCAGTGTTATTGCTATTGATGGGAATAAGATAAAGAAAATAAACGATTTGTTTGGACACGCTGCTGGTGATAAAGCGATTAGACGTATCGCGGACTCAATGAAAACTGTATTTGGTTCTGATGGGTATCTGGTTCGCAATGGTGGTGATGAGTTCATTGTAATATTGCCAGATTGCGAATTAAATGCGGCTGAAGCATTAGCAAGTGAGCTTAAAAATGAAGTGCATTCATCGATGATTGAGCCAACGAATATTCGTATTTCAGTGGCTACTGGTGTCGCGGAAAAACTAGAATATGAAAGTATAGAAACCGCCATTTTATGTGCGGATGAAAACTTATATCGAGACAAAGAAAAGTTATCGTCTTTTCGCTAGTTTTTGAATTTTTAATACGAACCATTGATAGCTAACCATTTTATCGTCATACAATGAAAAGCTGCCTAATCAGGCAGCTTTTTTACATTTTAAGCCTTATTCATGGCGGACAAAAATCAGATGTTTGGCAAGATTAAGAGTCACTGAGCAAAGAGCTCTGGTCGTTTCTGAGAGTGTCGCCCAGCCCAGTTGAATCCTTTTGCATTCGAGTAGGACAGGGCATTGCGGCTGTTTATGCGCAGCAGAGATGGTGCTATTGAATAAGATAAACATCATGAGTTGAGCAGAAAAAGAAACAGCTGGATCGAAGTCCAGCTGTTTACTGTCATTGTATTGGGAAGGCGTACAATTATTTCAGTTTGAAGAAGCGCATCAGTTCAGCCAATGTTACCGACATTTTTGCCAGTTCTTGTGATGCTTGATTGCTGTCTGAAACCATGCTGACGGTTTGATCTACTTTGTCACGAACTACCGTGATACTTTCGCTGATCATTTCCGCAGTACTGCTTTGCTCTTCTGTGGCTGTCGCAATTTGAGTGTTGAGGTTGTTAGTTTGAGCAACGCTTTCTGTTATAGAAGAAAATGCCACGCTTGCTGATTCGGCATGTGTTACTGTCTCTTCAAGCATGGTTTGGCTTGCGTTGATCGATTCTACAACTTGAGAAGTATTGTTCTGCAGCGTGGAAATTTGGTCTTCGATTTTCTCAACCGCTTTCTGAGTTTGTTGTGCGAGTTGGCGAACTTCGTCAGCTACCACCGCAAACCCGCGACCTTGTTCACCAGCGCGAGCCGCTTCTATTGCGGCATTCAGTGCCAGTAAGTTAGTTTGCTCGGCAATGTTTTGAATCACGTCCATAACATCCCCCACTTCTTCTGTACCAGTGCGTAGGGTTGAAATCTCTGTGCTCAAATCGCCCATTTGTTGCGCAAGAGAGCTGATTTTCGCCATAGATGAGGACATCACAGACATGCCTTTATTCGCTTCGTCAGTTGCCGATTCTGCTTCTTGAGAGGCTGTGTTAGCACCAATTGCGACTTCGTTAATGGCGGAAGACATTTCATTCATTGCCGTAGCAACTTGATCTGTCTCTTGCTGCTGTGTCATAGAGCTTTGAAGAACTTCATGGTTAATCGCAGATAGCTGTTCTGAAGCGGAAGCCAGCATTTCACAGTTTTGCATGATTTCTTGTACTGTACTGTAGAATTTCTGCTCCATCTGACCCAGCGAGTGACGCATTTGAGCGACTTCATCAGCCCCTGCAACAGAATAGTTTTCCTGTAATTCACCATTTGCCATTCGTTCAATAATGGCTTTGGTGTTATTGATTGGGCCAGTAATGCTTCGAGTTACTAAGTGGCAAATAATTAACACAATTGGGGCTGAGATAATCAAAGCCATAAGCACAGCTAAGATGGCGTTGTCTGCTACATCAGAAACTTGTTCTGCCAATTGTCCTTGATTTTCAAATGAGCGCTGTTTAATGGTAACGATGTTATCGGTAATTTGGTCACCTAAATCACGCAGGCTAATATTCCAGATATCATTACGTTGACCAATGATTGAAAAGATTTCTCTGATATTGCTGTTAAATTCATCCACCTGTTTAACGATCGTTTCATTACGGTACTGAGGATATGCTTTATCAAACTCAGCCATCATTATTTGTAGCTGAGTAAACGCACTTTGGTAGAGTTCAAAATCACGTTCGTCATTTTCAACTAAGAAATTAGTAGCGTGTTGCAAAGCGATTGTAAATTGATATTCCGTTTCTATCACTCTTTCAAAAAGATCCATGCTGATAATGGCGCTACTGCTGCGAAGCTTACTGATATGTTTTTGAAGCTCTTCTGTGACAGATTGATTTGCACGTACAAGCTCATTTCTACGCTGCATTAGACGTTCCACTTCGTTAAGTTGAACTTCGTATTGAATTACGCTGTTCTTCATATTGGTAAGAAGTGTAAGTTGTTGTTGAGTCTTGCTGGTATTGATCTCTTGTTGAATAATGCTTTCCGTAGCCTTTAACTCTTTTATCCCTTCTTTAAAGCTTTTTTCATCACCGCTAGCTCGGAATGTTAAAGCTCGAATACGTGCAGATAACATGTGCTCTTGAACATTACTTGCCTGAATTGCGTTTTGGTTTACTCCTCTGAAATCATGGAAATCAGATTGAATGTTTTTGATCGCGAAACCTGCAACCCCTGAAATGATGAGAGTTGAAAGCGTCGTAAAAGCTATGATTAAGTATATTTTATACGAAACTTTGGTGATTCTATTAAGCATGTGTTTCTTCTATATGGACAAACGGAATTACACAAATTTTATACAAGTAATCACTATCATCCAAAAATAGGTAGAGTTGCGTTTGCTCTTTAACTTGTTGTTTTATAGGAGTTAAATAGCTTTGTATGACATGCCTAATGGTTAAAAAAAACCAATCCTACACACGTAGAAGGATAAGTCTGACAAGGGCTGACATTGGTAAGGTAAGACGGGAAAGGAAAGGTCAATATTATTGAATATTAACCTTTCATAAATGACGCTAATGGCGGCGGATTAAACGAAAGAATCGTTATAGGTCATCTTCGATTTCTTCGGGTTCAACTTCTTCTTGTAACTCAAGTAGGCTTATAGCAATCGCAACAAAATCGCTATCGGTAATTATGCCAACTAATTCTCCTTTAGCGACTACAGGTAAACAGCCCACTTTGTGTTTTTGCATATACATGGCACTTTCTTTTAGCCCAGCTTGTGGAGCGACGGTCATCACTTGCAAGTGCATGATTTCATAGAGTGGTGAGTCATCTGTATATGAGGTGGTACTGGATGTTTTTTGCAGACTCGATTCTTGAGCGGCCAGTATGTCTCTTTGGGTTACCACACCAAGCAAACCTTTATTTGCATCTACAATAGGAATGTGTCGAATATCTAACGCTTCCATCATATGTTTGGCATCGGAGAGTGTGTTTGAACGCAGTAACGTGTGTGGATTACGAGTCATCATGTCTTCGACTTTAATCATATCCAACTCCTATCTCTTCAGGCTTGCAATAACTATAGTTTTTCTGCGAACAAAGATCTGAGAGATTGGGCGACTTTTATCTCGAATAGGGTGGGAATCATTGCAGATGGCGAACGGCTACTTATTGATTGACGGATAGAAGTGCACAATCCTGTATCTTGATGTTGCTTAGGTATATACTACCGCGCCGCGAAACGATTCATCGCTAAACCCTAAAGAGAACGAATATACAGTCATGCAAGTTTCAGATTTCCATTTTGAACTTCCAGACGAGCTGATCGCTCGTTATCCAAATGCAGACCGTACAGCTAGCCGTTTGCTGCAGTTGAACGGTAACACCGGTACGTTAACTGATAGCACCTTCAAAAATGTGCTCGACCTAGTAGAACCGGGTGATCTTTTAGTGTTTAACAATACCCGAGTGATTCCTGCTCGCATGTTTGGCCGTAAAGCCTCGGGGGGCAAACTCGAAGTATTGGTAGAACGTATGCTTGATGAGCACACGATTCTTGCTCATGTTCGCTCTTCTAAGCCGCCAAAGCCGAATACAGAATTGTATCTGGGTGAAAACGATGAATACCATGCAGTGATGGTTGCGCGTCATGATGCTCTGTTTGAAATTCGCTTTACGGATGAGAAAGCCGTATTGGAAATTTTGAATGAAATTGGTCATATGCCTTTGCCGCCTTACATCGATCGTCCAGATGAAGATGCAGACAAAGAGCGTTACCAAACGGTTTATAACCAGAAACCGGGTGCGGTAGCTGCGCCAACCGCGGGTTTGCATTTCGATGAAACACTGCTTGAGCAAATCAAAGCGAAAGGCGTTGAGTTCGCTTACGTTACTTTGCATGTTGGGGCTGGGACATTCCAACCTGTTCGTGTGGACAATATCAACGATCACCACATGCACGCTGAATATGTAGAAGTTCCACAAGAAGTGGTGGATGCGATTGCCACAACCAAAGCGCGTGGTGGGCGTATTATTGCCGTGGGCACAACGTCAGTTCGTTCACTAGAAAGTGCTGCTCAAGATGCTTTGAATAAAGGTACAGAGCTGGTTCCTTTCTTTGGTGACACTGAGATCTTTATTTTCCCAGGTTATCAATATCAGTTAGTGGATTGTTTGATTACCAATTTCCACCTTCCTGAATCAACGCTAATTATGTTAGTAAGTGCATTCGCAAGTTACGAGCATACTATGGCGGCTTATGAGCATGCGGTTAAAGAGCAATACCGTTTCTTCAGCTATGGAGATGCAATGTTCATTACGAAGAGAACTATTTGAAGCGAAAAGCGTCATACTCTTGGTTTATCTTTGAAGCTATCTGGACACTTTTCCGGGTAGCTGTTTGTACCTAGGATAGTGTTTATTTAACACTAGCTATGGGTATCAATCCGTCAGACTGTTTCTCTGACATTTGGAGGCTTTGTGAAACTACAATTCGATCTAAAAAAGAAAAATGGCAATGCTCGTCGCGGTCAACTGACTTTTGAACGTGGCACAGTGCAAACACCTGCGTTCATGCCTGTCGGTACTTACGGTACGGTAAAAGGTATGACACCGGAAGAAGTCGCTGATACTGGCGCACAGATTCTACTGGGCAACACTTTCCACCTTTGGTTACGTCCTGGTCAAGAAGTAATGAAAATGCACGGTGACTTGCATGATTTTATGAACTGGCAAGGTCCGATCCTGACTGATTCAGGCGGTTTCCAAGTGTTCAGCCTTGGTGATATTCGCAAAATCACTGAGGAAGGTGTGCATTTCCGTAACCCGGTAAATGGTGACAAGATTTTCATGGACGCAGAGAAGTCGATGGAAATTCAAAAAGACCTTGGTTCTGACATCGTCATGATTTTCGATGAATGTACGCCATACCCTGCAACTCATGATGAAGCAAAGAAATCAATGGAGATGTCTCTCCGTTGGGCACAACGTTCTCGCGATCATTTTGACAAGCTTGAAAATCCAAACTCATTGTTTGGTATCGTTCAGGGCAGCGTATATGAAGACTTGCGCGATGTTTCTGTAAAAGGTCTGACTGAAATTGGTTTTGATGGTTACGCTGTCGGTGGTTTGGCTGTTGGTGAACCTAAAGAAGACATGCACCGTATGCTTGAGCACACCTGTCCACAGCTGCCGGAAGACAAACCTCGTTACTTAATGGGCGTTGGCAAACCGGAAGATTTAGTAGAAGGTGTACGCCGCGGCATCGATATGTTTGACTGTGTTATGCCTACACGTAATGCGCGTAACGGCCATTTATTCGTTACTGGCGGTATCATCAAGATTCGCAACGCGGTGCATAAAACGGATACTTCTCCATTAGATCCGCATTGTGATTGTTACACTTGCAAAAATTACTCGAAATCGTATCTTCATCATTTAGATCGTTGTAATGAAATTTTAGGTGCTCGCCTAAATACCATTCATAACTTACGCTACTACCAACGTTTGATGGAAAGTATCCGTACTGCGATTGATGAAGACCGTTTCGATCAATTTGTAGAAGAGTTCTACGCACGACGTAATCGTGAAGTTCCACCTCTACAAAAAGAGAAAGCTTAATGTTGATGCCAGCATGTGTGCTGGCATTAATGTAATTTCGTGCGCTAAGTTGGATTTATCTCAATTCCTGACTTGAATTCAACGTTGCGCAACCCAATAGATTCCAAACTAGACAAAACAACTTAGAGGACGTTTCTCAATGAGTCTAATTTCTGTAGCACACGCGGCATCTGCTGGTTCTCCAGCTGGTGGTGGTTTTGAAATGCTAATCATGCTTGGCATGTTCGCGGTAATCTTCTACTTCATGATTTACCGCCCACAGTCAAAGCGTGTAAAAGAGCATAAAAACCTAATGGCTTCTATGGCTAAAGGTGATGAAGTGCTTACCAGTGGTGGACTAGTAGGTCGCATTACTAAAATTGCAGAAGACAACGATTATGTGTCTATTGCTCTTAACGAGAACAACGAAATCGTTCTTAAAAAAGACTTCATTACAGCAGTATTACCAAAAGGTACGCTGAAATCTCTATAAACAGCTAGAGGATCTTCTCTGTGCTAAACCGTTATCCGTTATGGAAGTACTTGATGGTGGTATTTGTTATTGCCATCTCTGCTTTGTATGCACTTCCAAATATTTACGGTGAAGATCCAGCCATTCAAATTACAGGGGCGCGTGGCGCCTCTGTAGATCTGTCAACGCTGGATTCTGTCACTAAAGCGCTAGATAAAGCGCAGCTTTCTCATAAATCCATTGGTCTTGAAAATGGATCTATCCTTGTTCGATTTAATGACACAGATACTCAAATCAGCGCCCGCGATGTCGTAAGTGAAGCTCTGGGTAAAGATACAATTGTGGCATTAAACCTTGCAGCATCAACTCCTGATTGGCTTGAAGCGATAGGTGCAGCACCTATGAAGCTTGGTCTCGACCTTCGTGGTGGTGTTCACTTCCTGATGGAAGTGGATATGGATGCCGCGATGGAAAAACTGGTCACTCAGCAAGAAGAAGCATTCCGCAGTGAACTGCGAGAAGACAAAATTCGCTACCGTGCAATTCGTCCTCTTAAAGATTCAGTAGAAGTGGTGTTACGTGATGCTAAGCAACTTGCTCAAGCAAAAGCCTCTTTAGAAGCAAAACACCGTGATATGACATTCATCGCTTCTGATGAAAGCAATCCGTTTGTTCTCAAAGCGCAGTTCTCTGAAACTCGTCTACAAGAAATCCGTAACTACGCTGTTGAACAAAACATCAGCATCCTACGTAACCGTGTAAACGAACTGGGTGTTGCTGAACCGTTAGTGCAACGTCAAGGTGCAACTCGTATCGTCGTTGAACTGCCGGGTGTTCAGGATACAGCTCGTGCAAAAGAGATTCTTGGTGCTACAGCAACACTTGAATTCCGCGAAGTGGATGACAAGGCTGATTTAGCCGCTGCGGCTGCAGGTCGTGTACCAGCAGGCAGTGAAGTTAAGTTTGACCGTGAAGGTCGTCCAGCTGTGCTTAAAAAGCGTGTTATTCTTGGTGGTTCAAGTATCACTGATGCAAGCTCAAGCACTGATGAATATGGCCGTCCTCAGGTAAACATCTCACTGGATAGTGAAGGTGGCGCTAAGATGTCAGCGTTCTCTAAAAAGAACATTGGCAAGCTGATGGCTACGGTGTTTGCAGAATACAAAGACAGCGGTCGTAAGACGCCAGAAGGTAAAGTTATCTTAGTTAAGCACGAAGAAGTGGTTAACCAAGCAACGATTCAATCTGCTCTTGGCCGTAGCTTCCGTATTACCGGTATCGATTCAGCGGCTGAAGCTCATAACCTAGCTCTTCTATTACGTGCTGGTGCTCTGATTGCGCCAATCTCAATTGTAGAAGAACGCACCATTGGTCCATCTATGGGTCAACAGAATATCGAGATGGGTATTCAAGCGTGTGTCTGGGGTATGGTTGCAGTAATGCTGTTTACGCTACTTTACTACCGTAAGTTTGGCTTGATCGCCAACGTAGCTCTGTTTGCAAACCTTGTGTTGATCATCGGCGTGATGTCTATGATTCCTGGGGCAACTATGACCTTACCGGGTATTGCGGGTATCGTATTGACCGTCGGTATGGCCGTGGATGCGAACGTACTGATCTTTGAACGTATCCGTGAAGAGCTGCGAGATGGACGCAATCCACAGCAAGCGATTCACCAAGGTTATGCGAACGCGTTCAGTACGATCGCCGATGCGAACATCACGACCTTAATTACAGCGATTATCCTGTTTGCAGTAGGTACCGGTGCCATCAAAGGCTTTGCGGTAACTCTGTCTATCGGTATTCTCACTTCAATGTTTACTGCAATTATCGGCACACGTTGTATTGTCAACTTGCTGTACGGTGGTAAACGTATTAACAAATTGTCGATCTAAGGGTAGGAATTGGTATGTTTCAAATTCTGAAAAGAGATAAATCGATCGACTTTATGCGTTGGTCGAAGTTCGCGTTCATTTTCTCGGTACTCATGATCGGAGCTTCGATTTTCACACTATCGACTAAATGGTTGAACTGGGGCTTAGACTTTACTGGCGGTACTCTGATCGAGGTAGGTTTTGAACAACCTGTAAACCTTGAAGAGATTCGTGTAGCACTAGAAACGAAAGGCTTTGGTGATGCAACCGTACAGAACTTTGGTTCAGCTAGAGATGTGATGGTTCGTCTTCGCCCACGTGATAACGTGGCAAGTGAAGCATTGGGTAACCAAATCTTGAGCGCGATTAAAGAAGGTACTGGTGAATCAGTTGAAATGCGCCGTATCGAGTTCGTTGGTCCTAACGTAGGTGATGAACTAACGGAAGCGGGCGGTTTGGCGATTTTAGTGTCGCTACTGTGTATTCTTCTGTATGTATCTATGCGATTCGAGTGGCGTTTAGCGGCGGGTGCAGTATTGGCACTGGCGCACGACGTGATTATTACGCTTGGTATTTTCTCACTACTGCAAGTTGAAGTGGATTTAACCATCGTTGCGGCATTGTTAACGGTAGTCGGTTACTCACTCAACGATACCATCGTTGTATTTGACCGTATCCGTGAGAATTTCCGTAAGATGCGTAAAGGCGAACCCGCTGAAATCATGAACAACTCGATCACTCAAACATTAAGTCGTACTTTGATTACTTCAGGTACCACCTTGTTTGTGGTCATTGCCTTGTTTACCCAAGGCGGTGCTTTGATTCACGGTTTCGCAATGGCACTTCTGCTCGGTATCACTGTGGGTACTTACTCTTCAATCTATGTGGCTTCTGCACTGGCATTGAAATTAGGTATCACCCGTGAGCACTTACTGACTCCACAAGTGGAGAAAGAAGGTGCCGAATTCGACGAGTTGCCATAAGAGATTAAAAAGCCACTGAGTTCAGTGGCTTTTCTTTTGTTTCTTCAGCGACAGTCAGACACAAAAAAGCCCCAACCGTTAGGAAGGGGCTTTCTATTATCAGCTGTGACGGAGCTGTTATTTCAGAATCGCACTGTTACCGTTTTCGCGGATGTGGTTCAAAATAGCCTTCACACCGCGTGGGCTAGAGCCAACGATGTTGCCTGATTTCATGTAATCAGTACCGCCAGCGAAATCTGTTAGGATTGCACCTGCTTCACGAGCAATCAGTTCACCTGCTGCAAGATCCCAAGGTTTCAAACCAAGCTCGAAGTAACCATCAACACGGTTAGATGCTAGGTAACATAAATCTAGAGCTGCAGAACCTGTACGACGGAAATCTGAACATTCAACAAATAGAGACGTCATAATCTTCATGTAAGATTCTGAGTGTTGCTTTTGTTTGAATGGGAAGCCAGTTGCCAAAACGGCACCTTGCAGGTCTTTAATTTGTTTGATACGGATACGGCCGTTGTTTAGCTGTGCACCAGAACCACGTTGAGCTGTGAATAGCTCGTTTAGCATAGGGTTGTAAACACAAGCCACTTCAGTTTTGCCTTTAATACGAACAGCAATTGAAACGCAGAAGTGAGGTAAGCCTTTGATGAAGTTTGTCGTGCCATCCAGTGGGTCGATAATCCATTGTACATCCTGATCTTTACCTTCGATCAGACCGCCTTCTTCGGCAATGATGCAGTGCTCTGGGTAAGAGCCTTTAATCGTAGACACGATAATGTTTTCAGCTTCTTTGTCTACGTTAGTGACAAAGTCGTTCATGCCTTTTTGAGTGGCTTCGATTTTCTCAGGAGTTTCTAGAGATTTAGCAATATGATTGCCTGCCTTTCGCGCAGCGCGAATAGCAATGTTTAGCATAGGATGCATACGGATTTCCCAACGGATGTTAAAGAACGAAAAAAGCGGTGCGCAGTATACCAAATGTTTACCAAAATGGAAGTGGTTATTTTTTATTCATTCGGTTCTAGGGCGGGTGAAGCTTCTGACCATTTTACTCAGGTTTATGTTAAGATTCTGCGGTTATAAGTTGAGTAGCGTAAATACATCATGTTAAGCAATGTTAAAGTGGTTTTAGTGGGAACCTCTCATTCTGGCAATATCGGCTCTGCAGCTCGTGCTATGAAAGTCATGGGACTCAGCGAAATGGTTTTGGTTGATCCTCAGTGTGAGGTGGATGCTCAAGCTGTCGCGCTGGCTGCTGGCGCAAGTGACATCGCACTCAATGCTCGAATTGTTAGTAGTTTAGAAGAAGCGGTAGAAGACTGTGGCCTAGTGGTTGGTTCCAGCGCTCGTTCAAGAACATTGGAATGGCCAATGCTCGATCCCCGCGAATGTGGTGAGAAGTTTGCCATTGAAGGGCAAAAACATCCGGTTGCTTTAGTCTTTGGACGTGAACGTACTGGGTTAACCAATGAAGAGCTGCAAACTTGCCATTACCATGTCTGTATTCCTGCGAATCCAGAATATAGCTCTCTGAACTTAGCTATGGCGGTTCAGACAATATGTTATGAAATCCGCATAGCACATTTAAATCAGGTTCAATCTCAATACGCACCTCAAGCTGATGAGGAATACCCTCGTCATAAAGAACTGGAAATGTTCTACGAACACCTTGAAAAAGTCATGATTGAAACCCAGTTCATCTCAGAGGCACAACCTGGTCAAGTGATGAATAAACTTCGTCGCCTTTTTAATCGTGCACGTCCAGAAGCTCAAGAACTCAACATCTTACGTGGCGTTCTTACTGCTGTTGGCAAGAATTTGCAGAATAAAAATTAACCACTTTTTATTAAAGGTTAAATACCTGACTATTTTAGTCAAATAAATACTTGACCATATTAGTCAGGTATGTGAAACTTCTAACCACATAATCAATGTGGATACGGTGTGATATGAGACTTACATCTAAAGGAAGATATGCGGTAACAGCCATGTTAGATGTGGCTCTGCATTCGCAACAAAGCCCAGTACCATTGGCAGACATTTCTGAACGCCAAGGCATCTCGCTTTCATATTTAGAGCAACTGTTTTCGAAATTGCGTAAAGCCGGTTTAGTTGCTAGCGTTCGTGGCCCTGGCGGTGGTTATCGCTTAGGTCTGAATGGCCACTCGATTTCAATTGGTACAGTGATTGCTGCAGTTGATGAATCCGTTGATGCGACTAAGTGTAACGGTAAAGGTGATTGCCAAGGTGGTACTCGCTGCTTAACACATACACTGTGGCGCGACCTAAGCTCTCGCATCAGTGACTTCCTTAACAACATCACTCTAGGTGAGCTGATGGTTGATAATGAAGTGCTAGAAATTTCTGATCGCCAAGATATTGGTCTTGCGATTAACCACGGGATTGCACACAAAAATTCAAACACAGTCACCATTGGTGCGGCACCCGTAGGTATTAATGTTCGTTCTTAAGAACGACGTTTACATTGGAGTAGAAAATGAAACTGCCTATTTATTTAGACTATTCAGCAACTTGCCCAGTTGATCCACGTGTTGCTGAAAAGATGGTTCAGTACATGACGATGGATGGTACTTTTGGTAACCCTGCATCTCGTTCTCATCGTTATGGCTGGCAGGCAGAAGAAGCCGTTGATACTGCTCGTGAGCAAATTGCAGATCTATTGAATGCAGATCCTCGTGAAATTATCTTCACTTCAGGCGCAACAGAGTCTAACAACCTTGCGATTAAAGGTGTTGCACACTTTTATCAAAAACAAGGTAAACACATCATTACCTGTAAAACTGAGCACAAAGCTGTACTGGACACCACTCGTCAGCTAGAGCGCGAAGGTTTTGAAGTGACGTATCTTGAGCCAGAAACAAACGGCTTAATTGATTTAAATAAATTAGAAGCAGCAATGCGTGATGACACCATTCTTGTTTCTATTATGCATGTGAACAATGAAATCGGTGTTATTCAAGATATCGCTGCTATTGGTGAACTGTGTCGTTCACGTAAAATTGTTTTCCATGTAGACGCAGCACAATCTGCAGGTAAGTTACCAATCGACGTCCAAGAGATGAAAGTTGACCTTATCTCAATGTCGGCGCACAAGATTTACGGCCCTAAAGGCATTGGTGCTTTATACGTACGTCGTAAACCACGTATTCGTCTTGAAGCGCAAATGCACGGTGGAGGCCATGAGCGTGGTTTCCGCTCTGGTACACTTCCTACTCACCAAATCGTGGGTATGGGTGAAGCATTCCGAATTGCAAAAGAAGAGATGCAACAAGATTTCGACCACGCTAAAAAAATGCGTGATCGTCTACTAGCTGGCATCAAAGATATGGAAGCAGTTACGATCAACGGTGACCTAGAGCAACGTTTACCGAACAACCTAAACGTGAGCTTTGCTTTCGTTGAAGGTGAATCACTGCTTATGTCTCTGAAAGACCTTGCGGTATCTTCAGGCAGTGCATGTACATCAGCAAGCCTTGAACCATCGTACGTACTACGTGCTCTTGGTCTTGATGATGAATTGGCTCACAGCTCAATTCGTTTCTCATTCGGTCGTTTCACGACAGAAGAAGATATTGATTATGCGATTGAATTGATTCGTGTAGCTGTCAACAAATTACGCGACATGTCTCCACTATGGGATATGTACAAGGAAGGGGTAGATTTGAGCACTGTTGAGTGGGCTCATCATTAATCTTTCCAGCGATTTAGAGGATTCGAGGTAACTATCATGGCATACAGTGAAAAAGTAATTGATCATTACGAGAACCCACGTAACGTAGGTTCGTTTGACAAGGAAGATCCATCAGTAGGTAGCGGCATGGTTGGTGCTCCTGCATGTGGTGACGTAATGCGTCTGCAAATCAAAGTATCTCCTGAAGGCATCATTGAAGATGCAAAATTCAAGACTTACGGATGCGGTAGCGCAATCGCGTCAAGTTCGCTTGTAACTGAATGGGTTAAAGGCAAATCAATTGACGACGCAGCAGCGATCAAGAATGCTGAAATTGCAGAAGAACTAGAGCTACCACCAGTTAAAGTTCACTGTTCAATCTTGGCAGAAGACGCAATCAAAGCCGCTGTTGCGGATTACAAGAAAAAACATCAACAATAATAAATAATTGGGAGTAACCCATTGTTACTCCCACTTTAATTAACAGCAGACCCAAAGGTAGCAGTATGGCCATTACTCTAACTGAATCAGCAGCACACCGAGTTAAAACCTTTTTGGATAACCGCGGAAAAGGTATCGGCTTACGTTTAGGCGTAAGAACGACTGGGTGTTCAGGTATGGCATACGTACTAGAATTCGTTGATGATCTTGAAGACGGTGACCAAGTCTTCGAAGATAACGGTGTGAAAGTTATCATTGATGCGAAAAGCTTGGTTTACTTAGACGGCACAGAGCTGGACTACAAAAAAGAAGGCTTGAATGAGGGCTTCGAATTCAACAACCCGAACGTCAAAGGCGAATGTGGTTGTGGTGAAAGCTTCAACGTCTAAGAGTTCTCTGAATTTAGGGTGAGTAACAACTCATCCTAAATCGTATTAAAGGACCGATATCTACATGAATTATTTCGAATTATTTGGGCTACCAACTCAGTTTCAACTGGATGGTAGCCTTCTTTCTTCTCAGTTCCGTGAGTTGCAAAAGCGTTTTCACCCAGATAAATTCGCCACGGCTTCTGAGCGTGATCGACTGATGTCGGTACAAAAAACGGCAGAGATTAACGATGCCAATCAAGTTTTAAAAAGCCCAATCTCTCGCGCAGAATACCTACTGTCACTTAACGGAGTTGAACTCCGTGGTGAGCACCAAACTCTTCAAGACCCGATGTTCCTGATGGAACAGATGGAACTGCGTGAAGAACTTGAAGCAATTATCGACAGCTCTGATGCGGAAAGTGCGCTGTTCGACTTTGATAGTAAAGTCGAGAAAATGTATAAACAGCACTTAATCCAAGTAGAGCAAGAGCTAAACAGTGAGCAGTGGAGTACCGCAGCTGATACTGTTCGTAAGCTCAAATTTATTGCCAAATTAAAAAATGAAATAGAACGAGTCGAAGACAAACTTCTCGGCTAATTCTAAAAAAAGGACCCATAGATGGCATTACTTCAAATTGCAGAACCGGGTCAAAGTTCTGCACCGCACCAGCATAAACTGGCTGCAGGCATTGATTTAGGAACCACCAACTCGTTAGTGGCTTCAGTGAGAAGCGGCACAGCAACCACTTTAGTTGATGAGCAAGGACGAAGCATCCTGCCTTCCGTTGTGTCTTATTCCCAAGAAGAAAAAGTGGTCGGCTATGACGCACATGATATGGCGCAAGCTGATCCTGCTAATACCATTATTTCGGTAAAGAGACTTGTTGGCCGTTCATTAACCGACATTCAGTCTCGTTACCCAAATCTGCCGTATCAATTTAAAGCCAGTGAAAACGGTTTGCCAATCATGCAAACGCCTCACGGTGATAAAAACCCAATTCAAGTGTCAGCTGACATTCTTAGAACGCTAGGCCAACGAGCTGAAAACACGTTAGGTGGCGAATTAGCTGGCGTGGTGATCACGGTTCCTGCTTACTTTGATGATGCTCAACGAGTAGCAACTAAAGATGCTGCAGCTCTTGCTGGGTTACACGTATTACGTCTGCTCAATGAACCAACGGCCGCAGCTATCGCTTATGGTCTGGATTCTGGTCAGGAAGGTGTGATTGCCGTTTATGACTTAGGTGGCGGTACGTTCGATATTTCCATTTTGCGTCTGTCAAAAGGCGTATTTGAAGTGCTTGCAACCGGTGGTGATTCGGCGCTAGGTGGTGACGATTTCGACCATCTGATTGCTGAGTACCTGCAACAGCAAATGGGTATTGAAGGCCAGTTAAGTTCAGGTCAACACCGTGCGCTATTGAACGCGGCTACTGCGGCGAAAATTGCACTGTCAGATAGCAATCAAGTAGAAGTGAATGTCCTTGATTGGTCTGGAGTGCTGACCAAACAACAATTCAATGAACTGATCCAGCCACTGGTGAAGAAAACACTGATGTCTTGCCGCCGAGTGCTGAAAGATGCGCAGATTTCGGCAGATGAAGTATTGGAAGTGGTCATGGTTGGCGGCTCCACTCGTACTCCATATGTGCGTGAGCAAGTGGGTGAGTTCTTTGGTCGTACACCATTAACCAGCATCAACCCTGATGAAGTGGTTGCCATTGGTGCAGCGATTCAAGCGGATGTGCTGGCGGGCAATAAGCCTGATTCTGAAATGCTGCTGTTGGATGTAATCCCGCTTTCACTTGGTATTGAAACCATGGGTGGCTTAGTGGAAAAAATTATTCCACGAAACACCACGATCCCAGTGGCAAGGGCGCAAGAATTTACCACCTTCAAAGATGGCCAAACAGCGATGAGTGTTCACGTTGTTCAAGGTGAGCGTGAGTTAGTGGATGACTGCCGTTCACTGGCGCGTTTCTCACTGAAGGGCATTCCACCAATGGCTGCGGGTGCTGCACATGTTCGCGTAACTTATCAAGTGGATGCGGATGGTCTGTTATCCGTAACCGCAATGGAAAAGAGCACAGGCGTACAAGCTGAAATTCAAGTTAAGCCGTCTTACGGGTTAAATGACGACGAAGTTGCCCAAATGCTGCGTGATTCTATGGCGTATGCTAAAGAAGACATGCAAGCGCGAGCGCTGATGGAACAGCGTGTTGAAGCGGATCGAGTCATCGAAGGCCTGATTGCAGCAATGCAGGCGGATGGTGACGAGTTACTGAACGAAGATGAGCGACAGCTTTTAGTTAACGCTATCGAATCGCTGATAAAATTACGCAACAGTGATGATGCAGATGCCATTGAGCAAGGGATAAAAGATACCGACAAAGCGAGCCAAGATTTTGCGTCGCGCCGTATGGATAAATCCATTCGTGCCGCATTGGCTGGTCATTCAGTTGACGAGATTTAAAGAGAAGACAAAAAATGCCTAAGATTATTGTTTTACCCCATGAAACACTTTGCCCGGAAGGTGCGGTATTAGAAGCGCAATCTGGCGAAACGATTCTTGATGTGGCGTTGAAAAACGGTATCGGAATTGAGCATGCGTGTGAGAAATCCTGTGCATGTACCACTTGTCACTGCATTGTCCGTGAAGGTTTTGACTCGCTAGAAGAGAGTGATGAACTCGAAGATGACATGCTGGATAAAGCTTGGGGCTTAGAGCCTGAATCTCGTTTGAGCTGTCAGGCAAGAGTTGCGGATGAAGATTTGGTTGTTGAAATTCCAAAATACACGTTGAATCACGCATCTGAAGATCACTAATTATCACTCTGGCTTGATTTAAGCCAGAGAATATGACACTGGAATAACATTATGAAATGGACAGATTCACGCGATATCGCAATTGAACTTTGCGAAAAATATCCTGACATTGAACCGCAAAATGTACGTTTTACCGATTTACATCAGTGGATATTGGACCTTGAAGATTTTGACGATGAGCCTAATCACTCGAACGAAAAAATCCTCGAAGCGATCATTATGTGCTGGATGGATGAGCGGGATTGATTTCGCTAACCTAGCCTCGCTAAGTTAACAGTTTTAAGAAAAAAGCGGGCCTAGTAGCCCGTTTTTTTATCAAGTTGATATTTTTAACTGACAAAATGCTAACATCCCCGAGTTATTGAAGAGATGTGGCGAAGAGACGCCATTACTAAGACAAGGAGAAACCATGTCTACACAAATGTCTGTATTTATTAGCCTAGAAGCTGCCCAGCCTCAGTGGGGAGAAAAGGCGTTATTATCATTTTCTGAGCAAGGTGCAACGATTCACCTTTCTCAAATTCACGATTTAGGTGCGATTCAACGCGCTGCTCGTAAGCTGGATAGCCAAGGTTTGCGCTCTGTATCTCTAGAAGGCGAAAGCTGGGATCTCGAATCTATTTGGGCTTTCTATCAAGGCTACCGTGAAGCGAAGAAAAAAAATGCGGTTGAATGGAAACCACTAGAGCAAGAAGCTCAAGCAGAATTAGAAGCTCGCATTAAAACCACTGATTGGGTTCGCGACATTATTAACAAGAGTGCTGAAGAAGTGGCTCCTCGTCAGCTTGCGACTATGGCGGCTGAGTTTGTTAAATCTCTGGCCCCTGAACAAGTTTCTTACCGTATCGTTAAAGACAAAGATCTTTTAACTGAAGGTTGGGAAGGTATTTTCGCTGTTGGCCGTGGTTCAGACCGTACCTCAGCAATGCTACAACTCGACTTCAACCCAACAGGCAAAGAAGACGCACCTGTGTTCGCATGTTTGGTCGGTAAAGGTATTACTTTCGATTCCGGTGGTTACAGCATAAAACCGTCTGGCATGATGTCTGCGATGAAAGCAGACATGGGTGGCGCAGGCATGATTACGGGTGCGTTGGCACTATCTATTCTTCGCGGCTTAAACAAGCGCGTGAAGTTGATTCTTTGTTGTGCTGAAAACATGGTTTCAGGCCGTGCTCTTAAGCTGGGTGATATCATCACTTACAAGAACGGCAAAACAGTCGAGATCATGAACACTGACGCAGAAGGTCGCCTAGTATTGGCTGACGGTCTGATGTATGCCAGTGAGCAAAAGCCTGAGTTGATCATTGATTGCGCAACGCTAACTGGTGCAGCAAAAAATGCATTGGGCAATGATTTCCATGCACTGATGAGCTTTGATGACGAGTTGTCACACCAAGCTCTGACGGCTGCGAAAGAAGAACACGAAGGTCTATGGCCACTTCCACTAATGGATTTCCATCGTGAGATGTTGCCGTCACCTTTCGCTGATCTATCTAACATTAGCTCTGGTGATTACGCACCGGGTGCAAGTACTGCGGCTGCATTCTTGTCTTACTTCGTTGAAGACCACAAGAAAGGTTGGCTACACTTTGACTGTGCGGGTACTTACCGTAAGTCTCCAAGTGATAAATGGGCTGCAGGCGCAACGGGCATGGGCGTTAGAACCCTCTCTCGCGTACTGATGGATCAAGCAAAATAATTGGTGTAATTCAAAGGTGGCCTTAGAGCCGCCTTTTTAAAATAAAACGACAAGTAAAGTAAAAGGACATTTTATGGCCCTAGAAAGAACATTTTCTATCATTAAGCCTGACGCCGTTGAACGTGATTTAATCGGTGAGATTTATCATCGTATTGAAAAGGCTGGACTACGCATTATCGCAGCGAAAATGCTTCGTCTGACTGATGAACAAGCAAGCGGCTTTTACGCGGAACACGAAGGAAAACCATTCTTTGAACCGCTAAAAGAGTTTATGACTTCTGGCCCAATTATGGTTCAAGTTCTTGAAGGTGAAGATGCAATTACGCGTTACCGTGAGCTAATGGGTAAGACCAATCCTGAAGAAGCAGCGTGTGGCACTATCCGTGCTGACTACGCACTCAGCATGCGTCACAACTCAGTACACGGCAGTGATAGCCCTGAGTCTGCTGCACGCGAAATTGAATTCTTTTTCCCTGAATCGGAAATCTGTCCTCGCTCAGAAGCTGTAGTTTAATTTTAGAGAGCTCCCGAAAGGGAGCTTTTTTGTACCTGCCAGAAACCTCTCGTAACACTGAAATCTCCGTTTTTTAGCAACTTCACTCTGTACTCATCGCCTGTTTGCTATTTTTTTAATTTACTGTTTATTTTTTATTCAAAGGCTTGTAAATACCCCAGTAAACTCATGGTATTGCAGCCCTTGTCGTTATTGCCTAAAGGCTGTACAATTCGCGCCCTTAATTATAGTTCCATCTTTGAGAGGCTACATGACCACACAAAAAGTCAATTTACTTGATTTTGATCGCAAGGCTATGCGTTCATTTTTCGCTGATGAACTGGGTGAAAAAGCATTCCGCGCCGATCAGGTGATGAAGTGGATTTACCATTTTGGTTGTGATGACTTCAACAAGATGACCAATATCAATAAGCAACTGCGCGAAAAACTGATCCAAAAGTGTGAAATTCGTGCACCGTACGTTTCTGAAGCTCAACACTCCAGTGATGGCACCATCAAATGGGCGATGAAAGTAGGCGATCAAGACGTAGAAACGGTTTATATCCCTGAAGATGATCGTGCAACGCTTTGTGTCTCTTCTCAGGTGGGTTGTGCGCTTGAATGCAAGTTCTGTTCAACCGCTCAGCAAGGCTTTAACCGTAACTTACGTGTCTCTGAAATTATCGGTCAGGTATGGCGTGCAGCGCGTGAAGTTGGTTTAGAAAAAGAAACAGGCCGTCGTCCAATTACTAACGTAGTAATGATGGGCATGGGCGAGCCACTTCTGAATATGAAAAACTTAATTCCAGCATTAGAAATTATGTTGGATGATCTCGGTTTTGGTCTTTCTAAGCGCCGCGTAACCGTTTCTACTTCCGGTGTTGTATCTGGTTTAGATCAAATGACGGGTCAAATTGACGTAGCGTTAGCCATTTCACTTCACGCGCCGAACGATAAACTGCGTAGTGAAATTATGCCGATCAATGACCGTTGGGATATTCAAGATTTCCTAGCGTCTGTTCGTCGTTATATTGCGTCTTCAAATGCAAACCGTGGCAAAGTTACAGTTGAGTATGTACTTCTGGATCATGTGAACGATGGTACAGAGCATGCACACGAACTGGCTCAGCTTATGAAAGACACACCTTGTAAGATCAATTTGATTCCGTTTAACCCGTATCCGGGTTCACCTTACAAGAAACCAAGCAATTCTCGAATTGATCGTTTCCAGAAAACACTGATGCAATACGAACATACAGTAACGGTTCGTAAAACACGTGGTGATGATATTGATGCGGCATGTGGGCAGTTGGTTGGTGATGTTATTGACCGCACCAAACGTACTAAAATCAAGCAGGTGGATGAGCAAGCCATCCCTGTAAAACAGATTTAGTCAAAAATTTTAGTAAGCCAGAGTTCGCTCTGGCTTACTAACTTTTGGAATTAATCCTACAAATTATGTCTTTTTGATGTCAGTTTAAGCAAAAACCTTGACGTGTCTGTAATTTCTTTTCCAAATGCTTGTTGTTTACAGGCTAATATCTATTAGAATGTTTCACTATTATCAAAAGTAAATGCGAATTACTGGCGATATCCAACATAAATGAATTTTCACCTGTTGAAGTCATCGACATTGATTGCTACTAACAAATCAATAATAAAAGCGACGAAGCGATACTTGAGCACAAAAACACGAGACAGACATCGCGGATGAATACTGAACATACAGAACAAGAAAACACAATCGTCGAAGAAACATCAAACGTAGAACAAGAAGCAGCATTTGTAGAACCAGGAACCCTTTTAAGAGAAAAGCGCGAAGCATTAGGGTTAACACAGCAACAAGTCGCTGATCGTTTGAGATTGCGTTTATCCATTGTTCAAAACCTAGAAGCCAACAACTTTGAATCTGATTTGGTCGCTACGTTCATTCGTGGCTATTTGCGTTCTTACGCCAAAGCGGTTGGATTAAAAGAATCTGAAGTTTTGCAAGCTTATGAGAAAAGCACGGCTGCGGAACCTCAAGAACAAACCATGCAAAGTTTCTCAAAGAAAACCAAGCGCGCGAAACACGATAGCCACATTATGACAATTACTTGGGTCATCTTGGTGATTCTTATCGGTATGTCATCACTCTGGTGGTGGCAGAACCACAAAGAAAGTGGATTCGAAGCTGGTGAAGATGCAGAAGTTTCAGCGGTTTTGAGCAATGAGTCCTCATTACAGGAATCACGCGACGATCAGGAATTTGCAACAGTCAGCGAATTAACGGAAGAATCAGGTGAAGAACCTGTTGAACCAATTTCACCAGCTGATGAAACTCAAGCCGCTGAAGAATCAGCAGTTGATGGAGCGGATTCTGCGGTTACAGAACAAGCGCCAGTTGTAGTGGAAGAAGCTCCTGTTGTCGTTGAAGAGCCAACGGTAGAAGCTCCTGTTGTTGAACAATCAGATACAACGAATCTATTAACACTTTCTTTTACAGCGGATTGCTGGATTCAAGTTAAAGATGCTACGGGTAAAACTTTGTCTACAGGCATTAAACAAGCCGGTCAGACTCTCAATTTACGCGGGCAAAAACCTCTACAAGTGATTCTTGGCGCTCCAGAGAGCGTATCAATGACATTTGCAAGTGAACCTGTAGACCTTTCTGGGTATACTTCAGGCAAAGTAGCAAGACTCACCTTACCTTAGACAATACTATGCAACACGAATCTCCGATCAAACGTCGTCCTTCTACACGTATTTATGTAGGGGATGTGCCAATTGGCGATGGTGCGCCAATTGCTGTGCAATCAATGACCAATACAAGAACGACTGACGTGGAAGCGACAGTCGCTCAGATCAAGGCTCTGGAAAATGTCGGTGCAGATATCGTTCGCGTATCTGTTCCAACGATGGACGCCGCAGAAGCTTTCAAACTCATCAAGCAGCAAGTATCAGTGCCGCTGGTAGCAGATATTCATTTTGATTACCGCATCGCATTAAAAGTGGCTGAATACGGTGTGGACTGTTTGCGCATCAACCCGGGCAACATTGGTAACGAATCTCGCATCCGTTCTGTTGTTGACTGTGCGCGTGATAAAAACATTCCAATTCGTATCGGCGTAAACGGCGGCTCATTGGAAAAAGATCTGCAAATGAAATATGGCGAGCCAACACCAGAAGCATTGGTGGAATCGGCGATGCGCCATGTCGATATTCTTGATCGCCTCAACTTTGATCAGTTTAAAGTCAGTGTGAAAGCATCCGATGTGTTCCTTGCGGTTGACTCTTATCGCTTACTGGCGAAGAAAATCGACCAGCCACTGCACTTAGGTATTACTGAAGCGGGCGGTGCTCGTGCCGGTTCGGTGAAGTCTGCGGTCGGCTTAGGCATGCTGTTAGCGGAAGGTATCGGCGATACTTTACGTATCTCTTTAGCGGCCAATCCGGTTGAAGAAATTAAAGTGGGTTTCGATATTTTGAAATCACTGCGTATCCGTTCTCGCGGAATTAACTTCATCGCTTGCCCGAGTTGTTCTCGCCAAGAGTTCGATGTTATTTCAACGGTAAACGAGCTGGAACAGCGATTGGAAGATATTTTGACGCCAATGGATGTTTCGATTATTGGCTGCGTAGTTAACGGTCCGGGCGAAGCAGAAGTTTCCCATTTAGGTCTGGCAGGCAGCAATAAGAAAAGCGCATTTTATGAAGACGGCGTTCGTCAAAAAGAACGTTTTGACAACGACGACCTAGTTGCTCAGCTTGAAGCGAAAATTCGCGCCAAAGCATCAATGTTAGATGAGAAGAACCGCATCAACATTCAGCAACTTGAACAAGATTAATCTAAACGATATTACGGTAACTATTTTGGCAAAGACTATTCAAGCAATCCGAGGCATGAACGACTGTCTCCCAACTCAGTCTCCACTTTGGCAAAAAGTGGAAGGCACGGTAAAAAACGTAATTAGTGCTTACGGCTACAATGAAGTTCGTATGCCTATCGTTGAGATGACACATCTATTTAGCCGTGCGATTGGTGAAGTCACTGACGTTGTTGAAAAAGAGATGTACACCTTTGAAGACCGTAACGGTGATAGCTTAACGCTACGCCCAGAAGGTACTGCAGGTTGTGTACGCTCTGGTATCGAAAATGGTCTGTTGTACAACCAAGAACAACGTCTGTGGTACATGGGACCAATGTTCCGTCATGAACGTCCTCAGAAAGGTCGCTACCGCCAGTTCCACCAGTGTGGTGTGGAAGTATTTGGCCTAAACGGTCCTGATGTCGATGCTGAATTGATCATGATGACGGCACGTATGTGGCGCGAGCTTGGCATTTCAGAGCATGTGCGTCTAGAGTTGAACTCAATTGGCTCACTTGAAGCTCGTGCTAACTATCGTACCGCACTAATTGAATATTTAGAGCAGTATATGGATGTACTGGATGATGACTGTAAGCGTCGTCTATACACCAACCCTCTGCGTGTACTGGATACTAAAAATCCAGACGTTCAAGCCGTATTAGGTGATGCACCTAAGCTGTCTGATTACCTAGATGAAGAGTCAAAACAACATTTTGTAGGTTTATGTGAACTTCTTGATGTTGCAGGTATCGAATATACGGTTAACGAGCGTTTGGTTCGTGGTCTGGATTACTACAACCGCACTGTATTTGAGTGGATCACTGAAAGTCTTGGTTCACAAGGTACTGTATGTGGCGGTGGTCGCTACGACGGTCTTGTTGAGCAGCTAGGTGGAAAACCAACACCAGCTGTAGGCTTTGCTATGGGGCTAGAACGTTTAGTGTTGATGATGGAAACATTAGGTAACACAGATGTTCGTCGCAGCGTTGATGTTTATGTGGTGACGGCTGGCGAAGGTACTCTCTCTGCGGGCATGAAGCTTGCCGAGCAAATCCGTGAACAAGTTCCGGGTCTTCGCGTAATGACACACTTCGGCGGCGGAAACTTTAAGAAACAGTTTAAGCGTGCAGACAAAGTTGGTGCTGCGATAGCATTAGTTTTGGGTGAAGACGAAGTTGCAGCTAACACCGTGGTTGTAAAAGACCTAGCAGGCGGCGAGCAAGAAACAATTTCTCAAGCAGAGATCGCGAGCAAGCTGGCTCATCTGATCTAATAGCGCATTTTTAGAGATACATATGCCAATGCTCGTCATTGGCATTTATAAAGAGGATAGGAAGTGGAACTCTACGATACTGAAGAACAACAAGTAGAAGCGATCAAAGATTGGTGGAAGGAAAATGGCAAAGCCGTAATGTTAGGTGCTGTCATTGGCTTAGGTGGTCTTTTTGGTTGGCGTTTTTATCAAGATAGCGTAACCGAAGCGAAAGAGGCTGCTTCAGAAGCTTATACTCAAGCAATCCTGTCTCTATCCTCTAAAGGTATTGATGCGAGCGGTGATGTTCAAAGCTTTATTGATGGCAATAAAGACACTGAGTATTCAGTGCTAGCAGCAATGCAACTTGCAAAAGCTCAAATTGAAGCGGGTAACTTAGACGAAGCTTTAGCACAACTTGAGTGGGCGAAAGGCACCACTAAAGATGCAGCGTTAAAACCAGTGATTACTTTACGCGTTGCTCGAGTTCAGGCTGAGCAAGGTGATTTTGATGCTGCTTTAACTGAACTGAACAACATTACAGAAGAAGCTTGGGCAGGCCGAGTGGCTGAATTGCGCGGTGATATTTCTCTGCGTAAGGGCGACACTGCTGCTGCTTATGCCGCTTACACTGAAGCGCAACAAGCTACGGATGCAAGCCAAACGTTGCAAATTAAACTGGACGACCTAGCCAAGTAAGGGCACAAGTTGATGAAAAAGATGTTCAACAAAGTGCTTCTGTCCTCAGCTGTGTTAGCTCTGCTAGCCGGTTGTGCCAGCGAAGAAGAAAACGTTGTGATGGCACCTGTGCCAGTGGTGAAAAGTGAATTTACACCTCAGTCACTGTGGAGTACTTCTATCGGTGATGGCGTTGGTCATTACTTTTCTAAGCTGTCACCTGATTATGCTTACAGCAAAGTTTTCGTTGCTAGTCGCGATGGTATTGTAAAAGCACTTGATCCTGAAAATGGCAAAGAAATTTGGAAAGTCGATTTAGAAGAAGATGTTTCTGCTCGTCTTTCTGGCGGTATTGTTGCTGCATATGGTCAAATTTACATTGGCAGTGAAAACGGCGTGGTTATCGCTTTAAATGCTGAGACGGGTGAAGAGTCTTGGAAAGTGAAAGTTGAAGGTGAAGTGTTAGCTTCTCCTGTAGCGGACAACAACCTTGTTATTGTTAACACCAGTCGTGGGGCGTTAGTTGCACTGGATCAGGCGACAGGTAGCCAGAAATGGACTATCAGTACCGAAGTACCAAACTTAACGCTGCGCGGTGATAGCCAACCAGCCGCTGTTTCTGGCGGTGTGTTCTGGGGCACTCCAAGTGGTCGACTAGCTGCGGCAATTTCTGCTCGTGGTCAGCTTATTTGGCAACAACCAGTTGGTCAGCCGAAAGGTGCGACTGAAATTGACCGCTTGGTGGATGTGGATGCGTCTCCAGTGATCATTGGCGGAACACTTTACACAATTGGTTTTAATGGTCAGTTGATCGCGATTGATTTACGTTCTGGCAAGCCTATTTGGAAACGTAATTACTCGTCAGCAACCGATATGGCTACTGACGGTGGTCGCCTATACTTAGTGACAGACAAAGATCACTTAGTTGCGGTGGATTCGCGCAGTGGTACAGAACTATGGAGCAATGACCAGTTAGAGCACCGTCTGCTGACTGCGCCAAAAGTGATTGAAGGCTATGTCGTTGTCGGTGATAGTGAAGGTTACCTGCACTGGATTGATCGTAGCTCTGGTGAATTTGTTGCTCAGCAGTTAGTTGATGACAGTGGATTTGCTGTTGGTCCAATAGCGGTTGATGGCGGTTATGTTCTGGTTACTCGCGATGGCGATGTAAAGAAACTGACGATCGAAAAGTAAACTGTGATATCATTCACAAACGGCTCCTAGCTGGAAACAGTTAGGAGCCGTTTTATTGAAATAAACAATGTGGTTATAGGTAATACTTATATATAACCTTCCTACTTGAAGCTGCAGCGGTGTTGACTACGTTCGTTCACCCCAATCACGCATAGTAATTTGTGGTCATGGGGATTCACTCACTTGCCGCCTACCTGCAACTCCAAGTAGTTTGGGTATAATTCGTGTAGACGGATATATTGGTATAAAGCTGATTGGTTGTTTTCTCAGTCATTACCTATAACTACATATGATTAATAATTGTAGAGGTTGTTATGATACCTGTTGTTGCTCTTGTAGGGCGTCCTAACGTAGGTAAATCGACACTGTTTAACCGTTTAACTCGCACTCGCGATGCGTTGGTTGCAGATTTTCCTGGCTTAACTCGTGACCGTAAGTACGGCCAAGCTAAGCTCGGTGAACACGATTTTATTGTTATTGATACCGGTGGTATTGATGGCAGTGAAGAAGGTGTTGAAACAAAAATGGCTGCACAATCGCTCGCTGCGATTGAAGAGGCTGATGTTGTACTGTTTATGGTAGACGGTCGTGCAGGCCTGACTGTTGCGGATGAAGCGATTGCACAGCATCTTCGCCGCATTGAAAAGAGCAGCATTTTAGTTGTCAACAAAGTGGATGGTATTGATCCTGATGCGGCAAGTGCTGAGTTCTGGCAACTTGGTATGGAAAGCATGTATCAAATCGCGGCAGCTCATGGTCGTGGTGTGGGTGCTTTGATTGACCGTGCGTTGAACCCTATTGCGGAAGAGATGCAGGCTCAAGATGCACTTCTAGAAGATCTGACTGACATTGAAGATTCAGAAGAAGAGCAACTAGAGTATACCGAAGAAGAAGCGGAAGCTGCGTATAAGCGATTACAAGATCAGCCAATTAAATTGGCTATCATTGGTCGTCCAAACGTAGGTAAATCAACGTTGACTAACCGTATTCTGGGTGAAGAACGTGTTGTGGTTTACGATATGCCAGGAACGACGCGTGACTCTATTTACATTCCGATGAAGCGTGATGAACGTGAATACGTGCTGATTGATACCGCTGGTGTTCGTCGCCGTAAACGCGTAAACGAAACGGTTGAGAAATTCTCAGTAGTTAAAACGTTGAAAGCTGTTGAAGATGCTAATGTGGTTCTTCTCGTTATTGACGCACGTGAAAACATCTCTGATCAAGACTTAAGCTTGTTGGGCTTTGCACTGAACGCGGGTCGTTCAATTGTTATCGCCGTCAACAAGTGGGATGGCTTGGATACAGACGTTAAAGAACACGTAAAGAAAGAGCTGGATCGCCGTTTAGGTTTCGTTGACTTTGCTCGCATTCACTTTATTTCTGCACTTCACGGTACAGGTGTTGGCCACTTATTTGAATCTGTTCAAGAGGCATATAAGTCAGCGACTACTCGTGTTGGAACATCGGTACTGACTCGTATCATGAAGATGGCGACGGAAGATCACCAGCCACCGATGGTTCGCAGCCGTCGTGTAAAACTGAAATATGCGCACGCTGGTGGTTACAACCCACCAATCATCGTTATCCACGGTAACCTTGTGAATGAACTGCCTGATTCATACAAACGTTATCTGATGAACTACTTCCGTAAGTCGTTGGAGATCATGGGTACACCGATTCGTATTCAGTTCCAGAACAGCGAAAACCCATTTGAAGGTAAAACCAGCAAAATGACGTTATCGCAAGAACGCAAACGCAAGCGTCTGATGACTATGATGAAAGGTCGCAGAAAATAACGCTGAATAAGAGCCCAAGCAATGCTTGGGTTTTTTTCTATCTAAATCTAAACCTCTGCCTCGCGCGGTGGTGATCGCTATTTATAACTTGTCCGATAAATTTGATATGACATATACACCTACCCAAGTCACGTTCACCCAATCTATTTTCCATCTTACAAGTGATGTGCAGTTTGTGAGAGTGAGTGAGGAAGCGCTATATATTGTGACCTCTCAGACACCTTTTCATCCTGTTAGTCATATTTGGCCGGACCATCCAGCGGATAGAGGTACACTCACTGTCGGAGAACATATCTACACAGTTGAAAACTGCCTTGTGGGTGCAATTAATTTGGTTGAGCACCAACTTCTAGTGGGGAAAGAGATCCCTATAAAACGGGATGAACCCGGCTGGGTGTTCGTTGTTGTTCATCAAATCAAAGCAGAAAAAAAGGCTGTCAAAGTGGGTGATGCTGTGAGTTTAACGGTTGATGATGCCTATCAGAAGCAGTTGAGTCGTGGTCATAGCGCAGGTCACTTAGCTTACTTAGCACTCAATAAAGTCTTAGCTGCTGGATATTGGCGTAAAGATGCTGATAGAAAAGACCCTCATGGTCACAATGATTTCAATAGTTATGCGCAAGTGACGAGCTTTGTCACAGAAGATCGCTGTTTAGACACGTATCGTCTTGGGAAAACATTGCGTAAACGTGGTTTGAATAGCGCAGATATGCTAGAAAACTTAACTAAAATTGAAGAGCAGGTAAATCTGCAACTGGAGTCTTGGTTGACTTTGGGATCAAAAATCGAGATCACCAGACAAGGTGATAACTTAACGGATTCACGCTACTGGCAGTGTGATTTACAGGAAGGTAAAAAGGCCATAATCCCTTGTGGCGGAACGCATTGTGATTCATTGGAACGCTTCAAAGAGATACAAGTGAAGCTAGTGCAACGTGATAATGAACATATCGAAATGCACACTTATGTAACTCATTAGCTGGGAAATGATCTTTTTGTTAAGTTCTGATTTATTGAGAATTTAAAGTCTGGGTTAGATTATTTAACTGTTTAAAATCCAAATGCAGAATATGTAACTTATGCTTTCGGTGTGTGGTTATATAAATGTTCTTTTAAGGGTAGATCGCTGAACAAAACAGATAAAGCAGAAGATCGGATTGAGATCTCTTTAACGATCTTTATTATGTCTACAAGTGTTTTAACCAAAGATTTCGTATTTGAAGTTGGAGTAGTGTAATGGAAAACTTATGTCCTCAATGTGACAAAGAGCTTGTGTGGGACGGACAGTATTACTGTTCGTCATGTGAGAGTCATTTTAAAAAGGTTGGATTTTGTCCAGACTGCGAAGCTGAACTTGAGAAACTGCAAGCATGTGGAGCCGCTAACTATTTTTGCAATACTTGTAATGAGCTGAAGTCAAAATCGCATATTCGTTTTGAATTTCAAAAAATTAGTTAATCTGCTTATTTAAAGCTCTTTTCAATAATAAATCTCACTTATATATTGAGTGAGATTTACCCTACATCTATATCAGTTCTTGATATCTATTCTATTCGCTTTTCATCTGTATCATTGGTTGGCTGGGGATCCATACATAGAGTTGGATAAACACTGACATGAAACAGAAAGAACTCGCGAACATGACCGATAAAGTGCTGCAACGATATTTACTTTGGCTACCTAGCATACTTATGGTGTGTGCTATCGGTACCTCTTTTATCAATCAGCAGTTATTTTCAAATAACTTAATTTCGTCAGCTATAAGAAGTGTTGAAGAACAATATATTGATATGCGAAAAGCTGAAGTTGTCGAACGAGTCGATACAACAATCAAAATGTTGGATGTTATCCGCCAAAGTAACGGTCTCGCTGAAGATGATATTATTCCGACTGAACTGTTCGACAAAACAATGAGTTCCTTTCAACTGCTAAACGAAGATAACGATGGCTATATTTTCGTTATTAACAAGAATAAAAAATTCGTTGTACACAGAAATTCAGACAACTTATTTCGTGATGATATAGATGATAAAGTCGTTCACTATATTTATCAGAGCGCGATTAATGGTTTGTCTTGGGTAGAATACAGCGATAAAGCCTTTAATAATCGTAAGGACGACATAGAGGCACAAAAGATCACACATATTCGTTATGTTGAAGATTGGGATGTTGTTTTAGGTAGTGGCGAGTTGCTACACGACATTAAGAACTACTCTGAGTCTGAAGCAAAAGCGGTCACCGATTTGGTACTTGAACAGAAATCAAATCAAAACTTATTCCATGTTCTGGTCTTCATGATCTTTGCTTGCATCATTTACTACTTAAAAAACATCACTGCAACTAAGCTGTACGAATACAAGCTGGCGATCGAAGAAAAGCTTGTTCAAATTGAAGTAAAAGATAAAGAAATTGCTTTTCGCTCTCTTTATAACGATGTCACTGGCTTACCAAACAGAAAGGCGACGTCCGATTATATCGATAATCTTTGCTTGCACGATAAAGGCGAAGAGTATCAATTACAATTGATCGATATTGTCGACTTCCAAAAAGTAAATAATCAGTATGGTTTTGCTGTGGGTGATCGAATTCTTCGCCAAGTAACCAGTGCACTCGAAGATTTAAAAGATGAAACCATGTTTGTGGGACATATTGCCGCAGATCAGTTTGTTGTGATTTGTCTTAAGTCTGCTGGCGCATGTATCGATTTTGAAAAGCAAGCTGAGACATTTGAGAAGTTTGATGTTTGTGGCGAAATGATCTCATTACGTGTTCGTAATGCGGTCGTTAACTTTAAAAATCGAAATATTTTAGGTTCGATCATCGTGCGTAATGGTGAGTTAGCGATGAAGTATGCGAAAGCAAACAACCTATTTAATGTGAACTATTCGCCATTCATGTCTAAAAGTTCAGAGCGTCATTTTAAGATCTCGAACCTTCTTGATTTAGCGATCGAAAACAAAGAGTTCTATGTTCACTATCAGCCGCAAGTGAGTACACTAAACGGTAAGATAATTGGCGTTGAGGCACTAGTTCGTTGGGATAATGTTGAGCTAGGCCGAGTCGCACCGCTGGACTTTATTCCTATCGCAGAAAAGAAAGGGATCATTGGTAAGATCAGTGACTTAGTTTTAACACAAGCTTGCAAAGACATTCAGTCAATCAGCCCAAATGGTGAAGATGCTTTGACCTTATCTGTGAACATTTCACCTAACCAACTTATGAGTAAGGGCTTTGTTGAGAATACAATTGCAACGATCCAATCAACGGGTATTGATTCAAGTCGTATTGTGTTTGAAATAACAGAAGGTACTTTCTTAAACGATATTCCAGGTACTGTAACGGTCATCGAACAGCTAAAAGAAGTTGGAATTAAATTCTCGATTGACGATTTTGGTACAGGGTATTCATCGCTTAGTTACTTATCGAAATTGCCTGTTGATGAAGTGAAAATTGATAAGAGCTTTATCAATGACTTAGTCGAAGATGAGGATGCTTATAACCTAGTGAAAAGTATTTTGGCGGTTGCGAGTATTAAGCAGCTTACGATTGTTGCTGAAGGGGTTGAAACCAAAGAGCAGTCGCAAATTCTTGCCGACCTTGCATGCCACTTGTTACAAGGTTACTACTTCTCGCGCCCCGTTGATGTTGAAAACCTGACCAAGAAAATCAAAGACAACTTAAAGCTCGAATAATCCTTATTGTTCTTACTTATTCACTGTAAGAATTTGCCACTGATAGTCTCAGTGGCTTTTTTACACGGGATGACAGTAGAACGCTTACTTTACGATTGAGCGAATCTCACCCTCTTTCAGGCGAGTTACAATTAAGTCGCCTTGCTTCACATCAGTGGCGTTGTGAATAACCTCACCTTGAGCATTTTGAGTGATTGAGTAGCCGCGCGACAATGTCGCTAACGGGCTAACCGCATTCATTTTGTCAGTCAGGCGAGTAAATGTATGGCGTGAAGAAACGAGATATCGTTTCATCGCATCATTTAGTTCTTTTTGCTTACTGGTTAACAGGTACTGTTGATTACGCAGTATCTTTTCCGGCGACAGCAACTGAAGCTGATGCTTTTGTTTATCAAGATGTTGTTGCGTGTTGTTGATTTGAGCCTGAATAGCGCGTTCTAAACGCATGCTGTATTCGTCTAACTGTTGCTGTTGGCGCTGTAAACGATTGGCCGGATGCTGTCTGTCTAAACGATGTTGCAACTGATTCAACGCCACTTTCTGCTGAGCAAAATAGTGGCGCATAGCGCTGGCTATCTTGTGACGATAGGTTTGGAACGCTTGTTTCTTATGCGAGTTGTCTCTACTAACCAGCTCAGCGGCTGCTGAAGGGGTTGGCGCTCGAACGTCGGCCACGAAATCGGCAATGGTGACGTCAATTTCATGTCCTACTGCACTGATAATGGGGATTTGACTTGCAGCGATTGTGCGGGCAACGATTTCGTTGTTAAAACACCATAAGTCTTCTAATGAACCGCCGCCTCGACCGACAATCAACACATCACATTCTGCGCGAGAGTTAGCACATCCAATCGCTTGAGCAATTTGAATCGCTGCTTCTTCTCCCTGCACCAGAGTAGGGTAGATGATCACAGGTAAACTCGGGTCTCGACGTTTAAGAACTTGAAGAATGTCGTGCAGAGCAGCACCGGTTTTTGATGTGATTACACCCACGCATCTAGGATGTTCAGGCAGGCTTTTCTTTAAGGTTTGAGCGAACAAGCCTTCAGAAGCCAGTTTCATTTTTAGTTGATCGAATTCCTGTTGTAAGCGGCCATCACCCTCAGGCTGCATACTTTCAATGATGATTTGATAATCACCACGCGGTTCATACAGGGATAATCGTGCTTTCACCAAGACTTGCTGACCATTCTTCGGCTTAAAGTTCACAAAGCGATTATTGCCTTTGAACATGGCGCATTTAACTTGGGCGCGAGAGTCTTTAAGCGTGAGATACCAGTGACCAGAAACAGGAGCTGAGAAATTGGAAATTTCACCAATTAACCAAACGATGCCCATTTCATTTTCTAGTAATAATCGGACTTCAGCATTAAGACGAGAAACGGTGTAGATGTTTGGATTGGTATTGGAAGGCACTAATTTTTCAACCAGACGTGAGTATGGAAATTAGCGGCAATATAATACATAGCAAGGGGCAGAATGCAAATAAAAATGAAAAAAATGTGTAGCCAAGCGATTGCGTCGGGCGTATAATCCGTCCGCAATATCTAATCCAAATGTAATTTTTCGGGATGGTCAAACATTCTATACGAAAAGGGCATTTGGATTGTTTTTTATATTTACCCTCTAAATTGTGAGATATTGCAAATGCTTAGAATTGCCAAAGAAGCGCTGACATTCGACGATGTTCTACTCGTACCAGCACACTCCACCGTTCTCCCAAACACTGCCGATCTACATACGCAGCTAACCAAAAATATTACACTAAATATTCCAATGATTTCTGCGTCTATGGACACAGTGACAGAGGCTCGTTTAGCTATCGCTCTTGCACAAGAAGGCGGTATTGGCTTTATTCACAAGAATATGTCAATCGAGCAGCAAGCAGCTGAAGTTCGTAAAGTTAAGAAATTTGAAGCAGGTGTTGTTGTTGATCCTGTCACTGTAAACCCAGAAGCAACCATTGCAGATGTTATTGAACTGACAGAAAAGCACGGTTTTGCTGGCTTCCCAGTAGTAACAGATAACAACGAACTTGTTGGTATCATTACTGGTCGTGATGTTCGTTTTGTTACTGATTTAACAAAAGAAGTTGGTTCAGTAATGACTCCTAAAGAGCGTCTTGCAGCAGTGAAAGAAGGCGCAACCCGCGCTGAAGTTCAAGAAAAAATGCACGAAGCTCGTGTTGAGAAAGTACTGGTTGTGAACGACGAGTTCCAACTAACCGGTATGATCACAGCAAAAGATTTCCACAAAGCAGAGCGTAAACCAAACGCATGTAAAGATGCTCGTGGCCGCCTACGTGTAGGTGCTGCAGTGGGTGCTGGCGCTGGTAACGAAGAGCGCGTAGCTGCTCTTGTTGAAGCGGGTGTTGACGTTTTACTTATTGACTCTTCACACGGTCACTCTGAAGGTGTTCTAAACCGTATCCGCGAAACTCGCGCTGCATACCCTGAACTAGACATCATTGGTGGTAACGTTGCAACTGGCGCTGGTGCTAAAGCGCTTATCGAAGCTGGTGTGAGTGCAGTGAAAGTAGGTATCGGCCCTGGCTCAATCTGTACTACTCGTATCGTAACGGGTGTAGGTGTTCCTCAAATCACAGCGATTTCTGATGCTGCTGAAGTAGCAAACGAATATGGTATTCCAGTTATCGCAGACGGTGGTATCCGTTTCTCTGGCGATATCTGTAAAGCAATTGCAGCCGGTGCATCTTGTGTCATGGTTGGTTCAATGTTTGCTGGTACGGAAGAAGCACCGGGCGAAATCATTCTTTACAACGGTCGTTCTTACAAGTCTTACCGTGGTATGGGTTCATTGGGCGCGATGTCTCAGGGGTCTTCTGACCGTTACTTCCAGTCTGATAACGCAGCTGACAAGCTTGTACCTGAAGGTATCGAAGGACGTATCGCTTATAAAGGTCGTCTAAAAGAGATCGTTCATCAACAGATGGGTGGTTTACGTTCAAGCATGGGTCTGACTGGCTCCGCGACAATTGAAGATATGCGTACTAAAGCTGAATTTGTACGTATCTCTGGTGCGGGTATGCAAGAGTCTCACGTGCACGACGTTCAAATCACAAAAGAAGCACCAAACTACCGTTTAGGTTAATTTCTTTCGGGAATATCAACCTAACGTAAACGTTTGCTTTTTTACTTGATGACTTATAGAGAGGCGAGTAGACTCGCCTCCGATTCTCCTTTTAGCTGATAAGATTGCTCAATATGACAAAGAACATTCATGATCAACGAATTCTGATCCTAGACTTCGGTTCACAATATACTCAACTTGTAGCGCGTCGCGTACGTGAAATCGGTGTTTACTGTGAACTGTGGAGCTGGGACGTAGAAGAAGCGGACATTCGCGAATTCAATCCTGACGGCATTATCCTTTCTGGTGGTCCAGAAAGTGTCACTGAACAAAACTCTCCTCGCGCACCTCAATATGTATTTGACTCTGGCGTTCCTGTACTAGGCGTATGTTACGGCATGCAAACTATGGCAGAGCAGCTAGGCGGTCGCGTAGCAAGTTCAGAAGAGCGTGAGTTCGGTTACGCAGAAGTTAAAGTGTCTGGTGAATCAGCACTATTCAAAGATCTTGCTGAAATCCAAGATGTTTGGATGAGCCACGGTGACAAAGTTGTTGAAATTCCTGCTGACTTCGTAAAAGTTGGCGAGACAGACACTTGTCCTTATGCGGCAATAGCTAATGAAGAGAAGAAATACTACGGTGTTCAGTTCCACCCAGAAGTAACGCACACCAAACAAGGTCTGCAAATGCTAGAGAACTTTGTTCTTGGCGTATGTGGCTGTGAGCGTTTATGGACATCTGAATCTATCATTGAAGACGCAGTAGCACGTATCAAAGAGCAAGTGGGTGACGATGAAGTTATTCTTGGCTTGTCTGGTGGTGTGGATTCTTCTGTGGTTGCAATGCTTGTTCACCGTGCAATCGGTGACAAACTGACCTGTGTATTCGTAGACAACGGCTTACTTCGTCTTCATGAAGGCGAGCAAGTGATGGAAATGTTTGGCGATAAATTTGGCCTGAACATCATCAAAGTGGATGCGGAAGAGCGTTTCCTAAAAGCTTTGGAAGGCAAGTCTGATCCAGAAGTGAAACGTAAGACAATTGGTCACGTGTTTGTTGACGTATTCGATGAAGAGTCGAAGAAGTTGAAAAATGCGAAATGGTTGGCTCAAGGCACTATCTACCCAGATGTGATTGAATCAGCAGCATCTAAGACGGGTAAAGCTCATGTAATTAAATCTCACCATAACGTTGGCGGTTTGCCAGACGATATGGAAATGGGTTTGGTTGAACCACTACGTGAACTATTCAAAGATGAAGTACGTAAGATCGGTCTGGAACTTGGTCTTCCTTACAATATGCTTTACCGTCACCCATTCCCAGGTCCTGGTCTAGGTGTTCGCGTTCTTGGTGAAATTAAGAAAGAATACTGTGATCTACTTCGTCGTGCTGACGCTATCTTCATTGAAGAGTTACATGCTGCGGATCTATACAACAAAGTATCTCAAGCATTTACGGTATTCCTGCCAGTGCGCTCTGTAGGCGTAATGGGAGATGGCCGCAAATATGACTGGGTTGTGTCATTACGAGCTGTAGAAACTATCGACTTCATGACTGCGCATTGGGCTCACTTACCTTATGATTTCCTAGGTAAGGTGTCGAACCGCATCATCAACGAAGTGAATGGTATTTCACGCGTGGTTTACGACATTTCTGGTAAGCCGCCAGCGACAATCGAGTGGGAATAATATCCGATTAGCTCTACTGCTAAGCCCCAGATAACCTCTGGGGCTTTCTTTTTTCAGTTAGAAAATATGTCTGAGTTATTGCAAAGCTCAAACATGAGTAAATGTACTATGATGGGCATTTTACTCATGTTGTAATTCTATGTTTTATATAGGGTTATTTGTATGTCGCACAGTACGAATAGCTTTTGGTTTTCTGTAACTCAATAACTATAAAAATGAAATATAAGTTTTTATAAATGGAGTCTTTATTTTATCTAGGCGTCCATTAAAATCCGCGCGTAAATTTTATCCATTTTTTTTAAGGTACATGATTAATGTCTACTAAATTAGCTAACCCAGCACCACTTGGTCTAATGGGTTTCGGTATGACTACAATTCTGCTCAACATCCATAACGCAGGCTTCTTCCCACTAGATTCTATGATTCTTGCTATGGGTATTTTCTACGGCGGTTTAGGTCAAGTTATTGTAGGCATTATGTGCTACAACCGTGGTGATACTTTCGGTACAACAGCCTTCACGTCTTACGGTCTATTCTGGTTAACTTTAGTTGGCTTAATTGTAATGCCAAAAATGGGTCTACCTGCAAGCCCGGAACACTTCATGGGTTGGTACTTAGCTCTTTGGGGTGTGTTCACTGGATTCATGTTCATTGGTTCTCGCTGCTACCCAGTTGCAAAACAAGTAGTATTCGGTTCACTGACTATTCTATTTGCTCTACTAGCACTACGTGATTTCACTGGTAGCGAGCTAATCGGTACTATCGCAGGTTTCGAAGGTATCTTCTGTGGCGCAAGCGCTATCTACTTCGCAATGGCTCAAGTTCTTAACGCAGAATATGGTCGTGAAGTACTACCAGTTGGTAAACCAGCTTTTGTTAAAGAAGAAGTTAAAGTTGAACTAGAAGAAGTTGCAGCTTAATTAACTTTTGAATTCTAGAAAGGTCGACCTTATGGTCGGCCTTTTTTTGTGCGTGAATTTTAACCCACAGTAAATGTCTGGTTGTTTTATATTCAAATAGTGGAGTAACGTATTCCTGATACTAGATTTTTGAACCTAGATATCCCTTATCTCATGTTGCCGTTTCATCGCAAATGGCAAGTCAGTTGGTAAGGCTTATAAATATAAAATTAAACAGGAATGTATATGTTAAGGATTATCACGCAACTATTCCCTCTATGGGCAATATTGTTCTCTCTTTGTGCTTACTTTGTACCTAGCTTATTTGTGGAGCACAAAAGCCAAATTGTCCCCCTTTTAACGATCATTATGCTGGCTATGGGGTTAACCTTAAAGCCGAAAGACTTTCTTAATGTCATTCATAACAAGAAAGCGATTGGTGTTGGTTTGATCTTACAATTCTCTGTCATGCCGGTTGCAGCTTTGCTAATTAGCTTACTGTTGGGTTTTGATCCTATGCTCACTATCGGCATGGTATTGGTTGGCAGTGTAGCTGGCGGTACGTCATCGAATGTGATGTGTTATCTGGCAAAAGGGGATGTGGCATTGTCGATAATGATGACCTCAATATCCACCTTGCTTGGTGTGGTACTGACTCCGCTACTGGTTGAACTGTTGGCTGGGAAAGCGGTTGATGTGCCTGTCGTCGGTATGCTGATGAGTTTAGTAAAGATTGTTCTAGTCCCTGTTGCTGGTGGGGTGCTATTGAATGTCTTCTTTCGTTCAGTGACAGAGAAACTTGAGCCGGTATTACCGCTTATTTCAATGGCCGCTATTGTCCTTATTATTGCCATCGTTGTGGCGTTGAACGCCGGTAACTTAGCGACTATCGGTCCAATCGTAGCCCTTGCTGTTATTTTGCATAATGGAGTAGGTCTAGCTTCCGGTTATTGGATTTGCCGCTTACTCGGTTTCAATGAAACTGTGTGTCGTACAGTAGCTTTTGAAGTTGGTTTGCAGAATTCAGGATTAGCCACAGCATTGGCAATGAAGTTCTTCACCCCTGCGTCAGCAGTTGCTGGAACTATATTCTCTATATGGCACAACTTGTCAGGTTCTGTATTGGCGGGATACTGGGCAAAGCGTCCAGAAGCAAATGATGAAATGATTCAGGAAACAGTGAAAAGTTAAGTAGCTCCGTTCGGGGCAAATAAAAAGGGTTAGCTAAGCTAACCCTTTTTTAATCTCTCTAATCATTCGTTATATCATTAGTTAGATGGTTGTTCTGCTGGAGTTCCAGAAACCTGTTCTACTTCAGAATCAGAATCAACCGTTGGCGCTTTACCTGTTCTACGTTTGTATTTCTCTTCCCAGTAAGTCGCATTCTTGATGCCAAGTTTTACCGGGTTGAATAGGTAATCTTGTACGCCTTGTTTTTGTTGTGCTTCGTAATCTTTCAAGGCTGCCATTGTTGGTTTAGCCATGAAGAAAATAATCACGATACCAACGATGTTCAACCAAGCCATCATACCTACACCAACGTCACCCATTGCCCATGCAAGGTTGGCTGTTTTCACTGTGCCGTAGAACACAGCAGAAATGATAACCAGTTTTAGGAAGAACATTAGACCGTCAACTTTGAAAGTACGACGAATGTAAGCCACGTTAGTTTCTGCAATGTAGTAGTAAGCCAGAATGGTTGTAAACGCGAAGAAGAACAGCGCGAATGCAACGAATGGTTTACCAACACCTGGAAGTGCACTTTCAATCGCCATCTGTGTAAATGCAGGGCCGTTTGCCGCTACATCTGCTGCGATGTTCTGAACGAGGAACAGACCTTCAGCACCACCGTGTACGTTGTAAGCACCAGTAATTAGAATCATAAATGCGGTTGCCGAACATACTAACAGTGTATCGATGTAGATAGAGAATGCTTGTACAAGACCTTGTTGAGCTGGGTGATCAACACTTGCTGCCGCTGCAGCGTGAGGTCCAGTACCTTGGCCAGCTTCGTTAGAGTAAACACCACGTTTTACACCCCAACCAATTGCAGCGCCCACACCAGCCATAGGTGTAAATGCGTCGCCAATGATCATGCCGAAAATACGTGGAACTTCACCGATGTTTAGCAGGATGATAACGAACGCAGTTACCACATAGGCAAGAGCCATGAATGGCACAACGATTTGTGTGAAGCTAGCGATACGTTTTACGCCACCGAAAATGATGAATGCAAGAAGGATTGAAACAATCGTACCAGTAAGAATTTTTGCGAAACTGAATGTACCGATAGCTGTATCAATCATTGGTCCTGAACCGAATGCAGTCTCTACGGCATTACCAATGCTGTTTGACTGAACGCCCGGAAGTAGAACACCACAAGCAAAAATAGTCGCGATTGCGAAGATCCACGCGTACCATTTTTGACCCATTGCTTTTTCGATGTAGTAAGCAGGGCCACCACGGAACTCATTGTTATCTTCTTCTTTATAGATTTGCGCTAGCGTGGATTCTGCATAAGCAGTCGCGGCACCAAAGAATGCTACAACCCACATCCAGAAAACAGCACCAGGACCACCAAAGCCGATCGCTGCTGCTACGCCCGCGATGTTACCTGTACCTACACGACCTGACAGAGAAACTGCAAGTGCTTGGAACGAAGATATGCCCTTAGAAGAACTTTTGCCTGAAAGTAAAAGGCGCCACATCTCGAAGAAATGACGAACCTGAACGAAACGAGTTAGAACTGAATAGAAAAGACCAGCGCCTAGACACAAATAAATCAGTGCTGGGCTCCAGATAATTCCATTTAGAAAATCAACAAATGACTGCATGAGTATTTTCCCTGTTGAGTGATAGTTGTGTTTGTTTTGCGTCTCAGATAATAATCTTTTGTAACGGCAATGTTAACCAAATTTTCACCAATACTTAATTACTGTGATTTTTCACACGAAATTCTGACTAAAGAGTGAACAATAAGTTATAAATTCTAGATTTGGTTAAAAAATGGTCTTTTATAAATCAGATGTTGCTTAAATAAGAATTATGCATGTTGAACTGAATAACTTTTCATTTTGAGGTTGTTTTGATATTGCGATGTTTTATGGTGAATAATATGTATATACATTAATAAAAAAGGGTCTAATTAGACCCTTTTTATGATTGATAGGATTTTTAGCTGTAATAGCGAGAAACGCCTAATCCCGTAACATCAATTTTTGTATCGCCATGAGTGATGATGTCTGAAAGAATTTGCCCTGATCCACACGCCATCGTCCAGCCTAAAGTGCCATGACCAGTGTTGGTATATAGATTCTCAATCGGTGTAGAACCGATGATAGGAGTACCGTCTGGTGTCATTGGGCGGAAACCCGTCCAGAATTCCGCTTTACTAAAATCGCCCCCCTGTGGGAACAAATCACGAACCACCATCTCAATCGTTTCTTTGCGAGCGTTAGGAATTGAAGGATCAAAACCAGCCAACTCAGCAGTTCCAGCAACACGGATTCTGTCGTCAAATCGGGTTAGTGCAACTTTGTAGGTTTCATCCATTACTGTAGAGGTAGGCGCAAGTTCTTCATTCACAATCGGTAAGGTTAATGAGTAACCTTTTACTGGGTATACCGGTACGTCTACGCCCAAAGGTTTAAGCATTTGTTTGGAGAAGCTACCTAAAGCAACCACATACGCATCTGCCTTTAATAGGCCTTTATCGGTTTGGACACCCTTGATCTTTTTGCCTTCAATCTCTAGTGATTGAATTTGAGTATCAAACTTGAATTGCACGCCTTGTGATTTCGCCAGCTCCGTTAGTTGCTGACAGAAAAGGTAACAGTCACCAGTTTCATCATCAGGCAAGTAGAGACCACCAACCAGTTTATCTTGCACTGGACTTAAGCCCGGCTCCTGCTTAATACAAGAAGCGACATCCATCAACTCGAAGCGCACACCGCTTTGCTCTAGTAGCTTCATATCTTTTTCGATTGAAACAAGCTGCTTTTCGGTACGAAATACTTGCAGTGTACCTTTTTGGCGGCCTTGATATTCAACGTTGTGGTGTTTCTTAAGTTCCAACAAACATTCACGGCTATGGTTAGCAATCGCCAACATGCGAGACTTGTTAATTTGATAGCGAGCAAGTTGGCAGTTCGCCAACATCTGCGTCATCCATTGCAGCATTTGAGGATCAAGCGATGGCTTCACTTTTAAAGGTGCGTGTTTTTCAAATAACCATTTGATCGCTTTCTGAGGAATACCCGGAGCGGCCCATGGCGATGAATAGCCATATGAGATTTGCCCAGCGTTCGCAAAACTGGTCTCTTCAGCACTACGTGGTTGGCGGTCTACCACTGTTACGCTATGACCTGCCTGAGACAAATACCATGCTGATGTTAAACCTACGACACCACTTCCAAGAACGATAACTTCCATTTAAAACTCCTCATTTGTTATAGCGGTAGTTTCTTTGCTTTACCTTTTGTTAACAATCGATAAAAATTATCAGCAGTGTTTAGTAAAACTATAAGCAAGACTATGTTAAAGAGTTCCCAAGTATCAGCGTTACACACCTTCATGTTAGTTGCTCAGTATCCAAGTTTCAGTGCAGCAGCAAAGGAATTACACATAACGACTGGCGCAATTAGCCAGCAGTTACTCCAACTGGAATCGAAAATAGGTTTTAGTCTATTTGAACGCCATTCGCGAGGAGTGAAATTAACTGAAGCAGGAGAGACACTTAGAGCGGTTGTCCAACGCAGTTTCCACGATATCGAAGAGTCATTACATAACTTGGAACAACGCGAGAATCGCAAAGAGATTCGCTTGAAGTTAACACCTTCATTAGCGTTCAAATGGTTGTTACCCAAGCTTGAAGATTTCTATCATCAGAACCCTGAAATTCAGGTGCAGTTGTTCGCAGAAGGGGCGCTGGTGGACAGTGAAAGAAAAGATTTCGATCTCGCTATAGATTACGGCCCTTTCCCTTACAACAGAAAAAACTCAGAGCTGCTTATGGCGGAATCGCTACTGCCTGTTATTAGTCCATCCTATTTAAAGGCTCACCCATGGCTTGAACATATTGGTAAGAATCAAAACTACTGGGATGAGGTGAATTTACTTCATGACGCAATGCCTTGGGCAAAAGCCCCAAGAGACTATGAGTGGCTCTATTGGGCCTCCGAAATGGGGGTTGAAATTTCTACTCTCAAAGGGCACTTCTTTAATCGCACTGATATGGCGATGTCCGCTGCTGAAGCTGGGGTAGGGATTGCCATGGCTCGCTCAATGCTGCTGCAAAATGAACTAGAAACAGGCAAGCTCATTTCACCATTCAAACCCATACCAGCCAACGCAGGGTACTTTTTGATCACCCATAACCCAAATGAAACCACTGCTATTTTTACTGATTGGTTGAAAAGACAAGTTAGAGACAATGAGGTTGGGTGAGCTGTCTCATGTTTGCTCATACTTTTATCAAACTTTCTCGCGTTAAAAGCAGCCACGACTTATGATTTAGAAAACTGAATTTTAAGAGCTTGCGATGTCACTACATTCTGATTTCTATAACAAAAATGCTCAAGCTCTGTGCTCTCAGTACGATGCTTTGAGATTTGAAGATGTACATCAGTCGTGGTCACGTTACTGGCCTGCTTTTGGTTCAAAAGTGTTGGATTTAGGCGCTGGCTCGGGGCGAGATGCTAAATGGTTTGAAGAGCAAGGATGTGAGGTGTTTGCTGTAGAACCTAGCGAAGCTATGCGAACACTAGGTCAAAAGAAAACAGGGTTAAACGTTTCATGGTTAGATGATGCTTTGCCTGCTCTATCTAAAACTGAAAATTTGGGCATCCAGTTTGACTTAATTTTGGTTAGTGCTGTTTGGATGCATATCCCCCCTAGTTATCGGGAAAGAGCATTTCGTAAGCTTTCAAACCTATTGGCACCTTATGGGAAGTTGGTGATTTCTTTGCGTCATGGTCAATTTGATGATGGTCGCAAAAGCTATGAAGTATCCGTTGAGGAACTGGAAGCGTTGTCGAAAAGCAGCGCGCTTCACGTCACACAGGTTACTGAGAGTGACGATTCTATGAAGCGACGCTCCGTATGGTGGGAAACCGTTGTCATGACTCTGCCTGATGATGGTTCTGGCGATCTTAAGAAAATTCGTCACATCATAGTGAACGACAGTAAATCAGCTACGTATAAGTTGGCACTGCTTCGAACACTATTAAGAATCGCTGATGCTCACTCTGGGGCAGTAATTGATCGCAGCGACGGGAAAGTAGCTATTCCACTTGGACTTGTCGCTTTGTATTGGATTCGACAATTTAAACGGCTGATTGATAAAGAAGACATTCAGCAAAATTCGAATTCATCAATGGGATTGGGTTTTATTAAGTCGGATGGGTGGGGAAAACTCAAAGAGTTTAATCTGGGGGCTGATGATTTATCTATAGGTGCTATGTTCCTTGGTGAACAAGCTAAAGCGTTTGATAAAACGATTAGAGATTCAATCGCAACGATTAAAGACAATCCAGTAAAGTTTACTTATCAAGGTAGAGCAGAAAACAGAAAAACTTACTTTACTGTAGAAAGAGAAAGGTCTAACCATGGAGATTCGATCGTCATAGATAGTTTATTTCTACAAAGCTACGGGAAGTTTGTTCTGGATGAAAGCTTGTGGGATTGCTTTCGCTTATACCACTCATGGATCGAGCCTTTGGTTATCAATCAGTGGATAAAAGAAATGCAGCGTTTTAAGAGAAACAGAGATCGAGAAATTTCACTGCAAACTTACTATGATTGCTTAGTTTGGATTGATAAAGATCACGACACAAGAGATGTCCGAAAACGCGTTGAACAGTTGCGTAAGCAAGATATAGATATTCATAGTGTATGGAGTGGGAGCAAACTCAGAAATGAGTTCCATGTCGATCACTGTTTGCCGTTTACCTATTGGCCAAATAACGATAAATGGAACTTGTTACCAACAACTACTGAAGAGAATTTGAGTAAAAGCGATAAGGTGCCTACTGCACATCGCTTGCATGACTCGAAACAGCGTGTTCTTGATTGGTGGCAATTGGCTTGGGGCGAAAATACGATTTTGAAGTCTCGATTCTTTTCAGAAGCGTCATTGTCTCTTCCAACACTTCCACATCAATGTTCTGAGTTTGAAGAAGTATTTGAAGCTATGGGGTTGCAAGTAAAAGGTGTGAAAAGCCGTTTACTTATCAACGAGTGGTAACAAAAAGGGCGATAACTCTAAGAGTTATCGCCCTTTCCAAACGTTTGGTGGAGCTGGCGACAGTTGGCTACTCATACTAACTACATGATTATAAATAATAAAAAACTATAATTTTATCGCAGTGTTCCTTCCAGTGTTCCTAAAATTAATCGCTAAAACAATACTCTATTAAATAAATTCTAATAGTGTGACTTAGATCGCTCTTGGCTTTTAGAGCGTAAGTAAGCTTGACCCTACTCTCAAGATAAGTAACGTTCGCTGTATGTGGAAGAAATAGAAACTCCATTCAGTGTGTCGCGGCTTTTCTATTGACTAAATATCACAAATCGAATGATCAGCTTAAATTACTCAGAGACTTACATACGAGCAAGCAAATTTAAAATACTGAGCGATGAGGGTAGCGCATCAGTCGCCACAGACTTGCACAAGATATGCTCATTTAGCTTCTCGTAAGTTGAGATAGGTCAGTGCTAAGTGTGGCTGAGTTGATGGAGGGTAGAGTCAAGAATAGGTATTAAAATAGTATGCTAAATTTCTTACTATTTTTTGATAACTTTGATCTTTAGGTACATTTTTTTTTCTTACAGATATAAAATGAGCGGTTAAATACAGTTGGCAGAAAAATAATTAGGCTATATGACAAGCTATAAATTTAGAAATAACGATATAATCGGAAATTTGGATGCAGAAACCGACACATTCTTAGATGATTGCTTCTATGAGTCGGCTGTGTTCAAGGGTATTGTAAACTTCGATCCAAGTACTGCAAATCCTGACTTCCCAAGACGTGTAATAGTAGGCCGGACTGGAAGTGGTAAAACTGCTCTGTTAAAACAAATCGTAGCTCATGGCAATGTTAAGGTTCACGATACAATTGAGGCAGAAAATACAGTCTTTGAACATATTAACAATAACCGTTTTGTGTCAGATCTAATCCGCAATGGTATTGATCTAAGGGCGTTCTATAAATCTTTGTGGATTCATGTATTGCTGGTTAAAGTCATCAATCAATTATACAGGTCCTCTTATACTAGTTTTTTTGAATACATTGGAAATCTAGGTAACTCAACTAAGAAACGTTATAAGCCTGAAATAGTCAAAGAGTATCTAAATGCTTACAAAGACAATTTCTTTAATGACAATGTTGTTACAGAGATTACAGAAAAAATGCAACATGAGCTATCCGGCAAAGCGAAATTCGAGTTTGGTGAGTTAGGAGGAAAGGTTAGTGATGAATCTATGCAGAAAGTACAACGAGAAACATCTAGCTATGTAAGTCGTGAACTCATTAGAAAACAGAAAGAATTAATTAAAATTATAAAAGAAGAGTTCTCTGATGATCGCCAGCAAAATAGAATTATTATTAGTATTGATGATCTTGATAAATCTTGGTTAAGCGCAAGTGGTATTAGACACGACTTTATAAATGCCTTACTGGAAGCGTTTAAAGAGCTTCTAGACATCAAATCGGTAAAAATATTAATATCTATACGGACAGATATTTTGATGGGAATTTATCAGAATAACTTGAGACAAGATGAGAAAGACCAGTCTCTAATTTATGCTATTTCTTGGGATAGGAGTCAAATAAGGGAAATCTTAGATCGTCGTATCAGTAAGTTAATAAAAAATCAATATCGAGGCAGTGAAAAAGTCACTCTTAAAGAGTTATTCAATTTTTATGTTGTTGATCAGAAAGCTGATGACTTTATCTTGGATAGGACTATGTTGCGACCTCGTGATGCCATTGATTTTGTTAATTCTTGCTTATCTGAATGCAATGAAAAGATAACCTTAAGTGAAAATATTGTGTTAGAGGCAGAGGAAAAATATTATTCCAAAAGAAAAAGAGCTTTGGAAAAGGAATGGATTAGTATTTTCCCACATATTAGAAATTACTTAGACGCCCTTTCATTTATATCAGTCAAAGAATTCTCAATATCGAATTTAGATACAAGCATTATCGACAAAACTTTAAATTTTTTACTAGAAAGACCGAATGAAAGCTTAGACGATGAAATGCATAATAACCGACTAATAAATTTCGATGAGCTTGTAAAAGTATGGTTCACAATTGGAGTTGTTGGCTTTAAAAAATCAAATTCTTTGACTATCTATACTTCATTTGATAAGCAGGAATTAGATATTACAGATCTTAATAAGACATTCCAAATTCACCCGCTATTCTATAGGTATTGATGCTCCCAATATATTCCAATCTAAAATTCTAGAACAACGCTGGGTCGGTCTTACCAGACTGACTCTGTAACCTCACTTTAAGATTACGTTGCCTAACTTTTAGCATGATTTAGTCTCAGCAACTTTGTCGACGGCGTCGTCGAGGTCGTTATATGCACTTCAACGCGAATATGGTATCTAGGTTGAAAAATTGTGCATACCGTTTCACGGTATGATTTATATGTGTGTTTGTACTAAGGTTCATTGCCGTGAGGTTAAAGCAGAATTGAAGTGTGTTAATGTAGATTTTTAAAAAGGTAAGTATTTGTTGGACAAGATTCAGGTGTAGATATCGGAAAAACACAAACAAAAAGCCTGACGACTTCCTCCATTAGGGGTTAATTGTTTATTAGTCAAAACTTTGGACTTAGTTTGGTTTACCAAAAAAATTTCATTGCTTATTTTAAGACTTTCTCATAGCGCTAACCTTATTTCCAGTTTGAGTAATTAAGTATTTACTAAGTTTTAAATTAAACATCAAGAGTTTCCATGAAAGCCTAAATATTTAATTAATAAACCCTAATGTTTCAAGTAAGTTAATTCTCCAAAATATATTAATACCTTAATTACTCAGTATAATAATGAAAAATACAGAACATTAGTTTGAATTAGTAGTACTTTTCGGCTTGGGTACACTAATTTTTGAGTTGAAAACTTCAAAAAATAGCCTAATTATAAGGTACTTTTCATATCTGACCTTATCCGAATCAGTATTTCTTCTCCAGTAGCCGATTATCTGCCTGCGGCCTATTGCTTCTAACTTTTCTGAACCTTCATTCTTAAATATGTCATTTAAAACAGTAACTAATCTTTTTATTTGTTTTTTCTTATATATGGATTTTTTACCTTTTTTTGTATAAGAACGCATTGTTTGAAGAATTCTGAAATGTGTCTGTGGATGCATAATTTTACCCTAGATATGAATTGGTTATTGATACACGGCAATGCCCTAGATATTCTGCTATTTCCATTCTTACTTTTAAATCTCTAAGTCTAGCCTCATCTTTTGATATTCCTAGCTTTTCAGATATATATTTAAATCTATGTTTATGATTAATATTCGATTGTATTGGTGATTTGACGCCCATAGCAAATTCATAATATTTATTTGCAAAAAAATGGCGATTACCGTGGAAATTTATATTTAATTTTTTAGAAGTTTCATAGCATTGATTCTGATATTGACGCCACGAGAGTTCTCTAGGTACTAAAGATTCCTCATCTCCTTGTATAGCAATTGCTTTGTTTAAAATTTCTCTTTGGCTTTCACTTATTCTGCCTAAAAATCTCGGACGTCCCCCTTTTGTTCCAAATTTTATAGGAAATACTTCTTTCCAACCGTCGTAATCTGCTAATGATTTTTTAGGGTTTATTAAACACGATTCTTTAAATCTAAGTCCAAAAGCACGTTGAAGTTCGAGCTGAACAGCTAGCCTAGCAGGAACTTCGTTAATGATTGATGCATGCTGTTCCTCGCTAATACTTCGGTCATGCGTTGCGATTCCACTTTTTTTGGGAAAATATGCATCAACAAAGGGTTCCACTCGACATAACTGGTCCCTTCTGGCTTCAGCCATGGCAACATTTATCGTGGATAAAGCATTATGTATTCTACTTAAACCTACTTCTCCAGACTCATATCTAGAAAGAAGGTGCTGTGAGTAGCTAAAAACATGACTCTTGGTAACAAATCTTAAATCTTTTATTCCAAATTTATCTTTTAAGAATCGGGCAAATTCTTTACATTTATTTTTAGCTTGACCATTTGTGTTGAAACCGTTAGCAGTTAAATGATATGCCGTCGTTAAAGCCCTTCCTAGATCGCGTGATTTAAGTCCAAAATTACGAAGGTTTAATTTTCTATCTTTCATATAAATCCCATTTCAAAATGTTAATTTTCACTCTGAGTGCTCGTAAAACGTATTGGTAAGTGGTGACGCGCATTTGCAATTAATAATCAGGTAGTTGCGCTTCTACAACGGGCTTATTGCATCCCTCTGATTACGTATGAGTGAAGTTTGCGACTTAGGCCGCTTAGTGATGGCTAGTTGGTACTGTTCCACAGTGCACTGTATATGCTTGAATAATGGCATTTCCATTATTCTACAGTCGCCTGAAAGTGAAATTCTTCCATATTCTTCTTGAAATCATTTTTATAATTCAACAATAACTTATTGTTTTTAATGCAATGATGTAGAGGTTTATAGCAGAGCGTTCCGTCGTCTAATCGTGTTTACGATTAGACGACTAGCCATTTAGTCGTTATAACGACAAGGTGGTGTTATGCATAAATAATATGCTGGTAGTTTTCTACTTCACGCCAGTTGAGAGGTGATACGCAGAAATTAAGGTTGGTGAGCACTATGTGCTGAGCAATATATCGCTGGGTAGATGTGAGTATTCACAAGTAGATGGCTGACCTATTATTTTATAGGCTGTGTATAAAGCCTTACACATTTTTACCTTATTGGTAATAGATTATATATTGTTACTTATTTTCTATTAATGCAAGAGGTAAATATCAAGTTATTTTATTTTTTATTGTTTTTTTTGTCATGGTAAATAGAAAACCATGCGACTGCTAGAGTAAATGTAAGTAAAACTAACATTGCTAAAAAGAATGGGAAAGACATATTCATTACCTTTAGATAAGTGAGTCTAATTTTTAATAGTATTGGTTAATATGGTAGGTTAATCAAGTTAATTTTAATATTTATTTGTTGTTCTAAAAAAACGGGAATTACGAAAGTAATATTTATTTCAAAGATAAGAAATTTTCCCCACTCCCCCCACTTAAGTGGGGGGAGTGGGGAAAATTACAATAATCAACTAATTATAATAGGAAATGAATATTCGTATTTTCCGTTTATGAGCCTTCTTTCAATTTTATTAATCCTACTCAAAGCAGCAAGGCTTTTGCCTACAATGCTAGGTGGCGCATTTTCGATTTTGAGTTGATTACATATCTGTGTTGTAGTGAGCCATTCTTTGGGATAAGTCTCACAGTTATCCAAATGATCTGAAAGCATGCTGTACCAAATGCCTTTCTCTTCGTACCTTTCGGATTCTTGTGCAACCAATATACTCTCATTTTTCGTTAGCATCCAACCATACTGATTGTCGTATAAGTATTTTATTTCTAACCAAAATTGCTTTAGTTTCTGTGGGTCTACCAATTCCGTCTTACCGGTAGGATCATATTTCCAACCCAGTATTTCGTTAATTGTATCAATATCCGGAACTTCTTTTAATTCGATGACAGCGTATCTTGTATTTCCAGTATGATCTTTCAAGAAGTTCATCTCATTCACCGTCGCTATTAAGTGTGTTTGGCGACGCTTGTTTATGTCAGTTCTACTATATGGAGGACGAATTGTGTCACTAGACTTAGTAATGAAGGCTTTTAAAGAGCCCTGATTATTTTTTGTCGTACGCTCCAGCTCACCCAGTTCTACAATCCACGAGCGAATTACAGACAATACACTATCTTTGTGGTCGGGGTTGAGTTCAGCTCCTGGCAAAAAACATTTTGGAACTACAGTTGCAATCCGCTCTATAAACGCAGTTTTTTTGAACGACTGCTCACCTCTTAAAACTGGAACCAATTTTGAAGAGAAATTTGATTCGTACAACGATGCTACACAGCCTACGAGCCAACGTTTTAATACAAAATTAGCGATTTCAGGGTTAGCAGAGTTCAAGCAGTTAATCACGGCATCAACACGATTAGTACCATCCCACTCTTCTGTGGATAGCCATTTTTCAACTGGATGATACTCATTTTTTCGCGCTACTGCTTTGAAGTGATCATCGATGGCAATCCGTGGAAAGTTATGTATAGAAGCTAGAGAGATTAATATGCTTCTCGAAATATCATGATCTTGGATGATAAGTCCATTTTGAATTAGTTCATACTCCCAAGTCATCATATTCATCATCGCAGCTAATTTTTCGCTTTTTAGTAGTTCTTCAAAGTTATCTGCCGTGTTTAGAACTTTTGGTTTTCCCGAGTCTGACGTTCCCATGTCAGGAAATTTAATTTTATTCTTTTTCATCTAGTACCTCAGCTTCTGCTTTCCATTCTAGAGTTGAACCATTCTTGAAGCTCTTTAAAGCTCCAACCAACGCTTCTTCCGGTAGGAGAAAGACGAATTTGCTTTGGGAGATTTCCTTCTTTCATTTGGTTATAAATCCATGCCTTGCTACGTCCAGTAAACGTGATTACTTCATCTAAACTTAATATTTTGTCGCTTTCTTTCATTTGAAAAATCCTTATAAGGGAGGTCTGCTTTTAGGTACGTTTTCAGAAATATTTTTCTCCCTTAACCGTGATTTTTTATTGTTTTTAATTTTTAATTTTTAACTTTTAGCTCTTGGATGATCTTTTGAGGTTGAATTTTCAATATAATTACTCCACCAGAGCATCATTTTACGTCTCCGGCTTATATAATCTGCATGGTTATATGCATTGCGGACAGAGTTTTTGTCAGTATGCGCCAATGCCTTTTCAATCAGATCTGGGGAAAAGCCTTTTTCATTTAGAGTCGTGCTAGCAAGTGATCTTAATCCGTGGGCTGTAGTTCTATTTTTAAATCCGATTCTCTTTAAAAGTGAATTGGCAGCTTGGCTATTGATTGATTGCCTGAAGTTGTGTGTGGCAGGGAATATATACTCTCTATGCCCTGTGTATGGCTTAATCTGATTGAGAATTCCCAACGTTTGTTGGGTCAAAGGAACTTCATGAGTCTTTCTATTTTTCATCCGTTCTTTAGGAATAGTCCAAATTTTGTTATTAAAATTAATTTCGTTCCACTTTGCAGCGGCGGCTTCATTTGGACGAGTCATCGTATGTAACTGCCACAGGACTAGAAGCTGGGTAACAATCCTAGCGTTTGAATTGGAAAGATTATCAATGAGTTCAGGTAGTTGATTTGGCTTAAGAGAAGGGTTGTGTGTCTTAGTCGCTTTTTTGAAAGCGCTCTTAATATCGGAAATTGGGTTCGCGTAAATTAAGCCTGTATTTACTGCAAAAACCATAATTTCGTTAAGTCTCTGAGTCAGACGTTTAACAGTGTCGAGTTTGCCTTGATTTTCTAATACTTTTACTACTTCAATAACAATTGGGGCTGTAATTTTAGCGATCGGAGTTTTCCCTAAATATGGGAAAATATGTAGTTCTAGTGAGCGCCATATATCAATAGCATAGTCTGAGCTTACTTTATGTTTCTTTACTTCAAACCAACTTTCAGCCACCTTCTCAAGTGTTTGTTTAATATTAAGAGCTTTCTCTGCATGTAGCTCGTCTCTGTAATCTTTTGGATCAATTTGCTGTGTTAGTAACTCTCTAGATTTAGCTGCTTCTATGCGAGCATTGGCCAGTGACAGGTTAGGATATACTCCCAAACCTAAATTCGTACGTTTATTACTAAAAGGCTTGTAGTAATTGAATAGCCATGACTTTGTTCCATTGGGCTTAATTCTAAGTTTTAAGCCGTTACCATCGACTAAGTAGTATTCTTTTTCTTTAGGTTTTGCTTCTTTTACTTCTGCGGCTGAAAGAGGAAGTGTTCTTTTAGGCATTTTCGTTCCTTTGTCTAATGGTTGGGGGGCTTTAGACTAGAAACGGTAATCTTTAATTAAGTGGTAGGATTAATGTGATTTTTTTTTGTTCGTTCTCAATCACCGAAAACCGACAGAGTCGTTTTCGGCGTTGATTCGAAGGAATAAAGGGATTCGCATGGTTAATTCATAGATAATTTTTAAATCCAACGATGGACAGGTTCCCTATACTGGCTTGTTCAATATGTTCACTCCACCAACACATCACGGTTCTGCGTCTTTCTAAATAATCAGTTCGGTTATAAACACTTCTTACTTTATTCGAATCTACGTGGGCCAACGCAGCTTCAATAAGGTCTACTTCGAATCCTTGATCATTAAGAGTCGTACTCGCTAATGCTCGTAATCCATGAGCAGTAGTGCGGTCTTTAAACCCCATCCTCTTAAGGGCTGCGTTTGCCGTTTGGCTATTTGCACATTTGTTTTGGGCTCGATCTGCTGGAAACACGTATTCTTTATTTCCACTAATTGGTTTGATTGCTTCCAGCATAGCAATAGTTTGAGGGGTTAAAGGGACTCTGTGTTCGGTTTTCTTTTTCATTCTTTCTAGAGGAATTGTCCAAATTTTTTGTGTGAAATCTATTTCATCCCAACGAGTTCCTGCTGCTTCATTCGGTCTTACCATTGTGTGTAATTGCCACTCAATTAGAAATTTTGTTACTCGTTTTGTATTTGAACTATGAATCGTAGCCATTAGCTCCGGAAGTTGTTCTGGCTTTAAAGAAGGATTGTTTTGCTTTGTTGCTGTTCTGAACGCCGCTTTGATACCGGATATAGGGTTTGCTGTAATCACTCCTGTGTTTACGGCAAAGTCCATAATCTCATTCAGTCGTTGATTGACTCTTTTTACAGTATCTAGCTTCCCTTGTGCTTCAATTGGACGAATTGCTTCGATGACGATTGGTGCAGTAATGTTATCAATAGGTATATTTTGTAGAGTTGGAAAAACATGAAGTTCTAAAGATCGCCATATATCAACACCATGATCATGGCTTACCTCGTGTTTTTTAACCTCGAACCATTTTTGAGCCACTTTCTTTAACGTGCTCTCTAGACTTTCTACTTTTTTTAAGTGTATTGAATCTCTGTGTTCTTTTGGATCGATATTAAGAGCAAGTAGCTCTCTTGCTTTGGCCGCTTCTTTTCGCGCATTTGCTAAAGAAAGGTTCGGATAGACACCCAAGCTTAAGTTAGTTCGTTTACCATTCGCTGGTTTATGATAATTGAATAACCAACATTTAGATCCATTAGGTTTGATGCGAAGTTTTAGTCCTTGTCCATCAACTAAGGAGTATTCTTTATTTTGGGGTTTTGCTTCTTTAACTTGTGTTGCATTAAGAGGGGTAGTTTGTCGTGCCATTGGAACACCTTTTAGGAACACTAAAAATGAGAATATTTGTTTGTGTTCCTAACAGTGTTCCCAAAACACGGGGACTTTACAATACTTAGAAAAACTTAAAGAGACTTCATATTATCGTAAGTTATTGATTTTTTGTTATGGTAGGTAAGAAAAAAGACGTCCTTAGACGTCTTTAAACTATGATTTGGTGGAGCTGGCGGGATTTGAACCCGCGTCCGAAAATCATTCATCATTGGTACTACATGCTTAGTCGATCTTTAATTTCACCACCCACCTGCGAACCGACACGCTAATGAATGACTATCCTGAATTATAATTCGCTGTTCATCTCTCAGGCGGGAGAATCCGAGCTAGCTAGTTTGGGTTTGACTCTTTGTAATTCCCCGTCTTACAAGCGGAAGCTAGGGCAAAGAGGCTCTCAGCAGGGTATTAAGCTGCTAGTGCGTAGTTTTCGTCGTTTGCGACTATTTTTTTGCGGTTTGTTAACGAGGCCTACCGCACCTCGGCATGCACCTCAGACTTCAAAATTCCCGTCGAATCCAGAATCAGCCCCAAGGTTGTTGATGCATAGTACCAGAAAAGCATTGCCTGTCTAGCGCTGTGCGTCTGTTTGGTCAAGATTAACGCAATGAGCTCTTCATTACGCGTGCTTTCTCTCTTGCCCAATCTTTTTCTTTTAAATCATCACGTTTATCGTGAAGCTTTTTACCTTTCGAAACGCCAACTTTGAGTTTTACCCAAGAGCGAGACCAGTAAAGAGACAATGCTGTTAAAGTCATACCTTCACGGTTAATTCGACCGAATAGGTTATCGAGTTCACGACGGCTTAATAGCAGTTTACGTACACGAGTAGGGTTAGCAACAACATGCGTTGAGGCTTGTTGTAGCGGAGTAATAGTCATCCCAGAAATAAAAGCTTCTCCGTCTCGCATGAAAACGTAGCTTTCAGCGATATTAGCTTTGCCTTGACGAAGAGATTTAACTTCCCAGCCTTGTAGCTCTAGCCCTGCTTCTACTTCATCTTCAATAAAGTATTCATGGCGAGCTTTTTTATTAAGCGCGATAGTGTTGCTACCCGCTTTTGTCTTTGAATTTTTCTTTACCATAGTGGGCGCATTATACGGATTTGGTGATTAGATAGGAAATGCTTTTCTTTGCGTAGCATAAGGTTAACTGCGCTGCCTAACAAGTGGCAATGTGCAGTTACTTGAGGTGACATAAGTATGACAGTACAATCAGCGCTAACCGATATGTCCGGGTAATGATGAGGAGTAAAGATGAAACAAATTAGTCGTTCTGCGTTGGTATCGTTTAGTGCAGAGCAGATGTTTCATTTAGTTAATGATGTCGCTCGCTACCCTGAATTCTTGCCGGGTTGCTCAGGTACTCGTGTATTGGAATCATCGCCAGAGGCAATGATAGCATCTGTAGATGTCTCTAAAGCCGGTATAAGCAAAACATTTACAACATCAAACGAGTTGCGTCATGGCGAATCGATCATGATGAGTTTGGTGGATGGACCGTTTAAAACTTTACGCGGGGGATGGCATTTCACGCCACTTGACGAACAGGCTTGTAAGGTCGAACTGAAGTTAGAGTTTGAGTTCTCAAGTAAAATGATTGAACTGGCTTTTGGTAAAATTTTTAATGAGCTAACCGGTAACATGGTTAATGCCTTCACTAAACGCGCAAAACAGGTTTACGCATAATGAGTATTGAATCGGATATCATCCATGTTGATGTTGTATATGCTTTGCCACATGAGCAGCGAGTGATGAATCTTGTGGTAAACAAAGATATGACCGTAGAAGAGATCATTCAGACTTCAGGCATTTTGTCTTTGTATCCAGAGATTGATTTGAAAGTAAACAAAGTGGGTGTGTTTAGCCGCAATGTGAAGCTTAACTCAACAGTGCGTGACAGAGACAGAATTGAAATTTATCGCCCGTTATTGGCTGACCCGAAAGAGATTCGTCGTAAGCGAGTAGAGCAACAAAGAGCTCAAGCAGCCAGTTCGAAATAATGTATGTGAATAAAAAAGAGCTTGTATTAAACAAGCTCTTTTTTGCATTTAAGATCTGAAACTCTGAACAGAAACCTTATTTGAGTATCACTCTAGTTGATTCCTTCAAAAAACGAATCACCAGCGGGGAAGTCACCAGAAACGTTTGTCAAAGTACCCGAAGGGTTGAAATTGACGATAAGGTTTTTTTGCTCAGGATCGTTGTGTCCTTGAGTATGGTGATAGATGTAATACCAAGTATCAGGGTAACCATTTTCTACCAACATTGGAGATCCAAGAACGAAACGAACCTGTTCTTTGCTCATACCAAATTTCAATTTATTTACGGATTCTTGTTCAACATAGTTGCCTTGGTTGATGTCGATTCGATAAACCAATTTTTCTAGTAATGAGCAGCCAGACAAGGTAGTCACTGCTAGGGGAATGGCAATCAGCCATTTGGTAAACTGCATATTCAAACTTCTATAAACCGTAAAATAAAACTCGCAAGATAATAAACAAGCTCACGGCGAATGTAAAAACATCAAATCGCTATGAGCTAGTTGAGACTACGAATTTTGAATTTGGTTGCAAAGCGTAGACAAAAAATTGCTACTTTTGTGTTCTATGCAGCAATTAATAGCTCTTTTGCGTTGGCCAATGTGGATTCAGTAATCTGACTACCACCAAGCAAGCGAGCGAGTTCAGTGACTCGTTGCTCGTTATCGAGCTTCATCATTTGCGTTTCGGTTTTACTGCCTTTGATTTGCTTTGCAACAAACATTTGGTGATGACCGCAACCCGCAACTTGAGGTAAGTGAGTCACGCAAAGAACCTGTGTTGATTCCCCCAGTTTTCTCAGCATTTTGCCAACTACAGCCGCAGTCGGACCAGAAATACCCACATCCACTTCGTCGAAGATCAAGCTAGGCGTATCCACTTTTTGTGCAGTGATCACTTGGATAGCGAGCGATATACGTGATAGTTCACCACCAGATGCTACTTTCGCAATTGGTTGAAGCGGTTGACCTGCGTTAGTTGACACCAAGAAGGTTACTGAATCGATTCCTAATGGGGTAGGGTGATCCACTTGGCTATTAATATCAATTTTGAATTGGGCTTTTTCCATGCTCAATTCATGCATGCTTTGACTAATCAGTTTATCCAGCTCTTTAGCGTAGCGAATACGAGATTTATTTAACTTCTCTGCTTGAGTAAGAAACTCTTGATACTGTTTTGCTACGTCAGCTTCCAGTTCTGAGAGTTTTTCATCAGAGCTATCAAGTTGCTCAATTTGCTTTAGTAAGTCTTGATGATGCTGATAAAGCTCTTCAGGGAGAACATGATGTTTACGCGAAAGAGACATAATCTTCGAGTAGCGTTCTTCTACATAAGCCATACGCTCAGGATCTACATCAATATGATCGAGATAAGAACGAAGTTCATTATTGGCTTCTTCCAACTGAATAATCGCTTCTGCGATCATATTTGGTAGCGTAGCAAGTGAGCTGTCCATTTCAGCCAGTTCAATTAAGGTATGGCTGGTGGATTGTAATAAGCTGAGTGCATTAACTTCTTCACCTTCATCGATCAAAGTGATCGCTTTCTGGCAGTTCGTTGCAAGATCACCGCTGTTAGATAAGCGCTTATGCTCTAGTTCTATTTCGCTATACTCTTCTTCACCAATTGCCAATTCGTTCAGCTCTTTGATCTGATATTCCAGTAATTGAAGTTGAGCCTGATTTTGCTGACGGTTTTCTTTTAGTTGAGTGAGTTGGTTGTTGGCTTGACGCCAATTCTGATAAGAAACACGGGTACTTTTTAGCAAATTGGTATGATTAGCATATTGGTCCAACATCGCGAGTTGTTGATCTGATTTCATCAGTTGTTGATGTGCGTGCTGCCCATGAATATTTATCAACAGTTGCCCTAACGCTTTTAGCTGAGACCCTGGAACCGGGCTACCATTAATAAAAGCTCTTGAACGACCTTCTTTAGTGATGGTTCTGCGTAGAATACAGTCGTTTCCATCGAGCAAGTCGTTATCTTCAAGCCAGCGTGTAGCTTGAATGTTATTGTCTAAATTGAACGAGGCACTGACTTCGGTTCTATCTTCACCTTGCCTTACCATGCTGGCTTCTGATCGACCACCCAGACATAAACCCAGAGCATCAATTGCGATGGATTTACCTGCACCAGTTTCACCTGTAATCGTTGTCATTCCTTGTGAAAGCTCAAGCTGCAAAGATTTCACAATAGCAAAGTTGTTCACGCTTAAATGAGCCAGCATTTTGTCACCTGTGTAATTAAACAATACTGTATAAAGAGACAGTATATACTGTTTCTTTATACAGTAAAGTGGTGGAAATTAAAAAATGAGTGCCACATTAAATGTGTGAACCGAGTCACATAAGGTGGCGAATCGCGGGGTGACATAATGACGTGCTACTTTATATTTTATTATATTTTTTGTTAAAAAATAGAACGTCACATCATCTATCTTTATGGGTGAAAATATTAATTAATTTTTGAATATCTATTACGAATATTTGAAGATATATTTTTGTGAACTGTAGCTTGTTATCCACTAATTATAGGGATGTTAGTCACATTTACCTTTGGTTTTAATTTACTTGTTTCGTGGTTTATTAAAAAATATGTGCATCAGTTAACCAACTATAACTCATGATGGAATTAGATATGACGAACAATCTAAAAAATCTAGATCAGTTATGGTCAAGCTCATTAGCTTGGTATACGCACGATTATCAAATTTCTATCCTGCCTTCTTTTACACAATTCTAATCTTATCTAGTTAGAGCTGCTACGGCTTCTGACTCGGATCATCTCGTTAAAATTAAAATTTATAACTATCAAGCGAACTTTATTTATTTGGTTTTCTTGTGACGGTTGTTTATTAAATGTTTTTCTTAAAATTATTTAGCTATTTAATTAGCGTGTGTCCCCATGCTTAAAATAATAAATAGTTAATATCAGATATAAAATATAAAGGTATTATTATGCAAAACTTCAAACACTTACCAGAACCATTCCGCATCCGTGTAGTTGAGCCAGTAAGAACAACGACTCGTGAATACCGTGAAGAAGCGATTCTAAAAGCAGGTATGAACCCATTCTTGCTAGACAGTGAAGATGTATTCATTGACCTTCTAACCGACAGTGGTACTGGTGCTATTACCCAAAAAATGCAAGCAGCAATGCTGATGGGTGATGAAGCGTACAGTGGTAGCCGCAGCTACCATGCACTTGCAAATGCCGTTAAAGATATCTTTGGTTACGAGCTAACTATCCCGACTCACCAAGGTCGTGGTGCTGAGCAAATTTACATCCCGATCCTTATCAAGAAACGTGAGAAAGAGAAAGGTCTAGACCGTTCTAAGATGGTTGCTCTATCTAACTACTTCTTCGATACAACTCAAGGACACACTCAAGTTAACTGCTGTGTCGCGAAAAACGTTTATACAGATGATGCATTCGATACTTCTGTGAATGCTGATTTTAAAGGTAACTTCGATTTAGAAAAACTTGAGCTAGCGATTGAAGAAGCGGGTCCAGCCAACGTTCCTTACATTGTAAGTACTATTACTTGTAACTCAGCAGGTGGTCAGCCAGTTTCTATCGCTAACTTAAAAGCTGTTTACGAAATTGCGAAGAAGTACGACATTCCAGTAATTATGGACTCAGCGCGTTACGCAGAAAATGCTTACTTCATTCAGCAACGTGAGCCTGGTTACCAAGACTGGACGATCGAAGAAATTACTCGCGAAACATACAAGTACGCTGATGCACTAGCGATGTCTGCGAAGAAAGACGCAATGGTACAGATGGGTGGCCTACTTTGTTTCAAAGATGAATCAATGATGGATGTTTACACTGAATCTCGTACTCTTTGTGTGGTTCAAGAAGGCTTCCCTACTTACGGTGGTCTAGAAGGCGGCGCTATGGAGCGTTTGGCTGTAGGTCTATACGATGCTATGCGTCAAGAGTGGCTAGAGTACCGTATCAGTCAGGTTCAGTACCTAGTTGATGGTCTAGAAGCTATCGGTGTTGTTTGTCAACAAGCAGGCGGTCACGCAGCATTCGTTGATGCGGGTAAATTGCTACCTCATATTCCAGCAGGTCAATTCCCTGCACACGCTCTAGCATGTGAGCTATACAAAGTTGCAGGTATCCGTGCAGTTGAAATCGGTTCACTATTACTAGGTCGTGACCCTGCGACAGGTAAGCAACATGAGTGTCCAGCTGAATTGCTACGTCTAACAATTCCACGTGCAACTTACACGCAAACACACATGGATTACGTTATCGAAGCATTCCAAAAAGTGAAAGAAAACGCAGCAAACGTTAAAGGCCTTGATTTCACTTACGAGCCACAAGTACTTCGTCACTTCACTGCTCGTTTGAAAGAAGTTGAGTAATTAAACTGATTACGCAATGTAATTAATATCTAGCGCGCCTTTTCCTCTCGTCGAGGCGCGCTCATTATTCTAGTCAATACATTTTTAATATCCATATTCGTATCAAATATAAATTTTTATTTTTGTTTTTATTTTTATTTATTATCAATAATAGATTTAGGTTTTTATTTTATTTCTATTAATAATAGATTTTATTTTTCCAATTACGAAATATTAAGAAGAGACAAAATTATGAATAAAAGTCCATCTTTAATTGGCGGAGCTTGTATCATAGCGAGTGTCTGTGTTGGTGCTGGTATGTTAGGTTTACCGAGTGCTGGTGCTGGAGCCTGGACCCTTTGGTCTTTGATTGCCATTGCTTTCACTATGATTATGATGACAGTATCAGGCTGGATGCTATTAGAAGCTTTTAAACATTACGATTTAAAAGTATCTTTTGATACCGTTACCAAAGATATGTTGGGTAGCAAAGTTAATCACATTAATAACCTAGCTGTATATTTTGTTGGCGGGATTTTATTATACGCATATACAACTTCTGCAGGTCTTATCCTACAAGGTGTTTTAGATATTAATAATAAAATAGCTTCAATATTGTTTGTTGCTATTTTTTCATTGTTTGTTTGGCACTCTACTCGTGCTGTAGACCGTATTTCGGTTGTTCTAATCGCGTTCATGGCCTTAAGCTTCATATTTGGTGTATCAGGCTTAGCCGTGAATATTGACGCTTCAGTCTTATTTGACCGTATCAGCGAAGAATCTAGCTATGCGCCTTACGCAATGGCGATGTTACCTGTCGCTCTTACGTCATTTGGCTACCACCACTCTGTTTCAAGTATGCGTTCTTACTATGGTTGTGAAAACCGAGCTAAGAAAGCGATTCTCGGTGGTACAGCGATTGCGTTAACTTTATATTTCCTATGGATGCTCAGTATCTACGGAAACTTACCTCGTGCAGAGTTTGGACCTGTCATTGAAAAAGGTGGTGATGTAGATGCATTGCTTGCTGCATTAAGCGGAGCAATTGATTCAGACAAAGTTGCAAATGCAATCAACGCATTCTCTATGGCGGCAATTCTTTCTTCCTTCATTGGTGTAGGCTTAGGTGTATTTGACTTCTTAGCCGACTTCTTCAAGTTTGAAGATACAAAGCAAGGTCGCACCAAAACAGCGTTAGCGACTTTCCTACCACCACTAGTATTGTCTTTACTGTTCCCATTCGGATTCGTTGTTGCGATTGGTTATGCAGGTGCTGCCGCTACAGTTTGGGCTTGTCTAACACCTGCGTTTCTGGCGCGTAAATCTCGCACTTTGCAAGGTGGTAACGAAGGCTTTATGGCGCCAGGTGGCAATGCAATGATTGTGGTGCTAATCACTTTTGGTGTGTTGACAGCGGTATTCCACTTTATGTCAATGCTGAACCTACTTCCTGTGTTTACAGGTTAATAAAATAGTGGCCTGTTAACTGTTCAAAACAGGCCAATCTTTTACTTCTTTTAATTAATTTGAGAAATAACAATGGCTGATATTCTTAATACATCAAAAGCCCCTTTGGCAATTGGTCCTTATGTTCAAGGTGTTAATCTAGGTGGTATGGTAATTACTTCAGGTCAATTACCAATTAACCCAGAAACAAAACAGATGCCAGAAGATGTAGCAGAGCAAACGCTACAATCACTAAATAATGCTTTGTCTATCATTGAAGAAGCAGGTCTAAGTGCAAAAAATATCGTAAAAACAACGGTATTTGTAAAAGACTTAAATGACTTTCCTATTGTAAATAAAACGTATGGTGAGTTTTTTGAAAGCCATAACGCTTCTTTCCCAGCTCGTTCTTGCGTAGAAGTGGCTCGTTTGCCAATGGACGCAAAAGTTGAAATTGAAGTAATCGCAACAAAATAAAAGTCGAAGACTCCCCCTATATTCGCCTTTTTAAATAAAAACTAAATAGCATGATATTTTCATTTAATGATTATTTTCATGCTTTTTTTTGTGCCTGATTTTGATTAAATATTGGAATGTGAAATGAGAATAAATCATAAAAAATTATTAGTAATCTCTGGCCTGATGGTTTCGAGCCAAGCTTTTGCTTTAACTATTTATCAAGATGAAACAAATAAAGTTGATGTATCCGGCGCATTTTTAATGGACTATTGGCAGCCAGCTCATTTCCTTGACCACTCTTTTAATACCAGCCGCAGTACTTTAGGTATCGCGATTGAAAATCAACTAGATAATGGTTGGTCTACAGACGTTAAATTTGAGTGGGACACGTTGTTAAATCCGCCATCAAATTCAATTGGCGGTATTGACTCAAAAGGAAATTACTCTACTAGTGGTCACGATCAATTCCGTAGCCGTTTGGGTTACTTCACCGTGAACAATGAAGACTGGGGTAGTGTACGTATTGGTAAGCAATATTCTGCTTACCATGATGTTGCGGGTTACATGGATAACCTAATTGTTTTTGATCCAGATGCGACACCTTTGTTCTCTGATGGTAAAGATGGTGGCTTCATGGCGACCGCCCGAGGCGACAATCTTGTGGTTTACCGTAAGAGCTTTGATGCGCTAAATCTATCCGCTCAATATGGCTTTAATGATGTTTCAAATGTCGCCGGTGATTTAAAGCGAGATAGTAATATGGCTATCGCCGTGAGTTATGACTTTGATTTTGGTTTGAGCTTGGGGGCGACCCATATGCAGAATAAAGTAGATGGTTATGCAGATGCTCTTGATGGCGACTCGCAGCAAATCACTACGCTAGCGGCTAAGTATTCAAATAAGGGACTTCAAGTCTCGGCTGCCGTCACCGCTGGTAAAAAAGCTCATGAAACAGATTTGCTTTACTATCGAGTAACCGAAGGTAATTCGAATCAATATGCAGACGCTACAGCTTATGACTTGTATGCTCATTACTACTTTGATATTGGCCTGCGCCCTTATGTTTATTTGTCTCAGGTCAACTTTGATGACCGTTCATTTAATATTGACGGAGAACGTAGTAGTTACACGCTAGGTTTGAGTTACCATGCAACTCGGCAGTTGATTATTTCTGGTGAAGTGAGAAAAACCGAGGAAGATAATCTAGGTGCTGGTAAGCAAGAAGATACCCTAAGCGGTATGACTGTCCTATATACGTTTTAATTAGTCTTTAAGGTATAACGATGCAAGGTATTCTTTCAATTCAATCACATGTTTCTTATGGACATGCGGGTAACAGTAGTGCTGTATTTCCGATGCAGCGAATGGGCTTCGAAGTATGGCCGATTCATACTGTGCAATTTTCTAACCATACTCAGTACCAACAAGGATGGAAGGGAAGTGTGTTTGCTGCAAATCATATTAGGGAAGTGGTTGATGGTCTGAGTAACATCGGAGCATTGGAAGGATGCCGTGCAGTTCTTACGGGTTATCAAGGTAGTGCAGAGCAGTGTGCTGCTATTGCTGAAATTGTCGAGCAAACACGTTTAGCAAACCCGAGTGCTCTCTATGTATGTGATCCGGTGATGGGTGCGCCTGACAAAGGGTGCATCGTCGCAGACGGTGTTGCTGAACATTTGCTCACAAAACTAATGCCAATGGCGGATGTTATCGTTCCGAATCAATTTGAACTGAGTCAATTTGTCGATATGGAGATCAAAACGCTGGATGATGCGATTTCAGCTTGTCGTAAAGCGTTAACGATGGGACCTAAAATCGTCTTAGTTAAGCATTTATATTGCTTATCGGACAATGAGTTTTCAATGATGTTGGCAGTCGGTGATAAATGTTATTTAGCGCAACGGCCTCAACTTGATTTTGATAAAGCTCTGGTTGGTGTTGGTGACTTGATTTCAGCTGTATTCACTGCAGGACTATTAAAAGGATGGTCAGCGTCACGGGCATTCAAACACTGCAATGAAGCGGTTTATGGCGTAGTGAAACAAACTAAGTTCGCGGATGAATGGGAACTTCAAACGGTAACCGCTCAGAATGAATTTATTGAACCAACAGAGCAGTTCGTTTTGAGAGAGTGTTAAACCTTAAGCAATAAAAAAGACGCTAATTAGCGTCTTTTTTATTTTTTGAATTCGGCTTGGCATTTTATGCCATAGAGATAAGACTTAACAGTCCAATAACCGCAAATGTTGGTACACACATAGCAACCGCAGTCATTGAAGGCGTTAACACTTTACCTAGCTCAAGATTATTTTGACCTTTGAAAATTGATAATAGTGCTGAGTTCATTTTTTCACCGTTAAATAGTTAATTGTCTTTCGTCCTGAGGACAGAGCATATTCTACTTGTTGTGTGAACTGAGTCAACTTTAAGCTTAAATGGTTTTTGGGTTTATCAAAAATAATTTAGTTTTAGTTAGAACAACTTACTTGACCAACCCAGTTTGCTTCTCAACACGCTGTAGTAACTATAATCCTTTGGATGAATCAGCTTAAGTACATTTGGACTCTGGTAAATGATCACTTCATCACCCGGTGATACAGGCAAAGATATTTGTCCATCACAACTCACTTCCTGAGTACCTCTGTTGTCTGGTGACACCACCAACTTAATGCGTCGCTTACCATCAACCACTAAAGGACGACAAGAAAGCGTATGAGGAAACATTGGCACTAGTGTAATCGCATTGAGGCTAGGGGAGACAATAGGACCGCCACCAGAAAGAGAATAGGCTGTGGAGCCTGTTGGGGTAGAAATGATAAGACCGTCTGAACGCTGAGAGAACGCGAACTTGTCATCAATATACACTTCGAACTCGATCATATGGGCAATTTTGCCTGGGTGAAGCACAGCCTCATTCAAAGCAGCATTGTGACTTTTGACTTGTCCATGGCGGTGAACTTCCGCTTCCAGTAAGAAGCGCTCTTCTTCCATATATTCACCTTGCAAGACTGCTTGCAGGTGTGTTTGGAAATCTTCGGGGTTTAGATCCGTCAGAAAGCCTAAGTTGCCGCGATTGACGCCGATAACAGAGATATCAAAGCGAGAGAGCACACGAGCGGCACCCAACATATTCCCGTCACCACCGACAACAATCGCGAGGTCTGCCTTTCTACCAAGTTCGATTAAACTTGAGAAGTGGTCTTGAGGAATATCCGTTAAGATTTCTTTGAGCCTATCGTCAATAAATACGGAATAACCTAGAGTTGTAAGCCATTGATACAATTCTTTGTGAGTCTGAATTGCTTGTTGATCTCTAGGCTTGCCAATGATGGCGATGACTTCAAATGGTTTTTTCATAAGTTTCCAACTGAATTAGGCTTGAATCAAAATTCTTCATCCCCATAATAAAGGCAAGTTACGCTTTTATGCGAATTTTTGTGTCAAGAACGTAAAAGAGAATTCAGTTCCTTAGCGGTTATTACGTAAATGAGATAACTGAAGGAATGCAGGAGATATCATGAGCAACCAAGAAAACAAAGTTAAAGATGAAGAGCTGAAGCCAGAAGCGGTTGAAGTTGAAGCTGCAGCTGTCGGCACTGATGCTGATATCGATTGGAATCAAGATGACGCGCAAGAAGGCGAAGTGCTTGATGAGCAAGAAGCAAAAATTGCTCAGCTAGAGGCGGCATTGCTTTCTACTGAACAGCGTTTGAAAGATCAGCAAGACAGCGTATTACGCGCTAAAGCTGAAGTTGAGAACATGCGTCGTCGTTCTGAGCAAGAAATTGATAAAGCACGTAAATTTGCTTTGAACCGTTTTGCTGAAGAACTGTTGCCTGTTATCGATAACCTAGAGCGTGCGATTCAAGCGGCTGACATGGAAAACGAAGCGATTAAACCTGTGGTTGAAGGTGTTGAACTAACACACAAAACTTTCATTGGTGTGATTGAGAAGTTCGGTTTGAAAGAAATTAATCCAGAAGGTGAAGCTTTCAATCCTGAATTCCATCAAGCGATGTCAATTCAAGAAAGCCCAGACCACGAATCAAACACCGTTATGTTTGTGATGCAAAAAGGTTATGAGTTAAACGGTCGTGTAGTTCGCCCAGCAATGGTAATGGTTGCTAAGTAATCTTACTGAAAAAGAATGAAAACGGGAGGCAAGGGCCTCCCGTTTAGTTTGTCGTAAGACAATCTTTATCGAGTGAAATTAGGTTGTAGGGCGCTGAGTTTATATCCAGCATCAAAAAAAAAGCTCGAAAAGCCGATAATTTTTATTTTTTTTCATTTTTCCCCTTGAAATGCTTTTTGCCGCCCTTATCTATGGGGCATACAAGAAGCAAACATACATGTTTAGCTTTGTGGCCCGATAAGGGCATAACAAACGAACAGAGAATTTATTTCGGAGATAGCCTGATGGGTAGAATCATTGGTATTGACTTAGGTACGACTAACTCATGTGTTGCTGTACTAGACGGCGACAAACCTCGCGTAATTGAAAACGCAGAAGGTGAGCGTACCACCCCTTCTATTATTGCATATACAGACGGCGAAACATTGGTCGGTCAACCTGCAAAACGTCAAGCTGTAACGAACCCAGAAAACACGCTATTTGCTATTAAGCGTCTTATCGGTCGTCGTTTCGAAGACGAAGAAGTTCAGCGCGATATCGAAATCATGCCATACAAAATTGTACGTGCTGATAACGGTGATGCATGGGTTGAAGCGAAAGGCCAAAAAATGGCTGCACCTCAAGTTTCAGCAGAAGTTCTTAAGAAAATGAAGAAAACTGCAGAAGACTTCTTAGGTGAAGAAGTAACTGGTGCTGTAATCACAGTTCCTGCTTACTTCAACGATGCTCAACGTCAAGCAACGAAAGATGCTGGTCGTATTGCAGGTCTAGAAGTTAAACGTATCATCAACGAACCAACTGCAGCTGCTCTAGCTTACGGTTTGGATAAGAAAGGCGGCGACCGCGTTATCGCTGTATACGACCTTGGTGGTGGTACATTCGATATTTCAATCATCGAAATCGATGAAGTTGAAGGCGAGAAGACTTTCGAAGTTCTATCGACCAACGGTGATACTCACCTAGGTGGTGAAGACTTTGACAACCGTCTAATCAACTACTTGGTTGACGAGTTCAACAAAGAACAAGGTATCAACCTGAAGAACGATCCACTAGCTATGCAGCGTCTAAAAGAAGCAGCAGAGAAAGCGAAGATCGAACTTTCTTCAGCTCAGTCTACTGACGTTAACCTACCATACGTGACAGCTGACGCGACTGGTCCTAAGCACATGAACATCAAAGTTTCACGTGCGAAACTAGAATCTCTAGTTGAAGACTTGGTTCAACGTTCACTAGATCCATTAAAAGTTGCTCTAGCGGATGCAGATCTGTCTGTAGGTGACATCACTGACGTTATCCTAGTTGGTGGTCAAACTCGTATGCCTATGGTTCAAGCTAAAGTTACTGAGTTCTTTGGCAAAGAACCTCGTAAAGACGTAAACCCTGATGAAGCAGTAGCGGTTGGTGCTGCAGTTCAAGGTGGTGTACTTGCTGGTGACGTTAAAGACGTACTTCTTCTAGACGTAACTCCACTGTCTCTAGGTATTGAGACTATGGGTGGCGTTATGACTAAGCTAATTGAGAAAAACACGACGATTCCTACTAAAGCGAACCAAGTGTTCTCAACTGCTGAAGATAACCAAAGTGCAGTAACGATTCACGTACTACAAGGTGAGCGTAAGCAAGCGACTTATAACAAGTCTCTAGGTCAATTCAACCTAGAAGGTATTCAACCTGCACCACGTGGTATGCCTCAAATCGAAGTTATCTTCGACCTAGATGCGGATGGTATCCTTCACGTATCTGCGAAAGATAAACAAACTGGTAAAGAGCAGAAGATCACGATCCAAGCTTCAGGCGGTTTGAGCGACGATGAAATCGAGAAAATGGTACAAGAAGCAGAAGCTAACAAAGAAGCGGACAAGAAGTTCGAAGAGCTAGCAACTGCACGTAACCAAGCTGACCAAATGATTCACGCAACTCAAAAACAAGTTGCTGAAGCAGGTGAAGCTCTTCCAGCAGAAGATAAAGAGAAAATCGAAGCCGCTGTAGCAGCACTAGAAACTGCGAAGAAAGGCGACGACAAAGCAGAAATCGATGCAAAAGTTCAAGCGTTGATGGAAGCTTCTCAGAAGCTAATGGAAATTGCTCAACAGCAAGCACAAGCACAACAAGGTGCAGGCGATGAGCAGCAATCAGCTTCTAAAGAAGACGATGTTGTTGACGCTGAATTTGAAGAAGTGAAAGACGACAAGAAATAATTTGTTGTAAACGGATGGCTTGTTAAATGGCTGGTCATCTGTGTTCACGATTCATTCTATTTACTTGCGGGCGTCAGAGTATCTCTCTCGCCCGCATGTTTCTAGTTGTAGAGTCTATCTAGATAATACTATTTGCTCGTCAACTGATAGCGTCAACATAGTGATTGCTAAGTAAAACCTAAATTTGTTGTCAGTAATATTATCTAGATTGATTGATAAATGACGGAGAAGCACAGCGCTTCTCGCTCAAAGTAATTGGTAGTTTAAAACATGTCAAAACGTGATTTTTACGAAGTATTAGGCGTTAGCCGTGATGCCTCAGAGCGCGATATTAAAAAGGCGTATAAGCGCCTAGCAATGAAATTTCACCCAGACCGTAATCCGGGTGATGCGACTGCTGCGGATAAGTTTAAAGAAGTAAAAGAAGCGTATGAAATTCTGACTGATGATCAGAAAAAAGCCGCTTATGACCAATATGGTCATGCAGCCTTTGAACAAGGTGGCATGGGCGGTGGCGGCTTTGGCGGCGGCGGTGCTGACTTCGGTGACATCTTCGGTGATGTCTTTGGTGACATCTTCGGTGGTGCTCGTCGCGGCGGTGGCGGTCCTCGTGCGCAGCGCGGTGCAGATCTACGTTACAACATGGAACTGACTCTAGAAGAAGCGGTTCGCGGTTGCAGCAAAGAAATTGAAGTACCAACGCTAGTTCACTGTGATACTTGTAATGGCTCTGGTGCTAAGAAAGGTACATCTGCACAAACTTGTGGAACCTGTCATGGTCACGGTCAAGTGCAAATGCGCCAAGGTTTCTTCGCTGTGCAACAGACCTGTCCTACCTGTAATGGTAAAGGCAAAATCATTAAAGACCCATGTAATGACTGTCATGGTCAAGGTCGCAAGCAAAAAACCAAAACCCTTAACGTTAAAATCCCAGCAGGTGTGGATACTGGCGATCGTATTCGCTTATCTGGTGAAGGCGAAGCGGGAGAAATGGGTGCACCAGCAGGTGATTTGTACGTACAAGTACACGTGAAAGAGCACCATATTTTTGAACGTGATGGCAATAACCTTTACTGTGAAGTGCCAGTGAGCTTTGCTATGGCAGCTCTTGGCGGTGATGTTGAAGTTCCAACACTTGATGGTCGTGTAAACTTGAAAGTGCCAGAAGAAACGCAAACAGGTCGTATGTTCCGTATGCGTGGTAAAGGTGTGAAGAGTGTACGTGGTGGTGCAATTGGTGACTTGCTAGTGAAGCTGGTGGTAGAAACGCCGGTGAAACTAAGCTCACGTCAAAAAGAACTGCTACGTGAACTGGAAGACTCTTTCGGTGGCGAAGCGGGTCAAAAGCACAAGCCTAAATCAGAAGGTTTCTTCAACGGTGTTAAGAAATTCTTCGATGATCTAACCAGCTAATATCTGGTGATGAAAACTAAAAATAAGGCCAGCATTGCTGGCCTTATTTGTTTTTGAAACTTACAACCAGCAAACACTAGGTAAACTTTCTCCTGTGTGTGATAGCGTCAACTTGTTATAGGTATTCCCTAGGCAGGTGTCGTTGTTCTGTCCTTTTGTGGCCTTCGGCGTTGCTGTAATCAAATAGCCTGTCTGACTGACAGTGGCTGAAATCTCATATCTGTCACTATCCACTTCGCAAAAGCTATTGCAAATACCGTTCGTCATTATGCTATCGGCCGAATAACCGTTGTCGTAGTGCTCTTCCAAGTAGAGTTGCAATTTAGACATATCGGCCATTGCCTGCTTTCTATGTGCTTTCCTAATGTGGTCACTGTAGTTGGGGTAGGCGATAGCTCCTAGAATTCCAATGATGGCGACAACTAAGATTAATTCGATGAGTGTCAAACCTTGATGCTTACGTGACGCTATCTTGCAGTAAAATGTACGAATCATTTCTATTACTTCTCCATATCAACCTACGCCATTTTTAGTACCTGTTAGTATCGTTGCAAGTTGATTCATATTAATTGCAAGACTTACAGAGGAATTTGGGAAATGCTTCGCGGGTTCACTTTACTAGAGATGCTCATCACGATTTCTGTTATGTCGGTGTTGTTAGCTTTTGCTGCACCGAACCTTTATCTCTACCAACAGAAACACAAAATCATGAACTTAGCGTCTGAGTTGCATGGGTTTCTTGTCCAAGCTAAATCAGAAGCTGTTTTTCGTAATGCCGATCTCTGGGCTCATATTGAAATGGATAGTAATCCTACGGTAACGGGGAAGTGGTCTATCCGTGTGACTGATTCTGAAGTTTCAGCTGCAGGGGAAACGATACAGGTTATGACAGGAGATAGGTATCGAAACATATTTTTCCAATCTAATCACCCATCGAATCAAATTAAGTTCAATGGCATCAGAGGTAAGGTAACCAATGGCACCTTGCGCTTTGCATTGGCCAATGTGATTGAGAAACCGTTGAATTTAAGAAGTTCGTTTGGTGCTAGTCGACTCATTGTTTGCGGAGAAGGAGGGGAGTTCTATGGTTACTCGCAGTGCAATTCGCAAAATTAGTGGTTTCTCCATTGTTGAATTCATGGTTGCAGCTCTACTAGGAGGAATAGCATTAACGACCATGGGGAGTGTGCTCCTTTCAACTCAAAAATCTGCTAGTGAAAAAAGTAAACAAATCATGTTGCTGCAAAACATATCAAGCACATTGCATCAACTAAAAGAGGACATATTAAGAGCTGGATTCGATGATGGATTTGATACTTCAGCGCGATTCTTGGGTGAGTCAAAAGTCACCTATGTACATAGCCAACCTAACGCATTGGGGTATGTGTATAAAGTTCGCTCAAGCACTCCTCCCGAATATAGACACGTGTTGTATTGGTTAAATAGTAAAACTTCTAGTCTGATGTTCTGCGAAAAAAGCCGGCCAACGCTGATCTCTGTTTATTCTGCTGCAACTCAATTTGGTAACTGTTATTCCGTGTTTGACCCTAACCAAATATCTGTGAACCAATTCTCGGTTACTCGCCACCAGATTGATAGTGATGATGTAGAAAGTGCTTTTGTTATTGTTCGCATGGCTGCTCATCTGACGAAATACCCTGAAATTAATCAATATCTAGAGCTCAAAGTGACGCAGAGGAACTGGCAATGAGTAGGAGCTTACAAAAAGGTGTTACCACTTTAGCGGTCACCTCTATTTTATTAATGGTGGCGTTAACGGTGACGTTGGGCTCTCAGAAATCGCTTTTTTACCAAATTAAACGATCCCAAAATGAAATTAAATCTCGGCAAAATCATTGGTTAGCGGAAGGTGCTATCGAATGTGGTTATGCGCAATTCCGAGTTGAAAATAAGGTTCCACAAAATATTACTGATTGTGGCTCTGGGCATGGAGTTATTGCGTCTTTTATACCTTCCGTTCATGGTCAGCGCGTGGTTGCTCAAAGTGGATACAGTACTGTAGAAAAAGAAATCCTGATTAAGAATAGATTGAGCTCTGGGGCGCTTCAGTCGAACGCGGATTTGTATTTTCACTCTAGCTTGTCATTTGCGACACCCGATCCCGGCAAGTTAACGGAGAGAGGTTGGGAATGTGTTGCTCTTCGTTATGGGAGACGTTTTTATTCACCATCATTGACCAATCAGGGGGTTGTTCACGGCAGAAAACCCTATGAAGATTTTCATAACCCCGGTTACAAAGATTGTGCATCTTCTCATCGATCTTTCGGGCAATCGTGGAGACATTTAGGAAAAGACGTTGTTCAAGATACCAATTTATCTTTATTCGAACAGTTCTTTAATGTTCCTGCACACGAACATGACAAAGTGAAAATGAGTGACAAAGTAACGGTGATGGAAGGCGTTGGGTATCCTAAGCAAGTGCATAACTGCGGCAGTGCATTGGCATCGCAAATTCGCTCTGGCAAACACTTCCTTTGGGTTGAAGGAGGGTGTGAGATCAAAATGTCTGAATACAATAACTTGGTTAATGCTGCTTCTGTTACTGACGGCGTTTTGATACTCGTCCACGAAGGTATTTTCTCGGTGATGGGCAAGCCTCCCGGTGGTTCATCACAGCCGTTCAAAGGGGTTCTATTTCATTTCAATCGAGAGTTTGTTGCATCTCCTTATCAATGGGGAGGCTTTGTGGCGAATAGGATTTTGAATCACCCCACTTCTGTGATTGAGCGGTCATTTCGCAACATAGCTTCATATTATCAATATGGTGCGTTCAGTTTATCTGGTGGACAGTACTTTGATACACCAGGTCAGGCAGCGGTGTTTAATGATTCATTGGAAGTCAATTTTAACGGTGATGTCATCAACAACGTACAGGCAAATGTTAATCCACCAAGGTGGAGAGAAGGATCTTGGTATGCAGAATAAAAACAAACAGTCGGGTTTTAGTTTGGTTGAAGTGATGATCACTTTTGCTTTGATTGGCGTGAGTGCTTTAGGTCTTATCAAACTTCAAGCCTATATTGAGCAGCGTGCCGATTATGCTTTAAACAGTATTAAAGCGTTGAATGTTGCGGAACAGAGGTTAGAGTGGTTTCGAACTCGAGGCTCGAAAGCTACTCATCTGCGCGTTAAGACGCCTGATTATGATAGTAGTATTGCTTCCTATGTATGTAACGAAGATCCTGTTTACAGCGTGAGTTGGGATGTGCATGAACCCAATCCAGCATTGGCCGTAAAAACTATCACTATGGAAGTGTCTTGGTTTGACCGAAACGGAAGTAAGCAAACTGTCTCTCTGCAAACCATGCTGTCCAAATACAGTGAGTTTATTACCTAGTAATTCGAGAGAGTCATAAACTGTATACAAAAGCCCGCATGTCGCGGGCTTTTGGCATTGAGATAAAACATTACTCTGTTTTCAGGTGATTAGCGTGAAACTCAAGATGTTCATCAATAAATGTCTGAATGAAGTAGTAGCTGTGATCATACCCTGGCTGAATGCGCAGAGTTAAATTTGCTTTTGCTTCAATGGCTGCGGATTGCAATGTCTCTGGTTTGAGCTGCTCAGTTAAGAAGCTATCTGCGTTGCCTTGGTCAACCAATATTGGCGCGGTTACTAGGTGAGTTTTCATTAACTCGACCGCGTCATACTGTAGCCATTTACTTTTGTCTTCGCCTAAGTAGTTGCGGAACGCTTTTTGTCCCCAAGGCACGGCCATCGGGTGACATATAGGGCTAAATGCAGATATCGACGAGTAAGCCGTTGGATTTTTAATACCAATCGTTAACGCGCCGTGACCACCCATACTATGACCTGATATGGCTTTGCGCTTACTAACAGGAAAATTTGCTTCTATCAGTTGTGGCAGTTCATCAACGATGTAGCTGTACATCTGATAATGCTCCTGCCAAGGCTCTTGAGTTGCATTAAGATAAAAACCTGCACCGAGGCCGAAATCGTAAGCACCTTCCGGATCATCCGGAACACCTTCGCCTCTAGGGCTGGTATCTGGAGCGACAATTGCAATTCCTAATTCTGCCGCTTTTTTGAAAGCGCCCGCTTTCTGCATAAAATTTTCGTCAGTACAGGTGAGACCTGATAACCAATACAGCACAGGCACTGGTTTATCTTCGGTCGCTTCTAACGGCAGATAAATGGCAAAGCGCATTTCACAATTGAGTGTGCTGGATTGATGAATGTATTGCTTGTGCCAGCCATCGAAAACTTTCGCTTGGCTATGATTAATTAAACTCATTCTTCCTCCTATACCCAGTTTTCTGAAGTGACTGCTTAAACGGGCAGCCACTCGAAATTAAAAGGTATACGCTGTTTTTATATATCGCTCTGCACTATTTATCGAAGTGAACGACAGAGCGAATACTTTCGCCAGCATGCATCAAATCAAATGCATCGTTGATCTCATCTAAGGCCATGGTGTGAGTGATAAACTCTTGCAAGCCAAACTCACCTGCAAGGTATTGCTCAACGATACCCGGAAGTTGTGAGCGACCTTTAACGCCGCCAAATGCACTACCACGCCATACACGACCGGTGACCAATTGGAATGGGCGAGTAGAGATCTCTTGACCCGCGCCAGCAACACCAATAATAACCGATTCGCCCCAGCCTTTATGACAGCATTCAAGCGCTTGGCGCATCACGTTCACATTACCGATACATTCAAACGAGAAGTCCACGCCACCGTCAGTCATCTCAACAATCACTTCCTGAATCGGCTTATCGAAGTGTTGTGGGTTGATACACTCCGTAGCTCCCAGCTGTTTCGCTAATTCAAATTTTTTCTCATTAATATCGATACCTATGATGCGACTTGCGCCGACCATGCGAGCACCGATAATCGCTGAAAGACCGATACCGCCTAAACCGAAGATAGCAACAGTGTCGCCTTTCTTCACTTTTGCTGTGTTGATTACCGCGCCCATACCTGTTGTTACACCGCAACCTAACAGACAGATTTCTTCCAATGGTGCTTCTTTATTCACTTTCGCCAGAGAAATTTCTGGCAGTACTGTGTACTCAGAGAAGGTTGAGCAACCCATGTAGTGATAAATTGGCTGACCATCTTTGTAGAAACGCGTCGTGCCGTCTGGCATCAAACCTTTACCTTGAGTTTCACGCACTGCCTGACATAAGTTGGTTTTACCTGATTTACAGAACTTACATTCGCCACATTCCGCTGTATATAGCGGGATAACGTGATCACCAACTTCAACAGAAGTAACACCTTCACCCACCATCTCAACAATACCGCCACCTTCGTGACCAAGAATCGATGGGAACACGCCTTCTGGGTCTTCGCCGGATAACGTAAATGCATCAGTATGACAAACACCTGATGCCACAATTCGTACTAGCACTTCACCTTTACGAGGAAGCATGACATCGACTTCTTCGATTTTAAGAGGTTGGTTTGGCCCCCACGCAACCGCAGCGCGTGATTTTATGAATTTGTCTTGTGACATTTGCTCATCCTTTTAATCAATAACGAGGAGTGTTTGGTGTACTGCCAACACCATCAGTAGTCTTTTAGTATAGAAGCTTCTCTTTGGTTAATAATTGGGGGAAAATGAGAATAACTTTTACACTATTGTAATAATCAAAAAGAGTTGTCCATGGCAGGTTGGGAAGGAATTAACGAGTTTATTGCGGTTGCAGAGAGTGGAAGCTTCACTCAGGCCTCACTGCGCTTAAACACTTCAGTGGCAAATATCAGCCGTCGTGTTGCGACGCTGGAAGAGCGACTGAAAGTGAAACTGTTGGTGAGAACGACACGCAAAGTGTCTCTGACTGAAGCAGGGCAGGTTTACTTTCAACAATGCCGAGTGTTGGTTGAAGGTTTAGAACAAGCAGAGCAAACCGTTACTCAAATGCAGCAAACGCCGCAAGGCAAACTGAAAGTGACCGCTCCAGTGACTTACGGTGAGCAAAAAATAGCGCCTATACTGCATCAGTTTCTTCAGCAACATGAACAGTTAAATCTAGAGTTAGTGCTCACTAATCAAAAACTCGATTTAATTGAACAAGGTGTCGACCTTGCTATCCGCTTGGGGCAGTTAGACGATTCCAGTTTTCGAGCAAAGAAACTGAGTAATCGACAGTTATATGTTTGTGCGACACCGGAATACTTAGCGCGCTTTGGTGTCCCTCATACTTTGTCTGAGCTTAATAAGCATCAATGTTTGACTGGAACTTATGATCACTGGCGCTTCAAGGAGCACGGCCAGTCACGTTCTATACGGGTAAAAGGCAATATTCACTGCAACAGTGGCATTGTATTGTTGGATGCTGCACTTCGCGGAATGGGCATGGTTCAGTTACCGGATTACTATGTAAGTGAACATTTATCTTCAGGAGCATTGGTCGAAGTGCTTCCTTCGTATCGTGATGACAGAGAAGGGGTTTGGGCGCTTTATCCGCACAATAGGCATTTATCGGCCAAAGTACGTCTGCTGGTGGATTACCTTGCACAAAGCTTATCCGCCGAAGCTGTTGTATAATTTCGTCCAATAAAGGGCAAACAAACCCAAGTCCAACAAGAGAGAGAATAATGACGGAATCCCAAGCTGAATTTAGCCCACAAGATGAATTCTTTATGCGCCAAGCGATGGCTTTAGCCGCTAAGGCTGAAGAGCAGGGAGAAGTTCCGGTAGGTGCGGTATTGGTCAAAGATGGCGAAATCATTGCTCAAGGCTGGAACCGTTCAATTGGTAACCATGATGCAACCGCTCACGCTGAAATTCAGGTTTTACGTCAGGCCGGTGAGAAGTTAGAAAACTATCGCCTGTTAGATACAACTTTGTATGTCACGCTGGAACCTTGCCCTATGTGTGCTGGTGCTTTGCTGCATAGTCGAGTAAAGCGAATTGTGTATGGTGCTCCAGATCTTAAAGCTGGTGCAGCAGGTACGGTGTTGAATATTTTTGACAGTCCCGCCGCTTATCACTACGCCACGATTGAAAAAGGCTTATTAGAAGATGAGTGCCGCCAACAGTTACAAGCCTTCTTCAAGCGTCGTCGCAAAGAAATCAAGACATTAAAAGATGAGCTGAAACGAGATCAAACGGTTGAGAAATAGAAGTAAAACGTGAAAAAGAATTGGGAATAAGAAAACAAGAAGAGTGAGAATGGATTTTGGCAAACATCTACGATCGTAGATGTTTGCATCCCTAAAATATCAGCTGATTACAAGTACAGTTCTTCCAAATGTACATACGCTCGGTGACGTGCTAGCACTTTCTTCTTTGTATTGGCTAGCATACGGCGACGGCGGTTAGCTGATACTGCTTTGTTAAGGAGTTTAGGCCTGCGTTTAAGCATAAAACGTCCCCCTTTCAGTACTAACTATCACAACAAACCCCAATTATTCATCCAATCAGGGCGCTAAACTATCAAACTTATTTGACGTTTTTATGTATCCGATTTTACTTGTTTTTATTTGTAGAGTAAGAGCGGATGCACATACTATTTATGGGTTCCGAACAAAAAAATCAAGTGTTTATTTTTGAATTGATGCAGGGTTATCATCTGCCAATTCTTCTTGCTCAGAATCTAAGCTGCCATCGTCATTTTGTGAATCATCAATAGACTCATCAAGTGCATTTTCATCACCATTATCTTCTACCGGCAAATTAATGACGGTAATGTCATCGGTGCCTGATTCGACGCTAACGACTTTCTGTTGCTCTAAGTGACCGATGATACTTTGATAATAGCGACGGATGTTCTCTACATAGTTGCGAGCTTCGTCGCCACGTGCATAGCCATAGATGGTTTTAGAGAAATATTTTTTCTGACGTAACAAAGGTAGTCTGTCTTTTACTTCAGCCCAAGTATCCGGATCGCTGCCTTGGAGTTTGGTTAGGCGACGGGCATCCATCATGTGTCCGTAACCAACATTGTACGAAGCAAGAGCAAACCATATCTTTTCGTGGTCAGAAATGGAATCGGGGACTCGAGCGACCATTCTGCGTAAGTACTCAACGCCACCGCGAATCGATTGTTCTGGATCCAGACGATTGGAGACATCAACACTTTTTGCTGTCGGTAATGTCAGCATCATCATACCACGCACACCTGTTGGCGATTTTGCTCTCGGGTTCCAATGAGACTCCTGATAAGCCAGTGCTGCAATTAAACGCCAGTCAAACTCGTCCGAATACTTTTGGAACAACGGAGCCCATTTAGGCAGTCGGTTATCAAGCGCTCGGATAAACGCACGCGTGTCTACATAGTCGAAAGTGCCAATGTGACCGATGTATTTTTCTTCTAACGATGCCAAAGCTCCAGATTGTTTAAGTTCACCAAAAAACTCGATCATCATGGCGTACAGACTTTCGTCTTGTGAGCGACGCATAAACCAAGAGATAGGCTGATCTTCAGTCACTTCGAAGGCGGATGCGAGATCTGGGTAAATTCGTTGAGAAAGTGACACTTCTACCGAATCTGCCATAGTAAACAACAATGAACCATCAGATACTCTTTTGAGCAGATCATTAACATCAGAGTTGATATCAATGTGGAAATCAAAATCTGGGTAATCTTTTTTAAGTCCGTTGAGCGTTGTCGCAAAATGAGAATCATCAACTACGCTGAAAATTGGCTGCCCTTCATTTTGATCTTCAAGCTCTTTTTGCTTATTGACGAGTTGTTGAATATTACGTGGACGCCACTGTCCTTTTTTATACACCACTTGTTGAGATACGTAATAGTAAGCAGGGCCAGCACGGTAGTCCTTGAGTCGTTCTTCCGATTGGCTAAGACCTGCAGCAATAATATCGATCTCGCCGTTTTTCAAGGCTGGAAACAGACTGGAGAGGCGATACGCAGGTTTCATCTCAAGTCTTACATTCAGTTGCGCTGCAAATTCTCGGGCTAGTTCATAATCCAAACCAGAAGGACCATCCGGACCGATATAGTAAGAAAGTTGGTTATTTAATGTACCAACACGCAAGACGCCGCGTTCACGGATCTGGTCAAGTTCACTTTTCGGTTCGGAATCAATTTGGCAGCCACTCACTAAAAGTGTCAATAAAAATAGAGTGAAGCCACGGCTGAGTGAATGATAAAAAAGCTTTGTCATTAATTCGAGATCTCTAACATCAATTAGTGCCTTTATATCAAAGGCTGCTCGTATGGCAAAGTGATAGCTTGTTACTAAGCTTGTTGTGTCTGAAAATTGTTCAAACAGGGTGAAATTCAAAATTAATGAAAAAAATGACGCAAACGGTTGCTTTTGGTGTTACGTCACAAAAAAAAATCCTCTATAATGCGCTCGCATCACAGAGATGAAATCGGCATAAGTTTTAATTTATTAGATTAACGTACTGATAAATCGATGAATTTATACCAATTACACCTCAATCAATGGATATAGAGACCTTTGCACATGAGAATTTTGCGTGGTTCCCCAGCTCTTTCTGAGTTTCGTGTCAATAAACTACTCGAGACGTGTCGTGAACAAAACTTACCTGTGACGGGTATCTATGCAGAGTTCATGCACTTTGCTGATCTCAAGGCAGATTTGGACGACAGTGAAATCGAAAAACTTGAGAAGTTACTGACTTACGGTCCAACAATTCAAGAACACGAGCCACAAGGCTTACTACTTCTTGCTACTCCTCGCCCGGGTACTATTTCTCCTTGGTCTTCTAAAGCAACGGACATCGCTCATAACTGTGGTCTAGCAAATGTTAAGCGTCTAGAGCGCGGTACAGCTTATTACATTGAGTCTGAAGGTGAACTTTCAGCTGACCAAATCGCAAGCATCAACGCTTTGATTCATGACCGTATGATGGAAGTGGTGTTCACGGAACTTGAGCAAGCAACCGCACTATTCAAATCTGCAGAACCAGCGCCTGTTGCTTACGTTGATCTACTCTCAGGTGGCCGTAAAGCGCTTGAAGAAGCCAACGTTACCCTTGGTCTAGCGCTTGCTGAAGACGAGATCGACTACTTACTTGAGAGCTTTGTGACTAAGCTTGAGCGTAACCCGACTGACATCGAATTAATGATGTTTGCACAAGCAAACTCAGAGCACTGTCGCCATAAGATCTTCAACGCCGATTGGACAATCGACGGCGTGAAGCAAGACAAATCACTGTTCAAGATGATCAAGAACACCATGGAGTTGACTCCTGATTACGTTCTGTCTGCTTACAAAGATAACGCTGCGGTAATGGAAGGCTCTGAAGTTGGTCGTTTTTTCCCGAACCCAGAGACTCGTCAATACGGCTACAGCCACGAAAAAGCACACATTCTGATGAAGGTGGAAACACACAACCACCCAACCGCTATTTCTCCATGGCCGGGTGCTTCAACAGGTTCTGGCGGCGAAATCCGTGATGAGGGCGCAACGGGTATCGGTGGTAAACCGAAAGCTGGTTTAGTTGGTTTTACAACCTCTAACTTGCGTATTCCAAACTTTGTACAGCCTTGGGAAACGGACTTCGGTAAGCCGGGTCGTATCGTTAATGCTCTGGATATCATGCTTGAAGGTCCTCTAGGTGGCGCAGCCTTTAACAACGAATTTGGTCGTCCTAACCTATTAGGCTACTTCCGTACCTACGAAGAGAAAGTGACGTCTCATGCAGGTGAAGAGATCCGTGGTTACCACAAGCCAATTATGATTGCTGGTGGTTTAGGTAACATCCGTGACGAACACGTACAGAAGAAAGAAATTCCCGTCGGTGCAAGCCTGATCGTTCTTGGCGGCCCTGCAATGAACATCGGCCTTGGTGGCGGTGCAGCTTCTTCTATGGCTTCTGGTCAGTCTGCGGAAGATCTTGATTTTGCTTCGGTACAACGTGAAAACCCAGAGATGGAACGTCGTTGTCAGGAAGTTATCGACCGTTGTTGGCAGCTTGGTGAAGCAAACCCAATCGCATTTATTCACGATGTGGGCGCGGGCGGTATCTCTAACGCATTGCCAGAGCTAGTTGACGATGGCGAACGTGGCGGTATTTTCCAATTACGTGACGTGCCAAATGATGAACCGGGAATGAGTCCGTTAGAAATTTGGTGTAACGAATCTCAAGAACGTTATGTATTGGCAGTTGCGCCAGAAAACATGGCGGATTTCGATGCGATTTGTAAGCGTGAACGTGCTCCTTACGCAGTTGTAGGTATTGCAACTGAAGAGCGCGAACTGAAGTTGGAAGATACACACTTCGACAACACGCCTATCGATATGCCAATGGATATCCTGTTAGGTAAAACACCTAAAATGCACCGTGATGCGAAAACTGCGAAGGTGAGCAGCCCAGCTATTGATCGTTCAGGTATTGAATTGGGTGATGCCATTGAGCGTGTTCTTCGTCTTCCAGCGGTAGCAGAGAAAACATTCCTTATCACCATTGGTGACCGTACGGTAACGGGTCTTGTGGCTCGTGATCAAATGGTTGGCCCATGGCAGGTTCCTGTTGCGAACTGCGCAGTAACCGCAGCAAGTTACGACACTTACCACGGTGAAGTTATGGCAATGGGTGAACGTACGCCTGTAGCACTACTGGACTTCGGTGCGTCTGCGCGTCTAGCGGTTGGTGAAGCAATCACTAACATCGCTGCAACTGAAATCGGCGATATCAAACGTATCAAGCTGTCGGCTAACTGGATGTCTCCAGCGGGTCACCCAGGTGAAGATGCTGGTCTTTACGAAGCAGTGAAAGCGGTGGGTGAAGAGCTGTGTCCTGCACTGGGTCTAACTATCCCTGTAGGTAAAGACTCAATGTCTATGAAGACTAAGTGGAACGAAAATGGTGAAGACAAAGAAGTCACTTCGCCACTTTCACTGGTCATTACAGCATTCTCTCGCGTTGAAGATGTACGTAAGACGGTAACGCCTCAACTACGTACCGATTTAGGTGAATCAAGCCTAGTGCTTATTGACCTAGGTAACGGTAAGAACCGCCTAGGTGCGACAGCTCTGGCTCAGGTTTACAAGCAATTGGGTGATAAGCCTGCTGATGTAGATAATGCAGAGCAGCTAAAAGGCTTCTTCAACGCAATTCAAAGCTTAGTAAGCAACGACAAGTTAATTGCTTATCACGATAAAGGTGACGGCGGTCTGTTCGTAACTCTTGCTGAGATGGCGTTTGCTGGTCACTGTGGTGTTAAAGCAAATATTGAAGCACTAGGCGAAGATGCACTGGCTGCACTATTCAACGAAGAGCTAGGTGCTGTGGTTCAGGTTAAGAACGATGAGCTTGAAGCTGTACTGGCTGTTCTTGCGGACAACGGCTTAGCAGCATGTTCACACGTAGTGGGCGCTGTAGAAGCTTCTGACAAGCTGGTTATCGCTTCTGGTGAAACAGTATTAGTCGACCGTTCAAGAACGGAACTTCGTACTATCTGGGCTGAGATGACTCACAAAATGCAAGCGTTGCGTGACAACCCTGCATGTGCAAACCAAGAGTTTGATGCGAAGAAAGACAACTCAGACCCAGGTCTGAACGTGAAACTAAGCTTCGACACTAACGAAGATGTCGCGGCTCCTTACATTGCGAAAGGTGCTAAGCCTAAGATGGCGATTCTGCGTGAGCAGGGTGTAAACTCGCATGTTGAAATGGCTGCGGCGTTTGACCGTGCAGGCTTTGAAGCTACTGATATCCATATGAGCGATATCCTGACTGGTCAAGCTGTACTCGAAGAGTACCAAGGTCTTGTGGCTTGTGGCGGTTTCTCTTACGGTGACGTACTGGGTGCTGGTGAAGGTTGGGCGAAGTCAGTGCTATTTAACGCACAGGCGCGTGACCAGTTTGAAACCTTCTTCAACCGTGAAGATACCTTCTCTCTAGGTGTGTGTAATGGCTGTCAGATGCTTTCTAACCTGAAAGAACTGATCCCAGGTGCAGATTTATGGCCACGTTTCGTACGTAACGAATCTGAACGTTTTGAAGCTCGCTTTAGCTTGGTAGAAGTTCAGAAATCAGACTCTGTATTCTTCGATGGCATGGCCGGTTCTCGTATGCCTATCGCTGTTTCTCACGGTGAAGGTCGTGTAGAAGTTCGTGATGAAGCACACCTTGCTGCCATCGAAAACTCAGGCACGGTAGCGGTTCGTTTTGTTGATAACTTGGGTAACCCAACTCAACAATATCCAAACAACCCGAATGGTTCGCCAAACGCAATTACCGGTCTAACAACAGCAGATGGTCGTGTGACTATCATGATGCCTCACCCTGAGCGTGTATTCCGTACAGTGGCGAACTCATGGCATCCAGATAGCTGGGGCGAGAACGGCGCTTGGATGCGTATGTTCCAAAACGCACGTAAGAACTTAGGTTAATAACAGACCTGTGAATTAAAGCTACTAAATTTCAGATAATTAAAAACGCAAACCCTCGGGTTTGCGTTTTTTTACATTCTATATCATCAATTTCGAAGATTAACGAAATTGACCAGCCTCTGGCAGAAACTCAAAGCCAGCTGTGGCCAGCTTTGCTTCAAGTGCAGCTCGGTCAATATCGAAGTAAGCAACCAGTTTGTCTAAATCACCGTTAAAGTCGTCACGCAACTTCATGTTCACTATGCTCATCAGCATGACAGTGTCCATCGAGGCGAAATTTGCGAGATCCATTATTTATCCTCGAAATCTGAAATCAGTAAATTTGCCGCAGCATAGGCGGCTTTTTCTCTCACTTCCTTAGGTAAAGAAGTATCCGCTGCGACATCGTTCAGAGCACGAACTGCGCAGCTAATGGCTTGAGGAACATAGGCTTGATCGCCACTACCAATTTGAGCGTATAACTCGCGAACTAAATCACAACAACCGTAAACTTGCATAACTCTATCCCACTTTTACAAAACGAATAGTACAGAATGAATAGTACAGAACGAGACGTCTGCCTTATAAATGATAACTGCTCTCAATATACACAGAGAGCAGAATGAAGACAAAAGTTACCTTTGAGCTGGCTCAATCTTGAGTTTCAGACGGTGAATTATTCACCGTTTATCTGTTGATGAATGTTATTTACTAACTCTCCACTCAAACCGAGTTGCTTCGCCAGTTCTTGCAGATACGCTTTTTCCATAAAGTTTTGCTCATCGGCAACTATTGCTGAAGCAAGATAAATTTCCGATGCCTGAGCCGGAGTTTGCGCGAGCGCAGCGATTTCATTCGGATCTAAAGGCTTTTTCAACTCTTGTTGGAACAGTGTTTGAACGTCGTTATCAGCACCAATCTCATTAATCACTTGGTTTATCTTAGCCATTTCTTGCTCGTCTACGTGTCCATCCGCTTTGGCAGAAGCGATCATTGCTTTAAGAATGTGTATTTCATGGCGAGGATTCGATTGGTCAAAGGTCGCTGGTTGAGGGGATTCATTTTGATTGGCTTGCCAGTCGTTATACATCTTATAGGCGAGAGCCCCCAGAGCCGCAGAACCACCGATGGTGAGCGCTTTTTTGCCCAACTTCTTGGTTTTCTTTGAACCCATTAAAAGGCCAATGATACCTCCGCCGAGTGCGCCAGCACCAAGCGTGGCAAGCTGGCTTTTATCCTGAGCTAAAGACTGAGCTTGCTGTTTACCGGATTGAACCAAATTGGAGTTGAGTGCTTGATTGAGTAGGGCTTTGAGATCCATATCTTTCTCCTTTTTGTTTTATGCAGTTTAGAAGAGAAATGATGAATCCAGCATTAATAAAAAAGGCTGCCATTTGGCAGCCTTCAAAGATAGACGTTCTAGATTAAGCCATTTGCGACTTGATGTGCTCGACGATATCAGTCATTGCCACTGGCGTCTTATCACCAGTGCGACGGCTTTTATATTCGAAATTACCTTCGTCCATACTACGATCACCGATAACGATCGTATGAGGTACACCAAGTAGTTCCATATCAGAGAACATAACACCTGGACGTTCTTTACGGTCATCGAATAGAACTTCGATACCAGCAGCTGTCAGTTCAGCATATAGCTTCTCTGCCGCTTCTTGAACGCGCTCAGATTTGTGCATGTTCATCGGAACGATAGCCACTTGGAACGGTGCAATAGCGTCTGGCCAGATGATACCGTATTTATCGTGGTTCTGTTCAATCGCAGCAGCCACTACACGAGTTACACCGATACCGTAACAACCCATTTCTAGAATAACGTTCTTACCGTCAGCGCCTAGAACACCACAGTTCATTTTCTCAGAGTAGTTCGTACCAAGCTGGAAGATGTGACCAACTTCGATACCACGCTTAAGCATGATAGTCCCTTTACCACATGGACTTGGGTCACCTTCAACAACGTTACGTAGGTCTTCAACTTGACCTAGTTGAACGTCACGGCCCCAGTTAATACCGAAGTAGTGTTTACCATCAACGTTTGCACCAGCACTGAAGTCACTGGTTACTGCAACTGTACGGTCAACAATGAATGGCAGTTCTAGACCTACAGGGCCTAAAGAACCTGGGCCTGCGCCAATCAGAGCGCGAATCTCTTCTTCAGAAGCCATCTCCAATGGAGAAGCGACTTCTTTCAAGTTTTCTGCTTTTACTTCGTTTAGCTCGTGATCACCACGGATGATCAGTGCAATGATGTCTGCGTCAACTTCGTCTGATGCTTTAACGAAAAGCGTTTTAACGGTTTTCTCGATAGGCAGTTCAAATTGCTCAACAAGTTCTGCAATGGTTTTCGCATTTGGCGTATCAACCAGAGTCATCTCTTGAGTTGGTGCAGCTAGCTCAGTTGCAAGTGCAACCGCTTCTGCTTTTTCGATGTTCGCTGCGTAATCAGACTCTGTAGAGAATGCGATTAAATCTTCGCCGCTTTCTGCCAATACGTGGAACTCTTGTGAGCCACTACCACCGATAGCACCGCTATCAGCCAATACTGGACGGTAATCAAGACCCATGCGGTCGAATGCTTTACAGTAAGCATCGTGCATAGCGTCGTAAGATTTTTGCAGACCATCTTTATCAATGTCGAAGCTGTATGCATCCATCATTGAGAATTCACGAGAGCGCATCACACCAAAACGAGGGCGGCGTTCATCGCGGAATTTAGTCTGGATTTGGTACAGGTTTAGAGGTAGTTGCTTGTATGAGCTAACCTCGTTACGCACAAGAGCAGTAATCACTTCTTCTGCTGTTGGGCTTAGTACAAACGGACGAGTGTGGCGGTCAGTAAAGCGAAGTAACTCAGGACCCATCTTTTCAGAACGACCTGTCTCTTCCCATAGTTCAAACGGCTGCACAACGGGCATTAGCGTTTCAATTGCCCCTGCATTGTCGATTTCTTGGCGAATGATGGTTTCGACTTTACGCAGTACGCGAAGACCGGTAGGTAGCCAAGTGTAAAGACCTGAAGCTAGCTTACGGATCATACCCGCACGTAGCATGAGCTGGTGGCTCACTACTTCTGCGTCGTTTGGAGTCTCCTTCAGAGTAGAAAGAAGATATTTACTGGTACGCATTTATGGTATCCGTTTATCAAAGGTGGTAATAAATTTAGCCGCTAATAATATCAGCCAAATGCGAATGTCAAAAGGGTTCAATAGTAGTAACTGTCACTAAGTTACCAGATATGGTGAATTTTACGTTCAAATTGTACAAATGTACTGCGTATTGCTTATCGTCTGGCTTATTTTTCTTGTAAGCAGGACGAGGATCTTGTGCTAGAACTTCGCTGATCACCGCTTGCTTGACGGTTGAATCCGGTAGCGACTGCAAAATCGCCAGAGCTGTGGGGCTAAATTCAACTTCAATTGTGGAGGGCTCCGCATCTGCGTATCCACCTTTTGCTTCTGGTACGGAATCAGAATAGGGGATATAGGGTTTGATATCGACGATGGGAGTTCCATCAACCAGATCAACACTGCCCACTTCTATATAGATTTGATCGCCTTCTTTATCTATGCCTCGAAATTCCACTGCAGACATACCAATGCCATTCGGTCGAAATGTCGAACGGGAAGCCAATACACCCACTCTTTCATTGCCACCAAGGCGAGGTGGACGAACCGTTGGTTTCCAACCCGCCTCTAGGTTCTGATCAAACAAGAACAGTACCCAAAGATGACTGAATTGCTCTAATTCACGTACGGCTTCCATACAATTCAGCTCGCCTAATAGTTTGATACGTGCTGTTGCGCTGGGCACTAAACGCGGCTGACGGGGAACGGCAAACTTCTCTTTGTACGGAGTTTCGATGGTAGCTATAGGTGTGATTGTGTGCATTGGTGTGTATTGAGTTTGGCTAAAGAAATAAAAGTGAAAATATCATACCTAACAGAGAACCGTAGTAATTATTGTTGACAGTAATTCTCTTTTGATATGTTATATTATAACAATAATGAATTGCGAGGTTTCATCCATGAAAGTATTAAGTTCTCTGAAAAGTGCCAAAAATCGTCATCCAGGTTGCCAGATTGTAAAACGTCGCGGACGTCTTTACGTTATCTGTAAGGCTAACCCAAGATTTAAAGCCGTACAGAGATAAGTAGCGGCTACAACTTAAATATTGCTGTTAACTTATAATATTCCTTAAATACATTTGTCTAGTTTATAACACTGTATATGGTGCTGATTTGAATTATTTTATGCTCAATATGAAATAATCTGTAACATCTTTGATTTTGTAATGTTCACTCCCTAAAGTACTCTTCGCCGCGCTTTTGACATTTTTGTCACAAATGCACAGAGAAAACTACAAGGAGGAAACAGATGAGTTCGTCTGCTTCAATAAACAAACCAGCACCTAAAAAGTCCCTTTTTACCCGCTTTTTAGATGGTGTTGAGTATTTAGGGAATCTTTTACCCCATCCGATTACTTTATTCGCTATCTTCTGTTTAGCGATTCTTATTTCATCAGGCATTGCAGGCTACTTTGAAGTCTCAGTAATGGACCCTCGTCCAGAAGGCGCTAAAGGCCGTGCTGCTGATGGTATGATCCATGTTGTTAGCCTGCTTAATGCAGAGGGCTTGCAACTGATCGTTACTAACCTAGTGAAAAACTTCGTTGGTTTCGCCCCTCTAGGTACAGTGCTTGTTGCTATGCTTGGTGTGGCAATTGCTGAATATTCTGGTCTTTTATCTGCTGCAATGCGTGGTCTAGTCATGGGTGCATCTGCTCGCATGGTGACTGTCACTGTTGTCTTTGCTGGTATCATTTCTAACACAGCATCTGAACTTGGCTACGTGGTATTGATTCCACTTGCGGCTATGTTGTTCCACTCATTAGGTCGCCATCCGTTAGCCGGTCTGGCTGCGGCATTTGCTGGTGTATCTGGCGGTTATTCTGCAAACCTTCTGATTGGTACGGTTGATCCATTGCTTTCAGGTATCACTGAAACAGCAGCACAAATGATTGACCCTACGTACACCGTTGGTCCAGAAGTAAACTGGTACTTCATGTTTGTCTCTACCTTCTTTATTGCAGGTATGGGTGCTTACGTGACTGAGAAGATCGTTGAACCTAAATTAGGTAAATACAATCCTGAAGAAGCAGCAGAAGATCTGTCTAAAGACAAGATGGGTACTCTAACTGCAATCGAGAAACGTGGTTTGAAAATGGCTGGTGTTGCAGTACTTGTAGTAAGTGCTCTTCTGGCTTGGACTATCGTACCCGCTGATGGTGTTCTGCGTTCTGCTCAAGGTACTGTTGCTGGTTCGCCGTTCCTGAAAAGTATTGTTGCTTTCATCTTCGTATTCTTCGCAATTCCAGGCTTCGTTTATGGCCGTGTTGTGGGGACGATGAAAACTGACCGCGATGTTATCGATGCGATGGCGAAATCTATGTCATCTATGGGCATGTATATCGTACTGGTATTCTTTGCTGCCCAGTTTGTTGCGTTCTTCAAGTGGACTAACTTTGGTCAGGTATTTGCTGTTGCAGGTGCAGACTTCCTACAAAGCATCGGCTTAACGGGTCCAATGTTGTTCTTCGCATTTATCCTGATGTGTGGCTTCATTAACCTGATGATTGGCTCGGCATCTGCTCAGTGGGCAGTAACAGCACCAATTTTTGTTCCAATGTTAATGCTAGTAGGCTATGCGCCTGAGACGATTCAAGCAGCTTACCGTATTGGTGACTCAACCACTAACATCATCACACCAATGATGAGTTACTTTGGTCTGATCTTAGCGGTTGCTACTCGCTACATGAAGAATTTAGGTATTGGTACGCTAATCGCAACCATGCTGCCTTACTCAATCTGCTTTATTGTTGGTTGGAGCTTGCTGTTCTACGTTTGGGTATTCTTACTAGGTCTACCAGTAGGCCCTGGTGCAGCAACTTACTACACGCCATAAGTCATGTTCGCTTTAAGCGACATACCTTGATTGGTTATATAGCTTGATTAGTTATATAGATAATAAAAAAACCTGCGAGATTCGCAGGTTTTTTGCATTGAAAATCGAATTATTTTTTAAACTTCGCCAGATATCTGTCCAGATGGTTAGCGAACTCGCGTCGATCAGTCTGAGACAGCGCGCTTGGGCCTCCAGTCTGAATGCCACTTGAGCGCATCGTTTCCATAAAGTCGCGAATATTGAGACGTGCTTTTATGGTTTCTTTGGTATAAAGCTCACCGCGTGAGTTCAGCGCCAATGCGCCTTTGGTAATGACTTCGTCCGCAAGCGGAATGTCTGACGTGATGACCAAGTCATTCGCTTCTACTCGTCTTACAATTTCATTATCTGCAATGTCAAAACCTGCAGGGACTTGTATCGAATGAATATTAACTCGTTTCGGAACAGGAATGATGTGGTTGGCTACGAAGGTACACTCAATCCCCGTGCGTTCTGCGGCGCGTACAATCGTTTCTCTTATCACTTTCGGGCAAGCGTCTGCGTCAACCCATATCTTCATTGAGCTTTACCATTGATTTGTTGTTCTAACTGTTCAATACGTTTAGTGAGCTGAACTATGGTCTGTTCTAGCTGAGTAATACGATCCGTATCCCCACAGGTTTTTGCCGCAATTTCTACTTTCGGAACACGGTTAGCATTCTTCCAGCTTTTGATTGCAGTAATAAGAGCAGCCATAGGAACTGATGTGCTCATACGTGCTTTTACCAGCGCAACGGTAGGTTCTTTTCCTTGTTGTTGCAGAGTGGTCAGCACTCTTTCGAGCTCTTTTGTGACATCTTGTGTGAGCATAGGTCATCCTTCTATCTGTTGGCGTGATTTTATATCAGATTGATGGATTATTCCTGCTTAAAAGTCGTAGCGAGCTTCTCTTGGTTTTACTAAACGGTTTTTCTTGCACTGGAGAGGGCTAGTGAAAGTAATAATCTCTTGTGAGAGATCTCTTACAAGTAGTGTGAGATATCAGTGTTTTGTGAAGCAGAAAATGCCATTGGTTTGGTATAACTCATTGAATATTAACGTGGTAATTTAACTGTTTGCTTTGTGTGCAGAAATATTTGCTATCAGGTAATTGCACAAAAATTCCAAAGGCGTAGATTAAACCTTGTCGGAAGGGAACTGACACGGAATTGGATACACCACTGGACGGTGATTTCAGGACGAAAAAAGTGATTAATGGATAATCACTATATGGATACGGATACGAACGGATTCAACAGCTAACAGGAAGTTAGTTGGCAAGGAAAGCAAAAAGGATAAACCCTAGGAAAGGGTAGGACACCATCAGGATGATGGGAAGGACACCGCTCAAGGAACAAGTGATGAGCGCTAACAGGATAGTTAGCATAACGGATGAAAACGGACACCGCTAGGAAGGCGATGCAAGGATTAGACTGAAGGATTCGGTTTTTTAGGGATGATGCAGGAAGCACGCATTTGTAGCGGGATAGCTGCGCACAAGACTTAAACCCCAGCACTTAGGTGTTGGGGTTTTTCTTAATTTGCCGTTTTCCAATTCAAATTCTGTTATCTCTGTGACAATTTCTACCGACCGCATAGTGACCTTTTGATCGTTATCTATGTGAAAATCAGTAAAATAATAAAAATAATCAGTGGCTTAAATTTTTTTGTTTTTGTTAGTAATTGCAAAAACGCTATTCATTTTATGTTGTAACAAGGACTGTTTGTGACAATAGTGACACGACGAACACTGTTAATTCCCTATACAGAATCGTTCGAGTTGGACTTTTTGATGCTGAATTGCTGTGCGAAAAACAGGGCATATATGAACGGGCCCAAAACGGTTTCGGCATCAAGAGAGTTATTCAAGCGCGTACTCAATGATTCTTCCATTTATGCGATGGCGGTGTTGGATAACTATAATCGTGAGTTTATGGGACATGTGTTTATCGAACGGGATGATATTACAGCTGAGTTGGGCTTTATTTTCGATAAGCTGTATTGGAAGCAGGGTTTCGCGTCTGAAGCATTAAAAGCGTTTTTCCCCAAAGCATGTGAGCGATTAGGGCTGATGAGAGTTGTTGCGAACGCTGAAATTCAAAACTGCTCTGCGATTAAAATACTGCAAGCTTTAGAATTTCAAAACAAAGGCGAAAATGAAGAACATTTCGCCCCGAGTTATGACTTTGAATGGATTAGACCATCCGATGCGGTGGTAAGTTGAAGCGCATTGGGATGAAACCGCGCATTTCCAGCTTTCCTTGATAACAATCGTCGCCTAAAGCTGAAAATTCAAACAAGTAAACCGTATGCCAAAACCAGCGACCATCGCTGGTTTTCCATTTGTGGCCGCCGAATGAGACGCTGAGCAATTGGAGTTCAAGCTGGTCGCATTTTCTCAACACATGTGACTTTGCGATTTCAGACTGACGTCTTTGTTGCCAAAAAATAAAGCCGACAAAACACAACGCCAATATTGCCAATAAGTCTCCAATCATCTTCTTTCCTAAGACTTTGTATCTTGTTGAAGTTTAATCAGCGCTTGAGCGAGCTCCTCAGATGGTGTGCCATGCAGAAGCGGCAACAACACCATTCTTAGCTTTGGTAGCATGACTAAGTCGGCAAACAGCTGATTAAACAGAGTCTGGTTACCTGTTTGCGCCAGTCTTAGCAGGAACAGTTCTGCTCGGGTATTTAAGTTCAAAACGTCCCACGCTCTGCCAGCAATCGCAATCAGAACTTCAGGATGGCTTAAGCGTGGGCTTGCTAAGATAGCATCAACAATTTTGCTCAGTCGTTTTTCATCTGAACCTGAAAGTGCACGAGTTAATGCCGACAATAAGAACAGATCGGGCTCTTGGCTTGTTATTTCTGCCTGCGCAAATTCTTCAAGACGATCAGCCAGTTTCGCTGGCAATTTCGTATGCTCAAGAGCACCCAACAGTGCATAAAGAGGTTGCGTGGGTAAGTGGGAAATCGCCTTACGCACCATAGGTCCGTTTTGTTCTTGGCTTAAGCGTGCACAGACATCGGTAATACCTTGCAGACCGACCGTTTGCCAGTTGTTCCAACCAAGACCGCCAGAGAAATAGTGCTGTGCGTGCTCGTAATACTGGCTGCAAGGCATGTCTAGTTCAGAACGAATTTGGCTGTGGAAGACCGCCATTTTGTCTTCAGATGGTTTAAAGGTGTAGGGATTGTTTGCCAGTTTTTCCTGTTGCTCTTCGGTAAGCTCTTTGTTCAGACGAGTCCCCATAGCTTCAACCACGTACTTAATGAATTGCCCAACATCCGTTTGTTGCAACAATCCTCGTTCGTCTAAAGCAAATTTCAGAAACCAAATCCAAGGTTGTTTGGTTTCATTCCAGTACGCAATAGCAAGGTGAGCGGTACGCTTTACAGGATATGGATAAGCTTGATGTCCCTGTTCTACGTGCGAAAATTGGTCGTTATCGATCGGCTGAATACGTCGGCCAAGGTCGAAGATTTGATATTGGCAGCCACTGTTTTTTAGCAGCGTTGTCAGAGTTTGAATATTGTCCATGGGAGCAAAATGTTCCTACTTTTCTTTGGGGCAAGTAACCCTTCTTTCCCCAATAAATGGTACTCTATGGCCCTTTTTCAAGGTGTACGACCAATAAACTTGGTGAATCATGACAATTAACACAAAACTGGCGCAAGCTTTGGAGCAGTTAGAAGCTGAAATGCGCCAATGTGAAGTATGGCAGTCAACGCCTCCGAGCTTGGAAGCGATGCAAAGTGTTGAGCCATTTTCCATCGATACGCTCACCCCTCATGAATGGCTTCAATGGGTATTTATCCCAACAATGCAGAGGTTACTTGATGAAGAGCAAGCGATTCCAAGAGGGTTTGAGTTGTCACCTTATTTTGACGAAGTCTGGAAGCATCAAGAAGAGTTTCAGGCTGTTTTGTTGGTGGTAAATCATATCGATAGGGTATGTCAGTAATGTTGGAAATTATCTACCAAGATGAGTATTTGGTGGCGGTAAACAAACCTGCCGGAATGCTGGTGCATCGTTCATGGCTGGACAAGCATGAGACTCAGTTTGTGATGCAAACATTGCGAGACCAAATTGGTCAGCACGTTTTTCCTTTGCATCGTTTAGACCGACCAACGTCCGGTGTGTTGGTTTTTGCACTGTCGAGCGAAATTGCTTCCAATGTTATGCCTATGTTTGCCAACCATGAAATGGTAAAAACTTATCATGCAATCGTGCGTGGTTGGATTGAAGAGGGTGATGTGCTGGATTATCCGCTCAAAGAAGAGCTGGATAAAATTGCCGATAAGTTTGCCAAGCAAGATAAAGAAGCACAGTCCGCAGTGACCGAGTACCAACCACTCGCCAAAATGGAAGTGCCGTTTTCAACTGGTAAATTTCCAACCACTCGCTACTGTTTAGTTGAAATGAAACCTAAGACTGGGCGTAAGCATCAGTTACGTCGTCATATGGCGCATCTTCGTCATCCAATCGTTGGTGATACCACACATGGTGATGGCAAGCACAACCGCTTGTATCGTGAAGAGTACGATTGTCATCGCTTAATGTTGCACGCCAGCGAACTGCGTTTTGTGCATCCATACACCAAGCAAGAGTTGGTATTAAAGGCTTCTTTTGATGAAAGCTGGCAAAAATTGTTTGCTGAGTTTGAGTGGAACAATCCCCAGCCTTAAATACTGGTCTTATACAAAACAAAAAGCCTTCTCTGTGAGAAGGCTTTTTAGTAGCAACAACCTTATTGGATTACTTGTTCAAATAAGATTCTACGGCAGCTTTTATACCCGCAGCGTCTAAACCAAGTTCGGCATGCATCTCTTCCTGAGTTCCTTGAGCAATGAACTGATCAGGAAGACCAAGATTCAGCACTGGCTTGATGATTTTTTCTTTCATCATAAACTCAACAACGCCTGCACCTGCACCACCTGCAACCACGTTCTCTTCCAGTGTCACTATAATATCGTGGCTCGCTGAAAGTTCTTTGATTAGTGCTTCATCTAATGGTTTGACGAATCGCATGTCAGCCACGGTTGCATTCAAATCTTCAGCCGCTTCCAGTGCGTAAGGAAGGAGAGAACCGAAGCTTAAAATAGCCACTTTTTCGCCTTGACGCATCATGCGACCTTTACCGATTTCAAGCGCAGTAAACTCTTGCTCGATTTCAACACCCATACCGTTGCCACGTGGGTAACGAACAGCACTCGGGCCTTGATGTTGATGACCGGTATACAGCATTTGACGACATTCGTTTTCATCTGCCGGAGCCATGATCGTCATGTTCGGGATACAACGCATAAAGCTTAAATCGAACGCACCTTGGTGAGTTTGACCATCAGCACCGACAAGCCCTGCACGGTCGATAGCAAACATCACAGGGAGATTCATAATTGCGATGTCGTGAATCAACTGATCGTAACCACGTTGCAGGAAGGTTGAGTAAATCGCCACAATCGGGTTGTATTTAGCGATAGCCATACCTGTTGCTAACGTCACTGCATGTTGCTCAGCAATCGCCACGTCGAAGTATTGAGATGGGTACTCTTTCGAGAAACGAACCATGCCAGATCCTTCACGCATAGCAGGTGTGATTGCCATCAGTTTTGGATCTTGCGCTGCCATATCACACAGGAAATCACCGAAGATCTTCGAGTAGGTCGGTTTGGTACTTGAACTCTTTGGCAGGCTGTTATGGCTAGGATCAAACTTCGGCACGCCATGGTAACCAATCGGATCTTTTTCCGCTGGTTCATAGCCTTTACCTTTCTTGGTCATAATATGAAGGAACTGCGGGCCTTTAAGCTCACGCATGTTCTTCAGTGTTTTGACCAGTTCAATAACATCATGGCCGTCAACAGGACCAATATAGTTAAAGCCCAACTCTTCGAATAAAGTCCCAGGAACAACCATACCTTTCAGGTGTTCTTCGGTACGGCGAACCAACTCTTTGATTGGCGGGATGCCAGAGAGAACCTTCTTGCCGCCTTCACGAATCGAGGTATATAAACTGCCAGAAAGCACCTGAGCAAGATGGTTGTTCAGTGCGCCAACGTTCTCTGAAATCGACATTTCATTGTCGTTGAGAATAACCAGCATATCTGGGTGAACGTCACCAGCGTGGTTCATGGCTTCAAATGCCATACCGGCGGTAATCGCACCGTCACCAATCACGCTGACTACTTTACGATCTGCGCCTTCTTTGCCAGCACAAATAGCCATGCCCAAAGCGGCACTGATAGAAGTTGAGGAGTGACCGACAGACAAGGTGTCGTATTCACTCTCTTCGCGCCACGGGAAAGGATGAAGGCCATCTTTTTGGCGAATCGTAGGCATTTGCTCACGACGACCGGTCAGGATTTTATGCGGGTAAGCTTGATGACCCACATCCCAAATCAATTGATCAAATGGCGTGTTGTAGACGTAGTGAATCGCCACTGTCAGTTCAACAGTGCCTAAGCCAGAAGCTAGGTGTCCGCTTGATTGACTAACAGAGTTAAGCAGATACGTTCTAAGTTCTTCACAAAGCTTTGGCAGAATGTTTTTAGGCAGACTGCGTAATTCGTCTGGCGTATTCGCCAGAGCCAGTGTTGGATATTTTGAAATATCAAGAGTCATAATTATGCGCGCTTATAGTGTTAATTTTTGCGCTCGATGACGTATCGGGCGAACTCTTCAAGACATTCTGTATTGTAGGGAATAGCTTCAAGTGCTTGAAGTGCTTCCTGTAACAGAGTTTGGGCTTTATTTATCGCTCCGTCCAATCCTAATAGAGCTGGGTACGTACTTTTGTTGAGCTGTTGATCTGAACCTTGAGGTTTACCCAAAGTTTCGGTATCACCGATGACATCCAAAATGTCGTCTTGTACTTGAAATGCGAGGCCAACGGCATCGGCATATTTATCAAGCTGTGGCAGAACTTGTAAGCCCTTCTCACCTGCAGATAAAGCCCCTAAACGAATCGCACTGCGCATAAGTGCGCCAGTTTTATTGCGATGGATTGTTTCGAGCTCTTGCAACGGAATAAGACGATTCTCTGCGCCAAGATCGAGTGCTTGTCCTAAACACATACCTTGTGCGCCGGAAGCTTCAGCAAGTACCTGAACCATTTTAATACGATTGGATTCGCCTTCTTCGGACAGAGTACCTTCGGCCAGAATGGTAAATGCTAAGGTTTGCAGAGCGTCGCCGGTGAGAATTGCTGTCGCTTCATCGAACTTAATATGACACGTCGGCTTACCACGACGTAGCTCATCGTCATCCATTGCTGGTAAATCGTCATGGATCAGTGAATACGCGTGGATACACTCCACAGCCGAAGCTGGGGTATCCATAGCTTCAATAGAGCACCCTAACATTTGACCTGTAATATAGACCAAATAGGGGCGAGCACGTTTTCCACCCAGCAGTAAGCCATAACGCATTGCTTCGATTAGCGCTAAGTCTTGGTTTGGCAGACGGTTTAACCAGTGGTCTAGCTGCTCATTATTTCGTTGTTGATAAGAGGTTAGAGCCTCAATCATAGGACACTCTTAAAACGTTTCGTTCAGTCTCTAGGCGCATTATCAATGAGAGACAACAACGACTAAAGACGATAAATAATTAAGAACAATAAATATCAGTTATTCAGGTAATTCGTTAAATTCACTGAGTGGCGCATCATCTGTGTTACTTAGCAGAATGCTAACACGTTGTTCCGCTTCATCCAGTTTACTTTGACCTGAGCGAGCAAGAGCGATACCACGTTCGAATTTTTTCAGTGCATCGTCTAGTGTTAAATCACCATTTTCTAGCTGCTCGACCACTTGATCTAACTCTTCAATGGTCGCCTCGAAAGACATGTTTTCTGGTTTTTTACTCGCCATAATATTGTTGCCTTGGGAAAGATGCACGAAAGTTACCTTAGCCTGTGTTGATGGTCAAATTTAACCAACTAATTTTGTCAGAATTACGGAGGTTTTTAGTCGATATCGATAACGAATATGAAAATTCGTAATGGCGAGTGATTTGTAATTAATGAGCATTTTGTTCAATCTCTGAATACCGAAGGTGCATATTGGCACGCTTTAAGTATAAACTGGATGTTGGCGTAAATGAGGGGCGAGTAACCTTTCGTCAATTTTCTATTTAAGAATTTGATTCTCTTGTCGATAAGAGAATAACTGAGAGTCGTTCGGCTCTAACCAATGCGAACATATTGTCTGAGGAGTGCTTCGTGGATTTAGCAACGCTGATAGGTCTGATTGGTGGCTTAGCTTTCGTAGTTATGGCGATGGTTTTAGGTGGAAGCCTATCGATGTTCGTTGATGTTACCTCAATTCTTATTGTTGTTGGTGGTTCAACGTTCGTTGTTTTGATGAAGTTTACCATGGGACAATTCTTCGGAGCCGCTAAAATTGCTGGTAAGGCGTTTATGTTTAAAGCGGACGAGCCAGAAGATTTGATCGCGAAAATCGTAGAGATGGCTGACGCAGCACGTAAAGGTGGTTTCCTCGCTTTGGAAGAGATGGAAATCAGCAACAGCTTTATGCAAAAGGGCATTGATTTATTGGTTGATGGTCATGATGCGGATGTGGTTCGCGCAACACTACAAAAAGACATCGCCTTAACAGATGAGCGACACGAATTTGGTTCGGGAGTGTTCCGAGCATTTGGTGATGTAGCACCAGCAATGGGGATGATTGGTACGCTTGTTGGTCTGGTGGCGATGTTGTCGAACATGGATGACCCGAAAGCTATCGGCCCTGCAATGGCGGTGGCACTTTTAACTACGTTATACGGTGCCGTACTTGCGAACATGGTGTTCTTCCCAATTGCAGACAAATTATCACTTCGTCGTGAACAAGAAACATTAAATCGCCGTCTGATTATGGATGGTGTATTGGCAATTCAAGATGGTCAAAACCCACGTGTGATTGACAGCTACTTGAAGAACTACCTCAACGAGGGCAAACGAGCTCTTGATATTGATAGTGAATAACCGGAGCGAATGATGGATGACCAAAAGTGTAAATGTCCACCTCCGGGGCTTCCCGCATGGTTGGGGACATTTGCTGATCTAATGTCCTTGTTAATGTGCTTCTTCGTATTGCTGCTTTCGTTTTCGGAAATGGACGTACTGAAGTTCAAGCAGATTGCCGGTTCGATGAAATTTGCTTTTGGTGTGCAAAACCGTCTGGAAGTAAAGGACATACCTAAAGGTACTAGCATCATTGCACAGGAATTCCGTCCGGGGCGTCCTGAGCCTACGCCTATCGATGTGATTATGCAGCAAACCATAGACATCACGCAGCAGACGTTAGAGTTCCACGAAGGGGACGAAGACCGTGCTGGTGGTACTATGCGTGAAGCTGGTGATATGACAGGTGGTCAGTCCCCAGAAACATCGACCGAAGACAATCAAAATACCGAGTCAGAATCTCAACAACAGCAATCACAGGCAACCTCTGAATCAACAGAGACCTTAATGGAAACCATTAAGAACGCGTTGCAGCGTGAAATTGAGCAAGGTGCTATCGAAGTGGATAATCTTGGTCAACAAATTGTTATTCGTATTCGGGAGAAAGGTGCTTTCCCTGAAGGTTCTGCCTTTTTACAACCTAAGTTCCGCCCGCTGGTTCGTCAGATAGCGGATCTGGTCAAAGATGTTCCGGGTATTATTCGAGTTTCAGGTCATACTGATAACCAAAGAGTTGATTCTGAATTGTATCGTTCAAACTGGGATCTTTCTTCTCAACGTGCGGTTTCTGTCGCTCAAGAGATGGAATCAGTACGCGGCTTCTCGCATCAACGCTTACGTGTTCGTGGTATGGCCGATACCGAGCCTTTGGGACCCAATGATACTGCTGCTCAACGTTCCCGTAACCGACGTGTGGAAATCAGTATTATGCAGGGTGAACCGAAGTACAGTGATGAGATTCCATCAGCGCAAGCCGGTTCTATTCAATAGCTAAGCGGCGGAATTATGGTTAAAGGCAAGCTTCAGGCTTGCCTTTTTCTTTGGCGTGCTTTTATCGTTGCGCCATTATCGTGTATAATCTCGCCCCCTTAGTGATACCCACTCTGGCCGTCGATGAAATTAGCGTTATTGCTGAGTTCAGAGATGTAGCTAAGTACAAGCTACTATTACGTTAATACTTTAATTGCGAAGACACTTATGAAATTTATTGTTAAGCCCCATCCAGAAATCTTTGTTAAAAGTGAGTCGGTGCGTAAGCGCTTCACGAAAATTCTTGAGTCTAATATTCGCAATATCGTTAAGAGCCGTACGACAGGCGTTGCTGTATTCAACCGTCGTGATCACATTGAAGTGACCTCTGAAAGTGACCGATTCTTTAACGAAACGCTGGAAATTTTGACCAGAACACCGGGTATTCAACAAGTTCTGGAAGTTAAGCAGTCAGAGTTCAAAGATCTTCACGACATTTACGAGCAAGTGCTTGAAACGAGCCGTCATCTGATTGAAAACAAGACCTTCGTGGTTCGCGCTAAGCGTCGTGGTAAGCACGATTTCTCTTCAATCGAGCTTGAGCGTTACGTTGGTGGCGGTTTAAACCAAGCGGTTGAAAGCGCGAAGGTTAAACTTACCAATCCTGATGTGACGATTAACGTTGAAGTTAACGATGAGTTGCTTAACCAAATTATCAAACGTTACAAAGGGTTAGGTGGATTTCCTCTGGGAACTCAAGAAGATGTACTAAGCCTGATTTCGGGTGGGTTTGACTCAGGTGTTTCAAGCTACCTACACATTAAGCGTGGTTCAAAAGTTCATTACTGTTTCTTCAATTTGGGCGGCCCTGCTCACGAGATTGGTGTTAAGCAAGTAGCCCATTTCTTGTGGAACAAATATGGCTCCTCTGCCAAGGTACGTTTCATCTCTGTAGATTTTGAACCTGTGGTTGCGGAAATTCTTGAAAAGGTAGATGACGGCCAAATGGGCGTTATCCTCAAGCGTATGTTTATGCGTGCCGCTGGTAAGGTCGCAGAAAAATTCAATATTGAAGCTTTGGTTACAGGTGAAGCATTAGGTCAGGTATCAAGCCAGACACTGACTAACCTGCGCCATATCGATGGTGTGACGGATACTCTGATTCTTCGTCCTTTGATTAACTGGGATAAAGAAGACATCATCACGCTAGCTCGTGAAATCGGCACTGAAGACTTCGCGAAAACAATGCCTGAATACTGTGGCGTCATTTCGAAGAGCCCAACTGTGAAAGCGGTGAAAGCGAAACTTGAAGCGGAAGAAGCGAAATTTGATTTCTCTATTCTGGATAAAGTGGTGTACGACGCGCGCGTAATGGATATCCGTGACATTGAGAAAGAGAGCCAAGAGCAAGCACCTGAAGTTGAGCAAGTCGCAGCCGTTCAGGAACACGCTATAGTGCTTGATATTCGCAGTGCAGATGAACAAGAAGATAAGCCGCTAGAGATTGATGGTGTGGAAGTGAAGCACATTCCTTTCTTCAAACTAGCTACTCAGTTTGGCGATCTTGATCAGTCTAAGACTTACTTATTGTATTGTGAACGTGGCGTGATGAGCCGTTTACAAGCACTGTACTTGCAAGAGCAAGGCTTCAAGAACGTGAAAGTTTATCGCCCATAAGCGTGAACTGAAGATTCCAAATAGATAAGACGCAACTTGTTGATTCAGGTTGCGTTTTTTTATGTCAGATATTCAGGCATAAAAAAACACCGCCAATAGGCGGTGCTAAAAATTTGACAGACAGGTCAAAAATAAATACAGGAAGTATATGTTTTGTAGCAGGGGATAACTGCACAAAACAGGTGGTAGAATTCTACCTAACTCGAAAATCGAGTATGCAAACACAACATCGTAATAATAAAGCCAATTGATTCAGGAGAATCAAGCCGTTCAGGCTCATATTACGGGATGAAATATAGATTTTCTCTGGCTGGTTAGCAACGGACAATTTATAATGTTTCAGATAAAAAAAACTAATGATTATTTGGAACAATACATAGGATTGAACCATGTCCCGACGATTACCTCCATTGAACTCCCTGAAAGTGTTCGAAGCCGCCGCTCGTCATTTGAGTTTTACGCGCGCAGCAGAAGAGCTTTTTGTGACTCAAGCCGCTGTGAGTCATCAAATTAAAGCTCTTGAAGAGTTTCTCGGCTTAAAGCTTTTTCGTCGTCGTAATCGCTCTTTGTTGCTGACCGAAGAAGGGCAAGCGTATTTTCTGGACATCAAAGATATCTTTGGTTCATTGGCTGAAGCGACAGATAAGTTATTGGAACGTAGTGAAAAAGGTGCGTTGACCATCAGTCTTCCTCCAAGCTTTGCGATTCAGTGGTTAGTGCCTCGGCTTGCTGATTTTAATCAGCAGCAACCGGATATTGATGTACGCATTAAAGCGGTCGATATGGAAGAAGGCTCGCTGACCGATGATGTGGACGTCGCTATCTACTATGGCCGAGGTCATTGGCCCGGTTTACGTGCAGACAAACTTTACCAAGAGTTTTTGATTCCTCTTTGTTCGCCTTCTTTGTTGTTGGGTCAAAAGCCATTGCGCTCATTAAACGATCTTCCTCTACACACTTTGTTACACGATACTTCGCGTCGAGACTGGAAACAGTTCGCTAAAGAGAACCACATCGACGGTGTTAACGTGAATCATGGGCCGATTTTTAGCCATTCAACCATGGTGCTGCAAGCGGCGGTTCACGGGCAAGGCATTGCTTTGGGTAATAACGTATTGGCACAACCAGAACTCGATGCTGGCCGCCTTGTGGCTCCGTTTGATGAAGTGTTAATGACAAAGAACGCCTTCTATGTGGTTTGTCATGAGAAGCAAGCGGATATGGGACGTATCGCGACATTCCGCGACTGGATGCTGAAGAAAGCACGTAGCGAACAAGAGGTCATATTAGATGAATAGCGTAAGAATAGAGGGGGAGGAGAACTCCCCTCTGTTTATTTTTGCCCATGGTGCTGGTGCAGATATGGACCACGAGTTCATGTCGCAAGTGACAAAAGGGCTCGTTGATAAGGGAATTCGTGTTGTACGTTTTAACTTCCCTTATATGGTAAAACGAGCTGAAGACGGTAAACGTCGACCGCCAGATAGAGCGCCCAAGCTTCTGGAAGCATTCGAGCAGATCATTGAAGAGCATTCGTCTCAACCGATAGTCATCGGCGGTAAATCTATGGGCGGCAGAATGGCTTCGATGCTAAGCGAGAATCCTATGGTCAAAGGCATTGCTTGTTTGGGCTTTCCTTTTCATCCTCCGGGTAAAATTGATAAATACAAGGGCGAGCATCTGGCTTCATTAGAGAAACCTTGTCTGATTTTGCAAGGGGAGCGAGATACCTTTGGTAATCGAGAAGAGTGTTTAAGCTTCAAGTTTAGCAACCAAGTAAAGATTGAATTCATCCCCGATGGTGACCACAGTTTCAAACCTCGAAAGTCATCTGGTCATACTGAAACTGGCAATATTGCTCTTGCCGTAGAACATTTAACTCAATTTATTTTGGATCTGAACAATGAAAAGTAAGTATTTGCTCACCTTTGGTGGCTTGTTTTCTGGTATTGCGGTTGCTCTGGGGGCTTTTGCGGCCCACGGTCTAAAAGCCTATGTCACGCCTTATCAGTTAGATGTGTTCCAAACAGGGGTTCAGTATCAGTTTATTCATGCGGCAGCCTTGATTGTTTGTGGCATTTTACTGGTTTTGTGTCGCAGTGAAAAAGCACAAAAATATTTTAGCCGTGCGGCGATTTGCTTTATCATCGGCATCTTTTGTTTTAGTGGCAGCTTATATGCGCTAGCACTGACAGGTATAAAGTGGTTCGGGCCAATTACTCCAATGGGGGGGCTACTCTTTATGATTGGTTGGGTGATGTTTGTTCTGGCTGCCATAAATTTTGATGAGGTGAAACAGTGAAACAAGTGATGCTCTATTGTCGTGCGGGCTTTGAAAAAGAGTGCGCAGGCGAGATCCAAGATAAAGCAACCCAACTTGAGGTTTTTGGTTTCCCTCGTGTCGTTAATAATTCAGGCTACGTGTTGTTTGAGTGCTACCAAGACGGCGATGCAGATAAACTGATCAAGAACATTGATTTTCAGGCGCTGATTTTCTCTCGCCAGATGTTTGCTGTGGCTGCTGAGTTTACGGCTTTGCCGGCAGAAGACCGTATCTCGCCAATTTTATCTGAACTTAGTGACATCGAAGCATTTCCACTGTGTGGCGATGTTCGCGTCGAAACGCCAGATACCAATGAAGCGAAAGAACTGCTTAAATTCTGCCGTAAGTTCACAGTGCCACTACGCCAAGCACTACGTGGTAAAGGTGTTCTCACGGCAAAAGACAATGCTAAAAAACCTGTTTTGCACGTATGTTTTGTTAAATCTGGTCACTGTTTTGTCGGTTACTCATACACTCAGAACAACTCTAAGTTCTTTATGGGTATTCCGCGTTTGAAATTCCCAGCGGATGCGCCGAGTCGATCAACACTTAAGCTTGAAGAAGCGTTTCATGTATTTATTCCTCGTGAAGAGTGGGATGACCGTTTAGCTTCTGGCATGTGGGCGGTTGATTTAGGCGCTTGTCCAGGTGGCTGGACATATCAATTAGTGAAGCGCTCTATGTTCGTTCATGCTATCGATAACGGCATGATGGCAGATAGTTTGATGGAAACTGGTCAGGTTAAACATCATATGGTTGATGGTTTCAAATTTGAGCCGCCACGTAAAAACGTGACTTGGCTGGTTTGCGACATGATCGAAAAGCCTTCTCGTGTTGCTCAGTTGATGGGGGAGTGGATCATTAGCGGTTGGGCGAAAGAAGCGATCTTTAACCTTAAACTGCCAATGAAAGGCCGTTACGATGAAGTGCTGCAAGATATTGAGAACTTAAAGATTTTCTTAAAAGATCATAACGTCAAGTTTAAGCTTCAGGCGAAACATCTATATCATGATCGTGAAGAAATTACGGTGCATGTGCAGACGTTAAAAACGATCTCTCCACACTAAAGAAATTGGTTTAGTGCCGTCATTCCAGATATTTCATTCCGAAATTCTGTATTGACGAGTATCGAGTTTGTTATCACTCAAAAACGCGCTTTAAGCGCGTTTTGTGTTTATTGCTCTTTATTAAAACGAATATCTTGAAGATTAAAGCCAAGCTCAATGTCGGTTTTTAGCGTGGATATCTGTTTGCAGATACGTGCCATTTCAATATGTTCGTCGAGCTTTTTGCGATATTTTGCGGCGAGTTCCGAACTCGCAAAGGCTTCTTCAATGCTAGAAAACTGAGTCAGGATCTCTTTGGCGGCTTTTGGGCCTATTCCAGCAACACCGGGTACTTGGCTTGAGCTAATGCCAGTTAATCCCCAGTAATCCGCAAGTTGTGAAGGCTTAACTCCAAATTCCTTTTCAATAAAAGGCGCATCCAGCCAACGATGCTGGAAATAATCTCTGATTTGCAAGGTAGGAGAGAGCAATTGGCAATAGCCTTTATCGGTGGAAATGATGGTGACTTTCTCATTATGGCTGGCCACCTTGCACGCCAGTGTTGCGACCAAATCATCGGCTTCATCACCTTCTGAAAGCAGTGAGTCGATTCCTAATTCCCACCAAGCTTGCTGAATACGATCTAATCCTTGCTGTAAAGGTTCCGGCATCGGTTTACGGCCTTCTTTATAAGTTGGCAATAGCTCTGCTCGCCATCCTCGGTCCTGCAGATGGTGATCAAAAACAGCAATTATATGCGTAGGCTCTGATTCGCTGATTATACGTGCGAGAGTTCGAGTGGTTGTGTTTATGGTTCGCTCTATATCATTAGGGTCTGGCTGCGCAGAGTGAACGCGGCGAATGAGGTTAAGAGCATCAATAATGACAAGATGAATAGACATAAAACACAAAAAATAAGGAGCGATTGCCCCTTATTCTAATGAAATTCAATGAGATTACTACCGTAGGTAGTTTTTGGTTCTCACTGGTTAACTTTCTATCCGATAACAAGGGACATAAGCACTTCCTCCCGGAAGCTTCATACGATCTTGTTCAACGAAGTCTTTTAGTAGCTTATCCATCTTCTTCATTAACTTAGGATCGCCATGGAGAGTGAAAGGACCATGACGTTCGATTTCTCGAATACCTTCCGCCTTCACGTTACCCGCAACGATACCGGAGAACGCTTGACGTAAATTCGCAGCCAAAACCTCAGGTCGTTGGTTAAGATGTAAATCTAAGTTAGCCATGTTTTCATGATTCGGTTCAAATGGAAGCTGAAACTCAGGTTCAATTTTCAATGACCAGTTAAAGCTATAGGCATCTTCGTTGTCTTTACGTTGCTGACGAATTTTCGGCATGGCATTTTTCATGATACGAGCGGCTTCCGCTGGGTCATCAATCACTATGGTGTAGTGTTTCTGGGCTTCTGGGCCTAACGTTTCACCAATAAATTCATCAATAGAACGGAAATACTCTTCGCTCTCTTTCGGCCCGGTTAATACGATGGGCATCGGCTGAGTTGCGTTGTCCGGATGCATCATGATACCCAGTAAGTAAAGCAGTTCTTCAGCTGTTCCAGGTCCACCGGGGAAGATGATGATGCCGTGCGCCATTCGAACAAACGCTTCCAAGCGTTTTTCAATATCTGGCATGATGATCAGTTCCGTGACGATTGGGTTTGGCGGCTCTGCTGCGATGATTGAAGGCTCGGTTAAGCCGATATAGCGCTTATCTGCGTAGCGTTGCTTAGCGTGACCAATCGCCGCGCCTTTCATTGGTCCTTCCATTGCGCCTGGACCACATCCGGTACAGATATTCAGCTCACGTAAGCCGAGCTCATTACCGACTTCACGGGTGTATTGGTATTCAATCGGATTGATTGAGTGACCGCCCCAGCACACCACCAAATTTGGCGTAATACCTGGAATTAAGGCTCCTGAGTTGCGCAAAATACCAAACACTAAGTTAGTGATATGTGTTGAGTTGGTGAGATTAAGTTTTTGCCCTTCTGCTATGTGCATATTGACGTAAACAATATCGCGCAGCACTGAAAACAGATGTTCTTGTATCCCTTTGATGATGTGTCCATCAACAAACGCGTGTTCTGGAGGATTGGTGAGTTCCAGTTTTACACCACGTTCACGACGCATCACTGTGATATCAAAATTTCTGTATTTGTCTAACAGTTCTTTTGAGTTATCGGTATGGCTTCCAGAGTTCAGTACCGCTAGGCTACAGTTGCGGTACAGCTGGTAAAGATCACTGGATGCAGTTTTTTTTAATCGTTCTACTTCCAGTTGTGAGAGTAAATCCATACTCCCAGCCGGGCTGACTTGAGTGATCATGAGAGCCTCCTTAATTTAGAGGGAAAGAAGGTCATATTGACCTTAATTAAACGCTAGTGGAGATAGCACATCATATACCAATCAAGACGAATAGGTGTTCAGAAAGTTGCACAGGAAATTCGAGAGCCTCTTTAACCGCTGTTATTTTTATGCTTAGAAAAGAGGTGTAGACGCGAATAAAGACAGCAAATCCGGTTCTTGAGCAGTACATCAGTATCAATATGCTAACTTATTGATATTTCAAGTTTCAATCTAGTGTGGTTTGTGTAGGAAGGAGAACACGATACTCTATAAACTGTGATGTGTATCGTGTAATTCTAGTGTGTTTGCTTGAAAATTGTGCAATTTACTTTTGTTTACTTGGCTTGTTTGGACTTATTTCCAAGTAATCTGGTTTGGACCAAATTTTTTCCCGTTATTCAGCGCAATGTGTAAGCGTTCAAGAACAATTTCTGGCGAATCGGAGTCTTTGAATAAGGTACTTGCCGCGCTTAGTGTGATAGTGATGTTTTTATCACGGAACTTAAACGGTAAATGGGAAATGCTACGCTGTATTTTTTGCACAATTTGGTAGCACTCTGAGTCAGAACGCTCTGGCAGCAACAGTACGAACTCTTCACCAGAAAAGCGCGCTACAGTATCAGTATCTTCAATGTTGTTCTTGATAGTACGAGCGATAATTTTCAGTGCTTTATCACCTGCGGTATAACCAAAACTGTCATTGATGACTTTGAATTTGTCGATGTCGAGCATAACCACTCGAAGGTTGTGTTGTGCGCGAATCCAACGGCGGTATTCAAGCTCTAGACGATCATTAAAGGCAGTGCGGTTGTACACTTTGGTGAGCGGATCCTGCAACATGCGCTGAGCTTGATCTTCTAAGCGACGACGATAATCTTGCGTCACTTCGTAAAGGGTTTCCATTTGGTTTTTGGTGTAATCCATACGCTCAATGAGCGCTTGTTCACGAGCTTCTGCCAGTGTCAGTCGTTCAGAGAGTGAGGCTAATTCGCTCATTAATGGATTTAAAGTGTTTTTAAGAGCGTTGATTTCAGTACCATCTCGTACCGCAGTTTGACTTCTTGAGACCAGAGAACTCAGTTCTCTATGCATATCTTTGCGGTGTTCAAAATAGTTGTGGCTCTGTTCAACGTTCAGGGAAGAACTTTTTAGGCTGGTGGACAAAGAAGCGTTCACCTGCTCAAGAAACTTTTCAGATGTCTTTCTTTCGTAGTTGGTGCCGGCAACAACCAGCTTCAGCACTTCTAGAGTCAGTTCGAGTAAAACTTGTGTACTAACTCCGATCAGCAGCTTAGCCCGAATGTCACTCAGTAAGTCTCCGGATTCACCTTCAAAATCAAGCTCAGTGATAAGCTGTTGTAACTCTTCGTTTAACTTAAGAAGTATTTCTTTATCAGCACTTTGAGTCAGCTCTTCAACCACGGCATTGGGATTTGACGTGATGATTTTGATTGAGCGTTCATAGATGGTGAGAAGGTGTAAAGCTTGCTCAACTTTAGACAGATTCTGCCCAGTTGAAAAACTGAGAATATCACGAAGATCGCGTTTGATTTTAGATGGTAAACCAGGGATGCGTAGTAATACTTCACCGCTATGCTTTACCTGTTCATCTAAATGTTGGTTCTGCTTTTCGGTGTCTAACGTTTGCTTCTTCAACATGCGCTCCAATACGGCCAAGCGAGGAATTAAAATGCTGACATCTTGCTGCTGCTCAATCGCTTCTCGTAATTCGACCAAATTTTGGTTGAGACGACTATCCTCGCCCTTACAGGCAAGACTAAGTGATGCGACGATTCGTTTAAGGACTTTTTGCTCTAGTTTATATTTGAGCGAGTTATCCCTATGTGTTAAACGCGTCTGTTCCAACTGCATTTTGAGTTGGTGTAACTGAATCTGGATATCTTGCTCTAATGCGCCCATTTATAAAAATGCTAAATATTTAGGGAGATTTAAATCCTACTTATTAATCTGTCGATAATAGCAAATTTATTTGATACGTCATCGTATCTCTTTGTTAATCGGCTGGGAACTAACCATCTTTTAATATTTTTTTGATATTCTCCTCATTATTGTGAGATGAGTGCACTTTTATCAAACCTTGATTGATGGCGTGTTTGCAGGATTTTCGCATATTGTTCGATGCAAAACTGGCCGCAGGGGCATTATCAATCGCTTTCAAATAGACCCAATGAGAGCAGTTTTCCTTCATGCTGAGTTCGCGCGCAGCACTGGTTGCCATCAACAGAATATCCAACAATTCTTTGTCATTAATTGCCGTATAGGCTCTTGGTAAAAATGGGTAATCAGCTATTCCCATTCGAATGATTCGGTTAATTTTGCGCTCAGGCTGAAACTCTCGAATCCACTGTTGAATCTTCTCAAACATCTCTTCTGGAGGACTATCTCTATCGATGCTCGGCTCGATAAAGAGTAAGTTTGAATCAGAAAAATGATAGAGCCTTGTTGGTTCATCAATTTTAGATTTTATGTATTCACCAAACGCTCTTTCTAGTTCTAAGCCAGCGGTATAACCATGTTGAAGATACATATTGCGCAGGAATGGCACATCAATCATGGCGAAGCGAAGACGGTCATTCAGCGGTTCATGGATTAGCTCACCGACATGCCAAAGCTCAAAATTTTGACTGCTTCTTTGCAGGGATTTCGGAAGTTTTGCATTCAACATACGTAAGTTACGCAGACGTGAGCGAGAGTGAGTAAATAAGTTAGTATTGAGTTCTTCAATCTCTTCGTTTTGAGTCTGGATAACGTAACTACGACGTAAAACTAATAAAAATAATGCTCCCGCCACAATAAACAGGCTAAAGGTCAATTTTTGTAACTTTGAATATTGGCGTTTAGTCTCTTTGAGTTCTTTTTCTTGACCCACTAAGTGCAGAGTTTGCTCGACGAACTCTTTTTGCTGACGGAAAGCATCTTCGCTGATTTGATTGAGTTTCTCCTGATGAAGACTTTCCAACACATAACTGTGCTTCATTGCTTCCAACGCGAGAGAATGTTGACCAATTTGCTCATAGCCTTGAGAGAGCAGGCGATAGGCTTGTTGTTCAATATCTTGACTGCCAATGGACTTGCTGATGGTTAATGCTTTCTGTGCATTAAGGATAACCTGCTCACTGCGATGTTGATGAAAGGCTAGCCCTGCATTCAGCAGCGCGGCTTTTCCTTTTAGGCGAGGGATATCCGCATACTGAAGAAGGTCTTCAGCACGTTGTAAATACTGTTCTGCGAGCGGGTAGTTATAAAGATGAATGTAAGTCGCAGCCAGACTTAATCGAGTCTCGATAACACTTTCGATATTGTTGTTGTTACTTTCATGGTCAATAACGTTGAAATAACTCACCAAGGCAAGGTTGTACTTTCCTAAATCGAAGTAAACATCCCCCATGCGTTTTAACACAATGGCAAGCTTAGGTGATTTCTCATAGTTATCATAAAAATCTGCCGCTTCCGACAAATGAACAAGCGCTTTGTCGAGTACGCGGCGCTCAAAGAATAACTGAGCAAGCAAAGTGTTGGCTCTTGCAAGTCTGGCGCTGGAATTGGACTCAATAGCGCTCCAGTAAGCAATTAGCAGCTCAGATAGAGCTAGGTTGTAACGCCCATGGTTTAAATAGTGACTGCCAACAATGATGTGATAGTCGATCTTTGTATCTTCAGACTGGATAAACTCCAGGTCTTGCTTCAGTTCGATAAACAGCTTCTCTGCCAGTTCAACATCATCAGCTTTAGATGCAATTTCAGCTCGCAACAACTTAATTTTGTAGCCTATTCCTCGTGCAGGAAACTCTTTGCTTCTGATGGATTCGTACTGTTGAGTAATGCCACGTAGCTTTTCACGCGCAGCATTTACATCGTTGCTGTCCAGCCAACGCAAGCGAACTTGCAATAACTGAATTTCCAACTGTAAATAGGGAAGGTTGAATTCCTGCGTGGTTTTAAAAGCGTCATCTAATAGGCGGAATGCGGCAATTGGATAGCCGAGATTGAACTCGGCTTGCGCGAGGATCTTCATCGCGTCGACTGTGCTCGCAGGCGTACGCAGACGACTATCCGTTTCGTCCCTTGCAACGGTGGATGGGTTTTGCTCGGATTTCTCCGCCATCTTCCTTACGGTTAAGTACTCACTTGTGAGTTCTTTAGCTTGTTGTGGCGATATTTCTATCAGGCTTTCAGCTTCATTTAGCGTCGGTGAAGAATACGGTGCCGCTTGTGAAAATAGTGAAATAAAGAAAAGAGCTAGAGAAAACCAACACTTCCAGCGAATACATCCCATCCTGAATTGTGTCCTTTTTATTGGCGAGCCATACGTTTGTTGTCTTGTGGAGCGGCTTGTTCTGTTGAACGGAACGGGTTGATATCCAGCCCACCACGTCGAGTATAACGTGCAAATACAGTCAGTTGCTCTGGTTTACAGAAGCGAGTGATGTCAGTAAATATACGCTCAACACATTGCTCATGGAACTCATTGTGTTCACGGAAAGAGACTATATAACGTAAAAGCGCTTCACGGTTAATTTTTGGACCACGATACTCAATTTCAACGTTGCCCCAGTCAGGCTGATTGGTGATCAGACAGTTTGATTTCAAAAGGTGGCTATGAAGAGTTTCGCTAACAAACGTTTCTTCCACAGAACCTTCTAGCAGTGATTGGTCGAAATCATAACTATCAATTTCGATGTCTTGATCGTCAATACAATCGCCTTTCATTGTGACAATAGGCTCTGCCGTGTAATCACTTAAAGGCTTGACCTTAACCTCAACGGTTTCACCAGCACAAGCAGAGAGATCCGTAATCAAATGTTGTTCAACCTGTTGCCAGTTTTCAAATTTAGTTTGATTAAAGCTGTTCAGATAAAGTTTGAACGACTTCGACTCAATTAAATTTGCACTGGTAGCGGGAATCGCAACTTCACCAATAGCCACTTGTGGCAGACCTTTGGTGTTCAACCAAGACAACTCATAAAGCGTCCATATATCACAGCCTTTAAACGGCAGTTCACTACCTAAATTCAGGTCATCACGGTTTAATCTACGTGGAACAGGTTGCAGTAGTGTTGGGTCATACTGATGTGAGTAATCGGTTTTTTTACCTAAAGTCAGACCTGCTAACTCTTTGGCATCGGAATATTTGCTCATACTTAATGCTTAATTCGATTAGAATAGGCAGAATTTTACGCAATACCGCAGCCTGTGTCATCAAAGGGCTGCTAGTTAGCTTAATCGAATTTGAACAGTGGAGATTTTCATGGCGCATTCTGTTGCAGAAGCCTTACATACTTTTAGTCAACGCTATCTAGATGCTTATCAGGCCGCACACCAACACTTACCTGAAAATGAAGAGTTAGTGGACTGGGCTTCACCATGCGTTGAGCAAAAGTTTGAGCATAGTGTGTATTGGCAACCTGTGGTCAGAGATGAAGCCGCTGATCTTACTAATGTCGAGAACGGTATTGAGATTGCTTTGCATGAAGATATTCATGCTTTTTACGGTATTCAATACAGTGCGGATATGGCTGCGAGTTGGAAGGGTAATGCGCTTAATTTATTGCAAGTTTGGAGTGATGAGGATTATGAGCGTTTGCAAGAAAACATTCTTGGTCATTTGGTCATGCAGCGTCGTTTGAAACAGAAACCAACGGTATTTATTGCAACCACTGACGATGAAATGGAAGTGGTATCGATTTGTAATCTGACTGGCAACGTTATTCTCGAAAAATTAGGCACAGATAACCGCCAAGTGCTCAGTGACGATGTTGCTAGCTTTCTGCTGCAACTTGAGCCAGAGGTAAACGCATAATGTACGTTGTTGAGCTTGAGTTTGAATGTTTTGATAACACTACTATTACCGCGGTAGATAAAGCGATCAATGGATTAATGGACGCGCTGCGTTACAACGGTCAGGTGTTAGGACGTGAGTTTCCCATCGTGATGGGCGACGGCGAATTTTGTGTTAGAGCAGTTTGTCCGGAAAAAGACAGCCTCCATCCAAAGAACCATTCTGATTTTGTTAAAGTGTGTTTTAACCGACTTGCGGATGCGTGTTTACTGGCTCCTAAGTTTCGCTTGCTTGGTCGAGATATCAATTCAGAGCAAGCGGCGGAAGAAGAAACGCCAAGCTGGCAAGTTCTCTATACCACTTATGTTCACACCTGTTCACCGCTGCGCAGCGGTGAAACCTTGTTGCCGATTCCTCTTTATCGCAATGAAGCGACGTTTAATGGCGATCATAAGGCTGTTGTTAAATGGCAGACAGAGTGGCAGGCGTGTGACGAGTTACAGATGGCTGGTGGTTGCAAAGCGGAACATGCTGCGTTGAAAGAGATTTGCGATGTAGACAGTGACTTATTCCGTCGAGGTTGGGACTTAAGTAAACGTATTGAATACATTACTAAAATACCGACTTACTACTACCAATATCGTGTTGGTGGTAAAAGCTTGGCGGATGAAAAAGCCCGCTCTTGCCCTAAGTGTGGTGGGGAATGGCTATTGGATGAACCTCTGCATGATATCTTTTATTTCAAATGTGATAGTTGCCGAATCGTATCCAATATTTCGTGGGATCATCTGAAGTAGTCGATATCAAAATATCGGGTTTAAAAAGCAAAAGGGCTCCAATCGGAGCCCTTAGTATTTTCGATAACTGTTAGTATTTTTTAACAGATAGTGATAACGAAAAGGTTATCGATTACCAGCCTTTAACCGCGCCACCTTGGAAGATGTCAGATGCAGCTTTAGCTACTTCATCTGTTTGGTACGCTTTTAGGAAGGTTTGTACATTTTCAGAGTTTACGTTGTCTTCACGAGCAACAAGCAAGTTCACGTATGGTGATTCTTTGTTTTCTACGAAGATACCATCTTTCTCTGGAGTCAGGTTGATAGAGCTTGCGTAAGTTGTGTTGATGATAGAAAGCGCTACGTCATCAAGAGAACGTGGAAGTTGAGCGGCGTCTAGTTCAACAATCTTGATGTTTTTAGGGTTTTCTACGATATCACGAACAGTCGCCAGCAGACCTACGTCTTCACGTAGTTTGATCAGACCTTGTTGCTCAAGAAGTAGAAGAGAGCGACCTAGGTTTGTTGGATCGTTTGGTACAGCAATACGGTCGCCGTCTTTGATCTCATCAACAGATTTTACTTGTTTAGAATAGCCTGCGATTGGGTAAACAAACGTGTTACCTGCAATAGCCAGTTTGTAACCACGGTCAGCGATTTGTTGATCTAAGTATGGCTTGTGTTGGAATGCGTTTGCATCGATTGAACCATCATCAAGCGCAGCGTTTGGTGTTACGTAATCAGTGAAAGTGACAAGTTCAACATCTAGGTTATATTTGTCTTTTGCAATTTTCGCTGCCACTTCTGCTACTTGAGCTTCAGCACCTGCAATAACACCGATTTTTACTTTACTCGTATCCGCTTCTTTATCACCACAGCCAGCTAGCACAAGCGCAGATGCCGCAGCAGCAATGGTCAGTAAACTTTTAAGATTGAATTTCATGATAATCTCCTTGTTAGAAATTCTTATATCGTTTTTATCTGTGATCAACGCGGCGTACGAATGCATCACCGATTGATTGAATTATTTGTACTAGAACAATAAGCATGACAACAGTTACTGCCATTATCACAACATCGTAACGGTGGAAGCCGTAACGAATAGCCACATCACCTAGGCCGCCACCGCCCACTGTGCCTGCCATCGCTGAGTAACTGACAAGAGTCACGAGCGTGATGGTTACAGAGTTAAGAATGGTCGGCATTGCTTCTGGTAACAGCACCTTGCGAATAATTTGCATTGGTGTTGCACCCATAGATTGTGCAGCTTCAACAAGACCCGTTGGAACTTCCAACAATGCCCCTTCAATCAAACGCGCAACAAAAGGAATTGCGCCGATAGTTAAAGGTACGATTGCTGCTGTTGTGCCAATGAACGTACCCACAAGCAATTTGGTTACTGGGATAATCGCTACCATCAATACAAGAAACGGTACTGAACGGCCAATGTTGACGATTGCGCCAAGTATGCCGTTTAACTTAGTGTTTTCTAGCAAACCACCTTTTTTAGTCGTGTGCAGAATAACGCCCAGTGGAATACCCAGCGCGAAGCCAATAGCGCCAGCAACAGCTACCATATACAATGTCTGCCAAGTTGCTGTTAAAAGCAGGTCACCGTTTAGTGATAACCAATTAGCAATGGTATTAAAGGACATAACCAAGCACCTCTACTTTTACTTTGTTGTCACGAAGGTATTGAATTGCAGCATTATCGTTTTCTTCATTACCGAAAATTTCCGCTACCATCATGCCGAATTTCACACCGCCAGCGTAATCAAGATCGGAACTTAAGATGCTGACATCAATGTTGAATTTGCGCGAAATTTGCGACATCAACGGTGCATCAACAGTTGCGCCAGTAAATTCCAAACGCACTAATGGGTAACTGCCTTCAACTCGTGTTGGCTGCAAACGTACTTGGTAATCATCAGGAATCGATAAATCCAGCGTTGAACGAATGAACTGATGAGCAAGTTCCGTTTTCGGATGAGCAAAAATGTCACCCACAGAACCTTTCTCTACTAATTCACCGTCACCGATGATAGCCACTTGGTGACATATACTTTTTACAACATCCATCTCGTGAGTAATCAACAAGATAGTAATGTTTAACTTGCGGTTAATCTCTTTCAAAAGTTCAAGGATTGACTGCGTCGTCGCAGGATCGAGAGCACTGGTTGCTTCATCGCACAGTAGTACTTTTGGATCTGACGCCAGAGCACGAGCTATCGCTACACGTTGCTTTTGACCACCACTTAGATTGGATGGATAAGTATCACGTTTCTCTGCCAAGCCAACCAATTGAAGAAGTTCAGAAACTTTCTTCTCAATATGACTAATACTTTGACCTGCAAGCTCTAATGGCAGAGCTACGTTTTCAAACACAGTGCGTGAAGAAAGCAGATTAAAATGCTGGAAAATCATGCCGATGTTGCGGCGTGCTTCGCTCAATTGCTTCGAGCTCAGCTTAGTTAGGTCAACACCATCAACAATAACGCTACCGTTAGTTGGGCGCTCTAACATGTTCACACAACGAATCAGGGTACTTTTACCCGCACCTGATGAGCCAATAACACCGAAGATCGTGCCTTGTTGGATGTTAAGGTTGATGTCTTTTAAAGCATTGATTTCTTTTGTGCCTTGATAGAAGACCTTGTTGACGTGACTAATCTCAATCATTGAAAAACCTGCGCAGGGATAAATCTTGGTTGTTTTGTAACGAGTTACCTATCTATTACTAAAACAGTAGCAACAACAGAATAAAATATTTAACTCGTTCTAACTTGGTAGAGGATGCTATGGCTTAACTCAGTTCAAGTCAATAGATATTTTTACGTCTAGACGTCTAAATGGTCATTGGCGTGATACTGTTAAGTAATTAGATAGTGATGAAAGAAATAAAGCGTGCAATAATTCCCGTAGTTTGACTTTAAAGAGATGAATATTTTGGCGAAACCAGCTGTGTTTTTAGATCGTGACGGCGTAATCAATGTCGATCATGGCTATGTAAGCGACGAACATGATTTTGAGTTTATCGACGGTGTATTTGAAGCCGCGAAAAAGCTGCAAGAAATGGGCTATCTACTTGTCTTGGTGACCAACCAGTCGGGTATTGCTCGTGGAATGTTCAGTGAAGATCGCTTTCTGTCATTAACACAGTGGATGGACTGGAATTTCGTTGATAACGGCGTTGAGCTTGATGGTATTTACTATTGTCCTCACCATCCAGACCATGGTGAAGGTAAGTATAAAGAAGACTGTGACTGCCGTAAGCCAAAGCCGGGTATGTTTATCTCTGCACGTGATTTCCTGAAGATCGATATGGCGAACTCTGTAATGGTAGGAGACAAAGCGGAAGACATGATGGCCGCTGAAGCCGCTGGTGTCGGAACCAAGATCTTAGTGCGTACAGGCAAGCCTGTAACTGAAAAAGGTGAAAGTTTAGCCACGGTTGTACTGGACAGTTTGCGTGATGTGCCTAACTATTTAAAAGAGCGTAAATAATACCATTACTAGTAATCGGTAGTTTATACATTGCTGGGAGTGGTATTGAGAGGTCGCTTAGGCGACCTTTTTTATCATTTGAAGAGAGAATCATCATGAATAGAAAGGATATCGTGTTCGCATTCTGCTTGATGGCGCTACCCTTGACTGCACTAACGGCGTGTTCAAGTTCAACTGAAGTTGATGGGCTTAAAGTTAGGGACAGTGATTTTCAACATTACGTCTGTGACGATGAAAAGCAATTTGATGTCGCTTATGTATCATCAGAAAACGCAGTATTAAAAACCTCTGAAAGTCTATATCGCTTGGTTCGTATTCCTTCTGGCTCTGGAGAAAAGTACATATTGGATGATCATACCTCAGCGGTGGTTAATCCTGTTACCTTGTTCACGAAAGGTGAGGATGCTAGGTTAGAAGTCAAAGGTATTATTTATAAAACTTGCCGGATTGAGTGAAATTTTGCTTATATATGGCCTTGAGAAGAAGTAGTGCGGTGGTTTTCCACCGCTTTTATCACCTTGCAGACCGTATTTCATGAGCAAAAAACTCACTATCCTTGATATTGCTAAACTTTCCGGAGTCGGTAAATCTACCGTTTCTCGTGTACTTACCAATGATCCAAAAGTGAAACCTGAAACTCGTGAGAAGGTCGAGCGGGTTATTGCTGAATCTGGATATGTCCCTTCTAAATCGGCACAGTCAATGCGTGGCGGTAGCCAGAAAGTCATCGGTGTGATTATTTCTCGCCTTGATTCGCCTTCAGAAAACCGTTCTGTCAGCAGCATGCTTGAGATTTTTTACGCTCATGGTTATGACGTTGTGATCATGGAGAGCCAGTTTGACCGACAGAAAACTAATGAACATTTGGACGTATTGCTCAAGCGCAATGTGGACGGGGTGATCATTTTTGGCTTTACGGATTTAGATGCGCAAGCTTTGGTACCTTGGCAGCTGAAATCAGTGGTAATAGCCACTCATTCAGAGCAGGTTTCCTCAATTAACTACGATAATACTGGTATCATTAATCAGGCGTTGGATTACGTTAAGCTGCAAGGGTTAAAGCAAGTCAGCTTTATCGGCGTCGATCCTCAAGATGCCACTACGGGTGAAATGCGTTTGCAAGCCTATTTAGATTGGTGTCAGGAACAACAAATCACGCCCTGTTATCAAACGGGTAAATTAAAACATGAAAGTGCTTATCAACTGGTTGACCAGGTGTTATCCGAAAATACGCAAGCTATCGTCTGTGCCAGTGATACTTTAGCTTTAGGCGTGATTAAGCGCTTGCAAGAGTGTCAACGTGAAGATGTTGTGGTGACAGGTGTCGGTGGTAATGAGTTGCTAACTTTCTTGTTCCCAAAAGTCTACAGTGTTGATCCCGGTTATCGGCAGGCTGGATCACAGGCGGCGAATCTGCTCATTTCCCATCTCAGTGGGGAAGTTCAAGATCTGGTGCATCTCACTCAAGCTCCTGCCATCTGAGCGCCATCGATATTAACCAATAGGGCGAGAAAATTCTTTCTCGTCTTAAATACCTTTCCTCTGATCATTTCTCTTCTTGACTACGTAAAACGTTGCTTATCATTTGTTGATAAAAACACCGCCTAATGTGATCGTTCTCAATTTATGGGACTGTTCCCATTTTAAGTCTGAATTGTATGTGCCACTATACTTAAAATTCGGTGGGAATGTTCCCATTGTCATTTCAACTAATATAAAAGCTATAAGTAACAGGGTGGACAAGGGTATGAGTAAGATAGTGAGACAAGATGTAAAACGTCTTGTTGAATTGGTTGGTGGTAGTGAAAATATCGCCAGTGTTAGCCACTGCCTAACACGTTTACGATTTGTATTAAATGAACCAGAAAAGGCTGATAAGAAAGGTTTGGAATCGCTGAGTTTAGTGAAAGGTTGTTTTACTAACGCAGGGCAATTCCAAGTAGTGATCGGTACTGAAGTCGACCAAGTATTTAAAGTGCTGTTGGATATTACAGGTCAATCTGGAGCTTCAAAAGAAGATGCGAAGCTCGCAGCACGCCAAAACATGAATCTTTTGGAACGCGGTATCTCCCATCTTGCAGAAATTTTTGTACCGCTACTTCCTGCGATTATTACCGGTGGTTTGATCTTGGGTTTCCGTAATGTGATTGGCGACATCAAGATGTTCGACGGTCAGACTTTAACGGAAATCAGTCAATTCTGGGCAAGTGTTCACTCATTCCTATGGTTAATCGGTGAAGCTATTTTCTTCTTCCTGCCAGTTGGTGTCTGTTGGTCAACGGTGAAGAAGTTAGGTGGGACGCCAATTCTTGGTATCACTTTAGGTGTAACACTGGTTTCCCCTCAACTGATGAATGCTTATCTGATTGGTAAACAAGTACCAGAAGTGTGGGATTTTGGCCTGTTTGTGATTGAAAAAGTGGGTTATCAAGCTCAGGTTATCCCCGCGATTTTAGCGGGTGTGGTGCTTGCCTTTATTGAAAACAGCTTAAAACGAGTGGTTCCAGCTTATCTCTATCTGGTTGTTGTACCGTTTGTATCATTAATTCTGGCTGTCATCTTAGCGCATACCTTAATTGGACCGTTCGGCCGTATATTAGGCAATGGCGTTGCTTTTGCTGCCAAAGCTGCAATGACGGGTGATTTCGCGGTACTGGGCTCAATGATATTTGGTTTCTTGTACGCACCACTGGTGATCACAGGTATTCACCACACCACCAACGCTGTTGATTTACAGTTGATGCAAGAGCTAGGCGGCACACCAATTTGGCCTTTAATTGCCCTTTCTAACATCGCTCAGGCTTCAGCTGTTGTCGGCATCATTCTGATCAGTAAGAAACATGGAGAGCGCGATATTTCTGTACCAGCGGCAATTTCTGCTTATTTAGGGGTAACAGAACCTGCAATGTACGGTATCAACCTCAAATATAAGTTCCCAATGCTATGCGCAATGATTGGTAGTGCTCTGGCTGCGGCAGTATGTGGTAGTGCTGGTGTAATGGCGAATGGTATCGGTGTGGGTGGTTTGCCGGGCATCTTATCTATCCAGCCTCAGTACTGGAGTATCTACCTTGTTGCAATGTTGGTCGCGATTGTGGTTCCAGCGGCGCTGACTTTAGTGATGTACAAGCGTGCGCAAGGCAAAGGTGTTTTATCAACCGCTTCGGCATAGCGTTTTTATGAGTGGCTTTTTGCCACTCTTTTTCTATTTTTGATTTTTGGTAAGTGAGAAAAGAATGGCCTTTGCTAATAGTGAATCCGACTGGTGGAAAACCGCATCGATCTATCAAATTTACCCTAAGAGCTTCTGTGACAGCGGCGCGAAAGGAACCGGAGATATCCAAGGCATTATTTCTAAACTGGATTATCTGAAAACTCTGGGCATTGATGCCATCTGGTTAACGCCTGTGTATCAGTCACCAATGATTGATAACGGTTACGACATCGCGGATTACTACTCGATCAATCCTGATTTTGGCACCATGAATGACTTCGATAACCTGCTTGATCTGGCTCATCAGAAAGGCATTCGCATCATTATGGATATTGTTGTTAATCATACTTCGACACAGCACATGTGGTTTCAGTCTGCGTTGGCAGATAAAGCTAGCCCTTATCGTGACTACTACATTTGGAAGTCTCCAGTCGATGGCAAAGCGCCGAATAACTGGCAGTCGAAGTTTGGTGGCAGTGCTTGGGAATATGATGAAAAGTCTAACCAATATTACTTGCATCTGTTCGCTAAAGAGCAGGCGGATCTGAACTGGGAAAATCCTCTGGTTCGGGACGAAGTAAAAGAAGTGATCAGCTTCTGGGCTGAGAAAGGTGTGGACGGCTTTCGTTTGGATGTGATTAACCTGATTTCCAAACAACAGGATTTTCCAAACGACGAGGAGGGGGACGGTCGTCGTTTTTATACTGATGGCCCACGTGTGCATGAGTTTTTACAAGAAATCAGCCGAGACGTTTTCCAAAAGTATGGCAGTGTTACTGTGGGAGAAATGTCGTCGACGGCATTGGATCATTGCCAGCAATATTCTTCATTAGATAACAAAGAGTTGTCTATGGTGTTTAACTTCCACCACCTGAAAGCGGATTACCCCAATGGTGAAAAGTGGACCAAAGCCCCCTTTGATTTTATACAACTCAAGCAGGTATTTAACCATTGGCAAACAGGCTTGAATGGGAAAGGTTGGGGAGCACTGTTCTGGTGTAATCACGATCAACCCCGAGTGGTCAGTCGTTTAGGTAATGATAGTGAGTACCGTATTGAGTCGGCCAAAATGCTCGCAACGTCAGTGCATATGATGCAAGGCACGCCTTATATCTACCAAGGTGAAGAACTTGGTATGACAAACCCGGGTTATACCTCTATTTCGCAATACCGAGATGTTGAAAGCACCAATATGTACGAGATTATGATCAAGCAGAAAGGTGTCACTGAAGCGGATATGTTGGCAATTCTGGCGCAGAAATCTCGTGATAATTCCAGAACGCCAATGCAATGGAATAGTAGCCGATATGCAGGTTTCAGTGCGGGAGAACCTTGGATTTCTGTCGCCAGCAATTATCCCCAAATCAATGCAGAACAAGCTTTAAGTGATGAGGATTCGGTATTTTATTACTATCAAAAGTTAATTCAGTTGAGAAAGGATATTACCGTTATTAGCGACGGTGATTATCAAGACTTACTGCCCGAGCACGAAGCCATTTTTGCTTATCAAAGACGCAGCGCTACACAGACGCTGGTGTGTTTGAACAACTACTATGGTGCTGACGCAGAGTGTGAATTGCCGCAAGAACTTGAGCTCAATAATGCACGTTATCTTATCGGCAATTATTCAGACATTGATAATCATAAGGTTGAATATAAGCAAAGGTTAAGAGCTTACGAAACCAGAGTCATTTTGATTGAGCACCCCCTGTAGTCTCAATAAACACAAGCCCCTTTTATAGGGGCTTGTTCTTTTGCTCTAATGCTCTGATATTGTTAGAGTATTCTGAAATGAAAAAAGCCAGCTCAATGAGCTGGCTTTTCTGTATATGGTGGAGGGGGACGGATTCGAACCATCGAAGGCGGAG
>NZ_JACVEG010000100.1 GCF_014596725.1 Vibrio sp. Y2-5
ATTAACATTTCTCTCAGTTGCACAAATAACGTCTCTGAAATAGTCAAATTTAAAGTTTCTGCTAACTGTTCCATCTCATTAATCATATTTTTAGCTTCTATTTCAAATTGTGTATGCTCTAATGGGTGCTCAAGAGCCACTATATCAGTGTAAAAGTCGCCCATTTTTACCCACTCATCACAATTTTCTCCTTCATCTTTCCATAGTAAATAAATTAAGAAAAGATGGAGAAATTCCGCTTGTTCATAGCTAAATCCATACGTTTCAAAAGGGTTTAAGTCTATATTTCTTAATTCAATGTAACTAATACCGTGATCCTCTAAATCTGAAGCATGATGTCCGCCTCTTAAACGGACAGGTGAATAAAATTCTCTTTCTGCTGACAGAAGCCCTCTTTTAACCATCAAAGAAAGATCTGATACATAGTTCTGTATACTGCTATATGACACTTGAACATCATT
>NZ_JACVEG010000101.1 GCF_014596725.1 Vibrio sp. Y2-5
GGCATGTTAACAATATAGGTAATCCAAGTTTGAATACGAATAAACATTGTATTCATAGTATTTACTAGAGCAGTTAGTTTTTTCTAGCTGCCTTTTTGAGTTTTTCCGAATAAAATTCTAAATTATGTGTTCACGAGTAATAATGGTAGATAAAGAAATAGGAATTCATCATTTATTTAGTTGAGTGGATATGCAGGGGAATTTACTCCGTTATTGGATAAGGACGGAAAGTCAATGTTAAAACTATATATTCGAATAAAACAATTTATATTATTCAACTATATGGTAGCTTTAGTTTCACAAGGAAATAAACAACTTTATTATCTGTTTTGATTTCAGAAGTAAAGCTGAACTTAACTTTTTTAAAAGGAGATACTACAATTTAAGCAGTGCCTCCTTTACGTTTTTATAAGTGAGTTTTAATGACCTTATTGTTTCTATTCATTATGTCCAATG
>NZ_JACVEG010000102.1 GCF_014596725.1 Vibrio sp. Y2-5
GGTGCCTTCCTCTGACTTGAACCACTTTAATTTTAATAACATCATTTTACAATCACAAATATATCTTTAATCTTTCATATGATATTTTATCATTTTTTTCAGTCAATTGCATGAAACTGGTGAAAAATAGGTTATTTTTTGTAAATGCCTTTTCTCCATATCCATTCAATGGGACCATAGCGAAAATATTTACTCCAAATTTTGCTGAATATAATTTGCGCAAAGATAATTAANAATCCCGAAGATACATAATTGCCAGTAATATACCTGTGAGACATCTTTAAAGTTCAACGAAAGAATGACAAGAGTTAGTATACTTTGGCTAATGTAATTCGTTAAAGCATACTTGCCTACGTTCATAAAGGGTTGCAGCTGCTCTATATATTTTTTATTCTCACAAACCCTAAGTAGAGTACAAACATAGAATATAGCTAGCGTTTTCCCTCCAAA
>NZ_JACVEG010000103.1 GCF_014596725.1 Vibrio sp. Y2-5
ATGGTGCATAAAGAGCCGGGTTTACAGAAGAAGAACGGAATTTCCTCTCCATTTCGGCTGACATTCTTGCTGTAATTTTATGCTGGCCATGAATCTTTCCTACTCTTTCATTCATTTCATCATGTTCCTCGTATGTCGGAATAAACTGAGAAAGTTGATTAAATTGTATATCACCTTGATAATCCAATAATTCAATCATCTCTGTAATATAACGATTCCCATCATCTTTCTTTTCGAAAAAGACAATCACATCAAATGTCTGTGAAATTAATTCATATAAATATTGAGCACCAATATTCGCACCACTTTGTAGACACATAAGCATTAAACGTCTTACTGCTTCTTTTGCACTTCTTGCATGGACAGAGGTAGAACCCGAGTGTCCCGTTTGGAAGAAGTTAATCATTTTCAGGGCTTCTCCCCCCCTTGATTCCCCTACA
>NZ_JACVEG010000104.1 GCF_014596725.1 Vibrio sp. Y2-5
GATGAATTTAAAGAAAGAAAGCTAACGAAGGAAGATGTTAATGATTTTGAGCAAGCAATTAGAAAGGTTTGGGACAACCCTGATTTTTCTTGGGAAGGTGGAGAGTCAAACAAGAGTGCCCAACAAAGAGGAATTAAAGGCATTGAAATGGCTTTAGATAAATATGAAGGCAAAAATGTTGTTGTAGGAACACATGGAAATATTATGGTACTAATGATGAATTATTTTGATGAACAATACGATTTTGAATTCTGGAAGAAGCTTGCTATGCCAGATATATATAAACTTTCTTTCCAAAAAAAAACCTTAGTTAATTGTATAAGAATATGGAAAGATTCTAACTTAATTTAACTTGTGAAATCCTTATTAATAGTGAAGTATAAAGTTCTATTTCAAACGGTAGCTTGTTTAGTTGAACAAGTCAGTTA
>NZ_JACVEG010000105.1 GCF_014596725.1 Vibrio sp. Y2-5
ATATGAATGTAAATCGCCTTTAACACCACAGTAAAATCTATAATATCAATGTTACATCTTACTACTTTGTATCCCATTTTTCTAAATGGAAGTAGAACAATACCCCATCTTTTGTATTAGTTACACCGTACTTTACATTATGTAAATCTAATATATTTTTTACAATTGAAAGTCCAAGACCCGTTCCACCATATACTCTTTTTCTTGATTTATCCACTCTATAGAATTGATCCCATATTTTATCTATGTTTTCTTCTGCTATATGTGCCCCTTTATTTTCAAACCCTATATATACGTCATGTTGTTTCTCGTTTACATCTATCACAATGGTTCGATTCGCATCTGTATAGCGAATCGCGTTGGTAAACAAGTTTGTTATGACCTGTTCTAACAGATGTGTTTTACCTTTAACACAAACATTA
>NZ_JACVEG010000106.1 GCF_014596725.1 Vibrio sp. Y2-5
GATAAAAACGAATACTTTAAAGAAGGAAAAGAAGAAAAAGTTCCTACTGATGCTCTTCCTGATGCACCTGATCCAAAACCTTGGAAGGATGAGGACGGAAAAGAAATGAAGAAGGAAGATAAGTCCGAAAAGGATAAGCCTACAGAGAAGGACAAGCCTTCTGAAAAGGATAAAACACCTGATAAGGATAAACCATCTGAAAAGGATAAAACGCCTGATAAGGATAAGCCTTCTGAAAAGGACAAACCTTCTGAAAGGGATAAGCCATCAAGCAAAGATAAGACGCCTGATAGAGATAAGCCTACAGAGAAGGACAAGCCTTCTGAACGTGATAAACCATCTAGTAAGGATAAAACACCTGATAGAGATGGAACGCCTTCTAAGGATAAGACACCTGATAGAGATGGGCCATTAAGCAAGGA
>NZ_JACVEG010000107.1 GCF_014596725.1 Vibrio sp. Y2-5
TATGGTAAAATACCATATACTAACATTAGGTTGGAATAATATAATAAGAGATATTGCAGCATTCTTTTTTAGATTTAGAAGGGGAAATAATATGAACGAAATGCTTAAGAAAGAAGATAAAACTTTGGAACAAACATTGAAGAAATTCTTGGATAGAATTATTGATGAAATTGATTTCCAAAGAAAAAATCAAGAAGATATTGCAAAAATAGTTGGTATTTCTCCTGGAACTCTTTCTAAAAATTTAACTGGAAAAAACCAATTTGGATTTTGGAATTTAATCAAGTTACTGAATATATTATATCCGAGTGATTTTCATAAACAGAGAAAGATGTTACACACTTTCTGTTCTGTCACAACAAGTAAGAAAAACTTGAGGATTGCCATGGAATATGCGAATGCAAAAGGTGACTTATCACT
>NZ_JACVEG010000108.1 GCF_014596725.1 Vibrio sp. Y2-5
GGAGATGCATACATGTTAAATACAGTCGGTTTACAAATTAATATAAACTCACCTAATATACAAGCAACGAAAAGCGTGAATAAAAGTGTAGCTACAATTGGAGACATTCTCACTTATACAGTTACTATCCCTAATACCGGACTTCTTCCCGCCAATAACGTTATTTTGACAGACATTCTCCCTAATGGGACTTCCTTTATACCTGGCACTGTAATGGTAGATAACATACCACAAACAAATGCAAATCCTGCCGCTGGTATATCTCTTGGAACAATCAATAATGGTGCTTCTCGTACAGTAACTTTCCAAGCGACTGTCGTTTCTCTGCCAAATCCAAATCCGATTTCTAACACTGCTAATATTACATTTCAATATACACCAATCGCCGGTGGAACGACCTTTAACGGTCTTGCAACAA
>NZ_JACVEG010000109.1 GCF_014596725.1 Vibrio sp. Y2-5
CTCTTGATCTTGCTGCTTGAAGACCAGACTTTGTTCGTTCAGGGGTCCCGCCAACCAAATGACATAAAACCCACGTTAAGACATTTTTTGGAATTCAAATCCTTGATTTAGGTACGCTAAGGGTTGTAACTAAAATGAATATTTTTGCTATAGACGGCAATATTAGGGTGAGTACTAGGGAAGCTGTCACCATGTGCAATAAGGATACGTTAAGATTACAATAAGTTGTTTAAGTTTAACACTTACAATACGCATATCCACCGTACTGTTTTAGATTGATAATATATATTTTCATACTTAGATTCCATTATTATGTATAATAAAGTTAAAAAAATAATGACGCCACTTATGGAGAGTGTATTATGTCAAAAAATGATTCTACCAATTTCGTTTTAC
>NZ_JACVEG010000011.1 GCF_014596725.1 Vibrio sp. Y2-5
CTCTGCCAGAGAGCTGTGCCACTCTTTTAACGCAGTACATAGTGGAATGTGTGATGAAACAGTTCGATAGTTAAATAATCATGATGCGATTAAGCCGAAAATAAATCCTATTCCCGGCTTTTTTATTTGTCTATGAAGACTAACCAACCTGCTTCAACTCAATCAATATTGCTGTTTCAGCGTCCAGAATCGGCATTGTTAGCCCGACGTTTTGGCACCATTCACCGGACATTTCACAGCCTGAAACTGTCCATTCAGGTTGACACGCCACAATACTGTTAAAGTTCCCCGGTTTATCAATCACTGAGACTTGGTAGATTGCATTTGGGTCTAATCCAACAATACGTAGATGACCACTTAGTGAATACGTTGGCATAGACAATTGAGAGACCAATACCACCGCTTCAGATTTGTCTTGTGAAACAACCGCATGGATTTGATGCGCTTTGTCCTCACTCGGAACTCGCCATGTTGTGCCACTATGCAGCAATGGGCGAAGTGCTTTGTGAAGCTTCACGTAGTGTTCAAAGCCTTGTTTTTCTTCTTGGCTCTCTTTTACAGGGTCTAGCTCAATACCCATATGACCAAACAGAGCGGTCAGTCCTCTGAATTCGATACTGTGGCGGCGGCGAGTACTGTGACAATGGCTGGCTCCGATATGGCTACCCATCACTTCAGGTGGAAAGAAGTAGCTCATGCCACGTTGAATAGTCTGACGCTCTAAAGCATCGTTGTTGTCTGATGCCCAGAAACGCTGGGTACGCTTCAATACCTCGTAATCAATACGTCCGCCACCCGCAGCACAAGATTCAATATCCACATGAGGATGCTTGGCTCGAACTTTATCCACCAACTGGTAGTAACGCTGTGTTTGTTTATGTGCTGCTGCTATACCGCCATGAGCAGGCTGAACCACTTCCCTGTTCATATCCCATTTGATGTAAGCAATATTGTAAGTGGAAAGGAAATGATCCAGCCGTTCGAATAGATAGTCAAAAGCCTCTTGGTTTTGCAGATCAATCACATACTGATTGCGTCCTGTGGGCTGCTCATACCCTTCCACAGCCAGTAACCAATCAGGATGTTGTCTGTAGAGGTCGGAATCTTTGTTGATCATCTCCGGTTCAAACCACAAACCAAATTCCATTCCGAGTTGATTAACATGATCAACAATTGGCGCTAAACCTTGAGGATATTTTCTTTCATCAAGGAACCAGTCACCTAAAGCAGCTTTATCATCATTACGTCCTCTAAACCAACCGTCATCGATGATGAATCGCTCGACACCCATGGCTGCCGCCTGAGTTGCCATTGACATAATGTATTCAGGATCGTGATTGAAATAGATACCTTCCCACGTATTGAGATGAATTGGACGAGGTTTCGATGCAAACTTTTGCGGCAAAATAGAATGGCGTACATGAGTGTGAAACTGCTGGCTCATTCCGTTTAGACCTTTATCGCTGTAGCTGGCATACAGCCATGGCGATGTGACACTTTCTCCCTGCGCCAATGAAACCTCACCCGCGAAATAAATCACTTCAGCCTGCACAAGGCGACGCCCGTCAGCCTTAACATCCGCACGCATGCGGTGGTTACCGCTCCAAGCGAAATGAAAGCCCCAAACATCCCCCTGCAACTCATCGAAATGCTGCTGACCAGCAATAAAAGCGGGATAGTGCTCATGAGAGGTTCGTCCGCGGCGGTTTTCTTGCTGATATCCACCATGCATTAAAGGCTGGCGAGCAGTTTGAAACTCGTGAACCCAACGGCCAAAAAATGTCATCAGTTCATTGGCTCTAGCAGGTAAAGGTAAAGTATTGGCTAAGCGATTAACCTGATAAACACCCGCTTTTAAATTGGTTAATGTATGACGAGTTTTCACCACATCATCAGCGTCTAAACACAATTCCGTCGTCAGCGACAAGCCTGCCAATTCATCGACGCTTTCAATACGTACCCCAGTGTCAATTTCAGCTATTTTCTGAACAACAAACACCGGAGCCCAATCCAAGCCGTCGCGATGCCCTTCAACACCCGGGCTACTAAAAACACCCCGACCGAGTTCTGGGCTTAATGTCATTGCTACATCTTTATCTAGACGCCCATAAGGCACAGGACGATACAAACTCTTCCTATAATTTTCCAAAGTGCCTTGGACGGGTTTGCCCCAATAGAGAACCTCTGCAAACTCACCGACCTCAACGATGATCTGGCTATGTTTACCGATTAAGTTAATTAATACTGGCTCCGTCACTGTCTGTTCCCTTCCAACCTTTGAGTTTTCGATATCATAAGTAAAATTGAAAAACTTTCTGTGATTAAAGCCATAATCATGGAAACGTTTCCATGCATCTATAAACTTAGCCATTGTTAATGGAAATGCTAAGTTTGGAAAATTCTGGTCAAAAACAAGCATGAAAATCTTGAGCTCACGCAGTAGTTGAGCTTTAAGGGCTTGAGTTGTCGAAATAACCGATATTTAATTAACGCCAACTAAAGCCTTTGGGCTTGAAAACATTTTCAGAGTCAGAACAATTATTTTCAGAGAACCACTCACATTACTTGAGCAATTGATTTTAAGCTTGGTTGACTTCAGGCTAAAACGTTCTCTTAGAAACCTAAGGTAAATATAACTATGGCGACCATAAAAGACGTTGCACGGGAAGCGGGGGTATCCATCGCGACCACTTCACGCGTCATTAATAACGCCCCGCACACCAGCGAAACCGCCATCATTGCGGTGAAAGCTGCAATGGAAAAGCTGGGCTATCGCCCGAATGCAAATGCTCGCGCACTGGTAAGCAAATCTTCCAACGCTATTGGCGTGTTAGTGAGTGACGTGTCGGCGCCTTTTTTTGGCATCATGGTTAAAGCCATTGATACCATCGCCAGTGAACAGGAAAAGCAGTTACTGGTTGGTAGTGGTTATCATGATGCAGAAAAAGAACGCAACGCTATCAATCTGCTAATTAACAGCCGCTGCGAATCACTTGTACTTCACAGTAAAGGTATGAGCGATCAAGAACTGACAAAGCTCGCAAAAGAAGTCCCCGGAATGGTGTTAATCAACCGCGTGGTGCCCGATATTGCTTCTCGCTGCATCGCCCTAGATAACCGGAAAGGCGCTTATATCGCCACTGAATACCTGATCAAAAATGGTCACAAGCATATCGGCTATATTGCCTCTAGCCACAATATCGATGATGCCCATGATCGACTTGCAGGTTACTTTGACGCGCTACGTGATTACGGGATCGACGCACGAGAAGAATATGTGGAATATGGTGAGCCTGACGAACTTGGCGGTGAACAAGCAATGGTCAACCTGATGGCAAAGAATACCGACATCACAGCGGTCGCTACCTATAACGACTATATGGCGGCGGGTTGTTTGGTGCTGCTACAAGAAAATGGTATTCGTATTCCCGAAGAGATGTCGGTGATTGGCTTTGATGACGGACATATGGCTCGCTTTGTTTACCCGCGTCTCACCACTATTCGATATCCCATTCAATTAATGGCAAACGAAGCGGTAAAGCTTTCTCTACAACTGGCCAATAAAGAAGATATTGAACGCCCAGACAACAAACTGTTTATGCCCACTTTAGTTCGTCGTTCCTCAGTAGGCAGAGCGCGATAAGCTCTGTCCTATGACCTCACCTATTGCGCTTGAAGGCGAGCATCTATCTCTTGAGCATAAGTGTTCGCTTTCATGCCATAGATGATTTGCACATTGCTTTTGTCTAGTAGAACCACACCAAAAGCGCCATTGCACTTTAAGTAGTCTGCATCAACCAAACCCGAGTCATTGAGTTGCAATCTTAGCCTTGTCGCACAAGCGCCTGAGTGAACAATGTTTTCTAATCCACCGACAGCTTTTACAATACCATCAGTTTCCTGACCAATGTTCGGGTTTACTCTGACTAAAAAATTAAAAATCTGACGAATTTTATCAATCATAAAAACCTGCTGATGAGTAAGATGATTTGTAGTAAATACAATAAATAACCCTACACTGTATGTACATGAGCTTAAATTACACCTTAGTCATACATACAGAACAATCAGTGTTTTCTGAACATCTCGTCATGCAATACAGAGGAACACAATAACGGAGTGCTCAACGCTAATTCGCGCTACGAGTTCAATCTAGAGTGTAAAGTTTAAACTTTTTTTATTCTTAAATTGAAAACCTTATCTTTGGTTGGTTGTTATTGACTACGCAAAGCAGGATAATACCGAGCTCGGAACGAAGACATTATATAATTATGACCGAATATCTTTTGTTGTTAGTCGGCACTGTGCTGGTGAACAACTTTGTACTGGTAAAGTTTTTGGGCTTGTGTCCATTCATGGGCGTATCCAAAAAGTTAGAGACTGCAATTGGCATGGGGTTGGCGACAACGTTCGTTTTAACCTTAGCTTCCGTATGTTCGTATCTTGTAGAAAGTTACATCCTTAAACCGTTAGGTATTGAATACTTACGCACCATGAGCTTTATCCTCGTGATTGCGGTAGTGGTTCAATTTACTGAGATGGTGGTGCACAAAACCAGCCCGACACTCTATCGTTTGTTAGGTATCTTCCTGCCTCTCATCACCACTAACTGTGCAGTTTTAGGTGTGGCATTGCTTAACATCAACGAAAACCATAATTTCGTACAGTCGATCATTTACGGCTTCGGCGCTGCTGTAGGCTTTTCATTGGTACTGATCCTGTTTGCATCAATGCGTGAGCGTATTCATGTGGCAGATGTGCCTGCGCCATTCAAAGGTGCGTCTATTGCTATGATCACGGCTGGTTTGATGTCGCTTGCCTTTATGGGCTTTACCGGATTGGTGAAGTTGTAATGAGTACGATATTAATTGCTGTATTAGCTATCGCGGTACTTGCGGCCGTTTTTGGCGCTATTTTGGGCTTTGCATCCATCCGCTTCAAAGTTGAAGCCGATCCTATCGTTGACCAAATTGATGCTATTTTGCCACAAACCCAATGTGGTCAATGTGGCTACCCAGGTTGTCGTCCTTACGCAGAAGCGATTGCCAATGGTGACCAAATCAATAAATGCCCTCCGGGCGGTCAGCAAACGATCGAAAAATTAGCCGACTTAATGGGCGTTGACGTCCAAGAGTCCGCACACGATCTCGATAGCAAAGTCAAAACCGTGGCTTTTATTCATGAAGATATGTGTATCGGGTGCACCAAGTGTATTCAGGCCTGCCCTGTCGACGCAATTGTCGGAGGCACCAAAGCACTTCATACCGTAATTAAAGATGAGTGTACGGGTTGCGACCTCTGCGTTGCTCCGTGCCCTACAGACTGTATTGAGATGATCCCTGTTGCAACAACCACTGACACTTGGAAATGGCAGCTAAATGCTATTCCTGTGGTTGATGTTACTCACGCTGCAACCACTCAGCAAAGCAGCGGGGATTAAGGATTCATATGTTGTCATTAATTGAACAAATCAGAACGGGTAGCCTGTGGACATTTCCGGGCGGCATTCACCCACCAGAAAACAAACAACAATCGAATCAATCCGCAATCGCTCAGGCAAGTATTCCAGGTGAACTCGTCTTGCCTCTTAAGCAGCACATCGGTAAACCCGGCGATCTACTGGTCAGTGTTGGCGACAGCGTTAAAAAAGGTCAGGCGTTAACGCAGTATACCTCGACATTTATGCTGCCCATTCATGCACCGACATCTGGCACTGTGAAAGCGATCGAACCTAGAACCACAGCGCACCCATCCGGTCTTGCCGAATTGTGTGTCGTTATTGAAACTGACGGAAAAGATGATTGGATTGAGAAGACATGCATTGAAGATTTTACTCAATGCTCGCCTGATGAGCTGATTGAAATCATTCGCCAAGCGGGTGTTTCAGGTATGGGTGGTGCTGGCTTCCCAACAGCAAAGAAAATCCAATCAGGTTTGTCACGCACTGACATTCTGATCATTAATGCTGCTGAGTGTGAACCTTACATTACCGCTGATGATGTTCTGATGAGAGAAAACGCTCAAGAGATCATTCAAGGCATCAGCATTGTCGAACACATTCTAAAACCCAAGCTGACCATTATTGGCATTGAAGATAACAAACCGAAAGCGATTGAAGCGCTGCAAAATGCGGCGCTGAATAAAGACATCGTTATTCGTGTTATTCCAACCAAATACCCGTCAGGTGGCGAAAAGCAACTGATCAAGATCTTGACTAATCTTGAAGTACCCAACGGTCGAATCCCTGCTGATATTGGCTTGATGGTTCAGAACGTCGGTTCTATGCAAGCCATTAAACGTGCCGTTGTCGATGGCGAGCCACTAATTCGCCGAGTCGTCACTCTCACTGGTAACAGTTTTAAAAAGCCGAAAAACGTTTGGACTCTGCTTGGCACCCCCGTTCAGGCATTGCTTGATGAATTTGGTTATCAGGCTGATAAAAAGCTGCCGCGCCTGATTATGGGTGGTCCTATGATGGGCTTTACCCTGCCACATGCCAATGTGCCTGTAACCAAAACATCCAACTGTATTCTCGCTCCGACGCGTCAGGAAATTGCTCCACAATCCTATGAAGTGGCGTGTATTCGTTGTGGTCAATGTGCTGAAGTCTGCCCTGCATCCCTTCTACCACAGCAGCTGCAATGGCATGCAAAAGCAGAAGAATTCGATAAGTGCGAAGAGCTACACTTAAAAGACTGTATTGAATGTGGCGCGTGTGCCTATGTCTGCCCTAGTGAAATTCCACTGGTTCAATACTATCGCCAAGCCAAAGCAGAAATCCGTATTCGCAAGCAGGAATCAGAAGCCGCTGAGCGTGCAAAACTTCGCTTCGAAGAGAAAAAAGAGCGTATGGAACGCGATAAAGCGGAAAGAGAAAACCGCTTTAAAGCGGCAGCAGAAAACCGTCGTCAAGAGATGACCACCAACGATGGTGAAAACGCCATTGCTGCAGCCATCGCGCGAGTGAAAGCACAAAAAGAACAATCGAAAGCGACATCCGATTCTGCGGTTAAACCAGCCGTTGCAGCCGCTATTGCCAAAGCGAAAGCAAAACAAGCAGAAGCAGCAAAAACAGGCGCTGCTGAACCTGATAATGCTGAGATGATCAAACTGCGAGAAGAACGCAAGCGTCAGGCTCGTGAACGCAAGCTGGAAAAAGAGCAGCAAACTGACACATCTCAAACACCAGCTAACGATAAAAAAGCAGCCGTTGCTGAAGCTATCGCCCGAGCCAAAGCCCGTAAGGCGCAGCAAGAATCCGCACCTGCTGAAGATGCCAAAACGGAAACCGAAACGTCTGACGATCCGAAGAAAGCAGCCGTTGCAGCGGCGATTGCCCGAGCCAAAGCTCGCAAGGCGCAGCAAGAATCCGCGCCTGCTGAAGATGCTCAAGCGGAAGCCGAAACTTCAGACGATCCGAAAAAAGCTGCAGTTGCAGCAGCGATTGCCCGAGCCAAAGCTCGTAAAGCGCAGCAAGAATCTGCATCTACTGAAGAAGAAATTCAAGCTGAAACGGAAACTTCTGACGATCCGAAAAAAGCAGCAGTTGCCGCTGCGATTGCCCGAGCCAAAGCCCGCAAAGCGCAGCAAGAATCCGCACCTGCGGAAGAAAAAGCTCAAGCTGACACTTCTGACGATCCGAAGAAAGCCGCTGTTGCAGCAGCGATTGCCCGAGCCAAAGCGCGTAAAGCGCAGCAAGAATCCGCACCTGCGGAAGAAAAAGCTCAAGCTGACACTTCTGACGATCCGAAGAAAGCCGCTGTTGCAGCAGCGATTGCCCGAGCCAAAGCGCGTAAAGCGCAGCAAGAATCCGCGCCAGCTGAAGATGCTCAAGCGGAAACTGAAACTTCTGACGATCCGAAAAAAGCCGCAGTTGCAGCAGCGATTGCCCGAGCCAAAGCGCGTAAAGCGCAGCAAGAATCCGCGCCAGCTGAAGATGCTCAAGCGGAAACTGAAACTTCTGACGATCCGAAAAAAGCCGCAGTTGCAGCAGCGATTGCCCGTGCGAAAGCTCGTAAAGCAGAGCAACAAAACAAAAATACCGAGGAGAATAACTAGTGGCTTTCTTTATAGCTAGTTCCCCACATACACATATTAAACGCAGCACTTCAGATCTAATGAAGTGGGTAGCGTTGTGCGCATTGCCGGGCTTGTTTGCCCAAACCTATTTCTTCGGTTACGGTACCTTAATTCAGCTGGTATTCGCTGTTATTGTCGCGCTTTCGTTTGAAGCCGCAGTAATGAAGCTACGTAAACGCCCTGCTCATCTTGCATTAAGAGACCACAGCGCCATTGTCACCGCTTGGTTATTGGCAGTTGCCATTCCACCAATGTCACCTTGGTGGATCGTGGTCATCGGTCTTATTTTCGCCATTCTGATTGCAAAACATCTTTACGGCGGGCTTGGTCAGAACCCGTTTAACCCTGCGATGGTGGCTTACGTGGTGCTTCTCATTTCATTCCCAGTGCAAATGACAAGCTGGATAGCACCACACCAGCTAGGTGCTGATAGCATCTCTTTAAGCGACTCTTTTTCTTTGATCTTTACTGGCTTCGATGCTGACGGCTTATCACTACAGCAAGTTCGAACTGGTATTGATGGTCTAACAATGGCAACACCATTGGACTCAGTGAAAACATCGCTAAGAGCGGGACACACCTTATCGGAAGTTATGACTCAACCTCAATTCGGTACCTTGGCTGGCATTGGTTGGGAATGGGTCAATCTTGCCTATTTGGCGGGAGGTATTGTCCTTCTGAGACTTAGAGTCATCAACTGGCATATTCCTGTCTCCTTTATCGGCAGCTTGTTGGTACTGAGTACATTAGCGGTACTGTTTGCACCGGGTACAACCGCATCTCCGTTAGTTCATCTGTTGTCTGGTGCAACCATGTTGGGCGCATTTTTCATTGCAACTGATCCGGTTACAGCTTCTACCACAGTGAAAGGTCGTTTAGTGTTTGGCGCATTCATCGGTGCTATGGTGTTTATCATTCGCAGTTGGGGTGGTTTCCCAGACGGTGTGGCATTCGCCGTTCTGCTCGCTAACATGTGCGTACCGTTAATCGATTACTACACTAAACCTCGAACTTACGGGCACTAAGGAGCAACTATGCTAACCGCAATTAGAAAAAACGGTCTTATCCTTGCTACCTTTGCCTGCTTATCGACAGGGGTCGTAGCGCTGACTCATCAATTAACTGAATCGCAGATCAAGAAGCAAGAGAAGATTCAGTTGTTGTCGATTTTAAACCAAGTGATTCCTAAAAAACTGCACGATAACGAGCTGTCACAATCGTGCATTTTGCTCAATGATCCAGCTCTTGGCACGGATAGCTCTATGCCTGCTTATGTGGCGACACTGAATGGTCAGCCTAGTGCTATCGCGATAGAAGCTATTGCACCGGATGGCTACAACGGTGCGATTAAAGTGATTGTTGGCATCAATAATGACGGCACGATTACCGGCACCCGAGTTCTGGCACATAAAGAAACGCCGGGATTGGGTGACAAAATTGACCTAAGAATCACTGACTGGATACTAAACTTTACCGGTAAGTCTGTAACAGCAGACAACGAAGATCAGTGGAAAGTCCGTAAAGACGGCGGTCAATTTGATCAGTTTACCGGTGCAACTATAACTCCACGAGCAGTGGTGAAAGCAGTGAAGAATGCCGTGACTTACGTGAATCAAAATCGTGAAGCACTGGCTAAACAAAGCTATAACTGCGGAGAACAGTAATGAACAATGAGCATAAAGCATTAATGAAAAACGGCATGTGGGAAAACAACCCAGCCTTAGTACAGTTGCTTGGTTTGTGTCCGCTACTTGCTGTTTCTTCCACCGTAACCAATGCACTTGGATTAGGGATTGCTACCTTGCTGGTTTTAGTCGGTTCCAACGTGACCGTATCATTGGTTCGTGATTACGTACCTAAAGAAGTGCGTATTCCTGTATTCGTGATGATCATTGCGTCGTTGGTAACGTGCGTGCAACTGTTGATGAATGCTTACGCCTACGGGTTGTATCTATCACTCGGCATCTTCATCCCTCTGATCGTGACTAACTGCATTATCATCGGCCGCGCAGAAGCCTTTGCCTCAAAAAATGACGTACTGCCTTCCGCTCAAGATGGTTTGTGGATGGGGCTAGGCATGACTTCAGTGCTGGTTGTTCTGGGTGCTATGCGAGAAATCATTGGTAACGGCACCTTGTTCGATGGCGCTGACTTGCTATTAGGCGACTGGGCAAAAGTATTGAGAATTGAAATTTTCCATTTTGATAGCAGCTTCTTGCTTGCCCTACTGCCTCCGGGCGCGTTTTTCGGTGTAGGTTTGCTGATAGCTCTTAAAAATGTAATTGATAAACAACTTGCGGCGCGTCAACCAAAACAAGAAAAACCAACTATCGAACGTGCACGAGTCACTAACGTATCGTCTTAATAGAAAAATTTAAGAGACTGGAAACAGCGCAGAGCAATGAATAAAGATAAAAGAAGACAAATTCTCGAGCGACTGAGAGAAAACAATCCAAAGCCGGAAACGGAGCTCAACTGGAATTCACCATTCGAACTGTTAATCGCCGTTCTGTTGTCAGCTCAAGCAACAGATGTAAGTGTGAATAAAGCGACGGACAAGTTGTATGCCGTCGCCAATACACCTCAAACCATCTTTGATTTGGGCGTTAATGGCGTTAAAGAGTACATCAAGACCATAGGTCTGTTTAACTCGAAAGCAGAGAACGTGATTAAAACTTGCCGTATTTTGCTTGATCAGCACAACGGTGAAGTTCCCGAAAACAGAGAAGCACTGGAAGCGTTACCCGGTGTAGGCCGAAAAACAGCAAACGTTGTGTTAAATACCGCATTTGGCTGGCCAACAATCGCTGTGGACACTCACATTTATCGAGTGTCCAATCGCACCAAATTTGCAATGGGAAAAACTGTCGACGACGTCGAACAGAAACTACTGAAAGTCGTTCCCGCAGAATTCAAATTAGACGTCCACCACTGGTTGATTTTGCATGGCCGGTACACCTGTATCGCACGCAAACCTCGCTGTGGGAGCTGCATAATTGAAGACCTGTGTGAGTTCGCCTCGAAAACAGAACTGTAAATATAAAATTTACCCTGAAAGCTAGGAGTCCAAAATGTCAAACAACCGTGTTCTACATACCATGCTACGCGTTGGTGATTTAGATAAATCTATCGAGTTCTACACCAAAGTTATGGGTATGGAGTTACTACGTAAAAACGAAAATGCTGAGTACAAATACACTCTAGCGTTCGTTGGTTATGGTGATGAGTCACAAGGCGCCGTTATTGAACTCACTTATAACTGGGGTGTAGAAGAATACGACCTAGGTAAAGGTTTCGGTCACATCGCTATCGGCGTAGACGACATTTACGCAACTTGTGATGCAATTAAAGCGGTTGGCGGTAATGTTACTCGCGAGCCAGGTCCAGTAAAAGGCGGTACAACACACATCGCTTTTGTTAAAGACCCTGATGGCTACATGATTGAACTGATCCAAAACCGTCAAGCGACCGCAGGCCTGGAAGGTTAATCCCTGTTCTTTCTGTCAAAAACACCGCCATCTGGCGGTGTTTTTTGTTTTTAAAGCGCAAGTTCAGCACTAAATCTGTGTTCGCCCGAGTGATATCACCACACGGCGGTTCTTATCTTTACCAATCGGCGATTCATTGTCTGCGATCGGACGACGTTTACCAAAGCCTTGAACCTGAATTCTGTCTTCCGGTAAACCAAGTGACTTAAAGTAGTTACGCAGTCTTTCCGAACGTTTTTCCGACAAACTCTGACTTTCATTTTTGCTGTCGGTTGAATCTGTGTACGCTGCGACCAGAACTAAATCGATATCATTGTTATAACGGATGTACTCAGCAATCTGCTCTAAACGCTTTTGAGAAGCTTTGTTCAGATCGACGCTGTTACCGCGGTCATAATGAAGAATGGTGAACGAGATATCTTCGAAACTGTATGGTAATAAGTTGGCAATACAGTCACTAAAAACGTTGTATTGAGCTTGGAACAGCACCGAAGACAGTGCCACTTCAATACGTTGGTCACGACTTTGCCAATCCTGATAGCTAAATGTCGGATAACGACCTTTTTCCAGCTCACTTAATAGTGTCCAAGCTGATTGACCACCGATATAACCATCAAACTGCTTAAAGAACTGAATGTTGGTGATACGATCTGCACTTTCACCCGGTCTCCATGCTGGAGGCATAGAGACTAAACTTACGTTGCGCGTGTCTCCCATAGGACGGCGCATTTTGAGTTCAAAGTCCAAATTCATTTTCTTACTGGCGCGTGCAGAAAACTCTGCATCTCCGTAATTTGGGATGGGATGCACAAGTCGGCACTCAAGTGGTGTGTTCGCCACCATCTGCCAAGTGGATTGCTGTGGCGTTGCCACATAACGCTTTTCTAATGCCGATGCGGCAACAGGCGTCAATAGAGTGGCAGCGGCTAAACTTGTCACAAGCCATTTATTCATAAGGACTTTTTTCTCTTAATACTGCATGTCATCGTGGCTAGTCATTGCCACCAACGGGAACCTGTACAGAGTAATGCAAAAATCTCGCCAGATAAATTCGAAAACACCAATCTAGAACCGGGTAAGAACCGATATTTCTACCCCGTATGATAGCTCCGAGTGGTGAACCAATTAATTCCGTCTAAATAGAATGCTCAGGTTTTTCTTGTAGTCATAACATGCAATAATGCCGCCCTTGTCACAATAACTAGAGCCAGCATGACTGATTTAAAAGAAGCAAAGACATTAAAAGAGCGTTTCCGTGGTTATTTTCCTGTCGTTATCGATGTTGAAACCGCTGGATTCAATGCCCAAACCGATGCTTTATTAGAGATTTGCGCAGTGACTTTGCGTATGGATGAAAATGGCGACTTGTGTCCTGCTTCTACCATTCACTTTCATGTTGAGCCTTTTGAAGGTGCCAATTTAGAAAAAGCGGCACTTGAGTTCACAGGCATCTATGACCCATTCAGCCCGCTTCGTGGCGCAGTGTCTGAAGATCATGCGCTAAAAGAGATCTACAAGCTAGTTCGTAAAGAACAGAAAGACTCTGATTGCAGCCGAGCAATCATCGTCGCGCACAACGCCAACTTCGACCATAGCTTTGTTATGGCAGCAAGCGAGCGCAGTAAGCTTAAGCGCGTTCCTTTCCATCCATTTGCCACTTTTGATACCGCAACGTTAAGTGGTCTAGCTTACGGACAAACGGTACTTGCTAAAGCGTGTAAAGCAGCTGGAATGGAATTTGATAATCGTGAAGCACACTCAGCGCTTTACGATACACAAAAAACTGCAGAGCTATTCTGCGGAATCGTCAACAAATGGAAAGCTCTTGGTGGCTGGCCTGTTGTTGATAACCAAGAAAACAACTAAAACCAAACACGACTTGAATTGAGAATTATATGAATCCTGTAGTCATTTCCGTTTGCGTCATGCTGCTTCTTGCACTGATGCGCGTAAACGTTGTGGTTGCCCTAACCTTCAGCGCCATTGTTGGCGGTTTAGTGGCAGGTATGAGCTTAAATGATACTGTAGCAGCTTTCGAAAGCGGCCTTGGTGGTGGTGCGACTATCGCACTTAGCTACGCAATGCTTGGTACGTTTGCTGTTGCTATTTCTAAATCGGGCATCACTGATCTGTTAGCACAGAGCGTGATCAAACGTCTTCATGGTAAAGAACATGGTGCGGCAACAACCGGATTGAAATACGCGGTCCTAGTTGCATTGTTGTTGATGGCGGTATCTTCACAAAACGTCATTCCCGTACACATCGCATTTATCCCAATTTTGATTCCGCCTCTATTAGGTGTATTTGCCAAGCTCAAACTAGACCGTCGCTTAGTAGCCTGTGTTCTTACCTTTGGTCTGATCACTCCTTACATGGTGCTACCTGTAGGTTTTGGCGGTATTTTCCTCAACAATATCCTGCTAAAGAATCTACATGATAATGGCCTGGAAAACATCTCTGCAGGTCAAGTACCTATGGCGATGCTACTCCCTGCTATTGGTATGATTACAGGTCTGCTTATTGCAGTATTCTTCAGCTACCGCAAGCCGCGTGAGTATCAAGAAACAGAGTTGACGGTTGTTCATCATCAAGCGAACGAAATCGACAAGAAACACGTTGGCATTGCCGCTATCGGTATCGTGGTTGCGTTAGCCGTTCAGCTCGCGACAGGCTCAATGATCATCGGTGCATTGGCTGGCTTTATGGTGTTTACTTTCGGCGGTGTTATCGCATGGAAAGAAACGCACGATGTGTTCACTAAAGGTGTTCACATGATGGCAATGATCGGCTTTATCATGATTTCTGCAGCTGGCTTTGCCGCTGTAATGAAAGATACCGGCGGTGTTGAATCCCTTGTTAGCGCGTTATCAACCAGTATCGGTGACAACAAGCCTTTGGCTGCATTGCTCATGCTTGTGGTGGGTCTACTGGTGACTATGGGTATCGGTTCTTCGTTCTCAACCATTCCAATTATCGCGACCATCTATGTACCTTTGTGTATCGCTTTTGGTTTTTCTCCGATGGCGACCGTAGCGCTCGTGGGTACTGCAGCAGCACTGGGTGATGCTGGCTCACCAGCCTCTGACTCAACATTAGGCCCAACATCAGGTCTAAACGCCGATGGACAGCATGAACACATTTGGGAAACCGTTGTACCGACCTTCCTCCACTACAACTTGCCGTTAGTTGTATTTGGTTGGATTGCGTCAATGATTCTTTAACCTATTTGCTTTCAACCCCACATACTGAAATTGTGGGGTTGATAAAACGCAAGACATTAAAAAGGCTTCCCTAGGGAAGCCTTTTTGCTATTCATTGACTATCAACATACTGAAACGTAAAGTGATTAAGCACCTTCGTTGTACAGTTCCAGACTTGCTAGATCCTGAATTTCACGTTGTGCTTTTACATCGTCACCACGCATCGACTCTAGGTAGTCAAGGTATTTCTGGTCGATGTCGCCTGTCACGTATTCACCGTTAAATACCGATGCTTCAAATTTAGCGATATCAGGGTTACCTACGCGCACTGCATCTTCTAAATCTTCAAGCGTTTGGAAGATAAGCGCGTCAGCACCAATTTGTTTACAGATATCGTCATTATCACGGCCGTGAGCAATTAACTCGTTTGCTGTTGGCATATCGATACCATATACGTTCGGGAAACGAATCTCAGGCGCTGCTGATACCATGTAAACTTTCGCTGCACCAGAATCACGAGCCATCTCGATAATCTGCTCAGAAGTCGTTCCACGTACAATTGAGTCATCGACAAGCAGTACATTCTTATCTTTAAATTCAGAACGGATAGCATTCAGTTTGCGACGAACAGATTTCTTGCGCTGCTGTTGACCCGGCATGATGAACGTACGACCAACATAACGGTTTTTCACGAAACCTTGGCGGTATGGCTTATCAATCGCTTGAGCAATTTGCAGTGCAATATCGTTTGATGTTTCTGGGATTGGAATAACAACATCAATGTCCAAATCAGAAAATTCGTTCTTAATACGGTCGCCTAGACGTTTACCCATTTCAACGCGTGCGCTGTAAACAGAGATTTTATCGATGAATGAATCAGGACGAGCAAAGTAAACGAACTCGAAAATACATGGAGTAAGACTTGGGCTATCAGCACACTGTTTAGTGAACAGCTCACCTTCAAAGGTTGCGTAAATAGCTTCACCCGGCGCAACATCACGTACGAAGTCGAAACCTACCGCATCGAGTGCTACCGATTCTGACGCAACCATGTATTCAGTACTACCATTCACTTCGCGCTTACCAAGGCAAAGTGGACGAATACCATTTGGGTCGCGGAATGCAATCATACCGTGACCAATGATCATAGCTGTGACCGCGTATGCGCCACGAATAGTGCGGTGTACGTTTGCCACTGCACGGAAGACATCTTCAGAAGTAACATTACCTCTTACAGTATCAATCTCATGCGCCAATACGTTTAGCAGAACTTCAGAATCTGAAGTGGTATTGATATGACGACGATCTTTTTCGAATAACTTTTCACGTACAACATTCGCATTGGTTAGATTGCCGTTATGAGCAAGCGTGATACCGAATGGAGAGTTTACGTAAAAAGGCTGAGCTTCAGATGCACTTGAGCTGCCTGCAGTTGGGTAGCGAACGTGCCCAATACCCACAGTACCTTGAAGACGCTGCATGTGTTTGGCTTCAAAGACATCTTTTACTAAACCGTTCGCCTTGCGCAGACGGAAACGATTGCTATCTATGGTACAAATACCAGCGGCGTCTTGGCCACGATGCTGCAATACCGTTAAAGCGTCATAAATAGACTGGTTTACAGGCGTTGTGCCCACGATTCCAACAATACCACACATGTCTTATTCCTCGATTTGCGTCAGTAACTGACGCGTCATATCGCGTCAGATAGAAAACTTGATGTTGCTTGTATGTGTTCGAAGAGAGGCGCAATCACACGGCTAAATTCCGGTACTAGTTGCGAACTCTTCCACCACTCTGAGCTTGGTAATGCAGTAAAGGTATCGATAAAAAACAGAGCTGCCGCTACGATTAGAACCCCACGTAATGCGCCAAATACAACGCCTAAGACTCTATCCGTACCTGATAAACCTGTTTTCTGAACCAATTGCGAAATCACATAATTCACAATAGCCCCCACCACTAAGGTTGCTACAAAGAGTGCAGCAATGGCGGCGCCGTTGCGAATCAAATCGTCTTTAATGTTGGTAAAGTACACCGCAAGTTTTGCGTAGTACTGTGAAGCAATAAAAAATGCACCACACCAGATAATTAATGACAGGGCTTCTTTCGCAAAGCCACGTACCAAACTGATCAAAGCTGACAAGCCGATCACACTTAAAATGACAATATCTAACCAATTCATGAGTTCTTACATCTTAAGTTGGCGCGCATTTTAACAGAAAAAAACGCGACGCAAACGTTTTCTTATGGGTTTAGTGGTTTAAATTTGAGCAATTGACCTTTTGAACCGGTAACTTTCTCTAATTCCAGCAGTTGTCTCTCAAGCTTACTTTTTGAGACATCAGGTCCAATGATTACTCTTGTAAAACCGTTTTCTTGTTTTGTGTGAGCTTGATAACCGCGTTTTTGCAAATCGCTCACAACGTTTTTCGCGTTTTCTGCGTTCTTCAATGCCATCAACTGAATGATCCACGCGCTGTCTTGGTAGTCATTTTTCTCAGGTACTTCTTTGACGACGGTTTCCATCGGTTTATCAGCATCAGCCGAGGCGTTTGATGTCTGAGACGTTTGTTGAGTGACAGAGACCGGAGATTCCGGTAATGCGGTTTGATCTTCAACAGGCTCAAGCACTTCGAACTTTTCTACATCACTATTAAGCTCAGGCTTGATCGGAATGCTTGTGATCTCTTCTTGATAGTGCATTTTCTTGCCATCAAGAACATCAGGCAAAACGATGACACCTATCGCTACCAAAATAATAGTACCTACTAAACGGCTTTGAAATTTACTCGCCATTTACGCTCCTTTATTTTTCCAGTGCTCAAGCACTTCACCGACTGTGTGAAAAGATCCAGCGACGATTATGACATCACCATCAGCAACCCTTGTCATCGCACTTTCAAATGCACTTACAGGGTTTGCATACTCCACTTGACCTTGTTCAAGGTGCTGACACAATTCAGTTGCAGAAGCCGCTCTGGGTCCTGACAACGAAGCTGGGTACCAATGCTTCACAAATGGCTTAAACACATCAATGGTGGACTGAATATCTTTATCGTGCAGCATACCTAGCACCATATGTATGGTTTTATCAGGAAACTGAATACGGATCTGGCTAGCAAGATATTCGGCTGAATGAGGGTTATGAGCCACATCAAGTAGTACTATTGGATTATCACTAATGCGCTGCATGCGCCCAGCCAATTTTGCTTTGCGCAGACCTTCGACAATATTGACATCGCTAACTTCTAACCCTGAACATCCCAAAGCCATCAATGCCGTTGCCGCATTAGCAAGAGGAAGTGTTGGGACTGGCAGATCAGTGAGGTCAAAAGGCCCACTTCTCCACTGCCAAACAGAGTCTGACACTTTTTCATAATCAAACTGGATACCAACTTGATAGAAATCCGCACCAATATCATCGGCATGAGCGGCAACCGTTGAAGGAGGCTTTGGTTGCCCGCAAATGGCTGGCTTACCTGTTCGGAAAATGCCCGCCTTCTCAAAACCGATCACATTGATATCATCACCCAGCCAATCAACATGGTCGATAGCTAAGCTGGTAATAACAGATACATCGTGATCAACCACGTTAGTCGCATCAAGACGACCACCAAGGCCAACCTCTAACAGCACAACATCGACTTTTTCTGTTTGAAAAATGCGCAGCGCAGCCAATGTACCGAACTCAAACAAGCTTAGGCTAATTTCGCCACGCTGTTCTTCAATATAAGCAAAAGCTTCTGTGTGTAGTTCATCACGAGCATCAACACCGTTAATACGTACACGTTCGTTGTAGCTAATAAGGTGAGGAGAACTGTAGACACCGACCGAATAACCTGCATCCAGAAGAATACTTTCCATTAACGCACAGGTAGAACCCTTGCCGTTGGTTCCGGCAACTGTGATAACGGTAGGAGCGGGTTTAGTGAGAGAGGCTTTGTTAGCCACCGCTTGTACGCGGTCCAAGCCTAAATCAATTGCAGAAGTGTGAATATGGGTTAAATAATCAAGCCACATCGACAGTGGAGATGTGGCTTGAGGAATTGGGTTTTGTTTCATCTAACGTAGAACCATTGTTTTCTTTGGTTTAGTTAGCGCCTACTTTACCCTTTTTTCTTCGCTTCTGGTACTGAATATGCTTCCTCTTGTGGAGCATCGTTCACAGAAACTACGAGTGGAGATTTTTGGTTGGTCATCTTCGCAAGTAAGCCTGCAATGCGTTGACGCATTTCGCGACGGTCTACGATCATATCAATCGCGCCGTGCTCTAGCAGGAATTCGCTGCGTTGGAAGCCTTCTGGAAGATCTTCACGTACTGTTTGCTCAATAACGCGACGGCCAGCAAAACCGATCAGTGCTTTTGGCTCACCGATATTGACATCACCCAGCATCGCAAGGCTTGCAGAAACACCACCCATTGTTGGGTCAGTCATTACCGAAATGAACGGTAGTCCTTCGTTTGACAAGCGCTCTAACGCTGCACTGGTTTTAGCCATTTGCATTAGAGACATCAAAGCCTCTTGCATACGAGCACCGCCACTTGCAGAGAAACATACTAGGCCACAGTTTCGTTCAATTGCCGACTCCACTGCACGAACAAAACGAGCACCGACAACCGAGCCCATTGAACCACCCATGAATGAGAATTCAAAAGCACAAGCCACAAGTGGAATACCGTGCAACTCACCGTTCATAACGATAAGAGCATCTTTCTCGCCGCTGTTTTTTTGCGCCGCTGCTAGGCGTTCTTTATAACGCTTAGAATCTTTGAATTTTAGTTTATCTTGAGGCTCAAGCTCTTGTGCAATCTCTTGACGATTGTTTTCGTCTAAGAATGTTTCCAGACGACGACGCGCTCTCATACGCATGTGATGATTACACTTTGGACAAACTTCGAGGTTGCGCTCAAGCTCTGCGTGGTATAGCACCTGCTCACAAGACGTACACTTAGTCCAAACACCTTCAGGAATCGATGCTTTACGTGAAGTTACTATGTTGCTTTTTTCTAAAATCTTTTCAAGCCAACTCATAGAAGACCTTTTACTCTGTGCTCTCCCGCTCAATGCGAAAGATTTAAATTCGACAATAATGCGTGGGGATTAAAGCATAGAAAATGCCAACTGTAGACAAAAAACTGGTTGTACCTATTTCTTGTACCAGCCACACACACCTAATATTGCTCATTTTCAACGCTAATCAACTGATAACTTTGAGCCAATTACTACACTTTAGTTCAACATTAGTTCAAATGATCAGGTAAAAATAGCGGCCCTAATGGTGGTTTTGGTAAATCAAACTCTTGTGGGTAATCCACAGACACCAAATATAGACCTTCCGCTTTTGCAGTTGCCCCCGCCAATGTGCGATTTTTCGCATCCAGCAACCACTGAATCCACTCAGGTTCTTTCTCACCACGACCAACAGCAATAAGGCTACCAGTAATATTGCGAACCATGTGATGAACGAAAGCATTCGCTTTAATATCAATAACTACGTAACGTTCATGGCGGGTAACATTCAAGTGCATAATATTACGCCACGGACTACGTGACTGGCAATGAACGGCTCGAAATGACGTGAAATCATTCTCACCCAACAGATATTGGCCAGCTTGATGCATTTTTTCCGCATCAAGTTCTCCGTGATAGTGGCTCACACCAGAAGCCAGAATCCCCGGACGGTATTCATGGTTATAAATCACATAACGATAACGTCGAGCAGTTGCGGTAAAGCGAGCGTGAAATTCGTCAGGCACTTCTTTTGCCCAACGTACCGCGATATTTTTCGGTAAGTTCGCATTGGTTCCCATCGTCCAAGCGACCATTTTTCGTGTCGCTGTTGTATCAAAATGCACAACTTGTCCAGTGCCATGTACGCCAGCATCTGTGCGTCCTGCACACTGAACTTCAACAGGATGGTTGGCGACGACAGACAGTGCTTTTTCTAGCTCTTCTTGAACACTTGCAACTTCTCTTTGACGCTGCCAACCAAAGTAATGAGTACCGTCATACTCAATACCCAACGCTATTCTCATGGTGTATTACTCTTAATCACTATAGGTCTGCTGACCTTGGGTCGGGCAGTATAATATCAATCGCTTGAGATTTCTAACCCACGAATGTTTATAGCCACTGGGTCTCTCCTGCTGTGTATCATTCCGAAATAAGCAAAGAGGCAGCGAATGCTGCCTCTTACTCTAGTTATCTTTATTACACTCGACCATTAATGACATCGATAAGGTGCTTCGCCTGTTGGCGAATTTCATCACTACCATCCACGATCGCTTCTTCCAGCAACTTAATGGCACCTTTATCATCGTTCATCTCAACGTAGATTTTCGCTAAATCTAGCTTACCTGCAGCTTCTGAATTACTGTCTACGTCGATATCACTGACATCACCAATCACATCTGGGAACTCATTGAGTCCCACATCCAGTTTTAACTCTTCATTATCTAGATTAAGAGTGCTGCCATCATCGCTCTCAACCTGAGCCATTAAATCGTCGATAGTCATAAACTGACGACTAGTAGGCTCAAAATCAGCAAACTCTTCCTGATTTCCCCAATTTTCTTGGGCGACTTCTGGCTCTTTCACCTGAATTTCAGGATGCCACACGTCCTTCTCAGTTTCTGGCACTTCGTCAGATATCGTCGCTTGCTGATCAGGCGTTAAGTTAAATCCATTCCAATCTTCTCCGCCCATTTCCAGCATGGCATCAATGTCCATGCCAGCACTGTCAACGGACTTCGCATCAATAGGTTTGTCAAAAGCAAAGTGAGTTTCTGCTTTATCCTCGTCAGTCAACCAATCGGAAAGCGCTTGCTCATCAAACTCTTGTTTAGAAACATCGCTAAGATTAACTTCCGTTGTCTCTGGTTCTGCCTCTGCGTACAGCGATGAATCATCTAACTGAGCGTCTTCTGATTCATCAGACAGTTCATCCGTTTGGGAGAACATATCCGCTAGAGCATCCTCTTCCGTATACTCAGGTAACTCAGAATCGTCAATTTCTACATCCGCGATCTCGGCTTCAGCTTCTGGCAACTCTTGCTCTTCGACGAATTCAGAATCCGCCAGCGCATCTTCTTCTGTGTACTCTGGAAGTTCTAACTCATCGAATTCTGCTGCAATGTCTTGCTCTGGCTGTTCAGGCGCAGTCTCTTCCGCTAAAACCTCGGCAGGCTCCACTTCGTTTTGCGCTTCTGGAGCTTCCGTTTCTGCTGCTTCAGATTCAACATCGGCCAGCGCATCTTCTTCTGTTGTGTACTCTGGAAGATCTAACTCATCGAATTCTGTGGCAATGTCTTGCTCTGGCTGTTCAGACGCAGTCTCTTCCGCTAACACCTCGGCAGGCTCCACTTCGTTTTGCGCTTCTGGAGCTTCCGTTTCTGCAGCTTCAGATTCAACATCGGCCAGCGCATCTTCTTCAGTGTACTCTGGAAGATCTAACTCTTCGAATTCTGCTGCAATGTCTTGTTCTGGCTGCTCGGGCTTAGTCTCTTCCGCTAAAACATCGGCAGGTTCCGCTTCGTCTTGCGCTTCTGTAGCTTCAATTTCTGCTGCTTCAGATTCAACATCGGCCAGCGCATCTTCTTCTGTGTACTCTGGCAGATCTAATTCGTCGAATTCAGCGGCAATATCTTGCTCTGGCTGTTCCGGCGCAGTCTCTTCCGCTAAAAGCTCAGCAGGCTCCACTTCGTTTTGCGCTTCTGGAGCTTCCGTTTCTGCTGCTTCAGATTCAACCTCGGCCAGCGCATCTTCTTCTGTGGACTCTGGAAGATCTAATTCGTCGAATTCTGTGGCAATGTCTTGCTCTGGCTGTTCAGGCGCAGTCTCTTCCGCTAACACCTCAGCAGGCTCCACTTCGTTTTGCGCTTCTGGAGCTTCCGTTTCTGCTGCTTCAGATTCAACATCGGCCAGCGCATCTTCTTCTGTGTACTCTGGCAGATCTAATTCGTCGAATTCTGTGGCAATGTCTTGCTCTGGCTGTTCAGGCGCAGTCTCTTCCGCTAAAACCTCAGCAGGCTCCACTTCGTTTTGCGCTTCTGGAGCTTCCATTTCTGCTGCTTCAGATTCAACATCGGCCAGCGCATCTTCTTCTGTTGTGTACTCTGGAAGATCTAACTCATCGAATTCTGTGGCAATGTCTTGCTCTGGCTGTTCAGACGCAGTCTCTTCCGCTAAAACCTCAGCAGGTTCCGCTTCGTCTTGCGTTTCTGGAGCTTCTGCTTCTGCTTCTGCTTCTGCTTCTGCTTCTAAACCATCAAACACCCAATCATCATCTTGAGGAACACCGAATTCATTCGCTACAGCTTGCTCTTGTTCTGTATCAGCTTGTTCGCTACCTTCAATTTCTGGATTAAATTCGAAATCATCCAGTTCTAAATCGTCTTCCTTTAGTGCGGAAATTGATTCGAATTCTTCATCCAGTAAAGGATCTGATTTAGGTGCATTAGTAATGAGGTCATCGATAAAGTTTTCACTATTGAAATCTTCAACCAATTCTTCAGATTCAGCGTTTTGTTCGATTGTCAGCAGCTCATCAAAAAGCTCTAAGCTTTCATCTGGCTCATCTGAGTCTTCGGACTCTAAACTAACGTCATCGGCTAAAAAGTCTTCGTACCCAGTCGGTTCCTCACTCAGTTCACCAACAAAATCATCGAGCAGGTCTGTACTGTTTTCGTCGATATCAGGTATGTCCGAATCACCGGCTTCTCCCAGTAGTTCGTCCAGTTCCAGCATCATTTCGTCGGCGACATTTTGTTCAGAATCTGCTTCATCAAAACCATTTTCATCCAAAAGCTCATCTAGCAACGCTGTGCTATTGGCTTCGAAGTCTGGCTCATCTTCATCATCTTCTAACAACAACTCGTCAAGTAATGCGGTATCGTCCTGCGCATTCGCCTCTAAAGACTCTAGGTCAGCTTGGGCTTCTATGTTTGAAAATATGTCGTCTAACTCTTCATCTGAAGTGAATGTAGCCGCTTCAGGCTCAAGACCGCTTTGAGACTTTTCATCTTCTAGCAAGCTGTCGAAATCTAGCAACTCTGAACTGCTTTCATCATCGTCTTGTGCTGCAAACAGTTCATCCAACATAGATTGATCAAGAGACGGTGAATCAAGCTCTTCAGAATCACCATCTGTAGCCAATAAGGATTCAATATCAGCTTGTGACATTTCACCGTCATCAGACAGGTCAAAGCCAATCTCATCATCTTCATCATTGTTCTGCGATGCTTCGTCTAGAGCGCGCTCCATTTCTTCTAAACCGAGGGCTTTCTCATCAACTTTGACATCGATACCGTTATTGCTAGAAGATAAATCACCGAAGTCGGTATCAAGGTCACCAGAGTCATCAATAGCAGCGAACAAGTCTTCGCCTTCTTCACCTTCTAAATCGAAGTCTAATTCGCTATCGTCTAAACCAGCAAAGATGTCACCTTCGTCTTCATCCGCTGCATCTTCTTTCTTCTCTTCACCAAAGAGTGAATCGTTGTCATCCATGCTGCCAAACAGATCATCGTCCAGAAGCAACTCATCATCTAAATCTTCCAGAGCCTGATCACCAACCGCAAGTGGAGCAACAGTTTCAGCGCTAGAATTCGTGTTGAGTGCGGTTTCTTGAGTTGGTGAGCTTGATGCTTGATTTGAACCTGAACGACGTCCTAAAAATAGCACCACGAGTAAAGCGATTAATAATCCTGGAATAAGTGCTAACCCAGCAACAACCCAGTTGTTCGCAAGCAATTCATCTAGCTTAGAAGGTGCTAGACGTTGCATCTCTTCGCGTTTAATTCTCTCTTCAGCCAACAGTTTTTCGACTTCAGAACGAATACGGTTTTCGTCACCCAATTCTTGTTTCAAACCGCTTACTTCAGATTGCACTTCTGCAAGCATCAAACGCAGTCTGTGGTTCTTCTCTTCCAGTGCCTGTATTTCATTTTGATCAGCTGATGACACTTTCATGCTGTCATCATTTTTGGCTTCCATAACAGGCTTTTCTGCAATCGCAGGAACTGTTGACGTTGCTTGCGCTTCAGGAACCTTCGTTTCTGTAGGAGCGACAGCGGTTGGTTTCACATCTACTGTCGGTTTAGGTTCTACTTTTGGTGTGTTAACGGCGGGGGTTGCAGGCTTCGCTGACTGTTGAGCGAGGCGAGCTTTATGCGCGGCCATTACATTGACCGCTTCTTCCGTTGAAACACTGCTCACTTGAGCGAGAGAAGGAATACGTAATGAGCTACCGGGAATTAGGCTATGAATATTTTGGTTTTCAAACGCTTGAGGATTTAAACGATAAATTGCCAGTAGCGTCTGCTGTACGGAAACTTGGTTAGAGGGACGTATACGTGATGCAATCGACCATAAAGTGTCTTTTTCAGAAGTAGGGCCAAGAACCTGTGAAGGCTCTGCCGTTGCTGTTGTTCGATTACGGACAATATCACTACTATATTGTGGCGCTGACTGAACTTCGCCAGTCGGACCAATAAGGCGAATACTCTCTGCACTAACGAAAGAAGTCTGAGTCACGGCCGCTACAGCGATTGGCAGTAACAGGCGTTTAAAAAATTGACGCATATAAGGCTCAGCTAGGTGCTATGAATTAATAAAGATAATAATCTGTTAAATATATCGGATAAGAGGAGCAAAACTATAGGAGATAACGCAAAAAATGTGTTCGTACCGTAATAATCGCAGCAATCTCACACTAAAAATCCATTTTTGTTACTCATGTCCGATACCATAATGACGATTCAAAAAATAAAAGCCAGCTTTAAGCTGGCTTTTACATCGTGTTACCTTACTCGGATATTACTCAGACTCAATTTTAGCCCAAGTATCGCGAAGGCCAACAGTGCGGTTGAACACTAAAGATTCTGGCGTTGAATCTTTATTATCAGCACAGAAATAACCCACACGCTCAAATTGGTAACCAACTTCAGCTTCTGCAGTCGCAAGGCTCGGTTCAACAAAACCATTCACCTTAACCAGTGATTCTGGGTTAATCGTTGCGGCGAAATCATCGGCTGCACCTGGGTTAGGTACCGTGAATAGGCGATCATATAGACGGAATTCAGCTGGAAGACCTTTATCTGCAGATACCCAATGGATCACTCCTTTCACTTTACGACCATCTTCTGGGTTTTTGCCCAATGTCGCTGGATCGTAAGTGCAGTAAATCGTTGTGATGTTGCCGTCTTGGTCTTTCTCTACACGCTCTGCCTTTACAACATACGCGCCACGCAGACGAACTTCTTTACCTAACACCAAACGCTTGTATTTCTTGTTACCTTCTTCTCGGAAGTCTTCACGTTCAATCCAGATTTCACGAGTAAATGGTACATCACGAGACCCCATATCAGGGTTATTGGGATGGTTAGCAAGATTAAGCACTTCCACATTACCTGCATCGAAGTTTTCGATAACCATCTTCACAGGATCCAACACAGCCATTGCACGCGGTGCATTGGTGTTTAGATCATCGCGAATACATGACTCTAGTGAACTAAACTCAATCATGTTGTCTTGCTTAGTAACACCAATACGTTTACAGAATTCACGAATAGAAGCAGCTGTAAAACCACGACGACGCAAACCGGAAATTGTAGGCATACGCGGGTCATCCCAACCATCGACCAATTTCTCAGTCACAAGCTGATTTAGCTTACGCTTAGACATTACTGTGTATTCTAGATTCAGGCGGCTGAACTCATATTGACGTGGATGACAATCAATCGTGATGTTATCAAGCACCCAATCGTACAGACGGCGGTTATCTTGGAATTCCAAAGTACAGATAGAGTGCGTAATACCTTCCAACGCATCCGAAATACAGTGCGTAAAGTCGTACATTGGGTAAATGCACCACTTGTCACCCGTCTGATGATGATCAGCAAAGCGAACACGGTAGATGACTGGATCACGCATTACGATGAATGACGAAGCCATATCGATTTTAGCACGCAGACATGCTTCACCTTCTTTGAAGCCACCAGTTCTCATTTTTTCAAATAGAGCCAAGTTTTCTTCTACGCTACGGTCACGATAAGGACTGTGTTTGCCCGGAGTGGTTAAAGTACCACGGTATTCGCGGATCTGCTCTGGAGTCAGCTCTTCAACATAAGCCAAACCTTTGTTGATAAGCTCCAGCGCATATTCGTATAGTTTGTCAAAATAATCAGATGAATAGCAAATATCACCAGACCACTCAAAGCCTAGCCAACTTACATCTTTCTTAATTGATTCTACGTATTCGATGTTTTCTTTCTCTGGGTTTGTGTCATCAAAACGTAAGTTACACTGGCCCTGATAGTCTTGAGCGATACCAAAGTTCAAACAAATCGACTTCGCGTGACCGATATGCAGATAACCATTAGGCTCTGGCGGGAAACGAGTATGCACGCTAGTGTGTTTACCATCCGCTAAATCTTTATCTATGATTTGGCGAATGAAGTTCGATGGACGAGCCTCAGCTTCACTCATCTATAGCACCTCAAAATAATTTAATACTGGCAGAAAGTTTTCCTGTCTGGGCCAAATTAGCCGCAATCCACAGAAATATTGCGTTCAATGATCCACAATTCTGGGCATTTTCACAATAAAAACTGCGGATTTATTAGGAAATAATATTTCCTTCGCTTGTTATGTAGCCAACGTCTTACAAAGCAAAAAGCCTTCGCATATAGCGAAGGCTTTCATTTCAGCTACAGAATTTTATCTATTATGGCAGTTTCACGCCAGATAGATCTTCAGTAGCACTGATTGCTTTCATTTCGCCAGCAACGATTTCTGCTAGTGGGCCAAGGATAACTTGTAGGTTGTTTTCGCCAAGTTTAACCACACCTTTAGCACCTAGTTTCTTCAATACCGCTTCGTCAGCCACTGAACGGTCTTTCAGTGTTAGACGTAGACGTGTAATACAAGCATCAATAGTTGTTAGGTTTTCGTGACCACCTAGAGCTTTTAGGTATTGGCGCGCTAGCTCACCTTTGTCAGCACTTGAGCTTGAAGGCGCTGCAACAGCTTCATCATCATCTTCACGACCTGGTGACTTCAAGTTGAAAGTACGGATTGCGAATGTAAATGTGAAGAAGTATAGAGCGAAGAACGCTAGACCAATGATAAGTAGAGTTACAGGTTTAGTTGCTAGACCCCAGTTTAATGCGAAGTCGATTAGACCAGCAGAGAAACCAAAGCCGTGTAGTGTACCAAACATGTTAGCAACAACTAGAGCTAGACCAGTGAACACTGCGTGCATTGCGTATAGTGCAGGTGCTAGGAACACAAACATGAACTCTAGAGGTTCTGTGATACCTGTTAGGAATGAACAGAATGCTACAGAGAACAATGCACCACCAACTTGATGACGTTTTTCTACAGGCGCGGCAAAGTACATTGCTAATGCAGCACCAGGTAGACCGAACATCATGATTGGGAAGAAGCCGTTCATGAATACACCAGCGCTCTTATCGCCACCGAAGAAACGGTGTAGGTCGCCAGACTTCATTGTTTCAGTTACTTCTTTAACAACAGCTGTGATTTCTGGAGTCGCTACGTTTTGGAAGTTAAACGTATGCTCTTGACCAACGACTAGAGCTTTAGCAATAGATGGATCCACACATAGCTTTTGTAGTGCAGGTAGAGCTTGACCAGCAGCCTGAGCACCCGTTACTACGATTTCCTGACACGTACCCATACCGAACCAGAAGTATGAGTTAAGCACGTGGTGCAAACCGACAGGAATGAGCGCACGGTTTAGAGTACCGTAAACAAACTGACCTACTGAACCAGAAGTTGACACAGCATGCGCAAGAGTATCAAGGCCACCTTGAATACTTGGCCATACGATACCCGAAATGGCACCAGCCACAAGCGCAAACAGGCCAGCCATAATAGGTACAAGACGCTTACCAGAGAAGAACGCTAACCATTCCGGAAGACGAGTAGCGTAAAAAGCGTTATAAGCGTGACCTGCGATGATACCTGCAAAAATACCGCCGAAGAATGACATGTTAATTGATGGATCAATTGTTTTTGCTGTTGCTGTTAGTACGAAATACGCAACTGCACCAGCTAGACCAGCAGCACCAGAACCGTCTCTTGAAAGACCGATTGCGATGCCAAGACCAAATAGAAGTGGTAGTTGACTAAAGATCGCACCACCAGCTTCTGCCATAAATGGAATGTCTAGCAGGTCGCCCTGACCTAGACGTAATAAGATCGCTGCAACGGGTAGCGTTGCGATAGGTAGCATCAATGCTTTACCTAACTTTTGCGCATATCCAAGAATATTCACCGTAAGTTCCCCCTATAGGATTTTATAAATATCGGCAAACTTATTTTAGTCGCCCAATTTAGTCACATTTAGTGTATGACAATAATTTTGCTCCGCAAATTAAAAGCTCATCAATTGTGACCGTAATCACCTCAAAGCAGCATAATTCGAGGTTTTTGCTAGCGAGATCATAAAACTTATTTTACAATATAAAAAAACATAAATTTATCGGTACTATTCGATTAATACATAAGTGATGTAATGTCTTATTTCAAAAGAGATTATGACAACTAAAAACCTTATTCTTGGTGTTCAAACCAAGATAAATAAGGTACCGAATAAGCGTCCAGAAGCACCATTTGAGTTGCCTCTGAGCACAAAGATATTTCGCGATTTGATAAAAGTTAGCAAAGAGTCAGCTTGTACCATACTCTTTAGAGACAATATCAGCTTATCGCTCCTAAAATTATAGAATGTCTATCGACGAGGATTCGTTAATTATGTACGCACTAACTAACTGTAAAGTATACACAGGCAGCGATGTACTAACTGACCATGCTGTTATCATTAATGCCCATACAATTCACGCTATTATCCCTGAAGAAAATCTTCCTAGTGACATAGAGCAAAAAGATCTTGATGGAGCAAACCTAAGCCCTGGCTTTATTGATTTACAGCTCAATGGCTGTGGCGGCGTTATGTTCAACGATGAAATAACAGCAGACACCATCCATACGATGCATCAAGCTAACCTTAAATCCGGTTGTACAAGCTTCTTACCTACTCTTATCACCTCTTCAGATGAAAACATGCGTCAAGCAGTTGCGGCAGAGCGTGACTATCGCCAAAAGTACAGCCATCATTCATTAGGCCTTCACTTAGAAGGTCCTTATTTGAATATTGAAAGAAAAGGGATCCATAGCGTTGACTTTATTCGCGAATCGGATGAAGCAATGATCGACTTTATGTGTGAGAACAGCGATGTCATTACTAAAGTGACGTTAGCCCCAGAGAATAATAATCCTCAACATATTGAAAAATTGGCGCAAGCAGGCATCGTAGTATCGATTGGCCATACCAACGCAACCTATCAAGAAGCACGTAAAGGCTTTGAATCCGGAATTACTTTTGCGACTCATTTGTTTAATGCGATGACACCAATGCAAGGCCGTGAACCAGGTGTTGTTGGTGCTATTTTTGATACACCAGAAGTCTATGCCGGCATTATCGCTGACGGTTTTCATGTTGATTACGCGAATATCCGTATCGCCCATAAAATCAAGGGTGAAAAGCTCGTATTAGTGACAGATGCCACAGCTCCTGCAGGCGCAGAGATGGATTACTTTATTTTTGTCGGTAAGAAAGTATATTACCGAGATGGCAAGTGTATCGACGAAAACGGTACACTTGGCGGCTCAGCCCTAACGATGATTGAAGCAGTTCAAAATACGGTTGAGCATGTCGGCATCGCTTTAGATGAAGCACTGAGAATGGCTACCTTGTATCCAGCAAAAGCAATTGGTATTGACCAGAAATTAGGTCGTATTAAGAAAGGCATGATTGCCAATCTGACTGTTTTTGACCGTGACTTCAATGTAAAAGCGACTGTGGTTAACGGACAATACGAGCATAAGTAATAATGAATGGCGGACAAATAGGTAACGTAGATTTAGTCAAGCAGCTAAACAGCGCTGCAGTATATCGATTAATAGACCAACAAGGTCCAATTTCTCGAATCCAGGTTGCCGATGTAAGTCAGCTTGCCCCTGCAAGTGTGACAAAAATAACCCGCCAACTTTTAGAACGCGGCCTGATTAAAGAGGTCGCTCAACAAGCTTCTACTGGTGGTCGAAGAGCAATATCTCTGACCACCGAAGTCGCTCCATTTCACTCTGTTGCAGTACGCCTTGGGCGAGACTACATTCAGTTCAGTCTTTTTGACTTAGGTGCGAAAGAGATCGCATCAGGTTTTCAAGAGTTTCTCTATACCAGTCAAACTGAGTTGGTAGATGGCCTTCTCAAATACCTTAAAGATTTCACTAATCAACATGCTTCCTCAATTGGGCAACTGATTGCGATCGGTATCGCCTTACCTGGTTTGGTCAATCCAGAGACTGGCGTTGTTGAATATATGCCAAATGTCAAAATAGATACTTTACCGCTGGGCGAAATCATCAAAGACAATTTCCATGTAGAATGTTTTGTTGGTAACGACGTTAGAGGAATGGCATTAGCTGAACACTATTTTGGTGCCAGTCAGGATTGTCAGGATTCAATATTGGTTAGTGTTCACCGAGGTACAGGGGCGGGGATTATTGTCAATGGTCAAGTCTTCTTAGGCTTCAATCGTAACGTGGGTGAAATTGGTCACATACAAATAGACCCACTGGGTGATCAATGCCAATGCGGCAACTTCGGTTGCTTAGAAACCGTTGCAGCGAACCCAGCGATCGTCAATCGCGTCAATAAACTCATCGCTCAAGGTTATGAATCCAGCTTGTCTCAAGTCGATGGTATTACTATTCATGATATATGTGAGCATGCCAACAATGGCGATGAACTTTCCCAACAAGCTTTGGTACGTGTAGGGAATCAGTTGGGAAAAGCAATCGCAATTACCATTAACCTGTTTAACCCACAAAAAGTCATCATTGCTGGTGCGATTACAGAAGCAAAAAGCACTCTGTTCCCTGCAATTCAACGCAATGTAGAGAATCAATCTCTAAAATCATTCCATACTAATTTGCCAATTGAAGCTTCCCAATTAGACAAACAACCAACGTTAAGTGCTTTTGCAATGATCAAACGCGCAATGCTGAATGGTGTATTGTTACAAAAACTTCTGGAAGATTAGGGTCTATCCACATTGGTATAAGCAACTGATTACCCTATAATGCAAGGCTGCGTCTATTAATTAGACACAGCCTTTTTATTTCTGGGAAGCAAATATTTACCAATGGAAATTATTCTAATTACAACGGCATTCTTCGCTGGTTTTATTGCGCTAAAGTGCAACCTCCCTCCCCTAGTGGGCTTTCTTATCGCTGGTTTTGCGCTGCACGCTTTTGGCTTTGAATCAAACGAGACCATCTCCATTTTGGCCGATCTTGGTGTTACGCTGCTGCTGTTTACTATCGGTTTGAAACTGGATATCAAGACTCTGCTGACAAAAGAGATCTGGGCCGGAGCAACAATACATAATCTTTTATCAACCGCTGTATTTAGTATTGCCCTTATCGGTTTGAAATACTTAGGATTAGACAGCCTCGCATTGGTTTCTGTCTCTAGCATCATTTTGCTTGGCTTTGCACTCTCCTTTTCAAGTACCGTTTTTGCCGTCAAATCCCTTCAAGAAAAGGGTGAAATGAATGCAACCTATGGCACCATCGCGATTGGTATTCTTGTTATGCAAGACATCTTCGCCGTCATTTTCTTAACCGTTTCAACAGGTAAAATTCCTGAGTGGTATGCGCTTGCTTTGTTCTTGCTCCCATTCATACGCCCTTTGTTTTTCAAAATACTTGATTGGGTTGGGCACGGTGAAATGCTGGTTTTGGCAGGGATTTTCTTTGCTTTAGTCGTAGGGGCTGGCCTATTTGATTTCGTTGGTATGAAACCAGATTTAGGGGCACTCATTTTAGGCATGATGCTAGCGGGACACAGCAAAGCCTCAGAGTTATCCAAGTCTTTGTTTAATATGAAAGAGTTGTTCTTGGTCTGCTTTTTCTTGAACATTGGCTTATCTGAACAACCGACTGTCACTGGTTTCTTGCTTGCACTATTATTACTGCTGCTACTGCCACTCAAAGGTGTGTTGTACTTCTTAGTATTAAACAAGTTTCGTTTTCGTGTCCGAACGTCACTACTCGCCACTATTTCTCTCTTCAACTTCAGTGAGTTTGGACTTATCGTCGGCGGACTGGCATTTAAGATGGGCTGGCTCTCGGGAGACATACTCGTCGCCTTAGCCATTTCAGTACCTTTGTCTTTTATTGTCACCGCACCAATCGTACGTAAAGGTCACGAGATCTATCACTACTCGGCACATTGGTTAAAAGAACAAACCGCCGAACGAATAAATATCAGAGACAGGTTTATTAATCCGGGTAGCTCGCAACTGATTATTCTTGGTATGGGACGCATTGGGACTGGCGCTTACGACGAGTTCCATGCCCGCTATGGTAAAATCTGTTTGGGCGTTGAGCTGAGAGAAGACACGGCTTTAGAACATAGAAACGAAGGTAGAAACGTTATCTCTGGTGACGCTACCGACCCCGATTTTTGGGAAAGAATCCTTGATACAGGTAACGTTAAAATGGTGCTGTTGGCAATGCCACACCATCAGGCAAATCAGATTGCCCTAGAGCAATTGAAAAAGCGTTCATTTAATGGGCAGATTGCAGCTATTGCCGAATATCCGGATCAGTTAGATAACCTTATCGAAAAAGGCGCGCACGCAGCGTTTAACATTTATCGAGAAGCTGGCTCTGGTTTTGCTCGTCATGTCTGTGAACAACTGAAGCCTGAATTTGCAAAACACTAGCCGAGATACCTAGTTCACTCAAAGAGTAAAAAGAGCACTAAGTGCTCTTTTTTTATTCCAAGCGGTGTTTTTTTCATCATTATTTAAAATTCATCCACCAAAAAAGTAAATTAGTTAAAAAATATTTACCTATGAGAAGTTTATTTAAACTATTTACCAATCGTGGGTTGTTTTTTTTAATCAAAATGGCAAATTGGAGTCATCTGATTAAAACTCGTTTACTAAGGGAAGTTGTATGTGTTCTATCTTTGGCATCTTGGACATCAAAAGTGATGCGGCTACGCTACGCCCAGTAGCATTGGAAATGTCGAAAAAACTCCGTCACCGTGGCCCTGACTGGTCCGGTATTTATGCATCTGACAAAGCTATTTTGGCACACGAGCGTTTGGCTATTGTTGGTCTAAATAGTGGCGCACAACCTCTTTATAGCCCAGATAAGAAACTTATCCTCGCAGTAAACGGTGAAATTTATAACCATAAAGAAATTCGTGCTCGTTACGAAGGTAAGTACGAGTTCCAAACCGATTCAGACTGCGAAGTTATCTTGGCACTATACCAAGACAAAGGCGTGGATCTTCTTGAAGAACTCAACGGTATCTTTGCTTTCATTCTTTACGATGAAGAAAAAGACGAGTACTTGGTAGGTCGCGACCACATCGGTATTATCCCGCTATACCAAGGTCAAGATGAGCACGGTAACTACTATGTTGCTTCTGAAATGAAAGCTCTGGTTCCCGTATGTAAAACCCTAAGCGAGTTCCCTCCAGGTAGCTACTATAGTTCTCAAGACAAAGAACCAACTCGATACTACGTACGCGACTGGAACGAATATGCAGCCGTAAGTGGTAACACCACGAGCAAAGAAGAACTGACTGCAGCGCTCGAAGCGGCTGTTAAGCGTCAGTTAATGACAGATGTACCATACGGTGTACTTTTGTCGGGTGGTTTGGACTCATCAATCACTTCAGCAGTCGCGAAACGTTTTGCAGCCATGCGTATTGAAGATGATGAAAAATCTGCAGCTTGGTGGCCACAACTTCACTCATTCGCAGTAGGTCTTGAGGGCGCACCGGATCTTAAAGCGGCACGTGAAGTGGCTGAGAAAATCGGCACAGTTCACCACGAGATGACTTACACCATTCAAGAAGGTCTTGATGCAATTCGTGATGTGATTTACCACATTGAAACCTATGATGTCACAACCATCCGTGCTTCTACCCCTATGTATCTCATGGGGCGTAAAATTAAAGCAATGGGCATTAAAATGGTTCTTTCTGGTGAAGGTGCGGATGAAATCTTTGGTGGTTACTTATACTTCCACAAAGCTCCAAACGCTCAAGAATTCCACGAAGAAACCGTTCGTAAATTGCTTGCACTGAACATGTTTGACTGTGCACGCGCAAACAAATCGCTTGCTGCATGGGGCGTAGAAGGCCGAGTGCCATTCTTAGACAAAGAATTTATCGATGTTGCAATGCGTCTGAACCCTGCAGATAAAATGTGTGGTAACGGCAAGATGGAAAAACACATCCTACGCGAGTGTTTTGAAGACTATTTACCTGAATCCATCGCATGGCGTCAGAAAGAGCAATTCTCTGATGGCGTTGGCTACAGCTGGATCGATACGCTAAAAGCAACCGCCGAGGCGAAAGTAACCGATCAACAAATGGAAACTGCACAATACCGTTTCCCATATAACACGCCAACAACCAAAGAAGGCTATGTGTATCGTGAAATCTTTGAAGAGTTGTTCCCACTGGAGTCAGCTGCTCAATGTGTTCCGGGAGGCCCTTCAGTGGCTTGTTCTTCTGCAAAAGCAATTGAATGGGATGAATCATTCAAAAACTGTGTTGATCCATCAGGTCGAGCTGTAAAAGCCGTTCACATCGAAGCTTACTAAGTAATAAAAAGAAAAAGGCGCCTAGGGCGCCTTTTTCTTATATCGATGTATTTAGTCGCTCTACTTAAGATCTAAATCTTTGTTATCAATACTCATCACTATTGGTTGGTTGATGAGCTTAATCAACATTAATGATCGAGTTTCCCCATCCGATTCCTGATAAATTGCTTCGATGCCAGAAAATTGCCCACCAGTCACTTTCATCACTTGACCTTGTGTTGGCATTTTAGAAACAGCAAAACTTTGCTCACTCGTATCCATCTGTTTAAGTTCATAAATCAGATCACCTTGCAATTCTTTAGGTTGAGCGCCAAAGCGGATAAAATCAGCGACTCCACGGGTTGAGCGAACCGTGGTAAATGAAGGGCCAATTTCAAAATCAAAACGGACGAACATATAACAAGGGAAAAGCGGCTCTTTCACTGATTGACGCTTTCCTCGTAGAATTTTCTCAACTGTAACTTCTGGGTAAAAGCACTCAACGCCTTGATTTTCTAAATGAGCTTTCGCTCTAAGCTGCTCACCTCGCTTACAATAAAGTAAATACCAACGTTTCATATTCTTAACCAATTATTTTTTTGGCAATGCTATCACTATGGATTTACATAGTCATGATTAAAGATAGTAACAACCATTCATCGTCGCTCGTGTGACGAAATAAACAGCACTACCTCATCTAACAATACTTTATTTAAAAATTAGTTTTCACAAATAGTAACTTTTTCAAATATCCTGAATTAACAACGATAAGCAGAGTGAAAATCCACCAAACACACTAATTTACAATATTAAATCATTTGAAATATCTTTATGACCAATGTATATCTATCGGCCACTAAAAATATAATGATGGCATTAGTTTCTAATTATGCAAAACCAACGACAAATTTTTGGTCACCCACGTGGCTTATTTCTTTTATTTAGCACAGAGCTTTGGGAACGTTTCTCCTACTATGCAATGAGAGCTATCTTAGTTCTTTACTTGACTGACGCCACTCTTAACGGTGGTTTGGGTTGGTCAACAAAAGACGCTCTTGATCTTTACGGTATCTATACTGGCTTGGTATATATCACTCCACTTATTGGTGGCTACCTAGCGGATAATTACCTTGGTCAACGCCGTTCCATTCTAATCGGCGGCGCATTGATGGCTATTGGTCAATTCACCTTAGCAATGCCAGCAGAGGTTATTGGTATTTCGCCAATGCACTCTTTTTATCTTGGCCTAGCGCTACTGATTGCAGGTAACGGCCTGTTCAAACCAAACATTTCAACAATGGTTGGTGATTTGTACCAAGAAGGTGATCATCGTCGCGATGGTGCCTTTACTATCTTCTACATGGGTATCAACATTGGTGCTCTGCTTGCTGGTGTTGTCGCAGGGTCAGTAACCAATTCTTTCGGCTGGAAAGCAGGTTTTGTTGCAGCAGGTATCGGCATGCTAATTAGCTTAGTTATGCAGCTTACTCTTGCTCAGTCGTGGCTTGGTGATATCGGTAGAGTTCCTGCAGCTAAACGCGCAATGGAAAATAACAAATCTCAAACCAAGCAGCCGCTTACGAAAGAAGAGTTTGACCGCATTAAAGTTATCTTAATCATGAGTCTGTTTACTATTGTGTTCTGGGCTGGTTTTGAGCAAGCTGGCGGTTTGATGAATATCTATACCCAGCAATATACAGACCGCATGATCGGCAGCTTTGAAGTGCCAGCGGCTTGGTTCCAGTCACTAAACCCATTCTTTATTATTACTCTGGCTCCAGTACTGGCTGTTTTTTGGGTAAGACTGGGCAAACGTGAACCTAACTCTCCTGTTAAGTTTGCACTTGCAATGTTCTTCTTAGCACTTGGCTTCCTATGTATGGTAGGTGCGGTGATGCAGCAAGGCGGAGACACTACGGTAAAAACATCTATGCTGTGGTTGGTGGGTGCATTCTTCTTCCATACTTTAGGCGAGCTGTGTTTATCTCCAATTGGTTTATCACTAGTGACTAAACTTGCTCCACTACGTCTTGCTTCACTCATGATGGGTGCATGGTTTGGTTGTAATGCGATCGCAAACTATGTTGCTGGCTATGTTGGCTCTCATGTAGGTGAGTTAGGCGCAATGGCCATCTTCAGTGGTATTGCTGTGACAGCTACCGTATCTGGTGTCATTCTCCTTCTGTTTGCAAACAAGCTAGTATTTTGGATGCACGGAGCAGAAGGCTACGTTGAAGTTGCAGCTGACGAAAAACAAGCTGAAGTACAACCGGCTTAATACTGCTTGGATAGTAAAAAGGACCACTTAATGTGGTCCTTTTTGTTTACTAGAACATTCAAACTTAGCTCGTTACAAGTGCGTTCATCATCTCGATATGAGCATCATCTGCATTCAAACAAGGAATGTAATTAAACGTCTCGCCACCAGCTTCTAAAAACAACTCTTTGTTTTCCCCTGCTATCTCTTCAAGCGTTTCCAAACAGTCGACAGAAAATGCCGGACAGATGATATCAAGCTTCTTAATGCCCTTTTCAGGTAGCGATTCCATCGTTTTGTCGGTATAGGGTTGTAACCACTCTTCCTTACCAAATTGAGACTGGTAGGTCATCAGAACTTTATCTTCGGATAATCCGAGCTCTTGGGCAAGAAGGCGCGTCGTTTCTTCACAATGCAGTGGATAAATATCGCCATTATCAGCGTATCGCTTAGGGATTCCGTGGTAAGAGCATACTAATAAATCCCCTTGACCATTTTGCTCCCAAGATGCACGAACGCTGCTTGCTAACGCTTGTATGTATAGAGGGTGGCTGTAGTAGTCACGCACAAACGTAAGCTGAGGCATAGTTGGAATGCCCTTTATGGCTTTCGCCAATCCATCAAAAACAGCAGCGGTCGTCGACGATGAATACTGAGGATATAGAGGAAGAACAATAACCTCTTCAACGCCTTGTTGCAGGAGTTTTTCCAGGCCACTACTTAAACTTGGTTCACCATAAGTCATTCCAAGTTCAACAGGAATATTTAGCAATGCTTGTAGCTTGTTACGCTGTTGCTGTGAATACACCATCAAGGGAGAGCCCTCTTCCAGCCAAACCGACTGGTACAGTTTTGCAACTTTAGGAGAGCGAATAGGTAGGATGATTCCATGTAAAAGCGGACACCACAACCAACGACTCATATCGACAACACGTTTGTCATGAAGAAATTCAGCCAAAAAACGCTTAACTTCAACAGCGGTAGGAGCTTTAGGTGTACCTAAATTGGCTAACAAGACACCTTGTTTTTTTATCGTTTTCATAGCGTCCTTTTTCTATTATTCCGGCTCAATACTTAAGTAAAAGGGGGATATACCCAAATCAGTTGGGGCTGATTTTACACGAATTTACATCACTAACATTGTGTCAGTTTCAAGTCGTTTAGGTATAAAAAAAGCGACCTTACGGCCGCTTAACTATAACAAAATTATTAAAAATTTTGATAATAGGTATTATCTATTAAGCTAATGCTTTTTCGATATCAGCACTTACTTCAGCAACTTGCTTAGTACCGTCAAATTTCAGGTACTTAGTATTACCTGCTGCCGCTTCTTTACCGTAGTACTCGATAAGTGGTGCAGTTTGGTTGTGGTATACACCTAGACGTGCACGTACTGTTTCTTCTTTATCGTCATCACGAACAACAAGATCTTCACCAGTTACGTCATCTTTACCTTCAACTTTTGGCGGGTTGTACACTACGTGGTAAGTACGACCAGAAGCAAGGTGAGCACGACGACCAGCCATACGCTCAACGATGACATCGTCTGCAACGTCAAACTCAATTACGTAGTCTACGTCGATACCCATTTCTTTTAAGCCGTCAGCTTGAGGGATCGTGCGTGGAAAACCATCTAACAGGAAGCCTTTCTCGCAATCATCTTGTGCGATACGCTCTTTGATCAGACCAAGAATGATTTCATCAGAAACTAGCTGACCAGCATCGATAACAGATTTAGCTTGTTTACCAAGCTCTGTACCTGCTTTGATAGCGGCACGTAGCATGTCACCAGTAGAGATTTGTGGAATACCGAACTTCTCCATGATGAATTGAGCCTGTGTACCTTTACCAGCACCTGGAGCACCTAGAAGAATGATGCGCATGTTTAATCCTCTTTAGAAAATAATATTTATACCGAAGCTCACTATATCCTTTTAGAAGCAAAGTCCTTTAGAGGAACATCCTTGATAGGGGAACGGTAAGTTTCGGTATAACAGTTGATACAGCTAGCGAATGCAAGCTGGCGTGCAAAATACACGCGTTGATAACCATATTCAAGCTTCGCATTCTATCACATAAATTTGTCTCTCAGGCGAATCTAAGACTAAAGAATGCAACTTGGCATCCATCCCTAAAGCCTGTTTAGCACAAATCGAAACAAATAAACGACGTTAGCTCACTTTTTAATAAAAAAGCCCGCATTTCGCGAGCTTTTTATTCATTAAAACTATTAAACCTTAGTCAGAAGTTTATTCATTGCACTCAGGAACTGAGAAGGATCGGCCATTGAACCGCGTTCAGCCAACATTGCCTGACCCAGCAACACTTCTACCCAACGTCCAAAGGCTTCTTCGTCTGGTTCATCAGACATCATCTTAACCAAAGCGTGTTCAGGGTTGACCTCAAAAATATACTTCACTTCAGGCACTGCCTGACCAGCTGCTTCCAAAAGCTTCGCCATTTGAGTACCCATTTCGAAATCATCCGTGACAACAACTGCCGGAGTCGTCGCAAGCTTAAATGTTGTACGCACGTCTTTTACTCGGTCACCTAAGTAGCCTTTGATACGCTCAACAACCGACTGAAACTCTTGTTCCGTCTCTTTATGCTTCTCTTTTTCTGCTTCGTCTTCGAACTTGCTTAGATCAAGACCCGCTTTGGTGATTGACTGGAACTGCTTACCATCAAACTCTGTTAAGTAGTTCATCAACCATTCGTCAATGCGATCGTACATCAGAATAACTTCGATACCCTTAGACTTAAATTGTTCTAAGTGTGGGCTATTCTTAGCTGCCGCATAGCTGTCAGCCGTCAAGTAATAGATCTTGTCTTGGCCTTCTTTCATGCGTTCAACATAGGAAGCTAAACCAATTGTTTGCTCTGAAGAATCGACTTCTGTCGATGCAAAACGCAGCAGACCGGCAATCTTCTCTTTGTTTGCCATGTCTTCAGCTGGGCCTTCTTTCATTACAAGACCAAACTGCTTCCAGAACGACTGGTATTTCTCTTCATCATTACTTGCCATGCGCTCAAGCATAGTAAGTACACGCTTAGTACATGCGTTGCGTAAAGATTGAGTAACCTTATTGTCTTGCAGAATTTCACGTGAAACGTTTAGCGGCAGATCGTTTGAATCTATCAAACCACGCACAAAACGCAGGTAAGACGGCATAAACTGCTCTGCGTCATCCATAATGAATACACGTTGAACATAAAGTTTCAAACCAGACTTATGGTCTCGGTTCATCATGTCCCAAGGTGCTTTAGAAGGAATGTACAACAAGCTGGTGTAATCGTTCTTACCTTCCACCTTGTTGTGGCTCCAAACGAGCGGTTCAGCAAAATCATGAGATACGTGTCTGTAGAACTCTTGATACTCTTCATCAGTAATATCTGATTTGCTACGAGTCCAAAGCGCTTGTGCTTTATTGATTTGTTCCCAATTCTTATTGCCCGTCTCTTTACCTTCGTCATCACGCTCTTCAGTCTGAATAAAGACTGGAATACCGATATGATCTGAGTATTTTGAAATCACATCACGTAAACGCCATTCAGAAAGGAACTCTTCCCCTTCTTCGCGTAGATGAAGAATGATATCTGTACCACGACTTGCCTTTTCAATTGACTCTACCGTGTACTCACCTTCACCTTTTGAATGCCATTGAACCGCTTCATTGCTCGCAACTCCCGCAGCGCGAGTACGTACCGTTACTGCATCAGCAACGATAAATGCAGAGTAGAAGCCAACACCAAATTGTCCGATAAGCTGAGAATCCTTGGTTTGCTCTTCAGAAAGCTTAGAGAAAAACTCCGCTGTACCTGATTTCGCGATAGTACCTAAATGCTCAATCACATTTTCGCGATTCATACCGATACCGTTATCCGAGATCGTTATCGTTTTTGTCTCTTTGTCGAATGACAGTTTAACGCCAAGGTCTGCATCACCTTGGTAAAGGTCTGGATTTGATAATGCTTGAAAACGCAGCTTATCTGCAGCGTCTGAAGCGTTAGAAATCAACTCACGCAGGAAGATCTCTTTGTTTGAATACAAAGAGTGAATCATAAGATGAAGTAGTTGCTTCACTTCCGATTGAAAGCCACGAGTTTCTTTATTTGCTGTCATTGTTTCGCTCATTTTAGCTCCATAACATCACATTAGAGATTTCCAGTCACAATGCTTAAAAATTAGCCAGACCAGAAAGATAACCAATTTGGTAAATAAGTAGGGTCGGCGAATGTAAATTCAAGGTCAACAAGGTCAAAAAACACTGTTTTTTTTATTTTTATTGATTATGCTTGGCACAGTTTTATATCAAGGAAGATAAATATTCATTGTGGTCTTAACTCCTCCTTAACTCCTTAGCATGGAAACTATTCCCAGTTAGCCGTGATTTAAGACTCTAAAAATAAATGAAGAAGATATCGATGACGGGCATAGGCAATAAATTCCTTCTCGGAGACAGATTTACTTTCGACTCAATCAGCAATTCGCTGATTGATAATGTTTTTGACGATGAACTCGTTCGTCTGGGCAGTAATGAAAGTCGAATACTCCTTCTATTCTGTCAACGTCCAAATGAAGTCGTTTCTCGTAACGAACTGTATGATTTTGTTTGGAGAGAACAAGGCTTTGAAGTAGATGATTCCAGCTTAACTCAAGCTATCTCGACCCTACGCAAGCAACTTAAAGATTCCACTAAGTCACCTCAGTTTGTGAAAACTGTGCCTAAACGTGGCTATCAGTTAATTTCAACAGTGACAGACATTTCTGAGTTTGAAGAAAATGCGCACTTAAACGAACCAGAAAATCTAGAGTGGGAAGAAAAAGACGTCCACAGCGATGTTTCTGAAGAAATTGCTCAGCTTGAGATTGAACAATCCAGCAAAACAGACAGCAGTATCGCTCGCGATGAATTAGAGACAGTGGGTTCACAGCATCCGGTTTCGGCTAAGCGCCCTATTGACCTTGTTACTAAGTTACTGTTCCTGTTCTCTGTGCTGCTACCTATTTTTGCAGTCATGTTCACCCATCCGACTCAATCAGAGTTCAGAAGGCTGGCGAGTTATCATGGCGTCGTGGTAGACACACCCAAAAATCATCCCGACCTAACGGAATGGCTACCTTCGATCGAGTTGTGTGTGAATCAATACATATCTGAGTATCAAGGTGAATTTGCTCTAGAGAAAGTGATCGCAACAGGCGGTCATAACGATGTGCTGATCCTGAATTACATCCATAAACCGGAGTATTCATCAGCCAATATCACGTTAAAGATTGTGGCGAATCAAGATGAGATCAATAAAGTTTGCCAAAGAGGTGAATCATCATGATCAGAAGAATTGCAATAATGATGAGCATCGTTTCAATTGCGTTGAGTAGTTGGCTCTATTGGGGAAGCGATTTAAAGCTCGAGCAGGAAATTTCTTCACGCGAGTGGCAATCAAAAACAGTCACCGTTATTGAAAACACGACAACACATCAACAAATCGGTTCGCTGCGTCGCGTTGATATTTCTTCAAATGTAAAATATCTGCCGAACGGTACCTATGTGCGTGTTTCTAATGTGGTTTTACATTCTGAAAATGATGATGCTCAAAATATCATGAATATCTCAGAAACGGGCAAATGGGACGTCAGCGATAACTATTTACTCGTTTCTCCAACAAAGTTTAGAAATGTTTCACAAAGCCAAAGTCAAGAATTCACCCAACAAGAGCTTGAGTTGGTAACACAGTTTTTCAAAATGGAAGCGCAGCAAAGCCGACGTGTCGACATCGTCAATAACAAAACTTTACTGCTCACTAGCTTGAACCACGGTTCGACCGTACTGTTCAGCAACTAAGGAACTTATGGACAAAGCGAAAATTGACATCTTTTATTGTCGTCAATGTAACTGGATGCTGAGAGCGACTTGGATAAGCCAAGAATTGCTGCATACCTTCAGCGAAGAAATTGAAACCGTATCTCTCCACCCAGATACCGGTGGAAGATATGAGATCTTCTGTAACGGTGTACAGATATGGGAGCGCAAGAAAGATGGCGGATTCCCCGAAGCAAAAGAACTGAAACAGCGCGTGAGAGATCTTATCGATCCAGAACGTGACCTTGGACACTCAGACAGAAAATAAAAGAAGAGCTCAATTGAGCTCTTCTTTTATTTCAATATGTTGTGCATTTTCAAATGGTCGCTTTTGCAAGCATTTCGTCCCCATCGAGAGACTTAACTATAAGTTGGTTACCTTCCAAGAGACCATAGCTTGGCGCAAAGTCATTTCTTGGGAATGTCACTGACCCTGGGTTGAGAAAGAAGCCTTTTCCCCACTCTTGAGCAGAGGGAATATGTGTGTGTCCGTGAACCAGAATGTCACGAGGTCCCATCGCAGGGCAGTTTTGTTGATTGTAAAGATGACCATGGGTCAGAAACATTCTTTGTCCCGATTCAAGCACCACCCATGCATAGTCAGACATCATTGGAAAGGTCAACAACATCTGGTCAACTTCACTATCACAGTTGCCTCGTACCGCTACTATTTTATTCGCATAGTGATTAAGTTGCTCCGCAACTGCGGCCGGGTTGTAGCCCTCAGGTATAGGATTTCGTGGCCCATGATTTAGAAGGTCACCTAGCAAAACGAGAGTTGTCGCCTCTGATTGTTCAAACAAAGACAAGACTTTTTCGGTTGCAGGGAGCGAGCCGTGCAAATCAGAAGCAATAAACAGTTTCATCATAAACCTCATAGCAAAAACCACATGAGTTTAATGGTTTATTACCTAGTCGTCATCTCTTACCATACCGTTTACCACAATATTGTTATAACTCACCATGCCAATGACCTTACCGCAATCAATGACTGGCGCACGGCTTATGCCAAAGCGTTCAAATAGACGAGCGCAGTATTTGACGTTCATATCTGGTGGAACAGATAACGCTGGCTTGGTCATAATTTCATAAATATTGGTTCGTTTTGGCGATCGATTCTTTGCCAAAACTTTTTTTGCGATGTCATTCATCAACACTATTCCGTATTCATCGTCTTCATGCCGTTTATCGACGATCAGTGCTTTCACCTGATGTTTTTTGGCAAGGCATATACCTTCATACACCGTAGTTAACCCATCAACCATCACGTAGGTGCCAGCCATGACATCTCTTACACGAACTTTATCTTCTCGATTCATAGATTGTCCTCCACCACTTTTGTTAACCGTTCAACCTGATGCGCTACACCTACGGCATCTTCTATATCAATCTGAATGGCAATTCCCTGCCCTGAAGTGGCATCAAATTCACCCACTTCATTAATAGTTTCGAGGATATGTCGAGATAAATGCTCTTCAACCACTAACAAGATAACGTCTTTTTGTACTTCTAAAGTCAAACCAAAAAACGTTCGCTTCTTATTTAAACCTTCACCTCGAGCATTGTTAATCACCGTAGCACCCGTTGCCCCAGCTTCTCTTGCGGCATCAAGCACTAAGTCCGTTTTTGCATCTTCGACAAACGCCAGAATTAACTTAAACCGCATTGTCTTTCTCCTTTCTAGTTGCATCTTTGCACTCAGATTTACGATTAAGCCACTGAGTAATTTGTGCATACCCCATTACCGAAATAATAGGAAATAAGCTGGCAAACGCGATAAGCCCAAAACCATCGATCATCGGATTTCGTCCGGGGACGGTAGAAGCCAGTCCAAGTCCCAATGCAGCCACAATCGGGACAGTCACTGTGGAGGTCGTAACACCACCAGAGTCATAAGCTAAAGGAGTAATCAGTTGTGGTGCAAAGAAGGTCTGAATAACAACCACAACATATCCGGCAATAATGTAGTAATGAATTGGGTCTCCGACCACAATCCGATAGCAACCCAGAGTAATGCCCACAGCGACCCCCAAAGCAACAGCCATTCTCAAACCATTAACTGATATAGCACCACCTGATACCTGATTTGCTTTTATAGCAACCGCTATCAGCGAAGGTTCCGCGATTGTGGTACTAAATCCAATACTGAAAGCAAACAGATAGACCCAGTAGTAATCGACCCATTGCAACTTCTCGCCAATACTCAACCTATATTCAGTCAATAAATCGGGAGAAGTTAATTGCATCGCCATCGTCTTTCCCAAAGGAAACAACGCAAACTCCAATCCAAGTAAAAATAGCGTGAGCCCCAAAATTACATAGGCGAATCCGCCCAAAACTCTCATCGGATTTACGATTGGCTTGCGCAAAACCACAAATTGGAAGCCAGCAATGATTACCGCGATAGGAAAAACATCCTGAAGAGTAGAGACAAGTGTGGAATAGAAAGTGCCAAGTGAAATCATGTCATCACCATGCCAAATACCATGACAAAAATCATCGGCAATAGAGAGGCAAACGCGATAAGACCAAATCCATCAAGCATCGGATTTCTACCTTTAATGGCTGAAGCTAGACCAATACCCAGAGCGGTTACTAAAGGAACTGTGATGGTTGATGTTGTGACACCACCAGAATCATAGGCAACACCGATAATGCTTGGCGGTGCAAAAGCCGTCATTACCACAACACCTATATAGCCTATGGCTATCATGTAATGAATCGGCCAACCTTTAACGATACGAATTACACCTATCACGATGGCCATACCTACGGATAGAGCAACCGTGAGCCTAAGCCCGTTAGCGTAACTTTCCATCTCTTGCTCAGAATGCGTAATCATCCCACCTTCAGCAGCCACTTTAGCGGCTTCTGCCGCAATAGAGGTGAGAGCCGGCTCAGCTATCGTCGTTCCGAAACCTAGGCAGAATGCAAAAGCCAATAACCAAAATGCACTCCCTTTGCGTGCAAAAGCTTGGGCCATGGATTCCCCTATCGGGAACAGCCCCATTTCTAAACCAAATATAAAAAAAGTAAGCCCCAAAACGACAAGGACTAATCCAAATAAAACACTTAAAAAATTAGGTAGAACATCTTGTAAGACAAACAATTGAAAAAAGGCTATAACCATTACAATGGGCATCAAGTCTCGCATGCTCGCTAACATAGCTTTAAACAGTGCCGTCAATCCTGACATACTTCCCCCATAACGATTGTTATGAATCATCATGGCAAAACTACCCTAAAGTTGGTGTGACCTAGGTACAGGGCTGAGCAAAAAATTATCACAAGTAAAAACAGCGTATTGGAAGTTCCCACTGAATCTCGTACTCTGATAACAACAGCTGTGCTGCGAATGAGCTTGCAGATACTGCCTATACTTAGGTAGCAAAGGAGAGGCTATGAATATACTTATCACTGGCGGAACTGGTTTTATCGGACGTGAATTGTTAAAGCTGCTGATGACCGAGCAAGTAACTGTATTAACACGCAACACAGAAAATGCTAAGCATCAGTTAAGCCATATTCGTAGTGGTAATCTCAACTTCATTAACTCTTTACTTGATTTACAAGACCTCAATCACTTCGATGCCGTAATTAACTTGGCAGGAGAACCGATTGCAAATAAGCGCTGGAGTCGAAAGCAAAAATCGCGCATATGTCGCAGTCGCTGGGACATTACTGAGCAGTTGGTATCACTGATTCATGCCAGCACTAAACCACCTGCAGTCTTGATCAGTGGCTCCGCAGTCGGTTATTACGGGGATCAACAATCTCATCCTTTTGACGAAAGTCTGCATGTGCATCATCAAAGTTTTTCCCATCAAGTGTGTGACACATGGGAACAAATCGCGTTGAGAGCTCAATCAGACAGAACCAGAGTGTGCTTGCTTAGAACAGGAGTCGTGCTGTCTCCCGCAGGAGGCGCACTACAGAAAATGCTTCCGCCGTATAAGTTAGGATTAGGTGGGCCAATTGGCTCAGGACAGCAATATATCCCTTGGATACACATGACTGACATGGTGCAGGCTATTATGTTCCTGTTGACGACAGAGCACGCACAAGGCGCATTTAATCTAAGCGCTCCCCACCCCGCAACCAATGCTCTATTCAGTAGAAGCCTTGCCTCTGCGATTAAACGCCCGCACTTTTTGTTGACACCGAAGTGGGCAATAAAATTGGTCATGGGTGAAGCATCTGAACTGTTGCTTGATAGCATGCGCGCTAAGCCCAAAAAACTGACTGAGTTAGGCTTCCAGTTCCAGTTTTCCCATATCGAGCCTGCATTAAAAAACCTACTTCAATTCGCCAATTAGTTTTATTTAGGAAAATTCATGACGCATTCAATATTAATCACAGGTTGCTCTTCAGGCATCGGTTATATGGCAGCTCACGCTTTACATAAAAGAGGGTATCAAGTGATTGCGTCTTGCAGAAAACAAGAAGATGTACAAAGGCTCAGCGATGAAGGATTAACCTGCATCCAACTCGATCTGGCTGATGAAGAGAGTATTAAACGAGGTATTGAACAAGCGCTAGAACTTTCAAACCATCAGCTTTCAGCTCTATTTAACAATGGCGCTTATGGCCAACCGGGAGCAATAGAGGATTTACCAACACAAGCGTTACGTCAGCAGTTAGAAACCAATCTATTCGGTTGGCATACACTCACAACGTCTCTGCTCCCTCATTTTCGTCGACTCGGGTATGGGCGAATTGTGCAAAACAGCTCTATCTTAGGCTTTGCCGCTATGAAATACAGAGGCGCTTACAATACCTCGAAGTTTGCGTTAGAAGGTTGGACAGATACTCTTCGTCTCGAACTGAGACATAGCAACATAAAAATTAGCATTATTGAGCCCGGACCAATAGAAACTGAATTTAGAGCAAATGCATTACAAGCGTTTAAACAATGGATAAACGTAGGAGAGAGTGTCCATAAATCTGAATATGAAACTCAGTTGGCTCGATTAGCTAAAGAGACTTCCAACAATCGTTTCGTACTGCCACCTGAAGCCTGCTTGGCACCTTTAATCCATGCATTAGAATCTGCCAAGCCCAAATTGCGTTATAGGGTAACAACACCGACAAAAGTTGCCGCAATTTTAAAACGAGTGCTACCCGGAGCTATGCTGGATAAACTGCTCTACAAAGCGGCGTAAAGTTAATCAAAAAATATTTCTCTTAAAAATAGAATTGTCATTTATTCGCAACATTTCCCATTAATACTGCGCAGATATTAAGCAAGTTATTTGTATTGTGTAAGGTGTGTTGAGTTCATCTATGACTTTAAACCAGTGTAATTGGCTTGGTATTTGTATTGCACTCATTTTAATTGTGACGCTCTAATACCCTGCTCTATCAACAAAAAATGCCACCACTCGGTGGCATTTTTTGTCTCGCGATTCTTGTAAACAACCTACAATTTATGGCTTGAATTTCTTCATTGCGCCCCCATGTAAAGTGAATACTACAAGTGCTCAAAATTCAGGAGCGAAAAGGAATGTCCATGCAGTCACCATTTATCGTTGACGTCAATCAACAGAACTTTCATCAGGTACTCGAAAGTTCAGCATCTACTCCAATCCTATTTTACTTTTGGGCGCCAATAAGCCAAGAAAGCGCGCAGATGATTCCAGCACTTCAACAGCTAACTCAGCAATACAATGGTGTATTCACACTCGCAATGCTGAACTGCCAGGATGAACAAGCGATTGCCGCCCAGTTTGGTGTTCAGTCGCTACCGACTATCGCTTTGTTCATCAATGGTCAGCCTGTTGATGGAATAGGTGGACCTCAGCCAATAGAAGCCGTGAAAGAAATGCTTAACCGTCATTTACCGAGCCAAGACGAAATGACGCTGAATCAAGCAATAGAACTAGTGCAAGCACAACAACACCAGCAAGCACTGCCTCTACTTCTTTCACTACCGGAAGAGCTAAAAAGTAAAGGTGATGTAAAACTTGCTCTTGCTGATTGTTTTATTGAATCAGGTCAGATAGATGCGGCAAAAGCTGAGCTGGAATTCATCCCGCTTGAGTATCAAGACGGCTACTACAAAAGCTTAATGGCGAAGTTAGAACTGCATGATCAAGCGTCTAACAGTCCAGAAATTCAAGCATTAGAGGCAGCTTTATCAGATAACCCTGAAGATGCAAAAATAGCAGTGGAACTGGCTACTCAATATCATCAAGTTAAACGAGATGAAGATGCTCTAGAACTATTGTGGCGATTCCTAAAATCGGATTTAAACGCCTTAGATGGAGAGATGAAAAAGACATTTATGGACATACTCAGCGCTATAGGCCAAGGCAATGGTATCGCAAGCAAGTATCGCCGCCAGTTATACTCTCTTCTTTACTAAGCAGCACTATAAATAGGCAGGTTAATAAGACCTGCCTTTTTTCTGAACTTTACTACAAAACTCACGCCTAAAGATTGTTCAATCTTGTTCTATACCACACACTGCATTTAGGGAGTTTCCTTCCCTTCTTACATAATTAACTTATTAAGGACATGTTATGGCTTTTGATTCACTCATTGCTATCGGTGTGTTTGTTTTTCTAGCAATTGTTTTTATTTTTTCAGCGGTTAAGACCGTACCTCAAGGCAACAACTGGACAGTAGAACGCTTTGGTCGTTACACCCATAGCTTAAAACCGGGACTCAACATCATTATTCCGTTTATCGATCGAGTGGGCCGTAAAATCAATATGATGGAACGAGTACTTGATATCCCAGCTCAGGAAGTCATTAGTAAAGACAACGCAAATGTCGTTATCGATGCGGTCTGTTTTGTGCAAGTCATCGATGCCGCAAAAGCCGCATACGAAGTCAATGATTTGGAGAATGCGATTCGCAACCTGACATTGACTAACATGCGTACTGTGCTTGGTTCTTTGGAGCTCGACGAGATGCTCAGCCAACGAGACATGATCAACACCAAACTGCTTTCGATCGTCGACCAAGCAACGAACCCTTGGGGCGTTAAAGTTACCCGTATCGAAATCAAAGACGTTCAACCACCAACAGATTTGACAGAAGCCATGAATGCGCAAATGAAGGCTGAACGGATGAAACGGGCCTCAATTTTAGAAGCGGAAGGTGTTCGACAAGCTGAAATATTGAAAGCAGAAGGCCAGAAGCAATCTGAAATTCTAAAAGCCGAAGGTGAAAAGCAAGCTGCAATTCTCCAAGCTGAGGCCCGAGAGCGTGCTGCTGAAGCGGAAGCAAGAGCGACAGAAATGGTATCTCAAGCAATTGCACAAGGTGATATGCAAGCGGTAAATTACTTTATTGCCCAAGGCTATACGGACGCTATAAAATCTATTGGTCAGGCAGAGAATGGCAAAATAATTATGCTTCCTTTAGAAGCTACTGGGTTGATGGGATCTGTTGCTGGCATTGCTGAAATGTTTAAACAAACCAACAAAAAAGAGGCTGATTCTTGATTGAATTTTTAACTCAGCTAAACCATTGGCACTGGTTAGCGCTTGGCTTATGTCTGTTAGCCGTCGAACTGATTGGAACTGCTGGATACTTCCTTTGGCTGGGGATCTCAGCACTTATCGTAGGCGTAATCGTGGTTTTCTTACCGATTGGTTGGCAACTGCAATGGATGTCATTCGCAAGTTTCTCATTAATCACCACTTGGTTATGGTGGAGAAAGCAACTCTCTACGGACAAACAAGATGATGCGCATAGAGAGCTCAATCAGAAAGATAAGCAACTCATCGGCAAAACGTCGGTGGTCGAGCAAGATGTAGATGCTGGTCAGTTTCGCTTGATTCTGGGTGATACCACATGGACAGCAGAATGCGATGTGCCATTAAAAACTGGAACACGAGTTAAAGTGATCCAAGTAGATGGCATTGTCGTGAAAGTTGAACCAATCTGAGAAAAAGAAAACCGCCATCTATAAACAAAAAATGCAAGCCTACAGTTGACCTGTTGACTTGCATTATTTCGTTTTACAGCATTGCCCTTTCAAATCATCGATGATTGGGCATTCACTGCCCTCATCACCGGGACATTCCTGAATCCATAGTTCCAGCTGCTGTTTTATAACGGTCAGTTCTTTCAGCTTCTGCTCAACACTTTTCAGCTTCAACTGCGCTTTTTCTTTCACCGCATAACTACTTCTTTCAGGGTCATTCGCCAAGTTGAGCATCGCTTTACACTCGTCAAGACTGAACCCAACTCCTTTACAACGTGCAATCAGATTGAGATCTGCGACATGTTGGTCATGGTAATCACGGTAACCATTGTCTAAGCGATGTGGCGGTTTAATTAACCCTTTTTCTTCATACAGTCTGATCGATTTAGCTGTCAGACCTGTCTTTTTTGATACTTCACTGATGTTCATTGTTCAATTTATGCGAATTAAAGACACGGTTAAACCATGCCTCTAATTCATCTAAATAGCAATTACTCCTGACGAATTAACCAAGCTAGGATATCTGACTTTTCAGCCTTGTTCGCTTTGTCATACCAATACGCCATCATTTCAACAGGTTTACTTTCTGTCTGAATCATACTGGTCACAGAAGTTCTTTGACTGAATGCCCAATCTGCAAAGGCTTTTCTCTCTTCTACTGAACCTTCGTTGAACCAGTATTGAACCATGTCTTGAGACTTACTCTTAATTTCTGCTGGTAGCGTAGTGACAGGGACAGCCTGTTGAGGTTGCTTACTCATCGCATAAGCAGCTTCATTTCTTACAGCATCAAAATAGGCTTTAGGCACAGAGAACTGAACGACATTCTTGCTGGTCTTAGAAGCTAAGGTAAACTCAACTTCATCTCCTTTGAACTGAGATATTTTCTCTTCACTTAAAGGAAATTGGAACCACTGAGTAACTGTACAATGTTCGGTGCAAGTCTCCGCGACAGGGCGATAGTCAACAATTGGATTACTATCGTTATTCACAGTAACGTTATCGAAACGGTCGTAGCTTTTAAATGTTGTTACGCTCATATCAACATACGACCCTTTTACATCTACATTGGCTTCTTTCGCAAAATTACCAACATAAAAGAGTGAAGATTTTACAACATCAGCACCAATAACCGCTTTGGTATCTGGCGTAATTTCCTTTGCTACAACCTGAACATAGTTATGTCTTTCTTTCACCGAACTCGCGACATCATCAAATGCACTAGAACTGTCTAAAGTACTGCATCCACTTAAAAGCAACACAGTTGAAATTATTAATGATGTTTTATTTATCTTCATACTCATTATCCTTGGGAGCTAGCTAAAACACCGGCACTAGGCCGGCGTTTATATTAAGAAAGACAATTAGCAACAATTAGAAGCCGTATTCCATACCGATACGAACAAATGCTTTCTTATCGTCTGAGTTATAAGCGTCATGTTGACCTACACGAAGGTAAGGAACGAAACCGTTCTTCACATACATTAGCTGAGCAGACAATACTTCATCGTCATCGTTTTGTTTGGTGCCAGCCACTTCTGAATCAAGGTTAGCTGCGTAACCAACTTTCACGCCCCATGGGCCGTTCCAGTATTGACCGATGATAGAGTATTGACCCTGCTCTCCTTCCTGACCAGCAACTGTTTTAGACTCACCTTCACTAAACTTGTAAGCACCTGCTAGGCCGAAACCAGCTGGAAGAGGTAATTCAAAACCAACAATATATGCTGTTGAATCAAAGGCTGAACCGCTGTATTTTGCGTTCGACTCGTAGCCACCATGTAACGTTACAATATCCGCAACGTTATAGTGAACACCAAAACCTACGTGGTTAGAACCATCTACACTTTTGTCACCACGACCAACAGACGCATTAAAAGTTAGACCACCAAATGCTGGTGAATCATAGCGTGCGATATCGCCTTTACGATCATAGTGAGCTTTAACGTCACCGCCCCAGTCAAACACACGGCCTAAGCCTGGGTTTGAGTATGGCCAGTCAACGATTTCGTATAGAGGTGTCAACATACGACCGAAGCGAACTTTACCCCAGTCACCTTGTAAACCTAAGAAAGTATCACGAGCACCAAGTGTAGAACCTTTACCATCTTCGCCTACATAACCTGATTCAATTTGCATGAATACGTTAACGTTATCAAACATGTCTTTGCTTGCACGGAAACCAATGCGAGATTCGTTCTCGTAGTCATAGCCGGTACCATCTTCTTGATAGAAAGCAGAGATAGCTGCAACACCGTATGCTTGAACATTAAAATCTGAAAGTACGCCGATTTGACCTGTTTCTTCTGCTGCGAATGCAGAAGTTGAAGCGATAGCGACTGCCGCACCGATAAGCGTGCGTTTAAATATTTTTTCCATGGAAAAACTCCTAAAAAATAGACATAGCTGTTTGTTTCGTCTCTCTTAAGTTGGCCGCCGAAGAGAAGACTTATATTTCGAGCTTTAATGCGATTAATTTCGCTCTAAAAACTCTGAATGCACGAGTACATTCATGCAACTAGACTAACTTTATGGAGTAAAACATCAATGAGAACTTAATTTTCGACTAAAAAAATATGAACTTGAGCAAACTTTAATCGAGTAAGTGACCGAGATCTCAATCTCAAACACACAATATGAAACAAATGTAAATTAATATAAAAAACAATTAGTTAGTAAAAATCAATTTTATATTAGTTGAATTACATCGCATATTTTCTAAGAAATTCTCATAAAGATACAGAGTGTTACATTTGAACGATTCGGAGATATGTTTGCAGTTGTAACGGATATGTTTAAAGTTATTTTACGCATAAAAATAAAGCCTCAGTAATAAATCACTGAGGCTTTTCGATAGATAACTGATGCTATTTCATTAAGTCTAATAAGTCTTGTTCATTGCGAATCTCAATGCCAAGTTCTTGGGCTTTTGCTAATTTCGAACCAGCTGCTTCGCCTGCAAAAAGTATATCTGTATTCTTGGAAACACTTCCCGTCACTTTCGCACCTAAAGCCTGAAGAGCCGCTTTGGCATCATTGCGAGAAAGTTGTGACAAAGACCCCGTCAGAACAACCACTTTTCCTGCCAATGGCTGAGGGGCATCTTCGCTTTGAGGTTCTATATCACTCCACGCGACGCCAAGCTCAATCAGTTCCTGAATCACTTTGGTGTTGTTCTCTTGAGCAAAGAAACTGTGAATATGATTCGCGACCACATGACCGACATCAGGTACTGCGATTAACTGCTCAACAGAAGCTTGGCTAATCGCCTCTAGATTTGAGAAGTATTGAGCCAAGTTCAACGCTGTCGCTTCACCAACTTCCCTGATCCCCAGAGAATAGAGGAAGCGTGGTAGCGTAGTTTGCTTAGATTTCTCAAGCGCATTGACGATATTTTGCGCCGACTTTGGCCCCATACGTTCCAAAACAGTTAACTCACCTGCTCGTAGTTTAAATAAATCAGCAGGAGTCACCACCATTTCTTTATCTACAAGTTGCTCGATAACTTTGTCACCTAACCCATCAACATCCAAAGCTTTACGGGATACAAAGTGCTTGAGTGCTTCTTTACGCTGAGCCTGACAGACTAACCCTCCAGTGCAACGAGCAACCGCTTCACCTTCCACACGTTCAACCGCTGATTGGCATACTGGACAAGTGACAGGGAAAATAATCTCTCGCGCCGTTTCAGGCCGTAGCTCTTGGACAACCGAGACAATTTGCGGAATAACATCTCCTGCGCGGCGAATAATAACGGTATCACCAACTTTCACGCCTAGACGCTCAATTTCATCGGCATTGTGTAGGGTTGCATTACTGACTGTCACCCCTCCAACAAATACCGGGTCTAATTTAGCCACTGGGGTAATCGCCCCAGTTCGCCCCACCTGAAACTCAACATCGTTCAAGGTCGTCATTTCTTCTTGAGCCGGGAATTTGTAAGCAATTGCCCAACGTGGTGCTCGGGCTACGAAACCAAGCTGTTCCTGAAGCTCAATATCATCCAGCTTGATCACCACACCATCTATTTCATATGGCAATTCAGCGCGACGCTGAAGAATATCTTGATAATAAGCTTTTACGTCATCAAGAGACTTTACTCTTCTGGTTTCCGGGCACATTGGTAGCCCCCAGCCTTTCAACTGAATAAAGCGATCGTAGTGACTCGATGAAAGATCTCCTCCTTCAATCACACCTACGCTGTATGCATAAAAAGCTAAAGGACGTTTTGCTGTAATGCGCGAATCAAGCTGACGTAAGCTCCCTGCGGCTGCATTTCTTGGGTTAACAAAGACTTTCTCACCTTTTTTCACGGCAAGCTCATTCATACGTTCAAAGCCCGCTTTTGGCATGAACACTTCACCACGCACTTCAATGCGCTGCGGCCATGAATCGCCTTGCAGTTTTAAAGGAATTGACTTTATGGTGCGCACATTTTCGGTAATATTTTCGCCTGTAGCACCATCACCTCGGGTAGCCGCTCTGACTAAAACGCCATTTTCGTAAAGCAGGCTAACGGCAAGGCCGTCAAGCTTAGGCTCGCAACAAAATTCGGCCAGTTTAGCAGCAGGAACTCGGTCGCCCATACGGCGATTAAATGCGTTTAACTCATCATCATCAAATGCGTTATCCAAAGACAGCATCGGGATTTCATGGGTGACAGGCTCAAACCCGCTGAGTGGCATTCCGCCGACTCGTTGACTTGGTGAATCAGCAGTGATGAACTCAGGATGAGCTTCCTCTAAATCGAGTAACTCACGCATTAAACGGTCATATTCAGCATCAGGAATCGTCGGATCATCTTCAACGTAATAGCGAATCGCGTGAATATGTAGCGTTTCTCTTAGTTCTTTTAGCCTTTGCTCTACGTTTTGCATTTCTTATTCTCTCGAATCATGAAAAAAGGCTCCGACTCGGAGCCTTTTATTAATAACTGTTCACTTACTGCTGAGCAGCTTTGATCTTGAAATCTTGAATTTGTTTTCTGTACGCATCTAATCGATCTGGCGTCATCATGTTACGAGAATCGTCCAGTACGTTACCACTGAGATCGTCTGCAATTTGCTGTGCTGTCTTCAACATCAACTTGAAATTCTGAGCAGGATCGCCAAAACAAGGTAAGGTCATAAAGAATGAAATACCCTTAGTGGTAAACTCAGCGGGATCGTCGTGTTTTAGTGTTCCAGGCTGCATCATGTTCGCAACGCTAAACAGCACTTTGCCTGTCCCAGACATATCCGCATGGCGATGGAAGATATCCATTTCACCGTAAAGTAGACCGTTTTGCTGCATGCTATCGAACAGCTTAGTACCAACAAATGGTTCATTACCGGCACAATGGACATTCAGAACGATAACTTCCATTTCGTCCGACTTTGGCTCTTTAGTCTCCGTTGCCGCAGGCTGAGCTTCAGTGATTGATTCGGCCACGGCCTCATCGTTGTCTTTCTCAACAACCATTGAAGGCACTTCCAGCTCCATCTCTTCATCAACAGTGTTAATAACAGTTGTAGCTTCAACGGTTGGTTCGTAATCAGAAATCAAAGGATCAGCTTCAGTAGCAGTATCGGACAAACCAAAATCAGGCTCTTTACGATCCTTACGAATAATCTCGTAGTCATCTTCCGGAGCAAATGCACGCGACGGTACGGTCTCTTCTTGATCAACGTCTATTTTGCCAAGCGGCTTATCACCGAACTTGGATTTCCCTTCTTTCTTACTGGTCCACAGACCATGAAATAGCAAAGCGGCTATCGCTAGCGCGCCTACAATAATGAGTACGAATCGCAATTCCTGCATCTTAAACTCTCGGCTTCTCGATTTTTGATGTCCTGAATTTCACGCTTTCGAAGAACGTCAACCAGAGGCAAAATTTCTTATATCCAGATACTCTACCAAAACTCTACCCCGATTTAGAACAACTTAATGTTATAAGTTGAGATAACAATGAGATTTTTAGCATTCTTTCATTCTGATTTTGCTTGGTTACAATAGAATGCTCATCCTTATGACACTTTAATAAGACACGGAATAAGCTATGCATTTAAAACAGCGCTCAGGCTTGGGTTATTTTTTCTACGGATTCGAACTGGCGGTATCACCCGGTATTCGACGTTTCGTGATTCTACCACTGCTAGCCAACATATTATTAGTCGGCGGAGCCTTATATTACCTTTTCATCCACTTAGATGAATGGATTAACAGTTGGATGGGGCACATTCCGAGTTTCCTATCTTGGCTAAGTTACATTCTGTGGCCACTGCTAGTACTTACGATTCTTGCGACGTTTTCCTATTTCTTCAGCACCTTGGCTAACTTTATTGCAGCTCCGTTCAACGGATTACTGGCAGAAAAGGTTGAGCAAAAACTGATTGGAGACAAAGTGAACGATGACGGAGTGTTAGATTTCGTCAAAGACGTTCCTCGAATAATGGCTCGCGAATGGCGAAAGTTGCTTTATGTTTTACCCAAAGCTCTTGGGCTATTCATCCTGCTATTGATTCCGGCAGTCGGGCAAACCATCGGTCCTTTTGCATGGTTTATCTTCACTGCGTGGATGCTTGCCATTCAATACTGTGACTATCCATTTGATAACCACAAAGTGTCCTTTCAGGACATGAGAAACAGTTTGAAACAAAATCAAGGCAAAGCTTATGGCTTTGGTATTCTGGTCGCCTTTCTGACCACAATACCTATTATTAATCTCATCGTAATGCCTGTCGCAGTCTGCGGCGCTACCGCGATGTGGGTAAATGAATTTAAACACGACTACAAAAGTTAATAAGGCAATGTCATCGCTTAAGTTAGGTAAACGGCTGAAAGTTCTCTTCTATCTATAAGATATAACGATTTAATCCTTTTACCTTTTTAAGTGAGCACATATGCTCTTTTTGTATCCGCTAACGTATCGTTATACCGATACCCAAACATGCGTAATGAAGGAATATAACAATGAGCAAAATCTACGAAGACAACTCTCTTACTATTGGTAACACACCTTTAGTACGACTAAATAAAGTCAGCAAAGGAAAAGTATTAGCGAAAATTGAATCTCGCAACCCAAGCTTTAGCGTTAAATGCCGTATCGGTGCAAACATGATTTGGGAAGCAGAAAAGCAAGGTACACTTAAGCCTGGCGTTGAATTAGTAGAACCTACAAGTGGTAACACTGGTATTGCTCTTGCGTTTGTTGCTGCTGCTCGCGGTTACAAACTGACACTGACTATGCCTGAGTCAATGAGCCTGGAACGCCGTAAACTGCTTAAAGCGCTAGGTGCTAACCTTGAGCTGACTGAAGCAGCAAAAGGCATGAAAGGCGCGATTGCTAAAGCTGAAGAAATTGTTGCAAGCAATCCAGATAAATATCTACTTCTACAACAGTTCAACAACCCTGCAAACCCTCAAATTCACGAAAAGACCACAGGTCCTGAAATTTGGGAAGCAACGGATGGCCAAGTTGATGTATTCGTTGCTGGTGTAGGTACGGGTGGTACGCTTACTGGTACAAGCCGTTATATTAAAGGCGAAAAAGGTAAAGCAATTATCTCTGTTGCTGTTGAACCAGCGGAATCTCCAGTCATCACTCAAGCACTTGCAGGTGACGAAATTCAGCCAGCGCCACACAAAATTCAAGGTATCGGCGCAGGTTTTATTCCTGGTAACCTAGATTTAGACCTGATTGACCGCGTTGAAACAGTCACTTCTGACGAAGCAATTGATATGGCTCGTCGCCTAATGGAAGAGGAAGGTATCCTTGCTGGTATCTCTTCAGGCGCTGCAGTTGTTGCAGCTAACCGTTTGGCTGAACTTCCTGAATTTGAAGGAAAAACAATTGTAACTGTGCTACCAAGTTCCGGTGAACGCTACCTAAGTACAGCCCTATTTGCAGGCATTTTCACGGAAAAAGAAAACCAACAATAATATGTGGTTAAATCAAATTTTCTTTTAAAAAAGCCCCTTCACGGGGCTTTTTTGTTGATCCTATTTCTACCTTTGGTAATATCTCCCTGTTTTATTTTTAGCTTCAAAATAAAGAAGCAATAAAAATTCCAGTTCAATGGTAATCGCCAACTCACAGGTAATACGATTGACGAATTTTAGATCAGTATCAGTTCTAACACGAAAAGCTCGTTACTCTGCTAGCAGAAACGCTGTTCTAAGGTTAAGCTAGATCTGGTTAATAAACTTACAAAAAATAAATTATTGGGGTATATCACATGTACGAGAAGAAAGTAGAAATTACTGCAGAAAACGGTCTTCACACTCGTCCTGCAGCACAATTCGTTAAAGAAGCTAAAGCTTTCGATGCGGATATCACTGTTACTTCTAACGGCAAAAGTGCTAGTGCTAAGAGCCTATTCAAGCTTCAAACACTAGGTCTAGTTAAAGGTACTGTAGTAACTATCTCTGCAGAAGGTCCTCAAGCTCAAAAAGCTGTTGACCACCTAGTAGCACTAATGGACCAACTTCACTAATCAGGTCGATTCCAATTCAAAGCCATTTTGGACAACCAAAGTGGCTTTGTTGGATATTATTCAAAGAATAAGCTAAAAATATCTTTAGCGCCTGCGTCCATTTATCTCCCGTTTACAGTTGACCAATTTAAGGTAAAGCTATGATTTCAGGTATCCTAGCATCTCCAGGTATTGCTATCGGTAAAGCACTACTACTTCAAGAAGATGAAATTGTCCTAAATACAAACACCATTTCTGACGACCAAGTAGAAGCTGAAGTTGCTCGTTTTTACGACGCTCGTAACAAAGCTTCTGCACAGTTAGAAGTAATCAAGCAAAAAGCGCTTGAAACGTTTGGTGAAGAAAAAGAAGCCATCTTTGAAGGCCACATCATGTTGCTTGAAGATGAAGAGCTAGAAGAAGAAATTTTAGCACTCATCAAAAACGATAAGCTGTCAGCAGATAACGCTATTTACACCGTTATCGAAGAGCAAGCTTCTGCTCTTGAATCTCTAGACGACGAATACCTAAAAGAGCGTGCAACAGATATCCGTGATATCGGTTCTCGTTTTGTTAAAAATGCACTAGGCATCAATGTCGTTTCACTCGCTAACATCAATGAGCGTGTAATCCTAGTTGCAAATGACCTAACTCCATCTGAAACTGCACAGATCAACCTTGATTACGTGCTTGGTTTCGCATGTGATATCGGCGGTCGTACTTCTCATACTTCAATCATGGCTCGTTCTCTAGAACTTCCAGCGATTGTAGGTACCAACGATATTACTAATCAAGTTAAGAACGGCGATATGCTAGTTCTTGACGCGATTAACAACAAGATTTTTGTTAATCCAACTGCGGCTGAATTAGCTGAAGCAGAAAAAGTACAACAAGCTTTCTTAGCTGAAAAAGAAGAGCTAGCGAAACTTAAAGATCTTCATGCTGAAACTCTAGACGGTCACCGTGTAGAAGTATGTGGCAACATCGGTACAGTGAAAGACTGTGACGGTATCCTACGTAACGGTGGTGAAGGTGTTGGTCTGTATCGTACAGAATTCCTATTTATGGATCGTACATCACTTCCTACTGAAGAAGAACAGTACCAAGCTTACAAAGAAGTTGCTGAAGCAATGGAAGGTCAAGCGGTAATTATCCGTACTATGGATATTGGCGGGGACAAAGACCTACCATATATGGATCTACCAAAAGAGATGAACCCGTTCCTAGGCTGGCGTGCAGTACGTATCAGTTTGGATCGTCGTGAAATTCTACGCGACCAGCTACGTGGTATCCTACGTGCATCAGCACACGGTAAACTTCGTATCATGTTCCCGATGATTATCTCTGTTGAAGAAATCCGTGCTCTGAAAGAAGCGATTGAAGAATACAAAGCAGAGCTTCGCGAAGAAGGTCATGCATTTGATGAAAGCATCGAAATCGGTGTAATGGTTGAAACTCCAGCAGCTGCTGCGATTGCACACCACTTAGCGAAAGAAGTATCTTTCTTCTCAATCGGTACTAACGATTTGACTCAGTACACTCTAGCAGTAGACCGTGGTAACGAGATGATTTCTCATCTATACAACCCACTATCTCCAGCAGTACTTACCGTTATCAAACAAGTTATCGATGCATCACATGCAGAAGGTAAATGGACGGGCATGTGTGGTGAGTTAGCTGGTGACGAGCGCGCAACACTTCTTCTACTAGGTATGGGCTTAGATGAGTTCTCAATGAGCGGTATTTCTATCCCTAAAGTAAAGAAAGTTGTTCGCAACTCTAACTTCGCAGAAGTAAAAGCAATGGCTGAGGAAGCACTTTCTCTACCAACTGCTGCTGAAATCGAAGCATGTGTTGAAAAATTCATTGCTGAAAAAACACAATAATCTGTGAATACCAATGATTTAGACGACTAAAAGTAGTCGTCTATTGTTTTTGATTGGTATACTATACTTCGACAGAATATTTTAAAACGTTAGGAGCATGACACAATGGGTCTGTTTGACAAACTGAAAAAGCTAGTCTCTGATGACAGCGCTGACGCTGGTGCAATTGAAATTATCGCACCACTTTCTGGTGAAATCGTAAACATCGAAGATGTGCCAGATGTCGTGTTTGCTGAAAAAATCGTTGGTGACGGTATCGCTATCAAGCCATCTGGTAACAAAATGGTTGCACCAGTAAATGGTACTATCGGTAAGATTTTCGAAACTAACCACGCATTCTCTATCGAGTCTGATGATGGTGTTGAACTATTTGTTCACTTCGGTATCGATACAGTAGAACTTAAAGGCGAAGGCTTCAAACGTATCGCTGAAGAAGGTCAATCAGTGAAAGTGGGCGACACTATCATTGAATTCGATCTAGCTCTACTAGAAGAGAAAGCAAAATCTACTCTAACGCCAGTTGTTATTTCTAACATGGACGAAATCAAAGAGCTGAACAAGCTTTCTGGTACTGTTTCTGTTGGTGAAACTGCCGTTCTTCGCGTAACTAAATAACTCGCAAGAGATATAATTAGTTCGTTGAATCTAAAAACGCTGCCTAGTGCAGCGTTTTTTTGTATTCAGCGTTTGGTATTTAAATACCTACGACAATGAAGTTGTACCCATCTACAATCCCAACGCGTAACGTAATACCTGTTCTTTCGCTGGACCAGCCTGTTCCGCCAGTTTTAAAGCAGCATTGCGAGCAAACTTGAGCGGCGCAATGTCGTTGCTAAACGTCTTATAAAAGAAATCCATTCCAGTCTGCATCAATAAATTGTCAGGTCTTCTTTTGCGTTCGTAACTGCGAAATACACCTGTCGTTAACTCTTCTAAAGCATTGGTGCAATCCAGTAATGTAGCGACATCCTTAAAGCCCAAGTTAACACCCTGCCCCGCTAACGGATTGATGGTATGTGCTGAATCGCCCACTAAGACACAATGATTCTTTACATAAGTCTGAGCATGACGACGTGTCAACGGGAAAGAACCTTTCTGCAGAACGTTAATATCCCCTAACTCTTGTGGGAAGTGGCTGAGTACTTCCAGTCTTAGTTGTTCATTACTCATCATGCTTAGTTGTCTTATGCGACTTGGCGAGTCATACCAAACCAAAGAAGCCTGATTGCCATTCAATGGTAAAAATGAGCGAGGACCAGATGGGAAAAACTGCTGCCAAGTAATATCTTGTTGTGGCTTTTCAGTTTCAACATTAATCAACATACAATGTTGACGATAATCCCAAGCCGTTACGCCAATATGAGCGCTAGCTCGTACTTGTGAGTTGGCACCATCCGCACCAATCACCCAGTCACAAACCAACTGAGCTCCCGAATCCAGCTCTATGGATTGTCTTTCGCCAAACTGAATATGAGATAACTTATCCGGACAAAAAAGGGTTATGTTCGAATACGCTTCCATGCTACGCCACAAACCGAGCTGAATAACTCGGTTCTCAACCATGTAACCCAGCTGTTCCAAACCCAGCGATTGGGCAGAGAAACGTGTGCGGCACTCAGGATGCTCCCAAGTCTCTAGGCGACGGTATGGGCAAACACGCATCTTCTCGATACTTTGCCAAGCACCCAGTGAATCTAGTAAATCAACGGAAGTCTGCGAGATAGCTGAAATACGAACATCCATCGCTTGGGAAGGTTCAAACACCATCGGCTTCGCGCCTTCTACAACCGCGACTTTTCTACCTTGTTTCGCAAAGCCAATCGCAGCTGCGGCACCCACCATGCCACCACCTATCACAACAATGTCAAAATCGTTCATCTTTCCAACTATTATCTCTATTCGTTAACATGGCTTATTGTACGGAACAGCGCTTTTTTTGCGAACGTTTTTGTCACAAAACCTTAGAGTTTACAGGGTAAAAAGCCTGATGTAGCAATGGATTTAAGAGATTTCACCCAATCACTAGTCAGTGACTTTTTAAAGCAGTACAATACGCGGCTTACCGCCGAGATGGCGGCTATAATTTGAGCTGAGACCTGTTTACCTTTGTATACACAAAGGGTTCAACACTCTCTAAAGCGTTCAAGATTTATTTAAGAATTAACACGAGCGATAGTGAAAATGAGTAAGAAACTGCTAATTAAAACCTGGGGTTGCCAGATGAACGAATACGATTCATCTAAAATGGCCGACCTGCTTAACGCTGCCAACGGCTATGAGCTGACTGAAGATCCAGAAGAAGCAGACGTACTTTTACTTAATACCTGTTCGATTCGTGAAAAAGCGCAAGAGAAGGTTTTCCACCAACTTGGTCGCTGGAAAACGCTGAAAGACAAAAAAGAAGGCGTTGTGATCGGCGTAGGTGGCTGTGTGGCAACTCAAGAAGGTGACCACATTCGCGATCGCGCACCTTTTGTTGATGTTATTTTTGGACCTCAAACGCTACACCGTTTGCCAGAGATGATTAAGCAATCTCGCACTGACAAAGCTCCTGTGATGGATATTTCTTTCCCAGAAATCGAGAAATTCGACCGTCTTCCAGAACCTCGTGCAGAAGGTCCAACGGCTTTCGTATCAATCATGGAAGGCTGTTCAAAATACTGTACTTACTGCGTTGTTCCATATACTCGCGGTGAAGAAGTCAGTCGTCCAATGGATGACGTGCTATTTGAAATTGCACAGCTTGCAGAACAAGGCGTACGTGAAGTAAACCTGCTAGGTCAGAACGTAAACGCATACCGTGGTCCAATGCACGACGGCACCATCTGTTCATTCGCTGAATTGCTACGTCTAGTGGCTACCATTGATGGTATTGATCGTATTCGCTTTACTACAAGCCACCCGCTTGAGTTTACTGACGACATCATTGCTGTGTACGAAGATACGCCAGAGCTAGTGAGCTTCCTTCATCTCCCAGTGCAAAGCGGTAGTGACCGTATTCTAACTATGATGAAGCGTCCGCACACTGCAATCGAGTATAAATCTATTATCCGTAAGCTACGTAAAGCACGCCCTGATATTCAGATCAGTTCTGACTTCATTGTTGCTTTCCCAGGTGAAACAGATAAAGATTTCCAAGACACAATGAAACTGATTCGCGAAGTTGATTTTGATATGAGCTTTAGCTTCATTTTCTCTCCTCGTCCGGGTACGCCAGCAGCCGATTACCCATGTGATCTGAGTGAGCAAGAGAAAAAAGATCGCTTATATGAGCTACAACAGCAGATCAATTCGCAAGCAATGCGCTATTCTCGTTTAATGATGGATACAGAACAGCGCATTCTGGTTGAAGGTACTTCTAAGAAGAATCTAATGGAACTTCGTGGTCGTACAGAAAACAACCGTGTTGTAAACTTTGAAGGTTCACCTGATTTAATCGGCCAATTCGTTGACGTGAAAATCGTTGATGTATTCCCGAACTCACTTCGTGGTGAGCTTATCCGTACAGAAAAAGAAATGAACCTTCGCGTTGTCACTTCTCCATCAGAAATGATGGCAAAAACAAAACGTGAAGATGAGCTAGGAGTAGCGACGTTTACTCCATAAGCTTTAACAGTCATAAGGTGTCCGGTCGAATTCGGACACCTTGATATGACCATACTGAGAGGCTAATTTGAGCAATAAAATTGTTACCCTAGAGATCAATCTCGAACCTTCTGATAACCGCCGACTTGCCAGTTTATGTGGTCCTTTCGATGACAACATCAAGCATTTAGAACGTCGTTTAGGCGTTGAAATTAATCACCGCAGCCAGTTCTTTACTATTGTGGGTAAACCTCATACGACAGCAGCAGCACTGGATATTCTCAAATCTCTATACGTGGATACAGCGCCTGTTCGTGGTGAAATTCCAGATATCGAACCGGAACAAATTCACCTCGCAATTAAAGAATCGGGCGTGTTAGAGCAAAACACAGACGTCGCTGAAGAGTTTGCTCACGGCAAAGAAGTGTTTGTGAAAACCAAGAAAGGCGTTATCAAACCTCGCACTCCAAATCAAGCTCAGTACCTGATGAACATGGCCACTCATGACATCACATTTGGTATTGGCCCTGCTGGTACTGGTAAAACTTACCTTGCAGTCGCAGCCGCTGTTGATGCATTAGAACGTCAAGAAATTCGTCGTATTCTACTTACTCGCCCAGCGGTTGAAGCAGGTGAAAAACTAGGGTTCTTACCGGGCGATCTAAGCCAGAAAGTTGACCCTTATTTACGCCCTCTTTACGATGCACTGTTTGAAATGCTTGGCTTTGAACGAGTAGAAAAGCTCATCGAACGCAACGTTATCGAAGTTGCGCCTCTCGCTTACATGCGTGGTCGTACTCTCAATGATGCGTTTATCATTCTTGATGAAAGTCAAAACACGACAGTTGAACAGATGAAAATGTTCCTGACTCGTATCGGTTTCAACTCTCGCGCGGTGATCACTGGTGACGTTACCCAAATAGACTTACCTCGCGGTGCAAAATCCGGTCTTCGTCACGCGGTAGAAGTTCTGAATGAAGTTGACGAAATCAGCTTTAACTTCTTCCTCGCCGATGACGTTGTTCGTCACCCAGTTGTGGCTCGTATCGTTAATGCGTACGAAAAATGGGAAGCCCAGGATCAGAAAGAGCGTAAAGAGTACGAAAAACGTCGTAGAGAAGAGCGAGAGTCTAAACTGCTAGAAATACAGAAAGAAGAACTTAGTTCATCCATAAAAGAGTCTGACCAACAATGAGTATTGAACTCGATTTACAATTAGCCGTTGAAGATGAAAGCGGCTTACCGAGTGAAGCGAACTTTAGCACTTGGTTAGAAGCCGCTATCACTCCATTTCAAGAGCAAGCTGAAGTGACTATTCGCATCGTCGATAGCGAAGAGAGCCACCAGCTTAATATGGATTATCGCGGTAAAGATAAACCGACCAATGTTCTCTCTTTCCCCTTCGAAGCCCCTCCGGGTATGGAGCTGGATCTGCTGGGTGATTTGGTCATATGTCGTCAAGTGGTAGAACAAGAAGCCAGCGAGCAGAACAAACCACTGCTGGCACATTGGGCGCATATGGTTGTACATGGGAGCCTGCATCTGTTAGGTTATGACCATATCGAGGATGACGAAGCCGAAGAGATGGAGTCACTCGAAACAGAATTGATGCAAAAATTGGGATTCGAAGATCCCTATTTAGCAGAAAAAGTTTAAATATAAGGTCAATTTGGCCTTATATTTATTTGTGAGCTACCACACTTTGGTAGCGTTAATAATTTGAGAAATAATGAACGAAGACAATTCGCCCCCTTCTAACGAAGGCAAAAAAGAAAAGTCTGAAGGTCCGAGTAGAAAGTCCTTCTTTGAACGCCTAGGTCAAATGTTTCAGGGAGAGCCGAAAGATCGCCAAGAATTGGTTGATGTCATTCGAGACTCTGAAGTAAATGACCTAATTGACCACGACACTCGCGACATGCTCGAAGGTGTTATGGAAATTTCAGAGATGCGAGTTAGAGATATTATGATCCCTCGCTCTCAAATGGTCACCATTTCACGTACCGATGATCTCGATACGTTGATTGCCCTCATCACCGATGCACAGCACTCTCGTTACCCGGTGATCAGTGAAGATAAAGACCATGTTGAAGGTATTCTATTAGCGAAGGACTTACTCAAGTATTTAGGTTCAAATAGTACTCCCTTCGATATCGAAGAGGTGATACGCCCAGCAGTCGTCGTGCCTGAGAGTAAACGGGTTGACCGTCTACTGAAAGAGTTCCGTGAGGAACGCTATCACATGGCGATTGTTGTTGATGAATTCGGCGGTGTTTCTGGCCTTGTCACAATCGAAGACATTCTTGAAGAGATTGTCGGCGAAATTGAAGACGAGACAGATGACGAAGAGCAGCTGGAAATTCGTAAGCTGAGTAAACACACTTACGCAGTGAAAGCGCTGACGACAATTGATGATTTCAACGATACTTTTAAAACACAATTCAGTGACGAAGAAGTAGACACAGTCGGCGGTATGGTGATGACGGCATTTGGTCATTTACCGACTCGCGGCGAAGTGGTTGAAATTGGCAATTACAGCTTTAAAGTCACCGCAGCTGATAGCCGTAGGGTTATTCAGCTACAGGTTACCATTCCAGATTTGGAATCGATGCCTGAAATTACTGAAGAATAATTCTTTATGTCTCTTACCAACTAAGAGTCTATTAAATAGCAGATGAATAATCACTTTACTCATCGCCTGATGCGGCCGCTTGCGGCCGCTTTTGTTGGCGCTCTCACTACCCTATCGTTCGCTCCATATCAAATTTGGCCGCTCGCCTTTGTCAGCCCGGCTTTGCTGTTATTTCTTTTACATAAACAGTCAGCGAAACAAGGCGCTTGGATAGGTTACTTCTGGGGAATAGGACAATTCGCCACTGGGATTAGCTGGGTTCACGTCAGTATTGATACCTTTGGCGGCATGCCTAAAATCGCCAGCATCTTCTTGATGGTGCTATTGGTCGCTTATCTGGCTATCTATTCGGCTCTGTTCGGATGGGTACTGAATCGCTACTTCCAAACCAATAGCCGAACTCGAGTACTGCTTGCAGCTCCAATCCTTTGGCTCATCTTTGACTGGTTACGTGGTTGGGTTATGACGGGCTTCCCTTGGCTTTGGTTAGGCTATAGTCAAATCAACAGCCCACTAGCCAACTTTGCTCCACTCGGTGGCGTAGAGCTTCTGACTCTGCTTGTTTTAGTCTGCGCAGGCAGCTTGGCGTATTCGTTTATCAATAAGTCTTGGTCATTGTTAGTAATTCCAGCCGTTATCTTTGCCACCGGATATGGTTTACGCTCTGCTCATTGGGTAACACCGCAAGCCGATCGTTCAACGAAAGTTGCCTTAATCCAAGGCAATATTGAACAAGCGCTGAAGTGGGTACCTTCACATCGTTGGCCGACCATCATGAAATACACGGATCTTAGCCGTGAGAACTGGGACGCCGATATTATCATCTGGCCGGAAGCGGCCGTCCCTGCTTTTGAATACGAGCTGCCTTCCTATTTGAAAAGTCTTGATGAGCTTGCTCGTGCCAATAACAGTGGCATTATCCTTGGCATTCTTAATCAAGATGAAAACAAAGCTTTCTATAACAGCGTGTTAGCTCTCGGCGGAACCCGTGACTCTGCATATCAATATGAAACTGCGAGACGATACAACAAATACCACCTGCTTCCTTTTGGGGAATTTGTCCCATTCGAAGAGATTCTAAGACCGATTGCACCTTTCTTTAACTTACCAATGTCTTCCTTTAGTCGAGGGAGTTACATTCAGCCAAACATCGACGTCAACGGTCACAAGTTCGCATCAGCATTATGCTATGAGATTATTTTCAACGAACAAGTGAGAGAGAACGTCAATGAAGATACTGACTTCATTCTGACTCTTTCGAACGATGCTTGGTTTGGTAAATCAATTGGTCCATTGCAACATATGGAAATTGCTCGAATGAGAGCACTAGAATTGGGGAAACCTCTGATACGTTCAACCAATAATGGTGTAACAGCAGTGACCGATTATAGAGGCAATATCATCAAGCAGATCCCTCAGTTTGAAACAGGCGTACTGAAAGCAAAAGTTATCCCGACTCGCGGACAAACGCCTTACCATAGCTTTGGTAGCTGGCCTCTCTACTTGTGGACGTTATTCGGATTAACCTTAGGGTTGATTCTTCAACGAAAGAACCGCCATTCATGAAAATAGCAAAAGAGCCCAACGGGCTCTTTTGTTCTATCACCTTAAGATAAAGATTCGCTAAGGTTTCAGTGGCAAGCGCCCAAACACTTTATTGCCACAACGTATACACGGAACGATTTCTGAAGGGTGATTATATTGCACCTTGTGACCACAACTTTCACACACCAGTACACCAAGCCCTATCATCTCTCCTGCATGATACAAACCTTGGTGCTCTAGATCTTGAAACAGCTCCACCCATTCCACTTTGGTTCTGTCAGTGATATCAAGCAGCCCTTGCCAGATGGAGTCAGCTATCATCAGGTAAAATGGGCCACTTTTGCTCTCTTCATAACTTTCAGCGAACTCTTTTAAATCTGACTTAACATATTCAGAAATAAGAGATAATTCATCCTTCGTTAAATCATTAGCCGCACTGACAACCTTGCCAGAGGTTTCGACAATATGGCTGACTTCCTCTCGGCTATGCTTGAGAGTTTCAACGACATCTTTCAGTAATGCTTCATAACCAGATTTTTGTTTTGGCATAAGACCTCTCTTTCAAATCGGATTGGCTATTGTTGTGCTGTGCTCCTTTATGTATTCTATGTCGATCTATAAGAGTCTGTTCAAACTGAACTCACAAATTCCAAGAGAACCGGATATCATCGATGCAAGAGCAATACAACCCGCAAGATATTGAACAAAAAGTTCAACAGCACTGGGATAACAACAAGACTTTCGTTGTAAGTGAAGACCCAAATAAACAAAAATTCTACTGTTTGTCTATGTTTCCATACCCTAGTGGTCGACTGCACATGGGTCATGTTCGTAACTACACTATCGGTGATGTTGTTTCTCGCTTCCAACGCTTACAAGGCAAGAACGTTATGCAACCTATCGGTTGGGATGCGTTCGGTCTACCAGCAGAAAATGCTGCCGTAAAAAACAAGACGGCACCAGCGCCTTGGACATACGAAAACATCGAGTACATGAAAAACCAGCTTAAACTGCTAGGTTTTGGCTACGACTGGAATCGCGAATTCGCAACCTGTCGCCCTGAGTACTACCGTTGGGAACAAGAGTTTTTCACTAAGCTTTATGAAAAAGGCTTGGTTTACAAAAAAACCTCTTCTGTGAACTGGTGTCCAAACGACCAAACTGTATTGGCTAACGAACAGGTTGAAGACGGTTGCTGCTGGCGTTGTGATACTCCAGTAGAACAAAAAGAGATTCCACAGTGGTTCATTAAAATCACTGCATACGCACAAGAACTATTAGACGATCTAGACAAGCTTGATGGCTGGCCAGAAATGGTAAAAACCATGCAACGTAACTGGATCGGTCGCTCTGAAGGTGTTGAGCTTAAGTTTGAAGTAAAAGGTGAAGCTCAAGATCTCGAAGTGTACACCACTCGTCCAGACACACTGATGGGCGTAACCTATGTAGGTATCGCTGCCGGTCACCCTCTGGCAACGAAAGCCGCCGAGAGTAACCCAGCGCTAGCGACTTTCATCGATGAGTGTAAAAACACCAAAGTTGCAGAAGCAGAACTTGCGACAATGGAGAAGAAAGGTATGGCAACTGGCCTTACTGCGATTCATCCATTGAACGGTCGTGAAGTACCAATTTACGTAGCTAACTTCGTACTGATGGATTATGGCACAGGTGCTGTAATGGCAGTACCAGCACACGACCAACGTGACTACGAATTTGCAACTAAATACGGTCTAGACATTGTTCCTGTCATCAAACCTACTGATGGTAGCGATCTAGACATCTCTGAAGCGGCATACACAGAAAAAGGGGTATTGTTCGATTCAGGAGAGTTTGACGGTCTTGAATTCCAAGAAGCATTTAACGCTATTGCTGCGAAGCTTGAAGCAGAAGGTAAAGGCGTTAAAACAGTAAACTTCCGTCTACGTGACTGGGGTGTATCTCGTCAGCGTTACTGGGGTGCTCCAATCCCGATGGTGACGACTGAAGACGGTCAAGTTCATCCAGTACCAGCAGATCAACTACCTGTGATTCTGCCTGAAGATGTGACTATGGACGGCGTAACCAGCCCAATTAAAGCAGACAAAGAGTGGGCAAAAACCACTTTCAACGGCGAACCTGCACTGCGTGAAACCGATACATTCGATACATTCATGGAGTCTTCTTGGTACTACGCTCGTTACTGTTCACCACAAGCAGATGACATTCTTGATCCAGAAAAAGCGAACTACTGGCTACCAGTAGACCAATACATTGGTGGTATTGAACACGCGTGTATGCACCTGTTGTACTCTCGTTTCTTCCACAAGTTGTTGCGTGATGCGGGTTATGTAACATCTGACGAACCATTCAAACAGCTACTTTGCCAAGGCATGGTACTGGCTGATGCTTTCTTCCTGACCAACGAAAAAGGCACAAAAGAGTGGATCTCACCTACGGAAGTGAAAGTTGAACGTGACGGTAAAGGTAACATTACCTCTGCTGTAGATAACCAAGGTCGCAGCGTTGAACACTCAGGCATGATCAAAATGTCTAAGTCGAAAAACAACGGTATCGACCCTCAAGAAATGGTTGATAAATACGGCGCAGACACTGTACGTCTATTCATGATGTTTGCATCTCCAGCAGACATGACGCTTGAGTGGCAAGAATCTGGTGTTGAAGGTGCTAACCGCTTCCTAAAACGTGTTTGGAAACTGGCTCGTGAGCACTCATCAAAAGGTGCTGCTGTCGCTGTTGATGCAAGCGCACTAAGCGCTGGGCAAAAAGCACTTCGTCGTGATGTTCACAAAACAATTGCCAAAGTAACGGACGATATCGCTCGTCGTCAAACGTTCAACACAGCAATTGCAGCCATCATGGAACTGATGAACAAGCTGACTAAAGCGCCACAAGAATCAGAGCAAGATCGTGCCATTTTGGACGAAGCAGTAAAAGCGATTACGCTGATGCTTTACCCAATCGCACCACACATCTGTTTCGAAATGTGGACAGCGCTTGGTCAGTCAGAGATTGACAGTGCATCATGGCCAACATTTGATGAAGCAGCGTTAGTCGAAGACGAAAAACTGATCGTTGTTCAGGTAAACGGCAAACTACGCGGTAAACTAACCGTGGCTGCTGATGCGACTAAAGAACAGGTGGAAGAGCTTGGTCTAAATGACGAAAACGTAGTGAAATTTACTGAAGGTCTAACCGTACGTAAAGTTATCTACGTTCCTGGTAAACTACTGAATATCGTAGCGAACTAATTCCTACTTGTGTTGTCTGTAAACAGGGCTTTGTGCCCTGTTTACTTATGTTAGAACATAAGCCTTTGTGTTCTAACATAAGTAATCTAACGAGAATAATAATCCCATGCGTTTTACATGTTCATCTTTATTGAAATTGTCACTGGTTTTCCTCTCTGCGACCTTACTGAGTGCGTGCGGCTTTCACTTGCGCGGAGACTACGATGTTCCGGATGAACTCAGCAAGCTTTCTATTACCAGTTACGACCAGTACAGTAGTTTCACTCGCATAGTGACTCGTCAATTACGTATGAACGAAATTCAAATCGTACAACCAGCGGATGATGTTCCTAATGTCCACTTAATTAACGAAAGTTTAGGTGAACGCACACTATCGCTCTACCAAACAACCCGAGCAGCCGAAATTGAGCTGACCTTCGTTGCAAGTTACAGAGTGACTATTCCAGAATTGGGCACAAAAACATTTTCAACCAGTGTCACTCGTAGTTACTTAGATAACCCTCTCACCGCTTTAGCAAAGTCTGTTGAGCGCGACATGATTGAAGACGAAATGCGTAAACTGGCTGCGACGCAAATCGTTCGCCAAATGGGTCGACTAAAAGCGTCGATTCAGGCTGGTACGATGGATGAAGCCGCCGATGAAGAAGAGTCAACGAATACAGATAAAGCAAAAGAATCGTATATCATTGACACAATCGAAACGCACCAAGAGCCTTCAGCTCAACCGACAGCTGAGTAGTTTGAGTAATGAGAGTTTACGCCGATAAACTTACCGATTCGTTACAAAGATCGTTATTGCCCGTTTATCTTATCTTTGGTGGCGAGCCACTACTGACTCAAGAATCAGTCAAAGCGATAGAAAACAAAGCTCGCAGTGAAGGTTTTGAGGAAAAACATCATTTTACAGTCGATAACAATCTAGACTGGACGCAAATATATGATTGCTGCCAATCGTTAAGCCTGTTCAGCAGCCGGCAAATAATCGTGTTAGAGATTGCAGAGTCAGGGCTTAATGCCGCGCTGTCTAAATCTCTCGCGACTGTGGCAGATTACCTCAATCCAGATATTGTTTTGATTGTCATGGGCAATAAGCTGACCAAGGCTCAAGAGAACACAGCTTGGTTTAAAGCGCTGATGACAAACGGCTGTCTGGTTAACTGCCTAACTCCAGAGCTATCCCGATTACCGCAGTTTGTGATGGGGCGTTGTTGTGCATTAGGTTTAACTCCAGATGCCGAAGCGGTTCAGATGCTGGCGCAATGGCATGAAGGCAACCTATTTGCGTTGATGCAAAGCTTAGAGAAACTGGCTCTCAATTATCCTGATGGTCAGTTAACCCTTATTCGCCTTCAAGAGTCACTCGAACGACATAACCATTTCACGCCATTTCATTGGATGGACGCACTGCTTGAAGGTAAGGCTAACCGTACACAAAGAATTCTGCGTCAACTTGAAGCGGAAGCCGTTGAGCCAATCATTTTGATGCGTACCTTACAAAGGGAACTGTTTCTGTTACTGCAAATGAAACAGCAGCTCAACACTATGGGGATGGGCTCTGTTTTTGACAAACACCGGGTTTGGCAGAATAAACGTCCATTGTATTCAGCCGCTCTGCAAAGGATGTCTCTCAGTAAGTTACAGCACCTAATTAGGCTACTTGCTCAAACTGAAGTCTTGGCTAAAACTCAATACGAGCAGCCGTGCTGGCCACTTCTTCATCAATTAAGCGTAGAGTTCGCCGTTCCTCAGGCAAACATCCCTTTGCCAGTGTAAACAGTGTTATACTGCGCGCCTAAATAGTAAAAATAGTACCAATAGACCATTTCAGAGGAATACCCCTTGCAACGCGAAGAATTAAATACCTTTCTTGCAGATAAAGTTGACGACATGAAGGCCGTTGACATCATCACCCTAGACGTACAAGGTAAATCAAGTGTGACGGATTACATGATCATTTGCACTGGCACTTCAAAACGTCACGTTTCATCGATTGCTGACCATGTCGCTAGTGAAGCAAAAAAAATCGGTTTCGATCCACTAGGTATGGACGGTGAAAACGAAGGTGAATGGGTTGTAGTTGATATGGGAACAACCATGGTGCACGTCATGCAAGAAGAACAGCGTGAGATGTATCAGCTAGAAAAACTTTGGAGCTAATGGTGAAAATTCAGCTTATTGCCGTAGGTACAAAAATGCCTAAATGGGTTGAAGAAGGCTTTCACGAATATCGCCGCCGCTTCCCTCATGACATGCCACTTGAGTTAGTTGAAATCCCAGCTGGCAAACGCGGCAAAAACGCTGATATTGCAAGAATACTGCAAAAAGAAGGCGAAGCTATGTTAGCTGCCGTGCCAAAAGGCAACAGAATTGTTACTCTCGATATTCCCGGTAAGCGCTGGGATACAGAACAACTTGCAGGTCAACTTGAAAGTTGGAAGCTTGATGCTCGTGATGTATCCATTTTGATTGGCGGCCCTGAAGGGCTATCACCAGCGTGTAAAGCGGCAGCAGAACAAAGCTGGTCTTTATCACCTTTAACTTTACCACACCCGCTCGTTCGCGTCGTCATGGCCGAAAGCTTATATCGGGCGTGGAGTATCACTGCCAACCATCCATATCACCGAGAATAGGCATCGATGTTACGTAAGAGTAACCCCTTTCGAGATTACATTGCTGAAGCACGGCTTTTCAAAAGCCGTGCTGTGGTATCGTTTGTTGGCATAGTGTTCATGATGGGAATTCTTATCGCGAACCTTTACAACATTCAGGTCAACCAATACCAAGACTATAAAACTCGCTCTAACGACAACCGAATTAAAGTTGTTCCTATCGCGCCAAATCGAGGCCTTATCTACGACAGAAACGGGCGATTATTGGCAGAAAACCGTCCCGTGTTTAACTTGGAGATCACTCCTGAGCAAGTCAAAGATATCGATGGCACCATCGCTCGCTTGCAAGAATTCCTCGACATTACGCCGGAAAAAATCGCAACATTTGAAAAAGAACGTCGTCACTCTCGTCGTTTTAACTCAGTGCCTTTGTTGACACAGTTGACAGAAACTGAAGTTGCGAAGTTCTCGGTACAGCAACATAAATTCCCAGGGGTTACCGTTACTGCGAGTTTGAAACGCTACTACCCTTATGGCGAAGTACTCACTCACGTTATCGGCTATGTGTCCCGTATCAATGATAAAGATATTGAGCGTCTTGAAAGAGAGGGACAAGTTGCCAACTACCAAGCCACACGTGACATCGGCAAACTGGGTATTGAACGTTATTACGAAAGTACTTTGCACGGCACCGCAGGCTATCAAGAAGTCGAAGTAAACAGTCGTGGTCGTATTATCCGCACTCTCAAATATGTACCGCCCATTCCTGGCAAAGACATCGTTCTGAACCTTGATATCGACTTACAACTCTATGTGCATAAATTGCTGGATGGACGACGAGGTGCAGCCGTTGTACTCGATCCTAAAGACAATGGTATTTTGGCTATGGTTTCAAGCCCTAGCTATGACCCCAACGCCTTTGTTCATGGTATCTCCGGTAAAGCATACAGCAAGCTGTTGAACGATAAGAACCGCCCTCTGGTTAACCGTACAACTCTAGGTATTTATCCTCCTGGCTCTACAGTTAAACCTTTTATTGCAGTTTCAGCCTTAGAAGAAGGAGTCGTCACACCAAATACAACCCGAAATGATCCGGGGTATTGGAAGATTCCAAACTCAACGACACGCCCATTCCGTGACTGGTTACGCTGGGGACACGGAAGAGTTGATCTCATCAAAGCACTTGAAGAGTCGGTTGATACCTTCTTCTATCAAATCGCTTACGATTTAGGCATAGATCGTTTGTCAGACTGGATGATGCGCTTTGGCTTTGGTGACTATACTGGCATCGATATTTACGAGGAAAGTAAAGCGAACATGCCAACCAGAGAGTGGAAGATGTCTCGTCACCGCACTCCTTGGTATCAGGGCGATACAATCCCTGTTGGTATCGGTCAAGGTTACTGGACCGCGACGCCAATGCAAATCGCTAAAGCGACCTCGGTATTGGTTCATCACGGTGAAGTTTGGGCGCCGCATTTACTGCGTTCAACCATTAATAACGGTGAAGAGTTTACTCGTCAGAAAGAAGCAGAATATGTTAGCTACCCGCCGATCACTGGCGTTCCAAAGAAATATTGGGAAATGGCGATAGAAGGTATGTATCTGGTTAACCACGGCAAGAAAGGTACAGCAAGAAGAGCGTTCCAAAACCTGAAATACAAGAGTGCGGGGAAATCAGGTACCGCGCAAGTATTCGGTTTAGCGGAAGGACAAGAATACAACGCTGACGAACTGGCAGAACACTTACGCGATCACGCGCTATTTACCGGTTTCGCTCCTGTCGATGATCCACAGGCGATTGTGACCATCGTTTTAGAGAACGCGGGTGGCGGTTCAAGCAATGGTGCTCCAGTGGTTAGACGCATTTTCGATCACATTATATTGGGCGCTCACAAGGACGACGAATAATGAAACTGGATCCTTCAACTGGACAAAGTCGAGCTCTATTTGAAAGACTTCACATTGACCTGCCATTGCTGATTGGTATTTTGGTGGTTTTTGCCTTTGCTCTCATGGTTATGTACAGCGCCAGCGGACAAAGTTTGGCGATGATGGATCGTCAGGCAATGCGCATGGTGTTGGCGTTAACTGTCATGATCGGCCTAGCACAAATATCACCACGAACTTATGAAAGCCTTGCACCTCTGCTTTACTTTGCGGGCGTTATTTTGCTGTTAGGCGTACTCTTTTTTGGTGAATCCTCAAAAGGAGCACAACGTTGGTTAAATTTGGGATTTGTTCGTTTCCAACCATCAGAATTGCTTAAACTGGCGGTACCACTAATGGTTGCTCGTTATGTAGGTAAGCGCCCACTACCGTCCAGTTTCCGAACGCTAGTTGCTTCAATTGTGATGGTGTTGGTTCCAACCATTTTAATTGCTAAGCAACCTGATTTAGGGACATCAATACTCATTGCGGCATCGGGTATTTTCGTCATTTTCCTTGCGGGTATCAGCTGGAAAATCATTATCGCAGCAGCTGTTGGTGTAGGCGCTTTCATCCCTGTATTGTGGTTCTTCCTGATGAGGGAGTATCAAAAAGTCCGCGTACGAACACTGTTCAACCCTGAATCCGACCCTCTTGGCGCGGGTTATCATATTATCCAAAGTAAAATTGCTATTGGTTCTGGTGGTATCTCAGGCAAAGGTTGGCTTCACGGCACTCAATCTCAGCTAGAATTCTTACCAGAGCGACATACTGACTTTATCTTTGCAGTTATCGCCGAAGAATGGGGCATGATTGGCATCTTAGGGCTTCTTTCCGTATATCTGTTTATTATCGGCCGAGGTCTCTATTTAGCGAGCAATGCTCAAACGGCTTTTGGCCGAATGATGGCGGGCAGTGTTGTTCTAAGCTTCTTTGTTTACGTGTTTGTGAATATTGGTATGGTGAGTGGCATTTTACCTGTTGTAGGTGTTCCACTTCCTTTGGTTAGCTATGGCGGTACTTCCATGGTTACCCTCATGGCAGGCTTCGGTATCCTAATGTCGATTCACACTCACAGAAAAGCATTTTCAAAGGCGACTTAATGAAATTAAAAGCGTTTTATTCGCTCCTAGTGTTAATGATCCTCGCTGGTTGTTCGAGCTCAGGAGGCCGCTACGATATTAAAGATGATGTGGCACCCAATGCCCCAATTTCAGTCGAACATATCGAAGATGCACACCCTCAATATGAGCCATATAGCCGAGGCGGTAATAAAGACTACACATTACGTGGTCAAAAATACCAAATAATTAAAAATACCGAGGGCTTTAAAGAACAAGGACAAGCATCTTGGTATGGAAAAAAATTCCATGGGCATCTTACGTCTAATGGCGAGATTTATGATATGTACTCGATGAGTGCTGCGCATAAAACATTGCCGATACCTAGCTACGTTAAGGTGACTAACCTCGATAACAATAAAACAGCAATAGTGAGAGTTAACGACCGTGGACCATTCCATTCAGGTCGAATTATTGACTTAAGTTATGCTGCAGCTTACAAATTAGATGTGATTAAAACAGGCACAGCTAACGTTGCTATCGAAGTCATTAAAGTGGATAAACCACAGACAAACCTAGTTAAAAACACTGACCCAAGATATATAATTCAAGTCGCTTCTTCACAAAATGAAGAAAGAGTTCGAACTTTATCGCAAAATTTGGGACAAAGCTTATCGGTACAAAGTTTTATCGATAGTGAAAACGGTAGCCATAGAGCTGTTTTAGGCCCTTTTACTGACTATACGCTGACTCAAGATACATTAGAGCGTGTAAAGTCCCTAGGTTACGACACCGCATTTATTAAAAAGTACCAAGTTGCACAGTAATGACTACGAGCCAAAGCATATCGGCTCTGGTTTGAATAGTCGTTTCTGTTAAGATATACACAACCAACTAGATAACACGCATTTACCATGAAAAAATTGATTCTAAATTCTGTTCTGGCGTCGTCCACTGCGCTTTCTACTCTTGTCTCATTCACTGCCGCAGCTGCACCTATTGTTATGCCAGACGCACCACAGATCGCCGCTAAAGGCTACGTTCTGATGGATTTTCATTCAGGTAAGATTCTGGCTGAAAAAGAGATGGACACAAAACTGTCTCCTGCAAGTTTGACCAAGATGATGACAAGTTACGTTATCGGCCAAGAACTCGCGCGTGGAAACATTTCTCCTAATGACGATGTCGTGATTAGTAAAAACGCGTGGGCGAAAAATTTCCCAGACTCATCTAAGATGTTTATCGAAGTCGGCACCACTGTAAAAGTGAGTGACCTAAACCGCGGTATTATCATTCAGTCTGGTAACGACGCTTGTGTTGCAATGGCTGAGCACATCGCAGGTTCTGAAGATGCATTCGTTGACTTAATGAATGCTTGGGCAAGCTCACTGAAAATGACCAACACGCATTTCGCGAACGTTCACGGTCTAGACGATCCAAACTTATACTCAACTCCTCACGATATGGCTCGATTAGGTCAAGCGCTGATTCGTGATGTGCCAGATGAATACGCACTGTATTCAGAGCAAAAGTTCACTTACAACGGTATCACTCAATACAACCGTAACGGTCTGTTATGGGATAAGAGCATGAACGTTGACGGTATCAAGACTGGCCACACGTCAAACGCAGGTTACAGCCTAGTAAGCTCTGCAACCGAAGGTAAGATGCGTCTTGTAGCCGTTGTGATGGGCACTAAAGATGCGAATGCTCGTAAGTCTGAAAGCAAGAAGCTATTAAGCTATGGCTTCCGTTTCTTTGAAACAGTGGCACCACACAAGAAAGGCGAAACCTTTGTTGAAGAACAAATCTGGATGGGTGACAAGTCAACCGTTGCTTTAGGCGTTGATGAAGACACTTATGTCACTCTGCCTCGTGGTCAAGCGAAAAACCTAACTGCAAGCTTCGTACTTGAAAAAGAGCTAAAAGCCCCAATTAAGAAAGGTGATGTAGTTGGTAAGCTTTACTACCAAGTAGACAATGAAGATGTTGCTCAGTACCCTCTATTAGCACTTGAAGATGTGAATGAAGGTAGCTTGTTCAGCCGCTTATGGGACTACATTGTTCTACTATTCAAAGGCTTGTTCTAATACCAATTCTAGCAATTGGGTATAGTAGTTTAGTAATTTGACAGGGAAGCTGCTTATTACTCTTCTTACTTGGAACTGCAGGTTGGCTGCAGCTTCAAGTAGGAAGAGTAAAGCGGCTTTTTTGTTCACTTGAGATCCACTTCGATAGGCTGTAATATTCCGCACCGCTTAATCGAATGCCAAACTTGGAGTTTCCAATATGTTGACCATCAACTCTGATGCAAAATTAAAAGACCTGCTTGAGTTCCCTTGTTCTTTTACCTACAAGGTGATGGGCCATGCAAAACCAGAATTACCTGAGCTTGTTCTTGAAGTGATTCAACGCCATGCTCCTGGCGATTACAGCCCACGAGTTAAGCCTAGTGCGAAAGGTAACTATCACTCAGTATCAGTGACTATTACTGCCACTTCTATCGTGCAAGTGGAAACCCTGTATAAAGAACTGGGTGATATTGAAATTGTACGCATGGTTCTGTAACAGAGCCGATATCAAATAATTTGATATCAATTAAAATATTTTTGAAGGCAGCACAAGGCTGCTTTCTTTATATTTATCAAAATGTTAACAAAACATTACTTTAATCATGGTCAAAAAAATGCCCTCTATGAGTAGTTCCTCGCTCTCAAGGCGTTTATAATCACCCAAATTTTCACAACCACTGACGGAATATGACACTAGATAACCAGCTTGTTGTCAGACAATGGGGTCGACAAGACTATCACCCAGTTTGGCAGGCGATGCATGAATTTACCGATCAGCGCGACGAAGAAACTCGTGATGAAGTCTGGCTTGTTGAACACAACCCAGTATTTACACAGGGTCAGGCAGGTAAAGCGGAGCACTTGATTAACACAGGTAATATTCCGGTTGTGCAAAGTGATCGTGGCGGTCAGGTGACTTATCACGGTCCGGGTCAGTTAGTTGCGTATTTTTTAATTAACCTAAGACGCAAAAAATTAGGTGTTCGAGATCTGGTAACGGACATTGAAAATCTGGTTATCAATACTCTAAAAGCTTACGATATTACGTCAGCCGCACGTCCGGATGCTCCGGGAGTCTACGTTGACGGAAAAAAAATCTGTTCACTTGGCCTGCGAATTCGTAAAGGCTGCTCATTTCATGGGCTAGCATTAAACGTCAATATGGATCTCTCCCCATTCTTGAGAATTAACCCTTGCGGTTACCAAGGTATGGAAATGGTGCAAGTGAGCAACTTAGGTGGGCCGGCAGATATCCACCAAGTAGAGCAACAATTAATCCAAGAACTCGTAACGCTATTTGGCTACGAGCATGTCGAATTCAGCACTGAAGCACCCTCAATCGGTAACAAAGTATGAGCAAACCCATTCAAATGGAAAAAGGCGTCAAATACCGTGACGCTGACAAAATGGCACTGATTCCTGTAAAGAACATGCCATCAGAACAAAAAGAAATCTTACGTAAACCTGAGTGGATGAAGATCAAGCTGCCAGCAGACAGCCAACGCATCCAAGACATCAAATCAGCAATGCGTAAGAACAACCTGCACTCTGTTTGTGAAGAAGCGTCTTGCCCTAACTTGGCTGAGTGTTTCAACCACGGTACTGCAACCTTTATGATTTTAGGTGCTATCTGTACTCGTCGTTGTCCATTCTGCGATGTTGCACATGGCCGCCCAGTTGCTCCTGAAGCCGATGAGCCGAAAAAGCTAGCGAAAACCATCAGTGACATGAAACTTAAGTATGTCGTTATCACCTCTGTAGACCGTGATGATCTTCGTGATGGTGGTGCACAACACTTTGCTGACTGTAACCGCGAAATTCGTGCTTTGAATCCAAACATTCGTATTGAAACTTTGGTTCCTGATTTCCGTGGTCGTATGGATGTCGCACTCGACTTGTTGAAAGACAACCCGCCAGATGTGTTCAACCACAACTTGGAAACAGCACCTCGTCTGTACCGTAAAGCGCGTCCGGGTGCGAACTACAAGTGGTCACTGCAACTTCTGCAAAAATTCAAAGAGCAGCATCCTGAGATCCCAACAAAGTCGGGATTGATGATGGGGCTAGGTGAGACAAAAGAAGAGATCATCGAAGTGATGAAGGATCTTCGTGCTCACGGCGTTACTATGCTAACCCTAGGCCAATACCTAGCGCCAAGCCGCCACCATTTGCCAGTTGAACGTTACGTTCCACCAGCAGAATTTGATGAGTTAAAAGATATCGCGCTAGAGCTTGGTTTCACTCACGCAGCTTGTGGTCCGTTTGTGCGTTCTTCTTACCACGCAGATATGCAGGCGCAAGGTTTAGAAGTTAAGTAATCAATACTTGAAGCACTAAATCAATGAAAAGGCGATATGTCTTCGGATATGTCGCCTTTTTTGTGTCTATCATTGAATAGATGCAAATAGTTTTATAGGCTAACCACTGACTCTTAAATCATGAAGGACAATGATAATGAAAAATTTAACGATGCTCGCTTTCGCTCTGACTACAGCAGCAATTACAGCCGGTTGTTCTTCGAACTCTCAGACAGACAACTTCCGCGAAGCTTCTTTCGAATTATGTAATACAGAAGTCGATATCTATTCCGTCAGCGACGATGGCAAAGTTCGCATTGTCTGTTCAGATGGTTCTAAGTTCGCTCTGGCAAGTGAAGATACTCTTGAAGTGATGCGTGAGATTAATATTGAATATTGTGATGGTGAAGGCTTAGGTAAGTTTACCGAAAGCAACAAATACTACATGTTCAAATGTAAATCCGGCACTTTAATCAGTATGGCTAAATAGAACTAGCTATAGCTTTATGGTGACTTTCTCTAACGAATAAGCCGCCAGTTTAAAGATGTAAAAAAGGCCTGCATTGCAGGCCTTTTCCGTATGTTCAAGCGATTAAGCGTAAACTGGTAGACGCTTACAGATATCAAGCACTTTTTGTTTTGTTGCTTCGATAACCGCTTCGTCGTTGATGTTGTCTAGGACATCACACATCCAGTTAGCCAATGCTTTCGCATCTTCCTCACCGAAACCACGGCGAGTGATTGCTGGTGTACCTACACGGATACCAGAAGTTACGAATGGGCTGCGTGGATCGTTTGGCACTGAGTTTTTGTTTACAGTGATGTTCGCTGCACCTAGAGCTGCATCTGCTTCTTTACCTGTGATGTCTTTGTCGATTAGGTCAACAAGGAACAGGTGGTTTTCAGTACTGTTAGAAACGATTTTGTAACCACGCTCTTGGAACTGAGCAACCATTGCTTTTGCGTTCTTAACAACACGCTCTTGGTAAGCTTTGAATTCAGGTTCCATCGCTTCTTTGAACGCTACCGCTTTACCAGCGATAACATGCATTAGAGGACCACCTTGGCCGCCTGGGAACACTGCTGAGTTCAGCTTTTTGTACATCTCTTCACCAGCGTTTGAAAGAATCAAACCGCCACGTGGGCCTGCTAGTGTTTTGTGAGTTGTAGTAGTAACAACGTGTGCGTATGGGATTGGCGTTGGGTATACACCCGCAGCGATCAGGCCAGCAACGTGTGCCATGTCTACAAACAGGTAAGCATCGACTTTGTCAGCGATTTCACGCATGCGTTTCCAATCAACGATTTGTGAGTAAGCTGAGAAACCACCGATGATCATCTTAGGCTTATGCTCAAGAGCAAGTGCTTCCATCTCGTCGTAGTTGATTTGACCCGCTTCGTCGATACCGTAAGGAATCACGTTGTAGTGTTTACCAGAGAAGTTTACTGGTGAGCCGTGAGTCAAGTGACCGCCGTGCGCTAGGCTCATACCTAGAACAGTGTCACCTGGGTTTAGAAGAGCCATGTACACTGCGCTGTTTGCTTGAGAGCCAGAGTGAGGCTGAACGTTAGCGTACTCACAGCCAAATAGCTGGCATGCACGGTCAATTGCTAGAGATTCCGCTTTATCAACGTACTCACAACCGCCGTAGTAACGCTTGCCAGGGTAGCCTTCAGCGTATTTGTTTGTTAGCTGAGAACCTTGAGCTTCCATTACACGCGGACTGGTGTAGTTTTCTGAAGCGATAAGTTCAATGTGCTCTTCTTGGCGAAGAGTTTCTTCCTGAATGGCAGCGTATAGCTCCGGATCATAATCAGCGATGTTCATATCACGCTTAAGCATCTGTATCTCCTGACTCAGATTTGACTGAAAGTAGCAAAAAACCACACAACGACCAAAAGCAAACGTTTTCGTCACCGTAATATGGCGCGCATTCTACATAATTTGATTTATATCATAAAGCCCAAATTACAGAAATTATCATGCAGTTTTTTCATGTTGATTGACAATACCGCTCATCTTTTGCGCTTTTCGGATGAGTGTCTACATTTTCTTTACACAGTGTAAATTTGGGAATACATAGGTTTACCCTAATTTTTGTTCGCTAGCTACCGAAAAGATCGGGTTTTAATTAGTATCCACTTATTCTTTACCAATTATTTATTTTTTAGCAATTAATGGCATCTTAAATGGAAACACATTCACGGAAGGAAGATTGGGTAGCGATCTTCACTGGCACCTTTATCGTGTCTCAAGGACTATTTTTTCTAAAAGCAGCCAATCTGATCACAGGTGGTACAGCCGGTTTAGCACTTTTACTGACCCATGTATTCCCTTGGAGCTTCGGCGCGCTGTATTTCTTCGTCAACATGCCATTCTACCTGCTCGCGTGGAAACGCTTCGGAGCTAAGTTCTCGATCAACACGGCTATCTCATGTGGCTTGGTTTCTGTATTCACTGATCACCTGTCGAACTTCATCACTATCGAACATGTTGACCCCGCCTACTGCGCTATAGCTGGAGGACTACTGACTGGATTAGGGATGTTAATTCTGTTCCGTCACCGTTCAAGCTTGGGCGGGTTTAACGTGCTATGTCTGTTTATTCAGGACAAATTCGGCATTTCGGTAGGTAAAACACAACTCGTTTTAGACTGCACCATTGTGTTTACTTCGCTGTTCTTCCTAACACCGTCAATTATTATGTTGTCTATCGCAGGTGCGGTTGTACTCAACATAGTGTTAGCAATGAACCATAAACCTTCACGTTATTCGGTCAAATATATTTAGCCTCTCTTAATGAGAACAGACGAATAAACGAAAGCCCGCAATTTTGCGGGCTTTTTGATTTTGACTTAATCACAAACAGGCTTTAGTGAGTCGTTCGACCTTTGTTGTCGTGCCCCAATTCTCTGTTCAGTTCCGCTTCAACATGCCCCGGCGCTTGTGTCTTCGCCGAAATTAAACGGTACATTGCAGGAATAACAAACAGGGTAACCACAGTAGCAAACGCCATTCCGAAGAAAATAACCGTACCTACCGCCACGCGGCTTTCATAACCAGCGCCCGTAGAGACAATCAGTGGAATAGAACCTGCCAACGTCGTAAATGCCGTCATCAAAATAGGACGAAGACGTCGTGCTGAGGCATCAACAATCGCTTTCTCAAACTCAACGCCACGGTCACGTAGCTGGTTGGCAAATTCAACAATTAAGATACCGTTCTTGGTTACCATACCAATCAGCATCACCATACCAATTTGGCTGTATACGTTCATCCCCTGCCCCATAATCAGCAGCCCAAGGAAACCTCCGAATACGCCCATAGGGACAGTAAACATAATCACCATTGGGTTGATAAAGCTTTCAAACTGAGCGGCCAGCACCAAATAGGCCACCAGCAGGGCTAAAGCAAATACAGCAGCAACACTCGACTGGTTCTCCTTGAAGTCTTTGGACTCTCCGGAATAACTCACAGAAATATCACTTGGTAGTATTTCCAAAGCTTTTTGATCCATGAAATCCAAAGCCTCACCTAAGGTTGCCCCATCAGCTAAGTTCGCAGTAATGGTAATCGCTTTTTGCTTGTTGTAGTGCGACAGGCGAATGGCTGATGCCACTTCCTCAATTCTGGTCACGGTATCCAGTGTCACGAGATCGCCATTTCCGGTACGCATATATATTTGGCTTAAATCGGCCGCATTATTAAAGCTGTTTTCGTCACCACGCAAATAAACGTCATACTCTTCACCTCGTTCGACAAAGGTTGTGACAGACTTTCCACCCAGCATAACCTCAAGCGTATCCGAGATATCTTGCACACTGATGTTCAGCTCCGATGCTCTTTGTTTATCAACCGTCACCACCAGTTCCGGTGTTTTTTCTGAATAGTTGATATCCACGCCCGTCATGTAGGTTGAGCTTTCAGCTGCCGCTTCAAGTTTTTCAGCCCACTCTTTTAACTCCGTATAATCAGAGCCACCGAGTACAAACTGAACGGGTTCACTGGAACCGCCACGGAAACCGGGCATAAATGGAATCACACGCACATCAGGAATACCCGCTAACGCTTTTCTCACTTCACCTAAAGCTTTTTGAGCGGTAACGCTGCGCTGATTCCAATCATCAAGCGTCATGATCACAAAGCCAGTCTGGTCACCAGCATTACCGCCAAAAGCTGGCGACTGAATGCTGAATGATCGTAAGAAACCTTGTCCAAGCAAGGGTTTCAATCGAGCTTCTACCAAATCCATATTGGCAGACATACGGTTATAACTGGTTGCGTCAGCACCACGTACAAATGCAAAGATAACCCCGCGATCTTCAGATGGCGTAAGCTGCGCGGGAACATTCTGCATGAACTGATAACTACCACCAATACAGCCAAGAATGATCAGTGGCGCAAACCATTTAAAGCGCAAAGCAAAGCGTAAGGCTGTGCGATATGCCGATTCCAGCTTTCCGAACAGCTTGTCAACAAAACGGTTAAAGCCATTTGGTTTAACATTCGCTTTAAGAATCTTACTGCCCAGTACAGGTGTGAGTGTCAAAGCTATCAAGGACGAAAAAATCACCGACATGGCCAGCAGAACCGAGAACTCAGTGAACAGCAAGCCGACCATACCATCCATAAAGGAGATAGGCAGGAACACCATCACCAACACTAAGGTCGTGGCGATAACAGCAAAGCCTACTTCACGTGTACCTTTATAGGCAGCAAGCAAAGGTTTCTCACCCTGCTCAATATGGTGGAAAATGTTTTCTACCACCACAATCGCATCATCCACAACCAGACCAATCGACAAAATCAGTGCCATCAAAGTGATCAGGTTGATAGAGAAGCCAAAGTAGTAGGCCGCAATAAAAGAAGAGATCAAGGATACCGGTACGGTAATCGCAGGGATCAGTGTCGCGCGAGCCTGACCAATAAAGATATAAAGCACTAAAACAACCAGACCACCGGTAATAAATAACGTGCTGTATACCTCTTCGATAGAACGTTCAATGAAGATGGTTGAATCATAGTTCACTACTAGCTTGGTGTTTTCTGGCAGGAATTTCTGAATGTTATCGACCTGCTGATGAACTCGTTGCGCCACTTCCAGCGGGTTAGCGTCTGACTGAGGAACGATCCCCATGCTCACGTTCACAACACCGTCTGTTTTGTAGGTCGAGTTTTCATTCTCAGCGCCAAGAAATACATCAGCCACATCTTTGAGATAAATCGGCGATCCGTTAACGCGTTTAACCACTAGATACTGAAAGTCTTCCGGTTTTTGATAGGTTCGAGCGGTACGAACCGACATGACCGTAGAATCATTACGAACTTGACCACCCGGGCTTTCAATATTTTCACGACGTAATGCGGTTGAAATATCTGAAGTGGTCACACCCCGCCCAGCCATCAGTTCAGGTTGCAATCGTACATACATCACTTTGTACAAACCACCAGAGACGTTCACTGAGCTAACACCCGAAATCAGGCTAAAGCGGTCAACCAGAACTCGTTCCATATAATCCGTTAACTGAGTTCGGTCCATCGTCGATGAACTCAAGTTAATGTACATAGATGCTTGGCCGGAGCCATTATTCTTAAACACCAGAGGGTCATCCGCCCCTTCTGGTAAGGAGCGCTGAGCCCGCGCGACTGCATCACGAATATCACTGACACCCGTATTTAGGTCATAACCAAGGTTGAACGTGACCGTAATGCGCGACGAACCGTTACGAGTCACTGATGTAATTTCGTCGACGCCGCTGATACCCGTTAATTGCTCTTCCAAAACAGAAGTAATCTGGTTTTCAATAATGGTTGCGGAAGCGCCTTGATATCGGGTTGAGATAGAAACTACCGGATTTTCAATATCCGGCATTTCTCGTACGGCAAGCTTAGTAAACGAGACAAAACCAAACACACACAGCAGCATGCTTAAAACAAGCGCGGCAACTGGGCGTTTTACTGAAACATCAGAGATCAACATTAGTTGTCATCCTTGTTTACTGGACGACCATCTACCGTCACTTCTGACACTTTAGCGCCATCACGCATGTTAACGATACCTTGAACAACGACCTTATCACCGATTTCCAGACCTTGTTCGATAACCACTTGGTTTTCAACACGCGCACCAAGAAGCACTTCCGTACGAACCGCTTTGTTGTCCTCACCGACAACGTAAACAAAGCGTTTCGTACCTGAATACTCTAGCGCCTGAACAGGAATAATCGGAGCTTCAATGCCCGGGAAGGCTAAACGAGCTGAAACCAACATGCCCGGTTTAAGTAAACCACCAGCGTTTGAAAAATGAATGCGTACTCTTAGATTCAGCGTTTCAGTGTTAACGCGAGTATCGATACCAACGACTTCACCTTCAAAAGTCTTACCCGGCCAAGCGTGGGTGGTACCTTGAACTTTCATCCCCTTGGACAGCATAGACAAATAGCGTTCAGGAACCTGAAGATCCAACTGCATTAAAGCAAGGTTATCTAACGTCATCAGTTCAGTGCTGCTATTAACAATCTTGCCACGGCTGAAATCAATAAAGCCTACGGTGCCAGCAAAAGGGGCTTTAATATGAAGATCATTCCAGTTCGCTTCTGCCGCTTCTAATCGCGCCTGTGCAATATCAACACTGGTTTTCTGAGCGTCAATTTCAGTTTGAGTGATAGCACTTCTCTTTAGCAAACGCTCGTATTCTGCCAGCTTGCGTTTTTCATCACGCAAATACGCCTTTGCTTCAGCTACTGACGCACGCGCTTTTTCATCAGAAAGCTGCGCTAACAATTGGCTCTTCTTTACTTCCTGATTGGCTTTTACCGCTATGATGTCTACTTTTCCAGCGACTTCTGGAGAAATAATCACTGATTGTTCAGCTTCTAATTTGCCAATTAATGAGAGAGATTGAGAGACTTGATGAACCTGCACTAAGTCAGTCACGACAGAAATAGCAGGTGCACTTCTTGGCCCCGCAGCGACAGCACCTTCGCTTCCTAATAAGGCCACAGCAAGAACAGCAGAAAGAATCGAAACGTTTTTCATAAACCACATCAGCATATAAGAAAGAACTTTTATTATAACGAGTTATAGACAAGGAAAACGTAAAGGAACGTAAATTTGATATTCCCATCTCCTTTTCGAACCACTATTTCAAAAAGAAAATGAGGAATTACGGCCATCTTTGCCCAAAAAGCCAGCATTCGATTCAAAAAGACAAAAAAAGGGTTTACACAAAGTCCGAGTTTGATAATATGCGCTCCGCACTTGATTGATGTGTTGGGAAAACGTCAGTTAAGCCTTATCTTGTAAAAGATGAGGAAAACACCCTGGAGGGGTTCCCGAGTGGCCAAAGGGAGCAGACTGTAAATCTGCCGGCTCCGCCTTCGATGGTTCGAATCCGTCCCCCTCCACCATATTTTCTTGTGAGACGATAAGTTCTTGTGAGAGCAAAACTTGATTGATGCGTTGGGAAAACTTCATTCAAGCCTCTTCTTGTAAAAGATGAGGAAAACACCCTGGAGGGGTTCCCGA
>NZ_JACVEG010000110.1 GCF_014596725.1 Vibrio sp. Y2-5
GCCTGGCTTAATACGACAAGACTCAATGCCCATGTATTCATTAGTAACACTATGTCTCCACAATACAACTGAATCTAATACAAATAACCTTTTGATTACTTCACGTTTTAATTCTAAACGTTCTCCATCATCATCACGGTCATTTAATACTACTACCTCATTATCATCATTTAAATAGATAAAAATGCTTGCTAAAGCCGCAATTCTCTTTGCTATTTTAATTTTATCTTCCGCTCTATAGTATTCTTTATTTTTGACTACTGTTTTTGGGATGTTGCACATCTCTAAAACTTGCTCATAAGAAAAATCAATGAATTCGTCTGGAGATTTCGCTTCGTTTATCCATTGTATTGTAATTGCATCTAAACAATCTGCCGTTAAATCATCCATA
>NZ_JACVEG010000111.1 GCF_014596725.1 Vibrio sp. Y2-5
TAAAAGAAACTTATTATATAGAAGGGAATCACGTATGTATGATTCTCTTCTGTACATAGAAAGAAGGGGCAGAATGAAAAGCTATGTATATAAAATTTTAATTAGTACTTTGGTTGTGATTATATTCATTTTAAGTATAAGCTTAAAACCTTTTAAAGTTGTTTATGCAGAAGAAAAACAAGATAGTTTACCGTTTGATGTAAGCATTCATGTCCCGGATAATCAACTAGGTGATATAAAAAACTATTTTAATTTACAGGTGAAAAAGAAACAGAATCAAACAGTAAAAATGGATGTACATAATAAAAACAATACTCCAATCAAAGTCAATGTAAAAGTTGCCAATGCTCTAACCTCTGCAAACGGAGGTATTATGTATGTGCCA
>NZ_JACVEG010000112.1 GCF_014596725.1 Vibrio sp. Y2-5
TAAAACTTTTTTCGTTTGTACATATAAAACTCTTATATTCGTCTGCAAACCCTTTATATGAGCTTTTAACGAGCTAATTTCTCTATTTAATACACCAACTTCCTTTTGCAACTGGTTTTTTTCCTGTTTCAATGTTCTATTTTCTTTCATCCAACCGTCTGCAGTCATTTTTAAACTTTCATACTCTTTCACAAAGTCTGTTTCTCTCAAACGCTCATGATCCTTTTTGATAGTGACCGCTGCATTCACTTGCTTTGTTACTTCTTGATATTGTTCTGGTGATAACACATAATTTCTTGTCTGTTTCTTTGTAATTTCAGCTTTTCCAAACATTTTATCCTGTACTTCTACTACTACTTCTTTACGTAAAAATGGAATTTT
>NZ_JACVEG010000113.1 GCF_014596725.1 Vibrio sp. Y2-5
AGAAATACCATTATATTTGTATTAACAACTATATAAATAAACCATAATTTACGTGAAGGACACACCTTACGTACCATCCCAACGGTACAGGTGTGTCCTTTTTTACGTTCTAGGAGGAAAATATAATGGCAGAAGATAAGACAAACACTCAAACTGTAGAAGAACTTGGAATGGCTTTTGAAGCAGAGAACCTACAAGGTGACACAGTGCTAGAAACAAACTTTAATCAATTTGAGCGAGTACGTGATCATGAACTAGAGGAATTAGCCCGTATGAAACGTGAGCGTACTGTAGGAAAAGGCTTGATTACAGTCGTATCTGAAAAGCTATTCCCAACTAAAAACGGAAAGTCTGAGCGTATACAAGTACTTACAATG
>NZ_JACVEG010000114.1 GCF_014596725.1 Vibrio sp. Y2-5
CAGCCCAATATGCATCTTCTTACAAAGGGGTAGGAGGTGGTGGTTCAGAAGCTGGTGTAAAAATTCAATTAGAGTATGAACTGATTTCTGGAGAATTTTTAGAAACAGCTGTAAGAGATGGAACAAGTAGCGATTGCCGTTATGGACAGGAACGTACGCAAACATTAGAGCCTGGGGAACTTTCTCTTCGTGATCTTGGTTATTTTTCTATTTATGATTTAGAAAAAATTGCGGATCGACAAGCATTTTATGTGTCACGTATTCGCTGGAATACACAAGTCTATCAAAAAGATAAAGGTGGAAAATGGACTCTTCTCGATTTAGAAAAATTGACGAAAGATCTATCTGAAGGACAAATACTAGAATTACCGGAAAT
>NZ_JACVEG010000115.1 GCF_014596725.1 Vibrio sp. Y2-5
TAATTGTTTTCTATTCACTACTTTATAATGTTTCTTTTTAGTCATATTGAACACCCTTTAACTTTTTCATATTTATATAATAGCATTACTATAGAGTTTCTATCAATTTAATTAAACAACAATAAACTTCATGAAGTTTATTGTTGTTTAATATCTGTGTTCATTATATAATCAATATATAAAGTTTTATTTATTGATTATGAACTATAATTAAACGAAAGGGGGTTACCACGATGGGACTTTTAACTCTTATCATATCAATCTTTATCTTTTCTATAGTTACCCTAGCAACGATTATTGTTCTTTGGCTAAAAACTAAGCAGCTTTATGCTCCAGACATAATTAGATTAACTGGAGCAATTATTTGTTT
>NZ_JACVEG010000116.1 GCF_014596725.1 Vibrio sp. Y2-5
TAGTTCATAAAATTTTTTGAGTTCTGTTTTATTCTTCATTGTTTAAATCCCTCCATTTGATTGAATGCCTCTTTCGGGGAATCAAGGTACGATTCAATGTGTTTACGCAACTTTTGTAGTTCGTTGATTTGTTCGTCTATCTTGGTCAGTTTATCTTTTAACAAATGTTGTAGATGCGGTTCTATCTCCACCGTATTTTTTTCGAAAATCACTATTAAATCTTTCATTTCCTCCAGTGATACGCCTAATGATCGGAGTTGTTTAATACCATTGATACAAAACACATGCTCTTGGTTATAAACGCGGTAATTACCTTCGCTACGCTTTATAGAAGGCAGTATCAATTCCTTTTCTTCATACAGTCGAA
>NZ_JACVEG010000117.1 GCF_014596725.1 Vibrio sp. Y2-5
AATGCAGTCGCTTACTCTCCAATTGCATTATTTATTACAATGCCAGTATTTTATCTAATATGTTGGCTTACAGAGAAACAAAGGCTCTAGATTCGGATGTTATGAAAAAAATATCCCCAGTTGCATGGCAACATATTAACTTCTATGGAAGATACGAGTTTAATATACAACAAGAGTCTGTTGATTTGGATGCAATTATTCAAGAATTAGCCCAATTAAACGTAATATCGGAAACAGAGTAAGCGATGTTTAAGGAGTACTTCCCTAATCTTTCAGTGAGGTACTCCTTATTCCACCTTTTCGGGGGGATGGGCAAAAACACCCAACTACTTCTCTTCGTCTTTTTACTACTCGTATACTTTTAG
>NZ_JACVEG010000118.1 GCF_014596725.1 Vibrio sp. Y2-5
TACATTGATATACACCAAAAACCATAAACAATCACATTATCCATCTAAATTCACTCTCTTAAACTTAGAAATTTTATAAGCATTCATAAACAACATAATCCGATTCAATGAAGTAAACGTTATAAACGGAAATAACAATAACAACATAACTTTCAATATCATCTTAAACGCTCCAAATCGAGTGATACGACATATAACCAAGAGCAACAAACACAATACATCCGAACACATTTAAAGACGATAGAAGCAAAAATGAAAGCTTCATATTTCTAAAAAACTTCTTTATATTATCAACAAATAAACAAAGCATATAACCAACACACAACCAACTTAAAACAAAAAATAACATCATCATATTTATCAC
>NZ_JACVEG010000119.1 GCF_014596725.1 Vibrio sp. Y2-5
AAATAAATAAAATATATAACAGATAAAATACATGTCATTTTAATAATCGATGGGAATAAACCTTCACTTTCAAATTCCGGTTTACTTCCTATTCCCGCTATATTTTGCATTGCTTTCCCTAATTTATCTGCAACGACATCAATAATATCTAAACTGAAGGATTGTTCTACTATAAATAACAATATCTTTGTCAACCAAACTCCAAACTGGAACATTAATGAAACTATCCATTGACCAACTCCATTAATTTTCCGCTGTATATCTTTCCCTACAGAATCATCACCAAACATATAGCCCCAAGCCTTTGAGAAAAAGCCTTTTTCATCGTCTTTATGTGGTGCGGTATCTATCTCATAATGAACA
>NZ_JACVEG010000012.1 GCF_014596725.1 Vibrio sp. Y2-5
ATACCCACAGCGTTAGTGATACCTTGACCTAGAGGGCCAGTCGTGGTTTCAACACCTGGTGCATAACCATACTCAGGGTGACCCGGAGTTTTAGAGTGAAGCTGACGGAAGTTTTTAAGGTCGTCGATTGAAAGCTCGTAACCCGTCAGGTGAAGCAGTGAGTAAATCAGCATCGAGCCATGACCGTTAGAAAGAATGAAACGGTCGCGGTCAGCCCAGTTAGGGTTTTGTGGGTTGTGGTTTAGGTGTGAACGCCAAAGTACTTCAGCGATATCCGCCATACCCATTGGGGCACCTGGGTGGCCAGAGTTAGCTTTTTGAACACCGTCCATGCTCAGAGCACGGATTGCATTAGCCAATTGTTTGCGAGACGCCATGTCAGCTCCTGATTGATTTAAGCGAAGTGAAATATACCCATCTATAATGGGTGGTATTGTTACAAAGCCCCTAGATCACTGCAATCGTTTACTTTGTCGTTGAAGCAATTTTGTCGGATGCGCACGAATATGATTGCAAATTAAAGAAGAACTCGAGCAAACGTTTGGTTATATCTAAAAGTAAAAAAGAGCTTGTAATTTAAGCATTCAAAACTAAAATAGCCGTCTAGATGTAGAAACACCTACATAATGAACATTTTTCAAAGTAGTAAGGAAGCATTCTTTACTACTTTTTGACTATTTATATTGGAGCTATCATGGCTAAGCACCTGTTTACTTCTGAATCAGTATCAGAGGGACATCCGGATAAAATCGCAGACCAAATCTCAGATGCGGTTCTAGATGCCATTTTGGAACAAGATCCTAAAGCACGTGTTGCTTGTGAAACTTACGTAAAAACCGGCATGGTTATGGTTGGTGGTGAGATCACGACTTCAGCATGGGTTGATATTGAAGAACTAACGCGTGAAACTGTTCGTGAAATCGGTTATGTCCATTCAGATATGGGCTTCGATGCTAACTCATGTGCAGTTCTAAACACCATTGGTAAACAGTCTCCAGACATCAACCAAGGTGTAGATAAAGCCGATCCTAAAGAGCAAGGTGCTGGTGACCAAGGCATTATGTTCGGTTACGCTACAAACGAAACTGACGTATTGATGCCAGCACCAATTACTTACTCTCACCTACTTGTTCAAAAACAAGCTGAAGTTCGTAAAAACGGCACGCTGCCTTGGTTACGTCCAGATGCAAAATCACAGGTAACTTTCCAATACGATCAAGGTAAGATCGTCGGTATCGATGCAGTAGTTCTTTCAACTCAACACTGTGATTCAATCTCTACTCCAGACCTACGTGAAGCGGTAATGGAAGAGATCATTAAACCTGTACTTCCTTCTGAGTGGATCAGCAAAGAAACTAACTTCTTCATTAACCCAACAGGCCGTTTCGTAATCGGTGGTCCAATGGGTGACTGTGGTCTAACTGGTCGTAAGATCATTGTTGATACCTACGGCGGTGCAGCTCGTCACGGTGGTGGTGCTTTTTCTGGTAAAGATCCATCAAAAGTTGACCGTTCTGCGGCATACGCAGCACGTTACGTAGCGAAAAACATTGTCGCTGCAGGTATGGCTGATCGTTGTGAAATCCAACTTTCATACGCAATCGGTGTTGCTGATCCAACATCTATCATGGTTGAAACGTTCGGTACTGAAAAAGTATCTCACGACATCATCATCGAAGCAGTTCGCCAGTTCTTTGACCTACGTCCATACGGTCTGCAAGAGATGTTGAACCTACTTCAACCTATCTACAAGAAAACAGCTGCTTACGGTCACTTTGGTCGTGAAGAATTCCCTTGGGAAGCAACAGACAAAGTTGAATTACTGCGCGATTTCGCAAACCTTAAGTAATTCAGCATACTTTACTGATAAGCCCTCGCCATTTGGCGGGGGCTTTCTTTTTTCAGCTTCCCCAACTCAGTAGTGATTTAAATTTCCATCAGGCAATTTGTATTTTTCAGCCTTATCTACAATAGTTAACAAAGTAATAGTTAATAAAATGTTACAAGCACTCGGTCGCTTTCTTAGAATAACTAGGAAAGAACCTACTTTTTAATTCACTGCCATATTGTTTTGGGAGGATTTATGCCTCGTACAATAGACTCTTCTGACTTCAAACAAAAAGACAAGGAAGTCAGTCATCAGGAATATGCTCGAACACTGCATTGCAATAAAGTGGAAATATCTGCACCTCTTCACTGGCTTGCTCTTGGCTTACACGACTTTATTCGTTTACCTTTAATCAGCGCCTTTTATGGGCTTTGCTTTATGGCTGCTGCGGTTGGAATAGTTTTACTTATCCAATGGCAGGGTACTCATCTTGTTGTGATGCCAGCTTTAGTGGTTTATATGTTGATTGGTCCCTTCCTAGCACTTGGCCTTTATGATGCAGCTTGGCAACGAGAACGAGGCAAAGAAAGTAGCCTATTACACTCAATGAAAGCCATTACCCGTAATAGCACATCACAATGGATGTTTGCGGTGGCACTGGCTGTTGCAATGATTTTCTGGATGAGAATCGCCGCACTCTTGCACGCTCTCTATCCATCAGTACAAGGTGCTCCGCTGACCGATTTCCTGCCATTCTTAGTTATCGGCTCTCTTATTGGCTTCGTTATTGCCAGTGTCATTTTCAGCATCTCTGCTTTCTCGATTCCTTTAATGATGGAAAGACGTGTCGATGTGATGACAGCCATATTCAGCAGTTTTAACGCCGTAAAATCCAACATCCCAGCCATGATTGTTTGGGCGGCAATTATCTGCGGCGGTATTTTAATTGGCTTTGCCACTTACGGAATTGGCATGCTCTTTACCATGCCAATACTCGGATATGCCACATGGCATGGTTACCAAGCAACGATTAAAAGAAAACATCAACCATAGAGCCTCCTCTCTCTTTTTATCATATTGGCTCTAAACACTACTCAATGATAAAAAGAGGTTTGATGTTATAATTTCCCCGCTATTACCTGACTAAATAGGTGTTAGTGGGGAATTTTTTGGAGCCAGACTTGACCGATTTTCAACTGCAATACCAAGCATTATCACAAGTAAAAAAGTGTATAGACATTGCTTCTCGATACTTCAATCGCCAATTCGATCTGCCAGAAATCAGCTACCGACTGAGAGGTAAAGCTGCTGGAAAAGCATATCTGCAATTGTGGGAGATACGTTTGAATCCGGTATTATTCAAAGAAAATCAACAAGCTTTTCTCAATCAAGTCATCCCCCACGAAATCGCACATCTGATCACCTATGCCGTCTACGGTCGTGTCAAACCTCATGGTGAAGAATGGCAAGCAGTCATGAATCAAGTATTCGATTTGCCAGCTGAAACCACCCACAAGATGTCTGTTGAATCGGTTCAGGGAAAAACCTTTGCCTATCAATGTTCCTGTAGTCAATATCCATTATCTATCCGTCGTCACAATAAAGTACTGCGTAAACAAGCGACTTATCGTTGCCAACAGTGCAAACAAACGCTCACCTTTACTGGTATTCAGCTCACCGGATAAATGCTAATGAAAAGTAGCGGCCAAACAATTGCGAGTCACTCATAGATTTTTAACTGTAGATAGCAATAAATTTCTCAACTAGATTTCAACTTAGAGAATGTTAGACTGTAAAAAACAATAAGATACAGTCCAACATATGTTTAATTCTCGCTTACTACTGACATCCATTTTACTGCTTGTCTCTCACACTGCTTATGCCGATTTTCCAAGATCTTTTTCTAGCGCTAAAAACCAAGCACTAAAAATTTATAAAGATCACCCAACCTCTTTTTATTGCGGCTGTGGCATTACATGGCAGGGTAAAAAAGGCATTCCTGACCTAGATAGCTGTGGATATAAAGTCCGAAAACAACAAACTCGAGCCAGCCGCATTGAATGGGAACACGTTGTGCCAGCCTGGCAATTTGGCCACCAGCGTCAATGCTGGCAAGAAGGTGGACGAAAACTCTGTAGCAACAGCGATGCAGTGTTTCGCCGCATGGAAGCTGATCTACACAATTTAACGCCAGCGATTGGTGAAGTGAATGGTGACCGTTCCAACTTCAATTTTAGTCAGTGGAACGGAACTTCGGGCGTGACTTACGGCCAATGCGAAATGCAGGTCGATTTCAAACAACGCAGAGCGATGCCACCAGCAAGAGCCAGAGGAGCGATTGCACGTACCTATCTTTACATGAGCAACGAACACGGATTTAAACTGTCGAACGCACAAGCCAAGCTTATGCAAGCTTGGAACAAAACCTACCCTGTCGATGAGTGGGAATGCGAGAGAGAAAGACGAATATTCAAAGTTCAAGGCAACAGAAACCCATTTGTCTATGAACAGTGCTCAAAGTAAAGTCTTACGATAACTATCAGAACCTATCTAGGCATATAAACCCAGACCGATAAATGAGGGGGGATTCACATTTCCCCCTTGTTTTTTCGGCATAAAGCATCCATGTTAGATGCGAGATATCCCACACTATTGAATAGCAATACTCAAGCTACTTGAAGTTGCAGGTAGGCGGCAAGTGAGTGAATCCCCATGAGCATAGATAAACTATGTGATTGGGGTGAACGAACGTAGTCAACACCGCTGCAGCTTCAAGTAGGAAGAGTATATTTTGATTAGGAAACAACACATGCGCATTCCCCGTGTCTATCATCCGCAGCCAATCACACAGTTAGGCCAGATTAACCTCGACGACGATGCCGCTAATCACATCGGTCGAGTACTGCGAATGAAAGAAGGTCAGCAAATCCTTCTGTTTGATGGTAGTGGTGCAGAGTTTCCAGCAGTTATCAGCGAAAGTGGCAAAAAACATGTGACGGTTGAAATCACAGAGCGTGTCGAATGCAGCAGCGAATCACCACTTGATTTGCATTTAGGACAGGTGATCTCGCGCGGAGACAAAATGGAGTTCACCATTCAGAAATCAGTAGAATTGGGCGTCAACACCATTACCCCATTACTGTCTGAACGCTGTGGCATCAAGCTGGATGAAAAACGCTTTGAGAAGAAACTTCAGCAATGGCAAAAAATCGCCATCAGTGCTTGTGAGCAGTGCGGTCGAAACGTAGTACCCGAAATTCGTCCTGTGATGGAATTAGAACAGTGGTGTGCAGAGCCAAGTGATGCACTGAAACTCAACCTGCACCCTCGCGCTCAATACTCAATTAATACGCTTCCTGAACCGGTTACTAAAGTACGTCTGTTAATCGGTCCAGAAGGTGGTCTTTCTGAAAAAGAAATTGATATGACCACCAAATACAACTTTGAAGAAACGTTGCTTGGGCCTCGCGTCCTACGTACAGAAACCGCAGCGTTAACCGCAATTACAGCTTTACAAGTTCGTTTTGGCGATCTTGGATAACGGAGACTTCCAATGATTAAACTCGGCATCGTAATGGACCCAATTTCATCCATTAATATCAAGAAAGATTCTAGCTTCGCGATGATGTTAGAAGCGCAGCGTCGCGGCTACGAAATTCATTATATGGAGATGAATGATCTACACTTAGATCAAGGTGTGGCTATCGCAGATACAAAAGTCGTCACACTGAAAGAAGATCCAAACGGTTGGTACGAGTTCAAATCTGAGCAAACGATTAAGTTGTCTGAGCTAGATGCTGTCTTGATGCGTAAAGATCCACCTTTTGATACTGAATACATTTACGCAACTTACATTCTAGAGCGTGCAGAAGATGAAGGTACGCTGATCGTCAACAAGCCACAGAGTCTTCGTGACTGTAACGAAAAACTGTTTACTGCATGGTTCCCAGAGCTGACTCCAACCACAATCGTGACACGTAAAGCGGAAAAAATTAAGCAATTTAGAGAGCAACATGGTGATGTGATCTTAAAACCGCTAGATGGTATGGGCGGTGCATCAATTTTTCGAGTGAAAGAAGGCGATCCAAACGTCTCTGTGATTATCGAAACACTGACTAATCACGGCCAAAACTACTGTATGGCTCAAACCTTCGTTCCAGATATTAGCAATGGCGACAAGCGTATTCTAGTTGTAGATGGAGAGCCTATGCCATACTGCTTAGCTCGTATTCCTGCTCAAGGGGAAACGCGTGGTAACTTGGCGGCAGGCGGTCGTGGTGAACCTCGCCCATTGAGTGAAACTGATAAAAAAATTGCACTTGCCGTGGCACCAACACTGAAAGAAAAGGGTCTAATTTTTGTAGGCCTAGATGTGATTGGAGACAAGCTGACTGAGATTAACGTAACCAGTCCTACCTGTATTCGTGAAATTGAATCGGCTTACGATATCTCTATCACTGGCAAGTTAATGGATGCCATTGAAACACGCATAAAAGCAATGGCGATGTAATACCAATCTTTGAGGTTGGAAATACTATGAATCTTACAAATCATTTTCTCGTTGCGATGCCGAGCATGAAAGATCCTTACTTCAAACACAGTGTGATTTACATCTGTGAACATAATGAAGAAGGTGCTATGGGCCTTATTATTAATGCGCCTATAGATATTACTGTCGGCGGTATGTTGAAGCAGGTTGAGATTGAGCCTGCTTATCCACAGTCGCAAAGTAAAAGCCTTAAAGAGCCTGTTTTCAATGGCGGTCCGGTTTCAGAAGATCGCGGGTTTATTTTGCACAGACCCAGAGATCATTATGAATCCAGCATTCGCATGACAGACGATATCGCGGTGACCACTTCCAAAGACATCCTAACGGTTTTAGGCACTGACGCCGAACCCAAAGGTTATCTCGTTGCTCTTGGCTATTCAGGCTGGGAAGCGGGTCAACTAGAAAGCGAGCTATCGGAAAACTCTTGGTTAACCATAGAGGCTGACTCGGATCTAATTTTCAACACTCCGATCCGAGATAAATGGAACAAGGCAATTCAAAAACTGGGAATCGACCCTATCCAGTTATCTGGTGAAGCTGGTCACGCCTAGCCCAATGATCAGCGCTCAATATCAATTGAGCGCTTCTGTTTTTACTTAAATAAAGTTTCAAAAGAGTTTTACATGTCGCGAACTATTATGGCCTTCGACTACGGTACCAAAAGTATTGGTAGTGCCATTGGTCAGGAAATTACTGGCACCGCCTCACCACTGAAAGCGTTCAAAGCCAATGATGGTATTCCGAATTGGGAAGATATCGAAAATCAGCTTAAAGAGTGGAAACCTGATCTTGTCGTGGTTGGTTTGCCGACCGACTTACATGGTAAAGATTTAGAAACCATTACCCCAAGAGCCAAAAAGTTTGCTCAGCGTCTTCATGGCCGTTTTGGTGTTCAAGTAGAACTGCACGATGAGCGTTTATCCACAGCAGAAGCGCGAGCTGAACTATTCTCGATGGGCGGATACAAAGCGTTGAGTAAAGGCAATATAGACTGCCAATCAGCGGTGATTATCTTAGAAAGCTGGTTTGAAAGTCAGTGGGGCGAGTAAGCTCTACATTGAAAGCTGAGACAAAAAACGCGCTGATAAAGCGCGTTTTATATTAGTTCATATCTATCTTCACATTAGCGAGCGAACTTGTATTCGGAGAGTCTCCACGCTGAGTTTTTAACATCATGCGTAAATCATTGGCAGAATCGGCGCTGTGCATAGCATCTTGTTCCGTGATCTTGTCTTCAATCAGCAACTGACACAAAGCTTGATCAAACGTCTGCATACCAATCTCTTTCGATTTCGCCATCGTAGTTTTTAGCTCATGCAGTTCGCCTTTTCGAATCAAATCTGAAACGCGAGGTGAATTGAGTAAGATCTCAAACACACCGTGTCGACCTGTACCATTTTTATCTCGAATCAGTTGCTGTCCCACCACGCCACGCAAGTTCATCGACAAATCAAACAAGAACTGCTCTCTTTGCTCTTTAGGCACAAGATGAAGAATACGCTCTAACGCTTGGTTGGCGTTGTTGGCATGCAGAGTTGCCATACACAAGTGCCCTGTTTCAGCAAATGTCATCGCATATTCCATAGTTTCACGGCTGCGGATTTCACCAATCAAAATCATGTCTGGCGCTTGGCGAAGAGAGTTTTTCAGGGCTACTTCGTAACTTTCGGTATCTAAACCCACTTCGCGTTGGGTGACGATGCATTTTTGATGCTCGTGTACAAACTCAATCGGGTCTTCAACCGTTAAGATATGTCCACTGCGATGACGATTACGATATCCCGTCATTGCTGCCATGGTGGTAGATTTCCCCGAACCAGTTGCCCCCACGACCAACACTAAGCCTCGCTTTGCAATCGCAAGATCTTGCAAAACCGCTGGCAAATGCAATTCTTCAAATGTTGGAATTTGCGTTTCGATACGTCGAATCACAGCGCCCGGCAGTTCTCGTTGGAAAAAAGCACTGACCCTGAAGCGCCCATTTCCCCGCACAATCGCAAAGTTAGCTTCGTGTGACGCGTTGAATTCTGTTTTGCGCTCGTCATCCATCATTTCATGCAACAGAGCAAACACCTCTTGCTGTGAAATCTTGTCGCCTTGTGGACGCATTTCACCATCCACACGCAACAGTACTGGAGCACCGACAGTAATATATAAGTCTGACGCTTTGAGTGAGGTCATCGCTTCAAGGTAGTGATTTAATTCCATGTCATTCGCTCTTAAAAGGTAGAGATTTCAGACTCAATCTTCTTCTGTACTTCAGCCAGATCAACTAAGCCTTGAGCAATCAGCTGTTTAGCGTTCTGATCCATGGTCTGCATTCCATGAGCAGCACCGGTTTGGATGATCGAATACATCTGAGCCACTTTATCTTCACGGATCAAGTTACGAATTGCAGGTGTCGCCAGCATAATCTCATGACAAGCAACTCGACCACCACCAGTACGTTTTAGCAGTTTCTGAGCAATGACTGCGCGTAATGATTCAGACAACATAGAACGCACCATATCTTTATCGTTGCCTGGAAACACATCGATAATACGGTCGATGGTTTTTGCTGCTGAACTTGTGTGCAGAGTGCCGAAAACAAGGTGTCCCGTTTCCGCCGCTGTTAATGCTAGGCTAATGGTCTCTTGGTCACGCAACTCACCGACCAGAATGACATCCGGGTCTTCACGCAATGCTGAACGCAGCGCATTCTTGAAACTGTGCGTATCGCGGTGAACTTCACGTTGGTTGATCAAGCACTTATCGTTGCTATGAACGAATTCGATTGGATCTTCAATGGTAAGAATATGCTTGTTGTGATTCTTGTTAATGTAATCAACCATCGCAGCCAAAGTGGTGGACTTACCAGAACCAGTTGGGCCAGTTACCAATACCAGACCTTTCTCATAGTTGGCAATTTTGCTGAAAATTTCTGGAGCATCTAACTGGTCAAGCGTAGGTATCACCGTAGGAATGGTACGAAATACCGCAGAACAACCACGTGCTTGATGGAATGCATTGACACGGAAGCGTCCTACATCCGGTAACTCAAAAGAAAAATCCACTTCAAGTTTTTCTTCAAACTCACTGCGCTGAGCATCATTCATCACTTCAAACACTAGACGATGAACATCTGCATGGGTAAAAGCAGGCACGCCAAGCTTTCTTACTTCGCCATCTATCCGTACCATAGGCGGAACACCTGCAGAAAGATGTAGATCTGACGCATTATGCTTTACACTAAAATCCAGTAACTCAGCGATATTCATTTATTTATTTTCCTTAGGGTCTATAGACCAAATAAAGTCAGGCTATGAGTAGTATTCAACAAAATATCAAAGATATCATTTCACAAATTGAGCATGCACAACAAAAGTGTGGACGTACTCCAGACTCAGTGCAACTTCTCGCAGTGAGTAAAACAAAACCTGTCGAGGCAGTTCTAGAAGCGGCACAAGCCGGGCAACGTAGTTTTGGTGAAAACTACGTGCAAGAAGGCGTCGAAAAGGTTCAGTATTTTCAGCACAATCATCCCGAGCTTAAGCTAGAATGGCACTTCATTGGGCCGCTGCAATCGAATAAGACGCGTCTTATTGCTGAAAATTTCGATTGGATGCACACCATTGACCGAGCCAAAATTGCTCAGCGCCTCAGTGAGCAGAGACCATCGAATCTGCCGCCTTTGCAAGTATTGATTCAGGTTAACACCAGCGGAGAAGCATCCAAATCAGGTATTTCCGAAAATGAAGTATTTGAACTGGCTGAATTGATTTCTGGCTTACCAAACCTCATGTTAAGAGGATTGATGTCGATTCCTGAGAATGTCTCGGACTATGAATCACAATTTGCTGCGTTTAAAAAACTCGCGGATTTAAAAGCAAAACTGGCTGAACAATTCCCTAATGTCGATACCCTGTCTATGGGGATGAGTGGCGATATGGAAGCAGCTATTGAAGCAGGCAGCACCATAGTTCGTATCGGTACGGCTGTATTTGGTCAGCGTGACTATAGTCATTAGCAAAAAACAGCCATTAACTAAAATGGCAATCGCAAACAAAAGAACTAACACTAAAATTTTTGGATAGAAGAGCAGACATGGAACAGAGAACAATCGCTTTTATTGGTGCGGGTAATATGGCTCATGCGATTATCGCAGGTCTTGTAGCCAGCGGTTATGATGCAAAGAAAATCATTGCAACAGCGCCTTCAGAGACGCGCCGCAAGCCACTGGAAGAGAAATACGGCATTCGTACCACCAGCGACAACCTTGCAGCAGCACACGAAGCGGATGTGGTTGTGATGGCGGTTAAACCTCAGTTAATGGCTGAAGCATGCGCACCTCTGCAAGCAATCGACTATTCGAAAAAATTGGTTATCTCCATTGCTGCGGGCATTTCAGTGGCACGTTTCAATGAAATGCTGGCAACTGAACTGCAACTTGTTCGCGTGATGCCGAATACGCCATCGTTAGTAAACAAAGGTATGGCTGGTCTGTATGCTGCACAGTCTGTTTCTCAACAAGACAAGGATTTCACATCAGAACTGATGTCTGCGGTAGGTGAAGTGTGCTGGGTAGAACAAGAATCTGGTATCAACAGTGTGATTGCGGCAGCAGGTAGTGCGCCAGCTTATTTCTTCCTCTTTATGCAAGCCATGCAAGAAGAAGCAATGGCTCAAGGGTTTGATGAACAAACCGCTCGTCTGCTTGTCCAACAAGCGGCTCTGGGCGCTGCGGAAATGGTACAAGCCAACCCTGACGTAACACTGGCCACACTGCGCGAACAAGTGACATCTAAAGGTGGCACGACAGCTGAAGCTATCCGTACATTTAACGAAAATCATCTTTCAGAGGTTGTTGCCAAAGCGATGCAAGCTGCGGTTTCAAGAGCTGAAGAGATGGAAAAACTATTTTAATTAGCGAAACACCTATACCCAAACTACTTAAAGTTGCAGGTAGGCGGCAAGTGAGTGAATCCCCATGAGCATAGATAACTATGTGATTGGGGTGAACGAACGTAGTCAACACCGCTGCAGCTTCAAGTAGTAAGGGTACAAACAACTCAAACTAAGGGCTCTCTATGAATTCTATGAGTTTTCTAATCTCCACTGTGTTTGACCTTTACATCATGGTCGTGATCCTACGTATCTGGCTACAAGCAGCACGTGCAGATTTCTACAACCCATTTTCTCAATTTATTGTTAAAACAACCCAACCTGTCGTAGCACCACTGCGTCGTGTGATTCCATCTGTGGGCAGTGTTGATTTGGCGACAGTGCTGTTTGCATACGTACTGTGTGTTTTGAAATTTGTGGCAATGATCCTTATTGCATCAGGCGGCGCTGTTAGCTTCAGTACTGACTTCCTGTTCCTAGGGCTTCTGTCACTTATAAAAGCGGCGGGGGGTTTATTGTTCTGGGTACTACTACTTCGCGCGATTCTAAGCTGGGTTAGCCAAGGCCGTAGCCCAATTGAGTATGTATTTCATCAACTGACAGAACCAATGCTGGCACCGATTCGTCGTATTCTTCCTCCTATGGGTGGCTTCGATCTTAGCGTGTTAGTCCTGTTTATTGTGTTGCAGTTTGCCAACTTCCTGATGGGCGATATCATCGGTCCTATCTGGTATCAACTATAATGAAAGCAGCTTGGTTTGATGGTGACGACTTAATTTTACGGCTCTATATTCAGCCGAAAGCCAGTCGTGACAGCATTGTTGGTCTGCATGGTGAAGAGCTAAAAATCGCAATAACCGCTCCACCCGTTGACGGTAAAGCCAATGCCCATCTCACCAAGTATTTAGCCAAACAATGCAAAGTGGCTAAAGGGCTGATAGAAATAGAAAAAGGCGAACTTGGCAGGCATAAACAGATCAGAATTATTTCGCCTTCTGAGATACCCAAAGAAATTCAAGCCGTTATTCAATAACCAAACTTTCATTCCCCACTCCTATGTGGGGAATGTTTTTAGTCTAGATCAACAAGGAAACGACCATGCGCCAGTGGATGATAGCTCTGCTACTTACCTTTGCCGCTCTGCCAAGCTCAGCAGAGCAGTTTCAGAACATCAAAGATATTGAAGTGCACTACTCTGCCTTCAATTCAACGTTTTTAACCCCACAAGTCGCACGCAGCTATAAACTCACTCGTAATGGTTATTCTGCGATTCTGAATATCAGCGTGCTAGACACTTCATCCCTTGGTAAACCAGCGGTTGAGGCAAAAGTGTCAGGCAATGTGAGAAGTTTATTAGGGAACATTCGCGACCTTAAATTTAGTGAAATCAAAGAAGGCGAAGCCATCTACTACCTAGCTGAATTTCCGATTAACAACGAAGAAGATTTAATCTTTGATATCGACGTTAATGCTGGTAATAAAGGCGCAGGTAAAGTTAAATTCACCCAAAAATTTTATGTTGAAGAATAACGTCGAACATAGAGATAAGAGAAAATGAAAAAGATTGTATTAGCGACCGGCAACCAAGGCAAAGTGCGTGAAATGGCTGACTTGCTGGCTGATTTTGGTTTCGACGTTGTCGCTCAAAGCGAATTCAATGTCTCTGAAGTGGCAGAAACAGGCACCACTTTTATTGAGAATGCGATTATCAAAGCGCGCCATGCGGCGAAAGAAACTGGTTTACCAGCGATTGCTGATGACTCTGGTTTAGAAGTTGATTTCTTAAAAGGCGCACCGGGTATCTATTCCGCTCGCTACGCAGGGGAAGGCGCATCTGATCAACAGAACCTAGAAAAGCTGCTTAACGCAATGCAAGGTGTTCCTGAAGCAGAGCGTACAGCTCGTTTCCACTGCGTATTGGTTCTGATGCGCCATGAAAACGATCCAACTCCGATTGTCTGCCACGGTAAATGGGAAGGTCGCATTTTAGAGCAAGCACACGGCACCAACGGTTTTGGCTACGATCCAGTGTTCTTTGTCCCTGAAGACAATTGCGCTTCTGCTGAATTAGAGCCTGCGCGTAAGAAGCAGCTTTCTCACCGTGGTAAAGCACTGAAGAAACTGTTCCAAGCGATCGAAGAGCAAAATCAATAATGCTGACACCTCCTGATCTTAGCCTTTATGTGCACATCCCTTGGTGTGTACAAAAATGCCCATATTGTGATTTTAACTCTCACGCACTAAAAGCTGAGATCCCAGAAGATCATTACATTGATGCTCTGCTTGAAGATCTTGATACTGATATCGAGCGTTATAAGCTTGCTGATAATCCTCGTAAGCTGCATTCGATCTTTATTGGTGGTGGTACACCAAGCTTGATCTCTGCCGAGGGGATCAAACGCTTACTGAATGGCATTGAGCAGCGCATAGCGTTCAAGCCCAATATTGAAATCACCATGGAAGCCAATCCGGGCACTATTGAAGCTGAACGTTTTGCCGGATACAGAAAAGCGGGTGTTACGCGTATCTCTATTGGAGTGCAAAGTTTTGCGCCTGAAAAATTAGAACGCTTAGGTCGGATTCACGGCAAAGATGAAGCTTTGCGAGCGGCAAATCTGGCGCATACCATTGGACTCACTAGTTTCAACTTAGATTTAATGCATGGTTTACCGGATCAAACCATTGATGAAGCCTTGGCAGACCTTGATCAAGCGATTGCATTGAATCCACCGCATTTATCTTGGTATCAGCTCACCATTGAGCCAAACACCTTATTCTATTTCAAACCGCCTACATTGCCCGATGACGATGCCCTGTGGGATATCTTTGAATTAGGGCATAAGAAGCTCACTGAAGCGGGTTACATGCAATATGAGATATCTGGCTACAGCAAGCCGGGGTATCAGTGTCAGCACAACCTCAATTACTGGCGCTTTGGCGATTACTTAGGAATTGGCTGTGGCTCTCACGGCAAGCTTAGCTTTAGTGACGGACGCATTGTGCGAACAACTAAAGTAAAGCACCCGAAAGGCTATCTGGCGGCATTCCAGAACCTGACCAAGCCATACTTAGATTCAGAGCAGCTAGTGGCCGACGAAGACCGTCCTTTTGAGTTTTTTATGAATCGCTTCAGATTAATCGAGCCCTGTCCGAAAGCCGATTTCGTCACAACCACAGGCTTAGAACTGGACGTGATTCAACCAACCATTAACTGGGCTTTGGATTTAGGTTATTTGAGTGAAGACGCCACGCACTGGCAAATCACAGAAAAGGGCAAATTGTTCCTCAATGATCTGCTTGAAGCTTTTATGGCAGAAGAAGACTAATTCGCCATCGAAGTGAAAAGGTCTGTATCCAAACTCTGCCATACATGTAGCGCAAAGTAAGAACGATAAGGTGTGACTGTCGACAAAATCTCTTGTTCACTCACACCTTCTTTTTCTGCAATCAAAGTAAGACCTCTGGCTAATGCCACATCCCCTTTTGACCACACATCCGGCAATCCAAAAAAGAATATCGCCGTCATTTCTGCTGTCCAAGGGCCAATCCCCCAAAGCTGAGTCAGTGTTTTAACTATCTCAGATTCCGACATTATGGCGAGTTCTTCAGGCACAATTACTCTCTGCTCCAGAGCCTCTCTCACACCATAAATCGTTTTGATTTTGGCGTTCGACAGACCGCACCCGCGCAGCACTTCTCGATTCGAATCAACAAATAACTCGTATAGCTGCTGCTCTGCCCTTAACAAAGATTCAACCCGTTGCCATATAGTACGAGCGGCTGTATTCGAAAGTTGCTGCCCTGCTACAGAACGAGCTAAATAGGGAAAGAAATTTTCTTCCCCTTGCAAGGAGAGTTGTTGAATGCCATTAGCATGAAGTAATTGTTGTAAGTAAGGAAGCGCACTTGCTTGCTGCAATAATGCTTGGTGAACGGCTTGTGACATCTTCCTTCCCTCTCAGAGTTTTAGAATATTGAGCGGCCGATACGTTGCGCCAACAGCTCAAGTGCCCGAGTTCCTGCTAGTGAGTTACCTGAAGCGTCCAATTCTGGAGACCAGACTGCAATGGTCATCTCTCCCGGAACGATAGCAACAACACCGCCACCTACGCCGGATTTACCCGGCATTCCAACACGGTAAGCAAACTCACCAGCCCCATCATACAAGCCACACGTTGCCAGCAGCGCATTAACCTGTTTGCTTTGAGTTGGACTAATAATCTCTTCACCGGTGTGAACGGATACCCCTTTATTGGCAAGATAGCTGAAGGTTTTTGCCAGTTCAACACAGCTCATTTTAAGCGCACAAGCATGAAAGTAGTTGTTCAAGACTGGTAATACATCGTTGTGGAAGTTACCAAACGAGCGCATAAGGTAAGCAATGGCCGCATTACGATCGCTATGCATCATTTCAGAAGCTGCAACGACCTTATCGTAAAGAATATGCTGTTCACCGCTAAGTTGACGTGCGAAATCGAGCAAACGTTGACGAGGCGCAGACAGGCGGCTGCTGAGCATATCTGCAACGACAATGGCGCCGGCATTGATAAAGGGGTTACGAGGAATCCCCTGCTCAACTTCCAACTGAATCAGGGAGTTAAATGCTTGACCTGAAGGTTCTTTGCCAACGCGATTCCAAATCTCATCGGGTTGATAAAGCCCCATCGCCAACGTCAGGCTAAGTGCTTTTGAAATTGATTGAATAGAGAAACCTTCATCTGCATCTCCAGCTTTAATCACTTCACCTTGATTGGTATAGACAGCGATACCTAATTTGGTGTTTGGTACCTCTGCCAACGCAGGAATGTAGTCAGCGACTTTTCCTTGGCCAATCAAATGTCGAACGTCATCCAGTATGTTTGTAAGTATGTCTGATGTCGGTTTCATCGAATCCACTTATCGGTGTCAAAGCGCCAGATCGATATCCAAACGCAAAGGTTAAAAAATGCCAACATTGCAGCAATGTTGGCATTTTCAAGATTCATTCAATGGATATAAAAAACTAACTCACGCGCTTGTATTTAATATCCCAAACTCCATGACCAAGGCGGTGACCACGTTGTTCGAATTTCGTCAGTGGTCGCTCATCTGGACGGGGAATATAATCCCCTTCTTGAGCGATATTTGCAAAACCAGGCGCTTGGTTCATGATTTCGATCATGTGTTCTGCGTAATTTTCCCAGTCCGTTGCCATGTGGAAGATACCTTCGTCCACAATCAACTTCTGACGAACCATTTCAGCAAACTCCAGTTGAACGATACGGCGTTTGTGGTGACGTTTTTTATGCCATGGGTCTGGGAAAAACAGTTGCAGTGTGTGCAGGCTGTTGTCAGGAATCATGTGAGCAAACACTTCTACTGCGTCATGGCACATAACACGTAAGTTTGTCACACCCGCTTCACGAGCAGCTGATAAACATGCACCAACACCCGGACTGTGAACTTCAATACCAATAAAGTTTTTCTCTGGAGCGTTCTTTGCCATCTCAACCAAAGATGCACCCATGCCAAAACCGATCTCTAAAACCACTGGGTTGTTGTTGCCAAATACCTGATTCCAATCGAGTAGGCTCGCTTGATATTCGATACCCATAGTTGGCCAGCATTCTTTCATCGCTGCTTCTTGGCCTTTAGTTAGACGACCTTCGCGACGAACAAAACTGCGAATTCGACGAACGATCTTGCCATCTTCTGTGAACTCGTTAGTGGTTACTTCACTCATTGATATTGCCTGTATAAAATTTAGTCTTGAGTTTGAGGGCTGTGATTATCCAAAGAATTACTTTAGGTGCAAGCATTATTGTTGCTCAAATCAACACAAATACCCGTAGTTTTTGTCTGTTTTACATCCTGACCATTATGTGGTGCAATTTTGCCCCATTATTTTAATAAATATAGATGAGTAAAGTCGTGACCCCTTTCGCTAAGGCAATTCTCACTTGGTATGACAGCTACGGGCGTAAAAATCTGCCATGGCAGCAAAATAAAACCGCATATAGCGTATGGCTGTCGGAAATTATGCTCCAGCAGACGCAAGTTGCTACGGTGATCCCATACTACGAGCGATTTATGCAACGCTTTCCTACGGTGACAGATCTGGCAAATGCTGAACAAGATGAAGTACTCCATTACTGGACAGGGCTTGGTTACTACGCGCGAGCTCGTAATCTTCATAAAGCAGCCAAAACCGTTGCTGAGCAATACAACGGAGAGTTTCCTACTGATATTGAAGCGATGAATGCTCTACCTGGTGTTGGTCGCTCTACCGCTGCCGCCGTTCTATCATCAGTTCACAAACAACCACACGCTATTCTAGATGGAAACGTGAAGCGAACTTTAGCTCGCAGCTTTGCGGTTGAAGGCTGGCCTGGAAAGAAAACGGTCGAAAATCAACTTTGGCAATACGCTGAAATGCATACGCCAAAGCAAGATGTCGACAAGTACAATCAAGCCATGATGGATATGGGGGCGATGATCTGTACCCGCTCAAAACCCAAATGCAGTTTGTGTCCGGTTGAAGAGTTTTGCCAAGCCAAACAACAGGGTAACCCTTTGGATTATCCGGGGAAAAAACCAAAAACAACCAAACCTGAAAAAGAGACTTGGTTTGTCATTCTGCGTCATGGTAACGAAGTATGGCTTGAACAACGTCCTCAAAGCGGTATTTGGGGCGGACTCTTTTGCTTTCCAGAAAGCAGCGATTCAAAGATTGAAAACGCTTTGGATAAGCGAGCTATTCACGACAAGCAAGTTCTATCTAAAAAGCAACTTATCGCTTTTCGCCACACTTTTAGTCACTATCACCTCGATATCACCCCTGTTTTGCTAGAGTTATCCTCCAAACCGGAGATGATAATGGAAGCTGGCAAAGGTCTTTGGTATAACTTAAACAAACCTGAAGAAGTTGGCTTAGCTGCACCTGTAAAACAGTTATTACAAAGCCTTCTGTATGAGATTTAACTAAGAGGAAAACCTTATGAGCCGCACGGTATTTTGTGCTCGACTAGAAAAAGAAGCTGATGGTTTGGATTTTCAGCTTTACCCAGGTGAACTCGGTAAACGTATTTTCGACAACATTTCCAAAGAAGCTTGGGGTCAATGGCAAGCAAAACAAACAATGTTGATCAACGAGAAAAAGCTCAACATGATGGATCCTGAACATCGTAAATTGCTTGAACAAGAGATGGTGAACTTCTTGTTCGAAGGCAAAGATGTCCACATCGAAGGCTACACGCCACCAAGCCAATAACCGACGGGCCAACAGTAGATAAAGAAAAACCCTATTTTATCGAAGGAAAATAAATGACATCATTAGCTGAGAATCTGCCGATTCAAGGTTGAGATGTCATTTTTATTTAAGCCCATCAACACTGAGTATTATTCAGCTTGAGGCTGCTATGAGGAGCGCATGAGAAAGCTTGCTTACTGTATTACTGCCCTAATGCTGGTTGGATGTAGTCGCGAATTCGTCGAAAGTATTTACGATGTGAACTACGAACCAACTAACCGTTTCGCAAAAAATTTGGCTCAACTTCCGGGTCAGTTTGAAAAAGATACAGTAGCACTTGATGCCCTCATCAATAGCTTCTCGGGCAATATAGAAAAGCGTTGGGGAAGCAAAGAAATTAAAGTTGCCGGTAAAAGTAACTACGTAAAATACATCGATAATTACCTCAGCCGAGCTGAAGTAAACTTCCAGCAAGGCAAGATTATCGTTGAAACGGTTTCACCAACCGATCCTCAAGGACACTTAAAAAGAGCGATTGTCACTACCTTACTCACCCCCGACGATCCTATGAATGTTGACCTTTTCTCATCCCAAGATATTGAGTTAAAAGGACAACCTTTTCTATACAACCAAGTACTAGATCAAGATAAGCAACCCATCCAATGGGGATGGCGGGCAAATCGTTTTGCTGATTATCTGATTGCCAACCAGATCAAAGTGAAGCAGGTGGATTTCAAAAAAGCCTATTACGTTGAAATTCCAATGGTAGAAGATCAGATTCAGATCCGAAGTTATCAGTACGCCAATATAGTACAGAAAGCCTCACGCAAATATGGCATCCCAGAAGATTTGATTTATGCCATCATCAAAACAGAGAGTAGCTTTAACCCTTATGCCGTAAGCTGGGCGAATGCATATGGTCTGATGCAAGTGGTACCAAAAACGGCTGGCCGGGACGTGTATAAACTGGTGAAAAACAAATCGGGTCAGCCATCGCCAGAGTATTTGTTTAATCCGGAAAACAACATAGATACAGGTACTGCGTATTTTTACATCCTAAAAAATCGTTATTTAAAAGATGTTCGCAACCCTACGTCTCTTGAATACAGCATGATTTCTGCCTACAACGGCGGCACAGGAGGTGTGCTTAACACCTTCAACCGAAACAGAAAAAGAGCAATGTCGGATCTTAACTCTCTGCAACCAAACCAAGTTTATTGGGCGCTGACAAAAAAACATCCCAATTCTGAATCGCGCCGTTATCTAGAAAAAGTGACGAAATATAAGAAAGAATTCAACGCACAGTGATAAAAAAACAGCAATTAGCTCAAAACAACAGCGATCAACACGCTTTTTAGTTTTTTTATCAAAAACAGGTTGACGCAGAGAGGGAAAATCCGTTTAATAGCGCTCCGTTGCCCGGATAGCTCAGTCGGTAGAGCAGAGGATTGAAAATCCTCGTGTCGGTGGTTCGATTCCGCCTCCGGGCACCACAATTTGATTGTTGGTGTTTTTAAAACATCAATGTGCATTAAAGAATATTAGTGTGCCGACTTAGCTCAGTAGGTAGAGCAACTGACTTGTAATCAGTAGGTCACCAGTTCGATTCCGGTAGTCGGCACCATTCTTTTGCCTCGATAGCTCAGTCGGTAGAGCAGAGGATTGAAAATCCTCGTGTCGGTGGTTCGATTCCGCCTCGAGGCACCATTATTTGGTGCGATTGTTCCTTTAGTTAGGAATACACACAAATAATTCCCCCTTAGTTCAGTCGGTAGAACGGCGGACTGTTAATCCGTATGTCGCAAGTTCAAGTCTTGCAGGGGGAGCCACTTTTAAAGCCAAGTCGAAAGACTTGGCTTTTTTCATTTCCGTATCTGAAACATTTCATAATACTTAAACTCTTATTTTAAGTTTCCCCTTCTAGTTTACTTTTTAGCTTGGTGATTATTTCCGAATAAAGTCATGCTCAACTTTAAAGCTTTCAAGCGTAAACACACTTTCATAGCAGACTGAAAACAAGAGCTTTACACAAGTTGGTGCCGCTATTTGGTCACTAATATCAGTGTTAACTCACTCTTAATGCGCCTTTATTAACAGAACCTCACTCTATTTATTAACGAAAATGGGCAAAAACGAGTCACTAAGTATAGAAAAGCAACAAACGATATTTTTTTTGCAATTTAGTGTTGACGTTAAAAGCGAAAAACCTTTTAATACACCCCGTTGCCTCGATAGCTCAGTCGGTAGAGCAGAGGATTGAAAATCCTCGTGTCGGTGGTTCGATTCCGCCTCGAGGCACCATATTTAAGTTGTTGGTGTTTAGAACGAGCAACAGAAAGAAAATTTGGGCCGACTTAGCTCAGTAGGTAGAGCAACTGACTTGTAATCAGTAGGTCACCAGTTCGATTCCGGTAGTCGGCACCATTCTTTCAAACTTGTCATCTAGATAAGTAAAAAACAATTCCCCCTTAGTTCAGTCGGTAGAACGGCGGACTGTTAATCCGTATGTCGCAAGTTCAAGTCTTGCAGGGGGAGCCACTTTTAAAGCCAAGTCGAAAGACTTGGCTTTTTTCATTTCCGTATCTGAAACATTTCATAATACTTAAACTCTTATTTTAAGTTTCCCCTTCTAGTTTACTTTTTAGCTTGGTGATTATTTCCGAATAAAGTCATGCTCAACTTTAAAGCTTTCAAGCGTAAACACACTTTCATAGCAGACTGAAAACAAGAGCTTTACACAAGTTGGTGCCGCTATTTGGTCACTAATATCAGTGTTAACTCACTCTTAATGCGCCTTTATTAACAGAACCTCACTCTATTTATTAACGAAAATGGGCAAAAACGAGTCACTAAGTATAGAAAAGCAACAAACGATATTTTTTTTGCAATTTAGTGTTGACGTTAAAAGCGAAAAACCTTTTAATACACCCCGTTGCCTCGATAGCTCAGTCGGTAGAGCAGAGGATTGAAAATCCTCGTGTCGGTGGTTCGATTCCGCCTCGAGGCACCATATTTAAGTTGTTGGTGTTTAGAACGAGCAACAGAAAGAAAAATTGAGCCGACTTAGCTCAGTAGGTAGAGCAACTGACTTGTAATCAGTAGGTCACCAGTTCGATTCCGGTAGTCGGCACCATTATTAAAAACGTATCTGCTTAAGATATGTAAAAACAATTCCCCCTTAGTTCAGTCGGTAGAACGGCGGACTGTTAATCCGTATGTCGCAAGTTCAAGTCTTGCAGGGGGAGCCACTTTCATTGATGAGTATATTTATACTTGTTGATAAAGCCGACTTAGCTCAGTAGGTAGAGCAACTGACTTGTAATCAGTAGGTCACCAGTTCGATTCCGGTAGTCGGCACCATTATTAAAAACGTATCTGCTTAAGATATGTAAAAACAATTCCCCCTTAGTTCAGTCGGTAGAACGGCGGACTGTTAATCCGTATGTCGCAAGTTCAAGTCTTGCAGGGGGAGCCACTTTTAAAGCCAAGTCGAAAGACTTGGCTTTTTTCATTTCCGTATCTGAANATTAAAAACGTATCTGCTTAAGATATGTAAAAACAATTCCCCCTTAGTTCAGTCGGTAGAACGGCGGACTGTTAATCCGTATGTCGCAAGTTCAAGTCTTGCAGGGGGAGCCACTTTTAAAGCCAAGTCGAAAGACTTGGCTTTTTTTCTATCCGTTGTTTGTCTATCTGTCATTTAAGATAGCAATAGTTTTCAATGGATGTAAAAAAGGGCAAGCATTGCTCACCCTATTCATTCCGATAGTATTTATTTGAAACCTTTCTCTTTTTTGATCAAGTCATAGGCTTGCTGAATTTCTTGAGATTTTTCTTTCGCGACATTCATCATTTCCGGCGGCAAGCCTTTAGCCATCAATTTGTCTGGGTGATGCTCATTCATTAACTTACGATAAGCACGTTTAATCTCTTTATCATCGGCACTTTCACTGACACCAAGCACGGAATACGCATCTGATAATCTATCTTGCGTTGAAGCTTGCTGCCACTGCCCTCCTCCAGATGAATATTGTTGCTGACGTTGTTGTCCGCCAAAACCTCCACCATGTTGGAAACGAAAAGAAGCTTCTTGCATACGTAGACGGCTTTCAAGTTGCTGTGAAGAAAAACCCAGTCCCTGAGCAATCTTATGCAATACGTTTCTCTCACTCGGATGAATATCACCATCAGCAAAGGCTGCAGATATCTGTAACTCCAGAAAGAACTGCATTAAGTCAAAACGACCTCCTGTGGAAATCCGTACTTTCTCAAGTACACTTTCCAAAGGGAAGTTTGCGTCCTTTCCTTCCCGGAAAGCGTTCTGTGCCGCCAAACGCTGTTCGCCATGCAGACTCATGCGATCCATCATGATGCTCGCCAACTGGATCTCTTCTTTGGTCACTTTGCCTTTTGCTTTAGCAACGTGCCCCATGACAGAAAATGCCGCTTTGAAGAACTCTTCTTGCCTTTCTGCTTGGCTCGGACCAGAACCAAAACTTCCAGTATGGATACCGGCTTGGTTTAAACGTCTAGCTTTATCAAATTGATGTCCAAGGAATAGACCAAAAATAGCGCCAAAGGGACCTCCGAACAGAAAGCCGAAGAAAGCGCCAAGAATTTTGCCAAAAATATGCATTATGTGCTCTCAATCTATGAATTTTTTAGGAGTAAAGCGGTCTGATAGTGCCGGGAGAGTGAATTTCCTTTATGATATCGAACGTTATCATTTAGCATTTGCTCCCAATATTGGAATTACACAAGTTCAACAGGATAGTACAATTCAATGTCACTTTTTTCCCGCTCATTTTTAGCTGTTTCTATTAGTGCTGCACTGTTTGCACCACAAATCCATGCAGAAGATACGCTAGATAACAGTGCGCAGAAGCTGCCTGCTATCGATCAGTGTCTTATTAATGAACCTGAACCAGAGAATCCAAACGAACAGCCTATCAATGTCGAAGCGGATAATCTAGAAGCAATTAATGGCGATAAAGCGACTTACTCTGGCAACGTCGTGGTTGTGCAAGGTAAAAAACGCATTGAAGCGGATAATGTTACTCTGCACCAGAAAGACAACATTGCCGTTGCCGAAGGAAATGTGAATTTCAGTGATGGTCAAGTTAAAGCGGTAGCCGATAAAGCAGTGAATAATCTCAATAACGATGAGATGACACTAGAAAACACACGCTACAAATTCCTGTGTGAACCTGGCCGTGGTGATGCTAAGTATGTGGCTAAGACGGGTAAAGCAGTTTATGAAATTGAAGACGGTTCAATTACCTCTTGTCCTGAAGATGATAACGCATGGCGTTTACGCGCATCCAGTATTGATATTGACCAAAATGAAGAACAGGCGACCTTCTACAACCCTCGTTTAGAAATTCAGAGCGTTCCTGTTTTCTATCTGCCTTTTTTAACGGTTCCGATTGGTGATACACGTAAAACAGGTTTCTTGTATCCAACCGTCTCGTATGGCACCAGAGACGGTTTCGAGATGGATATTCCCGTCTATTGGAACCTAGCACCAAATTACGATTTGGAAACCACTTATCACTACATGCAGAACCGTGGTTCGCAGCTTAACAGTGTGTTTCGTTACCTGAGCGATTTCGGCCAAGGTCAGATCAAATCTGAGTATCTCAACGAAGATCAGCTTCATTTAGATAAAGGCGCTCGTTGGGGATACCAATACGAACACAGCGGTATTTTCCAACAGGCATGGAAGTTTGAGGTCGACTACTCAAAAGTCAGTGATTACAGCTACTTCTCAGATTTGGATTCCAGCATCGGTAATCGTGAAGATGGCCAGTTGATTCAGGAAGGGCAAGTAACTTATCGTAGCCAAAACTGGGATACGTCCGTTCTGGTGAGACAGTTCCAATTATTACTCGAAGATCAAACCAGCGCTAACCAGCCTTATCGTTTAATGCCTCAAATAGCATTAAATTACTATGCTCCTGAACTGATGCGCTATTTGGACTTTGATTTGAAAAGCCATATCTCGCGCTTTGAGACAGACGGTGAAGGTAAACCATCAGCCACTCGTTTACACATCGAACCTGGCTTTAAGATTCCTTTAGCCAATACTTGGGGAACTTGGACTACTGAAGCTCGCCTGCTCGGAACCTATTACCAACAAGATATCAGTAATGTTGATACGTCTTACCAAGATAGTGATGGCGATGGGAAAAATGACAATGAATACTATGGCTTGCAAGAAAACGTTTCACGTGTGATTCCAGAGTTCAGAACCAATGCTGGTATTGTTTTGGAGCGTGATACGGTTCTCTTTGATAACTACACCCAAACGCTGGAACCGCAAGTTCAATATTTGTACGTGCCGAACAAAGATCAAAGCAATATCGGCCTTTATGATACCACCCTATTGCAAACGGATTACTATGGTCTGTTCCGCAGCCGTAAGTACAGTGGCGTTGATTACATCGCATCTGCAAACCAGTTCAGCTATGGTGCATCAAGCCGCTTTTTTGACGATGCATACAAAGAACGCTTAAACATCGCTTTTGGTCAAATTTTTTATATCGATAAGAAGTTTAAACCTTCCAATTACTCAGAAGAGAAAAATTCTGATTCAGGAAGTAAGACCAATTACTCTGCTTGGGCAATGGAGATGGACTTCAACTATGATGACTTCCTTTTCTACCACGGCGGGGTTCAATACGATGTTGACACCAGTGCGCTGCAATTGGCTAACAGCACTCTAGAATATCGATTCAATGATGGATTTATCCAGACTAACTATCGTTATGTCACCAAGGAATATATTGAAAACACTGTTGGTGAAAGCATTGATGTCGCCAATATCACCCAAGACGGCATCTCTCAAGCAGGTGTCATCGCAGGCTATCAGCTGTCTAGGAAATGGTATGCAAGTGCCCAATATTTCCACGACTTGACGACTGATGAAGCATTGGAATGGCTAGCGAACTTACGTTACACATCTGACTGCTGGTACATGGGTTTTACCTACAGCAATCAATTGAAGAGTTGGGGCACCACCAGCTTCAACGATGTGGCCTATTACAAAGACCCAGTTTACGAAAACAACTTTAGCTTTAACATCGGCATCATCGGTTTTGGTACCAGTGTTGGTGCGGGCTCTAGCATGACTGGGATTGACAGCGCTGGTAACTCTCTCAGCTATGGTCGTCCATTCTTCTTGAATAACTAATTTACGACTTAGATAACTATAAGTTATTAAGATAATAGGAATTTAAATGAACTTGTGGAAACACACCCTCTTAGGTTTAGTCGCAGCTCTAAGCGTGAGCAATGTTAATGCTGCACCAGTAGAACTTGACCGCGTTGCCATCATTGTAAACGGTGGTGTTATCTTACAAAGTGACATCGATAGTGCATTAAAAACGGTCAAAATAAATGCCAGTAGTAATGGTCAAGCTCTTCCAGAAGAGTCGGTTCTCCGTTCACAGGTAAGAGAAAAGCTCATCATCGATACCCTGCAACAACAAGAAGCTGAGCGTATTGGTGTAAGAATCGATGATGCTCGACTGAACGACGCCATTGGTAATATTGCCAAGCAAAATAATCAAACATTAGAGCAGTTACAAGCTTCGGTAAGTGCGCAAGGGCTCACCTACCCTGAGTTTCGTGAACAAATTCGCAAAGAGATGTCTGCCAGTGAAGCTCGTAATGCTATGGTTCGTCGCCGAATCAATATATTGCCAGCAGAAGTCGATACGTTGGCAGAGCTACTTGCGCAAGAAACCAATGCAACCGTTCAATATAAAATCAGTCATATCCAATTACGCTTCAGTGATAATCAAGATAAAGCACAGTTAGAAAAGCAAGCCAACGATCTGGTTGAACAACTTAACGCTGGTGCAGACTTTAGCAAAATGGCTTACAGCTACTCCAAAGGGCCAAAAGCATTGGAAGGTGGTAACTGGGGTTGGATGCGCAAAGAAGAGATGCCAACCATTTTTGCCGACCAAATCAAGATGCAAAATAAAGGTAGCATTATCGGGCCCTTCCGCAGCGGGGTTGGCTTCCATATCTTAAAAATTGATGATGTAAAAGGCCTAGAAACTGTGGCGGTAACCGAAGTAAACACTCGCCACATTTTGATCAAGCCAACCATTATTTTGAGTGACGAAGGCGCTAAAAAACAGCTCGAAGGCTTCATTCAGCAAATTAAAGCGGGTAAGGCGAAATTCGGTGACCTTGCACAACAATACAGCCAAGACCCAGGTTCTGCCGCGCAACATGGTGAATTGGGTTACCAAACGCCAGATTTATACGTTCCAGAATTCAAACATCAAGTGGAAACACTACCTGTTGGACAAATCAGTGAACCATTTAAAACTGTGCATGGCTGGCACATCGTAGAAGTACTTGATAGACGCGAAGTAGACCGTACTGACTCAGCTCTTAAAAACAAGGCTTACGGTATTTTGTTCAATCGCAAATTCAACGAAGAAGCCAGTGCTTGGATACAAGAGTTGAGAGCGAGTGCTTTTGTTGAAGAGTTAAAAGGTGAACAAGATGAAAATTAAGCGCATCGTGGTTACCGCTGGTGAGCCTGCTGGGATTGGGCCAGACTTAGTTTTGGCTTTATCTAAAGAAGACTGGACTCATCAAATCGTTGTTTGTGCTGATAAAAACATGTTGGCTGAAAGAGCGACAGCGTTAGGCATTAATGTTGAACTGCTTGATTACAACGCAGAAGTGTCACCGCAACCTCAGAAAGCCGGAACGCTAGTTGTTGACCACATCGCTGCCACTGTACCCGTTGTAGCTGGACACTTGGACGAGCAAAACGGCCATTATGTATTAAAAACGTTAGAAAGAGCCGCTTTGGGCTGTATGAATAATGAATTTGATGCTATTGTCACCGGCCCTGTACACAAAGGGGTGATCAACCGAGCAGGTGTAGCCTTTAGTGGGCACACTGAGTTTTTTGCTGAGCAATCTAATACGCCACTTGTCGTGATGATGCTAGCAACGGAAGGATTACGAGTTGCACTTGTAACCACGCATATTCCATTGGCATACGTTTCTAAAGCGGTGACCAATGAGCGTCTAGAAAAGATCATTCATATTCTCCACAAGGATCTCGTTGAGAAATTTGCGATTGAGCAGCCTACTATATATGTATGCGGCCTTAATCCTCATGCAGGTGAAGATGGAGTATTAGGTCGAGAAGAAATCGACACCATTACTCCAACATTGGAAAAATTACGTCAGCAAGATGGCATTAATCTGATTGGCCCACTGCCAGCAGATACCATCTTCAATGACAAATACTTGCAAAAAGCGGATGCCGTTTTAGGGATGTACCACGATCAAGTTCTTCCTGTATTGAAATACAAAGGCTTCGGTCGTTCTGTGAATATCACGTTAGGTCTACCTTTTATCCGAACGTCTGTTGACCACGGAACAGCATTAGATCTAGCTGCCACTGGTACAGCCGATATTGGTAGCTTTAGAACAGCACTCGCTCAAGCTATTGAATTAGTTGATAAGAAAACGAATTAACTTCGAGAACACTATGAGAAATGATGTCCACTTAGGACACAAAGCGCGTAAACGTTTTGGTCAAAACTTTCTAAACGATCCTTATATTATCGACGGTATCGTTTCAGCAATTAACCCACTTCCGGGTCAAAACTTGGTTGAAATCGGCCCTGGTCTTGGCGCTATCACTGAACCCGTTGGTCGTGAAGTAGATAAATTCACGGTTATTGAGCTGGACCGTGACTTGGCTGAACGTCTACGTAACCATCCTGAACTGGCAGATAAGCTGACCATTCATGAAGGTGATGCAATGCGTTTTGACTTTACTCAACTAGTAAAGCCAAACAACAAACTGCGCATTTTTGGTAATCTGCCATACAATATTTCTACGCCGCTGATGTTCCACTTGTTTGAATATCATAAAGACATCCAAGACATGCACTTTATGTTACAGAAAGAAGTGGTAAACCGCTTAGCTGCAGGTCCTGGTAGCAAAGCGTATGGTCGCTTGACAGTAATGGCTCAGTACTACTGTAAAGTAGTGCCGGTACTTGAAGTACCGCCAACGGCGTTTGTTCCGCCACCAAAAGTGGACTCAGCGGTCGTGCGCTTGGTTCCTTATGAAGAATTGCCTCACCCAGCGACGAGCCTGAAATGGCTAGATCGCGTAGTTCGTGAAGGTTTCAACCAGCGTCGTAAGACTGTACGTAACTGCTACAAAGCATTAATGTCGCTTGAAGTGTTAGAAGAGCTCGGAGTGAACGCTTCCATGCGTCCAGAAAACCTAACTCTGCCTCAGTTTGTGGCAATGGCAAACTGGTTAGATGCAAACCATACACACGAATAGTAAACTTTAAACAGGACGACATAGCTCGTCCTGTTGTTTTTCCTATCTTGATAAGGAGTTCACATGGATGTCTCTGCGCCTTGTATTAAGATTCAAGTTCATACCAAATATATCCCTGAACAATCAACTCCTGAACAAATGCGCTACGTATTTGCGTACCTGATTACAATTAAGAATCTAAGTTCTGAAACGGTACAGTTAATCAGTCGACGTTGGTTAATTACTGATGCTAATGGCAAACAACTGGTTATCGAAGGCGAAGGTGTTGTCGGTGAGCAACCCTTTATTGATGCCAACGATGAATATACCTATACCAGTGGAACGGCGATTGAAACTCCTGTCGGCGTAATGCAAGGACACTACATTATGCAAGACCATGAAGGAAACGAGTTTATCGCGAATATCGAGCCATTTCGTTTGGCCGTTCCCAACGTTTTAAACTAATCGGAGTAACAGTGGCGAATTATATTGTTGGTGACATCCAAGGCTGTTTTGACGAACTTCAGCTACTGCTTGAACAAGTTAGTTTTGATCCGAAAAAAGATACATTGTGGGTAGCGGGTGATCTCGTTGCTCGCGGCCCTAAATCTTTAGAAACATTACGCTTCATTCGTTCGTTGGGAGATGCTGCAAAAGTCGTGTTGGGCAACCATGATTTGCACCTCCTTGCGGTAGCCTGTGGCATTCATCCAATCAAAAATAAAGACAAAACACGCCCAATATTAGAAGCAGAAGACAGAGATGACCTACTGCATTGGTTGCGTAAACAACCACTGTTTTTAGAGCATGATGAGTTTGTCGTTTGCCATGCTGGTCTCTCTCCTAAATGGGATTTAGACACTGCGCGTGAATGTGCAAAAGAGATCGAATCTATACTGCAGAGCGATCGTTGGATGTGGCTGATTGAAAACATGTATTCCAACCAGCCAGATCAATGGCAAGCCGATCTTAAGGATCTGGATCGCTATCGTTACATCATCAACGCTTATACCCGAATGAGATTCTGCTTTATAGATGGAAGGTTGGATATGAAGTGTAAACTTCCTCCGTCAGAAGTCAGTGGTAATCTATTGCAACCTTGGTTCGACCTCAAAAATAGAGTGCCGATTGAAAAAACAATTTTGTTTGGACACTGGGCTGCACTGGAAGGATATCACGGCAAAGACGTGATTGGACTTGATACAGGATGTGTTTGGGGTGGACATCTGACTCTGCTGCACTGGGAAGAAAAGAAATTCTTCACTCAGGATGCACTCAGTGCCGCCGTTGAATAGAATGCAAATAAACAAAGCCCAGCGATAATGCTGGGCTTTGTCTTTTATAAGCAGGGGTTAAATACGTTCTAGAATCACAAATTTCATATCGTAGGCATTCTTTTCATCAGCCGAATAGGTTTCGCTATGGTTTTCCTGCCAGCCATCTCCCCAATCTGGGAACTGAGTATCACCTTCAACATCCGCATCTATATAAGTGATATACAGACGCTCTGCTTTAGGTAGACATTCTGCATAAACACTACCACCACCAATGATCATGACTTCTTCAACGTCACCTGCGATTTTAATTGCTTCTTCAATTGAGGTGGAAACTTTCACGCCTTCAATATTCAGATTAGGATCACGACTGATCACAATATTCAGCCTTCCCGGTAGAGGTCGCCCTATTGATTCGTAAGTTTTGCGTCCCATGACAACAGGCTTACCTAGAGTACAACGTTTAAACCAAGCAAAATCGGCAGGTAAGTGCCATGGCATTTGGTTGTCTTTGCCAATAATTCGATCGTTTGCCATCGCGGCAATCATACTGATGATCATTATTCTTCCCTATTCGACGATTACTTGTTCACACTGTCCGTTGACTAAACTACGGGTTTTCGGCGATAGAATAACAGCCCCGGCACCGCAAGACCAACCGCTAGACCGGCGATAATAAACATAGCCTTAAGGAAGTTCTCGAACAAGGTTTCTAATAGTTCAGGTCTGAAACCTAAATGGTTGATTTCCACCATAGCGATCATAGCTTTATAGGTGAAGACTCCGGGAACCATAGGGATTAGCGCAGCAACAGTAAACACTTTAGGATGAGCGAGAAACTTATGCGACCAATGAACGCCTATCATGCCTACAATGGTTGCGGCAAAGAAGGTTGCCCACTCAATCGGAATACCAAACTGCATCATTAAATAGCGAGAACCATGACCGATAGCGCCGCCCAGAGCGCAATATTTCAATGCAGGCACGGGCACATTGAACACCAATGCAAACCCAACCGCCGGAATAGAAGCAAAGAACATATCGTTAATAAGACCAAACAGTAATTGCCAATTTAACATCTCTACCACCCCCACACGTCGGTAATACTCATGGCTGCAATAATTCCCAGACATGTCGCTAACGTCAGTAAACTCGCCATCACAAAACGGGCAATACCTATGTTTACAAAGCCTTTGAGCATATCTGCCACCGAGTTAATTAAAGGAAAGCCCGGCACTAACATAAGCACCGAGGAAGCCATAACTATGGTTGGTTTATTACCGAGTTGATAGATAACTGCTTGTGCGGAAATGACAGACGTAACAAAAGCGGTCGCAGCAAAGTTCAACAACGGATTGAAATGACGATGGCCAATTTCCTGACGAACAAACATACCAACAGCAGAAGCAATAAAGGTGATAGCAAATACCGTCCAATCACCACCAGCAAGGTGGGAAAAAGAGGAACAGGACAAACCGATCATCAACACGACTAACCAACGGTTGTAGCGCTCAGGGCTAATCTGATTAAGTTTTTTCTGCGCTAAGGAATGATCAAGCAGACCTTTTTCCATCATGATGCAAATACGCTGAATCTGTGTCACCGCACGCATGTTGATACCACGATCGGCGCAACGTCGAGTTGTCGTAATACAGTGATCACTTTCCAGAGTCGTGACAACTAAAGATCCGGCTGAGAGTGAAACTTCCACTTCGGTCATGCCACAGGCACGCCCCATCCTTTCCATGATCCCAACCACCAAAGCACTTTCAGCGCCATGAGCTAGTAACATTTGACCTGCTTGTGCGATTAACCTTGATACGGCTCTCTGTCTGGATGCCATGATTCCTTTCCTAACGTCCTAAGGGTAAAAATTGCGAAACTCTAGTTTGCATGAAAATCATATCGTGAAATATGATTTAGACACAAAAAAGCCGCAATAAATCATTGCGGCTAAATTCAGTTGGCAGAACTATTCACGAACATAGATAACGTGACCGTCATCTTCTTCATCGTCCCAGTCATCCCAATCGTCGTCATCATCTTCAGTGACAACATTGCGGCCAGCCATTGCGTCTTTGTGGTAATCATCCCACATAAACTCAACTTTCTGCTCTTCACTTAGCTCTTCTTCTGCACGAGGTAGAGTTTCCATAAAGTCTGCCAGCTCACGACAAAGTTCTGCAGTACCTTGTTTGTTCACCGCTGAAATCTTGAAGTGTGGACCTTCCCACGCTAGCGCCTCTAAGATCTCTTGGATCTTTTCATCCGCCTCTTCTTCAAGCATCAGATCCGTTTTGTTAAACACTAACCAAACTGGCTTCTTCGCTAGTTTTTCGCTGTATTGCTCAAGCTCATCCATAATGGTCAGAGCGTTTTGTGCAGGCTCACTTCCATCAATAGGTAAAATATCGATCATGTGCAGCAACACGCGACAACGCTCTAGGTGTTTCAAGAAACGAATACCTAGACCAGCGCCTTCTGCAGCACCTTCGATCAACCCAGGAATGTCAGCAACAACAAAGCTTTTCTCAGGTACAACACTCACTACACCCAAGCTTGGGATTAATGTGGTAAATGGGTAGTCTGCAACCTTTGGTTTCGCTGCAGATACAGAGCGAATAAAGGTCGATTTACCAGCGTTTGGCAAACCTAACATACCTACATCAGCAAGCAACAATAGCTCTAGGCGTAGTTCACGAACTTCACCTTTAGTACCCATTGTCTTCTGACGTGGAGCGCGGTTTACAGACGATTTAAAACGGGTGTTACCAAGACCGTGCCAGCCGCCCTTAGCAATCATCACTTTCTTGCCATGTTCAGCCACTTCACCAACGATTTCATTGGTGTGAATATCCACTGCACGAGTGCCTACTGGCACTTTCAGAGTAATGTCTTTACCACGTTTACCCGTACAGTTACCGCCACTGCCGTTTTGGCCACGTTCTGCCGCGTAAAAACGCTGGAAACGATAGTCAACCAGTGTATTTAAGTTCTCATCAGCTTCGATGTAGACATCGCCACCATCGCCGCCGTCGCCACCATCGGGGCCACCTTTCGTTACGAATTTTTCACGCCAAAAGCTAACAACGCCGTTACCGCCATCGCCCGCTTCGACTTTAATTACCGCTTCATCAACGAATTTCATTACTTACTCCGCATTACTTGCGTTGCAATATCACTTACTACCAGTGATATAAATTTTAGCAGATCCAGATTCATCGCGTTGACGAGAGATCTAAAGCTACATATTGGAACAGATAAGAAGAGACTCTATATTCTTCTACTGAAGAACCCCTTCTTTTTTGTTCTGCATAAATAAAAAACCCCACCGTAACGGTAGGGCTTTTGAATTCAGTTAGGTATTAAATTTATTCAGCTTCGATGCTAACAAATTTACGGTTTTTAGGACCTTTAACTTCAAATTTCACTTTACCTTCAGTAAGAGCGAAAAGAGTGTGGTCTTTACCGATACCAACGTTAGTGCCAGCGTGGAACTTAGTACCACGTTGACGAACGATGATGTTACCTGCTAATACAGATTCACCACCGAAACGCTTAACACCAAGACGTTTACTTTCTGAATCACGGCCGTTACGAGTAGAACCGCCAGCTTTTTTGTGTGCCATTGTTAAACTCTCCTAAGTTACTTAAGCGTTGATGCCAGTAATTTTCACTTCAGTGAACCACTGACGGTGGCCTTGTTGTTTACGAGAGTGCTTACGACGACGGAACTTAACGATTTTAACTTTATCGCCACGGCCGTGTTGTACTACTTCAGCAGTAATTTTACCGCCTTCAACAAGAGGTGCACCAACAGTGATTTCTTCACCGTTAGCAACTAGAAGAACTTTATCAAATTCAACAGTTGCACCAGTTTCAACGTCTAATTTCTCTAAACGAAGAGTTTGACCTTCGCTTACACGGTGTTGTTTACCACCAGATTGGAAAACAGCGTACATATTTTACTCCGCTCTTTCCGCACAGCCTATGCTATATGTGAGCAATGAGGGTGTGCGCTAAACTAATCATCAATAGGGCGCAGATTCTACGTGAATGATGGTCCTATGACAAGCCATATTTTAAAAAAATTGGCGAAAAGCTAATCGCCAAACAAAAGTGCCGCAATCATGCCTTTATGGCGTGTATTAATCAATGCTTTTTAGTGTATTATTCAACAATTCTAGAAGACAAAATGCCTTACAAGCTCTAACTTCAGCCGGATGTACAATGGATTTTAAAGCTATCCAAGCGCTTACTGCCGATGACATGGCAAAAGTGAATGAAACAATTCAAGCTCAGCTCAACTCTGATGTCTCTTTGATCAATCAACTCGGGTTCTATATTGTCGGTAGTGGCGGCAAGCGTCTCAGACCTTTACTAGCAGTGTTATCAGCCAAAGCTCTTGGTTACGAAGGTACTGCGCATACGACTGCCGCGGCATTCATCGAATTTATTCATACAGCAACCCTGTTGCACGACGATGTCGTCGATGAATCAGACATGCGTCGAGGCAAAGAAACTGCCAATGCAGCATTTGGAAATGCAGCTAGCGTGTTGGTCGGTGATTTTATCTATACGCGTTCATTTCAGATGATGACAGAACTAGGATCAATGAAGATCCTTAAGCTCATGAGCGATGCAGTAAACGTGATTGCGGAAGGTGAAGTTCAACAATTAATGAACTGCAATGATCCGAATACCACTGAAGAGCTGTACATGCAGGTCATCTATTCTAAAACTGCCCGTTTGTTCGAAGCGGCAACCCAAATCGGGGCGATTTTGGTTGATGCTCCAGAAGACGTAGAAACCGCTTTGCAGAATTACGGTAAATATTTAGGTACTGCATTCCAGCTAATCGACGACGTGATGGATTACACTTCAGATGGCGAGGAAATGGGTAAAAATGTCGGCGATGACCTCGCAGAAGGCAAGCCTACTCTTCCCCTACTACATGCAATGCGTAATGGTACTCCAGAACAAGCTGAAATGATTCGCGAAGCAATTGAACATGCAAACGGTATGGAACGTCTTAACGATATCCTCGCGGCAATGGAACAAGCAGGTTCCCTAACGTATACCGTGAACAAAGCTTTAGAAGAAGCGGATAAAGCCATTGCTCAGCTCGCCGTTTTACCAGAGAGTGAATATAAACAGGCATTAGTTACTCTCGCGCACATGGCAGTGAATCGCAGTAAGTAAGAATAAATAAGTAGTCATAAAAAAAAGCCGCTCCATCTGGGAGCGGCTAGAAAATTATTTAAACACAGAATTACTTAACGAACTCAACACCTGTTTGAATATCGCCATTAAGTGTTTCTAACATGTCATCCAATGCCGCTTTTTCAAACTGGCTAAGAGGACCATAGCTCAACACTTCTTCTACTCCGTTTTTACCCAACTTGACTGGTTGAGCAAAGAAAGGTGCATGTTCACCGTTACCTTCAACATAAGCGTATTCAATAACATCTTCACCTTGTAGAGCTTTAACTAAAGACAAACCGAATCGGCAAGCCGCTTGTCCCATAGATAGCGTTGCACTACCGCCACCCGCTTTTGCTTCTACAACTTCTGTACCTGCATTTTGAATACGCTTGGTCAATGCTTCCACTTCTGCATCCGTAAATTCAACACCTTCTACTTGAGAAAGAAGAGGAAGAATCGTCACACCAGAGTGACCACCAATCACAGGAACACGAACATCACCTGGGTCTTTCTGCTTTAATTCTGCAACGAAAGTCTCAGCACGAATAACGTCCAGAGTCGTAACACCAAACAGCCTGCGTTTATCGTAAACACCCGCTTTTTTCAAAACTTCAGCAGCAATAGGAACTGTGGTATTCACTGGATTAGTGATAATACCCACACACGCATTTGGACAAACTACTGCAATGCGCTCTGCCAGAGATCTTACAATTCCAGCATTCACATTGAATAGATCCGCACGATCCATGCCCGGTTTACGAGCAACACCAGCAGAAATTAAAACAACATCAGAGCCTTCAAGAGCAGGAGTTGGATCTTCACCACAATAACCCTTTATAGAAACAGGGGTTGGTATATGACTTAAGTCTGCGGCAACACCCGGTGTCACCGGCGCGATATCATACAGAGCAAGATCTGAACCTGCTGGTAAGCGGTTTTTAAGCAATAAAGCGAGGGCTTGACCGATGCCACCAGCGGCACCAATTACAGAGACTTTCATTATCGTTCTCCTTGTGAGTTTTTCTCTTATTTATGTTTTGTAGGGTAGTGTAATATCTGACCAAAAAATTATAGTAATCACAAGTTGATTACAAACAGTTAACGCCAGCTTTGCGACCTCGAACACTTCCTCGTCAACTCGCCAATCGTTAACTAAGTATTGACATATCCCTTGCCCTCTTAAATCTTCCTTTTTTCTCTATCAATGAGCCTGAATTCTATCGATTTAAAGTGACCTTTAAGACAGTTTTAAACCTTAATTTGCCTGTAAGTGAATATCTATGCGAGAATATGCACCATTATTGAATTAGTGGTAACAAAAATATGCGTAGTGCAGATAAACAAGACAACCTAGTCCGCGCTTTTAAAGCTTTATTAAAAGAAGAACGATTTGGCTCTCAAGGCGATATCGTTGACGCTCTAAAAAATGAAGGCTTTGACAATATTAACCAATCTAAAGTCTCCCGTATGCTTACGAAGTTCGGTGCTGTGCGCACACGTAACGCAAAAATGGAAATGGTTTACTGCTTACCTGCTGAATTAGGCGTTCCGACTGTATCAAGCTCGCTGCGGGAACTGGTTCTGGATGTTGACTACAACAATGCACTCGTCGTGATCCATACTGGCCCTGGTGCTGCCCAACTTATCGCTCGTTTACTTGACTCTCTAGGTAAATCTGAAGGTATCCTTGGCGTTGTCGCTGGTGACGATACTATCTTCATTACCCCTACGCTGAATATTACAACTAAACAGCTATTTACTTCTGTTTGTGAACTGTTTGAGTACGCTGGCTAAATAGCTATCTGAGTGTAACTCATTAATCGCTATACATTATTACCTTTCTAGAAGTCACGTACTGGGATCAAGGCGTGACTTTTTCTTATCTATAATCCTCAGAATCAACCATTGTTTGCTCACCCAAAAGTAGCGCAACTGATTAATTACAAAGTTTATACATCATTAAACAAATCATTCTAAGTTTGTGGTAATACTTAGCTTTTATGACTACATTTTTAAACATCACTATTATTATGTGACGTTTTTTTGCTATTATCCTGACACTTTTTCAACATAAGGATTGAAAAAGCTATTGTTTCTCATGAAGAAACGACCAAAGCAGCTACACTTGTTTTGGAGAATTATGAATGAAGGAAGGGAAATTCATGGCATTGAATAAAATCATAAAGGTCGGCGCTATTGCTGCAACAATCCTTGGTGCAGGCGCAGTTAACGCTCAAGAGTTCATCACTATTGGTACCGGTTCTGTCACTGGTGTTTATTACCCAACGGGTGGTGCAATCTGTAAGCTTGTTAACAAAGACCGTAAAGAACACAACATTCGCTGCTCTGTAGAATCTACTGGCGGTTCTATTTACAACGTAAATACAATTCGTTCAGGTGAACTTGATTTCGGTATCGTGCAGTCAGACTGGCAATACCACGGCTACAACGGAACAAGTGAATTTGCAGAACAAGGCCCATTCAAAAAATTACGCGCGATGTTCTCTCTTCACACAGAACCTTTTAACATCATCGCCCGCTCTGACTCAGGTATTAACGGTGTAGCAGATCTTGCTGGTAAACGTGTAAACATTGGTAACCCAGGCTCTGGTGACCGTGCCACAATGCAAGTTGTTATGGATGCATTTGGCTGGACGAATGATAGCTTCAAATTGGCTTCTGAACTAAAAGGTTCTGAGCGCTCTCAAGCATTGTGTGATAACAAAATCGACGCATTCATCTACATGGTTGGTCACCCAAACGGCTCAATCAAAGAAGCGACAACCTCATGTGACGCTAAGCTAGTTCCAGCAACAGGCGAGCAGATCGATAAGATCGTTGCGGGCAACCCATACTACGCATACACCACAGTTCCTGCGGGTATGTACCGTGGTACAGATCAGGATGTGAAGAGCTTCGGTGTAGCTGCGACTCTAGTAACAACATCTGATGTTTCAGATGAAGTCGCTTACAACGTCGCAAAAGCAGTATTCGAAAACTTCGAAACTTTCACTCGTTTGCACCCTGCATTTGCAAACCTGAAGAAAGAAGACATGGTTAAAGCGGGTCTTTCTATCCCACTTCATCCAGGTGCTGTGAAGTACTACAAAGAAATCGGTCTGCTAAAATAATTACTAGCAACTCCGACAATAAGGGGGCTTAGTGCCTCCTTATTGTTAATCTCTATTTACGTTCAATATTTTGGGTTTTCGCTCACATTTAGAAAACCTCTCTTCGTTGTAACTCTTTACCATCATTAAAAGGATAATGTACATGACGCAGACAAATTCTCCGTCTCAAGATGTGCAAGAGATGGTCGCACAAGCGGATACAGGCGCCAGAAACCCAAGTGGTATTCCGGGTCGTATTTTGTGGTTTGTGCCACTATGTTGGTCATTGTTCCAACTTTGGTACGCATCTCCGTTACCGTTCGTTTTTAATTTCGGCGTACTTATCGATACTCAAGCAAGAGCAATTCATTTATCGTTTGCCGTCTTTCTTGCCTTTACTGCCTATCCGGCTTTAAAGAACTCTTCTCGAGATCGAATCCCGCTTATCGATTGGATATTCGCACTGGTAGGTAGCTTTTGTGCTGCATACATCTATTTATTCTACGCGCAATTAGCTGGCCGCTCTGGAGCGCCAACGCTGCTTGATGTTGTTACAGCTTCTGTCGGTATGCTATTGCTGCTAGAAGCAACTCGACGAGCGCTTGGTCCACCATTAATGGCGGTTGCTGCGGTATTCTTGTTTTACACCTTTGCTGGGCCATATATGCCAGAGGTTATTGCTCACAAAGGCGCGAGCTTAAATAAAGCAATGTCACACCTATGGCTAACAACAGAAGGTGTGTTCGGTGTAGCTTTAGGTGTTTCTACCTCATTTGTATTCCTGTTCGTGCTCTTTGGTGCAATGCTGGAAAGAGCAGGTGCTGGTTCATACTTCATTAAAGTAGCCTTCTCTTTATTAGGTCATATGCGTGGCGGCCCAGCAAAAGCGGCGGTGGTTGCATCCGGTTTATCTGGGCTGGTTTCTGGTTCTTCGATTGCCAACGTTGTGACAACGGGTACGTTTACTATTCCGCTAATGAAGAAAGTCGGCTTCCCAGCTTCAAAAGCAGGCGCTGTAGAAGTTGCAGCTTCAACCAATGGCCAGCTCACTCCACCAATCATGGGCGCTGCTGCATTCTTGATGGTGGAATACGTCGGTATTTCTTATGTAGAAGTGATCAAAGCTGCACTTTTACCAGCACTAATTTCGTACATCGCTTTGATCTACATTGTTCACTTAGAAGCGTGTAAAGCAGGCATGCAAGGTCTGCCAAGACGACACACTTCGACATTCTTACAAAGCATGCTCTCTTTCACTGGAACTATTCTGGCTATCTGTGTCATTAGTGCGTTGGTTTATTACGGGGTTGGTTGGACAAAAGATGTTTTTGGCTCAGCAGCGACAGTGCTAGTGGGCATTGCATTACTTGCTTCCTATGTTGCACTGGTTAAGGTATCTGCAAAGTATGCCAAAGATGGTGGATTTGATCTTGATGAAGATATTCAAGAGATCCCTGATGTTGGCCCAACAGTAAAATCTGGCCTGCACTTTCTATTACCGATTGTTGTTCTAGTTTGGTGTTTAACCGTTGAACGTTTTTCTCCGGGCTTATCAGCGTTTTGGGCAACTGTCTTTATGATGTTCATTCTGCTGACACAACGCCCATTGATGGCAGTGTTTAACCAATCAAATGATGCGGCTGAACAAGCGAAAATAGGCGTTGTCGATTTACTTGAAAGCTTAGTTTCTGGTGCTCGAAACATGATAGGTATCGGGGTTGCAACCGCAGCTGCCGGCACGGTCGTGGGTGTAGTAACGCTGACCGGTATTGGCCTTGTGATGACAGACTTCGTTGAGTTCATCTCAGGTGGTAGCGTGATTATGATGCTACTTTTTACCGCGGTGATCAGCCTGATTTTAGGTATGGGCTTACCAACAACAGCAAACTACATTGTGGTTTCAACGCTGATGGCTCCAGTTATCGTAACCCTTGGTGCTCAACACGGATTGATCATCCCACTTATCGCCGTTCACCTGTTTGTGTTCTATTTCGGTATTTTGGCTGATGATACACCACCGGTAGGTCTGGCAGCGTTTGCCGCAGCTGCGATTGCTAAATCCGATCCAATTCGTACCGGTATTCAAGGTTTTACCTACGACATACGAACCGCCATTTTACCGTTTATGTTTGTATTCAACACCCAGTTACTGCTTATGGGGATTGATACTTGGTGGCATCTAGGATTAACCATCATCTCATCCATTATCGCGATGTTGCTGTTCTCAGCCGCGACACAAGGTTGGTGGTTTACCAAGACAAAATGGTGGGAAGTGGTTGCTCTGCTCGTTCTGACATTTACTTTCTTCCGCCCAGGTTTTTGGTGGGATATGGTTTACCCTGCACAAGAAGTACATCCGGGTGTTGAGCTTGCTCAAATCGTAGAACAAACACCAATTGGTGAACCTGTACAATTGCTTGTTGCTGGTGAGACCATTGACGGCAAATTTGTATCTAAAACAGTGTTACTGCCATTTGATGACCGAGCAACAACTCCAGAAGAACGTATTTCTTCTATGGGCCTAATGCTCAACAACGATGGTGAAAAGATGATTGTTGATATGGTGGAGTTCGGTAGCCCTGCAGAATCATCAGGTATCGATTTTGGATGGGAGATTGAATCGATCATTATTGATAGTGAACGACCAATGAAAGAATGGGTATTCCTTCCTGCTCTATTACTGACAGTGCTACTTGGCTGGAATCAACGAAGAAGAGCGAAAAAAGAGCAAGTTAAAGCCTAACCTTCGTCTGGCTAGTCCATTAAGGGAATAGCCAGACATTATCACTCAGAGAAATAACATTATGTATAAACACATTCTTGTTCCTGTTGATTTAAATGAACACGGTTTCTGTGACAAAGCTGTTGAACATGCAGTTTGGCATGCAAAACAGAACAACGCTAAAGTTCATCTGCTCAATGTTCTGCCTGGCATCCACATGTCGATGGTTGCTACCTACTTCCCTAAAGAAGCAGCAAAGCAAATGAAAGAAGATGTGAAACAGCAACTGAAAAAATTTGCACAACAGTTCAGTACTGACGGTGTTGAATTTGAAGTGTATGTTGCAGAAGGAAAGCCTTATAGCACCATTCTGGATTACGCTAAAAAAGTTCACGCAGATTTGATTGTCATGCCTAGTCACAAGCGCTCTCGAATCGATAAAGTGGTATTAGGTTCTGTCGCCAGCAAAGTGGTTGAGAACTCTCCGGTCAATGTTCTGGTGATCAAACCTGCGAGTTGATGAAAGCTTGAAATAGACAAAGGCGCTTAATGCGCCTTTTTTGTTAGTTTTTACCTATCACACTAATTCACAAACACCATTAGCGATAATGCGAATAGTTATCAATAATAAGCCCAACAAAGAGAGACAAGGTTGGGCACATTATGAAAAAGACTATCAGTTTTGCAGCATTACATTTCAGCATTGCATTTACCGTTGCATACGTACTGACAGGCGACATCATTCTAGGTAGCCTGATCGCAATGCTTGAGCCAATGGTGAACACTGTAGCATTCTACTTCCACGAAAAAGTTTGGGACAGATATTCTCCACTACAGCGCTATGCTCATAACCCAAGAATCAAAACCATGAGCTTTGCTGTTATTCACTACACAGTGGCATTTAATGTGGCATACATGCTAACAGGCAGCTGGTTAATTGGTGGAGTGATGGCGCTGATTGAACCAAGTTTTAATACTTGTGCTTACTACTTCCATGAAAAATTCTGGCAAAGCAAAGCCCATCATAATCACTGGCAATGTGCTCACTAAGAAAAAGCCCCAACTCTGAGAGCTGGGGCTTTTGGTTTCTACTCTATACGAAGTGAGTCACGCAGAACTCTCTAGATAGACCGAGCTGACACACTTTTCTCTGCCCATCCAGCTGGATACTTAACTCATAAAGATCTTTCGGATTTGGATTAGCTTTATCGTAATACTTCGGGGCATCGACCTGAAACAGTGCACTGACATGATCACTGCGGATATCAATTGGCAACTGATATGTCATGCCATCAAACTTGACCGCTGCTGATACCAACCCCGGAGAGAACGTAGTGAAGTGCAAGTTCACCAGCAACTCACAACCACCACCGTAGTGCCAGATTTGTTCTGTAGTGACAGCACCTAAACGTACATGACGAATGAACTGCAAATAAGGCTCACGCCATATGCCTATTCTGTCATCGTACCTTTTCACTTCTTCACTCAACAAACAGACTTCAACATCTTCTTCGTCCAGCAGACAATCTTCATCTTGTTCAAGAAAGAGGATCTCAAAACGGTTTCTTCCTAGTGTTAGCTGCGGAAGCACATCTTTTCGATAGACCTTCTGAGAGCCGTCACAGTCAAACAGAGCGACACCGTTCAAACGAACTTCCGCATGATAATCGATGCCTTCCAGAACAAGGTCGACGGCTCCGAAGTTCAACATGCTCTCATCGACTTCAATATCGTGCATGAGATGCCATTCCTGATGTGCAATCTCATCTTCAGACAAAGTTTGAGGTAACACAGCACTGAGTGGTGACGGAAAAGTGATATCGTCCTGAGGTATGGATAAATCGGTGAGCGGAGAAAGCTGCCATAAGCCGGCGAGAGAAAGCTGCATAATATTCTTATTGAATTATTTTATTGTCGAAGAGTTGGCACCATTTAAACATAGTGGCAATAAAAAATACCAGCCTAGGCTGGTATCTATATTAAGACTTACTCTTCATCATCGTCTTCATCTTCGTCAGGGTACAAGGCATCTTCGCCCTCGTAATAAGTACCCCACCCGTCATAGATGATGTCGTATTTTTCAGCCAGATTAACCAGTTTTTCAACTTGAGCATCGATCGCTGTTGGATCAAGAGCAGACTGCATAGTTGCATCAAAACACAATAGTTTGCTGCCGTCTTCATCTTCTGCTTCTTCAGCTTCAAGAACTTCAAAGCCCATTTTAAAAGCTTCAACAGCCGCTTTTTCTAGCTTATCGAAATCTTCAGCGAAAAAGTGGTGTTCAATCTCATACAGCGCTTCAGGATCACTGCCATCTTCCAGCAGTGCTTGAATGATTTCACGAGTATCTTCCTTTTGAATCTCAAGAAAGTCTTCCACTGATAGATAATCATCTTGTTGAGGCATAAAAATGTGCTCCAAAGTGTACAAAAAGGGTATCAATTTAATTGCGCGCAATATCGCACGGATCGTTGTGAATTACCACCTGCATGACGATCTTAAAACGATCTTTCTGGTAATAAACCACTTACTGCTAACAAGTCATTCTCTGTTAACAAGCAACAAAGCCTACAATAATCCATAGGCTTTGATTTAATGCTTACTATTGGGAGGAACGGTTATTCCGTACCGCCCACTGTCAATGCATCCAATTTCAGTGTCGGCTGACCAACGCCGACAGGCACACTTTGTCCAGCCTTGCCACACACACCAACACCACGGTCAATGCTCAGGTCATTACCCACCATTGAGACTTGCTGCATTGCTTCAATACCAGAGCCAATTAAGGTTGCACCTTTAATTGGGCGAGTCACTTTACCGTTTTCAATTAGATAAGCTTCTGATGCTGAAAACACAAACTTACCGGAAGTGATATCAACCTGACCACCGCCAAAGTTAGGCGCATAGACCCCTTTCTTCACCGTAGAGATGATCTCTTCGGGAGTATGCTGACCCGGCAGCATGTAAGTGTTGGTCATGCGAGGCATTGGCAGATGAGCATAAGACTCACGACGGCCGTTCCCCGTAGGAGCAACACCCATCAAACGCGCGTTGAGTTTATCTTGCATGTAGCCTTTAAGAACGCCGTTTTCGATCAGTACATTGTATTGACCATTCACACCTTCATCGTCCACATTCAGTGAACCACGAAGATCTTTCAAAGTGCCATCATCGACAATAGTACAAAGATCAGACGTCACTTTCTGTCCGATTTTGCCCGAGAATACTGATGACTCTTTACGGTTGAAGTCGCCTTCTAGACCATGACCTACCGCTTCATGCAGTAGAACACCCGGCCAACCTGAGCCTAATACCACAGGCATAGTGCCCGCAGGTGCTGCATCAGCTTCTAAGTTAACCAGAGCCTGACGGATCGCTTCATCTGCATAAGCAAAAACGATCTTCTGTCCGTTCTCTTCATTTAAGAAATAGTCGTAGGTAAAACGACCACCGCCACCAGCACTACCGCGTTCACGGCGATCGCCACGTTGTGCTAATACACTGATAGATAAACGGACTAATGGGCGAATATCGCCAGCGTAAGTACCATCTGTCGCCGCAACTAACACTTGTTCATGCACGCCACTCAGGCTTACAGAGACTTCTTGAACTAGCGGTTCTTTAGTGCGGATGTAAGCATCTATCTGCTGTAGTAATTCTGTTTTCTTCTGTTTTTCCCAGCTTTCTAAAGGGTTAACAGCCGCATAATAGGTTTGATTACTATTGCGCTTAAAGGCTTGAACTGATGCATTCTGCCCTTGTTGTGCAATTCCACGAGCCGCAACCGCGCTCTGTTGTAATCCTTCTAACTGGATTTGGTCAGAATAGGCAAAACCTGTTTTCTCACCAGTGACAGCTCGCACACCCACACCACAGTCGATGTTGAAAGAACCATCTTTGATAATGCTGTCTTCTAAAATCAAAGACTCATGCCAGCTAGACTGGAAATAAATATCGGCATAATCAATCTGACGGGTTGCGATGCTCGACAGAGTATCGGCAATGTTCTGCTCGGTGAGACCTGCCGGTTTTAATAATGCTTCTTCAATGCGGGTTATACTCATGTTTAGCTCTTTTTCTCTATAAATTGATTATGAAAGCGTGTGTGAGCGCTAATAGGCATAGTGGCACGCACACTTTCTATTTGTTCTAACTCGATATCAACAACCAGACTTTCAGCATTCTGACCGAGTGAAGCAATGATGTCACCCCATGGACTGATGACCATTGAGTGCCCCCAAGTTTCTCTTCCACAAGGATGATGACCACCTTGGCCTACTGCGATAACCCAACATTGGTTTTCTATCGCACGAGCTCTTAGAAGAACTTCCCAATGCGCCTTGCCGGTTACAGCAGTAAACGCAGCGGGCACTAGCAGTATCTGGGCACCTAAGCGTCGTAATTCTGCATACAGATTAGGGAACCGAACATCATAGCAAATGGACAAGCCCAACTTAGCAAAAGGAGTTTCAGCCACGACGATATCGTTACCTGGAGTAAAGGTTTCTGATTCACGATAGCGTTTGTGTCCATCAGCAACGTCAACATCAAACATGTGCAGCTTATCATAGTAAGCCACAATATGACCTTGCGGATTAAACAGAACCGCCGTTGTCGTCACTCCAACAGAGCTCGCTGAGGTTCGTCGAATTGGCATACTACCAATGAGAATCCAAACCTGCTGCTCTATTGCTAAGTTCGATACTCTTGTCTGAATAGGCCCATCACCCAGTTCTTCAGCACTGTTGTGGTAATCCTCTTTGTTACCAAACACCACTGCATTTTCTGGGGTAATCACCCACTTAGCACCTTGCTTTGCCAGCAGTGTGGTTTGCTGTTCAATATAAGTGAGATTCTCATTCACATCCGAGCTGGATGTCATTTGAATTAAACCAATACGTTCCATGTAAATAGCCCAACCTACTTTTTATCTGACCGATTTAGTTATCTGACAGATTTGATTATCTAACTTATTTCGCGAGATCTCTGAGTTTTTTCGGCAGTTTAAATTCACCACGACTACGAGACAGTTCTTTTACTGTTGGTGAATCCATTGGGCCTTTGACCTCATAATTTACTTCAGTAAACACTTCCACCACAGGAGCGATAACAGTGGTAATCGCCAGCACATACAGCGCTGTTTGCGGCGTGACTGCAAATGCAGTCAGTACTGGAATACCAGAAGTAATGTCAGGTACAAAGTTAACTTCTGCATCAACGGTACGAGTGTTGAGATCCGCTAATCCTTTGATTGTCATGTCGCCAGCAATGGCATCCATCTTTATATCATTGGTAACAAAAATGCCTTTATCAACCTCACCACTGCCCGTGATAGAGTCAAAGGCCATACCTTTATCGAAAACATCACTGAAATCGAGCTGCATTTTACGAATGATAGAATCTAAGCTGAACAGTCCCAAGAACTTAGCCGCGCCGCTGACGTCTGATATAACACCTTTACCCAGTTCTGTTTTTACATTGCCTTGAACGGTATTGACCTTCATCGACCAAGGAGCACCATCCCATTGCAAGTCACTCCACATGTTGAAGGAGGCTTTTTGAATTCCTGAACTGATACCGAATCGTTCCATCAGATCGCTGTTGTTTTCACCCTGAACTTCAAACTTTAGCTTAGTGTGGCTGGTTGTGTCGGTTAGTGTCCAGTCTCCACTCATATGAACGGTATTGGTCCCACTCACCACATCCACTTTCTTCCACTCCAGAGAGTCACCTCTGCGCTGGAAGTCCATATTCACTTTGCCGACTTTATAACCTTGCAACCAAAAGTCGTTAATAACCAGAGTCAGGTTCGGCATCAGGCGATGAAACTCTCGGTCAAACTCAGAAATCAGAGGATCCGATTGTTTCGTATGCGCCGCCAATAAGGGTTTCGGCTGTTCTTCATCTAACGATGGAACAAACACATGAAGACGATCGAGAGAGACCGATAAATCATAAGGTTGAATATAATTGGCTTGCCCTTTTGCTTCTTGGCTTTCCAAGTTCATCACCCAACCAAGGCCTTTCTGACGCGCATTAAAGTCAACATCGTGCCATTCAATCTCGGCAAGGGTCAGTTCTTGAGTTTTTAGATCAACACGTTGTGGTGTTGGAATTTCCGGAGTGTTCATTTTATCTAAACTTGACTTGCCCGCTTTAGCGACAGGCACATCATTCATTACTGAAATCCAGTCATCCAAGTTAAATCGGTCAAGACGAACCTGAGCATGATGCCCAACAACAGGACTAATTTTAAAACCACCTTGCCCAAGCACGAGATTGGTCGCTGTTAACACTGGCGTTTTAGGTCTGATATCAATCTCAGCCTGATACTTGGCTTGGGGAAGTTGAAGACGTGCGGTGATCGATTCCTGATTCCCCGAAGCCTGTAGATGCGCTTTGCCCGCTGTTTTTGTTTGCTTTGCCAATGGATACGGGTATTCACTCGCCACCATTTTCAGGTCAGCGGTGCTATCTATCTGGTAAGTAAAGCCAACATCGTTCAATTGCAAAGCCACATTGGTTTGCCAAGGAGCATGACCTTTCAAGCGCTTAAGCCAACGTTCACCAACATAAGGCACCAGAGGTTTCACATCCCAGTCACCGATAACATCAATGTTTACCGCGTAACCTTGAGGCGTACTTTCACCCTGAAAATCAAAGGAGATAGGTTGTTTTAACAGCTTCGATGACAAGCCCGCAGCAGTAATCACATCGTTGTCGAAGTTAATTCGACCGGATACCGAATCCAACATCATTGGTGGTGCATCGATATCCACATGATTTTTTGACAAGTCAGCCCAACCCCAAGCGCGAGGTTCTTTGTCTCGGGTAAATGGGATATTTAACTGAAATTCAGAAGTGACTTCGCCGCTCACCTGAACGGCATTGAGCGCCGCACCCACAGAATCAACCAGAGGTGTCGCTGTCATATAAGCCCGAACGGCATTGCCTTCCGCCACAGCACTGGCTTCAATCTCGATATGACCATCCGGTGCTAAACTTGGGATGCGCCCTGTGATTCGTTTAGCGCTCACATCCATTAACGTGGCCGCATTTGAATCCAAATACATGGCATCGTTTTCAAACAGCAAATCCAACTGCAAATTAGTGATCGTCGGCCAAGCGGTATCAAAACTAAACTTACCTTCTTTCAGCCCGACCCATGCTTGAAATACACCATTGTGGCTCTGATACGGAAATGAGCCTAAATCGCCATACCAAACCAGCTTTGCGGTATCGACTCGACCACCTTGAATAGCAGTTGATAAGTAATCCGTTAAGTCATCACCCAGTGCAAGCGCAGGAAGGTAACGCCAAGTTTCACCAGCGTTATAAGCATCCGCTTCTAGATAAAATGACAAGAATGGACTTTTATCGTGAGGAAAATCGAGACGAAATGCACCTAATGCTTGCAAGTCTGGTGTCGCAACCGTGACTTTATCAGCCCAAAGCGACCAGCCTTCGCTGCCCGTTTGCCACACCAAATTCACATCACCGTGACGAATGTTCAGTGGCGCCTGAAACACATCGCCATACGGCAAAGTATCATCAATTAAGGTGGCATGGATTTTTGCAATATCCGCTGAACCGCTAATCTTGGCCTGAAGTTGATGCACTTCAGGCAGTAAGTACCATTGTGCAATTCGACCATCCGTTAGCTGAGCAGAATAACGCAATGAGTCGATGCTTTGTCCCATGGAAACTCGAATGTCTTCCAGTAATCCACCCGGTTTTAGGTCATGAATCAGTTTGGTCGATTGCTGAGAATCTGGCATCAAAGCCGCTAGAGGCAAGAGCGTTTCTACATCTATTTGAGAAAGATTTAACGTCCAACCTTTCGGTTGCCAATCAAGAGCAACATCGAGATCTGGCCAAGCCGTATCGTTGGTACGTAGCTGTAACGAGTGGGCATTAACCTGCCACCCTTTACCAGCAGGCATTAGCTTAACAATACCCGACTCCAGCAAGAGTTCGTTGGAACGGCCTTCTTTCCCCCAAATAAGCTCTGAAGGTTTCAGCTCTACGTAACCATCAACGGGTTGATTATGGTCAAGTGTCATCCAAGCATTAAAGCTCACTCTTCCGCGCTCTATACCCGTTTCTTCTTTCAGGTAGCGAGTGAGCCAAGGAGTAACACGTAAATTGTCCGCACTGGCGTAGAAATCACCGGAAATATCGAGCAGTGAACCATGATCTTCAAAGTCAGCACTCACTAACAAAGAGTTGATATTGGCATCGGCTAAGCTCACTTCCCCATCAGCAAAATGGTGAGAGCCTTTGTTTCGCCAACGCAACTTAGCGATATCAAGCTGACGAATTTCGCCAGCCATTGTCTGGTAAAGAATCGTTGAGTTAAGAAGCGAAAAATTATCAAGCTGGCGCAAGAATAGATCGTCCAGCAGTTGTACAACTTGTCCTTCATTGCTCGGGTCAGAGCTATCGTCGCGATCAGAATCAGCAAGACGATTCCAGTCAATGGAACTGATATCCAACTTCATGCCATGAATGCTCATATCCGCAATCACTGGCTGGCGATTTAACAGCGACTGAAATAAGTCAAATTCGATATCAATTTGCTGAGTAGAAATGTGAATTTTGCTGCTTGCGGGAAGTTCAGCTCTTACTGCTTTGAGGGCGAGTGAAGGGTGCGTGTTCTTCCAAAAACCACGCACATCGGTCACTTTGAACTGTATATTGGTTTGCTGAGTCGCCCAGCGCTCGATTTCGCTTTGGTAGCGATTCATTTCAGGCAGCAGTACCCGCAAAGCAGTTACCACAACAGCCAATAACACTAATAGGCTAACAATAAGCCATAAAATAAATCGCCCAAGGCGGGTAAAGGTTGAGCTCACTCAATATCCTTTTACATCATCACAACATCAAATTGTTCTTGGATATACAGAGGTTCCGCTTGAATACGAACTTCTTTACCAATAAACAGCTCCAGCTCAGCAAGCGCATGAGACTCATCTCCTTGCAAAGTCTCTGCCACTGCCGGAGATGCATACACAACAAACTTGTCTGAGTCGTAGGCTCGGTTCACTCGCGTAATCTCACGCAATATTTCAAAGCAAACCGTTTCAACGGTTTTCACCGCTCCACGACCTTCACAAGTTGGACAAGTAGAACACAGAACATGTTCAATACTTTCTCGTGTACGTTTACGAGTCATCTCAACCAATCCCAACTGCGTAAATCCGTTGATATTCGTTTTTACTCGGTCTTTACTGAGCGCGGCTTCCAGCGAAGCAAGTACTCGTTTGCGGTGCTCATCGGAAGCCATATCGATAAAGTCGATAATGATAATGCCACCCAGATTTCGTAAACGCAGTTGGCGAGCAATGGCCTGTGTTGCTTCGATGTTGGTATTGAATATGGTCTCTTCGAGATTACGGCGGCCAACAAAAGCGCCAGTGTTGATATCAACCGTAGTCATGGCTTCGGTCTGATCGATAATCAAATAACCGCCAGATTTAAGTTCGACTTTACGCTCCAAAGAACGTTGAATTTCGTTCTCCGTGTCGTACATATCGAAAATGGGTTTATCACCTTCGTATAGCTCAAGTTTGTCGGTCAGCTCTGGAACGAATTCGGATGTAAACTCTTTGAGGTTTTCGAATTCAAGACGTGAATCAACCAAGATGCTAGTCAGTTCTGTACCGACAAAGTCACGAATAATACGTTGAGACAGTCCCGGTTCACCGTACAAGGTTGAACGAGTTTTGTATTTCGCACGACGTTCCAAGACTTTGACCCAGAGGCGTTTTAAGAAAGCTGCATCTTGCGCCAATTCTTTCTCATCCGCACCTTCAGCTGCGGTACGAATGATGAATCCACCATTCTCATCGCAATACTGTGCCACTACGGCTTTCAGGCGATTACGCTCAGCTTCACTTTCAATTCTCTGAGAAACACCTACGTGCGCAGAACCCGGCATATAGACCAAATAACGCGATGGTAAAGTGATATCAGTGGTTAAGCGGGCACCTTTGGTTCCCAAAGGATCTTTCACGACTTGCACAACAATGTCCTGACCTTGGCGAACCAATTCAGAAATGTCACGCACTTGGAACTGTTGTTTTTCGTTTTCCGCCACACATTCTGTGTGAGGGACGATATCTGAAGCGTGTAAAAAAGCCGCTTTATCTAAACCAATGTCCACAAAAGCCGCTTGCATACCGGGTAAAACTCGACTGACTTTACCCTTGTAGATGTTTCCGACAATGCCTCTTTTTGCTTCACGTTCAATATGGATCTCTTGAAGAACTCCACCTTCTATCATTGCCACCCGTGTTTCACTCGGTGTGACATTCAAGATCAACTCTGCACTCATGAGCGCACCTCAATTTTTAATAATACTAGAATATAAATTCGTGCAAGAGCTGGTCAGTTTCATAGAGCGGTAATCCCACCACTGCGTGGTAGCTACCTTCAATCCTAGTTACAAATCGCCCACCCAATCCTTGAATGCCATAACTGCCAGCTTTATCGCAAGGCTCACCACTTTGCCAATATTGTTCTATTTCTTGTTCTGACAAGGGTTTGAACCACACATCTGTGGTGACGACCACAGAACGATGTTTTTCTTTTGCAGCGACCGTTACGGCCGTCATTACTTGATGTTGCGTTCCCGAAAGATACTCAAGCATCTCTTTGGCGTGAGAAAAGTTTTGTGGCTTCTCTAATACGCGATTGTCTTGAACCACTATGGTGTCCGAGCCTAAAACCATATAGTCCTGCTCATTCACATTCAGATTCGTCGCGTTTTGCTTCGCTAGTTCTAGACCAGCCAAAGCCTTATCGCGGGACAAACGTTCTACATATTGAACGGGAGATTCACCGTCTAAACGTTTCTCTTCAACATTAGGGACTAACACGTCAAAGTCATACCCCAATTGCGAGAGAAGTTCTCGGCGTCTAGGCGAGCCTGACGCCAGAATTAATCGTTGATTGTTCATTTTATTTTATGTGCCAATGACGTCGAACACGGCGCAGCAATAAAAACATCCATGGCCAAAGTATACAGCTAATTAAACCACTCCAGAGAGATAATGGGTTAAATGTGACATCCTGAATGAGATATTCACCAAAGAAAATCAACACTTCAAGCGCCATTGCGAGCAGACCAACCACAAATGCTTGCTGCCAAAGTGCCATATTTCGCATCACTAGGAAGTTCATTGCGACAATGTAGATCACTATCGACATCATCATCCCTCGGATACCGAGAGTAGAGCCCAATAACAGATCCCAAAGAAGACCCAACACAAGTGCTGAACCGACATTGACACGATGAGGTAATGCAAGAACCCAATAACAGGTCACTAACAAGATCCATGAGGGTCTCAATAGATCAAGGGAACCTGGCCAAGGGATCGTCTGAAAAATTAAGGCACACAGGAAAGAGCCCCAAATAACAAATCGGCCTCCCCAATCACTACTGCCCATCTGTTACACCCTCTTCAATATCTTCTGGGTTTGCGAGTAATACTTTTTGTTGGCGGTCTTCATTCGGCCAAATCAACAACAGATAACGTAAGCGATCAAAATCGACCACTGGCTTCGCTTTTATCGAGGCAAACTCGCGGCGAGTGTCTTTATCGACATCGGTAATATAAGCCACCGGATATCCTTCCGGATAGACACCACCAAGACCAGACGTTACCAACATGTCACCGACATCGATATCGGTACTGGTTGGAATATGCTCCAACTGGATTTCGTCACTCTGTCCGTTACCGGAAGCGATCACTCGAATATCGTTGCGGATATTCTGTACTGGAATGGCGTTGTTTGGGTCGATAAGCAGCAATACACGGCTGTTGTGCGCGGCAACAAACGTTACCTGACCGACAATACCTTTTTCATTGATAACAGGCTGACCTTCGTAGACACCGTCCGTTCTGCCTTTATCAATCACCACCTGATGGCGATATGGTGATGTATCTACAGCCATTACTTCTGTAACAACTTTCTTCTCATCACGGACAAACTCAGAACCAAGCAATTTACGTAAACGTTGGTTTTCTTCACGATATTGATCAAGCAGGGTTAAGTCGCTTTTAAGCGTCATCACTTCACGCTTAAGATTCTGATTCGAACTCAACAGTTGATCACGAGTGCTGAACAACGAATAAAAATCGTTAAACATGGTACGCGGCAAATCTGCAGCATACTGAATAGGCGCTACTAGGCTATTGAGCAAATAACGTACATTTGCGAATGCTCCTAAACGACTATCAGCCAGCATTAGGCTGGCTGATAACATGACCGCGAAGAACAGTCGTTGTTGGAGAGATGGTCCTCGACCAAATATTGGCTTCATCTTATAACAATCCTATTGGGCACCTCGTTACAAGGTGCCTGACAAGCCATTACTCATCGCTGAACAGATCACCGCCATGCATATCGATCATTTCTAAAGCTTTACCGCCACCACGAGCCACACAAGTTAGTGGTTCTTCAGCGATCACAACAGGAATGCCGGTTTCTTCAGTTAATAGACGATCAAGATCTTTCAGTAGTGCACCACCACCTGTCAGAACCATACCGTTTTCTGAAATATCAGAAGCAAGTTCCGGTGGACACTGTTCTAGCGCAACCATCACAGCTGAAACGATACCTGTTAGTGGCTCTTGTAGCGCTTCTAAAATCTCGTTTGAGTTTAGTGTGAAGCTACGTGGAACACCTTCAGCAAGGTTGCGACCACGAACTTCAATTTCCATCACTTCATCGCCTGGGTAAGCCGAACCGATTTCGTGCTTAATTTTTTCAGCGGTTGCTTCACCGATTAAGCTGCCGTAGTTACGACGAACATAGTTGATGATCGCTTCATCAAAACGGTCACCACCGATACGAACAGAAGAAGAGTAAACAACACCATTCAATGAGATAACCGCGACTTCAGTAGTACCACCACCGATATCGACCACCATTGAACCCGTTGGCTCAGAAACACGTAGGCCAGCACCAATTGCTGCTGCCATTGGTTCGTCAATAAGGTGTACTTCACGTGCGCCAGCACCTAGTGCAGATTCACGAATCGCACGGCGCTCTACTTGAGTAGAGCCACAAGGAACACAAACTAATACGCGTGGGCTCGGTTTTAGGAAACTGTTGTCATGCACTTGACGGATAAAATGCTGAAGCATTTTTTCAGTCACGTAGAAGTCAGCAATAACACCATCTTTCATCGGACGAATAGCAGAGATATTACCCGGCGTACGACCTAACATTTGTTTAGCGGCATGACCGACAGCCGCTACCGTCTTACCACCACGGCCTTTGTCTTGGCGAATAGCAACTACAGATGGCTCATCAAGGACAATACCTTGTCCTTTTACATAAATAAGAGTGTTGGCTGTACCTAAATCGATCGATAGGTCGTTTGAAAACATGCCACGAAGTTTTTTGAACATATTCTTCGTTCGTCCTGCAAGTAATAATAGAGAGAGAAAATTGCACTAAATGTACCAACGCCTTGCCGTCACAGCAAGGCATTGACGCATAAACATGGACTCAAACACGCAATTTCTAACATATTCCTAACTTAGGTTAAGAAAAATTGCTTGCTATTGTCCTGTTAGCCCGCTTTCCCCTCGGAAAATAATGCGGTCATTGCCACGATAGACGCCGAAAGTCACAACGGCGGATGGATCTTCATCACCCAAATCACGCCAGTTGTATTGTAACCAAGGTTGGTTCGTATAGCTTGTACCACAGCTTACATTCATTTCTGATAATTGTGGTGAAGTATCTGACATTCTGAGCCAAAAACGGATTTGTTCTCTCAAAGAACTGGCATCCACATTAGAATGTGGCTTAGCAGAGAGTTTATTGCTAACACCATTTTCTACGGTGACTTCTGAATCTGCACCTTGGAGTGACGCGTTTGAAGCGGAGCCTGAGCTTGACCAAATGGTTTGCTGACAAACATAGCCACCTAGCGAAACAAACTTCGACCCTGAATCGTCAACATTGGGAATAAACCTTGAACCATCCCAGTATTCGGTGCGCAGAGGAATGGTAATGGTACTTGTCGACGTCCCGCCTACGTCATCGAGCACCATGCGACCGTAACGAATATCCGGTTGTTCTGAAAATAGCTTACCAGTGTCCAACGTAACGCCTACACTTTTGAGCTCTAAGTTCGGAGTTTCTGATGTTTTGAAATCCACACCATCAACTTTCACCCCTGATGAATTAGCAGTGACACGAAGTCCAAAGCCATCTTCATACGGACCGTCTGCACTAGTAATTAAAGGATTAGAGGTGGTTTGTAACTTATTAAATTGAAATGGTGCATCACTCACCTGCAACTGAGCACCAGCCCAGTTAGTGCTGCCATCCCAAAAATGCAGGTCATAATCTTCAACACGAGTGCTGAATTCACTGTTATCATCAGACGTGTCAACCGCAAGAAGCTTCACATCCGCAATCAAGCTCGGACTGAAACGGCTATAGTTGGTTGTCGCTCCGCCCTGCATGTTTTGTGCTTCCACGACAAAATCATAAGTAACAGGCTGCCCCATATACATGAAATCATCATGATTTGATGAGTAATTCCAGTCGTTGCTGATAAGCGATAACCATGCTGGATAAAAACGGCCAATATCTCGATACCCTTGATTGACGTTCATGCCCAAATAGCTTGCCTGAGTATCAGCATTCACACGCAGAACACCGACTTCACTCCACGCTAATCCGTTAAATGGTAAGTAGCTATTGCTAATGCCTTCGCTGTTGCTAAGAGCGAGAGTTCCTGACAATGTTCCATCAGCACCGCCACTTGGTTGGGCAACAGCATGAGTCAGTTCAACAGTGGAATTCAGCTCACTACCGGCAATGAAAAAGTTTTGTGTCACCGGCGAACCACAGTAACTCGATGTCTCAATGGCTTCACTACCACTGACCGGATCACTGTTATTACCCGTTGAAACCCAACGCAATGGTCGAACATTGAGCGCGAATGCATTGCCTGCAGAGGTAAATCCGGTGCTCGAAGAATCGTTAATATTACCGTTCATGGGCGCACTATTTGGAGAGCAAATTGCGAATGTCCATGGGCGGGAGTAAACCGTGAATTGACCTTTTAGCGTATCGCCTTCAATAGGACAATAGTCACCCGCACAGCTAAAATTCTCATCCGTCATAGTGACGAGGTACTCTCCAGAATCTTCCAAGGTAAGTTCTGAAGTTGATTGACCATTATTAAATACTGGTGAGTAACTTAAACTTCCTAATCCCGTAGATGGCCTCACCCAAGAGGATTGAATTGTTGGTGAACCGTTGTAGCCAAGATCTACAACAGCCCCATCATCGTTACAAGCCTGTGCAAACGCAGAAACCTCAACTGGTTTGTTCGCTATAACGTATTGTGGTTCAACATTCAGCTTATAAGGAACAAATTCATAGCTACCACTCACCGTATTATTTGCTTCATCACCTTCTATATAAGCCAAAACCGACACCTTTTTACTTTCGGTAGTGCTCAGAAGTAAAGGTAGGTTGAAACTACCATTCGTTACCGAGTACGGAGTTGTCACACCATCTACAGTTACAACGACGGTACCTGTAAAATCTCTCGCCAACACCCCTTCCGAGAAAACAGATAGCTCAGGCTCCAATGTCTGACACACAAGGGCAATATCAGATTTAGGCTGCAGTATCAGTTTGTAACTTTTGTTTGTATCGGTGTCGTTCCAACATTCAGGATCGGATGAGTCGCGAGTCACGGTGACATTACCGACCACGTTTAATGTGTGTGCAGTAATCGATCCTTTTATCGATATACCGACATCGAAGTTCATTGATTTAGCCAGCAAATACGCTTCTAGAACTCCACTTGCCTTTATGTGGTAGTTTGCGGCAGGGCCGTAAAATAGAGGTTTCTTATAGTTTGAAGAACCACTTGATGGATAGATTGGAATAAACCTAATCGGTCCTGTCGTTAAGTCGCTGGTATCATCATTACCGTCGCCCGCAATACTAATAACTGAATCGCTTCCTAAGTAGACCTGAGTGTCTCCCCACTCACCTATAGAAGCAGTCCCCAATAACACGGATGTATCCTCAGAAAAATACACAGCCGTATTACCATTTACTGAAAACTTCTCGACTTTCAGACCCGGCGAAAGATGCACGTTTAGTTTTTTATCACTTCGCACATTTTCCACTGTCAGGGATTTTAAGTTTTTAAGTATGGTTAATTCGAAAGCTCCCCCCGTATCGGCGTATGAACATAGTCCACTATCATTACAGAACGCCCTGAAGTCACTAGCATTGTTATCAACTTTAATATGCATGTCGTTAATAGAATCAAACGATACATTTAACGGCTCAGGCGGCTCGGCTTTTCTCTCTTCAAACAAACCATCATCAATATTGTAATCCGCCCCTTCAAATGTTACGTGCAAAGATTTTGTGCCACATCCATAACCCTGACAGTTAGCAATGTATGTATTACTATTTTGGGTTGTATCAAAACCAATTCGCAGCGCTTCTCTTTCTGCGGCCCCCCACCATGGCTGGTAGCGGAACACATTTTGCACATCGTTAACGTAATTATCAGACCACCCTACGATATTCTCAGTAGCATTGGTTGCAGTAAACGAACTTGGTCCATAACTCGAATAAACTGTCCCTTCTGTTTTCCAACTTTGAACTGCCTGTGGGAAATACTCACACTGTTCAAAGGTCGGCGGAATATAATTTTCAATATCTTCGGGTTCTACCGCTTCACAAGTGAGATCTGAGTCCCCCTTGGTCTGAACCGTAACATTGCCAGGCTTCATCTCCATATTCATTGAGTCAATAAGCGCCCAACTGCTCACATTTGAGTCTAAGTTCTTGCGGTAATAGCGGCTAGGGATAGAACCCGTAGCTTCATTGAGAATTCGAACTCTATATCGGGTACTTTGCTGCAGAGTGTGATCATTAAAAAAGTAGAGGCTGTCGGATACGTGCTCTTCGGTGTACCACAAAGTTTTTAGCGGATTATTCCCCGTTTCTTGGAAAGTCGCAGACTGAAAGATTCCAGGGCTACCCACAACCGTGAATTCAATAACTGCAAATTTTTGACCTTTGAACGTACATGTTTCAGCAAAAGCACCTTGTATAAAAAACAAAAGAACCAGAGGCAGACAACGAAATAACTTAGCCATGCTTACTCCTTCACCCAAACTTCTTGCTTACGCTCAACCTGATACTGCCCACTGCCACACACCACTGTACTTTCGACCTTGTAATAGCTTATTGAATCTAATGTTCCTAATGAATAACACTGCGTAGTCACAGAACACCCAGCGAATTGAGTCATTAAATTATTAGCCTTACTTTGCACGTTTCCCCAGTTGCTTAAGCAGACATTAGCCACCACGCTGTTAGCCGTGTTCAAAGGATACAGCTGAGTGAGTGCTAACTCATTAGCAGAATGCGCTGCAAACCATGCCCTTGTGCCGAGTAAATTTTTAGACAGTGCATCGCTGTTTGACCACTCCATACGAGCAAGAACATTGGCAAGAAACCCAATGACCACAATGACAAAGATAGCCACGATGTACAGGTTACCGGCTTGCTTTTTAACACTGGGGAATACGCTTTTTTTATGGAACATTGAGCACCTGCACATCAATATCAAAGTCGCTCGATTCGCCATTTTGAGCAAAAGTTAATGCCAGATGCACCACTCCCCCTCTTTGCAGAGTAGGTTGTGCGTAACTAAATTCTCCCGTACTGACGCTATCAGCAACTTGAATGCCATTTCGAGTGATGCTTTGTGCAGAAAAGTCTAAGCAATAACTGACCAAATCTTTGTATATAAACTGCCTTTGGGCAACGGACTGACTCGGTAGTGGAGAAGACAGCGCAAAACTGGTATTAGTGCCGCTTAACGCGATATTTGTGCTCTGTCCGATAGCGAAATCCGTTTGTCTAGAAGGGTTGATAATCATCCTCAAACCATCGTAACTCGTCGGTGCTGGCGTATTACCGACAATAAAACTCATGGTTTTATTGTTACTACCGGATAAAGCATAAAATCCAGAATAAACAATAGGATAAAACGACAAACATTGCTGACCTGCAGAATTACTAACATCGAAACTGTTTGGTACTGCGTGGCGAATTTCACGGGTCATTTTTTCTAAAACAAATTTGGCTTGAGTCTGCAATCTTTGCCTTGCTACGGTATCGGAATAGCCTTTACTGCCCAGTTCCACAAACCCCGCAATACCCAAAACCAAAATAGAGCCCACCACCATAGTCAGCACCATTTCAATTAAAGTGAAACCACGTAATTTCATCAGTAGTTTCCTCGATAGCCTGTAAAATCGAACGTTCCATAGCGCCCAGTATCAATCTTGATCTGGATTTTCTTCATGGTAGCGGTGTCGTAGTTAACATCGATTGTTACCGTGAAATGCGCATACTTACTCGCTATCTCAGTACCAAGAATATTGCTAAGAGGGTACCCTGAACCTCCACAATCGTTCGTGCTGTCTGTCCACCAGCAACCGATATAGTCATCAACATCGTTGAACTGAGCGGGGTTACTTTCGCCAGAATCACGTCCCAATGTGGTGGAACATGGGTTAGCTACCCCATTTCTATTCGGTTCATCACAGCGATACTGTCCACCATCAAAATCACTGTTGTTATCAAAGCCTCGAGCAAGAATTTGGCTCATCAGGCTTTGCCCTAAGTTAGCTGCACGAGTTTGATAATGGGGAGTCGAAGAGCGCTCAATTTGAGGGTAGAGAAAACTCACGAGTGTCACCATGGCAAACCCAAGGATCACCATAGCCATTATACTTTCAACCAGCGTAAATCCGTTGCTACGTTTCATCAGCAACTTCCTTTCGCCACATAGCCTTCCGAGTTCAAACACAGCGAAGTCGAGCTTGCAGAAGAGGCAATATTGATCGTCACGCCATTAGACGCACCAGCTAAAGGATTGCCCAACAGGCTAAATTCAATAACGGAGAGAGAAGGTGAACTGGTGAATGTGAGCTCATCATTACGCAACAAGTCACTTCTTCGGTCATCATTAGCAGAGCTGCATGCCTGTACTGAGCCAATACAGTGGTTGGTTATTTGCAAAGCATAATCACTGTTTTCAGAAGTGGATGATAAGTTGGATTGCATTCGGTCAATTTGAATTTGACGAATAATCGAAATAATTTGCTCTTGCGCGGCAAACGCAGAAACACTGGAAATACCGGAAAAACGGCTGGCGGCGTAAACAGAGAGAATTGACACAAGCAGCATTACCACAATCAATTCAACTAAAGTAAACCCTCGCATTTGTTGCTGGTTTCTCTGCATTGGCTTATTAACCTTTTATTAGGATACAAGCATTCCCACGATGTCTCGCAGGAATGCTTAATACAAGAGACTATTGCTATATCCTATATACGCTTTCTATAAGCAAGGTAGAAATTATAAACTATTTACACTTAGTAGAAACAACCGCACTTTTTGCTGCACTAGCTGTATTAGTACCCGTCGCGGCTGTATATGTTACATAACACTCTGTATCTGTAATATCAGTGTAAGTACCATTTGAACCTGCCTTTAAATCACCTGTTACAAATGTAGCTGCCAATACACCATTTGTAGAATCAATCGCATAAGCCCAATCTGTTGTCAGTCCAATAACGGCTTCACCAATGCCATCTGCAGCTGCTACAGGATAGCCGTAAACGACTTTAATACCACTCGTCAATGTTTTGGTATCATCCTTGTCAGTTGAAGTTTCTTTGCCCTCAATAGCTGCTGTACCATATACAATACCAGCAGCTCCATCCATTGCACCTTTTAGACCTTGCAGAGCTGATTCGCGAGCATCACCTTGTAGGTTTAGGAAACGAGGAGCAGCCGTCACTGCAAGGATACCCAGAATTACAATAACTACGACCAATTCGATAAGGGTGAAACCACCTTGTCTTTTCATGAACTATCTCTCTTTCTAACAAGCTAAAAATTAATTTAAAGTGACCGCTATGCGACCCGTTTTTACGTTGTAAACAAACTGATGTGCACTGCTCTTTTCTTGTTGTATATAAATACAACTCGCATTGGCATTATCAGCGATAGCTGAATACTGTAGTGAGGCATCACTACTGACTTCAGCGGCTGTCCCTACCTTTGGAGAACTATGAAGCAAGTTCTCCATCAAATCCACACAGGTTTGATCAGTAATCGTTTCCGAATAAAAGCTTTGTCTTAAAGCTAACGGATAACCATCACTGAATCCCGTACTGCTGCCTGCACTCGTTTTTGAACGAGTGAGCCAAAACTCCACACCGTCATAGTCGACGACGTTATATTTTTCACCACCAGATGTCATCGATGGCCTGCCCTGAGTTTCCCATTGAGTTCGCGCAGCCATAACAGCGGATGAATAACCGCTGGCAACGCCTTGAATACTCGCTTCTTTCGCATCATCAATCGTACCTAATAACCTAGGTAAAGCCGTTGCAGCTAATATGCCGACAATCACGATAACAATGATCAATTCGAGTAAAGAAAAACCCGGTACTCTCTTATTCATTTTAGAACCAATACCTCTTGACCAGAGGAATTATACCTACACTGATACAGGACACCGTATGTGCTACATCAATAAAACATTAAAGCTAATGTTTTTAAAGGATTTTTATTAACTCATCATCCTTTCATCGCATCCATCATGTTCCACATAGGTAAGAAAATACCCAAAGCCAGAATCAATACCATACCGGCAACAATCACCAGTAAAATAGGTTCAATCCGAGCGGTTAAGGTTTTTAAGTCATAGTCCACTTCTCGGTCATAAAAGTCCGAGACTTCCAGCAACAACTCATCTATTCGCCCCGTTTCTTCACCTACAGAGATCATTTGAATAACCAGAGGCGTAAAAATATTGGCATTAATCGCGGTGGATGACACGCTGCTACCGGCTTCAATTGCAGCTTTCATTTCCATTAAACGAGCTTCGAGGAATTTATTATCCAAAGCTTCGGCTGACAATGCCAAAGACTGATTTAACGGAACGCCTGAGTGCAACATCAGAGAAAACGTACGTGAGAATCGCGATAACTGCGCTCGATTGATGATTCCGCCAACTATCGGCATTCGCAAACGAAACTTATCCCAGCGTTCTCTTCCTTTTGATGTACCCAACCAAGATCGAAAACCGAAAAACGCAGCCACCATTGCCACCAGCATAAACATCCAGTAGTTGACGAAAAAGTCCGACATACCAATCAAAATTCTGGTTGGCAAAGGCAAGTCCACACCAAAGCGATTAAACATGGTCGCAAACTGCGGTATTACCTTTACGTTCAAAATGAACATCGCAATAACAATAAAGCCAATCACAAAAGTAGGATAACGCATTGCGGTCTTAATTCGCTTACGGGTTTCCACTTCTTGTTCGTAGTATTTCGCCAATTGCAGCAGAGCTTGATCCAATCGGCCCGTGTTCTCACCCACATGCACCATAGATACAAACAGTGAGCTAAACACTTTCGTGTGCATCTGCATCGCAGCGGAAAGACTACGTCCATTGGTCACTTCACTACAAATTTGTTCCAATGAATCTTTTAACTGCTTGTTTTCACAGTTCTGTGCCAAGCCTCTCATTGAACGAAGTAAAGGAACGCCAGCTTTAGTTAGGCTGTAAAGCTGGCGACAAAAAATCACCAAGACTTCCAGTGGGACGACAGGAGTAAACAGTTCTTTCCACTCAATAGTGGCACTCCCTACACCAGATCGCCCTTCACTAATAGAAGTTGGGATGATCCCTTTATTAATCAATGTATCGGCAGCAACATCCTCATTAGCAGCTTCTAAGCTACCTTTCGTAGCACTGCCATCTAAGTTGCGTCCTTGGTATTGATAAGTCGGCATACCTTTCCTTACAGATAATTACCCTTATAGATAAATAGGCTCAGCGACAGCAGCGGCTTCACCTTCACCAAGAGCCATAACTTCGTCAATACTGACAATACCTTTAATTGCTAGTTCCATCGCTGATGCGAGCAATGGCTTATAGTTTTCTGAAGCTCTGGCAGCTTTCGCAAAACCGATAGAATCATCAGCGCGCAATGCATCCATCATGTGGTGCTCAAGCTCCAGCATTTCAAACACACCGATACGACCTTTATAGCCTGTAAGGTTACAGTTCTGACAACCTCGACCATGCACAAACGATGAATTGACCTGATTAGGGAACCGAACCGTAAGCCACTGTTTCTGAGCTTCGTCCAATTCATCATGCGTCTTACAATCCGGGCACACTTTACGCACCAATCGCTGAGCAATCACAGCTCGAACAGCACTCGCCACCAAATAGCCAGGTGCCCCCATATCAATTAAACGTAATGCGGTTTCCACGGCATCATTGGTGTGCAAGGTACTCAGAACCAAGTGACCAGTCAGAGCGGCTCTTAAACCGATTTCCACCGTTTCTTGGTCACGCATCTCACCGATCAGAATAATATCGGGGTCCTGACGCAAGAAAGTTCGCAGTAAGGTCGAAAAATCCAGACCAATTCGAGAGTTGACCTGAACTTGGTTGACTCGCGATAGGCGGTATTCCACAGGATCTTCTGCGGTAATGATTTTTTTGCCCACTTCATTCAGTTCACTTAGCGCACCGTACAAAGTGGTCGTTTTACCCGAACCTGTCGGCCCAGTGACGAGGATCATACCATGTGGGCGCTTAAGCTGACGTCGGAAGCGCAGTAACAGCTCGTCAGGAATACCTGATTTATCCAGCTCCCGAATACCAGAGGACTGGTTTAATAAACGCATTACAACCGATTCACCATATTGCACAGGCATTGTCGACATACGAATATCAACCGACTGTCCTTTAGCTCGGATGTTAAAGCGGCCATCTTGCGGCAGACGTTTTTCAGAAATATCCAGATTCGCCATCAGCTTCAAGCGCGAAACAAGCGCTGATGCGATACCCACTTCGTTTAAAACCGTTTCATGGAGAATGCCGTCTACACGCTGACGAATACGTAATAGTTTAGAATCAGGCTCGATGTGAATATCCGACGCCCCCACCTGAATCGCATCTTCAAACAGCGAGTTAATCAGCTTAACAACCGTTACTTCTTCGCTGTCATCATTCGCGATATCAAAGTCGAACGCTTCTGTAACTTGGTGTTCAGCTTGTAACTGCTCCGCGAAAGAGGCAATTTCTTTGGTACGGCGGTAATAACGGTCAAAGCCATCCACCAGTTGCTTCTCTGGTGCGATAACAAATTCAAAGCTGTACTGTGGCAATTGGTTCAGGAGAGACTCCTGAGCAAACAGATCCGCGGGATCACTCATTGCAACACGTAAAGTGTCACCACTTCGGCCAATCACGAGAGCACGCAGACGGCGTGCATGTACTTCCGAAAGCAGTTGTACCGCGTCGATATCGACTGTTGCTCGGCTTAAATCAATCAGCGGAATCGCCAGTTGCTGAGACAAAAAGCTCAGCATTTGTTGTTCAGATAAGAAGCCTAACTCAATTAAGGTATCACCCAGCTTACGACCAGTATTCTTCTGAGCTGACAATGCCTGCCCAAGCTGTTCGTCAGTAACAATGCCCTCTTCGACCAGCAAGTCACCCAGTCGTTTTCTTAACTTAATTTGCATTGTTGTTCTCCTCTAGGTGATTCAGCACATCTAGACGATTACGAATAAAGGCTTGTGACTGAATCGATACCCCAACCTTTGTTAACGCCTTTTGATAAGACGTTTTCGCCTCTTCTAACAAAAACGAACGCTCTTGCTGAATCGCTAAACCAAGCCACCAGCGACCATTGTTCGCCTCTTTCTCAGTAAGCTTCTGATAGCTTTCTAGTGCAATTTCATTCTGTTTCACTTTTTGCGCCAACGCCGCGCGTAATGAAAGGTACTCCACACTTACCGATGCTGGTAAATAAGCGAGCGGTGTTAATGCCGCTTCTGCTTGCTGCTCTTTCATCAGCAATTTTGACAGCGCAATTCTCAAAGTTTCACCTTCAGGGTTTATTTCGATACCACGCTGCATCAAATCAAATGCTTTGCGCACTTCACCTTTACCGTAATACAACGCCGCCAATTTTTGACGTACAGATTCATTATCCGGCGTATAGCGAAGAGCCTCGCTGTAAGCACTGACAGCATTTTGAAAATCGCTAGAATCCATCGCCTTGGCTGCACGGGAAATCGCTTTTTCTGCCAGTTTTTCAGGACTCATTTCAATCTGTTCGATCATTACCACATTTTCTTGTGCACTTTTCGATAGAGAAGAATCCGAGACGGGCTCCTGATTGACTGTTCCTGAGTTCACTGGTACTGAAGTGGTAGTGTTCGCTAACAACACAGGCTTTTGGATGCGTGTTTGATTTCCTGTTGCCTTATTTGAAGTATTCGTATTCGACACTACGGCTGCCGATTCAACAGGCTGTTCAAATTGGGGAGCACTTGAATCGACAGTAACTTCTGTAAGGCTTGGCGATTCTAACAGTGGCTTTTCAATCGGGTCGGAATTATATACCACCACAGCCGCCTGATTTACTTTTTGTGTTGGCGAAGCAACAGCAGGTACAGGCTCAACAAACGCCTTTACTTGTATTGGCTGATTGAGCACTTGAGCATTTTGTACTTCTGGTGCTTGCTGTGATACAGCCCAACCACCAAGCGCCAAACTCAAACCAAACCCTGCCATTACCCATACCCAAACTGGACGTGTTTTGATTGGCTCAACATGCGCTTTTGCTATCGGCTCAAGTGATGATTGCTGCTTATCGGCAAGTTGAGATAAAGCTTTGTTCATAACACTCATCAATGGCTCCATCCCCAGATAACTGGAGTTTTGTGTTTGGGTTTACAAGTATCGTACGTATCGTGAATAGCAGCGTATAGATGCTGGTTTCTCACCTGTTGAGTCTGTTCGTAAAACGCGAGCAACAGGGATTTATGGCATACCTGATTGATAAGACGAGGTGTGCCTTGGCAAGCTTTCCAAATAGATTTCTTTTGATTCAAACTGAACAGTTTGCCTTCATAGCCAACTTTAGCGAGTCGACTATCAATATAAGCAACAGTTTCAGCCATACTTAGCGCTCTTAACTTGGCACTAAAGGTTATTCGCTGACGAAACTGTCTTAAATGGTGTTGTTCGAGTCTTTCATCCAGTTCAGGCTGACCAATCAACACCAATTGCAGTAACTTGATCTGTTCCGTCTCCAGATTGCCGAACAGCCGCAACACTTCCAGTGCTTCGTCAGAAAGCGCTTGAGCTTCATCCAACAAAGCCACCACCCGTTTGCCATTTCGATGATAGTCTATTAATCGTGTCTGAATCGCTTCGACTAAGCCAACATTTGAGCATTCTTTGATATCTAGTTCAGTGGCTATGGCTGTGCGCAAATCGTCACCATTTAAAGCAGGATTAGGCAAATATATCAGCTGCACATAATCTTTCAGATGAGTCAGCAGCATCCGGCACACCATGGTTTTACCTGTCCCAACTTCCCCCGTTACTTTTATTACCCCCTCTCCCATTTGCAGAGCGGCGCTTACGGTTTGAATTGCTTCATAATGCGGGTCCAGCCCCAGAAACAAACTCGTATCAGGCGTTAAGTTAAAAGGCTGTTGTGTAAAACCAAAGTGCTCCAAATACATATTCATTACTCAGAGTCTGGGAACCACTCCTGCAACAAATCACGTGAGCGCTCCAACTCTTTTTGCCAAGTGTTGACACCAACGACCGTTGGTTTTAGCAATATGACCAATTCTGTTTTCTGTGTCACTTGAGATGTGCTGCGAAAAGCGTGCCCTATTACAGGAATATCACCTAAGAACGGGACTTTCGAAGTTTGATTCAAAGTATTGCTCTTCATCAACCCTCCTATCACAACCACATCACCATCTTTAGCTCGAATCACTGAATCTGATTCGCGAATTGAGCTTTTGGCTAACGGTAATGAAATGATTTTATTGTTGTAAGTGATGACTTTGTTTTCTGATTCCACTTCAATAACGGCAGGATGCACATGCAACAACACGTTACCTTTGTCATCAATTTGTGGTGTTACATCCAGTGAGATACCAGAGAAAAACGGAGTTAACTCCACATCAGGGGAGGCTTCTGAGTTATCGCCACTACCAACCACACTAGATAGATCTGTTACGTAGTACTCATCAGTACCCACTTTGATCACGGCTTTCTGGTTGTTGGTTGCTGTTACGCGAGGACTAGATAGCACATTTAAGTCACCTTGCGTTGCCATGAAGCTTAATACTGATTCAAAGCTGCCACTCGACATCACAATGTTGGTTTGCCCACCCAGCAGCGTACCAATCGTGTCAATACCAGGTAGAGCGGCGATGGTACCTAAACCGTTGCTGATTGCAGAGCCTGCACCCGAAGTGTCACCCGTACCGATACGATAATTAACCCCGTTAGAGGTAAACATTTTGCTCCAGTTAATCCCTTGCTGGTAGCCGTCATTTAAAGTGACTTCTAGGATTTTCGCTTCCATGATCACCTGACGATGCATACGCTCTTGAGAGATACCTAAAAAGCGGCGCACTTCACGAATTTCATCGGGATAGGCACGCAATGTGATCACACTTGCTTGCGGTGTTACAACCACGCTTTGCCCGCGACCAGAACCCACCAACTGGGCAACAGCGGTTTGTAGCTGAGGCCAGAAGTCACTTTCGCTTAGCGTTTCAATCTCGGTACCGCCTCGGTCGTTACTCGTTTTACTATCAGAGTTACTACTATTACCATCACTTGAGCGACTGGTGCTACTTGAACGATTATTCGACGATGAATTGTTACTATTGCTTGAACTTGTATCCGTATTGGTAATTGTGCCTGTTGTAATCGTCGTCAGTGAGCGGCCACTACGCTTAAATTGCAGGTAATCAACCGGAATCGTCACCGTACGCAAACCTGCAGGGTAGACTTGAATAACCTTACCGACTTTTTCAATTTGATAGCCGTAAAGATCGCGAACCACATCTAACACTTCATCAAGTGTGACTTCCGATAAGTTCACAGTCACTGTGCCATCCACCATTGGATGAATTGCAACGCTGTATTCTGTACCTTTCACTAAGCTGGTAAAAAACGCCTTCGCCTGAACACCATTTGCCTGAATACGGAAACGCTTTAAATTAGGATCAGATGTCGCTATTGCTCCGTCCATATCAGGCATAAGATCCGCCTCTACCGATGGCGGTAGATTTTCTAAATTGCGGCTATTCGCTTCATTAATAGCCTGATTCAGCGACTGTTTGGCTTCCACTGGGTCACGATGCCCCATGGAGCAGCCCACTAAACTCACCATCACTACGCCGATGATCATATTACGCATAGGAATTCTTAACCTTATTTCTTAATGTCCAGAGAGAACAGCTTCAAAGTCCAACTTTTACTGCCTTGCTTAAGTTCGACTTGCGATGGCGTGACTTCAGAAACTTTATAGCCAGACACACTATCGCCCTTGTCCACGACCTTATCATTTAAAATGGCATAGCATTGATTATCATCCTTACAAACAATGCTTTTCAGCTCAGGCACAGGTGCGTTTCTTTTAGCTTTTTTAACTTGTTCTGTTTTCATCCAACCTAATGGTGCGGTTGGATCTTGTTCTTGGCTCGCCGATACAGAAACCGAAACGGCAGCAAGTATCATTAACCACCATGCTTTATTTAGCATTGATATCCTAGCCACCAATAAACTCCTCACGGGTTCCAAGCGTGTAAACTTCTAATACCAACTTAGCATTGGGGTAGGTCTCAACTTGATAATGAAAACTGCGCCAATAATATTTAACAGGCAAGCTTTCTAGTGCGTGCAAATAATCCCTGATAGCGAAATAAGAGCCATTCAGTTCCATCCGAACCGGATGTAGGAAATATTCGGCATTGCTATCTGTCTCATTTATTGGACTAGCAGGCAACGATGTCAAGCTCACTAATTTCAATTTAGCACTATGATCCAAAACGCTTTGTAGCAAATCAGCCATCTGTGATGGTGAGACCAAATTACTCATAACTTCAGAAAGCTGCATAGACAGCTCCTGACTCTGCTGTTGCAGTTGCTCTAACTCTTTATTTATCTCTGCGTTCGGATCTTTAGCCAGTTCACGCTGCAAAACGATGATTTCACTTTGCATTCTTTGATTGGTCGACTGCTGTGACATCAATTTCTGTTGAGCGTCTTTTCTTTGTTGTAGTAAAGGATCAATGAACAGCGTCTGCATCAACATCGCAATCACAATCACGCCACAGATAGCAATTAACCATTTTTCGCGCGGAGCTCTTTCTGCGAACTGTTGACTCCATTTTTGCCAGCGTTCGTTCATTTCTCCACACCTCGTTTCGATTTCAATTCAAAGGTCACTATATCTTGCTCGTCACGACCAATCGTGAGTTGTTCGAAACTACGACCGGTCAAGCTCACTTCATCTTTAAATTGAGCAATCCACGTTGGTATCACATTGGCATCTCTCGCCATGCCTTTTACATCCAACGTCGCTTCATTTATCTCAATCTCACTTAAGCTAATATCACGACGGGAAAGTTTTGCTAAACCATCCATCACTCCGGAGTAACCCAGTTGGCGCGAAGCGTCATACTGACCAATCGCGGCTAATGATGCTTGCTGTGATTCAATCTCTTTCTTCAAACGAGCAGAAGCTGCCACTTTTTCTGCAGAAGGTAAATGGGCAGCATGCTTTTGTTTTAGTTCCCCAAGTTGCCCCGTAAGCTGAGTATTTTGTAGGTTGGCTTGTTTAAGCTGTTGCTGATATTGAATATGTTCAAACTGAAACCATGCGAACAAACATAGCATAACAACAGCAACGGCTCCCCAAACCGCAGCAATAGATGACAGCGTCATCAACTCTTTTTTCGGTTTTAAATGCTCTTGGTAAAAGTTAATTGCATCAGCCGGAACAATAGGCGCTTTTTCGGCCAACACCTGACCAGAAACAATATGTTCAGAGCCTTCCACCAACGCTGTGACTTTCACACTTAAGCGTTCGCCTAATGCTTGAACGAGTTCGGCGTGTTCTTCTTCATCACAACACACCTTTAACTGATGAAGTGAAGTGCCTTTGAACTGAGAAGATAAATAGTCGATGGAACGTTGCAGCTCTAGCGCAAGACCATCGAGTTGCAGCGCTGTACTGGCAACGCCTGTAATCGGTGCGACAACGCCACGCAGTGTACGCTGGAAAATACAACGCTCATTGACGAAAGCATCCAGTTTAAAATGGCTACCTTTGCTGCGTTGTACTAATAAGTAGTTTTTCAGTTCAGCGTTACCTCGCCCCCAAACTTCTTGTTCAGGAATAATACTCTCGAGGCTGCAACCCATACTCTCTAGTAAACTGCTCGCTTCTAAGACCACCTTCTTGTTAATCACATAAGCTTGAGCTTTATTGCCACCTTCTAGAGGGTATGCATCCGCAATCACATCTGACGACTTTTCGGTGATAAGGTCTTTTAACAAGAACGGTAGTGCACTTGGCCATTCTTGCTGAGGAATTGAAGGTTTATCGATTTGATAACTTTGAAACAGTTGAGCATGCAGCACTACGTGGACACTCAGTCCTTTTGTACCTGCCGTAAGAAGGGCGCTCACCAAGGCTTGAGGCCAAGTATGGTTGGCCAGAGGGTATTGTTCAGGCAAAGCAAGGGATTCTGATGATGAGAAATAAATCGCATCAGGTTGAACCACTGCATACACTGCCAGCTGCTTAGACTTTGTTCTGGAGAACCGCTTTAACAATGTTTCAATCTTCATTTATCTCTACTTTGTACGCCATCGGTTGCGTTTACCGGGTTTAATTTGACGTTCCGTCACAGGTAGTTTGCTCGGGTTTAATGGCTGTTCAGTGTCAAATAACCGCCCTTGAACGCCATCAACACCAAGATTATGCAGAACCTGCAACTCAGACTGTTTTTCTACACCCACTGCAATCACTTTAGTTTGAGTGCCTTTACAAACGCCTAGTAGGCTACGCACTATCAACTGATTTTCATGTCTTTGGTCGATTTGCTTTATTAGGCTTCGATGTAACTTAAGGTAGTTGATCTTTAAGTCTTTGATATAGTGGGTTGCAACGATTGATCGCCCTGCTTGTCCCACTATCAACTCGCACCCGAGTGCGGATATTGTTCTTAGCACTGGGCGCATATAATCTAAATGCTGTACCAAATGCCCCTCAGTGAATTCAAACGATAACTGACCACGCTGGCGGAAAGTTAACTGCATTAACTCATTACGGAACCAACGAAAATACTGTTTATCGGAAAAAGGAAGTACATACAGATTTATCGATAAGGGAGATTCATTAACTGAAGACTTTATCAGTTGTAACGTTCTTCTCATCACCGCTTTATCTAGGACAGCTTCATATCCAACTGTTTCTATAGCAGAACTGAATCGAGACGCTTTCAATACCCCTTTGTCGGGGTCATTAATTCTAGCGAACAATTCGTTGTGCAATAATTCTAAGTGATTAGAACGGCTGGACAAATAGCAAGCCTGTCGGAATAGGATGATATTGTCATCAATAAGAGCCTTATCGAACAGAGTACGCCAACGCACACTGCCTCTATCTTCAGAAACCGCTGCTTTTTCAAAGCGACTCCAAGCATTAACTCTCTGTAACTGAGCACTTTTCAATGCCGTTTCTGTCTCATCAATAATTCGGCCTCTACGCTCTTCTTCCTTGTACATACTGACACCAATATGGAACCAGTTATCTTTTTCTAATGGTTCTGGAGGCGTTAAACGTTCAATGAACTTCAAGCACTGAGAGGCAACATGAGAGACATCTTTCGCGGTTTGATGTGGCATGAAGAGCGCAAATACTGAATCATAGTAGCGAGACAAAATCACATCTGGATAACGAGCGATGACGTTTGAGATGCACTGACCAACTTCAACCACAAAATCGTCAATGACGCGCTTCTCGTTTTCTTCTTTCGCTAAGTCGAGATCATCAATACGTAACATTAGAACGCCACCTTGAGCCCCACTCTCTTGAAGCGCCGATTCAAGTTTGCTATCGAACAGAACTCGATTTGCCGTACCTGTTAACTGGTCGAGAAAGGTCTGAGAGCGAATGAAAGTATCAAAACGACTACGCTCTTGGCGCGCATCTTGTAATTCTTCAATCAGAACATCTAAAGCTTCACTCGCAGTGTATGGCCACTCTCTGTCATCCCCCTTTGCATATTGCTCGACTCTTCCTGCCAATATCATTCGTCCGCGTTCTTCCAGTAATTCCGACCCCAAAAGCTGAAAACGCAACCACTTCATACTCTGTACTAAACAGATAACGATAAGTAACACGGCTAAGGTAATCGACCACATAGCACCGATTGAATAGCTGAAGCCTACGTATGGCGGTACTACCTTGAAATGTACGGAATAACCTTGAATACGTTGCAAAGGAAAATCGGCTTGATAAAGACGAGCGGGATCGACTTTGGAAGATGTATCTTTAAAACGGTAAATAATACCCGCTTCCGACGACAGCTCCATCTCCACAATATTACTTGCTTGCAGCATCTTGGGCATCCATCGCTGCATAGAATAGGCAGCATCAGGATCTTCCATCTCTTTATCCACCACTTCTACTATGCCCTGCATGTAGTGGTTGAGATATTCCTGCCCTAGCCGCTGAAAAGATAAGGTTCCGCCAATAAATAAAATGAACATCGCACTGGTCACGATCAAAGTGACGAAAACCACTAAACGTGTACTGAGTTTTAGCGTAGGCGTGTAGCGCATAGAAATTGAATTCCCTTTCAACTTATCGATGGGTGGCATTATTCATCGAAGAAGGCTGCTCGCAAAAATTATGTAAACAGTGCGCTAAGTATATAAAAAAAGCCACAAAATTGCGGCTTTTTTAAAATCGAGACAATTAAAACGGGATGTCGTCGTCAAAATCCATTGGCGGCTCATTGTATTGAGGCTGAGGCGCTTGTTGCGGTGCTTGCTGAGCAGCTGGCTGATACGCAGGTTGGCTCTGTCTAGCTGGCTGTTGAGGTTGTCCCCATCCACCTTGCTGCTGAGGCTGACCTTGGCTCGGGCTACCACCTTGTTGTTGACGGCCGCCAAGCATCTGCATGATGCCGTTATAGCCTTGTACAACAACTTCTGTTGAGTAACGGTCTTGACCGCTTTGGTCTTGCCATTTACGAGTTTGCAGCTGACCCTCAATGTAAACCTGAGAACCTTTACGTAGGTACTCACCAGCAACTTCTGCCAGCTTCCCATACAGAGCAACTCTGTGCCACTCAGTTTTCTCACGCTGTTCGCCCGTTGCTTTATCACGCCATGTTTCTGACGTTGCAATGGTGATGTTCGCAACAGCACCGCCACTTGGCATATAGCGAACTTCAGGATCTCCACCCAAGTTGCCAACCAAAATTACTTTATTCACGCCACGGCTTGCCATGTTTCGCTCCGTCTTTAAATCGTATAATTTTTGAAAAAATTTCAAATAGTCAGTTAGGATAACACGCTTTTTCTCGAGCTTAAATGTCCGGTCGAATTGTTATCAAAAACTCATTCCATTTTCATTTTTAAGCTTCTAATTTTCGGGGGAAATCTTCCATTTGTAATTTGATATAAAACTCATTTACTCAATCGATTGAAATCCCACGCAAACTCGCTATTCCAATTCGCTCTACCTTTTAATTTTAGGCATGGTTGACGCATTTCACCGCCTCCTACTAAGGAATAATCCATGCCAAAACACAACTATGCCAGAACCATATATTTTCTTTGCATGGACGACACATGCATCCCAGAGCAATTGGAAAAAGCTCTAGACCTTCTCGCTTTGCCAATACCACAAATTATCCCTGAGCAATTGTTGAAAAATTATCACACAGATAAACACAAAATTTTACTGATGAACTATCAAGAACATCTTCTGATTAGGCAAAACTTAAAAGCATTAAAGATTACCAGTCCTCATTTTGAAACAATTCTGTTTAACGTTGATAAGAGGCTACACACAGAAGAACTGCTCACTTTTGGCAACTTAAAAGGACTGTTTTATCAGGATGATTCTCCAGAGAGTATCTGCGAAGGGTTAGGAGAGATAATCAACGGCCAAAATTGGCTTCCACGTCATGCTTCTAGCCAGCTTCTACATTATTACCGATATCATTTTCAGGCTCACCACGCACAAGCTTCGGTTGACCTAACCGCAAGAGAAATTCAGATATTGCGTTGCCTACAGACAGGGGCATCGAACATGCAAATGGCTGAAAGCCTTTTTATCAGTGAGTTTACGGTGAAGTCTCATCTGTATCAGATATTCAAAAAACTTTCGGTGAAAAACCGAGTTCAAGCCATCAGTTGGGCAAATCAAAATCTGCTTTCATAAATGCGTCTTTCAGCACATTTTCATTTTCACGACACAGAATGTGCTGAATCTCACGAAAGTATCATGCTAAAGTCTGCATTAAATCTATGTTTAAACATAACAACTCCGTTTAAAACAAAACCGATAGTTTAACAGGGCGAAAAAATGATCAAAAAATGCCTCTTTCCGGCAGCTGGCTACGGTACTCGCTTTTTACCAGCAACCAAATCTATGCCAAAAGAAATGATGCCAGTGGTAAACAAACCACTGATTGAATATGGCGTAGAGGAAGCGATTCAAGCTGGCATGAACGGAATGTGCATTGTGACAGGTCGAGGTAAGCATTCGATCATGGATCACTTTGACATGAACTACGAGCTTGAGCATCAAATCCAAGGAACGAACAAAGAAGAGCTGCTGGTTGATATTCGAGATATTATCGAAACCGCTAACTTCACTTTCATTCGTCAACGAGAAATGAAAGGCTTAGGCCATGCGATTCTCACTGGCCGAGAATTAGTGGGCGACGAGCCCTTTGCCGTTGTTTTAGCCGATGACCTTTGTGTTAATGAAGAGAAAGGGGTTTTGGCACAGATGGTGGCACTGTACAACCAGTTCCGCTGTTCAATTGTTGCGGTACAAGAAGTTCCCGCTGATGAAACTCACAAATACGGTGTGATCTCAGGTGAGATGATAAAAGATGATCTCTTCCGCGTGGATGATATGGTAGAAAAGCCAGAACCGGGAACGGCTCCAAGCAATCTAGCAATCATTGGTCGTTACATTCTGACTCCCGATATTTTCGAGTTAATTGAACAAACTGAGCCAGGCAAAGGCGGAGAAATCCAAATTACGGATGCTCTATTAAAACAAGCAAAATCAGGGTGCGTTTTGGCCTATAAATTTAAAGGTAAGCGCTTTGATTGTGGTAGCGTTGAAGGTTATATCGAAGCGACAAACTACTGTTTTGAAAATTTATATAAGAAAAACGAACAACAAGTTGCTTTAGCGAAACACTCTACCCAAAAGAGCTAATATTAGACACTAGCAACCAACTAAAGAGCCGTAATCAATCGGCTCTTTTTTATTAGTTAACTGTTTTTATATCCAGTATTTCTTGCACATTTCTCACTCTATGTAATACTTGCTCGACTTAGCCTTTAACGAAGCCAAAGACAGAGCAAATCAAATGGACAAAATTGAAGTACGTGGTGCTCGAACCCATAACCTGAAAAATATCAATCTCACGATTCCCCGTGACAAACTGATCGTCATTACCGGACTTTCTGGTTCAGGGAAATCTTCTTTAGCCTTTGATACATTATATGCCGAAGGCCAGAGACGTTATGTGGAATCTCTCTCTGCCTACGCTCGCCAGTTCTTGTCTTTGATGGAAAAGCCAGACGTAGACCACATTGAAGGTCTATCACCGGCGATCTCTATTGAGCAAAAGTCGACATCACACAACCCGCGTTCAACTGTGGGAACTATTACCGAAATCTACGATTATTTGCGATTGCTGTTTGCTCGTGTCGGTGAACCTCGTTGTCCCGAACATAAAACTCCACTTGCCGCTCAAACAATCAGCCAAATGGTAGACAAAGTATTAGAGCTTCCTGAAGGCTCAAAGTTGATGCTGCTTGCTCCTATCGTTAAAGAGCGAAAAGGTGAGCATGTTAAAACGCTGGAAAATTTAGCGGCTCAAGGATTTATTCGTGCGCGAATTGATGGCGAGATCTGCGATTTGTCCGATCCACCGACACTTGAACTGCATAAAAAGCATACGATTGAAGTCGTGGTTGATCGTTTTAAAGTACGTTCTGACTTGCAACAACGTCTAGCCGAATCATTTGAGACAGCGTTGGAGCTCTCAGGTGGCAATGTTGTGGTTGCACCAATGGATGAGGAAGGCGAAGAGCAAATATTCTCAGCCAACTTTGCCTGTCCGCATTGTGGTTACAGCATGCGTGAGCTTGAGCCTCGCTTGTTCTCATTCAACAACCCAGCCGGTGCTTGTCCAACTTGTGATGGCCTTGGTGTACAACAGTATTTTGACCCAAGCAGAGTTATTCAAGATGAGAAACTGAGCTTAGCAGAAGGCGCTATTCGTGGTTGGGATCAAAAGAATTACTATTACTTCCAAATGCTCAGCTCTTTAGCTGCCCATTACGACTTTGACCTACAGACTCCATTCAACAAACTCGGCAAAAAGATCAAAGAGATCATTCTTTACGGTTCTGGTCGTACCGAAATCGAATTTAACTATATCAATGACCGAGGTGACATCCGAGTCAAGCGACATCCATTTGAAGGAATACTGAATAACCTTGAGCGTCGCTATCGCGATACGGAATCCAATTCTGTTCGCGAAGAATTGGTGAAATACATTTCCAACAAACCATGTAGCCATTGCGAAGGTACACGCTTACGCCTCGAAGCCCGCAACGTTTTCGTCAATGACACGCCACTACCGCAAGTGGTAGAACTTAGCATTGCTGATGCGCTTCAGTTTTTCCAATCTCTGACACTTGAAGGTCAACGAGCTCAAATTGCAGAAAAGATCATGAAAGAAGTGAATGATCGTTTGCAGTTCTTGGTCAATGTCGGTCTGAACTATTTAAACTTATCACGCAGTGCCGAAACTCTTTCAGGTGGTGAAGCACAACGAATCCGCTTGGCGAGTCAAATTGGCGCGGGACTGGTCGGTGTAATGTATGTTCTCGATGAACCGTCTATCGGTCTCCACCAGCGAGATAATGAAAGATTGCTTAAAACCCTAGAACACCTACGAGATTTAGGGAATACCGTTCTTGTAGTTGAGCATGATGAAGACGCGATTCGCATGGCTGATCACGTTATTGATATTGGCCCTGGCGCGGGTGTCCACGGTGGTAGCGTAGTGGCTGAAGGTAATGTCACGGATATCATCAACAACCCTAACTCTCTTACAGGGCAATACCTCAGTGGCGTAAAAGAGATTGAAATACCAAAACAAAGAACACCAAAAGATGCGAAGAAGACGGTAGAGCTTCTTGGAGCATCTGGTAACAACTTAAAAGATGTGAATCTTTCTATTCCTGTTGGACTATTTACTTGTGTAACAGGGGTTTCCGGTTCAGGTAAATCAACGCTGATTAACGATACCTTTTTTAATATCGCGCATATCGCGTTAAATGGTGCAACGACATCAACACCCGCACCATATAAATCAATTAAAGGTTTAGAACATTTCGATAAAGTGATTGATATCGACCAGAGCCCAATAGGCCGTACACCACGCTCAAATCCTGCGACCTATACAGGTATATTCACGCCGATTCGTGAGCTTTTTTCAGGAACTCAAGAATCCCGTTCTCGTGGCTATAAACCGGGACGCTTTAGTTTCAACGTCCGAGGTGGTCGCTGTGAAGCCTGTCAGGGCGATGGCGTAATCAAAGTCGAAATGCACTTCTTACCCGATGTTTACGTCCCTTGTGATGTGTGTAAAGGAAAGCGCTACAACCGTGAAACTTTAGAAGTTCGTTATAAAGGCAAAACGATTGATGAAGTCCTTAACATGACCGTTGAGGACGCTCATGAGTTCTTTGAGCCTGTGCCAGTGATAGCACGTAAACTGCAAACGCTAATGGACGTTGGTTTGTCATACATCCGTCTCGGTCAGTCGGCTACGACATTGTCGGGTGGTGAAGCTCAACGGGTCAAACTCTCGCGAGAACTGTCTAAACGTGACACGGGTAAAACACTTTATATTTTGGATGAACCCACTACAGGTTTGCATTTCCACGATATTCAACAACTGCTTAATGTACTGCATTGTCTGCGCGATCACGGGAACACAGTTGTGGTTATTGAACACAATCTTGATGTGATTAAAACCGCAGACTGGATCGTTGATTTAGGCCCCGAAGGAGGACAAGGTGGTGGTGAAATTATTGCGGAAGGTACACCTGAAGATGTAGCGAAAAGCAAAGTTTCCCATACCGCTCGTTTCTTAAAACCTATGTTGAAATAGAAAAAATCTGTAGAAACGAAAAAAAAACGGTAAATTAGGGCCTGTCAGCCCTAATTTGCCTGCTAAGACAAAGCAGGTTTCTTCGCAAAGGACATTGAAACACTTATGGCAACCTTGCTGTTAAGCGGAACTCAACTTGAGCCACAAGCACCGAGTGTGCCTAAAAACAAACCGTTTCTGATCGCGGTTAGCTTTGTTTATCTCATAGCAATGCACGTTTTTATGCCCAATTTAAGTGGCGATGGATTATCGTTACCCTTCAATGCCACAACTTGGATTGCAATCAGTGTTCCCTTAGCGCTTGGCTTGTATCAAATGAGCAGCTATCAGCACCTGCGGTATTCCAAACTGACTATTGGTCTTTGGGTGTGCTGTGTGATCATGACACTTCCGCTGTTTTTTTCCAATGCACAGTGGTACAGCGAACTAACACGAATTATTGGTCTTTGGGCTGGTTTTTCACTTTTCTTAGTTCTACAGCAATTTCATTTCAGCAATAAAAACAAACAGAAATTACTTCTGTACATTGTTTTTGCTAGCCTCATTGAAGCACTATTTGGTATTTACCAATACAGCTTCTTAGACACTGAAAACGTCTTTAACTATGACACCGTAAGAAACCTGCCTTACGGCATCTTTCAGCATCCTGATGTTATGGCTAGCTTCCTTGCCACAGGCCTAGTGGTTTCAGGTTACCTCTTGGCTCGCCAACCGAAAAAATACAATAAAAAACTCAGTGAAGTGAGCTTACTGTACATCACACCTGTAATATCAATCCCGCTACTCATAGTCTTGCACTCTCTGGTTGGTTGGATATCTGCTGCGATAGGTGTACTACTCATATTGCCGTATCTGTATCGTTTTTCACCTCGCCAACGTTTTACAAACTGGGTTTTGGCGACAATTGCTGGATTAATTATTGGCTTAGGCACGGTGTATTTACATCACCATCAAAACAGCGATAATGAGCCTTACCTTTCATCCGTGCCTTACAGCATCGTTCTACCTCAAGCCATCGACATGCTGATTGAAAAGCCATTTACAGGCTATGGTTACGGAAAGTTTGAGTCGAGTTATATCCTGTATACCGCTAGACAGCATCAGCTCAATCCAAACTACAAAGCAGGAATTCCATCAATGGAACATCCTCATAATGAGTTTCTCTTTTGGGGAATTGAAGGTGGGCTATTACCAGTATTAGGTATGGCTTTGGCTGCGAGCTTTGTGCTGATTCGGATATATTCAGCTAAGAAAGGAACTCGGTTGGCTATGTTCGCTTTGTTGTTGCCAATCGTTATCCACAGCCTAGTCGATGCACCTTTCTACCAGTCGAGCATTCATTGGCTAACCTTTATGATATTACTGTTCTGGATCGACCAACGCGTTGCCAAATATCGAGTGTTTCGTTTTAGCAAAGCCAGCAGAACACTGTTACGAATCACGAGTTTAGTTCTACCTGTCGCCACCTGTTTTTATATGGCAAGTGTCCTTCATACCAATTTCTACCTGACTAAATTTGAAACATCCAATCCGAAGCAACTGGATATATTGAATAAAGTCGTTAATCCGGTGCTCATCAAAGACAGATTGGATTGGGAAATGTACAGCACGTATTTAGATCTCGGATTAGATGAGAAAAAGTTCGAGTACATCCAGCCGTATATCGACTGGTCTTTGAAGATTATTCAAAGCAAACCGAGACCGGATTTGTATGAGAAATTAATTAAGGCTTATCAGGCTATTGGTGATACGAGCCGAGCTGAACAAACCAGAACGGAGGCCGCTTTCTTGTTTCCCGCTTTAGATTTTAGCCATATCCAATACCTGGGCTTAGTTGATAATCCAGAACAAATAGAGACAAATTTTGAGTAAATAAAAAGGTGGCAAAAGCCACCTTTTTATTTTTAGCGTTACTGAGTCAGAGATTCTTCCAATGCTCTGAGACACAAGGCGATATTTTCAGAACGAGCTCCATAGCCCATAACACCAATACGCCAAGCCTTGCCTGCTAAAGCTCCAAGTCCAGAGCCAATTTCCAAGTTGTATTCATTGAGAAGGTGGCTACGAACTTTAGCGTCATCAACACCCTCTGGAATGTAAACGGCATTCAGTTGTGGTAAGCGATACCCTTCTTCCACGACAAACTTGAATCCCATTTTTTCTAAACCAAGCTTGAGTTTTTCATGCATCGCTTGATGACGAGACCAAGCATTTTCCAATCCTTCATTTTTCAAAATCAGTAATGCTTCGTGCAGCGCATATAAACTGTTCACGGGTGCAGTATGGTGGTAACTACGTTTATTGCCACCGCTCCAATACCCCAAAACTAAACTCTGATCTAAAAACCAACTTTGGATCGGAGTCTTTCTCGCTTGGATCTTTTCAATTGCTTTTTCTGACAGAGTCAACGGTGATAATCCCGGAACACAAGAGAGACATTTCTGACTACCAGAATAAACCGCATCCAATTGCCATTCATCCACCAGCAGTGGTACTCCACCTAAAGAAGTCACAGCATCGACAATCGTCAGCATATTATTTTGCTTAGCCAAAGCGCCTAGTGTTTGAGCATCACTTAAAGCCCCTGTCGATGTTTCAGCATGGACGAAAGCAAGAATCTTAGCATCGGGATGCTGACTGATAGTTTGTTCCACTTTGCGGATAGAGACTGGCGTTCCCCACTCATCATCCACCGTAATAGCAATGCCACCACAACGGACAACATTTTCACGCATGCGCTCACCGAAAACACCATTTCGGCAAACAATGACTTTATCGCCGGGCTCAACCAAATTGACGAAACACGCCTCCATACCGGCACTCCCTGGAGCGGAAACCGCGATGGTAAACTCGTTTTCTGTTTGGAAAGCATATTTGAGTAGCACCTTTAACTCATCCATCATAGCGACAAACAGCGGATCTAAATGCCCTACTGTCGGACGACTCAGCGCCTGCAATACTTGAGGAGAGATGTCAGAGGGACCGGGTCCCATAAGAATTCGGTGCGGAGGGATGAAACTTTGTATAGTCATAGGTGCTCCCAGTTATTATTAGTAATAAGCTTTCACGGACGAAAATGTAGAGTACGGCAGAAACAATACGACGACAATTCGACAGAGGTCTATGCTGCCTGACTATTTCGACATATTTATTTTCATTTATCACAAATTTACAATTGACAACAGTTTCACAAAACCGTTCAATGAGTGGACTATTTATCCCTATCTTATTGGGGTTGTTATAGGTGACCACATTTGGCCACATTAATACAACACTAAGCAGAATGGGGTAACAGAAGAGGAGCACTGCCCAGGCAGATGTTTTGTGGAGCCTCAACTCCAAAACAAAACATTCAGGGGGAGCAGTGCCGAGATAAACCAAGGTTGTGGATTTGGTTTATCGGTTGTCAGGGTTGAATCCCTCCAACTGTCATCAGTGCTATGCTGATGAAGAGCTTCTGAGGAATTTGATACAACCTGCCTGTTGTTACACCCCTCTATTTTGCTCTAAGAAACTCTCTTCAAAACATTGGAAGTTGGATTACCAACCTTTTTAATTTCTAGGAAGTCTGGGAGAAATGTAGTGAGCGCATTCAATGTCGCCAAGTTTGGTGGAACAAGTGTTGCAAATTTTGAAGCAATGAGCCGTTGCTCTGCAATTATCGAAAATAACCCACAAACACGATTAGTCGTCAGCAGTGCCTGCTCTGGCGTAACAAACTTACTTGTTGAACTTGCTAATGGCGTTCAGGATGCAGACCAAAGATTAAGCATCATGAAACAGTTGGCTGATATTCATGATTCGATTATCGACCAATTGGCTGAACCAACCCAAGTAGAAAAAGAAGTTCACTCGATGCTAGATGGCATCGCTAGCGCTGCCGAAGCTGCATCATTTCAGTCCAGCAAAAAACTGACAGATCATTTGGTCGCTTGCGGCGAACTGATGTCGACGTATATTTTGACCCAGTTGATGCGTGAGCGCGGTGTTAATACCGTTCGCTTTGATATTCGTGAAATATTAAGAACAGATAGCCATTACGGCCGAGCTGAACCACAAATCGAAGAGATGGCTAAACTGGCGCAAGAAAAGCTTGCACCACTTTGCGCTGAATATGTTGTAGTTACTCAAGGTTTTATCGGTTCTGATGAACAAGGTAACACCACAACACTTGGTCGTGGCGGTAGTGATTACTCTGCAGCGCTGATTGCAGAATCAGTAAAAGCTTCTGGTTTAGAGATTTGGACGGATGTTCCTGGGATCTACACTACCGATCCACGTATTGCACCGAAAGCTGCTCCAATTCCAGAGATCAGCTTTAGTGAAGCATCGGAAATGGCGAACTTTGGCGCAAAAATTCTACACCCTTCTACATTGGTGCCTGCACTTCGTCATGAAATCCCTGTTTTTGTGGGCTCTTCAAAAAATCCAGATAAAGGCGGCACTTGGATTCGTCAACATGTAGAAAACTCTCCACAATTCCGAGCACTAGCACTGCGTTGTAATCAAACTATGGTGACATTACGCAGCGCAAAAATGTTCCATGCGTATGGTTTCTTAGCCAAAGTATTTGAGGTTTTAGCGAAATACAAAATCTCTGTAGACCTGATCACCACTTCTGAAATCAGTGTGTCACTGACACTCGATAAAACAGACACATCAGGCGGTGCACCTGAGCTTCCTCAAGAAGCCAAGGAAGAGTTACAAGAGCTTTGTACTGTAGAAGTCGAACACAACCTTTGCCTCGTAGCATTGATTGGTAACCATATGGAAACTAAAGGCTATGCGAAAGAAGTATTCAGCACCTTAGGTGACTTTAACTTGCGCATGATCTGTTATGGCGCAAGTGACCATAACTTGTGTTTCTTAGTCGATGCTCATGAATCTAAAGCGGTAATTCAGAAGCTTCATTTAGATCTGTTTGAAAATCGCTAATCAGATAAAACAAAGGTCACCATAAGGTGACCTTTGTTATTTTCGTTCGTAAATATCCTAACCGTTAATATTAGGGCCTAACCATTTTTCGGCTTCAAGGATATCCCAACCTTTACGCTCTGAGTAACTCTTAACCTGATCATCTTGGATCTGAGCAACAGCAAAATAGCGGGAATCAGGATGTGAGAAATACCAGCCAGAAACAGATGCACCCGGCATCATGGCGTAACTGGTTGTCAGTTCCATACCTATTTTCTCTTGCACACCTAACAATTCCCAGATTGCACCTTTCTCTGTATGTTCAGGACACGCTGCATAACCCGGAGCTGGACGGATACCCTGATACTTTTCGCGAATCAAATCTTCGTTACTTAGATTTTCATCAGGAGCATAACCCCAAATCTCAGTACGCACTTTCTTGTGCAGATACTCAGCAAAAGCTTCTGCCAAACGGTCAGCAACCGCTTGAACCATGATCGCGTTGTAATCGTCACCTTTGGCTTTGAAATCGTCAGCCAGTTCACGCTCGCCAATACCGCCCGTCACAGCAAACATACCTACCCAGTCTTGTTTGCCACTGTGTTTAGACGCCACAAAATCGGATAGACAGTAGTTTGCACCTTTTGGCTTCTCGGTTTGCTGACGCAAGTTATGCAGCACTTTAATCACTTGTTGGCGTGATTCATCCGCATACACTTCAATATCATCATCCACACTTGCCGCAGGGAACAGACCACAAATACCGTTCGCCTTCATAAGCCCTTCGGTTTCGATACGGTCAATCCAGTCATTCGCATCTTTGAACAGCTTACGAGCCTCTTCCCCGACCAACTCATGGTCAAGAATTGCAGGATATTTTCCAGACAGAGACCAAGTCATAAAGAATGGCGTCCAGTCGATGTACTGACGTAAGACAGAAACATCAAAATCTTTAAACACATGAATACCCGGTTTTACCGGTGCCGGTGGTGTGTATGTTTGCCAATCAATTGCAGCCTTGTTTGCTCGGGCTTGTTCTAAAGTCACAGGACGACTTTTCGGCTTTTTACGTGCGTGCTGCTCACGAGTTCTTTCGTAATCAAGGTTCAGACGCTCAATAAATTCAGGACGACGTTCATCAGAAAGTAATGCTGAACATACGCCAACCGCGCGTGATGCGTTGTTTACATACACGACTGGCTGATGATAGTTCTGTTCGATTTTAACCGCCGTATGCGCCTTTGATGTGGTTGCGCCACCAATCAGTAGTGGTAACTCAAATCCTTGGCGTTCCATCTCTTTCGCCACGTGAACCATTTCGTCCAAAGATGGGGTAATTAAACCAGACAGACCGATAATATCGACATTCTGTTCGCGAGCGACTTTTAGGATTGTTTCACACGGAACCATCACGCCAAGGTCGATGATTTCATAGTTGTTACATTGCAGTACCACTCCCACGATATTCTTACCGATATCGTGTACATCGCCTTTCACGGTTGCTAACAAGATTTTACCGTTGGTCGAGCCAGCCTGCTTCATTGCGTTAATATATGGTTCTAAATAAGCCACAGCTTGCTTCATAACCCGAGCAGACTTCACCACCTGTGGCAGGAACATTTTCCCTTCACCAAACAAATCACCGACGACATTCATACCGTCCATTAATGGACCTTCGATCACTTCAAGAGGCTTGGTCGCTTTGGCTCTCGCTTCTTCAGTATCTTCAACAATGAATTCGGTAATACCTTTAACAAGTGCGTGTTCTAAACGCTTTTCAACTGGCCAAGTGCGCCATTCCAGTAAAGAGGCATCTTCCTCTTTGCCAACAGCATTCTCACGGTACTCTTCAGCGATTTCCAACAGACGCTCTGTGGCACCGTCATCGCGGTTTAAAATGACATCTTCTACCGCATTACGCAGTTTCTCTGGCACGTTATCGTATATCTCTAACTGACCCGCGTTTACGATGCCCATATCCATACCATTCTTAAAACAGTGGTATAAGAACACCGCATGGATAGCTTCACGTACGTAGTTGTTACCGCGGAAAGAGAAAGAGACGTTAGACACACCACCTGAAATCATTGCATGTGGAAGTTCGCGTTTGATATCTGCAACGGCGTTGATGAAATCGAGAGCATAGTTGTTGTGTTCATCAATACCGGTTGCAACAGCAAAGATGTTCGGATCGAAAATAATATCTTCCGCAGGAAAACCCACTTGATCGACAAGAATATGATAGGCGCGGCGACAGATTTCGATCTTACGTTCACGAGTATCCGCTTGCCCTACTTCATCAAACGCCATAACGATAACGGCTGCGCCATAACGACGAACCAATTTCGCTTGATGAATAAACTTCTCTTCGCCTTCTTTTAGCGAAATCGAGTTAACGATCCCTTTGCCCTGAATACATTTCAGACCAGCTTCAATCACTTCCCACTTCGATGAGTCAACCATGATTGGCACTTTCGAAATTTCTGGCTCTGATGCACACAGCTTAAGGAATCTCTCCATACAAGCCATCGCATCCAACATGCCTTCATCCATGTTGATGTCAATGATCTGTGCGCCATTCTCGACTTGCTCACGAGCAACGTCTAAAGCCTCATCATAGAGTTCCTCTTTAATAAGACGTTTGAAGCGAGCAGAACCCGTAACGTTAGTACGCTCACCAACGTTAACGAACAATGTTTGAGGCGCTATGCTCAGAGGCTCTAAACCGGACAGCCGACACTCTACGCTGATCTCAGGAATCGCACGAGGAGCAACACCCTCAACAACTTTAGCCATTGCCGCAATATGCTCAGGGGTAGTACCACAACATCCACCAACTAAGTTCAGAAACCCAGCTTGAGCCCATTCACCAATGTGCTCCGCCATATCTTCTGGTGATAAGTCATATTCACCAAATGCATTTGGTAACCCCGCATTCGGGTGTGCAGAAACATAGCTCTCTGAAATACGAGAAAGCTCTTCGACGTATTGACGCAGCTCATCAGGGCCCAACGCACAGTTCAAACCAAAGGAAATTGGGCGAACATGACGTAAAGAGTTATAGAATGCTTCTGTGGTTTGGCCTGACAGAGTACGACCTGATGCGTCAGTGATAGTACCTGAGATCATCACAGGCAGTTCGATGCCGAGTTCTTCAAACACAGCGTCAACAGCAAAAGCGCACGCTTTCGCATTCAAAGTATCGAAAATGGTTTCGATCAAAATCAGATCGCTACCACCTCTAATTAATGCACGTGTTGATTCTGAGTAAGCGGTGACTAGCTGATCAAACTCGATATTGCGGTAACCCGGGTCGTTTACATCAGGAGAAATAGAACAGGTACGGTTGGTCGGCCCTAATACACCTGCAACATAGCGAGGTTTATCCGGTGTTTTTGCCGTCCATTCATCCGCAACTTCACGTGCCAGTTTGGCTGCAGCAAAGTTAATTTCTTCGCTCAAAGACTGCATGTCGTAATCCGCCATAGCAATCGTCGTCGCGTTGAAGGTATTGGTCTCAAGGATATCAGCACCCGCTTGCAAATAAGTGGAGTGAATTCCTCGAATCAACTGAGGCTGAGTGAGAACTAAGAGATCGTTATTTCCTTTTAGATCACAATGCCAATTGGCAAAACGTTCACCACGATAATCTTCCTCTTGCAATCTATGCTCTTGGATCATGGTTCCCATGCCACCATCAATCAACATAATACGTTGCTTCAATTGCGCTTCAATCTGGTGCTTTAGATTACTTCCCACAGTACAGCCTCATTATTCCTTTATTGCTTGTTCGACATCCTATCACACATTGATTAGAAATCTAGACGTCTAAAACATCTAAATACCACAAATGGGCTCGTTATAAAATTGATAAATCTATAGGTAAAAAGTGTTTGCTATTTGTTCATCATCAAAGGACAATTTCGCTCACATTTGGTTACATTTGAAGAAGAAAATGACGGTCTACTATACTCTGTGCTTTCTATCTGCTGCTGCGATGATGATTGCTTTTTTAAACAGCAAGATAGGTAAAATGCAAACCACAATAGCCATCACTGCTGGCTCCATGGTGCTCTCATTACTTATCCTTATTGCTGGTCAAAATGACTGGTTCCATCTCACTCAAATTGCAACTGAAACAGTTACCAGCATAAATTTTGAGAGCTTTCTCTTAAAAGGGATTTTAGGCTTCCTCTTATTTGCAGGCGGTCTCGGTATCAAACTCCCTCACTTAAAAGATCAAAAATGGGAGATTACGGTACTCGCACTAGGCGCCACTCTATTTTCTACTTTCTTCATCGGATTTGGCCTTTATGGCTTCTGTTACTTTATCGGTATTCATTTAGGTCTTGTTTACTGCTTATTGTTCGGCGCGCTCATTTCGCCAACCGACCCGATTGCAGTATTAGCTATAGTGAAAAAGCTCAACGCTCCTAAACGAATCTCAACCCAGATCGAGGGTGAGTCGTTGTTTAACGACGGTTTCGGTTTAGTCATATTCGTGACTATCTTTACAGTCGCATTCGGTAAAGAAGCTCCGACAGTAGGAAGTGTAGTCGCATTATTTGCACAAGAAGCGATTGGCGGCATCATTTACGGCTTTCTATTAGGATTACTGTTCCACTACTTGATTAGCGCAACCAACGACCACTCAATGGAGCTCTTACTGACTATCGGTGTGCCAACCGCTGGTTATGTGTTTGCAGACGTAATCCATGTGTCAGGCCCGTTAGCTATGGTGGTGTCAGGGATCATGATTGGTAACTGGACTCGTTTTATTGGTTTCTCTAAAGAGAGTGAAGAACATCTCGATCACTTCTGGGAGTTGGTGGATGAATTCTTAAACGGTGTGCTGTTCCTGTTGATCGGTATGTCGATGCTTCTTTTCGAATTCCACGAAGAAGACTGGATCTTAATGGCTTTTGCTGTACCACTAGTATTGGCAGCGCGTTACTCTAGCGTGTTTGTATCCTATATAGGTTTCAAGCGTTACCGTAAATATAACCCTTGGTCGATAAAGATCTTAACTTGGGGTGGACTACGCGGAGGTCTCGCTTTAGCAATGGCACTATCAATACCTTCAGGAATGATGGTCATCCCAGATAAGCTTATAGACGTTAAAGAGCTGATTCTGGTAATGACATACGCTGTGGTGGTGTTCTCTATCCTGATTCAAGGTTCTACAATCACTCCGATGATTGAAAAAGCCAAACTGAAAGAGAAAGAGATGGAAGAACAAAGTACTCAACATAGCGATGTACAAGAAAGCCAACAACAAAATATCTAAGCATTAATCTTCAGGAAAGCAGCAACCTAGCTAGGTTGCTGCTTTTTTTTATGCCATTTGTTATTGACCAAAGAAACAGGGAAAATTTTTCTTTACCAATCAGAACGTCCCACCATTACTTATCCCTACATCTCCATACTCTAAGAACGAGATAGTTGTAGCTCTATTTACATATAAAGCCATTGTTTAAATATAACAATAGGTAGCGACCCAGTAGCCCCATCAACAAGCATCTTCTCAAATATCGAAGTTTCAGCTTCGCTCTTTATTATTACTGTGTGGAGAGGGGAAAGGGGAAAGGGATTGAAGAGATAGGAAGTAACTACTCTGCCTCACGAGTAGAAGAAATCACATTTTTAAAGTAAAAAATACCTCAATATATTGCTTTGATGCTCTATCGTCGTTTAACACTAACTGAACTCGGCTCTCGTCATTCCTGACGAGGCTTTAAAATAATAGCGGAGCGGACGGGACTCTCTATTATCTTGCTTAGCACGTCCTTCCGTGTAACAGCCCAGCTTTCTCTTAAGTAAAGAAAAACCACTGAACTTCCGCTCCACATCCGTTCGACTTTCTTCAGACGTTAAAAAAGCCCCAGTCTCTCGACTGAGGCTTCAAATAAGTAGCGGATGGGACTCGAACCCGAGAATGCCTGCGGCAGCGTGACAGGCCGCTTCTTTCAAGGTAAGTCAGCTAACCAACTGAACTGCCGCTCTGCGTTCTCCACATACAAAAAATCCCCAGTATTGCTACTAGGGACTTAATAAGTGGCGGAGTGGACGGGACTCGAACCCGCGACCCCCGGCGTG
>NZ_JACVEG010000120.1 GCF_014596725.1 Vibrio sp. Y2-5
CCGATAGAGATAGTGCGCAGTCTAGTCTTAGTTATTGCCGTCGTAATCCAATTCATGAGGTAGATGCAGAAGGGAACCATCACTATTACGATAGAGACTGCTCTTGGGAAGAAAATAGACTGGATAGTGCAGCAAGTAAGTTAGATACAGCAATGCAGAAATTAGAAAAAGAGAAAAATAAAATTAAAAAGTTAGATGCGCTAGAAGCAAAATATGCAAATCCTGAAACAGTAGTCGTGCTCAAGCATAACGGACAACAAGTAGCATCACAAAAGGTAAGGTTAACTGAGGGAGAAAAGAAAACTTTGAACCTTGGCTGGCAACATAAGGGGAAAGGAACAATTC
>NZ_JACVEG010000121.1 GCF_014596725.1 Vibrio sp. Y2-5
ATAAATACGTTCACTTTGTTTGCAGGTATATGGTTTTTTACCAACATATTTTTCTACATAAAAGTATCTTTTTCCATTTGCTTTGTAATTTGTTAGAAATGCCATAGTAATGCTCCTTTTAGGTATTTTTATGGTTAGTTAAAGAGTAGTTCTGTAATGTTTTTTCAACTTTTTCATACCAATATTTCACATCGTTTATGGATACTCCGATTTCTATTAGTTCTTTTGGTATGCGGTTGTTATCTAATAACCACATAGCGATTCTCTCTAAAGCTATTTTTTGATTGCCGATTGAGTAAATATTTATATATCTATAGTGTTTTGAGTAATATGGTTGTGTTCC
>NZ_JACVEG010000122.1 GCF_014596725.1 Vibrio sp. Y2-5
ATACACATTAGAACATCATCCGAGGAATATTCTTTATTTAGACAAAGATGGTATCCCAATACAGCTCTCGTGGCGACATCGATAACAGAAAGAATCCAAATACGATTCATTACTTCTACTATCTCATCCCCTTCCGGTGTTTTAAAAATTATAGCAATAGATGTATCAATTCTATGACCATCAAATTCAACACGTTCAAGGGGTCTTATGATCATAGGGTTGTTTTTATTGCCCTTTCCTGTATTTTTTGCAATCATAAATGCTTGATCACCATTTCGTTTTGCAACATCAACAAAATGAGATTTAGATAAAGATCTAACAAAGCGTTCGATTGATTT
>NZ_JACVEG010000123.1 GCF_014596725.1 Vibrio sp. Y2-5
AATTAATATTAGGATCCATCTTGGTACTTCAACTTTCCGGAGTTAACTAAATTAACTTTAACTTTTAAATTCTTTATACTGTGTTCATTTAAGTAAAACGAGTCTGTTTTTACTTCTTCTTTCCATTTTCTTGGATTCTGACGGTATAATGATTCACCTAATTTGTAGATATCTGCATTTATTTCTATTCCTTTTTCAAAGGATTTTAGAATTTCTAATTTGATAATATCTTCAGTTTTTGTAATCAACTCTTTATCACTAATTTCCTTGATCTTCTCATTTATTCCAGCTTGAACTTCAACTCGAATATTAAAAAGTATGGGCTTACTACTCATAA
>NZ_JACVEG010000124.1 GCF_014596725.1 Vibrio sp. Y2-5
ACAATACGAAAAAAGTCCTTGGAGAGCATTTTAAAGCGTTTAGAGGACTTGTTAAGAATGAATTGGATATAAAAGGTGTAGATAATCAATTTGATTGTGAATATAAGAAAGAAATTAAGAAACAACGTGGATATAACATGGAACGTTAAAACCGTCTCAGAATTAATTCTGAGACGGTTCGTCGTTTTTGTATGTTATTTCTGTTTTAAGCTCTCTTCCTTTAGTTGAATAGACTTGTTGTAATCGGATTTCTTGTATATCGTGCCAATGGCCACGACCAAAATAACGAGCATTTACTTGATATGTACCAGTACCTTTTCTAAAAAGAATTTC
>NZ_JACVEG010000125.1 GCF_014596725.1 Vibrio sp. Y2-5
GGAATTTTGCCTTTAGCTTCAAACGGCCCGCCAACGACTCCCGTCGAAATAATAACTGGTTTGTTTTCAAATACCCACGTTCGGTGTCCTTGTAACATTTATAGCCCTCCCCATTGAACGAGAATCGTTTTAATAAGTGCGATGACGAAAGCGGAAAATACACCAAATAAAATAACAGAACCAGCTAATTTAAACATGTTACCACCAACGCCGAGTACAAAACCTTCTGTGCGGTGTTCGATACATGCGGCAATAACGGAGTTACCAAATCCAGTGACAGGTACAGCTGTGCCTGCTCCGGCAAATTGACCAAACCGATCGTATATACC
>NZ_JACVEG010000126.1 GCF_014596725.1 Vibrio sp. Y2-5
AACAAACCAACTTTATTCATCTTAATTCCCCATCCTTTCTCGCCTCTTTTTATTTAATAAAATATTTAGTTCCCTCTAATTTACCTACTAAATTCAGCCTTTCTCTTTGAATAAGGGAAAGGCTAGCAACTCGACCGCCCTCAAAATATACAATTACTTATTTAAGTTTACCATTTTTATCCCCTTATCATCTACTAACATAGAGGAATACAGTAGGAAAGAACTAGTAAAACTAAATGAAGATGTATTGTGTTATTTTCTCCACGGCACTCATCCTTAAAATTCCCAACAGGATTTCTTTTTGTCTGATGCATAGATTAT
>NZ_JACVEG010000127.1 GCF_014596725.1 Vibrio sp. Y2-5
CAAAACCTAGATATGCAAGTTGATGCATTAACACAATTCGGGGTTGAGAAGATTTATAAAGAAAAATTAACTGGCACACGAAGAGATAGGCCTCAATTAGAAGACCTTTTAAAAATTTTACGAAGTGGCGATAAAATTGTTGTATATAAACTTGACCGTATTTCACGTTCCACAAAACATTTGATAGAACTGAGCGAATTATTTAACGATATGGGTGTACATTTTGTATCAATTACTGACAGTATTGACACTTCAACCGCAATGGGAAAGTTTTTCTTTCGTACAATGGCAAGCATCGCTGAACTAGAAAGAGATATTATT
>NZ_JACVEG010000128.1 GCF_014596725.1 Vibrio sp. Y2-5
GAACATGCTCAAACTGTCATGAATACAGAGTTTACAAAAACAGTTAGAATTACAAGAAGTAGTAGAGGGTATTCAAATAGTAGAGTAATGTATCATGTACAGTTAATCTTACATCCAATTGTTTCAAATGAATGGATCGAGAATGAAAAGATTTATGGCCCATATGAACATGAAAAAACATTTTCGGGTAGAGAACGACATTTAGCTTTAAAATATGCGTCTGAACTGGCCCGGAAATATAATTGTGAAATTGAAAGGAAGGGTTTTAATGCAAGCAAAATTTAGATTGCCGGATGATCTTTGGGAGAAGTTTAATGA
>NZ_JACVEG010000129.1 GCF_014596725.1 Vibrio sp. Y2-5
CTTAATTTTAGATTTGATAGGATTAGAATTCAAAGCATCTGATGCAGAAGAAAGGGATTGAAGACCTACAACTTTTCCTTCTAAATTATTTAGTTTAGTAATAGGTGAATCAGCCAAAGTGACAACCACCTGTGCATTCTTTAAATAAGGCTTTGTAAAAAGAACCTTATTTTTACGGTCATCTGTAATTGTGTAGCCGTTCCAAATGAGATCAATTCGACCACTACTTAACTCAGACTCCTTTGTTTTCCAATCGATGGGTTGAAACTTAACCTTTGTTCCCATTTTTTCTGCAGCTGCTTTAGCATAGTCAA
>NZ_JACVEG010000013.1 GCF_014596725.1 Vibrio sp. Y2-5
CCCACACAGATTGATAGGTTTAAATTGTTAAAGAGCTTTCTATCGATTTCAGCTTTGAAAGCCTCGTCGCTAGGGGTGCGTATAATACGCTTTAATTCTTGAGAGTCAACGTTTATTTCAAACTTAATTTTCTCTCTTACTCGATACGTTGTGATGTTCGTCTCACTCCGTGTCGGTGTGGCGGCATTATAGGGAGGTACGAGATTAAGACAAGCACTTTTTTTAAATAATTTTTCGTTCGCTTAAAAAGCAAGCAAAGCACTGTTTATCGAATAAAATTTCAACATTTGAGGGGGGTCACAGCAATTGGTTGGAAAAAACTCAAGCATGTACGTAAGATTGATGTATCTATTTTGTTAATCATAGATACGCATCTAATTTCATTCTTACAAGTAGTATTCTTTTATGAACTTAAATAAACCAATGTTTTTAAATATCGCGATTGCGATTATTGGCGGTGCAATAATTTCTCTAATTCCAGGCATTCCTTCAGCTGTAAGTTTTATTGTGGGTGTTGTGGCAGCAACTATTGTATTTAAACTTTTCCTATCAACCCCATCTGTTACTGAAGAAGATGACGATTCAGCCTTACCAACCAAGACACTTTATGTAGGCAATTTGCCATACAAAGCAAACGAATCACATGTACGTGATTTATTTGCCCAGCATGGTGATGTGTTTGCGGTTCGTCTAATGAAAGATAAGCGAACAGGTAAACGTCGAGGATTTGGCTTTGTAGTTATGGCGGCAACACATGCTCAATCTGCGATTGATGCATTAAATGAGCATGATTACATGCAGAGAACGCTGAAAGTTAGAATTGCAAATGACCCTAAACACCCAGAAGAGGATATGGACGTATAGCAGAAAACCCAAGCTGCTCTAATCTTTCATTCAGTGCACTTTCTTCCCAAGCAGGTGCACTAGAATAAATGGTGTGTTTGTTCTCTGAGCAAACACTTCCTTCTATCCCAAGTAATGTTTTTACTCTTCTCGCAATAGCTTCACCCGAATCCACCAGCAGTACATCCTTTCCTAGCACCTGTTGGATCTCATCTCTGATTAATGGGAAATGAGTACATCCTAATACAGCTACATCAATGTGACTGATCAAAGGACTTAAGATATTTTGCAGTTCCTGCAAATCAATCTCTTTGCCTCTCAGTTTTTCTTCAGCCATATCAACAAGGCGTGTCGAACCCAGCAACTCAACATTTTTATCCGCTGAGAAGCTTCGAATAAGATCATGTGTATATTGGCGAGTGATAGTAGCGGGGGTGGCAATTAGCCCAACAGCTTTATTCGCTATAGAAGAAGCGGGTTTAATCGCAGGAACAACACCTACCACGGGTATAAACAGTTTTGAACGTAATGTAGGAAGTACTATGGTACTTGCTGTATTACACGCAATTACCACTATGTCGAAACCCTCTTCCTCTACTAGTCCTGTTATTAACCGTTCAACTCTTTGTAATAAGACTTGTTGGTCTAGCTCTCCGTATGGATAGGCTGCGTTATCAAATAAATAGGTATAAGAAAGCTGCGGCAGGCGCATTTCAATTTCTCTATAAACAGATAAGCCACCAACACCAGAGTCGAAAATTAAGACTTTAGGAACAGATTGATTAGACACAATGGGAACCAGATAGAACAACGATAACGCAGCGATCATACTCGCTCTATATCAATTGGCAATGATTGTTAAAACACCAAATAGCGAAAAACCGCCCGAAGGCGGTTTGAGGATTCGTTAGAACTGGTACGCAATACTTGCGTAGTAATTACGGTCTTGAGTTTTATATCCCAAAGCAGTCTCGTAATCTTCATCAAACACGTTACCGATCTTACCGCTGATAGCTACACCGCTATCAAAGTAATACGAAGTGGCGATATCGACCAATGAATATGGGTCTAGCTCCTTTGTATTTTTAGCATCGTCGTAACGCTTTCCTTGATAGAGATAACTTACATCAAATCTCCAAGCATCTAGCAAATATGTCATATTCCATTTCGCACTATGCTTGGCTCTGCGAACCAACTCATTACCCGTAGACTTATCTTGAGTATCAAGGTAGTCATAAGACAGACTATGAGCTAGAGGTCCAGTATCAAACTGACCACTTACTTCAACACCTTTTATCTCAGCTTTATTCACATTGACGTTGGTTGTTCCATTACTCGCAATCATTTTATCCACTTCACTGTAATGACCAGCTAAACGCCAAGTTAGCAATTCAAAATTGCCCTCTAATGCAATCTCTGAGCTTTCTGTTTCTTCTGGAACTAGGTTAGCATTACCTTGGTAGCAACCATAAGAACCACATTCCAAAGGATAATAAAGTTGGTTAAACGTCGGAGCTTTGAAAGATGTACCATATAAACCAACAGCTTTTATCGACTCAGTAAGCTGATAACCCAAGCCAAATTGGTATGTCCAGAAAGTGCCATAAGCGCTGTTATCATCCCAACGGAAGTTGCTCTCCGCTGAAAAGTCTCCTTTATTTAAATAGCTACCCACATAAAGAGCCGCATTATCTCTATCGGTTTGAGTGTAATCTTTGCCTTCTACTTTAACTTTATCCTCGTACCACTCAGCGCCACCGACTACAGAAAGAATATCATTTACTGTGTATAGGTTGTCCCAAGACGCCACGTATCGATTGGTCGTATATCGACTTGATTCGCCTTGGCCGAAGGACACGGCATCATCTTGGTTAGTCGCTAATGTAAAGTGACTGTTCAATTTATCTTTTTTGTACTCACCTACCGTCGCTAAGCTATACAAATCGCTGTCAGTACTATCAACACCACCCCAAGAGTTATCGAATTCCAAGTTCTGCTTTTGATAATAACCATTAGCTTTTAAAGTCAACTCTGAAGAAAGCTGTGATCCTGCATCGACTAGTAAATACTGAGACTTAAATCCATCATTGTCGGCGTCAAAACTGTTTTTACTTGATGGAGTTATATTATAGCCCTCGGCAGCTTTATAAGTAGCTGACAAATTAAACCAACTTCCTGAATCAGAAACGGTAGAAAGATTTGCTCCAACATCGTACGCACCATCGCTGCCAATACCAGATTTAACTGAGTTAAAACCGCTAGTGTTTTTTGTAGTGATGATATTAATTACACCACTGACTGCATCAGAACCATACACTGCAGCACGAGGTCCACGCAGCACTTCGATACGTTCGACACCATTAAGAGGAATTGCAGATAAATCGGCAACACCTGATGTGGCACTACCAATTCGGACACCATTGATCATCACTAAAACATTCTTGCTAGCGCGTCCACGAATGTACAACTCGGAACTTTGGGCTGGCCCACCTTGATTTGCAACCTGTACGCTAGGCAAACGGCGTAATACATCCGTTAATGATTGAGCTTGAATCGCATCAATTTCTTCACGCGAGACAACTTCAACTGGTGCGATTGTTTCGTTTACTTTGGTTTCAAAACGGTTCGCAGTTACCACAACCGTCTCATCAGCTGTTGCTTCTTGTGCGTATGAAAAAGAGGTATGAGAAAACAGCGACGCCACTGCCACCGCTAGAAGGGATTTATTCATTATATTGTCCTAAATCGCGTTAATCCTACCGAGCATGGGTCCGTCCCATTGGTTTGCTCAGTTGCTGGCAGGTGTTCGGACTTGAGAGCTGTTAACCTACTAACTCGACTTCCCACAAATTGCAGTGTCATTTGAGTATTCGTTCTCTCTTACCGCTGCGCGTCAGTTCTGGATTTTCACCAGATTCCCTTTTAAGTCAATTTAGCCATCTAGCCTGCTAAACAACACCAGCTTGCCGTCGATAGTATTGAGCAATCGATAACTTGTCTAGCTTAGATTGATATAAGCTATAGTTTTTACGATCGATAAAGCTATCAATTTGGTCAGAGTACTGGACATGCGCGGGAGATTGAATAAAATCTGCGCTCTTTATTTGAACGTACCAGAAAAAGGTAAAGCAATGGCGACTCTTGATGTAAACCCAGACAACTACCAAGCGCAACTGGATGAGAAAATCACTCGACTAGGAGAGATGTTTGAATCTTATGGTGTGCCTGAGTTGGAAGTCTTTGAGTCTCCGGCTCAGTTTTACCGTATGCGTGCTGAGTTTCGTATCTGGCATGAAGGTGATGATATGTACTACATCATGTTCAACCAACAAACTCGTGAGAAATACCGCGTTGATCAGTTCCCTGCGGCAAGTCGCCTTATTAATGACTTAATGCCATTACTGATAGACGCCATGAAAGACAACGACACTCTGCGCCGTAAACTTTTCCAAGTAGACTTCTTATCCACTCTGAGTGGCGAAGTTCTGGTATCTCTTCTATATCATCGCCAACTTGATGAAGAGTGGATTACAGCAGCAAAAGCACTCAAGCAAACGCTACAAAATGAAGGCTTTAATCTGAACGTTATTGGCCGTGCACGTAAAATGAAGATTGTGCTGGACCAAGATTATGTGGTTGAGAAACTGAGTGTGAACGGTCAACCTTATATCTACCAACAAGTTGAAAACAGCTTTACTCAACCAAACGGTAAAGTTGCAGAAAAAATGCTGGAGTGGGCGGTCGATTGCACCCAAGAAAGCAAAGGCGATTTGCTAGAGCTTTACTGTGGTAACGGTAACTTCTCATTGGCACTGGCTCAAAACTTCGACCGTGTCTTGGCTACTGAACTAGCGAAGCCATCGGTACATTCAGCACAATACAACATTGCTGCGAACAAGATCGACAATGTACAAATCATCCGCATGTCAGCAGAAGAATTTACCGAAGCAATGGAAGGCAAACGTGAGTTCAACCGCCTGAAAGATGCAGGTATCGATTTAAGAAGCTACAACTGCAATACCATCTTTGTCGATCCGCCTCGCTCAGGTATGGATATTGATACCTGTAAGACGGTGCAGGCTTATGAGCGTATTCTGTATATCTCATGTAACCCAGAAACATTAAAAGAAAACTTAGATGTTTTGTGTGAAACACATAAAGTGACGCGTTTTGCTTTGTTTGACCAATTCCCATACACCCACCACATGGAAGCGGGCGTGATGCTAGAGCGAAAAGCGTAATTCACACTTAATACCAACGTTCACAAATAGAAAAACGAGCCAATTGGCTCGTTTTTGTTATTAACTTTTGTACTTAGTTGATGTGTACTTATTCAGATTGACCGATAAATCCTAGCTTCTTTCCAACCCATAGCAAGAGCAGAAGAGCTACGATGATCGAAAAGAAGTTAGACCCCGCTTCTGGATACTGAGCCTTAACAAATGCCGAGTGACCAAAAGCACCAACAAAGAAACACGCCAAACCTACTAATGGAATGTCTTCCGCAACTGGATTACGTAGGTATTCCTGATACAGCGCTTGTACAGACAGCACCAAAGCGATAACAGGGAAAATAGAAAAAGAGACTTCACTGATGGTCATCCAAGACAGTAAAGCGTCACCACACATACCCGCGATTAACGCAAGTATCAGTGTTTTACGTTCTGAACCATGATTGATTGAGCCGCTACTTTCATTTGACATTAATTCATCCCGCCTTTTAGTCGATTTCGTTCACGTTCTTTGCGATACCAGAAAGCCCCTTTGGCTATCATTCGCAGTTGCATGATCAGACGTTCTGCGAGTTCATCGCGATCACGTCGATCTAAGTCTAATGCTTCTGCACCAGAGCTAAATACTAATGTGACTGAAGCTCCTGCTTGAGTGATGGCTTCTTCACGATTCATACCTGTCGCGATCAGATATTCAGAAAGTTCGGCAGAAAAATGCTGAATCTCACGCGCTACTGCCGCACGAAACTCAAACGAAGTGCCAGAACGTTCACGCAATAATAGACGAAACACGTTTGGGCTACTTTCGATGAACTCCATAAACGTTTCTACGGAGGTGCGAATCACACTTCCCTCTTTAACAATACGTTGGCGAGCTTGACGCATAAGCTGGCGCAGTAACAAACCGCCTTCGTCAACCATGGTTAAGCCTAATTCATCCATATCTTTAAAATGGCGATAGAAAGAGGTTGGGGCTATCCCCGCCTCTCGTGCGACTTCACGTAAGCTTAAGTTCGAAAAACTACGATCAGCACTTAATTGGCTAAATGCCGCATCAATCAGCGAACGACGCGTTTTTTCTTTCTGTTGTGCGCGAATTCCCGTGGATTTCATTTTAAGCCAAGCCTTGCCAAGTCAGTCACTAAAGTCGCCTACTATAACGCGATTAACCAACAGATCTAAGAGGCAAAACAGACCATTTTGAAGCATCAGACAATTTCCTAACATAACCGTTGCATTTTTCATCATCGGCCGACTTAAGCGCCAAATTGACAATATTTGTTTTAATCTCGTGATCCTCTCCACTCTATAAGGGGTTTAAGCTTCACGCTTTGCACATATCAGTTAAAATCTCGCTATCGCAATGTTAACCAAATTATAACAAGGATCATCTATGGCACTGAATAACCACTTTGACGTCATCGTAATAGGTAGTGGACCTGGCGGTGAAGGTGCAGCAATGGGGTTAACCAAAGCGGGGATGAATGTCGCCATTATTGAAAAAGAAAGCAGCGTAGGCGGTGGTTGTACACACTGGGGAACTATCCCTTCCAAGGCATTGCGTCATGCGGTTAGCCGTATCATCGAATTTAATAGCAACCCTTTGTTCTGCAACAACAACTCAAGCCTGCACTCTACTTTTTCAACTATCCTTGGTCATGCTAAAAACGTTATTGATAAGCAAACTCGTCTACGCCAAGGCTTTTATGACCGTAACCAGTGCAGTTTAATCTTTGGTAAAGCTCGTTTTATCGATGCCAATACTGTTGCAGTGACAAAAAGCGATCACACGGTTGAAAACTACACCGCAGATAAATTTGTTATTGCGACTGGCTCACGCCCTTATCGCCCTACTGATGTGGATTTCAGTCACCCACGCGTTTATGACAGTGACTCTATCTTGAACCTTGAGCACGACCCACAACACATCATCATTTATGGCGCAGGTGTCATCGGTTGTGAGTATGCATCTATCTTCCGTGGTTTAGGGGTTAAAACAGACTTAATTAACACACGTGACCGCTTGCTTTCGTTCCTAGATAACGAAACGTCCGATGCTTTGTCTTACCACTTCTGGAACAGCGGCGTGGTTATTCGTAACGACGAAACATACAGCAAAATCGAAGGTACTGAAGATGGTGTTATCGTTCACCTGAACTCAGGTAAAAAGATGAAAGCTGACTGTATGCTTTACGCAAACGGTCGTACGGGCAATACAGACAAACTCAACCTTGAAGTAGTTGGACTGAAAGCAGATTCTCGAGGTCAGCTAAGTGTTAACAGCAACTATCAGACAGAGGTCAGTCATATTTACGCTGTGGGCGATGTGATTGGTTATCCAAGCCTTGCAAGTGCCGCCTATGACCAAGGTCGTTTCACTGCTCAAGCGATTTCTCAAGGGCAAGCCACAAACAAACTGATTGAAGATATCCCAACGGGCATTTACACCATTCCAGAAATCAGTTCGGTTGGTAAAACAGAGCAAGAATTAACAGCCGCGAAAGTCCCTTATGAAGTGGGTCGTTCTTCATTCAAACACTTGGCACGAGCACAGATCTCAGGCAAAGATGTCGGCAGTTTGAAGATTCTCTTCCACCGTGAAACGAAAGAGATTTTAGGTATTCACTGCTTTGGTGAGCGTGCTGCGGAAATCATCCATATCGGTCAGGCCATCATGGAACAAAAAGGGGAAGCAAATACCATCGAGTATTTCGTCAATACCACTTTTAACTACCCGACAATGGCTGAAGCATATCGCGTAGCCGCATTGAATGGCTTAAATCGCCTGTTTTAGCTTTCATCATTGATCGAAAAAATCAGTTAAACGAAAAATTGCAGCTCTATGGGCTGCGATTTTTTATTTGGTTCAGAAAACAACAGTGTTAAGCAAAGAAGACGCCTTGTTTCCACTGCCCGACCAAAACCATAGCCAAACTTAGCCCGCGAATTATCATAAAACTAAGCATGGCCAGCCATAAAGCATGATTTCCATACTGCGAAAACAAATAGAACATTGAGAAAAACGCCATTGTCGATATCACCATACTATTGCGCATCTCTTTGCCTTTGGTCGCCCCAATAAAAATACCATCAAGTAGAAAACACCACATAGAAGACAAAGGCATCGCGACCAGCCAAGGTAAATAGACATTCGCCTCTTCTCGTACTTGCGGTATATCCGAGATCAAGTGGATCAGTGCCGATCCCCAATAACCAAAGACGAACGTCAGCAAAGTGCAGATGATCACGCACCAAAAAGCACTGCCAACCATTGAGGCTTTTAGTTGAGTTTCACTTTTTGCTCCAATCGCTTTTCCAACCATAGCTTCCATCGCATAAGCAAACCCATCCATCCCATAGGAAATCATCATAAGAAAACTCATAAGAACGGCATTGGCCGCCACAGTGTGGTCGCCAAACGCTGCGCCTTGAAAAGTCATAAAGCTAAACGCGGCTTGTAAGCACAAAGAGCGAAGAAAAATATCTCTATTGAGTTTTACAAAACGGCTCAAACCTTCACTGCTGCCAGAAATTTTGCTCCACAGATTCGGTAATTGATTCGCTTGCCAGTATTTCCATACGCAAACAAGGCCAAAGCTCAGGCCAGCGTAATCGGCAATAACCGAAGCAGCCGCCGCACCTTGTACTTTCCAGCCAAAGCCAACAACAAACAGGATATCGAGAGCAATATTGGTGATATTAGTAATAATCACCATCCACATAGGCTCCTTCGAGTTCTGTGTACCGAGTAACCAGCCGAGTATGACAAAGTTCATCAACGAAGCGGGAGCACTCCAGGCTCGAATAACAAAATATTGCTGACCATAAAACTTCACCTGTTCACTGGCATCACTGAACGAAAAAATCCAGTTGGAAATAAATCGATGAAGGATAAGAAAAATGACGGCAAACCCCAAAGCCATCAAGCTGCCTTGAAGTAAAACACGCACCAGTTTTTGTGGGTCGTTGGCACCAAAAGCCTGAGCGGTAAGCCCTGTGGTGGACATCCGAAGAAAGCCGAGCAACCAAAAAGCGACGCTAATCATAGTGCTACCTAAAGCAACACCGCCCAAATACCAAGCGTGCTCAAGATGCCCAATAACCGCAGCGTCGACTAAACCTAGCAGAGGAACGGTAATGTTAGACAGCACCATAGGAATTGCGAGTAGCAATACCTGTCGATGCATAGATCGGTCAGAGAGAGTTTGAATAAAGAAAGCCACTACCTTGCTCCTTGCATTGGAGAACAAAGTGTAACTAAGTTAAGGGCTATCGGCTACGGTCGTCTACCAATGCACTTGAACAACAACAGGTGTAAATCTTTGTTTTAACCCATCAAATTTACTCAATGCTCGTTGCCAAAACTTCCAACGCACACATTGGCTATCCAGAGGGGAAGAAATCGAAACTTGCCGTGCCCAAGGTAAACAATTTATTACCGCTTGTTTTGGTTTTATAAATCCATGAGCATATGTACCAGAACCCATTTTCTGTCCTAAACGGGTACACGTTTTATCGCCAGCAAGAACAAGACAAGCGCTTGCGTTAGCAAAACCGAGTCCTAAGGATCGAATAAATCTCGACGTTTGTATGGCATTACAATCGAGTAATGCATGTTCACACAAAATTAAAACAGGCGCGTATTCTGGGATGGGTAAACAGTCTAACCAACCAATTTCGCCAACACTGCCACACTGATGCAAATAACGTTCACTGCGGTGAAACAGCTTTTGTCGCCATAACAAATTCTCCGTCACATCCAACTCAATCCAATGGCAGCGTCCGTTATCAATTCGGTAAAAACGCGTATCCAAGCCTGCACCGACGTTAACAATCCATCCGTCAGGATGGACTTCTAAAAATCGGAGTACTTGTTTATCACACAACTGAGTGAGGGTGACATGAAGCAGTTGCTTCTGATCGATATCACCACTGATGCAATCGGCTGCTAAATGACAACGTTGGCAGGCGGTTGCTGCAATAGGATCATAGACAAGGCCGTTATCGACCAAGCTTTCACGACTACGTAGCCAAAGTGGTTGAACCAAACGGGTAGGGATTTGATAACGTTGTGAGTTTTGCTTGTGGGGGGAGCGCATTATCATCTTCCTTGCATCGCGACAATGAAGATGATAATGAATATCAATTAGATTTGCAAATCTTTAAATTTTGGATACATCGCGCAGATGTGGAACCCCAAAATAACGCCAGAAAGGTATGATTACATCCAGTCAGTATTGCGAATAATACCAACCGCAATACCTTCGATAGATAGATTCTGACAGGTTAAATCGACTTCAATTGGGGAAAACTCTTCGTTCTCGGCATGAAGTAAAATTTTTGAACCACGGCGCTCCAAACGTTTAACTGTTACGTCATCTTCAACTCGAGCCACGACGACTTGTCCGTTACGCACATCTTGAGTTTTATGCACTGCAAGCAAATCGCCATCCATAATACCGATGTCCTTCATACTCTCGCCGTGAACACGTAATAGAAAGTCAGCTTGTGGACGGAACATGTTCGGATCAACTTGATAATGTGATTCTACATGCTCTTGAGCCAAGATAGGCTCACCAGCCGCAACGCGACCGATCAGAGGTAAACCTTGCTCTTCTTCATTCGCCGCTTCCAGTAGAATACGGATACCACGAGAAGCTCCCGGCACGATCTCAATTGCTTGTTTACGAGCAAGAGCTTTTAAATGTTCTTCTGCTGCATTTGCAGAACGAAAACCCAGTTCACGTGCAATTTCAGCACGAGTCGGTGGCATTCCTGTTTCATCTATTTTGCTTTTGATAAGATCAAAAACTTGTTGCTGGCGTGGCGTTAACGGCTTCATAGTTCACCTGTTTTTTTATACAGTTGACTGTGAGTATATCCAGTAATTGATTAAATGCAAAGGCAATCGCTTATTTTTTAGATAAATAGGGCTTCCAGCCAAATATACCCAGCAATAATCATCGCGATAAATACCGCTGCAGAGCCCATATCTTTGGCTCGTCCAGATAATTCATGATGCTCCTGACCAACACGATCGACGACCGCTTCCAATGCGCTATTTAATAGTTCAACCAACACGATCAGTAGCACGCTCGATATCATCAGAATGCGCTCAACTTGAGATACATCTAGCCAAATGGCTAACGGAATGGCGACTGCAGCTAACAATACTTCTTCACGAAATGCTGCTTCATGTTTAAATGCCGCACAGATCCCCTTGTAGGAATAACCTGTTGCTTTAAAAAGGCGCTTTAGCCCTTGAGGATTCTTTTTATACACTCTTTGTTCCACGTATTAACAAAATCAATCTGCGAGAAAATTCAGAATATCTGCGCAAAAAGCAAACATCACTGAATAAAATTAAAAGGTTTGACCAGTTTCTGGTATTCTTGCTGCTCGAAAAATAAAGACCAACTTAGGTGCATCTCCATTTTCCTTCTCATACCAATTAGGAACACGGAAATACTCTTGAGTTTTTGTACTGATTTTTGAGGCTTTGAACTCTTATGTCTTCTGGACAATCACTATCACGTTCGCTTTTAAAGTTACCGACAACGCTACTAGTAAAAGGGACGGCAATTCCGTCAAATCCGATTGAAGATATCGGCATCGATATTAACAAGCCTATCGTTTACGCACTACCTTTCCGTTCAAATATTGATTTGCTGACACTGCAAACTCACGCGAAAGAAGCAGGCTTACCGGATCCGCTATCTCCTTTAGAAATTCAAGGTAAGACTCTAAAACGTTACGTGTTTATCTCTTCTCGTCCTACGTTGCTACAGAATGATAGCCATGTGCCAAGCGGCTCCATCGCAACTTTCACTGAACTTCTGGCACTGCATCACAATGATTTAGAACTTGATGTACAAGTGATTCCGGCTTCGGTTCTGTGGGGAAGAAAACCAGGTAAAGAAGGCAGCGAGAAGCCATACCTGCAACCCATGAATGGCTTACAAAAAGCACAAGCGGTTATTCTGGCTGGACGAGATTGTTTGGTGCGCTTTAGCCCAGTGGTATCACTGCGCCATATGGCAAATTCACATGGTACTGATGAAGCCATTGCACATAAACTCGCTCGCGTGGCACGTATCCACTTCTCTCGTCAAAAACTGGCGGCTTCTGGTCCTAATCTTCCTCAACGTGAAGTATTGTTCCGCCGTTTGATGCAGTCTCCTGCGATTGATAAAGCGATTCGAGATGAAGCCCAAGCCAAAAACATTTCGATTGAGAAAGCTCGCAAAGCAGCCCATGACATCATGGATGAAATTGCAGCGGACTTCTCATACTCCTTGGTGAAAAAAGGCAGTCGAGTTTTGCGCTGGCTTTGGAACCGCTTATACCAAGGCTTAAACATCAACAATGCTTCAACTGTACGCCGCCTAGCGCAAGACGGACATGAAATTGTTTATGTTCCTTGTCACCGCAGTCATATGGACTACTTACTTCTGTCTTACGTTCTGTACAACGAAGGCTTAGTACCACCGCATATTGCTGCAGGCATTAACCTGAACTTCTTCCCAGCCGGCCCGATTTTCCGCCGTGGTGGCGCATTCTTCCTGCGTCGCAGTTTTAAAGGCAACAAGCTGTATTCCACCATTTTCCGTGAATATCTCGCAGAGTTATTCTCTAAAGGTTACTCGGTTGAATATTTCAGTGAAGGTGGCCGCTCTCGTACAGGTCGCTTGCTAACGGCGAAAACTGGCATGTTGGCAATGACCATTCAAGCCATGCTGCGCGGATTGAATCGTCCGGTAACACTTGTGCCAGTCTATATTGGCTACGAGCACGTAATGGAAGTCAGCACCTACGCCAAAGAACTGCGCGGTAAGCAAAAAGAGAAAGAGAACGCAGGCCTAGTAATACGTACTATTCGTAAACTGCGTAACTTCGGTAAAGGTTATGTGAACTTTGGTGAGCCAATTCCACTGAACCAATTTTTGAACGAGCAAGTACCGACTTGGACTCAAGATATCGATCCTATCGGAGCAACGAAACCACAATGGATGAACCCTGTGGTGAACAAGCTTGCGACTAAGATGATGACGCACATTAACGACGCAGCAGCAACTAACGCGCTAACGTTGTGTGCAACGGCTCTGCTTGCTTCCCGTCAACGTGCCCTGTCAAGAGATACACTGATCAACCAGATTGATTGCTACTTGAACATTCTACGCAATGTTCCTTATTCCAATACGTCAACGATTCCTGATGACAATGCCGAAAGCTTGGTGAATCACGCAGAATCGCTCGACAAGTTTGTGATTGAGTCCGATACCATGGGCGACATTATTTCATTAGATCGTAATCAGTCGATTCTAATGACTTACTATCGTAACAATATCATTCACTTACTTGCACTGCCGTCTCTGATTGCTCAAATGCTGATTCGTCAACAAAAACTCAGCGTTGAGAAAATTCAGGAAAATGTTGCGCTTATCTACCCGTTCCTAAAACAAGAGCTTTTCCTGAGCCTTGATAACGAACAGTTAATCGAAAAAGTGACGCACTACTTGGATGAGTTGCAACGCCAAGATTTAATCTCAATCAATGATGGCATGGTAACGATCAACCAGGCGAAAACCCAAGTGTTGATGCTACTAGGTCGCACGATTTCAGAAACGCTGCAACGTTATGCTATTGCTCTGAACTTGCTGGTAGAGAACCCTGAACTTGGTAAGTCAGATTTAGAAGCGAAGAGCCAAGAGATTGCTCAACGTCTCGGTCGTCTGCACGGTATTAACGCGCCGGAGTTCTTCGACAAAGGCGTGTTCTCAGCAATGTTTGTGACTTTGAAATCGGAAGGCTATCTAGACAATGATGGTGAATGTAACGTTGAGCAAGCAAAACGTCTGGCTAAAAAGTTATACGGCATGCTTTATCCAGAAGTAAGACTGACCATTCAAGAAAGTATTTATCAATACGACCAACATCTTGTGAAATAAAGATAACAAAGACAAAAAAGGCATCCAGTGGATGCCTTTTCTTTTTGAATCAGAAGTATGAAACCAGCAATCCTGCCGCAACAACCATTCCCACGTAATTGTTATTCAAGAATGCCTGAAAACAAGGCTGTCTTTCTCGATGACGAATCAAATGTTGCTGATAAACGAACAACCCTCCAGCCACAAGTAATCCCCAATAGTAACTCGCACTCAGTTCATAATAGTTGCCTAGCAGAATCAGCATGGCAATGGTCATAAGCTGTAAGCCACCGATGATCATTTTGTCATATCGGCCAAAGAGAATGGCGGTCGACTTAATCCCAATCACCAAATCATCATCTCTATCGACCATGGCATATTGGGTGTCGTAAGCAATGGTCCACACCACGTTAATCACAAAAACAAACCAGACAATTAACGGCAATTCATTCGCCTGAGCAGCCCATGCCATAGGGATAGACCAACTAAAGGCTAACCCCAGAAACAGCTGAGGCAAGTGAGTAAATCGCTTCATAAAGGGATAGATGAAGGCAAGCACTAAACCAGCAAAAGAAAGTTGGACGGTCAGCGGATTCATGGTCAACACCAACAAGAACGATGCAATAGATAACGTGAGGAACAAAATCACCGCCTCTTTTGCTGACACTTTTCCTGATGGTAGAGGACGCTGAGACGTGCGCTTTACATGCCCATCGACTTTTCGATCGGCGAAATCATTGATCACACATCCAGCCGAACGCATCATGAAGACACCTAAGACGAAAACGATAAGAACCTTGATATCCGGAAAACCTTGAGCCGATAAAATAAGAGCCCAGATGGTAGGCCACAAAAGCAGTAATGAACCAATAGGGCGATCCATTCGCATTAGCTGCCAATACGCCTTTGCCTTTACAGCGCTCATTAATACTTGCTCCTTAGAAAAAATAAGCAGGGGAATCACTCAGAAATAATTCAGCCACTAACATAGGTCTATTATTCATCCATAAACGTGAGCGGCGCGCTAACAGCAATCCATCAGGCGTTTCAGCCCACCCCACCAACAATTCATCGCGCTTAACATTATCAGCACTGAATACTGTCAGTCCAAGTGGTATTTCACCTTGGTGTTCGAGATTATGCGATGGATCCTGAACTGATGATTTTGGAATCAATGTTCTTCCGACTATCCAAGGCTTACCATCTCCTTGTAGAATGACTTTTCGCAAAAGACACGGTTCTGCTGGCAACAATTCAGATTCACTCTTGTCCAAAAATGCAGATTCCACCCACTGGTTGTTCAGTAGCTCAACCGTCAGTTGTTGGCAGTTTTCCGATAATCGACGAGAAAGCGAACCCTGCTCTAGCAACCATGCTTTTGCATTAGGATCTGGAAATGTGAATTCTTCTGGCGATAACCAGTTCACTTGACTTAAAGCAGTCAGGTACAGCGAAATTGATTGATTCATACTAATATTCAATACAGCGAGCAGTAGTCTCGAAAGAAAGTCCGCTCATGGTCTCAAACCAAGGACATGAAACCTAATAGAGTATTTTTATTTACAAAAAGATGCTCTATTGTAACAAGACTCGGGCAGTTCGAGTATCTTGAACAGAGAAAAGAATTAATAGACATATGCTTAGAAAATACCTATCTCCGATAATACTCGCATTTGGCCTTTTGTTTTCCAGCTTAGTTATTGCTGAGGAAGAAGCACCAAAGCTGGCTTATTTCACTCTCGAGCCGGATGTGACCACGAATTTTTACACCAAAGGTAAAAAGCTGGGGTATATCCAAGTGCGTATTGATGTCATGGTGAGCAACAGCGCCGATTTACCACTGATAGAAAAGCACCAACCTTTAATTAGAGATGCGGTCGTTGAACTATTGGGCAAACAAAACGAAGATGTGATTAAGTCATTAGCTGGCCGCGAAGATCTGCGTAAAACGCTAGTAGAACAACTGAATAATACATTACTACCAGAAACTGGGCGCACCATCATCGCCGACCTACTGTTCACCAAATATCTATACCAGTAGTGAAACAGACAGCGAATTATCCCTTAGAAAAAACGGCTTATGAGCCGTTTTTTTGTTTCTTCAGAGAGAATCGGCTCGCATCATTGAGCCCTAGCAAGACACCAACCACCAAGCCCGCTAAGTGAGCACTGTTGGCAATCGCCATAAAGGGTTGCACAAAACCAAGCACCAACCAAACCAGCATAAACACAACCAGTGGCTTCTGAATGCCCAGTCCCATCTCAGGTGCTCGCCAGCCAAGCATCCATAGATAACCCACCAAAGCGTAAACCACGCCTGATAGCCCACCAAAATTAGCACCTTCTACCCAATATTGCCCTGCGCCGGAAAAAGCAGAAGAAACTAAAAAAATCTGTAACAACTTAAAGCTACCCAAGCGTTTTTCGATATCTCCGCCAAATTGCCACCACCATAGCAAGTTGAACACTATGTGTAAGACAGAGAAATGCAGAAGTGCATGGCTTACCCAACGCCATAACTGCCACTGCTGACCGCTTTCTGCTGGGAAGTGTAATGCGGAGAACACCGCATCCGACATCCCTATTTGCTGCAAAGCAAAGATAACAACACAGACCGTCATGATGGATAAGGTTAATGGGCCCGCTTTGGCTTTAAGCATCGCCATCATACTGGGTGAGTGATATTGGAATTGAGGTTTACGACTTTCTGCCATATCCCAAGAAGCAGCCTGATACTTACCGTCGTTGGGATTGGCGAGGAAAAGCTCTATTTCATTTTCCACTTCCAGTTGATGTTCATCTTCCATCAACCACAAGGCAAATTGACCACTTCCCTCAGGCATCATTTTTATCTCTATCTGCCGTGACGCCATGTAATCAATAAATGCTTGCGCCATTCGAGGGTTGTTTAACGTGATCAATCTAATCATCTGTTTCTCTAACTCGCTTCGACAGGTAAGTTGGCACGATGCCAAGCTTCAAAACCACCATCCACACTATACACCTGTTCAAAGCCTTGGTTAACCAAGTATTGGGCGGCGCCTTGGCTACTGATTCCGTGGTAACACATCACCAGAACAGGCTCATCAAATTCAGCCTGTTCCATGAATGAAACGATACTGTCATTGGTTAAATGAAATGCGGTTTTTGCATGTGCAACCGCAAATGACTGGGGATCTCTGATATCCACTAGTTTGGCATTATTCTGTTCGATGAGGGTTTGAGCGCCCGCTACATCAATGTGCTGAAATTGGTCCATGATTTACTCTCACTTTAATATTTTTTTCAGCGCCATTGTAACCTATCCAGAGAACGACAAGTACATGGGCTTAGTAAGGTTATCCACCAGCGATCATTTGTTCATCAACTGTGGATAATCCTGTGGATTGCGGTGATAAAGTGTTTTTCTTAAGATCGATCCACAACATCTAGTGATGATCCTGCCTTTTCTGTGTGTAGATCTAAAAGTATCCCCAAATAAAAAACAGCGTTCATACCTTTGTTTACCCTACTTGATGACAGTCAGTGAATAAATTTACCACAGACTTATCCACAGTTAGCTAGGTTCAGTTTGAGGATGTTTTCGATCCGGCATAAAAAAACCGAGATCAACAGACCTCGGTTTTTTGGGGATTCATAGAATGGCTAGGGATTACAATTCGCCCACCGCTTCTTTCAATTTCTTCATCGCATTCTTTTCTAACTGACGAATACGCTCAGCAGATACTTCATACATATCAGCCAGTTCCTGAAGGGTCGATTTGTGATCATCCAACCAACGCGAACGCACGATATGCTGACTACGCTCATCAAGCGTTGCTAAAGCAAAACTCAAACGTTGAGTCGTATGTTTTTCCCAATTCTGCTCTTCTAGGTTGTCGGCTAAATCTGAATTCTTGTCTTCAAGATAAAGCATTGGCGCTGCGTAAGAGTTGCTGTTGTCATCGTCATCAGCAGAAAACTCAAATGTTGCATCTTGTGCCGCTAAGCGAGATTCCATTTCACGAACTTCTGAAGGTTCTACACCCAGTTCACGAGCAACAGTCTCAACTTCACCATTGTTAAACCAACCTAAACGCTTTTTCGACTTACGTAGATTGAAGAAAAGTTTACGTTGCGCTTTTGTCGTCGCAATCTTCACGATACGCCAGTTACGTAATACGTATTCGTGGATTTCAGCTTTGATCCAGTGAACCGCGAAAGATACCAGTCTTACACCCACTTCAGGGTTAAAGCGTTTTACCGCTTTCATCAGACCAATATTACCTTCCTGAACAAGATCCGCTAATGGCAAGCCGTAGCCAGAATAACCACGAGCAACGTGAACAACGAAACGAAGGTGTGACAGAATCAAGCCTTTAGCCGCTTCAATATCACCTTCATAATGCAACTTCTCAGCAAGCTCTCGCTCTTCCTCTGCGGTCAGCATAGGATAACTGTTCGCTGTGCGGATATAACTATCTAAGCTATCTTGCGAAACAAGCGCTAATTGATATGTTGACGTAGCCATTCAATTCCTCATCAATCTCTGATCTGGAGCCAATTTAATCTAACAATCTTGAACCCAAAATGAACAGTATTCAAGACCGATTGGTTATTATGCATAAACAAATGTTAGTGACAAGTCAACTAGCCACCCAAATATTGTTTTCACCTAATAATGACAAGGATTCGCTACACAGGTTCAATTTCTTTTAAGTGACGTTGGGCTGCACTTTTCGCCGCGATACAGCCTAAGGCCGTTCCCAGCATAAGCAGCAGTAAAGATTCATCCCAATTTAAACCGATTAACCGGAACTGGCTGTCGTACAACTGAGCTAAATCTTCCACCGCACCATTCAGCACTATGGTGATGAAGGCCGTTAGCAACCAAGCAGATATGGCTCCCAAAACACCAAACCACATACCGACGTATAAATAAGGACGCAGAATAAAGCTATCGGTCGCACCAATCAGCTTCATAGTCTGAATTTCTTCTTTGTTGGCCTGAACGTTAAAACGAAGTGTGTTGCCGATAATCAAAAACACGGAAGTCAGCATTAATAAAGACAAGCTAATAACCACAATCGTTGCCAGATTACGAATAGCATCTAATCGAGCGAGCCAGTCTTCATCTAAACGTACGTCTGTTACCCCTTCTTGCCCACGGATGGAATCAGCAATCGCTTTTATCTCTTGGTCCGTTTCCACATTTGGAGAAACAATAAGTACACCTGGCAATGAGTATTCATCAAGTAGGCTAATAGCTTGGTCAAAGCCAGAATGCTGGCTCAAATCCTCAAGACCTTGCTGTGGAGAGATGTACTCAACTTTATCGACTTCAGCACGGCTTTCGATTTCGTCTTTCAACACCATGATTCTTGGTTCAGGCGTATCTTCTTTAATATAGACACTGATTTGTGAAGGGCTAACTACGTTGTCTGCCACAGATGCTATATTCTTACTTATCAGATACATGCACGCTGGTAGAGTCAGTGCCATTGAGATGACAGCCAGTGTGAGAATATTACCCATAGGGCGTTGCCATAGACTGGAGAACGACGCTTTGGCTTGTTTGATATGAATAGCCAAAAAGCTATCGGTTTTCACTCTTTTTGCATCACGAGCTTTGGGCGCTTTTTTGTTTTTAGGTTTAACGGCCATAATCTTCAACCTCACTTAAAAAGCCCTGATTCAACTCTAAGTGGCGATACTGAGGGCGAGAATTCACTAAGTTGTGATCGTGGGTTGCCAGTAAAATGGTCACCCCAGCTCGGTTAAACTCTTCGAACAGATGCAGGATACGAGTCGATAGTTCTGGATCCAAGTTACCCGTAGGCTCATCGGCTAACAGTAGAGTGGGACGATTCACCACGGCTCGGGCTATACCAACACGTTGCTGTTCGCCACCCGATAACTGGCTCGGCAAACAGCGAGCTTTATCCAACAAACCGGTTTTATCTAACGCTGCCGAAACTCGGCGTTTAATATCATTTTCAGAGATAGACTCAATTCGCATTGGCAACGCAACGTTATCGAACACGGTTCTGTCCATCAAAAGGCGGTGATCTTGGAAAACAATGCCGATGTTACGACGCAAAAAAGGAATATCTTTGTTTGGGATACGTGTGACGTCATGGCCGTTAAAACTGATTTTGCCGTCAGTAGGTCGCTCAATAGCGCAAATGAGCTTAAGCAAAGTACTCTTACCCGCGCCAGAGTGCCCACCCAGAAAGGTCATCTCACCACGACGTAAATGAAAATCGACTTTCTGCAGAGCTTGTCGCCCGCCTCGATATACCTTGCTCACCTGTTGAAACTTGATCACGCATCATTCCTTTTTTGCAGCGAGATACCCCAACGGATATCTCTCTAGGGTATGTTACTGTTCGTATTACTTTGGGTTATTACTCATCGCGACTAAACAGCGCGTCGATGAACTCTTGCGTTTCGAATGGACGAAGATCTTCAATACCTTCACCAACACCGATAAAGCGAATTGGAATTTGGAACTGATCGGCAATCGCGAAAATCACACCACCTTTTGCAGTACCGTCGAGTTTAGTCAGAGTAATACCGGTGATTGGGGCGACGTCACTAAACAATTTCGCTTGGCTAATCGCATTTTGACCAGTACCCGCATCCAATGTCAGCATGATTTCATGCGGTGCTGAATCGTCGATCTTCTTCATTACGCGAACGATTTTACGCAACTCTTCCATCAAGTTGGATTTGTTTTGTAAGCGACCTGCCGTATCTGCAATAACCACATCTACACCACGTGCTTTCGCAGCTTCAATCGCATCGTAAATCACGGATGCACTGTCTGCACCAGTATGTTGAGCAATAACTGGAACATTATTACGCTCACCCCATACTTGTAGCTGTTCAACCGCTGCCGCTCGGAAAGTATCACCCGCAGCCAGCATCACTTTCTTACCTTGAGACTGGAATTGTTTTGCCAGCTTGCCGATTGTTGTGGTTTTACCCACACCGTTTACACCAACCATTAAGATCACATACGGCGTTTTTGCGCTATCGACAACCAAAGGCTGTTCAACGGTCGACAGAATTTCTGCCAACTCACCTTTCAGTAGATCGTACAGCGCTTCACCATCTTTTAATTGCTGGCGAGATGCTTTTTCTGTCAGGTTTTCGATAATTTTCAATGTGGTATCCATACCCACATCCGCAATCAATAGCTGTTCTTCTAACTCTTCAAACAGATCACTATCGATTTTTTTGCCTTTGAATAAACCAAAGAAACCGGCACCGATGTTCGCTTTCGTGCGGCTCAAGCTGCGTTTCAGACGAGCGAAGAAGCTCTCTGTTGGCTTTTCCTGTTCTTGGATTCGAGGTTCTTGCGCTTGAGGTTCTTCAATAACTTCTGCTTCTGCTTCTGCTTCTGCTTCTGCTTCTGCTTCTGCTTCTGCTTTTTCAGTCTCGACTTCCTCGACCNTTTCAGTCTCGACTTCCTCGACCGGCTCTTCAACCGTTTGTTCTGGTTCTGTTTGTTCTACTTGTTCTTCGGTTGCTTTTGTTTGGCTTGGTTCTTCATCACCAAAGCCAAGCCATGACAGTAAGCCACGCTTCTTTTTTTCCGTCATCTGAGGATATCCTAGATTTTCTTGTCTGATTATTTTTCTAAACTATGACTCTTTTCTTAAAGAATTATCCCTAAAAAGAAAAGAAAAATGACAAAGCAGTGATAACTTTCTTCTTCACTTGGTAAACTTTGCCATATTTATGAATGCTTATCTTCAGCAAAAGTATTATTACTGAAAGGTTGGCTATAGTAACACTTAATTAGCGGTCAAAAAATCTATGGTAAGACGTCGCCAACAAAACCCATCACAAAATCGTGCTCCAAGTGGGCAAGTTCGAATTATCAGCGGCTTATGGCGCGGAAGAAAACTACCCGTTCACGATGCTGAAGGCTTACGCCCAACTACAGATAGAGTCAAAGAAACCCTATTTAACTGGATTGCTCAAGATGTACCCAATGCCAAATGCCTTGACCTGTTCGCAGGATCGGGTGGTTTAGGTTTTGAGTGTGCTTCTCGTCAAGCGGAAAGTGTCACCATGCTGGAGATGAACACTCAGGCATTCAATCAGTTGAAAACCAACATCGCTACATTGAAAGCGACCAATATTGAAGCGATTAATACCGACTCTCTCGCGTATTTGAAGCAGAGTGGTTCCCCGTTTGATGTGGTGTTCATCGACCCGCCGTTTCGTAAAGGACTGCTAGATGAAACGCTGCAACTGCTGGAGCAAAATGGTTGGCTTGCTGATAACGCGATGATTTACATAGAAACCGAAAAAGAATTATCGTTACCTGAATTACCAGAAAGCTGGCAACTATACCGAGAAAAAAGTGCTGGCCAAGTATGTTACCGACTGTTTGAAAGGACGACAGAATGAAAGCTCTATTAGTATTAGCGAAAGCTGCGATTGCCTTTGTCTGGCTTGTTTTACTGCTCAACATTGTTATGCCGTTTCCCGGCAAGGCGGCTATCGCACTTTACATCATGACCGCCTTCCTGTTCATGATGCATGGTCTGCAAATGCTGATTTTTGTCGGCGCATTTGGTGACAAAGTAAAAACCAGCAGTTGGGAAAAATGGTCAATACTGATTTTCGGCATCTTCGCCCTACTCGACATTCGCCGTAAACATATGATGTAACAAGAGCCCGAACGGGCTCTTTTCTTTTTATTTCGTTCTGCTGAAAACTAACAGCAACAAGAAATAACTTCCGCCGAGAATAGCAACGATAGTTCCCGCCGCAATCTGCATTGGATAGAGCATCACCTGCCCCAACCAGTCCGCCCAAAGCATCAACGAGCCGCCAACTAAGCTTGCCATTAATAGTTGCTGTTTTGCTTTCTGCGCTCCCAGCATCATTGCCATATGTGGCGCAATTAAGCCAACGAAAGAGACAGGCCCCATGGTTGCTGTCACCAAGGCACATAATAGAGCCACAACAATCAGCAGAACTAAACTGGCGGTTTGCGGGCTTAAGCCTCGTGCACCGGCAAAACTGCGTCCAATAGAGATCAAAGTTAGCCAGCGTGACGTCAGCAAAGCAAAGCAGGACAACCCGACAACTCCGACAGCCAAGTAGAGGCTTTGAGAGGAAGTGACTCGATACGTTGAGCCAGCTAGCCACAGTAAGATTTGATAACTGCCCGCAGTACCTTTTGAAAGACAGAACTGCACTAAAGCTTCTAGCAATGCTGTAATCGCAATACCTGTCAGGATTAAGCTGGAAGGGGCATACTGATGACGCTTACCTAACACCAGCAGAGCAATTAACACAATCACACTGCCCAACAATGCCGTTGCCCAGTTGGTGTTCAACATTGATTGACCAAGAAACAAACTGGCAAACACTAAAGCAAAGGTCGCTCCGGAAGAGACACCAAGAATGTCTGGGCTTGCTAATGGGTTATAGATCAAACGTTGTAGAATCGTTCCTGCAATCGCCAGACCAATACCGGCAAACAGAGCGGTTAAAGCACGCGGCCAGCGCAGTTGCCATTGATACTCACTGGGAATGGTCCAGCTCCAACTGTTCTCGCTCACTTGCAAAAAACTGTGTAGCGCTATCGCCACAACAAAAGCGAAAACAAGAAGCGAAACACTGACGGTACTCACATTGCTTCGATGATGAGGCAAGCTAATAGACAACGTGTCTTGTGCTTTTAACTGACGACGGCTAAACCAGATTAACGCAGGAGCACCAATCGCTGCGGTGGTGATACCACTTGGTACTACTTCCGCCGTCCATAAGCTTAACCACATAGAAAACATGTCCGTACACAGCAATAACAAAGCACCAAGCAACATACTGGAATACAGCTCCATCTTTGGTGTTCTTGCACCCATCGCGCGAGCAATGTTTGGCGTTAATAAACCGATAAAGCCAATCACCCCTACCGCGGTAATAGATGCTGAAACCAACCAGATGCCAGCCATCATCAATAACAAGAAGGCAGGAATAACCGCAAGACCACGAGCAGCGGCACCTTGATGGCCTAATCTCATCAAAGTCAGAATTCTGGGCGCTACGATTAATAACGGAATAGCGACAGCTAATCGAGGAAGCAACCACTCTAGCCATTCCCAACCATTTTGCGCTAAATCGCCAGCTCCCCACATAAATACGTTTTGTGCGAACTGTTCATTAAGCAAAATGATCGCGGTGGCAATAGAACCAAGAAGGATGTTCACAACCATGCCGGACACCACTAAAGGCAAGCCGGTCATATTGTTCACACCCGTGATGAGTACAATCACACCAAATGCACACAACGCACCGACCATTGCTGCAAGCGCACTGTAATCGGCAATTAAATCAGGAAACCAGATATTAACGACGATTAATGCCAGCCAAGCACCGGAGGAGGTGCCCAGTGTCAGTGGTGAAGTCAGAGAGTTTTGCGTGAGTTGCTGCATTAAGCTGCCAGCCAAACCTAACATCGCTCCGACGAGAATAGTGATAACCGCCCTTGGCAATTGAGCATAGAAAAAGTTGAAGTCCGCAAACTCTTGCGCTTCAGTGGTTAAGGTTGCGAGGCTCCATTGCATGGATAAACTGAGTTCGTTGCCGATCTGTAAACTGAGCGCAGCCGCCAGCAACACAAATAAGCCAAGCAGGTTTAAATAACCAAACCTCATGACCTTGGCGCAACCTCAAGCAAGCTTTCAGTCAATGCTTCAGCCGTGTAAAGCAGGGACATGGCGCCACCGTAACTCCATACGGTACGAACTGCATTGACCTTACCGCTGTGCACAAAAGGCATCGCTTTCCACAACATGGATTTATTGAGCTTCTCTTGTTCTGGGAATGGCAAGATATAGAGCACATACCCATCTTTCACGTTCTGCAATTCATTCAAGCGTTTTTGAACGATACCCCAAGGTGTGGCAGGCTGAGGCAACGCCGCTTTTAAGCCTAACTGTTCAATTACGTATTGAGTGCCAGAGTTTTCACCATACAAGAACACAGACGTATTACTGGCAAAACGCATTGCGACAACTGATGGCAGTTCTTCGCCGAATGCCTGATGTAACGATGTGCTTAATTGCTTAAATCGTTCATTCATTGTATCTAGCTTCTGCTGTGCTAATTCTTGCTTACCAAATAACACCGCCAATGTTTTGAATTGCTCAATAGCCACTTGTGCTGACTGGTCTTGCTGACCATAGTTCGACAGATAAACAACAGGAGCAATGCGTTCCAGAGTGGGAATAAGGTCCTTCTGTGGAGAAGCCGCAATAATTACATCCGGCTTTAACGCTGAAATTTTATCGAGATTAGGCTCGGCGCGAGTACCGATATCTTCAACGCCAGCAGGGATCTCAGGCTGAGCAACCCACTCAGTATATGAAGGTAAATTTGGCGCACCGACTGGGGTGATATCAAGTTCTAAAACCTGTTCAAGTAAATCCCAGTTCAACACAACGACACGTTGCGGAGATTGGGAAAAGACTTGTTCGCCACGACTGTCTTGAATATGAATGTCAGCCACTGCCTGACCACAGAGCAATAAACTGAAGAGTACAACTAGGCTTTGAGATGCCTTTTTTAGGGTTTTTAAGCACATACGATGGCGACCTTATTAGTTTTAGATTCAGCAGCGGGCTGCGGGTGTTCAATTAATTTGATGGGAGAATGGTAGAGCTCTGATAGACGCTGCTCATCAAGCAGTAATTCCGCCGCACCTTCAAAAGCGATTCTCCCTTGCTTTAGCGCCACAATATGAGTGGCATAGCGCAGAGCTAAATTCAGGTCATGAAGAATCACAATGATTCCACAACCTTGTGTTTGGTTGAGTTCAGCCAATAGAGCCATCAATTGATATTGATGATGTACGTCTAGCGCCGAAGTGGGTTCATCAAGAATCAGAACGGGCGATTGCTGTGCCAGTAACATCGCGACCCAAGCTCTTTGACGCTCACCTCCAGACAATTCGTCAGCAAGCGCATGAGCAAAGTCCGTAACCCTCGTTTTGGCAATCGACTCATCAATAATGGTTTCATCTTCTGCTTTCCAGCGACCAAGCGTACCGCGCCAAGGAAAACGCCCTAAACGAACCAACTCACGAACAGTTAAACCCGCAGAGGTAGGCAATTTTTGTGGAAGAAATGCGACGGATTTCGCCAATTCTTTTGCAGCTAAAGATGAGAGAGATTGTCCATTTAACTCAACTCGACCTTTATCCGGCACTTGCTGACCAGACAAAAGGCTGACTAAAGTAGACTTACCTGAACCATTGTGCCCGAGCACAACCGTTAACTCATTGGTTGGTATATTCAGTGAATCAACAGACAAGATGGTTCGCCCACCTCGTACCATTTCAACCCCTTGTAAATGATACATCTCTCTCTCCCTGATTTTGGGAATTCTCAAACAACAAATCCTGCTTGAGCAGGAATAAAACAAACAAACAAAAAACTCACTCCCTTAAGAGAGTGAGTTTAAAAGGATTACCAACGGTAATTCGCGCTTAGCACAACACTACGAGACTGACCGTAATAACACCAATAGTCACAACCTGAGATATATTCTTTATCAAATAGGTTGTTAACATTTAACTGTGCTTGCAAAGCTTTCGTGATGTCGTAAGACGCCATCATATCGACTAGCGTAACGCTTGGAACCGTTAAGTCACTCGACTTAGGGTTGTCTTTTGACTCACCGATATAACGAATACCAGAGCCAAATTTCCAACCTTCAAGTCCCACTTTGTTTGCATCAAAGTCTAACCATGCAGAAGCCATATGTTCAGGTATCAAAGCAGCTTGTTTCGTTCCTTTTCCTGACGTTTCATCAGTTTCGGCTTTAGTGTATGTATAGCTCGCAGTTAGCTTCAGACTATCAGTTAGGTATCCTGTCGTTTCAATTTCAACACCGTGAGAAGTGACTTCACCGGTTTGAGTCGCTACATAAGTCGTTGGATTGGTAACTAAAGCGTTCTTTTGCGTCATATCAAACAACGCCAAATTTATATAACCATTGTAAAAACTTGGTTCGTATTTAATACCCACCTCGGCTTGGTCACCCTTCAGTGGTTTATATAAATCTCCAGTCGCACTATCTATTGTGCTCAATACATCAAATGATTGTGAGTAACTCACATAAGGAGAAAGCCCCACGCTAGAGATATACATAACACCGGCATCTAGCGAAAACTCTGAATCATTACGGCTTTCACGCTGTGAATTCGAAACGCTCTCGTTATCCGTTTTAACCCAGTCAAAACGACCACCGATTGAAGCAATCCACTGGCGATCAAACTTGATTTGATATTGAGCGTATAAACTGGCTTGTTGCTTGGTAATATCACGATCTGCTGCTGAAGATTCGTCAATTGCGGTGTAGTTGCCGTAAACCGGATTAAATGGGTTAATACTACCAAAGCTATAGTTATCAGCTTCAACACCATCAGTTTTATGACGCTGTAGTTCTAAACCGAGTAAAATTGTGTTGGCAATACGAGATGATTCCCACTTAGCAATTGAATTGTTATCCAAACTAAAGCTTTCAGTCTTGCCTTCACGGAAAACCAAGCCTTGAGATAAGGTATCTGTACTTGGATCTGCGTTCATAAATGAATAACTGCTACGCAAATACAGCTCGTTGTATCCGTAGTTAAACTTCTGTGTCAGTGACCATACGTCATTTAATTCATGCTCAAGAATGTATCCAGCAGAAATCTGTTTACGTTCATATTTATCGTAATCAGGCTGTCCCAAGTTGGTTGATGGATCAATAGAACCAAAGTTTGAATCGGTTAAAGTCCCTGCAGCAGGGAAAAACGGGTTAGTTGGAATACCACTATCTTCTAAATAGCTAGTCAGCAAGGTTAAATGGGTACGCTCGGAAATATCGATAGCCAGACTTGGAGCAAGATAAAAACGACGGCTTTCAGTTCCGTTTAGCTCACCATCATTCTCTTTCATTAGGCCGACTAAACGGTAGCGTACAGAGCCATCTTCGTTTGCATAGTCAGAAATATCCAAAGATAAAGTACGAAGACTGTTGTTACCGACTTGAACACCCACGTCACCTTGAGGGGTATCTGTCGGTTTCTTCTGTACAGCATTCACCACACCACCCGGAGGCGCTTCACCGTAAAGGATTGATGCAGGGCCTTTAAGTACTTCAACTTTTTCTAAACCATAAGGTTCAAGCAACCAAGTGTAGTAACTGTTTTTGAATAAACGGCTTCCATCTAGATAGGTCGCTGCATCAAAACCACGAACTTTAATCCAGTCAGTGTCGTTATCCGCACCATATGGTTGAGACGTTACGCCAGAGGTATAGCGAAGTGCCTCATCCAGTTTTTGAGGTACGCGATTGACCAACTCTTGCTCTGTTACCACAGAAACAGATTTCGGCGTCTCTTGCGCTGGCGTATCAATTTTCAGCGCAGAAGCAGTAACTACAATGGTTTCTACTGCTTGAGAATCTTTTTGAACAACCTCTTCTGCCAATACGCTTTGACTAGTAAGAAGTGAGAATGGCGCCAAGCTCAAACAAAGCGCGGTGCGGATTGCTTGTCTGAGTCTAATTGGGCGTATTTTTACCATAATAGGAACCCCTGCTACAAATATTTGAGAATAGTTTTGATTATCATTATTATGCAGCAGCATTTTACTGATAATTCCCATGATTGGAAGTGCAAATGCGAAGCAATCTCAATTTCATTAAGAAAGGTCAAATTAAACATGTTCCAATGGTTTGAAAAACTTACCGAGGCGTTTCCCAAAGAAGAGCCTCAAAAACCGCCAAAAACCTTGTTTGCTTTTTGCCGTCATTACACTCGAGGTTTTGAAAAGCCATTGATGATCATGTCGATGTTAAGTGCCTGTGTTGCCATCGCTGAAGTAACGCTATTACGTTATATGGGGGAGTTGGTTGATATTCTCAGCAGCCAAAATCCAGAGACCTTTTGGGCAGATCAAAGTGGTCGTTTATGGTCGATGGCAATTCTTGTTGCTCTTGTTATGCCATTACTCGCATTTCTGCATTCCAACATCATGCATCAGACCCTTCTGGGTAATTACCCAATGTCGATTCGCTGGTTAGTCCACCGCTATATGCTGAAGCAAAGCGTGGGGTTCTTTCAGAGGGATTTCTCGGGGCGTGTTGCTACGAAAGTGATGCAAAGTGCCCTTGCTGTGCGTGAAACCGTGATGAAAATGGTCGACGTACTGGTGTACATCTCGGTCTATTTTGTTTCGATGATTTGGATGATGGGCGAATCGGATAGGGTGCTGATGCTGCCGATTCTGATCTGGTTACTTACCTACATCGTCATTCAGTTCTACTTCATCCCTAAGATGAAGCAAGTGGCTACCGAACAAGCGGATGCTCGTTCAGTCATGACGGGACGTATCGTCGACAGTTACACCAACATCACGACAGTAAAGCTGTTTTCCCATTCTCAACGTGAAATGGATTATGCCGAAAGCAGCATGAAGCTGTTTTTGAAAACCGTTTATAAGCAAATGCGTATGGTGACGTGTCTGTTATTCAGCGTTGATGCAATTAACTACTTGCTGCTATTTTCCATTGCTGCGCTATCCATCAACCTTTGGTTGGATAACGCCGTTACCGTTGGTGTAATTGCGGTTGCGATTAGTATCGCGTTACGAGTTCAGGGCATGTCTAAGTGGATCATGTGGGAAGTGAGCGCGCTGTTTGAAAACATTGGTACAGTTGTCGATGGCATGAACACCATCTCCAGCGATGTCGAAATCAAAGACGTTGCCAATGCGCCAGAACTGACAGTGACACAAAGTAAAGTCGAATTTAATCAGGTCGATTTCCATTACAGTGAAGATAAACCTGTGTTCCAATCTTTGAACCTGGAACTAAAATCGGGTGAAAAAGTCGGGATTGTTGGACGCTCAGGTGCGGGTAAATCGAGTTTGGTTAACTTGCTTCTGCGTTTTTACGATGTTCAGTCCGGCACAATTTCTATTGATGATCAGAACATCGCGGCGGTGACACAGGAGTCACTACGAAAACAGATCGGCATGATCACGCAGGATACTTCTCTACTTCATCGCTCTATTCGTGAAAATATTTTATATGGCAATCCAGATGCAGGTGAAGAGGCGTTAGTTCAGGCAGCAAAGCAGGCTCACGCGCATGATTTCATCGTGGATTTAAAAGATGAACAAGGCCGAGAAGGTTACGATGTCGAAGTGGGTGAGCGGGGTGTGAAATTATCTGGCGGCCAACGTCAACGTATCGCGATTGCACGTGTTCTTCTAAAAAACGCACCTATCCTCATTATGGATGAAGCGACGTCTGCTCTGGATTCTGAAGTGGAATCCGCGATTCAGGAAAACTTAGAAGTACTGATGGAAGGTAAAACAGTGATTGCCATTGCGCACCGACTATCAACCATTGCAGCCATGGATCGCCTGATCGTGATGGATAAAGGTGAAATCATCGAGCAAGGTTCACATCAAGAGCTACTTGCTCAAAATGGTGTATACGCTCAGTTGTGGACACACCAAACTGGTGGGTTTATTGGCGAGGAATAATTCTCGCTGATTTTAGACTGCGCATTACAGTGAACGGGTATCAATAAGCAAACCCTATTTGCCATGGACGACAAATAGGAGCTCCAAGGATGGATTTATGCGTGTTTGCGTTTGCTACCCGTTCGCAACCATCAACAGGTTATTTATCGAGAACAGGGAACTCCGCGAGCTAACAAACCTGCAATAAAATCCAGTTCTTCTTTGCTCTGACCTTCACCCATTGCTTCTAGCCACACACATTCACTGTAGTGCTCAGCACGCAGCATCAAACGACAACCTTCAAAATCAATCAGCCATGAATGGAGATCTGCATCCTGTTGCTTCTCTACTGCTGTTGCAGACAACAAGGTAAGTAAACGCTCACCCATTGCAGGAAAACTATCAAACTCAAACGCCTGAGTTTGAACAATCAATCGACCTTCTTGTGCCAGATATTCCTTTAAACCGAACTCAGCCATGGTTGGTTAAATGCTCCTGAATTAAATCTAAGAATGGATCGGCGTATTTTTCCAACTTACGCTGACCAACACCGTTGACTGCCAGCATTTCACCGTAAGATGTTGGCAGAATTTCCGCCATATCAATTAAGGTGGCGTCACTGAATACCACATAAGGTGGTAAACCATCTTCATCTGCAATGGATTTACGCAGTTTACGTAACTTGGCAAACAGCTTCTTATCGTAATTTTTGCTCGAAAGCTTATCGGATTTGGCAGCGCGAACAGCCGTGTCGAGACGAGGAACCGCCAGCTCTAACGTCATATCACCACGCAAAAGCGGACGAGCTTCTTCAGTAAGCTGAAGCGTCGAATTTCGAGTGATGTTTTGACACAGCATGCCTTTGTGAATTAACTGGCGGAAAATACTCACCCAGTAATCATGGCTGTGGTCACGCCCGATGCCGTAGGTGGAAATTTTATCGTGACCATTTTCGCGAACGCGAATATTTTGCATTCCGCGCAACACTTCAACGGCATAACCAATACCGAAGTTTTGATTGATACGATAAACACATGACAACGCCTTGCGCGCTTCATCTGTCGCGTCAAAGTGCTTTGGCGGGTCAAGGCAGATATCGCAGTTGCCGCAAGGCTTTTCACGATACTCACCAAAATAATTAAGAAGAACCTGACGGCGACACGTCTGCGCTTCAGCAAAGTTACTCATCGCGGTCAGCTTATGAGTTTCAACCTGCTTTTGAGGTCCTTCGTCTTTCTCGTCCAACATACGGCGAAGCCAAGAAATGTCGGCAGGATCGTAAAGCATCATCGCTTCTGCAGGTAAACCATCTCGTCCAGCTCGCCCCGTTTCCTGATAGTAAGACTCTATATTTCTTGGAATATCAAAGTGAACCACAAAACGTACGTTCGGTTTGTTAATCCCCATACCAAACGCCACAGTCGCAACCACGATCTGAATATCATCTCGTTGAAAGGCTTCTTGCACGTAGGCACGTTCATCGACCTCTAACCCAGCATGGTAACTGGCCGCGCGGATGTGGTTGTTGCACAACTTCTCTGTCAGCATTTCCACTTTTTTACGGCTACCGCAGTAGATGATTCCGCACTGCCCTTTTTGCGTGCCCAAGTAGCGAATAATTTGAGAAACCGGTTTGTGCTTTTCAACCAAGGTATAGCGAATATTGGGGCGGTCAAAACTGCCCAGATAGATATGAGGCTCAGTCAGGTTTAGGCGATGCAGAATGTCGCTGCGAGTAGCGTCATCGGCGGTCGCAGTCAGCGCCATAATGGGCACATGGGGGAACAACTGCTTTAGCTGACCCAACAACGCATATTCAGGGCGGAAGTCGTGCCCCCACTGAGAAATACAGTGTGCTTCATCCACCGCAATCATCGACAACGGAATATTATGCAAACGCTCGATAAACTCGTTAGTGAGTACTCGCTCGGGAGATACATAAATCAGCTTAACCAGTCCCGCATGCATACGGTTATAAACACTGATCAGCTCTTCACGGGTTTGCGTCGAGTTAACGCATTCCGCTGACACACCGTTCGCTTTCAACTGATCAACCTGGTCTTTCATCAGTGAAATCAGTGGCGAAATCACCACAGTGACACCAGAACGAACCAAAGCTGGAATTTGGTAACAGAGTGATTTACCACCGCCGGTCGGCATGATCACAAGGCTGTCATTACCTTCAATCGCCGTATCAATAACTTCTTGCTGACCGTCTCTGAAGGTTTGATAGCCGAATACGTCACGCAAGACATCTGTCGCAGTCAACGGTGACTCTGAATGTTCGGCAATTAAAGTGGCGGTCATGCAAGCTCTCAGTGATGGGTAAAACCAATGATGGGTAAGCATCAAATTAGCCCGATATTGTAGAGACCTTTAACGGTGAATAAAACCGCTAAATGTATAAGAGAATGGTGAACTCGAAACCGCGGCAAGAAAAGTTCGAGAAATCAGAGGTTCTACGAATGAGTGGTAAATTTCACCTGTCGATAATTCCTTAGCTGCACAGTCGGGTATTTTGTGTATATACTGCACACTCCTTTCGAAATATTCTGTAATACCTAGGTAAATGCGGCCATTTATAACTAGGTATCGAACAACTCTCAATCGAGAATAAACAATGACTCCAGAAGAGCAAACCAACGCTAAAAAAGGCGTATTACTGGCTATCGGTGCTTACACAATGTGGGGGATTGCACCCATATATTTTAAAACCATTACTTTCGTTCCTGCTCTGGAAATCCTCAGCCATCGCGTTATTTGGTCATTTTTCTTTTTGGCGATCATCATCCATTTTAGTCACCAGTGGCGTAACGTTGTCAGCATTTTCCAGTCAAAATCTAAGATGTTATATCTGATTGCCACCGCTTTACTCATCGGTGCCAACTGGCTGATTTTCATCTGGGCAATTAACGCCAACCACATGTTGGACGCAAGCTTGGGCTACTACATTAACCCTCTGATCAACGTTGTATTTGGCATGCTGTTTCTCGGTGAGCGATTACGTAAACTTCAGTGGTTTGCAGTAGCGCTGGCTGCAATTGGTGTTGCGATTCAAATCGTTGTGTTCGGCTCTGTCCCTGTGGTCGCGTTCGCGTTAGCAGTCAGTTTTGCGTTTTATGGATTATTGCGCAAAAAAGTCAGTGTTAACGGTCAGACTGGTCTGTTTATTGAAACCTTGGTACTGATACCAGCCGCTTTGATTTATCTGGCGTGGTTCGCGGACTCGGCCACCAGCTCAATGGCAGATAACGATTTACACCTCAACATACTGCTCATCAGTGCCGGTATCGTGACTACATTGCCTTTGCTCTGTTTTACCGGTGCAGCGACAAAACTGAAACTGTCGACCTTGGGATTTTTCCAGTACATAGGCCCAAGTTTGATGTTCTTGTTGGCCGTTCTGATTTACGGAGAAGCATTCTCCACCGATAAAGCCATCACTTTCACCTTCATCTGGGGTGCGTTAGTAGTGTTCAGCTATGACGGTTTAACCCAAGGCAGAAAGCGCCCAGCAACGATTGTTGCAGCTAAGTGATCGTTTTTTACAAGACATTCCTATAGCGACTGGTTAAGCTTGGTGAATTGCTGTTTATTTCGCCAAGCTTAATATGGACAAAATCCTCTACTCATCAACTCAACATCAAGGGATAAGTTTGATCGAAGCTGATTACCATCAGTTCGCTTTCGATCGCCACTATCACTTAGATTTTCACATTGGGTTAATGACCAGCGGACAGCAAAAATTTTCTCATCAAGGTACTCAACACAATGTCGGTTACGGTGACATTATTGTTATGCCGCCAGATGAACTCCACGACGGCAGTTCTATCTTAGATACGGGCTATCAGGTACGCGTCTTTTCTATTGATCCAAAGTGGTTTACTGACAACCTAGAGTTCACGCAACCAAGTGACATGTTGAGCTTTAAACAGCTCATCATTAGCGATCCAAATCTGTTTGCCCCTCTTGCTCAATTACATCAAAAGCTGATGCAACCGAACTTGAGCCAACTAGCGCTTGATTGCCTTCCTTATGAGGGTTTAGGTGGATTGGTTGAACGTTATGGTGCGTTAAAACAAAAGGCAGCCATCCCACTTGGAAAGCAGTCACTGGCTACGCTGAAAGAGTATCTTCTTGCACATCTTGATCAGCCAGTCCGCTTAGAACAGCTCGCGAACCTTTGTTCGCTCAGCCCGACTCAGTTTCAACGCCATTTCAAAGCCCGCATGAACATGACGCCCTACGCCTGGCTCACTCGTTTACGTATAGAACAGGGAATGAAGCTAGTAAAAAGTGGCTTGTCTGGCACTGAAGTCGCAATGCAGGTTGGCTTCTACGACCAAGCACATTTCACCAAAGCTTTTAAACACTGCTACGGTATTTCTCCATCGGCAGTGAATTAAACATTTCACACTGTCAAAAATTTACAAGCCAACTAAGAGAGCCCAAGGCACAATCTCTTCATTCGAAGTAGGAGTTTTTATATGAATGAAGCCAGTATCCTTATCACTCTAGCCGGAGTCCATTTCGTCGCACTGATGAGTCCGGGCCCCGATGTCGCATTAGTAGTGCAAAATGCCACTCGTTATGGCCGCCAAACTGGTATTTACATCGCGCTTGGACTCTCTTTCGGCATATTGCTGCATTCACTTCTTAGCATTACCGGTATCAGCTATTTGGTTCACCAACAGCCCGTCTTGTTTGCTTTACTGCAACTATGCGGAGGCAGTTATTTACTTTACCTCGGCTTTGGTGCGCTAAAAGCCACTATAGCGAACTGGAACTCAGTAGCAGAGATCACGCCTGCAGATAAAAAAGCGCTGTTACTGAGCAATAAAAAACAGGCTTTTTCCCGTGGATTCATGACAAACATCCTGAATCCGAAAGCTCTGGTTTTCTTTGTAAGCTTAATGTCGACGCTGGTTCCGGCAAGTATGTCGATAACGGGAAAAGGCTTGGCCTTGCTTATCTTATGGGGGTTATCGCTAACTTGGTTTGCTTGCCTTGCGTGGATGCTTTCCACAGAACGCCTGCAAACAAAGCTCAACCGAGCAAGTCGCTATATTGATTTACTGTGTGGCGTCATTTTTTCTCTGATAGGTTTCACCATTATTTGGCAGTCTCTGGCCGGTTTCATGCACTAAAGCCGGGCTAGAGTGAATGAAAATTCACATAATGTGAAAATTAACCCAATATAAGAGATAGCTGATCACCCCGAGAGTTTGTGCGAGATCTCTCACAAACAGATAGGGAAATATCTCTTTCTACGTTAGAAATAAGATGCCACGAATAAGTAACTACATGATTTAACTTAACAAGTTACTTTTTAGGCAAAAAATATCAGCATGCAAACGATTTCTTTGCGTTGCTGAATACCTCCTTGTCGGTATTATGAACCCTGTCGGAAGGATGCTGACACGGAATAGAACACTAAGGATAGTGAACTTCAGGATGAAGTTACGGTTGTTCAGGATGAATAATCGGCATGGAAAGCGAAATGGACATTGAACGGACTCATTCGTTACTAGGATGGTAGCGACAAGGGAATGGCAATGGACACCTCTGGATGAGGAAAGGACTTAACATCAGGATGATGTCAGGGACACCGCTCAGGGAACAAGTGATGTGAGCTAACGAGGATTGTTAGCAGATCAGGAAGATCATGGACACCGCTAGGATGGCGATGAAAGGATTGCGCTGAAGGAATACAGCACACTTATCAAGGAATAGATGCAGGGAGCACCTATTAGTAGCCGGATTGCTGCAAGTAAGACTATAACCCCGAAGGGCTCGCGCCCTCGGGGTTTTTCTTTTTCTGCTCATAGCTAAATCGGCGACACAAAAAACCTAGCACTTAGGCTAGGTTCTTCTCACTATACATCTAGAGCGATTACATGCGTTCCAGCTTAGCATAGGCAGTCACAAGCCATTTGATACCTTCACCGTTAAAGGCTACCTGAACGCGACTTTGCGGACCGCTACCCTCGAAGTTGATGATGGTACCTTCACCAAATTTTGGATGTCGAACGCGAGATCCAAGCGTAAAGCCAGTCTCATTGAAGTTCTCTTTGACAACCGTCTGGCTAAAGCGACCACTGCTCGCTGGTCGGCTCACTTGGGCTTTCATACGCACTTCATCCAAACATTTCTCTGGCAGTTCACGAATAAAGCGTGAAGGTTTGTGGTATTTATCCTGTCCGTACAAACGGCGCATTTCCGCATAAGTGATGTAGAGCTTCTGCATTGCACGGGTCATACCCACATAACACAAGCGGCGTTCCTCTTCTAAACGCCCCGCTTCTTCGGCTGACATCTGACTCGGGAACATCCCCTCCTCGACACCAACCATGAATACCATTGGGAATTCCAAACCTTTCGCACTGTGTAATGTCATCAGCTGAACAGCATCATCAAACTCATCCGCCTGACCTTCACCAGACTCAAGCGCCGCATGAGTTAAGAATGCTGTCAGTAGCGTCATCTCTTCCGCTTCTTCCGGCTTTTCGAACTGACGAGTTGCCGTTACCAGCTCCTCCAAGTTCTCAATTCGTGCCTTCGATTTTTCGCCTTTCTCTAGCTGATACATTTCAAACAAACCCGAGGATTTAATCACGTGGTCAGTTTGCTCATGCAGGTTCATCTCTGCGCTATCGTCTTCCATAGCGTTAATCAGCTCAACGAAACGGCTTAATGCGGAAGCAGCACGGCCTGGTAGTACTTTTTCTTCAAGTAAAACAACGCTCGCATCCCACAGGGTGCAGCCACGGTCACGAGCAGCAAAACGAATAGTATCCAACGTTTTATCGCCCAGACCACGAGTTGGTGTGTTAACCACACGTTCAAAGGCTGAATCGTCGTTACGGTTTGCCATCAAACGCAGGTAGCTCAACGCATCTTTGATTTCCTGACGCTCGAAGAATCGCATGCCGCCATAAATTCGGTATGCCAAACCCGCCTGAATGAGCGCTTCTTCCAGAACACGTGACTGAGCGTTATTTCGATACAATATCGCCGTGTCTTCAAGAGCACCGCCATCTTCGTGCCACGCTTTGATTTTCCCAACCACAAAACGAGCTTCATCCAACTCGTTGTAAGCGGAGTAAACAGAAATTGGCTCACCTTCGACACCATCAGTCCACAATTCCTTACCCATACGCTCGCTGTTGTTAGCAATAAGCGTGTTGGATGCTTCAAGAATCGTTTTGGTTGAACGGTAGTTCTGTTCCAGACGAATCGTATTCACACTTGGGAACTCAAGGGTAAACTTCTCAATATTCTCGATTTTTGCGCCACGCCAGCCATAGATAGACTGGTCATCATCGCCCACAATCATCACGTGACTATCTTTGCCCGTCATCAAACGTAGCCATGCATATTGGATGTTGTTGGTATCCTGAAATTCGTCGACCAGAATGTGTTTAAAGCGAGCTTGGTAATGCTCACGAATGTGCTTATTATCACGCAATAACTCTAACGTTCGCAGCAAGATCTCTGCAAAGTCGACCAAACCAGCACGATCACACGCATCCTGATAAGCGGTATAAATCTGCACGTAAGTTTGAGTCACAGGGTCGTGATAAGCATCGATATGTGCTGGGCGCAGACCTTCATCTTTCTTGCCGTTAATCCACCAGGAAACTTGTTTCGCAGGCCACTGTTTGTCATCCAAGTTTTGCGCTTTTATCAAACGACGCAGTAGACGTATCTGATCTTCAGAATCAATAATTTGGAAATCTTCTTGCAGCTTGGCATCCAAATAGTGAGCCCGAAGAATACGATGACAAATACCGTGGAAAGTACCATTCCACATACCAGAAGCACTGCCCATCATTAGCTCTTCAATTCGACCACGCATTTCCGCAGCCGCTTTATTGGTAAAAGTTACCGACATAATTGAGAACGGTGACGCTTGCTCTACCGATAATAACCATGCAATGCGGTGTACGAGCACCCGCGTTTTACCACTGCCTGCGCCCGCCAGCACCAGCAAGTTTTCTAGTGGCGCAGCAACAGCTTCGCGTTGTTTATCGTTTAAACCGTCGAGTAAAAGAGAAGGATCCATCATGGCTTGGCTACTGGTTATTTATACATAATGACGACGATTATAACCCTAAAATCCACCTAGATGCTCGTTAAACAAGCCATTTTCTTCCCAGATGTTTCAGACTAAAGAAAAAATAATTGAAGTTTTTTTGTACATATATTGCTAAAGAATTCATTCGCTTAACGATTTTTAAACCTCAATTTTTCTATTTTTTATTCCATTCATTGAAAGTTTTTTTTAGTAACGCCTCTCTTTTCTAATAAGCAAGTTCAATGATTAACAAGTTATTAACTTGCTACATCAGGTAAGAATAATTCATGAGGAAGTGATGATGAAAAAATCAAATTTGGCAGTAACAGCAGCAGTAACAGGCTTACTTGCATTAGGCGGCACAATGCTAACAGCAACATCTGCGTTCGCAGCCGATCAGGAAAAATGCTACGGAGTGGCGAAAGCAGGTCAAAACGATTGTGCGACTAAAATGAGCTCGTGCGCGGGTACATCGAAAAAAGATGGTCAAAAAGATGCCTTTGTTGTTGTGCCTAAAGGCCTTTGCGGCAAACTTTCTGGCGGGAGCACTATGTCTTCCTAATAGCGTCAACACACGACTGAGTGGTGCACTGAGCTCAACAAGTGCACCACTATTCTTTCCATCGCGATAGCAAACCCACAATAAAACGAATGGAGGCTTCATGCTACATAGCCAGGTAGGTGTAGGATTGCGCTCTCCCCATATCAACTATTTTGTCGAGCAAGTACCACGAGTGAGTTGGTTAGAAATTCACAGCGAAAACTATTTTTCGCCCCATTCGGTTGCCCGTAATCAGCTGCGTAATATTAGTAAAAACCATCAGATAAGCTGCCACGGTATCGGTCTTTCATTAGGTTCAGTACAAGGCATCAATACCTCTCATTTACAGCAACTTAAAGCTTTGATCGACGAAATTCAGCCACTTTTTGTTTCCGACCATTTAAGCTGGAGTGAGAATGGTGGTCACTATTTTAATGACTTACTGCCTTTGCCTTACACTGAAGAAGCGCTAGACGTCTTTTGTCGTAATGTACTTACCGTGCAAGACGCCATAAAGCGCCCCATTCTGATTGAAAACCCTTCCAGCTATTTGCAGTTTAACCACTCCACTATTTCCGAATGGGAATTTCTGACACAAGTACAACAGCGAACAGAATGCCGTTTGTTGCTCGATTTGAACAATGTACATGTTTCTGCTTTCAATCATGGTTTTAGTAGTCAGACTTATATTGATTCGATTCCAGCTGATACCGTCGACGAAATTCATCTTGCAGGCTTCTCCATTAACCCCCTTCCCCAAGGGGAAATATGGATAGATACACACAGCAAGCCGGTATCTGCGGAAGTTTGGCAACTCTATCAACACTGGTGTGAAAAACACGGCAGCCGCAAGACTTTGATTGAATGGGATTTAGACATCCCAGATGTTGAGGTTCTGCTAGCGGAAGCAAAGAAAGCAAGCGACATACTCACAATGCTCGAAACGATGGAGAGGAAAGCATCATGAGCTTTGGATTGGCACATCTACAAGCAACCTTTGCAGAGGGCTTGCGCTATCAAGCGCGAGGAGAGACGTGCAATATCAAATGCGGGCAAATTAGTGCAGAAGAGAGACTCCAGATTTACCGCAATAATTTTGTAATGAGTTTAACGGAAGTGCTGCAAGCCACCTATCCAATGCTTAAAGAGGTATTAGGTGAAGAGTGTTTCGATGCGATAGCCCGTCACTACATTCTTTCCCATCCCCTTAAACAAGGAGATGTCAGTGGTTATGGTAAACATTTCAACCAAACTGTGGCTCTTTTCCCCAATGTTGTAGAGGCGGCCCCCTATGCGGTTGAACTGGCAAGATTTGAATGGACATTAGATAGAACTCAGCAAGAGTTTGGAAAAAACGAAAGGCTGTCACTGCAGCAACTTGAGGCCATCAGCACCCTTTCAGAACAACAGCACGCCAGCCTCATTCTTCACCTTTATTCTTGGGTTTTCCCGTTTACATCCGATTTCGCCGTATTCGATCTCCAAAGAGCATTTAGCCAACAAAATTTCGACAACCTGATCCTGAATAACACCCAGTTCGGAGTTATCGCTTGTGATGAGCATGGACACCCTTGGACAAAAGATTTAAACCGCGAAGAATACCAATTGCTAACGAATATCAACAACAAAACGCCATTAGGCAAAATTCCCCCCGAAGCACTGGCCGCATTGCAGTCTCTACTTACACTCAATGTCGTTGCTGGTTTCTCATTGGCAGACCATTATTAGGAGTCACTGTATGATATCAGCCATCGCTCGCCTCAACCTATCTATTGAATGGTTTGAATCACGGCTCGCGCCAATCGTATTGCTGATCAGCCGTATCTGGGTCAGTTGGGTGTTTTTTAATTCAGGACTAACGAAAATCACGACATGGAGTAGCACGCTGTACCTATTTGAGTGGGAATACCAGGTGCCATTTATCTCTTGGAAAATAGCCGCTTATCTCGCAACTGCAGCGGAACTGGTTATTCCGATTTTTCTGCTTCTTGGACTGTTTGGTAGGCTCAGTGCTGCTGCACTTTTCGCAGTTAATATCACAGCCGTCATCTCATACCCATTGCTATGGGAGAGAGGATTTTATGACCACCAACTATGGGGAATGATGATGTTAACCGTGATGATATGGGGACCAGGATCTCTATCCATAGATCGATGGATAAATAGGAAATCCTTCACTGTGACAGCTCATCATGAACACTAACCACCGCATCTCGCGAGGCGTGACCAATTGCTTTGGTGGTATCGCGAGTCGCATGACCAATAGCGGTAGCCGCATCGCGAGTGGCATGCCCAACTTCTTTACCAGCCTGTTTAAGGTCAGCACATCCTAAAAGCAACAAGGTTGTGATTAAAGAAAAGATTAACTTCTGCACTTTCGTCATTGGAATCTCCTTTTAAAACCAAAGTTACTCTAACAAATAACCCTGCTCGCTAAAGCAGGGTTATGTTAATTATTGAACTGAATGATTCAAATAAGTAGAACTTAAGCAGCAATACCAGAGTGACGCAGCAAGGCATCGATTTGTGGCTCACGACCACGGAAGCGCTTGAACAGCTCCATCGGTTCTTCACTGCCACCCATTTCTAGGATGTTATTTAAGAAGCTTGAACCCGTTTCCGCATTGAAGATACCTTCCTCTTCAAAACGAGAGAACGCATCTGCTGATAACACTTCTGCCCATAGATAGCTGTAGTAACCCGCACTGTAGCCACCAGCAAAAATGTGGCTGAAGCTGTGGGAGAAACGGTTCCATTCAAGGCTTGGCAATACTGCTACTTTCTTTTTCACTTCTGCTAATGTTTCCAGCACTTGAGGCCCCACTTCTGGGTCATAAGTAGTGTGTAGAGTGAAATCGAACAATCCAAATTCAAGCTGGCGCAGAATAAACATACCTGACTGGAAGTTTTTCGCTGCCAGCATGTTATCGAGCATCTCTTTCGGTAAAGGTTCACCTGTCTGGTAGTGACCAGAAATAAACGCCAGTGCCTCTTCTTCCCAACACCAGTTTTCTAGGAACTGACTTGGTAGCTCAACCGCATCCCACGGCACACCGTTGATACCAGAAACCGAACTCACATCCACCTGAGTCAGCATATGGTGAATACCGTGACCCGTTTCGTGGAACAGAGTCACCACTTCATCATGAGTAAACAGTGCAGGCTTGTCACCCACTGGACGGTTGAAGTTACACGTCAAATAGGCCACAGGCGTTTGTAGTTCGCCATTAGCATTGATACGACGAACTCGACACTCATCCATCCACGCTCCGCCACGCTTATGTTCACGAGCGTAAAGGTCAAGATAGAAACTGCCACGCAGCACATCATTGCTATCAAAAATATCGAAGAAACGCACCGACTCATGCCAAGTATCGACACCTTCACGCTCTTGTACTTTCATACCAAATACGCGATTCAGTACTTCAAACAAGCCAGAAACCACTTTGTTTTCTGGGAAGTAAGGACGTAGCTCTTCATCAGAAATCTTAAACAGTTTCTGTTTTTGCTTTTCGCTGTAGTAAGCGATATCCCACAGTTCAAATGAAGTCACACCAAACTCTTGCTCGGCAAATTCACGCAGTTCCTGAACTTCACGCTCACCTTGCGGCTTCACTTTGCTCGCTAAATTGTTTAGGAAGCTCAGAACTTGGTCCGGTGTTTCCGCCATTTTGGTTGCCAGTGACTTTTCGCTGTAAGTGTTGAAACCCAGCATTCGAGCCACTTCATAACGCAGTTTCAGCAACTCAGCAATGTTCTCTGTGTTGTCCCATTTGCCCGCATTCGGACCACGTTCAGAGGCACGAGTCACATACGCTTCGTAAAGTTCTTTGCGTAGCGCTTGGTTGTCACAGTAAGTCATTACCGGTAGGTAAGAAGGGATATCCAGAGTTAACAAGTAACCTTCAAGACCTTTACCTTCTGCCGCTGCTTGAGCCGCAGCCAGGGCCGATTCTGGCATACCCGCCAGCTCATTTTTGTCGGTGATGTGTTTAGTCCAACCCATAGTGGCATCAAGCACATTGTTCGAGAACTTAGAACCCAGCTCAGACATGCGTTTGCTGATTTCGCCATAACGCTTTTGTTCTGCTTTAGGTAAACCAATACCCGACAATTCAAAGTCACGTAGTGCATCTTTGATGGTTTTCTTCTGCGCCTGACTCAGCGTTGCAAAAGCTTCACTGTTCTTGATTGCTTTGTACGCTTCAAACAAACCTTTGTGTTGACCAACCCAAGTACCGTATTCAGACAGAATTGGCAGGCAGCTCTCATAAGCTTCACGCAATTCGTCGCTGTTCACCACTGAGTTCATATGGCTCACTGGTGACCATAAACGACTCAAGCGGTCATCCACTTCTTCGATAGGTGCAATAACATTTTCCCAAGTTGGTTGTGTATTACCTTCAAGTACCTGTTCAATCTTTGCACGGCAATCTTCTATTGCCTGTTCAACCGCTGGCTTTACGTGCTCCGGCTTAATATCTGAAAACGGAGGTAAATCCGTAAAGCTAAGAAGTGGATTAGACATAAAACGTTCCTTTTTATGAAAAATAGTGAGGATGAAATATCCTCGTCTGTTAGGTTAATAAATATAGGTAGGAGGATGAATTTTCAAGAGTAGCGTCAATTCAATACAATTCGAAATGTGTCTAGACCCACCTCAACATACAATTTTGGGTGTATAATTAGCCGCATTCGTTTTTCCATATTCAGCCATAAGTTAGAGAGCGACACTTGTTAAGTTATCGACACAGTTTCCATGCAGGAAACCACGCAGATGTAGTGAAACACATCGTACAAAGCTTAATCCTCAATGCACTACAGCAAAAAGATAAACCGTTTGTTTATCACGATACTCACTCCGGTGTTGGCCGCTACGACTTGACTCATGAGTGGTCGGAAAAAACAGGTGAATACAAACAAGGTATTGCGCGTATTTGGCAACAAGATAATCTGCCAGAAGACATTCAAAGCTACCTTGATGCAATCAAAGTCCTTAACCAAGGTGATGAACTGCGTTACTACCCAGGTTCGCCTCGCGTGGCACATGCTCACCTGCGCCCGCAAGACCGCATGGTATTAACCGAGTTACACCCTAGTGATTACCCACTGTTGGAACAAGAGTTCGATCGTGATCGCCAAGTGTCGATTTACAAAGAAGATGGTTTTCAACGCCTGAAAGCAAGCTTGCCACCGCAAGAGCGTCGTGGTTTGGTTCTCATTGACCCGCCTTACGAACTGGCTAAAGAGTATCGAGACGTGGTGAATGCCATTGCACAAAGCTACAAGCGCTGGGCAACGGGCATCTATGCGATTTGGTATCCGGTGGTTAACCGCTGTGATATTGAAGATATGATTGAAGGTCTGGAAAGTTTAGGTATTACTAAAATTTTGCAAATCGAGTTGGGTGTCTCTCCTGATACCAACGAGCGCGGCATGACAGCATCCGGCATGATTGTTATCAACCCGCCATGGAAACTTGAAAGCCAAATGAAAGAAATCCTGCCGTTTTTAAAACAAGCAATTGCACCCGCGACAGGTCACTACAAAGTGGAATGGATTGTTCCGGAATAACTTGCTCAAGTTTTTCCAAGGGGTAACTTGTGATCTCGCGGTTTACCCCAACTATTTAGCTATGCCCTAATAAATAATGGCTCCCTGCTTAATCTTACTGGCGAGCGATCAAAGAAAAATGGAGAAAGTAATGGCAACGCATTTTGATTACATCTGTATCGGTGGCGGTAGCGGCGGTATCGCTTCAGCAAACCGTGCAGCTATGTACGGCGCGAAAGTCGCGCTGATTGAAGCGAAAGATCTTGGCGGTACGTGTGTCAACGTAGGTTGTGTGCCGAAAAAAGTTATGTGGCACGGTGCACAAGTTGCTGAAGCAATGAACCTATACGCGCCTGATTATGGCTTCGACGTTGACGTAAAAAGCTTCAACTGGGCAAAAATGGTTGAAAATCGCCAAGCTTATATTGGCCGTATTCACCAATCTTATGACCGTGTTCTTGGTAACAACAAAGTAGAAGTGATTCGCGGCTTTGCTAAGTTCATCGATGCGAAAACTGTAGAAGTTAACGGTGAGCACTACACGGCAGACAACATTCTGATTGCTGTCGGTGGCCGCCCAACGATTCCTAACATTCCGGGTGCGGAATACGGTATCGATTCAAACGGTTTCTTTGATTTGGCTGAACAACCAAAACGTGTTGCCGTGATTGGTGCTGGTTACATCGCTGTTGAAATTGCCGGTGTTCTCAACGCACTTGGTACAGAAACTCACCTGTTCTGCCGTAAAGAATCTCCGCTGCGTAGCTTTGACCCAATGATCATCGAAACATTGGTTGAAGTGATGAACGCTGAAGGCCCAACGCTACATACTCACAGCGTGCCAAAAGAAGTGGTAAAAGAAGCCGACGGTAGCCTGACTCTTCACCTAGAAAATGGTGAAAGCCAAAACGTTGATACCCTGATTTGGGCTATCGGTCGCCATCCAGCAACAGATGCGATCAACCTAGCAGCAACGGGCGTTGCAACCAACGAGCAAGGCTATATCAAAGTTGATGAGTACCAGAACACTAACGTGGCTGGCATCTACTGTGTCGGTGACATCATGGAAGGCGGTATTGAACTGACTCCAGTTGCAGTTAAAGCGGGTCGCCAATTGTCTGAGCGCTTATTCAATGGCAAAACCAACGCGAAAATGGATTACGACCTAGTTCCTACCGTGGTATTCAGCCATCCACCAATCGGCACTATCGGTCTAACTCAGCCTGAAGCAATTGCTAAATACGGCGAAGAGAATGTGAAAGTGTACACTTCAAGCTTTACCGCTATGTACACAGCCGTCACTGCACACCGTCAACCATGTAAGATGAAGTTGGTTTGTGTAGGTGAAGAAGAAACAGTAGTTGGTCTTCACGGCATTGGCTTCGCAGTCGATGAGATGATCCAAGGCTTCGGCGTCGCTATGAAGATGGGCGCAACCAAAGCTGACTTCGACTCAGTGGTAGCTATCCACCCAACGGGTTCGGAAGAATTCGTTACCATGCGTTAGTAACCACTTGTTAGAGCAAAGCCCTGCAAAATTTGCGGGGCTTTTTTATTCAGCCAAAACTTTAACAAATTCATTTTTATTCAAATAGTTACAATGAAAAACCTAGAAATATTATTGATAAAATTAGAACTAATATCACAAAAATAAATGATCTTAGTCTTATTCTTCGCATAAATGAGAAAAAAACGACCAAGAAAAAAGCAGTTGAATCCGTGCTGTATACAACAAGTAGAGCAATCACTTTATTATCCATACCCCCACTTCAATGGGATAATAATAATTATTCAGGATGATAATATGAAAAAAGTTGGCTTAAGCTTGATCGCTCTAGCAATCTCTACCGCACTTGTTGGCTGTGGTGGTAGTGATGATTCAGGTGGTAACCTTGGTAACAAGAAAGAGTATTCAGTTCCATCATCAGGCTCATTCGTCGATGCGACAGTTGAAGGCTTGTATTATATTTCAGGCACTAAATCAGGTTACACAGCAAACAGCACTGGTGCTTATGATGTGGATACCGATGCAGCCGTAGTAACGTTCTATCTCGGTGGTAAAAACGGCTTAGAAATCGGTACGATTTCAGCTCGTTCAGTATCAACACCATTCGAAGCGGCAGGTACCTACGAACGTTCAGTAAACCTAGCTCGTCTTCTACTGACTATCGATAATACTAGGGATGAGAGCTATATCGTTATCCCTACTACCCTTCAAGGTGTTACTGATGGTTCAGCTCTCTCTGCTGCATTGCAAAAAATCTCTCTTGATGATGCAGAATTTGAAGCCTCAATCGCTGATTTGCTATCAGAACTTAGCATCAGTTCTATCGTGAGTGCTGATGACGCGATTGAACATATGGATGGCTCTTTAAGTGATTTAACGCGTGGCGAAGACATCGCTCTGACTGACTGGGCAAAAGGTTCAGATGGTGTGTTTGTTCACCGTAGTGCAACACAAAGAATAGATAGTACGGGCAGTGGCTCATATAAGATAGTCATACACGGTGATAAAACTTTAGGTGACGATGTCAATGGTGATGATATCTTCGAACAGACTTCAGGCTTGTCATCTCAAACTTATGTTCTGGGAAATGATAACTTTATAACTAAGTCAGGTTCGAATGATGGCACCATCAGTGAGGACTATGCAGAAAATTACTTAGAGTGTATAGCCGACGGCGGAACATTCTCAAATAATTCATGTAGCGTATCTACAACGACTAACGCTAGCCTCCCAAGTGCTTATATCTATGTTCTAAATAACCCATCATCAACAAGCTCAGCTGACGAGACAACTAGCTGGACAAAAGTAGCTGAAATGGGAGGAGCGTACGAATGTATGGCTGCTAGCAGTTGTAGCGAGCAATCAATGACACAATTTGAGATTGTAGAACGAGACGACTCTGACGAAGATGAAGCTGCTGGCACAGAGATGCGCAAAGAAACTTTATCAAGTACTTACGACCCAATCACAGGTGTATACATTCAAGCTCGTAGTAAAGAATATACGGCAACCAGTCAAGCAACTGTTGGCCGTGTAGAAGAATCCATTGAGTTTATCTATCAAGTAGACGCTGTTGGTGAAGACAAATATGTTGACTTCATTGGCACATGGAAAGCTATTGCTACTATGCCTGGTGGCTGTAACAAAGTAGCTGAATCTACTTATGTATTTACATCAACAGGAGCCACCGTCAGTGGTCAAGAGCTGGGCGGTTCAGGCAGTAGTTGTACTCTAGATGATATAAGTGAAAGCCTAACTTATGAAGAACTTGCTACTAAGGATTACTGGTGGTTCACAACTAACAGTGCTGGTGATTCTAAAGCGACTCTCGATCAGCTAAACACAACAATTCGTTGGAATGACAGAGACGATGGCGATACGTCCGATTACTTCAAAATCAACCGCTTCAGCTACATTCCAGCTGGATCTGATTGGGACCAAGGAACGTTAGTACGTGATACGTTAGATAATAGCGGTAACAAAGAAGCAACCGTTATTATGAGAAAAATATCTCAGTAATAGCCAGCTCTGCCCCGCTAATGCGGGGCTTTTTTATATCTTCACTCCACGGCGATAAGGTTCGACAATTCTTAGGCGCTCCACTTCTAGTAAACCTACACCTATTCCGAGTTATCACTTCTATTGTGAGTCGCTTTGAAAACAAGTGGTATAAAACTCAAAGTACTGATTGCTGCCACCTTAACCAACAAGGTCGATCCTTCCGCATTAATTGTTCAAACACTCACCAAACATATAGTTCAACCTTTTTCATTAATTTTGATGATGAATTGCGTGTAGGGTCTTGTCCAACTGTGCAATAAATGACAAAGTCATTGCTAGAATGTGTAACAGACTGATGTCTTAACCGATTATTAACTGTTGGTTATTTACACTATCGGTATTTGCATAAGTAAATTCGAGTTCCAATTCACGTTCTGCCCATCAATTACCTTTAAAGCATAAATAAGGAAGCGTGCAGGATGAGTTCTAGTGGTAAAGGAGAGATCAATATGGGCCAAGGTAGATCCTTGTCAAAAACGTGGTTGACCACGATTGCTGCTGCAATTGTGCTTGCCGGCTGTCAACCTGACGCCAAACCAGCAGCGGTCAATAGCGGTGCTGCACCAGCTGTTGCGGTAGACGTCATCAAAGTCACAACACAACCAGTTCAGGTAACTAGCACCCTACCTGGTCGTACTAATGCTTTCCGAATCGCAGAAGTTCGCCCTCAGGTTCGTGGTATTGTCACCGCACGTAAATTTGTTGAAGGTAGCTTAGTTGAAAAAGGCGATGTTCTATTTGAACTTGATGCGTCAACTTACCAAGCATCATTGGCAAGCATGAAAGCAAATTTGGCGAAAGCGGAAGCAACGCTTAGCCGTACAGAACTTCAAGCAAAACGCTACAACGAGCTTGTGAAAAAGAATGCTGTTAGCCAACAAGCTTATGAAGATGCACAAGCGACTTACAAAGAAGCTTTGGCATCTGTAAAAGCAGCGCAAGCGAACGTTAACGCTGCGCAAATTGACCTTGATTACACACATATTAAAGCGCCAATTTCAGGTCGTATCGGTCGTTCACACGTTACCGAAGGTGCGTTAGTAACGGCTAACCAAACCGATGTACTGGCAACAATTCAGCAGCTTGACCCACTTTATGTTGACCTTTCTCAGCCAAGTAATGAGCTTTTGAAACTGCGCCAAAGCACAGGTAAAGAAAAAGACGAGCTGAAAGGCATTAAGCTATTCCTTGATGACGGTACGCCAATCGAACAAAAAGCGACGCTACAGTTTGCTGAAGTTTCTGTGAATGAAAACACAGGTACAGTCAACGTTCGAGCCACTTTGCCTAACCCAGACCAGTTCTTACTACCGGGTCTTTATGTTCGTGCTCAACTGCCAGTTGAAGCTCGTTCCGACGCTATTCTTGTTCCACAAACAGCGCTAAGCCGCAATGCGCGTGGCGAAGCTTCTGTATTAGTCGTAAATGCTGAGAACGTAGTAGAAGTCCGTCCAGTGGTGGCAAGTCATACTGTGAATTCACAATGGTTGATTGATTCAGGCTTAGAAGCTGGTGAAACCGTTATTGTGGCCGGCTTACAGAAAGTACGCCCGGGCAGTACGGTAAATCCGCAAATGATGGAATCATCTAAGGAATAATAAGATATGGCTCGATTTTTTATAGATCGCCCAATCTTTGCTTGGGTGATTGCAATAATCATCATGCTTGCTGGTGTGTTATCGATCATGACACTGCCAGTATCTCAGTATCCGGATATCGCACCGCCAACGGTTATTGTGTCAGGTACCTATCCGGGTGCTTCAGCTGATACCGTCGAAAACAGTGTGACACAGACGATAGAACAGAATATGAACGGGATTGATAACCTGATTTATATGTCGTCTCAAAGTAGTTCATCCGGTGCATTCAGCATTACGCTTACTTTTGAAAGTGGTACTGATGCGGATATTGCTCAGGTACAGGTGCAGAACAAACTTGCACTTGCTGAAGCAACGCTACCAAGTGAAGTTAAACAACAAGGTATTACCGTTTCAAAATCATCTAGTTCATTCTTGATGGTTGTCGGCTTCGTCTCATCAGACGGTAGCATGGACAACACTGATCTTTCTGACTACATGATTTCTAACGTTAAAGATCCACTGAGCCGTGTTCAGGGTGTAGGTGAAGTTCAGGTGTTCGGTGCTCAGAACGCGATGCGTATCTGGTTAGATCCAAACAAACTGAATAAATACAGCCTGACTCCTGCTCAAGTAAAATCGGCAGTCAGCGCGCAGAACACTCAGGTTTCTGTTGGTCAGTTAGGTGCCACACCTTCAATTAAAGGTCAGCGTCTGAATGCGACCATTACGGCCCAAAGCCGTATGAGAACCGTATCTGAGTTTGAAAACATCCTATTGCGAGTAGACACCGATGGTGCACAAATTCGCTTGAAAGATGTGGCTCGCGTTGAGCTAGGTGCCGAGAGTTACCAAGCGGTTGCTTTATATAACGGCAAATACGCGGCTGGTATTGCGATTAAGCTGGCGACAGGTGCCAATGCGCTGGAAACCTCTGAGTTAGTGAAAGCTCGTATCAACGAGATGTCACCAACCTTCCCAGACAACATTGAAGTTATTTATCCATACGATACAACGCCATTTGTTCAGATCTCTATCGAAGAAGTTGTGCATACGCTTGTGGAAGCGGTCGTGCTGGTATTCCTCGTGATGTATCTGTTCTTGCAGAACTTCCGCGCAACCTTGATTCCAACCATCGCGGTTCCTGTTGTTCTGTTAGGTACTTTCGGCGTTATGTCCGCGTTTGGCTTCTCAATCAACACTCTGACTATGTTCGGTCTTGTACTGGCGATAGGCCTATTGGTTGACGATGCTATCGTTGTGGTCGAGAACGTTGAGCGGGTAATGGCAGAAGATGGTCTTCCGCCACGTGAAGCGACCCGAAAATCAATGGGGCAAATTACTGGTGCACTAGTTGGTATCGCAATGGTACTGAGTGCGGTATTCATCCCGATGGCGTTCTTCGGTGGTGCAGCGGGTGCTATTTATCGCCAGTTCTCTCTGACTATCGTATCGTCTATGGTGCTGTCCGTATTAGTGGCAATGGTGCTGACACCGGCTCTCTGTGCGACTTTGCTAAAACCGATGCACAAAGGTGAACACCACGTTCGTCGTGGCCCGCTAGCTTGGTTTAACAAAGCGTTTGACCGTGGTACTAACGGTTATAAAAACGTTGTGAGTAAAGGCGTGAATCAACGTATTCGCTACCTTGCTATGTACGTAATTATTGTCGGCATCTTAGGCACGCTTTGGACTCGTCTGCCAACCTCTTTTGTTCCTGAAGAAGACCAAGGTATTTTCCTGTCTATCATTCAGTTACCCGCGGGTGCAACGCAAGAGCAAACGCTGAACGTGATGGATAAAGTTGAAAAGCACTTTCTGGAAAACGAGTCTGACTCCGTTCAGTCTGTGTTTACTGTTTCGGGCTTTAGCTTTGCAGGTCAGGGGCAGAACATGGGTATGGCGTTTGTACGACTCAAGGATTGGGATGAACGTACAAATCCAGCGATGTCAGTCAACGCGATTGTAGGCCGAGCTTGGGGGGCATTCTCTCAAGTGAAAGAAGCAAACATCTATACCTTTAACGTTCCTGCGATTATGGGCTTAGGTAACGCAACGGGTTTTGATGCTTACATCACCGACAATGCGAACTTAGGTCACGATAAGTTAATTCAGGCTCGTAACCAGCTGTTAGGTATGGCTTCGCAAAATCCTAACCTGACAGGTGTTCGTCCAAACGGTATGGAAGATACACCACAGTTCCGCATTAACATCGACTATGAAAAAGCGATGGCAATGGGTCTGTCTGTTTCGGATATCAATAGCACTCTATCAACGGCACTGGGTTCAAGCTACGTTAATGACTTTATCGATAACGGCCGCGTGAAAAAAGTATACGTACAAGCAGATGCTGAATACCGTATGAACCCTGAAGATCTGCGTCTATGGCATGTCAAAAATAACTTAGGCGAAATGGTTCCGTTTGATGCCTTTGCGACGACTGACTGGACTTACGGTTCACCACGTCTAGAACGCTATAACGGTGTTCCAGCGGTAAACATCCAAGGTTCAGCCGCTCCAGGAAAGAGTACGGGTGATGCGATGCAGGCGATCAGTAACATTGTTGCTCAGCTGCCTCAAGGTATTGGCTTGCAGTGGACAGGTGCTTCTTACCAAGAAGTACAAACTGGTTCACAAGCGCCGCTACTTTACGCGTTGTCTATCCTGATCGTATTCCTGAGCCTAGCGGCTCTATACGAAAGCTGGAGTGTTCCGTTCTCTGTCATCCTGATTGTTCCGCTAGGGGTATTTGGTGCCATTGCGGCAGCAACCATGAAGTCGCTCTCCAATGACATCTACTTCCAAGTGGGTCTGTTAACGACTATCGGCTTGTCAGCGAAGAACGCTATCTTGATTGTAGAGTTTGCAAAAGCACTCTACGACGATGGAAAAGACCTTATCAGCGCAACGGTAGAAGCGTGTCGTATGCGTCTGCGCCCAATTATGATGACGTCATTTGCCTTTATCTTAGGTGTACTTCCACTGGCACTGAGTACTGGTGCCGGTGCGGCTAGCCGTAACGCGATTGGTTGGGGTGTTGTGGGCGGTATGTTCGCCGCAACGATACTGGCCATCTTCTTCGTTCCGGTATTCTTTGTGATTGTGATGAAGTTGTTCCGCACACAACCACATAAGATCCCTGAAGATGCATAATCTTTTCTAGCAATGAAAAAACCCAGTGGCATTCACTGGGTTTTTTATTATCTCAAATCGATAAACTGAGAGTTATTTTACGCAAAGTACGTTGAGAAGGGAGGTACCTTTTAAGGTATTAACCTTACCTGTGGTAAAGAAGCCTTTACTGTTCTCTCCCCAGTACGGCAAATAAACTGGCCACTTATCTTTTTCCATCACTTTAGAATCAAGCAGCTGTTTCCATTCCACTTCTGTTGCTAAACGCATTTTCTGCTGCTGGCAACGCTTCTCTGCGTCGGCATAACTTAAGCGATTCCACGCCAAATCATGCTCCATATAAAACTGTTCTTTTTCATCCATCACGTAAGGAACTACGTAATGAATACCACCCAGCGTTGCTTCACGTCGAATGGTGATAGTAGACATTTCTTTCGTCGCTTTTGGTGCCGCCTTAGCTGTGGCTGGCATTACTACAGGTTTTGCTTTTGCTGCTGGCTTAGCAACAGGTTTCGATTTCGAAGCGACCACTTTTTTAGGCGTATTCTTCGGTTTAGATGCCGGTTTTTTCGCAGTAACAACGGGAGCGTCTTGCTCTCCTTTGCGCACTTCACGGATGAATGCTTCCTTGTACAGCTTCTCACTTCTTACCCCTGCGAGCTCTTTCTTGGCCGTGGTGTAGTCGTTATACGGACCAATCAAACAACGCAGCGCTTTACCCTCGGGCTTCATCCACACGTCGGTCGAAATATGCTGATAAAGAACCTTCGCTCGGCTTAAGGGCATTGCTTCGTTCAATAAGCCACATTGAATCCAGAAAGAAGAATCTTTCCCTTTTGGCGCCGATTTCCCCCACAGTCCCTTACCAATTGGGCAGTTGCTGTTTAATCGAGGAAGCTCATTGGTTGAAGTTTGAGTTCCACCACACAAAAACTGCTCAGGCTCTGCAGCCAAAAGTGTTTGAGAAGCGAAACAAAAAGGCAATCCAATCAAAAGAAGGTGAGAAAGTTTTGGCATTGCGATCCCTTTAATATCCATACGCTCTCCGTTCAGGTGACTATGGTTATTGTCATAACCCGACCTGAGCTTGTATCTACCTAACTATTTCTAGTTCTATGAAAAAACATAAGCAAAAAAAGAGCCGTAAATCACTTACGGCTCTAGTTTAGGTAGATTATGTCAACAAAATCAATCGACGAGGATCACCCTTTATAGATTTTCGGGTTAAATACATCACGTAGCCAGTCACCAAGTAGGTTTATCACCAACACTAAAGTGACAAGCAGCACGCCAGGGAAGGCAGTGATCCACCAAGAACCTGAGAAAATATAGTTAAACCCGATACTAATCAGCGCGCCCAACGATGGTTGGTCAACTGGCAAACCTAAGCCAAGGAATGAAAGTGCCGCTTCTGACATGATAGCGTTTGCCACTTGTACCGTAGAGATAACCAAAATTGGCGACAAACAGTTTGGCAGAATGTGACGGAACATGATGCGAGGCGCTTTAAAGCCCATCACGCGAGCCGCTTCCACATACTCTTTCTTCTTCTCGGCTAATACGGATGCACGGATGGTACGCGCGTACTGAGGCCATTCAGCCACACCGATAATCACCACCAGCATTAAAACTGCGTACTCACTATAGAATTCACTGCCAAAACTCGCTTTGAAGATTGCCGACACAATGATCGCCACCATCATGGTCGAGAACGACAACTGAACATCTGCAAAACGCATTAAGTAGCTATCAATACGGCCACCAAAGTAACCCGAAGACAGACCAATGATAATGCCTAAGAACAGCTGTAGAGCTACCGCTAGGAAACCGATCGTGAGTGAAAGACGTGAGCCGTAAAGCATGGTCGATAAAATATCACGCCCTTGTTCATCCGTACCCAGCAGAAAGCGTGTATCACCGCCATCCATCCAAGATGGTGGTAGTTCTGCGTCCATAATGTCGATGGATGACATATCGTATGGGTCTGTCGGTGCAATAAGCGGCGCAGCCACTGAGAGCACCAAGAAAATCATACAGATGGCAAAGCTGAACATTGCCACTTTGTCACGTAAGAAGTAGTACAGAAAATCTGACTGTTTAAAACGCTCCCAGCGTGAAGGAGCTGCTGCAAATTCGCTCATGATTATGCTCCTTTTCCTGTTAAGTCTACGGTTGGGTTAATCAATCCGTATAACAAATCAACCACAGTGTTGGTTACAACGAAGATTAAGCCAACAAAAATAACGTAAGCAGTAATCAAAGGTGTATCTACACGGTTAATCGCTTCAAGGAATAGGAAACCTGTACCCGGCCACTGGAATACTGTCTCAGTCAAAATGGTATATGCCACCATAGTACCAATCTGAACCCCACCGACCGTTAGTACTGGCAACATAGTGTTTTTCAAAGCGTGTTGGAAATAGATTTTCTTCAGCGGTAAACCTTTTGCCGTAGCAAATTTAATGTATTCAGAGCTTAATACTTCCAACATTTCAGAACGAACCAGACGAATAAACAGCGGTAACATAATTGAAGCCAGTGAAACACATGGCAAGATCAGGTGCTTAATGCCATCCCAGGTAAAGTAGCCTGACTCCCAGCCCAATAGATTGTATGTTTCGCCTCGACCATAAGAAGGCAGCCAGCCTAATTCAATTGAGAAGATATACATCAGCATAATCGCTGTTAAGAACACCGGAATTGAAATACCGATGCTACTACCGGCCATCACGACTTTCGTAAACAGACTTTTTGGTTTTATTGCCGTATAAACCCCAATTGGAATAGAGCAAACAATAATGATTAATGACGCGCCAAATACAAGTTCCAAAGTCGCCACTAATTTATCAAGAATGACTTCAATAGCTGGGCGTTTAAAGAAATAAGATGTGCCTAAGTCACCCTGCACTGCAGCAGTAACAAAGCGAGAATATTTGGTAATGAAGGGATCGTTCAGACCAAGTTCATCGCGCAGAGCTTGGCGCTCAGCTTCTGAAACAGATTGGCCGACAAGCTCACGTAGCGGGTCACCCAAGTTATCTTGGATGGCAAACGCCACTAAACTGATCACAAACATCACTATCAGTGCCTGAAACAGGCGCTTGACCAGAAACGTAAACATTCCTTGCCCCTTAACTTTCCATGCAAAATTCGGAATACACACGAGGTGCGAAAATACTCAGCCTAAAAAAACGACACTTTATCCGACTGAAAAAATAAACTGTCTAAGTGCTAAAACACGCCTTCGATGTCAAACACCGAAGGCGTGGTGTTACTTGTTAATGCTTAATCTTACTTCTCGTCAACCACTAGGTCGCCGAAGTAAGGCATTTCCATTGGGTTAACGATGTCTTTCGCGTGTAGAGTAGACTTCGCACCCCAAGCAAGGTTTTGCCAATGTAGTGGTACGAACGCTGCGTCGTTGTACAGAGTCGCTTCAACTTTCTGTAGCATTGCTGCACGTTTCGCTGGATCTGTTTCAGTTGCAGACGCTTCAACTAGCTTGTCCACTTCTGGGTTAGAGTAGTGGCCACAGTTGTACTGACCTTTACCAGTCTCTTCGTTACGAGTCATGGTTAAGAACTCAGAGAAGTTCGCTGAATCCTCAGTATCTGAGTGCCAACCAATCATTAGCATGTCTGCCGAACATAGGTCGAACTCTGGCCAGTACTGAGCTTTAGGCATAGTCTTCAGATCAACTTTAATACCAATCTTAGACAGCATTGCAGAAACTGCTTGAGCTACTTTTGCATCGTTCACATAACGGTTGTTTGGAGCGATCATAGTAAGCGTGAAGCCTTTCTCGTAACCCGCTTCTTTCATCAGCTCTTTTGCTTTTTTCAGGTCAAAGCGTGGAACCAGTTCAGGGTTGTAACCTGCGTAACCTTTAGGGCTTTGTTGACCAGCAGCTGTTGCGAAACCTTTCATGATCTTATCAACAATACCTTTGTTGTTAATCGCATGAACGATAGCTTGACGTACACGAACATCTTTCAACGCTTCGTTGCTAGATTGGTTCATTTGGAATGTGATGATACGAGTACCTGGAAGCGTGATTAGATCAACACCTTTCGCTGATTCAACGCGTTTGTGGTCGTTTGGAGCCACAGGAGCAATCATATCTACATCGCCAGAAAGCAGTGCAGCAACACGAGTTGCGTCTTCTTTAATTGGCACTAGAGTCAGGTGATCAACGTTACCTTTAGACGCTTTGTCCCAGTAATCGCCAAAACGTTCAAACTCAACTTTTACACCTTGCTCACGTGCAGTTACGATGAACGGGCCAGTACCTGATACGTGAGTAGAAGCAAATGAGTTACCGTGCTTAACGATTTCGCCTTTCTCTTTACCGTCTTCAGTCTTACCTGAATAGAACTTGCTATCCATTGGGAAGATGTAAGTTGCTGATTGAAGAACAAGCGGGTATGCACCTTTTGACACTAGGTCAAAAGTGTAATCATCTACTTTAACGATTTTTTCAAACGGTTCGAAAATCGCTTTGAAATCTGGAGAAGCTTGTAGACGGTCGAATGTCCAAACTACGTCGTCAGCCGATAGTTCGTTACCAGAATGGAACTTCACACCCTTGCGCAGGTGGAAACGTACTGTTTTGTCGTCAATACGTTCCCATTTTTCCGCTAGGCGAGGTTCAAATTCCAAATCTTGTGTGTAACGAACTAGTGGATCAAATACCATATGAGACATCTGAAGCGTACCACCTGAAAGTTGCTCATGTGGGTCAAGAGACACTGGGTCTGCGTCGTACGCTACTTTGATGTCTGCTGCGCTAGCTGCAAAGCTTAAACCAGCGGCCATTAAAGCTAATGCTAATTTGCTTTTCATGGTTTTCATTGCATAACTCCTTATGCGGGAATCCAAATCCCTAGTTGTTGTATTTGCTTCTGCTTAAAATGCCAAACAAGAACGTTTGGTAATGGTTACGGCTTTAGGCCGTTTTTACTTCTTCTCTTAATCCTGTGAATTCAGGCATCAAAGAAATCAGTTGTTTACTGTACTCGTGCTGAGGAGAGTTGAAAAGCTGCTCCGTTGGCGCAACTTCCAGTAAGGTCCCCATTTTCATCACACCAACGCGATCGCACATCTGGCGAATCACAGGTAAATCGTGACTGATAAACAGCATTGTTAGGTTCAGTTCGTCTTGAAGATCTTTAAGAAGGTTCAAGATCTGAGCCTGTACAGAAACATCCAGAGCGGATGTCGGTTCATCACAAATCAATAAGCGCGGGCGCGTAGCTAACGCACGAGCGATAGAAATACGTTGGCGTTGACCACCAGAAAACTCATGCGGATATTTCACGCCAGCCATTTTCCCAAGGCCAACATGCTCTAATAAGTCGTTTACGATTTGACGTGTTTCCGCTTCACCACTGGTTAACTTGTGGAAACGGATAGGCTCTGCAACGATATCAAAAATCTTCATACGCGGGTTCATCGACGTATAAGGGTTCTGGAATACCATCTGCATTTGACGACGCATAGGACGGCGTTCTTTTTCAGATTTCAGAGCGGTTAGGTCAATACCTTCAAAGGTCACACGACCATCATTCGGTTGGTAAAGGCCTGCGATAACACGCGCTATAGTTGACTTACCTGAACCCGATTCGCCAACCAAACCAAAGGTTTCTCCTTCAAACACTTCAAAACTTACATCGTTTGAAGCTTGAACATATTCACGGCGGCTTTCGAATAAAGAATCTTTGGTTACAAAACGCAAGTTAACGTTTTCTACCTTCAGCAACGGACCAGTGTACGCTCGGTCGTCCTGACTTCTACCTAACCAGTGATTTTTAATATCAATCGACTTGGTCTCTTCCGCTTGCTCGATATAGGTCACGAGCGGGAAGCGATCGAGCTTCCTGTCAGAACGCGGTACAGCCGAAATCAAACTGCGCGTATATTTGTGATCAGGATTACCAAGCACTTTCGCCGTTGGACCAAATTCAACCAGATCACCACGATACATAACCGCTACGCGATCGGTAACGTTAGATACAACCCCCATATCGTGCGTGACCAACATACAACCTACGTTGTTCTTGATACATAACTCACGAATAAGACTTAGGATTTGATCCTGAATAGAAACATCCAACGCCGTTGTTGGTTCATCTGCGATAATCAGATCAGGTTCACCCGCAAGAGCAATAGCAATAACAACACGTTGACGCATGCCGCCTGAGAACTGATGAGGATACTGTTTAAGACGGTTTTCTGGCTGAGGAATACCCACTTGATTCATTAAAGAAAGAGCGCGTTGATAAGCTTCTTCATCTGAAACCTTCATATTGGCATGAATGGTTTCTGTTAGCTGATGCTCAACGGTAAATAGCGGGTTCAAAGACGTCATTGGGTCTTGGAAAATAAAGCCAATTTTAGAACCACGCACTTTGCGCATTTTCTCAGGTGATAAACCGGAAATTTTTTCACCATCTAGGAAAACTTCACCACCAGCGATCGTGCCTGGAGGGCTAAGCAAATCAATAACAGCATTACCAACGGTAGACTTACCCGCACCAGATTCGCCAACCACACCGACAATTTCACCGCGCTCAATGTTGAACGAAAGTGACTTTACTGCCGCATGCACACCGTGACGCGAAGGATATTCAATACGAAGGTTTTTTACTTCTAAAAGTGACATTTACACCAGACCTCTACTGCTCGGCAGTTTTCTGCCCTGTCTGCGCCTCATACCTCAGTGAAAAATACGAGTAATATGAAGACAAGTGAATCCATTCTTGTCAGTACAAAATTCTGACAATTTACAAGCCCATCAATTTGGCAAATATTTCACAGAAAAGCAACAAAGATAGGATAAAAAGTCGATAAAAAACGAATTTAAAGCACTATTATCGAATTTGTATGCACCATAATTGCACATAACAATGGTTTGACCATTCATCTAGCACGTAAAATATTACCGAGCAACTTAGCCTTAAAAACTGTAAAGACACAAATTAGCCATACAATCTAAAATCAAAGCAGTGAATAATAAATCAATTTTTAGCAGCGATAATCCGTTAACAAAATAGAAACAAAAATAGAAATCATAGAGAAAGATAAAATTAATGACTAAATAAAAATCAAACAGTAGTCATTACGTCGAAACACAGATCACAAACACAGGCGTTTGTTCCAAATAATTTCATTCACATAAATTGCAAATTTAGTCACTTTTAAATTACGACACCCATTTTTGTACAAAATACACGCACTTATACTCTAGATGATTTTTACCCGGCGCAAGAAATGCCCCCTAAGAATTTGAAACGTGTCCCACCGTTTAGTCAAAGAAATTACAAAAACATCATTAAAGCATCCCTTTCATCATTATTTTTCTTCAAGACGCAAAAAGTCCTCATTTCTGATAAGTCTTTATCTTTATATAGTGATTGGTGAAAATCAGGCCCTTAAATATCACACGCCCCTCATTCGTTCGAATCTGTGAATTAGAATGTGAATTTTAAATGTAAGGAAGCCTCAGTCGTTCCAGTGAGGTTTTATCTAGTGCGTGGTGAAGAGCCAGATCTGAACATCAGGCAAACCCCATCCTGTTCGAATCTGTGAATTAGAATAGTAAATTTTAGATGTAAAAAAGCCCCAGTCGTTCCAGTGAGGTTTTATATATTGCGCGGTGAAGAGCCAGATCCTGAACATCAGGCGAACCCCGCTCTGTTCGAATACTGAAACTCTGGATGTAAAAAAGCCCCAGTCTTTCGACTGAGGCTTAATTGTAGTGGTCGGTGAAGAGGGATTCGAACCCCCGACCCTCTGGTCCCAAACCAGATGCGCTACCAAGCTGCGCTATTCACCGACGAATGTTTTATCTTGAATTTCACAAGAAAGGGAACCGAGGTTACCTGAATAATGGGGTGGCCAACGAGGCTTGAACTCGCGACAACCGGAACCACAATCCGGGACTCTACCAACTGAGCTATGGCCACCAAAATTAGTGGTCGGTGAAGAGGGATTCGAACCCCCGACCCTCTGGTCCCAAACCAGATGCGCTACCAAGCTGCGCTATTCACCGACGAATGTTTTATCTCGAATTTCATCAAGAAAGGGAACCGAAGTTACCAGAATAATGGGGTGGCCAACGAGGCTTGAACTCGCGACAACCGGAATCACACTCCGGGACTCTACCAACTGAGCTATGGCCACCAAAATTAGTGGTCGGTGAAGAGGGATTCGAACCCCCGACCCTCTGGTCCCAAACCAGATGCGCTACCAAGCTGCGCTATTCACCGACGAATGTTTTATCTCGAATTTCATCAAGAAAGGGAACCGAAGTTACCAGAATAATGGGGTGGCCAACGAGGCTTGAACTCGCGACAACCGGAATCACAATCCGGGACTCTACCAACTGAGCTATGGCCACCAAAATTAGTGGTCGGTGAAGAGGGATTCGAACCCCCGACCCTCTGGTCCCAAACCAGATGCGCTACCAAGCTGCGCTATTCACCGACGAATGTTTTATCTCGAATTTCATCAAGAATGGGAACCGAAGTTACCAGAATAATGGGGTGGCCAACGAGGCTTGAACTCGCGACAACCGGAATCACAATCCGGGACTCTACCAACTGAGCTATGGCCACCAAAATTAGTGGTCGGTGAAGAGGGATTCGAACCCCCGACCCTCTGGTCCCAAACCAGATGCGCTACCAAGCTGCGCTATTCACCGACGAATGTTTTATCTCGAATGTCATGAAGAAAGGGAACCGAAGTTACCAGAATAATGGGGTGGCCAACGAGGCTTGAACTCGCGACAACCGGAATCACAATCCGGGACTCTACCAACTGAGCTATGGCCACCACTGTTTTTGCCAATTCACTTACAATCCCGTAAGCATCCGGATGGCGCGCCCGAAAGGATTCGAACCTTCGACCTTTGGCTCCGGAGGCCAACGCTCTATCCAGCTGAGCTACGGGCGCATGCCCTATCGGCGGAGTGGAATAATACGTAGTTCACACTATGTCGTCTAGTATTTTTTCAACTTTTTTTGCCGTTTGGTGGCTTTTTCGTCACATCCTTGTAGCTATTACCACAATAAGGATGTGACTAAGACCTTGAAGATCGCAACTTGTTGTTTATTGCAACAACTTATCGGGATATAATCACTCACTGTTTACATTGATTTAACAGCAAAGTTAACTTAACAAACAAACTAAGTTGCTTTAAATCGCCCTACTCTAAATATAAATAGGTAAGCAGCACTTACCTTCGGAATGTAAAGTGAGTTTATAGGATATGTCTCGATCACTCTTAAGCGTATTGTTCGCTGCTCTAACTTTTTCTACTGCAGCACTAGCAACTAGCCAAGCTGATTATGATGCTATTGCTGAACGAATTAAACCCGTTGGTGGTGTTTACCTAGCTGGCAGTGAGCCTGTTTCTGCTGAACCATCGGGCCCTCGTGACGGTGCAAAAGTCTACGGTACTTTCTGTATCGCTTGTCACGCCTCTGGAGTAAGTGGCGCTCCAATTAAAGGCAACGCTGATCAATGGGCACCGCGAATTGCTCAAGGTATCGATGTATTGAAAACCCATGCAATCAACGGTTTCAACATGATGCCACCTAAAGGAACCTGTATGGACTGTTCTGACGATGAAATCGTTGCAGCCATTGAACACATGATTGAAGGTTTGTAATCTCTTTCTCTATATCAAACACTTTCTATGTAAGAAGGGCTTGGTGAATACCAAGCCCTTCTTCTTTTCTTCCTTCGTCGCGCAATTTACTTTTTAAACATGGCTCGTAAATTAGCAATATGTGCTTGTCCTTTTGCCATGCGCTCTTCTGCTGATTGCGGCTTTTTCTTGCTTTCCCATTCCACATCATCAAACGGCAGTTCGTCCAAGAAGCGACTTTGCGTCGGCTTTATCAGTTCTCCGAACTGGCGGCGTTCTTTACACATAATAAAAGTCAGCTCTCGCTGCGCACGAGTAATACCTACGTACATTAAGCGACGCTCTTCTTCTACATTGTCTTCATCAATGCTGGTTTGATGCGGCAGAATACCTTCTTCCGAACCAAGCAGGTACACATACGGAAATTCAAGACCTTTAGACGCATGTAAAGTCATCAGTTGCACCGCGTCACTATCATCGCTGTCTTCCCCACGTTCCATCATGTCACGTAGAGTTAATCGCTGTACCACCTCTTTCAGTGTTTTCTCTTCTTTATCTGGATTGTCCCCTTCTAAGTCGGCGACTATCCAAGAGTAAAGATCAGAGACGTTCTTCATGCGCATCTCTGCCGCTTTAGGGCTTGATGAGGTTTCATACAACCAATCTTCGTAGTTGATATCACGAACCAGTGAACGTACCGCCTCTACCGTATTACCTCGTTCCGCATTATCAGCGATCGCGACCAACCACTGAGTAAAACGCTGTAAGTTCTCAAGACCTCTTCCCGATAAATGCTGTTCTAGACCCAGTTCAAAACTAGCTGCAAACAAACTTTTGCCTCGCATATTGGCATAGCTGCCCAGTTTTTCGAGTGTTACTGGACCAATTTCTCGGCGAGGTGTGTTAACGATACGTAAGAATGCGTTGTCATCATCTGGATTCACCAACACTCGTAGATAAGCCATGATGTCTTTGATTTCAGCACGAGCGAAAAACGATGTTCCACCGGAGATTTTGTAGGGAACCCGGTTTTGCGTCAGATACTTTTCTATCAATCGTGACTGGTGATTACCGCGATACAGAATGGAATAGTCCCTGTACTCGGTTCTATTTAGGAACTTATGAGCAATGATTTCAGCCGTTACACGTTCAGCTTCATGCTCATCGTTTTTCGCCAAAATGACTTTGAGCTTTTCCCCATCGGGGATCTCAGAGAACAGCGATTTCTCATAGACGTGCGGGTTATTCGCGATCAGGATGTTGGCAGCACGAAGAATCCGGCTGGTTGAACGGTAGTTTTGCTCCAACTTGATCAGTTTCAAGTTGGGAAAATCTTGGCCAAGCAAAACCAAGTTCTGTGGTTTCGCTCCGCGCCATGAATAGATGGACTGATCATCATCACCAACGACGGTAAGGCGGGCGCGCTCACCCACTAACAGTTTCACCAGCTCATACTGACTTGAGTTGGTATCTTGGTATTCATCAACCAACAAATAGCGAATACGATTTTGCCAGCGTTGACGTACTTCTTCATTACCACGCAAAAGCATTACAGGCATAAGAATCAAATCATCAAAATCCAAAGCGTTATAAGCACGCATCTGGGTCTGATACATCTCAAAACAGAAAGCAAACAGCTGCATCTGTTCACCTTGAGCAATTGCTTTGGCATGATCTGGCGTAATCATGTCATTTTTCCAATTGGAAATGGTACTCATCAACTGGCGCAACAAGTCTTTGTCGCCATCTAACTGCTTTTCCGTTAACTCTTTAAGCAACGCCAACTGATCTTGGTCGTCAAATAGAGAGAAGCCTGCTTTCAAACCTAGGTGCTTGAACTCACGACGAATGATATTCAACCCTAATGTATGGAAGGTCGAAACCATCAAACCCCGAGACTCTTGGCGTCCCAATGTCTGTCCTACACGCTCTTTCATTTCGCGTGCGGCCTTATTAGTAAAGGTTACCGCTGCAATATTGCGCGCTTTATAGCCACATTGTTGGACTAAGTAGGCTATTTTATTAGTGATTACACGAGTTTTACCTGAACCTGCGCCCGCTAAAACCAAGCAAGGGCCAGATACATACTTTACGGCTTCGTCTTGTCGTGGGTTCAGCTTCATAGTGTTCTCAAGTCAAATAAATTAAGGCCGCTTATGATAATCCGCATAAGCGATGAATTCCAACTAAGTTAAAAGTGTAACTATTTGTCATTTTATTGCACAGCTGTATTGCAAACAAAGTGCATCGTTGCGCATAATACCGCCAACTTATAATTTTATACTTTCCCGAGGAAGAATATCTCCCCCCGGGTTTACTCGTTAGCATACGTGTTTAATAGTTTGATTCGAAAATAATTAACGAACAAGCCAACACGAACTTGGAGCTCTGAACCGAATGAAAAAGTGGACCTTTTTTATGTTACTGATCGCTGTACTGCTTTTTGGCAGCGTGATTGGTTTCAATTTATTCAAGCAACAGAAAATCGCCGAATATATGGCAAATCGTCCTGAACCAGAGTTTCCTGTTACTGTCACTGAAGTAACAGCCAATGACTGGACACCAGTGATCGAGGCTATCGGTTTTATTGAACCTAACCAAGGTGTGACGTTAACCACTGAAACAAGCGGTGTTATTGACAAGATCATGTTTGAATCAGGTACTCAAGTCTCAGCAGAACAATCTTTGGTATTGTTGGATTCAAAAGTAGAAATTGCGAACCTGAAAAGTACTCAGGCTCGTCTCCCTGCCGCTGAAGCAAAATACAAACGTTATAAAGGCTTGTATACCAAAGGCTCGATTTCAAAAGAGTCTTACGATGATGCCGAAGCGAACTATTTGTCTTTGTCTGCAGACATCGAGAGCCTGAAAGCAGCAATTGAACGCCGTGAAATCAAAGCACCGTTTGCAGGTGTGGTCGGTATTCGTAACGTTTACTTAGGCCAATACCTTCAACCTGGAACAGACATTGTTCGTCTGGAAGACACCAGCATAATGCGCCTGCGTTTTACGGTTTCACAAACTGATATTTCACGTATCTCTCTGGGTCAAGAGGTCAACATTTTCGTTGATTCTTACCCAGAAACGGCTTTTACCGGTTCAATTACAGCAATTGAGCCTGCGGTCAGCGTGCAAAGTGGCTTAATTCAAGTGCAAGCTGATATCCCAAATAACGATGGCCTACTTCGTAGTGGTATGTTTGCTCGCGCTAACATCATCCTACCTAAATTGGCGGACCAAGTGATTGTGCCTCAAACGGCGATTACCTTTACCCTGTATGGCGATAATGTATTTGTCATGAAAAACGTCGATGGTGTCGACCGCGTCGAACAACGCGTAGTCAAAGTCGGTGAACGTAAAGGCGCGAATGCTCATGTCCTCAGTGGTTTAGAAATTGGGGATAAGGTGATCACCTCTGGGCAAGTTCGTCTAAGTAACAATTCAAAAGTTCGTGTAGTAGAAAGCAATGCAACTACTCCACCAGCTCAAACACCGATGCTGTAATTGGAGGACTCATGCGCTTTACTGATGTTTTTATAAAACGTCCAGTTCTCGCGATATCCATCAGCTTTTTGATTGCACTGCTTGGTTTGCAAGCAATGTTCAAAATGCAGGTGAGTGAATATCCAGAAATGACGAACACAGTAGTGACGGTTTCAACCAGTTACTACGGTGCCAGTGCTGACTTAATTCAAGGTTTTATTACTCAGCCTTTAGAGCAAGCTATCGCACAGGCCGACAACATTGACTATATGACTTCTTCATCCGTATTAGGTAAGTCGAATATTACGGTGATGATGAAACTCAATACTGACCCAAATGCTGCTTTATCGGATATTTTGGCGAAAACAAACTCTGTACGTTCGCAATTGCCGAAGGAAGCGGAAGATCCGTCGGTAACCATGTCTACAGGTTCAACAACAGCTGTTTTGTATATCGGTTTTACCAGTGACGAGTTAGCATCTAGCCAGATCACTGACTATCTGGAACGTGTAATCAACCCGCAGCTATTTACTGTAAACGGTGTATCTAAAGTCGATCTCTATGGTGGTATGAAATACGCGCTCAGAGTTTGGCTTGATCCGGCAAAAATGGCAGCTCTTAACCTTACGGCTACTGATGTGATGGGCGTATTGAATGCCAATAACTACCAATCAGCCACAGGTCAAGCAACTGGTGAATTCGTTCTTTACAACGGTAGTGTTGATACGCAAGTATCAAATGTGGATGAACTGAAAAACCTTGTGGTTAAAACAGGGGAAGGTTCAGTCATCCGCTTGAGTGATGTGGCTAAAGTATCTTTGGAAAAGAGTCATGATGTTTATCGTGCAAGTGCTAATGGACGAGAAGCCGTCGTTGCTGCAATTAACGCAGCGCCAAGTGCAAACCCAATTAATATTGCTGCCGACGTACTCGAACTGTTGCCCCAGCTAAAAAGTAACTTACCTAGCAACATTGAAATGAACGTGATGTATGACTCTACCATCGCAATTAACGAGTCGATTCAAGAGGTGATTAAAACCATCTTAGAAGCGGCATTAATTGTACTGGTCGTCATTACATTATTCCTTGGCTCATTCCGTGCAGTACTGATCCCTATTGTGACGATCCCGCTGTCACTGATCGGTGTTGCGATGGTAATGCAGTCTATGGGCTTCTCATGGAACCTGATGACTTTGCTGGCCATGGTACTGGCCATCGGTCTGGTGGTGGATGATGCGATTGTTGTATTGGAAAACGTTGACCGCCACATCAAGCTAGGTGAAACACCATTCCGCGCCGCTATTATCGGTACGCGAGAAATCGCCATTCCGGTTATTGCAATGACTTTAACGCTAGGTGCGGTATACGCTCCAATTGCCATGATGGGTGGTATCACGGGCTCTCTGTTTAAAGAATTTGCTTTGACGCTTGCCGGTGCAGTATTTGTTTCCGGTGTGGTCGCTTTGACACTATCACCAATGATGTGTTCAAAAATGCTGCAAGTAAACGAAGAGCCAAGCAAGTTTGAGAAAAAAGTTCACCATATCCTAGACGGAATGACAGAGCGATACGCTCGAATGCTGGACGCTGTGATGCAACGTCGTCCCGTCATTATTGCATTTGCTTTCATCGTATTTGCAAGCTTACCAATGCTGTTTAAGTTTATCCCAAGTGAACTTGCGCCATCTGAAGATAAAGGTGTTGTGGTTCTGATGGGTACCGGACCTTCAAATGCGAACTTAGATTATCTGCAAAATACAATGAATGACGTGAATAAGATTCTGTCAGAGCAGAAAGAAGTTCAGTTTGCACAGGTATTTACAGGGGTTCCAAATTCAAACCAAGCGTTTGGTATCGCCTCTATGGTGCCGTGGAGTGAACGAGAAGCAAGCCAAGCGGAAGTAACCAACCGTGTTGGTACATTGATTAAGAACATTCCAGGTATGGCAGTTACGGCTTTCCAAATGCCAGAGCTACCAGGCGCAGGTTCTGGCCTGCCAATTCAGTTTGTCTTAACTACGCCAAACAGTTTCGAAAGTTTGTTTACCATCGCAACTGAAATATTGACTGAAGTGAAATCAAGTCCGCTGTTTGTTTATTCTGATTTAGATCTGAACTACGACTCAGCCACGATGAAGATTAACATTGATAAAGACAAAGCCGGTGCTTATGGCGTGACTATGCAGGATATTGGTATCACTTTAGGTACCATGATGGCAGATGGTTACGTCAACAGAATTGACTTAGATGGACGCTCTTATGAAGTGATCCCGCAAGTTGAACGCAAGTATCGTCTAAACCCAGAATCGATGAAGAACTATTTTGTTCGCGCAGTCGATGGTAGAGCGGTACCGCTAGGTAGTTTAATCAGTATTGATGTGGTTGCAGAACCGCGTTCACTGCCACACTTCAACCAGTTAAATTCTGCAACTATTGGCGCAGTACCATCACCAGGTGCCGCAATGGGTGATGCAATCAACTGGTTTGAAAATGTTGCACAAACGAAGCTTCCTAGCGGATATAACCATGACTACATGGGCGAGGCTCGTCAGTACGTCACTGAGGGTAATGCGCTTTACGCCACATTTGGTTTAGCTCTGGCAATCATCTTCTTGGTTCTCGCTATTCAGTTTGAATCATTGAAAGATCCGCTGGTCATTATGGTGTCTGTACCTTTGGCGATCTGTGGTGCATTGATAACGCTAGCTTGGGGAGCGTCAACCATGAACATCTACTCTCAGGTAGGTTTGATCACTCTGGTTGGCCTCATCACCAAACACGGTATTCTGATCTGTGAAGTGGCGAAAGAAGAGCAGCTTCATAATAAGAAATCTCGTATTGAAGCGGTCACTGAAGCGGCGAAAGTTCGTCTACGCCCAATTCTGATGACAACTGCAGCAATGATTGCTGGCTTAATCCCATTGATGTACGCAACAGGCGCAGGTGCAGCTCAACGCTTCAGTATCGGTATTGTTATCGTTGCTGGTCTTTCTATTGGTACGCTATTCACACTGTTCGTATTGCCTGTGATCTACAGCTACCTCGCAGAAAAACACAAACCACTCCCCGTGTTTGTTGAAGCAAAAGAACTCGAAGCTCTGGCGCGTTTTGACAAAGAGCAACAAGCGAATCATGAGTAACTTCATGTTCTCATAATCACAAAAGGTCACATCTGTGGCCTTTTTTATTGCAGCAATTAACGACTTTCTGGCGTGAATTGAATAGAATGTTCGCCAGAAAGATAGGAGAGATACCCAATGTTTGACCCAAAGAAACTCGAGCAAATTGCTAAGCAAATTCACGAATCAATGCCTCAACCGGTCAAAGAGCTGGGTGCGGATGTGGAACAGAAAGTTCGCCAAGTGATTCAAGGCCAGCTTAACAAGCTGGATGTCGTAAGCCGTGAAGAGTTTGATGTACAAACTCAAGTTCTGCTTCGTACTCGTCAGAAGCTGACTGAAATGGAACAAAAATTAGCAGAGCTGGAAAGCAAACTGGCTGATAAATAGTTCCATTCATCGATAATTTCAATGTTCGATAATTAGATGATTCGATAAATAGTAAAAGGGCTGAATCTCACGACTCAGCCCTTTTTATGTATGTTGTGTTTGCACGGTATTCAATGCCAGCAATAGAGTTATTTATAGTTTTGCTGGCATTCAGTGAATATTAGTCACCTACTGCGATACGCTTCATGTCTTTCATGTAGCCACGTAGCTCTTCACCGATGTATTCCACTGGGTGGTTACGGATGATGCTGTTCACTTCGATAAGTGTCGCGTTATCTACTTGGTTAGACGTTTCGCCTAAGCCTTTACCGATTACGTCAGTACCTACGTTTGGCATGAACTTCTCACGAAGTAGAGGCGTTGCAACGTTAGCGAATAGGTAGTTACCGTATTCCGCAGTATCAGAGATAACCACGTTCATTTCATACAGACGCTTACGAGCAACAGTGTTTGCAATCAATGGAAGCTCATGTAGTGATTCGTAGTAAGCAGACTCATCGATAATGCCTGATGCAGTCATTGCTTCGAACGCTAGTTCAACCCCAGCACGAACCATTGCAATCATTAGAATGCCGTTATCAAAGAACTCTTGCTCGCTGATTTTAACGTCTGAATCTGGGTAGTTTTCGAATGCTGTTTCAGCAGTCTCTGCACGCCAACCTAGAAGGTTCGCATCGTCATTTGCCCAGTCAGCCATCATAGTGCTAGAGAAGTGACCAGAGATGATGTCATCCATGTGCTTGTTGTACAGTGGACGCATTAGCTCTTTTAGTTCTTCAGAAAGCTCGAATGCTTTGATTTTTGCTGGGTTAGACAGACGGTCCATCATGTGAGTGATGCCACCGAATTTCAATGCTTCAGTAATGGTTTCCCAACCGTATTGAAGTAGGCGACCAGCGTAACCTGCGTCGATACCTTCAGCAACCATTTTTTCGTAACAAACGATAGAACCCGCTTGCAACATACCACATAGAATAGTTTGCTCACCCATTAGGTCAGATTTCACTTCAGCTACGAATGAAGACTCTAGACAGCCAGCACGGTGACCACCTGTTGCCGCAGCCCAAGCTTTAGCGATATCCCAACCTTCACCTTTAGGGTCGTTTTCTGGGTGAACCGCGATCAGTGTAGGAACACCAAAGCCACGTTTGTATTCTTCACGAACTTCAGTACCAGGACACTTAGGTGCAACCATCACAACAGTGATGTCTTTACGAATTTGCATGCCTTCTTCAACAATGTTGAAGCCATGTGAGTAACCTAGTGCAGCGCCTTCTTTCATTAGAGGCATTACTGTTTCAACAACGTTTGTGTGTTGTTTATCTGGAGTTAGGTTTACCACTAGGTCTGCTTGAGGAATGAGATCTTCGTAGCTACCTACGTTGAAACCGTTGTCTTTCGCATTTTTGTAAGACTGACGTTTTTCATCAATTGCAGCTTGGCGAAGCGCATAAGAAACGTCTAGACCTGAATCACGCATGTTCAGACCTTGGTTAAGACCTTGAGCACCACAACCTACGATAACCACTTTTTTACCTTTCAGGTAATCAGCTTCTGTCGCGAACTCTTCACGATCCATGAAACGACAGCGACCTAATTGGTCCAATTGTTCACGTAGATTTAGGGTATTGAAATAGTTAGCCATTCTGGTGCTCCTGTTATTATCTTTCCGTAAGGTCGGTGGCTCTGCACCGAATGAGTTCATACTAAAGCAGACATTTAATTGCTGAAAGTGATATATTCACAATTAGTTATTGCAATAAATGCAACATGGAATAAAGGGCTGTTGACCTCATATGAATATCAAAACCATCAAATTGTTTCTCGATATCTGCGACAGCAAGAATTTCAGCAAATCCGCCACGTCTATGCATGTCAGCCCTTCCGCATTAAGCCGTCAAATACAAAAGCTGGAAGAAGAGATTGGGCACCCGCTGTTTATCCGAGATAACCGCAGCGTGGAGTTGACGCCGGCAGGGGAAAAATTATTGCCCGTAGCGATAAAAATGGTTCACGACTGGACGCAATTTCATTCCCAAATAAACGCACAAGATCATGAGCTCAAAGGTGAAATTCGCCTCTTCTGCTCAGTAACAGCAAGCTACAGTCACCTTCCACAGCTACTCAGCGCGTTCCGGCTCAAACATCCCTTCATCGAATTTAAGCTGCTGACTGGCGATCCTGCTCAGGCAATAGATAAGATTTTAAATGATGAAGCGGATATCGCGATTTCCGCCATGCCTGAGAGCTTACCGTCTAAAGTTGAGTTCACCACCATCAGTGAAATCCCCCTTTCCGTGATTGCGCCAATAGGAATTAGCAGTTGGGTTGAAGAGCTGCATAAAGAGAAACCTGACTGGAATCAGATTCCTTTTATTGTGCCAGAATCAGGAACCGCACGAGATCGCGCCAATACTTGGTTCAAGAAAATGAAAATCAAACCAAGTATCTATGCACAAATTGCCGGACATGAAGCCATTGTCAGTATGGTGGCTCTCGGTTGTGGGGTGGGAATTGCACCCGATGTTGTGATTAACAACAGCCCTGTGCGAGACAGCATTCAGCGTCTATCTTTTTCTCCCATTAAACCCTTCCAGCTTGGCGTCTGTTGCAGACGCTCACAGCTGGATAATCCATTAGTTAAAGCGCTATGGGAGCTGGCTGAAGGGACGTTTATTTCTCAATAGAGACATTGTCTAAAACGTAGTGCTGGAGATCTTAAAACGGGTAAATTCGAACGCCGAAGTTGACACTATTTGAAATACCGTAAGTTGATGTTGATTCAGTACTGCTATCAATTTCAAAGCTTTGGTCGGTTAACGAAACCGAAGCGGTCAACTCTACATAAGAGTTCACTCGGTAATCCACACCGAAGCTGCCAGTTACACCGAAGACATTAATATCTGTATTTCCAACTTCATCACTCCCCATACCAAGCCCAACACTGAAGTAGGGAACAAATCGCTGCTCATCAAAAGCCCATTTCGTAATGCTGTGTTTGTAGCTGATTGAGGTATAAGAGAGCACATCCTGATGGCTTAACATAAGCCAACTTGCGTCATCGACTTTATAGCCAAGGCTAAACACGCTTGAGATTTCAGTATTAAGTTCGAAATCCCCATCAACATATAAAGGCTCAACCCAACTGTATCCAACCTCAAAGAACAACTTACTGAAATCTTCATCATCATTAAATGCCATCGCTGAAGAGCTCAATGGGATAAGCAATAACGCCAAATACTTGTTCAAAGGAAACCTCAATCTTTAAATGTCATCAAACCTTGCGCGTGTTTATAAATCTCACGGTGCACATTAAGTTAATACGACAAGTTAAGCGTGAACATTTCAGTTTTAAGCTGAGCACATTAACTATCTTTAATCTTTCCAAAAGGTCTTCTCAATAAAGCTTTACATACAATCTGCACAACAACGTATTTATATAGCTGCAAAGTTTAACGATTTATCCCCCCTAAATCGTATTGGCTCGCATTAGTCACGCGAGCCAACTTTTTTCATACTCCCTTCTTACCTTTCGTTAGTACAGTTGCGCTCAAAAAGGAAATTCTATGAAGATACTTATCATTGAAGATGACAGCACAACGCGAGAGTTCATCAGTAAAGGACTCACCGAACACGGCTATGTTGTTGACCAAGCTGAAGATGGTAAAAAAGGGCTGATGATGGCGCTAAGTTCTGAATACCAGCTGATCATCCTAGACAGAATGCTACCTTACCTTGACGGAATGAAGGTGCTGGCCGCGATTAAAGCCGCAGAAGAGCAGCTTCCAGTACTGATATTAAGTGCGATGGATAGCGTCAATGACCGCGTCGATGGTTTGCAAGCGGGCAGCGACGACTACTTGATTAAACCATTCGCTCTGGCAGAACTTATTGCAAGAGTCGACATCATTATCAACCGCACTCATAGGCCCCAAACAACTCAACACGTTCTTAATTACCACTGTTTACAAGTCGATCTCAAAGCACACAAAGTGACCTGTAATCAGCAAGAAATCATTCTTCAGCCAAAAGAGTTTCAACTTATTCAGTACTTTGTTGAACACAGTGAGCAGGTGGTATCGCGCATGCGTCTGTTTGAAAACATCTGGAGCTACCATTTTGATCCACGGACTAATGTGATTGATGTGCATGTTGCAAACCTGCGTCGCAAGCTAGAAGATGCCGGATGTTCCGATCTGTTGCATACAGTAAGAGGTGTGGGCTATGTCCTTCGTCGATGACTATGCGCTAACCCGTTCATCGGTCTTTAAGACATTAATAAGTTTGTTTTTGCTTGTAACTCTTACCAACATCATAGTGATTCACCAAGTCTATAGAGATTCGGACAATTTCCACCGCCAACAACTCGCCAGACAACTCAATGAAGAAGTTTTGGAATTCAATTTTGCAGCCCAGCAGAGCACAGAAGATGTAAGACAGCTGCTAGAAACCAAGCGTTCCGCCACAACTCCTTTCTACTATAACCTGATTGAAACCGGCGAAACCGACTTGCCAAACTCTTACTACCCAATCGATTTGCAAAGAAACAGGCATAACATTCTGGTCGGTAAGAATCTCAAGCTGGAGATCGGTGTGAATAAAACCGCAGTTGAAGAATATCGAAAATCCCTCATTCCAATTGTCTTTTCTGGGATCATTCATCCTGTTGCCGTCATGATCATATCTGCACTTTTTTTCACCGTACTTATTCTCAAGCGGTTGGAAAAAGTGAATCACGCTATGAATCGAGTCTTGTGTGGAGAGCATAACGTCAAAATAGCGGTTTCTCGGCAGGATGATGAGTTTGATATTTTAGCCATTCATCTCAACTTCATGATTGAACAAATGGCCAAGAACGAGTCTAGCCTCAAATCTCTGACCACAGGTTTAGCTCACGATATGAGAACGCCGATGGCGAGGCTTAAACTGCGTCTCGAAGACATTCTAGATCAAGACAAGCTATCGTCGTCTCAAAGAGTGAGTATTTCCGCTTGCTATGATGAGTTGGAACTCATCCTGTCGCTGTTCAATAGCATGCTTGAAATTGCCAAACTCAATAGCGGTCAAATCAACATCAATAAAGAGTGCGTCGATTTGGGAAAAGTAACCCAAGATGCCATAGAATTCATTGCTCCGATTGCAGAAGAGAAACAACAGCACTTAACCTTTAGGCAAGATACAAACTGTGTGGTTACAGGAGATCGCTCACTACTGTTTAGAGCCGTATTTAACCTGCTAGAAAATGCGGTCAAATACACCCCAAACGGTGGGTATATTGATATCGTTTCTGATTGTTATGGTGTTGTCATTGCTGATTCTGGAATCGGTATTTCTGACTACGACAAAATGTATGTTTGCCGCCCTATGTATCGGGCTGATCAAAGTCGTTCTGAAACTGGAAATGGTTTAGGTTTATCTTTGGTAGACGCTGTCGTCAACTTGCATAACGCCCACCTTTTCTTGCGTGATAACAATCCGGGTCTGCGTGCGCGACTCTATTTTGATAACTAATCGATACACAAAAAAGGCTAAGTAACCACTTAGCCTTTGTCTTGGTTGATAGCCCATTAAGCCGAGAAACTAGGAATAACGACATCCGAAAGATCTTGTGTCTCTGGAATAAGCTTCATCGAGTGAGCCACCTCTTCTGCTTCTGTGCCGATAATCACCTGAAGGTTATTCGCACCTATCTTCACAACTCCCATAGCACCAATTGCTTTAAGGGTTCGCTCGTCAACAATAGAAACATCTTTCAATGTCAAACGAAGGCGAGTGATACATGAATCAATCGAAGTAAGATTGCTATGACCACCCAAGGCTTTCAGATACTGAGCTGCTTTCTCATTAGTTGACGCTTCACTTTTTTCAACCGCTTCAACTTCTTCACGACCTGGTGTTTTCAAGTCAAACTTAACAATAGCAAATCGGAATACTGCATAATAAATGAACGCGAAGCAGATACCTTGGACGATAAGCATATAAGGCTTAATTGCTAGTGGTAGGTTGTACGACAGAATGAAGTCAATCAATCCTCCGCTAAATGTGAAACCGGCGAACCACTGCATACTTGCTGCAATATACAAAGAGAGAGCTGCCAGTAGAGCGTGAACAACGTACAGTGCAGGAGCAACAAACATGAACGCAAATTCAATTGGTTCTGTTACACCAGTTAGAATTGCAGTCAATGCTGATGCACCAAGAATACCACCCACTCTTTTCTTGTTTTCTGGTTTTGCACAGTGATACATTGCTAAACAAGCAGCAGGTAGGCCATACCCCATGAATGGGAAGAAGCCTCCTTGGTACATACCAGTAACACCGAGCTCACCAGTACCAGACCAGAACTTAGAAATATCGTTAATACCAACAAGGTCAAAGATGAATACTTGGTTCAGTGCGTGGTGCAGACCGATTGGAATTAATAGTCGGTTGAAGAAACCATAAACGCCTGCACCCGCCGCTCCCATTTCTGAAATGGAGATACCGAAGTTAACCAACGATCCGTAGACAGCTGGCCAGACATAGACCATAACAATACTGATAGCTATCGCCGCTAGCGAAGTGACGATAGGCACAAAGCGCTTACCGCCAAAGAAACCTAACGCCGCTGGCAACTTGATAGTGTGGAAACGGTTATAAAGAGTGGCAGCCACTATCCCCATCATGATTCCGGTAAATGCGCTCACAGCAGCTCCGGATGCAATAACTTCCGAAGTACTCATCTCCGCGACAGGAATTCCGGTGATCTGTGAAATTACTGCGGTATTACCGACAATCATTTCAACAATTAAAAGACCAAGTAAACCCGATAGAGCAGCAGCACCGTTATTGTCTTTCGCCAATCCATAAGCAACACCAACAGCGAATAACCACGCTTGGTTATCCATAATGCCCTTTCCACCATATACCAGTATTGTCGCTAATGGGCTATTCGCGCCCCATCCAGAGGGATCCAAAGCATAACCAAGACCCAGCATTAAGCCGCCAGCAGGCAGCACGGCAATAGGCACCATCAGTGCTTTACCGATTTTTTGTAAGTATCCTAAAATGTTCACGTTTTATCCTCTTGCATTTAATTCTCAAGAGAGGATACGAGCTGGATGATTAAGAGGTGGTTGTGTGCAGATTAAGTTTTATTAATCTTTTTACGATGATTTTAGAAAGGTACAGATAGCAAAAAGCCCGCTATTTCTAGCGGGCTTTTGCAATGTGGCGGAGAGATAGGGATTTGAACCCTAGGTACGCTATTAACGTACGCCGGTTTTCAAGACCGGTGCTTTCAACCACTCAGCCATCTCTCCACAATTTTTTACTAAAAATAAGTCTTACTCGAACGATGCTACATTTTTAGTTTTGGCTTTCATCGATTAAAAAGATGATTACCCAATTTAAAGCCTGGCGATGTCCTACTCTCACATGGGGAGAC
>NZ_JACVEG010000130.1 GCF_014596725.1 Vibrio sp. Y2-5
ATTGTAGTTTTCTTTTCATCAAAATAATGATAAGTTCTAAGCGAACAACGCTAGTTATTCATGTTTCATTTCCACTTCATTTTGTGATTAAATACAGATTTCCTCGTTTTTGACTAATTTTCGCAATTTATTGAGTTTGCCTAACTGTTCCTCATTGAATTTGTGTTCATTGAGTAGTTGGTTTATGGTTTCTATCTTGGTTGCGTGTATTAGTCTATGGACACTTGGTTTGATGATGGTAAGGTTCTTGTAGCTGTCGTCCTTTGTTTCACTCCATAATCGCTTATGGTGACAATGAATGTCCCAAGGTAAG
>NZ_JACVEG010000131.1 GCF_014596725.1 Vibrio sp. Y2-5
TTATTGGGGCCAATGAGCATGAAAGTCATTATGTATTTGATATTTTATTTAACAACACAACTGATATTCAGCCTGATGTGCATTCCACGGATACACATGGAACCAATGAAGTGAATTTTGCTATCCTGAACTTTTTTGGTTATCAGTTTGCGCCTCGCTACAAGGATATTCACGATAAGGTCAACAAATCTCTTTACGGATTCAAACATCCAAGCCAATATGGAGATAACCTGATCAAGCCAGTTCGAAAGATTAATACGAATCTTATTATAGAGGAATGGGAAAATATTCAACGAATTATGTTATCCCTTGC
>NZ_JACVEG010000132.1 GCF_014596725.1 Vibrio sp. Y2-5
ATGACAACGAATACCACTAAAGCTAAAATCGTAGCCACTTTATTCCCCTCTTTCTGTTGGATTATAATTTGCAATCTTTTCTACACGGGTTGCTAAGAAAAATACAATGAACATATTTACCGCTAATGCAATTTTCCCCATCATAGAACCTGCTAAAAATCCATATGCTTCTTTTGACATCAACATAATCACAATCGGCATGGCAATCACGATTAAGCAGTTCTGTACAAACGCACGTTGCGCTTGCGACAAACTAGAACGTAATCTTGCTAGATATAG
>NZ_JACVEG010000133.1 GCF_014596725.1 Vibrio sp. Y2-5
GTAAATTTGCAAGTTCATACTCGGAGGTAGGGACCCACTCGGAATATAAACGTTTCCATGCATCCACTATGTTCGGAAAAACTGCCCATGTACTTGCGGGAATAATAAGCGTCTCCATATTTTCTGGGGATTCCCCATCGTATCTTACGCCCATGAAATAGGAAAATTGTTCATCTGTGATGGCAGCTTCTTTTCCGCAAACCCCCAGAAGGCTTTCAAGCGTGCATTTTGGATTTTCCCATGACATATCTACTAGTTCTTGCATAAATCCATCTTTTT
>NZ_JACVEG010000134.1 GCF_014596725.1 Vibrio sp. Y2-5
AAATACCTGTATTTTTCGGTGTAGCTTATGAATTTCATATGTAATAAGCTGGTCCTTTTTACGTATGGTAAAATAACCTCCTAATTTTTCACCGATTATAAAGTTTATTCCCACTGTCTGTTCGCCGTTTAACATTCCAACACACTTGTTATCCTTCCCACGAAACAACGCAGCCCCATCCATTTCTATCCCCTGTTTTGTAGGTTTTAAGACAGGTAGTACAAAACTTCGGTTTGAAATTATCTTTTCCTGCACGTCACCAATTCTTGCTGCCTCAA
>NZ_JACVEG010000135.1 GCF_014596725.1 Vibrio sp. Y2-5
TATAAATTGGCTTTTGAGCCGGTATATGAAAAACAAATAGGTATTGCTATTCCGAGAAGAACAATTGTTGTGGCCAGCATGAACAGAAGAAGTGGTGCAACTTTTGTTTCTCATCTTTTATCTGCTTATTTAAATGAACTACAGATTGATGTGAATTATATAGAGAATCTATATGATGATGGCTACACGTATCCGTTATTAAAGGGATATACGGAAGCACCAGAAAACTATCGTAGTGAATTTATGTTGCAACGGTATAAAGAGA
>NZ_JACVEG010000136.1 GCF_014596725.1 Vibrio sp. Y2-5
CTTGAAAAAGTATTGATTAAATCTAAAAGGAATATAATCCCTCTATTATCACGAGCCTTTACTAGACTACTCATTATCGTTGTTTGAATTAGGTGAAATGGAATACGGAAATACGATAGCGATATGCCTGTCATCTTTGCAGTTTCTGCAGTAGTGTGGTTATACAACGCATAATCTACAATTTCATATACAGTACGATTTCCAACAGGTGTTTCTTTTACGAGTCTACGCTCCAAACAAACTTGAAACCCTGTATAAAT
>NZ_JACVEG010000137.1 GCF_014596725.1 Vibrio sp. Y2-5
ATACCCAAAAGTAAGATTTACGCTAATCGGCTTGTTCTAGCCATTATAAGCACCTAATCGCTTTCCTATCGTTCATATTTTCGAATCTACTTCTTATCAATCACGTTTTCTTTTAAAGCCAGCCTTCCAACCCCAAAAGTAAGGGAAAAGATTAAAATCAATTTAAATCCTTGCTTAATTCTTTACCTAAATTTTTTAACTGATATTCAAGCTTATATAATTCTAATTTTTCTTGTTCTGTAAATTTATATT
>NZ_JACVEG010000138.1 GCF_014596725.1 Vibrio sp. Y2-5
ATCCAACTTTTACGATTCACCATTTGCGCTAATGTATTCACATGTTTTCTTACGAAAGAAAGATCGGACATATTTTCACAAAAATTAGCAAATCGATCATTGAAATATGTATCATTTTTCGTAGCGGCACGCTTACGGCCAATAAAAACACATTGCTTAAATTGCTCAAATTCTTCATTTTCATCGCCAAAACGCATTAATCCTATTTCCTCGTAATTCTTAGCTAAAAAGTAGATAATTTCATCTCG
>NZ_JACVEG010000139.1 GCF_014596725.1 Vibrio sp. Y2-5
AAATGCTTGACGAGTTTTATCAAATGTATTGATCTTTTGTAAAGATTTTTGTGGGAAAACATCCTTTCCTCTTGTTATTTCAACAATTAAGTTTTGATTGTCTTCACTTGAATAAACAACGGTAACATGTTCTGCATTCTCATTTGTAACTGTTATTGAATCTACTTCGAAAGGTAATTTAGTAGGATAGGATATTGGAAATGGGAGTTCTTTTGGTGTAGTGGCCATGACCTCTTGTGATATCGG
>NZ_JACVEG010000014.1 GCF_014596725.1 Vibrio sp. Y2-5
CAGGGCAATTTCCCAGGCATTACTCACCCGTCCGCCGCTCGCCACCCGAGAAACAAGTTTCTCTGTGCTGCCGCTCGACTTGCATGTGTTAGGCCTGCCGCCAGCGTTCAATCTGAGCCATGATCAAACTCTTCAATTTAAGATTTTGTCGGCTCAACGAATACTGACTTCAAAACTGCTCTTACTCGAAAGTAAGACGTAATTTTAAAGCTATTACCATTCCAACAGAATGATAATGAATTGACTGTGCCAAGACCCCTAATGTTTCCAAAAGAAGACTTGATTGGTCACTCAGTTCATTGAAACCTAAGNCTATTTTAGCTAGTTAAGTTCCAGTGTCAAACACTTTTTTTAAACTTTTTCATCGTTAATTGATGCTAGTTAATAAACCGGCTAACTGGTTACATTTCTTAAGAACTGTTCCCGTGTCAGCGAGGCGGCATTATAGGGAGATGATCAGAATTGGCAATAGTTTTTTAGCAAAGATTTTGAAGTTTTTTATCGTTCGAACAAAAAAGAGCCAACAAGGCTCCTTTTTGTCTGTTTTCTTTACAATTGTGCAAATTTTTTAGCGAATAAAGACACTTTTTCCCAGTCTGTATATTCTACTTCTTTACTTGTATCCGTTTCACCACCTGTGAGTTTCATAATGAAACGAATCATCATTCTATCAACCGGACGGTAACGCGGGTAATAAAGAGCTCCAGCAAACACACCTATCAATGATGGCTGCCAAGGTGATTTCTTTAAAAACGTTTTTATATAAACGCTTCCTTCTGGAGTGTCTTTACCTTGATCCGCTTTGCGAGCCGTCAGGTTAACACAATAAAAAGCAGCCTTTACTTGTTCCAACTGTCTTAGGTGGGCATTGATGAATTGATACAATTTTGCATTTAATTTGCCATAACGAATAGAAGCACCAATCAGTACTTTGTCATATTGCGTTAAATCCATTACCTGACACTCATGCAGGTCAACAAACTGGCATTCATAGCCTTGCAACTGCTGTGCAATATGGTGCATGATTTTTTTTGTCTGACCATCACGGGTCGAATATAAAAGAAGTGCTTTCACGCTATATCCCTGTTTTGTCACCCTAGCTACGCCAAAACGTAGGCGTTAACAAAATTAATAAAGTAAAGATCTCTAGACGACCGAACAACATGGAGACAATAAGCACCCATTTGGCATTATCATTTATGTCAGCAAAATGGACAGAAACCTCTCCTAGCCCAGGACCTAAGTTGTTCAAAGTGGCTGCAACAGCTGAGAACGCACTGAGTTCATCCATACCTGTCGCTATTACTGCCAGCATACAAACCACAAACACCAATGCATAAGCAGAGAAAAATCCCCATACCGCATCGACAACACGTTGTGACAATGCACTGTCCCCCAGCTTGATGGAGTAGATTGCTCGTGGATGCACCAGACGTTTCATTTCACGAGCGCCTTGTAATGTAAGCAGCAACACGCGAATGACTTTCATACCGCCACCCGTTGAACCCGCACAACCACCAATAAAAGAAGAAAACAACAGAAGCACTGGCAAGAACAGAGGCCATTCTGAGAATCCTGTTGTTGTAAATCCGGCCGTTGTCGATATTGATACCGTCTGGAATATCGCCTGATCAAACGCATCATAAAGTGAATCATAGGTATGATGCTGCAACAGCATTAAGAAACAGACGACAAACAGAATGACTTGTATCGCTATAAATGCTCGAAACTCAGGGTCACGCCAATAATATTTAGGATGAACACCACCCGTAGCCCAAGCAGCATAGTGCAAGGTGTAGTTACACGCAGATATTAAGAGGAACACGACCGTAATGAGGTTAATCGCATAGCTATCAAAATATCCCATACTCGCATCATGGGTTGAGAATCCACCAATAGCGATCGTTGAGAAACTATGACAGATAGCGTCGAAGACCGTCATACCAGCCAACCAGAATGCCGCAGCACAAACAATTGTTAAACTAAGGTAGATATACCACAGCGCTTTGGCCGTCTCTGCAATGCGAGGAGTTACTTTCGTATCTTTAACTGGTCCGGGAACCTCAGCTCGATACAACTGCATACCACCGATACCCAATACCGGAAGGATAGCGACAGCTAATACGATGATACCCATACCACCAAACCACTGTAGGAACTGACGATAAAAGAGAATTGCTTTAGGTAGTTCATCAAGACCAACAATTACTGTTGCCCCTGTAGTGGTTAATGCGGAGAACGATTCAAAGAAAGCATTGGTTACCGATACGTTCGGGTTATCAGACAACAAAAAAGGCATCGCGCCTGCGCTACCGATTACCGTCCAAAATAATACAACGATAAGAAATCCATCTCGGGATTTAAGTTCATGTCGATAACGGCGGTTAGGAAACCAAAGTACCGCGCCAAAAAACAACAATGCAAAAAAAGTAGAAACAAAAGGTACACCAGCACCATCACGATAGATCAAAGCGACCAGCGCAGGAGCTAGCATTGTAAAGCTAAATATCGCGAGCAGTAGCCCGACAATCCGGATAATTGAACGAAATTGCATTGATAGACAAAATGAAGCCGGGCTTCTTAGTTCCTATATATTGTTTAAATCGGTCACAATAATTTTTGCACCGCTTCGGTTAATGATAGTTTGGGTGAAATCTTCAACATGAAGAACTTCCAGCTCTACATCCAATTCCACGTTTGAACCGTATTGAGCGTCAACTTCTGTCCCGTCGAACTGCTTAATAATAGACTGAGCAAGCGGGACTTGGCCGTAGTCTAAACTTAGGTGCAATTTTGTGGTGATTTTTTTCTCAATAGTTTGAAGCAGCTTAAGTGCTTGCTGTACCCCGCCTCCGTAGGCTTTCACTAAACCGCCAGTTCCTAGACGAATACCACCATAATAACGCGTGACAACCGCTGTGATTTCACCAACTCCGGATCCGGATAACTGAGCCAATATAGGTTTACCCGCGGTCCCTGACGGTTCGCCGTCATCACTAAATCCCCAAAGCATCGAATCTTCAGGCCTACCCGCGACAAATCCCCAACAGTTATGCCTCGCATCAGGATGTTTTTGCTTTATTTGTTCCACAAACGCTTTGGCAGAGTCACTACTTGGAGTATGTGCAAGATAAGTAATAAACAGGCTCTTTTTTATCTCTTCTTCGAAGATAACGGGCTCTTTGGGGATCAAATAGGGACGAACGTTCATATTTTTCACAAAATCATAAAGATGACCAAGTGTATCACGAGGCCTGAAAATGTGCTCAGGATTGGTACCAGCACACAATGTTAAACACTTGTTTAAAAAATGTATTGAAATTAAACATTCTGCCGTTCAAACTGAAATTACTGGTCACACCAGAAATTAAATACAACAAAAACTCTCACACACAATCCTTCGGTTGTATGTCAAGGAGATAGACAATGATTTACCAAGCCGAAACCCTACAGGTAAAGGAATTACAGAACGGTATCGTAGAAATAAGCTTCTGCTCGCCACATTCTGTAAACAAGCTCGACCTCAGCACCCTTAACTCTCTAAATGAGGCTCTTGATGCTCTCCAAATTCATCAAGATTTAAGAGGTGTTGTTCTTACTTCAGATAAAGATTCATTTATTGTCGGTGCCGACATTACTGAGTTTTTAGGACTCTTTGCAAAACCAGAAGAAGAGCTAAATACGTGGCTCGTTTTTGCAAACAGCATATTTAACAAGCTGGAAGACTTACCAGTACCAACACTCTCTGCGTTAAGAGGTTTCGCTCTTGGCGGCGGATGTGAGTGTGTACTTGCTACCGACTTCCGCATTGGTGATAAAACCACCAGCATAGGTTTACCAGAAACCAAACTCGGTATTATGCCTGGTTTTGGTGGCACGGTTCGCCTACCAAGAATCATCGGTGCGGACAGCGCGATGGAAATAATCACTCAAGGTAAAGCGTGTAAAGCAGACGAAGCACTAAAACTGGGCTTACTCGATGCCATTGTTGAAAGTGACAAACTCTCAGAGTCAGCCATCGCGACGTTAACGCAAGCCATGAATGAGAAGATTGATTGGCAAGCTCGCCGCAAACAAAAAACTTCAACGCTAACATTAAGCAAGATTGAAGCGATGATGAGCTTTACGATGGCGAAAGGTCTAGTAGCGCAGGTAGCGGGTACTCACTACCCAGCACCAATGACTGCCGTCAAAACTATCGAGCAAGCAGCAAACTGCGAACGCGATGCAGCTCTAGACATCGAGCGTAAACACTTTATCACTCTGGCGAAATCTCAAGAAGCGCAAGCGCTTGTAGGTATCTTCCTTAATGACCAATACATTAAGGGACTTGCGAAAAAATCCGCGAAATCCGCATCGAAAGGCACTCAACGAGCCGCTGTTTTAGGCGCGGGTATAATGGGCGGCGGTATTGCTTACCAATCAGCATCGAAAGGCGTTCCGGTAACAATGAAAGATATCGCTCAATCGTCTCTTGATTTGGGCATGACGGAAGCGTCTAAGTTACTCAATAAACAACTTGAGCGTGGCAAGATCGATGGTTTTAAGATGGCTTCTGTCATCGCATCTATTTCACCAACGCTACATTATGCAGGTATAGAGCAATCCGACGTTGTTGTTGAAGCCGTGGTTGAGAACCCCAAAGTCAAAGCGGCCGTTCTGAGCGAAGTGGAACAACAAGTTTCAGCAGACACCGTCATCACGTCAAACACCTCAACCATTCCAATCAACTTACTGGCGAAATCGCTTAAGCGCCCAGAAAACTTCTGTGGTATGCACTTCTTTAACCCAGTACACCGCATGCCGCTGGTCGAAATTATCCGTGGTGAACATACTTCGGAAGACACCATTAATCGTGTTGTCGCTTACGCTGCGAAAATGGGCAAATCGCCAATCGTAGTTAATGACTGCCCAGGATTCTTCGTAAACCGTGTACTTTTCCCATACTTTGCCGGTTTTAGCTTGTTGATGCGTGATGGCGGTGATTTCACACAGATCGATAAAGTAATGGAACGTCAATTCGGCTGGCCAATGGGCCCTGCCTACTTGTTGGATGTGGTTGGTTTAGATACCGCTCACCATGCACAAGAAGTGATGGCACAAGGCTTCCCTACTCGTATGGCTAAAGAAGGCCCTGACGCGATCAGCGCCCTGTTTGAAGCTCAGAAATACGGTCAGAAAAATGGTAGTGGTTTCTACCAGTACACCGTTGATAAAAAAGGTAAGCCAAAGAAAGCCTTTGATAACAGCGTTCTTCCACTGCTACAAACCGTGTGTGGTGCTTCTGCAGAGTTTGATGACCAAACCATTATTGAACGTATGATGATTCCTATGATCAATGAAGTAGTGCTTTGTTTAGAAGAGAACATCATTGCTTCACCTCAGGAAGCCGATATGGCGCTGGTTTATGGACTTGGTTTCCCTCCTTTCCGTGGTGGCGTGTTCCGATATTTAGATAGCATTGGGCTCAATACCTATATCGAGATGGCTAAGAAGCATGAGCATTTAGGTGAGGTTTACCACGTTCCTCAACGCCTAATAGATATGGCTGAGAAAGGTCAAACCTTCTATTTTTCTCAACAAACAGGCTCACAACAAGCTGGCTCACTGTAATCGACTTTGGAAAAGGAAGAACAAAATGAATAATGTAGTAATTGTTGATTGCCTTCGTACCCCTATGGGCCGTTCCAAAGGCGGGGCATTTCGCCATCAGAGAGCGGAAGATCTTTCTGCTCATTTGATGAAAGGCATTCTGGCTAGAAACCCACAAGTAAATCCACATGACATTGAAGATATCTACTGGGGCTGTGTACAACAAACCTTAGAGCAAGGCTTCAACGTTGCGCGTAACGCAGCGCTACTGGCAGGTCTACCAATCGAGATTGGAGCGGTTACGGTTAACCGTCTCTGTGGTTCTTCAATGCAGGCGCTTCATGATGCCACTCGTTCAATCATGGTTGGGGATGCAGAGATCTGCTTAGTCGGCGGTGTTGAGCACATGGGACACGTACCGATGAACCATGGTGTGGATTTCCACCCAGGTTTATCAAAGAACGTTGCAAAAGCAGCAGGCATGATGGGTTTAACCGCTGAAATGCTGGGTAAAGTGCACGGTATTAGCCGTGAACAACAAGATGCATTTGCCGCACGTTCACACCAAAGAGCGTACGCTGCAACTGTTGAAGGAAGATTCAAAAATGAAATTCTTCCAACAGAAGCTCATGCGGAAGACGGCACTCTATTCACTCTCGATTACGACGAAGTGATTCGCCCAGAAACAACAGCTGAAGGCTTATCTGCACTTCGTCCTGCCTTTGACCCAGTCAATGGTACGGTAACTGCTGGTTCTTCTTCTGCGCTGTCTGACGGAGCCTCTGCCATGCTAATCATGAGTGAAGCAAAAGCGCTGGAGTTAGGACTTACTATCCGTGCCAAAGTTAAATCGATGGCGATTGCAGGTTGCGATCCTTCTATCATGGGGTATGGACCAGTACCAGCCACTCACAAAGCACTGAAACGTGCGGGTATATCAATGGAAGACATTGATGTGGTTGAACTGAACGAAGCCTTTGCAGCTCAGTCTCTACCTTGTGCAAAAGACTTAGGTTTATTGGATAAGATGGATGACAAAGTAAACCTTAACGGTGGAGCAATTGCATTAGGCCACCCATTAGGTTGTTCAGGAACACGTATCTCAACGACTCTGATCAACCTCATGGAAGCAAAACAAGCGAAATACGGATTAGCAACCATGTGTATTGGCTTAGGCCAAGGTATTGCGACGATTTTTGAACGTCCTTAATCGATTAGATAACACCATGAAAAAAGCCAGCTTAACGCTGGCTTTTCTTTATCACTTTTTCTTAACTGGGCGTTGCCAGCCAGAAATTTTCTTCTCTTTAGCGCGAGTGATTACTAACTCACCTTCTGCGACATCTTTAGTTAATGTTGTTCCTGCACCGATTGTTGCACCATTTGCGATAGTAACTGGAGCCACCAGCTGGCAGTCAGAGCCAACAAACACATCATCACCAATAATGGTTTTGTGCTTGTTCACACCGTCATAGTTACAAGTAATCACACCTGCACCTACGTTTACACGCTGACCAATTTCTGCATCACCGATGTAAGTTAAGTGGTTAGATTTAGAGCCTTCGCCAATACGGGCATTTTTTACTTCAACGAAGTTGCCAACATGAGCATCATTACGCAGATCAGCACCTGGGCGAAGACGAGTAAATGGACCCACAGTACAATATTCACCCACACTCGCGCCTTCAATCACGCTGTAAGGACGAATTACCGTGTTATCGTCAATTTCACAGTCTTTCAGAATACAGCCCGCACCGATAACCACGTTATCACCGATAGAAACCGTACCTTCGATAATGACGTTAGCATCGATTTCAACGTCCATACCACATTGCAATTCACCACGCAGATCAAAACGAGCCGGATCACGAAGCATAACGCCCTGCTCTAATAGTTTATTTGCCTGACGAGCCTGAAATGCGCGCTCTAAACGAGCCAGTTGAATACGGTCATTAACACCTTCAACTTCAATTGAGCTCACAGGATGTACAGCTTCAACCGCTCGGCCTTCTTCATGCGCAGCAGCAATAACGTCTGTAAGGTAGTATTCGCCCTGAGCATTGTTGTTGTTCAAACCAGACAACCAGCGTTTTAGATCACGACCTGTCGCAACCATCACACCAGTATTAATCTCTTTGATCAGCTTTTGCTCTTCGGTTGCGTCTTTTTGTTCAACGATCGCCACTACAGGGCCGTTCTTACGTACGATACGTCCGTAACCCGTCGGGTTTTTAAGCACCACGGTTAACAACGCAATACCATCGTTTGGTTGAGCATCTAACAAACTTTCAAGGGTTTCCTCAGAGATCAATGGAACATCACCGTATAAAACGAGGATCTTCTCATCATCCTGAAATTGAGCTGATGCCTGATCAACGGCATGGCCAGTACCCAGTTGCTCTGCTTGCAGCACCCAATTAACGTTTTCTTCAGACAACGCTTGTTGCATTTGATCACCACCGTGGCCATAAACCAAGTGGATATTCTGAGCCCCTAAGCTATTGCACGTATCGATCACGTGTTTGACCATCGGCTTACCAGCAAGGGTGTGAAGGACTTTTGGCATGTTGGAATTCATGCGAGTACCTTTACCCGCGGCCAAAATTACAGCGCTAAATTTCATGTTGAACCTATTTGTTGAGGTAACGACTGAGGGCATTTTAGCGGCTTACGGAGAGGGTGTTAATTCTTTGCGGTTAATTTCTATTAAAAATAAAGCAAAAAAGGCGACCAATGGTCGCCTTTTCATGAAACGAGTTAATAAAATTAACGACGTTTCTTAGTCAGCTCAATTACTCGTAACTGAGCAATGGCTTTAGCCAGTTCACTGGCCGCTTGCGCGAAGTCCATATCGCCATGCTGATTCTGAATTTTCTCCTCAGCGCGACGCTTGGCTTCTTGAGCCTTGGCTGTATCAAGATCTTCACCACGAATTGCTGTATCAGCCAGTACAGTCGCTGTACCAGGCTGAACTTCAACCATACCACCAGAAACATAAATAATTTCTTCGTGGCCGTGTTGTTTCACTATACGTACCATACCAGGCTTGATAGCGGTCAGCAGCGGTGTGTGACCATGGAAAATACCAAGTTCACCTTCGCTACCGGTCACCTGAAACGTTTCTACACGACCAGAGAAAATTTTCTTCTCTGCGCTTACAACGTCAAGATGAAAGGTTATTGCTGCCATATCGCCTCCTAGTTAGCCTTATAGCTTCTTCGCATTCTCGATAGCATCGTCGATCGTACCGCAGTACATGAACGATTGCTCTGGAATGTCGTCGTAGTCACCAGCTAGCAGACCTTTAAAGCCACGTAGAGTTTCTTTAAGAGGTACATAAATACCAGGGTCACCAGTGAAGACTTCTGCTACGTGGTAAGGCTGAGTTAGGAAACGCTCAATCTTACGTGCACGAGATACAACTTGCTTATCTTCTTCAGATAGCTCGTCCATACCAAGAATCGCAATGATATCTTTCAGCTCTTTATAACGCTGAAGCGTTTGCTGAACGCCACGCGCAATATCATAGTGCTCTTGACCAACAACTAGAGGGTCTAACTGACGAGAAGACGAATCTAGTGGGTCAATCGCTGGGTATAGACCCATTGCTGCGATGTTACGGTTAAGTACAACTGTTGCATCCAAGTGCGCGAACGTTGTTGCTGGAGACGGGTCAGTCAAGTCATCCGCAGGTACGTATACCGCCTGTACAGACGTGATAGAACCTTGACGAGTTGAAGTGATACGTTCTTGAAGAACACCCATTTCTTCAGCAAGAGTCGGCTGGTAACCTACCGCAGAAGGCATACGACCTAGAAGTGCTGAAACCTCAGTACCTGCAAGTGTGTAACGATAGATGTTATCGATAAACAGCAGTACATCACGGCCTTCATCACGGAAGCGCTCAGCCATTGTTAGACCAGTCAGTGCAACACGTAGACGGTTACCTGGTGGCTCGTTCATTTGGCCGTAAACCATTGCTACTTTTGATTCTTCAGGCTTCTCGATGTTTACAACACCCGCTTCCTGCATCTCGTAGTAGAAGTCGTTACCTTCACGAGTACGTTCACCAACACCCGCGAATACTGATAGACCAGAGTGTTGAAGTGCGATGTTGTTGATAAGTTCCATCATGTTAACGGTCTTACCTACACCTGCACCACCGAATAGACCGATTTTACCACCCTTAGCGAATGGACAAATCAAGTCGATTACTTTTACACCTGTTTCTAGAAGAGCTGTCTCGTTTGATTGCTCTTCGTAGCTTGGCGCTGCACGGTGGATAGAGTAAAGCTCTTCCGAACCGATTTCACCACGCTCATCAATCGCATCACCAAGCACGTTCATGATACGACCTAGTGTCTTAGTACCTACTGGTACTGAGATTGGAGCGCCAGTGTTTTCAACTGCCAAACCGCGACGTAAACCATCAGAGCTACCCATAACGATTGCGCGAATCACGCCACCGCCAAGCTGTTGTTGAACTTCAAGAACTAGACGCTCTTTAGAATCCACAACATTCAGAGCATCGTAAACACTAGGTACTTCGCTCTGTGGGAACTCTACGTCGACTACCGCACCAATGATCTGTACGATCTTACCTGTAGCCATCGTTAATCCTCTAAACTGTTTGTTTTACCTAAGCTTAAACCGCTGCCGCACCAGAAACGATTTCTGATAGTTCTTGTGTAATCGCAGCCTGACGGGCTTTGTTGTACACAAGTTCCAAATCTTCAATCAAGTTGGTTGCGTTATCAGTTGCAGCCTTCATCGCGATCATTCGAGCCGCTTGCTCACAAGCAAGGTTCTCAACTACACCTTGATAAACCTGAGATTCTACGTAACGCACAAGAAGCGTATCTAGTAGAGGCTTTGGTTCAGGCTCATAGATGTAGTCCCATGAATGCGGACGCTGCATCTCTTCGCTTTCCGATTTAGGCAAAGGTAGCAATTGATCGATCGTTGGTTGCTGAACCATAGTGTTTACAAACTGGTTGTAAACGACATATAAGCGGTCCAATTCACCTTCATCGTATTTTTTCAACATTACGCCAACAGAACCGATCAGGTCTTCCAAGCTAGGTGAGTCACCTAGACCAGAAACCTGAGCGACGACTTTTGCGCCACTGTTGTTAAAGAAAGCCGTTGCTTTAGAGCCAATTACCGCTAGCTCAATTTCAGCACCTTTTGCTTTCCAAGCTTGCATATCTGTTACAGCCTTTTTGAACACGTTAATGTTCAAGCCGCCACACAAGCCGCGATCTGTAGAAACGATGATATAACCAACACGTTTAGCTTCACGCTCTGCTAGGTACGGATGACGGTACTCTAGGTTTGCGTTAGCCACATGACCGATCACTTTACGCATTGTTTCAGCGTATGGACGAGAAGCTTCCATTGCGTCTTGAGAGCGACGCATTTTTGAAGCTGCTACCATTTCCATCGCTTTCGTAATTTTCTGAGTGCTTTTAACACTACCGATTTTATTACGTATCTCTTTTGCGCCGGCCATCGTTACTCTCCATTAGTTGGTGGCAGAATCTGCCACCGACTTATTACCAAGTTTGGGTTGCTTTAAAATCGTCAGTCAGTTTCTTCAACTGAGCTTCGATTTCATCGTTGTAAGCACCCGTCTTGTCGATCTCAGCTGCAAAATCTGCGTACTGAGCGCGAGCATACGATAGTAGAGCCGCCTCAAAATCTAGAACTTTTGCAAGTTCTACATCATTTAAGTAACCACGCTCTGCAGCATAGATAGTTAGCGCTTGGTCAAATACTGACATTGGAGCATATTGTTTCTGCTTCATTAGCTCAGTAACTTTTTGACCGTGGTCTAACTGACGCTTAGTCGCTTCATCAAGATCAGAAGAGAACTGAGCGAAAGCCGCTAGTTCACGGTATGCAGCAAGTGCTGTACGGATACCGCCTGATAGTTTCTTGATGATTTTCGTCTGCGCAGCACCACCTACACGAGATACTGAGATACCTGGGTCAACAGCTGGGCGAACACCCGCGTTGAATAGCTCAGTTTGTAGGAAGATCTGACCATCGGTAATCGAGATTACGTTTGTCGGTACGAATGCTGAAACGTCACCAGCTTGTGTTTCGATGATAGGTAGTGCAGTTAAAGAACCTGTCTTACCTTTCACTTCACCGTTAGTGAAACGTTCTACATACTCTTCGCTTACGCGAGCAGCACGCTCTAGTAGACGAGAGTGGAGGTAGAATACGTCACCTGGGAATGCTTCACGGCCTGGTGGGCGTTTTAGTAGTAGAGAGATCTGACGGTAAGCAACCGCTTGTTTAGATAGATCATCATAAACAATCAGTGCATCTTCACCGCGATCACGGAAGTATTCACCCATCGCACAACCTGCGTATGGCGCTAGGTATTGCAGCGCAGCAGATTCAGAAGCAGATGCTACAACAACGATTGTGTTCGCTAGTGCACCATGCTCTTCTAGTTTGCGTACCACGTTAGCGATAGTCGATGCTTTCTGACCGATTGCTACGTAGATTGAGAAAATACCAGAGTTTTTCTGGTTGATGATTGCATCGATCGCCATTGCTGTTTTACCAGTCTGACGGTCACCGATGATAAGCTCACGCTGACCACGACCGATTGGGATCATTGAGTCAACTGACTTATAACCAGTTTGTACAGGTTGATCTACCGATTTACGGTCGATTACACCCGGTGCAATCACTTCTACAGGCGAAGTTAGTTTCGCTTCGATTGGACCTTTACCATCAATAGGCTCACCTAGTGTGTTCACTACGCGACCTAGAAGTTCTGGACCAACTGGTACTTCAAGAATACGACCAGTACCTGTAACTTTCATGCCTTCCTTAAGGTCAGCATAAGGTCCCATTACAACCGCACCCACTGAGTCACGCTCAAGGTTAAGTGCTAGTGCATAACGGCCACCCGGTAATTCAATCATTTCACCTTGCATCACGTCCGCAAGGCCATGAATACGGATAATACCATCGCTTACCGACACGATAGTACCTTCATTGCGAGCTTCACCAACAACGTTGAAAGATTCAATACGTTGTTTAATTAGATCGCTAATTTCCGTGGAATTAAGTTGCATGCTCCAATCCCCATCAAGATTGCAAGGCATCGCTCAGGCGGTTCAAACGACCACGCGCTGAGTTATCGATGACAAGATCTCCGGCTCGAATTACGACCCCACCAAGTAAGGTCTCATCTACACTGCAATTCAGCTGAACTTTACGTTCTAGACGCTGCTCCAGTTTGCTACTGATATCTGAAAGTTGTTGTTCAGAAAGCTCGGTTGCTGAAATAACTTCAACCTCGATATTCTTCTCATACTCTTTCTTAAGAGCAATGAACTGCTCACAAACATCAGGAATAGCTCTTAAACGGCCATTCTCAGCCATTACCTTAATCAGGTTTTGGCCATATTCATCAAACTGTTCGCCACAAATTGCGATAAAAATTTCTGCAAGTTTCTCAGCAGAAGCAGAACTGGTTAACAGTTCATGTATTTGCTCGTTATTTGTAACTTCGGCAGCGAAAGCTAACATCTCACTCCACTGAGTTAGTTGTTGCTTTTCTACCGCAAAGTCAAAAGCTGCTTTAGCGTAGGGGCGAGCAATAGTAGTCAAATTAGACATTCGCGCCCCCAGACTTAAAGTTTTGCAGTAATGTTGTCGAGAATATCTTTGTGCGCATCTTTATCGATAGAACGCTCAAGAATCTTCTCAGCACCAGCAATTGCCAGAGTTGCAACTTGTTTGCGCAGCTCATCGCGGGCACGATTACGTTCAGCTTCAACTTCTGATTCTGCTTGAGCAAGGATTTTCTGGCGCTCTGCCTGAGCTTCCTCACGTGCTTCATCTAGAATTTGAGCTTTGCGTTTATTCGCTTGCTCGATGACCTCTGTTGCTGTGCGCTTCGCTTCTTTCAAAGAATCGGAAGCGTTGGCTTGTGCTAGATCTAAGTCTTTTTTTGCACGCTCAGCGGCTTGCAAACCATCAGCAATTTTCTTCTGACGTTCTTCAATCGCTTGCATGATTGGTGGCCATACATACTTCATGCAGAACCACACAAACAATGCGAAAGACAGAGCTTGACCTAGCAGAGTTGCGTTCATATTCACAACAGCTACCCCTCTATATGGACTTAGTATTAATCAATGGCAAACCTAAAAGTTTGCCTCTGGCAAAATGTGATTAACCTAGTTGACCAACAAATGGGTTCGCGAATGTAAATAGAAGTGCGATTACGATACCGATCATTGGTACCGCATCCAGTAGACCCGCGATGATGAACATCTTAACTTGTAGCATAGGAGCCATTTCTGGTTGACGAGCTGCACCTTCAAGGAATTTACCACCTAGAAGTGCGAAACCAATCGCTGTACCAAGAGAAGCAAGACCGACGATGATACCTACGGCGATTGCAGAAAAGCTCAGTAAAGTTTCCATTACTATCTCCAATTATAGTTGTTGGCTAATTGTGCCCAAATAAAAGCTATATATTAATGATCACTGTCTTCGTGTGCCATTGACAGATAAACGATAGTCAACATCATGAACACGAAAGATTGAATCAGTATTACCAGAATATGGAAAATAGCCCACGGAAGTGAACCCATCCATTGTAAATACCATGGTAGCATTGCTGCGATAAGAATAAATACAACCTCACCAGCGAACATGTTACCGAATAGACGCATACCAAGTGAAAGAGGTTTTGCTAGTAGCGATACCACTTCAATTAGTAGGTTAAACGGAATCATCACTGGGTGATTAAATGGATGTAATGCTAATTCTTTCGCAAAACCACCTAGGCCTTTCACTTTAATGCTGTAGTAAATCATTAAAGCAAATACACCTAGTGCCATAGCCATGGTGATATTCACATCAGCAGAAGGAACCACTTTCAAGTAAGGGATACCTAGCCAATGCTGTGCTGGATACGGCAAGAAATCAATTGGCACTAAGTCCATGATGTTCATTAGCAATACCCAACAAAAGATAGTCAGTGCCAGCGGTGCTATTAGTGGATTGCGTCCATGGAAGGTGTCTTTGACGTTGGTATCGACAAATTCAACCACTATTTCAACAAAACACTGTAGCTTGCCTGGTACACCCGCTGTTGCCTTCTTCGCTACAGAACGGAAAATCCAAAGGAAAATCAATCCAGTAAACAAAGAAAAAAACAGGCTATCGATATGTACGTTCCAGAAACTTGTTTCACTCAAATGCCATCCCAAATCAAAATGCTCAGAAATACGAGCTAATGACAAGTTAGACAAGTGGTGTTCAATGTATCCGGACGATGTTAGCGCTTCACCTGGCGCAGCCATAACTCATCCTATTTTTTGTTGTTAATGAATAGCACTGGCGCACAGATATTAATACCTAGAGCCAGCAAATAGGTTAGTTTCAGGGGAACAAGTTCCACCTGCATATACATGTAAGCGACCGAGAATAATACGACTGTAATAAGGATTTTAAGTGCTTCACCAGTGTAAAACGAGATCGCGATACGCTTTGCAGCGCGAGCTCCACTAAACATAAAAGCACACAGCGCAAAAACCGCATTGGCAAAGACACAGATGCCTCCCCCAACCAGCGCTGAAAATCCCCAATCAGCATTTACAGCAATAGTCATCCCTGCTGCCACAACCATAACCGCGCCAGACTGGATCATTAACAATTGCTTTGCAAGCTCTCGTCCTGGCCTAGCCAACGCAGCTACCATGTATTCGTACCTCTAGTTACATTCCCAACACTCAAAAAAACGTAATGTTGAGAAATTCGCGAAAATTATACGAAGGCGCAAAACTAATGCAACGTAATTACAATCTTATGTTACATTTTTGTCTGCTAACCAACATTTTTCACACAAAATTCTTTTTTCTCAAATATGTGACGCAGCCGGATTATGTCATTTAGGCTTGCAACTTTGCAACCAATTGCTCTAGCTTCTGGGGTTCATCAAGGCTAATAGTTACCTTTGATTTACCATTTTTGGAACGAACAATTGACACTTTTGCACCTAAATTTTCACTCAGTTTTTGTGACATTTGTTGTGTTTCTACGTCTTCAAGCACATTTTTTTCTTCAGTTACGTCTGAGAGACATTTTTTCACTAATTGCTCAGTTTGACGCACTGTTAATTGTTTCTTAGCAACTCGCTCTGCAATCTCTTGTTGTTGTTCACCTTCCAGCATTAACAGAGCACGAGCATGTCCCATCTCTAACTGTTTGGTTTCAACTAAATGCTTAACAGCATCTGCCAACTGGTTAAGACGAAGTAGGTTACTGACCGTTGTTCTCGACTTACCGATCACATCTGCGACTTGTTGGTGAGTCAGTTTAAATTCATCTTGCAAACGCTCTAAAGCTTGAGCCTCTTCAATTGCGTTAAGATCTTCACGCTGAATATTTTCGATCAATGCCATCGCGATCGCCGCACGATCATCGACAGGTTTGATCAAACAAGGTACTTGTTTTAAACCTGCTTGTTTTGCCGCTCTCCAACGACGTTCACCTGCAATAATTTCGTAACCACCGGTATTTAATGGACGAACAACAATAGGCTGAATAATACCTTGAGATTGGATGGATGCAGACAGCTCTTCCAAAGCTTCAGGAGACATATCTTTACGGGGTTGGTAAATACCCGGTTTCAAGCTCGCAATCGCGATATCCTGCAGTTCACCGTCAGAAGACAGCTCTTGGCTGTGTGTTGCGACTTGTTGCTTTTCACGAGCAAGAGAACTGGTTGCCAATAACGCATCCAGTCCTTTTCCTAAACCACGTTTGGACGACATGTAAACGAATTCCTTTATTCTGTGTTAAGCGATAACTTCTTCGCGACGAAGCATTTCTCCAGCTAAAGCTAAATAAGCTTTAGAACCCGCGGAATACTTATCGTAATACATGGCAGGTTTACCATGACTTGGCGCTTCAGCGAGGCGGACATTACGAGGAATAACGGTACGATAGACTTTGTTGCCAAAATGCTTCTTCAACTGATCGGAAACTTCGTTGGCCAATCGGTTACGAGGATCGTACATGGTGCGAAGTAAGCCTTCGATTTTCAATTTATCGTTCACTACCGCAGCAAGTTTGCTAATGGTATCCATTAACGCCGTTAAACCTTCTAATGCGAAATACTCACATTGCATTGGCACTAACACAGAGTCTGCTGCTGCCATCGCGTTGATTGTAAGAAGGTTTAAAGAAGGAGGACAATCAATAAAGATGAAATCATAGTTATCACGAACTGCTGATAAAGCGTTCTTTAGACGGACTTCGCGAGCGAAAACTTCCATCAATTTGATTTCTGCAGCAGTTACATCGCCATTGGCAGCGATCAAGTCATAATGTCCGGCGGTGTTACGGCATACCACGTCTTCAAATGGTGCGTCTTCCACTAAAAATTCGTAAACCGTCGCGTCGACTTGGTACTTGTCTACACCACTTGCCATAGTGGCGTTACCTTGAGGGTCAAGATCTATCACCAGAACTTTACGTTTAGTGGCAGCCATAGAGGCCGCTAAATTAACACAAGTTGTTGTTTTTCCTACGCCACCTTTCTGGTTGGCGATCGCTACGATTTTACCCACGGTATGCCTCGCTGTTATCCCTTTCGGGATAAGATTACAAGATGACGCTCGCCTTCTAACTCTGGAACTTTCAAAGCTTTGACATCGGTCACAGAACACCATTCAGGTAACAGGCTTATCTCTTCCTGAGGTAGTTGTCCTTTAAGGGCAAAAAACACCCCTGAATTAGCTCGCGGTAAGTGCTGGCACCACTCAACCATATCAGACATAGAAGCAAAAGCTCGACTTAGAACGGCGTCAAAACCGCCTTCAGGATCGAACTCTTCAACACGGCTCTGAACAGGAACAACGTTAGCCAAACCCAGCTCATGCAAAACTTGCTTAATAAAACGAATGCGCTTACCCAAGCTATCCAGTAAGACAAAATTCTTATCTGGATTCATGATCGCCAGAGGAATGCCAGGTAAACCTGGCCCTGTTCCAACGTCAATAAAGCGCTCACCATCAAGGTAAGGGCTCACCACGATGCTATCAAGGATATGTTTCACCAACATATCCGCAGGGTCTCTTACCGATGTAAGATTATACGCTTTATTCCACTTATTCAGCAGTCCAACATAACCAAGCAGTTGCTCACGTTGTTTTTCTGATACGTCTAAGTCTGTTTTGGCGATTAACGAATCTAATTTAGCGCGTAAATCCATTAAGCCGCCTCTCCTTTCTTCAACATGCCTTGTTTTTTCAGATGAACCAACAAGATAGAGATCGCAGCTGGAGTAACACCAGATATACGTGACGCAATGCCAACCGTTTCAGGTTTGGCAGTGTTAAGCTTCAAGACTACCTCGTTCGATAAGCCTTTAACTTGCTTGTAATCAAGATCCGCTGGCAATTTAGTGTTTTCATGGCGCAAAGATTTCTCGATCTCGTCTTTCTGACGCTCGATATAGCCTTCGTACTTAACCTGAATCTCCACTTGTTCAGCAGCTTCTGCATCTTCAAGCGCAGGACCAAACTCAGGCAGAGAAACTAGTGCATCGTAATCCACTTCTGGACGACGGAGTAAATCTTCACCACTCGCTTCACGCGACATCGGCGTTTTGAGCAGCGCGTTAAGAGCATCAATGCCTTTCGAGTTTGGATTCATCCAAGTCTCTTTTAGGCGCTGACGTTCTTTTTCCATATTGTCGATTTTCTGATTGAAACGAGCCCAACGCTCATCACAAACTAAACCGAGTTCACGCGCTTTCTCTGTTAAACGAAGATCAGCGTTGTCTTCACGAAGTAACAAACGGTATTCAGCACGTGATGTGAACATGCGGTACGGTTCTTTCGTACCCATGGTCGATAGATCGTCGATCAGTACGCCCATGTAGGCTTGATCACGGCGTGGGCTCCAGCCTTCTTTGCCTTGGCTGTACAAACTTGCGTTCAAACCGGCCATCAAACCTTGAGCAGCTGCTTCTTCGTAACCAGTTGTACCGTTAATTTGTCCAGCAAAGAACAGACCTTGAATAAACTTAGTTTCGTAAGTCTGTTTCAAATCACGGGGATCAAAGAAATCGTATTCGATCGCATAACCCGGGCGAACGATGTGTGCGTTTTCAAAACCTTTCATTGAACGAACAATTTGAACCTGTACATCAAAAGGTAAACTGGTGGAGATACCATTTGGATAAAGTTCAGTTGTGTTCAAACCTTCTGGTTCAATAAAGATTTGGTGGCTGTTCTTGTCAGCAAAACGCATCACTTTGTCTTCGATTGAAGGACAGTAACGGGGACCAATACCTTCAATCACACCCGCATACATAGGGCTGCGGTCGAGATTAGAACGAATCACATCATGTGTTTGCTCATTAGTATGAGTGATGTAACAAGGAATCTGACGCGGGTGTTGTTCGCGTTTACCCATAAATGAGAAAACAGGCGTTGGGTTATCACCATGTTGAGCTTCCAGCACAGAAAAATCGACACTGTTTGCGTCAATACGTGGTGGCGTACCCGTTTTCAAGCGATCAACTCGGAAAGGTAATTCACGTAGTCGATCCGCTAAAGCGATCGATGGTGGATCGCCTGCACGGCCCCCAGAGAAGTTTTCCATACCGATATGGATCTTTCCTCCAAGGAAGGTACCTACGGTTAATACAACCGCTTTAGCATGGAATTTAACACCCATCTGGGTTACCACACCCAACACTTGATCGTTTTCAACGATAAGATCATCTGCTGACTGTTGGAAAAGAGTCAGATTTGGTGTGTTTTCCAAAGCGCTGCGAACATAGGCTTTGTATAAAGCTCGGTCAGCTTGTGCACGAGTTGCACGAACAGCTGGTCCTTTAGAAGCATTCAGTGTTCTGAACTGAATACCTGCATGGTCAATAGCTTGCGCCATTAAACCACCCATAGCATCTACTTCTTTAACTAAATGGCCTTTACCAATGCCACCAATCGCTGGGTTACAAGACATCTGTCCTAGCGTGTCAATATTATGCGTTAGAAGTAACGTACTTTGTCCTGTACGTGCGGCTGCGAGAGCGGCTTCCGTTCCTGCGTGACCGCCACCAACCACAATGACGTCAAATTTTTCGTGATAAAGCATGAACGACCTCAGGTATTCAATGAGATTAAGAGTTAAACAAAAGAGGCGTATTCTACCCTCTTTCCTAAGTCTAGAAAATCGCTTTTCTATATTTTCCTGTCACTACCGATTACTTAATATATATAAGATCTTTATATAGAGATCTTTTATTACTCTTACTATTAGGATCGACGATCTCTGTGGATAAGTGGAAAATGATCAACAAGATCATGGATCTTTAACGGATCAGAACTTGTGATCTACACATGATCTTATTGCGTATTAGCTGGGATCAAAATAGGTACTTATACACACCCACCTAAAGTGATCAAAGTTGTTATTGGGATAACTATAGGTTGATCACCGGATAACAGTGTAGTTATCCACAAGTGATTTGTTTGAAATAGCATCAATATTGAATAAGTTTACAGTTCAATTTTAAATTTATTTTCTTACAAGCATAAAAAAAGCAGCGTTTCCGCTGCTGTTTCTTGTTTATTGAGTACTTATTTGAGCTGGTGGATGATGCTTTGTAGCCATTCTTCCGCAGCATCTTCAGGTACCGGATGCTCTTGAACATCGATGGTGAAGCAATCTGATATCGGCGTTGCACCTATATCCTCAAGCAGTGTTTGAGCATGTTTGCCTGCGGCACAAAAGGTGTCATAACTTGAGTCACCAATTGCAACAACCGCAAACTTTAAGTTGTTGGTTCTCGGTGGTGTATTTTGTAATGCTGCGATAAAAGGCTGAATGTTATCTGGATAATCTCCGGCACCATGAGTTGAGGTGACGATTAGCCAAGTACCGTCTGCTGGAATGTCTTCAAATGCAGGTTGGTTGTGGATCGTTGTTTCCAATGACTGCTCTTGAAGTAAGTCACTGAGATGATCACCTACATATTCAGTGCCACCAAGGGTGCTACCTGTAATTATATGGATCATAATGCTCCGCTTTATTTACCAATACAGAAAGATGAGAAGATTCGGCCTAACAGATCGTCTGAGCTGAATTCGCCCGTAATCTCGTTTAAGTGTTGCTGAGTAATACGCAGCTCTTCCGCTAAGATTTCACCAGCCATGTAGCCTTCAAGTTGTTGCTGACCTATGTCTAGGTGCTCTGCGGCACGCTCTAGTGCGTCTAGGTGGCGACGACGCGCCATAAAGCCGCCTTCTTGATTACCAGAAAAGCCCATACACTCTTTTAAGTGCGTGCGCAGTGCTTCCACACCTTCGCCAGTTTTCGCGGAAAGGCGGATCAATGTTGGCGTACTCACATGGCAAATACCCAGTGTTTCGCCGGTTTGATCCACTTTGTTTCGAATCACCGTCATACCCATATTGTCTGGCAGACGATCAACGAAGTCTGGCCAAATATCTTCAGGGTTCGTTGCATCCGTTGTGGTACCGTCGACCATGAACAATACACGGTCTGCTTGCTTTATTTCGTCCCAAGCGCGTTCAATACCAATTTTTTCTACTTCATCGGAAGCATCACGCAGACCCGCAGTATCAATGATGTGCAATGGCATACCGTCAATATGGATATGTTCACGTAAGACGTCACGCGTAGTACCTGCAATATCTGTAACAATGGCAGACTCTTTACCAGATAAAGCGTTCAGCAGGCTGGATTTACCCGCATTTGGACGGCCAGCAATCACGACTTTCATACCTTCACGTAAAATTGCGCCTTGGTTGGCTTCTTTACGTACGGCATTCAGGTTATCAATAATCGATTGCAGGTCGGTGGAGACTTTACCATCGGCCAAGAAATCAATTTCTTCCTCTGGAAAGTCAATGGCGGCTTCCACATAGATACGTAGGTGAATTAGCGATTCCACCAGCGTGTTGATGCGTTGTGAGAACTGACCTTGCAAAGATTGCAGTGCTGATTTCGCCGCTTCTTCGGAGCTGGCGTCAATTAAATCCGCAATAGCTTCTGCTTGGGTTAAGTCCATTTTGTCATTAAGGAATGCACGCTCAGAGAACTCACCTGGCCGTGCGGGACGTACACCTGATATCTTCAAAATACGCTTAATCAGCATATCCATGACTACAGGACCACCATGACCTTGTAGCTCTAATACGTCTTCGCCAGTAAATGAATTTGGGTTAGGGAAGTAAAGCGCGATGCCTTGGTCTAGTTCCAGACCACTTTCATCTTTGAATGGCAAGTATTCCGCATAGCGCGGCTTTAACGTGCGTCCCGTTACTTCTAAAGCAACCTGAGCCGCCTTTGGACCTGAGACACGGATAATGCCTACACCGCCTCGTCCTGGGGCTGTTGCTTGAGCAACGATGGTATCAGTCGTCATAAAGGTTGTTACCTAAATACATTTCGAATTAGCGTCATTGTAATCAGCAAAAAACAAAAAGGCGACCTTTTGGCCGCCTTTGCTGATTCATCATTAACTTACTTGGAGTGTAAGCCTTTCTTCTCTAGCGCTTTGTAAATCAAAGTCTGCTGAATCAGAGTCACGACGTTCGATACCAACCAGTAAAGAACCAGACCTGAAGGGAAGAACAGGAAGAAGAATGTGAACATCACCGGCATGAAAGTCATGATCTTTTGTTGCATTGGATCAGTGACTGTCGTTGGGCTCATCTTCTGGATCATAAACATACTTGCACCCATCAATAGAGGCAAAATGTAGTATGGGTCTTGTGCTGACAAGTCATGAATCCAACCAAAGAATGGTGAGTGACGTAGTTCAACAGATTCCATCAGTGCCCAGTATAGCGAGATAAAAATTGGCATCTGTAGGAAGATTGGTAAACAGCCACCAAGTGGGTTTACTTTCTCTGTCTTGTACAGTTCCATCATCTCTTGGCTCATGCGTTGACGGTCGTCGCCAATACGTTCACGCATTGCTTGCAGCTTAGGTTGCAGCATGCGCATTTTCGCCATAGATGTGTATTGAGCTTTGGTTAGTGGGTACATAGCACCACGAACGATGAAGGTTAGACACATAATTGCTAGACCCCAGTTCACTACAATGCCTTGAATGAAAGAAAGCAGTGAGTGTAGAGGTTTCGCGATGAACCATAACCAACCGTAATCCACTACAAGGTCTAGGCTTGGTGCAACCGCAGCCATTGCATCTTGCAGTTTTGGACCAACCCATAGCGTTGATGTGAAGGTTTCTTGAGTACCATCAGCCAAAGTTTTGTTTGGCATACGAATACCGATATCAGCTAAGTTACCGATAATACGAGAGTAGATGTTAGTACCAGGTTCGTTACGTGGAATCCACGCAGTTGCGAAGTAGTGTTGGATCATCGCTGCCCAACCAGTACCGTTTGGTAGGTTGATAGACAGGTTACGATCTTGCATATCGTCGAAGCTGTACTTTTTGTAACGAGTATCTTCACTTGAGTATGCACCGCCACGGTAAGTTGGCATTGCTAGGCTACCGCCAGAATCTTGTAGATTTTGACGTAAGTGCGCGTACATACCCATAGTCGCGTTGCTGCCAGAGTGGTTAACAACGTTGAATTCAACATCGATAGCATAGCTGTCGCGTTTGATGATGAACGTTTTGGTGTACTCGATACCGTTAGCTGAATAAGTCATTGGAACACGAAGTTCGTCTTGACCATCCGCTAGCGTGTAGCTGTCAGCATCAACATGATAATTTGGACGTGTTGTGCTGCTTAGGTCGATGCCTTGAGGACCGATCAAGCCACTTTGAGCAATAAACTGGTGTCCTTGCTCATTTTTAAGTAGTTGGAATGGAGTCTCTGAATCTAGTTCTTCTGCATATTTATTAAGTTTTGCAGAAACAACATCACCGCCAACTGTGTCAATAGACAGAGTTAGTACATCTGAAGTAACGGTAATCGTTTTTGCAACAGCACTAGTTTGAGATGGTGCTGGGTCAAACTCATCTGCAATTGATGGTGCAGGTACTGTATTGCCTGATTGAGCCTGTTCAACCGCTTGCGGAGCTGGATTCTTAGCTACTTGCCATTGTTGGAAGAGTAAAAAAGAAACCAGAGCCAAAGCGATTAACAGGATATTACGTTGAGAATCCATCGTTAATTATCTCTGTCGTGTTTTTGGATCGGTGGAACGGGGTCAAACCCGCCTTCATTCAAAGGGTGGCATTTTAATAGACGTTTGCCAGATAACCAACACCCTTTTACAAAACCGTGAACTCTCAGTGCTTCTATCGCATATGAGGAACAGGTTGGAGTAAACCGGCATCGAGGGCCGATTAGCGGACTAATAGTCCATTGGTAAAGTTTTACTAAACCAATGGCTATCCACGTGAAGGGCGAGATAGGCGTTGCCATAACTTTTCGAACAAAGTAAATAGTTCTTCATTGCTCAAATACTGCGCGCTATTTTTCGCTATTACAACAAAATCTTTATTAGGAAGTTTGTGCTGTTGAAGACGAAAACTTTCTCTAGATAAACGCTTAAAGCGGTTACGACCGACGGCAGTTTTAATTTGTTTTTTTGGAACAGCTAAACCTAAACGAGGGTGAGAAAGATTATTGTTGCGGGCAATGATTGTGAAATGAGGAGAGCCAGCTCGATGAGCTTGCTGAAAGACATTTTTATAATGCTCGGGAGTTAACAAGCGTAACTCCCGATTGAATGCGTACGTACTCAAAATAATTTATGGATTATTTTGAAAGGCGCTTACGGCCTTTTGCACGACGTGCATTAATTACTTTACGACCGTTCGCTGTCGCCATGCGAGCACGGAAACCGTGAGTACGCTTGCGCTTTAGAACTGTAGGTTGAAAAGTGCGTTTGCTCATTGTAAATACCTTACTGATCAGTAGTTTTTAGGTTTGTTAAACCCGGCGTGGGCTTTGTGTCTTCTCTTTATATAAAGAAAGGACTATCCGACGCCTCTCAACAAAGAGGCGGAATTGTAATCACTGTCACAAAAGGTGTCAATGATTGGGTTTGCCGAAGTCCTGTTCAGTTTCTCAAATTACTAAGAAATCGAGGCTTCGGTTTTCCGGTCGGGCGATTATACGGAGTCTCGGTAAAATCTCAAGGATCCTTATTCGATCCCAACCATATTTAAGAATTTCTTTAAACGAGGATCCTGTGGATTACCAAAAATATCCTGTGGAGAACCTTGCTCGACGATATTACCTTCAGCCATGAAGATCACTCTATCCGCGACTTCTCTGGCAAACTGCATCTCGTGAGTAACCACTAACATTGTTTGATGTTGCGTGGCGAGTTTTTTCATCAATGCAAGAACTTCACCTACCCATTCTGGATCCAGTGCAGATGTTGGCTCATCAAACAGTAGTAATTCAGGTTGTAGAGCCATTGCTCTGCCAATACCGACACGTTGCTGCTGACCACCAGAAAGCGCTGAAGGGTAGCTGTCTCCCTTGTCTCCAAGTCCAATATCATCAAGTATCTGCTGAGCACGAGCGAAAGCATCGCTCTTTTTCCAGCCTTTCACTGTAATCAGACCTTCAGCAATGTTCTGTCTTGCTGTCATATGTGAGAACAAGGCGTAGTTCTGAAACACAAAGCCTGTTTTGCGTCTGAGTGCGAGTTCTTCCGATTTACTGTGTGTTTGGCAGTCCACGGTCACATTATCAATAGTGATCGTCCCTTGGTCTGCTTGTTCTAGGAAGTTAACACAACGCAACAGAGTGGATTTGCCTGTACCGCTTGAGCCGATAATGACGATGATCTCTCCTTTATTAATAGAGAGATCGATGCCTTTGAGAACTTCGCTATCGCCAAAGCGTTTGTGAATGTTAGTTAAGTTGATCATCTTACATACGCCTTGTTGAGTTTGTTTTCAGCCCAAATCTGTACTCGTGTTAGAACCACAACCACAGCCCAGTAAATCAATGCTACCGCTAGGAATGCTTCGAAAAAGCGAAAACTCGAAGATGCTTCCATCTGAGCTTTAGCCATAATTTCCGCAACACCCAAAGTAAAGGCGAGGGAGGTCGACTTAATCATATCAATGAAGTAGTTCATCAGTGATGGCAAAGCCACACGTGTTGCTTGCGGTAATATAATGCGACGCATGGCTTGACTGGTGGTCATTCCCACAGAGAGGCTAGCTTCCATTTGGCTACGATCAATACCAATAATCGCCGCTCGAATACTTTCCGCCATATAAGCGGAGAAATGCAATGTGATACCAATGATTGCGGCACTGAAAGCATCAATCCCAACTAGGATCGGGAATATTTGTGGTAAACCATAATAAAGAAGGAATAGCTGTACTAATAGTGGCGTACCACGGAAGAAGCTGATGTAGAGCTGACTAAGTTGATCGAGCACCGGAACTTTGAACACTCGAATGTTGGCCAAAATGACAGAAAGAATCAGTGAGAAAAACATTCCCCATGTCGCCATTTCCATGGTGGTGCCAAGATACTTGAGCAGTATCGGCATCAGATCCAGCATGTATTGAAAGTCAAAACCCATTTACTTCCCCTTAAAGACAACAAAAGGCGGGATCATACAATCCCACCTTAATCACTACAGCTTAGCTTATTTATTAGTAATATCAGTGCCAAACCACTTGTTCGAGATTGTGCTTAGAGTACCGTCTGCACGAATAGCTGCAAGCGCTTGGTTAACTTCAGCTTGTAGCTTCTGGCCTTTTTCATTGTTCAGGAATGGCCAAGCGTTTTCGATGGTTTCGAAAGGCTTGCCTGCAAGTTGCAATGGTAGACCTGTTTTCTCGATGGTTTCTAGTACTGATAGACGGTCCATCACGAATGCGTCAGCACGGCCAAGAGCAACATCATGTTCAATGCCTGTGTCGTAAGTCTTAATGTTGATTTTGCCGTCTTTATCGTAATCACGTAGTAGCTGTTCAAAGTTTGAACCTAGGTTAACCGCAACGGTTTTGCCTGCTAGGTCTTCAATACCTTTGATGCTGCTATTACCCTTGCGAACTGCGATCTGAGCACCGTCAATAACATACGGGTCTGCAAACAGGTACTTCGCTTTACGAGCATCGGTAATTGTGATTTGGTTAGAAATCGTATCTATGCGGCCTGTTTCTAGCAGACCAAATAAGCCTGAGAAGTTTGAAGTGACAAACTCTACTTTGTAATCGTTACGTTTGGCGATTTCATTCCATACATCCACTTCAAAACCTTGCAGTTGGTCTTGCTTAACAAATGTAAATGGGAAGTAACGGCCAGACATGCCGACTTTAATATCTGTGGTTGCTTGAGCTGTAGAAGCGGCTAGAACAAGTGCTGCCACTGCTAGTTTAATCCAGTTTTTCATTTTCTAACTCCGAATGAATATAGGGCAGAATGTTACTGGTAAATGTGAGTTCAGAACAAATAACCTTATGTTATTAACAATAACCATAATAAGTTTTTATTTTGGGATAACTCACTAATTTTCTGGGATATGTGGGTAAAAATGGGGATGTTTATGTAGATCTTGACAATTGAGAAGGAAATATTGTGAATAACTTTGATCTTATTCACTGGATCTTCGATCAATTGCTGGCGATCTTAGTTATCAACAGGTAGAATTATCAACCTTTATCGATCATCAGATTAGAGTGAGAGCACCGTGTCATCTTCGCTATGGTTGCAATGCTTGCAACAGCTTCAAGAAGAATTACCAGCAGCAGAATTCAGCATGTGGGTTCGTCCGCTACAAGCGGAGCTCAATGATAATACTCTCACTTTGTTTGCCCCTAACCGTTTTGTGCTTGATTGGGTTCGCGATAAGTACATCAACAACATTAACTTATTGTTGAGAGAATATTGTGGCAACGATGTACCAAGCCTACGTTTTGAAGTGGGTAGTAAACCTGTAGCGGCTGCGAAGCCAGCGCCAAAGCGCTCTGCTGCAGACGTGGCAGCAGAATCATCTGCGCCAGCTCAACTTGCTCAGCGTCGTCCTGTTCATAAAACATGGGATGATGAATCTGTTGAAACGGATATCACTTATCGCTCAAACGTGAACCCTAAACATAAGTTCAATAACTTCGTTGAAGGTAAATCGAACCAGTTAGGTTTGGCGGCGGCTCGTCAGGTCGCGGATAATCCGGGAGCTGCGTATAACCCTCTATTTTTATACGGCGGTACAGGTTTAGGTAAAACTCACCTTTTACACGCTGTGGGTAATGCGATTGTCGATAACAAACCGAATGCAAAAGTGGTTTACATGCACTCTGAGCGCTTCGTTCAGGACATGGTTAAAGCACTGCAAAATAACGCGATTGAAGAATTTAAACGTTACTACCGTAGCGTTGATGCGTTATTGATCGATGATATTCAATTCTTTGCCAATAAAGAGCGCTCTCAAGAAGAGTTCTTCCATACTTTCAACGCCTTGTTGGAAGGTAACCAGCAAATCATCTTAACTTCTGACCGTTATCCAAAAGAGATTAACGGTGTAGAAGATCGCCTTAAATCTCGCTTTGGTTGGGGTTTAACGGTCGCGATTGAACCACCAGAGTTAGAAACTCGCGTGGCGATTTTGATGAAGAAAGCGGAAGATCACCAAATCCATCTTCCAGATGAAGTGGCGTTCTTTATTGCGAAACGTCTGCGTTCAAACGTTCGTGAGTTGGAAGGAGCACTTAACCGTGTTATCGCCAATGCGAACTTTACCGGTCGTCCAATTACGATTGATTTTGTTCGTGAAGCGCTGCGTGACTTGTTAGCGCTGCAAGAAAAACTGGTCACCATTGATAACATCCAAAAGACGGTTGCTGAATACTACAAAATCAAAATGGCGGATCTGTTATCAAAACGCCGCTCACGTTCAGTTGCGCGTCCTCGTCAGTTAGCTATGGCGCTAGCCAAAGAGCTGACTAACCACAGCTTGCCAGAAATTGGTGATGCTTTTGGTGGTCGCGACCATACCACTGTGCTTCACGCATGTCGTAAAATCGAGCAACTACGCGAAGAGAGCCACGACATAAAAGAAGACTACTCGAACTTGATTCGTACGCTTTCATCATAATTGCGCTATAGTTTGCGCTGATTTTGCGTCGTTAATCCGTCTATCGTTTAAGAGCACACTATGAAATTTACTATCGAACGTAGCCACTTCATTAAACCTCTACAACAAGTATCCGGCACTTTAGGTGGCCGTGCGTCACTGCCTATCTTAGGCAATTTGCTGATGAAAGTTGAAGATAATCAATTGTCGATGACGGCAACGGATTTGGAAGTTGAACTGATCAGTCGGGTGACGTTGGAAGGGGATTTTGAAGCGGGCAGTATTACCGTTCCTGCACGTAAATTTCTCGATATTTGCCGAGGTCTGCCCGATTCTGCAGTGATCACCGTTGTTTTGGAAGGTGATCGTATTCAGGTGCGCTCTGGTCGCAGCCGTTTCTCATTGGCGACATTGCCTGCGAACGATTTCCCAAATATTGAAGATTGGCAAAGTGAAGTTGAAATCTCACTCACTCAGGCAGAATTGCGTGGCCTGATTGAGAAAACTCAGTTTTCGATGGCAAACCAAGACGTGCGTTATTACTTAAATGGTATGTTGTTTGAAATTGATGGCAGTACGCTTCGCAGTGTGGCAACTGATGGTCACCGTATGGCGGTTTCCCAAACCGAATTAGGTGCCGATTTCGCTCACAAGCAGATCATCTTGCCGCGCAAAGGTGTATTGGAATTAGTGAAGCTGCTGGATGCTCCAGAACAATCTGTGGTATTGCAAATTGGTAGCTCAAATCTGCGTGCGGATGTGAACAACTTTGTCTTCACTTCTAAGCTAGTTGATGGCCGTTTCCCTGATTATCGACGCGTAATGCCGCAAAGTACCAACAAAGTATTGCTTGCGAACTGTGACGAGTTGCGTCAGTGTTTTTCACGCGCTGCAATTTTATCCAATGAAAAATTCCGTGGTGTACGTGTGAATCTGGATGACAACGAAATGCGCATCACAGCAAACAACCCGGAACAGGAAGAAGCGGAAGAGGTGCTAGATGTTACCTTCGAAGGCGACGCAATTGAGATCGGCTTCAACGTAAGCTACATCCTAGATGTGTTGAACACTCTTCGTTGTGATAACGTGCGTATCTCTATGTCAGATGCCAACGCTAGTGCGCTGGTGGAAAATGCGGAAGATGACAGCGCGATGTACGTCGTGATGCCTATTCGCCTGTAACCAAGAGTTAACTACGCGCTATGCCGCTAACCCGTCTGGTTATTCAGCAATTTCGTAATATTAAAGCCTGTGATATTTCATTATCATCAGGCTTTAACTTTCTTATTGGTGTCAATGGAAGTGGCAAAACCAGTGTCTTAGAAGCGATATATTTGCTCGGACATGGTCGCTCTTTTAAAAGTTCGCTCACGGGTAGAGTGATTCAAAATGAGTGTTCTGAACTGTTTGTTCACGGGCGTTTTTTGACCTCGGATCAATTTGAGTTACCTATTGGTATTAATAAGCAGCGTGACGGTTCAACTGAGGTTAAAATAGGCGGTCAATCTGGGCAAAAATTGGCACAGTTGGCACAAGTTTTACCATTGCAGTTGATTCATCCTGAAGGCTTTGATTTATTAACGGATGGACCGAAACAACGTCGATCATTTATTGATTGGGGTGTGTTTCATTCTGAACCTGCATTTTATGAAGCATGGGGAAGATTTAAGCGTTTAAGTAAACAACGTAATGCATTACTCAAAACAGCGACCAGCTATCGTGAGCTGAGTTATTGGGATCAAGAATTGGCTTTATTGGCTGAAAATATTGACCAATGGCGCCGAACTTACGTCGAACAAATGAAAGTTGTCGCAGAAGAGTTATGTCGCACGTTTTTACCCGAGTTTGATATTACGGTAAAGTACTACCGCGGTTGGGATAAAGAGACCCCATACCAGCAAATATTAGAAAAGAACTTCGAACGCGATCAACAGCTTGGCTACACCTTCAGTGGTCCGAATAAAGCTGATTTGAAGATAAAAGTTAACGGTACTCCGGTGGAAGATGTGCTTTCACGGGGGCAACTGAAATTAATGGTGTGTGCACTACGTGTCGCACAGGGCCAACACTTAACTGAGTTGACCGGGAAGCAATGCATCTACTTAATTGATGACTTTGCTTCCGAACTCGATAGCCAGCGTCGTAAGCGTCTTGCAGACTGCTTGAAGGCGACGCAGGCTCAAGTTTTTGTAAGTTCTATTACACAAAGCCAAGTTGCCGACATGGTCGAGCCAAACAGCAAGATGTTTCATGTGGAACATGGCACAATAGAGCAAGGATAATTTAGTCAGAGAGTAACTCATGTCGAATAATTACGATTCATCGAGTATTAAGGTACTAAAGGGTCTGGACGCTGTACGTAAACGTCCAGGTATGTACATCGGGGACACTGATGATGGCACCGGTCTACACCACATGGTTTTTGAGGTGGTGGATAACTCAATAGATGAAGCGTTAGCAGGTCACTGTAAAGACATCATCGTTACTATTCACGAAGATAACTCAGTATCGGTTAGCGATGACGGTCGTGGTATTCCAACTGAAATGCATGAAGAAGAGAATGTTTCTGCGGCAGAAGTTATCATGACAGTACTACACGCTGGTGGTAAGTTCGATGATAACTCTTACAAAGTATCAGGTGGTCTACATGGTGTAGGTGTGTCAGTGGTTAACGCACTATCGGAAAAAGTGCTTCTGACTATTTACCGCGGTGGTCACATCCATACTCAAACCTATCGCCACGGTGTGCCTCAAGAGCCACTATGCGTTGTTGGTGATACTGAAAAAACAGGTACGACGGTTCGTTTCTGGCCAAGCGCTGATACCTTTACCAATATCGAATTCCATTACGACATTCTTGCGAAACGTCTACGTGAGCTTTCATTCCTAAACTCAGGTGTATCAATCAAACTGATTGATGAGCGTGAAGAAGACAAACAAGACCACTTTATGTATGAAGGTGGTATCCAAGCGTTTGTTACTCACCTAAACCGCAATAAAACACCGATTCATGAGAAAGTGTTCCATTTTAACGCTGAGCGTGAAGATGGTATTAGCGTTGAAGTGGCGATGCAGTGGAACGACGGTTTCCAAGAAGGTATTTACTGCTTTACTAACAATATCCCACAGCGTGATGGTGGTACTCACTTAGCCGGTTTCCGTGCTGCGTTAACTCGTACGTTAAACACTTACATGGATAAAGAAGGCTACAGCAAGAAAGCCAAAACAGCGACGTCTGGTGACGATGCTCGTGAAGGTTTGACTGCGGTTGTTTCGGTTAAAGTTCCAGATCCAAAATTCTCAAGCCAAACCAAAGACAAACTGGTTTCTTCTGAAGTGAAATCTGCAGTTGAATCTGCAATGGGCGAGAAACTTAACGAGTTCCTAGCTGAGCATCCTTCTGAAGCGAAAATGGTTTGTAGCAAAATTATTGATGCGGCACGTGCTCGTGAAGCTGCGCGTAAAGCTCGTGAGATGACTCGTCGTAAAGGCGCGCTAGACCTTGCTGGTCTTCCAGGTAAACTTGCGGACTGTCAGGAAAAAGATCCTGCACTGTCTGAACTATACATTGTGGAAGGGGACTCTGCTGGCGGTTCAGCCAAGCAGGGACGTAACCGTAAGAACCAAGCAATTCTTCCGCTGAAAGGTAAGATTCTAAACGTTGAAAAAGCACGTTTTGATAAAATGCTCTCTTCTCAGGAAGTGGCAACACTGATTACTGCATTAGGTTGTGGTATCGGTCGCGATGAGTACAACCCAGATAAACTGCGTTACCACAATATCATCATCATGACCGATGCGGACGTCGATGGTTCGCACATTCGTACGCTACTGTTGACCTTCTTCTACCGTCAAATGCCTGAGCTTATCGAGCGCGGCTACATCTACATTGCACAGCCACCACTTTACAAAGTGAAGAAAGGTAAACAAGAGCAATACATCAAAGATGAAGATGCGATGGAACAATACCAAGTTTCTTTAGCTTTAGACGGTGCAGCACTGCATGTAAACGCGGATGCTCCAGCATTAGCAGGTGCTCCTCTTGAGCAGCTTGTACACCAGTACAATGCAGCGATTAAGTTGATTGGTCGTATGAGTCGTCGTTACCCATACTCTATGGTTCAAGAGTTTATGTATGTTCCTCGTTTGAGTGCAGAACAATGCCAAGACCAAGCAGCAGTGGATGCATGGACAAAAGTGCTGGTTGAGCAATTGAATGCGAAAGAGTCAGGTGCAAGCCAATACAGCTACCAAGTTGAACACAACGCAGAGCAAAACATTTATTCACCGAAGATTGTAGTTCGTACTCACGGTGTGACTTACGAATACTTGATCAGTATTGACCTGCTTAACTCAAGAGAGTACGGCAAACTGGCTGACACTTCAGAAGCTCTAAGTGGCTTGATTGAAGAGGGTGCTTTCATCAAGCGTGGTGAGCGTACTCAACCAGTAGACAGCTTCTCTGCTGCACTAGACTGGCTGATTAAAGAGTCTCGTCGTGGTCTTTCTCTGCAACGATACAAAGGTCTTGGTGAGATGAACCCAGATCAGCTTTGGGAAACCACTATGGACCCAGAAACTCGTCGTATGATGCAAGTAACCATTGAAGATGCGGTAGGTGCTGATGAGCTGTTTACCACACTGATGGGTGACCAAGTTGAACCTCGTCGTGCGTTCATCGAGAACAACGCTCTGAAAGTAGCTAACCTAGACGTGTAGTTCACGCAAGAGTTAGTCGAAATAACAAAAAGGCGCACTTTAGAGTGCGCCTTTTTTATGCTTGTTGTTTTGACCTTTGCCTATTGAGTATTGCGTAACTCGCGACGCAGTACTTTTCCAACCGCCGATTTCGGAAGCTGTTCATGGAAAGTAATCCGCTTTGGCACCTTATAGTTAGTGAGGTGTTGGCGACAGAAGTGGATAATATCGCCTTCGTCTAATGGCTCAAGTGTTGCGACATGAGCGTGCACTAACTCACCAGTATGCTCGTCATGATCGCCGACTACCGCAGCTTCAAAAATGTGCTGGTGGCTACATAGAATATCTTCTACTTCGTTTGGATAAACATTGAAGCCAGAGACAATAATCATATCTTTAAGACGATCCACAATTTGTACTTGGCCATCGGTTTTAATCAGCCCCACATCACCAGTTTTAAAGAAACCATTAATAATCGAGTTGTTGGTTTCATCTGGGCGTTGCCAGTAGCCTGGCATGACTTGCGGCCCTTTCACCACAAGCTCACCAACTTCACCTTGGGCGACAGGCTTATTATTGATGTCCCAAACTTGGACTTCAGTTTCAACCAATGGAATACCGACACAACCAACCTGTTCTTTTCCAAACTCGTTGAGGGTAATCACAGGTGAAGTTTCTGATAACCCCCAACCTTCAGTGATGGTGCATCCCGTTGTTTGGTACCAGACATGAAATGCTTTGCTGGTCAGCATCGAACCACCGGAAAGTGTTACTTTTAGGTGACTAAAATCGACAGATGAAATCTCTGGGTGTTGGTAAAGTCCCATAAACAGAGTATTGATACCGGATAATCCAGAAAAACGAACGTTTTTCAGTGTGTTCACAAATCCATCCATATCACGTGGATTAGGGATCAGGATATTTTGAACCCCAATACTGAACAGGCTGATCATGTTCACGGTAAAAGCATAGATATGATAAAGCGGTAGCGGGCAGACAAAACTGTCTTCGCCTTCAATCATCTTCTGTGCCAGACGAATATTCATCTGGGCAGCATTGGACATTAGGTTGCTATGTGTGAGACAGGCACCTTTAGACACACCTGTTGTGCCACCCGTGTATTGGATAACAGCAATATCATCGGCAATCGCACTGTTCTCAGCTACTGCTGGTAGATGTTTACCTGCGGATATGGCGCTATTAAAGTCACTATAGTTACCGCGATCTTGTTCTTGCTGGATTAACAGATCTGGGGCTGCAGTAACGATCACATGTTTAATATTCAGCTCAGATTCTATTGCTTGGTATTTTGGTACTAAGTCTTCCAGAATGATCAGTGCTTTTACGCCGGAATCACTAAACTGATGTTTCATCTCTCTTGAGGTGTAGAGAGGATTGGTATTAACAATAATCAGTCCTGCTCGGAGTGCTGCATAGGCTGCAATAGGGTACTGAGTTAAGTTTGGTAGCTGAATTGCAATTCGGTCACCCGCCTCTAACCCGCATTCATGGCGCAGCCATTGTGCTAAGTAGCGAGATTTTTGTTCAATATCCTCATAAGTCAATGTTTGCCCTAAACAATGAAATGCAGGCTTATCGCTATAACGAGAAAATCCATCTTCAAGTAATTGCGCTAGGTTATTGAATTTATTTGTGTAGTGGTAGGCATCTTTGATCATGTTCTATTCGTTCCTTTTATGCATGACGGCAGATACGGTGTAGGAGTTCTATCTTAGGTTTAGCACCGTTATCAGGCTTATTAGATATACAATTGAGGGAGAATGTCGACCTAACTCTCTTTTAACATTGTATTAACAATAAGCGAGTCTAACTGAGCCAATTTTTTTGGCTATAGTCTTGAACGGTATATTGTGCGGATTGGAGCTAATTTGTGATAGGTATTCAATACTCTTGATACTTTTATCATTTTTTATGCAATCAGATGCCAAATGGGTAGCTTTTATAAAAACAAAAAATTATTTAAGTGAGACTTGAAAGAGTAAAAGGTGACCTTATATCTAATTATGAAGCAGGAAATGCCGCAGCTGGTGGGTTTCCACTGACTCGTCCAAAAGGAGAGTCCGCTTCATTATTTAGCATCTAATCAATGCATCATTTAAAAATATTGCTTCACAGAAGGATACTTATTATGAGAACTGTAGATTTTACTCCTCTATACCGCAACGCAATTGGTTTTGATCGTCTTCTAAACATGATGGAAGCAAACGCAGCCAAAAATAGCCAAGGCGGCTTTCCTCCATACAACATCGAGCAGCAAGAAGAGAACAAGTTCCGCATCACTATGGCGGTCGCTGGATTTGCTGACGAAGAGCTAGATATCACTCAACAAGAAAACACCTTAATTGTGCGTGGTGAACGTAAACCAACAGAAGAAAAAAAATACGTTTATCAGGGTATAGCCGAGCGTGATTTCGAACGTAAGTTCCAACTAGCGGACTACGTAAAAGTGATTGGCGCAACGATGGAAAATGGCTTGCTACATATTGATCTGGAAAGAGAAACGCCAGAAGCCATGCAGCCACGTAAAATTGCCATTAACGGCAAACATCTACTAGAGAATTAATCGTTAGTAGAGAACGAATAGCAGAAAGCCCGCGAGTAAGCGGGCTTTTTCGTTTCTTAGGCTTAGTTTTCTAGGCTTTAGTTACTTAGACGAGAAGTAACAAGATTAGCCTTCTAAATACGCTTTCTTCACTTCTTCAGCAATCACTGCAATGCCTTTTTGCATTGCTTCATCATCCTGAACGTAGTTCATGCGTAGACATTGATGAGCGTGAGCCCAATCTTCCTTCTGACCAATAAAGAAATACTCACCCGGAACAATCAGAACACCGCGATCTTTCAGGCGTTTGTATAGCTCCATGGTAGTGATTGGCAGTTCATCAAACCACAGCCAAAGGAAAATGGCGCCTTCAGGTTTATGAATTCGGAATCGCTTATCATCGATAGCTTGCTGCAGAAGTTCGACTGCACGCTGAGATTTTTGTTTGTAGAAAGGTCTAATGACCTCTTCACTCAGACGCAATAAGTCGTTTTTTTCAATGATGCGGTGTGCCAAAGCTGGACCGATACTGCCTGGTGCTAAGCTAATGATGCCGTTCATGTTGCTTAGAGCTTCAGTGACTTGTTCATTGGCAATTACGATACCGCAGCGTACGCCCGGTAGACCGAGTTTTGACAAGCTCATGCAAAGAATGGTGTTTTCATTCCAGAATGGTTCCACATCTTCAAAAATGATGTTTGGAAACGGCACGCCATAAGCGTTATCCACAAGTAGTGGAATATTGTTCTCACGTGCCAATTGGTCGAGTTTGTGAATCTCTTCTTCGGTTAATACGTTACCTGTTGGGTTCGTTGGGCGAGAGGCGCAGATTGCTGCCACCGAATCATCAATTTTTAGCTGCTCGAAATCCACATGGTATTTGAACAAACCGTTATCGAGTAACTCAATTTCTGGGTGGTATGAAACGAAAATATCTTCGTCAATACCAGCATCACCGTAACCAATGTATTCCGGTGCCAGAGGCAATAAAATCTTCTTAAATCTGCCGTCTGGCTGTTTACCGGCAAACAGGTTGAACAGATAGAAGAAACCACTTTGACTGCCGTTGGTTAAGCTGATGTTCTTTTCTGAAATGTCCCAGCCATAGGTATCACGCAGCAGTTTTGCTAACGCGCTGATAAAAACATCTTTACCTTGAGGGCCATCGTAGTTGGTCATTCCAGCCAGTAAAGAGCCATCGGCCAGCATTTCTTCGGTTGTCAGTCGGAAATAATCGAGCATTTCAGGAATGGCGGCTGGGTTACCTCCACCAAGCATGATGGCACCCGGTGTGCGTAAACCATCATTCAAATCATCCATTAATTGGGTTATTCCAGAATATCGATTAAATTTCTCGCCAAAAGTTGAAAACTGCATTACTGACTACCTGGTGGTTATGTTTATTTGAGGATTTTCGGCGGATAGATTCTCAGCCGTTTAGAATAGTTCCTGAACATACCGTAATGCTTTTGTGAGGCAAAGCACTATTTCTTACGATGTAAAAAAAGCGGCGCAACTCGGAGGAGTCAGGCCGCTTTTTCAAGCTTTAGTGCGATAAGCTCAGTGTTTTAAACTGAGCGACTCGATTACTTTTGCAGTAATGAGATATCCGCAATTTGCAGGAACAAGTTACGTAGGTTGTTAAGCAGTGTTAAGCGGTTTTTCTTCAGCGCTTCATCATCTGCCATTACCATAACGTTATCAAAGAACGCATCTACTGGCTCACGTAGCGCAGCAAGTTGGCTCAATGCTTGTTGGTAGTTACCCGTTGCAAATGCAGGTTCTAACGCTTCAGTTAGCACTTCAACGTTTTCAGCCAGAGCTTTCTCTGCATCTTCCTGAAGAAGGGACAGTTCAATCTCAGTTGACAGTTCGCCTTCGAATTTAGCCAGAATGTTACCCACACGTTTGTTTGCTGCTGCCAGTGATTCAGCTGCATCCAATTCACGGAAGTGAGAAACGGCTTTAACACGTTGGTCAAAGTCTGCAGGTTTAGTTGGACGGCGAGCCAGCACCGCTTGGATGATGTCTACGCTGAAACCTTCATCTTGGTACCATGCACGGAAACGACCTAGCATAAACTCAATCACGTCTTGTTCAACGTTATCGTTAGTTAGACGGCTACTACCATCTGCTTGGGCAAACAGTGATTTCGCTTTCGCGACAAGGTCTACTAAGTCTAAGTTGTAACCGTATTCGACGATGATACGCAGAACACCCAATGATGCGCGGCGTAGTGCAAATGGGTCACTGCCTTTTGGTGCTTGGCCAATACCGAAGATACCCACGATAGTGTCCAGTTTATCTGCCATAGCAACGGCTGCAGAAACACCATTGGTTGGTAGGCTGTCACCGGCAAAACGAGGCATGTACTGCTCGTTTAGTGCCACTGCCACTTCTTCTGCTTCACCGTCGTGGCGCGCGTAGTGCATGCCCATAACACCTTGAGTATCGGTAAACTCGAATACCATTGATGTCATTAGGTCACACTTCGCTAGCAGACCCGCACGTTTTGACTTCTCAACATCCGCACCGATTTGCTCAGCAATGTAGCCTGCAAGCTCTGTAATACGATCTGTTTTGTCTTTGATGGTGCCCAGTTTTTGCTGGAAGATTGCCGTTTCTAGCTGAGGAAGACGATCAACCAGTTTGCTCTTCAGGTCAGTGTTGAAGAAGAACTCTGCATCAGCAAGACGTGGACGAACTACTTTCTCGTTACCTTCAATAACATGGCGAGGCTCTTTAGACTCGATGTTTGATACGAAGATAAAGTTAGGTAGCAGTTTCTTATCTGCGTCATACACTGGGAAGTACTTCTGGTCGCCTTTCATGGTGTAAACCAAAGCTTCTGAAGGTACTTTAAGGAACTTTTCTTCAAACTTAGCCGTAAGCACAACAGGCCATTCAACCAGTGAAGTCACTTCTTCTACAAGGTCGTCTTCTAGGTCTGCAACGCCGCCAACTTCTTGTGCTGCTTTTTGAGCATCAGCAATGATGGTGGCTTTACGAGCATCGTAATCAGCGATGACTTTACCGCGCTCTTCCAGAATCGCCGGGTATTGAGATGCAGAATCGATAGTGAACTCTGCTTCACCCATGAAACGGTGACCACGGATAGTACGAGAAGAACTTACACCAAGGATTTCACCTTCGATAAGTTCATCACCGAACAGAATGGTTAGCGTTTTAACTGGGCGGATAAATTGCGTTTCTTTATCACCCCAACGCATTGGTTTCGCGATAGGCAGGTTAGCCAGTGCTTTTGCCGCGAGTTCAATAACCACAGCTTTTGCTTCTTGGCCTTTCACTTCTTGTTTGTAAAGCAGCCATTCACCTTGATCTGTCTTCAGGCGATCGGCTTGTTCAACCGTGATGCCATTACCACGAGCCCAGCCTTGAGCTGCTTTGGTAGGATTACCGTCTGCATCAAAAGCAACCGAAATTGCAGGACCACGTTTTTCAACCACTTTATCCGCTTGGCCTTCAGCAAGGTTAGCGACTTTAAGAGCCAAACGACGTGGAGTTGCAAACCACTTAATACCGTCATGAGCAAGGTCAGCGGCTTTTAGTTCTGCTTCGAAGTTCGCTGCAAAAGCTTCTGCTAATGTACGAAGCTGCGTTGGTGGTAGCTCTTCAGTACCTAATTCAATTAGAAATTCTTTTGCCATCTTATTTGTCCTCACCCTTTTTACACATAGGGAAGCCCAAAGCTTCACGAGATGCGTAGTACGCTTCTGCAACCGATTTCGTTAGGTTACGAATACGTAGGATGTAACGCTGACGTTCCGTTACTGAGATAGCTTTACGCGCATCCAGTAGGTTGAACGCGTGACCAGCTTTCAAAATACGTTCGTAAGCTGGTAGCGGAAGAGGCTTTTCAAGCTCAAGCAGGTGTTTACACTCTTTTTCGCACTGGTCGAAGAAGGTGAATAGGAAATCCACATCTGCGTGTTCGAAGTTGTAAGTGGATTGCTCAACTTCGTTTTGATGGAAAATGTCACCATAGGTTACTTTGCCTAGTGGGCCATCTGTCCATACCAAGTCATACACAGAATCCACGCCCTGAATATACATCGCTAGACGTTCGATACCGTAAGTGATCTCACCGGTAACAGGCTTACACTCTAGACCACCAACTTGTTGGAAGTAAGTGAACTGAGTCACTTCCATACCGTTTAGCCAAACTTCCCAGCCTAAACCCCATGCACCTAGTGTTGGGTTTTCCCAGTTATCTTCCACGAAACGAATATCGTGGACTTGTGGGTCAATACCCAGCGTTTCCAAAGAGCCTAGGTAAAGCTCCTGAATGTTATCTGGTGACGGTTTAATGATTACCTGGAACTGGTAGTAGTGCTGAAGACGGTTAGGGTTTTCACCGTAACGACCATCAGTTGGACGGCGTGAAGGTTGAACATACGCTGTAGCGATTGGCTCTGGGCCAAGAGCTCGTAAGCACGTCATTGGGTGAGACGTACCTGCGCCCACTTCCATATCTAATGGTTGAACAATGGTACAGCCTTGTTGGGCCCAATAATCCTGCAGCGCGAGGATCATACCCTGAAAGGTTTTGATATCGTATTTTTGCATAGTCAGGTTCGCGCGATTCTTCTGTCTGAATTGATAAAAAATAACGATCAAGTATACCCAGTTATTCCCTGACAAAGTAGTGCCAATATTGCTTAATTATTAGCTTAAACTTTCTTTTGGGAGAGTTTTTGTCGTTTACTCGTCGTTCTTGTTTAAAAAGAGAAAGGCTTAAATAGAGATGTTTGGTTAATTTAAGGTTGAGATCAATAGTAATGCTATATAGAATTCGGCCTGTCTTTGGGGAGTAGCTTATCGGGCGCTGTGGCAAACAGTACCGATTCGTTCGTCAACATAATTGGTGCAAAATCACCATGGCGTCCGAGACTCGAAGCCCTTCGAGTTTAGCAAGACCTTAGACAAACACCGCGAACTTGGGTAGGGCGTGGGGTTTGTCTATGGTTTATATAATAATCCCTACCCTAATGAGTAGGTCGTGAGCGTTTTAGCTATTTCAATTACAACTGTCGCCTTAGCCGAAATTGGTGACAAAACCCAGTTACTATCTCTTCTGTTAGCCAGCCGTTACCGTAAACCGGTACCAATTATTGCTGCTATTTTCCTTGCAACCGTTGTTAATCACGCATTAGCTGCTTGGTTAGGTGTTGTGGTTGCCGATTATTTATCTCCGGAAATCCTTAAATGGGTGGTTGTTGTCAGTTTCTTAGCTATGGCTGGCTGGGTGTTGATTCCAGATAAACTAGATGATGACGAAGAAATCTCGAATCGCGGACCTTTTATTGCCAGCTTTATCGCGTTCTTTGTTGCTGAGATTGGTGACAAAACTCAGATTGCGACTTCTATTCTTGGTGCCCAATTTGCTGATGCATTAACCATGGTGGTTTTGGGTACAACGATTGGTATGCTGCTGGCGAACGTTCCGGTTGTTCTGATTGGCAAATTGTCTGCTGACAAACTTCCTTTAGGTATCATTCGAAAAGTCACTGCTTTGTTGTTCTTGGCGTTAGCGGCGGGCACGGCTTTCTTATAAATCGCACATGTCAGTCTGTCATTTTTGGTTGCAAATATTGTTTAAATAACAACCAATAATGCGCGGGCTGACATATTTGTGTCACGCTTGTCATGCTAATGTAATAGGCGATGGTTTTCTAAAAAGAGGGCTCGTTTATGTTGTCACGATACATGGGAATGAGCGTTAAGAGTCAGGCTTATTTGTTTACGTTTGGCTTTGCTTTAACGTTACTTGGAATGTCTTTAACGGAAATGTGGTTACCCATGGTTGCTGGTGCAATCATTATGGCGGGTTTAAGCGTTGAGTCTTGGATTCGGGTATCTCACATCATTCCACTGCATAACGAAATTCGAGCGTTACAAAAACAAGTCAACAAACTGCAAGCAGAGTTACGCTCTGTAGAAAATCAAGACTAAACAAAAAGGCTGCCACGACATCAATTTATTATCCGAAATTGATGCTGTGGCAGCCTTAATTATTTCCATTCCCGCTTTTATTCCAAACCTTTTTTAATCAGATACTGGTACGGCAATTCGTCTGTTTTTGATGACAATAACTGGTGATCCATAAAGCGGCAGAAGCTTGGGATATCCCGTGTTGTTGACGGGTCATCTGCTTTTACCAGCAGCACTTCACCATCCTGCATAGTACGAATTGTCTTTCTGACCATCATTACAGGCTCAGGGCAGCGTAATCCTTCAGCTTCCAATACTTGGTCGACAATTATGTTATCGACGATCTCTGGGTTGAAACTCATAGTAAACCTAACAGATGTCACATTTAGGGCGTAGATAATACTGTTGGAGAAAAATTATTCAATAAACTCTTGGCAAATGAAACAATTTGGTTTAATTTAATTAACAAGTTGGTAACAAGTGAGCTGGAGGTTGTATGTTAACAGCATTAGATAGACTGACCATCTATTCGGTTCTGTGTTTTATCTCATTTTGCTCATTAGTTATTAAAACACCTGCTGAACCATCTATCATGCCCTTAGTTGGCGTGATTGCTTCAATCAGTGGAATCTGGCTTGAGATGCACTTGTGGCAAGGCTCATCTGAAGAACAGAAACATTAATTGTCATACTATGCTCTACGATATTCCGACACTATCCCCAGTTTTCTTGGGCTTCCCCGCTGAAAGGCGGGATTTTTTTTATTTATTGGTTAAACTCAGAGTATCGTTATAAACCAGAGTGTTATTGTGGAATTAGAAGATGTTTATCGTCGGGATTTAAACCTACTTATTGCTTTGCGAGTTCTGGTGGAAGAGCGCAGTGTAAGTCGTGCTGCCGAACGGCTGAGTTTAAGCCAGTCTGCAATGAGTCGAGTATTAGGACGGTTGCGTATCTTATTAGCTGATCCGTTGTTTACCCGCCAAGGGCAAAGCCTTATCCCAACCGAAAGAGCTTTAGCAATTAATTTATCGCTAGGGGAACCTTTAGAATCGCTGCGTCAGGTGCTTTCTCCTTTGGATTTTAAGCCAACCTCTTGTGATCATACCTTTACGATTGCAACTACCGACTATGCCATGCAAACCATTTTGCCATTTGCTCTGCCTCGAATTTATAAAGAGGCGCCGAATGTCTCCTTTGAGTTTTTGCCTCTTCAGCATGAACGACTGATGGATCAGCTCACTTATGATGGTGCAGATCTCGCTATTTGCCGTCCTATTCGTTCTATAGAACCGCTGCGACATGAGATTCTGGGAAGAGTGGGGGTGTTATGTTTGTTGTCCAAACAGCATCCTTTGGCCAATAGCACGATGAGTTTGCAAGATTATCTGCAGTTTCCTCATGCCATGATAGCGATTAGCGATGGAGTCAAAGCACTGATAGAGCAGGCTCTAGAAGACTGTCCTCCTCGCCATATGGTGTTGCGCGCTTATCACTTAGAAGCCGCATTAGCCATTATTGATATGATGCCTCTGATTATGACGGTTCCAGCAGATTTAGCTTATCTGGTTGCAGAGCGGTATGACTTAGTTGTTAAGCCATTGCCATTTCAATTCACCCCTTTTGACTACTCAATGATTTGGCATCCGAGGTGCGAACACTCTCCAGCACAAGAGTGGCTGAGAAGCATTGTTAAAGAGGAGTGTGGAAAGTTGATTGCGAAGCGTGTGGAAGATATGGGGTTAGAGTAAAAAGATAAGGCTCCGGAGAGCCTTATCTTTCAAACGTTTATAGTTTAATCACAACACGGCCAGTGACTTGACCATTAGTGATGTTTTCAGCGTATTCTGGTGCTTGATCAAGCGTAATTTCTGTACACGCTTGTTCGAAGTAACTTGCTGGTAGTAACTCAGCCAATTTTTCCCATGCAGCGATACGTTTTTCTAATGGGCAGCTTACTGAATCAACGCCTTGCAGACGTACATTACGTAGAATAAATGGCATCACTGTGGTTGGAAGGTCAAAGCCACCCGCAAGTCCACATGCAGCAACAGCACTGTTGTAATCCATTTGCGCTAACACTTTCGCTAAAACTTTACTGCCAACAGTATCAACGGCACCCGCCCAAACTTGCTTCTCTAGTGGGCGTGCTGGTTCTTCAAACTCATTGCGGTCGATAATTTGGCTAGCGCCTAATTTCTCAAGCAATGGACCGTTAGTTTCAACACGACCTGTAACAGCAGCAACTTTATAGCCCAATTGTGCCAGTAGAGTGACAGCAACAGAGCCAACACCACCGCTTGCACCAGTCACCAAAATTGGTCCGCTTTCTGGTTTTACTCCAGCATCAACGAGAGCTTGAACACACAACATTGCAGTGAAGCCAGCAGTACCAATCATCATGGCTTGTTTTGCTGAAAAACCTTGAGGAAGAGGAACTAACCAATCTGCTTTAAGGCGAGCTTTTTCTGCCATGCCGCCCCAGTGATTCTCTCCCACACCCCAGCCAGTCAGAACAACAGCATCGCCTTCTTTATAGCGAGAGTCTTCAGAGCTGATGACTTTACCCGCGAGATCAATACCCGGAACCATAGGGAAGTTGCGGATAATTTTTCCTTTACCTGTAATGGCAAGGCCATCTTTATAGTTCAGTGAAGAGTAATCAACAGCAACAAGCACTTCACCTTCCGGAAGTTGTGATTCATCAAGCTGTTCAATAGTCGCAATTGTTTGTTTTTCTTCTTGGTTTAGAGTCAGAGCTTGAAACATTTTGTTTCTCCACAAAGGTTATCGGGTTATTAAGAACAGTCTAGCGCTGATAGACTAATGAATTAAATGAAACTTTAGCATTAGATCTATGCGTTTTAGTCATGGTCTTTGTAAATAGTATTTTTGTAAAAACAGAGTATAGACCAAGCTTTTTAGTCGTTGAGACAAGGGGATATTTGATTTTTACTTTGTGAGTCCTTTCTCCGGAGCTATCGCTTATTTATGGAGAATGACTACATGGCATAAGCAATGCCTTGGTTAAAGAACTTCCAAATTGCAGAAAAAATCATCGCAAAAGATAAACAGGCTCTAACTATCATTAACAACTATTCTTTATGTTTGGAGTTGTTTAATAGATTTTTCTTATTGATTAAATCGGTTTAAAGAATGTGATCATATTTCAGGCTACTCATATACTCGTTGTTGAAATAACAAAGAGACATAAACCTATTTCGAAATAGAGAAAAATTAGCGTTTAGAGAATAGGTTTGGGTGTAAAAACGACAGACAGAACTTCGCTTTGAAAGGAGCATGCTCAATGGATAAGAAAGATAACAACTCAGCAGGAAAATGCCCAGTGATGCATGGTGGCATGACATCAACGGGCTCTTCGGTAATGGCTTGGTGGCCGAATGCTCTAAACTTGGACATCCTTCATCAGCACGATAAGAAAACTAACCCACTCGGTGAAGATTTTAATTACCGAGAAGAACTCAAGAAGCTTGATGTAGAAGCTTTGAAAAAAGACTTAACAGCATTAATGACAGACAGCCAAGAGTGGTGGCCAGCAGACTGGGGTCATTACGGCGGTTTGATGATTCGTATGGCATGGCACTCTGCGGGCAGCTACCGTACTGCGGATGGTCGCGGTGGCGCATCTACCGGCAACCAGCGTTTTGCTCCTCTCAACTCATGGCCAGATAACGCAAACTTAGATAAAGCGCGTCGTTTGCTATGGCCAATCAAGAGAAAATACGGCAACAAAATCAGTTGGGCTGACCTAATGATTCTGGCAGGTACCATCGCTTATGAATCAATGGGGTTGAAGACCTTTGGTTTTGCATTCGGTCGTGAAGACATCTGGCACCCAGAAAAAGACATTTACTGGGGTTCTGAAAAAGATTGGCTAGCGAAGAGTGGTGGTGAAGGTAGCCGTTATTCAGGTGAACGTGACCTAGAAAACCCGCTAGCAGCCGTAATGATGGGCTTAATTTATGTCAATCCAGAAGGTGTCGATGGTAGTCCTGACCCATTAAAAACTGCGGCTGACATGCGTGTGACGTTTGCTCGCATGGCGATGAATGACGAAGAAACCGTTGCCCTAACCGCTGGTGGTCATACTGTGGGTAAAGCTCACGGTAACGGCAAAGCTGAAAACTTAGGACCAGATCCAGAAGGTGCTGATGTTGAAGAGCAAGGTCTTGGCTGGAACAACCATAAGTCTCGTGGTATCGGTCGCGATACCGTGACCAGTGGTATCGAAGGTGCTTGGACAAGTCACCCAACACAATGGGACAACGGCTTCTTCAAAATGCTTTTAGAGCACGAATGGAAGTTAACGAAGAGCCCTGCAGGTGCATGGCAATATGAGCCAGTAGACATCGCAGAACAAGATAAACCTGTCGATGTTGAAGATCCGTCCATCCGTTACAACCCAATGATGACAGATGCGGACATGGCACTTAAAGTTGACCCAGAATACCGTAAGATTTCTGAGCGCTTCCACCAAGATCCAGCGTACTTTAACGAAGTGTTTGCTCGTGCTTGGTTCAAACTAACACACCGTGATTTAGGCCCGAAAACAAACTATGTCGGTCCAGATGTACCTGCAGAAGACTTGATTTGGCAAGACCCAATTCCAGCAGGCGTGACGGGTTACGATGTTGATGCAGTTAAAGCGAAAATTGCCGCAACTGACTTAACCGTTTCTGAGTTGGTTTCAACAGCATGGGATAGCGCCCGTACTTTCCGCAATTCAGACCTACGTGGTGGTGCGAACGGTGCTCGTATTCGCCTTGCGCCACAAAACGCTTGGGAAGGTAACGAGCCAGAGCGTTTAACAAGAGTGCTTACTGAACTGACGAAGATTGCACAAGAGTTCGCAATTAGCATTGCAGATACTATTGTACTTGCAGGTAACGTCGGTATCGAAAAAGCGGTTAAAGCCGCAGGTTACGATTTTGCAGTGCCTTTTGCTGCGGGTCGTGGTGATGCAACGGCAGAACAAACCGATGCTGAGTCATTCGATGTGCTTGAACCTGTCGCAGACGGTTTCCGTAACTGGCAGAAGAAGCACTACACAGTAACTCCTGAAGAGATGTTACTTGACCGTGCTCAACTGCTTGGTTTGACCGCTCCTGAGATGACAGTACTTATTGGTGGTATGCGTGTACTAGGGACTAACCATGGTGGTACTAAGCACGGCGTGTTTACTGACCGTGTAGGTACACTGACCAATGACTTCTTCGTTAACTTAACGGACATGGCATTCACTTGGAAACCGACAGGCCGTAATTCTTACGACATCTGTGACCGTAAGACTGGCGAGGCGAAGTTCACCGCAACTCGTGCTGATCTAGTGTTTGGTTCAAACTCTATCTTGCGCTCTTACGCAGAAGTGTATGCTCAAGACGACAACCAAGAGAAGTTCGTAAAAGACTTTATCGCAGCTTGGACTAAAGTGATGAACGCTGACCGTTTTGACCTTATTAAATAAGGATTGAAACGTTAAGTTCAGTAAAAGCTCTTACCACTGGTAGGAGCTTTTCTTTTTGTGACAACACTAAAACGAAGCAAAAAAGAAAAGCCATCGACGTTCGATGGCTTTCGTATTGAGGTGGTTATTTCGCTAAGAAGAAACGGTAAGACGGGTTGTCGGTTTCGTCCTTGCAGCGATAGCCCAGCTCAACCAGATGAGCAGAGAAACGTTCTAAATCCGCTTGTTCAAGCTCGAAACCACAGAGCACGCGACCATAGTCAGCGCCGTGGTTACGGTAATTAAACAGGCTGATATTCCAATGCGTACCAAGCGTACTTAAGAATTTAAGTAGTGCGCCCGGATATTCAGGGAATTCGAAGCTGTATAAACGCTCTTTCAATGGCTTTGATGGTTTACCACCAATCATATAGCGAGTGTGTAGTTTCGCCATTTCATCATCAGAGAGATCTTGAACAGGATAGCCGGAGTTACGCAATTCTTTGATGATCGATTGCAGTTCTTCCTGACCGCCCGCAAGACGAACACCGACGAAGATGTTTGCCAGCTCATCATCGCTATAACGATAGTTAAACTCAGTGACTGCACGGTTGCCGATAATTTGGCAGAACTTAAAGAACGCACCTTTTTGCTCTGGAATGGTGACCGCAAGTAAGCCTTCGCGTTTTTCACCCAATTCACAACGTTCAGAAACATAACGCAAACCATGGAAGTTGGTGTTAGCACCAGAAAGTACGGTCGCTAGTTTTTTATCTTTTAGTTGGTTTTTCTCGGCGAATCTTTTTAATCCGGCCAGCGCTAAAGCGCCAGAAGGTTCTGCAATTGCTCGAGTATCTTCAAAGATATCTTTCACTGCGGCACAGATTTCATCACTGGAAACTGTGATATGACCGTCCAGATATTTCTGACAGAGACGGAAAGTTTCATCACCAATACGTTTTACCGCAACACCGTCTGCAAACATGCTGACTTGGTCAAGCACTACGGGTTCACCAGCATCCAGAGCCGCTTTTAAACATGCTGAATCTTCAGGTTCTACCGCAATGACTTTGATTTCCGGCATCAGTTGTTTAACCAGTACCGCGACACCAGCCGCTAAACCGCCGCCGCCAACAGGAACAAAGATGTAATCAAGGTGACCGTTTTGTTGCAGCATCTCCATACCGATAGTGCCTTGACCTGCGATGACCAATGGGTGGTCAAAAGGTGGCACAAAGGTATAACCGTTTTCTACCGATAGGCGTTCCGCTTCTGCTTTCGCTTCGTCAAAGTTGCTACCGTGCAGAATTACATTGCCGCCAAAACTGCGAACCGCTTCAACTTTGATGTCTGGCGTTGTACGTGGCATAACAATGGTAGTTCTGATACCTAGCTTCGTTCCTGATAAAGCCATACCTTGAGCATGGTTACCCGCAGAGGCTGCGATAACACCTGCCGCTTTTTGCTCTTCAGTCAGATTCGCTACCATATTGTAAGCACCACGCAGTTTAAACGAGTGCACTGGCTGGCGGTCTTCACGCTTGATCTGCACTTGGTTACCGATACGCGTAGACAGACGTGGCATATCTTGAAGTGGGGTGACATTTGCCACTTCATAGACCGGAGCGCGAAGGACTTGGCGCAGATAATCTGCGCCAGTTTGTTGGGTTAAGGTCATAAAGCTAGCCCTCTAGCTTAGATTTATCTCGCACCGCACCTTTGTCAGCACTGGTTGCCATGCTGGCATAAGCTTTTAGTGCAAAAGAAACTTCACGTTGACGATCAACTGGCTTCCAACCACGTTTCTCTTGTTCAGCGCGACGCTCTGCCAGCTCTTGTTCTGATACTTGTAGAGAAATAGTACGATTTGGAATGTCGATTGAGATAGTGTCGCCTGCTTTTACCAGACCGATAGTGCCACCGTTCGCCGCTTCAGGAGAAACGTGACCAATAGACAGACCAGAAGTACCACCTGAGAAACGGCCGTCAGTTAATAACGCACACTCTTTACCAAGCCCCATAGATTTCAGGTAAGTGGTTGGGTAAAGCATCTCTTGCATGCCCGGACCACCTTTAGGACCTTCGTAACGGATAACGACCACGTCGCCAGATTTCACTTTGCCACCAAGAATGCCTTCAACCGCATCTTCCTGGCTTTCAAATACCACCGCTGGGCCTTCGAACTTAAGGATGCTCTCATCTACACCCGCAGTTTTAACGATACAGCCATCCAATGCGATGTTACCGCTAAGTACAGCTAGGCCACCGTCTTGGCTGAAAGCGTATTGTTTCTCACGAATACAACCATCTTTACGGTCAATGTCCAACGTGTCCCAACGGCAGTTTTGAGAGAAAGCTTTAGTAGTACGGATACCCGCAGGACCTGCACGGAAAAAGTCTTTTACCGCGTCCGAGCTGGTTTGCATCACGTCGTATTGGTTAAGTTGTTCTTCCATGGTTAAACCAAGAACCGTGTTGGTTTTACTATGCAGTAACCCTGCACGGTTTAATTCACCCAGAATACCCATTACGCCACCAGCGCGGTGAACGTCTTCCATGTGGTATTTCTGAGTTGATGGCGCCACTTTACACAGATGTGGAATTAAGCGAGACATGCGGTCGATATCGGTCATATCGAAGTCCACTTCACCTTCTTGAGCTGCAGCAAGCAAGTGAAGAACCGTGTTGGTTGAACCACCCATTGCGATATCTAACGCCATTGCGTTTTCGAACGCATCTTTGTTTGCAATATTGCGAGGCAGAGCAGTGACATCATCTTGCTCGTAGTAACGCTTCGTCAGTTCAACAATACGACGACCCGCATTGATGAAGAGTTCTTTACGGTCTGCGTGCGTTGCAAGCATAGAACCGTTGCCTGGTTGAGAAAGGCCTAAAGCTTCTGTCAGACAGTTCATCGAGTTTGCGGTGAACATACCTGAACAAGAACCACAAGTAGGACATGCAGAACGTTCTATCTGCTCACTTTGCGTGTCAGAGACTTTAGGATCAGCACCTTGCATCATGGCATCAACAAGATCTAGCTTGATGATCTGGTCAGAAAGCTTGGTTTTACCCGCTTCCATCGGACCACCAGAAACAAAAATCACCGGAATATTCAGGCGCATTGACGCCATGAGCATCCCCGGAGTGATTTTGTCACAGTTAGAAATACACACCATTGCATCCGCACAGTGTGCATTCACCATGTATTCTACGGAGTCTGCGATAAGTTCACGAGAAGGCAATGAGTAAAGCATGCCGCCGTGACCCATTGCGATACCATCATCAACTGCGATGGTGTTGAATTCTTTAGCGATGCCACCAGCAGCTTCAATTTCAGCTGCAACTAATTGACCTAAATCTTTTAGGTGAACGTGACCAGGAACGAACTGAGTGAACGAGTTCACAACGGCGATAATAGGTTTACCGAAATCTTCTTCTTTGACGCCAGTTGCACGCCAAAGTGCGCGTGCTCCAGCCATGTTGCGTCCATGTGTTGTGGTGGCCGAACGGTATTTAGGCATGTTGTGTTTCCTTACCTTATTTCTTTATAAATTAGTGGCTTAAGAACGAATGGCTCTAAGCGCAAATTTGTTGTTGTAAATTGTTGTTTGGCAGTTCGTCATTTCTGATGTTGGTTACATCAACCGTGCGAATATCCCATAATTTTTCAATTTGGTTCGTCAATGTCGTAATTGGTCTGTCGCTATCGACAATGATCTCTACACTGGCAACCTTACTTTCATGGTTTTGCGTCGCTGCTACTTGTTTAATGATGAAACCACGGTGGCGAATAACACGCAGAACACGCTCAAGTAGTACTGGTTTATCGTCTGCTTTGATGTCTAACAGATATCTTTGCATGGTGAGCCTCTCTTAAGTGTTCTCTAACATGTCATTGTTGGATGCGCCAGGTGGTACCAGCGGCCATACGTTTTCTTCTTCATCAATTAAGACATGAAGTAGGTAAGCGGTTTTGCTTTCAAGCATCTCTTTTAATGCGGGTTCAACTTCTTCTTTCTTAGTGATGGTTTTACCCGGAATATCGAACGCTTTTGCCAGCATGACGAAGTCTGGGTTGTCGTCTAGGATAGTTTCACTGTGGCGACCATCGAAGAATAGCGATTGCCATTGACGAACCATACCTAAACGTTGGTTGTTCAACAGTACCATCTTCACCGGAATTTTACGGCGTTTCAGGGTGCCAAGTTCTTGGACGTTCATCATGAATGAACCGTCACCAGACACCAGAATCGATTGGTCTTCTGGACGAGCGACAGCCGCGCCCATCGCCGCAGGTAAACCAAAGCCCATCGTGCCTAAACCCGCTGATGAGATGAAGTTTTGAGGCATACGTGGTTGAACATGCTGCGCCGCCCACATCTGGTGTTGACCTACATCGGTGGAGACAATTGAGCTATCTGGCATCATGTCAGACAGTTGCTTCAACAACAGTGGAGCATAAATAAGCTCGCCCGGATGGTCATAGCGCCACTTAAATCCACTGCGTAAGCTTTCACTGTGGTGAACCCAAGGTGCGATATCGTGGCTCAATTCTAGTTGAGGCAAGATAGCATTGATGTCACCACGCAACGCTGCGTTAGCTTTGCGTAGTTTGTTGAATTCCGCTGCATCAATATCAATGTGAATGACTTTTGCGTGTGGAGCAAAGGTATCCAGCTTGCCAGTCACACGGTCATCAAAACGAGCACCCACAACGATCAACAAATCGCTTTCCTGAACGACTAGGTTAGCGGCTTTGGTGCCGTGCATACCCAACATGCCAAGGTAGTGCGGATCGTGGCGCTCGATGGTACCCAAGCCTTTTAGCGTGCTCACTGAAGGCATAGGATTCAAGCGCAAGAAGTTACGTACACAGTCGGTAGCATGAGCCAGTTGAACACCACCGCCGACATACAAAACAGGACGTTTGCTTTCAGCCATCAGCTGTTGAGCTTTGACTAACTGCTGAGGGTCTACTTGAGGAATCGCTGGCGGTGTAAAACTCGGAAGAGAAGTCACTGGCGCTTGACCAAGCTGCACATCTTTAGCGATATCAACGATAACAGGACCTGGGCGGCCAGTTTTAGCTACTTCAAATGCTTCTGCAAGCGTTGGAGCAAGCTCATTAATATCGGTAACAAGGTAGCTGTGTTTGGTACAAGAGAGAGACATACCTATCACATCCATTTCTTGGAAAGCGTCAGTACCAATGTGAGAGCTGGCGACCTGACCTGTGATAGCAACGAGTGGAACGGAATCTAGAAAGGCATCGGCAAGGCCGGTTACAAGGTTAGTGGCTCCAGGGCCTGATGTTGCCATACATACTGCTACGTCTTGAGTTGCTCTGGCCATACCGATGGCAGCCATTGCAGCACCTTGTTCGTGGCGACACAGTATGTGTTCTACTCCGCCATCATACAAAGCATCATAGATGGGCATTATTGCGCCACCCGGATAACCAAAAACGGTCTTGATACCCTGTTGTTTTAAAGCGGCTACGACTAGTTGCGCTCCCGTCATCGTATGCCTCCGTTATTGCGACTTGAATCGCTGTGATTGTTTGTTGTGTTGTGTTTGCACGTCATGTGCGCTCCCATTCTTCCTGACATATCAGATCAGGTATTAATCAGTATGTGCTTTTTATTCTGTCTAAGTATAAAAGTTGTAAAAAAGCCCCCGAACTTTTCAGTGCGGGGGCTTTTTGAATCTTGGCAATTATTTTACGCCTGCAAGTCCCCGCGCGGTCTTAATAATGACCACGATAATCAGGGTAATCAGAGAGTTAAAGCGGGCGTTCAAATTCATTATTTGCTCTAAAAAATCGTTTTAATAGTATGCGCAATTGTTTGCGTCTCTAGTGGTAACATACATCTCCGTTACATGACAAGCAAAAACTCATTCTTTTTTCACATTCTAGTTTTGTGTTGCCACGATATATAACAATTGCCACTAGCCGATAGAAGGCTTGATTGGCTGCTGAGTGATTGTTAATCAAAGAATAAGGGAAAAAATGGGACTCGCGATTATTCATAGCCGAGCAAGTGTGGGGGTTGAAGCTCCTTCAGTGACAGTGGAAGTTCATATTAGTAATGGGATGCCGGGATTTACACTGGTGGGTTTGCCTGAAACCACTGTGAAGGAATCAAGAGACAGAGTGCGCAGTGCCATTATTAATTCTCAGTTTGTGTTTCCAGCCAAGAAAATTACTGTCAACTTAGCGCCAGCCGATCTACCTAAAGAGGGCGGAAGATTTGATTTGCCTATAGCGTTAGGTATTTTGGCTGCATCGAACCAAATTTCACAAACGAGTTTGGATAAACACGAGTTTATCGGTGAGCTTGCTCTGTCAGGTGAACTTCGTAGCGTGAAAGGCGTGTTACCAGCAGCGTTAGCGGCATCAAAGGGCAAGAGAAGTTTGGTTGTTCCGCATGGAAATGGTGATCAGGCTGCTCTCGTCGACAGTAATCTGCATAAATCGGCGCAAACGCTACTGGAAGTGTGTGCAGATCTTTGCGGACAGAAAACACTGAGCTTGTTTGAGAGTTCAAGCAAAGCGCCAAGCGTACGTATTGAAAGAGACTTGCAAGACATTATCGGCCAGCAGCAAGGTAAGCGGGCTTTAGAAATTGCAGCGGCGGGTAATCATAATCTGCTGTTTTTGGGGCCTCCCGGAACGGGCAAAACCATGCTGGCTTCACGCTTGTGTGACTTATTGCCGCCAATGACTGACGTTGAGGCGATGGAAACTGCCTCTGTCGCTTCTCTCACACAACAAGAGATCAACAGTCATAACTGGAAACAGCGGCCGTTTCGTTCGCCTCATCATTCAAGTTCAATGGCTGCTTTGGTCGGCGGAGGCTCTATTCCTCGTCCGGGGGAAATTTCTCTCGCCCACAATGGTTTGCTGTTTCTCGACGAGATGCCAGAATTTGAACGAAAAGTCTTAGACTCACTTCGAGAACCTTTGGAGTCTGGCGAAATCATCATTTCCCGCGTGCAAGGAAAAACTCGCTTTCCTGCTCGTTTTCAACTGGTGGGTGCGTTAAACCCAAGCCCGACTGGCTATCACGAGGGTGAGCAGGCTCGCGTCAATCCGCAGGTGATTTTACGTTATTTGAGTCGCTTGTCGGGCCCATTGCTCGACAGATTTGATATGTCGATAGAGATACCGGCTTTACCCAAAGGCACATTGTCTAATGGTGGTGACAGGGGAGAGCCTACGGCGACGGTCAAAGAGCGAGTGCTGCAAGCACGTGAAAAAATGTTAGAGCGAAGCGGAAAAGTGAATGCCTTGTTGCAGAGCCGAGAGATAGAGCAAGTTTGCCCTTTAACTAAGCCGGATGCAGAGTTTCTAGAAAATGCACTGCACCGTTTGGGGTTATCCGTTCGGGCATACCATCGCATCATTAAAGTGGCACGCACGATTGCTGATTTGCAGGGTGAGGGGCAGATAAATCGTTCTCATCTTGCGGAAGCGCTAGGTTACCGAGCGATGGACAGGTTACTTAAACAACTGACTTCGCAATCAATTTGTTAGTGGCTGCTTACTGATAAGCATACATTTATCAGTAATCTGACCATTGCCGAATGATATTTTAAAAAAATAACAAGCTTGTATAATTGGGCGCTTATTTTTTGCTCATTGAATTGAAGGTTCAGCGTTGTCTTATTTACTGCTCATTATCAATGCCTTACTCGTTATCGTTAATACGGCGATAAGCTCTCTTGTTATCTGTGCAATTGCGGTCATTAAAGTGCTGCTGCCTACCCCTAAACTGAAGGCGCGTGCTACACAGATGGCGGATAAAGCAATGTGGATGTGGGCGACGGTGAATGCTGGGTTGCTTGCTATTTCAAATCCTGTGCAGTGGGATATTGAAGGGGGCGAAGACTTAAAGAAAGATGGCTGGTACTTATTGATCAGTAATCATTTGAGCTGGACGGATATTGTCGTGCTGTGCTCGGTATTTAAGGATCGTATACCTATGCCTAAGTTCTTCTTAAAGCATCAGCTCCTGTATGTGCCTTTTGTTGGTATGGGGTGTTGGGCGCTTGATATGCCTTTTATGCGTCGTTATTCCCGAGAATACTTGCTTCGTCATCCGGAAAAGCGTGGTCAGGATTTGCAAACAACTCGCCGCTCATGTGAGAAGTTTAAATTCCATCCAACTACAGTAGTAAATTATGTTGAAGGTACTCGTTTTGATAATCATAAGCAGCAAGCGGTACGTTCCTCTTATCAGCACCTTCTACCGCCGAAATCTGGTGGTATGGCTTATACCTTAGCGGCGATGGGGGAGCAGTTTGAAAACATTATTGATGTCACCCTTGCATACCCCGACAATTTAGAAAAACCATTCCGAGACATGTTGATGGGGCGCATGAAAAGAGTCGTGGTACGTGTTCGGGTATTGCCTGTTGATGAGAATGTCTCCGGTGATTACTTCAATGACAAGCCTTACAAGCGTCAGTTTCAGCTGTGGCTGGGGGATGTGTGGCAATATAAAGATGAGATGTTGAAAGAGATTTATAAATCTTAATCAAAAAAGAAATAGGGAGCTTGTGCTCCCTATTTCTTATTTAATTTTTGTTGATCAAGAAGTTCACCAACTCGAAGTATTCATCCAATGTTTTGATACCTTGAGCCTGAACCAAGTAGTGGTTGTTTACCACAACAGAAGGAACACCGCTTAGGCCAGCTTCTTGGAACTGTTTATCAAAACGACGAACCATAGAATCGACAGCAAAGCCGTTAAATGCAGCATCGAACTTGCCGCCATCAATACCTTCATCAGTAAAGATCTGGCGAAGCTCTTGATCGTCTTTTGGTGGCTTACGTAAGTTGTGAATGCGGTTGAACATAACTGGAATCATTTTGTCTTCAACGCCAAGCGCAATCATCGTTGCGTAAGCTTTACTCATAGACTTACCCATGTTGCCGCCCATGAAAGATACGTGATTCTTTTGCAATTTCACGCCTTCTGGCAGCTTATCTTTAAGTTGAGCAATGATTGGCTCAAACTGATTACAGTGCGGGCAGTAAAATGAGAAATACTCTACTACGCTAGGTTTTGAAGAAGGTGTTAAGTCGAGCTCTTTGTAGTGCACTCCTTCCTGAAAGTCTGTTGCGTAAGCCGAAAGGCTAAACATCAGGGTTGCAACCAGTGCAAACAATTTTTTCATTACGGACTCCATTTTTCCTTTAAAGGCAATAAATTACCATTGTGGCATTAGTGAGAGCGCCGGCTCGTCTAATGCTGAGATTTGTTCTTTGAATGACAGCACTTGGCTTTCCCAATATTTAGGATCGTTGAACCAAGGAAAGGCGATTGGGAATGCTGGGTCGTCCCAACGTTTTGCCAACCAAGCCATGTAGTGCACCATTCGTAGACCACGAAGTGGCTCAATTAGTTTCAATTCCGAGACGTTAAAATCGCAAAACTCTTGGTAGCCTTCAAGCAAAATATCCAGTTGAACGAGCTTATCTTGTCGTTCACCATTGAGTAGCATCCATAAATCTTGCACCGCTGGACCATTACGAGCGTCATCAAGATCGACGAACATTGGACCGTCACGCCACAAAATATTGCCGGGATGACAGTCGCCATGGAGGCGAATGTTGGCATGTTTGCTTGACCATTGCTGCTCAATTCTTTTGATCAGCAAGTCTAAGTCATTAAAGAACACATTCTCCAAATGCATTGGAATACACTGAGAGTTTTGTAGCAACTCTCGTGGCTGGTACAGGTATTCTTCCAAGCTCAATGTCGGCCGATGTTGGAAGTTTTTTTCAGAGCCTATTTTATGAATGCGTCCTAAAAAGCGACCCACCCATTCCAGTTGTTCTTCGTTATCGACTTCAAATTGACGACCGCCGACACTGTTGAACAGTGCAAAGTCATAGCCTTGATAGTGATGGAGGCTCGCACCATTGATAACCAATGGTGGAACTAACGGGATCTCCGCTTCCGCTAATTCGAGAGCAAATTCATGTTCTTCTCGTATTTGGTCTGAAGTCCATCGCTCTGGACGGTAAAACTTCACGACGAAGCGCCGTTTGTCTTCATCCACAAATTGATACACACGGTTTTCATAGCTGTTAAGAGCAAGAAAGCCGGATTCTGCACGAATACCGATGCTCTCTAGTGCATACCACATGAGATCGGGGGTTAATGCGTCAAAGTGAAACGTTGCTTGAGTCATTGATTAAAAAGGGCTCATTACTGAGCCCTTTTCCTTTGATAATGATGAAGTTTACAGCTTCTTAATGAAGCGGCTTTCAACTTCCATCGTGAATTGGTTGGTATCGTCGCTGAGTATAAACTGAATTGTCGCAACAGGAGAACTTAAGCTATCCGGTTTGACACCTAAACTCATTGGTAGGTTGACCACTTCGCCCGGTTTCACCTGTACCGTTTGTTTACCATACCAAGTCACATCAGAGAGGCCAGAAACATCAAGTTTATAGTCTTGAGTTTGCTGAGTCTTGTTGATGACTTTAAGCGTGTAGGTGTTTTCCACTTCACCTGCGCTGTTGGTTCTAAATAACTGGTTACGATCGCGAATCACGCTCAGGCCTGCTGGGTCGACCGCGGCAATTTGAGCAACAAACAGACCACACATAATCAGTAATACTGCGCCATAACCAAGCAGTTTTGGACGCATAACTTTGGTGTGTTTACCGGATAGGCGATGTTCAGTAGTGTAGTTAATCAGTCCTTTCTCATAACCCATGCGTTCCATAGTCGTATCACAGGCATCGATACAGGCACCACAGTTGATACACTCATACTGTAAGCCATCACGAATATCGATACCGGTAGGGCACACTTGAACACACAAGTCACAGTCAATACAGTCACCCAGCCCTAGCGCTTTAGGATCGGCTTTGCGAGAGCGAGGTCCACGTTGTTCGCCGCGAGCGGTGTTGTAGCCAACAATGAAAGTGTCTTTATCAAACATGGCCGATTGGAAACGAGCGTAAGGACACATGTGAATACACATGATTGAACGCATCCAACCAGCATTACCATAAGTACAGATGGCAAAGAACAGAACCCAGAACACTGGCCAGAAAGTGGCGTTTAGGGTGAAAAAGTCGATAACTAGGTCGCGAATAGGCACGAAATAGCCAACAAAAGTGAAACCCGTAACTAACGCAATTGCAAACCAAGCAATATGTTTGAGCGTTTTGCGCATCGCCAGTTTGGCCGTCATCTTACCCGAATCTTGCTTGCGGCGTTTATTGGCGCTGCCTTCGAGTTTTTCTTCAAACCAGATGTACATAAAAGTCCATACAGTTTGCGGGCAGAGGTAACCACACCATACTCGTCCTAAGAATGTAGTGAGGAAGAACAGTCCGAATGCGGCAATCATAAACAGGAGTGCAAGTAAGGTTAAATCTTGCGGATAAAGTGTGGTGCCGAAAAAGTTGAACTGTTGATTACCCATATCCAATAGGATGGCTTGGCGATCACCGTAAGAGATCCAAGGAACCAATCCAAAAAGTAATAATAAGAACCAGCCACCGTAGCGACGCAGTTTCTGGTAAGTCCCTTTACTTTCTCGAACGTAAATTCCTTTACTCGGATTAAATCTGTCTCCTCCCTGACCTTTGTGGGTTTTGGGGTTAAAGACTTTGGGAGTCACATCTTTAATGTCTATTTTGTCCTGACTCATGGAATCTTCCTTTGGGCGTTTTGGTGCCGTTTCAAAAGTGGCGGCACTCTCTGACATTGCTTTCCCCTTCAGCACCGTGTGAGAAGGATGAGTATTGTTTTAATAAGTGGGCGATTATAACGCCATCAACATTTTTATTTCTTTAAGGCAATCAATCTTTAACAACAAAATGTGTATTTCTTTTCAGTTATCAATACAAATCAGTTACCAATACAAACTCGTTGCTAAAAAAGGTGATGACAAAAAAGAGCGACATAAAAGTCGCTCTTTTCGATGGGGTTCTTAATCTTTGATAACACCACGAGCACGAAGTAGCGCTGTTTTAAAATCGTCTTCGTAATCTTTTTTCAGTCCTGGGATGACTTCATCTTTTGCGCTGTTACGCATTTTAAGGTGATAGATGAGAACATCATCAGTGAGTTCTTCTAACGAACCTTTGTAGCCCGCTTCGGCTGCTAATTTGACGATGAACTGGATTAAGTTACATTCAGAATCTTTTTGCCATTCCGGCTCAAGTAACTCAAGCAACTCTTCAATACGGTGACACTTCATAGCTTTCTCCACAGTCTTTTAATGGTTTTAAGCTAAAGGTATCAAATGTAGGAAAAAGTAGAAAAGAAAAAAGCGCAGATTACTTTCTTATATAAGCAAATCGCCTATATAACCAAATAGCTCTGCGCTTTTCTATTAAGCAGCCTGTTCGACTTTTGTCTCTGGCGATGCAGTCAGTGCATTGGTCTCAACAAGAGTTTTTGCAGGTGCAAGCTTTTTCGCAACCGGAGCAGCAACGAAGCCACTACGACGACGCATTGCACTACGGTTTGTGTGCGAAAACCTGACAGTTGTTGGGCGCATTCATTTACCTAACAGTCAGGCATATCCATTGCCGATGTAATGGACCTAGGCAACTATGAGCTGCTCTTCTGGCACCGAAGTGTTTGAAGGATGGCTCCTTCTGGCAATCGCCAATCCACTTAAATTGTCTAGGAATAACGATATAAATCATATCGAAGTTAGATTAGCACCAAGTTTTCAATTGGTCGATAGTTAACCAGTCAATATGTTAAAAAAAATGAATTGGTTGTGTGAGGACTGCAATTGAGTTTTTAGTCATACGTTTTACTATGGAATGCGCTTTACTATGAATAGCGATTGAAGGAGGTGTGTATGTCGTTTCTCAAGAAAACCCTCGCAAGTTTTGGAATAGGTTCCGCGAAGGTGGATTCCGTTCTTCAACAAGAAGTACTTTATCCCGGTCAACCTGTGAAATTTACCGTTCACGTATATGGCGGTTCAAGTTCACAGGATATTGATAATATTGAATTAAAACTGTGCTGTCGCTATGTAGAAGAAGTCTTGGAAGACAGGTCCAAACAGCATGGTTCGCGTAAGCGTAAAGTTCATCGAACTTACGTTCTAGCGGATTGGTCGCTGCCGTATTCATTTACTATTCAGCCAGGCGAGACACGCGACTTTGATGTGTCGCTAGATGTACCTTGGAATACTCCTGTCACCATTGGCGATGCCAAAGTTTGGTTAGAGACTGGTCTCGATATTGCGATGGCGCTCGATCCGACCGATAAAGATATTTTGACCGTTCGTCCAGATCCTCTGATGGATGGCATTTTTTCTGAGTTGGAAGAGCAAGGGCTGCGTTTACGTCAGGTTGAATGTGAAGCTGCAAAAGGCTTTGCTCTGCCATTTGTACAAGAGTTTGAATTTGTGCCGACCACTGGGCCTTTCCATGGACGTTGGCGTGAGTTGGAAATTGTGGCTTATCGTGACCAGGACTCTTTGCAAATGTGGTTTGAAATTGACCGCTACCAAAGAGGGGCAACAGGCATGCTTGCAAGTCTGTTGGGGCTAGGAGAATTAAAACGTCAAATGACGATTACTAGCGGTGAATCGCCACAAGCGGCAGGGACAAAAGTGCTCGAATATCTGGATTCTCACTCATAGTGCCTTAACTAAAAATTAACATTTCTAGCTTACAGTTGTAAGCTGAATGTGTCATACTCTGCCTACTGTCCTGTTCTATGTGGGTGTGCTATGTCAGTGAGTGAATACAGTGTGAAAGAAGAAATAGCCAATGCGATTAGTCATGGCATTGGTTTGATATTGGGTATTGTGGGTTTGATTTTATTGCTGGTAAAAGCGGTAAACCATAGTGCAGATGCCCTGACTATTGCCAGTATGAGCGTTTATGGTGGCAGTATGATCGCACTGTTTCTTGCTTCGACGCTTTACCACGCGGTTCCTCATCAAAGAGCGAAACATTGGTTAAAAATCTTCGACCACTGTGCCATTTACTTATTGATCGCGGGTAGCTATACCCCTTTCCTGCTCGTAGGCTTACGCACTCCGCTGGCTTTTGGTTTGATGATAGTGATCTGGTCGATTGCTCTGCTGGGTATCATCATGAAAATCGCTTTTGTGTATCGATTTAAGCGTTTTTCGCTGATTTCATATCTCGCAATGGGTTGGTTATCTCTGGTGGTGATTTACCAGCTCGCTTTGAATCTGGATGTGGGCGGATTAACGCTATTGGCGGCGGGTGGCGTGGTTTATTCACTGGGTGTGATTTTCTACGTAGCGAAGCGCATCCCATATAACCATGCAATTTGGCATGGCTTTGTTCTAGCGGGTTGCGCTTGCCACTTCTTGGCGATCTACCTGTACGTAAATCCGATTTAGCGGGTTTCTAGGTTTGAAACCGTCGCAATAAGCTGATAGCCCTCTGCTTTCGGCACTTCAATTTCTATCACTCTGCCTTCTGCGGCTGTCTTTGGTCGCAGATAGGTTTCCGCCAGACGTTTTATCGATTGCCAAACAACCGTTTCTTGCTCTGCGAGCTTTTTCCCCTGGCTGTCCAAAAGCTCAATCTTAAGTTGAACATTGATTACCGATAGCGAACTTTGATTGGTGATAGCGGTTGGTAAAACAACCTTGCCATTTTGATAACTGGCGGCACCAATAACAATATCCACACCGGAGTCAGACAGTTGCAATGTCGGCTTGCCTCTCTCAAGTGTGAGCGTTGTTCCGCGTTGTGAAGAGACAATGGGCGCAGCTACAGTAAGAGTCGTGTCTTGATTGGTGTTTTCAGGCTGAACATATCGCCAAGTAAAATCATCATTGAGCTGAACTTTACGTCCATCCTGTAGTTCGATGACTTGGCTAGCTGATGCATTAGCAGTGATGGCAATTAAAGCAATCGCCAGTGTGCTAGGAATACATTTCATGATTATCGTCTCCAGAATGCTGGGAAGAACAGCACCAGTATGGTCAAAATCTCTAAGCGCCCCATCAACATTCCAAAACTTAGCACCCATTTTGCCGCATCAGGAAGTGGTGCAAAGTTACCTGTCGGACCAATAACGGTGCCCATTCCCGGTCCGACGTTTGCTACAGCGGTGATCGACCCTGAAATGCTCGTCACAGGATCCAGTCCCATTGCGGATAAACACCCTGCAATTAAAATGATGGTGATGGCAAAGGTAAGACCGAAAGCAACCACTGAGCGGACTATATCTTCATTCACAGGGCGTTGGTTATAACGTTGAACGAAAACCCCATTTGGGTGAATCAGCCTCATCATCTGATTTTTCAGTAAGGCAAAGCAGATTTGGAAACGGAAGATTTTAATACCACCCGCGGTCGAACCTGAACATGCTCCTACCATCATGATAAAACCAAACAGTGTGGTGGGAAGTGCGCCCCAAGTGGTGAAGTCATCAAGGCCATAACCTGTAGTCGTGACCACGGAAACAATGTTGAACATGGATATGCGCAGAGCGTCCAGCATTGAGTAGCCATTATTAAGGTTGAGCCATGCCGCAACAACTAAGCTTGCAACAATAAACAGCAAGAAGAACCCTTGAACCTGTGCGTCCTTCAGCAGCACCATAGGACTACGTTTTCTCAAGGTAGCAACAAACAGCAGGAATGGTAGACCGCCTAGGAACATAAACAGAGTTGCAATCCAATGTGCACCATTAGAGAAGTGATTCATCGAGCTGTCAGAGGTTGAGTAACCACCCGTAGACAATGTGGTGAATGCATGGTTGATGGCATCAAATAAGCCCATTCCGGTTAGCATGTAGCCCATAATGCACAGCAGGGTTAGCACTAAGTAGACCGCGACAATGTTCTTCGCAACGGTCTTGGCTCGTGGACTACTTTTATCAGACCAATCAGAAGATTCCGTCTGGAACAGCTTCATACCACCCACGTTGAGCATTGGCAGTACCGCAACAGCCATAACGATAAAGCCAACACCACCGAGCCATTGCAAAATCGAACGCCATAACAGAATGCTTAGTGCCATATTATCAAGTCCACTGAGAACCGTGGAACCTGTGGTAGTTAAACCAGACATGGTTTCAAAGTAGGCATCGGTAAAGCTGATATGGTTGATGAAGACAAATGGCAGTGCCGCGAACGCACTGGCAATGGTCCACACTAAACTGGTGATAAGAAACATGTCCCGCACGCTGAGACGAAAATCGGATGTTCGGCCTATGGTCAAACAGATGAAAGCCACAACGTGCGTGATGATAACTGCTTGTGCGAAGTCGAGGAATCCGCCTGTACCTGTTACGAAGGCAACTATGGTTGGCACATACATAAACAGGGCTAGTTTTGAGAGAACTAACCCTACGACAAACAAAATGGGGCGTAGATTCAGCATAGTGACGCCAATAACCTATAAGAAGAAAGGACTTGGCTGGAACAAAGCTTCGACGTCCGGCACGTATTTCTTGTTCACAAGGAACATAACCACGTGGTCATCCTGCTCAATAACCGTACGGTCATGGGCAATCAAAACTTCTTCTCCACGCACAATCGCACCAATAGTGGTACCCGGCGGAAGCTTGATATCACCTACTGCACGGCCAACAACTTTAGAGGTTGTTTCATCACCATGTGCGATGGCTTCAATCGCTTCTGCTGCACCACGACGCAGTGAGGATACGTTTACAATATCTGCGCGGCGAACGTGGGTAAGCAGCGCGGAAATAGTGGCTTGTTGTGGCGAAATCGCCACATCAATTACACCACCCTGAACGAGATCGACGTATGCGCCACGCTGGATCAGTACCATTACCTTTTTCGCACCAAGGCGTTTTGCCAGCATCGCTGACATAATGTTGGTTTCATCTTCGTTGGTTAACGCGATGAACACATCCACTTGGTCGATGTTCTCTTCGGTCAGTAGTTCTTGGTCTGCGGCATCGCCACAGAAAACGATACTGTTTTCTAACTCTTCTGAGAGCTGTTCTGCTCGGTTGTAGTTACGTTCAATCAGCTTAACGCTATAAGTGTGTTCAAGGCGTTTCGCTAGGCTGGAACCAATGTTACCACCACCAACAATCATTATTCGGCGGTAGGGCTTTTCTAAACGCTGCAGCTCACTCATGACTGAGCGAATATGGTTGCTTGCTGCGACGAAGAACACTTCGTCATCCGCTTCAATAATCGTAGTGCCTTGAGGTCGGATAGGTCGACCTTGACGGAAGATAGCCGCAACACGGGTATCGATGTGAGGCATGTGTTCGCGTAGTGCTGACAGCGCGTTCCCCACTAGCGGGCCGCCGTAATAGGCTTTTACTGCTACTAGGCTGACTTTTTCGTCTGCAAAGCTAACAACTTGCAATGCGCCCGGGTATTGAACCAAGCGTTCGATGTAGCTTGTCACCAGTTCTTCAGGTGCAATTAGGTGATCGACGGGTACTGCGCCTGACTGGAATAACGCTTCTTTTTCAGCAAGATATTGAGGTGAACGAATACGGGCAATTCGGTTCGGGGTGTTAAACAGAGTAAAAGCGACTTGGCAGGCTGCCATATTGGTTTCATCGGTATTGGTTACCGCAACCAGCATATCCGCATCTTGTGCGCCTGCTTCTCTCAGTACGTCAGGGTGACTGGCATGGCCATTCACAACGCGTAAATCATATTTATCTTGCAGTTCTCTTAGGCGGTCACCGTTTTTATCAACAACAGTAATGTCGTTGTTTTCGCCCACCAAGTTTTCGGCGAGTGTTCCGCCAACTTGCCCTGCACCAAGAATGATGATTTTCATACCTGTTCTCTTATTATCTACTAATATCAAAGGCAGCCTCAGGCTGCCTTTGATTCAATAACTTACGCGTTTTTAACCATAACTGCGTAGTAGAAGCCATCCATATCTTGCTCGCCAGGAAGAATTTGACGACCTGGTTGCTCTGGATCTGAACCAATCAGTTGCGCGTCAGCTGTACGCGCTAAAAAGTCTTTAACCTGCAGGACGTTCTCCTGAGGGGTAATTGAGCATGTTGCGTAAACTAACGTACCACCAGGCTTCAATTGTTGCCACATTACCTGCAAAATTTCACTTTGCAGCTCGGCTAATGCATCAATGTCGTTCGCGCGACGTAACCATTTAATGTCTGGGTGACGACGAATGACACCTGTCGCTGAACATGGCGCATCGAGCAAAATACGATCAAATTGTCCGCCTTGCCACCACTGTTGCGGATAACGTGCATCACCACAAATAACATCGGCCTTCAGATTTAAACGTTCTAGGTTGTCGTGCACTCGATTCAGTCGTGTCGCATCGCTATCAAGCGCAACCACTTCTGTATCTTCGGTATGTTCCAGAATATGCGCAGTTTTACCACCCGGCGCCGCACAACAGTCTAGAATCAGCTCACCTTCTTTTGGTTGAAGGTAATCAATCGCTAACTGAGCTGCTGCATCTTGCACCGATACCCAACCTTTTTCAAAACCCGGAAGCAAGGTGACATCACACGGTGTGGTCAGTTTGATTGCATCCGCCGCTTCTGGATGAAGGGTGTATTCAATCTCAGCTTCATCCAGCAGGATCTGGTACTCATCTCGAGTATGATGCTGGCGGTTCACACGCAACCACATTGGAGCTTTGCTGTTGTTCGCTTCTACGATCGCTTCCCATTGCTCTGGGTAGCTCTCTTGCAGCATTTTAAGAATCCAGTTTGGGTGACCATATTTGCCTGCGTTGTGACTAACGGCGAACTGGTCTAGCTCTTCTTGGTTGCGCAGATAATTACGTAATACAGCGTTAATGAGTCCACTCAGGTTTTCACCACGCAGAGTTTTTGTACCTTCCACTGTGTCAGCAACCGCGGCGTGAGAAGGAATGCGCATGAAGCCTAATTGGTAGAGCCCGACCAGAATCAGGTGGTGGAAAACGCGCTTTTTGCCCTTGAGAGGATTCTCCATCAGCTCATTGGCAATAGACTCTAAACGAGGAAGATAACGTAGAGCGCCGTAGCAAATCTCTTGCAACAGAGCATGATCTCTTGGGCGAATGGTTTTTTGAGCTGCTGGAAGAGCGTGAGAAAGTGAATGACCTTTGTCGACCACTTGGAAAAGGACGTTAGCAGCTGCTGCGCGAACATTCATGGTGAAACCCTTAAAATTCAATAGGGACATCTCTGCCCCTGTGATTAATGTACTTTCCCTTCCTGTAACTATCAGGACAGGGAGATTTAGCCACAGCTCAGTGCGTGGCTAAGCATACTTAGCTTAGTTGAGTACCGACTTCAAACCAGCTTGCTCGTGCATTGAGTATGTCTTGTACCGGCATTGCTTTTTTACCCGGAACTTGAAGCTGTTCTAGCACTAAGACGCCACGACCCGTCGCGACATAAATACCCGTTTTGTCGGCCTGTATTATGGTACCAGCTGCTTGGTCCGAGTTTTGATCCACAACACGGCTTTGCCAAACTTTGATGCTATTTTCTGCAACTTCAAAGTGACTCATTGGCCATGGGTTAAATGCACGAACACATCGTTCGATGTGTACAGCCTCATCACTCCAGTTGATACGAGCTTCTTCTTTGCTGAGTTTCTTGGCGTAATTGGCAAGTTCATCGTCTTGTTTTTCCGCTTTTGCACTGCCGTTCGCAATATCGACTAAGCATTCAACCAACGCTTGTGGGCCAAGCTCTGCAAGCTTCTCGTACATGGATGCGCTGGTATCCGTTGCTTCGATTGGCAACGTAGCAATTTTCAGCATATCACCCGTATCTAAACCGATGTCCATTTGCATGATGGTTACACCCGTTTGGGCATCACCCGCCCAGATAGAGCGTTGAATCGGAGCTGCACCGCGCCAACGTGGCAGGATTGAACCATGCACATTGATACAACCCAGTTTTGGTGTATCTAAAACCGCTTGAGGTAGTAGTAGGCCATAAGCAACCACCACCATTAAGTCTGCGTTTAAATCAGTCAGCTCTTGTTTCGCTTCGTCTGATTTAAAGTTCTCTGGCTGATAGACAGGAATATTATGCTCAAGCGCTAGCGTTTTTACTGGGCTGGCAGTCAGTTTTTTACCACGGCCAGCAGGACGGTCCGGTTGAGTATAAACGGCAATAATTTCGTGCTCCGAAGACAACAACGCCGCCAAGTGACGGGCGGCGAAATCCGGAGTACCTGCAAAGACAATACGTAATGATTGGCTCAAGGTAACCTCTCTAAATTTTATTGATTCTTGTCGTTGAAGCGTTTGATTTTCTCTAGCTTCTCTTTGATGCGCTTACGTTTTAGCGGTGAAAGATAATCAACAAATAGTTTGCCTTCTAGGTGGTCTAATTCGTGCTGTACACAAATCGCCAGAAGGTCATCTGCTTCGAAAGTATATTCTTCACCATCACGGTTAAGAGCTTTAACCGTGACTTCAGCTGCACGTGGCACAAGAGCACGAGCACCAGGGACAGATAAACAGCCCTCTTCAATGCCATCTTCGCCGCGCTTCTCAATAATTTCTGGGTTAATCAATACCATTGGCTGATCACGGCTGTCAGAAATATCAATCACCACGATACGTTGGTGAATGTCGACTTGGGTCGCAGCTAAACCAATACCTTCTTCGTCATACATGGTTTCAATCATGTTATCTACGATGGTTTGGATCTCTGGTGTGACTTTTTCAACCGGCTTGGCAACGGTGCGAAGACGGTCATCAGGGAATGTTAATACTTGTAATACAGACATATACACTCGAAATATTGAACTAGGCCGAAACAGGATAAAGCTTGTTGGCTCAATTCTAGACATTTTATGAGTCAAATGACAGCATCCTGCGAGATTTATCAAAATCATTCTCATTCATTTAACGCAGGATGTAAGGTCATGACTCGATTGAAAGGTTATTTTTTTCTAGTGTTCATAGCGTTAAATTGTTTCGCTTCGAAGACTTTCGCCCAGCAACCAACGCAGTTGGCTATTAAACAAGGCGCGCCGACGACTTACACGGTCGTGAAAGGGGATACCTTGTGGGATATCTCGGCCATGTACTTGAATAACCCGTGGTTGTGGCCGCAATTGTGGGATATTAACTCTGATATTGAAAACCCACATTTAATTTATCCCGGCGATCAGCTCTATTTAGTCTGGAAGAACGGTAAGCCTCAGCTGAAGTTCAAACCCAAAGTCACCTTAAGTCCCAAAGTGCGTAAAGTGAAAAAGCAAGCAGTGCCAGTGGTGGAACAAGGTTTGGTGATGCCGTATTTGCAGTCTGACCGATTGATAAGTAAAAACGTGTTGGCAACCAGCGGTAAAGTATTGGGTGATAGCGAAGGGCATCAATACATTACCCAGCAAGATGTGCTCTATTTTACTGGTCATCATACTCAAACCCAATGGGGGATATATCGTCCCGCCAGTGAGTTTGAACTCGACAAAGAAGTGTTAGTGGCATTACGCCTTATCGCTTTGGGTGAACTTGTTCGATCCGAAGAAACTTTATCCGAATTGCGTATTAAAGAGCAGTCTCAAGAGGTGATGCAAAACGATATTGTTTTGCCATTGGTTGCTATCGACAGCTTGAAACTGACGACGACATTCTTCCCTCACCCTGCGCCGAACAATGTCAATGCCCGTATATTGGGTGCTTTGGAAGGTAGTCAGTTTTTTGCACAAGGTCAGGTTGTGGTTTTGAACCAAGGTGAAGAAGCTGGCTTAAAGCAAGGCAGTATGTTTGAAGTTTATCAGACGGGTAGCCATGTGTTTGGTTCGCAAGGAGAGTTTAGTTATGAAAAGAAATGGTTTGATAAAGGAATGCAATTGCCTAGCAATAAAGTCGGCGAGTTAATGGTGATTCGTCCGTATGACAAATTCAGCTTAGCGTTAATCACCCGCAGTCAAACGGCATTCAATCAAGATGTTATGGCCTTGTCTCCGCTCGCGGCTAATGCCGCTCAGCCTCTATCTTCTGATACTGACGATTAAATAGAGTCAGCCATGAATGAGAGGGATTTATCAGCTTGGTTGGCGCTAAGCTTTACGCCAAAATTGAGTAAAAAGTCTGTTAAACGGTTGTTGAGCCGAGATTCCCTTTCCAACCTTTTTAGCTATTCAGCCAGCCAGTGGCAGTCAGCGGGGGTGGCTTCTGAGCAGGCCCACTATTTAATGCATGATGCTCAGAGAGAGGTTGAAGAATCTCTCGAGTGGTTAAAAGCACAAGCCGGAAGGCATATCATCACGCCATTTTGCGATTCGTATCCTGCTCTATTGCAACAAATCTCCTCAAAACCTGATGTTCTTTTTGTTGAAGGGCAACTGGAAACCTTGAACCAACCACAAATCGCCATTGTTGGTAGTCGTAACGCCAGTATTGATAGTCAGAAAATTGCCCACCAGTTTGCTGGGCAACTGGTTGAAAAAGAGTTGGCCGTCACTAGCGGCCTTGCGTTGGGTGTGGATGGCTACGCACATGATGGCGCTTTGAAAGCTGGTGGCAAAACGATAGCAGTTTTAGGCTCTGGGTTAGCGTCTATATACCCTTCGAGACATAAAAATCTCGCCGCTCGTATTATAGAAAACGGTGCTTTAGTTTCAGAGTTTCGTCCTGATGCGAAACCTCGCCCGACACATTTTCCTCGGCGCAACCGGATTATCAGTGGGTTATCAATGGGGGTTCTGGTTGTTGAAGCTGCCGAAAAAAGCGGCTCTTTGATTACTGCTCGCTATGCAACGGAACAAAACCGAGAGGTATTTGTGGTACCGGGATCTATTCTTAACCCCAATTGTGTCGGCAGTAATCGTTTAATTCAACAGGGTGCATGCTTAGTTCAGAATGTACAACACATCGTTGATGAACTTGAATCTATGCTGGATTTCAATCGCTTACAACCTCAGCAATGTCAGCATACACTTTTTTTACCCCTAAATAGCGAAGATGAATTGCCATTTCCCGAGCTGTTAGCTAACGTAGGAGAAGAAGCTACACCAGTTGATATTCTTGCAAGCAGGACCCATATACCTGTCCAAGAAGTCATGATGCAGCTCTTAGAGCTTGAGCTTTCAGGGCATGTTGTTGCAGTTTCCGGTGGCTATATTCGTAAGGGGAGGGGCTAGCTATGATGATGGATATTCTGATGTATCTGTTTGAAACTTATATCCATAGCGATGCAGAGTTGCAAGTGGATCAAGACGAGCTTGAAGATGAATTGCTTCGAGCAGGGTTTCACCAAAAAGATATCTACAAAGCCCTAAACTGGTTAGAAGAGCTAGCGGCATTGCAACAAACGGATGCACAGTCAGCGATTTCAACCAGTTCGGCGACATCTATGCGTATTTTTACCGCGCAAGAGATGGAGCGTTTAGACCTAGAATCTCGTGGTTTCATCCTATTTTTAGAGCAAATTAAGGTATTAACACCTGAAACTCGCGAAATGGTGATCGACAGAGTCATGGGTCTAGAGACCAATGAATTAGAGTTGGATGACCTGAAGTGGATCATTCTAATGGTGCTGTTCAATGTTCCCGGAAATGAGAACGCTTATACGCTTATGGAAGAGCTCTTGTACAGCAAAGAGCAAGGTATTCTTCATTAAGCTAATAGACGTATTATGAGCGGTAAAATTGATAACGAGCTATTCTCAGCTCATGAGCATGCGCTGAACGAACCTTGTCCGAAGTGTGGCGGAGCTTTACAGCTTCGCCATGGCAAACATGGCCCGTTTCTCGGCTGTACTCAATATCCCAATTGCGACTACATAAAGCCACTGCACCAGAATGACGGGCACATAGTCAAAGAACTTGGTGTGCCTTGTCCTGAATGTGGAAGTGAGTTGGTATTGCGCCAAGGGCGTTATGGCATGTTTATCGGCTGTAGTGCTTACCCTAAATGTCACCATATCGAATCTCAAGATAATCCTGCAGACGAAAGCAAGCCAAGCAAGCTACATGCTTGTCCGGAGTGCGGTAAAGGTCATCTTGCCGAGCGTAAAACGCGTTTTGGTAAAACGTTTTATGCTTGTGATACTTACCCTAAGTGCAAATTTGCCGTTAACTTACCTCCAGTAGATGGTAAGTGTGAGAAATGTGGTTTCTCATTACTGGTAGAGAAGAAGCTCGCTAGCGGAACTAAGTATCAATGTGCGGATCGCAAGTGCGGGCATATTCAGGAATAGAACATAAAAAACGGCGCTTTAAGCGCCGTTTTTGTATCTGGATTTAAATCTTAAGATTTAAATTGTTTCGCAACTTCCTGAACTGCTGGAAATGCTTCTGCATCTAAAACGTCTGCCAGCTCACACAGTTTACGCACCAGCTCACCGTGGTAATCAGCCGTTACGTTGATGTGGCCCATTTTTCTTCCCGGACGCTTTTCTTTACCGTACCAGTGAATATGGCAACCTTCCATTGCTAGTAGGCTTTCTGGTAACGAGTCTTCGCCAAGAATATTAATCATCGATGTCTCGCGAACCAGTTTGGTGCTGCCTAATGGCATGCCACAAACCGCGCGCAGATGATTTTCAAACTGACAGATTTCCGCACCTTGTTGTGTCCAGTGACCAGAGTTGTGTACGCGAGGAGCGATTTCGTTAACCAGCAGTTTTCCTTGAACATCAAAGAACTCTAAAGCTAAAACGCCAACGTAATCCAAGCTGTTTGCCACAGCGGTAAACATCTCTTTTGCTTGTTCTTGTAGCTCAGGAGCATCAATGGCTGTCGAGAGGCTAAGGACACCATTCACGTGCACGTTTTCAGCTAATGGGTAAACGGCAACTTCGCCATTTTTGCCACGAGCACCAACCAGAGATACTTCACGGTCAAAAGGAACAAATTCTTCTGCAACAATCGCCTGATTAGCGGATGCTGCTAGGCAATCTGCCATTTCTGGCCAGATTTTATCTGCGTCTTCTGCATTTTTTAGGCGCCATTGCCCTTTACCGTCATAACCACCTAAAGCACTTTTTAGTACCATAGGAATACCTACATGAGCGATCGCTGTATCGAAATCTTCACGGTTATTGATAACGGTGTACTTTGCATTACGTACGCCAGCGTTATCTAACAGTGCTTTTTCAAGTCGGCGATCACCGCCAGCTTTAATGGATTCAGTGCTTGGTAGGAATTTTCCGCTACGTTCACACACTTCAAGCACATCATGAGGAATATGCTCAAACTCAGCGGTAATGACATCAGCCTTTTCTATCGCTTGCTCTAAGCCATGACCAATCACAGCTTGAGTTAAAGGATGAACAACATTCTTGCTGTTAACGTCAAACGCAGAAATTTCAATATTAAGTGGTGCGCCAGCCAATGACATCATACGTGCAAGCTGACCTGAACCTAATACCAATACGTGCATCAATTATTCCTCGGCTGGATTTGGATTTGCCAGTACAGATTCTGTTTGAGCGGTGCGGAAAGCTTCCACTTTTGCCATCACTTCTTCATCAAAAGTACCAATGATTTGAGCTGCTAGAAGTCCTGCGTTTGCCGCGCCAGCTTCACCTATTGCAAGCGTACCTACCGCAATGCCTTTTGGCATTTGAACAATTGAGTATAGAGAGTCTAGACCAGAAAGAGCACGAGACTGAACGGGTACACCAAGAACTGGCAAGCTAGTGAATGCCGCTGCCATGCCAGGCAGGTGGGCTGCACCGCCAGCACCAGCGATAATCACTTTTAAGCCACGTTCTTTCGCGCTGCTTGCGTAGTCTGCTAGGAGTTGTGGAGTGCGATGAGCTGAAACTACTTTCGTTTCATAAGGAACACCGAATTGCTCTAGCATTTCTGCTGCAAGTTTCATGGTTGGCCAATCCGATTTGGAACCCATGATAATACCGACTTTCATCTCAAACTCCTTAAAGCATTTTTTAATTACGAGATCGAACAATTTCGTAAGCGAACGACGCGCATTATACGAGGATTTTTATATCAAGCAAACGTTTGCGCTGTCGTGTTCAACAAATGTTGAACGATAAATTATCCTTTTATATCCGTGAATGAATGGTTTGAACTTCCGTTCGTTAAGGTATAGGCGAAATCACCGATAATTTGTACACTGGGCGCAAATAGAAATAAGTCAGCTCAATTAGGTAGTTTTTCGTGGATAATTTTCAACAAACTTTACAGGCATTACAGTCTGGAGAAGTCATTGCTTACCCGACAGAAGGTGTTTTTGGTGTGGGTTGCGATCCCGATAGCCCAGAAGCGATTGAGAAGTTGCTGCAGCTAAAGCAAAGACCGGTAGAGAAAGGTTTGATTTTGATTGCTGCCTCTTATGAGCAGTTGCTCCCTTATATAGATGAAAGCCAGTTAACCGCAGAACAATTGCAGCAAGTTAAATCGACGTGGCCTGGTCCTGTTACATGGGTAATGCCAGCGAGCAGTAAAGTATCCAAATGGGTCAGTGGTCAGTTTGATACCATCGCAGTGCGTGTGACCGATCATCCTTTGGTTCAACAACTGTGCAACGCTTACGGTAAACCGCTAACCTCAACCAGTGCAAACTTAACTGGCCAACCTTCTTGTATGACAACGGAAGAAGTTGAAGAGCAGCTTGGTGACAAACTGGTTGCGATTCTGCGTGGCGCAACTGGTGGGCGTAACAAACCAAGTGAAATTCGCGACGCGAAAACCCTACAAGTATTAAGACAGGGATAACACACTCTGCGATGGGAATGCGTAAGGAATAAAAGATGTCGACAATTAATAAAGAAGCGGTGAAGCAATTTTTGCTGTCACTACAAGATCAAATCTGTCAGCAATTAGAGAACGTTGATGGTGGCGCCAAGTTTGTGGAAGACGCTTGGCATCGTGAGGCGGGCGAAAAGTTGGGTGGTGGTGGCCGCTCTCGTGTGATGCGTGATGGTTTGGTGTTTGAGCAAGGTGGCGTCAATTTCTCGCATGTTACGGGGAAGCAAATGCCAGCGTCAGCAACAGCGCATCGCCCTGAATTGGCGGGACGTAAGTTTGAAGCCATGGGTGTCTCTTTAGTTATGCACCCGAAAAACCCTTATGTTCCAACCTCTCATGCCAACGTGCGCTTCTTTATTGCAGAGAAAGAAGGTGAAGAGCCAATTTGGTGGTTTGGTGGTGGTTTCGACTTAACACCTTTCTATCCTTTTATTGAAGATTGTCAGCAGTGGCATTCAACCGCGAAAGCTTTATGTGAACCGTTTGGTGATGATGTTTATCAGCAGCATAAAGAGTGGTGTGACCGCTATTTCTATCTTCCTCACCGAGAAGAAACTCGCGGTGTCGGTGGCCTTTTCTTCGATGATCTGAACCATTGGGAGTTCGATAAGTGCTTTGACTATATCAAAGCGGTCGGTGAAGGTTACTGTCAAGCTTATGTGCCGATTGTTGAACGTCGTAAAGCAACCGAGTATGGCGAGAGAGAACGTCAATTCCAGTTGTATCGTCGTGGTCGCTACGTCGAATTTAACTTAGTGTTCGACCGAGGAACGCTTTTTGGTCTGCAAACTGGCGGTCGCACAGAATCAATACTGATGTCTATGCCTCCACTGGCTCGCTGGGAATATAACTACCAGCCGGAAGCTGGCAGCAGCGAAGCTAAACTGAATGAGTTTTTAGTGCCGCGCCAGTGGTGACAGAAATTGCACTGAGTGATAGGGTCGTTATGTTCTGTTAATAAACAGACTTAGCGACTTTTTATTGGTTGAGGCAGGGATATGGCTTTTGTAAAAGATCACTATGCGGTGTTTGGTAATCCTATCGGACACAGCAAATCACCTTTCATTCACACACTGTTTGCGCGTCAAACCAATCAAAGCATGGAATATACTGCTGAGTTAGCACCAGTAGATGGGTTTGTTGCTGCGGCTCAAGCATTTTTCACCAACGGTGGACGCGGATGCAATGTTACGGTTCCTTTTAAAGAAGACGCCTACAAGTTTGTAGATCGATTAACAGAGCGAGCGCAACTGGCAGGAGCGGTGAACACATTAAAAAAATTGGATGATGGCGAGATACTGGGTGACAACACTGATGGTGAAGGTCTGGTTCAGGATTTGATGCAATATCAGGTGCCGCTAAAAGGTGCCAAAATTCTACTGATCGGTGCTGGTGGTGCAGCCAAAGGTGCATTGAAGCCTCTGATTGATAAAGAGCCTGCAAGTATCACCATAACCAACCGTACTTTTGCTAAAGCAGATTCATTAGCTCAGTCGTTTAGCCGCTTCGGTAATGTGAATGCGGCAGAGATGAGCCAAATCGAAGGCAGTTTCGATCTCATAATCAATTCAACCTCTGCAAGCTTAGATGGAAAGTTACCTGAGATATCGCCTTCTATATTCAGTGCCCAAAGTGTGGCCTACGATATGATGTATGGCAAAGGTCTAACCATCTTTAACCAATGGGCTCTGGATAATGGCTGTGGTCATGTCTACGACGGCTTGGGAATGTTAGTTGGGCAAGCAGCCGAAAGCTTTATGTTATGGCGCGGTTTGCGTCCCGGCACGAAACAAATCCATCGTGAATTAAGAAAAAATTTGGAAGGCTAATGAACCAATCGATTCTTTTCCCTGATATGCAAGAGTGGAACAGTGAGCTACAAGCAGTAACGTTTCCTGCTCAGCAATCTGGCGCTTTAATTGAATGTATTGTTACGCTCGATGAGCTTGCGAAGATCTCAGGGATCACTATTAGTAGTGAGCAAGAAGCGTTAGCCGCATTTGCGACTGTTCGCTTTGACTTAGAGGAACTGGTTGAGGAACTGATTGAAGACGAAGCCTTCAATCAGCTTGGGCAGATTGAAGTTGTTAGCTAATCAAAGGGCCACATCTTCAACATTGTTTAAATAGTCATTTTTCGTCTGCACGTAATTATCAGCTGACTTGAGCAAGAAAGCTCGTTCTTTGTCTGAAAGAGGACGAGCCTGCTTAACTGGGCTTCCGACATATAAGTAACCACTCTCCAGAACTTTTCCCGGTGGTACCAAGCTACCCGCGCCAATCATTACATCACTTTCTATGACAACACCATCCAGAACGATAGCGCCCATACCAACGAGTACACGATCGCCAATTGTGCATCCGTGTAGCATAACTTTATGACCGACAGTCACATCGTTACCTATAATCAATGGGTAGCCGTTTGGGTTTTCGGCATTTTTGTGGGTCACATGCAATACGCTGCCATCTTGGATGTTGGAACGTTCACCAATATGTATGTGGTTTACATCGCCACGAGCGGAGACTAATGGCCAGATACTGGCGTCGTCTCCTAATTGAATATCGCCCACAATTATAGAAGTTGAGTCGATATAAACGCGGGAACCAATTTTCGGTGCGATACCTTTGTAACTGCGAACAGGGCTCATATGGCCTCCTTTTTATGGCTGACAATGGCATATTAAAAGCCAATTAGTTGCATTTATAGCCCGCTACGCGCAAAAAACAGCCAAACAAACAAAAAATAGAAAAAAACTTAAAAAAGCACTTGCCAATGTGAAGCTGATCTCTATAATGCCCCCTCGCTGACACGGACAAGCTTCGAAAGAAACGAAAAGGTGTTCAGCAAGGTTGTTTTGTAAGGCTAAAAGCCTACGAAAATAAACTTAAAAAAGTGTTTGACACGAAAGTTTATATCGCTAAAATGACCGCCTCTTCCGAAGTGACCTAAGTCACTAAGAACGGAAGA
>NZ_JACVEG010000140.1 GCF_014596725.1 Vibrio sp. Y2-5
AGGGAAGCATGAAGAAACGATTAAAAGGTGGATACGTTCTGGTAAGCTGCCTAATTCATATCGCAATAGTGATAAAGAAGGTTGGCGAATACTTGAAAGTGATTTACTGCATATTACACAGATCGTTCCCACAAAAGAAGAACCCCAACAAGACTCCCACATAAAGTCATTTACAAATGAAGAAGATACGCTAATTTTATTAGCGTACGAAGCTGTTACACTTACCTCACCTACGAAAGAAAT
>NZ_JACVEG010000141.1 GCF_014596725.1 Vibrio sp. Y2-5
ATGTAGAAGCTCCAGAGCAAGGTGAGCAGGATGATCCATCTGATTATGAAACAGAAAATCAAGAAGAAAATAATGAAGAATTGGCAACGATGAATGGGAATGATGGCGAAGAAGAAAATCCGGAATTGTCCGATGTAGAAGATATAAAGCAGCCTGAGCAAGATGATCCTTCCGATTACGAAACAGAACAAGATGGAGGGAACGGTGAAGTTTTAGTAACGACTGAAGAAACTGAAGTGGAT
>NZ_JACVEG010000142.1 GCF_014596725.1 Vibrio sp. Y2-5
AATAACAATAACCATTGGATAAATTACAATACATCCAATTACAGCAACGTTAAATTTATTCATTTCCATTGGCTTATTTTGAATGAGACGGTTATAGTTCTCATGTTTTAGCTCACGCATCATTTTAATCTGTGCATCCATAATACGAAGACTCTGTACCTTGTCCGTTTTCTGTGCTTGTTGCAATGCAATAGTAAAGGTATTTACTTCTGGACTATTTAAGGCTGCTGCAAAGTTTCTA
>NZ_JACVEG010000143.1 GCF_014596725.1 Vibrio sp. Y2-5
GATAATGTAAAAAATGTTTAAATGATTTTTTCTTTTTGCATGTACTGTCGTTATAAATAAACTTTCTAATAGGTTCCCACTCTGGATTTTCTATACCTGGTGGAGCAATAAGGGGTCACCATACCCAAAAAAGAAAATTGTACATTTAGACAAAATTTAGACACATTTAAACTGATTCCTGTACGTTAAGGAACCGATTACTTAGTTTACTACTTTTTTTAAAGAATCAAA
>NZ_JACVEG010000015.1 GCF_014596725.1 Vibrio sp. Y2-5
AGCGAACGAGCTACTGGCTTAATCCAATACGATAAAGAATAGAAATCCCCGCCATTGTGCGGGGATTTTTTTAATGTGAAATAAATGGTTGGATCACCTCTGTTAAGGGTGCGCTTTACGCTGTCATCGGTTAATATCTGTGCCACGAAATTTTAGTCGGTTGATGGTACGGATGTTAAGAGTCGCAATAAATGGATTCGGGCGAATAGGGCGTAACGTTTTACGCGCTGTTTACGAAAGTGGCAAAGCTCAGCAGATAAAAGTTGTTGCTGTAAATGAGTTGGCTCAGCCTGAGGCTATGGCGCACTTGTTACAATACGACACCAGCCATGGCCGTTTCGGTAAGAAAATTTCTCACGACCAAGAGCATTTACATATCCACCATGAAAATGGTGAGTTTGATAGTGTCCGAATTCTACACTCTTCAGATATTCATCTATTACCTTGGCGAGATCTCGAAGTCGATATCGTTTTGGATTGTACTGGTGTGTATGGTTCTAAAGCTGATGGTGAAGAGCACATTGCAGCCGGTGCTAAAAAAGTACTATTTTCTCATCCGGGCTCAGCCGATCTTGATAACACAGTTATTTATGGTGTGAACCACGAAACGCTGACTGCAGAGCAGCACATTGTTTCTAATGGCTCCTGTACCACTAACTGTATTGTGCCGATTATAAAAGTGTTAGACGAAGCGTTTGGTATTGAATCTGGCACCATTACAACGATTCATTCTTCAATGAATGACCAACAAGTTATCGATGCCTATCACAGTGATTTACGCCGTACCCGATCGGCAAGCCAATCAATTATTCCCGTTGATACAAAATTACATAAAGGGATTGAAAGAATATTTCCGAAATTTTCTAACAAATTTGAGGCGATCTCGGTAAGAGTTCCAACAGTAAATGTTACTGCGATGGATTTAAGTGTCACTATTAACGAAAATGTGAAAGTTAATGACGTAAATCAAACCATGATCGAGGCATCTCAGTGTACATTACACGGCATTGTTGACTATACTGAATCACCGCTCGTATCCATCGATTTTAATCACGATCCGCACAGCGCGATTGTGGATGGCAGCCAAACTCGAGTAAGTAACGGACATCTTGTGAAGATGCTCGTTTGGTGTGATAACGAGTGGGGATTTGCTAACCGAATGCTTGATACCGCGTTAGCAATGCAGGCTGCAAAGTAGTTACTCTTTGGTGGCGAAATTATTTATTTTATAACTTGAAATAAATATCTGGTGCCCCATATTAGTATGCAGTTTATGATTTTACAGGCTCGGCAGGATAGCCGGGCTTACAGAAACTTTTCTTTTTAATATTTGAGAGGACAAACCATGTCTGTAATCAAGATGACTGACCTGGATTTAGCAGGTAAACGTGTATTTATCCGTGCTGACCTAAACGTACCTGTGAAAGATGGCAAAGTGACATCTGATGCACGTATTCTAGCTTCACTACCAACTATCAAACACTGTATTGAAGCTGGCGCTAAAGTAATGGTGACTTCTCACCTAGGTCGTCCAACTGAAGGCGAATATGCGGAAGAGTTCTCTCTACTACCTGTAGTTAACTACCTAAAAGATGCACTAGAGTGCGAAGTAAAACTTGCTAAAGATTACCTAGATGGCCTAGAGCTGAACGCTGGTGAGCTTGTTGTTCTTGAAAACGTTCGCTTTAACAAAGGCGAGAAGAAAAACGAAGAAGAACTATCTAAGAAGTACGCTGCGCTATGTGACATTTTCGTAATGGACGCATTCGGTACTGCACACCGTGCTCAAGCTTCAACTCACGGTGTTGGTATGCACGCTCCTGTAGCATGTGCTGGCCCTCTTCTTGCTGCTGAGCTTGAAGCACTAGGTAAAGCAATGGACAAGCCAGAGCGTCCACTTGTTGCTATCGTTGGTGGTTCTAAAGTTTCTACTAAACTAACAGTTCTAGAATCTCTTTCTAAAATTGCTGACCAACTTGTTGTTGGTGGTGGTATCGCGAATACTTTCATCGCAGCAGCTGGTAACAATGTAGGTAAGTCTCTATACGAAGCAGACCTTATCGAAACAGCTCAAAAACTAATGAAAGAGTGTTCTATCCCAGTTGCTACTGACGTTGCATGTGCGAAAGCATTCGACGAAAACGCAGAAGCTGAAATTAAGAACGTTGCTGATGTTCAAGATGACGACATGATCTTCGACCTAGGTCCAGATTCAACTGCGGCTCTTGCTGAAATCATTGGTAATGCAAAAACGATTCTTTGGAACGGCCCTGTAGGTGTATTCGAGTTCAAGAACTTCGAAGCGGGTACTAAAGGTATTTCAGAAGCTATCGCTAAATCTGCAGGTTTCTCTGTAGCGGGTGGTGGTGACACACTAGCGGCTATCGACAAGTTCGGTATCAAAGCTGACGTTTCTTACATCTCAACAGGTGGCGGTGCATTCCTTGAATTCGTTGAAGGTAAAGTACTTCCTGCAGTAGCGATGCTAGAAGAGCGCGCGAAAGCTTAATCATCATGATTTATTAATAAAGCGGAAATGAGTTTTCCGCTTTATTGTTTGCTGCGTAACAAGCTTGGTTCTGTTAAACTTCAAGTGTTGTGAGCAGACGTATGAAAGAATTCAAACTCACCGTTTTTATTTATTAAAACGACAGAAAATAGGATCAAATCCATGTCTAAGATCTTCGATTTCGTAAAACCTGGTGTTATCTCTGGTGATGACGTACAAAAAGTATTTCAAGTAGCTAAAGAGAACAACTTCGCTCTTCCAGCAGTTAACTGTGTGAACACAGATTCTGTGAACGGCGTACTAGAAGCGGCTGCTAAAGTTAAAGCTCCTGTTATCGTTCAATTTTCTAACGGTGGCGCTGCTTTCTTTGCAGGTAAAGGCGTTAAACTAGAAGGTCAAGGTGCACAAGTTCTTGGCGCTGTAGCTGGTGCAAAATACGTTCACGCTGTTGCTGAGTCTTACGGTGTGCCTGTAATTCTTCACACTGACCACGCAGCTAAGAAACTACTACCTTGGATTGACGGCCTACTAGACGCGGGTGAAGAGTTCTTCGCTCAAACTGGTAAGCCACTATTCTCTTCTCACATGCTAGACCTTTCTGAAGAGTCTCTAGAAGAGAACATTGAAACATGTGCTAAGTACCTAGAGCGCATGGCTAAAATGAACATGACAATCGAGATCGAACTTGGTTGTACTGGTGGTGAAGAAGATGGCGTTGATAACTCAGATATGGATTCTTCTGAGCTATACACTTCTCCTGAAGATGTTGCATACGCATACGAGAAACTAAGTGCTATTAGCCACCGTTTCACTATCGCTGCATCTTTCGGTAACGTACACGGTGTATACCAAGCTGGTAACGTTGTTCTTACTCCAACTATCCTACGTGATTCTCAAGCATACGTTTCAGAGAAATTCGGTCTTCCAGCGAATTCTCTAAACTTCGTATTCCACGGTGGTTCTGGTTCTTCTGAAGAAGAAATCAAAGAGTCTATCTCTTACGGTGTTATCAAAATGAACATCGATACAGATACACAGTGGGCAACTTGGGATGGTATTCGTCAATACGAAGCAGAAAACCACGATTACCTACAAGGTCAAATCGGTAACCCAACTGGTGAAGCTGCTCCGAACAAGAAATACTACGATCCACGTGTATGGCTACGTGCTGGTCAAGCTTCTATGGTTACTCGTCTTGAGAAAGCATTCGCAGACCTTAATGCAGTAGACGTACTATAATCTAGACTTTTAGATGCTAGATTAAGCCCGCTCTGATGAGCGGGCTTTTTTCTTGTCTAAGAGACAGAAACGCTATTTTTTTCAAAGCACTGGCAGAATGTGAATTTATTGCTTAATCTGATACAGGATCTAGGTAGATGGAATAACCTTTTGCTGTGTTGTTTGCAAAAATATGACTTAGCAAGATGTTGTACGTCATATCATATAAATCCCACAATGAGTGAAAAGTAGCTGTGCATATTTGTACTGCTAGGTACGCTCAGTGAGTAAAATAATCGTTTATAAAATATAAAAATTTTTAGTTAGAGGGTAAGAAAGTATGGCTGGTGAATCTTTGGATATGGAAGCGCCAATTGCGGATAGTTTGAATAAAATGAGTGATTGGCTTAGCAGTAATTCAGATTTATTCATTCAATATGGGGTGAATATTGTTTCGGCAATTCTTATCCTGATCATTGGTAATATCATTGTTAAAGCCGTGGCGGGTAGTGTCGCTAAAGTTTTGCATAAAAAAGAGATGGACAAAGCGGTAGTTGAGTTTATCCATGGTCTTGTTCGTTACGTTTTATTCGTTATCGTATTGATTGCAGCATTAGGCCGAGTAGGGGTTGAAACTGCTTCTGTCGTAGCGGTAATTGGTGCGGCTGGTTTAGCTATTGGTTTGGCTCTGCAAGGTTCTCTTTCCAACTTTGCTGCGGGTGTGTTGATTGTTGGATTCCGTCCATTTAAATCAGGTGATTATGTTGAAGTCTCGGGTGTCGCGGGTTCGGTTGAAGCGATTCAGATTTTCCAAACTATTCTAAAAACACCAGATAACAAAATGGTCGTTGTACCAAACGGTGCAATCATCGGTGGTTCAATCACCAACTACTCTCGTCACGCTACTCGTCGTGTTGATTTAGTTATTGGTGTTTCTTATAAAGCGGATCTTCAGTTAACTAAAAAAGTGATTCGTGAAACGCTAGAAAAAGATTCACGTATTCTGAAAGATCCAGACATCACTATTGGTGTATTGGCTCTAGCCGATTCTTCAGTGAATTTTGTCGTACGTCCTTGGTGTAAAACAGAAGATTATTGGGGCGTTTACTTCGATTCAATGCAAGAGATTAAAGAAGCGTTGGATGCGAACGGTATTGAAATCCCATTCCCACAAATGGACGTTCATCTCAACAAGGTCGACTAATATCGATGATGAATTTAAAAACGGAGGCAGTGTCCTCCGTTTTTTATGTCTCAGCTGAACCACTGAATATAGAGGCTCTTGGCTAAAGCAAAAGCGATGATGAACATCATGGTTGCTACGATTAAGTCGATGGTTTTCTTTGTCTTAGGTTTCGATAAAACAGGAGCCAATTTAGCTGCTCCAATGGATAAGCCATAGAACCAAACAAAAGAGGCCGCCATAGTACCCAAAGCAAAGGAAAGGCGATCACTTCCTTCAAATTGTCCGCCAATTGAGCCAAGAATAACCACGGTATCTAAATAGAGATGTGGGTTTAATACAGTAACCGCAAGTGCGCCTAATATAACCGCCCGTCGACCTCGTGCTAGCTTCTGAGGTTGGCCCTCCTGCTCGTCGGAACTTTGCAAAGCTGCTCGAAATGAAAGCCAGCCATAAAAAGTCAGAAATGCAATACCACCCAGAGTAACAATAGTCAGTAGTGTCTCATTTTGAGAAAGCACTGCACCACCGCCAAAAATGCCTAAAGAAATAAAGAACACATCCATAACGCTGCAAATCGTTGCTGTAGTCAGATGATGGTTTCTTTTGATGCCTTGGTTCAGCACATAAGCATTTTGTGCCCCTATGGGGATAATCATGGTGGCGCCTAGGCTAAATCCCTGTAGCAATATCCAAAAATTCATAGTCGTTTCTTTAAGGTTTAAGTTAATAAATGTTGAATGAAAAATACGGCATAGATTACTAGAAATAAAACTAATAATATTAATGTGTCATTAGATACTCTTATGGTGAAATTGTGCGTGGTTTAGATTACCGATGGCTAGAAGCGTTAGATCAGATTATTTTGCAAAGAAGCTTTGAGAAAGCCGCTGCTGTATTGTGCGTGTCGCAATCAGCGGTATCACAAAGAATTAAGCAGCTTGAAAAATGGCTCGCTCAGCCAGTATTAGTGAGAGAAAGCCCGCCAAGAGTAACACCAGCTGGCCAAAAGTTACTTGGGCTTTATCGTCAGGTTTGTGTTTTGGAGCAGGATATTTTGCCAGATCTTAGTAACGATATCGGTGAAAAGCCTATCTCTATTTCTATTGCGACCAACGCTGACAGTTTGGCTACATGGTTGCTACCTGCTATTTCTGAGGCGATGAAACAAAGTAATTTGGAAATTCATTTGGTTGTCGATGATGAACGTAGAACCTTAGATAAACTTAAGAATGGAGAAGTGATTGGGGCTATCAGCCAATCCCCTAGAACTTTGCCGGGTTGTAACGCAGTTCTGCTCGGTGATATGCCTTACTTGTGTGTGGCTTCGCCTGATTTTTATCGTCGCTATTTCCCTCTAGGAGTCAGCAGACAAACTTTACAAGTGGCACCAGCAGTCGCTTACGACAGGCAAGATCTTATCAATGAGCGCTTTGTTTACGACAATTTTGGTTTTGAAATGGTCAGTGAAGTAAAGCACACCGTTGGAAGCTCGGAAGCCTGTGTAAAAGCCGCGGTGGCGGGGTTCGGTTATTGCATGATTCCAAAAATCCAAATCGCTGAAGAACTGGAAAAAGGGTTATTGATGGATATCACGCCGGGGATGTATATAGACCAGAAACTCTACTGGCATCATTGGCAGTTAGAAACGGGAAGTTTGAAGAAATGTTCTCAGGCTTTGGTTGAGTATGCGAGAAAAAACTTACCACAGTGAGCATGTCAAGATTGTGTGATTTACATCCACTGAGGCTGGGACTGAAATATTTTTCATCTATTATTGAGCAATAGGTTTTGAATTAGGGGAATGAAATGAAAGCACTTTCTGTAATGGTTCTAGCGGTATTGAGTATGTTTTCAGTGGCGGCACAAGCACAGGAATTCGACTTTCCGCATGTGGTGACGTCTGGTTATGGTGAAGTTATCGCGACGCCAGATATGGCGCAGTTTTCAGTCAAAGTGGTCGAAATAACTATGAATGCGGAACAAGCGAAAGAGAGTGTTGACAACATAGTTACTTCATTTATCAAACACCTTACTCAAGCAGGTGTGAAAGAGTCTCAAATAACCAGTTCAAACCTCTACTTAACTCCTCAATATCACTATCCGAAAACCGGCAAGCCTGAACTGGTAGGTTATCGTGCGATCAGAAATGTTTCTGTTGAAGTCGATGATTTATCCAATTTGAATGAGTACTTAGATATCGCTCTGGAAGAGAAAATAAATCAAGTGGACGATATTCAATTAAAAGTTCGCGATGAAGAAAAATATCAACAACAAGCGCGTATGGCGGCTATCAAAGATGCTCAACAGAAAGCGCAGTCTTTAGCTGAGGGATTTGGACGTGAATTAGATGGTGTGTGGCGCATCGACTACAATGCACCGATGAGAAAAGCGGTGTTAACACGAGCTGCGACATTCAGTGAAGACTCGGCGGTCAGCAACAGCTATCAAGATTCCACCTTGGTTATTCGAGACAATGTAAACGTTATATATAAGCTTAACTAAATTTTAAATTATTGATAATTATAGTAATAATATGCGACGTTTTTAACAGTTTTAATTGAGAGGGATATTATTTAGGCGCTACTTTTTTATTCAGATTACTATCAATGGTGATATAATGCGCGCCTTTCAATTTGCTGCTACTTGTAAGTCTGGGTTATGAGATATTCTAAAATTATTGTCGCTTTTCTCATAGCTTGTGCCTTAGCCACAGCGGGTATCGTCACGTTCTATTCTTATCGATACGATCACGTTCAAACGATAAGTAATCAGCGTTCTGTACGTGAAGCTGTTAGCCAACTTTCTTACAGCGAGCAAGAATACCGTAATTTAAGGGATCAGCTCTTTTCGACTATTTCTCTGTTAAGTCACGGACGCAGCGCTTATAACTATGTTGAGTCTCCAAGCTTAGTCACTCGTAATCAGCTCCAAATGGCATTAGCTTCTGCGGCTAATGGACAGAAATGGTTTGATGGCGTGGGCTTTATTGATGTGAAAGGCATAGATACTGTTCATGTCGAGTACCTGCCGAGTATCCACAAAACTAAGGCGTTAGATGACGTAGTAGACATTTCTCAAACGCCATTTTTCCAATACGCGCAATCATTGTCTGACAATGACGTTGGATTCTGGGCAGAAGAGTTAACGAATGACCCAGACACTTTTTCTAAGCCTTATACACCAATCATACAAGTCATAGCCCCGGTTTCCGTTCTTGGTGTTCGCAAAGGCTATATAGTAATTTCAGTCGACATGTCGATGATGGTTGATAAGCTGAATTACTCTCCTAAAAATGATTTAACACCCGCGATTGTTGGTAACAATGGATATATGGTGACAGGAAAGAACATGTTGCCTTTCTACGGTGATATGTCGAATCATTACCACGGATTCGATCTTGCCACCTTTTTCCCGAAAACTTGGGAATTAATGCAAGCACAAACCTCTGGCCACAACTATCTGATGGAAGATATGAACCTTATCGTGTTTAAGCCGATCGATAAGTTTTTCGGACAGAGTATCCATCTAGTCATTCGTTTCACTCCTAAGCAACTCAATGATCGAGCAAGGCATGAGTTAAATGATGTAGTCAAAGAGGGGTTCTTTGTCTTCATGATTATGTTGGTTTTTGCTCTACCAACGGTTTCTATGTCATTGCACTATTATCATCGCAATATCGAAAGTAAGCTTGCTCGCGCTGCACTGGATGGTATGACTGCTGTGATGATTTCGGACAAATCTCACCAAGTAATCATGGTGAACAGAGAGTTTGAGACCATGATAGGTTTATCGAGCAAAGAGGTTCGTGGACATAATGCTCTCAAAACCTTACTCAGCCATAATGGCATGGAGTTTATTCTAAAGGTGCTTGAACAAGTTGATCAGAATAATCTTTGGGAAGGTGAAGTTGAATGTGTGACGCCTGAGGGCCAGTTGCTGACGACAATTATGAGAATTCAGGCAATCATTGAAGCCGGAAAGGTCAGTTACTACATCACATCTATCGTCGATATTTCCGAGCGAAAAGAGCTGGAAAACAAACTCAGAGAATTGAGTGAAAAAGATTCACTTACTCATCTTTGGAACCGTCGAAAATTCGAAAGGGAGTTAACTCTGCAGACTCAATTGGTAGAACGATACCCAGATGAATACACTGTTTGCCTATGCTTAATTGATATTGACTACTTTAAACGTGTTAATGATGAGCAAGGACATGATCAGGGTGACAAAGTGATCGTAAAAGTCGCTGATGTTCTATCGGATAAACTTCGTGCTACAGACTTTCTAGCTCGTATCGGCGGAGAAGAGTTTGCAGTGATCATGCCTCATACTTCAACCTCTGAGTCACAAATAGTCGTTGAGCGCTTAAGACAGGCTATTGAGTTAGACGAAAGTCTAACAATCACCATAAGTGCCGGTATTTCCGACCTTTCCCAGGACAGCACTCGCTCTTATAAATGTGCGGATATCGCGCTTTATGAATCTAAAACACTGGGTAGAAATCAAGTTTCTCTCTGTCTGACGACTGATGAAGTTGCTTGATGTCACGTTTTCATTACGCATCGACTAAAGTCTAATTTAAATTTTTACTTGAGCTAAACTGTACAATAAGTAAACTGTTGTTTTTTCATCAGTAGTGATCCGGTTTTCCTCTTAATAGTTTTTACTCAGCTCGACTCAGTAAAAATAAGGAAGCTAAAACACTCTGGCAACATGAGGCAGGGTATGGTTAATCATTTTCTAGTGAGGCTTACAATTAGCTTTTTATTGGTACTCGGAATTAAATTAAGCGCGCTTTATTTTCTTCCTATGGTGTTACTGCTTAACACTCACCATAAAGAGTTTTTTGGTTGGTAACTTTTTAGCGTGAATTAGTTAACGGATAAAGCTAAAAGCGTTAAAAATATGGGATATAAAAAAACCAGAGCCTAAGCTCTGGTTTTTAGTATCTGGGGTTCTGTGATTAAAGAACGTGTACAGATGCTGTGTTAGTTGTACCTGAAGCCACTAGAGCGCCAGAAACCATAACAACGATGTCACCTTTTTTGCCCAAACCAGACTCAAGAGCGATTTCTTTACCTTGACGGTAGAAGTCATCAGTACTTTCGTAAGCGTTAACAACAACTGGAGTAACGCCTTTAGAAAGAACAAGCTGTGCAGCTGTTTTAGCATTAGTTGTTACAGCAATGATGTTCGCTGTTGGGAAGTATTTACGAACTGAACGAGCAGATTTACCTGCTTCAGTTGCAACAACGATAAGTGGAGCAGCCAGTTTCTCAGCAGTATCTACAGCACCTTTACATACCGCTTCAGTGATACGTAGGCGTGGGCTGTCTAAACGAGAACCTAGTTCAGCTTTTAGTACAGAATCCGTACGTTTAGCGATTTGCGCCATGATAGTTACCGCTTCAACAGGGTATTTACCTTTTGCTGTTTCGCCAGAAAGCATTACTGCGTCAGTACCGTCCATGATTGCGTTCGCAACGTCACCCGCTTCTGCGCGAGTTGGACGAGGGTTTTTGATCATAGAATCAAGCATTTGAGTTGCAGTGATAACAACTTTACGTGCACGGTTACATTTTTCGATCATCATCTTCTGAGCGAAGATTACTTCTTCAGCTGGAATTTCAACACCTAGGTCGCCACGCGCAACCATGATGCCGTCAGATAGCTCAAGGATCTCATCAAAATTGTCCACACCTTCTTGGTTTTCAATTTTAGAGATGATTTGGATGTTTTCGCCGCCGTTTGCAGTAAGAACTTCACGGATTTCTTTTACGTCAGAAGCTTTACGGATGAAAGATGCTGCTACGAAGTCAACGCCTTGCTCGCAACCAAACTTAAGGTCGCCTTTATCTTTCTCAGATAAAGCTGGTAGGTTAACTGAAACGCCAGGTAGGTTAACACCTTTGTTTTCACCTAGTGCGCCGTTGTTTAAAACTTTACAGGTAACGTCTGTATCAGTTGTAGAAACAACTTCCATTTCGATTAGACCGTCATCAACAAGGATAGTGTTGCCAACACTTAAGTCTTTAGCGAAACCTGCGTAAGTTACTGCCACTTTGTCTTTGTTACCAACTACAGAAGTATCTGTGGTAAAAGTGAACTCTTGACCTGCAACTAGATCAACATCATCACCGTTCTCTAATTTGATAGTACGAATTTCTGGACCTTTAGTATCCAAAAGGATTGCTAGTTGTTTACCAGTGTTTTCCATAACTTTACGGAAGTTAGCGATACGAGTGCCGTGCTCTACGAAGTCTCCGTGAGAAAAGTTAAGGCGCATTACGTTCATGCCTGCATTAACAAGCTCTGTTAATTTTTCTACAGATTCAGTTTTAGGGCCAATCGTACATACGATTTTGGTCTTTTTCATGGAAGAGTCTCTCCGGTGAATATTATCAATTTGAAAGTTAATATATAGCTTAAGAATGGCCTCGATGGCGGCAAATTTATCTCTTCGTTACCACATTTCTCACTCGAGTACAGCTCACTCCAAAACTGAAAGTCTTACAACAGGTTTAGTCATTTTATGACTACCTATTGAGTGCGTATTACCATTTTAATGCGATCTAGGTCACCATGATTGGTGAGAATTACAAAAGTATCACACACCATTCTGTAATTTTTTTTCTTTAGGGTGCGAATTCTAACACCTAATCATTACAATATCACTGCTTAAGAATTGTCTTAGGACAAGGTTTTAGCCAGAAATATTAATTTTTTAGTTCGAAATAAATAGACATAAAAGTTTCGTTTTGAATATAATAACTTTCGTTTCGTAACTTGTTCTTGTGAATGTCATGTCAAAACGTAATACTCAGCTAAGAAGACACACAATTGTTAACTTAGTTAATCAATTGGGTGAAGTCAGTGTTGAAGAATTATCTACTCAGTTTGAAACTTCAGAAGTCACTATAAGAAAGGATTTAGCATCACTAGAGCAGAACGGCCAACTGCTGCGTCGTTATGGTGGTGCTATTGCTTTACCTAAAGAAGTAGTGAATGACGAGCTGAATTCAAAAGTTTCAGTTCGAAAGGAAGCGCTAGCAAAAGCCGCTGCCAAATTGATCAGAGACCATAACCGTATTGTTATCGATAGCGGAAGTACAACCGCGGCACTGATTAACCAGCTCAATGATAAGCACGGGTTAATTGTCATGACCAACTCTTTGAATGTCGCGAATGCATTAAATGAGCTAGAGAGTGAGCCTACACTGCTTATGACTGGCGGAACTTGGGATACCCACTCGGAGTCATTTCAAGGAAAAGTGGCGGAATCGGTTCTTCGTTCGTATGATTTTGATCAGTTGTTCATTGGTGCAGATGGCATAGACCTCGAACGTGGTACATCGACATTTAATGAGTTAGTCGGTTTAAGCAAGGTTATGGCTGAAGTGTCCAGAGAAGTCGTTGTCATGGTTGAATCGGACAAAGTGGGAAGAAAGATCCCAAACTTAGAACTGCCATGGAACGACATTGACGTTCTCATAACTGACAAAGGTTTGTCTGACGAACTGGTTGCAAAAATAGAATTTCATCAGGTTCGAGTGATTCGAGCTTAGACAGGGTCATTGAGACTCACAAAATTTAAATCCGCCTCTACCTTAAGGCTTTGCTTGCAGCCGTAGAGTGCACTAGATAAAAAAGAAATTGGAGTAATAACATGTGTGGAATTGTTGGCGCTGTTGCACAGCGTGATGTAGCTGAAATTCTGGTTGAAGGTTTACGTCGTCTAGAGTATCGCGGTTACGACTCAGCAGGTGTTGCTGTGGTTGATGCACAAAGCAACTTAACTCGTGTTCGCCGTCTAGGTAAGGTCCAAGAGTTAGCAGATGCTGTTGATTCTGCAAAGGTTAGCGGTGGCACTGGTATCGCCCATACTCGCTGGGCAACCCACGGTGTTCCTTCTGAAGTGAATGCTCACCCACATGTGTCTGGTGATATTGCTGTTGTTCACAACGGTATTATCGAAAACCACGAAGAGCTTCGTACTCTGCTTCAAGAACGTGGTTACGTATTTGTTTCTCAAACCGATACAGAAGTTATTGCCCACCTTGTTGAATGGGAACTTCGCACTTCAGATACACTTTTAGAAGCACTACAAAAAACGGCTACTCAGTTAGAAGGTGCATATGGTACGGTTGCTCTTGATCGCAAAGATCCTAGCCGTATTGTTGTTGCTCGCTCTGGTAGCCCAATTGTTATTGGTTTGGGTATTGGTGAAAACTTCCTAGCTTCTGATCAACTTGCGCTTCTAAGTGTAACGCGTCGCTTTATGTTCCTTGAAGAAGGGGATGTGGCTGAAATTACTCGTCGTGACGTTACCATTTACGATCAAGCAGGCAAGTTGGTTGAGCGTGAAGTCATTGAATCAAGCATCGAGCACGATGCGGGTGATAAAGGTCAATACCGTCACTTCATGCAAAAAGAGATCTTCGAACAACCAATGGCGCTGAAAAGCACTATGGAAGGTCGAATCACGCATAACTCAGTGATCACAGAAAGCATTGGTGTTAATGCGGTTGAGATCCTGAAGAAAGTAGAACACGTTCAAATCATCGCATGTGGTACTTCTTATAACTCTGGTATGGCGGCTCGTTACTGGTTTGAAGATATTGCAGGCGTTAGCTGTGATGTAGAGATCGCTTCTGAATTCCGTTACCGTAACTTTGTGACTCGTCCAAATAGCTTGTTAATCACTCTTTCTCAATCTGGTGAAACTGCAGATACACTTGCGGCTCTGCGTATCGCAAAAGAGAAAGGCTACATGGCAGCGATGACGATTTGTAACGTATCAGGTTCGTCACTTGTTCGTGAATCTGATATTGCATTCATGACTCGCGCAGGAACTGAAATCGGTGTTGCTTCAACCAAAGCATTTACTACTCAACTTGCAGCAATGCTGATGCTGGTAACGGCAATTGGTAAAGAGCAAGGTCGCGTTGACGCGGCTAAAGAAGCCGAAATCGTTGAAGCGATTCATGCCCTTCCAGTTCAAATCGAAAGTGCATTGGCATTTGATAAACAGATTGAAGCATTAGCAGAAGATTTTGCTGATAAGCACCACACACTGTTCTTGGGTCGTGGTGAATACTACCCAATCGCTATGGAAGCAGCACTAAAGCTAAAAGAGATCTCTTACATCCATGCTGAAGCTTATGCTGCAGGTGAATTAAAACATGGTCCATTGGCTTTGATTGATGCGGATATGCCAGTTGTGGTTATTGCGCCAAACAACGATTTGTTAGAAAAACTGAAATCAAACGTTGAAGAAGTACGTGCTCGTGGTGGTCTGCTATATGTATTTGCAGATGAGAAAGCAGGCTTTGAAGCGGACGATACTTTGAAAATTATCCCAATGCCGCACGTTAGCGAAATCACAGCGCCAATCTTCTACACAGTACCAATGCAGCTACTTTCTTACCACGTAGCGTTAATCAAAGGTACTGACGTTGACCAACCTCGTAACCTAGCTAAAGCGGTTACCGTAGAGTAATAAGCACTCTTCATCTAAATATAAAAAGGCGATGACCATACGGTTCATCGCCTTTTTTGTCATTGAGCTTAAGCGAAGGTTCAATTGCATTTGCTCTTCCTGACGAGATGCTAACCAGAGTAGCCTGTGACATGCTATTTTAGAACCTCTATCAGAGTGGAGAAGTATCTCGATGATTGCTTTGAAACCAAAGCCAATTTCCTGAAAGGCAAAGAAGCGCAAAGCAACTATAACTTAATGGGAAGAGAGGGCGAATTTCATGGTCATCTATGCTTAGACTTGGTGATACACATTGCGTTTGTGAGTAATCCATTTCGAGGTATGGAAAGTTACTTTATTGGTTTCTTCAATTCTGATGAAGATTGTGTGTTTAAAGCGTACGTAGTCCAGATAAAAACATCAGCTTTTTTCACTCCAGGTAGAAGCGTTTACGCAAATGGAAAAGGAGTTTGCCACGTGAATATAAAAAGTCAGCCACAAGAAAATATTCAACGAGAAGAAATTCGGCGTGAACGCCTGCAAGGCCGACTAGAGCCAGAAGTTCGCGAATTTCGTGATTCTCGCAAAACCTTACAGTTAGCAACAATTAACGCTGCTGGTATTCCGAACGCTACCTATGCGCCTTTCGCTTTTGATAGCAAAGCTTATTACATACTCGTGAGTGATCTTGCAGTCCATGGGCAGAACTTAAAAACGAATCACAATGTTTCGATTTTAATGATCGAAGATGAAAGCGACTGTAAGAACATTTATGCCCGTAAGAGACTAACTTTCGACACGCGTGCAGAACTTGTTGAGAGACACACACCAGATTGGATCCAAGGCATTGCAGCATTACAAACTCGTTTTGGTGAAATTATTGATAATTTAAGCCAGCTTGGTGATTTTAATCTTTACCGCTTAGTGCCTGAATCAGGACGTTACGTTAAAGGGTTCGGACAAGCGTTTGTCGTTTCCGGTAGTGACATGCTCGATTTTGTTCACTTAACAGAAGGGCATGTTAAAGCTGAGAAAGAGCATATGGGCAATAATTAGTACTTACTAACTAATGCTTACTCAGTAAAAACATAGTCTGAAATCTCAGCTCAACTATTAATGATATTCCCATAAATTTAATAACTCTAAGCGGCTTCTACCCGAATGAGCGATGTTTTCGGTGGTTTTGAATCACAAGTGGGCCGTAGCGGGGGGAGTGTGGAATATAACTTCTATTCGTAATGAATAGCCGATAAAACAGAGGGCGCTTAACGCGCCCTCTGTTTTTTTACTGCTTCGTTGCTCTTAGGTACTCTTCCGCTTCTTTCACACCCATATAACGACCTAGGGTTTTCATTGGAACATCGTGCAAATCGACAACAATCAAACCATCTAAGGCATCGTTGAAAGCCGGGTCTACGTTGAAGCTGACCAGTTTTCCGTTTAACCCTAAATACTGACGTAATAGCACCGGAATACCTTTTCCTTCATCAATACGCGCAATGACTCGTGAAAGAAGTTGTAAATCTGCTAATGAAGTTAACAAACTCGCATTCCACTGTGCTGGAATTGCCGGTAGAGGATTCGACGCTGCCACAAAGTTTGCTTGCTCGTTGTCGTAAAAGTGGAGTGTCATTGTGTCTGCAAGTAAACGGCGTGCTTGTTCACTATAATCATTACTGATACTGACTGGGCCAAATAAGTGAGTGTATTGAGGGTTTCTATGAATAAATGCTCCGATTCCTTTCCATAACAGTAGCAGTGGCGCCATACTTTTCTGATAGTGCTCATCAATCACTGAACGACCAAGCTCTATGGCATTACCCATATTTTCAAGAAAGCGAGGATCATAGTTAAATAAGGTACTTGAATAGAGCCCTTGTATGCCGCGAGACTCGACAATTTTGTCTACCAGTCCAAGGCGATAAGCGCCAACCATCTCATTTCGTTCTCTGTCCCAAATGAAAAGGTGCAGGTACTCGCGGTCAAATTCGTCCACGTCTAACGCCATACCAGTCCCTTCACCGACTTGGCGAAAATTCTTCTCACGCAAGCGACCAATCTCGTGCATTAGTGAAGGGATACTCTCGGACTGAGTACAGTAAACATCAAATTCATTAAGACTAAGAAGATGAGCCGATGAGGGAAGATCATATAGATCTTGCAGCAACTCATAGAGCGGAAGTCGGTCAGCAATGGGGTGCAACGCTTCATCTAGGTTAGTTTTATCTCGAGCAATATTTTTTTTTGCCCCCAACAAATAGGTATTCAGACGTAAGTAATTAACCAACTGCTGATCGCAAAGATGTTGCATTTCTTTGTAGTGAATTGCGTCGCTAATCGAGATGTCGATACAGGTTTGTTTTTTATTCAGTAGTTCGCGGCCGAGCATTATGGTGCGGAGCAACGGGTGAATTTTTCCTGCCATATAAAAATGAGTAGAGTTATGACCTTCAATGTACACAGGTACAGCTGCCGCTTTATGCTTTTTGATCAGTCGGCTAACCGATTGGCTCCACTCTTTATCTTCTAGTCGACGTTGCTTGCTGTCTACCAACTGAGAGACTTCTCCTGCTGGAAACATCAACAATAAGCCGCCTTGTTCTAAATGTTTATGTGCCTGACGCATTGCCTGAAGGTTTGCTTTACGTGCTTTATCGGTCTCAAAGACATCAACGCCAATAAACAAGGAGTCTAGCTCGGGGACGGTTTTCAGGTATTGATTTGCCAGTATTTGAACATCAGAGCGAATCGTAAGGAGCATTTCCGCCAGTATCACGCCTTCAACACAACCTAGTGGGTGGTTGGCAACGACAACCGTTGGCCCCACCTGAGGCACATTATTAAGGGAACCTTTAATCAGTTGATAATCAATGCCTAAAATTTCGAGAGTGAAACGAAGGAACTGACGAGTGTCACAGCCAGCAGGACGTTGTGCGTAGAATTTATCAAGTTGACTTAAACCCGTTGCCCATTCTGCTAGGTTTTCACCTAAACCAAACGGCGTTTTTCGTGGCAATTTAAAAGGGCTTTTAGACAGCATGTTAACCTCACAATACTTGTATTATGAGTCCATGCTAGAAGGTGAATATTTCATCTACGCTGCAGTTATGTGAGTCTTTGATGTCGGATTTTTTTCAGAATAATGAATGGCGAATGTTGGCGGGAGGAGTATCAGTAGGAACGAGTGGAAACGTTTGTTTAAATAAACGAAAAGCCTGATGAGTTTCCTCATCAGGCTTCTAGAATTTGGTGGCCCCTCCCAGACTTGAACTGGGGACCAATCGATTATGAGTCGACTGCTCTAACCACTGAGCTAAGGGGCCGAATAGGCAATGATTATAGGGGAAGGGGTGGGGTGTGTCTAGACGCAAAGTAGGGTAATAGCGCTTAGTTTTTATCCACTTAGAACCTTAGATAATAAAAAAGGCGAGCTGTCGCTCACCTTTTATTCAATGCTTGATGAAAGATTGCTGCTACGTTATTCGTCTAGGAAGCTGCGCAGAGTTTCTGAGCGGCTTGGGTGACGAAGCTTACGTAGTGCTTTAGCTTCGATCTGACGGATACGTTCACGAGTTACGTCGAACTGCTTACCTACTTCTTCCAAAGTATGGTCAGTGTTCATATCGATACCGAAACGCATACGCAGTACTTTTGCTTCACGAGGTGTTAGACCGCCTAAAACATCACGAGTTGCTGCGCGTAGGCTTGTCGCCGTTGCAGAATCTAGCGGTAGTTCTAGAGTAGTATCCTCGATGAAATCGCCTAGATGCGAATCTTCGTCGTCACCGATTGGTGTCTCCATTGAGATTGGCTCTTTAGCAATTTTCAGTACTTTACGAATCTTATCTTCTGGCATTTGCATACGTTCTGCCAATTCTTCTGGCAGAGGCTCACGCCCCATTTCTTGTAGCATCTGACGAGAGATACGATTCAGTTTGTTGATCGTTTCAATCATATGAACAGGGATACGGATCGTACGAGCTTGGTCTGCAATTGAACGAGTAATTGCCTGACGGATCCACCATGTTGCATATGTCGAGAACTTGTAACCACGACGGTATTCAAACTTGTCTACTGCTTTCATCAGACCGATGTTACCTTCTTGGATGAGATCCAAGAATTGTAGACCACGGTTTGTGTATTTCTTCGCAATAGAAATAACCAGACGTAAGTTCGCTTCAACCATCTCTTTCTTCGCACGGCGAGCTTTTGCTTCACCGATAGACATGCGACGGCTGATATCTTTAATACGATTTACTGTTAAAGATGTCTCTTGTTCGATAATACGTAGCTTTTGAATTGAACGACGAATATCTTCTTCATCATCACGGATTTTCGCTACATATGGCTTGTCTGATGCAAGAATTTGGTCAAACCAAGCTTCATCTGATTCATTGCCAGTAAATACCGAGATAAATGATTTCTTCGGCATTTTAGCTTTTTCAACAACAGAGCGCATGATTAGACGCTCTTGTGTACGTACGCGATCCATAGAGTTGCGTAGCGTATTCACAAGATGATCGAACTGCTTAGGTGTCAAACGAAATTCACGGAAGACCGTTAGCACGAGTTCAGTCGCTTCTTGAGCTTTGCTGCTGTTGTCGCCATGCTCATTGATAGCAAGTTGAAGATTCTGATATTGATTACGAAGCTCAGTAAATTTCTCTAAAGCAAGTTCAGGATCGATACCAACTTCTTCATCATCACTGCTATCATCGTCGCCATCTTCGTCTTCATCTTCATCATCGTCTTCGTCATCTAGGTCTGAACCTGTTAATTCTGAACCGATGTGTGTTGCTGTTGGTGCTTCACTTTCAACATCATCAGGGTCTACAAAACCACTAATGATATCGGTTAGGCGAAGTTCCTCAGCTTGAACTTTGTCAAATTGCTCAAGAATGTATGGGATTGTTCCAGGGTATTCAGCAACAGCGCTTTGTACTTGGTTAATACCATCTTCGATACGCTTCGCGATATCGATTTCACCTTCACGAGTTAGTAGTTCTACTGTACCCATTTCACGCATATACATACGAACGGGGTCAGTTGTTCTACCAATCTCGCTTTCTACGCTAGATAGCGCAGCAGCGGCAGCTTCAGCTGCATCTTCGTCGGTGATGGTTTCATCATCATTAAGAGCTAGATCATCAGCGTCAGGGGCAGTTTCTACAACTTTAATACCCATGTCGTTGATCATCTGAATAATATCTTCTACCTGTTCAGAATCTACGATTTCTGCTGGTAGGTGGTCATTTACTTCGGCGTAGGTCAGATAGCCCTGTTCCTTGCCGCGAATGACAAGTTGCTTAAGCTGTGACTGCGGATTTTGATCCATAGACGGTATCCAACTTCGTATCTGGTGAAGGAATAGTATGCGAAATGCAAACCACGAATAATAACAAATTAAATTGTTGCTGACTATTCAAACAGGGTTACGCTTTCAAATCTCTCATGAGTTCTTGAAGCTCCCTTTTTTCGTCGCTTGATAAACCGATACTTCTTGATTTAGCTAGCAATTGTTCAATTTGTTTCTCTACGCACTGGGCAATTATTTTGTCCAATGAGTCAAAAAATAGTTCGTTTTGATTATCTTCTACAACTGGGATATCCCAGCTTGCAAGTCGAGACAACAGTGCCTCGTTTTTTGTGTTTCGCCAATGCTCTAGCAATTGACCCGTTTTTATATGGGGTTGATGTCTGCATTTTTCAAGCACTTCCGTTAACAATTTAAGCCCTGGAATGTCCAAACCTTGAGTAGTAGAAAGGTCTGGCACCATATCAGCATAGCTCGGATTTTGAAGAAGCAAAGCGATGACATCTCTCATCGGGGTTCGCTTTATTTCTTTATGCGGCTGAGGTCTAGTTTTCGAATCCGTCGGCAGAGTTGGCTTTTTATAAATTCCAGTTGTTTGACCTAAAATCTTAAGTAGCTGATTTTGCATAGACTCATCAGGTACTTTATTGATTAGAGGAAGTGCAAGGGCCTCTAATGCGGCTTTGCCTTCGTTGTTACCCACATCAACTTGGGTAAGCAAATTAGAAAATAGATATTTTGATAATGGTTCAGCATTTCGAACCAATTCTTCAAATGCATCTTTGCCGTTCTTACGAACAAAACTGTCCGGATCTTCGCCATCAGGAAGGAACAAGAATTTTAAAATATTGCCACTTTTCAGATAGCTAAGTGCATTTTCCAGTGCTCGCCATGCCGCTTCTCTACCTGCACGGTCGCCATCGTAACAACAAACCACGGTATTGGTTTGTCTGAACAACAATTGTAGATGGTCGCCTGTGGTCGATGTTCCCAGCGAAGCGACGGAATAATCAATTCCGTATTGAGCCAGAGCCACTACATCCATATAACCTTCGACCACGAGGATCTGTGGTGGTTCACGATAAGCCTGTAAAACTTCATAAAGTCCGTACAGCTCTTTGCCTTTATGGAAGATTGGCGTTTCTGGGGAGTTGAGGTACTTAGGCGTACCATCACCAATAACACGGCCACCGAAGCCAATTACTCGACCTCGACGATCCCGAATCGGGAACATTACGCGGCCACGAAAACGGTCATAGCGTTTACCATTGTCGTTTTCAATCAACATGCCGCCAGAAACCAACATGTCTTGCGTATTCTTTTGTTGTCCGAAATTCTTACGAACTAAATCCCATTCATCAGCCACATAGCCAATACCAAATTTTTGAACAATCTCGCCGGATAAACCGCGATTTTTTAAATATTCTATGGCATGACGGTTAGCAGGAACTTTAAGTTGCTGACGATAAAATTGAGCGATGCTGCCCATTAAATCGTAAAGATTACGTTTTTCGTCGCTGCTGACTTTTGGCGTATTACTTTTGAAACCACTATTTGAGCGTTCTTCTCTCGGTACTTCTAAACCGAGAGAGGAAGCTAATTCTTCAATCGCTTCAGGAAACTCAAGACGCTCATACTCCATCATGAAGTCGATGGCATTACCGTGTACGCCACAGCCGAAACAGTGATAGAACTGCTTTTCTTGGCTTACGCTAAATGACGGGGTTTTTTCATTGTGGAATGGGCAACATGCACCGTAGTTTTTGCCCTTTTTTTTAAGTTTCACACGTGCGTCGATAACATCGACAATATCAAGTCGAGCTAGGAGGTCATCGATGAAGCTACGAGGGATCTGTCCTGCCATAAAACCTAAAAGAAAGATAAAAACGAATGTGTAAGGCCAACAGACCTTAGATACAAACAAGCCGTGCATTCAAAGAATAGCACGGCTTGTTGCAATAGAGTTCTGGATTAAGCCAGTTTAGCGCGAACTAAACCGCTGACTTTACCCATATCTGCACGCCCTTGAATTTGTGGTTTCAAGATAGCCATCACTTTACCCATGTCTTGCATGCCCGCTGGTGAGGATTCTGCGATAGCACTTTCAATCAGAGCTAACACTTCTTCTTCACTCAGTGGTTGAGGCATAAATTCCTCAAGGACGGTGATTTCTGCTTGCTCCACTTCAGCTAAATCTAAACGATTTGCTGTTTCGTATTGCGATACAGAGTCGCGACGTTGTTTAACCATTTTGGTCAGCACAGCAACGATATCGTCATCGGTCAGAGTAATCTTCTCGTCAACTTCACGTTGTTTGATGGCTGAAAGGGCTAAACGAATAGTGCCAAGGCGCGCTTTGTCCTTGGCTTTCATCGCTAATTTTTGCTCTTCTCTGAGATTATCAATAAGAGCCATAACTCATTCCTTAATTAGGAAAAGCTATTAGTACAGGCGAACGCGACGAGCGTTTTCGCGAGCAAGCTTCTTAGCGTGACGCTTTTGAGCTGCTGCTTTAGCGCGTTTGCGAACTGTAGTTGGTTTTTCGTAGTGCTCACGACGACGCACTTCAGAAAGGATACCTGCTTTTTCGCAAGAGCGTTTGAAACGACGTAGTGCAACGTCGAACGGTTCGTTTTCACGTACTTTAACTACTGGCATATGCCTTTCACCTCAGGGGTTATTCGTTAATGCTGATATTCAGTGACCAAATCAACAAGGTTTCTTATTCGTTTGGTCTTTAATCAGCTAGATCAAAAATGGTGCGGAATTTTAATCCGATCGTTGTGCCTTTGTAAAGTACTTTGTCGCTTAGCCTCTGTACAAAATTTGTTTGTGAAGCGAAGCCGTTGTAACATTGCGCCAATTTGAAATTTTAGATGGCAGTGTGCTGAGAAAAATATGCGTATTATTGGTATTGAAACCTCTTGTGATGAGACGGGTATAGCGATTTACGATGACGAGAAGGGATTGCTGTCACATAAGCTTTATAGCCAAGTTAAACTTCACGCTGACTATGGCGGCGTTGTGCCAGAACTGGCTTCGCGTGACCACGTTAAGAAAACCATTCCGCTTATTAAAGCCGCAATGGCAGAAGCGAATGTAACACCTAAAGATATTGATGGCGTTGCTTATACTGCTGGACCCGGTCTGGTTGGGGCTTTATTAGTAGGAGCAACGATTGGTCGCAGTATTGCTTACGCTTGGAATGTTCCAGCAGTAGCGGTACACCATATGGAAGGTCACTTACTCGCGCCGATGTTGGAAGATAATCCACCTCCGTTCCCATTTGTTGCACTGCTTGTTTCAGGCGGTCATAGCATGATGGTTGAAGTCAAAGGCATTGGTGAGTACCGCATTCTTGGTGAATCTATTGATGATGCCGCTGGTGAAGCGTTTGATAAAACTGCCAAACTCATGGGGCTGGATTACCCAGGTGGTCCTTTGCTTTCACGCTTAGCAGAAAAAGGTACGCCGGGGCGTTTCAAATTTCCGCGTCCTATGACGGATCGTCCGGGTCTAGATATGAGCTTTTCTGGCCTAAAAACGTTTACGGCTAATACTATTGCGGCAAATGGTGACGATGAACAAACTCGTGCCGATATTGCCTATGCATTCCAAGATGCAGTCTGCTCAACACTCGTGATTAAGTGTAAACGTGCACTGGAAGAAACGGGTATGAAACGTATCGTTATCGCTGGTGGTGTAAGTGCAAATAAGCAGTTACGTGCAGATTTGGCTAAGCTGGCGGAAAAAATTGGCGGTGAAGTGTATTACCCACGTACCGAGTTTTGTACTGATAATGGAGCCATGATTGCGTTTGCTGGAATGCAGCGTTTGAAGAATGGTGACGTGACAGATTTAAGCGTTGAAGCGCGTCCTCGCTGGCCAATTGATCAACTGACTCCTATCGAGTAAAGAACTGAATAAAGAAAACGGTCGCATTAGCGGCCGTTTTTTATGTGTAGAGTCTGTGGAATAACCCAGTGATTAAGCTTTCTTTTTCTCGCCGACTTTAGGTTCTGTCCCAGCAAAAAGACGCTTAATGTTTTGATGATGGCGCAAGATGATTAAGCAGCAGAGCATGGCTACTGGCAGAGTGTATTGAGGTTTCACTAGCCATGTATAAAACGGAGCAAGTAATACAGTGACTATCGCGGCCAAAGAAGAATAGCGGAAAATAACCGCTACAAATAACCAAGTCGCCATAATCATTGCTGTTAAATCTAACCCGATAGGCGCGATTGCCCCTAAAGCTGTGGCGACACCCTTCCCACCCTTAAAGTGGAAAAAAATAGGATACATATGCCCGAGACATGCAGCAATGGCGATTAAACCCAATATAAGTGGGTCTATTTTTAGAAAGTAACCGACCCAAACAGGAATGGTGCCTTTTAGCATGTCGCACAGTAACACCGCGGCAGCCGCTTTTTTGCCCCCAATGCGTAATACGTTTGTAGCGCCCGGATTATTTGAACCCACACCTCTAGGGTCTGGTAGGCGTAATAAGCGACAGATCAGCACCGCACTGGAGATCGACCCCAGTAAATAGGCGGAAATTATCATTATTAGTGCCACTGGCGTCATTATTGCCTCAATACGGTGAATTTTTGAACTGGGCTTTACATCGTCTTGTTATAACCATGCTACTAGTAACTTCCAGTAGGCATGAACGTCTTTAAGTAAAAATTATGTTTGGTTTACCCATCTAAACGCGGTTTCGTATATGATATCGCGATTGGCGACGATAGTACGTTTTTTTACTCATTATAGGTATCCGACCTGTGATTGAGTCTAACTGTTGGAAGGAATTCGATAGAAGATGGATAAAGTCTTTATAGAGCAGCTAGAAGTCATTACCACAATAGGGGTTTATGACTGGGAACAGACCATAAAACAAAAATTGGTTCTCGATTTGGAAATGGCTCATGACAATAAGCCAGCAGGTAACAGCGACGATGTTGCTCATGCTCTAGACTACGCTCAAGTCAGCCAAGCCGTAATTGAACATATTGAATCAGGCCGTTTCTTATTGGTTGAAAGAGTGGCGGAAGAAGTCGCTAGTTTAATCATGCAACGCTTCAATGTGCCTTGGATTCGTATCCGACTGACAAAACCGGGTGCAGTGCCACAGGCGAAAGGTGTAGGAGTGATCATCGAAAGAGGATCATTATGATCACTGCCTATGTTGGCGTTGGTTCTAATATAGAACGACGCCGTCATATTGAAGCGGCAATTCAAGAGCTGAGCCGGTTGGGAAGCGAATTACGTCTTTCAACAATTTATGAGTGCCCAGCTCAAGGGTTTGATAGTCATCCTTTTTTCAATTTAGTGGTGGAGCTAAAAACTTCATTGCCTCTGGACGATTTTCAGCAGTCTCTAAAAGATGCTGAATACCGTTGGGGGCGCGATATTGATGCGAAAAAATATCAAGATCGTACTCTGGATATGGATATTATTTTGTTTGGTGATGTCATATCCCCAAGCTCACCTGTTGTCCCGCGTCCGGATATTTATCAGTATCCATTTGTGATTCAGCCTCTGTATGAGTTATGCCCCGAACTCAATATTCCGGGAACCAATCTGTCCATCGAGAAAGTTTGGCAAGATGCTGAACGTTTAGAACAACTAAAGCCAGTCCCTCTCTGGTTTAGTATGAAGTAGAGAACACAATGAGTTATTTCGAGTCTTTTATGTTGGCTTTAATTCAAGGTTTTACTGAATTTTTGCCCATTTCCAGCTCTGCACATCTTATCTTGCCATCGGCAGTATTAGGTTGGGCTGATCAAGGTTTAGCATTTGATGTTGCTGTTCATGTCGGCACGTTAACAGCGGTTGTCATTTACTTTAGAAAAGAAGTCAAAGCGTTGCTAAGTGCATTTTTTGCTTCTATTTTCAAAGGCGACCGTAGCAAAGAAGCAAATTTAGCTTGGTGTATTTTTTTAGCAACTATCCCAGCTTGTGTCTTTGGCTTGTTGATGAAAGACATCATCGAGATCTACTTACGTAGCGCTTGGGTGATTGCTGCTACCACCATTATTTTTGGTATTCCGCTTTGGTACGCTGATAAAACGGCAAAACAGAACATTAATGAGTATCAATCTGGCTGGAAGAAAGCGCTTTTCATCGGTTTTGCGCAAGCGGTGGCCATGATTCCGGGAACCTCTCGTTCAGGTATTACCATTACTGCGGCTCTTTATCTTGGTTTTACTCGTGAAGCGGCGGCACGTTTTTCGTTCTTAATGTCGATACCAATCATCGTACTGGCGGGTAGTTACTTAGGTTTACAACTGGTCACCAGTGGTGAGCCTATCCATGTGGGATTCTTAATGACAGGTATATTGACGTCATTTATCAGCGCTTATATCTGTATTTTCTTTTTCCTAAAGCTTATTTCTCGAATGGGTATGACCCCATTTGTAATTTATCGTTTGATTTTAGGTGTGGGGTTATTTGCCTTTCTATTGAGCCGTTAGTCGCCTGAAAAAGGGGCTTATGGTATAAATAGGGTGTTTTACCCAAATTGACAAAAAGGCCGTTTTTATTCGGCCTTTCTTCTATATACACCGATTTTTTTATCAATATTAACGAGTGTGAAAGTAATGCGAGTACTTGCGGTGACATTAACTCTGCTGCTTGGTTTTCTACAATACAGCTTGTGGCAGGGGAAGAACGGAATATCTGATTATCATGCTGTAGCGGCAGAGATAGAAGTTCAAGAGCAAGTAAATACTAACTTACATCAACGTAACCAAGAGATGTTCGCGGAAATTGATGATTTGCGCCAAGGTCTAGATGCGATTGAAGAAAGAGCTCGTCATGAATTAGGTATGGTGAAAAGTGGAGAAACTTTTTACCGTATTATCGGAGAGGATGACCGTTGATGGATAAATCAATCATTGCGGTTGTACCTGCAGCGGGTGTTGGCAGTCGGATGCAGGCTGACCGTCCCAAACAATATTTAAAACTTTTGGGCAAAACCGTACTTGAGCACACCGTGTCCAAGCTACTGGCGCTTCCAAAAGTTTCCAAAGTGGTTGTTGCAGTCAGCGAAGATGACCCTTATTTTTCTACGTTAGCACTTGCTAACCACCCTCAAGTTATTCGAGTTAACGGCGGCAAAGAACGAGCAGATTCTGTTCTTTCAGCGTTGAATTACATCTGCAAACATGACGTCAGCGAATGGGTTTTAGTGCATGATGCCGCTCGCCCTTGTTTCACCGAGCTGGATGTTACACGACTCATCGAATGTGCTGAAAATCATTCTGTTGGCGCGATTCTCGCGGCTCCAGTCAGAGATACCATGAAGCGTAGCAATGAGCTGCAGAACATCGACCACACGGTTGAGCGTTCGAATCTTTGGCACGCTTTGACGCCGCAAATGTTCCGCACTCTACCTTTGCGCGATGCCTTGATTGATGGGTTAGCGAGCAAAGCGACTATCACCGATGAAGCTTCTGCTTTCGAAAGACTGAAATTAAGTCCGGCTTTAGTTAATGGCCGAGCAGACAATATAAAAATTACCCAGCCAGAAGATCTCGCATTGGCTGAGTTCTATTTAAGCCGAAATAAGGAATAAGCATGATACGAATTGGCCATGGTTTTGATGTGCATAAATTTGGTGGTGAAGGCCCAGTCATTATTGGCGGAGTTGCCGTTCCTTATGAACAAGGTTTAATTGCACATTCTGATGGCGATGTCGCTCTGCATGCACTCTGTGATGCACTGCTTGGTGCTATTGCTGCGGGTGATATCGGTAAGCACTTTCCCGATACTGATGATAAATGGAAAGGTGCAGATAGCCGTGAACTCTTGAAAGATGTTTATCGTCGAGTAAAAGAATCAGGCTATCGTTTAGGAAATGCAGACGTCACCATTATTGCTCAAGCACCTAAAATGGCTCCTCATATAGAAGCAATGTGCGCAGCAATTGCTCAGGATTTAGAGACTGACATTGGTAATATCAATGTCAAAGCTACGACGTCTGAACGTTTAGGTTTCACTGGCCGCAAAGAAGGCATTGCGTGTGAAGCCGTTGTACTACTGATGAAAGCATAAAGAGTAGAAAATGACAGATATTCTATCTTCACTCGCTTACCTGTGTGGTAAACCCACAGTGAAAGGCAAAATAAAAGCTAAACCAGAAGATTTTAAAGTGGTCGAGAATCTGGGTTATGAGTTTACTGGCAGCGGTGAGCACCTTATGGTTTCTATTCGTAAGACGGGTGAAAATACCAGTTTTGTTGCGAATGAACTGGCTAAAGCGTGTGGCGTAAAGTCAAAAGATGTTAGCTGGGCAGGGTTGAAAGACCGCCATGCTGTGACAGAACAATGGTTGAGTGTTCATTTACCTACCGCGGGCTTTCCAAATCTTGCTTTGTTTCAATCACAGCACCCGAGTATTGAAGTTCTAGCGATGACTCGCCACCACAAGAAGCTCCGTCCCGGCGACCTAGCAGGTAACACCTTCGAAGTCACTATGTCAGAAGTGACGGATGTTGAAGAAGTGGTTAAACGTTTGGAAGTGGTGGCAAAACAAGGTGTACCTAATTACTTCGGTAATCAGCGTTTTGGGAAAGATGGTAACAACTTAGAAGAATCTCGCCGTTGGGGGCGTGAAAACGTCCGTACTCGCAATCAGAATCAGCGTAGTCTTTATCTATCTACTGCTCGTTCTTGGATATTCAACCGCATTGTCTCTTCTCGTATTGAGCAAAATTGTTTTTATCGTTTTGTCGACGGTGATATCGCTCTGATTAACGGTGAGCAAACGTTGGTGAGTGCAGACAAGGTTGCTGAATTTAACCAACTTCTTGAGCAAGATAAAGTACAGATTTCTGCGGCTTTAGCTGGTGATAACGCTCTGCCAACACAAGCGGAATCGCAAAAGATCGAACAACACTTTCTCGATGCCGAAGAAGACTTAATGAAGCTGATTCGCGGTAATCGCATGCGTCATGATCGCAGAGCAATCGCGTTGAAAGCTCAAGATTTGAGTTGGCAAGTGGATGGTGACTCTATTACGTTAAAATTCGCTCTTGATGCTGGCAGTTTTGCGACGTCGATAGTGAGAGAACTCATAGAAGAGATTCCTGTAGAGCGTGTGTATGAGTGATAAGAAACTAAAAATACTGTTAAGTAATGATGATGGTGTGTTTGCCGATGGCATTCATGCTCTAGCAGCGGCTATCTCTGATCTCGCAGACGTTATTATTGTTGCGCCAGACAGAAACCGCTCTGGCGCTTCAAACTCTCTGACATTGGAACAGCCACTGCGTGTTTCTAAAGTTGCGCCGAATACATACTCAGTGCAAGGCACACCAACTGACTGCGTCCATTTTGCTTTGAATGAGTTGCTTAAAGATTCAATGCCAGATCTGGTGTTAACCGGAATCAATCATGGTGCGAATCTTGGTGATGATGTTCTTTATTCTGGTACTGTTGCCGCTGCGATGGAAGGACACTTCTTAGGTGTTCAGTCGATTGCCTTTTCATTGGTTGGAAACCAACATTTTGCTACAGCAGGAAAAATTGCTCGCCAGCTGGTAGAGCAACATCTGCGTCGAGCTATTCCAACTAATCGTTTATTGAACGTTAATGTTCCAGATGTCCCATTTGAAGAGCTTGCCGGTACGCAAGTGACTCGTTTAGGTGCTCGTCATCACGCTGAAAGCATGATTAAGCAGAAAGATCCTCGAGGTCATGATATTTATTGGTTAGGTCCTCCTGGTAAAGAGCAAGACGCTGGTGAAGGGACAGACTTCTATGCTATTGAGCATGGATTTGTTTCACTGACTCCAATGCAGGTAGATCTTACCGCGCATGAGTCTTTAGGTAGTATGGATCATTGGTTAAAGGACAGAACTGATGGCTAATCCAAAAGCCGATAAATTAATTCAGTTTTTATTAGCAAATGGTATTACTGATCAGCAGGTTTTGCAGGTAATACATCAGTTGCCTCGTGAATACTTTGTTTCTCAAGCAATGGTTCATCAGGCGTATGACAACAATGCTCTGCCGATTGGTCAGGGCCAAACCATTTCTCAGCCGTATATCGTTGCAAAAATGACACAAATGTTGGAATTGCAACGAAATAGCCGAGTGCTGGAAGTGGGGACGGGATCTGGTTATCAGACCGCGATTTTGTCGCACTTAGTTGAGCATGTGTTTTCTGTTGAACGAATTAAATCTCTGCAATGGGAAGCGAAACGTCGCCTAAAACAACTCGATATTTATAATGTCTCGACTAAACATGGCGACGGATGGCAGGGCTGGGCTGCGAAAGCCCCATTTGATGCAATCATAGTGACAGCTGCGGCGCAAAAAGTACCACAAGCTCTGTTAGATCAACTTGCTGACGGAGGACGTTTAATCATCCCTGTCGGTGAAGATGAGCAGCAACTGTATAAGATAATTCGTAAAGGTGACGAGTTTATTTCTCAGCTAATAGAAACGGTGCGTTTTGTACCTTTAGTTGCTGGTGACCTAGCGTAATGAAGTGGTGTCAGCTCAAGACATTATCGGCGTGTGTACTGTGTGGCCTATTGTTAGGTTGTGCAGCAAGTTCTCCTGCGCCAGTCTCTGGGTTGAAAAAAGATTACCGAGAAATTGCGCGAGGCAGTTATCGCGGTAGTTTCTATGAAGTGAACCGTGGTGATACGCTGTATTTTATAGCTTATGTCACAGACAAAGATGTAAAAGACATCATCAGTTACAACAAACTTACTCCTCCTTACACCATTCACCCTGGTCAAAAGTTAAGGCTTTGGCGTCCGGCATACACAGCGCCTGCTTATGGTGGAACGGGGGCTGGCGCAGCCGTTGCTACTACATCTAGTATTCCTGCGGTCTCTAAAGCCACATCAAAGTCGGTTTCTCCTCCAAAATCGAGCAAAAATACTAATACTGCCCAAGCTAACAAATCGAGAAATTCGGTCAAAAAAGATCCAAGAAAGACGATTGATCAATCGAAAGCAAAGGAGTATGTTGGTTCTAAGACTCAACAAAATGTTAACAAAACTATAAGTAAACCTAAACCACAGAACGATAAAGTAGATAAGTGGTTGTGGCCAACAAAAGGGAGAGTTGTTAAAAACTTTTCAGCAGGAGATCAAGGGAATAAAGGCATCGACATTGCTGGACAGCGAGGTCAATCCATTACTTCTACTGCTGCTGGAACCGTGGTCTATTCGGGTAATGCATTACGAGGTTACGGCAACTTAATCATCGTGAAGCATAATGAGCATTATTTAAGTGCTTATGCCCATAATGATCGGCTGTTGGTTAAAGAAGGACAAAGTGTTAAAGCTGGCCAAAAAATAGCAACAATGGGCAGCTCCGGTGCGAACAGTGTTCGTCTGCACTTTGAAATTCGTTATCAAGGTAAGTCTGTAAATCCAAAACGGTATTTACCTTAAATATACTTGTGAAGAGTTATGTAGTGACATATTGAGCAGTAATGTCTTGCTAGCTCGCCGGGGGAGGCGCTATGAGTATCAGCAATACAGTAACCAAGGAAGAAGAGTTTGACTTAGACATTGAATCAACAGAGGCTGTTGAAGTCGACGCTAAACTTACCACCCAAGACGATGACATTGACCAAGCGGAAGAAGTCCGTGAAGAGTTCGATGCTTCAACCAAAAGCTTAGATGCAACGCAGATGTATCTCAGCGAAATTGGTTTCTCACCTCTTTTAACCGCCCAAGAAGAAGTTCTTTATGCTCGCCGAGCACTTCGTGGAGACGAAGCTGCAAGACGACGCATGATAGAAAGTAACTTACGTTTGGTGGTGAAAATATCCCGTCGTTATAGCAATCGTGGTCTCGCTTTACTGGATCTTATTGAAGAAGGTAACTTAGGCTTGATCCGAGCTGTTGAAAAATTCGATCCAGAACGTGGATTCCGTTTTTCAACCTACGCCACTTGGTGGATCCGTCAAACGATAGAACGTGCGCTAATGAATCAAACTCGCACCATTCGTCTGCCAATTCATGTGGTGAAAGAACTCAACATTTATCTACGTACTGCACGCGAGCTTTCGCAAAAACTCGATCATGAGCCAACAGCAGAAGAGATCGCTTCGGAGCTGGATAAGCCGGTTGATGATGTCAGCAAGATGCTGCGTCTAAATGAACGTATTAGCTCTGTCGATACCCCTATCGGTGGTGACGGGGATAAAGCACTACTCGATATTATTCCTGACATTAACAATTCAGATCCTGAAGTTTCGACTCAGGATGATGATATCCGTGATTCATTGATTGCGTGGCTTGAAGAGCTAAATCCTAAACAAAAAGAAGTGTTAGCGAGACGCTTTGGTTTGTTAGGCTACGAGCCATCAACTTTGGAAGAAGTTGGACGTGAAATAAACCTTACTCGTGAGCGTGTTCGTCAGATTCAGGTAGAAGGTTTACGCCGTTTGAGAGAGATCCTGATGAAACAAGGTTTGAATATGGAATCATTGTTCAACGTGGAAGCGGAAGCTTAATCACCCCCTCTTTTAAGTTCAAATTTTATCTATTAAAAAGGCACTCGATGAGTGCCTTTTTGTTATTGAACCCTGCAAAGAATAGCTACAACAATTTCTTCAGACGGTACAGCTCTTCTAGCGCCTGACGAGGAGTTAAATCATCAGGATCAATCGCTGCTAATGCATTTTCAACTTCACTCGGTTCTGGAATCAGACTTAGCTGGTTGGCGATGTCGACTCTAGAGCCTGATGCCGAAGAAGGTTGCCCGTTTTGCTGCAAACTGTGTTGCTCAAGTTGAGTCAGTTTGCTGCGCGCATTTTTGATTACTGTCTTCGGAACACCAGCCAGCCCTGCAACGGCCAAGCCATAAGATTTGCTGGCAGCGCCTTCTTGTACTGCGTGCATGAAGGCAATGCTGTCACCATGCTCAACCGCATCTAAGTGAACGTTCGCCAAATTTGGCAACACATTCGGCAGTTCAGTGAGTTCAAAATAGTGAGTCGCAAACAGGGTTAAAGCGCCAATTTGTTTTGCTAACCACTCGGCACTTGCCCAAGCCAGTGACAGACCATCATAAGTACTGGTGCCTCGGCCGATTTCATCCATTAAGACTAAGCTTTTCTCTGTCGCGTTATGCAGGATGTTCGCCGTCTCGGTCATTTCAACCATGAAGGTTGAACGTCCAGAAGCAAGATCATCTGAAGCACCAATGCGGGTGAAGATTCTGTCCAACAAGCCAATTTGAGCCGATTCCGCCGGAACATAACAACCAATATGTGCAAGTAGCGCAATCAACGCTGTTTGACGCATATAGGTGGATTTACCTCCCATGTTTGGCCCAGTAATGATCAACATTTTGCGCTGAGCGTGCAGTTCTATTGGGTTAGCAATAAATGGGTCATTCATGACTTGCTCAACCACAGGATGACGACCTGACTGGATGTGAATCCCCGGAGCTTCGGTAATGGTTGGGCGGCAGTAATCTAAACTTTCGGCGCGCTCTGCTAAGTTTTGCAGTACATCCAGTTGTGACAAAGCGGAGGCAAGATTCTGCATTTGCTCAAGATGAGGCAGTAATAAATCGAACAGTTGATCCCAAAGCTGCTTTTCCAAAGCCAGTGCTTTCGATTTTGAGTTCAGAACCTTATCTTCGTGCTCTTTCAACTCTGGAATGATGTAGCGTTCTGCGTTCTTTAAGGTTTGACGACGCACATAATGCGGTGGAACAAGGTGGCTTTGTCCTCGGCTTACCTGAATAAAGAAACCGTGAACAGCATTATAACCGACTTTAAGTGTGTCGATACCATGACGATCTCGCTCATCGGCTTCCAGTTTTTCCAGATATTCGGTTGCGCCAGTGGCGAGATCTCGCCATTCGTCGAGCTCTGCGTTGTAGCCTTCAGCAATCACACCGCCATCACGAATGACCACGGGTGGGTTCTCTTTGATCGCACGTTCTAGCAACTCACATAACTCATCCATCGGTTGAGTGTAATCACGTAATTTCGTCAGATAAGGATGTGACAGTTCAGTTAATGTATCGCTCAGTTCAGGAAGCTGTTGCATAGCATTACGCAAGCGAGCCAAATCTCTTGGTCGGGCTGAGCGTAGAGCTAGACGTGCTAAAATTCGTTCAATGTCGCCGATTTGTTTTAATACAGGGTGAAGATCGGCGAATAGGCCTTGTTGCTTGATCTCTCCAATCGCATCCAGACGATGGTTTAATGTCTTAATGCTACGCATAGGCTGGTGAACCCAACGCTTGAGCATACGGCTACCCATAGGCGTAGCACAGTGATCCAGTACTTCCGCTAGTGTATTGTCGGTACCACCTGCAAGGTTTTGCGTCAGCTCTAAATTGCGACGTGTCGCTGCATCGAGAATCACCGACTGATCCTGACGATCAAACGTTAATGAACGGATATGCGGTAGAGCAGTGCGCTGAGTATCTTTGACGTACTGGATCAAACAGCCCGCAGCACACAATCCGAGTTTTGCATTTTCAACGCCAAAGCCAACCAAATCACGAGTACCAAACTGTTGGTTGAGTTGCTGCTTCGCTGTGTCCAGCTCAAATTCCCATATTGGGCGGCGGCGGTTAGCTTTACGGCTCGCCATTAGCTGAACTGGTGTGAAATCTTCAGGGAAAAGCAGTTCACGTGGTGCGGTTCTTTGTAATTCTGCCGCCATTGCTTCTTCGGTTTCAGGTTCACTCAGCTGGAAACGACCAGAAGTAATATCCAAAGTGGCGTAACCAAATTTACCATCGTGGTGATAAATCGCAGCAACAAGGTTATCAAGGCGTTCAGACAGCAGTGCTTCGTCTGTAACCGTACCTGGAGTTACAATACGTACCACTTTACGTTCAACGGGGCCTTTGCTGGTGGCCGGATCGCCGATCTGTTCACAGATTGCGACGGACTCACCCAATTGAACTAATTTTGCTAAGTAACCTTCAACGGCGTGGAATGGAACGCCCGCCATTGGAATTGGTTCACCGGCAGATGCGCCTCGTTTGGTCAGAGAGATATCCAACAGTTGCGACGCGCGTTTGGCGTCATCGTAGAAAAGCTCATAAAAATCCCCCATACGATAGAACAGCAATATCTCAGGGTTTTCAGCCTTGAGCTTCAGGTACTGCTGCATCATTGGAGTGTGGTGCGAAAGAGACTCGCTCGATTGATTCATGGCGTTACATCACTTGTTGGTATCGTTGGCAGTCCTTTTGCTCTAACTATCAGATAAATAGTCATGAGCTAAGTCACGCGTAAGGTCACTTGAAAACGGTGAGTGATGATAACAAATCAAACAACGACAGAGCAATTATCCCCTTACATCGCGAATGATAAGGGGATGAATACGAGACAAGTGCTACGAAAGGAAGAGGTGCTAAGAGAAAAGGCCTGAAGAAAGATAACGATCGCCGCGATCACAGATGATCGCAACCACTACTGAACCCGGATTTTGTTTTGCAATTTCAATCGCTGCGAATACTGCACCACCAGAGCTTACGCCTGCACAGATGCCTTCTTCACGAGCCAGTGCTCTTGTTGTGTTTTCAGCATCTTGTTGATCAATATCTATCACTTGGTCAACGTCAGCGGCATTGAAAATGCCCGGTAAATATTCTTGTGGCCAGCGGCGAATACCCGGAATGGCACTACCTTCTGAAGGTTGTAGACCAACAATATTAATCTCAGGATTCTGGCTCTTTAGGTATCGAGATACACCCATGATGGTGCCGGTTGTTCCCATACTTGAAACGAAGTGAGTAATCTTACCTTGGCTTTGTTGCCAGATTTCTGGACCCGTAGAGTGAAAGTGTGCATCAGGATTATCTGGGTTATTGAATTGATCGAGAACCTTACCTTTGCCTTCACTTTGCATTTTCAGGGCTAAGTCGCGTGCACCTTCCATCCCTTGCTCTTTACTTACCAGAATCAGTTCTGCGCCATAAGCACGCATCGAATCCTTGCGCTCCTGAGTGGAGTTATCCGGCATGATAAGAATCATCTTGTAGCCTTTGATTGCAGCGGCCATCGCCAGAGCGATACCAGTGTTACCACTGGTGGCTTCAATGATTGTGTCACCGGGTTTAATGCTTCCGCGAGCTTCAGCCTGAATAATCATATTAAGTGCTGGCCGATCTTTCACTGAGCCCGCCGGATTATTGCCTTCAAGCTTAACCAGCACTGTACTTTGGCTGCCTTCTGCTAATCGTTGCAGTTTTACCAGAGGCGTTTGGCCTACATAAGCTTCAATGGTTGGAAAGTCAGACACTTGATTCCCTCTTTACTGGGTTGAGTTGTTGGCTTTAGCTGCCTCTATTTGTTGCTATTGTGTATTTCTTCTTCGTATCAGCACAAGTCTGCATTGGCGATCAATATACAATTTATTGTTTGATAATATTCCAAAAGGTTCTATTTATAACCTTTGTTATAATCATTTTATACACATATTCTAGTCACAAAGGATGCCACACCGGCAACGTGAATTTGGAGTATGAATATAATGAAACGAATGAAGTCAGCTCTTGCAGCACTGCTAATTGCAGGTTCATTTAATGCATCAGCAGCAGATCAATCAATCCTGAACTCTTCTTACGATATTGCTCGTGAACTGTTCGCAACTTACAACCCAATTTTTGCAAAACATTGGGAAGAGAAGACAGGTAAAACGATTGAGATTAAACAATCTCACGGTGGTTCTTCTGCTCAAGCTCGTTCAATTCTTCAAGGTTTGTCGGCAGACGTAGTCACATTTAACCAGGTGACTGACGTACAGGTTCTTCATGATAAAGGCAAACTAATCCCTGCAGATTGGCAAAGTAAACTGCCGAACGCGAGTTCTCCTTATTACTCAACAACTGCGTTTTTAGTCCGTAAAGGTAACCCAAAAAATATTCAGGATTGGGGTGATTTAGCTAGTGAAGGCGTCGCTTCGGTATTCCCTAATCCGAAAACATCAGGTAACGCTCGCTACACTTATCTGGCTGCTCTAGGTTATGCCCAGAAAACATTCGGCAAAGACAACGAAGCGAAGCAGGACGAGTTTCTGAAAAAAATGTTGGCGAATGTAGCCGTGTTTGATACAGGCGGTCGTGGTGCAACAACATCATTTGTTGAACGCAAGATCGGCGATGTACTAATCACGTTTGAATCAGAAGTGAACAATATCCGCAAACAATACGGTGAAGATAACTACGAAGTGGTTGTACCTAAAACCTCTATCTTAGCTGAGTTCCCAGTCGCTGTGGTTGAACGTAATGCAAAACGTAACGGTACTGTTGAAGTTGCAACGGAGTACCTTTCTTACCTATACAGCGAAGAAGCTCAACGTATGCTAGCTGGTTTTAACTACCGTGTTCACGATGAGAAAGTGAAAGCTGAGTTTGCTGACCGTTTCCCAGAAGTACAGCTATTGACCGTTGAAGAAATCGCTGGCGGTTGGGATAACGCTATGAAAACTCAATTTGCGAGTGGTGCTAAGTTAGACCAATTGCAACGTCGTTAATCTCTTTAAATATGTTGTTACCGTTCGTTCAGGGCGGTAACCAATCATTTTTCTACGGTAATTTTGAGGGTTTATGAGCGGATCTCACGCGACTTCTCGCCCAAAACATCAACGTGTCCTTCCTGGCTTTGCTATCAGTTTAGGTATTTCTTTACTGTTTATAAGCTTGATTCTCTTGCTGCCCGCCACAGGGTTGGTTATGCAAACGAAAGGAATGTCATTGAGTGAGTACTGGTATGTGATTACTGACCCTCGTTTAGTGGCTAGTTATAAGGTCACTGTTGGTTCGGCTTTTGTGGCATCTCTGTTTAACGGTGTTTTTGGCTTGTTACTTGCGTGGGTTCTGGTTCGGTATCAATTTCCCGGCAAACGTATTCTGGACGCGTTGGTAGATTTACCATTCGCTCTACCAACAGCCGTTGCCGGTATCACATTAGCAACGCTCTATTCAAGCAGTGGCTGGCTGGGGAGCATTTTAGAAACGATTGGGATTAAAGTTGCCTATACGCCACTAGGTATTATCGTCGCGATGGCATTCACCAGTATACCTTTCGTGGTTCGTACCGTTCAGCCTGTGCTGGAAGAAATATCACGCGAAGAAGAAGAAGCGGGAATGACGCTTGGCGCATCGGATAGTGCGGTTTTCTGGCGAGTGATCATGCCTTCTTTACGCCCAGCATTATTGGTGGGGGTAGCACTGTCATTTACACGTAGTTTAGGTGAATTTGGTGCGGTGATATTTATCGCGGGTAACATGCCTTACGTCAGCGAGATTACCTCGTTAATGATTTTCGTCCGCCTGCAGGAGTTTGATTTCCCTGCTGCAAGTGCGATTGCTTCAGTTGTTCTTTTAACTTCACTGTCTTTGTTACTTGTCATCAACTTGTGGCAAGGCGCGTATTTACGCCGCATTCACGGTAGATAAGGGGTCACTATGTCGCAACCTTTACGTATTGGTGAAAAGCCGTTAGTTAAGTGGAGCTTAATTTCACTGGCATTGTTTTTTGTCACTATTTTATTGCTGATCCCTCTGTTGAGTATCTTTCAGCAAGCGTTTGCCAGTGGTTTAGAAACGTATTTTAACAATTTGAGTGAGCCGGATACGCTGCATGCGATTGGCCTAACGCTTGTTGTCGCATTGCTTACCGTGCCAATTAACTTAGTGTTTGGTGTCATGCTCGCATGGGCGGTGACACGCTTTGAATTCGCTGGGCGCAAATTCTTGATCACTTTAATTGATATCCCGTTTGCGGTATCGCCGGTAGTTGCCGGCCTTCTGTATCTGTTGCTATATGGCAGCAGTGGTTGGCTCGGTGAATGGTTGTATGAACGTGATCTGCAAATCATGTTTGCTTGGCCGGGTATTGTGCTTGTGACGGTGTTTGTGACCTGTCCATTTGTTGCCAGAGAATTGATTCCTCTGATGCAGCAACAAGGTCGTAGTGACGAAGAAGCGGCGGTGATTCTTGGTGCTTCTTGGTGGCAACTGTTCCGCCGAGTCACACTACCAAACATTAAGTGGGCATTGATTTACGGAGTCATCCTAACTAATGCTAGAGCCGTCGGTGAGTTTGGCGCAGTTGCGGTAGTATCAGGAAACATCCGTGGTGAAACCAACACTTTACCTTTGCATGTACAGCTTCTCTATGAGGATTACCAATCGGAAGCGGCATTTGCGAGTGCATCACTTTTGGCCTTTATCGCGTTATTAACTTTGATTTTGAAAGCCTTTGTTGAATGGCGCCAAGAACGAAATCATGTCATAGAACAAGAGCAGCAAGGAACGTTATGAGTATTCGTTTAGACAATATTTCGAAGCATTTCGGCAAATTTCAGGCACTTTCGCCACTCTCCTTGCACATTGAAGATGGCGAAATGATTGGTCTTCTTGGGCCGTCTGGTTCAGGTAAAACAACACTTTTGCGCATTATTGCTGGTTTGGAAAGTGCTAATTCTGGTTCCATCCACTTCCGCGATCGCGATGTGACTAACGTACACGTACGTGACCGCCGAGTTGGCTTTGTTTTCCAAAACTATGCACTGTTCCGTCACATGACGGTGGCTGACAATGTTGCGTTTGGTTTGCAGGTTATGGAACGTTCACAACGTCCATCTCAAGCTGAAATCAATAAGCGAGTAAAGCAACTGTTGGAAATTGTACAGCTTGGGCATTTAGCTGGCCGCTACCCAGAGCAGCTTTCTGGCGGACAAAAGCAGCGTATTGCACTTGCGCGAGCGCTAGCAACCAAGCCAGAAGTACTTTTGCTTGATGAACCTTTCGGCGCATTGGACGCCAAAGTGCGTAAAGACTTACGTCGCTGGTTACGCAGCTTGCACGATGAGTTGGGCTTTACCAGCGTATTTGTCACTCATGATCAGGATGAGGCTTTAGAGCTCTCTGATCGCGTGGTGGTAATGAGTAATGGTCGAATTGAGCAGGTAGATTCACCAGTAGAGCTGTATGCTCATCCCAATAGCCGTTTTGTGTTTGATTTCTTTGGTAACGTCAACCAGTTCAAGGCTAACTGGCAACAGGAACAGTGGAAGAATGGTGAAGCGTTTGTTTTACCACCATTTAATGAAGCGACACAGAAAAACGGTCAGCTCTACATACGCAGCCATGAACTGAGCCTATCGACAAAAGAAAACAGCCAAGCATCCTTGCCTTGCGAAGTGGTGTCTATCAACCCTGTCGGGGCTGAAGTGCGTGTAGAACTATCACCGATTGGCTGGCAAACCGACGAACTTTGGGAAGCGAAACTTTCTCATCGCTCTCTGAATGAGCAGTCTCTAAAGCGCGGCGATCAGGTTTTCGCTTTGCCTCAAGTAGGATATTTCTTTGCCGAGGAATCACACCAAGCACCAGAAGTTATACGCTGGCCGTTCTTGGCTCCGGGCAATTTGATGTTTGAGATTTAATGTTTGTTTATATGCTTTAACAAACCCTACAGATGAGAGTGCCATTTGGCACTCTCGTTGTTTCTGCGGTTGGCAATTGGTCGACTATCAGTTAGCTTTATCTGATTGAAAAAAGGTTAGGTGGTTTCTCATGAATTCCGTAGAACAATTAAGCCAACAACTCGGTGAGTTATTACTTGAGCACAAACAGGTCTTAGTGACTGCTGAGTCCTGTACTGGTGGTGGCGTCGCAAGTGCAATCACTGAAATTGCAGGAAGTTCTGCATGGTTTGATCGGGCTTTTGTGACCTATAGCAATGAAGCAAAACAAGAAATGATAGGCGTTGAAGGGCAAACACTCGCGGAATTTGGCGCGGTATCTGAACCCGTTGTGATTCAAATGGTGCAGGGAGCTCTGAAAAATTCCAACGCGACGATTGGTGTCTCGATCAGCGGCATTGCAGGCCCTTCTGGGGGAAGTGAAGAAAAACCAGTAGGAACAGTGTGCTTTGCTTGGGCGGATAAATCCGACTGGCTTAAAGTTGAAACGCAACATTTTGCTGGCGATCGCAGCGCTGTTCGAACCCAAGCTGTGATCCATGCCTTAGAAACAATTAAAGAGCATTTGTCTTAAGTCTCTGACTTTTCGGCAAGTGACAACTTTTTTCCATACAGGGGTGGACACTGTATGAATCAACAGTATAATGAGCAGCATTCGACGTAATTAAGTCAAACCAATTTCTAGGGTCAATGAACCCTAACATCACGCAAGTGACAGTCTGGAGAAAGTAATGGACGAGAATAAACAGAAGGCGCTAGCCGCAGCCCTAGGTCAAATTGAAAAGCAATTCGGTAAAGGTTCGATCATGCGCCTTGGTGACAACCGTACGATGGATGTAGAAACCATCTCTACGGGTTCACTTTCTTTGGATATCGCATTAGGTGCTGGTGGTTTACCAATGGGTCGTATCGTAGAAGTTTACGGTCCCGAGTCTTCAGGTAAAACCACTCTGACTCTTGAACTGATTGCTGCTGCACAGCGTGTGGGTAAAACTTGTGCCTTTATTGATGCTGAGCATGCGCTAGATCCAATCTACGCTCGTAAGCTAGGCGTGAATATTGATGAACTATTGGTTTCTCAACCAGATACTGGTGAGCAAGCGCTTGAAATCTGTGATGCATTAGCGCGTTCTGGTGCGGTCGATGTTATGGTTGTTGACTCAGTTGCAGCACTTACACCTAAAGCAGAAATTGAAGGCGAGATGGGCGATAGCCACATGGGTCTTCAAGCACGTATGCTTTCTCAAGCAATGCGTAAGTTAACGGGTAACCTTAAGCAGTCAAACTGTATGTGTATCTTCATTAACCAAATTCGTATGAAGATTGGTGTGATGTTCGGTAACCCAGAAACAACAACGGGTGGTAACGCTCTTAAATTCTACGCTTCTGTACGTCTTGATATTCGCCGTACGGGTTCTATCAAAGAAGGCGATGAAGTTGTTGGTAACGAAACTCGTATCAAAGTGGTTAAAAACAAGATTGCAGCACCATTTAAACAAGCGGATACGCAAATTCTTTACGGTCAAGGTTTTAACCGTGAGGGTGAGCTGATTGACCTAGGCGTTAAGCACAAGTTGGTTGAGAAAGCGGGTGCTTGGTATAGCTACAATGGCGACAAAATTGGCCAAGGTAAAGCTAACGCATGTAAATACCTACGTGAGAATCCAGAAGCGGCTACAACTATTGATGCTAAACTTCGTGAGATGTTGCTAACCCCTAGCTTAGAAAAGGCTGAGTCTGCAGATGTAGCTGAGCCGTCTGTTGAAGAAGAAGAGTTTTAATCACTACTGGTTTTCATCACAGTGATAGTGAATTCAGAGCCCTGCTGTTTAGCGGGGCTTTTTATTACTCAGATTTAGGTGAGATCGTTGAGGTGTTATGTATTCAAGCCCCAATAAAATGAGTTGCAAAGAGCGTGCTTTGTATCTGCTGACAAGACGTGATCACGGCGAGTTCGAGCTTTGGCAAAAGTTATTGTTGAAAGGCTTTGAAGAAGAGGAAGTTCAACAAGCCGTTATCTATTGTAAAGAGCACGGTTATTTAGATGATCAGCGTTTTGCGCAAAGCCAAGTTAGACAACATATTGCGAAAGGGCATGGAGAAAGACGAATTCGTCGGGAGCTGCAACAGAAACGCGTTGAAAATGATGCGATTAGTAGTGCAATAGAACAAGAAGAAGTCGATTGGTTTGAGTTAGCGAAGCAAACGGCAGAAAAGAAGTTCAAACAGGTTATGACTCAAGATCAAAAAGAGTACGCGAAGAGGGTAAGATTCCTTCAGTATCGTGGCTTTAACTTCGACCAAATAAACTATGCTTTGAGTGCTGATGAAGAAGGCGGTAACTGAGCACCAATTGCTCCGTCGCTTGCTGTCACTCGTCTCAATTCTATTAGTCATTTAACTTCATGACATCCCGCTAAATTTCAATTCTTGTTCGTCTTTTCTTTAAGAAAACTAGGCGAACTCTTATCCATGCTTTACAATAGCGCAAAATTCTAACTTGAGTATTTCAGGAAGAGCTGCATGTACATGAGCACGGATGAGGTTCGCCGCGCGTTCCTCTCATTCTTTGAAAGTAAAGGTCACCAAATCGTCGACAGTTCGTCTTTGGTGCCTGCTAATGATCCTACCTTGCTGTTCACTAACGCAGGGATGAACCAGTTTAAAGATTGTTTCCTAGGTTTAGAGAAACGAGCTTACACTCGCGCCACAACAGCTCAGCGCTGTGTTCGTGCTGGTGGTAAACACAATGACTTAGAGAACGTGGGTTTCACCGCGCGTCACCACACATTCTTTGAAATGTTGGGTAACTTCAGCTTTGGTGATTACTTCAAAGAAGATGCCATCAACTTTGCATGGGAATTTCTGACTGAAGTTCTGCAACTACCAAAAGAGCGTCTGCTAGTAACGGTTTACCAGACGGATGATGAAGCATTCGATATCTGGAACAAACAGGTTGGTATTCCGGCAGAACGCATTATCCGCATTGGCGACAAGCCTGGCGGTAAAGCGTATGAATCAGATAACTTCTGGCAGATGGGCGATACTGGTCCATGTGGTCCATGTACAGAGATTTTCTACGATCACGGTGATCATATTTGGGGCGGTCCTCCGGGCTCTCCAGAAGAAGACGGTGACCGATTCATCGAGATCTGGAACAACGTATTTATGCAGTTCAACCGTCATGCTGATGGCACGATGGAACCACTACCTAAGCCATCTGTGGACACGGGTATGGGTATTGAGCGTATCTCTGCAATTATGCAGAACGTACACTCAAACTACGAAATCGATGTATTCCAAACACTAATTAAAGCAGCCGCTGAAGTTACAGGTCATGACGACCTTTCTAACCAGTCATTGCGCGTTGTTGCTGACCATATCCGTTCATGTGCATTCTTAATCGTAGATGGCGTTATGCCTTCTAACGAAGGCCGTGGCTATGTACTGCGCCGAATCATTCGTCGTGCAGTTCGTCATGGCAACAAACTGGGTGCTCAGGGCTCTTTCTTCTACAAACTTGTTTCTGTACTGGCTGATGTTATGGGTACGGCAGGTGAAGAGCTTAAGAAGCAACAAGCTGTGGTAGAGAAAGTACTTCGCATTGAAGAAGAAAACTTCAGCCGCACACTTGACCGCGGTATGGCTATTCTAAATGAAGCACTGGATAACCTAGAAGGCAATGAGCTTGACGGTGAAACAGTATTCAAACTGTATGACACATACGGTTTCCCAGCAGATTTAACCAACGACGTTGCTCGTGAACGTAACTTCACTATTGACGAAGCAGGCTTCGAAGTGGCAATGGAAGGGCAGCGCCAACGTGCTCGTGAAGCGGGTCAATTTGGCACTGATTACAACACGTTAATCAAAGTTGATGGCAGCACTGAATTCTGTGGCTATAGCGCAACAGAAGGTCAGGGCACTATCACTGCTATGTTCGTTGAAGGCAACGAAGTTGATTCATTGTCTGCCGGTGATAAAGCGATTGTTGTACTAGACGAAACACCTTTCTATGCAGAATCAGGTGGTCAGTGTGGTGATGCTGGTGTACTGAAACTTGAATCAGGTTTGTTCAAAGTCGAAGACACTCAGAAATTGGGCAATGCTTTTGCTCATCACGGTGTGCTTGTTGAAGGTGTATTTGCTAAAGGCGATAAAGTTATTGCGATTGTCGATGCTAAACGTCGTCAAGCAACGTCTCTTAACCACTCAGCGACTCACCTGTTACACGCAGCACTTCGCCAAGTATTAGGTGAACACGTGACTCAGAAAGGTTCTTTAGTGAAACCTGAAGGTCTGCGTTTTGACTTCTCTCACCTTGAAGCGGTAACGGCTCAAGAGCTGAAAGAAGTAGAGCGTTTGGTTAACGAACAAGTACGTCGTAACCACGTGATTGAAACGAACATCATGGATATCGAATCAGCGAAGAAGAAAGGTGCGATGGCACTGTTCGGTGAGAAATACGATGACCAAGTTCGTGTTCTTTCAATGGGTGAGTTCTCAACTGAGTTGTGTGGTGGTATTCACGCATCAAATACGGGTGATATCGGTCTATTCAAGATCACTTCTGAAAGTGGTATCGCAGCGGGTATCCGTCGTATTGAAGCGGTTACTGGTGAATCAGCATTAGATGTTATCGATGCTCAAACACTCAAGTACGAAGAGAAGCTTGTTGAAGCGGCTAACAAAGCGAAAGCGTTAGAGAAAGAAATTCAGAAGCTGAAAGATAAAATGGCAGCGGCTGAAAGTGCCAACATCATGGGCAAAGCTCAAGTTATCAACGGCACTAAAGTTCTTATCGCTGGTCTTGAAGGCGCAGACAGTAAGAATCTAAGAACCATGGTTGACGATATTAAGAATCAACTTGGTAGTGGTGTTGTTCTACTGGCCAATGTGGCGGACGACAAAGTCGGCCTTATTGCTGGTGTAACTAACGACCTGACTGGCAAAGTTAAAGCAGGTGATTTAGTTAAGATGGTTGCAGAACAAGTTGGTGGTAAGGGCGGCGGTCGCCCTGATATGGCTCAGGCTGGTGGTACAGATGTATCAGCTTTACCTGCGGCTATGCAAACTGTTCAGCCTTGGCTAGAAGAACGCTTATAAATTAATTAGCTACGTCAGTTTTACCTTAAACTGGCGTATGTTTAATTCCATTGACCAAGTGGTTTAATTGGGTGGAGTTTTCCGCTCAGTTATCTGCTTGGTTTTGTTTTTGTTATTACTTAACGAATTTATCGGTTGGATAAACGAGTTGGTGCGTATGAGACTTCGGTCTTGGGAAGGTGAATACTGGTGAAAAAGTCCCTTATCGTGCAAAAGTTTGGCGGAACTTCTATGGGTTCCATTGAAACAATCCATACGGTAGCTGAACACATCATAAAGGCGAAAAATGATGGTAATCAAGTTGTTGTAGTTGTATCTGCAATGGCGGGTGAAACGAATCGATTAGTGGCGTTAGCTCAGCAAGTCGATAGCGTACCAACTGCAAGAGAACTTGATGTTTTGCTCTCTGCTGGTGAACAAGTGTCTATGGCACTGTTAGCAATGACTTTAAATAAATTAGGTTTTGCTGCTCGTTCATTAACCGGAGCTCAAGCGAACATTGTGACAGATAATCTGCATAATGACGCGACGATTAAGAACATTGATACACGAACGATCTTTGAGCTACTAGAACAAGACCAAATTGTTATAGTAGCGGGTTTTCAAGGTGTTAATGAGAATGGGGACATCACCACGTTAGGGCGCGGTGGCTCAGATACAAGTGCTGTGACACTTGCCGGAGCTCTCAAGGCTGACGAATGCCAAATCTTCACTGATGTAGATGGTGTGTACTCTTGTGATCCAAGAGTTGTACCCAATGCGCAGAAATTAGATGTAGTAGATTTTCCATCTATGGAAGAAATGGCACGTAAGGGTGCAAAAGTTTTACATTTACCTTGTGTTCAGTACGCATGGGACAATGCGGTTCCACTTCGTGTCTTGTCTACTTTTGATGTTAATCAAGGTAGTTTGATTAAAGGTGAACTGGGAACAAAACCTGTCTGTGGTATCGCCATTCAAAGAGATATGGCTTTGATTTCCATTGAGCATGACGCGCTTTCAAGCCTGCAGAAACATTGTCAAATGTTGGGTATTGAGGTGTGGAGTGTGATCGAGGATACAGATTGGGCAGGAGTGGTCATAAAACTTGATGCTTGTGCTAAGTTGAAGCTGGTGTTCAGTGACAAAATCCGTAATAGTGAACATGTGAGTTTATTAACCACAGTAGGTTTACAAGCCCCGAGCTTTGTTGACCGATCTTTTGCATTACTGGCTGAACACGACATAAATATTCATTATGTTTCAACGACTTCGCAATCATTCATGCTTATGTTAAGTCCAGAAAGTGTTAATTCAGCAGCTAATATTTTGCATGAGGCTTTTATAACTTCTGACGAACTATTAGATTTTCAACCTAGGCAAGTATCTTTAGGTTAATAAACTGCCAACAGAGTTTACCAAAATATAACTTCTGTTGGATAATAGTGTAACTGCAAGATAATTCAGAGATTACTCAAGGAGCAAAGAATGCTAATTTTGACTCGTCGTGTTGGCGAAACTCTAATGATCGGTGATGAAGTCACTGTTACTGTTTTAGGCGTAAAAGGTAACCAAGTACGTATTGGTGTAAATGCGCCGAAAGAAGTATCTGTGCACCGTGAAGAAATTTACATGCGCATTCAAGCTGAAAAGGGCAATGGTAACGTTGCAACTGGCAACTACTAATTCTCAAAAGAGCTGGCACATTCGCCAGCCTTTTTTGTTTTTAAGAGAAGCTTTTTTTAATAAAAGTGTAATTTCATAGCGCTTTGATTAAATAGGCAACGATTGACTTGGTTTTTGCTATTTTTGCCAAGAAAATGTTTGACATATTTTTGGTAAATCGTAATATGTGCCTCCGCAAGACGGTGAGGTGGCCGAGAGGCCGAAGGCGCTCCCCTGCTAAGGGAGTATGTGGTTTGTAGCCGCATCGAGGGTTCGAATCCCTCCCTCACCGCCATTCTTGCCTTGTTTGGGTTAGCAACCAAACAAAGAACAAAGTGCGTCCTTAGCTCAGCTGGATAGAGTACCTGGCTACGAACCAGGCGGTCGGAGGTTCGAATCCTCCAGGACGCGCCATATTCTTTCTCTTGTTTTAGAGCAAGTTATTGAATGTGAATATAATGCGGTGAGGTGGCCGAGAGGCCGAAGGCGCTCCCCTGCTAAGGGAGTATGTGGTTTGTAGCCGCATCGAGGGTTCGAATCCCTCCCTCACCGCCATTCTTGCCTTGTTTGGGTTAGCAACCAAACAAAGAACAAAGTGCGTCCTTAGCTCAGCTGGATAGAGTACCTGGCTACGAACCAGGCGGTCGGAGGTTCGAATCCTCCAGGACGCGCCATATTCTTTCTCTTGTTTTAGAGCAAGTTATTGAATGTGAATATAATGCGGTGAGGTGGCCGAGAGGCCGAAGGCGCTCCCCTGCTAAGGGAGTATGTGGTTTGTAGCCGCATCGAGGGTTCGAATCCCTCCCTCACCGCCATTTATTGACCAACGGTCAATTTTTTTGTTCTGAAATAAATTTAGTGTGATATGCTTCACACCCTGCGCGTCCTTAGCTCAGCTGGATAGAGTACCTGGCTACGAACCAGGCGGTCGGAGGTTCGAATCCTCCAGGACGCGCCACTATTTATCGTCTAAGATGTTGTTGGTAACGACAAGTATCTTGGGTGTTGGGTAATGCCCATATATCGGTCTTAGTTTTTAAGACTAGAATATTAAAAACTGCGCGCTCATAGCTCAGCTGGATAGAGTA
>NZ_JACVEG010000016.1 GCF_014596725.1 Vibrio sp. Y2-5
TCAAGTACTTGCTAAACCAGGTTCAATCACTCCACACACTAAATTCGAATCAGAAGTATACGTACTGTCTAAAGATGAAGGCGGCCGTCATACTCCGTTCTTCAAAGGCTACCGTCCACAGTTCTACTTCCGTACAACTGACGTAACTGGTGATATCTCTCTACCAGAAGGCGTAGAAATGGTAATGCCTGGTGACAACATCCAAATGATTGTTGAGCTAATCGCTCCAATCGCAATGGATGAAGGTCTACGTTTCGCGATCCGCGAAGGTGGCCGTACAGTTGGTGCTGGTGTTGTAGCTAAAATCTTTGAATAAGATTTGACGTGACACTAGTAAAAAGGGCATCATTTGATGCCCTTTTTATGCGCTGTATTAAGCATTAGCTAGTTTTTTATACAAGCAAGTGTGAAAACAGGACTATTTGTTAAAGAATTTAGCTCTTTAACAAATAAAAAAGAGAGTGCATCGAGGTATTTTACCCTGATGTTATGGATTTGCCCTGCAGCAGCGGGGTTGTTGTCGTCTATAGTAAGACTTGTGTGACAGGTTGGTTTATGAAAGCAAATGCTGAAGCTCCTGATAGCTCAAATGCAGCAGATACATTTAAGTGGATTGTCACTTTTGTTCTGCTAGCTGCCGCTGTTGTGGGTAATTACCTGTATGGTGAATTGTCTGTAGTGATTCGCGCTGCAGGTGTAATTGTGTTAATTGCTGCTGCGCTAGGCGTTGCTGCAACAACATCGAAAGGCAAAGCCGCAATTAGTTTTGCACGTGAATCACGAATGGAAGTTCGTAAAGTTGTTTGGCCTACACGCCAAGAAACGATGCAAACAACACTAATTGTGTTAGCGGTAAGTATTGTAATGGCTCTAGTACTTTGGGGCATTGACGGAATTATGGTTCGTCTAGTGGCCTTTGCTACTGGAGTATAGAGGGTTTAATACATGAGTGAAGCTCCAAAAAAACGCTGGTATGTAGTTCAAGCCTTCTCTGGCTTTGAAGGTCGCGTAGCACAATCTCTACGTGAACATATCAAGATGCACAGCATGGAAGATCTATTCGGTGAAGTGCTTGTCCCAACTGAAGAAGTTGTTGAGATGCGCGCGGGTCAACGCCGTAAGAGTGAACGTAAATTCTTCCCTGGTTACGTGCTTGTGCAAATGATCATGAACGATGAATCTTGGCACTTAGTACGTAGCGTTCCTCGTGTAATGGGCTTCATTGGTGGTACTTCTGATCGTCCAGCGCCAATTACTGATAAAGAAGCAGACGCGATTCTGAACCGTCTAGAGAAAGCGAGCGAAGCTCCGCGTCCTAAGACTATGTTCGAAGCGGGTGAAGTGGTTCGTGTTAACGAAGGCCCATTTGCTGACTTTAACGGTACTGTTGAAGAAGTGGATTATGAGAAGAGCCGCCTGAAAGTGTCTGTATCGATCTTTGGTCGTGCTACACCAGTTGAGCTTGAGTTTGGTCAAGTTGAAAAAGTTGACTAAAAAAACACCTTTTAGGCTTGTTTAAGGCGCGAATGCTAGCTATAATTTCGCGCCTTTTTACAGGTCTTAATACCTTTTCTGAGTGCTATCACTTAGAAATTAGGTCTTCTAAACCTTTAATTGGTTTTGTTACTTCGGGGAGCTGATTGTTAATTAGCGTTTGAACCCAAAATTTAGGAAATATCATGGCTAAGAAAGTTGAAGCTTATATCAAGCTGCAAGTTGCAGCGGGTATGGCTAACCCAAGTCCACCAGTTGGTCCTGCACTAGGTCAACGTGGTGTGAACATTATGGAATTCTGTAAAGCGTTCAACGCAAAAACAGAATCTGTAGAGAAAGGTCTACCAATCCCAGTTGTTATCACTGTATACAGCGACCGTTCTTTCACGTTCGAAACTAAGACTCCACCTGCAGCAGTTCTTCTTAAGAAAGCAGCTGGTATCAAGTCTGGTTCAGGTCGTCCAAACACTGAAAAAGTGGGTACTATCACTGATGCACAAATCCAAGAGATCGCAGAAACTAAAGCTGCTGATATGACTGGTGCTGACATCGAAGCAATGAAGCGTTCTATTGCGGGTACTGCTCGTTCAATGGGCCTAGTGGTAGAGGGTTAATACGATGGCAAAACTAACTAAGCGTATGCGTACAATCCGCGAGAAAGTGGATGTAACTAAAGAGTACGAAATCAACGAAGCTGTTGCTCTTCTTAAAGAACTAGCAACTGCAAAATTCGTAGAGTCTGTTGACGTTGCTGTTAACCTAGGTATCGACGCTCGTAAATCTGACCAAAACGTACGTGGTGCAACTGTACTACCACACGGTACTGGTCGTGATATCCGTGTTGCTGTATTCACTCAAGGCGCAAACGCTGAAGCTGCTAAAGCTGCAGGTGCTGACCTAGTGGGTATGGATGACCTAGCTGAGCAAGTTAAGAAAGGTGTTATGGATTTCGACGTAGTGATCGCATCTCCAGATGCAATGCGCGTTGTAGGTCAACTTGGTACCATCCTTGGTCCACGTGGTCTAATGCCAAACCCTAAAGTTGGTACTGTAACTCCTAACGTTGCTGAAGCAGTTAAGAACGCTAAAGCTGGTCAGGTTCGTTACCGTAACGACAAGAACGGTATCATCCACACTACTATTGGTAAGGTGTCTTTCGAAGCTAACCAACTACAAGAGAACTTAGAAGCTCTACTAGTTGCGCTTAAGAAAGCAAAACCATCTTCAGCGAAAGGTACTTTCCTGAAGAAGGTAAGCATCTCTACTACTATGGGTGCTGGTGTTGCTGTTGATCAGAATACTCTGAACACTCTAGCATAATGCATTTGCTTAGGCGCAAAATTTGTGTATAATTTTGCGCCTAATATTTGTGGTTGGGGCTGAAGCCCGATTCTCTGAATCAGTATTCAGTCTCCGTCCAAGACCGTAGGCGTTATCACTTGATAACTTAATACAACCTACGTAGATGGTGCCCGAACCTGACAGAAAGATTTCATTTTTTATTTTAAAGAATGGGTTACCTTTCTTCTGGAACTGCACCTAATAATCTCTCACTGTTGTGACAATAGTGAGTGGTGTAATATCAACCAGGAGTAATCCAAGATGGCTTTAAACCTTCAAGACAAACAAGCAATTGTTGCTGAAGTCAACGAAGCGGCCAGTGGTGCACTTTCTGCAGTTGTAGCTGACTCTCGTGGTGTACAAGTTGCTGCTATGACAACTCTACGTAAACAGGCTCGTGAAGCTGGTGTTTACCTAAAAGTTGTTCGTAACACACTTGCACGTCGCGCTGTAGAAGGCACAGCTTACGAATGTCTACAAGACACATTCGTAGGTCCAACTTTGATCGGCTTCTCTAACGAGCACCCAGGTGCTGCAGCGCGTCTTTTTAAAGACTTCGCTCAAGAGAACAAAGCATTCGAGATCAAAGCTGCTGCATTCGAAGGTTCTATCACTGACGTTGAAGTACTAGCGACACTACCAACATACGACGAAGCAATCGCGAAACTCATGATGTGCATGAAAGAAGCGTCTGCTGGCAAATTGGTACGTACTATCGCTGCTATCCGTGATCAAAAAGAAGCTGCTTAATTGCTTGCTTTTTACTGGTTGCAAAATAAACTTATTGTTGACTTAAAAGAGAATTGTTATGTCTATTACTAACGAGCAAATCCTAGACGCTGTTGCAGAAATGTCTGTAATGCAAGTTGTTGAACTAATCACTGCAATGGAAGAAAAATTCGGTGTTTCTGCTGCTGCTGCTGTTGTAGCTGGCGGTGCTGCTGCTGGTGCAGCTGCTGAAGAGCAAACTGAATTTGACGTAATCCTAACTGCTGCTGGCGCAAACAAAGTTGCTGTAATCAAAGCAGTACGTGGCGCAACTGGCCTAGGTCTTAAAGAAGCTAAAGGTCTTGTAGACGGTGCTCCAGCACCTCTTAAAGAAGCAGTTTCTAAAGAAGAAGCTGAAGCTCTTAAAGCTGAACTAGAAGCAGCTGGTGCAACTGTTGAAGTTAAGTAATAATTACTTAATTTCTTAGCCGTAAGGCTAATGGCTGGTGGTTTAATAACCACCGGCCTTTTTGCGCTGTAGGGTATGGGCGAATTTTCCCGCTGTTTAAGCGTCCCATATTCATGCAAAAAGCGGAAGTCGAACAGACACCGTCACTACAGTAAACAGCGATTTAGTCACTGTCCTAAACCTTCAAGGTGGACAGTTTGGGTCACTTATCAGCGAGCTGAGGAACCCCATGGTTTACTCTTATACCGAGAAAAAGCGCATCCGTAAGGACTTTGGTACTCGTCCACAAGTACTGGACATTCCATACCTGCTATCGATCCAGCTCGATTCGTTCGATAAATTTATCGAACAGGATCCTGAGGGACAATACGGTCTTGAAGCTGCTTTTCGTTCTGTATTTCCAATTCAGAGCTACAACGGCAATTCAGAGCTGCAATACGTTAGCTACCGTCTTGGTGAGCCAGTTTTTGACGTTAAAGAATGTCAAATCCGTGGTGTAACTTATTCAAAACCACTACGCGTAAAACTACGCCTTGTGATTTTTGATAAAGACGCGCCAGCAGGTACTGTCAAAGATATTAAAGAACAAGAAGTCTACATGGGTGAAATTCCACTCATGACAGATAATGGTACCTTTGTAATTAATGGTACTGAGAGGGTTATCGTATCCCAGCTGCACAGAAGCCCAGGCGTATTCTTCGACAGCGATAAGGGTAAGACCCACTCTTCAGGTAAAGTTCTATACAATGCACGTGTTATTCCTTACCGTGGTTCATGGTTGGATTTCGAATTCGATCCAAAGGATAACCTATACGTACGTATTGACCGTCGTCGTAAACTACCAGCATCGATCATTCTTCGTGCACTAGGTAAGACGACTGAAGAGATCCTTGATATCTTCTTCGAAAAAATCAACTTCGAAGTGAAAGACCAAACTCTAATGATGGAGTTGGTGCCTGAACGTCTTCGTGGTGAAACAGCTACGTTTGACATCGAAGCTGATGGCAAGGTCTATGTAGAGAAAGGTCGTCGCGTTACTGCTCGTCACATCCGTCAACTTGAAAAAGATGGCGTTGAATTCATTGAAGTTCCAGTTGAATACACAGTTGGAAAAGTATCTTCTAAAGATTACATCAATGAAGCAACTGGCGAAGTTATCATCGCGGCTAACCAAGAAATTAGCCTAGAAGCACTAGCGAACTTATCTCAAGCGGGATACAAAAAACTAGAAGTTCTATTTACGAACGATCTAGACCACGGTCCATTCATGTCTGACACTGTTCGTGTTGACAGCACAACTGACCGTATCTCTGCGCTTGTAGAAATCTACCGCATGATGCGCCCTGGCGAGCCGCCAACGAAAGAAGCGGCTGAAACGCTATTCAATAGCCTATTCTTCTCTGAAGAACGTTACGATCTATCAACTGTAGGTCGTATGAAGTTCAACAGCTCTATCGGTCGTGAAGACGCGGGTGAGCAAGGCACTCTTGATGAAACAGATATCATAGAAGTGATGAAGAAGCTTATCGCGATCCGTAACGGTATTGGTGAAGTGGACGATATCGACCACCTTGGCAACCGTCGTATCCGTAGCGTAGGCGAAATGGCAGAAAACCAATTCCGTGTTGGTCTTGTACGTGTAGAACGCGCAGTTAAAGAACGTCTAAGCCTAGGCGATCTAGACAACGTGATGCCACAAGATCTGATCAACGCGAAACCGATTTCTGCTGCTGTAAAAGAATTCTTTGGTTCTTCACAGCTTTCACAGTTTATGGACCAAAACAACCCGCTTTCAGAAGTTACGCACAAACGTCGTATTTCTGCATTGGGTCCTGGCGGTCTGACTCGTGAACGTGCTGGCTTCGAAGTACGTGACGTACACGTAACTCACTACGGTCGTCTATGTCCTATCGAAACGCCTGAAGGTCCAAACATCGGTCTGATCAACTCTCTATCTGCGTTTGCACGTTGTAACGAGTATGGTTTCCTAGAGACTCCATACCGTCGTGTAGTAGACGGTGTTGTTACTGATGAAGTTGATTACCTATCAGCTATCGAGGAAGGTCAATTCGTTATCGCTCAGGCGAACGCGAAACTGACTGAAGAGAGCACTTTTGCTGACGAACTGATCACAGCACGTCAAAAAGGTGAATCTGGTCTTCACCCTCGTGAACACGTTGACTACATGGACGTTGCTACAAACCAAGTAGTATCTATCGCTGCGTCGCTAATCCCGTTCCTAGAACACGATGATGCGAACCGTGCATTGATGGGTGCGAACATGCAACGTCAGGCTGTTCCAACTTTGAAAGCTGATAAGCCTCTAGTTGGTACTGGTATTGAACGTAACGTAGCAGTTGACTCCGGTGTAACTGCTGTTGCTAAACGTGGTGGTGTGGTTCAGTCTGTGGACGCATCTCGTATCGTTGTTAAGGTTAATGAAGAAGAGCTGGTACCAGGCGAAGCAGGTATCGATATCTACAACCTAACTAAGTACACACGTTCAAACCAAAATACTTGTATCAACCAGCGTCCTTGTGTGATGCCTGGTGAACTTGTTGCTCGTGGTGACGTAGTTGCTGACGGTCCATCAACTGACCTTGGTGAACTTGCTCTTGGCCAGAACATGCGTATCGCGTTCATGCCTTGGAACGGTTACAACTTCGAAGACTCGATCTTAGTTTCTGAGCGTGTTGTTCAAGAAGACCGCTTTACTACTATCCACATTCAAGAACTATCTTGTGTGGCTCGTGATACTAAGCTTGGTGCTGAAGAGATCACTGCAGATATTCCAAACGTAGGTGAGGCTGCTCTATCTAAACTGGATGAGTCAGGTATCGTTTACATTGGTGCAGAAGTTAAGGGTGGCGACATCCTAGTTGGTAAAGTAACACCGAAAGGTGAAACTCAGCTAACTCCAGAAGAGAAGCTACTACGCGCTATCTTCGGTGAAAAAGCTTCTGACGTTAAAGATACTTCACTACGTGTGCCTAACTCTGTTGCAGGTACGGTTATCGATGTACAAGTCTTCACTCGCGATGGCGTAGAGAAAGACAAGCGTGCACTTGAAATCGAACAAATGCAGTTGAAAGAAGCGAAGAAAGACCTGACTGAAGAGTTCCAAATTCTTGAAGGCGGTTTATTTGCACGTGTTCGTTCTCTGCTACTTACAGCAGGCTACAGCGAAGCTAAAGTTGAATCTATCGACCGTAAGCAACTGTTAGAACAAACGCTAGAAAACGACGAACTACAAACTCAGCTAGAACAGATGGCTGAGCAGTACGACGAACTGAAAGCTGACTTCGATAAGAAATTCGAAGCTAAGCGTCGCAAGATCACTCAAGGTGATGATCTAGCACCAGGCGTACTGAAGATCGTTAAAGTTTACCTAGCGGTGAAACGTCGCATCCAACCGGGTGATAAGATGGCGGGTCGTCACGGTAACAAGGGTGTAATCTCTAAGATCAACCCTGTTGAAGACATGCCTTACGATGAAACTGGCCAGCCAGTCGATATCGTACTTAACCCACTGGGTGTACCTTCGCGTATGAACATCGGTCAGATCCTAGAAGTTCACTTAGGTCTGGCGGCTAAAGGTATTGGTGACAAGATCAACCAAATGATTAAGGAACAGCAAGAGCTTGCTAAGCTGCGCGAATTCCTACAGAAGGTTTACGATCTTGGTGAAACTCGTCAGAACGTCGACATTGCTTCTATGAGCGATGAAGAAGTACGTGTACTGGCTGGTAACCTACGCAACGGTCTACCGATTGCAACACCAGTATTTGATGGCGCGAACGAAGCTTCAATCAAAGAACTATTGTCACTAGCAGACCTTCCAACGTCTGGTCAGTTGACACTGTTCGATGGTCGTACAGGTGATGCGTTTGAGCGTCCTGTAACTGTTGGTTACATGTACATGCTGAAACTGAACCACCTTGTTGATGACAAGATGCATGCTCGTTCTACGGGTTCTTACAGCCTTGTTACTCAGCAACCACTTGGTGGTAAAGCTCAGTTCGGTGGTCAGCGTTTCGGTGAGATGGAAGTATGGGCACTTGAAGCTTACGGTGCTGCTTACACGCTACAAGAAATGCTAACAGTTAAGTCGGATGACGTTAACGGCCGTACTAAGATGTATAAGAACATCGTAGATGGCAACCACAGCATGGAACCTGGCATGCCTGAATCGTTCAACGTATTGTTGAAAGAGATTCGCTCGCTAGGTATCAACATCGAGCTAGAAGACGAAGAGTAATTCGTTTCTCGTCAGAGAAATGTGATTATCTGGTAGAAAGCAGCTGGCGTTTGGCTGGCTGCTTTTAACTCCTTACAGGAGCTGATTGTGAAAGACTTATTAAACTTTCTAAAAGCACAGCATAAGACCGAAGAATTTGATGCAATCAAAATCGGTCTGTCTTCACCAGACATGATTCGTTCATGGTCTTTTGGTGAAGTTAAAAAACCTGAAACGATTAACTATCGTACGTTCAAACCTGAGCGTGATGGTCTGTTTTGTGCGCGTATTTTTGGCCCAGTAAAAGACTACGAATGTCTTTGTGGTAAATATAAGCGTCTAAAACACCGTGGTGTTATCTGTGAGAAGTGTGGCGTTGAAGTTACACAAACTAAAGTTCGTCGTGACCGTATGGGCCACATCGAGCTAGCATCTCCAGTTGCTCACATCTGGTTCCTAAAATCTCTACCATCTCGTATCGGTCTATTAATGGATATGCCGCTACGTGATATCGAGCGCGTTCTTTACTTCGAAATGTACGTAGTAACAGAACCGGGCATGACTGATCTTGAAAAAGGTCAAATGCTGACTGAGGAAGAGTACCTAGACCGCCTAGAAGAGTGGGGTGATGAATTCTCCGCTAAGATGGGTGCTGAAGCGATCAAAGATCTATTAAGCTCAATGGACCTTCATGTAGAAATCGAACAGATGCGTGAAGAGCTAGATACGACTAACTCAGAAACTAAGCGTAAGAAAGTAACGAAGCGTTTGAAGCTAGTTGAAGCATTCGTAAATTCAGGTAACAAACCTGAGTGGATGATTCTGACTGTACTTCCAGTGCTTCCGCCAGATCTACGTCCTCTAGTACCACTAGATGGCGGTCGCTTTGCGACTTCTGATCTGAACGATCTATACCGTCGTGTTATTAACCGTAACAACCGTTTGAAACGTCTTCTTGAGCTTGCTGCTCCAGACATCATCGTACGCAACGAAAAGCGTATGCTGCAAGAGTCTGTTGATGCGCTTCTAGACAATGGTCGTCGCGGTCGCGCGATCACAGGTTCGAACAAGCGTCCTCTGAAATCTCTTGCTGATATGATCAAGGGTAAACAAGGTCGTTTCCGTCAGAACCTTCTAGGTAAACGTGTAGACTACTCTGGCCGTTCTGTAATCACAGTAGGTCCATACCTTCGTCTGCACCAATGTGGTCTTCCTAAGAAGATGGCACTTGAGCTATTCAAACCATTTATCTACAGCAAGCTAGAGACTCGTGGTCTTGCGACTACAATCAAAGCGGCTAAGAAAATGGTAGAGCGTGAAGAAGCTGTTGTATGGGATATCTTGGATGAAGTAATCCGTGAACACCCAGTGCTACTTAACCGTGCACCAACACTTCACCGTCTAGGTATCCAGGCATTCGAACCTGTACTTATCGAAGGTAAAGCGATTCAGCTACACCCACTAGTGTGTGCGGCGTATAACGCGGACTTCGATGGTGACCAAATGGCGGTGCACGTGCCTCTAACTTTAGAAGCACAGCTAGAAGCTCGTACTCTGATGATGTCGACAAACAACATTCTGTCGCCAGCGTCAGGTGATCCGATCATCGTACCTTCTCAGGACGTTGTATTGGGTCTGTACTACATGACTCGTGAGAAAGTAAACGCGAAAGGTGAAGGCATGTACCTTGCTGGCCCAGAAGAGGCTGAAAAGGCATACCGCACTAAGAGCGCTGAGCTACACGCACGCGTTAAAGTACGTATTACAGAAACAGTTGTTGACGAAGATGGTAACAGCACAACAGAAACTAAGATGGTAGATACTACTGTCGGTCGTGCAATGTTGTGGCAAATCGTACCGTCAGGTCTTCCTTACAGTATCGTTAACCAAAAGCTAGGTAAGAAACAAATTTCTAACCTACTTAACGAGGCATACCGTAAGCTAGGTCTGAAAGATACTGTAATCTTCGCTGACCAAATCATGTACGCTGGTTTCGCTTACGCGGCACTTTCTGGTGTATCTGTTGGTATCGACGATATGGTTGTACCACCTGCGAAATACACTGAAATCGCAGAAGCAGAAGAAGAAGTACGCGAAATTCAAGAACAGTTCCAGTCTGGTCTTGTAACTGCGGGCGAACGCTACAACAAAGTGATCGATATTTGGGCATCGACCAATGATCGCGTAGCAAAAGCGATGATGGAGAACCTTTCATCTGAAATGGTTATTAACCGTGACGGTGAAGAAGAGAAGCAAGAGTCATTCAACAGCATCTATATGATGGCTGACTCAGGTGCTCGTGGTTCTGCAGCTCAGATTCGTCAGCTAGCAGGTATGCGTGGTCTGATGGCTCGTCCAGATGGTTCAATCATCGAGACGCCAATCACTGCGAACTTTAAAGAAGGTCTAAACGTACTTCAGTACTTTATCTCAACGCACGGCGCTCGTAAGGGTCTTGCGGATACAGCATTGAAGACAGCGAACTCTGGTTACCTAACACGTCGTCTAGTAGACGTTGCTCAAGACGTTGTAGTTTATGAGCACGACTGTGGCACCCACGAGGGTGTAGACATGATGCCTCATATCGAGGGTGGTGACGTTAAAGTTCCGCTAACTGAACTTGCGCTTGGTCGTGTGGTTGCAGAAGATATTCTGAAACCAGGTACAGAAGAAGTTCTTGTTCCTCGTAACACGCTTCTTGATGAGAAATGGTGTCAGGTTCTAAACGACAACTCTGTTGACCGTATTCGCGTACGTTCAGTAGTAACCTGTGACGCAGACTTCGGTTGTTGTGCTCTATGTTACGGTCGTGACCTAGCTCGTGGTCACCTAGTGAACCAAGGTGAAGCAGTAGGTGTTATCGCTGCTCAGTCTATCGGTGAACCAGGTACACAGTTAACGATGCGTACGTTCCACATCGGTGGTGCGGCATCTACGGCAGCAGCAGAGAACAGCATCCAAGCTAAGAACACAGGTTCTGTTAAGCTACACAATGCTAAATTCGTAATTAACAAAGATAAGAAGCTAGTGATCACATCTCGTGCATCAGAGCTAACTATCATTGACGAATTTGGTCGTACCAAAGAGAAGCACAAACTTCCTTACGGTTCATTGCTAAGCAAAGCAGATAACGACGCAGTTGAAGCTGGTGAAACAGTAGCAAACTGGGAAGCGCACACATTGCCAATCATCACTGAAGTGGCAGGTCGCATCCAGTTCGTAGATATGATCGATGGCGTAACCGTTTCTCGTCAAACTGATGACTTAACAGGTCTATCTTCAAGTGAAGTGACTGAACCAGCAGCTCGTCCAGCAGCAGGTAAAGATATGCGTCCAGCTATCAAACTTGTGGATGAGAAAGGTAACGATGTAGTGATCCCTGGTACTGATATGCCAGCTCAATACTTCCTACCGGGTAAAGCTATCGTGAACATCGAAGATGGCGCTGAAGTGAATGTGGGTGATACTCTTGCTCGTATTCCTCAGAAATCTGGCGGTAACCGAGACATCACGGGTGGTCTACCTCGCGTAGCAGACCTATTTGAAGCTCGTAAGCCGAAAGAGCCTGCAATCCTTGCTGAGTACACAGGTACTGTGTCATTCGGTAAAGAGACGAAAGGTAAACGTCGTCTAGTTATCACTCGCGACAGCGGTGAAGTTTACGAAGAGATGATTCCTAAGCATCGTCAATTGAACGTGTTTGAAGGTGAGCGTATCGAACGTGGTGACGTGATCGCAGATGGTCCAGAGTCTCCACATGACATCCTACGTCTACGTGGTATTCACGCAGTGACTTCTTACATTGCTAACGAAGTTCAGGAAGTTTACCGTCTGCAAGGCGTTAAGATTAACGATAAGCACATCGAAACCATCGTTCGTCAGATGCTACGTAAGTGTACAATTACTTTCGCAGGTGACTCTGAGTTCCTACCTGGTGAGCAAGTTGAATACTCACAAGTTAAGATTGCTAACCGTGCACTAGAAGCTGAAGGCAAAGAGCCTGCACGCTTCGAACGTGAACTTCTAGGTATCACTAAAGCGTCTCTAGCGACAGAATCGTTCATCTCTGCGGCATCGTTCCAAGAAACGACGCGCGTACTGACTGAAGCTGCGGTATCTGGTAAGCGTGATGACTTACGTGGTCTGAAAGAGAACGTTATCGTTGGTCGCTTGATCCCTGCGGGTACTGGTTTTGCGTACCACCAAGATCGTCAATCTAAGCGTGAAGCTCAGAAAGAAGGTCCTTCAGCAGAGCAAGCTACAGATAACCTAGCTGCGCTACTGAATGCAGGTTTCTCTTCAGAAGAGTAATCGAACTATCGATATGAAAAAAGGCACCGAAAGGTGCCTTTTTTATTGGAATGGATTTGTAATCAAACCAAGTGGTTAGCTGTTAATAAGTTAACTTATGCGCCTGGTGGAATCGAAAGGCTATCAATGATTAATTGGATCAGGTGATCTTCCAACTCAAATCGAGACTCTAAAATTTGACCAACGCTGGAAATATCTTCATCGAAAGTTTCCAGCTCATCTTCTTCGCTTACCGAGGCATACTTATCGGTAAAGTTCAGGAGAGGGTCTGTGGTTAAGATGATCTCTGCATAAGCTTGATTGATCTCGTCTGTGGCTTTAAAACCCGTCGATTGCCATTTGTTCATCACCATATCGTAGACCTTGAAATGGCCTTCAGAAATATAGTCGACGATTTCCTGACAGAAATACTGAAGTTCTTGAGGTGAAGGGAGTTCCGAAACCGAGGCTTTAGAAGCACAAGGTTGAAGTGCAGCAATTTTGCAATATTCAACAACAACATGCTGTCTCTTCTCTAACCAATGATCGATAACGTCACTGGCTCCGCCCCATTGCTCTTGTGTTTGTTTGAATTTTTTTAGCATGGTCATGCCCTCAAGATCGAGCTATCGTAGGATAGACTGTCCTTTGCACATTTCGCTGTATAAGTAGGATACAGCCTGTTGTTTTCACGAGAGTTTATGTGTGGTAAACAAATAGAGACAAACTCTGGTATGAATTTAGATTGCCAGTAAAATGAACGAACTGCAAGCAACAGGAGTTTGTATGTTAAAAAATAGTGACCTCAAATCAGCTTATTGGTGTGTTGTTTCAGGAAGTGAACTTTGGACCATTGACGGAACCGTACCATTTGGCACTGCAAAGGAACTCGAACTGCCAGTCGAAAGCGCAATCGAAGTTGAACAATACAAGGGATATCCGGTTTACTGGCTGAATCACGCCGATCTCGATAAAGATCTTGAGATGACCTCTTTGCGCGAATTATTGGTAGTTGATGAAGCATTATTTCTCGCCGCTAGCCGAGCCGTTCAGTATGGACACATGAGCCAAACGCTACGCTTCTGCCCACAGTGTGGCGGACGTAATCATCTCAACCATCGTGATCTGGCGATGCAGTGCCAAGACTGCCGAACGCTTCATTATCCTCGTATTTTCCCATGCATTATTGTCGCAGTGCGAAAAGATAATCAGATTCTTTTGGCACAGCATCCTCGTCATCAAACGGGTATGTATACGGTGATTGCCGGATTCTTGGAAGTAGGGGAGACCCTAGAGCAGTGTGTGGCTCGAGAAGTGCTAGAAGAGACCGGTATTAGCGTTAAGAATATCCGATACTTTGGTAGTCAGCCTTGGGCTTTTCCTTCAAGTATGATGATGGCGTTTTTGGCTGATTTCGCTGGTGGTGATATTCGCCCTGATTATTCAGAGTTGAGTGATGCCCAATGGTTTACGCCGAGTGACATGCCGCCAGTCGCCCCAAAAGGTACGATTGCCAGAGAGCTAATCGAACACACGGTTAACGCAATCAAAGATGAGTATTCAACGTCGATATAAATAAAAAGCGAGAGAAAACAGGCAAAAAAAACCCTCCGGTGAGGGAGGGGGTAAGTAAGATGTCGTTATGAGATGTCGAGTACTGAGTACCCGTATATTATTGTAGTTTTCGCTAGCACCGAGATTTTAAACACTGTTTCAGTTTTCACGCAAATTAACCATTGATTTAAAAGTTAATAACATGATCTAGGTTGCAAAGCTCTGTTCTACAAACCGCAAATCTATGGTCTGTTGCAGGGAAATAAGTGATAGAATACGCGCCTAATTAACAAAGAAACTAAAGAAATAAGCCTAGAAGTTGGAAGCCAGAATGACAGAATTAAAGAACGACCGTTATCTTCGTGCTTTGTTGAAGCAGCCCGTTGACTGCACTCCTGTGTGGATGATGCGCCAAGCAGGGCGTTATTTGCCAGAGTATCGTGCGACACGAGCACAAGCGGGTGACTTTATGTCGCTGTGCAAAAACGCAGAGCTTGCTTCTGAAGTGACATTACAGCCACTACGTCGTTTTCCTCTTGATGCTGCAATTCTGTTTTCAGACATTCTGACTATCCCTGACGCTATGGGTTTAGGATTACGCTTTGCCGCTGGTGAAGGCCCGGTATTTGACCGTCCTATTACCTGCAAAGCTGACGTGGATAAAATTGGTCTACCCGATCCAGAAGGTGAGTTGCAGTATGTTATGAATGCGGTGCGCCAAATCCGTAAAGATCTTAAAGGTGAAGTGCCTTTGATTGGTTTTTCTGGCAGCCCATGGACATTAGCAACTTATATGGTCGAAGGTGGCAGTTCAAAAGCTTTCACTAAGATTAAACAGATGATGTACGCAGAACCGGCAACGCTACATGCATTGTTGGACAAGCTTGCTGACAGTGTTATTGAGTACCTTAACGCTCAGATTAAAGCGGGTGCGCAATCTGTTATGGTTTTTGATACTTGGGGTGGCGTACTGACTCCTCGTGATTACAACCTGTTCTCATTGCAATACATGCATAAGATTGTTGATGGACTGATTCGTGAAAACGAAGGTCGTCGAGTTCCTGTTACTCTGTTCACTAAGAACGGTGGTATGTGGCTGGAAAGCATTGCGGCAACAGGCTGTGATGCTGTTGGCCTTGACTGGACAATCAACATTGCCGATGCCAAAGCTCGTATTGGTGATAAAGTTGCGCTGCAAGGCAATATGGACCCATCGATTCTATATGCTCAACCTGAACGTATTCGCCAAGAAGTGGCTTCGATTCTCGAAGGATTTGGTCATGATGGTACGGGGCATGTCTTTAACCTTGGTCATGGTATCCACCTAGATGTTCCGCCAGAGAACGCTGGAGTGTTTGTTGAAGCGGTACATGAGCTATCTAAGCCTTACCACAACCAGTCTTATAACAAATAAATGAATGACATACGAAGCGCTCATAATCGAGCGCTTTTTTTTTACTTTAGCTATCACTGATTTATACTGCGATAGAGTCAATTACAATCTGGCGAGCCAATGAAGACAAGAGACAGAATCGTTCACGCAGCTTTGGAGCTGTTTAATGAAAACGGTGAACGCGCTATGACCACTAACCACATAGCTGCCCATTTGGAGATCAGCCCAGGTAATCTCTATTATCATTTCCGTAATAAACAAGAGATCGTGCGAGAGATCTTTTCACTCTATTCAAAAGAGCTAATTGAAAGGTTTACACCATTGCAAGGGCAATATGAGAGCTTAACGTTGTTAAAGCATTATCTTGATTCGATGTTCAACTTGATGTGGAAGTATCGCTTCTTCTATTCAAACTTGCCTGAAATCTTGCAGCGTGATGAGGAACTGCACGTTGAATACATCGCTTCTCAAGGGAAGTTGCATGTAAACTTAATCAACATCATGCAAAACTTCGTCGATATGGAGCTTCTTGACGTTGAAAAAGAGGATTTAGAAACCTTAGTTACGTCATTGCACATGGTCTATTCGGGTTGGTTAGCTTATCAGTCAGCAATGTCATTAAAAACCGAAATTACTGAGCAAGTCATTTATAAAGGCATGTTGCAAATGATCTCACTTGTTAAACCTTGTACCACTCCTCAAGGTTATGAGCAGCTACAACTTCTGGAAGATGGTATTCTCGCGCTTCATGTTTAGAAGAGTGAGAGTTAGGCATTGGGGGGAAAGGTGATGAGTTATAACCTTTCAATCTTGTCTCCGAACAACGAACGCTGATAGTTTATTGATTAACCCTACTTTTAACGAATTATCAGCCATGCACTACGATGTTTTTAATGGTGATGCCGATGGCATCATCTCTCTTCTTCAACTCAGGCTTGCTCAGCCTAAGGAAGCTCAGCTTGTTACTGGTGTTAAAAGAGACATTCAGTTACTCGATAAACTGACTGTCAAAGCGGGCGACTCTCTTACCGTGCTTGATATCTCGTTGCAGAAAAACCGTATCGGGCTTGTTGCGGCTCTTGATGCGGGCGCTGATGTATTTTATGCGGATCATCATCAAGCGGGGGATATTCCTTCTCACAGTCAGTTATCTGCCCATATTAATTTAGACTCTAATATGTGCACTGCTCTGATTATTGACCAGTTGTTAGAAGGGCGATTCCGTGAATGGGCGATTACCGCCGCGTACGGCGACAACTTGAATAGAGTTGCTGATGAATTGTGTAAACAGTTGGGGCTAACATCGCAAGAGTCAGAGCTGCTGAAAGAGCTCGGAACCCTTATCAATTACAACGGCTATGGAAAGAGTACTGATCAGCTGCATTTTCACCCTGAAAAACTCTATCAAATACTGCTGGCTTATCCGTCGCCGTTTGAGGTTATAAAAGATAAATCATCGCCTTTTTATCAACTAAAAGCGGCTTATGAAGCGGATGTTGCACAAGCTATCTCTGTTTCGAGTTTTTATGAAAGCGAGACTTTAAGGGTATTTGAACTGCCGGATGAGTTTTTTTCTCACCGTGTAAGTGGAGTGTATGGCAACTTAATTGCTAATCAGTCGCCTTCGCAAGCTCATCTTGTATTGACCAAAATCGACAATGATAACTTCGCTGTTTCTCTTCGCGCGCCATTAAACAATAAGCAAGGTGCTGGGGAGCTGTGTTCGCAATTTGTTACGGGCGGAGGAAGGGAAGCTGCTGGTGGTATTAACCGTTTACCCGAAATGGAGTTATCACGTTTAGTTCATACTGTAGAAAGCTATTACGGAAATTAAAACAGGAAGGCGTTAAGGTCTTCCTGTTTGATTGTTTTTTCGTTTAATAGTGGCACAAGCCAGCACTTAAGCTGCGCAGTTGATGGTATGTGGCTGGTACATTTGCGGCAATGTAAACTCGTTGGCTTGTGTATGTAAATGAGCGAGTTCTTCAAAATTATCGATAAGCAGTTGAGTCAACACTGGGTCAAAGTGCTTACCTTTTTGGTCAATAAATTCCTGCAGCACTTCTTCTTTAGCCCAAGCATTTTTGTATGGACGTTTACTCAGTAGCGCGTCAAAGACATCTGCAATCGCGACAATACGAGCGAAAATATGGATTTCTTCACCGGTTTTACCGCATGGGTAGCCGTTACCGTCCCATTTCTCGTGATGTTCATGTGCGATGATACAAGCCATTTGCATTAGATATGAGTCGCTTCCTCTAAGTAAATTTCGACCGACTTCGGAGTGCTTTTTCACGACTTCGAATTCTTCTTTGGTCAGTCGACCCGGTTTGTTCAGTATTGCATCTGGAACCGCGATTTTGCCGACATCATGAAGTGGACTTGCGGTATAGATAGTAGTGACATCTTCATGACTGAGGCCATAAAGCATACCTAATTTGCTTGCAACGCAGGCAACACGTCGTACATGCAGCCCCGTTTCATCTGAGCGGTTTTCAAGAATGTCGCCCAGTACTTGAATGATTTCTTGTTTCTCAGCAAATCGCTTTTGTCGTTCTGACTCCAGTTGATTTTCATAGGCCACCAAACTAGAGATATCACGCAACATCACTATGATGGAATCATGTTCGTCTCGATAGCGCACCATGCCTTTGTATTTATAAAAATACAATTCATAAGGAGAACCATGAATATTGACGATGTTGTAAAGATGTTTGTTTGTCTTATTTGACTCACTGATAGCTTTGAAATCAGGTATGAGCTGGTTAACGTTATAGCCAATATCGTCTAGGTTAACATCCCAATAGTTCGACTTATCATCAGTGTAATGCTGATGTGATAGTAACTTATGGCCCAAGCCGTTGGCGTGACGGATATACCCCTGATTATCAATGCCAAATAGAGGCAGGTCGATACTTTCAATGATCGAGAGAAGTTGGTTCTTGTTGTTGAGTACTTCTCTGTGGCTCTGTTTAATGTCGGATAGCTCTTGGCTTGAGTGAGAGGTTAATGTTTGATACTCATAGCAGGTCACGATTTCACCGCGGTCAAAGTAACCATTGACCAGAGAATTCAGCCACTCAATTTCCTCTTCGCAAGCATTAAGACTCTTCACTAATGCAAGGTATACCTGACGATAATATTTGAGTAATCCAGTATACATATAGAGTTCAATCGCTCTTTTTTGATGCACGATGGCTCTGTCGCGAAAGTAACCAATGATCTCTTCACCCCAATCATTAAGCTCTAAACGGATATTTGGATCCATTGCTTGTACTTTGTCTTTTGACAACAAAGCAATTAAGCCTGTTGATATGCCAACAATGGATTCGCGCCAAGCCGCACTGGTATTCGATGTATAGGCAATGTAGCCGTACTGGCTTCCTAACTTAATGACATTGTTCGTTAAAATGTCAGTACTATCTATGATGAGCTTTTTCGCTTGTTCAGTAATAGACATAATGATTATGGGTTTGGTGAATAGGCGGTCTAATTTTAACTCGTTTTGTGAGAGAAATTGTGGTGGTAAGCAAGAGATAAGGGTTATCTGACAAGGCTTTGGCTTTGCCCCTATTCGAAAAGCGGCGCAAATAAAAGTGGGATTAATTAATAACGTCGACTAATCGATTTAGCTTATAAGTGAAGCTAAACCAAATCTAACATATCTATAAGTAATGAGATTATGGAGCAATTGGAGTCAGAGAGAGATTAGCGAGTGAGCCAAGATCGCGGGTTTTCAGCCCGACTATTACGTCGAACTTCAAAATAGAGGCTTGGTCTGGATTGCCCACCTGTATTGCCAGCGAGCGCGATGGTTTCACCTGCCGCGACTTTATCACCCTCCTTTTTCATCAAGGACTGGTTAAAGCCATATAAGGTCATGTCGCCTTTGCCATGGTCTAGCAGTACCACTAAACCATAACCACGAAGATATTCAGCAAAAACTACCGTTCCCGGATAAACAGCAGTAACGGCTTGGCCGTAATTGGCTGATATCACGATACCTTTCCAATCCACTTGACCAGTTTGACGTTCGCCAAAATTATGCAAAACGGAACCCTTAATTGGCCAAGCGAGTTTACCGCGCTGCTGACTTATACCATCCATAGGAATCGCATTGCGTTTGGCGGCCTTGGCAATCTCGGCTTTCAGGCGGGTTTCATTACGTCGCAGTTCCGCAAGGTACACTTTGTCACCGGAGATGCTTTGCTGAATTTTGTTTACAGTGCCTTTACGCTCAGACTGTGTCTTGGCTAATTGATCGCGTTTCTTAGTTTGCTCTTCTAACAGCGACGCAATTTGGTCTCTTTCGAGCTGGAGTTGTTTCTGGCTTTCTTCAAGCTGTTTGCGAGTTTGTTTCAGCGCTTGAATTGTTTCGCTACGCGCTTTAGCCAAATGTTGGAAGTATTGGCTAATACGATCTTCTTCCACATTATTATTGAACAAATTACCGTTTGTTGTAGCGTTTTGAGTGACGTAATAAGTCTGAAGCAGTTGCTCTAACTTATCCGCTTGTTGCGTTCGTTGTACTTCAAGTTCTTTGATTTTCGTCTGAAGTTTGCTGATGTTTTGATTCGCTGATGTTAGATCTCTTTTTGTATCTTTGATCTGCTTTTCAATATTCGAAATATTGATCTCTTGTTGTTTTAGAGATTGTTGTAATTTATCAAGTTGGCTCTGTTGCTTCGTCAACTCTTGTTTCTGGCGAGAAATTTCCCCAGTCACGCCTTTTAGTTCTTGCTGTGAAGCAGCAAAAACATTGGACACAGACAAAACAGAAAAACAGAAAAAACACGCCACTGTAATGTTGGCGAGGCTGCGCTTTAGGTTGTGTCGTAACGTGATTGTCATGTAGGGAGAATGTTAGCCAATAGATTCAATGAGTAACCAGTATACTCAAAGAGTGGAATGAGGCGAGTGCCGGATGCAAAAACTTTGTCATAGTATTTACCTGATAGCGAAATTTAGCGATAAAAAAGCCCTAACTGAGTTAGGGCTTCCATAATCACTTCACAAGTTCTACTTATTTGTAAATAACTTGGCCAGACATTTCTGCTGGGATTTCAGTATCAGTTAGAGCAAGCATAGTTGGCGCTAGGTCTGACAGTTTACCGCCTTCGATAAACTCGATGTCTTTGCTACCAACGTAAACTAGTGGTACAGGAAGGCTAGTGTGAGCAGTATGTACGCCACCCGTTTCTGGGTTGATCATCATTTCTGCGTTACCGTGGTCAGCTGTGATAAGTAGTTGACCATCCACTTCTTTAATCGCTTCAACAACACGGCCGATACATTCGTCAACCGCTTCACAAGCTTTAACTGCCGCTTCGTACACACCTGTGTGACCAACCATGTCGCCGTTCGGGTAGTTACAGATGATAGCGTCGTATTTACCAGACTTAATAGCAGCAACAAGTTTATCTGTCAGTTCAGCAGAGCTCATTTCTGGTTGAAGGTCGTAAGTTGCCACTTTCGGAGAAGCAACAAGTTGACGCTCTTCGCCAGCAAATTCGTTCTCAACACCACCGTTGAAGAAGAAAGTCACGTGTGCGTATTTCTCTGTTTCAGAGATACGTAGCTGAGTTTTGCCTGCTTTCGATAACCATTCACCGTAAGTATTTTCTAGTGAAGCTGGTGGGAAAGCGGCTGGTAGTGGAATGTCTGCTGCGTATTGAGTCAACATTACGAAGTTAATAGCAGGGAATACCTTACGCTCGAAGCCTGCAAAATCAGTCACGAAAGTGCGAGTGATTTGACGCGCACGGTCAGCACGGTAGTTCATGAATAGAACTGCGTCACCGTCTTGCATTGCTGCAGACTCTTGGCCTTCTGCGCGAAGTTCTGTTGCTTTAACGAACTCATCGTTTTCATCACGAGCGTATGCTGCTTCTAGACCTGCTAGAGCAGAATCGAAAGTGAAATCACCTTGAGCTGCAGTTAATAGGTCGTAAGCTTTTTCTACACGTTCCCAGTTGTTGTCACGGTCCATAGCGTAGTAACGACCAACGAGAGATGCGATACGGCCTTTACCTAGTTTTGCGAATAGCTCATCAAAACGTTGTAGAGAACCTTCAGCACTGCGTGGCGGTGTATCACGACCGTCTAGGAAGCAGTGTAGGTAAATCTTTTCAGCGCCACGAGCTGCTGCCAGTTCAATAGCCGCGTAGATGTGATCTTCGTGAGAGTGAACGCCACCTGGAGACATTAGACCCATAAGGTGAACCGCTTTACCAGCAGCAACCGCGTTATCAATAGCTGTCACGAGTGCTTCGTTTGTTTGGAAATCACCGTCAGCGATAGATTTAGTGATGCGAGTTAGGTCTTGATAAACAATGCGACCTGCGCCGATGTTAGTGTGACCTACTTCAGAGTTACCCATTTGACCGTCAGGTAGACCTACATCCATACCAGAAGCCGAAATTAGAGTATTTGGGTTGTTTGCCATTAATGCATCCATTACTGGAGTATTCGCATTGTTGATAGCATTGTTGCTGCTGTCTTCACGGTAACCCCAACCGTCAAGAATCACTAGAGCCATTGGCTTCTTAGCTGACATACTTATAACCTCGTCAAATTCAAAGTAACTAAAAACTGAAATTAGCGTAATTTTACTACACTTTATAGCCGTTGCAGTAGGGCAAGATCAATGATTCTCCCTATCGTTGCAATAAAATGTAGCCAATTGATCAAAATTTTTGTCTCAAATTGCTTGTTAATTCTTATAGTTAACAAACTAAAAATAGATTGTTAGTAGACCAAAATGCTTGTTCCAACGACGGCGACAATGGCGCCTAGCCAAGCAAAGCGGTTCGGTCTTTGTTTGGTATAGATCCAAAGTATAGGCAATAGCATGATAGGTGTAGTGGAAGAAAGCAGAGCAACCATACCGACATTCCCTTCACGTAAGGCGTACAAAATCAGTGTCATCCCCAGCGCCATACCAATAAAACCGTTGATGGTAGTAATGCCAAAAATTTTCCAGTTCATCGGTTGAGTCGGACGTGCAACGCGAGTGCCTGTTGCTCTCAGCAAACAGTGTGCGATAAACGCCGTCAGCATTCGGATTGAAGATGCCGCTACCGGGTCAATGTCTGTTTGCATGATTGGTTTTGCTATTACGCCACCTAATGCTTGGCATAATGCTGCGGTTAAACCTAAACCTAGCCCTATCCAAACATTGCCATGCACCATTTCCAAATGGTTGCTGGCTTGTCCTCTGCGGCCAAAAAAAATGGCAGTCAGTACACCAGAGAAGACCAGCGTAGAGCCTAATAGTTCAAGAGGCGTCATGCTTTCGCTAAATAGAAAATATCCAAGCACCGTTGAAAATACAGCATGGCAAGAGAAAAGCAGCCCTGACTGGCGCGGTCCCATGCGGTTCAAACAGGCAAATAGCGCAGTGTCACCGATAAATATACCGATAAGACCTGACAGCATCATTGCTGGAACGGCTGATGCGTCTACGGTCGACCAACCTCCAGTAATCAGTGCCATTGTGGCTAAAATGGTAAACGTCGATCCCATTCTCCATCGGCTATAGGCAAAGGTTCCAAGATGTCTGGCTGGAGTAACAGAAAGTAAACTGGCAATAGCCCAAAGAAATGCAGCAGCAAGCGCCAGCCATTCATAGCCCATGAGTTGTCCTTGAGAGGGAGAGAAAAGGGCTCACAATATGCCATTAAGATTTGGGAAAACAAAGTAAATTCATATCATTTACGATGGTAGCAATGTCAGCATTATTGATACTTTTTATGGGCCATACGGATATTGGGAAAGTTTTGCTGCTGAAAACAAGAATCTCCCTTGTTTAAGGGAGATTTTGCGAGAAAAGGTTTAGGTGAGTATCCAAGTGGCAATATACACAATCGCCAAACCAACCACACCTATTATGACTCCCGCTTTCGCCATGTCTCTGCTTTCAATAAGCCCTGTTGAATACGCCAGTGAATTTGGCGGTGTGGAGACGGGTAAAATCATCCCTAAAGAAGCAGAAAATGCGACAACAACCAGTAACCCTTGAATACCACCCACATCAGACAAACTTTGCATCGAAGTACCAATTGCGGCTGCGATTGGCATCAATAAGTTCGCGGTTGCGGTATTTGACATAAAGTTTGCCATGAGCCAGCAGATAATGGAGAGTGTAATCACGATGGACATTGGGGACAGAGATTCGTAATCAATCGCGTGCGCGAGAGCTTTCGCTAAGCCTGTCTGCTCTAAGCCAATACCTATGGCGATACCGCCTGCAACTAGCCAAAGTACATCCCAGTTGATTTGCTTGAGCTCTTCTTTGCCCATGATGCCGGTTAAGGTAAATATTGCCAGCGGTATCACCGCAACTACGTAGGTATTCATCCCGTGCAGTGAGGTTGTCATCCACAAAATAATGGTTGCAGCAAACGTAATGTATACCACGATAGCTCGCCAGCTACGCATAAACGTTCCTTCCAGTTTAAGCGTCATAGATGGTTGAGAAGAGGGAAATAACTTTTGTAATAGGAACCATGCGAAGGTTAGCTGGATAAAGACAAAGGGCAGACCCATCTTCATCCAAGATAAGAAACTAATACTGTGCTCACCTGTTAGGTACTGCAATGCAATAGCATTGGGAGGTGTACCTATTGGGGTGGCTATCCCCCCTGTGTTTGCCGCAATAGGGATACACAGCACTAAAGCTTTAATACCTAAATCCCCTTTGGGTGCGGATGCCACAATAGGTCCCAATAATGCCAGCATCATTACCGTAGTTGCAGTATTGGACATAAACATCGAAAACACTGAGGTAATGAGCATTAAACCAAGCATGATGAATTTCGGTTGAGTTCCAAAAGGCTTGAGAAGCACTCGGGCTAAGTTGTTGTCTAACTCATATTTTGATGCTGCGATTGCCAGTGCAAAGCCACCCATAAATAAAATAATGATAGGAGAGGAGAAAGCGCCAAATATTTCAGTGTAAGGAATAAGATCTCCCAACTCATGGCCTTCTGATGGTTCCCGAAACCAATGCAACCCCTTGTTAGAAATCATAATAAGTTCGAGAGTGATGATGAAGATTGAGGTTGCAAATACAGGTACAGGTTCCAATACCCATAAGAGCGCAGCAAGCAAGAAGATCGCCAGTAGTCGATGCTGTATTAGAGTGAGGTTATCAATGGGAATCGCATCAATTGGCATCATCAGGACACCAAGAGGAATTAAAAGACACACTAACAGTTTTATGAGCAACATGGGTTGCAAAGTCGGCATGGGAACATCCTCACTCCAAGAAGAATCATGAAATCTTAAGCCATTGAAACATTAGGGTCTTAGAGGAGAGTTAAAGTTTTGCTTATTTGCTGAGATAAAAGGCGGATGTGTGGGGTAGGTCAAAAACAAAATGCCCAGACTAAGCTGGGCAATATGAACGAAAAATAGCTCTACTTGTTGATATGAGCGTAAGGTGTACCTAGTTGAGTCGGTACATTATTTTTCATGCTCTCATCAAAGCGAATTGCGTCTTTAGCAAACAGGTTGATGACGGTTGAGCCAAGTTTAAAGCGCCCCATTTCTTCGCCTTTCTTGAATGAAACAGCTTTGTTCCCCGTTGCTGGATAATCCCAACGGTAAACCGTGTTACCACGAGGAGGCGTCACAGTCCCTGCCCAAGTTAGCTCAATGCTACCAACGATGGTTGCACCTACTAGCACCTGAGCCATTGGGCCGAATTCTGTATCAAAAATACAAACCACACGTTCGTTACGAGCAAACAAGTTTGGTACGTTTTCAGCCGTCAGAGGGTTAACTGAGAACAGGTCACCCGGAACGTAAATCATCTGACGTAAAGTTCCGTCACATGGCATGTGCACACGGTGGTAGTCACGCGGAGACAAGTAGAGTGTTGCGAACTCGCCGTCACGGAATTCTTCCGCCAATTTAGCATCGCCACCTAACAGCTCTTGTGCTGAGAAGTCATGACCTTTTGCTTGGATTAGCTGGCCATTGTTGATTGGACCAAATTGACTTACGCAAGCGTCAGCTGGGTGAGTAATCACTAACTCATCTTCAACAATAGTACGAGCACCAGGCTTTAGTTCACGCACAAAAAATTCGTTAAAGGTTTTAAAGTGCTTTGGATCTGAATGCAGAGCTTCGTCCATATTCACGTTGTATTGTTTGATAAACCAGCGGATAACGGCTGTAGTTAGACCACCCGCTTTCGCTGAGGCTAACTTGCCGACTAAGCGAGTTAAACCGTGTTGTGGAATCCAATACTGCAGTCCAACTTTAATTTTATCCATTGTCAGTCATTCCAATGTGTTTAGTGTTTGTTCTGTTCAAAAGGTCAGTAAACCTTAAGCTTTGGGCGCGAGATGTTACTGAAATTCGCTACAAGTGTCAGCAAATAGGTTATAAATGGCAACAAAATATCGTTACAGATCCGCTTTCTTATTGCGTGAATACTGACGATTGGCTTTGTTTTCATCCATACTTTCTATGATTCGGTGATAGTTCTCGTAGCGAGTTCGGCTCACTTCACCTTTATCAACCGCTTCGCGTAATATACAGCCAGGATCATCTCCGTGCTTACAGTCTCTGAACTTACATCCGCCTAAATAAGAACGAAATTCTACATAAGCTTTTGTGATGTCATCTGCTTCTAAATGCCATAAACCAAACTCACGAACTCCCGGAGAGTCTATCAAGTCACCGCCAGAAGGAATGTGGTAGAGACGTGCCGCAGTCGTTGTGTGTTGACCTAAACCCGAACTTTCAGAGATAACCCCTTCTTCGACCGACTCGGCTAATTCGGGCATCAGTGCATTGACTAAGCTGGATTTTCCAACGCCGGATTGACCGACGAAGATATTAATCTTATCGCGCAGTTTTTCTTCTAAAGCCTTAATGCCTTCGCCTGTTTGCTTACTGACGTAAAGTACCTCGTAACCGATGCGCTCATAATCAGCCAGAGATTCTCGATACTGTAGGCGCTGATCGTCAGTTAATAAATCAATCTTATTGAGGACAATCAGTGGTGCAATCTCCAGTGTTTCTGAAGCGATGAGGTAGCGGTCAATGATGTTGAGCGATAACTCAGGTAAGACAGAAGAGACGATGATCATCTGATTAACGTTGGCAGCAACTGGCTTCAAGCCGTCATAATAATCAGGACGAGTCAGCACTGACGTGCGAGGTTCTACAGCCTCAACCACACCCGATATTCCCGCCAAAATTTCATTACCCGGCCGCCAAATCACTTTGTCACCAGAGACGAGGCTTTCAATGCCACGTCGTAAGTTGCAGCGATGAATCGCTCCTGTTTCAGGATCTTCGATGTCAGCATGTTGACCAAAACGCGTAATAACCAAGCCTAATTTTGCGCTTTCAAGCATCGACTCTTCCCATTGCACGGAGTCTTCTTGCTTAAGTTTGCGGTGTTGGTTGTTTCTTACTCGCCTCACTTGGCCTTTAGTCAGCTTTTTTTTCTTTGCCACTATAATCTACTTTTATGAATTCGATGGTACTGATGAATTTGATTGAGTTTGATGCCAAATTTGAAGCTACACACATTTGAGTAAATGCGGCGAGCTAGGTTTCTTGGCTATCTGAATTTGGGTATAGTACCTCTTTTATCGACAAACCCATATAGGCACTCACTTATGTCTTATAGCGATCAAAATCTTATTTGGATCGATTTAGAGATGACTGGCTTAGATCCTGAAGCTCACAAAATCATCGAAATAGCCACTATTGTCACCGATAGTGAGTTAAACATTCTGGCGGAAGGACCTGTGTTGGCAATTCACCAACCAGAATCAGAATTAGACAAAATGGATGATTGGTGCACCAACACACACACTGGTAGTGGGCTGGTTGAGCGTATTCGCCAAAGCACAGTGACAGAAGCACAAGCCGTCGCACAAACTATCGAGTTTCTAGAAAAATGGGTTCCTCGCGGAAAATCACCGATTTGCGGTAACAGTATTGGACAAGATCGCCGTTTCCTCTATAAACATATGGCGGAATTAGAAGAGTATTTCCATTATCGCTATATCGATGTAAGTACATTAAAAGAACTGACTCGTCGCTGGAAACCTGACGTGTTGGATGGTTTCTCTAAGAAGGGCAGCCACTTGGCGTTGGATGATATTCGCGAATCAATCGCCGAGCTTAAATATTATCGTCAAACCATCATGTCGATTTAAGCGTATATAGATGAATCAAACCGCAGCAATCGCTGCGGTTTTTTATGGAACGGGCAGAAAGGCAAGTTGAGCAACACTTTGAACTACTTTGGTAATACCACGATTGGTTTTATCGGCCACGATCAAAGCCATCATGTCCTGAACCATCACCATTTTGGAAAACAACCGATCAAAGCTGATGTCGTAATCCGATTCTCCCATACGGTTTGATAACAGAAACAATTCACCTTTACTGTCTCGGCGTTGATAGAGGCGCCAGACAAAAATTTCAATATTACGAGCGCTGTTATAAAGGGACTGTTCGTTTAATGAGTCGATAATGAAAAACTCCTGCTGGTGGTTGTAAGACCGCCTGAGCATCTCAGTTAGCCCCACCATAGCGGCGAAAACCCTATCTCCCTGAAAGTTTTCATCGAAGCTAAGAAGAATCGCATCAATGCCGGTCGCACCATTTAGCTCATCAAAAACCAAAGAGGGAATTTCAATCGTATTGTAGGTACCGAATATCTGCGCCATACGAGCATCCACACTCATGCCGGAACTTTTTCTGAGTTGCCAAGGATTGCGAACGTAAAGTTTACGAGTCAATTCCATCAGCATCTGTTTTTGCTGTTTGACATGAACATCCATAACAAAATCGACATCACTTTTTCCTAAATTGCGCATAGGTTTGGGCATTGAGCCACAACCAGATAGGAAGAAAAGAGTGGTGAACAACACCAGCAGTCGTGAAATCTCACGCTTAAGTGGCAGAGGGATTAGTTTTCTCAATCCAATTTCCTTTACTTTCCTTGTCAGAAGCTTTCAAAGACGGAAGCTTTCACGAATGTCAGTTTACGCAGATTTTAGTGCTGTGCGGTTAAAAATACGTCGGTCGCAAAATAAGTTGCAAATAATTCTGTCAGAATAATGGTTTATCTCGCATAATGCGCGGGCTCGAATTTAAGTGAAATCTTAAATGACTAACTGATATTGGTGGTCTTTTAAGCAAAATGCGCTGTTTGCGGATGCTTTTTAGTCAAGCGAGAAAAAAAAGAAATTTTTTTTCGATAAGGGCTTGCATCACACAGAAATGCTCTTATAATTCGCAGCCCTGAACAACGGAAACGTTGTTGATGCGACACTAGCTCAGTTGGTAGAGCGCAACCTTGCCAAGGTTGAGGTCACGAGTTCGAACCTCGTGTGTCGCTCCACTTTCTCTAGTTAGAAAGCGAAAGCTCTCATTGTGCTTAACAATGATTACGGACGCGGGATGGAGCAGCTTGGTAGCTCGTCGGGCTCATAACCCGAAGGTCGTTGGTTCAAATCCAGCTCCCGCAACCAAATTTGGATTAAACGCAAAATGCGGTTAATCATGCGACACTAGCTCAGTTGGTAGAGCGCAACCTTGCCAAGGTTGAGGTCACGAGTTCGAACCTCGTGTGTCGCTCCACTTTCTTTAGTTAGAAAGCGAAAGCTCTCATTGTGCTGAACAATGACAATGCGACACTAGCTCAGTTGGTAGAGCGCAACCTTGCCAAGGTTGAGGTCACGAGTTCGAACCTCGTGTGTCGCTCCAAATTTAGCAGCAACACACCCTTTATAGCGCAAGCTTGCCAAGGTTGAGGTCACGCCTTTTTGTTTAAGAGCAGGGAACCTCGTGTGTCGCTCCAAATTCCTTTCTTTAATTAGAAAGTAAAGCTCTCATTGTGCTTAACAATGATACGGACGCGGGATGGAGCAGCTTGGTAGCTCGTCGGGCTCATAACCCGAAGGTCGTTGGTTCAAATCCAGCTCCCGCAACCAAATTTGGATTAAACGCAAAATGCGGTTAATCATGCGACACTAGCTCAGTTGGTAGAGCGCAACCTTGCCAAGGTTGAGGTCACGAGTTCGAACCTCGTGTGTCGCTCCAGAATTAGCAGTAAGACACCCTTAAGAGCGTAAGCTTGCCAAGGTTGAGGTCACGCCTTTTTATTTAAGAGCCGGGAACCTCGTGTGTCGCTCCAGTTTCTTTCTTTAAATAGAAAGTAAAAGCTCTCATTGTGCTGAACAATGACATTGCGACACTAGCTCAGTTGGTAGAGCGCAACCTTGCCAAGGTTGAGGTCACGAGTTCGAACCTCGTGTGTCGCTCCAAAATTAGCAGTAAGACACCCTTAAGAGCGTAAGCTTGCCAAGGTTGAGGTCACGCCTTTTTATTTAAGAGCCGGGAACCTCGTGTGTCGCTCCAGTTTCTTTCTTTAAATAGAAAGTAAAAGCCTTCATCGTGCTTAACGGTGATACAATACGGACGCGGGGTGGAGCAGCTTGGTAGCTCGTCGGGCTCAT
>NZ_JACVEG010000017.1 GCF_014596725.1 Vibrio sp. Y2-5
CCCGAAGGTCGTCGGTTCAAATCCGGCCCCCGCAACCAATTTCAAAATATTAAAAGTAAACTGCGCTCGTTCGCAGATTTTTTTTCTTTTAATACTGCAATTATTTGGCAATCTGCCAATGCTCTTTCTATAATGCTGTGAAGCATAAGCCCCCGAATAAAAATTCTCCTATCTACATAGGCAGAATATCCCCTGATAAACGCAAATTATTAACTTGCCTCTTTATCCCTTTGATACTGCATGTTCAGGCATTCTTTGTACTGTTCATTAACAGACTTATCCACAAATTTTGCATGTGGATAACTCAGTGAATAATTTGTTTTTTACAAGAAAAAATGCTTGAGTTAGTAGGATCTTTTTCGGTATTAGAGATTGATTGAATCGCAGGTCTGGTCTGTAACTGATTGATATTAATGGCTATATGGTATTGTTCATGCCGTTACTGATAGTCAAAAAACGATCATTAACTGAATTTTCATTGATCCTAATCATTTCCTGCTAATGTGACTAACTTTTCTCAAATATAAAAATAGTCGTATCTTTAAAATTTTTTCCACATTGGTGCATTTTGAGAAGCGTATCAAAGAATGTGCTTATTAATTGTGCGTAATCAGGTGATTCATTTAGCCACTACGCATCTCTCGGAAGCCCCTTCTGAACAATACGGATTAACCTTTGGTGGCTCGCGACAGAGCTTGGTACGTTCGCCCGCTGTTTTTCAATAGCCCAATTTAGGTGCACGTCTAAAATCTCTGATTGGCCTTTAGCATTTTCCAACGCTGAGATGTTTTTTTCTGAATAAGGCGCATTGCCTAGTGCGATGGCTATGTTTCTCTGCCACTGCAGATGGCCAATTCTTCGAATCGCAGAGCCTTCCATTTTTTGCAGAAAGGTTTTTTCATCCCATTCAAACAAACTCAGCAAGTCTGGAGACTCAAAAGATTCTCTGCGATAAAAGTCTTTTTGCTGTGTGAGGTCAGAAAAGCGGTTCCAAGGGCAAACAAGCTGACAGTCGTCACATCCATAGATACGATTTCCCATCGCTGTTCGAAATTCTTCAGGAATGATACCGTCGAATTCTATGGTGAGATAAGAGATGCACTTCCTTGCGTCGACAATACCATCAGCGACAATCGCTCCGGTTGGACAAGAGGTAATGCAAGCTTTGCATTTGCCACATTCGTTTTCTGAAGGGGTATCTACGGGTAGAGGGATATCTACCAAAAGTTCACCAAGGAAAAACCAAGAACCAGCGTCTTTATCGAGGATAAGTGAGTGCTTACCGGTCCAACCTAGTCCAGCTTTCTGGGCAAGAGGGCGTTCCAGTATTGGTGCTGAGTCAACAAAAGGACGAAAACTTAACTTTTCTACTTCCTTTTCTATTTTTTCACCCAATTTTTTCAATTGGTTGCGAACTAATTTGTGATAGTCACGTCCAAGAGCATATCGGCTTATATAGGCTTGAGTCGGATCGGCCAAATTCGAAGCGAATTGTGCTTGAGGAGGCAGATAGTTCATCCGTGCACTGATGACTCTGATTGTTCCGGGAAGAAGTTCTGCTGGACGCGCACGCATCATCCCGTGCCTTGCCATCCAATCCATCTCGCCATGATATCCGGCATCTAGCCACTTTTGCAGAGCCGCTTCATGCTCATGGAGATCAATATCGCTGATACCTACTTTCTCGAAGCCGAGTTCAGTAGCCCATAATTTTATTTGATCAGCGAGTGCTTGATAGTTCATGGCGAAGTATTTACTAGGGTCGTTAGCCTAAAAGGGAGCGGATCTTAACGGATCTCACCAAGTGGATCTAGTTCAAACTCGAACCACTCAAGGTAAAAAGATAGGATCTTTACGTTATTTGGCTAGTTTATACAGACATTTTTCTGTTTGCTTACACAAGAGATCTTGTCTCTCAATTCGATACCAGTTTACTATTCGGTTTCTATTGGTTTTTATATAGTCATTGGGATCGAGTGATCCTGAGATGAATTTGAGAAAGTATTGAATGAGCACTAAGACGTTTATTTTAAAAGATGAGCAAGAGACGGTAAAACTTGGTACAGAGTTATCAAAGCTGTGCACCCAACAAACGACCCTCTATTTGCACGGAGATCTTGGTGCTGGTAAAACAACCTTTAGCCGCGGTTTTATTCGTGCTTTAGGACATCAAGGTAATGTGAAAAGCCCAACCTATACGCTAGTTGAACCTTATCAATTAGCTGATTGGCAGGTTTATCACTTTGACCTTTATCGTTTAGCTGATCCCGAAGAATTAGAGTTCATGGGGATTCGCGACTATTTTACTGCCGACGCGATTTGTTTGGTGGAATGGCCAGAGAAAGGTCAAGGGCTATTGCCGACATCGGATATAGATATTGAAATTCGTTACGATGGTGAACAACGCCAAGCGTTGCTGACAGCCAATAACGATTATGGACGTACGTTACTGAGTCAGTTGGAGTTATGTTGATAGGATCGCAGCTGCGCCTTTTTGTTGTTTTTTTCACTTTAGCGATAGCATTCATCACTTCTAATGCGAGTGCTAATGTTCTAGAGGGGGTTCGTGTTTGGCCTTCTCCAGACGAAACTCGAGTGGTGATTGATGTTCAGTCGGAAGTGAGTTTTACCTATTTCACTCTGACTAGCCCTGAGAGGCTAGTCATTGATCTTAAAAATACCTCATCAAAGTCGAAGTTGCCGATGAAGGTAACCGACAGTGATGTACTGACGAAGATTCGTGCCAGTTCTCCCCCAAATAAGGGAACGTATCGTCTGGTATTTGAGTTAAAGAAAAAATCTCCAGCAAAATTATTCACATTAGCGCCAACTCCCGGTGGGCAATATGGGCACCGTCTGGTTGTCGATTTGCCCCATGAAGACGTTACAGCGCAATCCGGCTCGAGTTCTGGCTCACCGACTAAGGTAAGCCGAGATGCCTCTCAATTTTATGGTAATGCAAATATCGTCGTTGCGATTGATGCTGGACATGGTGGTGAAGATCCCGGTTCTATAGGCCCGACTCGCAAATACGAAAAGAACGCAACGCTGAGTATTTCAAAGAAATTGGTTGATCAGTTGGATGCGGTTCCGGGTATTAAAGGTGTTCTCACCCGCCGTGGTGATTACTTTGTTAATCTCAACAAACGCTCAGAGATTGCCCGTAAAAATAAAGCGCACTTATTAGTTTCTATTCACGCTGACGCATTTAGTTCGCCGAAACCAAGGGGAGCCTCTGTATTCGTGCTTAATACACGTCGAGCGAATACAGAAATCGCTCGTTGGGTGGAAAATCATGAGCAACAATCCGAGTTACTCGGTGGCGCAGGGCAAGTATTAGCTAAGACCAATAGTGACCGAAATGTGAGTCAAACCTTATTGGATTTGCAGTTTAGCCATTCACAAAAAGAAGGCTACAAGGTTGCTACGAACATCCTGAGTGAAATGGGTAAAGTTGCTCACTTACACAAGTCTAACCCAGTCAATGCAAGTCTTGCTGTTCTTAAATCGCCAGATATTCCTTCCGTTCTAGTGGAAACTGGGTTTATCTCTAACCCTACGGAAGAGCAGTTACTTTTCCAACGTAGCCACCAAGACAAACTGGCTCGTGCTCTTGCAAAGGCGATAACCCAATATTTTGAAGAGAACCCGCCAGAAGGGACACTTTTCGCAAATCGCAATAAGACTCAGAAATACAAAGTGCAGCGGGGAGATTCTCTCTCTGCCATTGCCCACAAATACGGCACGAGTATCAAAGCAATTAAGCAAACGAATAAGTTAACCAGCAACAGTTTAGCGGTTGGCCAAGTGATCATTATTCCGGGTGGCGCTCCAGCACCGATTCCGGTTCCCGTTGTGAGTAATCCGGTAGAAACAGAAACGATTACGCATACGGTCGCTAAAGGTGATTATCTTGGTAAGATTGCCAGCACTTATAAAGTTTCTGTTGCAGAGATTAAGCGTGAAAACAGTTTAAAATCTGACACACTCAAATTAGGACAGAAATTGAGAATCACCGTCAGCCTGAAAGATAAGCCTCTACGCAAACATACTGTGAAGAGAGGCGAATACTTAGGCAAGATATCTAGCCAATATGGCGTCGATGTTAACAGTGTCAGAAAAGCAAACAATTTGCGCTCCGATCAACTTGCCGTCGGGCAAGTGCTCATTATTCCAAACAAGTAATCAAGATTATGACCATCCAAATATTACCTGCTCGTTTAGCAAACCAAATCGCTGCGGGTGAGGTAGTAGAAAGACCTGCATCAGTGGTTAAAGAGCTGGTCGAAAACAGTTTAGACTCTGGCGCTACAAGAATCGATATCGATATCGAGAAGGGTGGCGCTAAGCTAATTCGTATCCGTGACAACGGTTGTGGAATAGCAAAAGAGGAACTCGGTTTGGCGCTCAGCCGCCATGCGACGTCAAAAATCCATACTTTGGATGATCTTGAAGCCATTATTAGTCTTGGGTTTCGAGGCGAAGCACTTGCCAGTATCAGCTCTGTTTCTCGTTTAACGCTGACCTCGCGTCCTGCAACTCAAGAAGAGGCATGGTCTGCTTATAGCGAAGGACGCGAGATGGAAGTTAAGCTTCAACCCGCAGCCCATCCAATTGGTTCTACAGTCGAAGTTCTGGATCTATTTTTCAATACTCCGGCTCGTCGCAAATTTCTACGTACCGAGAAAACAGAATTTACTCATATTGATGAACTTCTTAAACGGATTGCGTTAAGTCGTTTTGATGTGACATTTAACCTGCGACATAACGGCAAAATGGTGCGGCAGTACCGCGCTGCCAAAACAGAGGTTCAGGCTGAAAAGCGCATCGCCGCAGTGTGTGGTAGCGCCTTTGTTCGTTCAATGCTGAAGATAGAGCTTGAGCATCAGGGCTTGCATTTGCATGGTTGGATTACAACGCCCGAAGGCGCCCGTCAGCAAAGCGATATTCAGTATTGCTACGTCAACGGACGCATGATGCGCGATAAGTTGATCAATCATGCCATTCGTCAAAGCTATGAAAGTAGTCTGCGTGCGGATCAATTTGCTACTTATGTGCTTTATATCGAGATCGATCCTCATCAGGTCGATGTCAATGTCCATCCAGCCAAACACGAGGTTCGATTCCATCAAGCTCGTTTAGTGCATGATTTTATTTATCAAGCGTTAAGTAGTGCATTGGTTGAGAGTCAGCATATTCAGGCGCCAAGCATCAATGAAGGTGCGTTCCACTCACCTGACGAGTTGAATCATCCGCAAGATAATCAAAGGCCTGCCAACTCGCAGCAAGAGGCATCGGAAAGAGCTAGGCAAGTTGTTGAAAATTCACCCGCCTATCCAAGAAAGGCAAGTTCAGAGCGAAATTATTCACCACAAAACGATTCTTCCTATGAGGTGCGAGAAAATGCGCAACGTAGTGAATGGATGGTATCCGATAGAGCGAAGAGCAAATCGTCACAGGAAAGAGTGATTTCTAAATCGCCGAGCAAAGCTGAGGTCTATGCCTACCAGGAATTAATGAAAACACCTGAGCATACTCAAAAGCCAGCAACTGCATCGGTAAACAACGTGGATAACCGCGAACTTGAAAAATCAGGTTCTTCACAAGCATCTCTAGAACCCGTGCACATTGAGCAACTGGGTAAAGCGATATCCATTGTTCAAGATCGCTATTTGCTGATGAATTCTCCTCATGGTTGTGTTTTGCTCTCACTGCTCAAAGCTGAATGGTTTAAAGTGCTGGGACAACTGAATGTTGAGCAAGGGGCGTTAAAAAGTCAGCCACTCTTGGTGCCGTTATCATTAAAAATATCGTCACAAGAAGTTTCAGCCTTAGAGCATTATCAATCTATGTTTGCTAGGTTTGGCATTGAGTTTCAACGTCGCTCTGCACAAAGCATTATGTTGATGGGCGTGCCTCAACCATTACGTCAGCAAAACTTACAAAATTTAGTGCAAGATCTGTTATCTTACGCGGCTTCAACCTTATCTCAGGCTGAAAGTGATCTTGATACTCAAGTGCTCGCTCAGTGGTTAAGTGATCATGTGGCTGTGAAGAAATCCAACTACACTTTGTCTGAAGCAATTCAGTTGATTGCTGAATTAGAGCAGATATGGCAAGGCAAACTGCCTTTGCATGATGCACATTTTGTTAAGCCTGTAGATTTTACAGCGACTATCCAAGCATTAAACATTTAAGCAAAACTCATGACCAAACAATTACCTTTAGCTCTGTTTCTTATGGGGCCAACCGCATCGGGCAAGACAGAGCTGGCGATACGCCTGCGCCAAAAGTACCCGATTGAAATTATCAGTGTCGATTCGGCTTTGATTTATAAAGGTATGGATATTGGTACTGCAAAGCCAGATGCTCGTGAGCAAGAACTTGCTCCGCACCGCCTAATCGATATTTTGGATCCGAGCGAATCCTATTCTGCTGCGGATTTTAGACGTGATGCGTTAAAGGAAATGAACGACATCGTTGCAGAGGGAAAGATCCCACTGCTCGTGGGCGGTACAATGCTATATTACAAAGCGCTGTTGGAAGGGTTATCGCCACTTCCGGCCGCGGATCCTGCTATTCGTCAACAGATTGAAAAAGAAGCGATTGAACTGGGTTGGGATGCTCTGCATGACCAGTTAAAAGCGATTGATCCTGTGTCTGCTGAGAGAATCCACCCAAATGATCCACAAAGATTGTCGCGGGCATTGGAAGTTTATCGAATTTCAGGTAAAACTCTAACTGAGCTGACTAAAACGAAAGGAGAACCACTTCCATTTCGGGTTAAGCAGTTTGCAATAGCACCCAAGGAAAGGGCAGAGCTCCATCGTCGAATTGAGCTAAGATTCGAAAAAATGGTTGAAAATGGATTTGAAGATGAAATGAAAGCACTCTATGCTCGAAAAGATCTTCATCCAGATCTGCCGTCGATTCGATGTGTTGGCTACAGACAGATGTGGGACTATTTAGATGGGAGCTGTACTTTAGATGAAGCGATCTTTCGTGGAGTTTGTGCAACCCGTCAATTGGCCAAGCGCCAGATCACTTGGTTGCGCAGCTGGGATGATCTAACTTGGTTAGATAGTGAAAACATTGATCTTGCATTCGAAACTGTTTCAAATGCCATAGCGTTAGATTGATTTCGCTGTGTATAATGTGATCGCTTTTGCGTAATTTACCCTGTCAGGGATCGTTACTTGTTTTTGGTGTTTTTATCACCATATCTAGTAGCAACGGGGTTTTATTCATTTAGCTCATAGGCATGGTCTGCACAGACTTTTAGTGCACCGCTAGCTAAATAACTACAACAAAATACAAATAAGGAAAATAAAATGGCTAAGGGGCAATCTCTACAAGACCCATTCTTAAATGCACTACGTCGCGAGCGTATTCCAGTTTCTATCTATCTGGTTAACGGCATTAAGCTACAAGGCCAAATTGAGTCTTTTGATCAATTTGTGATCCTACTGAAAAACACTGTTAACCAAATGGTTTACAAGCACGCTATTTCTACTGTGGTACCTGCTCGTCCAGTAAGTCACCACACTGCAGAGCGTTCTCCTTCAGATCGTCCTTCAGAGAAGTCAGAAGATTAATAATAGTAATATAAAGCTATATTTATTAAGGAGTTGATAGCTTGTTTGACCGTTATGAAGCCGGTGAGCGAGCCGTACTTGTTCATATCAACTTCACGCAACAGGGTGAATGGGAAGATCTCAGCGAGTGTCAAATGCTGGTATCTTCTGCAGGAGTAGAGACACTTCAAGTTATAACCGGAAGTCGTCAATCTCCTCACCCTAAATATTATGTTGGTGAAGGTAAAGCCCAAGAGATCGCACAAGCGGTTCAAGCGACAGAAGCAGATGTCGTGATCTTTAACCATTCTCTTTCTCCTGCCCAAGAGCGTAACCTCGAACATCTTTGTCAGTGCCGTGTCGTAGACAGGACGGGGTTGATCCTCGATATCTTTGCTCAACGCGCTCGTACTCACGAAGGTAAGTTGCAAGTAGAGTTAGCTCAGTTACGTCATCTCTCGACTCGTTTGATTCGTGGTTGGACTCACTTGGAGCGTCAGAAAGGTGGTATCGGTCTACGTGGACCGGGTGAAACTCAGTTGGAGACCGACAGACGTTTACTGCGTGAACGTATTAAAGCGATTTTGCGCCGTTTAGAGCGAGTAGCTAAGCAGCGTGAGCAAGGTAGGCGTGCTAGAACCCGTGCAGAGATACCTACGGTGTCATTGGTTGGTTATACCAACGCGGGTAAATCGACCCTATTTAACCGAATTACTGAAGCTGGGGTATACGCGGCAGACCAATTGTTTGCAACGCTGGACCCTACGCTGAGAAAAATTGAACTCAAGGATGTTGGCCCTGCAATCTTGGCTGATACCGTAGGGTTTATTCGTCATCTACCGCATGATTTAGTGGCGGCATTTAAGGCAACGTTACAAGAAACGCAAGAAGCTGACATTTTGTTACATGTTGTTGATGCCAGCGATGACCGTTTTCGTGAGAATATTCAAGCTGTAAATGATGTGTTACAGGAGATTGACGCGCACGAAGTGCCAACCCTGTTAGTCATGAACAAGATTGACAATCTAGACGTTCAAGAGCCTCGCATTGAAAGAGATGATGAAGGTGTGCCGAGAACCGTATGGATTTCGGCAATGGATGGTTTAGGCATTGATCTGCTATTCCAAGCTCTGACTGAGCGTCTGGCTAGCCAAATAGTTGAATACAGATTGCGTGTTCCGCCACAACATCAAGGCAGAATTCGCAGTACTTTCTTCCAAATGAAGTGCATTCAAGACGAAGAGTATGATTCTGATGGCAATTTGCTGATATCAATTCGTATGCAGCAAGTAGATTGGTCTAGACTAGAAAAAAGAGAAGAGGCAGTTTTACGTGACTTTATAGTTACTTAAAGGACTGCTAAAGTATAACGTCATATCAAATGATGGAGCTTTCTAATGGCGTGGAATGAGCCCGGAAATAACAACGGCAACAATGGCCGCGATAATGACCCTTGGGGTAATAACAATAATCGTGGTGACAAAGGCGGCCGTGAGCAAGGTCCGCCAGATTTGGACGAAGTGTTTAACAAACTAAGTCAAAAACTGGGCGGAAAATTTGGTAACAAAGGTGGAAGCGGTAAAGGGCCTTCTTTCTCTGGTGGTGGTGCCATTGGTTTTGGTGTTATCGCCGTTATCGCTATTGCTATCTGGTTCTTTGCTGGTTTCTATACCATCAGCGAAGCTGAGCGCGGTGTGGTTTTACGATTAGGTAAATATGACCGTATCGTTGACCCAGGTCTGAACTGGCGTCCTCGCTTTATTGATGAAGTTACACCAGTAAACATTCAGGCAATCCGTTCAATGCGTGCATCAGGTCTAATGTTGACTAAAGATGAAAACGTTGTGACGGTAGCAATGGACGTTCAATACCGTGTTGCGGATCCGTTCAAGTATTTATACCGTGTGACCAATGCTGACGACAGCTTACGCCAAGCGACAGATTCAGCGCTGCGTGCGGTTATTGGTGACTCACTGATGGATAGCATCCTGACAAGTGGCCGCCAACAAATTCGTCAAAGCACTCAAGAGACGCTAAATCAAGTCATTGATAGCTACGATATGGGCTTAATGATTGTTGACGTAAACTTCCAATCTGCGCGTCCGCCAGAGCAAGTTAAAGATGCCTTTGACGATGCGATTGCGGCTCGTGAGGATGAAGAGCGTTTCATTCGTGAAGCTGAAGCTTACAAAAACGAAATTCTTCCTAAAGCGACTGGTCGTGCAGAACGTCTGAAAAAAGAAGCCTTGGGTTACAGTGAACGCGTGGTTAACGAATCATTGGGTCAAGTTGCTCAGTTTGAGAAATTATTACCTGAGTATAAAGCTGCTCCAGAGGTGACGCGTAACCGTATGTATCTTGATACGATGGAAGAAGTGTACAGTAATACTTCTAAAGTTCTGATTGACTCAAAATCCAGCGGTAATCTGCTTTACTTGCCAATGGATAAGTTAGTTGGTCAGCAAACAACGCCAACTAAACGTGCAGATATGTCTTCAGCGACTTACGACCACATTGAGCTAGAGTCTCAACGTCCAGCGACGAAAAGCGAGACAGATACTCAAAATCGTTCAACTACTTCACGTCAAGGGAGATACTAATTATGCGTAAGTTAATGATCCCTGTTGTGGTTGTTGTTCTTGCTTTGTTGTTGATGTCTATGTTCGTTATCCCTGAAGGGGAGAAAGGCTTTGTTATTCGTTTTGGTCGAGTAATGAAAGACAATAACGATGCAGCGAAAATCTACGAACCTGGCCTACATTTTAAAATGCCTTTGTTTGACCGTGTGAAATCTTTAGATGCACGTATTCAAACGATGGATGGCCGTTCTGACCGTTTCGTAACGTCAGAGAAAAAAGACGTAATTATCGATACTTATGTTAAGTGGCGTATCAAAGACTTCGGTCAATACTACTTAGCAACAGGCGGCGGCAATGCCCTGACTGCTGAAGCGCTACTTGAGCGTAAAGTTACTGACGTACTGCGTTCAGAAATCGGTTCTCGTGAAATCAAACAGATTGTTTCAGGTCCTCGCAACAAAGATGTATTGCCAGACAGTGCAGATTCGGAAGTGGTGACAACTGAAGCCGCGAAACAAGCGTTAGAAATCGATGGTCAGCGCGATCAGATCATGGAAAACGTGCTTAACGATACTCGTAAGAGTGCGATGAAAGACTTAGGTGTTGAAGTGGTTGATTTCCGTATGAAGAAAATCAACTTACCTGACGAAATCAGTGAGTCTATCTATCGTCGTATGCGCGCAGAACGTGAATCAGTTGCTCGTAAACACCGTTCTCAAGGTCGTGAGAAAGCGGAAGTTATCCGTGCTCAAGCTGAACTTGAAGTGGCGACTATCCTAGCGGAAGCAGATAAAACAGCGCGTGTAACTCGCGGTGAAGCTGACGCAAAAGCAGCGAAAATTTACTCTGAAGCGTATAACAAAGATCCTGAGTTCTTCAGTTTCGTACGTTCACTAAAAGCTTATGAGAAATCATTCAGCAATAAAGGCGATATTCTAGTGTTGGATCCGAAGAGTGACTTCTTCCAGTACATGAATGATGCAAAAGGCGCTGTAGCGAAATAACGCATTTAAGTTTGACTAAAAAGGCTCCTTTGGGAGCCTTTCTTTATGGGGACAAGTAATGTCGAATTCACTCTGGATGGCACTAGGTCTTGTGCTGGTGGTAGAAGGGTTAGGTCCTTTAATTGCACCAAATGGTTGGCGACAAATGGTCTCCCAGCTCAGTGAGCAACCGGATAATCAACTTCGTCGCATTGGCGGTTGCTTAGTGGTCGCAGGGGCAGTAATCGCGTACTACTTTGCCTAAACCTACATTCATATGTATCCGTTAGTAATGTGGAGGTGGTGGCTCTTTATTTGGATCCGCCATGTTTGACGTCTCCATATTTTTCATTTTCCCAACAACATATTTCATTTGATCTTTCATTTTGTTGATCAATAACTGTTGCTGAGCGAGAGCTTCGTTTAGCTCATCAATGGTCTGTTCTTGAAACGCAACTTTGCATTCCAAATCATCAATACGTTGCTGTAACTGTACTGTGTGTTGTTCTGTCATCGTAATACCCATATTGTTATGGTTCACAGGCCTAATTACTCATCTGCCAAGCTTGTGCGATGCCAGCAGAGGTACCTGATACGATTCGCTGCTTTGAATCGAAAGCGGCATCATACACTACTGCTCGCGGAGGGCGCGCATCTTTTCTCGGCTGCGCTTCAAAGCTATCAAGTTTATCGCCAGTTTTGCTGTTCCAAACCTCTATTCGGCTTGATGGGGTGCCTGTTACTAACAAAGTGCCATCATCAGAGAAGCGGGCACTGGAAAATATCAACTGACGAGAGAAGCTGTGTAACTGTGCTTGTTTGGTACCACTTGGTAGCTGCCAGATGAAAGATTCATCGCCACCATCAGATGTAAAGGCCAATTTCCCGTCACGCTGAAGTGCGACACGATTCACTCTTTGCTGGTGCTCAAAGGCGTGGATAATCTGTCCTGTTTTCGTGTCCCAAAAGTAAGCTTTATAATCATTTCCGCCAGTAAGGGCGTAACGACCGTTCGGCGAAAGAGCAACAGAATTCACTTTTTCTTGGTGCGCAAGGAACTCCATCCGTCTTCCGCTGACTAAATCGACATAAATGGCTTTGCCATTAGAAAGACCGAGTAAGACTTGTTGACCATCGCTGCTGATATCAATATCACGGATTAATCCATCGGATATGGACCATAGCCCTTTGGCTTGTGACCACGCGAGGTTCCAAACGGCAAAGTTTATTTGGCTAGCCGTAACGGCAAATTGCCCGTTATCCGATATTCGAATACGTGAGACGGTGTTTTGTTGTGGATCCTGAGCACCAAGTTCTGCGAGTTTCTCGCGGGAGTTTAAATCCCAGAGAACCAATTGATGTTCTTTGGAATAGACAAGAGCAAATCGGCCGTCACGACTTAAGCCGAAACTGGCAGAACCATTGGGTTCTAAATCCCAGCGTTCTAGCTCCTTTCCAGAGAAAAAGCAGCCGTTTAACGCAACGATGACAGTAAAACAGAGTGTGAGATGGTAAATTATCCGCATTAGGTCTAATTATCCGTAGAGACAATCTCAAAACATACCGCTATATTGGTACAACTTTTTGTTATGCACCAGTTAGATAACTAGTTTTGTGCATGATAACTGACGCTTTACCAATAAAATAAGCTTTGCCAACAAATTGGAGAATTTAATGAAATCACTATTTAAAGTGTCACTGCTAGCTGCAACAGTAGTTCTTGCAGTCGGCTGCCAGAAAGATGAAGCACCGAAAGCGGAAGCGACCCCGGCAGCTCAAGAGCAAGCAGTCACTTTTAAAACGGACGATGATAAAGCGGCATACGCGATTGGTGTTTCTTTCGCAAACTACCTAAACACAAGCTTAGACAAGCCTCGTGAAATTGGTATCGAATTAAACAAAGATCTTGTTCTTCAGGGTATTGAACACGTTTTTGCTGGCAAAGCAGAACTTACTGAAGAAGATACGCGTGCAGCTCTAGAAGCGTTGGACAAACGTGTGGCTGAGACCATGCAAGCGAAAGCAGCTGAGAAAGCAGCAGCAAACAAAGAAGCGGGTGATAAGTTCCGCTCTGAGTTTGAAGCTCAAGAAGGTGTGAAGAAAACTGAATCTGGTCTGCTTTACCAAGTGATCACTCCAGCAGAAGGTGAACAACCAAAAGAAACCGATACTGTTCAAGTTCACTACAAAGGTACTTTGATTGACGGTACTCAGTTCGACAGTTCATACGATCGTGGTGAGCCAGCAACATTCCCTCTAAACCGAGTTATTCCGGGTTGGACGGAAGGTGTTCAGTTGATGCCTGTTGGTTCTAAATTCAAGTTCGTTATTCCGCCTGAACTGGCATACGGTGAACAAGACACACCAACAATTCCAGCAAATTCAACATTGGTATTTGAAGTTGAGTTACTGAAAATTGATAACGGTGACGCTGCGGCTCAATAAGTTATCTCTAATTGTTGATAAAGGCCTGACTTGTTCAGGTCTTTTTTCTTTCAGTGAGTTTGAGCACATATTTTGTTTCAAATCACTTGTTAGTGATATAGCTGAGCATTCAAATAAAATTTTCTGATAGACTTACAACAATTTGTTGATTTTGCGTTTTAAGGTCAAAGTACAGTGACAACAACAGAAACATTTAACAATGCAGACATGCTGCTCGAAATGGAATCCGTGCACGTGAAGCCATTCACTGAGCATGACAAAGTAATTTTGCGCTCTTATGAGGCAGTTGTAGATGGTATTGCCAGTTTGATTGGTCCTTTTTGTGAGATTGTTTTGCACTCATTAGAAGATCTAAATACCTCTGCAATTAAAATTGCTAATGGTGAAAATACAGGTAGGCAAGTAGGCTCACCGATCACCGACCTTGCGCTAAAGATGCTGAGAGATATTGAAGGCTCAGAACGCAATTTTTCTCGTTCTTACTTTACGCGCGCTAAGGGCGGCGTTTTGATGAAATCCATTACAGTTGCAATCCGTAATGGTGAGAATCGTGTTATTGGTCTGCTGTGTATTAACGTCAACCTTGACGCACCGTTCTCTCAAGTTCTGCAATCGTTTATGCCGACTCAAGAAGCGCAAGATGCAGCATCTTCTGTTAACTTCGCGAGTGATGTCGAAGAGTTGGTGGATCAAACGGTTGAACGCACGATTGAAGAAATCAACACGGACAAAACCGTATCGAATAACACTAAGAACCGTCAAATCGTTATGGCGCTGTTCGACAAAGGTATCTTCGATATTAAAGATGCGATTAACCGCGTAGCTGACCGTCTGAATATTTCTAAGCACACGGTTTATCTGTATATCCGTCAGCGTAAGACTGAGGATGATGAAGCGTGAGTTTGAGCCACGCTTCGTTGACCTATACCTTAGTGGTCAATGGGTCTGTGTACGGAACTCAGTCTGCGCGTAATGCCTATCTGTTTGCACAAGCTTTGATAGAAAAAGGGCACCAGCTAAAAAGTGTCTTTTTTTATCAGGACGGTGTATTCAATGCGTCATCGCTGACTGTTCCAGCAAACGATGAGTTTGATCTGGTGAAAGCTTGGCAATCGCTGGCGACGAAACATCAGGTTCGTTTGGAAACGTGTGTGGCGGCAGCGTTGCGCCGTGGTGTGATTGGACAAGATGAAGCAAGCCAGCATCAATTACCTTCAGATAACCTTGCTGAGCACTTTGAGCAGTCTGGGCTGGGCAGTTTAGCTGAGGCTTTGCTAAGTCAGGATAGAGTGATTCAGTTTTGAAAAAAGTCGCATTTATTTTTCATACTCCTCCTCATGCTACTTCGTCAGCGCGTGAAGGTTTGGACGCAATTTTAGCCGCTTCTGCTTATTCTGAAGATTTGGCCATTTTTTTCGTCGGAGAAGGGGTACTGCAACTCCTTAATGCTCAGGAACCGTCTCAAGTATTGAGCCGCGATTACATCAGTGCTTTTAAGTTGCTTGATTTGTATGATATTGAGCAACGTTATATTTGCTCTCAAAGTCTGAAAGACTGGGGGCTTGAATCGAGCGATTTGATTATTGAGGGTGAAATTTTATCTCCACAACAAATTGCAGCTCAGTGGAATGATTTCGACCAGCTTTTAACCTTCTAAGGAGCTCACGTGCTACATATCGTAAAATCTTTGGAAAAACTGAAGCTTGTGTCTCGTTATCTGCAGCAAGACGATGCAATTTTGTTGGTGGAAAATGCCGTGTACGCAAGCCGCGAACATTCGGAGTATTTCAAGCAATTAGTACCGGCGACTAGGGTATTTGCTTTGGAAGAGGATCTTCTGGCTCGCGGGTGGTTGGAAAAGGCCGCAAAAAACATTCAAGTTATCAATAAATTCGAGTTTGTTGAACTGACAGTAAGTCATGCAAAATCAATGTCTTGGTAGCTATTCATTTCTTTATTAAATGACAGTCGTATTTATGCTCAGTGATGGGCTAAAAAAAGATCTGTATATTTCTTGACACACATCCCACTGCTGCATAGAATTTTGCGTCCCTATTTACGCATTGTGAGTAGGGATAGATTTTTCACAAAGCTAATTTCAGCAAATCAGGAGCTAGTTAATGGCAACTATTAACCAGTTGGTACGTAAACCTCGTGCAAAGCAAGTTGTTAAAAGCAACGTGCCAGCACTAGAAGCGTGCCCACAAAAACGTGGTGTATGTACTCGTGTTTACACTACTACACCTAAAAAACCTAACTCAGCACTTCGTAAAGTTTGTCGTGTTCGTCTAACAAACGGCTTCGAAGTGACTTCGTACATCGGCGGTGAAGGTCACAACCTTCAAGAGCACTCAGTTGTTCTAATCCGTGGTGGTCGTGTTAAAGACCTTCCAGGTGTGCGTTACCACACTGTCCGCGGTGCACTTGACTGTGCTGGCGTGAACGACCGTAAACAGGCTCGTTCTAAGTACGGTGTGAAGCGTCCTAAGTCTTAATGGATCCCCGTTAAGTAAGGCCAAACACTAAATTATTTTTAATTTTTGAAGAAACTGAAAAGTTTTGGATAACCTGAAAAAGACAACGGAGAAAATCCATGCCACGTCGTCGCGTTATTGGTCAGCGTAAGATCCTTCCAGATCCAAAGTTCAAATCTGAACTGCTGGCAAAATTCGTTAACATTCTTATGGTTGACGGTAAAAAATCTACTGCAGAGAAAATTGTTTATACTGCACTAGACACTATGGCTGAGAAATCTGGTAAAGATCACTTAGCTGTATTTGAAGAAGCTCTTGAAAATGTACGCCCAGCGGTAGAAGTTAAGTCTCGCCGTGTTGGTGGTTCAACTTACCAAGTGCCAGTAGAAGTACGTCCGGTTCGCCGTAACGCACTTGCTATGCGTTGGTTAGTTGAAGCTGCGCGCAAGCGTGGTGAAAAATCTATGGCTGCTCGCCTAGCTGCTGAAATGCTAGACGCGTCAGAAAACAAAGGTACAGCTGTTAAGAAACGTGAAGACGTTCACCGTATGGCTGAAGCGAACAAAGCGTTTGCTCATTACCGTTGGTAATACCTTTTCAGTGCTGCAAGGTTCCTTGCAGCACTTCTTTAGTTCCTATGCTTATGCTAGGAACTATTGCTATATCTAGAGGACAGTATTTTTCTCCAAGATGTTTTTTGGCTGAGAATCGTTTTTAGCTATAGCAATAGTCCCTATCTCTAATAAGAGGATTCAATCGTGGCTCGCAAAACTCCTATTGAGCGCTACCGTAACATCGGTATCTGTGCTCACGTAGATGCAGGTAAAACAACTACTACTGAGCGTATACTGTTCTACACTGGCCTTTCTCACAAAATCGGTGAAGTTCACGATGGCGCCGCAACCATGGACTGGATGGAGCAGGAGCAGGAGCGTGGTATTACTATCACTTCAGCTGCGACTACGACTTTCTGGCGTGGTATGGAAGCACAATTCCAAGATCATCGCATCAACATCATTGATACCCCTGGACACGTTGACTTTACTATCGAAGTAGAACGTTCTCTTCGTGTACTTGATGGTGCAGTGGTTGTGTTCTGTGGGTCATCAGGTGTTGAACCTCAGTCTGAAACTGTATGGCGTCAAGCAGACAAATATCATGTTCCACGTATGGTATTCGTTAACAAGATGGACCGTGCAGGTGCAGATTTCTTACGCGTCGTAGACCAAATTAAAAACCGTCTTGGTGCGAACCCTGTTCCTATCCAATTGAACATTGGTTCGGAAGATGAGTTCAAAGGTGTTATCGACCTTATTAAGATGAAAGCTATCAACTGGAATGAAGCCGATCAAGGCACGACGTTTACATACGAAGACATTCCGGCTGATATGATCGAACTTGCTGAAGAGTGGCGTAATCACCTGGTGGAAAGCGCAGCGGAAGCAAGTGAAGAGCTGATGGAAAAATACCTTGATGATGGTGAGCTTACTGAAGCTGAAATCAAACAAGCGTTACGTCAACGTACACTGAACAACGAAATCGTACTGGCTACTTGTGGTAGTGCGTTCAAAAACAAAGGTGTGCAAGCAGTTCTGGATGCAGTTGTTGAATATCTGCCTTCACCTGTTGACGTTCCTGCTATCAAAGGTGTTGATGACGATGAAAATGAAGTTGAACGTCATGCTGACGACAACGAACCGTTTTCAGCATTAGCATTCAAGATTGCGACTGACCCATTTGTAGGATCTCTAACCTTTATGCGTGTTTACTCTGGTGTTGTGAATTCAGGTGATGCTGTTTACAACTCAGTAAAACAAAAGCGTGAGCGTTTCGGTCGTATCGTACAAATGCACGCGAACAAGCGTGAAGAAGTTAAAGAAGTTCGCGCCGGCGATATCGCTGCTGCGATCGGTCTGAAAGATGTGACTACCGGTGATACTCTATGTGACCAGAACCACAAAGTGATTCTTGAGCGTATGGAGTTCCCTGAGCCAGTAATTCAGATCGCAGTAGAGCCTCGCTCTCAAGCCGACCAAGAGAAAATGGGTATTGCTCTAGGTAAACTAGCAGCAGAAGACCCGTCATTCCGTGTCGAAACTGATGTGGAAACCGGTCAGACTCTTATCTCTGGTATGGGCGAACTTCACCTGGACATCATCGTTGATCGCATGAAACGCGAATTCAGCGTTGACTGCAACGTGGGTAAACCTCAGGTTGCTTACCGTGAAACCATTCGTGGTAAATCGGAAGTTGAAGGCAAATTTGTTCGTCAGTCTGGCGGTCGTGGCCAATATGGTCATGTATGGCTGAAGATTGAACCTGCAGAAGTGGGTGAAGGCTTTGTCTTCGTTGATGAGATCGTTGGTGGCGCAATTCCGAAGGAATTCATCGGACCGGTAGCGAAAGGTATCGAGGAGCAAATGAACAATGGTGTGTTAGCTGGATATCCTGTATTGGATGTTAAGGCAACACTATTCGATGGTTCATTCCACGATGTCGACTCAAATGAGATGGCGTTTAAGATCGCTGGCTCAATGGCATTCAAGAAAGGTGCGCTTGAAGCAAACCCAGTTATTCTTGAACCGCTAATGAAAGTTGAAGTAACGACTCCAGAAGATTGGATGGGTGATGTTGTTGGTGACTTAAACCGTCGTCGCGGCATGATCGAAGGTATGGATGATGGCCCTGCTGGCCTTAAAATTGTCCATGCTAAAGTACCACTCTCAGAGATGTTTGGTTATGCAACTGACCTACGTTCTGCGACCCAAGGACGTGCTTCTTACTCTATGGAGTTTGCTGAGTACTCTGAGGTACCAAAGAATATTGCGGAAGCAATTATTGCAGAGCGCGGTTAACTGTTATTGGATTAATAACGAATCTATTGCGCTGACGGACGTTGGCGCATAAAATAGCAATTTCTGGCGCGCCTTGAGTGTACGTTACTTAAGGTGAATCATAACTAGGAAGGAACACGATCGTGTCTAAAGAAAAATTTGAACGTACGAAACCGCACGTAAAC
>NZ_JACVEG010000018.1 GCF_014596725.1 Vibrio sp. Y2-5
TCTTCCGTTCTTAGTGACTTAGGTCACTTCGGAAGAGGCGGCCATTCTAGCTGGAAATTAATTCGTGTCAAACACTTTTTTAATTTTCTTTTTTGGCCTGTTGAAGCGGCTTAGTGGCTTGCTAGCCCTTGCTGCGTCAACGAGGAGGCATTATAGGGATCCAAATCACACTGGCAAGTATTATTTTGCAAAAAATGCAAAAATAATGCTTAAGCGGAGAAAACATCACCAAAGCCTTATTTATCCAACTTTACCCAAAAGTTGAATACAAGTTATCCACAGAGTTATCCTTTTTGTTGCTTATCCAATCTCTGATCAGGCTTAATAAAAAAGCTGCGATTGCAGCTTTTTTATTGGTAGATAGAAAATTAACTAATTAAAACGGACGCTTTTCTTAGTTGTTATCTTCATGAAGACCACATTCTCGCTTCAAGCCGAAGAAACGAGTTTCCTCTTCTGCCATTCCTGGCTCCCATTTACGAGTTGTGTGGGTATCACCAACCGATAGGTAACCTTGTTCCCAAAGAGGATGGTATGGAAGGTCATTATCTTTTAGGTAATAGTGGACATCTTTATTCGTCCAATCGATAACCGGGAGAAACTTAAACACGCCATTTTGAACGGCTAATATAGGCAACGTAGCTCTAGATTGAGATTGTTCTCTGCGCAAACCTGAAAACCAAACTCCAACAGACAGCTCTTCTAAAGCTTTGCGCATTGGCTCTACTTTATTAAGACGGTTGTATTGTTCGATGCCCTCAACGCCCTTCTCCCACAGCTTACCAAAACGTGCTTCTTGCCAAGCAGGAGTCAGTTCAGACTTATAGATTTGCAAATTCAGGTTCAGACGCTGTGTTAACTCATCAATAAAGCGATAGGTTTCTGGGAACAAGTATCCTGTGTCCGTTAAAACTACAGGCACATCAGCTTTTATACTTGATACCAGATGAAGCATTAGAGCCGCTTGAATACCAAAACTTGAAGATACTGCATGAGTATCCGGTAAGTTTTCGAATGCCCATTCCACACGTTCTTGAGCCGTTAAGCTTTCGAGATAAGCATTAACTTCAGTAAGACGAAGTGTTTGTTCCACTTTTGTCAGAGTGAGCAACTCTGACAAATCAGGTACAGTGGCAGTATCAGGCATAAAAGTCCCTCTTAGATACAACAACCTCTTGAATGATTCCAGATCGGACAGTGAAATCGCCAAAGCCTTCACCAGCTTCACGCTCTTTCGACCAGCGCTCCACTAGCTGATCGATCTCTTCTAAGATCTGTTGCTCAGTGATGTTCTCTTTATACATCTTAGGAATTCGCGTACCCGCTCTGTTACCACCAAGATGCAAGTTATAACGACCAGGCGCTTTACCAACCAGACCAAGTTCCGCCAACATTGCACGACCACAGCCATTTGGACAGCCTGTGACACGCAAGATGATGTTGTCTTCTTTTGGTAGATTGTGTTTTTCGAGAATTCCCTCAACATCAGTAACAAAAGAAGGAAGGAAACGCTCTGCTTCAGCCATCGCTAACGGACACGTTGGGAAGGCCACACACGCCATTGAGTTCTTACGCTGTTCGCTGACAGAGTCATCCATCAAACCATGTTCACGAGCGATTTTCTCAATCACTTCTTTTTGTTCTGCCGGAACACCCGCAACAATTAAGTTCTGGTTAGCCGTCATACGGAAGTCACCTTGGTGAACCTTAGCAATTTCAGCTACACCCGTTTTTAGAGGCTTGCCCGGATAATCGAGTAAACGGCCATTCTCTATAAATAGAGAGAGATGGAATTTGCCATCGATACCTTCGACCCAACCAATACGGTCACCACGCTCAGTGAACTCATAAGGGCGACTTGCTTCAAACTGAATTCCAGCCCGCTTCTCGACTTCAGCTTTAAATACATCAACACCCACACGATCTAATGTGTATTTAGTTTTCGCATTCTTACGGTTTGAACGATTACCCCAATCACGCTGCGTTGTTACCACAGCCGCAGCTACGTCTAATGTTTTTTCTGCTGGAATATAACCTAAATCATCCGCACGGCGAGGATAAGTAGACGTATCACCATGAGTCATGGCTAGACCGCCGCCCACCAGCACATTGAAGCCCACCAGCTTACCGTTGTCAGCAATAGCGACAAAGCTAAGATCGTTAGCATGCACGTCGATGTCATTATGAGGTGGGATCACAACCGTTGTTTTGAACTTACGAGGAAGATAAGTGCTTCCGAGAATAGGTTCTTCGTCCGTTGTTTCTACTTTCTCACCATCTAACCAAATTTCCGCATAAGCACGAGTTTTTGGTAGTAAATGTTCACTGATTTTCGCCGCCCACTCGTAAGCTTCTTGATGTAACTCAGACTCAACAGGATTAGACGTACATAATACGTTTCGGTTTACATCGCCCGCAGTCGCAATTGAATCAATACCAATACTATTGAGAGTCTGATGCATCAGCTTAATATTTGGTTTTAATACGCCATGGAACTGGAAAGTCTGACGAGTCGTCAAACGAATACTTCCATACATAGTGTGTTCAGTGGCGAACTTGTCGATAGCTAGCCACTGTTGAGGCTGAATGATCCCGCCTGGCATACGAGCTCGCAGCATCACATTATGCAATGGTTCTAGCTTTTGCTTAGTTCGCTCGTTACGGATATCACGATCGTCTTGTTGATACATACCGTGGAAACGGATGAGCTGGAAGTTGTCTGCTGTGAATCCGCCAGTGATACGATCTTGCAGATCTTGCGCGATCGTGCCGCGTAGGAAATTACTTTCTCTTTTTAAACGCTCGTTATCCGACAGAGGGCCAAGCACTTCGCCCAATACTTCTTGGCTGCCATCGTTACTATTTTTAGTGTCAATCTTAGCGCTCATTAGTACACATCCCTTTGGTAACGTTTCGCTTTGCGAAGTTCATTTAAATACTCTTCAGCCTTTTCACGAGTCAGGCCGCCTTGTTGCTCTGCAACAATAACTAATGCTTCATGGACATCTTTCGCCATACGTGTCGCATCGCCACAGATATAGAGATACGCGTCATCTTGCAGCCACTGCCAAACTTGTTCGGCTTGCTCAAGAATTCGATGCTGAACATACACTTTCTCATGTTGGTCACGGCTAAACGCCACATCCAAACGACTCAACGATCCTGACTTGAGGTATTTCTGCCACTCTACTTGATACAAGAAATCCTGAGTAAAAGTCCTATCGCCAAAGAACAACCAGTTCTTACCTTCTGCTCCACGGTTCTCACGTTCTTGAATAAAGCTGCGGAATGGAGCAATGCCAGTGCCCGGACCAACCATGATGATCGGTGTAGAGTCATCCTGTGGCAGTTTGAAGTTGTTATTGTGTTCGATGAAAATTTTGACTTCGTCGCCCTCTTCCAGTCTGCGAGCTAAGAAGCTAGAAGCGCCGCCTTGGCGAACTTCTTCACCTTGTTCGTATTCAACGATACCGACTGTCAAATGCACTTCTTCATCCACTTCGGACTGGCTAGACGCAATAGAGTAGAGACGAGGAGTTAAACGACGTAACAGAGAAACCAACTCTTCAACCGAGAGCTTGGTTGGCTTCTCTTTTAATACATCAATAATTTGAGTGTTCGAGGCGTAGCCACGAAGTTTATCTTTATCTACGACTAGAGCTTGTAGCTTTTCACTGCCCGACAGTTCTGCAAACTTAGTGACGAACTGAGGATTTGCTGCGGTGATTTCATATTTACTAACTAAAGCACTGTGAATAGAGAGACTTTCTCCATCAACATCCACGCTTTCAACACCTGATAAGCCTACGGCTCCTGCAACCGCAGTCGCCAGTTCAGAACTGTTCTCATACCAAACACCTAGGGCGTCGCCCGGTTGATAAGTCAAACCTGAGCCTTCTAGATCAATTTCGATATGACGAACGTCTTTTCCTGAATCACGACCGGTGATTTTTTGGCTAGTCAGTAAGGTTGCTGTATACGGATTTTGTTTTGTGTATTGAGAGTGAGAAACTGATGGCTGACCCACTGGTAGTTGTACAACTTCAGCTTGAGTACTTGATAACGATTCTTTGACAATTTCAAGTACTTTAGAGCGCCACTCTGCTGCTGGCTGATCGTAATCAACATCACAGTCAACTCGGTCGATAAAGCGTTTCGCACCTAACTTCTCTAGGAATGCATCGAAGTCTTTACCTGTCTGGCAGAAAAATTCATAGCTGGAATCACCCAACCCAATCACACCATATTCCAAATTAGGCAGCTTTGGCGCTTTCTTTGATTGCAAGAATTCGTGCAACTCGAGAGCGTTATCTGGCGCTTCACCTTCACCGTTGGTTGAAGCGACGAAAATAACATGGGTCTCTTTTGCTAAGTCTTTGCCTTTATAATCACTAGCGTCAAACAGACGAACAACGATACCTGCAGCTTGAGCTTCATGCTCTAGCGCTTCTGCAACACCTTTTGCATTACCCGTTTGCGATGCATAGATGATGGTTAATTGGCTCTCTGGCTTAGCAAAAGCAGAAGCTTGAGTAAGAGGTGAGTTTGTTGTCACTGATTGAGATTGGCTTAAACCCCAAAAATAACCGCTCACCCACGCTAATTGCTGAGGTGAAAGTTGTGAAACCGTTTGTTGCAACTGGTTTAGCTGCGAGTCGTTTAGCGGGTCAGTCAAACTAACCAGCTCTTTTGGTATGGTATTTCCTGAAGACATTGTCACGACTTCCTTATTCATTGCGTGACGATAGATTAACCACTCTCCTTAATAACAAGAAAGAATAGAAGAGAATGTTTTATAACTTTTTGGAAGTAAGAAGGTAAAATTCAATCTCTATTGGATTCCACCCTGACCTGTTTAAAACCTACCGCCATGGCCGATTTCGATGCTATGTCCAAATCTGGATAGTGGCATTCTTCACCGCTAGCGTTTGTTAGCAGAACAAAACCACCCGCTTGATGACGAAATTCCACTATCCACGAGCCTTCGTGAGCGGAAGGCTCTATGATCGCCTCCACCAGCATCTTCTCTCGATACAAGTTTCTCAGTTCCGCGATTGTCATTCCCTATACTCTCACCTAGCTAAGTCCACCTCATAAGCATGGCTCAATTATGATGAAGTACTAAATAACGATAAGAAATAATTTTGTGCGGATAGATGTAAAAAAGCCACGACATGCGTGGCTTTCTATTCTGAATCTAGGATTAAAACGTAAACTGTGTACCGAGGAACCAACCATCTGCGAACACATAGGACATTTTGTTGTCTGGAGACTGTTTCGCTAAATCAGTGAATTCAAGGTCAATTACTCGGTAGCCACCACGGAAAGAGAGATCGCCATTCGCTAAAGGCACAACATACTGAACCCCTGCGATAACATCTGAACTCTTAAGGCCCGCACTATTACCAAACTCAAATTGACCAATGATGTCAAAATTGGTTTCCGGCACGGAGATTTCAGCATGTGCGTACCAGTTAAACGTCATATCATCGAACGAGTACTTCTTCCCATCTGTCGCTGTGTATTCGCTGTTCGCATACTGGGTCATCGAAATACCAGCATCGAACGTCATCAAATCACGCTCTAAAATATTGTAGTAGAAAGTGTAGTCAAGTTTATCGTAAGAAGCATAATCGGCATCCAGATTAGTGTACCTAACACCAACATTAGGTAGATATGGAAGCTGATGCTCAAATGCTACGTTCAAAACAGGAGAGTTTGCATCATCACGACGTGTATTATCAATTTTAGTACTTGGTAACCACATATCGGCGGCAACGTTCACCCCAACAGGCGAGTCGGCACACCAAACAGGAGCCGAGCCTATCATGAGTAGAGAAGTAAATACGGCTACGATAGGTTTGTTCATCCTATTTTTGCTCCAAAAAATTTTCACTAGCGAATAAACGTGATACTAGCATATTACCTATGCGGGAAAACGCATATTCGTAAGAATTAACGTGGCGCTTTATCTCCCTGACGAAAAATCCACACAATCACTGCAATCGCCAATATCCAAGGTAGCAGTTTAATCGCCATGCCAAACATGCCGAGCACCAGCATCACTAATAAAGATAGGCCAATCGCGGCAAACACACTCATAAGCGTCAGCCCTGTCACCAGCAATGTCGCCACGAACACCAATATAAAGATAATCTCAAACATCATTCACTCTCCTTTTAGCTATGCTTTTTTCATCATGCTACAGAAGTATTAGCAGTATTCATTCCAAGTTTACAACGGTTGTAATTAACTGAGTTTAAACAATAAAAAAGCCAACAAATCAAAGACTGTTGGCTCTCAATTAAATTTAGAGGCAAAACTCACTAACTAGTGGTGAAATTTACACACCCAAATCTTGGTATGGAATTTTGGCTAAAGCAGCTTCAACGACTTCAATACCAGCTCCTGCTTTATGTGCATTTTCACTGATGTGACGACGCCATTGACGCGCGCCTGGCATACTTTGGAACATGCCAAGCATATGGCGAGTGATGTGACCAAGATAAGCGCCTTGTGATAATTGCTGCTCAATATATGGGAACATTTCAAAAATAACTTCAGAACGTTTCTTAACTGGTGTATTTAAACCAAATATCTGCTGATCCACTTCAGCCAAAATATAAGGGCTTTGGTACGCTTCGCGGCCAATCATCACACCGTCTAAGTGAGATAAATGCTCTTTTGCTTCTTCTAAGCTTTTCACACCACCATTGATGGCGATGTTTAAATGAGAGAAATCTTTCTTAATTTGATATGCGCGATTGTAATCCAACGGTGGAATTTCGCGGTTCTCTTTCGGACTCAGTCCATTCAGCCAAGCTTTACGTGCATGAATCGTAAACTGCTCACAGCCACCTTTCTCTGACACTATGGAGATGAAATCTGTCAGGAACTCATACGAATCCTGATCATCAATACCAATACGTGTTTTAACTGTAACAGGTACATCAACCACATCTCTCATCGCAGCGACACAATCTGCCACTAACTGAGGCTCCGCCATTAGGCACGCACCAAAGCGACCATTCTGAACGCGGTCTGACGGACACCCTACATTGAGGTTGATTTCATCATAACCACGCTCTTGAGCCAGTTTTGCACAGTGCGCAAGATCAACTGGGTTTGAACCACCAAGTTGCAGCGCCACTGGGTGCTCTTCTTGGTTATACGCAAGAAAATCACCTTTACCGTGAATAATCGCACCGGTAGTCACCATCTCGGTATACAACAGAGTTTGCGATGTCATTAAACGATGGAAGTAACGACAATGACGGTCCGTCCAATCGAGCATAGGGGCGACTGAAAGGCGGTTAGCTTTATATGTTGAAATGTCTTTAGCAATAGTCATGATTTATATCGAATTCAGATACCGTGATGAAATACTTCGCTAGCAGATGTTAGCGACTTGCTCAGTCAAAATAGAACGAATTTATACGCTTACATTTTTGACCGAAGATAGCGTGCAAAACGGTTCCTTCGCTTTACATCCAGAGAGCGGCGATTATACACACAGAGCTAAGAAATTCATAAAAAAGCTGGCGAATGCTCACACGACAATGTCTGAAAAGTGCAAATTGTGTCAACGAGATCTACGAACAGTTGTTATATAGTATCGTTTTTTGGCGATATAAGGTAAGTTACCGCTAATCCGTTTTTATCGATACGCCATGTTCTTCAAACGTCATTATTGTAAGAATGCGCTTTATTCACTAAGAAATGGTATATCATTAAGAAAGTCCAAAGATTATGGTGATAGAATTGGACACTAAGCTAACTAAGCAAGTAGAAGAAATTTGTGCAGCACGAGGAGTCAGGCTGACCTCTCAACGTAAGCGTGTGTTTGAGCTTATTTGTGCAAGTGAAAAATCGTCAAGTGCTTATGAGTTACTGGACGATTTAAAAAAGAGTGAACCTCAGGCTAAGCCACCAACGGTCTATCGAGCGTTAGACTTCTTAATGGAGCAAGGCTTTATCCATAGAGTGGAATCCACAAACAGTTTTATTTCTTGCTGTTCTTGCAATGCACATAAGCATTTTTCACAACTATTAATTTGTGACCAGTGTGGTAATGTCGTAGAGCTACAGGATGATAATCTGATTGCCCAACTGGCAAAGAATGCTGAGCAACATGGTTTTACTATTACCAACCAAGTGATCGAATCACACGGTGTATGTAAATCCTGCTCTTCGAAATAATTTTTTGATTCAGATAGAAGAAGGTTATGCGCGCTGAATTTGTAAACCCGTTTCTAGCGTCTTTAATGAACGTTTTAAAAACGATGGCTTCTTTAGAATTGAAGCCTCAGAAGCCTCGTCTAAAGAAAGATGAGATTGCTCGCGGAGATGTCTCCGGATTAATTGGCATGGTCGGCAGTCAAACGCGTGGCTCAATGTCTATTACATTTGATGAAAACCTAGCATTAGAAATCATGCAAAATATGTTGGGTGAAAGGCCAAACGGCCTAAATGAAGAAGTCACGGATATGGTTGGTGAAATTACCAACATGGTCACGGGTGGCGCTAAACGAATTCTGGCTGAAAGCGGCTTCGATTTCGATATGGCAACGCCAGTGGTTGTTTCAGGTAAAGGGCATACGATTCGTCACAAATGTGAAGGTTCGATCATTATCATGCCGTTCTCTTCACAATGGGGTAATGCTTTCATCGAAATCTGTTTCGAATAGCAAAGTACTCCACATCCCGTTCAATTGAACTAAAAAAGGCTGATGTAAAACACATCAGCCTTTTTGCATTCTAAAACCCATGTAAAAAACACAGGCTCTAGTCAAGCTTAGCTACGCAGTTCTTTGAATGCGTTGATCAGACCGTTAGTTGAGCTGTCATGTGAAGTAATTTCAGATGCATCAGTCAACTCTGGCAGAATTTGGTTTGCTAGTTGCTTACCAAGTTCTACGCCCCATTGGTCAAATGTAAAGATGTTCCAGATGATGCCTTGCACGAAGATTTTATGTTCGTACATAGCAATCAGATTACCTAGTGAACGAGGAGTGATTTGCTTAACCAGAATAGAGTTGGTTGGGCGGTTACCTTCAAACACTTTGAAAGGAACAAGCTTCGCTACTTCTTCTGCGCTCATACCCGCTTTTTCAAGCTCAGCTTTTACAGTCTCTGCCGATTTACCAAACGCTAACGCTTCAGTTTGAGCGAAGAAGTTAGACATCAGTTTTTGGTGATGGTCGCTGGTTGGGTTGTGTGTCACTGCTGGAGCAATGAAATCACAAGGAATCATCTTAGTACCTTGGTGGATCAACTGATAGAAAGCGTGTTGACCATTGGTACCTGGTTCACCCCAAATGATTGGACCCGTTTGGTAAGTGACTGGGTTACCTTCACGATCAGTGTACTTACCATTTGATTCCATGTTGCCTTGTTGGAAGTAAGCAGCAAAACGGTGCATGTATTGATCGTATGGAAGAATCGCTTCTGATTCCGCGCCGTGGAAGTTGTTGTACCAAATGCCAATCAACGCCAAGATCACTGGAATGTTGCTTTCAAATGAAGTTTCAACGAAATGGTTATCCATTTCGTGAGCGCCCGTTAGAAGCTCTACGAAGTTCTCGTAACCAATTGAAAGAATAATAGACAGGCCGATAGCAGACCATAGTGAATAACGGCCACCAACCCAATCCCAGAAACCAAACATGTTGTCAGTATCAATACCAAACTCTGAAACAGCGCCAGCGTTAGTAGAAAGAGCCGCAAAGTGCTTAGCGACATGAGCTTCATCGCCAGCCGATTTCAAGAACCAGTCACGAGCAGAGTGCGCGTTAGTCATCGTCTCTTGAGTCGTGAAAGTCTTAGAAGCAACTAAGAATAGTGTTGTCTCTGGGTTCACTTTTTTCAACGTTTCAGCAATATGAGTACCGTCAACGTTAGAAACAAAATGCATAGTCAGATGGTTTTTGTATGGCGTTAGAGCTTCAGTCACCATGTATGGGCCTAAGTCTGAACCACCGATACCGATGTTCACAACGTCAGTAATTGCCTTACCAGTGTAACCTTTCCATTCGCCGCCAATTACACGCTCAGAGAAAGCTTTCATCTTTTCAAGTACAGCATTCACTTCTGGCATTACATCTTTACCGTAAGCCAAAACTGGCTTGTTGCTACGGTTACGTAAAGCAGTGTGAAGTACGGCACGACCTTCAGTTTGGTTAATAGCTTCGCCACTGAACATCGCTTGAATCGCGCCTTTTACGTCAGTTTCTTCAGCTAATGCAAACAAGTGTTTCATCGTCTCTTCGTTTACAAGGTTCTTTGAATAATCGACAAGAATGTCGCTACCAAATTTTGCTGAATACTTAGCGAAACGCTCACTATCTTCTGCGAACAAAGATTTAAGGTTCATGCCTTGCACTGACTCAAAATGCGCAGTCAGAGCTTTCCAAGCTTGAGTTTGCGTTGGATTGATGTTTTTCAACATGGTATCTATCCCGATATGACTGTAGGTTTTGTTCAAACAATCTTAGCCTCTCTTCATCGATGAAGCGCAGGTGATTGTTCGACCCCCGATTAATAAAAATAAAAAGTAAAAAGGCTACCAACAAGAGTAGCAAAAAATGTAATTAATTTTCAGTAGATAATTATGACTCAGCCTTTAATCACTCGCTTTGAGTTAAGTCAGTAAAGAGCCGCAGCTAACGCCATAATTATTATCGTAAGGCGCTCACCATAACGCTAAACTATCGGTTTGCCAATTAGATTATGGAACTCGGAAATGTGGACACAAACTCATATTCATTTGCCTTCATACCCTAGAGGTTTTCACTTAATAACCGACGAAGTTGAACGTCAGTTACCCGATCTGAAGAAAATTTCAGTTGGCATCGTACATCTGTTTATTCAGCATACTTCTGCAAGCTTAACCATTAACGAAAATGCGGACCCGACCGTACGTTCTGATATGGAACAGCACTTCAATCACTTTGTTCCAGAAAGAGCGCCATACTACGTGCATACATACGAAGGTGATGATGATATGCCAGCCCATATAAAAGCATCGCTACTGGGATCAAGCGTCACAATCCCAATTTCAAATGGGCGACTGGCATTAGGAACTTGGCAGGGAATCTATCTTGGAGAGCATCGTAACCACGGTGGAAAAAGAAGAGTGATTGCAACTATTCAGGGCGAATAAACAAAAACAGCAGGTTGATTAGCCTGCTGTTTTCTACTACGAATAAATGATAACTATGTGATTGGGGGGCGAATGAGTGCAGCCCATCTAGAATTTCAAATAGGTGGGATGATGATTATTCGTTGTCGAAATCGAATGCCGGTCCCGCATAGTTATCAAATCGCGAATACTGACCTTGGAATGTCAGACGTACCGAACCGATAGGACCGTTACGCTGTTTACCGATAATGATTTCAGCCGTACCTTTCAGAGCACTATCCGGGTGGTAAACCTCATCACGATAAATAAACATGATTAAGTCCGCATCCTGCTCGATAGAGCCCGATTCACGTAAGTCCGAGTTAACCGGACGCTTATCAGCACGTTGCTCAAGAGAGCGGTTAAGCTGAGAAAGTGCTACCACAGGTACGTTCAGCTCTTTAGCTAACGCTTTCAGTGAGCGCGAAATTTCCGCGATTTCTAAAGTACGGTTATCAGACAAAGCAGGTACACGCATTAACTGCAGGTAGTCGACCATGATAAGTGATAAACCACCACGATCACGAGCAATTCGTCTTGCACGAGAGCGAACTTCCGTAGGCGTCAGACCTGAGCTGTCATCGATGTACATGTTTTTCTTCTCCATCAAAATCCCCATGGTAGAAGAAATACGCGCCCAATCCTCGTCATCTAATTGACCTGTACGAATCTTGGTTTGGTCAACGCGAGACAGAGAAGCGAGCATACGCATCATGATTTGTTCGGCTGGCATTTCTAGAGAGAAGATCAAAACCGGTTTGTCTTGCTCCATCGCTGCGTTTTCACATAAGTTCATCGCAAAGGTCGTTTTACCCATCGATGGACGAGCCGCGACAATAACCAAGTCTGAACCTTGAAGACCCGCTGTTTTCTTGTTTAGGTCACTAAAACCAGTGTTTACACCTGTAACACCGTCTTGTGGACTCTTATAAAGTAGCTCGATTCGCTCTAGAGTCTTCTCAAGAATGTTATCTACGTTCTGAGGGCCTTCATTTTCATTGGTGCGAGCCTCAGCAATCGCGAAAACTTTACTTTCGGCTAAATCAAGTAGATCTTCTGAACTGCGTCCCTGAGGATCATAACCAGCATCCGCAATCTCATTCGCAACACCAATCAGGTTACGAACCAGAGCGCGTTCAGCCACAATTTCAGCATAAGCGTTAATGTTTGCCGCACTCGGAGTGTTCTTAGCAAGATCGGCCAAGTAAGCAAATCCACCAACATCTTCCAGTTGCTCACGTTGCTCTAAGTATTCCGAAAGCGTAATCAGATCGAGAGGTTTGCCAGCCTCAAGAATGGATTTTACTGCATCAAAGATATGTCGATGCGGGCGGCTGTAGAAGTCAGAAGACACAACACGCTCAGAAACGGTATCCCAACGTTCATTATCCAGAAGCAGGCCACCGATAACCGACTGTTCAGCTTCCAATGAATGAGGTGGAACTTTGATAGCATCAACTTGTGTATCTACAGTTTTACGATATCGATTCTCTATACGGGGTTCTGCCATTATCTTACTCAATAATTCTGGGGCCGGATTTGGCCTTAAGAGGTGAATTGCCTTAGAGCTATACCCTAAATTGCCGTTTATTATACCCAAGTCCCTTCAATATGCGAGAGCGTGGGCAGATGCGCTTAAAAACAAAGACACTGATGGCATTTGTATTGTTGTAATGTTCAATAAAAGCAGTACCTTCCCATTAGTAATTGGGCATATTTCATCTTCTATTGGCGGATTTTTCCTAATCTCACAGCCAATCCTCTACTTTCAATATCCTTTGATGCAGAATTAACGTTAATCTGACTAAAGAACCATCAGCTGCATTTATGATTTGCGGCCTATTATGATTCACCGAGGTACTCTGTGTCCAAACTGTGGCTTCTCAGTATTAGCTTGCTAGCGTTCAATGCAGCTTATGCAACGGAAGATGCGAACAAAGATAAGGACATTGAAGTGCCTTCCCCATGGGATACCCAAGTTGAGTTTGGCTATCAAGCTCACTCAGGCAACACCACATCTGAAGCTCTGAATTCACGCCTAAAATCGGAGTACACATCAGGTCGCTACCGAACGACAGGTGACTGGAAATTCTATCGCCTCGAAAAAAATGGCAAAGAAACCAAACGCCAAACCACTTATTCACTACAAAGTGACTATAAGCTGGGTTCAGATACTTATCTTTACAGTAGCTTCAAAGGCATGGATTCACAGTACACTGCCTACTTCAAAGACTTCACAGTATCCGGTGGTTTGGGTTATCAGGTTGCAAACAGTAAAGACTTGCTGCTTGAAGTAGAAATAGGACCGGGTTATCGATATCAGGAACCCAATCTAGATGAGATAGATGACGATGACATCGTCTTTCCAGATGTGGTGAAAGAGCCCATTTTCCGTACCAACATTCGAGGGAATTGGCAGGTCGTGAAAAACCTGAAGCTCGGTATCGACATCACTCATATCACAGGTAAAAGTAACACCATGTGGGATAGTGATATCAGTATTACTAACAATATCACTGATGACATTGCGTTGAAGCTGAGCCAGTCTCGTCAATATCACGACAAAGTGCCAGAAGGCTTAAGCAAAGCAGACAGTATATTTTCGATCAACTTACTGTTTATCTTCTAGAACATCGCAAATTTCAGACATAAAAAAACACCAGCCGAGGCTGGTGTTTTTCAACTTGCGTAAACTGAATTACTCAGCAACAACTTGTAGTTTAACTTCAGCAAAAACTTCAGAGTGAAGTTGAACGCTGATTTCGAACTCACCAGTGTTACGTAGAGCGCCTTCAGGTAGACGAACTTCGCTCTTAGTTACTGCAACGCCAGCCGCTGTGATAGCGTCAGCGATATCGCGAGTACCGATAGAACCGAATAGTTTACCTTCGTCACCAGCTTTAGAAGCGATAACAACAGCTTCTAGTGCGTTAACTTGGTCAGCACGAGCTTGAGCAGCAGCTAGTTGCTCAGCAACTTTAGCTTCTAGCTCAGCACGACGGCCTTCAAACATTTCAACGTTAGCTTTAGTTGCCATTACAGCCTTACCTTGTGGGATAAGGAAGTTACGAGCATAACCAGATTTAACGTTTACAGTATCGCCAAGACCACCTAGGTTACCGATTTTATCAAGTAGAATAACTTGCATTGCTTAATCCTCTTTCTAATAAACGGTGCCGATTACTGATGTTTGTCAGTGTATGGCAGAATAGCTAGGTAGCGAGCACGTTTGATTGCGCGAGCTAGCTGACGCTGGTATTTAGCGCTAGTACCAGTGATACGACTAGGTACGATTTTGCCAGCTTCAGTGATGTAGTTTTTAAGAGTTGCTACATCTTTGTAGTCAATCTCTTGTACGCCTTCTGCAGTAAAACGGCAGAATTTACGACGACGGAAGAAACGAGCCATGGGCTATCTCCTGATCTAAATTTGAATAATGTTGTCGGCATGTAGTACTAGTTTCCCCAAGCCATTTCGGCCGGTTTGATAAGCAACAAAGCCACTTACCTGAATACTACTGCCTTGTACTAAGTCTTGAGTTAAGATTTTTGACCTCTGCCCACTCACTACCACCGGAATTCGACAATAAACTTGTCGCGGGAAGTCAGCTTCAACCACCGTAGAGCGATGCTCTAGCCAAAAATGACAGTGTTCAACACCCGATGGACTTTGGCTTCGAATCGGAGGTTTAGCGACTGAGCCACTTAACTCCATTCGATTGGTCATAAATTCAATTACTCAGAAGCAGCTTCTTCTGAACGCTCTTCAAACTGTTCGCGACGAGGAGCACGCTCTTCTTTCGCTTTTAGCATGATTGAAGGTTCAGTGATCGCTGATTTAGTACGCATGATCATGTTACGTAGAACTGCATCGTTGAAACGGAAAGCAGTTTCTAGCTCGTCAATCACAGCTTGATCAGCTTCAACGTTCATTAGAACGTAGTGAGCTTTGTGTAGCTTGTTGATTGGGTAAGCCATTTGACGACGACCCCAATCTTCTAGACGGTGTACTTTACCGCCAGCTTCAGTGATAGAACCAGTGTAACGCTCGATCATGCCTGCAACTTGCTCGCTTTGATCAGGGTGCACCATGAATACGATTTCGTAATGACGCATTTATTGCTCCTTACGGATTATTAGCTTCCAAAGTTGGCCCGGTCATCCACAGGAAGCAAGGAACTAATGATAATTGACCGAGAATAAAGGAGCACGAATAGTACAGAATGTCAGCAGTGTTAGCAAGGGAAATTATGAGGGAGAAGTGAGAATTAAATCGCTAGCGAGGATAGATTCTCGCCAGCGTTAAAAGGATTAATCTTCATCGACAAATTGAGCCTGAAGATAATTTTCGATACCTGTTTTTTCAATCAGGCCAAGCTGGGTTTCAAGCCAGTCGACATGTTCTTCTTCATCTTCCAAAATGTCTAAGAAAAGATCCCGAGACACATAATCACGAATGTCTTCTGCATAGGCTATTGCATCTTTCAAATCTGGAATAGCAGCCATCTCTAGCTTGAGATCGCATTCAAGCATCTCTCTGGTATCTTCACCTATCATCAACTTACCGAGGTCTTGAAGGTTTGGTAAACCTTCCAAAAACAAAATCCGTTCGATTAGGTGATCTGCATGTTTCATTTCATCAATGGATTCATGGTACTCCTTGTCGGCGAGATGCTTTAATCCCCAATCTTTGTACATACGCGCATGTAAAAAGTATTGGTTGATAGCCACTAGCTCATTACCAAGAATTTTATTGAGATGTTGGATTATTATTGGATCGCCTTTCATAACAAAGCCCTCCTCTTTGGCTCTATTAACTTTAGAACCAATTAAGAGAGAGTCAAAAAATGTGTAGGCTATGTATGACCTTCAGCCACGCAGTATTTTTAACTAGCTTGCCTGCTGCAGTTGAACGACTTCAACTTCACTTAAGATTTCTTTTGCCTGACGTACACACTTACCACATTGGGAACCCAGAGGAGTGCATTGTCTGATACCACGTATATCAGTAACCCCCTGCTCAATAGCAAGCTTCTTTATTTTCTTATCCGAAATACCGTGACACAAACAAACGTACATACAGCAACCTTACTAATCGACCTTTGAACGAAATATAAAAAAGAATCGTTCGCATTACTAGTAAGTTTTAACCGTTATTCAGATCGTTTAGTTATAAAAAAGGTGGCGAATTCAGAGAAGAAAACACTTAGCCGTATATCCATCAAGAGCATGGAATATAAGCATCTGTTTTTAAGAAAGTTATGGATAGATGAACGAATAGAGATAGATAGAATTCTTATAACTAACGCAGATTGTTTAGTTAAAACAGGCCTGTAGTTAAAAAAGCAAAAGGGAAGCCGAAGCTTCCCTTTTTAGTTGCGAGGTTCGCAGTAAAATTACGCGATTAAGCGATAACTTTAGCTACAACACCAGCACCAACTGTACGGCCACCTTCGCGGATCGCGAAACGTAGACCTTCATCCATTGCGATTGGAGCGATTAGCTCAACAACCATTTGGATGTTGTCACCAGGCATTACCATTTCTACGCCTTCTGGTAGAGAGATATCACCAGTTACGTCAGTTGTACGGAAGTAGAACTGTGGACGGTAGCCTTTGAAGAACGGAGTATGACGGCC
>NZ_JACVEG010000019.1 GCF_014596725.1 Vibrio sp. Y2-5
TGTGGAGCGGAAGTTCAGTGGTTTTTCTTTACTTAAGAGAACGCTGGGCTGCTACATGGAAGGACGTACTAAGCAAGATGATAGAGATAGAAAGTCCCATCCGTTCAGCGACTTAATCCAAAGCTCACACAGTCATATCCCCGTAGCCTTTATACATTCTAAACAATCACATAAAGGTTGAATGTCGGCTTCTGAAGGGAGAATTATCTTATTCTTCAGATAAAAAAACCGACACAGTGGTGTCGGTTTCTTGATTATGTGCTTTTACAGTATTTGTTTTAATACTCTATCCGCTTTCACACGCGTTATTTTCCGTACTAAGCGCTGTACCGCTTCTGGGTAGTCTTCAAGCTTCTCTAATTGTCTGTATGTACAAACTAAGTGAGTATGCTGAAGAATGTTCTGGATCTCTTTCTCAAACTGCTCTGTTAACAAGTGGTAGTCATCTTTTACCAATAGAGCATTCTCTAAGTCGAGCTTCCAAGCTCTAGGGTTTAAGTTATTACCCGTTAACAGCATATAACGTTTATCTACCCAAATACCTTTTAAGTGGAAGCTATTGTCTTCGTGCTTCCATAGATGAATGGATAGCTTACGGCTGGCAATGTTAGCTTCATTGGCTTTAGCGAAGCGACGAAGGTTTATCTCATACAGATAAGGTAGCCCGCCAATCGTCTTGAATTCTTCTTCTGGTGAAATGTAGAAGTCGTTTGCTGTTTTATCGCCAATGATGATATGTACTTTAACCCCACGTTTGAGCGCCTTCTTTACTTCCTTTGCGATACTTCTTGGGAAATTAAAGTAAGGTGTACAAATGAATACTTCATCTTTCGCTTGGGCAATGAGTTGTACGATATATTGGTTAAGCCTGTTACGACGCTTACCTAAGCCAACAATAGGAGTAATGGCCACTTTGTCCTGAGCAACAACATCCGGTTCAAACTTATAGCTTGACTGAGCCAAAGAGGCTCTGAATTGTCGGATGTCGGTTTTGATCTCTTTCGTATTGGGCTTGTCTTGAGCGCTAAGATCATTCACCGCAGGATGAGCAAGCATCTCGTCTTGAACGAACTTGACCATACTGTCAGCTAAGGTTGCGTTTTCGATTGAATGATATCTGTCGAAGCGATAGCGCTCTTTGTAGTGAAGATAGACATTGTTTAAGCTTGCACCGCTATATATAACAGTGTCATCAATAACAAAACCTTTCAGGTGTAATACACCAAACACTTCACGTCCGCGAACAGGGATACCATAAGTTGGGATAGTATGTTGATATTCTTGGTTAAACTTTTTATATATCGCGGCATTACCTTCAGAGGCTGCTTTACCTATGAGGCCACGCTGTGCTCGGTGCCAATCGACACATATGTTGATATCTAAACCTGGATTGCGTTGTTTAGCTTCAAACAGCTCAGTAAGAATTTCACGGCCAGCTTCATCGTCTTCCAGATATAAGGCAACAAGGTAAATACGCTTACTGGCTTGACGAATTGACTCAATGAGATGAGTCCGGAATTCTTTGGCGGAGAAGAGAATGGCAAACTTGTTCGGATCTTGCGCAATAGTCGGCAGCTGGTCGAATGGGTTTCTACGAGCGATCATTTTGAATGTTTTACCTTACTTATGTGCAAATTTGCAAATGTGCGAACAACGGATAATACCAAACTAGTTAAACAAAAGGCTAGAAAAGCTGTTTATTCTTAACCTTGCTCGGTAAAAACTGCATTGGAATGAGATTCTTACCGCTTTGACTATATCTAACAAATAAGGTTCTAAGTTCATTAGGTAATTCTTCAACGTCTATTTTTTTGAAACTAGCTTGTTCATAAAAGTTTTGTAGATGGGCGTAAGAAAAACAAAAATCCTTGTCTGCCAGAATCTCGTCTAAGCAATAGTTGAGTAGTTGAGAACCTATACCTTCCCCTCTTTTCGTTTCATCAACAGCCATGCCTGTTAGTAATCTATATTCGGCAATAGAGCGAAATCTTACGACTGCGACCATAGATAATTCTCTATACGCTACGATCAATAGTTCGTCGCTTTTAGGTTTAGTACTTGGGTAATGCTGTTTGTAGAAGCGTTTAAGAAGAGGCAGCTTTATTGGATCTAAGTGTTCAAACTTGAGTTCAGGCATTTGTGTCTTATCATGGCATCTGTTGTAGAATGTTCGAAGTTTAGTTTATCTGAAGAGTCTCATGCAATTACATAGCCCTTTGCAACTACATCACGATGTGAATTTAGCCCCTTATCATACCTTTGGCATTGATCAGCTATGCCATACATTAGTATTCATTGAAACCGTTGATGATCTAAAAGAAGTGTATCGTTCGCAACAGCTTCAAGCTTTACCGAAATTGATGTTAGGTAAGGGGAGCAACATGCTTTTCACGGAAACCTATCAAGGTTTGGTCATGGTTAACCGTATGCTTGGTATTAAACACACTCAAGATGAAGGCTTTCATTATTTGCATGTTGAGGGTGGCGAAGATTGGCCAGAGCTAGTTGAATGGAGCATTAACGAGAATATATCAGGGCTGGAAAACTTGGCTTTGATCCCGGGATGCGCAGGTTCCGCACCGATACAAAATATTGGAGCGTATGGTCTAGAGTTTCAAGATGTGTGTGATTACGTAGACTATTTATGCTTAGAGTCACTGCAAGTTAAGCGCCTCAGCAAAGAAGAATGCTCTTTTGGTTACCGAGACTCTATTTTTAAGAAAGCGCTTTACAACAAGGCGATAGTTATCGCAGTTGGACTTAAACTCGCTAAGCAATGGCAGCCAAACATCAATTATGGACCTCTAAAAGAACTCGGTGATAACTGCTCGTCCAAACAAGTATTTGAGCGAGTTTGCCAGGTTCGCAGTGAAAAATTGCCCAATCCTGCTATCACTGGAAATGCGGGAAGCTTCTTCAAAAATCCCGTCGTTATCGAGCAGCATTTTGAAATGCTGAAGTCTTCGTTCCCTGATATTGTTGCTTTTCCCGTTACTGATGGTGTGAAGCTTGCCGCAGGATGGCTCATTGAGCATGCCGGACTTAAAGGCGTTGTACATGGTGGCGCTCAGGTTCATCCTAACCAGTCTTTAGTCTTGATTAACAAAGATAACGCGACTGCTCAAGATATCGTTGAGTTGGCAGGTATAGTTCGAAATAAAGTCCTAGAGATCTATGGTGTGTTGTTGGAACATGAAGTGCGTTTCATGGGACGAGATAAAGAAACATATTTAAGTCGTTTGATTGGAGAGTCGTGAGTGAAAAATCCAGACGTAAAGTTAAAGTTACTGAGCAAGTTATCAGATGGTTCATTTCACTCCGGAGAATCATTAGGCGAAGAACTTGGGATGTCTCGTGCTGCGATCAGTAAACACGTCAAAGGAATACAGGAATGGGGCGTTGATATCTTCCGCGTACAAGGAAAAGGGTATCAGTTGTCTCAACCTTTGATCATGTTGGATGAAGCTTTAATCCAATCTAAGGTTGAAAATCCGGTTGAACTTCACCCAGTAATCGGCTCGACTAACCAGTACTTGATTGATAATACTGCCAGCTTGCAGTCCGGTACGGTTTGTATCGCGGAGTATCAAGAGAGTGGTCGAGGTAGACGTGGACGCCATTGGGTATCGCCATTTGGCGCAAACTTGTATCTATCCATGTATTGGCGTTTAGAAGCGGGTATGGCAGCAGCGATGGGACTGAGTCTAGTCGTTGGTGTTGCTATGGTAGAAGCTCTGAACAATATGGGATTGGAAGGTGTGAAACTGAAATGGCCGAACGATCTTTATTATCAAGACCGCAAATTGGCGGGCATATTAGTTGAGATGTCTGGTCAGGCCGGTGGGGCAGCACACCTAGTCATTGGTATGGGGATGAATTTAGCAATGCAAGATCGTGATTCAGCTATCGATCAGCCGTGGGCAAGTTTGTCTGAGGTGATCGGGACGGATCACATTGATCGTAATGTTTTGGCTGCGGAATTCATCAACACCCTAGATACAGCGTTAAAGAATTACGAAATCTACGGTATGCAAAACTTTGTAGAACGTTGGAATCGCTTAGACAACTTTATCGGGCGTAAAGTTAAGCTCATTATGGGAACGAATGAAGTCACGGGTATAGAACGTGGTATCGATGAACAAGGTGGCGTTTTGTTGGAAACTGAACAAGGCCTTAAGAGCTTTATCGGTGGTGAGATTTCTTTAAGAAACAACGAATAAAAAAGAGGCTGAGGCCTCTTTTTTAATGTTAAGTCATTACTTGCGAAGCAGTATTTCCTCTACGGTATGATTGAGACCTTTTCGCAAAATCAATTGAGCCCGTTCTTTCGTTGGAAGAATGTTTCCTTGAAGGTTCTTACCATTAATTGAATGCCAAATTTTCTTCGCCTTTTCGATGGCTTCTTCCGTACTTAAAGATGTGTAATGGCTGAAATAAGACCCAGGCTCTTTGAATGCGCTGTCTCTGAATTTCATAAAGCGTTCTACGTACCATTTTTCAATCATCTGGCTATCCGCATCGACATAGATAGAGAAATCAAGAAAATCAGAAATAAACACTCGATGAGGATCGTGTGGGTAATCCATGCCACTTTGTAGAACATTGAGTCCTTCAATGATCAACACGTCTGGGCGGTCGACAACTTTCTTCTGTTCTGTAATGTCATAAGTCACATGGGAATAGACAGGGGCTTCGACATTCGGTTTGCCTGCTTTGACATCGGAAACAAATTGAACAAGGCTGCGTATATCATAAGACTCAGGGAATCCTTTCTTATGCATAATCCCGCGCTCTTCCAATATTCTGTTTGGATGCAGGAAACCATCGGTCGTAACGAGCTCAACCTTTGAGTGGTTTTCAAAACGAGCGAGTAACGCGCGTAATAAACGTGCAGTGGTACTTTTCCCTACTGCAACACTTCCGGCAATACCAATAATAAACGGTGGTGCACTTTCTTTGTTGCCAAGGAACTGATTGAGTACACTGTTACGACTTTGTCTTGCTGCAACATATAAGTTAAGAAGTCGAGCGAGGGGGAGATAGATTTCTACTGTCTCTTTTACCGTCAAATTCTCATTGATACCTTGCAACTCTTGCAGATCACTTTCTGACAGCATCATTGGAACTGAATTGCGAAGTTCAGACCATTGTTGGCGATCAAAAGACAAATATGGGGTCATAACATGCTCAATTGTCGAAATTAGAGTAAGACCAGCGAACATACAATATGGTAGCCACAATTCAAACGAGAAAGATGGAATATTTAGCGTTTAGGCGTGAATTCGCTTGAAAAATCATCGAATAAACAAAAGAACGCGAAATTTCACATTTTTTTTCTCATAAGTATTGCAAGCCAATTAATCATTAACTAGAATGCGCACCACTTATGCCGACTTAGCTCAGTAGGTAGAGCAACTGACTTGTAATCAGTAGGTCACCAGTTCGATTCCGGTAGTCGGCACCATTTCTCCTTTATGAGAGTTTTTCTATAAAGAGAGTGATGGCGAAAAATTTGGAGGGGTTCCCGAGTGGCCAAAGGGAGCAGACTGTAAATCTGCCGGCTCCGCCTTCGATGGTTCGAATCCGTCCCCCTCCACCATATTATTAGGAAATAGCTCTCAGAGTTACGTGTTGCGGGCATCGTATAATGGCTATTACCTCAGCCTTCCAAGCTGATGATGCGGGTTCGATTCCCGCTGCCCGCTCCACTCCATTTTAGAGTGCTGATATAGCTCAGGTGGTAGAGCGCATCCTTGGTAAGGATGAGGTCGGCAGTTCGAATCTGCCTATCAGCACCAGCTCTAAGCAAACTTTTCCTTTTGATATATACTTTTTACTACCAAATTTTTGGTTGCGTGGTCATTTATAAAGCCACTTAAATCCGTACCTAGAGGGACAACTCATGTCTAAAGAAAAATTTGAACGTACGAAACCGCACGTAAAC
>NZ_JACVEG010000002.1 GCF_014596725.1 Vibrio sp. Y2-5
AGAAAGGTTGATTCTTATTGCAGATGAATTCACAAAAAAAATAAGAGTTGCTTAATATATTTTCAGCTGTGATATTGTTCAAAGAAATATAGTGGGAATATGCTACGCGCATAGAAAATAATGAGAACTGCCTGTAAATACACTATTGCTCGTGAAGCGGAACGTTCTTGCATCGTAATCTCTCAGCAACTCATATGGAAAAGTGTGGTGAAGTTTGTGGCTCGGCCTGCTACTGAACATGGCATAAGAAATGTACGCAAACTTTAGGTTGGCAGACTTTTAAACATTTCTGAGCTAGCCACATCAGTTAAATCGAAGATGGACAAAACCTTGCTAGTGTTTTTACTTAAACTAGCAAATCACAAATTACCACAGGTAATGGAAAAGATGATTGTATAGATTTGATCTATTGAAGCCGACGAATAAACGTCGGCCTATTCCGATAGTCGTTGAAAAATCAGCTCATGATTTCGTCAATAGTAATATAGTCACCAACACGACCAGCCATTTGCTCTGCTTCTGTATTTACAGGTAATGTTTTTTTACCTGGACGCCATCCAGCAGGACAAACCTCACCAGTTTTTGTTGCGTATTGCCATGCTTCAACCTGACGTAAAAATTCATTCACGTTACGCCCTACTGAATCAGCTTGTACTTCCTGAGCAACACAAATACCGTCTGGGTTAAACAAGAATCGTCCACGTAATGCTACGCCTTCTTCTTCAACCAGCACTCCAAACATTCTACTGACTTCCTGGTTTGAATCTGCACCAATGGTGAGTTTTAATCCTTTTAGTAATGGCTCTGTTTCAACAAAACGTTTGTGAGAGAATTTTGAATCAACAGAAACGGCCAGAATCTCTGTATTCAGCTCCTGAAATTCGTCATATTTAGCATTCATCGCCGCAATTTCAGTTGGGCAAACAAAAGTAAAATCAGCAGGGTAAAAACATACTACTACCCATTTACCCTTGTAGTCAGAACTAGAAACCGAAGTGAAATGTCCAGTCTTCGCATCAAAGGCATCCATGGTGAATTCAGGCATTTCACGTCGCACCATTGTTGAACTCATACTTACTTTCTCCTTAGGTAATTCCTCAGAAACATTTTGCTCAATCTTTTTACTTTTTATTGGGATTAACCCTGTATCACAGCCCATAGGAATCCACTCCTTTCTTAAACCTATTTGCATGCAAAATTATTAGCATATGCCAATAATTATTATGTCAAATGTCACAAATATGCAAGGGAGTTTTTGTGTGAGTATAAAAATAGGAAAGGCTAAACAAGTTTATTGCTCAACAAACGTAATAAAACAAAAGAATTACCTTTGAGCATATTCCTGAGGTGTACAACCAAACAATTTTTTAAAAGAAGAGATAAAGCTGCTCACACTGCTATAACCCAGCTCATGCGCAACCAAAGTAGTATTATAACCCTGAGAGATCTTCTCCAGAGAATTCATCAAACGAAAACGGCTACGCCATTGACGGAATGTGAGTCCTGTCTCTGCTTTAAACAACCTTTCGATAGTACGGACACTTGCCCCTACTTGATTTGCCAACTGTTCAAGTAACAAAAATTGGTCAGGTTGATTAACAATAAGGCTGATGAGACGTTGCAGGCGAGGATCATGTCCTGATGGAATATAGAGTTCTAATGCTTCCAAAGACTCAAGTTCATCAAGAGCAACCAAGCCTAAGTTATTTGCTCTTTCTTTTGTGAGAGAGTCTGCGCGTTCTGTAAGCCTGAGTATTACTTCTCGCATTAACGAGCTCATTTTTAACATGACGACTTTATCGGAATTCTGGCGAACACAAAACGAAGGATCGACATATAAATTCCGGGTCTGAGTGGCAGTTTCATTACTCACCTGATGGTAATGACCGCCCGGAATCCACACAGCATGCGTAGATGGAACGACCCACACCGCTTTTTCACTGGTTACACGTAATATCCCCTTAGCTCCCCAAAGAAGTTGCCCTCTGGGATGAGCATGCAGCTCGATCGCAGACTCAGCAACCATACTACGACTGTGGGTAAGCACCGGTTTAGCAGGGTCTAAGACAAAAGCAACATCACTGGGTGATAACATTGTCGTGTTAGGAATATGTTTTGACATCCTGTCTCGTTAAAACGTAGCAAAAAAAGGTATTTTAGAAATAACTCAACAATATATCTAGAGCCTATTGATCCTTTAAGTCAACAGAGCCTAATAATTATAAATTTCAGGAGAAATACATATGGTCAGCCGGCTAAATGTAAAGTCATTCGCTGTAATTATCGCTTTGGTATTTGCACTTGTTATTAGTATTTATCCATTTCCAGGTCAGTCCGGGATATTTTCCCGGAGTGCCTCAGTTGTCTTAGTTACACTCGTTTTTTGGAGCTCAGGATTCGTTCCTCCCTTTCTGGCTAGTTTGATCTTCTTTTCTTTAGTCACAATATTGGGCCTGATTTCACCATCGATCGTATTCGCGGGGTTTGCTTCTACCGCTGTATGGCTTATCATTTCAGGGTTTATCATTGGCGCGGCAATTTCCAAATCCGGGTTGGGCCAAAAACTTGCGACATTGATTTCACCCTATTTAACAGTCAGTTATCCACGCCTTATCGCCGGTTTGGTATTTAGTGCTATGGCGCTGGGGTTTATTATGCCCTCTTCTGTCGGTAGGGCTGTGGTATTAATTCCTATCGGCATGGCATTAGCTGACACTATTGGACTTAAAAAAGGCAGTAACGGGAGAATAGGAATTGCCACTGCCCTAGCAATTTCATGTAATATGCCCAGTTTTGCGGTATTGCCCGCCAATATTCCAAACATGATTTTAGCTGGTTCCAGTGAAAACCTTCTAAATATTACCTTTGGCTACACTGAATACCTGCTACTTCACTTTCCCATATTAGGTATCGTTAAATCTTTGGTCGTCATTTGGTTGGTACTGCGTATTTTCCCTGACGAAATTTCAGCTCCGTCAGCCAATAAAGACACCAGTAACGAAAGTTTCATTTCCGACCAAAAGATGCAGAAGAAAGTAGGTATTTTGCTCGCTATCACATTGTTATTCTGGATAACGGATACTATTCACGGCATTAATCCTGCCTGGGTAGGTTTAGTGACAGCAATTATTCTCCTGCTACCTAAATGGGGAGTTGTAGAACCAAAAGCATTTAATAGCTCCGTTGATTTTGCCACAGTAATTTTCGTTGCAGGTGCTTTAGGGCTAGGAGCGCTAGTTAATGAATCAGGAATTGGCTCGGCATTAGGTCAGCTATTCGGACATATACTTCCAGCAGACCAAGACAGCTCATTTCTGAGCTTCATGGCACTGTCTATCATTTCAACTCTCACAGGATTAATCGCAACAATCCCAGGTGTTCCAACGGTATTAACACCTATGGCCGGAGATTTCTCTCAAATAACTGGCTTCTCTCTACCCGCAGTAATAATGACTCAGGTAATTGGTTTTTCAACCGTGATTTTTCCATATCAAGTGGGACCATTGGTCGTTGCAATGCAATTATCAAAAGAGCCTTTGTCTAAGCTGTTAAAAATTACTCTGCCGTTAACAGCCATTACTGTTGTTGTGCTGATGCCTTTAGATTTCCTATGGTGGCAACTACTAGGCTGGATTAGTTAATAGCTCCCCGCCACTAATAACTTATTTAGTCAAAAAGCAAAATAAATAGAGCCTGACTCCTGCAATGCGGTCAGCTTCATTAATGCCTATATTGATAGTTTACATAGTAGCCCTTTGATTTATTAGAATCATTCTGCAGATAAATGTAGAAAATCTCGTATACGCATAAAGTTATTCGACCTACTTATATAGCGTATGCAATATATATGTACTCTATAACAATTCATTTGGTTAAAAGCTACTTGTCGCATTGGAAATATAACTTGGCACATTACCTACTTAAAACGCCAACCATACGAGAGTATATTAGCTTTAACTAATGGCAATACCCAACACATAACTGACGACGCAGTTAAGCGTGTTAAACCATGTGGTGGATAGACCTGAATGATAGTTTGAGGTTAGTTAGATTTCGCTACAACCTACCAAATAAAAGGCTTGATATGAAAGACTTATCCATAAACCATCTACCCTCTGAGAAGGAAGAAAGCCGACTAATACATTTCCCTATTTCAATGTTCTCTGTTGTTATGGGTTTGAGCGGGTTTTCAATTGCATGGCAAAAAGCTCTGGGGATGTCCTTTCCTCTGGTGACAACATTTACCAGTGCTTTGGCGAGTGTCGTAATGATACTGGTTAGTGGAATTTATCTGCTAAAACTCATCCGCTATCCAAATGCAGTAACCGCAGAAACAAAACACCCAATCAAGATTAATTTCTTTGCCGCTTTCTCGATAAGCCTTTTGCTTCTTTCCGTCGTTTGGCACAGGTTTGAATCTCTTTCCTGTTTTTTGTGGGGGATTGGAGCGATCGTTCAGCTGTCGTTAACTTTATTGGTTATGCATAGCTGGATACACCACGACCACTACCGACTAGAGCACGCTAACCCGAGTTGGTTTATCCCTGTTGTCGGTAACATCATTGCTCCAATTACAGGCGCTAAGCTGGGCTTTATCGAAATAAGCTGGTTCTTCTTCGGCGTTGGTATTGTTTTCTGGATGGTACTATTAACCATCATTACCAACCGTTTGATTTTCCATGAAACGTTACCAGCACGTTTTAAACCTATGCTGTTTATATTGTTAGCGCCACCATCTATTGGGTTTGTCTCCTATAGTGCGCTAGTGCCAGAACTGACTGATTTATCGAGAATACTTGCCTCTGTAGCACTATTTATCGCTATCTTGCTAGCAATCAATATTAATCAATTTAGGAAATGTGGTTTTTATCTTTCTTCGTGGGCTTTTTCATTCCCGCTAGCTGCCTTTAACGTAGCTCTATTTAGATATGCAGAGTTAACGCAATCATCAACGTGTTTATATCTTGGTAAAACACTATTAGGGGGCCTGACTCTTCTTATTCTGTGGCTTTCGTTTAATACACTCAAAGCAATAAAAGCCGGTGAAATATGCAAACCAGAGTAAATAAATTTAAATATACAACTGAGGTAACGTTATGAGCAAAAATTATACAGACATTAATCAGCAACAGCGCAAATTAGGTTCCGCTTTTCGAAAAGAGAGCCCGGATACATTTAACGCTTTTTTAAGCCTTCACAAGGCTGCTTTCGCGCCCGGTGCAATGGAAACTAAGTACAAAGAGCTGATCGCTGTTGCTATTGCTATCAATGTCCGTTGTGATGGCTGTATTGGTTCCCACGTTGAAGCGGCTGTCAAAGCAGGAGCTTCCAGAGAAGAGCTAATTGAAACCATTAACGTGGCTATTTTGATGGGAGGTGGCCCTGCCGTTATTTATGGAACGCAAGCGTTTGCTGCTGTGGACGAGTTTTACCAATAATTAATTGTTCCAGTTACTATACCCAAACTACATGGCTCTACAGGTAAGAGAAGTAAAGATTTCTTATATGAGTATCCTTTGAGAGGTTATCAAAGGATACTTTCAAAAGATGTTAATTCTTTTTTAAACTGACCTAATACAGTCATACATTACTACAGGTAGACCAATTAATGGCAGGAGAAGTGTGCACTAAGTATTAGGCTAACAACTATTGGGACAAAGGTGTGTTTACCGTAATTAGCGATGGTACACCTCAGGGCTACTACATCTCAGTTTCTCATTGCAAATGAATGTAACTCGGTACGATTTCGACCATTACGCTTAGCCTCATATAGCGCATTGTCTGCATGTTTAATCGCTTCACGTACAGATTCCGTTTGTCCTTGCCAATAAGATACACCAATTGAAATGGTCACACGGCCAACAGCCTCAAAATGACAGACTTCAATGGAACGACGTATTCGCTCTGCAACAGCAAAGGCCTGCTCGGAATCTGTATCAGCAAGAAAAATAACGAATTCTTCCCCCCCAGAGCGGCAAACGATGTCTTGAGTTCTTGCTTGGGCTGTCATTTTTTTACTCACGCGTTTTATTAGCTCGTCCCCCATATCATGACCAAAGGTATCATTGACCTTCTTGAAATGGTCAATGTCCAAGGCCAATAACGAAAACGGCCTGTTCTGCTCCTTAAATTGATCAATCGCTTTCTCAAGGCCTCTGCGATTGAGTAATCCCGTCATGGCATCAGTCAACGTATCAGAATGCAGCTTATTGATGGTATTCGATACGATGCTAAAGGCATTCAAAAAGCTCCGCCTTAAGTGGTTGACTTCAAAATACCACGCGTTGATTCGTGTTAAATTTGATACCGTGGTTTGATCATTTTCTATATCAGTAACGGCATTAGCTAACTGTTTTAGCGGTCGTGTAATAAATACAGAAAGTCCCCATATCAACAACAACGTTACTAAACCAAGTGGTAGTCCCTCCCACATAACGTCATACATTTGTTCATCAAGGCTTTCTAGGGCATTACTCTTCGGTTTCTGAACCACCACACCCCATCTGGAATTGTTCACAGGCGCATAACCCGCTAACATTTCAATTCCCTGAGAGTTGGTGATTTCAGCGTACCCATCTTCACCGTTGATAACGGCAGTGATAACCGCGTTATTTTTGATAACTTGCCCAATCCGCATTTCATCAGAGTGAAAAATGATGGTTCCGTTCCGGTCCACTACATACATATATGAGCCATCACGATAGCTGTGCTTACCTAAAATCGTATTTAAGATGTTTGCCTGCTCAAGATACAACGTACCACTGACATACCCTAGGTAGTCTCCGGTTTCAGAGTAAATAGGATGGGAAATGCTGGTAATATAATTACCCGAAGGTGATACAAAAGGGTCCGTGATGAGAGGAGCTTTGGCATTCAAAGATTGACGAGCTTTCTCTTGAGTTAAGACAACGCCTTTCACTGCTAACGTCTCAGGCGATATTGCAATGATGGTGCTTTCCGTATCCACAATAACCACTGAGTTAAAAGAGTTTGTCTGCAATCTCAAACGGTCAACTTCACTGTCTAATGCTTGAACATCGTCCATTTTGTCACTCAACTTACTTGCGCTGAAATTCAATTGAGACATTGCGGAATCAATGAAAGTATCCGTCATACTTGCCATTTTTTCTGCATAGACCCAATTCGACTCCATCGTATTGTTGAGTATCAAGGCTTTCTGTACTCGGTACACCGAATAAAAAGCATTCAGCAACGTGATGGCGACACTGAATACGCATAAAAGCAAAATCAATTTTCTTAAATTTAATTTATTAAACATTTAGAACGATTGACTCCAAACCATCATTCGGTATGTAGACCGAGACTTACACTCGGCCACATAAAAGAAATTCATTAAAAAGAATTCAAAGAATGTTACAACACATCGAACGTTTTAGCATATTAACAACCCCATAAAAACAATTAGCTGTTATGCACGCTATATATGCATTGGAGATAATATTTGGCCGAAATACGATAAGCTCCATTTTACTAAACGCTAAACTGATTAGAAAAAATAGGTCAAACATCCATCAGTAAAGTTTAACGGAAAAGCGTGCTAACTTTAAATGGGGCAAAGGTGAGCCAGCAGAAGCTAGCGCACAAAAATGAAGCTCTAGTCGATTGTCATGCTCGTTCGTTAATTTTGGACGTGAGGATATGATCTTCCCATTTCCCTGCTATTTTTAAGTATTTCCTAGCAATACCTTCTTTCTCGAAACCAAGTTTAAAAAGCACTCTTTCACTCGCAGCATTATGTGGCATGTACGTCGCCATTATTCGGTTAAGACCAACGACGTCAAACATGTAGCCTATCGAAGCTTCAAGTATTTCGGTCATATAGCCTTGGCCTTCAAACTTTTTGGCAATGGAGTAACCTAAAAAGCAGGCTTGAAAAACACCACGAGCTATAGCCGTAAAACTGCACACACCAACAATTTCACCAGTATCTTTGTCCAAAGCAACAAACTTGACTTCACTACCTTTCTCAAACGCCAACTCACTGGCTTCACACAGAGACCGCCAATTGTCTAAAGTATAAAATTCATCTGTACGAAGTGGTGACCATGGAGCTAAATGTTCACGATTTTCGAGTTCGTAAGAAAGCAGATTTGAAGCATGCCTGTTAGACATTACTTCTATTCTAGTCCTTGTCGTATTTATCATTATCTCTCCGGGCACAAAGTGCTTATTAGTGGCCTAAAGGTCGCTTTTTCATCGCGTTATTATGCTGCCAGCCTCTTAGCACATCAATTGATTATCCGTTGGTTAATGACAAGAAAATGAAGTTAGATTGCAAATGGCGCACCTCTACTCCCCCCTCGGATAACTTGAATTAGGTCAAACTGTGATTTTTGAATCTGAGCTGAAAGACAACCCTGAGAAACTTTGGGGTACTTCCGAGTTAGAAACTGCCTACTGAAACGACTTCAGGCAAAGACCGTTTCAAGTTGACCTAATGAATGCACAGAAATGGCACAGAACTACCGTCTTTAGCAACTAAACCACTACTAACTCCACCCCTGGTAATGATAAAATCTCTGCACCAGATTTACCGAGAAACCCTATGTTTATTCATCATGTTAATGGCATCGACTGGCTGGTGATTACAGCTTTTGAAGAATTGAAAACTATATTTATCGAAGAAGCGGGGGCCATCCCCTCTTACTTCTCTGCCGCCAGCGAATTAAACCCGCTTGATCAAGCCAAGCGTGCTTATGGATATTTGCCTCCACTCCAGGGCGTGATCACTGATACCGGAACATTTCAAAGCCAAGATAACGAAGAAGATTTGAACCCACAGCTTGCCTGCCTAGTTGAGGGGCATGGTCGGGTGTTTATCTATCACAGCGGCTTTGTGGCTTTTGTGAATGACGAACAAACTTTTATTACCCGAATGGGCTGAACATTATTCAGTCATTTGAAATTGGAGAATTGGCATCCTTAGTCGTTCGTCCAAAAGCGTTTTGTTTATTAACTGGGGGCGAATTGAACGGGGCCGAACCAATCGATTCACCTTTTGTTGGCTGAGGACTTGAACACTAGAGCTGATAACTCGCTACAATAACATCAGTTCGTTTTTGAGGCGGCGTGCTGCTCAATCATGAATACGATCACTTCTTCCTTTAAGCAAGATTTGCTGACATATTGGCGCTGTTTACCTAGATGAAGGATGAATCCTAAATCGGTTTGTTCAAGTTGGTCAATTTCACTCCAAGCGATGTAGCGGTCGATTTCACCGCTTTTGTAATTCACACCGTTCGCGTTAACTTGAAACACCACTTTGTTGCCACGACTTGAGCTGATGGTTTGTCGCCATAACCACCAAGTTCGCTTACAGTAAACACTGAACGCTTCAATAACACTCAATACGATAAAGAACCAACCGACATAACCGTTAGGTAACAGCTCAAACTCTAATAGAACCGTGCCAAAAATAAGAAAGAGTATCCCTTTCAGATACGCTTTTGGGAACTTAGCAGGCTGACTAGTTTGATCATAACACTCGGCAAAGAAAGGCTTATCGAGCGTATATTCTGTGGTGAAATCGAAATCTTTAGACATGTATGGGTACTTTAAGGTCTCTGTGAATAGGTATTCCAGTTGCAATCTTGGAACACGAGCATTGTATCGCGTCTCAGAGCTTATCTTTAGCAATATTGATTCTGTTTTGTAAAACAATAATACCAAAAGATGCTAGGCGCTCTGTATGCGATACACAGACAACTCAATACTAACCCTTGGTACGCAGAGGATGCGGAAAATAAGTTAGAGTTACGCTCGATACTTGATGAGTGTATGGTTTGTTTATTTCTATTTAACACCTGTTTCAGACAGCATAGTTTTTTATTTTAGAGGGTCGTTATCTGGCAATGCATTATGCATCCAAAGCGCAAGTCTGTGTTTAATGTTTGCGCCGTCGAGCTTGCTGTCAGGTAATGGAGTGATTTGTTTGGCATCGACCAAAAATAGGTAAATCGCTTTTACTCTTACTGGTTGTGGCGACTTAGGAAGGTCAAAACCTTGCAGTGTTGCCATCTTCCCACCTATCTCAAGCGCCTTCTTAACCAGTTTGTCTTCATTCTTAAGCATGGATTTTTGTGACATTGATAGAAGCCTCTTCTTAGTTTCAACTAAGAATACATTAAGTGTCTCCAATGGCGTGTTAGTAAACTCTCATATTGATAAGTTTAGGCTGCAACATTCATTAAGTGCTTAAAAAACACACGAAACAGCGAGTTAATGGGAGATTCCATGCAGAGATATTGCGCGATCTGACAACATCAAGCTGACACGTTGATGGATAAATGTGAGTCATCGCGGATTGGCTTTCTCGGTAAAAACTTAATGAATCATGAAACCGGGATGATACATACCGCTGTCCAACCATTAGGGTAATCTGTGAATGGAACCTTATTATCACTGGTTACATGGTTAACTCCGAAATGTTTTAGATCCTCAACTGAATAAGTCCAACCGTCTAAATGCCCTTTCTTATCTGCAGCAATACAAGATGGTTCTGCTTTCATTAGAGCGAAATCATTCAACTGACCGTAGATAGTAATATCTTCATTTACTCCTATGTGTTTAAAAAAATTGCGTTCTAATGTGGTTATAGTGTGCCAATGTCTCCAATCATATGAATCTGCATCGGCACCAGGCTTGAAATTCTTTTGTAATGCTCCCCCATGCCACCCTACAACAGCTCCCTTGTTAATATGAACTGAGGCAGCCGCAGTAAAAAAATAATTAGCGCAGGAGGAAAAACATTGATCCACTGTTAATGCGATATCGTGATCATAAATCCACCGTCCCAACTGCATTGCAGGAATAATATCTCCACCTTCACTCTTAACCGTCATATAACGAATATCACCTTCATATTTTTCTATTTCTGAAAAGGCATAGTTTATTGAGTCATGGGTGATTTCTCCTCGAAAAAACAACCGGTCATTTTTTACATATATTTTTTTTGCTAATGTGGAAATGTCCTGACTTGCACTCACGCTTGAACTATTAGAAAAAGAAATGCTTAAAAATAAAAGAACTAAATAACGACAAGTATTCAAAACACCCTCCATAATCAACAGATTGAATATAGGTGGTAATACTATTCCTTTTATACGAAAAAACAACTCTTAGTAAACTTCGATTGCCTGACAACCTAAATCTTGAATTTATGGACTTGCTCTGTCAGTTCATGAGCAAACCTATTTAACACAATTGAATGTTCAGCACCTTTGCTTGCTTCTTCATTTAACTGATCTGAAATTTGCTTAATCAATTCGGTGTTACCATTTATTTCACGGCTAACAGCAGCCTGCTGTTCGGCTGCAGTAGCAATATGAGTAAACATATTATTGATATCGACTGCAGAGCTACGAATGATAGAGAATACGTCCACAGCGTCACTGGTATTCTTCACACTTTGCTCTGCTAACTCATGGCAATGATTCATTCCATTAACCGCTTTCATAGCGGTATTCTGAAGTTGACTGATCATTTGACTAATTTCTTCTGTAGAATTTCGAGTCTTCAAAGATAAGCTTCTTACTTCATCCGCGACTACAGCAAAGCCTCTACCCTGTTCACCAGCTCTAGCTGCTTCAATTGCAGCATTTAGTGCCAATAGGTTAGTTTGTTCTGCAATTTCATTTATTGCCGAAACAATTAGGGTAATTCTTTCCCCCTGTTTATGCAGCGCATCAACTACGGAGCCAGCATTTTGTACTTCTTCCAACAGCTCGCTAATTGATGCCTGACTTTTATAGACTAAATCGTTCGCGTTTTGACTAACGTCCGTCATTTGACGCATGCGTTCCGCGGCGTGTTCAGCATTGTCCGCAATATCATCTGTTGTAGCAGACATTTCTGTCATCGCGCTTGCAACCATAATGACCTCCGCCTGCTGATTGACTATCATCGCTTGTCTCTCATTGGAAGCATCAGAAATAATTTCCGCTTGCTCTTGAACTTCCGCTGAAAGCTGGCTGATAGAAAATATTAAGCTGTGCATTTTTTTGACAAATAGATTGAAACTAATTGCTAGTTTTCCAACTTCGTCATTACTTTTAGAGTGGATAGATACGGTGAGATCACCCTGCCCACTAGCAATATTGTCTAGTTCAGTTGCGACTGTTTTTAGGTTTGACAACAAATATCTCAATATCATTGTCAGCATAATGATAGATACTAAAATAATAACTACTGTTGCCAACACCTGATATATTAATAGCTCTTTAACCGGCTCTAACAATAATAATTTCTGACTCATCATAACCAAGTACCAATTAGTATTCGGTACTGATGAAATCGTGCCCAAGTAATCAATACCATTGATAGATATCGGAATTAACTGCTCGCTGTCTTGTTGCTCAATGAGTGTTTTAACAGAAGAATTGTTTCTCACAGATGCAAAGATCTCATCTTCTTTAAACTTACTAGAATGCGAGATAATCTTGCCATCTTCAGAAAACAAAACAGAAAAACCATCACCCGGAACTTTCACACTCAGGATGTCATTGTGTATTTTATCCAGTGGAATAGATGCCATCGCTACACCACGTAACTTGTTACCAGATAATATTTTTTTTGATACTGTGGTAATGAGTTTTCCACTGGATGAACCAATATAGGGTTGGCTAAGGTATACCGTATCCCTCGACAATGCATTCTTATACCAAGGACGTATCGTTGGATCATAATTATCCTTGGTATTCAAACCTTCTGCTCTGTATGTATCTCCATTCGGTGTACTAAACAACACCGAACCAAATTCTCCAGCACGGCTTACTGTATCGATTTCACCTATTAGTACAGAGGCGTCATCAATTCTGTCTAGTGCAGAGGAAAAAGCTTGTAATACATTCATTCTTTGACCAAACCACTCTCCAATAGCTTCTGCATTTCTTCTTACATAGAGGCTATTTGATATGGAAATGTTATCCATTATTTGTGCTTGAATTCGATTAATAGCAATACTCGCTTGTATTACACTAAAAATAGATACAATGACGCAGCAAATAACTAAGATTTTCTTAGTAAGAGACATATAAAATTAAACCTTATCGACTTTATCTCCAATTTCTATTAAGAAATAAACGAACAAAAACTGGATCATGAAATGTACTATCCATAAAAATGGATAGTACATGTGTTGAATTAAGCAGTAAGAAGATTTAACTCTTTGTTATAAAGAGGGTCCTTATCAAAAGCCAAGTAATGATAGATTTTGTCTTTATTCTCTTGAAGTCCAGACATTGCCTCTAGATATTCGCCTACCGTCGGAAGCCGTCCAATAATTGCCGTAATTGCCGCCAGTTCCGCTGATGCAAGAAACACATTTGTATTTGTTCCCATACGGTTAGGGAAGTTACGAGTAGAGGTTGAAACAACTGTTGTACCTTCCATTGCTCTCGCTTGATTACCCATACATAGAGAACATCCAGGTTCTTCTATACGTCCACCAAATCGGACGAAGGTGTTAAAACACCCTTCTTTACGGAGGCGAACATCGTCCATCTTGGTAGGTGGTGCTAGCCATAATTTCGATTGGACAATTTGGTTCTGTTCTGACAGCAACTGCGCAACCGCTCTGAAGTGACCAACATGAGTCATACATGAACCAATAAAGACTTCTTCTACCTCAGTTCCTGTTACATCTGACAAAAGCTTCGCATCATCAGGATCGTTAGGACAACAGAGAATAGGTTCTTTAATTTCATTGAGGTCAATTTCGATAATTTCTGCATACTCAGCATCTTCATCGGCTTTAATTAGAGTCGGCTCTTTCAACCACGTTTCAATAGCATGGATTCTATTTGACAGAGCCGTACGATCGCCATAGCCGTTATCTATCATCCAGTTCAACAGAGTGATATTAGACTTCATATGTTCGATCACTTTATCTTCTGAAAGTGCAATGCTACAAGCTGAAGAAGACCGCTCAGCAGAAGCGTCCGTTAGTTCGAATGCCTCATCAACACTTAGATGTTCAAGTCCCTGAATTTCGATGATACGACCAGAAAAAACGTTCTTCTTATTTGCTTTTTCCAGAGTGAGCAAGCCTTTCTGAATAGCGAAATATGGAATCGCGTGAACCAGATCTCGCAAGGTAATACCTGCCTGCATCTCGCCGGTAAACCGAACAAGCACAGATTCCGGCATATCTATTGGCATAGTGCCTGTCGTCGCAGCATAAGCGACCATTCCAGAGCCTGCTGGGAATGAAATTCCCACAGGGAAACGCGTATGGCTGTCTCCACCAGTACCAAGAGTGTCTGGAACCAGCATACGGTTCAACCATGAGTGAATGACACCATCGCCCGGACGAAGGGCTATACCACCTCGAGAATGGAAGAAACCCGGTAATGTATCATGCAGTTTGCTATCGATAGCTCTTGGGTAAGCAGAGGTATGACAGAAAGATTGCATAACAAGGTCAGCGCTAAATTTCGTACAGGCGAGATCTTTTATCTCATCGCGAGTCATACCACCCGTTGTGTCCTGTGAACCGACAGTAGTCACTTTAGGTGTGCAAAACATTCCAGGTTTTATTCCTTCAACACCGCATGCTCTACCGACTATTTTTTGCGCCTGAGTAAACGGCCCTGTTGCCTTCTCGCTACCCTTTTCTGTTGATGGCAAGCTTAGTGCGTTACGCACCCGATTCGTTAGAGACTGACCGATTAGGTAAGGAACCCGACCACCAGCGCGAACCTGTTCCAAAATTGAATCATGCTTTAACTTGAAGGCCGCAATTTCCGAATTAGAACCGTGCTTACAGATAACACCCTGATAAGGGTAAATATCGATAACGTCGCCAGTATTTAGCTGAGTAACATCAACTTCAATTGGCAAGCTTCCGGAATCTTCCAGTGTGTTGAAGAATATCGGCGCAATTTTCCCGCCTAGTACAACGCCACCAGCCTTTTTATTGGGCACATAAGGAATATTGTCACCGATATACCAAATTAGTGAGTTAGCCGCGGATTTTCGAGAGGAGCCCGTACCGACAACATCCCCAACAAAGCAGATAGGATGGCCTTTAGATTTTAGCTGTTCTATTTGAGCTACCGGACCGGTGACACCATCTTCATCTGGATGTACACCATCGCGTGGGTTCTTATACATACTTCTCGCATGTAGAGGAATGTCGGGGCGAGACCAAGCATCCGGAGCAGGTGAAAAATCATCCGTTGTGCTCTCGCCAGACACTTTAAATACTGTCATCGTCAAGCACTGAGCAACCTCGGGACGACGAGTAAACCATTCTTTGTTTACCCAGCTATCTACCACTTCCGCTGCGTATTTATTACCCGCTTGCGCTTTAGCAACAACATCATCCGATTTTTCGTAAACCAAGATGATACTTTTCAATTGATCAGCCGCTGTCTGGGCTAATTCATCGTCATCTAGGATTGTTATGAGCTTATCAACACAATACCCGCCTACCATACTTCCTAACAGCTTTGTTGCTTCTTCTGGGCTAATACCATTTACACTTAGCTTCTGTTGCGCGATAGCAAACAGCTTTTCAGCTTTGACAAACGCTGCGTCATCCACGCCTGCTGGAGTTTGATAGGTAATAAGTTCAACCAATTCAGCAACGCGTAAGTCATTGGTCTCAGTCTCAAGCAATGAAAAGCAAGCGGTTACCTCTTCAGCAGATAAAGAGGGTTTAGTCACGCCAATCACATCACGCTCTTTACACTTATTAATGTAATGCTGGTAAATTGTATCCATAATACTATTCCTATTTTAATGAATAGTACTATTGTCATTACTTTGTATTGTCGGTAACGTGATTAATAACTAACTGCCCACGTAGCATAAAGAACACTATGTTTTTTATGAACATAAATTTTTATGATTCTTCGGCTAGGCTCATTTCCGTACTGGGAATATATATGGAGAATAGCGCGCCTCCCAACTCTGATTGATCGACTACAATAGTTCCATTAGAACTGGTTACAATATTATTTATTAGATTCAAGCCAATCCCATGATTCGGATCTTTTTTTCTGGTGAATTTTCTATCAAATATTTTATCTATTTCTTGCTCACTAATACCGCAACCACTGTCTTCAACTTCTATTATAAAATCGTCACCTTCATACACATACAGTCGAACCGTTCGGTCACTACCTTTTGTTGAAATAATAGCTTCAAACGCATTATTTAATAGATTACCAACAATACAATTCAGTTCATTTTCACTGATAGGCATGGTATCTGACTGAACATAGCTAAACGGATCGACTTCTAGAACAATGCCAAGCTCTTTAGCTCTTGAGAGCTTGCTTAAAATTAAAGCTACAAAAGTAGAACACTGAAACATTTTTGACAGGTTAAAAATGTCACTTTGCTTACTTTTATGTTCGTCTTTAATAAAGTTAATGGCTTTATCGTATTGTTCCATTTGCAGTAAGCCATATACGATTGACAGCTGATTATTAAATTCATGGATTATCGCACGTAAGTTTTCTTTGTCATTGTTGGCATAATTTATAATTTGCTCGAGTTCTTCTAATCCCTTTTTAATACGTAAGCTAATGACAACACCGGATTTTTCACCTTGCTCATCATACATAAAGCGTCTGTTCGCAATAAACTCTTCCCCATTGCATGTCATGGGATAGTTTACAATCTCATCCTTGTTTGAAATATCAAAAAATTCAATAGGATATAAGTAGTCTGAAATGTGTGAACCATTCACTTTATCGCGCCCATCTAGAATGTTTAGGTCGCGCAAAGCGGAGTCATTAATCACTAAAATCTGGTTAGATTTATCTACAGCGACAACACCTTCAAAGACTGTATTAAGTATTCCTTGTCTCAACTTTAAAGCCATCTCAATCTGCTGAGGTGTTTGGTGAGACATTTTTTTTCTGAGGTAATGAACAAATTTCAAGCTAAAGAAACCAAAGAAAGACAGAAGTAGCAACGCCACTATGAGTGTCGATAAATACCTTTTCGACAACGGACCCAAAGCCTTGTGGTAATTAATTCCAACGGATACGACACCACAAAATTTTTCATCAAAAAAAACTGGAACTCTCGCTTTTATTAAAAGCTTATTTTCTATTCCCGTACTAATTGAAGTAACGTCGTTTCCATTTTTTATTTTCTCAAAATCGGCATTCACTAAAGGCTGCCCAACACCTCTACCTTCACTATGATAAAGTCGAATTTGTTGTGTATTTGTTATAGAAACATAGTCTATATCTTCTGGAGGAATATAGTTTTCCATTAATCTAGAGATCATAAGGCTATCTTGATTATATACAGCCTGTCTCAGATTCTGATTGGATGTGATAAGTTTAGCCTGACTTAATGCGAGAGATTTTATGCTATCAACTCTTACAGAGTTAATATTCTCATAAAGAACATACTCAAATACAAATACTACAATAAAAACTGAACATAGCATTATAAGTAAAATTTTCTGAAAAAATGATATCGGCTTCACAATGGTATTTCTCTGAATAAAATTCACTAGCTCAAAGTATACATAAAATCCCTATGTAAGAAACTAATAGAGTTAAAAATTTCATCCTTTAAAAAACATGAAGTTAGGATAGTTATCTTATTTTGTCCATTAACTTCATACTATCAATTATGTTCCAGATTGATATCAATAACCATCACAATCCTAATCTAATTGGAGCGATATGATTGGTTCTATATTCAAGTTTTTGAACCAGCATTAAATCCAATAATTTGAGGATGTAAATATGAAAAAGTTAATTGCTCTATCAAGCGTTGCAGCTGCATTATTACTTGCAGGCTGTGGGCAAGAAAACAAAGCAGAAGATAAAGCAGTATACCCAGCAAAACCCATTGAAATGATTATTCCTTTTGGTGAAGGTGGTGCTAGCGATACTTTCGCTCGTAAATTTTCTACGCTAATGGCCAACGATATGTCTCAACCTATTCAGGCGATCAATAAAAAAGGAAGTAGTGGCCTTGTCGGAATGGTTTATGCGGCTCAACAACCTAGCGATGGATACACTATCTTAGAAGTGACCCCTTCTATGGTGATTGCGGATGCGCTAGGCGTCAGTAAGGCGGTTAAATTTATGCGTGATTTTGAACCGCTTGCACGGATTCAATCAGATGTATACGTATTGTGCCTACCTGAAAACAGTCAATTTTCGTCATTCGAAGATCTGGTTAAATTCGGACAAACTCACCCGGTCACATTTGGTGGCGTAAGCCCTGGCGGACTGGACGATTTAACTCTTAACGCATTAGCTGATGAAACTGGCGTTCAAGTAAAATTCATCCCTTACCGTTCTGGTTCAGAAGTAAAAGCGGCTGTACTGGGCGGTGAAGTCGACATTTACTTGGACAAAATTGTATCAGCGGTCAATTACATTAAAGACGGTAAAGTGAAACCAGTTCTGGTATTGAATGACCAACGTATTGATCAAATTGATGTATTTAAAGAAGTGCCAACTGCCGTTGAACTTGGCTACAACGTTACTATCGGTTCATGGCGTGGGTTTGTTGTTAAGAAAGGTACAGCTCCAGAAGTTAAACAGTATCTGATTGATAAAATGAAATCGGCCTATGACACAAAAGAATATAAAGACTTTGCAGAGCTGAACTTAGTTAATATTCGCCCAGGATACCTTGATGCGGAAGGTTTTTATAAACAATGGGAATCTGAATATAAGAAATTTGACAAAGTCGCCATTAAAGTTGGGCTTAAATAAGCGAGGTAAATAAAATGGGCGAGATAATCTTCCATGTATTTCTTTTAACTGTGCTAGGGTTATTTTTTAACGCTTCACTCGATATCAACACTGCTCGCATGAGTGACCCAATTGGTCCTGCCGGATTTCCTCAGGTCGTTATTATTTTGGCTGTTTTACTTTTAATCCCTTCACTCTATAAAGCCTTTAAGGCTTATAAAGCCCAAGGTGAAATTAGTAAGAATAACGGCAAGATTAAAGAGTTAGATCCAGGTTTCCTTGCGGTTTTATCCGTGATTGTCATGTTCGTATTGGTTATTGATTATGTCGGTTTTTGGTTTGGCGCGGCCATTATCGTTTCGTCGGTAATGTACATTCTTAATCAAAGAAAGCCATTACAACTGGCCTTAACCACTGTAATTAGTGCAATCGCGTTCACTGTTGTATTTGGTAATATTTTGAGCATACCACTTCCGCGCGGTATCAGTATTTTCCAATCAATTAGTTACCTACTCTACTAATATTAATCTGGAGTAAAATAATGGACTTCTCATTATTGTTAGACGCATTACAAGTTATCTTTGTACCTGCGAACTTTATCTTGATCATCGTCGGTATGTTCTTGGGTGTGTGTTTTGGTACACTTCCGGGTATCAGTTCCTCAATGGGTATCGTTCTGATGATCCCATTCACCTATTACATGGGGATCTACCCTTCTATTATTCTGCTTGTTGCGTTGTATGCTGGTTCCGCTTACGGAGGCTCAATTACTGCAATACTATTCAACACACCGGGAACAGCAGAGTCGGTAGCGACCACATTTGACGGTTACCCAATGGCACAACAAGGCAAAGCTGGTAAAGCTCTTGGGCTTGCTATGTCTGGATCTTCATTCGGTGGCATCTTTTCCGTATTAGTCATGCTATTTCTGGCACCCGCACTGTCTACCATCGCATTAGAAATCCAAAGTGCTGAATACTTTGCCCTCACTCTTCTTGGTATGGCATGTATCTCTTCTGTGGGTTCAAAAAACCTTGGAAAAGCACTTGCTACAGGCCTTATCGGTATTCTTATCGCAATGGTTGGTATGGACCCAATGACCGGGGTTTCTCGCCTGACATTTGGCAGACTGGAATTCCTTAATGGTATTGAATATATCCCTATCATGATCGGTTCATTCGCCATGGCAGAGGTATTCAAACAAATCATTGACCGTGCAAATAACAACAATAATACGACTGGTGACACTGGCAAAGTCTCGCTTGAAAGCATCAGCCTTAAAGAGTTCTGGTCTTACAAGGCTACTGTGCTTAAGTCTGCTATCATCGGCACTGCTGTTGGTATCTTACCGGGTACAGGCGGCTCAATTGCTTCTATCGTTAGTTATGGCGAAGCCGCTCGCTCAAGTAAACATAAAGAACAGTTTGGTAAAGGTGCGGAAGAAGGTGTACTAGCTCCAGAAACAGCAAACAATGCTGCGGGTGGCGGTGCGATGATTCCAACGTTGGTACTGGGAATTCCAGGTTCACCAACAACCGCGATCATTCTTGCTGCATTGGTATTGCAAGGTTTGCAACCTGGACCACAGTTGATGACAGAGCAACCTTTACTGCTTTACTGCATCTTCTTCTCAATGTTGATTGCAAGCATCATCGTGTTCTTCAGTGGTCGTATTGCGGTGAAAGCATTCGCGGCAGTTCTTAGATTACCTTACGGCTTAATTGCTCCAATGATTGTGATGTTCTCAATTATTGGTGCTTATGCAAGAACGAACGATGTGTTCCAAATCTGGATTATGTTAGCGTTTGGTATTTTCGGCTACTTTGTTAAGAAATTTAAGTTCTCTTCTGCTTCTTTAATTTTGGGTATTGTATTGGGAAATATGATGGAAGAGACCTTCCGTCGCCAACTACTTATTTCAAATGGTGACTATTTATCTTTCTTCCAACGTCCAATTACCGTTATTATTTTTATTGCTGTAGTGGGCATGATCTTCTGGCCAATGATTAGCTCAAAGCTTGCTATAAGAAAGGAAAAGAAAATAGCTTCAGCTTAAATCGAATTAAACATAACCTAAATTGATCTTAAAAGAAGCCGTTGCATAATATGTAACGGCTTTATTTTTATACCTATTTCATTTTTATCTGAAATTAGTAAACAAATAGGAAGCGTAATTTTATCCATTACGTTCATAGTATCTTTTATTTCCCAAGCAACTCGCTTTGATTATCGCAATTCTCTCTCTTCATTTATCCGAATATAGCCTGACTCCACACAAACAATCTATTAATGAGGATCTTATGACTGAGCAAAAGCTGCCATGTACTCTAATGAGAGGCGGTACTTCCCGCGGGCCCTATTTCCTTTCTACCGATTTACCACAAAGCCAAGAAGAAATAGCCAAAATTTTAGTGAATGTAATGGGTTCAGGTCACGAACTCCAAGTAGAAGGCATTGGTGGTGGCAATAGTTTAACCAGTAAAGTAGCGATTGTCGGCCCCTCCAACCAACCAGATGTTGACGTTGATTATTTGTTTGCTCAAGTAGGCATAGAAGAGCGAACTGTCGATTTTTCACCTAACTGCGGAAATATTCTCTCTGGTGTTGGCCCTTTTGCAATTGAAAAAGGATTGGTTGAAGTTCAAGGAGAAATGACAACGGTAAAAATCCGCAACGTGAATACCAACAAAATCATTCACGCGAACGTACAAACACCAAACGGAAAAGTAAGCTACGAGGGTGACACCTATATCAGTGGTGTAAATAGCCCAGGAGCGCCAATTGAACTTAACTTCATCGGCGTTGAAGGCGCGAAAACGGGCAAGCTATTTCCCACTGGGAATACCACCGACCACATTGGCGAATTTAGTATTAGTTGTATTGATGCAGCCATCCCCGTAATGATTGTTGATGCGACACAATTCGGTAAAACGGGTTATGAATCTCCTGCTGAACTGGATGCCGATACTGAATTCACGAATAAACTTGAAGCACTGCGTTGCCAAGCTGGTGAGATGATGGGGCTTGGAGATGTATCAGAAAAAGTGATACCTAAACCTGTATTAATTGCTAAGCCAGCCAGCAGCCGCGGTACAATCTGCGCTCGATATTATGTACCCAAACGTTGCCACAAAGCGATTGCAGTTACAGGAAGTATTGCTATTACCATGTCACTTTGTCATGACGGAACGGTAAGTTCAGATTTGCTTAAGTTAGAAGAGAAACTTGTAGAATGTTGCATTGAACATCCATCTGGTTTTATCGATCTTAAAATTGCCAGAGAAGGCGATAAGGTATCTTCTGTTTCTTTAATCCGAACGGCTAAGAAAATTTTTGAAGGCTACGTATCACTTTAAAATGACAAATCCTCAGTGACATACCTCATATATAGTATGTCACTGAGGACATCAACAATTTAACCTTTCTGCTTATTATATACTTTGCGAAATACTCGCTGAGGCCGGCCTACTTTTCCATATTCAATATCCGCAACAAGCTGACCTATATTCGTTGCATATTCTAAATATCTTCTGGCAGTTGTTCTGCTAATTGTCGTTTTCTCACTAATATCTACAGAGGTATAACTTTCACCATTATCGAATGCTTCCAATACCCTTTGCAGAGTAATTGAATCAATCCCTTTTGGTCGTTTGGTCATGCTGTCAGAATTGAGGTGTGTATTGTATATCCGTTTCACAAACGACTGGTTGATATTCTCACCTTTCTCAATATACACGCTACGATTAAACTCAAAATAGCGTTCTAATGAGTCAGTAACCTGCTCCAAAGAGAAGGGTTTTAACAAGTAATCAAAAGCACCGTATCGGACAGTTGTAACTGCAGTCTGAGAATCATTGGCAGCTGTTACAAAAATAACATCGACTGGATTGTCCTTGGCTCGTAAATATTTTAACAGATCAAGACCCGTACCATCAGGAAGGAAGTTGTCTAGAATAATTAACGCAGGTTTAAGATGGTTAATCATCACCTTCGCTTCAGCTATGGTCGGGGCTATGCCAATCACTTGGTAAGGATAAAGTCCAGAAATATGCTCGGATAACATACTGGACATTTCTTTAATGTCCTCAACTATTAAGACTGGAATGTTAAACATAGTATGCTCGCTCTAAATACATAAAATTTGTGCACTAAGTTTCATTATTATAATCGTGCTAAAAAAATACCTTTTCTACTAATGTGGCTGAGCACGCACACTATACTCAGTTGACTTAACTAAAACGTAGACTTGTGTACGTAATTTTTTGGCCACAATAACCAGTATGGTTTTAATGGTATTAATTATTAGCGGTGAGGGTGAAAGCAATAATATATGAACGGCTATTGCCGAGAGATGAGATGAGTCAAACTACCACGTGAAACATTGAATCTGATTATAGGTCGCAGTACATACTATAAGGTTAACAGTAAGGTATCTTTAAGCGTCAAATCCAACCACCAGCATACCCACAAGTAAAAGTGGCATACCGGCATGTTGGATCACCTATCACCACCGACTCAAACTTCCTCAGATACCACACGCCTCTCTTTTCGTTTGATCAACAGAATACGCGCCATGTACCAGACAACTACGACATTCACCAAGAAAATACCAACCCCGATAGCACTAATATGAGTAACCATTTCATAAATTTCGAAAGGTAAATAAACACCACCACTTATCAGGGCAAACCACTCAATCCAAACAAAACCTCGCCACAGCCCATACGCTTCAACAAAGCGAATCATTGCATATACAAAGACACCGATAGATAGAATCAGTATTTTCCCTTCCGGTAATGTGCTCATATCGTGGATAAACAAACTGGGAATACGGCCAGCTGGATTCAAATGGGCATGGCTCACAATGGTTTCAGCCACGCGTTGAAGATTCTGCCCTGCCAAAACATGAAGCCCAAAGGCAACGATAAGAGAAAGAAGACCTTTAAATGCTTCTAAAGCCGCAATGGCCTTTAAACCTTTTTGAGAAGAAGTCATACCCACCTCGGGAAACTCAAAATGCATAGCAATCAGACGGCAGTCATCAATATAAGTTCCTATGATCATCGACTACCTTCTGCCACTTTTCCACTTTACCACTTTACCAACCAATTTCTGAACGAAACAGCTAGAAACAAAAAAGGCAGGTTTCAATTACCTGCCTTTATAAAATCAATTAACGTATTTTCTTATGCTTTTTGAGTTTGCAGCTCTTCGTCTGAAACTGTTTCACCCAAAATTCGACTCGTGATAGTACCCGCCGTCATTGCACCTGAAACGTTTAGCGCCGTACGTGCCATATCGATTAGCGGTTCAATCGAGATAAGCAAAGCAGCAATTGTTACTGGTAAGCCCATCGCTGGCAGAACAATCAATGCCGCAAATGTCGCACCACCACCCACACCAGCAATACCGAATGAGCTAATCGTGATCATCGCAACCAGAGAAACAATGAAGTGAATGCTCAGTGGGTCAATACCAACACTAGGCGCAACCATCACAGCCAACATCGCGGGATAGATACCCGCACAACCATTCTGACCGATTGTCGCGCCGAATGAAGCCGATAGGTTTGCTATCGCAGGCGGAACACGTAACTTCTCAATTTGCGCTTCCACGTTTAGCGGAATCGTTGCCGCAGAACTGCGTGAAGTGAAGGCAAACGTCAGCACTGGCAGAATTTTAGTGAAGTACTCTTTCGGACTTACACCAACAAAAGAAACCAACACACCGTGCACCACAAACATCAAAGCAATAGCGACATAAGAAGCGACAATGAAGCTCAAAAGATTCAAAATGTCTGACGCGCTAGACGTCGCCACCACTTTTGTCATCAATGCAGCAACACCGTATGGAGTCAGTGCCATGATCATTTTTACAAGGCGCATAACTACAAACTGAGCGTTTTCCACAAAGCTACGGATAGACGATGCTGACTCTTCTTTTTCAATCATCACTTTGCGTGCTGCAATACCCGTTAGAACACCGAAAATAACCACGGCAATGATTGATGTTGAACGAGCGCCAGTTAAATCAGCAAACGGGTTTGTTGGAATAAAGCTGATGAGCATTTGAGGAATAGTCAGATCGCTTACGCTAGCAGAACGGCTTTCCAGTACCGCAATACGGGCAGTTTCACGCGCACCTTCCGTCAGGCCTTCTGCACTCAAACCAAATACATGGGCAATACCAATACCGATAAACGCAGAGATTGCCGTGGTGAAAAGAAGCACACCAATGGTTAGAGCAGAAATTTTGCCCAGTGAACCGCCTTTCTCCAGTTTTACAACCGCAGAAATCATGGAAACGAGAACAAGTGGCATGATGACCATTTTCAGCAAACCGACATAACCGCTGCCAACCACTTTTACCCAGTCTAGGATTTGACTAACAACAGGGTTACTTTCACCGAAAATGAGTTGCAGACCAAGACCAAATAAGCTGCCTGACACAAGGCCCAAAAGAACTAGACGTGAAAGTGTGTGTGTTTTTTGCTGCTGTTTAAACAACAAGAAGAGAATACCGGTAAATACTGCTAAAGCAGCGATAACCGCAACTGACATACTGCATTCCTCAGACATTGGAAAATGGGAGGTTAGATATAATTCTAACAAAGGAGCGTAAAGTAGTTGTTTATGCTGCATTAATCCAATGAACATTTGTTCTTGGATATGCAAAATTGTTCTTAATCGTTCAATCGAAACAACAAATGGTCAGTAGCAACGGAACCAAGCCAAACCGTTTCATAGATATCCATGAGTCTAGAAAGGGTTCATTAGGAAATGAACAATGACGTCTCAAGCAATTTCAACTGGTATCCATAAGTTCTTATCATTCCCATAGATCGTCCAATAAATAGAAGAGACCGCTTCAATTTGAAATATTTTAACCATTAGTATGATGAAAGTAGGATAAGAAAAAACATCCATAAACTTTACTATTATATTTGCTGTCTTATTTAAATTTTACACACAATATCCCACTTACAAAGTAACAAGAATTACAATTCCAACAAGCAATAACAGAGCATATTCAGAACACCATTAATAAGATTTTTCTCGACTATTTACCTAAGTTAAATAGAACCTAACAAAATAGAAAAATCATATGTTAATAAAATATAAATCGGTCGTTTTTCTTCCAGTGGTATTCAGCTTATTTCAACCCGTATTTGCTGAAGATAAAGATGAGGCGAAGCGCCCACAATCCGTCAGTGACATAATTGAAAGACCAGGTGTTTTAACGCCAAAAGGTAAATTCGCTGTCGATACTTCAATAAGTTATACCCAAAATTCATCGAATAAGGTTTCCGTGGTGGGTTACACTATTTTGCCAACCCTTCTCGTAGGTAGAATAGAAGTCTCCGACTCGGATAGGACAACAATTACCACGGGGCTAACCATGCGCTACGGATTAACCCGAAGCACTGAATTGGAACTCCGGCTACCTTACGTTTATCGAAATGATCAAATCTCCACCAGACCCATACAAGACGGGGCTGAAGCAAACACCATCAATACGACCCTAGACGGTGGAGGCCTTGGCGATATTGAGTTTGCGCTTCGTCAACAACTCAATTTTGATACCACTCCCTATTGGGTAGCGGGCTTAATTGTGAAATCCGATTCGGGTAAATCCCCTTACGATGTTGAAGTCGATTCAACCACCAACTCGTTTTTGGAAGTCCCTACTGGTTCGGGTTTTTGGAGCGCAGAGCCTTCAATTTCCATGATCTTCCCCTCTGATCCCGCCGTCATCTATTCAAGCCTCAGCTACATCTACAACTTTAAAGACGATGTGGAAATCGGCAACCAGCAGGTCGAAGTTGATTTAGGAGACACGATTTCACTCAGTGGTGGATTTGGTTTTGCTATTAACCCTGACTTTTCATTTTCCGTTGGGCTTAACCATAAAACCATATTGAAAAGCAAAATAAACGGTGTGGAAAATGACGATGCGAAGTTGCTCCAACTGGACTCCCTTAACTTTGGAATCAACTATGCGATTAGTAAGAAAACATCACTGGGAATAAGCGCTCAAGCGGGTCTTACAGAAGACACTCCTGATTTCCAGCTCTCAGTAAGAGTACCTGTAACGTTTTAAGATATCCTTTCTACAAATAGTAGAAAGGATATAAAGGTTATCAATAGAATCGAGCCATAACGGCTTCTTCAAGCTGCTTTGCCACACGTACTTGTTGCAACGCAGAACCTACCTGTGCGTCCACGTCAACAATCGTGCTCAAACCAATCACACTGTTATCCAGTGTATTTTGAACAATATTGGTGATAGAAGAAGCAGTGACAACTTCAGGACGATATGAAGAAGAGATCTCATCGACAGAAATATGGTTTCCACCACCATTCTGAATGACGTTCACTAGGCCTACATCTTGTTGGCTTTGCTCGCTCGTAATGGCGAGGTTTTTCAAATTCCCATTCTTTATCACTAAATTGGCAATTCTTGAATTGAGCATCACATTACCATCAATGGCAGTCTTGATACTCAAACCAATATTCACAATATAGTCATTTTGAAATTTAAACCCACCGCGATAACTGGCTAGTTGCTGGTCATCGAGGGGATTAACAGAGCCAACCATTAACAGTGAGTCAGCGTTAGTATTTGGGTTCGCCACCACCTCTCCTACCGGAATATTTAAAGCTATCATGACTCCAAATAGGTAACGATATTTCATACATCCCTCCATAGAATTCAATACTGTCCTACGTTTGGCCGAAGAACACCGAGATTTCCGGAACTTGCTCTTATGACACCTTGCTTAATGGGCGACGACGCATATACCGAAAAATCGTTATCCGTAATAAACGTGGTTCTTCCCACTTCAGCACGATTGCGAATAAGCAAAACAATTCCCTGATAGTGTTCCTCAAACCTTTCGTACTTCATTTTCATAGTCCCTCTTGATGGATCACCCAAAATGACAAAACCATCATTCATTCCTTTAATCACAACAAAATGTAGGTAACCGTCGAAGTTAACCAGCGTAATTCCTGGTACACCAAGCTTACGGATTTTGTCTAAATTGAGTTTAAAGCCATCGGATTTAAGACCAACAGATTCCAAGTACATTTTCATATCCAGCAATGAAAATCCCTGCTGTTCAATAAGTTTTTTATCACCTTTATCAAACATACTCTGGAATATGTCTTGCTCTTCAGAAGGCATATCGTAATGAAAGGAAAGTAAGGATGCCAAAGCAGCTGAACCACAACTGAAATCGTATTTTTGGCGTAATACTTTGCCAAACACAACTTCACTGTAGCTCTTTACTGGCACTGAAAATTGACCACGACTGGGCAGTATATTTAATGAGTGTGACGGTGCTGACACGAACAGCACCGTCACTATTAAAAAACGATAAACGTTCATATTATTTGAGTGTCAGGTTTACGACCGTTGAGTTTTGTATCAGCACGTTGTTTCCACTATTCTGAATAACGCTGTTAATGCCGGAACTATTGGCCAATGCACCTGAAGACATAATATTGTTACCTGTCACAGAATCATTAACCGTATTTCCAGCATTGACACCATTCAGTTCAGACGATGCCGTTATACTCTCAATGTCGATGTAATATTGACCACCTCGTGAACTTTCCATGACATCTGGAGACAGTTCTTGTTCAGTCAAATTAATATCATCGGCACTAGCGGATAGCGAAGCCATCGCACTCAAGGCGATTATTGCTAAGCGCATCGCTTTCTCCTGCTTAGATATTAATTAATCCGTAAACAATGATGCGTTAGTAGTCACCGCTTGTTGTGTCAATGAGTTCGCACCAGAGTTCTGAGAAACAGTAACAATACCTGCTGCACCGCTCATTCCATCTAGTGAATTCATGTTGTTAACACTGACACCCGCACTAACAAAACCACCACCATAACTGACGCCAACACCAGATACATTACCGCTAAGAGAGGCATTCGCCACCACAACTTCGGAATCAATGCTCAACTCATAACTTTCTGAATTGCTGTATGTGTTTGCACTGTCAGTCCAACTCGCGGAGTTTGAAGAGTTGCCACTGTTGTTCACACTGTTGTCAGTATTGTTACTGAGCAGATCAACATCTGTATCATTGTCATTGCTGGTCAGCGTATTCGTTTCAGTGTCGTTATTACTCAATAGATCAACGTCAGTAGAGCTGTTGTTGCTGTTCGTATCATTGAAACTATTGTTATCGCTCAAGTCTGTATTGGTTGTTGTCGTTGTAGTGTCACTCGCATCAACATACGTTGTGTTATTACTCAACACATCATTATTATTGTCTACTACTGCCCAAGCAGCACCACTAGCCATTAATGTGCTGACGGCGATAGCGATACCTGTTTTACATATATTCATAATATCCACTCCATGTGAATTAAGTGTTTTATTTACTGCTTAGATGCCAATTGGCAAATTCATTATAGGTAGTAATAAAAAATAAATTTACGTTAAGAATAAATATGATAAATATTAAATAAATTAACCAAACGTGCAGTAAATAAACTTAATCAAAATCAAATCATTATGAACACTTTTTAACAAGTAGTATGCAAGTATGTTTTTAAAAGAAATTTAATCCAACTAAAAAAATACTTTTCACCTTTCAAAAACTGACAAAACAACACAAAGAAAAATCAAAAAACCAATCACAGAAAATTCAACAGTTTATTTAATATAACATTATTAATAAAATTACACTTAGTGGTACTAAAGTTTATTTATGACTAACTTTCTAATATTTACATCCTAAAAAATGGTCAATTCATCCAGTCATTGCTAATCTATTAAAAATACCATGAATACAATTACTACCCATATAACCCAATAACTAGGTTTTTCTATGAACATCAAAAACTTGTTGATAATCTCAGAGAACGCCTTGCAAAATAATTTAATAAAAAATCAATTAAATGAAATTGAGAATATAAAGATTGAGACGAGTGAAGTATCCGAATTATCAACACAAAATAAAGTCGATTTAGTGGTCATTGATTTCAATGTTTGTCAGGAGCTAGAAGCATCAAATCAACTGCCTGATTTTGATGTGCTTAACTTAGGGGTGCTGGTTTTCAATGTGCCAGAAAAGAAACAAAATGATGTCTGTATTCGCTGGAAAGCTTTGAAAGGACTACTGCTAGAGGACGCAAAGATAGAGCACTTACGTGAAAGCATTGCGTGCATCTTAAACGGTGGGTTATGGCTCCCCCGAGATTGCTTAGAGAGAATGCTCAACATATACCGGATTCCTGGTTGCTCAAGTCATCAATGCTTAGAACAATTGACTAACCGAGAGAGACAAATACTGAACCTCATGTCTAATGGCAGCTCAAACTGTGAAATTGCCAAATCGCTTTTTTTGGCTGAAAGCACAGTCAAAACTCATATCTATAAAATCTACAAAAAGCTGGATGTTCATAAACGACGAGATGCCGTAAAACTAATGAAGCTGGCTCGGGCTTAATTAAAAAAGCCGCTATCAGTGAGTCAATTGCGGCTTTTTCAAGACATTTTTTTATTTCATTAGGTTAGTTTGGATAAACAGTTTTCCACTCTTTCGCCATGTCCACCACTGTCCAGTCTTTGGCTTTGGCTTCATCTAGACCTTTATCTAAACGACCAAGTTCTATTTCGCGATCGTATTTGTACTCGCGTTTCGCGTCAGTGTGATGGATGTACATTGGGAAGCGTAAACCTTTACCTGCGTATGTCCATTGCAGCATCGCTAAATCGCCATCTGAGTTACCAAAAGCAGCGATTGGGCGATGACCAATACGCTCATAAATTTCCAATGGTTTCGTTACTTTATCATCGTTAACCAAAATTTCTGGCAATCGCTTGATCTCTGGTACGTCGTTATTCATCACAAACTCAGTTTTGAAGGTAGTACCTACTACTTGCTCTGGTGGAATACCGTAAACAGATTCAACCCAAGCGCGCATAAATCCAGTACCGCCACCCGATACGATGAAGGTTTTAAAATCATTAGCGCGCAGATAATCCAACAGCTCTAGCATTGGCTGATACACCATTTCTGGGTATTTCTTTCCTGTGACTGGGTGTTTCGCGGTTGCAATCCAGTCTTTTACAATCGCATCAAATTCATCCGTATTCATGCCAGAATGAGTGACATACATCATCTTCACAAGATCTTCTGTGTGCAGGCTCTTCAAATCACCTTTCAGAACGCTGGCAAACGGTTCTTCTGTCTGCCAATTAGGGTGTGAAGGCGCTAATGCTTTCACTCTATCGAGCGCAAACTGAACCTGAAAAGGAAGAGGTTGCTCAGACCATAGCGTTCCATCGTTATCAAACGTGGCAATACGTTCAGCCTTTGGAACAAAGTCCGGAGAATCTACATTGGTTACCGACTGAACAAACTTAATAATCGCGGTTTTTGAAGGACCAGAGTTCCATGACGGAAGGGGATCTTCAGCAGCCCAAGCAAGATTTAGAGAAGCTAAGCTAAACAATATTGCTAAAGCATAGGTTTTTAATTGAGCCAATTTCACGTTGTTCTCCTTATTAGTATCATTCACTAGCCAGATATCAATGACTTACAACAAATAGTATCAGTTTCATTTTTCCAACTCCGGTAATGCTTTGGGTATGATGTTTCTGCGGTTCACTTTGCGTTTTACGTTCTGCCATAGCGTCGACATAACCATACGGTTAACGTCACCCACCTGAACTTGCAAAGATTTGGTTTGTAAGTGTTCTGGCATTGTATGGGAAATTTCTAAGCTGCCAGAAGTCTTGCGAACTTTTCTGTACAGCAAGGTACGCGCTTGCGGCCACTGTCCTTTAAACACAGATAAATAATAATTCACCCATGCAGGAGAAGGATGAGTACGGTAATAACGACGGGCGGTAAGCATAAGCATTACCAACGTGAACAGAACCATAGCAGTAACAAGGATCATATAACGATAGGCTTTTAACCATGAGGCTAGCGTGTGCTTAACATGCACCTTGTACCCTTCTATCGTGATTTTCTCCAAGCTTTGCTTTTTCGAATTCCACCACCAAATTTCATAACTCGGCCAAGTAATGTCACCACCTTGCTGTAATACATAAGTGAGGCTGTCTTTACGTTTTGATAGGTAACCATCACGGCTTTGAGTATCCGTTAGTTCAGGAGGATTTGGGTACCCCTGCCATGCGTCATTGACTGAATTAGTCATTAAATTCGGCAATAATACTGATAGAGAATCTTGCGCCTGAACTTCAATTAAGCGAGTGATAGTGTCGCCAACTTTAGGTTCGTCTGAAGAAACTTGCCAATCTTGTTTAACCTTAACATCACTGGCGGCGAACCAACTTTGCGTCCCGCCAAGTTCAGCACTCGGAAGTTCTACTCTGAATTGCTGAGGAGTTGTCTCTAATATAACTTTTTGCTTGTCGCCGTTTGAACCAGTAACTTGTACCTCCAGAGAGACTGGCGGAACAATAAAGTCGCCACTTTTCTGCGGATAGAGAACCACTTCCCACAACTGACGAGACCATGTTTGTCCTTTGTCGCGCTGCGTTGAGTTCACAGCAAAGGGGTTGCGGCGTTTGACCAATACATCCGGTATTTCTAACGATGAAATTTTTGTGCCTGCGGTATACCAAGTGTTAGTAGACACTTCGATATTGAGGATGATTTGTTGAGTAGGCGCAAACACTTGCCGCTCATCTGTCGGTTTGCTACCAAGCCAGGTTTTCACTGTCACTTGTGTAGGCTGAGCCTCGTCAGCAAATGTCATTCCGCTCAAAATCAGCAACACCACTAATGTCATGGCGCGCATAAATTCTGAAAAGCGTTGCAGAGTCCACTTAATCATTTCCCGTATCCTCCGCTCTGTTCACTGCAGAACCTGCTTGGTTGTACTGAATCTGGAACTTAGACTGTAAGAAGCGACTTGGATCGGCTTCTACACGCTTCAGCCATACTTCCGCAAACTTTGGGTCACCTAAGATATCGTCTGCACTGAGCTGCTGCTTTTTCATATTTTCTTCAGAAGTGTTTTCATCTGCGCCATCAGCTGTTTGCGGCTGGCCGTCAGGCAGTTCAATGGAAACCTCCTGATCGAGATCTAAGCTGTTGGCCTGAGATTCACTCATGATGTTGATTTCATCAATGATTGCAGTGATGGCTTTAAGGTTGTGAGCGATATTCTGTTGCAGAACGCTATCGAGATCGGGCAACTCGTTTAATTGCCTTAACAGAGCACGAGCTGCTACGTACTCGCGTTGTCTGGCTAATGCACTAGCCGCGTAATAAAGCCCTTGTGGGGTGTTATCTTGCATAAAGGCAGAATGCGCCAGTTTGAACTCACCTGCGTAGTAATATGCAATGCCTTTGTTCAGAGGTTTTTGATAGTGAGCGGCCGCTTGCTTGTAATCGCCGCGATTAAACAACCTCTGCGCTTGTTGATCAGGCGTTAACCATAAATCCATCCACCACTGTTCGGTTTTGTCCCATAACGTCGCTTGCTCTGTAGCAACTGTCGATTCTGTTTTGCTCGATACCATACCCGCAGCGTTCGCAGCGTTTGGCATAAGTGAGGGCATACTCACTACCAACACCAAGCTCCACTTCACTAGCCAACCTTTACGGAACCACAGCAACATCAGCAATACTAGTGGATATAACAGGCGATAGCCTTCATCTTGCCAGGGCATGGAAGAATCACTATTAATCAACATAAAGCGCTCAATTTGGCTATTAAGTTGAGTAACATCAGCTTCATCAATACTCATTTCAATCAGCTTGCCATTAGTCTTTGCTGCCAGTGTGCGCAAAGAGGCCATATCCATCGGAGAATCAACAGTTACATTCGAATTACCGATTGCGAGAATGAGTAGCTGATAAGGCTGATTTTCAAAATAGCGTTCAAACTCGTTTACCGCGTTGGCATCAACGCCATCCGTCACTAATAGGATTGAGTTGCCCTTATTGGCTTCAATTTGATGTGATAACAAAGGTAACGCGGTTTGAGGAGCCTTCCCCGCAAGTGGCATGATGTCTGAGTTTAACGCCGATAAATATGGAAATATTACCTGATTATCTTTGGTAAGCGGCATCGCCACATGGGAGCTGCCCGCATACACCATCAGTCCTGTCTTACCACCAGCACGCAACTCTGTTAAATCAGTGATCTTGTGTTTTGCTCGCTCCAATCGACTCGGTGCGACATCTTTCTGCTGCATGCTTTCGCTATTATCAAGCAGAATCATTAGCGACGCTGAATCTTCACCAAATGGAGAAGCTTGTCTTTGCCATGCCGGGCCAGCACAGATCAGAACAGACAGGACAAGCAGTACCATAAGCATTTTGAGCGGCAGTTGATTTGCCCAGCCTGAACGTTGCACGGTTAATGCCTTGCGTAGATGAGGTGGAAAAAAAGCAAAGCGATTTTCATCAGAACTCTCCTTCCAGCGTAGATAGAAAATCACTGCCAATGGTATTAATGCCAGTAACCACCAAGGGCGTAAAAAATGAAACTGCAAAAGATATTGCCATTCAAGCTGCCAATCACTCATTTGGCACCTCTCGAATACGTTTGATGGTGAGAGCGCCAAACACAAACAGATGCATGACCACTAAAGCAATAATCAAATAATGATGAAGACTGATTTTAGGACGATTGGTCGCCATGCTGTAAGTTTGCGGTTCCAGCTCATCAATCAGCTTGTAGGCATCACTTAGTGCTTGTTGATCAATTGCGGTAAACGAGCGTGCTTTGGTCAGAGCGGATACCCGTTCTATCACGTCCATATCCAGCGGTTGTTCACCGACAGTTTCAGGATCACCCATTGCAATCATGTAGATTTTAATGCCTTTAGCCGCAGCGATCTTGGCTGCATCAATAGGCTCAACGAAACTGCCTGTATCATTGCCGTCAGTCAGTACAATCATTACTTTTTGCTGTTCTGGATCGCGGTTCTGCTCAAACACTTTAATACCAAGCCCCATTGCATCACCAAGGTTAGTGCTCTGTCCTGCCATGGCGACATCGGATTCGTTAAGTAAACTCAGCCACACGGAGCGGTCTGCGGTAAATGGCGTTTGTACAAATGCAGAATCGCCAAACAGAATCAAACCAAAACGGTCACCTTCTCGGTTAGCCACAAATTCTTTCAATACCTGTTTTGCCGCTTGCAAACGCGTTAAACTTTTTCCGTCTGTTGTAAAATCTTGTTCTGCCATCGAACCGGACAAATCGACCACCACCATAACATCACGGCCAAACTCTTCTCTGGTTTGAACTTCGCCCAAAATACTTGGATGAGCCAAAGCCGTCACAATCAATAACCATGAAATAAACAGCGTGGCTTTTTGCCACAATTGGGAAGTAAGCAAACCTGCCGCTTCTTTCGGTGATTCGTTTAAGGCTTCAAGGATCTGAGAAAAGAAAGGCACTTTAATTGCGCTTTCACGGCTGTGATAAGCCGGTACCAACCAGTACACCAGCAAAGGAAGTGGCAACAATAAAAAGTACCAAGGGTGCGCAAATTCAATACTACTCATGCTCACCTTCCGATATCACTTGATGCGTTTTTACCCAAACAACTAAGCCACTTCGCACACGGTCAAAATCCGGCTTTTCCAACTTGGAATTTTCGACACAAGCCAACCATTGAAGATATACATCATCATGTTGCAAACCCGCTTGTAGCCCAGCAGAACTGTTTTTTTCAGACAAGCTATCTGTAGATAAGTAATCCATTTGAGACAGTAATTGAACCCCATACAAAGCTGCGTTTCTTTTGTCCAGATACACCATTACAGCTTTCACTATCTTAACCATTTGATAGGGCCAATTGGCGTCATCAGGAGTGAGAGACAAAAGTGCGGCTATCGCTTCCTGACGATAACGGTTGTTCCACCAGTGCTTCGCATAACGATAAATACGATAACTGGCGTATAACACGATCAAGGTAAAGACGATTTTCCAGCCTATCGTCTGAGGAAACCAACTGAATACTTCCGGCAACTCAACATCGCGAATGTTTCTTAACATGTAGCTGTCTGGCGGCTTAGGGATCATTTCATCACCTCCAGATATTTGGCGAGCTCGACAAAGTGGTCACCATGAGTACCAATTTCTATACACGGCAGTATTTGCGCAGCCATTAGCTTTTTCAGCTGTGCTCGCTTTTCTTCATGACGTTGCTGCAGGGTTTCATAAGCCTTTTCACTCTGTTTTCCTTGCTCCAAAGCAAACTGATATTCGCCATCACCGATAACCCAAGGTGAACCCGAGCTGTGAGTAGGCATAGACGACTCTAAAGGATCAGAGACAAAGACACTGATTACATCGTTGTGTTGATGCAAATATTGCAGTTGGCGAAGCGTCTGGTCATCGGCATCGGTAAAGTCGCTGATGATGATGAACGTGGCTGATTTTAATTTTTTCGCCTGTAACGCTTTTAGCCAGTGGCTCATACCGACAGTGGCAGAGTTTTGCACGTCGACATTAAGCTTATGGTTAGCTTCCACCAGATCGTTCAGACCAAGCAGATACGATTTACCGCCGCGTTTAGCAGAGCGCCAGTGGAATCTTTGATGGTCACAAATGAGAAAACCCACACGGTCATTCTGTGCTAACGCCATCCAACCCATCAGTGCTGCAATTTCAGCTGCAACCACAGACTTCATATGACTTACCGAACCAAAGTACATAGCGCTGCGTTGATCAACACAGAGGATAATTTGACGATCTTTCTCTTCGGTATAACTACGGACGTGCGGCTTGCCCGTTCGTTGGGTCACTTTCCAGTCCATCTGACGAATATCGTCACCTTTTTGGTAGTGACGTAACTCTTCAAAATTCAGACCTCGGCCGCGAGCGTGGGAATGATAGCGGCCTGACATCTGCGCACGAGAATAACGAGCACCCAGTAAATTAATGCTGCTTACGTGGCTTTGCGTACGATTGAGCTGTTTGATGTCAACGTAAATGCGTGGGTCTAAGCGTTCTTGCTTATCATCCATATCAATTACCCAATATTGACGACGTCCAGTAGTTCCATGACCAAATCTTGCTGACTGATACCATCAGCGAGTGCTTCATAAGACAAGCTCAGTCTGTGCCCCATCACCATCGGTGCCACGGCTCGAACGTCATCTACAATCACATGGTCACGGCCTTCTAACCAAGCCAGTGCTCGGGAACATTTGTCTAAAGCAATAGAAGCACGAGGGCTTGCACCAATGGCAAGCCAGTTAGACAACTTAGACTCTGGATACTGCTCCGGCTCACGTGTCGCCATCACCAAATTGACGATATAGGTTTCCACCAGTTCGGAAAGCTCAATTTTCGTAATTTCTTTTCGTGCCAGAGTAATACAAGCTGGATCGATAGAGACTCGTTCCATACCAGAAGAAAACCACTCTCCCGCCTCTTCCTGACGCACTAAACGGATGATATCGCGTTCAGCGCTGTGGGTTGGGTAATCGACACACACTTTGAGCAGGAAACGGTCCATCTGAGCTTCAGGCAGAGGATAAGTACCTTCTTGCTCTATTGGGTTTTGCGTAGCCAGAACCATGAATAACTCAGGTAAGGAGTGAGTCTCACCTGCAACCGTAATAGTGCCTTCTGCCATTGCTTCAAGCAGTGCTGCCTGAACTTTGGCAGGAGCTCGGTTGATTTCATCCGCCAGAACAATCTGGTTAAACACTGGCCCCGGTTGGAAATGCAGTGAAGATTTACCTTCTGATTCCTGCAGTACCTCAGTACCTGTTACGTCAGAAGGTAACAGATCGGGCGTGAACTGAATTCGACCAAATGAAATAGACAGGGCATTCGCCAGCGCTTTAACGGAACGAGTTTTCGCAGTTCCCGGTAGCCCTTCCAACAGAACGTGCCCGCTGCTCAACAGACCAAGTAGAATTCCTTTGACGACCGATTTCTGACCAACAACTTGTGAATCTAAATAGTTTAATAATGTCACCACATCAGAGTGAGCTTGATTAGTCATATCGTCAGTTGCTGCCATTGTTGTTTCCTACTAAGTCGTTTTGTCCAAGCCAATATGTTGTTCAATCTATTTGTTGTTTTGCCCAAGTAAGACAGAAATGCCCGTTAAGATCGGTAGTGAGTAGTCAAAGAAGGCCTTAATACCCGGGCATAGATAGTTCAGCCCGTCTTCGCCGTCAGGCGTTTTTAACAGGCGGTTTTTCGGACATTCACCCCAACACAACTTCAGGTATGGACACTCTTTACAATATTTAGGCAAAGAGTCACGTTTTGCGGTACCAAAGGCTTGTTGTCGAACAGAGAAAGCCATCTCATTCAACGGGCGATCTTTAACGTTGGCGAGTTTGTATTCTGGGTAAACATAGTGGTCACAGCTAAAAACATCACCATTGTGTTCAATAGCGAGTCCTTTACCGCAAAACTCAGCCGTAATGCATAACTGGGAAGGCTTACCCATTACTTGAGCAACTGCAGTTTCAAATAAGTTAACCAACACTCGACCAAGGTCGTTGTTCACCCACTCTTCAAACGTCGCAATCAGGAACTGCCCCCAGTCGTCAGCATCTAGAGACCAGTCCGTTACTACCGACATAGGGTGTCCCGGCTTAGCCAGTTCACTGCCTACCGTTGGAATCATGCTCTCATTCCAGAACTGTGGCGCTGTGGTTTTAAAATCGCTTGGCTCTACAACAGGGTTGTACTGAATGTAGGTAACCCCTAACTCCTGAGTAAGGAATCGATACACTTCGAGTGGATGTTTAACATTGTGGTTATTGACTGTCACCAAGGCATTAAATCGAACACCATGAGCTTTCATGGTTTCAACTGCTTTCATCACCAAATGGAAGGTAGGTTTGCCGCTGCGTGTGACGCGATATTTATTGTGGATCTCTTCCGGCCCATCGATTGAAAGGCCGACGAGGAAGTTGTTCTGCGCAAGAAACTCACACCATTCATCATTGAGTAAGATACCGTTGGTTTGCAGGTCGTTCTCAATACGAACACCTTGCGGTTGATATTTCTTTTGCAAAGAGACGATTTGGCGAAAATAGTCCAGACCAAGTAAAGTAGGCTCCCCACCCTGCCAAGAAAAGACGATTTCTTCGCCATCTTGACTCTCAATATAGCTCTTCACAAAGGCTTCTAAAGTTTCATCATCCATTTTGGGTTGTTTTGGTTGATGAAGCAGATCTTCTTTGTGCAAGTAAAAGCAATATTGGCAGTCAATGTTACATTTCGCGCCGCCCGGTTTTGCCATCACGTGAAAACGACGTTGGTATTGAGGTTTATCACTTAAATCTTTATACGCTGACTTTAACGCCACCACATCTAGCATTGTTGAAGCGCGCATTGAGGTTTTTGTCATTTATACGTCCTTATTTCAAAATAGGGCGCTCCGTAGAGCGCCACCATTAAATTACAACCAATGAGGTTATTTTGGAACGAAAGAACCCGCTTCCATACGAGGAGGGAACTCTTTGAACGTTTCCATCATCTCAGCCACTTTAGCTGCAGCTGGTCCCATCAAGAATGAACGCTCATACATCCATTGGCCATAGCCAATACCGGTATCACCACGCTCAAATGGGTCAATACTTAGATCGTACATCTGTGGAACACGTAACTTAGTCAGCGGTTTTTGCCAAATTTCTAAGCCTGTTTCGTTCTCTTGGATATTGAAGTGGAACTTCATTTTGCCTTGACGTAAAGCAAATAAATCACCGTCATCACTCCAGTAGAAGAATTCATTACGTGCTGACTCTTCAGATTTACCAGTCCAGTAAGGAAGTTGGTTATAGCCATCTAGGTGAACCTTATATGACTTACCGTCCGCTTTCTTACCTTTTAGAAGCTCGTCTTTCACTTTGCCGTTACCAGCCGCTGCGACTAATGTCGGGAAGAAGTCTTCTAGGGAAGTAATACCATTTAGAGTCTGACCTGCTTCAATGTGACCAGGCCATTTAATCATCATTGGAACACGGAAGCCGCCTTCCCAACCCGTATTTTTCTCACTACGGAATGGGCTCATACCAGCTTCTGGCCATAGGTTGATCATAGGGCCGTTATCAGTGGTATACACGATGATAGTGTTGTCTTCGATGCCTAGATCTTTAACTTTCTGCAGAATTTGACCGATTTGGTCGTCATGCTGTTTCACACCATCAGCATAGAAGCCATGGCCTGTAGCACCTTTGTACTCATCTGGAAGGTGAGTAAAGTTGTGCATACGTGTGGTGTTAAACCATGTAAAGAACGGTTTTTTCGCTTTTACCTGTTTCTCCATAAAGCCTTCAGCAGCTTCAAGGAACTCACCATCCACGTTTTCCATGCGCTTACGAGTCAGAGCACCAGTATCTTCAATTTTACCGTCAGCGTATGAGTGAATCACACCACGAGGACCGAACTTCTTCTTAAACTCAGGATCTTGTGGGTAATCCACATTTTCTGGTTCTTCTTCTGCATTCAAGTGGTAAAGATTACCAAAGAACTCATCAAAGCCGTGGTTAGTTGGCAAGTGTTCATCTCGGTCACCTAAGTGGTTTTTACCGAATTGACCAGTTGCATAACCCATGTCTCTCAGGATGGTAGCAATCGTTGGATCTTTCTCAGAAATACCCTCTTTTGCCCCTGGCATACCCACTTTACTTAAACCAGTACGTTTTGGCATTTGACCTGTAATGAAAGCGCTACGACCCGCAGTAGAACTTTGCTGAGCGTAGAAGTTAGTAAACTTCGCACCATCTTTAGCAATACTATCGATGTTCGGAGTTGTATAGCCCAACATACCTTGGTTGTAAGTACTTAAATTCCAGTAACCCACGTCATCACCAAAGATAACTAGAATGTTTGGCTTATCTGCCGCGTATGCGGTCGCAGAAGCGGCTCCCATCGCAAGTGTGCATGCATTTAGCAGCAACTTGCTTGAGCGCTTTTTAGCACCTGTACTCATAAAGACTCCATTTGACGGTTGTGAATTAGTTACATCTATTCAAACATGCACATATCAAAAGTAGTCTAAACGTAAATTAAACAGGAAACTATTCACCTTTTGTTTTATTATCCATAAATTAAATTTATGGATTGATGAATTATGGACCTTAATTTAGTACGTACATTTTTAGTTGTGGCTGATAATTTGTCTTATACCAAAGCCGCTGAACAGATGAATATCACCCAACCAGCCGTAAGCTCTGCTATCAAAAGGTTGGAAAAAGAGTATGGGCAGGCACTGTTCGTCAAAAGTGGTCGAGGAATAGAGTTGACAGCAAAAGGTTATCAACTGATGCCACTTTTTCGCCAGGCATTAGACATTATCGAAAATGCCATTCACATGCGCGAGCATTTCAACGTATGCTGTAATGAAGCAATCCTTCACAGCCTTTGGCCGATGGAAAACATTACTTTTACTGAGTCACCTCAAGACAAAGGTGCCTTGTTCGAACTTATGCGGCAGCAGAAAGCGGATTTGATCGTCGATACAATTCTGACTAAAGACAGTTCATTTGTTATTGAAGAAGTACATCGAGAACCCTTGGTTGTGGTCTGTCGTAAAGGACACCCACGGATCAACGGGGCAATAACGAAGCAGCAATATTATCAGGAACTTCATGTCCTTAATTCCGCGATGTGGGAAAACCTGCGAGGATTTGAACAAATTACTCAAGAGCCGATTGAAGAAAGAAAAGCCGATATTATTAGTGGGTCTATCGCGGGGGTTGTCCTCCACGCTTCACAAAGCGATGCACTAGCGTTTGTGAATAAGTCATTTGCGCAAAAATGGGCAGAAAAATTAGATTTGCAAGTTTTACAGTGCCCAATCAAAACAGACTTGGCACCTTATCACTTGGTCTATCACAAAAGAGAGCTTAATAATCCTGCTCACAAAGCGTTGAGAGAAAATATTAAACAGAAACTAGCCAACGTTAAGCTCTAGCTCTCAGTGTACTGTACATGCTTGACCACATAACGATCACGTCCCTGTGATTTAGACTCATAAAGGGCTTTGTCTACCACTTCATAGACATCTGATAAGGTTTCTTTACCTGTCGGTGTGACAGAAACGACACCTTGGGAAACCGTCACATATTCAGATATAGAGCTAAATGCGTGGGGATAACACAGGGCATGAATCGCATTATGAATTCGTTCAGCGGCAATTTCACAATTTTCATTGTGAGAAAGCATGACCACAAACTCTTCTCCACCATAGCGCCCTACATATTCACCGCTACGGCAAAACAATTTGCTGGCAACTTGCGCAATGGTGTACAGGCAATGGTCTCCCTCTATATGACCATAGTTGTCGTTAAACAACTTAAACTGATCAACATCGAATAGGACTACCGTAAAGGAACCACCATGACGTCCATGCCAAGAGATCATTTCTTTGAGCTTTTCGTCCATAAAACGGCGATTAAAAACTTGAGTTAAACCATCTTCATTGGCTTGATGCTGCAACACTCTATTGAGCTCTTCCAACTTAGCACTGGTACGTTTCAGTTCCCTTCTCATATTAGCAATCCGCTGCATGGCGAGAAGTTTAGAGTTCAGTACCACTTTATCTACTGGTTTAATTAGGTAATCATCGCCACCAGCCTCTATAGCCTGTGCGATAACCTCGGGTTCGTCATGTCCACTAAGAAAAATAATGGGGATCCAGTCATCTTGGTAACGAGAACGTAATTCCTGAGACAGTTGAAAGCCATCCATATCAGGCATAGAGATGTCCAGCAACACCAACTCGGGATCAAATTGCGGGTAAAGTAATAACGCTTCGCGTCCACTGGAAACGGCCTCAACATTATGTCCAAGTTGTTTTAAACGAATCGCTAACTGCATTCTGTCTAGCTGCACATCGTCAACCAACAAAATTCGCATCGAGGAACCGGAAGCTACCATGCTATTCTCGTGTCATTACAATAATATAGTTACGTATAGCATAACTTTCACAGCCTTTCACCGCTTAATATTGAAAAGCTTATGTTGACATTTCACCTAAAATTTCTAGCATTACAGTTTTTCATATCGAGAATTTTTTCATGTCTGAGACAACTCAAAACGAAGTAACGACAGTGGACTTAGAAGCCATCTCTGCAGAGTTACGCCAAGTAATCGAATTTGACCAAGTACCAGAAGAGATGTACCACATGGTGACATCTATCCATGAGGTGTCTGAAGAAGCTGTTCGTGAAGCTTGGGATGAACTTCCAGCGAGTGCACAAAACATTTTGGACAATTTTGAGCAGTTTCATGCACTTATTTCTGTTAGCCAAGCGTTTGCTGGTATTAATGTGATGGAAGAATTTCCAAGCATTCAACTGCCAAAAGACATGACTGAAGAAGACAAAGAGCAATATCGCTCTCAATTGCTTGACAAAGTTTTGTACGACTGTGTGAAAGACATGGCGAAACAGCTTAAGAAGGCTCGTCGTGACCCAATTCTAAAGCGTGATTTCAAAGACGTATTCGCAAAATAACTCTAGCGACATACAGACAAAAGCCCGCTAACAATTGCGGGCTTTTTTACATCCAAACATTCATTAGGGACTACTGCTGTTCTCTCAATTGCTCCAAGCGATTTTTCAATACAACAGGCAAGGTATAGAGCAATAGCAAACGTATCGCATGATTCACCATGACAAAAGCGGGCTCCAAACCAAGAAGCAAAGCAACAGCCGTCATTGCTTCTACGCTTCCCGGCACCCACGCTAACAGCACAACCACCCAACTGAGTCCCAAGACATAAGAAGCAACATAAGATGTCACCGCAGCGACAAGAAGACCAATGATGGTGACAAACACACCTGCCTTTGAATAGGTCAGCGCCTCACGCAATGTTGTTTCGGCAAGGCGAGCACCAATCAACGAGCCCAGTAGCGCCGTGGCAAAAACAACAATGTATGAAGGGACGGCTAAGTCTATTTCGGAGATATAGCTGTTACAAAAAGCAGCAATCGCTAGCGATGCAATCATATACGGTGCGGGTATACCGAATCGAAGTGATAGTTTGCCGAAAAACATACTGATAACAATGACACCCGAGAGCAATGCCCACTGTTGCCAACCAATTGCAATGTACTCAATTGCTACATCAGCGGTGGTATTTGAAATAAAGCCAGCTAACACAATCAGGATGATCAAACGAACTGAATGGGAATAAACCACTTTGGGTGAAGGCTTGTTTCCTGATTCACTAATGACCAAAATGGCTGCCATGGCACCGGGTACAGCACCAAGTAAAGATTCAAAGGGATTCCATTTTTCTTTGTGGTGGAGCCACCAATAGCTGCAGCTCGTTTGCAATGTCAGGCAAATCACTAGACCAAGAATCACCGCCGGATTCAAGGTGTGGGAAAGCTCACTCAATGAGATCGTCGCCCCCACGCTGATCCCCAACATCACTTGAATAAACATCAACAGTGAAGTGGGAATGACGACTTGTACATTAAAGCGCTTTCTTAAAAAAATAATCGCCGCAGCTGACATAAATAGTTCAGCGAGAGGTATAGCAGACAACAACCCAACAGACGCAGCCATCAACGCAATGATGGACATGATAAGTAGACTATACCTAGAAGAACCTTCAAACATAGTTTTGTATTTACACCTCTTTTGCCAAAGCGAGTTTTATCTGCGCTTTATGAAGGCAGTTAGATCGGGATGGTTAGTTGGAAAGAGCTTGCTTTACCGCTGCTTCAGCGTGAATTTTTGTCGTGTCGTAAAGTGCTACTTGGGTATGTTGTTGCTCAACCAACAGAGCGATTTCTGTGCAACCCAGAATTACCGCTTCGGCACCTTGACGGCGTAAGTTGTCAATGATGTTAATGTATTGCTCTCTGGATTCGGAAAGGATCTGTCCCTGGCACAGCTCATCATAAATCACTCGGTGTACGACTTCACGCTCTTCATACTCAGGTACGATTACTTCAATGCCAAATTTTTCGCTGATCCTACGTTTGTAGAAATCCTGTTCCATAGTAAAAGCCGTGCCAAGCAACCCTACTTTTGAAATGCCATCTTCGATAAGTTTGTTCGCCGTCGCGTCAGCAATATGAAGAACGGGAATGTCGATTTGTTCTTCAATTTGAGGGAGAACTTTGTGCATAGTGTTGGTGCAGATCAGTAAAAAATCAGCGCCACCCGCTTGTATGGATTTAGCTGCTTCACCTAAAATCACACCTGCTTTATCCCAATCTCCAACCCGTTGTAATTTCTCAATTTCTTCGAAATTAACACTGTAAAGCGCTATCTTTGCAGAGTGCAATCCACCTAGCGCCTGCTTGACACCTTCATTAACCGCTTTGTAGTAGCTCACTGTCGATTCCCACGACATTCCACCCAACATTCCAATGGTTTTCATTCTGTGCTCCTTTTATTGTTACGGCTTAAATATGAGTTAACTCGGTCAACGAGGTAATCGTTCTATAAGATGGGTGCTTGACGCCCGAATGACTGAGCCAAACTGCATTTAGGCCGGCTTTAATTGCTGTTGCAACATCATTCACTTCGTTGTCCCCGACCATTGTGATGCTCTCAGGGGATACACCTAGCTTGTTGGCAATTCTTATATAGAAGTCAGGATCTTGCTTGTTTAATCCTATATTTTCAAAACAAAAATAACCTTTGATGAATGGGGCTAAGCCTACCCGTTGGAACGCGGCTTTTATATCCTGTTCACGAGAATCCGCTGCATTTGTTGCAACGTAGATTTCATGTTTTCGAGAAAGTATCTCCAGTGTTTCTAATGCGCCTTCAACCGCTTTAACGCTCGGCCAATCGCACATTTTCCCGATGGCATCGACATAATCGACCATCAGAGTATCGCCCCAATCGAAAAGATAAATCGAAGACATTTCATTTCCTTATGTTGTTGCCAAATAGACCCGCTTCAATGACTTAAATTCGAGTATAGATTTGCCTTCAATCGAGCGATGAGAAGGAAGAGACAACAAATCCCAACAGCGTAAATCATTCATCAAATCATTGAGTTGATGTAGCAACCATCGTATTCGTTACTAAACAGGACTTCAACCATACAGATTTCCAAGCAGTACCCCTAATTTCACATCATAATCACCTTATTACGGTACGCATCTCTCTTTACGAAGACACTGGATACTGACACTATCTATACATCACTCACCTTGTCTATAAAAGCGAATAGCTATGAATATCCTCATCACTGGAGCGACTAGCGGCATCGGCTATGAACTCACAAAATTGCTGGCGTCGAAAGGCCATAAGATTGTTGCGACTGGCAGAAATACTGAGAAATTGGCCGAGCTACAAGCCGAGACTCAGTGCTTCATCATTGAAGCTGACTTAAGTTGTGCCACTCAAACTGTCGATATGTTTAATAAATCTTATCACCAGCTAGGCAGACTGGATGTGTTGATCAACAACGCAGGTATGAACTCAAGAAAATGTGCCATTGAAGAGTTCACTCTGGAAGAGTTTGATCACCAGTATGCTGTGAATCTGCGTGCGCCTGCACTGTTGAGCCGAGAAGCAGTGACGGTGATGAAACCGTTAAAGAAAGGATTCATCATCAATGTCGTCAGCACAGTGGCGAAACGCGCCAACGAAACCATGAGTGTCTATACTGCGATGAAGCAAGGGTTCGCAGGTTTCAGTTCAATTCTGATGAAAGAAGCTCAACCTCACGGCATTAAAGTAACAACGCTGTTTCCGGGCGGTACAGATACTAACTTCCGCGAAGTGGAACGCCCTCAATATATGAGTGCTAAAAGCGTAGCCTACACCATCAACCAAATCCTCGAATTACCAGAAGATGTGGTGATGCATGAGATGGTCTTCCGCCCACCGGTTGAACTCGAATAGCTTTACAAGATTGAAAGAGGGGCAAACCGATAGCCCCTCTTAGTCAAACCCACCTAGCCACATATTTACCATTTGCACAGCCCTACCTCATATCTGTTTTCTAAGCTGCGGAAAACCTCTAGAATGCGGCCGTTGAAATAAGCTTTAGGTAAATCCGTTGAAACTCAGCAAACGACTCAAACAAATCGACCAAATGATCACAGCGTCTTATGAACATATTTGGGACTGCTGCTGTGACCACGGTTTTCTCGGTGCATCGTTATTAAATAGACAGGCGGCGAACAATATCCACTTTGTCGATATCGTGCCTAGCCTAATGTCAGAAGTTGAGAGCAAATTACAACGCTTTTATCCAAACTCTGAATCTGCGTGGCACACCCACTGCTTAGATGTCGCCAAACTACCGCTAGAGCATTACTCAGGCAAACATTTAGTGATCATTGCTGGTGTAGGTGGAGATTTGATGATGCACTTCATCAGTGAAATACGCCGTCAATATTCAAATCTAACAATCGACTTCTTGTTGTGTCCTGTGCATCACCAGTTTGCCTTACGCCAGAAACTGATTGAGCTTGAGCTCGGACTGATTGATGAAGTACTGCTTGAAGAAAATGACCGCTTTTACGAAATCATATACGTCTCAACCAAAGCGGAAGAAAGGAAAACGATCGCGATGACGGGTAGCCGTATTTGGCATTGCAACAGTGAACAACAAGCCACTTCAGCAGACAAATACCTGAGTGCTACATTAAACCATTATCGCCGCATGCAAAGCGGTAACTCAGCAGATGTGCAGCACATCATCAATGCTTATTCGGAAGTGAAGTTGGAATACTCTTGAGATCAAGTGGCTGAATAATTCATATACAGCCACCATGTTAAGACAAATTGAACGGTTTACTTTAGGGTTTTCTCATAGCAGGCAAGTGTCAGCGTTTTTCCATTAAGGATAAACGCATTCTTTTCTTGTCCTACGCGAACGAAACCTGCTTTTTCGAGCACACGCATAGAGGCAGGATTGTTTATGGCGGCTTTTGCGGTTAATAACCGAAGCTCCAACTCTTCACGGGCAATTTCAATCAGCTCTTTCACAGCAAAACTGGCGACACCTTTACCACTCCACTGTTGGCAAACTCGATAACCAACTTCACATTCATCATCGGTGAGTTCAATAAGATTTGCGCGAGCGATCACCTCACCGTCTTCAACCACGACATAGAAGTAACCTGTCCCTTCGTCATGCTCTTCAATCAAACTATTCGTGATATCACGAAAGCTAGCAAAGCTGTCATAACTCGATGGTCTAGGTGGTACAAATTGCTCAAACCAGTCACGGTTGTTTTTCTCAAACTCAAAAAGTGATTGGAAATGTTTTTCTTCTAATAACTCTAATTCCATATCTCAGATCCACGCGGAAATTTATTAAATGGTACGAGCCGAAATTTGAATATAACGCCCAGTGCATGGACTCGCAATGCATAAATATCACATCTCGAACAATAAGATGCCGTATCAGAAAACGGCTACATTCACCAAGTTCACGCCAAAAGACCTCAATGTCAGTCGATGCTTTATTTGCACTGCTTGAGCCGCTAAAATGGCACAAATTTGAGGAACTGGACAAATCAATGGCAAAGCTAACTCTCCAAGAACAGATGCTAAAAGCAGGCTTGGTTAACGAAAAAAAATTGAAGAAGGCAAAAAAAGGCTCGAAAAAATCTCGCGTTCAAGCTCGTGAAGTAAAAGCCGCAGTCGAGGAGAACAAACGCGCTCAGCTAGAACGTGATAAGGAACTTAGTCTGCAGCAGAAAGAGCAGCGTCTAAGCAAAGAAATCCGAGCTCAAATTAAACAGTTAGTAGAAATGAATAAAATTGATATCGCCGATGGTGACATCAAGTACAACTTCACTGATGGAACATTAGTGAAATCTCTGTATGTAACATCGTTGATCCGAGATCAACTGATCAAAGGTATTGTCGCGATTGCTCGCTACGAAGAGACTTATGCAGTGATTCCAAGCGGTGTGGCAAACAAGATTGCCATGCGTGATGACAACACGGTTATCGAACAAAAAGCACTTGAAGCGGATCTTCCTGCAGAAGATGACCCATATGCGGATTTCGTTGTTCCAGACGATTTGATGTGGTAATTCCCATAGCGGCAACACCCTGTTCTACAATAAAAACGGCGCTAAGAGCGCCTTTTTTATTGTCATCAAAGAGATACACTAGACGTTTACGTTATCTGAGCTATTAAATGAATACATGGTTATCTCGTTGCGAGGATTCCAACCTAATTTGTCATAAAACCCTTTAGCACTGTGGTTCTCTTTGTACACAAATAAATGCGTTTTCGAGATGCCAAGTTCCGCCAATGCACGGATGGATTGCTCAACCAACCCCTGCCCGATTCTCTGCCCGCGATAACGATCATCGACCGCTAGGTGTTGCAAATATCCACGCCGACCATCAGTGCCCACGAGTACTGCACCTACAATGGTATCGCCGTCAATCGCGACAAAACTAAGCCCCGGATTTCGCTTTAAATAGGCTGCAATATTTTGTTCAGAGTCGGCGTCTCTGAGTGACAAATTGTCCGTTTGTCCCCACAGTGTAATCACAGCTTGATAATCAGAAATATCCATTTCTCGTATGTTGATCATCCTACATCCTCAAATCAGTCTGATACCCGCGCCATATGATAGGCAGAAACGTATTCACCATTACGAAATGCGTAAGCCTTCGATTCACCTTCTATGGCAAAACCAAATTTCTTGTATAAGTTAATCGCTCGATCATTGTCACTGTATACCGTCAGTTCAATCCGTTTGAGATTCAACCAGTTGTCCGCCAAACCAATCACAGTAGCAAGCAAAGCGCTGCCAACACCACGGCCTTGAATATCATCTTTCACTCCCATTCCCAAAGAAGCCACATGACGTCTGCGTGGGCTGGTGCACACTTCAAAACCCAAGTTACCGACAACTTCTCCATCCACAAGCGCAACATAGACATACACATTGTCTGGTACATCAGTCGTGCGCTTTTCCCACAAAGCCAGCGACGGGTGAGGGAGTTGGAGTGTACTCGAATAGGCATTTTTACCTTCATAAATCTCTTTAATGGCTCTTGCATCTGATGGCTCAGCCCGTCGAATTTCAACGCTCATAATGACTCCAACACTCTCTTCAATTAACAACGTTTCCGTTGCACTTTTCTCTGTTTACATCGTTCTATAATCTGGTTTTTTTCTGCGTCGGACGACGCGCTCCAATGAATGATTTCTTCTAAGGACCGAAAACACCCAACACAAATATCTTGTTCATCCAGGCAACACTGACGAATACAAGGTGATGCTGGGGAATTCCCTGCCCCACTGTCGGCTTTCAAACTCATCTTTTTTCCTAGATCTGCCACATATTTCTCTGAAAGCTAAATATAAATAGTTCCACGAGAGTAAAGCACACCAAATCCGGACACGAGCACCCGATCATCAAGCACTTGGCAATAAAGCACTCCGCCACGTTTTGAAGCCTGATAGGCAATCAGTTCACTTTTCTCAAGTTGCTCTGCCCAGTAAGGTGCAAGTCCTGAGTGAATCGAACCGGTAACAGGGTCTTCATCTCCGCCGTTTGCTGGCCAAAAATATCGTGAAATGAAATCAAACTCGCCTTCCGACTGAGCCGTCACCACTGCGTCATAGGGCGCTAATAACTTAAGCTGTTCGCTGTGATATTCCACATCTCGAACATCTTGCTCGCTCGGTAAAACAGCGAAATACGCTTGTCTGTTTCTGAGCACTTTTACTGGCTTAATCGATAGACTTTCCAGCAGTGCAGTTGGAATATCGTCAATGATTTGTGGTTTTTGATTCGGAAAGCTCATTTCGATACGCCCATCAGCCTGTTGGTTAACCTGAAGTTCACCGACTTGTGTGGTAACAAACTCAATCTGACCTTCACAGCCTAAAAATTGGAAAAGAACATATGATGCGGCCAACGTTGCATGCCCACAGAAATCAATTTCCGTCAGTGGTGAAAACCAACGTATTTGGTATCGATTGGGGGCCAGAGCTTTGATAAATGCTGTTTCTGATAAATTGTTCTCCGCCGCGATATTTTGCATAAGCTCGCTGGAAGGCCAATCGGCTACAGGCACGACTGCGGCTGAATTTCCCTGAAACTTCTTATCAGTGAACGCATCCACCACAAAGACTTTTAATTCCATCTGATTGGCTCCAACGATTTATCAAAGACGATACTCAAAGTTTATATCTATAAACTTAACTGCATGATGTGCTGTGGGCCAACAGGTCCGCCTGTATACAACTCACCACTATCCACAAAGCCACATTTCAAATAACACCCATAAGCGGCCTTGTTGCGACAATTTACCGTTAACTGCATTACTTCATAGTCAGGATAATGCTTCGCTACATAGCTTGGCAGTGCTCTGATGGCTTGGGTCGCAATACCTTTGCCTTGATATTTCTGGTCCACCAACAAAGCCCTTACGCCTATCGCCTTCTGCTGTCCAAACTGATATTTGGCAGAGTAATCCAGATCCAGCAAAAAGAAGCCGACGGCTTTGTCTTCGAAAATAATAAGGTGGGGATGTTCGGACTCTGTTAACTGCTCAACCACATGGGGAACATTGCTGACCGTAAACTGAGCTTGGTCGCTTAGAACACTCAACAGGCTGGCTTCTTCTTCCCTGACTGGGCTGTATTTCTCAATCGTTACCACAACTATCCCTGACCCTTTTCACTTTTTGTAAACGAAACAGATGCTCTCTCATTGTAAGGAGAACATCATCGTTTACTGAACGTAATAGTTATGCAACAAAGATTCAACAAGAAAATAAATTAACCTGTTGATTTACTGTCATTCATAAGAAGCCGAAGAGATAGTTTCCGAACTGATAGCTTGGTCCTGATTTTGTAAAACCCATCATTTGTGCATTACTTCGCTACCTGCGTTTAGCAATTATTGTTCGCCTAAACCTTCAGACCAAACAGCAAACTCATTGCCACTGGGCTCTGTAAAGTGAAAACGACAACCTCCGGGAAACTCAAAAATAGGGCGGACGATATCGCCTCCATTGAGCAGCACTTTTTCTAGTGTCTCTTCAATGTTGACACTGTAAAAGATCAGAAGCGCACCGCCATTGGCGCTTTGGCTGCAAGCGTCTGCTTTGTAAAAACCACCGTCGATGCCTTGGTCGGAAAACGCAGCGTAGTCTGGCCCGTAATCAATAAACTCCCAGCCGAAAACCATAGAGAAAAAAGTCTTAGTGGCGATTAAATCTTTCGCGGCATATTCAACGTAATTGATTTTCTCATGTTGTTTCATTGTTATCCCTTCCTACAATAGATGCTTGTTATCACGACATATTCTCAAACAACAATCGGTAATAGTTTGATTCAATACTTTACTTAAGCCTAGCACTCTATTGGATTTCAGGAAGTTTCAGCAAAGGAATCTATTGGGAAATTACAGTTTAAGATCAGCGATATAAAAAGTGGTTGGGATTGCTTGCGTCAGTTGAGCCAACAACTTCGTAATTAGCAGCAAGCATAAGTGACAGCGTCACGAAATATGTTCACAAGAAAGCAGAGTTTGGTACCAGAAGGTTATATAGGAAATGAAAAACTGAGAGAAGAGATACATAGAGCATGCACCCTATGTATCGAATTCAAGTGGCGAATAGTGCATATTCGCCAAAGATAAGAGCGGCTTACTTGTAGAAAGCTTCTACTTCACCTTTTAGAGTGATTAGCATTGGATTACCCCAACGGTCTTTTGCTTTTGGTGAAGGAATTTTTACCCAACCTTCACTGATGCAGTACTCTTCAACATCAGTACGCTCTTTACCGTTTAGACGAATACCAATATGGTGTTCAAAGCACTCAGCAACAAAATGCGGGCTGCGTGGATTGCCTGATAGATGATCTGGTAAAGCTGGTTTAGAGTTGTTTTCGCTCATTTTTATGACCTGATATAAAAAAAGTAGGCCATTTTAAACAATGCGAGCCACAGGCTCAACAAATAACACCCTTCATCACTCTATGGTTATAGGGTTATGAATTTCAGTACAATTCTAGCGGCTAAGTTCCAACTGCCAATACCCCACTGAAACCTGTTGATCAAATTTAAACCCTATATTGATGAACTCCCCAACTTTTTTAAACCCCATGCGCTCATGCAAAGCCACACTTGAAGGATTAGGCAGAGCAATAGAACCAACTGCATTCTTGTAACCTGCACTTTTCAACATCTCCAACAGCTCGCCATAAAGCGCTCGACCAATGCCGTTACCTTTCATTTCATGGGCAACGTAGATAGAGGGCTCAACGGTGTAGCGGTATGCGCTGCGGGCTTTCCACTGGTTAGCGTAAGCATATCCTCTCACCTCCCCGTCTTGCTCTAGAACAATCCAAGGCAGTCCCTGACTCAACACGTTTTCAACACGGTTGGTCATCTCTTCTATGCTTACGGGGAATTCTTCGAAAGATATGGTGGTGGTAGCGATATAGTGGTTATAAATCTGAACAATTGAATCAATATCTGAACTCGATACTTTACGAATGAGCATACGTCCTCCATGACGTCATCTTGTTGTTACTCTGCGCTTCAACAAGTAAGCGATTTTTACTCAATTTAAAACAAATCTTACTTTTTTGACATAGTAATTGATGCTGTTGGTTCAACAAATACATTAACCTCAGCTATGCTTGTTATTTCATAAGCAATGAGGGCTGGTTTTATGGTGGAGAAATTGAAGATGCCATACATCACGGAAACCGTCTTGGTTGATGGTGTATATCACGCTGAGCGTCGGGTCATCATTGAACGACGCCAAAGTAAAAAACATTGTGTGAATTATGAACGCAGAAGGAATCAAGACCCACGCTTACCTGCATTTAAACCCATCAACGAAGTCATATAGGTACGTTACCAATCAAATAAGCCCTTTCGCAAATAGCTTAACTGAAGGTTCGAATATAGAGAGCTTCTACCTTGTCTCTCGCCCACTGAGTGCGGCGTAAAAATTTCAGCGATGACTTGATGGAAGGGTCGTTATAAAAACAATTCAAATGAATCTCAGCATCTAAACCTTCCCAGCCATAGTGTTCGACCAACTGAGTAAGAATTTTCTCTAGGGTTAGACCGTGTAATGGATTATTAGCTTGCGGTTGGCTCATTTGGTGCTTCTCAGTAACAGAAAAATTGGAGGGGCAGTTTAACAGAAAGGATAAACAAGACCTTATCTATCTCAAAATTCCCCGCGAAATTATTCAACAATCTCATAGTAACGCTCTACATCTCGCGTAACTTTGCCCCAATAAGACGCTTTGACTCGCTGCTGATGATGTTCAAATGAAGCTCTGTCTAAAAACTCTTCATAAACATCAAACCGTTGAGGGTTATCGGCGTTTTCAACTACTTCAAAGACTAAACATCCTTGTTCTTGCAGTGTTAGCCTTTTGTGATTGATGAGTTCCTGTTTCACGGCATCCAAATCCGTTTCAGGAACAAGTATAAAACCTTTTAATACGACTTTAGACATAAACATCCTACTGTGTCTTTCTGCGAGCTTAAGCGTTGGGGAGCGTCTCAAACGATGGAATGTTTGAAAGGTCTTTAGACCAACTTGCACAACTGCCTACAAATATTTTTGCTGTCGGCAATAGGGATGGTGCGTCATCTAAACTGCCAGCGGGAACGACGACACTCTTTATGCTGTCCGCAACCATAGGTAATGCAGAACCGCAGTGTTGACAGAAACTTTTGGCGTGTCTGCTGTTGGGATGAAGATACGTTTTCACATCGCTTTCTCCCTGCGTCCAAACCAACTTAGCAGACGGTGCAAATAAGTTTGAAGCATGCGCTGAACCAGTATCTTTTTGGCAACGAGAACAATGACAGAGAAAAAACGACTGGAATTCCCCGATAAGTTCAAATTTCACCGCTGAGCATAAACAAGACCCTTTGTATGTTGCTACTTTTGCATTAGTCATATCGCCTCCTGAACGTCCTAAAATTATCCAATTACACTAAACATTTTGCGTAACTGCCTCTGTCGATATCAACTATCTCTACCGTCAACGATGCCTCAGAAAGAGATAAAGACTTTAGCTGATCTAAAACCGAATGCGATAGCTTCATCTTACTCTCATCATTTCGCCCAGAGAGGATACGTATTGTCACGTGAATGAAGTCCTCACGCTTTGAACCTGTTTGATAATGCTCATACGCAATACTGCGGACTTTAATATCACTACCATCCGGCGCAAACAGATTCGATGCCATCGCTCCAGCAAAAACTTTCTGGCTCAATTCGTCGTTTGGGATAGTTGCAGCATGTTCAATAATACAATGAGGCAATTTATATTCCTTTTTAAACAATGTTGATCGTAGGCTATGCGTCGATGGCTGATTAATTCTTTTCAGCTCGTTCTTTCACAAAGTTTAGGATGTTTTCAAAAGCGAGACGAAAGTAGAGCTCGTAGCTGTTTTTCTCGACATAGCCTAAATGCGGAGTTGCGGTGACGTTAGGCAGAGTCAACAGAGGTTCATTGCTTGGAAGTGCTGGCTCGATATTAAACACATCGACCGCGGCTCGTTTGGTCGGAACAGAAAGCAACTCGTTATACAAGGCTGAATCTGCTACCAATTCGGCTCGACTGATATTCACAAATAACGAATCAGGTTTCATCCGTTTAAGATCGTCCCCTGTAACACAAAATCGGGTGACATCATTAAGCCTCAAGTGAAGAGAAACGATGTCCGAATCAGAGAAGAATGCTTGTTTCGTTTCGGCCGCTTCGAGGCCATGCTCTATGGCGAGTTGCCGCGACTTTTCACTTCCCCATACCAATACCGACATTTCAAACGCCTTGGCATACTGAGCAATGCGCTGCCCAATGTTGCCATACCCCCAGATACCCAGCTTCAAACCTTTTAAAGTTCGTCCTAAACCCAGACTGTCTGAACTTTGCCACACGTTATTGTGCAGATTGTGGGTATAACTTGGTATATGGCGAGAGGCAGCCATTATGAGCGCCCAACAAAGCTCGGACGGCGCAATGGGAGAACCCCTACCTTCTAACACTTCAACACCGAACTTGGCGCACAAACTTGGGTCAATATGATTGCTGACTTTTCCTGTCTGGCTGATCAACTTCAAATTGGGTAGCTGACTAAGCAGAGATTCTGTTATTACGGTACGTTCACGAATAAGCACAATCGCTTCGAAATCGGTCAACATAGCGACGAGCTCTGACTCAGAATACGTCTGTGTAAAAACAGTGACATCATGATTAGCGAGCAAGGTAAAACAATCCAACGCATTTACGACGTTTTGATAATCATCCAGTATGGCTATTTTCACTGCGCTTTCCCCATTTTAATCCAGACAATTGGTAGTACGTGACCAGTACGGGTTATGAACTAACACTTTATATTGTTAAGAATAAACAACCTTAAAACGTTCCAAGACCAGAAGCATATCTTCTGTTGGTTCAATCCCTAACTCCTCACATTCCAATGAGAAGAAATGCCAGTGCGCTTCTCGCCACCAAGCCAGCGTTTTATCCCCTTCACCTTCTGCTGCGGCAAATTCTTGAGTGACATCTTTATATCGACATTTTTCTACCGACGTGATTTCTACAATGCACTTTGGCTCCCCTTCCCAGTCAGTCACCACCTGAAGATGTCCTACTTCTGGCATGGGTTCGCCTTTGTGGCTATACCAGTAATCCATACTGCACGATGCTGTCTTTTCTCCCTTTAGAATCAGATCCGCACAGACATTAGCGTTGTATTCATCCGCACAAAAATAATCAGAACTAAAAGAGGTGTATTGCTGCGCTATTTCGACAGGTAAAGCGCTTAGGTACTGTTCCAGAAACAACTGGCTTCTGCTTTCCATAATTTGCGGTACTCAACTAAAAAGAGGTGAAATAAGTAAGATTAATTCTTAATCGATGTTTTTGATCATTAGGAAGTTCTTGAGTGTTTGACCACGCACTTCCATCAGTTGCTCTTTTACAACAGTAAAACCCATGTGTTCGTAAAAAGGCCGAGCAGTAATACTGACATGAGAATAGAAACGTTTGATACCTTTCTTTTTTCCTATACTGAATACATGATTCATCAAAGCCTTGCCGACTCCTTTGCCCTGAAACTCATGATGGCAAAAAAAGTGGTCAATTAATCCGTCCAGTTGTAAATCTGTATACCCAACAATGACGCCATCTATCATCGCGACAAACGGGTTCAAAGCGTCCACTCGTTTTTGCCAGACAGAAAGGTCAAAATTATCTGGAGCCCATGCTTCTATTTGTGCCTGCGAGTAGTGACGCACATTAATGTTGCGGATCGTGTAGTGATGAATCGCCCAAAGCGTCGGAGCATCTTCTTCTTTGTAGTCTCGGATGGTAATCACACATTTCTCCATACTGTCAGTGTCTTTGGCACAGTAGCGTTTCATGTTGAATATGATCAATCTATTACGCTGATTTTTCAGGAGTGTACTGCATTAAATATTCAAACTCTGTTTCCCCTACTCGCTCAAACCCAAGTCGAGAATAGAGCCGCTGTGCTGGATTCGTTTTAACAACACTTAAACCCACCGTTGAGCCTGATGCGGCGGCTTTGCTGATCAGTCCTGAAATTAGGCGATGAGCGATACCTTTATTTTGGTAATTAGGATGAAGTTGAATCTGAACCAAATACCACTCGTTGATTTCTGGGTTAAATTGGGCTTTAAACAAGCCGGCAGGAGCGTCATTAATAACGATGATGTTAGCTTGGTCAAAGGCGTAATAAACTCTTTCAAGATAAGCATCTCTGCCAGTTGGCATTCCAACTTCCCTTAAATATTGTCCCATGGTGGTTTCACGTAGACCGAGCAGGAAATCGACATCCGTTTCAACTGCTTTTCTCAATGAATATTCCATTATTTCTCCTTGTAGCGTTTTCAAACCGAACGTAGTCATTCTTCCCTGGCATTTAACATACTAATAACACGACAAAGTTTTTATACAAGTACAAATTTCAGGCATAAAAAAAGGAGAGCTAATGCTCTCCTTTTTCAAAACTTGACTGCTAATTAAAGAGCAGCTTTTGCTTTTTCAACTAAAACAGTAAATGCTGCTTTGTCGAATACTGCGATGTCCGCAAGGATCTTACGGTCGATCTCGATAGATGCTTTCTTAAGACCGTTGATGAAACGGCTGTAAGATAGACCATTTTGACGAGATGCCGCATTGATACGTGCAATCCAAAGTTGACGGAATTGACGTTTCTTAGCGCGACGGTCACGGTATGCGTATTGACCAGCTTTTGTAACTGCTTGGAAAGCTACGCGGTAAACACGTGAACGTGCTCCGTAGTAACCTTTAGCTTGTTTTAGAACTTTCTTATGACGTGCACGAGCTTGTACACCACGTTTTACGCGAGGCATTATGTCTCTCCTAAACTAAACGATAAATAAACTAAAAAGAATTAAGCGTATGGCAACATACGGATAACTGCAGCCACTTCACATTTTGGAAGGATTGAGTTAGGACGTAGTTGACGCTTGTTCTTAGTAGTACGCTTAGTCAGAATGTGACGTTTAGTAGCGTGCTTGTACTTAATACCACCAGCAGTTTTCTTGAAACGCTTAGCAGCACCTTTGTTGGTTTTCATCTTAGGCATGATGAATAACTCCGCATTGTAGTAGTTTAATAAACACGTAATTAGGGCGAATAAAACCCAGCCATGACCTTTTATTCAAAGGGACGCGGCTAGGTTCAATTACTTGTAAGCCGTTAATTACTTCTTCTTAGGGGCAAGCACCATGATCATCTGGCGACCTTCGATTCTCGTCGGGAATGATTCAACTACAGCAAGTTCTGCAGTGTCCTCTTTCAAACGATTCAGAACGTCAACACCGATCTCTTGGTGAGCCATTTCTCGGCCACGGAAGCGAATTGTTACCTTCACTTTGTTGCCTTCTTCAAGGAAACCAGTCAGGTTGCGTAGTTTTACCTGATAGTCTCCGATATCAGTCCCAGGACGGAATTTTACTTCCTTAATCTGGATCTGTTTTTGCTTCTTCTTCTGCTCTTTCGCAGCTTTACTCTTCTCGAAGAGGAACTTGCCATAGTCCATCACACGACAAACTGGTGGCTCGGCGTTAGGGCTGATCTCTACGAGATCCATACCAGCTTCTTCGGCTGCAGCTAGTGCTTCTTGGATTGACACAACGCCAACTGATTCACCATCGGCGCCTGTTAAACGAACTTCACGAACGCCACGAATTTCACCGTTTAAACGGTGCTGGTTTTGTTTGGCCGGAACTTGGCCACGTCTTCCGCCTTTAATAGTTTATTCCTCCAGATTAAGCTTACGGCTTTCAACTTCGGCGTGGATGTATGAAATAAAGTCATCCAACTTAAATTTGCCTAGGTCTTTGCCCTTACGAGTACGTACTGCAATTTCGCCAGCTTCCATTTCTTGGTCGCCACAAACAAGCATATACGGTACACGCTTCAAAGTGTGTTCGCGGATTTTAAAGCCAATCTTCTCATTTCTCAAGTCCGCTTTTGCTCTAATACCACTTTTTTGTAGCTTTTGAGCTACTTCTTGAGCGTAATCAGCTTGTTTGTCAGTAATATTCATGACAACTGCCTGTTCTGGTGCCAACCAAGTTGGGAAGAAACCAGCATACTCTTCAATCAGAATACCGATGAAGCGCTCAAGAGAACCTAAAATAGCACGGTGAATCATTACAGGTACTAAACGCTCGTTATTTTCACCTACATAGGTCGCACCAAGGCGAGCTGGTAGGTTGAAATCAAGCTGAACAGTACCACACTGCCACGCGCGATCTAGGCAGTCGTGTAACGTGAACTCAATTTTCGGTCCGTAGAACGCGCCTTCACCTTCTTGAATCTCATAAGCAATGCCCATCGCTTCAAGTGAAAGTTTCAGTGCTTCTTCGGAGCGATCCCAGATTTCATCGCTACCTACACGCTGTTCAGGACGTGTAGAAAGTTTTACTGCAATGTTATCGAAGCCGAAAGTAGTATATGTGTCATATACCATCTTAATGCAAGATGTTACTTCTTGCTGAATTTGGTCTTCAGTACAGAAGATGTGAGCATCATCCTGAGTGAAGCCACGAACACGCATAATACCGTGTAGAGAACCTGATGGTTCGTTACGGTGACATGAACCGAACTCAGCCATACGTAATGGCAGATCACGGTATGATTTCAAACCTTGGTTAAAGATTTGAACGTGACCAGGACAGTTCATTGGTTTAATCGCGTATTCACGGTTCTCAGAAGACGTTGTGAACATTGCGTCTGCATATTTGTCCCAGTGACCAGAACGTTCCCAAAGAACGCGATCCATCATGAGTGGACCTTTCACTTCTTGATAATCGTATTCAGTCAGTTTTTGACGAATGAATACTTCTAGATCACGGAATACTGACCAACCATTGTGGTGCCAGAACACCATACCCGGTGCTTCTTGCTGCATGTGGAACAGGTCAAGCTGCTTACCCAGTTTACGGTGGTCACGCTTCGCTGCTTCTTCAAGGCGAGTTAGGTGAGCCTTAAGTGCTTTCTTATCGTGGAAAGCAGTACCGTAGATACGTTGTAGCATCTTGTTGTCGCTGTTACCGCGCCAGTATGCGCCTGCAACGTTCAACAGTTTGAAGTGTTGACAGAAACCCATGTGTGGTACGTGTGGACCACGACACATGTCGATGTATTCTTCATGGTGGTAAAGACCAGGACGATCATCGCGAGATACGTTCTCATCCAAGATTTCCATTTTGTATGGTTCTTGACGAGATTCAAAAGTATCGCGAGCTTCCTGCCAGCTTACGTTCTTTTTAATAACTTGATATTTGGTTTTCGCCAACTCTTGCATACGAGCTTCGATCTTCTCTAAATCTTCTTGAGATAGAGGTTGTTCAACATCGATGTCGTAATAGAAGCCGCTATCGATCGTAGGACCAATGGCCATTTTTGCTTCTGGGTATAGCTGCTTAAGAGCATGACCAAGTAAGTGCGCACAAGAGTGACGAACAATTTCTAAGCCATCAACTTCGTCTTTAACCGTGATGATTTCAAGGCTTGCATCGTTTTCAATCAAATCACAAGCATCAACACGAACGCCATCAACGCGACCAGCAATCGTTGCTTTAGCAAGACCAGGACCGATAGATAGAGCGACATCCATTGTAGAAATTGGGTTATCAAATTGACGTTGGCTACCGTCAGGAAGAGTAATAATAGGCATGAATTGTCCTTACAGTGGTGTTGCACACCAAGCAACACATATAAATTTTTTATAGCCTTAAAAAACAATAAGTTAATTAAGCTTTCATCTTTCAAGAACCGGATTTGGTACAGCTTTGGTACAAATCAAAACATACATACCAAAAAGTTCAAGACGGCATAGAGTACAGCCTTTCGTGATTTCTATCAAACAAAATGACAACTATTAAAAGTCTTTTGATACCAAAACTTGCCCCTCTATATAGATATACCACTACAAACTGATACCAAAATGCCTTTACTCGAGAAACCGGCAACTCGATATTTGATACCAAATATCATTTCGACGCCCGAGCTTTTACCGACATCTAACATTGTCGGCTGGAGTTCTTAAGGTCAGAAGTATTCAATGTCCCACACTTGTACCAAATCGACGTACCAAAATAAGAGATATAAAAATGAGCCATCGGACAAGAACTTCACGCTCAGAGAAACCCTTTTTATTAGCCCAACATTCACACCATCAAAAGCTCACTATGCATTGAATGACATTTCCCGCGTTGTTATCAATGATGAAACCTATGATCTGCTTTCTGCTTGATATTTAACCTAAACAACACAAACACATAGCCGTTTTTCCTTATTATTGACACAAAAGACAATATGGATATAGGTAGTAACATGTATGACGTCACTCTGAACCAAATACACACAACTCACCCTAGAAATAATGAATGGAAAACACTGGTTGATACTTTTACATACTCGAGATTAGCCCATGAGTACAATTTAGCTCTCAACCCCATAGAGGTTCTTAACGTGCTTGGCTTCGAATCTTTTCTCCGAATCTTCTCCAATTTCACCCCGTACAAAAAAATCTTCATCAACTTCGCTAGCTGGGCATCTCTTCGAAATATCGGTATCACCAAACAACATATACCTGAAAAGCTATATATCAATATGATTGAGGCGTTGATGTCTAACGACATTATGACCTTGAATAGAAACGCTATATTTAATGTCTATGTAAAAATGAGAAAAACCACTCGCTTTTCTCATATTTGTAGAGCGTTATATGCTGCCGCCACGGTTGGCACTGATACCGTTGCTAGTCTTGACGCCTCAGCGAGAGCCTCATTTGACTACGAATTAGAACGAACGATTCAAGAACAGGAGCTATTTTACATACTCAAGGAAGCTACAAATCAATAGTTAATTAGGTGAAAATTGAATATTCACCGACAGTGTCGAACCTGAACTGGTACTCAACAACGCCAATAAATTCGCGGAGGTTGTTGAGTCAAATAAGCAGCCATAACTTCCCACTCCAAAAACATCATCATTAGTTGAAGTTTCACAGTTGATAGTGTCGAGTCCCTCAATATCAATTATGACTTGGCCTGATTTATAAGAGCCTGTAAATGTAAGACCACCGAATTGGGAATCATCTATATAGACCGTAACACCAAGATAGGTACAGCTATCACCAAGATCCGTGTTGCGAGGCTGAAAGTCACCAATAGTTTCTTCATCTAAGAACCCCCAAATATCATAGAGAGTGGCCGTCTTATGGCCTACCGTTAATGTATGCCTGCTACCATTTGCTTCTACAGTGACATTGACACTGTCACTTTCCACATAACCACCAAACCCACTCACCTTGCATTTAAATGTGTATTCATTAGCGACTCCAGAAGTAAAAACATACGAACTATCTGTTGCCCCAGAAATAGCCACACCATCTTCATACCACTGATAGCTAAGCGTTGACCCGAGCCCATCAACTTCAATCGACAAATTATGGCTGTCACCTTCAGAGATAGAACCGCCAACCGGTTGGGTCGTGATAGATGGCTTTCGTGCGACAACTACGCCATCCAAAGTGACAGTTTCGATTTCCGTCCCATCAAGAGTTAAAGCAAGTATTTCCTGTTCATTTAGATATAAAGCCATAATTAACTCGTAAATAAATTTAATGCTGAACCTTCGGCTGTATAACGAAAGCCACCAAACCCAGAGCCCTCATCCGCACTGTTTACAGCCGCTGGAATATCCGTCGCATCTAACTGTTCAAAGAGCTGTGATAAATAACCTCGTTTGGTCCCAGTGGCGTGTTCAAAAATCAATTGTGGATTTTCTGCTAGTTCTTCTGCAGAAGCTGCGGGTAAATCAGCAATAGCAACAGCACCTGTCGGCTCAGCTCTGGAATTTTTATCTAACAATTGCTTAATAATTGATAAGTCTCTTGAAAGACTCGTCACCGATTTTTCTAGCTGTTCAATTCGTTCTAATGTCATCGTATTTCCTTACTTACGGGAATCTCACTAGTTGCAACAATGCCTTCTGCATTGTTAGTCGTTAGCCATTGGTTATCTTTGGTTTCGAGCATGTAGGTCGTATCACCAAAACGTACATCGAGATAGGTACCAGATGGGTTAGCCAGAATATGGAGCACTTTGAGCAGTTGGTTAATGGTGAACTCAGAATTGGATTGCGTGGCTATAATACCGAGACCAGCCGAACTCACCAACCATAGACCTGATGTTGTCGTTAACTTGAGAGAGGTTTTGTCTATGTTGGCTATATTAATCACAAGATGCCTTGGACTTGGTGTTTGATATTCAATCGCTACGCCATCACCTAATACTTGTTCAATTAAAAAGGTATATGAGTCATAAACACCGGCACACGCCATGGCTTCCAATATAGCCATGTAATTTTCAGCAAAAAAATCTCGGTCAATGTTTGTCATAACGGGGAATGTACCGTTGTCATACAGCACATAACCAAACACTTTTGAACCAATCACTTCTTGATTCATTTTGACCATTTCTTTAATCAGAGACTCTTGCTTTGCTGACAAGGCAATCGAGTAAAACAGCGAACTCATTTCATCATTTCGAAATAATTGCGTCATAAGCGGTTACTCAAAAATCACATTGGAAACATCAAGTTCAGGCACAAACTTCATGTTATAAGGAGAAATATACGGATTGCTTTGCCATGAATCCCCGCCATCTAGAGAGTATTCGGTGATAATTTCAGCCGCATAAGGAGCATCCCGAACAATCTCAAAATATCGCTCAGGCTCGACATCCATACCTACCCAATAAAAAACCTCGAAATTAGCTAAAAACAAACTCACGATGCTTTCTGGAGTATCTTCGACAGCCGTTGAATTGCGAGAACGTTTGATTCGAATACGAAAACGCATCGCTTGCTCAGTTGCAGCTACCCATCGATAAGTCTCAATACCTCCTTTTTCGAGAACAATGTCTTGCTCAATATCGCCGACCATATAGGTACTGCCGACTACGGCCGTTTTCTCAAAGTAATTGGCTATCTGATAATTCAAATCAGCATCTGGTGTGTAATCGATGGCCACATGCATTTTCCCTGCATTTTCTACAGTCATCTGTTTTACTGACGAACGAAAACCAAAGCGTTCGAGCAATCCTGCAATTAACGCATTGGGGGTAGTTGTGGGGTTTGATATTCGTAAATTGGTAACGCTGATAAATTCAGACAGAATTAAGAATGTTTCAGCCATCAGGTTATCGATATACATGTCAATTTGTACAGATGGATAAAAGACCCTGTATTCATCGCTCGCCACGAACTGGTTGTATGCGACTGCGTTATACTCCGGTCTAGAATTAACAAAGGCGCTGTAATAGCGCCCCATATGTGTAGCGAAACTTTCGGGAATAACCCCGAGTTCTGGATCCCATTTCATCGTATTACGCCACCATAGTTATTTGTGATTGATTGTGTTCCTTGAATACCAGCAACTGTGTAGTCCAACTTCAAAATAAAACCGTCAACGAATACTGAACTGTTAAGCATAATGATTGAGCGTTTGACAGATTCGCTAATGATCCATGTGTTGAATGCGGAAGCATTAAAATCAACTCCTGCCATTTGCCAATACGAAAAATCAAAACCCAGTTGCGGAGCAAAATAGAGAGAGCCTTGCTGTGTCTGAAATTCATTTTCAAACCTTGCAACGCTTCTGGCTTTACCTAAAAACCCAGTAAGTGAGCCCATCGTTACCTCAATTTCAATTGTTCAAGATCTTGTTTTAGTTGCTCCAATGCTGACTTTTCATCAGCGGCCAACACTTCAACCTTACCCACAGCTGGAGAACCAGAGCCGCCAGAGACTTGTGTGACGACATTCTTACCCGCTATTGAAATAGCTTGCTGCGCGATACCAATCGCTTTATTGATAGTGATTTGGGCATCAAGCTGTGTATTGGTGAGATAAACCGAGAAGTCTTGCCCCATCAGTAAAAAACCATCGCTATCTTCTTGTCCCGCGCAAATGTTTACCACATCACCAGGTCTATAAATTTCATCATCCAGTTCTACTTCAATTTGTGCGTTGCGGATCCGAGCTTGTAGTAACTTCATAATTCACCCAAAAGAAAGGGCACCTTTAAAAGTGCCCGTGGTTAAATCAAACTCGCCATCAATTTCGATAATTCGCCCATCTCCATATGGGTAGTGCAACTGTGGTAGGTGATTTGTGACAAATCGATATTGCCCTGTAACCATGATCTTACGGTTTGCTCGCTGGTGAATATCTTCAACACAAACAAACTCATCAGAATAAATGTCATAGGTTAGACCAAGTTCTTCGAGAAAATCCTCTGCACTGTTAATAGCCCTTGTTCTGGTAGGCGTAGCACCTAGGAAAGCAGTACCTTCTATCATTTGCTCAGGAACTTCGCTGTACTTTGCAAAGGAGTATCCAAGAATAGTGGGAATTAATTGAGGTAGGTTTGATGTGTATAGATGCTGGCGTTCCCAGTACTCAACAGAGAACAGATAGCCCCGCTTAGTGTTAGCTCGAACTCTCATTTCGGATCCCCAGAAGCGCATAACCATCACTGCGTTTAACTGTGGCATATTGGCCATCAGATTTAACGTAAAAATCGCCATTTTCGTAAACTGGTAGGTAGGTACTTCGGAACCAGAGAGCGACTTTGATTGTGCCAAAGTCAGGAACCACCTCGTCACTGATTACGGCGACCGTAATACTCTCATTATTGATGGCCAGTTCATTGACTATCTGAGGAATGCCTCGAGCGGAAAATGAATCGACTTCTCCCACTTCATACCAATCAAAATCTTCCGTAGTTAGCCCCATCAGAACCAAATTTTCACTCATTTCACTACCTCAACCGTTTTAGGAATATTGGTAGGTGTTTGAGTATTAGAATTATCCCCTAATATCGATTTATCACCTTTTTGCATTTCCAAAGTAAGCACCTGCTCCGTAGAGTCTGCTTTATTGGCTCGTGTCATATTGAGTAACGTACCGCCTATAATCACCATTTCTGGACTAAAAAAGCACACACGCGGCAACGCATCATCTTTAGCAAAAAACCAACTAGCAATCCCCATCATGGCATTAATGAAATCATTACTGCTGCTTTTAAGAGTCACAGTCGCGGTATTCACATTGCCTTTTAATACGGGGACACCACCAGCCATATCGATACTTTTCACCATGCTTTGTTTATACCCTTCGGGGATCATGCCAATCAGCTCACCAACAACAGGGACAGGTATCGGTGTTGTAGAACGTAAATCGTAATATTGGTTAGTTAACGTATCGATACGTTCAAGCTCTGCAGGTTCTAGCTTCGCTTTAGCATTCAGCTCTAACAGTTCTTTTCGTTCCGCTTCGGACAGAGTTTCATCCATGTAAAACAGAAAAATCGGAGGCGCGTTTTCTGTGATCATATATCCTCACTTCATTGCGTTAGGACCGACATCAGCGCGGTTTTTGTTCTTCTCTGCATGCTCTTCAACATACTGAACCAACGCACTATTCATTTCTCGACCATGACGGTCGGTATAATCACTCAACAACTGTATTCCATTTCTCCCTGTAGTCGCTGTTACCGGGTTATGAACGCCCCACACCCACAGTTTGCCCATAAAGTTTTGCCAGTTTTCTAACGAGTTAATCGGTTGACTACCTGCGGCCTTCAAGGCTTTCCATTTATCCCCTGCACCATGGAAATAAGAAACCGCCCCTTTCATGACTTGTTGCTCGATCTGAACGGTTTTGATTTCCGCTTTATCAGCAAGCAGTTTGCCTTTCACTTTCAAATCCAATACTTCCAAATGTGCTTGTATCCTACTAGCCTCTGAAGCATCCGCTTCAACAACGCTTTTCGCTTGCACTTGGGAAATACCATCAATGATTTTTTTCTGGAAAGCATCACCATCACCACGAGCTAAAATAGCAGCGCTATTGGCACCTTGATTTAAGGCCGTATCAAGATCGTTTGTTCTGACTTTCCCTCCGAACATTGTGTCCATAATATTTTGAAAAGAGAGAACCCCTTCATTCGCGATAATTTGTTTAAACGGCTTCATAAAACGCGAAGCTAGCAAGGCATCTTCATCACCAAAGACTTGGTTCATGTATTGAGCCGTCGTTTCCGGTTTCATTTTTGCCATGGTGCCAACAAAATCTAAGAAAGAGTTTTCGATACCATTTTTCTCAGCAGAATCCTTATAGAGTGCCATCTCTGGTCGCTCTAACGCACCGACGAAACCTGACAATATTCCGCGAATATCGGATTGATCTAATCGCGCAGAGATACCAACGGCGCTCAACGCTGCATAGCGCCCTCGGTTAATGCCTAATGCATCAGCGTTATCATTTAAATCAGCCATATCATTCAACCGCTCTCGTGCGACTTGAGCGTATTCTTCTGCACCGTCAAACACTTTGGTCGCGATCTCTTTTGCTGCACTTGCAGCCGCCATCACCGCATTGGACGCCAGATTTGCACCAGTGATCATCAAAAAGCCTTGCAAGTTTTTCAGCTTAGTTTTGACTTTTGTCGCGCCTCTTTCTGCTCCACGTTCAAAGCCTTTGCCAAACCAATACTCAAAATCTTCAGCCGCTTGCCGAGCGCTACGCTGTAACGACAATTCCATTTTCTTGGATTCTTCACGCATTTTCCGCTCATCGATACGCGGAGCGAGGATAAACTCTGAACTAGCCATTGTTAGCCATAGCCTCCTCTTGTTTAATTTGGCGATAAGCTTTGTGTAGGACGAGGGCAATGAGAGAAGTGCCATCAATATCGGGATTTTTCTCGACAAGATCAGCGGCAAACCCATCCCCTACAATTCGGTATTGGGACAGCTCATTGAGTTCTTCTGGATTTAAAAAAAAAGACCTGCATCTTTCTCTTGAGCGCAACGCAGTAGGGTTTCCAACACCATGTCGGCTAAGTCACTAAGGCCATAGTTATCGATGGTAGAGGAATCAATCGCCATTCCATGTTTATTTTGGTGAACAGCTAATAAAGCCATCATGTCGTAATGATCGATGCGTTGGACACTCATCAACTCAATGAGAATATTGCGCCGAATATCATTGTCTACCTCTCGAAAATATTCATTGCATTCATCTGTCGTAATGAAGTTTTTCAATCGCATTGTGCGAGCTTTATACAGATGAAAAACGAAACCGACATAAGCCATATACGCATTCCAAGCACGAGCACCTTTGAACTGAGTGATCATGCGGCCACCGCTTTAAATTCATCTTTGAAATTACGAGGAGCGGTCTGAATAACCAAATTAACGTCTAGCGTCGATTCCGATTCATTGGCAGTACCATTGCGGGGATCCGCTTTAATAATGCTTTGCTTAGTCGTTAATGTACGTCCATTCTTCTTATTGTAAGAAGTGTAATCAAAGCGAGCTTCCGCTAAGAAAATCTTGGTGTACAGTTCCAAATGTTCTTTGCTGACATTTCTCAGTTTGACATTAATCTCTATCGGTTGTGTTAAGCCACTGGAAACCAATTCACCATCACCATAACCATTCGGGTCACAGAACATTTGCACAACCTTAGGATTGTTACGGCCTAATTCCAGTACTGACATATAGCCGTACTCCACACCATCATAGTTAACGGTGGTTTCCATCTCACCAATGTTGAATGAACTGGTTGTCATTATTGTGCCTCCCGTACTGAAATTTGCGCTCGCCAAATAGGATCCGCAACTTTTACTTCTGCTTCACCATCGACGTAATACATATCGGAACTCTTAACGATATTGATGTAGTTGTCTTTATCACTATCGAGATAGAAATAGGGGTAATGTTCATATTTGCTGATAATAGCCATTGCTGCCTCTTCAATGTTCACACGCTGCACAGCAGTATCATTAGGCTCGTTAGTTTGAATGTATGAAGTGATCGCTTCTTGAGTTTCTAGACGGATCAAGCGATTTAAATAGGCTTTGGTAATGGCATGACCCGCATTGCCGAAAAAGCCCAGTGTTGGACCATCTGAGCCATTAAGATAGAACGATATACGTTTGTTAAAGAGATCATCCGCTTCCCCGACAGTGGATACGGTAGAGGCAGGGTTAGCACTGTCCAACACGTAATACTGATTGTTACGCCAGTAAACCTGAGATAGAAAGCGACCAAATTGCTCATAGCATCCCGAATAGCTGCCTTTATCATCATAAAACACCGTATCCGTCTGACTCAGTTCTTCTGCTTTGGATTTGTCACTGGCAGAGTAAGCTTTGATACCCGAAAAGTTTTCAAAGTCGATTTTAATGGCATCATCCAGTGCATAATCTTCAGAGAAACACAGGGTAAAATAATCAGTTGGGTCAAAATCAACAGCGACATCATCTTCTGGGTCGACTTGAGTAGCCAACATCAACAGGTAGACAGTATTTAATCCACCGGCCATGAAAAACGATACATGAGCATTATCGGTGTAAGCTTCAAAGCTACTTGAGTCATACACTGGCACGACTTTAAATTGGGTCGGATCAGTAAATTCACGCACCACCGTTTTACCCAACTGCTTAGTTTCCTTTTTAACGGTTTTCAACACCTGTTTTTTAGCAACTTTGGTTGGGGTACCTCCAAACTTACCATTTACCAAAACAAGACATTTATTGAGAAAGCTATAGTCAACTTTTGATGCGGTTTGCGCTTCCTCGATACTGACCGCATAGTCAAAGACAAGTGTGTTACTCATAATCAATCCACCTAAATTTTTTGATTTTTTCGCGTGTTTTATCGTGTTCAATTTCACACGCAAAATTGAAATCTTTAGACACTGAAAGTACTCCCTGAGAACGCCAATCAGATTCAGCAACAGTATTGATGGCTTCAAGTGTCTTGCTTGGCCCACTACGTTTGATATAGCGGTCAAACTTATAACCGAGCACCCCAAAAACAGGCTTATCTCTACCAACAGCATCGAGTGACAATCGGATAGTTCCAAAGAAACGAATATGGGATTCAGAGAAATATTGCTCCCGCACATTCAGGTATTCGACATAAACCACATTGCTACCTTCATGCATGGCTCCAGCCCAATCCACAGCCTGCATACCAAAGATATTGGTGATCTCACGATGTAATTCCGGTCTAAACATATTTGGCCTTTATTGAGTTGAAGAATGTACCGGTATCAATCATCGGCCAGTCAAAACCCTTACCTCTAAAATGATGCCCACTAGGCGTTGTCCAGCCATCAATCGTTGCTACAGAATTACTACCAAAATCTTTACGCATAATCGGATTTCTTATTAATGCCCGGGCACCACTCTCGATACGGTTAATCATCTGTAACGTTGGGCTGCTCACACCAAAGGTTTTTATTAACGCATTAGTAACCCGAATCACATCCTGATTCATAAAATGGCTCTCAGCTTTAGAAAAAACACCATATCGAGCATCCATGAACTCAGCCAACTTCGACAACTTCAGTGTTGTCTTTCCTTTATTGTCAGTTTTCACGCTAGAAGCTTGCTTCTTCCGAAATGACTTAAGTGGCTTCTCACGATCGGCTTTTCTGGCTGTTATATTTTTATCCAAGATACCGATACGAATATGATGAGAATTGAACGCTTGCACTTCCTTTTCTAAATCCGTGAAGTCCAGATCGATATCGAGCGTAAACATCAGATACCTCCGCCAATAACGAGAATTCGCGCAGGGCGAACTGCGGGTTCCTTATCGGATAGAGAACAATCGGCAGCTTCAGCAAGCTTCTTCAAGCGCACTAAAGTGTATTTCTGATTACTATCAACAGAGACCCGTTCAACTAACACGTTTTGAGTAAACTTGTAGTAGTCACATTCACTCTCAGGGTTAGCATTAATTGCATTGGCAAAATCAATCTCATCCTGAGTCATCGAATCAGAGCCGGACTGACGCAGGATGGTATCGATATGGTTTTGTGCATCTTCTGAAATCATAAAAACTCCTTAAAACAAAGGGAGCGAATCGCTCCCTAACCGTTCTTATTTTTTCTTTGTCTGAGCTTTTGCTTTTAATGCTTTAGACGCCGCTGTTTCTGTTTTCTGGAAACAGTATGCACCTTTCGATTCGAGTTCATTAGCAGCGCTTTCGTAAGTGAAAAGGTTCTTTTGAGTTAAACCATGTGAACCATCTTCTTTGGAGTAGATGCCAGGGATAGAGCCATGGTGGTTATTCACCGATGGGCGGAAAGTTAACGAAATATGAGATTCGGTACCAAGAATAGAAGGTACCTCAACCATTTTGAGGTTTTCATAAGCTCGGGCTACCGCCGCCTTACCTGTCACCACATCACCACCAGAGGATGTGATCGGTTTACGCATAATCGCGGCAATATCTGATGTGTAGCTTAAAGTCATGTTTACATGATCTGCTTCCCCCGTACCAAGCAATGTTGTCTGCTCTTCATAAAGCGCATTAACAACCGCTAGTACAGAGCTGATATCAGATATAACTACGACAGTAGAATCGTATTCCACAGAATTTTTGTTTTGCATCATGCCACTGTTGCCATGCTTACCGTGGAAGTGCTCGTAGTCGTACTGCATCAATAAGCGGTTCAAAATACCTGCGTTGATGTTTACGTCGTTCACGTTCTGCATACTTGATAAACGAAACTCGACATGAGTTGGTTGACGATGGTAAGAAAATTCAATTTCTTTCGCGTGCGCTTGTGCAAGCTCTGTCGTTGCCGGTGTTAATGCTTCAGCAAACTTATCATTCGGAAACTTACCCGAAACATCGTAGTTAATATGAATTACCGTAGATTGCTGTAACTTACCGTCTGAGTAGTTATTGTCATTCGCAGCCAAATTTGCGGTATATGGGACATATGTACGCTTGTTGCTTCCCATAATTTTGGTGTTATAACGGCGCTCCACCTTACTTTTACATACAACATTCGTTGCCATATTTTAATTTCCTTCAGGTATCAAAAAGGGCTAGCCGGTTATCCTGGCATAGCCCTTTTAGTTTCAGTTTTAATGTGGCCACACTCTGTAGAATGTGAATTTTGGTATCAGTTATTTTTTGGCTTTTACTGATTCAGGTGTTGGCGCAGCCGCTCCCGTAGCTGCAACCCAACCCGCATCTTGACGGTTATAAGGACTTCCATCTTCTGGCGCTTCTTCTGTTGCACCAAGTTCAGCGGCCGTCAAAGTCACATCACCTGCTTTACCATTAACACTGGTAACGCCTGTACCTTCAGAACCAGCAGGTGCAGTACCGCCATATGCGGTTACCAAAATGCAGTTTTCCACCGTTTCGCAGTTTTCATCTAAACCAATCACACCCACTTCATCGATTTTTCCCATGATGATGGTGGAAGCATCAGTACCAATAGCCACCACTTCACCTGTAGCGTTATCAACCGCGAAACCATTGCCAGCACTCAACGTTTCACCTTCTTTTGTACGTAAACAAATACCTTTACCTTGTTCAATAATACCGGTCACTTTGCGAATGCTGCATAAGTCATGTACAGCGAACCCAGCAAATGCCTCACCATTAAATAGGGCAACTTTGGGCTGTTCACCACTAACCGCAACCGACGAAACCGCAACACCAGCAACGAGTATTCCCTCATACACACAAGGCAGTACAACATCACTATTACCCGCATAACGAGTGGAACCTAACGGAATTTCACGAGCCATTACACTCTCCTTCTTTTGTTTATTGATTTACGTTTTATGCAGGTTCTACGTTATTGGCCTGCTGGCCGATTTCAAAAATCGAACCGTACTCTTCAATCGCCTTTTCTTCTTTACCAGTAGGTGCAGGACTCCCCATCTCAGAGAGTTTGTTCTTATTGAAAATAGCGCGTTCGATTAACGGCCAAGCCTGCTTGCGATCGATTTCATGAGACTTAACGCCCTCTTTGATGATCTTATCTTTCACCGTATTGCGGTCACGCTCTTCCAATAGGTCGAGCATTTCAGAATTCTTGAAAAAAGCCCGAACGGTGGCAGCAGCGAGACCTTGAGAACGTTCACTAGGCGTTTTCGCCCATTTATCTACGTCCTCTTTGATTTCTGACACGTTGAACCAACTCGGGAACATGTCATCGTTCGCTTGGACAAACTTGTCAAACGTCAGTCCAAACTCAATGGCTTCTGTTAAATCCGCTTCTGAGTCAACTTGTTGGTTATTCTGCTCAAACCGTTTCTGTAAACGGGAAAGGATATCGTCTTCATCAATCTCCTTTTTCTTACCGTTGAGCAAATCAGCAAGCTGATCTTCTAAGGTTTTCTCCTGCGTTTTCCCCGTAGCTTTCTGCAAAAGCTCCATCAATTTTGATGAGTCGAACTCCTCTTTCTTCGGAGCCTGCCCAGCCGTTACAAGCTGCAATAACTGAGAGTTGAGACCATTCTGTTGAAACTGCTGTGGTTGATTCCCTGATAGCAGAGCAAGCAATTGAGGACTCAATGTGTTTTGAGCTTGCCCTGTAGCCCCACTTAACGCCGACACTAACAATTGCGATAAATCAGGCTGCTGGTTGCCACCAAGTAGTTCTAACATCGGGTTTTGTTGTTGAGACTGTCCACCAGCCAATAATTGCAATAACGCGAGTAAGGTAGGATTCATGCCTATTTCCCTCTATTAATTTTTTTGATGATTTGCTGTGCATGTTTTTGCCCAGCGATGATTTTCATTCCGCACTGACAGTTGTACTCAACCCCAAGCCCTAATCTTTCAGCTTGTTTTATGGTCATACGTTGTCCGTAATGCAGTGCGTGTGTAGCGCGCTCCTCTTCTGCAGAAGAAGGTTGCCATTCGATGGTGATTTCTGCGGCGTTCTCAGAATTCGCAAGGTTTTGAACAATCTCGCTACTGAGTGTGCCGGTGATGGTGTTTTGGATATTTGCCGTGAAATTGATATTGGCTCTGTTGCTTGATTTCTCTAAGCGTTGAATGGTCTTGTAGGCGTTCGATTTCGCCCCAGTTAGAATTGCGTATTTATTGATGAGCTTTAATTGCTCTCGTCGCATCCCTCCTTGTTCGTTGTATATGCGTTCAAAGTTAATCCCAAACCAATCGAGCAGGTTTTCAGCCATCTTGTAAGGGAACAAATACATGTCACCCCCTTACGATTTTCGAACAATCCCCAACTCAGCGATTGGTAAAACTGTTTCAACAATCTTTCTCTTTTCGCTTTCATCAAAAATTGAAGACATTTCGAGTGAATTAAGAAAATCAGCGAGTTCGGGCAGTTGCTCGATATCAGGTTTAAGTTGAAAGTCACAACCAAACACCGATTCAAAAATACCTCGTAGGATTTCATTAAAGTCACGCACAGAAGCTTGTCGGTTAATCTTACGGTCACCGTCTCCCGTTGAATTAAGTGAACCAGCCATCTGACCATTTATAAACGACATGGGTCGACCTGTAGCGTTACAGATAAGCGAGTAGGCATATTCCAACTGCTCTTTGGTTGGCTTCATATCAACCTTAGGCATCTCTATTGATGATTGAGCATCGATGTACGCCCCTCGACTTTCCTTCAACGCGATGTTTACCTGCTTTACCTGAGTCTCAATGGCAAGCAGTACTTCACGGTCAGAAATAAGCTCATTCAATTTGTCGATTTTGAACACTAAGGCGCCACCGATGCGAATTAACTTAGCCGCGCCGGCAATCGCATCGAATACCATAGAAAAATAGGCTTCGAGCAATTCAGTTCGCTGGAACTCTTCAAAGTTCAATGTCACCAAATCCAACTTATTTTCATTTTCTGTCGATAGTGAATGGGTCCTCTCTTCAAAGAAAAACGCATTCTTGCGCTTTTCAAATGGACGCTTACGCAATACAACCTTTGACTCGTCCGCCATCGAATCAATGATGTAGTACATCAGGCCACGAAGTAGTTCTGGTGAATGGGTGTCGTATATTGTTTTGGCAAAATCTGAGAGCCCTATTTCATCGGGTACCGCAACACTATCTAATGTGATGTACATGATCCGCGAGTAAAGCTCCCGTATCGCGATTTCCACATAACGTTCTCGTGCTAATGAAAACGGGTCAAACTCAGTGATCAGCGGCAGCGTTCTTGGGTCTTTAGCTCTTAGGTATTTGTAATAAGCTTCAAAATCCTGTTTTTTATCTGGTGACGAGGAAGAGTCACCGGCTTTGTCTTTCGGCTCGTCATACAGGCCCATATCAACGTCTACCCCTTATTTTCATTTTATCGGAAACAATACCGGCTCGAATCGCTGCATTGGTTAATGAGTCGGGAGCATCGTCATATTCCGATTCTTTATTGAATTTCAATGTGTGGCTTAACCATGTTTGGCAGCACCAAGTACTCACAAACCTTAATCGCATTAGGTTTAAATAAGCACCAACCCGAAATATGCGATCGTGTTTATCGCCTAATGTAGTTCTGGGAATTGCATCCACTCCGTGAACGGCGAAATAGTCCTGTGGTGCCGAGCCTACCCCGTTGTCCTCATAGTAGAATTCCATCCAAGAATGCTTGTTTAGCTCATCGACGATTTCTTCAACCACATGGTTCCACGCTTGATGCCAGCAACGTCCCCAAGCAAACACATACCCTCTAACCTGAGTCACAAAAGAAAGGGAGGTGAAATCACCTCCCTTATAGGACACATCAAGAAATGCTGTACATGGAGGAGACTCATCACCATCGTCCGCCTGAACGACAGGTGTTTCCATAAACGGATAACCCGATATTTTAGGTGAAGGTTTACCTAGCCATACGTGGTCGTAATACACCTCACCCATTTCCGCTTTTGCCTGAGCAAGTAATTGCGGATCTTGATAGCGAGCTGGTAAGTCGAAAATGTTGATATGCTCAATTCGAGCGTTTTCACCAAAAGTGCGCACTTTGGTGATAATCGGGTCTTCAGCAAAGTTAGGATTCATTGCAAAGAAGAATCGCGCTTCGGTCACGTCTACATCGTCTTCGCCAAAGGCAAGCCTCAGCAGTCGCTCATATTCCGCAGTAAAGGAAACCTGCCCTGAACGGTTAACCGTTGGAAATAGCACGTTAAGCGAATCTTCAGAGGCATCTTGAGCCTCATCCATAAACACCATGCGTACTTTGTGCTTACCTTTGATTTTGTTGACCTGACTAAAAGCAGTTTTGCCCCCTGTCGCTCGTAACCCAGTAAAAGCAAATTCAACATTAGTCAGTTTGTTTATCACCTTGTTATTGGTGATTTTAAAATATGCTTCGAGTCCCGCCTGTTTAACCAAATCGACAACGACCGAATACACCGAATCTTCAATTGAGTTCTGGATTTCACGCAATATTAAAAATAGTGAGTCGCGGTATTTCTCATCAAATGACTGCTCCAGCATGTAACAGATGATCGCGAAGGTTTTCCCCGAACCTCGACCACCTTTTAAAACGATGTACTTAGCGGCTGCATCTCCAAACAGTTTTCTGTAAAGCGGAGGAACACTGAATTTTTCTTTTGTCACTAACAGCATTTTTTTAGCGAAAGCTCGAATCATTCGCTGAATGTGTCTTGCTTCCTTAACACTGTGTCGTTTCTTTATATCGCTAACAAACTCGTCAATATCATCGATACGACTAATGAGCTGAAGAACGTCATTCGGTGTCGAGGTCATCGTCAGTAACCTCCTTGAATGCTCGTAACGTATCGCCGAGGTCTTTGGCAATATATTCTATAGAGAGATCATCAAAGTCTTCCGACAATTCTGGTAGTTTGTAGTTATCTCGATATTTGTCTGGAGCTAAGGCTTTAAGTCGAAACTGTAATAGCAAATCGGAATACCGGCGAATTTGAACAATCTTGTTTTTGCCATCTGGTCCCTTTAATGATTTGTAGTCAGGGACACCTTTTAGTGCGCGTCTATCAGCTTCCTTTTCTAATCGCTCAACAATATCTAACTTGGCATCTTCTAAACGTTGAGCAAACGTTGGGTCTTGTGCTGCATAGTCATAAATAGAACGACGAGAATATCCCGCATTTTTTGCAGCCTCGCCAATCGTTGAGTCATTTTCTAACGCTTCAAAAAATTGTTTATCTCGTGCCCTTGTTCTCTTACATGCTCTGGACACTCTAAATTCTCCAAAATGGATGTTTTAGTTAAAACGAAATTCGCACTTCAACTTCCTGTACCTGAGCAAAATGTGCGAAATGAAAATAAAAAAAATCGCCACAATCCCTCTGTTAAAAGAGACTGAAAAGCGATTTTCTCTATTTTCGATTATTTCCAATATTGCTTGTTTTGTTCTTTCATTAACGGTTTGAGTTACTACCCTTCAAACAAATAGCCGCAAAAATCACCTATCTGAAACCACTTTTGAAACGAATTCAGCAATTCTTGTTTTATTGGTCGTTGTACCCCTGAAAGCGACAATTCCTTTTTGAGAATTTCTGCAGCATCACAACCAGCGGCCAGTTTGTTATGTAGGCTCATCCGGTTAATCACGGTGCCCGCATAACCTATTGATGATTCCACTTTGTCCATGATGAGAACGCAGCCACCTTTGTTGACGTTTTTCATTAATTCAATAATGAGTGTTTCTCTATAGCTGGGTTTAACAAACATTAAGCTCAGGAACAGGACGCAAACGTCAAAACGTGGAATTTTGAAATTTTCGATATCTTCTACAGTTAACTCCCCAACACCGATAAACTGTTTTTTCATTTCGACGGAATTATCGATATTGATGACCTGTGCTTTTCTTAACTCAAGAACTTCTCTAGCACTGTAAGTCATGTTGCCAATCGCACACCCCAAATCCACTAGTACCCCATCTTGTGGTAAGTAGTTACGAATGAAGTGTACGGTCATGCTGGTTGCGATGTTATACCAAGGAAGCTGCTCTCTTACGTGGTTATCAAAGCTCTTAGCTATCTGCTCATCTTTGAAAGTCCATTCATCAGGGATAATCATAGTGATACCCCCAAACGATGACGGTAAGCTTCTAGAGCTTCATCCACCAGCTCCATACGAGAGCCATCCGGATACGGAAGATTAAACTCAAACTCAATCGCCGCTTTTAAATCTCGCAAAATATGAACGCGATTAGGTTTAGCGCATATAGCTCGAACGTTGTTGAGTTTGTTGTCGACTTTCACGATATCGAAATAGCGCTTAAATAAGGCGTAGAACTCACTCGGTGAATGGTATTTCTGCACTTTGGGCTTTTCTTTGAAATCACCAATCGTAATACCGCTTTCGTAATCCAGTTTGAAGGTGGCGTATTTGGACTCTCTCTGACCTAATCCATCAGCACCTTCAACAAATCGATAGCTGGTACAATCAACCGAAACCGCGCAAGCGTATAACCTTGTTTTCTCACTACACAGCGCAGCACATAAACAAGCGATGTGTTGTCGGTCTCGTTCAAAGGGCACACTATTGAGCACCGAACTAATGAATATCGAGGTATAGCTTTTTCTTGATTTGATATCGTGAATAAACGCTTTGGCTATCTCAATACTCTCTTGGATATTGATAGTGTCATTCTCACCCAAACGAAATGGCTCAAATGGGCTGACTGATACACCGACAGAACGAAGTAAATTGGTTTCTGTTAAATGCCCAGCTCCGAAATCAACCACAGAAGTACCGTGTTGCAATTTCCACTTTTTGCTGTTTTTCGGTTCGAGGATATCGAATTCTTTAGAACGTGCATTCGGCGCAACCGCAAAAACAAAACCTTGCCCTAATTCAGAGCGCTGACGACGAGCACGACGAAACGAGTTGTAGCGAAGCAATTCTTCGTACCGGCTATGAATATCAAAATCCATACTCAGCAGGTTCAACATGGCATCGCTGAGTTTGGCCTCTGCTTCATTGATATAAACCACATCGATGTGCTCAAAGCCTTTCTCAGCAAAATACTGTAATCGACCTATTCCGTTAACCACTCGCTTATCCGGTGTGCACACTAAAGGCATATCGATTCCTTTACCGTGAAGTAAACGAGCCATGTTTCTGGAATAGTTAATCCAGTGGCCACGATTAATCTTCACCAACTCAGATACAGATTCTTTGGTTGTGTGCATGCAGCGATATAACGCTTTACCACTTTTATCATTGATACCCTGACTGAGCTGAACCAAATCCACTCTCGATAACGCATCGGTAATGTTATCCGGTGTATCTTCCGGCCTTAAATCGTTGGTACCACGGTTAAACGCAATGTTGATGGCTTTCCTGTCGGCTAAGTCCATAGGACCCGTATAGACAACGGGGATCTTATCGATCCCCATTATTTTTGATACATGATGTCTTTGGTGTCCCGAAAGAATTTCACCATTTTGAGAGCAAAACAGTGGAAGCACGAAACCAAGTTTACGAATCGATAATTCTAGAATCTCAAGCCTACGTGGATCGGCTTTACGTGGGTTATACGTTGATGGCTCAATGTCATCGATGTTTACAAGTCTAAGCATAGCCCTAGCCTCTTTGTAATTTCATCAATCACATCTGATTTTTCAAATCCCACTTCACCGCGAATGTCATCGTGCCATTGCAAGTAAATCTCTCGAGGGATTTTTACCGAGTATTCCCCTATCTGCAATTTGGTACCTGATTTTTCAACATCACCATCTGGATCACCAACGTGACCATCCGATAATGAGCCAGGGGCAAAATCATCCAAACTGAGATAATCGATACCAACCAACTCTAAATCGAAACCTTCCACCTCTAACGCATCAATTTCTGATTTTAGAAGTTCGTCATCCCACACTGAGCCATATGGCAGTGCGTTATCAGCAATGACATAGGCACGTTTCTGTGTTTTGGTTAATCCTTTGAGCACAATACACGGCACCATTTCGATATTAAGAAGCTTTGCTGCTTCCCAACGCCCATGACCAGCAACAATCTCATTTTCTTCATCAATCAAGATTGGATTGGTAAATCCCCATTCTGTAATTGATTTAGATAATTCTTCGATGTTTTTGGCACTGTGGATATTGGGATTATTCTCGTTTTCGACTAACTCGTTAATTGGTTTGAGAATATATTCGTGCGCTTTTTCCGATTTTTTACTTTTTCCGATTATCGTCATGGTTTGATTCCTAGTGAGTACCTAGAATTTCCACCGCATCTCTGCAGAGGCGCAGTGGGCTTTGATCTATCCCATGACCTTGTGTGTGGGACGGTGGCTGTTAGATGCTACAACATCTTTCAGTCGCCCACTTTTCATAGACTTAAGCAAAAGCACACAAAAATAATTATTTGTACGCTTTTTCAGATTTTCTGATTTGTTCGGTTTTTGTCTTAGTTTGACAGCTGATGACTAACTAGAATTTCCAGTGCTTCTCTTACTAAACGAGAGCAGTGGGCTGAAAGCTACCCCATTACGGGCGTATGGGACGGTGGCTGTTAGGCGCTCCACATCTATCAGTCGCCCACTTTCTACAGATTTAAACCAAAACACAAAAATCAAATTTGCGCTTTCGTTTACACCTTAGACAAAACCCACCGAACGATGGGTTTCTCTTACTTCTTAATATTGCAAACATTCAGCACCACACCTTTGGAATCTTTATCATCACAAGAGGTAGTGCCATTTCGACTATTTTGCTCAATATGGTAATTAGTGCAGCCAACAAAAGTGATAGCCACCAGCACTAAGATATAAATTGATTTTTTCATTCTTTTGATTGGTTATCCCCTTTACAAATACTCACAGCCTTAAGCCCTGTTTCATTGATGCTAACGGTATTCTCGCATTCACTGCCATTAGCCCCATTTTCAACGTAAGCCACCGATGTGCAGCCACTAAAGAGCACAACACAAATAAGCAATAACGCTTTCATCTTAGCCCCCAGTAAAATTCATCTTCGATTTGCTTCCATGTGTTACGGCCAACTACACCGTCAGGCTCCAACTCGTTTTTGTCTTGAAATGCAATAACGGCATCTCGAGTTTTCAAGCCAAAGATGCCGTCAGGTTGTTGGTTTAAATTGAGTTGCAGCTCTCGAACATCAGCACCGCGAGAGCTTTGGGAAAGTGTTGCCCGATTGATAAAGCCGCCAAAGGCGAGTTTAACTGCTCGTTCAAACTCTTTAGCGTAGCCAGCGATCACTTCAGCTTTATCTCGACCATTAATGATTTGTCTCGCGCCCACATAATCTGGATCTTCCTGATCTAAATAATCCGAATACTGTTTTCCAGTAAACAAACCGCTTTTCATACCGATGATCGCAGCCTGTGCAGAATAAGCGGGAATGAGTAAGCGATCGGGGTAAGTGACTAAATCGATACCTCTACATAGTGTTCCCAAGTTGAAAAGCTGAGAACTCAAACGTTCATAGTTTCGTTTCCATGTAACCTGAACATCACCACGACCGTAATACGTTTGTCCTGTAGCTTCATCTGGGATGCCGTAATCGTATCCCTCTCCTTTGCCTATCTCGCTAACAGGTTGCATGTTGTAACCTGTTTCGTGGTACACCGTCGCCAGTGTATAGGCTAGATAGCTAACAGGGATTCGCTCCCCCATAGATTTCAGCAGTAACCATACTGCCATATAACGAGAAACGCCCCTTTGTTGAGAGGCGCGTATGCAACCATCAAACAAAGAGGCGTTAACTCGAGTAGCTAAGGCTACTTGAGACACTTCAATATTCATTTTGTGGACCATTTAATTTAGGTAATATTCAGAAAAGAGATGTATATAGGAGGAAATGCCGAAAATCAGGCACAAAAAAGCCGCTCTATATAAGAACGGCTAGCGTGGGGAATAGTGGACTAAAAGTGTCCGATGGTCAATAGCCTTGTGATTTAGGTGGTTACTTTGGAGGTACAGTGTCACTAATCAATTCGTCAGACAATTGTGAGAGCAAATCTGGCTCAACCAACTTTTCTCGTCTCATTAACATCAATTGCAATAGAGCACTATTACGAGAATGGCTATCGAATATTGACGCTATTTGTTTCTCAGCCAATTTAGTTAACTGAGCAATCGTATGAAGCCGTTCACTTGAGCTAATGATATCACCAGACAAAATATCACTGATGCTTATTAACTGTTTCTCGCTGTATTTTTCAATAGCAACTTGTTTTATCTTACAGAATACTTTCCAGTCTGATTCATTCATAGCGTTGATGCCAGTAATTTACTCTTAAGACTAATTATAGAAACTTAAACACAAAGCCCAACCTTGAACTGAGAATGCCATTCACTGAGAATTAGTCTTACACTGTTTGTTAGCATTTCGGAGCTTCGATGTACTCCATCCCTCCCCAAGTAACTACATCAGCTTTAAGTCCATTTTGAGTAGCTATATTGGTTTGATAATCTCTCTCTGATATTGAGCCTGAAAACATTGCTTGTACTAAATATAATGAATGGATTACGCCCGAAGCCAAATAATTTATTACTTTCTCTTCCCCTGGATTGACTATAATAAAACTAGTTACTTGGTCAACTCCCTGATGGACAGCGGTGATCTCACCCTTAACTGATTTTTCATCCATATTTCCGTCACCAACTGGAGCTAAAACAACTTGAGAGCGTTTGAGATCAATACATTCTGGATTAACACCTATGTTCTTAAGAGACACTTTTATAACAACCAGATTGTCGTAAGCTGATAAATACTTTGTTTGCATTGAGACTTCAATGATCCCATGAACATTCGTTTCATGCTGAAGCTTCATTAATTCAGCTTTTGCCTTTTCAATACTGCGTATAGAAAAAAACTGGAATAACGCCCATCCGCCGCCGATCACAATTGCGATAACTAAAGCAAAAGACTGAAGAGCTGCTGCTAAATTTTTTACATCTAAAATTGTCATAATACCTCTGAATGCTAAACCCGCTTAAGTGATGCGTAACGCAATACGATGTTTCCGCTGACCACCTTAACCACTAAAATGAACGCATGGTGAAAATGCCACGCGTTGCGAATCCCTCTTAAACAGTTTGTTATGTGCGTGATTAACCATTACTAAAGGAAATATAAGCTTGGATAAGTCCAACGAATATTAGTGCAAAAGTCAGCTTAGTCATTGCTTTTGATTGACGTAAGGTTTCCTTATGTTTTCTATCTTCTTGTTCATGTTGTGACAGTGAAATCAATGCGTGGTTAGACAAACGATAAATACCTTTGTCTTTTTCAAGATCACCACTTGCTACTAGCGACTCCAAGAGCAACTCATTGTAATTTTTGTTCCGCTCGCGATCAGGGTGATAATACCAACGCTGAGTATGTAACAGGCTCAATAACCCAGAAACAGTTATACAAAAATCTCTGTCATCAATAGTTTTTTCAAGTATCAACTGTAAAGCTGCCATTCGTTCTGAACGACTTAATTCCTTTCTATTATAGAAAACTTGCGCAGCTTTATTGAAATGTATTTTAACTTGATAGTATGGAAGAACACCTTTTAAAAGGTAATCATGTAAACTAAAATATTGAATATCATAAGTTTTATAAAAGTGGGTAATTTCTATGTTAGCTTTATCAACATCTTCAAAGGCTACATGTGACTTTTCAGTGTAACCCTCGTCACTCCATTGACGCCCTTTTATTCCTGTGTTATCCATACCCTCAGCGAGAATATTCCAAGAGTTATCTTTCGCTTTGATATACATGACAAAGCAGTCTACTTCTGCCGCTTTTTCACCTGTTCTCGGAACTCTTTCTGGTGCAGGTTTAGACAAAATACTCCGAATTGCCCACCGATAGATTCTATTCAATTTACAACCTCATTTTGCTTGTTTCACTGGAGCATATAACGCCCAATCAAGGTGTGAGCCACTCAACCACAACACTCAATTTGGACGCGGTAAACACTGAACTAAACCCAACCCAAAAATGCCAAGCATGGGGAATCACTCTTAAATTGTTTGTTAGAACCCTACACCCCCAGATGCCACTCTGGTGACATCCAGTCTTTAGTCCAATCAAGTTTTTCAGATATTGCTGCTATTTGTGTATATTCTCTAAAGTAAGCATCGACAATCGTTTTATCTGTAATGTAGAGAGCATTCTCCAGAGAATTAGTAGCATTAAAAGAAAAATTAAACGACCCAGTCCACACGGCATAAGGCTCAATAACATTGACTGGATAGCCACAATCAGAGACGACCTCCACATTAGCAAATACTAAAAACTTATTGTGCATCCTTGGAAAGGCTGGCTTTTTATACTTATTAAAACCACCGACACAACGAACTGGGTCTAAATGCTCATCTTTACCCATTGACGTCATACCTAACAACCAGTATTCAAACTCTCCTCGGTAAATTGAACACTTCAATCTTGAATATTGTTCTCGCAGTTTGTTCTTATTAAAGTTTTCTGTGCCTTTTGGATCAGGCTTAAGAAATTCTTCTTTCTGGACAATAACTTGAACATGTTCTTTTTTAGACATTGCTTCTAGAATCGGGGAACTGGTCATCCAAGCAACAGCACCAAATACAGAATTGGCTTCGTTGATATGTCTGATTAGTTTTTCTTCCAAGTTTCTGAAGTAAACTGAAACTCCGTTTTCACCTACTACACTATTGTCATCAATGTTGTGCCCAGGCCAAACACCAGTATTTTTTAATTGAAATTCATTAAGATTATACATCTAGCTCCCTTGGTTTCTAACGATAAGCTAAGTGGCTGCAAACACCACCAAACTTGAACACAACAACGTAACCACCGCGACTCATTGGAACTGGACAGTTCAATTTGAGGCGTTTTTTATACCGTGCTCCCATATACATGGGAGGAACTTCTTTATCAATTGCCATAGTCCCGTATAATCGCGGCCAAATTACACCACACCAATCAGCAGTGAGTTTCAAATGTCCAAACTATTTTTCAAAGGTCGAATCGATGCTAGACAAAACCACGTTATTTCGGGCTATAACGTAAAGCGTGATGTAAAAGCAGGCACTGAAGAATCTCCTATCAATGTTGTCGTTCCAACCGAAGCCCGTAAAGCAGAGATCGAAGCATTGCTTTCTGAGCACTCTATAATGGCTCATATTGTCATAGACTCAAAACAACCAGAGAACACTATTGAGCTTGATACTCTATTAAGCAAACCTAAAACGATCACCTACGAGAAAACACCAAACCGTAATGATCCGTGCATTTGCGGAAGCGGCAAAAAGTACAAAAAGTGCTGTGCTTAAACTCTCGATAATTCCATTAAAAGCCGTCTTCTGACGGTTTTTGTATACTAGGGCTAATTCTCACACTAGGCACATAACGCAGCGTCAAGTAGTAAGCAACGTAACCACTTTAACTCAACTATTACACCGTAAGCACAAAAGCCAATTCAAACCACCGCCAAGCATTGCGAATCCGTCTTAAAGCGTTTGTTATATACGTTTTTAACGGAGTTCATAAATATCTATGATACGCTCCCACTCACCTAACCGGCCTAGACACCAGATGAGAAACTCTAAATCCTTAGTATTTTCAGTTAGAGTTTCAGTGGTTATTTCCGATTCTAACGACCACCCCAATTTGTACAGCGTATAACAGTATGAACAAGAGTCATATTCAAGTAGTTCTGCAACTAATTCAGGGGCAGTTTCACCAATTTTTGTATACAACTTAGATATATAACTATCATGCGAACATGAATCGGCTAGAAAATGGCGCTCTTCAATTAATATTTCGGATTCAAAGTTTTCGATTATGATGTCACAAACTTCGTGGTCTTCAAATTTATTACGCGCAGCAATTAGAATACCTTGATATTCTTGCTTATAGTATTTTTTAATAAACTTGTATGCTCTCTTACGAAACAGCTTCCATTTAGATAGAGCTAAAACAACTAAAATCTCTAGTTGTGTCTCGATCTTTAGGTATGGAAGAATAACACTTAGAGTCATTACGGAGCTCAACGCAACCTGATATCGAGCACTTTTCGTTATTTCAAGTATTTTACTGGCTAGCTCTTCATAACAATATTTTTTTCCGCCAGACAGATCAAAGTGTATTTTCCTGTTAACCAAATCTCTAACAACAAGGTCATGTTCAATCGAATAAATCAAAAGTTCTGATGTTTCTCTTGTATTCAAACAACCTATTAAGGCTCTGGATAGCGCTGGATTCACTTTACAACCATCTTCGACTTGTTCCTCTAGCCTTAATATATAGTCGACCCTGTCTGTCATTTTTTCCTCTTGAGAATATAAGGCCCGTTTAAGTGGTGAGCAACACTAACATGGCACTTAATTATTACACCTTAAACACATAAGCCAATTCAAACCAAAACCGCCGAGCGTTGCGAATCCGTCTTGAAGCGTTTGTTAGTACTAAATTTTTACACCTATATTTTCAAAACCAGTTTCTTTAATTTTTGAAGTTTCAATTTGCTCGTCAGTAAATCCTTCACTTTTAAGAATTCTGATTGTTGCAAAGTTTGAATCGAGATCGTCTAGAGAGACAAACCTCTCTTGTTCATGACGGATTGCATTTATTTCATAAACTAATCGACAGGATAACTTAATCGTATTTTTTACCGACTGAATACAATATCTTTTTTCATTAACTACCGAGTCAACCGAACTCTGAGATTGACGTATAATTTCATGAACACTATTAGGAATACGTTTAATTGCAACTCGTTGAGAAGATGTAAGGATTAAAGCCGATTGTTTGTATAAATCAACAAGTATGTCAACATCGATAGCAGTTGGCATAGGTACAGGCAATCTACCTGATTGAGCTAACTCGTGCGCTGTGCGGATATTACAGAGAAATTGAAAGTGTGTACTTAAATGATCACATAGCACTTTTTGAATATCGTCTAATTCTGCCATCAGCTCTTGATAACGTTCTTTTCGCTGAAAATCAGCCTTCTTCTGTTCAATTCGAGGAACCAGTAAGATTGAAAATAATGCACCTAGAAAAAAGATTCCAAACTTTACTATTGTATCCATAAGTTTCCTATTTATTACTAACAGTTGTTATGTGCATTTTTCAACTGAGGTCAGTTGGATATATGAGAGTTCCAAACGTTCAATGAAAGGCTCACTTATACCCGGAAGACCTGAAGTAAAGGTATCAACATACGATATTTCAAAAACATCGTACAGAAAGCTATCTTCTACCTTGGCAACATGTATTGGTGAGTATGGTCGAAGAGCAATCAGAACGTCGTCTAATTCATTGGCATCGATTAGGTTGTATTGATCCCCCGTGATATCAACAGCAACTTCATCAATTTCTATCCAATAATGCGTGATTAAGCCATTATCAGTACGAGAGCCTCCAATACCTTTAATTTCCAGTTCTGGATAGAGATTGAGGAAATGATAAACAAGGATCATTGACGTCAGCTTACAATTCATTACCGGAAAATCTTCAGTCACTAATTTTATTTTGTCTGGGTCACAAAACTGAATTAGCTGCCTAAACCTAACAGCTTCTCTCAATATTTCGAGCCTACTTATAACCACAAACTCTCCTATCCACATAACGCCCAACTAAAGGGAAAAACCAAGCCCATTAACTCAACCGAACTAGCCGGAATCCCAAAAACAAACTGAACCCAAAATGCCGCGTGTTTTTGTCCCTTTGAATTGTTAGGCTACTTCATGAGCGCAAGAAGCGACATTTTTTCATGTTGCCCTGACTCTATATCAAACTTATAGACAATACCTTGAGGCTCGTAGAAACCCGAATTTGATCCTGTATATATTACTGAAGACAGTTGACCAAATACACTAACCACACAGAAATTTCGAACGATGTAAACCCAATGGTTCTTATCGTCAAATAGTGATGTTAGCTCATCCAGTTCAAGCTGATTAGTAAAGCTTACGTCACTTGAGAGCTGCTGATTTTTCAGGCTAAGTCGAATTAGGTTGGCAACGTGATCTTCTAGATACTCTTGGCCAAAATGATAGACCAATAGTTCATAAGCTATTTTTAAATGCAGCAAATTATGATCATTAACATCCCATACGAAGTTACCTGTAAATTTAGGCGTTTCTATCGAACGATTTGTGACAGTTGCATTATCCCAAAAATAGGCTTCCATTTTATCTAGTTGTGCTTTTGAAGGGGACTTGCCTTGATTTTTGAAGTAACGTTCTAGTTTTTTTCGTAACGCTTTCTTAGCTTGAGGCTTTTCATACTTATCTATTTTTAGAGATATGCTGAAGTTAGATTCTTTTTGGTCAATATTAATTTCAGGGAAAATAATCATTTTGTTTTCATTATCGACCCTTACTTTACCTAAAGTTTCATGTTCATACACGCCAGTAAATGCATTAGGAGCGGATAATTGCTTACCCTTAATATCATGCACTTGCCGAGCGAGTTTAAAATAGAAATTATTAGCTAGACGCCCTTCAAAACCACTTCCGAAGTTACAATTACAAGTTTTGCAAACGTTCTTAACTACAAGGTTTCCGCCAATAAACTCTGGAATTATATGTTCATCTGTTAACGGGTTGTCGTCTGATATTTTGTGTTCACCAAGACATATAATACAAGTCAAACTTTACCTCCTACCTTGTAGCCTAACACCATGTTACGGTGTGAGCCACGCAACCACAACACTCAATTTGGACACGGTAAACACGGAACTAAACCCAACCCAAAGATGCCAAGCGTGGGGAATCACTCTTAAATTTATTGTTAGAGTTGTTTAATTAGTAGCACGATAGCTATGAACCCCATTAAAATTGGCAATCCTAACTCTAAAACTAGCCACCGTAAGTTTTGTGTTTTCAAAAAAAGTTTGAACCGAGAATCATACCTTTCAAGTGACACTGGAATACGTTGAGAGCTAATAGTTTCTTCAGCTACTCTAATGCTTCGTTGTAGATCATGGATACTCTTACTTAGACGACTAATTGATGCACATGAGTTGGCAATATTAGTCGGGTGTTCACCTTTCTCTTCTAATCCATTTCTTACATCGTTTTCTAAAGTTTCTAATTTTTTATTAAGTGTATCCAGTGGTTCCGATATTGAACCTATTGAATTAGCTTGCTCCGTCCACCATTGATAAAGACTTGATTGTCGTGGGTCACTCGGATAATCGCCATATTCAGAGGAAAGTTTTGCAGTTGTGATAAAAGCGAGCTTTGTTCCGCTAACACGTAACCCCCACTCTTGAAATGCATCAATACTTACCCAAATAAAGTGAACAAGCATATAAGCGTTAATAGCTAGAAGCCCTAGAAACATAGAGCGACTATCTAGATTTTTAAACTTTAATCCGACAATACTTGATGACGTGTCTAACTCAAGCCCTCCAAGAGTTAATGCAATAATAACAACACTCAGCATCATAAGGTTGTTACGAATTTTTCTAGCATAATCACTTAATTCAGCTGTAACTGGTTCTCCCAGAGCTTTTTGTACTTTTTCAATATCGGTAGACAATTATAATTCCTCGAAAACTCTAGCGCCGCATTAAAGTGTGAGCGGCGTTTGGCTATACTTAAGCGAAGCGAAACTGCCAAACGTTGCGAATCACTCTTAAATACTTTGCTATGCTCGTTTTTTTAGTTGTATAAGAGGTTCCGATTTCATCTGTTGTATGAAGCCAATATTTTCAGTTGTTTCAGCAAAAGAACGTAATTGAGCTAGTAAACCACCTATTGCATCTGGGGCATAGTTTAAGAACTTGACCATCTCTTTAACACTGTAGCTATACATAGGACATGTTGGGTGTACTATCCCATTTCTCTTCCCTTTGAGCTCAATGAACTTAGAACGATATTTTGATGATTTAAATTCTTTCTGCTTATGAGCAGCAAACGTTGTGACCCATGCATCAAGTCGGTCTTCAAGAGGAGCTTGAGAGTTTAAGGTCACTATATTTGTATACTCATCTGAGTTAGAAACCAACGTATTTACGTGAAATGTATACTTATGCAAAAAACAATCAACTAGGGAGACTGCACATTGAAGGTAGGAGCGATAAGCTCTTGTCAAACCGGAAAAATCGTTAGCAAGAATTGCCTTGTATGCCTCTTTTCGATAATGCGTAATATCATCAGCAAAAGATATTTCTGGAGACTCAATTCCCCCGGGGAATTTTACGCTTTCGGAATAGTTTGCATACTGAGAACCCAGATCAAACTTCATTCCCGTCTCATCGCCCATTATTGCAATGGAGATTGGTGAACTGAGAAAGCGATCATTGAGATCTAGCATTTGTTGCAAGGCTTTTGCCTTGCCATTTTTACGAACACAATCAATTTCACTTTTGAGATCTATAGTAAAAGGTTCAGCTTGTTGCTGGCTAACTTTCACCTCTCGATACAGGTGCTTTTTCTGAATTTTAGGCAGGTTAAGATCTCTCCAAACTTGGAGTACATATTTTTCTGCTTTATCTTTTCCCACTCTCATTTTATGCAAATCAGCTTCCAATTTTCCTCCTAGCGCATAACGCCCGGTTAAGGGGCTAACACGCTTTACACTAAACCCAAAATAGCCGCCTTAACCACTAAAACCGCCAAGCGTTGGTTGTCCCTCTTGAACCGTTTGTTAAGCCATTTGCTCGACATTTGCACGCATATGTGCATTTATATACCTGACATTAATGCCTTCCAAATTATGAAGTTCTTTAGGAAAATCATGTAAAGCGCATTTAAATTCACCATGAAAGGCGATTCGTGAACCGTTACTTTTGTGAAATTTAGCAATCTGATTTGCCTTTGCTGAGCTAATTTCATCAGTTATATAAAGCGAACCAATCTCTCCAGCTTTAAAGCTTTGTGTCTTGATATGCTTAACTTTTAAAGAAGTACCAGCACAATTAAACTCAATCTCTGCTCTATCAAGTTCAACATCAAAAGGAGACATATTGATAATCCTAAAGTAAATTCGATGCTCCGCTATTTTTCCAAGATTAACCTCGACAGATGTGTGACGAGCTTGTACATCAATATATATGAGATCTGCTAAACGTTGCTTTGAGAAAACTTTTCTCAGAATAAGTTTCGGTAACCAACGTAAATACTTCCATATTTCGACAATTGATAAAGTTTCCAATTTTCCTCCTGTGGCATAACACCCCCTTAAGTGGTGAGCAACGCACCACAATACTCATCCATTACACCGTAAACACAAAAACCAAATCAAACCCAAACTGCCGAGCGTTGCGAATCCGTCTTAAAGCGTTTGTTACATGATTTATTCCTCGATTTCGACAACCCACACTTTGTGAGATTCTTTCAATCTTGGAAATGGTTTCCCGATCATCGCACGAAGATAAGCAAGCCTACGGTTTCCCTCAATCAGATGATAGGGTTCAAGCATGAGATTGCCCTCTTCACGTTGATGGTGGATATGATTTCCTGCATCTTTCGTAACAATCATTGGGCATGGTGAAGTACCATTTTCAAACATAAACTTTGCAGTATCGTGTTCATTTAAACACCCTTTTAGAAACTCCTGACCTTTGCCATCTAACAACTTCAGGTCATATTCAAAATGCTGAATTTCCATAATTTTATCGTTATCAAAATCTTCAAGTGAAAATTTCCACTTTGTAAAATCATATAACTGCGAAAATTCCACAACCTGCTCATTGTGATACCACATCCAGTTTTTAACTACGTCCTCAGGGATATGATTTAACTCCTGAGGAAAGCGAGCAAAATAATCTTCAAAAGGTTCACATTCGAAATCTGATGGGTCATTTCTCTTTGGTATTTCCACATTTCCTCCGAATCACATAACTCTAAGCTAAGTGGCTGCAAACACCACTAAACTCAAAATAACCACCGTAAACACACTAGCCAACTTGAGCCGAAACCGCCAAGCCTTAGTAATCCATCTTGAGCACATTGCTAGCTTCGTAACTTGATTCAGCCCTATATTTGTCTGATAACTCTTCCACCTTCGTTGTATCTACATAAAAAGGAATCATTAATTTAATAGCTCTAGCATCACCGTCAAAGATTGGAAAGAAACCTAGTTCTTTTATTTCATGTACTAAACGACCTATTGAGTGCTCTTTTAAGTGAGGGATATCTAAAATAATCATTTTGTCATCTAATTTTTGACCAGTATGTATAAAATAAATATCTACATTTTCCAGTTGTTTATTTAATACATTATTGATTTCTTCTAATTCCTCTACCTTTTTAATCCTTTTATTAAGTTCTAGCTCTAGTTCCGAATGGTTAATTTTGAACTCTTCATGTTCCTGCTTAAGCTTAGAATAACCTATAACTCTTTTTTTTAGGCTTTCATGCTCACTATGAAGATTATTATAATCACTAATAATTTCAATATTTTTTGCATTTAGGTCTTCGATTTTTCTATCATAGGAAACAATTTTTGAATTGTATGATGATAATTTATCGCTATATTCTCCTTCTAACTTCTTATAGTCATCTAGTTTAACCATAGTGCCCTTTTCAATACGATTTTTTATATCTCTCTTTTTGTCTCTGACAAGCTCTTGCCAATAAAAAACCAATATAGATAATAGGGGATTAAATATTATAAATAATACTGAGAATAACAAAGGCTTGCCTACAAATGAAAAATAATTTGAAGAGGCATTAGAAATTATATTAATTTTACTCTCAATGTCATATTCACCAAATAAAACTCGAGCGACCATTCCATAGTTAATTATACACCAAGATATAACAAAACATCCAAAAAATGGAGAACTAACTCTTTCATATAATGACGCTTTTATCGCCTGTTGCAAATTAATTACATTCAATTCTACACCTCTTCTCTAAGAAAGCTAACGAATGACATGGACTTCCGCTCCCGAGGATCTAACACACTTACGTAGCACTTATTTACACAGGAGGCACCATATCCGATACAGGAGAAAGAGCTAGGTTAACAGTTTTTGTAACGTGCCTAATGCCTTGCCTATTTCTTTAGCTGCTGGTTGTATTGCATCTTCATATACAGGAACAGCCTCAACTAAACCAGTAACCGCGTTTATAGTTGAATTAACATTATTATTATCATTGTCGCTGAACATACCTTTTCCTTATCACTCTAACTCCGCCTTAAGTAGTGAGCAACACTAACCACCCAACCTAATCTATTGAGCTGTAAACACTTAAGCTGAATCAAACCGAAAATGCCACGCGTTGCGAATCTGTCTTAAACGCTTTGTTAACTTTTCAGCATCTATTGATACCTAACTCATTCAGAATACTTTCAAGTGCCTCGCCTTTCAATATTTGCTTAATCACCTGATTCGAACCTGATTCGTGAATAATACACTTACTCCCTGATTCTATTTCTACTTTTCCAGCACTAGTTAGTTCAGAATCAAAGGTTAAAAATGCAGGAGTCCCTACAGGTAAGAAGAACGAATATTTTTCAGCTAACATTGAAGTTACTTTCTCTTTGTAACTCTCTGAGCAATTAGAGCCAAATATAACCCCCTTTATTACATCAGGAGCATGATGAAAAATCTTACTTTTGTTACTCACAGGCATTAGGGATGTCGAAGAAACCCTGAGAGAACCAAAGCTTTCACTTAATAAAAGTCTCATTTCTTTCTCATATGACCAAAATAAGCTTTTATTAAGCAAGTTGCTCTCAATGAGATTAGGTCTAGTGTCAATATCTAATATATCTATTACTTTTTCCTTATCTTCATAATTCACTTCTTCAAACCTGAATTTTTGTACCTCGTTTAGCAAAATATTCGGTCGAAGATTGAGTGAGCAATTCGGAAGAGTTTTATAAATCAAAACACACCCTCGGAATCCACCTCCATAATGAGCCCACATCTGAGGATCCAGAGGATCTTTAGAAAAAGAGCAGCTGTGATATCGCTTATCCCACCCTCTAATCATTTTCTCCTTGAGAAAATGCACGCACATTGAACTAGCAGATTTAGAGTCAGTGTATAAATCATCCCTATCTTCAAGAAGGTATTGTACAAAAATATTAACCAAGTTTTCTTTTTTAGCATCTATTGCAGAAATAAGGCTCGAACTATCATCAACCTTCGTACCCTCAAACTCGTCATTTATTGCTTCAATTAATTCACTATTCTCAATATCAACTATCCTTGCCATATTCCAAGTATCGTAAGGTTCACTACTTTTTAAAATACCTCTCCAAGCCTCAACACTACTACCAAAATACGGCCTTATGATGAGGTCATGTGGATCATTGAGCTGTTCGTTGGATGCAAAGAAAATCTCATCATATCTAAGAGACTTCTCAAAATAAAAATCAGGTCTATAATATTTAAATAAATGCATAAATTTTTTTAATTACCCCAAATAAAGTTAACGCCCGCTAAAGTGGTGAGCAACGCAATACAGATGATGACGCATACCACCTTAAACACTAAAACTAACGCATACTGAAAATGCCACGCGTTGCAAATCCCTCTTGAACAGTTTGTTAGGTGAATTAGTATACGGCAAACCGGACTTCTTCTGGGCTATATGGCTCTAGGGCCCCGGCATTATTCTCTTTGAAGAACTGAATTCTAGTACTAGACATCTCGAAACAATATTTAGGGTCAAACTTCAACATAGCTTCATGTTGGAAACATCTTGGAGCGAACTTTATTTCACTTTGCCATGTAATTTCGTAGCCGTGCTGTTGAATCCAGAACTGAATAGCTTTTAAAGACTCTTTCATAAAGTCATAGCTTCCATGGGTATAATGCTCTATAAGAACAGTATTTCGAAGAAAAGCGAACTCATTATCTTTGTATTCAAAGTTTGAAACCACGACCATAGGGCAATTTCTACTCGTGTTTCGCAGCTCACCATGTTTGTAATAATCACCTGCATCCACGATTAAGTTTTGTGAGAAACACATTTCATTCGTTTGTCGGTCACTTAACTCTGAAAAATCCACTTGGTGACGTAATGCTATAGAGATCCCCCCTGCTAAACGAGTTACATCCGATAAGTCTGGTTGAAATGCAAACTGCTTTACAAGAAGTAGATTTAATTCTTCCCATGGTTTAATAACATCGTTTATGAACCTATTTTTGTTCATTTTTCCTCCTTCATCACCTAACGGTTGTTACATTGAACCTCTCCACCCTGACGGTTCAATATAAACTGAGCTAACTTCCAACATACTGTAATGTAACCACATAAATTACTGTGGAAGTTCGAGTACTTACTTGATTTTTCATTTCAAAATGAGGAGACGGTCAGATTAAGAGTGGAGAAAGGAAGGAAATGAATTTGGCCTAATACCCATGCTCAAAGGAATCAACACAGGTATCAGTTATTAGGAGTTAATTTTGATAAGGTTTGATATATCGTCCTAAAGCAATCAGTCCAAGTAGGGCAACAATCGGGGTACCAATGATAGACAACACAAAGTAGCCAAATCCGTTATGACCTAAACGTTCTGCTACACCCCACACATAAATAGCCACAATAACATACACACATAAAGCCCAAATACTCATAAAACCTCAATAAATCAATGAGAAAACGTCACTGTACCTAGGTAACTCCCAACTCTCATCAAGAATAGGTCAATTTTTCTCCGACTCTCTCACCAATCTGCTTTTCCCAACATCGAATAACTTGCACCACCGTATCAACCGCGGAGCGAATAGTCGTGGACTTACGATAATAGGTATCACGAGAAATATTCATTACAGTACAACGCAGAGTGACTGAGCACCCTTTACGCTTCGTATCTTCTGGTGCATACATCAGACACTCCCGTAAGGTAACTTTAACTAGGCCAACAAGCGACTTAGACGGCAACTCTGGAAATTTACGAGCAATGATTTTCGCTAAACGAGAAGTTAGGAACGACAAAGACTTTTCATCTTCAGTGTTTGAATAAGCGTACATAGCCCATGCAGTCGCTTCCTTGCTTAACCCAGTTAATGCATGAGCAAAATCCATTTGTGTGTATTCAGGGATACCACCAACGCCAGTATCAAAGCGAACTGTCTTCAGCCCTGCTCTACCGATTTTTTCCAATGCGCTATGCTGATTCATAGTAATACTCCCAGTGAGAACTCATAACATCGGCTTTTACTTTGTACGATTTTTCGATTTGATGAATTTCTTCAGCAGTCCAATGCTGTGGTGGATGATAAGACTCAACAACTTCGAGGCGTCTCAGCCCCATTTTTTCGATAAGACAGTTTCTGTATTCGGACTTGTTAGCAGACTTATAACCGTTGCACTCACGACACTGGCCATGGCAATTATCTTCATCAAAGCGAAGCTCGGGAGCCGCACCGATTGAACGATAATGCCCTGCATCCAACTGACCATACTCAACATGTCGACCACAGCTGATACAAGGCTTACCAGCATCTCGTAAACGAATAAAGCGATTGAATTGCACTTGAGCTTGTTCTAAACGATAAGAGCGATTTCGGTTTCTCATGCGAACTCCATATGTTGATAAACTGCGTTCTGCATTTCCAGTTCGTCATTGAAAACTTGGGAAAGAGATTTGTTCCAAATAACGTTAAAACAGCCTTTGTAAATCTTCTCGAAATGCTCTTGATCCATATTGTCGAATGCAATCGACCAAGGGCGCTTAACTGTCCCACCATTAGGAAGAAACTCTAAGTCGAAAAACCCCGCCTCAATCATCACTTGATAACGATAATTTTCCTCACATTTGTATGCTTCTGGGTCACAATGCCCTTCTCGCTTTTTCCTAATGTCAGCAAGAACTAACTCCGCGATCTCAACTCCATGCGAAGCGTACATTTCTGAGCGTCCAGCCAACTGGCAAAAACGTTTAGCCGTTTCATGTGCAATGTAATACTCAGGCCCACTAATCAAACTGACATCTGGTGACCAATACTGAAAACCGAGATTCAGCAATGCAAAGAATTTTCTGTGATGTTCAAGAACTCGAACAGCAGCTTTCGATTTAGGTTTTAGCGCTACTACACGTCCTTTCATTGCAGACGCTTTTTCTCGCATAAGAGGGGTCGCATATTGAAGAAAACCACCAGCCGTAATCACTCCAACTATTTCATCATTTGGTTTTTTAGCCTTAACACTACGCATAGCGTTTCTCCCCTAAGTCGATTCGAGGCTTAGCCAGACGTTGGAGTCTTTTCAGTTTCTCGATTTCTGATTCAACCCAATCTGCATCATCGTTTGCCGCCTGAAGATTCTGGAAGTCTTGCAATGTGATGCCATATTCGTTCACAAACCTAACCAAAGCTCGGTTAGCGTTATTTCTTGCTAGACCAAATTCATCTCGATTGAAGTGAAATTTATAAATTTCTTCATACTGCTCACTAGCAACTTTCTGGTTTTCAGGGTTCAAACGTTGCAACTTGCGCTCGATGAATATTCGATCTGATGGGATACCCCACCTCTTCGAACCGGAGTATAGAAATCTGGGACAGAAATAAATCATCTAGTACCCCACCAGCGCTTGACGCAAAGCGAGTTGTTCTTTGATAAAACTCTGTAATCCTGAGATTTCATCCTTAAAACTCTGTATTGCACTTGCCGCAAATGAATTCTGGTAATCCGCTCGTTTTTGAATATCGCTTTTTAATCCTGAAATTTTGGATTCAGCGAGATGAATGTTGTTGTTGATCATATCAACATCACTGGCTTTGGAGACCGCAGGAACTGAACTGGCATCGCTACGCCCTCGGTCTTGCTCCTTCGAAAGCCAAGAATTAATAAATCTTGCCATGCCGCTTTTCGTTTTACGCCGAGAAGGATTTGCTCTTAGCCAGCCAAGCATATTTCTAAATTCTTGCATCACGTCCACCGCTTGATACAACGCTCTAAAATCAAAAATATCGTTGGTGTATACCGCGTAGACTTCACCAATTCGATTTGTTGGTAATTCAAATTCTGGTTTCGGTTTGTCGGTTTCGAGTAAATCGTCATTGCTCGGAACAAGATCTCTTAATGGATCTTTTACTAATGGATCTATAACTGATGGATCGTAGCCAGATTCTGGCTGTTCAAAATCAGTGATCTGGCTCCTCAAAACTGGCTGTTTTGAACGTTCATAATCTGGACGTTCAAAATTTGTACCCTCATTATCTTTCAATGGGTTAGTTGAAGGTCTAAGTTTTGAACATACAGAATCTAGACTTTCAAAAGCTCCTGAAATTACCTTTCCGATATTTAAGTAATACGCATTGGACGTTGCGACTCTCCGACCACTATCACCTAGCTTGGAACGTTGTTTCTTTTGCAGGAAGCCCCCTTCAACTAGACGTTTAATCACTCCCTTAGTCGTGCTCTCAGCAATGCCCGACTTTCTTGCGATCGTCTCAATCGATGGGTAGCAATACCCTTCATCGTTAGCAAAGTCAGCTAAGCAAAGCATCACTAACTTGTTATTGCCTTTTAGCTCCATGTTGTCCCACACGAAACTCATTATTTTTACCGACATAATTCTGGTATCTTTGTTATTAGTGAATGAGAGCGCTTAACTGATAGAGCGATAAACACTGATCGTCGATAGCTTGCCATTAAGAATCTTGGATACCGCTTTCATCGTGACATCCCTAATAGTCTTAGCTTCTTTCTCATCAATCTCACCGTCTTTTAGAGCATCAGCGATAGCAACATTCATCTCTCCAATTGCAGCCATTTCAGCTATTTGGATTTCAGAAAGCTCTTCAGAATCAAGCTCTGTGGGAACAGACTTGATTAAGATGCAATTAGCTTTGTTAGCGTAATACTGTGCAACGTGAGAAGTACCAGTTATGAACTGAATATCTTCAAGTTGTTGAGCATCAAATGGCTTGTTGCCATTCTTTTCCTCTAGCCGGTTACGGAATTGGTCATAGGTCATACCCATTCGTCTAGCTAACTCGGCACGCCCACCAACGAAGAACTTCTCACTTTTTAGGATTGCTTCTTTCAAGGTCTCAAATTGTTCAACCATTTGGGCTTCTCCGTGGTAGTTACAGTTTATCCTTTGCTGGAATAAGCTTGGGCTGTGGATCTGGGAACACGTCGTCAAATGAACATGAAGCTCCAAAACAATTTAGTTCTTTTACAATTTTCCATGCCATTTCGTAACTGGGCTTTCGATTACCTTTGACGTAGTGGTTAATTGAGCTTTGAGAAACACCAACTTGTTTAGCTAATTCATCTTGAGACTTACCTAAAGTTCTAAGAACCTGCTTAATATTTGTCATAAGACCTCCATAAGATAAATATTATTACATATTGGAATTTTGAATTACAACAACTATTACACAATGGAGATTTTATAAATAATTACGATAAGTAATAATTACACTATGAATATGTATTGGAATGACCTGGTTAAATCCAGAATGAAAGATGCAGGTATCACCCAAAGCATCCTTGCGGAAAGGATGGATAAATCCCAAAGTGCGATAGCACATTGGCTTGGCGGTAATAGAAAACCTAGCATCGAAGAAATCGCTACCATGATGAAAATCGTGGGGTTGAGTCGTATGACTTTGAATTCGGATGGCTATGTTGAGCCTTTAGAGTCAAGCTCCCCAAATTCCCCTATGATTAATTTTGAAACTAACACTCAGCTAATGTTTCCAGTTTTAGATGCTGTACAAGCTGGTAATTGGACTTGGACTAGTGCAAGCAACGCAGGCACTAAAGAAATATCGAAATGGTTAGCTACTACGGAAAAAGCTAGCGGGAAGAGCTTCTGGCTGCAAGTAGAAGGAGAATCGATGACTTCAGCTTCCGGAGTTAGCTTTCCTGAAGGGACATTAATTTTGGTTGATACAGAAAAGGATCATAACAATGGTTCTTTGGTTATCGCAAAGCTAGCCAACGTAGATGAAGTTACATTCAAAAAACTAATTGTTGATGCGGGACAAAAATTTCTGAAATCTTTAAATCCCGTTTACCCAACAATTTCAATAGATGCTAACTGCCGTATAGTTGGTGTAATAGTTGATGCAAAACTGCCTATTTATTAACCACATACAAAATCGCTAACTAACCGCCTTAGGGCGGTTTTTTATTACCTTAAATTCATTCCTCAAACTTATACCTCTCCTTTTCTTACAAAATATTCCATTTTGTAATTTACATCAATATTCCAATATGTAATATTAGCTGCGCAAAACGAGTTCTACTCTAGCTCTTTAACAATACGAACCATGAACGACTAACCGCATAGCAATGTGTTAGATCACTCCGAGTACCAGTGACGGAGGACAGAAATTCACTGAAATAGACCTTATTCATCGAATCGGCGACCGGGTGTTATTGCTTACAGATAATAGGAATAGTACTTACTGGAATGGTTTAACTGAGTGAATGACCCGAGAAGATGAGTGAGCCCCGCCTAGTTTCGGCGGTGAGGTAGAAACAATAAATGACTTTCAAAGAAAGTCATCTGAAATGCTTTTGAGGGTCAGACTACGAAGCTATGGAATACCGACAAGGCCTAAACTAGCGACCTTGAAGGCATTTCAGATTGTTAGAAGAAAAACTGATTTATCTTTTGTAATAATGATTTCTTATAAGGTTTCCTTAATTGGTTGAGTAATCTATGGTTGGCTTGGTTTGTTTTGCATTCTAATGAACAACACTTACACCCATAAGCAACATTAAAACCCTTAGATACTGCATCTTTCAAAAGCATATTTTTACCATACAATAATCCATGAGTCGCACGTACGTCTTCATCAGCACAAGATGGTCCCCATGTAATTATAATGCTGTCATCATTTTGAATTAATAAATGAAGAAGTGCATGAGATACATAGGAGATAATGATGTTCCTCAAAAAACGTTCCCCTCGTGGGTTTATTTTTTCGTGAAGCTCAAGCTCATTAGGTAACATCTCTTTAAGCACTATATAGCATTGCTCACGACTCATTGCTGAGCCTTGCAGCGCATCATCTATTTGTTCATATCGTTCGGCATTCGAGTCATCTGAAATGAATTCTTCATAAGCATCTGAATAACAAATTTTTCGGCAAGCATCAGCCCCAGCATCTTCAAGCATCGAATGGATAGTTCTATCTGCTTCATGCATAAGCTCAAAGGACAGCATAGGAAAAATCTGCTTTATCAACTCTCGATTAAATGATTCCCCGTTGAACAATGTAGCAACGTTAATACGACTCGAATTCAATCGTAATTCAATTAACGTACGAATATCATTTTTCATACAACACCTTAATAACGCCACAAAACTTTAAGACCAATTTCTTAATGGGTTGGTAAGCCAAGTAATCACTTCTGGTGAGTATGAGTTTTGTAGCCAGTCACCAAAATATAATTTGGTAACCGTGTAGAAGGGACCGTCTGATTCAGTGATATAGCACAGAGTATCTATCACCTCATTTTTAGAAAGAGGGCTCTCTAAAAACCAGCAATCTTCACTAAATCTAATTGCCTTTGAACCATACATGACCTCGGCAAGGACAGATTTAGCTTCCAAACTCGATAATTTTTCATAACCAATTGAATATACAGACATAGTTAACCTACAAGTGTCACCGTCCAATCATTGAACAATAAGCCAGCAAGTAAGTAGAAAAAACACGTTGGTGACTATTTAAGCAATATCTGACATGGCTATAGAGTTAATTGTGAAGTCAGCCCCAAACCATGGCGGCGCATAGACAAGTTTTTACGATTCTACTCTCATCAATCCTACCGTCGCCCACCAATCCATCTGGAGTTTTGTTATGAAAGCCCTAACAACGGCTGCTTTCCAACATTTAAAGCAGCAACTAAAAGCGTTACCCAATAACCGAAAGCTTTTGACTCACTACTGCCGTGAGCATGGTTTCCATAACCCACCTTCAATACTGACCCAATTCGATAAATCCTCTTCCATTCAAATCCAAGGCTCACTAGCCGTATAAGGAACACTACATGGCAATCAAATATTTTTTGGCTACTTGTGAGAAAAAAATCTCCAAGCATCCTGTAAAAGAAGGTCAATCACTGATTATTTCGATAATGGCGACGACACAGGCTGATGCAAAAAACGAAGTGCGATCACTGGTAGATAAACGAGACGTAGAGTTAGCCAACTCAGAGTTCACTTATAACGATTGGTACAAAACACCCCAGCTACAGCAAATAACTGAAGAAGAATATAACGCTGAACAGCTTGCTGCTGAGAACAATCAATCTGGAGAATACCCAACACTTAACGATGCGGGTTATTACGATGATAACCATGAAAGTGCTCAAATTTCTCAATTCATATACACCAATAACGGCCAAGAGTTTAATGGTGCGAAAGTCTTCATTTTGAATGTGGCAGACAACCAATGGTCATACGGTTTCAAATTTGCCAGCACTCATTCTGAAAAATACGAGCCAATGACGGAAGATAGATTAGAAAACACTCGTGACAATGCTGTCGACAAAGCAATTGGTCGTTTAGAGCGATTTCTTGATTACCATGACGAATTTGGCTCAGCTGAAGACAAACCATTCATATCAGCAGTGCTAGAACACGATTTTTATGCAGGATTTTCAATTGAAGGCACACTCGAAAATCAACTAGCAATAACGCTCACTGACGAGACTAAAGCCAGCCAAATACGTTTAGAAGGCGTGTTCAACAAAGCCGCTGCAAACGACTCCGTTCTAGAGCCCATCATCAAAAAAGCGGTTATGAATATTACCGATGATATTCATACGGTGATGGCCACAACTAATCTTGGTGATGAAGGGTTTGCATATGGGTTTGAGGTTAATTCTAAATCCGAGCATTTAGCGGGTAGTACTGATAGGTTTAGTGACGAACGATTTATCACCGAACGGGAAGCAATTAAAAGCGCTGGTCAGGCTATTTCTGACTATTTAGTTAGCTATGACACATCACTCACTCTCTATAAAGCATTCGCTCAAAGCAAATACATCGATTACTTCGAAGAAAATTCCATGGTTATGGGTGAACAAGAAGACCCTATAAAATCAGCTATTCGAAAGCGATTTGAAGCTAGACCAACAGCTCAAACCAACGAATCTGAAGTCTCTCAAACCTACGAAGCCATCTCTCATCTCATAACTGAACACACCAACATCGAAGAGCTTATCAAAGCGATTGAAACTACCCAGAAGTGCAATGAAATGTACATGTCACCTCAAATAGACGAACTTGTTGCCAAATGTACATCAACACCTTCAAAGCTAAACACCACTATCTACAAAGCAGTACAGCAACGATTAAAGAAAGCTGGAATTACTGATGAAGATAAGGTGATGACTGCTCACGATTACATAGCTCCAAACATCACAGACAAAACAGACATCAACAAACTGTGCGATACCATTGCCAAGTTGAAGAATCCCCACAACTTGCTCGTACCAGCTAACGCTTGCTTACTGGCAATGCAATGTGAGAAACAGAAATCCTCTAACGATTTCATTGAGATTTCTTCGTTCAAGGAAATGCCAAACCCTCACACATTTAACGAAGATACCGGAGCCACTATTGAAACGTGGCCATGTTTGAAAGTGCTTACTATGGATATCGGCGATGCTCTCAAGGCTCACATCAGCATTGGAATAACCCAAGTTCAGAATCGTCTTTACCATCACGAATTCATTGGGATAGTTGAAAACCCAAATGGTGTCTTTTACGCGATAACAAAATCACTGAATAAGCCAAACGTTAATAATCAATTAACAAATGCAGTGCATGGTGCATTAAGTGAAATTGAAAAGATCATTAACAGTAAGTTCCTAAACCAAACAGACGCAATCTACACACTCAAGCAATGGAGAGAGAACAAAGTTGGCTCTGAATGGTTTTCTCAGCATTCACACACATTTGATATCAAAAAAAGCTTACCAGAAGAGCACACAAATGAACCCAATTACACCCAAAGTGAATCAGAAGAACCAAAAACCTTACCAACCAAGCCAGAAAGTTTACCAACAGAAAAAGCTCCACCAGAGAATCGACAAGATTCTGATGAGCATCCTACCGATAGCGATAACGTTGTTCCTGTTGTATCAAGCCATTTCGTAGAACAAGAGCCAGCTAACGAACCACTTGTCGAAGTCACCACAATTGCAGACTTACCCGAAGATTACCAAAAGAACCCTAATCTGAAGCTCTGGATGCAGGGGTTCAAAACCGACCTCCAGCACGTTAAACCAGATCAGAACGGACGACTTTCCATAAAAACTCAATATCGCTTAATGAAAGCGACTGAGATTTGGGGACCTATAGGGGTTGGTTGGGGTTACAACGTGTTAAGAGAATGGATTGATACTGGTGCTCCAATCATTATGAACGGTGAAATAACTCAGTATTTTGAGCAAATCCATAAATTGGAAATTGAGTTTTGGTATCTGCACGAAGGCGAGAAAGTATCATTCACGCAATACGGGGATACTCGCAAACTCTATTTAGCCCGTGGTGGTTACTTCGTTCACGACGATGAAGTAGAAAAGAAATCGCTGTCTGATGCTTTGGGTAAAGCTATGTCAATGACGGGTATCTGCGCTGATGTTTATCTCGGTACCTATGACGGTGATTTAATCATTAACAAAGCAGAGCAAATTAACCTAGCCAATCGTCAACTTAAACAGCTTGAGTTTGATGGACAAGCGGCAGAACTCGCCATCAACAAAGCCAAGTCATATGCCGACAAGTTCTCTACCTCACCTTCACTGGCTGAAATTAAACGCCTTGAAAAACTCGCAGTTGCGGCATTAGAGGCTTACCCCACACAAGATGAAGATAGTAAACGCAAAAAGAGTAAAGCGATTGGTGCAATTGCGGTTCAAGCCCAAAACGCTATCGATGATTTCAACAAAGACTTAAGCACCACTCAAGAGGAGCAAGCAAATGGCTAACACTAAAGAATCGATGAATGATATCAATCAACAGGTTTTCGCCCTACTAGAGCTTGCCAAGGCCGAAAAATGGGATGAACAAACCATTGCTGATAACTTGGCGGGTCTTGAATGCAGCATCGATGACAAGCTGATGGCCTACCGCAGATTCATGGATAAGTTAGAGCTGGACGCAAATCTAGCTGAAGCCGAAAAGAAGGTCTACAGCGATTTAGCGAAGCCATACGCTGACCGTTCAAAAAGCCTGAAAGATGAAAGAAGCCGAATGACCTACCCACTGCTAAATCTCTTTAAAATGTTGGAGATTGAAAAGATGAAAGGTGCGTACGGTACGTTCTTCATCAAAAACAATCCCACTAAGCTCCGCTACAAAGAGGCTGAACTACCCAAACGCTTCCTGCAGCGTGAGGTTCGATTTGTTCCTGATGAAGATGCAATTAAAGCGGCTCTTGATGCGGGTGAGGAACTGGATTTTGCATGGTACGAAACCCAGCCTCAACAAGTCGTATTGAGAAAATAGGCTTATGAGATTAGTCGCACTAAAAATAGAGCCTCATTTAGTTGAGGCTTTTATGGGCTACCTATACGCCCATAACTATCAAATACAGAAGTCCATAAGCCCTACTCAGGGATATTGGGTTAACCATAGTACAACCACTGAAATCAGCCATATAACCAAAGTTGACCATTGGGGCAATCTTATTGTTCCGGAAAGGCTTTATGACGTAGCAATGAGGTTTCTATGCAATGGCAATACAAAATGTATCTAGCAATCAGCTTTGCCATATGGGTGACCATAATTATTGAAGTTAACCACTGATACCAAAACATGAGGGTAACTCATTCTAAGAAACGCCCAATAGATACCAAATTCCATTTACTAGAGGATTAGCTTGATGAGTAATCGGCAAAGAGAAGATCTAATCAGACGCATGAAGAACGTCGTCCAAAACACTTGTAACACTATTGGATGTGACAAATGCGGTTTGAAATGGGATGACGGCTGTAGCGCAACTGACCTACAAGACAAGAGCATGACAATCGAAATCGAAAAAATGAACTCTAAGGGGTAATCATGGCTTTCACGGTACGAACAACCGAAGATGACGAACAAGCAATTGAAGTGGCAAAACTCTACATTAATGCGAACAAAAAAGGAGAGATACTTTTGGAATGCGCCCGCCTTATCCCCGAACTCAAACATCAAATAACTGAACTAAACCGCGAAATATACCGCTTACAAGAAATCGAGCGCGGTACTCAAAGCTTCAAACAATCCATTCGACAATTCATTAAATCATAGGGAGGTGAACTATGAATACAGGTAACCAGATGATCACAGATACAGGCACTACACTTGAACCCTTAACGATAACAACCCGAGAAGTCTTAGAAACCACTGGTTTCAGTCGCTCTACACTAACTCGCCAAGAAGCCAATAACGGCTTCCCTAAAGCTACTGTGGCGCGTGGCATGTATTCTAGGAAAGCTGTTTATGATTGGCTTAGAGAGAATGGGTTGATGTAATTGAACAATAACCACAGAAGGTAGTGTACTAAGTATTGATATTAACCTCTTAGTACACTTCATCTATTTTTTTGCCAAGATACGTATGTTTTGCTGATGAACATATAGGCAAAAAAAAGTAGTGTTAATGGAATTAACCACCTAGCATAGTAAAAAACAATCAAATAGTTAGCTAGCACACCGTCAGCGTTGTAGCTAACACCAACTGCCCATACAAGGCTAATCACCGTTAAATATGAAAATAGTGTACTCATGCCGACGCCTAACCAAACAAAATGGTCAACTAGATCATATAATTCGAACAGTAGATCTTCGAGTAGTGATTTCTTAGACATATTCCCGCTTAATCAGATTCAATTGGACTACACCTCATATTGTGAAACCTCCAAGCATTGATAAATCTCAGCAACTATGTCGTTATTAGATGACCTGAGTTTAAATTTTAGATGAAAGATCCCTTAAGTTTCCAAACTAGTCTTCAAATTCAGCAACCGTTTTTATCACAGTTCGAGACTGAAAACATACGTTGTCAGTCTCACTCGAACCGTTTGCTATCCTTATTTTTTGTTCTTTAGCAGCACCCAAGCTGTCAGAATAAAGCCAGCAGCTCCAGTTAAGGTAGATGTGATGCGCCTTATACCATCAGAGTCATTTAACATTGACTCAAACCAAGACATATCGATCAGAGGATACAAAATCCCTGAAAATCCGATTACCAAACCATAAACCAACAAAATTCTATCCCTTACATTAAAGAATCGAAGTTTGCGCTCTAATTTATCGTGACCAAATGGCTTAGGCCTGAAATCATCTACTGTAGTATTCCAACCTAACTTATTCGAAAGCCTATTCCACGATTTAGCAATAGCACTTTTGTAAATTGTTCGGCTAATATCATCCCAAAAATACTTTGTCCCAAAACTTCGCATTACATCCATATCAAATGGAACACCACCAATATAATCAACACCTGATGAAACTCCCTGATCAAAATTTTCATTTTCAGAACGAGTCTTGTTACACAATCTGAAAATTAAATTATCCGAGTCCTCTTTCAACTGATTGATTAGATTATCTGATGTTATCTTAGAAATACTATCTTCCTCTTCAACACAAATAGTTACATCACTAATAAAATGACTTGCTGCGACCAGTTCATCATACCCTGCACGACTATCCAATAGAATAAAGTCATACTGCTTTGTAAACTTACTTAATAGAGTATTTAACAAACTAATTGCTTCACTCTTGGTATCAGGCATTAAATCAGTAAATTTTAATATTTCGTCAACACGGGACACAGATGGAGCTACATCAAATGAGCGGTACCTTGCTATCGCGACTTTACTAGCACCCGATACTTCTAAATCGCCTTTATCAATAAAGAAGTCAGCTATAGCAATTTCATCTTCTTCAATTAATTCAAGTCTTTCTTTTTTGTGATAGTACAACAGAGAGGTTAACCCTCGAACAAACACATCCAAATCAACAATGAGCGTAGAATGGTTTTCGTTCCCCAACAAATCAGCCAATACAGCCGTTAACAGTGTCTTACCTGTACCACCTTTACCACTTACTATATTAATAATTTTTGGCGCTGACATGTTAACCTCTTTTAAACAGAGTTATTGCTATAAAAATGATAGCTTGGAGTACATATGAATACATAATCGTAGAAAAAATCACAGGCAATACACTTTCGTATTCAATTACAAACGTTTTATGAAATATGTAATAGATAGGGAGCATAACCAAAGAAAACCACAATAGGCCTAGAGCCGTTTTGCCCAACACTGTATCAAAAAAGCCTTCACTCTTGGTTTTGTCTCGAAAATATGTGAACACGATGTATGACCATGTATGCCCAGACACCCAAGATAAGATTAATGTTGTTAAGATCTTGGGGCTACTGATTAAAAAAGTAACAATTGCCTGGACTATCTCATCAGGAATTTTGATTTCCAACTTAAATTTCTCTTTATAAACATCACATTATACGCACAGCTCACATATCGGATATGTGTACGATAAAGATAGCGTCTGTCTATTAGTATTGAAACGCTACAACGATTTTAATGATTACACTATAAACACGAAAGCCAAGTCAAAACTGCCAATTGTCGTGAGTCCGACTTAAAGCGTTCGATATGTTAATTTATTCTCTTGTTTTTTACCATTTGTATGAGAGCTGCCAAATTAGTATTTAAACTCATGATACAAAAAGCCAGTTGTTCCGACTCCTCAAACTTCGTTGAAAGAGATTGATAAGTGTTATCATTTTTTCGAACAAACGAGACTAAATCGCCTATCTTATTACCTAATGATTCACTTTCTTCTATTTGATGCGCTAAATAATTTCGCAATCGGTTTAGCTTTTTTAAAGCTATCCAAAGCCACTCTTGTTTTGGGCTTTCTGGTGTTATCGCTTCAGCTAAGCAGATCATTTGGTGGCAATCGAATGTCGCTCCTTGCGAACCTATGAGGGCTTGTCGATGAGGCAACTGAAGTCTTACGACCTCCCTCACTTTTTCTTCAGCCAATATGTGACCTTTTAATATTTGTAAGGTTGTATCTCCCGAAAAAGGAAACACTTCCATAAACCGCTTTCGTTCTTCATTGGAAATATTCATTTTCTTCTCTAGTGTTAAAACTGTGATACGAGTTTTTGTCATAACGCTACTATGATAACTGCATATTTCACTATAGAAATGACACATTTATCATTTTATTTTGTTATTAACAATCTACGCCCAAACATTGGTTGTTCTAGCATCAAACAGTTTAACTTTGCATTTAAATTTCCCTTTAATCCTTTCAATATGTTTTCTGTCCTCATCGCTATAAACACCAATATAAATACTAAAAAGCTTGTTGCCGACCTTTTTACCTTGCTTCGAGGCAATATTTATCGCATCAATTATATGATAGTCATATTTGCCAAAATTAAACCCAAAAGTAACTAATGAGCCTTCAATTTCACACAATGAATCATAACAAAATGTTAAATATTGATTATGTAGAATATGTTCTAATTTCTCTGTTCCATTACCAGAAGCTACAAATACTGGATAGTGCCCATTATCAATTCTGTTTTTTATATTCTCTAGCAAATAATGTCTGACCGTATACTCTTCTTTGATAATGTGTACTCCCTCGTCAAAGATAGGTAGTGCACCATGAAGATAAAAAATGTTTTGACTGCGTTTGTTATTACCCCAGCGAAGCTCTGAATACTCTGGGTCGTCGTCATATCCAGCTTCATCTATTCTGTCTCGACCAAATCCATCTATAGCAAATTTTGAGCTTTTTCGCATAAGAACCCAATAAAGCAATAAATCGTAATTGGTACTAAAAACTGAACCTTGATTATTGATAAAAAATGACAAAAACTCGTAGCATTTATCTATAGAAGAATCTCCCAGCTTAAATACATGCTCAGGATGCAATGACTCAACGGCTTCAATTAAGCTTTCCTTTAGACGCTCACTTGCGGTTTTGATTTTTTCTAGCAAATCGTTATCTGGATCAAACGCCTCGATAAGTTCACAGAAGTTATCTAGTTGCTGCATAACCAGTTCGAAGTTCTTAGTATTTACTATATCGAAAAGAGATGTAATTAATGGGTCTTCCTGTGTCTCAATAAACTGATGTAATGCGTTATAGGAAAATATTTTGTGGTTGTATGCCATACTAAAACCATTCCCTAGCAACAAATGAACTGTTCTTTTTTGTTTTCTTAAGTATTCCTGCACTTCACTGTACGTTTCAAGCTTACTGGCCATCCTAACCTCTCATGAATACACAACTCTACGTCTTTATGTGAGAGCGTTTCTCACAATTTTGACCACAATACTAGGTAACAAAATGGCATGCGGCAACTTTGTTAAAAAAAAGCGTTAACAACTTCACTTTTGCCAATCGCCAAGCATATCAATCTTGACGTCGAGTTAAATTAGACTCAAAATCACTGTATATAAATACAGTGATTTTGATATATGAAAGTTATTCCTATCCATGCAAGCGCTGGTATTACTGGCTTTGAATCCCCTGCTGCTGAGTACGCGCAACTTGGGATGAATCTAGACGAACTCCTGATTGAACACCCTAGCGCCACGTTCATAGGACAGGCTATTGGTGAGTCAATGCAGGGTATTGGTATCTTTGACGGTGATTTATTAATTGTTGACCGCCACGTTACCGTTCAGAACCTAGATGTAATCGTGGCAAACTACAACGGCGAGTTTGTTTGTAAGATGATCGATATGACTAGAAGACAGCTATTGTCAGCGAACGAAACTATGATGCCTGTTTACATAAACTCTCAAGACACTTTTTCTATTGAAGGTGTGGTGATCCGTTCTATCCGATGTCATCGCCCAAGCTACCTACTTTCTTCTAAGGTTAAGTAATGTTTGCCTTAGTTGACGCAAATTCTTTTTACTGTAGCGCAGAACAAGTATTTCGCCCTGATTGGCGGGGTAAACCAGTTATCGTTATATCAAACAATGACGGTTGTGTCATAGCGGCAAACAGACAAGCAAAAGAGGCGGGTATTCCAAAATTTAAGCCTTACTTTCAAGTTAAGTCATTGTGTAAGGTGATGCTCTGCCTCGCTTTTAACTCACCATTTGACGACAAGCCACAGAGCTTTCGCGTAGTTCGTCATTTTCCTTACCCAACTTCTGATTCAATTCAATTGGTTAAGATAGCCACTGAAGCAGCCAAGCAGTTGTTTAAGTCAGGTGTTCGCTATTACAAGATTGGTGTGGGATTAATTGAATTAGTTGATGGGCGTCACGAGCAATTAGAGTTACTAAACCCTTCACCTAGCAACGATAAACTTATGAAAGTATTTGACGGACTTAATAACAGATATGGAACAGATACCCTATTTATAGGCTCTCAGGGAATAGAACCGAAGTGGAGTATGCGAAGAAAAATGCTTACACCCGAGTATACAACTCGATGGTTAGACATACCCAAAGTAAAATGTTGATAATGGCACTAACAGTTTTACAAGGAAGCCATGAGTAGTATTAGAGCATATTGGAAATCATCCTTCAGGCTGTTGATACAACATCTAAATGAAGATTGCATCGAATTGTAAGTTGAAAATGAGAAGTCGATCTATTTTAACTATGGATACAACAGATAACCCACTGATAGAATGAGTAAAAACTCACGCACTCATAGCATGTCAATAGAATCTATAAAAATTGAAAATGTACTTTCATTTGAGAACTTACAAATAGTCGATATGAAAGACATGAACTGTATCGTAGGTAGGAATAACGTAGGAAAATCCAATCTACTCAAAGCATTGAAATTTTTTTATAACAAACTTGAAGAAAAAGAAGAACTGCCACCTAAATTACACTCTAACTACTCTTACAAAGGTAAAATAGCAATTACCTTTGATACAACAAGAATATTTCATATTGCTAGGAAAAATCCTAGCAATAGCTATTTTTCATTTATTATCAGAAAACTAATCCCCTTACATAAAAGACGATTTCATGCATTAAGATCATATGATAATACGAAAAGCACTTTCACTTTAACACTTAACATTTATAATGACGGGTCTGTCAAATGGTCAACAAATGATAAACAAACAAGAAATTTAATACTATATCTTTTCCCGTTTTTTCACATTGAACCTAGGCATATGGATTTACATGAATGGGATAGTTTATGGGATCTAATATCAAGACTAAAATCGTTTAACTTGTCTAAAATCGATGATGAATCTGTAATTGAGTTTTTTGATAAATCCATTAACACAGATGGAGAGAACTCCTACCATAGATACGTCAACGATCTAAACAGTATTATATCAACTAAGAAAAGTACACAAAAAGAAAAAATATTAAGTTATATAAAAGCTGGTTTAAAGGGCTACAAGTTTGAAATTAATGAAAGTGACTTGAAATTTCAATCTGATGGTACTAACTCATTTCATTTTATAACAACATTTTTAAAGATACTTATTACCATTTCACGAAGAGAATATATAACTCCATTTGTTTTTATTGATGAACCTGAATTAGGCTTACATCCAAAAATGAATGAGGTACTTGTTAACGATATTTATGAATATTATAAATATGAGGGAGAGGTAGATAACAAAGTTACACGACCTAAAGTTTTCATAACTACACACTCACAAAACATAGTAAAAGAAGTTATCAAAAAATTTAGGCAACGACAGTCAGTGTTATGCTTCCAAAAGGCCAATAGTTCATCTACGACTATTCACCGTCTGAAATCAACGTATAACAGTGAAAGCTTTATAAATATATTCAGCGATAACGAAGCTCGACTATTTTTTAGTAGCTTCATTTTATTTGTTGAAGGGGAAACTGAATTAGAGGTCTTCGGTAATATGAGACTAATCGAGCACTTTCCTCACTTGAGAAATATTGATATTTACAAATGTAGTAGCAATATTATAGGAGAACGAGTTAATCCATCATACTCTAACTCGTCAATACCCTATTTATTTCTATTTGATGCGGACAAAGCTTGGAATTTGGCTGGAAGCCCAAAACAATTCACATTGGATTCAAAAAAAAATGGGGATTATTTTAGCATCAAGAAAAAGGATCTTAAGAAAGAACATGATAGATATAAGTTAGGATTCAGCAAAAAATATTCTGAGATTAAGAACGATATTTATACTCTGATGGTAAGTGAAAATATGCCATTAGCGTTTGACCTTACTAAGCAAAATTTTCATTTCAATACTAATCTTGATGATTTTTTTAAGTCTCTCAAAAGTTATATGCTCCAAAAGAATTGCTACATAAACAACACTACTTTTGAAGGCTGTTTAATTAATGAATCTAGTTCTCCCATTTTTTATGAGTGGTTAAAAGCAGAACGAAATGTTGACATGAGCCCAATTTTATCAAGGGTTTCGTCAAGTAATATTCTAACTGATAGTATGCTTGTCGACTATATGAGAGTTATTTTCAAAGGAAAAACAAAAATTTTATCAGATTATAAATCATTTAATTTAGATGAATACGATAAGGCAATAAAAAACAGTGCAACTCCACACGCTCGGTTACTAAAAACAAGTAGACGTGCAAAGTTGATAATGAAAGAACTTGAAAAGAGGACAATTGCTAGCAGTAATGTTGACAAAACTAATGGTTGGACGACGAGCTTTTTAAATTTTGCAGTTAATCACATAGAAAATGAAATGGTTACTAAAAATTCTACTTTTGGCAGTCTATTTAAGATTTATTTTCCAGAATTATATGATATTATAAGAATGCTTCAACCCGATAGTAGAGGGGAGATATGAGTCTAGTACGAATATCTGAGAGCTGGTCTCTCCTAGTCCCAATAATTGCCATTTCAATTGGCCATATTATTAGTGTGCTTAAAGGTCACACCTACGGTGTAATGATGTTCTTTTGTATCGGGTTGAAGCACTTATGAAGAAAATCAACAATGAATTTTTTAAAGGCGCAATTTTAAAAAATAACGAAGCTCTTTTCGATGAATTTAAACCTAGTATTTCTGAATTCAGAATAGGTGGTGATAATTTTTTTAAAATATCGCCCAATACCCCTCATCATGACATAAGTGAAAGAATTACGAAGATAGTTTTTTCTCAAGTTGAAATCAATTCAAGCGCATGCGGATTTGTTCAAGGAAAATCCTACTTTGATTTTTTGAAACCGCATATTCATGGGTATTATTTTCTAAGACTAGATATAAAAAAGTTTTTCCATTCGATTAAAATATCTGATGTTTCAGCATTGCTGGAAGATTGTTTTAGCAATGAAAAAGGTAAATTTAAATACTCTCCTTATGACATTGCTCTTATGTCTGTTACACATAAAGTATCTAGTAATTTCTCTGATATCAAACTTAGAGAAAAGGATATTTTACCTATTGGATTACCCTCATCACCAGTTATATCAAACATCATTTTTAGGCGCGTAGATATCCTTATTCAAAAATACTGTGAGAATAAAAAAATTACATATAGTAGGTATGCTGATGATTTGCTATTTTCCTCATTAAACAGCAACTTCATACACAGTGAAAACTTTGAGAGAGAGATATCATTCTTCTTATCATGCCTTTCCCTTAGACTAAATCACAAAAAAAGGAAAGCGTGTGAAAACACCATTTCCTTAAATGGTTATGTTATTAAAAACTCAAAACCTAAGAAACTAGATTTTTTTAACATACACAAGGAAGACCCTGTCGGAAAAATAAGCTTATCAAACAAAAAACTTAAAATAATCAAAAAGATAATTCACCACTTAAAAAAGGGTTCTAGTGCTATAACCATTATGGAAGAGCTCTTTTATTTAAACTTCAATAAAAATAGAAGCAAATTTTATAATTATTACGGATTTTATCAAAAGTATGCAGAAGATCAATTGCAAAATAAACTAAAAGGTTATCGTTCATATTTACTTTCACTAGTTATTTTTCATCAAAAAAATAAATGCGTGGATGAATTGTGCTTAAGAACAGTAAAAAAAATGATAAAAGACATTAATAAAAAAATAGTTTAACGCTTTCATGTTAATAAACTGGCTCTAGTTATTCAGAGCCAGTTATATTGATACACACCAAGAACAGATTTAATATAGTCATAAGTTAACTATTGAACTTAGTCGCACCTTCTCAAAAGGCACACATCGCTGACTTTCCATAAAATCACACCATTTTTCATAGCACTCTCTTTGTTCATAAAGATAGTCATAATCTAAATAGTGTTTCTTCGTACCTGTATGCACTTTATGCCCCAACATCACGTCGCTGACCTTTGGATTGAAGCCTGCTGATTCCCACCAGTTTCGAGCTGTTCTTCGCATATCGTGATTAAGCGAAGGCGGTAATCCATGACTTTCTACAAAACATGAGAAACGTTTGCCAACATCAACGAGAGTATTCCCCGAGATTGGGGTATCTGATTTTTTGTTTACTTGAGGAAAAATGACTTCACAGTTAGGAAACATAGCGAATTGCTCTCTCAAAATGCTTACAGCTAGTTCTGGTATAGCGCGTCTAATTTCGCCCCCACCCTTGTGTCGTATTTTGTTATGTTCTTCTGGTACCGTCCAAATCAGCTTTTCAAAATCAAAGTCGGTTTTCTTTGCGAGTCGGAGCTCTACGCCTCGACAACCGAAAATCATTAGAAGCTTCAGTATATTTCTATTGCTAGGATGCGCAGGAAAGCCCGAGAGGAGCTGCCAAAGCCTTCTGACGTTGTTACCTTCCTGTTTGGTGCTTCGGACGCTTGTAGGCTTTCCTACGTCGTTTTTCTTCAACTCTGAAATTACGTTATATTTTAAAAGACCGTGTCTGACCGAAAACGATAGAACACCTTTAAAACGTGCCATTAAGTTTGCCGAATGCTTAGGGCTTACTCGTTCACTGGCTATTTTGAAAACCTTAACGTAGTCAAACAACTCTAGGTCTTTAGCATCATAGTCGCCAACATATGGGACAATATCTTTGTAGAACATAGTCAGTAGCGGCTCTGGCCGTTCCAAATTTGGCTCTGCGTGGTTTGCATACCAATAGTCGATCAGTTCTTTAACTGTGGTAGGTTTAGGATTTTCGCGGTTTATGATTAGTTTGTTTCGAGGGTCTATGCCTTGTGAGACTAAAGCTTCTTTTTCCTTTTTCACTTTCTCTGCATCGGTAATTCGCAATTCGGGATAAGTCCCTAATTTCATTCTTATGGCTTTACCGCCTAAAGAAAACCGATAAAACCATGAGATCTTTCCTTTTGGGGATATTCGTAATCCGAGTCCATCACGATAAGTTATTTCCGGAGCACCCTCGTATGTTTTGCCACTTACAGAGCGCAACCAAGAATCGGTTATTCGTTTTGTCATGGTGTATTCTCTGTACCAAAAATTTGGTACGAGTTTGGTACAAGCGATTCAGAAAATCAAAGAATCATTTTGAGCATACTAGATTATGAGAGGTGGCTACAGAAAACTCTAAACACTTGATTTACAGTGGATTGTGAACAAGTGAGATGATGAGAGATAAATTGAGGAGATGCTGCATGTGATACACACCAAGCAACACTTGTTTAAATATTGTGCTTAAAAATCAGAATGATAGAAAACAAGCACTCGATAAATCATTTTTAAATGCATCAACTCAAAGCGCAAATACGGATGCACTATCGTTAACACAAGCTGAGCATTCTAACGGATATGGATGAAATCTCAAGCAATCATTGCGTTCAAGCCTGATTAGACTGTGTTTATTAATCCAATCCAAAAAAGAAACCCATGGCTTTCACCACGGGCTTACTCTATTAAGTTTTATCAGCTGTCAATTAAGCTTCTTGGCTACGACGGCTGTGACCACGTTCACCACGGTAGTTACCACGGTTGTCGCCACCACGGTTACGGTCAAAACGACGTTCACCGCCTTCACGGCTGCCACCTTCACGGTTGCCACGGAAACCACCTTCACGACGAGGTGCGCCATCACGGTTACCACGGAAGCCACCGTCACGGTTGCCACCTTCACGACGTCCGCCTTCACGACGACCACGAGATTCGCGGAAATCATCAAAATCACATACAACCGCGCCTACTTCTTTTTGACGAATACGCAGTTTACGTAGTTTGCCAGTCACTTCAGCAGACATAGTCTTTGGAAGCTGAACAAATGTATGACCTTGAGCCAGTTTAATAGCACCGATAGAACCTTTAGTTAGGCCTAGTTCGTTTGCAAGAGCACCAACGATGTCTTTAACTTGCACGCCTTGGTCACGACCAACCTGAAGCTGGTAAGTTTCCCAATCTGCTTTGTCACGGCTACCGAATTCACGACGACCACCTTCACCGCGATCATCACGACGCTCACGACGACGTTGTTTGTCACGCTCTACTGCTGCGATCATTGGATCTTCACCAGTGTAGAACAGTGGACGCTTACCTTGTTGGCGTTTCAACAAGATTGCACATAGTGTTGCAGCATCCATTTCTAGAGACGCTTGTAGCTTCTCTACGAGTTCAGCAAACTTATCAAGAACAGTGTTGTTTTCTTTCTCTGCCGCTAGCTCAGCAGCAAGTAGAGTAAGACGAGCTTCTGCTACTTGATCACGGTGTGGAAGTTGAATTTCTTCCATTGATGAACGAGTAACGCGCTCAATAGTGCGAAGCATACGAAGTTGGTTAGTACGTACTAACAGAATCGCTTTACCTTTACGGCCAGCACGACCTGTACGACCGATACGGTGGATGTACGACTCAACATCGAATGGAATATCGTAGTTAAATACGTGAGTGATTCGTGGCACATCAAGACCACGAGCAACAACGTCAGTTGCAACAAGGATATCAATAACACCTTGTTTGATATGGTCGACAGTACGCTCACGTAGAGACTGAGGAATATCACCGTGCAGTGCAGCCGCTTTAAAGCCACGAGAGCTTAACCAGTCTGCAAGACGCTCTGTATCTTGACGAGTACGAACGAACACGATTGACGCGTCAGTTTCTTCAGTTTCTAGAAGACGAGACATTGCTTCGTCTTTCTCTACGCCTTTTACAACCCAGAATTGTTGCTCTACTTTCTCAACCGTTTGGTTTGAACCAGCAACGTCAACACGAGCAGGGTTACGTAGGAAGCGATCAACAATAGTTTTAACCATTGGAGGCATTGTTGCAGAGAACAGTACGCGTTGCGCTGATTCAGGAGCTTGCTCCATGATCCAAGTAACGTCGTCTACGAAGCCCATCTTCAACATTTCGTCAGCTTCATCAAGAACGAAAGTATGACATTCGTCTAGGTGTAGGCGTTCACGAGTGATCAAGTCTTTCACACGACCAGGAGTACCAACAACAATGTGAGCACCTGACCGTAGAGAACGCATTTGATCAACGATAGAAGCACCACCGTAGATTTCTAGAACTTTAAGGCCTTTAATATTTTGACCTAAGTTTTTAATTTCAGCAGCTACCTGAATCGCAAGCTCACGAGTTGGAGCCATAATGATTGCTTGAGGTTTATGCTGAGATAAATCGATTTTGTTTAGCAGCGGTAATGAAAATGCTGCTGTTTTACCAGTACCGGTTTGTGCTTTACCTAATGCATCACGGCCTTCCAAAAGATGAGGAATAGCTGCTGCTTGGATAGGTGTTGGAGAAACGAAGCCCATTTCGCTTAGGGCCGAAAGAACAGCACTGTTAAGTGCTAAGTCACTGAATTGAATCACAGTCTCTGACATGGGGATCCCACTAAAATATTAATAAACCAAGGTCCCATGTGCTCCACCATTTCCAACCAATCCAACGATTGTCTGAATTCCGTTCAGATACGGATAAGTCATATAACGCATCAAGCCACTAGGGACATCTAAGGGAGGCGGATTATTCCCTAAAAGCATAAAAAAAGCCAGAAAAAATTGAAATTCATCACAATTTATTCTCTTAAAGGATAAAAATTCATCAAAACCTCGTTCCAACCCTTTTATTCGTCAGTAATTTGCGCCGACAAATGCACAAATAGCACTGGTCAAATTGCTTGAGAAAGGTCTTCGCTGGGTAGTAATAATTGCCTGTAATGATTATAGTGTGCGCAATTCACTAAGCTAGAAATAGAAGACATGTTCCAAGACAACCCGTTACTTGCCCAATTAAAGCAACAAATTCAAGAAAACCTACCAAAGAAAGAAGGTGTGATTAAAGCCACCGACAAAGGTTTTGGATTTTTAGAAGTCGATAGTAAAAACAGTTTCTTTATTCCGCCTCCGTACATGAAAAAATGTATGCACGGAGACAAAGTGATTGCCATTATCCGCACCGAAAAAGAGCGGGAAGTTGCAGAACCACAAGAACTTGTCGAACAATCTCTGACACGCTTTATTGGCCGAGTAAAGTTATTCAAGGGCAAACTCAACGTAGCACCTGATCATCCACAACTTAAAAAGTTGCCATTAAAAGCAAAAGTTAAAAAAGGTTTGAATCCAGAACACTTCCAAGAAGGTGACTGGGTAGTTGCTCATCTCGTTCGTCACCCTCTAAAAGGCGAAGACCACTTCCTTGCGGAAATCTCAGAAAAAATTACAGATTCTGAAGATAAAATCGCTCCTTGGTGGGTCACGTTGGCAGAGAATGATTTACCTAACAGCGAACCTGCGGGGATCGAGAATTGGCAACTTAAAGATGATGCCGATCTTGAGCGTTCTGACTTAACCCATATCCCGTTTGTGACCATTGATGGCGCATCTACTAAAGATATGGACGATGCGCTATACGCGAAAAAGCTCGATAACGGTAACTTTGAACTGACGATTGCAATCGCCGACCCTACCGCCTATATCACCCCAGATGATGAGATGGATAAAGTGGCACGTGAACGTGGATTCACTATCTATCTACCGGGTCGTAATATTCCAATGTTGCCACGTGATTTAGCAGACGACTTATGTTCTCTGATCGAAAATCAAGTGCGCCCAGCTCTATGCTGCACCGTTACGGTAGGCGCAGATGGTGTTATAGCTGATGATATTCGTTTCTTTGCCGCTAATATCCAGTCTCATGCCCGTCTGGTATACGACCACGTTTCAGATTGGTTAGAAAACGGTGAGTGCACTGAATGGCAACCGAATGAAACTATTGCAGAAGTTGTTAAGACTTTGCATACATTCTCTCAAGCTCGTGCAAACTGGCGTGAAAACAATGCAGTTGTATTCCCAGATCGCCCAGATTACCGTTTCGAACTGAGCGAAGATAACGACGTTATTGCTATTCATGCTGATATGCGTCGTACAGCAAACCGCCTTGTTGAAGAAGCAATGATCACTGCCAACATCTGTGCAGGTAAGGTTCTTCAGTCAACCTTTAATGCCGGCGTCTTTAACACTCACGCAGGTTTTAAAGCCGATAAAATGGCTGATGTGGTCGAACTGATGACATCAAATGGTGCACAGTGCGATGCGGAAAGCTTAGCAACACTTGAGGGCTTTGCTGCGTTACGTCGTTGGTTGTGCGAGCAAGAAACCTCTTACTTAGATAACCGTATTCGTAAATGTCAAAGCTACAGTGAAATTGGTAACCAGCCACTCCCTCACTACGCTATGGGCTTAGACGTATACGCGACTTGGACTTCACCAATTCGCAAGTACGGCGACATGATTAACCACCGTATGCTAAAAGCGCATATCTTGAATAAAGAGCCAGTACAGCAACCGGATGAAACTGTGGGTGAAGAACTGGCGCTGCACCGTAAACATCACAAGATTGCTGAACGCAACGTCGCGGATTGGTTATACGCTAGAACACTTGCAGAAGAACCAAGTAAGCAAACTCTCTTTAACGCAGAGATCTTTGATATTAACCGCGCTGGTGCTCGTGTTCGTTTACTTGAAAACGGCGCAGCCGCGTTTATTCCAGCTTCATTGATTCTTGCAAACAAAGAACGCTTAGAATGCAACGGCGACCAAGGAATGATCACTATCGATAAAGAAGTGGTATATCGTTTGGGTGATACGCTTGAGGTTGTATTAGCCGATGTCAGTCAGGAAAACCGCAGTATCGTGGCCAAGCCAACTCAGGTATTTGCAGATGAACCTCAATTGCAAGTTCAAACCGAGGACACTCAGCAAGCTGAAATGAGCCAAGAAGAAAAAACGGAATAATCGGTTTCGATATCGAATTGGTCAAAAACATAAAAGGCATTCCATCGGAATGCCTTTTTCATTCATAACGCCGTTCAATTCACGACCAGAAGTAAGATTTTGGATCTTTCTCAATTTCACGCATCACTGCTGTTAAATCGGAACTTTTGGAGAGAAATGGGTAAGGAACCCACATTTCACTGTTCTCTTCACGGGTTGGAATATAAAGCTCCCAGTGACGTTGATCCGCATCCCAAATTATACGAGCTACTGGGCTCGAATACTCACTATGGACAGAGTCCAGCTTGTAGTGTTGTTGTATGAACTGCACACCATTATCTATCGGCTCAAAACTCGATTTTCCTAAATCCACAGGAAGGCTGCGGTTGCGGCTATGGCACACAAGTTCTGCCCTGCGTTCAATTTGACGCTGTAACAAGTTTACGACCGTCATGGCGTTGGATACCCCATTATCTTGTGACCGAATACAGCATTAAGAGCTAGTCACTCCAAATATCTTAAAGTTAACTCAGTATAACTCAATAGAGTCTGTTTATCCTTTGGCGACTTTTTGCTGTGAAAACAACTTTATAATGCGAACAAAACTAAACTTCAAAAGAATAACAAACACAACGTCACACTAGAGATATTCCGCCCATATTTCTATGCGTACTATCAAACACTTTCATAAAACTGTCATTTAATCGCAATAAGATATTCCGCTGATCTGTCCTTATTTTGTTTGGAGTTCCATTATGTTTCGAGTTGCGTTAGCCACTCTTTGCTCGTTTTTTCTAGTTACCTCTTTCGCGCATGCTAGCGAAATCAACGTTTCTGGGTCGACCTCTGTTGCACGCATCATGGATGTGATTGCCGAAGAATATAACACTAGCCATAAAGATACCTATATTGCGGTGCAAGGCGTAGGCTCTACCGCTGGTATTACGCTACTAAAGAAAGGTGTGGCCGACGTAGCGATGAGTTCTCGTTACCTTACGAATGATGAAGTAGAAGAGTCGTTGCAGACATTCATCATCGCATTTGATGGTCTAGCTGTTGTCGTTAACCAATCAAATCCAATCGGTAACTTAACCCGTGAACAACTTTACGACATCTATAAAGGCAAGATCACTAACTGGAAACAAGTTGGTGGCAATGATCAAAAAATCGCCGTGGTAACGCGCGAAGCTTCTTCGGGTTCTCGCTTTAGTTTTGAAAGCTTGCTTGGTTTGACCAAGGTGATTAAAGACAGATTAGTTTCAGATATCAATCCAAACAACCTTGTGGTTAATAGCAATAGCATGGTGAAAACGTTAGTAAATCATAACTCGCAAGCGATTGGCTTTATTTCTACGGGCTCTGTTGACCGTTCTGTCAAAGCAATTAAGTTTGAAGGAGTGAAAGCGACTCCAGAGACTATTGCTAACCACGAATACCAACTTTCTCGTCCATTCTTGTTACTTCACTATCCAGAGAAAGATAAACAAGAAACTAAAGAGTTGTTCAGATTTATTCAGTCAGACAGAGTGAAAAAACTGATTGAAGAGTATGGATATATTCCAACATCGAAATACAAGTAAGCATGACAAAAAAAGGAGAGCTGACGCTCTCCTTTTTAATCAAATCAATGTGTTAAAAGTGCAATTGAATAACGGATGTTACGACACAACCTGGACGGCGAACACCTTCAATTTCTACTTTTATTTCACGCTCAATCTCTAAACCTTTCTTAATTGGCGTTACTTTTGACAGTGTGCTTACCGCTCTTACACGGCTATCCACTTTAATTGGATAAGGAAAACGCACTGAGTTTAGGCCAATGTTCACCATCATTTTCGCGGTCGGAAATAGCAACTTGTCTTCATCAACGCTGTCCGTCAATTTTGGCAATAACGCTAATGTAAGAAAGCCGTGTGCGATAGTGGTTTTAAATGGTGACTCTGCTTGAGCTCTTTCTGGATCCGTATGAATCCACTGCATATCTTCCGTAATTGCGCCAAACTGGTTGATTCGATTCTGATCAACCAATAACCAATCTCCTGTATGGATAACTTCACCTAACTTCGACTCAAGTTCATTATAAACAGCCTGAGCTTCTGGTTTTAATACGATAGGTTCAACAACAGGAACATCTTCATTTGCTGGCTGGTGAAAATCCTTCACCCATGAAAAAAGCTGGCGGCTATTTGTTTTATCCAATAACTCTCCCCAGTACTCGCGCACTGTAGGAGGCATCAATTGTTTAAACTCATTATGCTTAACTATGTTCTCAGCATGATGTTTAAAAATATCCGCAACTTTCATCAAAACCTCATTCTTAACTAAGAAGAAATACTAATTCGTTAATTTTGAAGCACTTCACAATAATCCGCAATAACTTTCGAGCGTACATGCGTATTCCGAATGATTAAATTCATTTAAAATACAAACAGTTAAGCAATAAAACATTATTTTATTAGAATTCGTATTATTAGAACAATTACTCCAGTTAATAAAATCCTCAAAATATCAAATTCTTTATTTTTCAATCAGTAATATAACTTTAGATAACCGAACGCTTATTGACCAAGTGTGACTAGAATTTTGCATAGCAGCTCACATGTTACGTGCCACTGTTAGCCCAGCCAACGTTTTACTCGATATAAGCCCCCTAAGACCATAAACTCCTGCTCACCTTGCAAACTATGAGGCAAAAGAGATTCAAAGCAGGCAATTTTGGAGAGAGGGACATTCACAGCAAACACTTTAGAGCCAAAACGAAGTGCACTCTCAGGGTCAGCTGTAAACGAACTTAAGTTATTAAACAGTTTCACCCATTCTCCACCAATTTTAAACTCAGCTTGTTCAGTGCACCCTCTATAGAGGGTTAAATAATCGTCTCCCTTAACACGTAAGCGCAACTCATGCTGGCAGAACAAGTACAACAAATCTAACTGGGCATACAACTCATTGGTATTGTAGGTTGCTCGTGTACACACTTGCCGAAAACGCAAATATTCTGGCGTGTCTGGGCCATGCAACGATCCTTGATGGAAGCAAGTCAGCAAACCAAACCGGGATTCAACCCAACTGCGCCATGCCGCCCCTTGCTCGTTATCGGAATCAAATAACCACCCTAGCAGTAGCCTTCGGTAGTTCACCTTAGGACGAGGTGGCGGATCGGTGTTTTCACTTGAACGATAATCACCTTTTGATAAATGAAAATGCTGAGACATAAAATGTTTGAAGTGCTCAGCCCTTGCCTGATAACTGTCGGTATTGTTTAAGACCTCAAACAAAGTGGGATACCAAACATGCAAACCATCAATTTCCAAAGGGATGGGTCTTTGTTGATAGCTAAGACTTGCCAACAACTTGGACGGAACGTTGCAATGATTCAGTGGCAAGCAAATCTGCTGGAGAATTGCACTTTCTTCATCACTCAAAGCGTATTGTTCTGGCTCACAAACAGGTATCGGTATCATTATTCACCGCCTGAGATTTTTGTATTTTTCGTATTTAGGGCAAGCGCATAGAGTTCATCCGAAAGAGCCAAAATGTCTTCGTGTTTGTAGAGTACTGATAGCCAGTCATCTCGAATTCCTTGATGCCCGTAATGAGCGCCCGCGAGTTGACCTGCAATCGCCGCAGTAGTATCGGCATCATTGCCCAAATTCGCGGCTGCCAATACACAAGACTCAAAGCTATTAGTGTTCATAAAACACCACAATGCCGACTCTAGGCTTTCAATCACATAACCACTTCCGGTTAACTCTTTATAGCTTTTGTTGAGAAACAAGCCTGATTGAATCTCCTTAATCTCTTCCGTTTCCGCCGCATACTCCAGCTCGGCAAAAAACTGTTTTTCATGACCATGAATCAGATGGAACAGGATCGAAGACAAATAACGACAAGCATCAACGCACAAGGCCGAGCCATGTGTCGTCCGAGAACTCTCACCGGCGTAGAACACAGCGTCAGGAAGGGACAATTGATAGAAAATCGGTACAGGAGCTAATCGCATGATTGAGCCATTACCAGAGCTCCAGCGAGCTTTAGAACCCGCGTAAGGATCGCCCGTCTTTTGATAGCGACGCAATGCAGATGATACGCCGACGCCAACGTCAAAGCAGACACCAATACTGCTCATATAACCTTTATTCATCCACTGGCAGTATTTGTTCATTTGATCGCGAGCGTCAAACTCGCCACATTCCAGCAAACTATGAGCAAGACATAGCGCCATTGAAGTATCGTCCGTCCAATAGCCTTTTTTGAGACAAAAATGCCCCCCACCCATCATATCTGTAATGGGTTTAAACGTCCCTGGAGGCTTAAATTCAAGTGTCGTACCCAGTGCATCTCCAACCGCGAGACCAACTAAGCAGCCTCTTGAACGATCGAGATCTGGAGTAACAGAAGATAAATGAGTAATAGACCCAGACATAACAACTCCATTGCTTTCTAAATCCTGCACTTCTGTATTCATTTTTCATGAATATCAGTCGTGTTCACCAGTTTAGAGTGCCATAGATTATCAGTACAAAAAGCCACCAAACTCTCAGGTTTTAAGGTTTATTTTGCCCAACTACGAAATGCATTGGGCTCTTACCTGAAACGCAGACATGAGTGTACGTAACGCATTTGCCTGCACCGCCAAACCTTCACTTGCGGTAGCAGTTTCTTCAGTGCTTTGCAGTACTCTGTCACCGGAATCTTTAATACCAATCAGGTTCTGGCTTATTTGATCTGCAGTAACCGCTTGTTCTTCACTAGCGGCTGCAACCTGAGTATTCGATTCAGAGAGCTCAGCCAATGCGATGGCGATGTGATTTAGTTGATTTCTCGCTTGTTGAATACAATCGGAAGTTTGGTGTACTTTCTCGTTACTTTGATTCATTGCACCATGAGCATGCTCTGAATTTTTGACTAACACTTCGATCAAATTGCCTATCTCATTGGTAGCCTGCTGGCTTCGAGAGGCGAGAGCTCGAACTTCATCAGCAACAACGGCAAATCCACGTCCTTGTTCACCAGCCCGAGCGGATTCGATGGCCGCATTTAACGCCAATAGGTTGGTCTGCTCCGATATTCCATCTACGACTTTGACGAAATCTTGTATCTTTTGCGTGCTGTTTTTTAAATCAAGAATCATGTTTTGAGATTGGCTTGCTTGCTCGACCAACATAACAGACAGCTCTTGGGTCATATCGATTGTTGAACAGCCCTCTTTTACATTCGTTTCCGCGCGAGAAGTAGCAAACGCAGCATTATCAGCGTTGCTCGCCACCTCTGTGATAGTTGCAGCCATTTCGGTCATTGCTGACGCCACTTGTTCCGTGTTTTCTTGCTGAACTTGCATAGCTTGACGATTGCCCTCTGCAACGGCGGATAACTCTGTCACGGTTGCGGCAATGGCATCTGTTCGGCTCATCACTTCCCCGATCATTTTACTTAACGAATTAGCCATCACGTTCATACTTGACATCAGTTGGCCAATTTCATCATTCGATTTCACTTCGATCAGTTGATCAAAATTGCCTTGCGCCATACTCGCTGCCACATTTTTCGCTCTGTTCATGGAACTGACTATTCTGCGACTAAATAATATGCCGACAGTTAAACCAAAAATGATCGAGACAATAGACAGCGTTGCCATGCCTATCAATGCTTCATGCTCTTGTTCTTCCGTTATCATGACAGCATTCTCAGTCGCGTTTTCTAAGCCGACTAAAAATTCAGACAATTCCACATTGAGTAATTGCTGTGACTTTTCAAATTGATGGACAGTTTCAGCCATTGCCGCATTATTTTGTTTTGTTTCCAATCCATCCAAAATAGAAAACAAGGTTTTCTCATACCCCTTATGATGTTCTTCGAGCTGACTTAAATTTTTCGACAATTCAGACAGATGGTTGGCTTGCTTAGTACTGATAGCGTGCTTTATCGCTTCGGTAAGCAGTGACTTAGCGTTCCGTATTTGATCATCAAAATAGGTTGAAGATTGCCTAACTTGAGCTACAAATGTCGCCATCGTTTGCTGGCTTTCTCCTGAAGGTATCTCCGCTAAACGAAAAGCTTTTTCTAACAACACCGCGCCTTCGAGTTGTTTAATAGTGATACTGCTCGTCAATTTGACCAATGGCATATTTTCATGAGCAATCCCATCGATCTCTTTAGAGACACGTTCCATTTTCACTACAGCATAAAAAGAAACAATTAAAGTCAGAGCAAGTAACGTAACGATTAAGCCGATCAGTTTCTTGGTGATTGTTAGGTTTTTAAGCCAACGCATAGACACCTCTGTGTTGTTAGCAAACAAATTAAGAATAGCTGATACAAAAATTTAGGATAAAAATTATACCGATATTAGACCCAACCCTCTTTTAAGCGCTTACTTAAGCATGGCAAACCATTCTTAAGCATTCCTTAAGAATTAGTGTTCAAACTGGGCCTTGATCGTTAACCAAGATTCTCAAGGAGAGAACATGACTACTAACACGATGCTTCGTTCTGGTTTACTAGTAACACTGATGGCTACATCTTCGTTGGCAATGGCTTCTGATCCTGTATGTACAAAACAGCCGGAATCTAAATGGATGCCTTTCGACCAAGCAAAACAGCAGGTTCTGGATATGGGCTACAAGATTAAAAAGTTCAAGACAACCAGCACCGGTTGTTACGAGTTGTACGGATATAACGCTGAAGGCAAAAAAGCTGAAATCTATTTCAACCCAGTGGATATGAGTAAAGTAAAAGAGGAACAAGATGACTAAACCATACGTTTGGGACACTGTCGTTCGTCTCACACACTGGACCGTAGCCGCGATGTTTCTTGCGAACTACTTTGTCACAGAAGAAGGCAGTGAAACGCACGAATGGGTGGGATACATCGTTCTGGCAGCGATAGCAGTTCGGCTCTTATGGGGCTTTGTCACTCGCTCCCCTGCTCGTCTATCAGCATTCAAGCCGTCTGTGTCTCAAGCTGTAGATCATTTGCAACAGGTCTTAAATACCAAGTCTGATGATCATCAGGGTCATAATCCCGCTGGCGCAGTAATGATTTGGGTAATGTGGACACTTCTCATCCTTACAGGCTTATCCGGTTGGTCAACTCAGCTAGATATGTTTTGGGGAGAAGAATGGGTAGAGCAAGTTCATGAGTTGTTCGCTAATCTCACCATGTTCGCTGTTGCAATTCATATCAGTGCGGTCATCTTTATGACTCACTGGACGAAACGCTCTTACGTGAAAAGTATGCTGTTTTCTCGTAACTCTCACTAACCAATTCATTTAATTAGATATTTAAAACAGCCTGTTTTTGCTAACAGGCTGTTTTTCTTTTTGTTGAACAAGGGTTATGTAATTTAATTACATTAAATAAAAGTAAAAACCCTAAAACTCGCCGAATGAATAAAAATAACCACAGGCAATGTTGATCTATGTCATACCAAGGAGTAAAGTGTGACCAAAGTCTCGTTTAATTAACCGTTTTATAGGTGGGAACATGTTCGACAGAAAGAAATCGTTACTAAGCAACATTCGTGAATTAGGCAGTATCCTAGCGCTATTCTCAGTATCATCATTGACAGTGCTATTGCTAAGCCAAACTTGGGTTAATTTCTAATTCTGAGTCAATCACAGCGACACTGAGAAAAATCGAGAGAACGAACCTTGGTTGTTATACAAACGCTGGTTCTAATGGAGAGTTTTGATGGTTTGCTTGAGTTCAGATAACCCAATCAAGGTGTCATTTCACCGCTAGTGTTTCACCATGAGTGAAATGACACACTTATAAAACAGACAATCATTCACTTATCAATAACTGTCTGTTCCCCTTCTTAAGATTGTTTAGCGTTTTTTTCCACGCTATCCCAAACACCAAGAATATACATTATGCCTAGTGCACGGTCGTATAACCCGTAGCCTGGACGCGCCCATTTTTCTTCGCCCCAAATATGACGACCATGATCGGGACGCACATACCCATCATAACCATGTTTATGCAGAGTCTGAACGACTTTGACTGTATCCACTGAACCATCACAAGCACGGTGTGAAGCTTCGATAAAGTTACCATTGTCATAGCGTTTAACGTTACGAATGTGCATGAAATGAATGCGGTCGTGGTACGCATCTATAATGTCTGGAATATCGTTATTCGATGAACCCAGAGAGCCCGTGCACAAGCTCAAGCCATTGTATGGGCTTTGCACTAAGTTAAGAAAACGACCGATGTTCTCTTTATTGATGATCAAACGTGGCAGACCAAAAATTGGGAATGCAGGGTCGTCTGGGTGAATACCCATCTTGATACCCACTTCTTCACACACAGGAATCACTTGCTCTAAGAAGTATTGTAGATTGCGCCATAAGTCTTCAGCCGTGAAGTTTTCGTACAGTTTAAACGTTTCCTTCAAACGAGCTAAACGCTCTGGTTCCCAGCCCGGCATAGTCACATCGACATTGGTCGATAACTTTTCGATCAGCTCGATTGGATCAATATTTTCGATTTTGCTTTTTTCGAAGAACAGCGCGTTCGAACCATCTTCCATCTCTTTGTAGAGTTCAGTACGAGTCCAGTCAAATACCGGCATAAAGTTGTAACACACCACTTTTACGCCCACTTTTGCAAGGCGACGCAGTGTTTCTTTATAGTTCTCGATGTATTTATCACGAGTTGGTAGACCAAGTTTGATGTCTTCGTGAACATTGACACTCTCAACAACGTCAATATGAAAACCCGCCGCTTCAATGATCGCTTTTTCTTTCGCGATACGCTCTTCGCTCCAAAGCTCACCAGCAGCCATATCATGCAGTGACCAGACGATACCTTCTACCCCTGGGATCTGTTTAATGTTGCCGAGAGTAACTTTATCGTTACCTTCTCCGTACCAACGGAATGTCATTTTCATCTATTATTTCCTCTGTGCTACGAAGCTGGCTACCGATGCTTTGGCACCGTTTGCAAACAGTGTTTCTAACGCGGATTGCAGCTCTGCTCTGAATGTTTGATTAGTCGCTAGCTCTTGGTCAAAGACACTGCGAAGAGATAAGAAACCATCTAAGGCTTTTTCTAAATCTGAGTCAGCTTGCTGCCAAATTTGCGCAAGCTGCTGTTTGAGCGGATCTTGAACATCAATCTCCTGCCCTTGTTCGTTTACACCGCTGACATAACGAATCCAGCCCGCCAATGCTAAACATAACCCTTTGATAGAAATACCATTGTTAAGTGAATAGCGAATGGTTTGTAGGAAGCGTTGCGGAACCTTCTGTGTTCCGTCCATCGCAATCTGCCATGTACGGTGTTGCAGCCCTTTATTCTCGTAACGCTCAATCAGCTGATCTTTGTACTTATCGAGGTCGATGCCTTCTATGCTTAGCGATGGCGTGATTTCTTCGTCCATCAGATAACGAACAAAGATCTTAAAATTCGGATCTTGAATCGTTTCCGCAATGGTTTCATAACCAGACAAATAACCAAGATAGGCCATCGTAGAGTGAGTACCGTTAAGCAGACGCAGTTTCATCTCTTCAAATGGCACAACGTTGTCTGTTACCTGCACATTGGCGATAGACGTCTTTTCCCAAGCAGGGCGTTCATTGACAAATTTGTCTTCAATCACCCACTGTAAAAAAGGTTCGGTAACCACGCTGGCTTTGTCTTCAAAACCCAAAACTTTCTCCACACGAGCGATATCTTTTTCTGTCGTACGAGGAACAATGCGGTCGACCATAGTACACGGGAAAGTAATGTGCGCTTTAATCCACTGGTACAGCTCTTCATCCAACTGCTTAGCAAACTGCAACACTACTTTCTCTAAAACATGACCATTTTCAGGTAAGTTGTCGCAGGTCAATGGTGTAAAAGGCTGAACACCTTTTTGGTAGCGACAGCGTATAGCTGAAACCAAAAAACCGATCGCCGATTTTGGTGTATCAATATTTTCTAAATCATGCTGAATCAGTGGATGTGAAAGATCTAAATCACCCGTTGCAGGGTTGTGGCAATAGCCCTTTTCTGTAACGGTCAGCGAAACGATTTTCACCTCTGGGTTACACATATAGCTTAAAACTTGCTCTGTTTGAGCTGACATCAACACTGTCTCGATTGAGCCAACGATGTTGATATTCAATTGATCGTTGTATCCGACACCGACCGAATAAAGGCTATCTTGTGCCATTAACTCTTTCTGTAAATCGGCATCGCTCCAAGTGACACCAACGATTTTCCAGTTACCGCCAAATTCTTTTATCACAGCATCTGTAATTAATGCCTGATGAGCGCGGTGAAAAGCGCCAAAGCCCAAATGTACAATCCCAACTTTTGCATTCTTGTTATTTTCGTTGGGTTGAATTAGGGCATTAGCCGCAGGTAAGTGAGCTTGACTTAATCTCATAATTATTCGAACCAAATGATGTTAATAGACGCAAAGCGAACTCTTTGCGTAGGAAATCTTGCGTGAGAGAGTGACCAATAGCGCAGGGAAAAGTCCCCGCGCTATAAGAACATCTCTGCTTACATTGCTTGAATCTTGTCTAGAAGAGGTACTAGATCTGGGTTTTCCTTACGGAATTTTTCATACACAGGCTTAACCGCTTCTTGGAACTTAGGAATGTCACTCTCAACGAAAGTCACATTTTGGTTAACCAGTTCCGCTTTCGCTTTTTCTACGTAGTTTGCCCAGTTAGTGTCTTGTTGCTTAACTGTCTCTTTCGCGATTTCACGAATTTTTGCTTGGTCTTCTGCTGATAGGCTATCCCATACACCTGTTGACACTACAAGTACGTCAGGAACCATAGTGTGCTTGTCGTAAGAATATGTTTTCTTCACTTCGTAGTGACGAGAAGAGTAGTAAGACGGAATGTTGTTCTCCGCACCATCGACAACACCCTGTTGTAATGCTGAGTAAAGCTCACCGTATGGTAGTGGAACCGGAGTACCGCCTAGCGCTTTGATAGTATCAATCGCAAGCGCTGAGTTTTGTACACGGATTTTCAGACCTTTCAAATCTTCTGGAGTACGAATCGGTTTGTCAGTGTAAAAGCTACGTGCACCTGCATCTAAGAATGCAAGACCGATAAAGCCAGAGTCTTTAGAAGACATCAGGATTTGCTCACCAATAGGACCTTGAAGTACAGCATCGTATTGTGCGCGGTCACGGTATAGGTAAGGTAGAGAAAGTAGTTTGTAATCTGACGCAAATGCTGTCAGTGGTGCAGCACTCACTTTAGTGAAGCCGATAGTGCCACCTTGTACCATTTGCAGTAGTTCAGTTTCATTACCTAAAGTACCGTTTGGATACACTTTTACGCGCATTTTAGTTTCTTTTGTCACTTTGGCAGCAAACCAATCCAAAGATGTGTGAACTGGGTGCTCTGTCGGTAACGCATGAGCTAGCTTAACAGTAGCTGCATAAACGTTGCCTGCCATTAGTGTTGAAAGCGTACAAGCAAGTAAAAGTTTATTTGTTGTTTTCATTTTATAGTCCTATCAATTATTGAGGTTTATAACCAGCTAGTTCCGGTAGCCATAATGAAAGTGAGGGGAACAAGGTCACTATCGTCAACGTGATAACCATGAGGACGAATAGCGGTGCCAATTTAGGAACAACAGCGCCCAACTTGGTGCCTGTAACACTGCAACCAACAAACAAGGCAGTGCCTACTGGTGGTGTACAAATACCGATACATAAGTTGAATACTAAGATGATCCCAAAGTGAATCGGGTCAATACCAAGCGTGATAGCAATTGGTAAGAAAATAGGGGTAAAAATCAGTACTGCTGGCGTCATATCCATGAAAGTACCTACCACCAACAGAATCAGGTTCATCAAAAGAATAACCATGATCGGGTTTGTAGAGGTTTCAAGTACAAACTCAGCGATGTAAGTAGGAATATCCGCGTTCGCCATCGCCCATGACATTGCAGAAGATGTCGCCACCATCAGCAATACGATAGAAGTGGTAATCACACTATCAACAAGCACAGGGAACATATCGCTCATTTTCAGTTCGCGGTAAGCAAAACCAAGGATTAGAGCATAGACAACCGCAATCGCAGACGCTTCAGTTGCAGTGAAGATACCGCCCAAGATGCCACCCATAATGATGATAACCAGCGTTAAGCTTGGGATAGCATCCCAGATAACTTTGCGTTTCTTCTCTGTTGAAATAATTTTCTCACGAGGAATGTTGTAACGCTTGCCGAGCAAGAAGATACCAATCATTACGCTCAAGCCCATTAAAATGCCTGGGACATAACCAGCAATGAAAAGGTACTGAACTGAAGTACTACTTACCAACGCAAACAGAATAAGAATGTTTGATGGCGGAATAAGCAAACCAGACGGACAAGATGCCACGTTCACTGCAGTTGAGAAGTCCATTGGGTATTTGTGCTTCTCTTGCAGCGGCTTCATGATGCCACCAACCGCCGCCGCAGAAGCCGCCGCAGAGCCTGACAATGAACCGAACAACATGTTCGCCATAACGTTTACATGCGACAGCGAACCCGGCAAGCGGCCACCGAAAATCATTGCAAAGTTAATCAAACGAGAAGCAAGACCACCTCGGTTCATCAAGTTACCGGCCACGATGAAAAATGGCAGGGCGAGCAAACCGAAATTGTCTAACCCGTTCGCTAACTTCTGCGATACGAGAATGGTCACTTGTTCAATTGGGAAGTCGATGAATACAGTAAGTAGAGCAGCTATACCGATTGCAAACGCAATTGGCACACCAATAATCAGCAAAACACCTAATACGCCGAACAACACAGCCGCAGGAAAGAAATCGTAAAATGCATCAGGCGCATTCGCTAGGAAGTCTTGTGAAAACAGTAAATCAATCAGAGTCATTTTGAATATCCTTCTGCTGCCACACGCTCTTCTTTATTTACAAGCGAAAGAACTGAAGAAATAACGTCGACAGTACCGAAGTAAGAAATAATGTAGCCCGCCAGAGGTACGACAACATAAACATAACCAATCAATAGGTGGTGACCACCAATCACGATCCCAGGAGAAATCTGACCATGTTTAAGTGTGTTTGTGACCAGTGCAGTTCCGCCATAAATAAAGGTGACAGCAGCGAAAGCAATGATGATTAGGTTAATAAGGATACCTAACACCAATTGTCCGTTATGGCTTAATCTTGGCGCCAAAAGTTCCAACGCTAAATGACGTTTGATTGCGAAGGTGTAAGCTCCACCTAGCACACCAATCCAAATTAATAAGTAACGTGACAGTTCATCTGTAAAGGCAGAAGGATCTTGTAATATAAAGCGAGTAAATACTTGCCACACAACCGCAACAATCATTACGGTCATAAACATACTCAACACAACACGCAATAAGCCATTGATATATGAGTTGATAGACTTAATTATCATAGTAATTAATCTCTAATTAGTTTTTGTGCCACCAGACAGAACAAATAATCCATTACGTTCCCATTCTGTTGGTGACGTTTCCCTGAACAACATGTGTCGATTGCAATCATCACAATTCGTTATTCGTAAGCTTATTCATCGGTAATTCCGATAATGAAGCAATCCTACATTTGGTATAACAATAAAAAATTGGTCTAGATCATAAAACGAAACGGGCTTTCATTTTTTTACTTAAAGTATGATCACCTTTAAACTTTTGACAAAAATCACTCTAATTACGTTCAAAAATCAATCAAAACTCTACTTAAATCGTGTTTCTTTGGCTTTTATGAGTTTAATATCACACACAAATGGTAGAACACATAAGGACAACCTGTATGACATCTTTCCTTTCGGAGGATTTTTTACTCCACAGCGAATTTGCTAAACGCCTTTATCATGAAGTAGCAGCCGATTTACCTATCATCGACTACCACTGCCACCTGTTACCACATCAGGTTTCTGAGGATTACAAATTTCAAAACTTAACTGATATCTGGCTTCGCGGTGATCACTATAAATGGCGAGCAATGCGTATTAATGGTGTGGATGAGCGTTTCTGTACTGGTGACGCAACGGATAAAGAGAAGTTCTTGGCATTCGCTCGTACGGTTCCCTATACAATTGGAAACCCCATTTATCACTGGGCTCATTTAGAGCTACGCCGACCGTTCGGGATTACTGGCATTGTATTAAATGACGACACCGCAGAACGTGTTTGGAACGAAACCAATGAGATGCTAGCTACACCTGAATTCTCTGCTCGTTCGATCATGCAGAAAATGAATGTGGAAATGGTGGGTACTACCGATGATCCAATCGATGACCTCACCGCACATAAAAAAGTAGCAGAAGACAAAGACTTCCCAGTACAAATGCTGCCAAGCTGGCGTCCAGACAAAGCATTCAACATTCACCTAGAAACCTTCCCTGCTTATATGGAAGCACTATCTAAAGCCGCAGATGTTGAAATTGCTCGTTTTGCAGACCTTTGCTCTGCACTAGATAAACGCCTACAACACTTCGCAGACCACGGCTGCTGTATATCAGACCACGGTCTAGATACGGTCTGCTACGAAGATTCAACTGAGCAAGAACTGGATGCCATCCTCAGCAAACGTCTAAGCGGCGGAAACGTCTCTGAATTTGAAAGCGCACAGTTCAAGACGGCAGTATTGGTATACCTAGGTAAAGAGTACGCAAAACGTGGCTGGGTTCAGCAATACCACATTGGTGCTCTACGTAATAACAACCAACGAATGTTCAAGCTTCTTGGTCCAGACGTTGGTTTCGACTCTATCCATGATGGTTTAGTCGCCTTGCCTTTATCACGTCTGCTGGATGCGCTTGATCGCGACAATGCACTACCGAAAACCATCCTTTACGGTTTAAACCCACGTGATAATGAAGTTCTGGCAACCATGTGTGGCAACTTCCAGGACGGCAGTATCGCCGGCAAAATCCAATTTGGTTCTGGTTGGTGGTTCAATGACCAAAAAGACGGCATGGAACGTCAAATGACTCAGCTTGCACAGCTTGGTCTACTAAGCCGCTTTGTCGGTATGTTAACCGATAGCCGTAGCTTCTTGTCATACACCCGACACGAGTACTTCCGCCGCATCCTATGCCAAATGATTGGTCAATGGGTTGAAGATGGTGAAGCACCAGCGGACTTCGAACTGCTTAGCCGCATGGTTCGCGATATCTGTTATTACAACGCGAAAAACTATTTCGGTATTACCGCTAAATAATCTGACGCTCTGCGGCTGTTGCTTATTGATGAAGACTCTACCGACAAAGAGATTCTTCACCGTGCTTCAGCCGCAGCATATCGATAGGTAACTTTTATGAAACAGCTAAACCGAGATACCTTTCCCGGCCCTTCTTACCCAACCAAAATTATTCAATTTGGCGAAGGTAACTTTTTACGCGCATTTTTAGATTGGCAAATTGACCAACTCAACCAACACACAGATTTCAACGCTGGCGTCAGCATTATTCGTCCAATCGATACCGACTTCCCGCCCAGTCTTAACACTCAACAAGGTGTGTATACCACGCTGATTCGTGGTCTGGATGAAACAGGCCAAGCGATCTCACAATCCCGTGTTATCTATTCTGTGAACGAAGAGCTGTCTGCTTACCAAAATTTCCAAGCCATTCTTGGACTTGCTCGTAACCCGGAAACTCAGTTTGTGTTCTCAAACACAACGGAAGCGGGAATTGCATTTGTGGAAAGCGATCAGTTTGATGATTTACCACCAAGTAGCTACCCAGCTAAGCTGACCCGTATGCTGTGGGAGCGCTACAACTACTTTGAAGCCGATGAAGACAAAGGCTGGATCATTGTTCCTTGCGAACTTATCGATTACAACGGCGAATGCTTGAAAGAAATTGTTGGCCGCTACATTGAGGCGTGGGAGTTACCTGTTGAATTCAAACAATGGGTAGAAGCGGCAAATACATTCTGCTCAACTTTGGTCGACCGCATCGTTACCGGCTATCCAAAAGATGAAGTGAGCACGCTGGAAGCGGAGCTAGGCTACAAAGATACTTTTATGGTCAGTGCCGAAAACTTCTATCTGTTTGTGATTCAAGGTCCTCAGTGGCTAAATCAAGCACTGTGTCTGGATCAGCTTAGCACTGAACACTCGCTCAACATTAAAATTGTTGACGACATCAAGCCTTATAAAGAACGTAAAGTCGCGATTCTTAACGGGGCGCATACCGCGCTTGTACCTGTGGCATTCTTGTCTGGTATTGATACCGTTGGTGAAAGCATGGCTGACGAGCAGATGGCAACGTATATCAAAGCGCTGATGTTCTCTGAGATCATCCCTACTCTTTCACTGCCAAAAGATGAACTGCAGACGTTTGCTCAAGATGTGGAATATCGCTTTAAGAACCCTTACATCAAACACCTGCTGTTATCTATTTCGCTTAATGGTATGACAAAGTTCAAAACCCGAATTTTGCCGCAGTTACTCGCGTATCAAGAAAAGACCGACCATTTACCTCGTCACATGAGCTTTGCACTTGCAGCGTTAATTACCTTCTATCGCGGCGAACGTGAGGAAGGAAATTACCCTCTTAGTGACGACCAACCGTGGCTAGATTTCTTTGCTTCCGAGTGGCCTAAGGTGTTATCAGGGGAGCAAAGCTATGGCGCGTTAGTTGAAGGTGTGTTGGGTAACACTGCGCACTGGGGACAAGACCTCAATCAAGTGCCTGGTTTGACGGAATGCGTAACCGCGTACATCGAACAAATTTGCCTTGTGGGCATGCGACGTGCGTTAAATCGCTGCTAAGGAAATAGCATGAACTCTCTTATCAAAATACATCCTGCAGACAATGTAGCGGTTGCACTAAAAGACTTAAGTGCTGGCACAACATTAGTCGTTGATGAGCAAGAAATAACGTTGCAAGAGGACGTTCCTCAAGCGCACAAAGTGGCGTTGCAAACTTTTGTTGAGAATGACCAGATTATCAAATATGGCTGCCCTATCGGACATGCGTTGGAAAAGATAGAGCTAGGCCATCGTGTTTATCAGGATAACATTCGCACCAACTTAAGCGATTTAAACGAATACCAATACCAACCGGATTTCCAAAATGTGCACAGCACATTGGAAAATAAACCAGTGAATATCTATCGCCGTGAGAATGGTGATGTGGGTATTCGAAACGAACTTTGGATCATCCCAACGGTTGGCTGTGTAAACGCTATAGCTAACATGATGAAAAGGCAGTTTGAGTCTGAAGTCGACATGTCAGCTATTGATGGCGTGCAAGTGTTTACTCACCAATATGGCTGTTCACAACTGGGGGACGACCACAACAACACTAAGATTCTGCTGCAAAACTTGGTGAAACACCCTAACTCCGGCGGTGTTTTGGTGGTGGGTTTAGGTTGTGAAAACAACCAAGTGAACGCGTTTAAAGACACGCTTGGTGAGTATGACGAACAGCGTGTTCAATTCATGATCTGTCAAAAACAAGATGATGAAGTGGAATACGGCGTTGAGCTGATGAAAAAGCTGTATGACGTGATGTCCAAAGATCAGCGAGTTCCGGGCAACCTGAGCGAAGTTCGTTTTGGCTTAGAATGCGGAGGCTCTGATGGCTTCTCAGGCATCACAGCTAACCCTCTGCTAGGACGTTTCTCAGATTACCTTGTCACGCACGGCGGCACCACAGTGTTGACCGAAGTGCCAGAGATGTTTGGTGCAGAACACATTCTTATGAGTCGCTGCGTTGATAAAAACGTATTCGACAATACGGTATCCATGATCAATAACTTCAAGCAGTATTTTATCGATCACAAACAACCTATCTATGAAAACCCATCTCCGGGTAACAAGGCGGGCGGCATTTCTACATTAGAAGAGAAATCTTTGGGTTGCACGCAAAAAGCCGGTTCTAGTCAGGTGATGGACGTACTTAAGTACGGTGAACGTTTAACCAAGCCGGGTTTGAACCTTTTAAGTGCTCCGGGGAACGATGCGATTGCAACCTCTGCGCTGGCGATGGCGGGCTGTCACATGGTGCTGTTCAGTACTGGTCGTGGCACACCTTATGGTGGACCAGTACCCACATTGAAGCTGGCAACCAACAGTGACTTAGCACGCCGCAAACCACACTGGATTGACTTTAATGCAGGCACTCTGGTGGAAGGCACATCAATGGACAACTTACTTGAAGAATTTGTCGATAAGGTTACCAGCTTCGTAAATGGTGAGCCGACGCGCAATGAAATCAATGAGTTCCGAGAAATCGCCGTATTCAAAAGTGGCGTAACGCTTTAATAAGATGTGCTAAAAGACAACAAAGGCTACCTTCGGGTAGCCTTTATTTTTCAGTTCTTTTGCAGCATTTCTTCTGCCACTAAAAAGATGTTTATGAAGTAGCAATCGGGCTTTCTGAGAACAAGAAACGATCATAGTCATCATTTGAAGCATCAAACAGCATGATCTTGGTATTTTCAATGTGCTGCCAAGCTGCCTGACGTGCGGCGACCGCATCTCGCTTGATTAATGCTTTTACGATTTCATCGTGATCGCTACACCAACTGCGGATTTTATTATCTTCAATGTGCTCGTGAAGCTTCTTCCAATAAGGGTTGTTTTCACGATGTTTCGACAGCATTTCAGCAATGTGTACCACTACTGAGTTTTGCGTACAGCGAGCCATCTGAATATGAAATTCAATATCCCAGTAAGAATCACGTGAACAATCGTCTTGCTTCGCTTGCTCTTGAATCTTCATCAAAGCAACCAAATCTTGTTTAGTCGCTTGAGTCGCTGCAAATTCGGCTATATTGCTTTCAAATAACTGGCGAGCCTGTAGCAATTCAAACGGACCACAGGTAAGCATGAAACCGAAATCACCCGACGACTGCACGATGTCAGGTACTACGTTATCAACCTGCGTGTTAATGACTCGGATACCCGAACCTTTACGCACTTCAACATAGCCTTCAACTTCAAGCATTATCATTGCTTCACGAATCACGGTACGACTCACTTCCATCTGCTCAGCGATCACTCGTTCAGCAGGAAGCATATCCCCAACGTTGTAAACGCCATTAAAGATTTCCGTTTTAAAGTGATTGGCGATTTTTTGATAAAGCTTAATATTCGGTTCCATATTAATCTCTCAAACCACTTGTTATACCAATTTAGTGACAGCTTACCATAGATAGTATTCCAATCGATAGTCAAAAAAATGGTCTGATTTCAAAATTTTCAAAATGACTCGCAACACGTTCCTCCCTTCTTTAGCGTGCCGATCGGTTATCCCTTTGCTAGTATTTATTTCTAAACTAAACAAGAGTCTTCAAGCATGACAACCGAAAAATTTTCTTCCATTTATCAACGAGCCGTCGATCGTAAAGGTGGCGAAGACCAGTTAGAAACGCTGCTTAGCACGCCATTAAGTCAAACCGAACTTGCTGCGCTACCTGAAGATCGCTGGTTATCTGCATTTAGTATGAAAGTGTTTCAATCGGGAATCTCTTGGGATGTTGTGAGAAAGAAATGGCCTAACTTTGAAGAGCTTTTCTTCGGCTTCAAAATTGAACCCCTGTTGATGCTGTCTGACGAAGTATGGGAACAAAAAGCACAAGATCCACGCATCATCCGTCATTTAGCCAAAGTGATGTCGATTCCGCGCAATGCACGCATGATTTATGAAACCAGAGTCGAACACGGTTCTTTCAGTGAAATGGTGGCAAACTGGCCACTAGACAATATTACTGGCCTTTGGGAATACTTAAAAAAGCACGGTGACCGTCTAGGTGGCAACACAGGGCCATACACTCTGCGTACTATGGGTGCTGATACGTTTATCTTCTCTACCGATGTTGAAGCCTACCTTCGGAACACTGGCGTTATTGATAGTGCAAAGACAACCAAACGTGCAATGACCGCAGCCAATCAAGCATTCTGCCAATGGCGTGAAGAGTCTGGACGTAGCCTAAGCGAGATAAGTCAGATCATCGCCTATAGCACGGGTGAAAACCGAATCTAAAGTGATTTATGAGCACGGTAATAATGCAAAAAGGGAGAGCCTCCAAAGACTCTCCCTTTTGTTTATCAGCACAGAAATGGTTATTGAGGTCGTTTACTCAATACCGCATCAATATCTGCTGCGCTATGGCGTTCTTCGACTTGTTCCCACTCTTCACCAAAAGTGCGGTTTACAATTCGGCCACGTTGAACAGCAGGACGCTCTAGCATCATTTTCGCCCAACGTTGAACATGAGTATAAGACTCAACATCCAAGAACTCACCAGCATTGTATGCTTTGCCTAGTGCCAGATTACCGTACCAAGGCCAGATAGCGATATCTGCAATACTGATTTCTTCACCAGCAATAAAAGTATGTTTCGCCAGTTGCTTATCAAGAACGTCAAGCTGACGCTTTGTTTCCATTGCAAAACGGTTAATTGGGTATTCAAACTTCTCTGGCGCATAAGCGTAGAAGTGCCCAAAGCCACCACCAAGATAAGGTGCAGAGCCTTGCAGCCAGAATAGCCAGTTCATTACTTCAGCACGTGCCGCACCTTCTTTTGGTAGGAAATGGCCGAACTTCTCAGCAAGATAGAACAGAATATTACCGGATTCGAATACGTTTACAGGTTCATCACCTGAGCGATCAACCATCGCTGGAATTTTCGAGTTCGGGTTGACGGCAACAAAGCCAGAACTGAACTGGTCACTGTCACCAATGCGAATCAGGAACGCATCATATTCCGCTTCTGTCACGCCCAGAGCAAGTAGCTCCTCAAGCATGATGGTCACCTTCTGGCCATTTGGCGTACCCATAGAGTAAAGCTGAATTGGGTGAGAGCCCACTGGAAGTTCTCTTTCAAAACGAGCACCTGAATCCGGTCGGTTAATGCTCGCCCATTGACCACCATTTTCGCTGTCCATTGTCCAAACTCTTGGTGGGATATATTCACTTGCCATGGTTGATCCTTCTCTTGGTTTACGTATTCGATTTACGACTTCTTAAGATATAGGGGCAAATTATTGCAGATAAAGTCTTTTATGAATTTTTAGTTATAACAATAAATTATTGTAAGGGAGAAGAAATTATATAGGCAGGGAGAAACAGTGACAGGAAAGATTTGAGTTCCCGCAGTAACAGACGCTACTACGGGAATCAGAGCAATTAGAACGCTGGCTCGATCGTGCCATTAAAGGTTTGTTGCATGTAGTCACGAATCGCCTGTGACTGGTAGATCTCTACGAATTTCTTATATGCTTCGTTATCTTTGTCTTTTTCACGACTTGCAATCACCATTACTGCAAGCGGCGCTTGCTTCGATTCAAGGTAGATACCCTGTTTCTTAGGATCAAGACCCGCAGACATCACGTAGTTCATCGTGATAGCCGCAGCATCAACGTCGTCCAACGTACGAGGAAGCTGCGCCGCATCCACTTCCAAGAACTCGAAGTTTTTCGGGTTTTCTACGATATCGTTTAATGTCGCTTTAAAACCCACATCCGCTTTTAAGGTAATCAAACCTGCGTCAGCAAACAGCAGTAAACCACGCCCACCATTGGTTGGGTCATTGGGAATAGCAACACGAGCATTCTCTGGCAACTCTTCTAACGATTTGTATTTATTAGAATAAATACCCATACGCATCAAAATAGATTTACCAATCGATACAAGGTGAGAACCTTGGCTATTGTTGTAGTTGTTTAGGAAAGGAAGATGCTGATAACTATTTAAATCAATACTGCCATCTTCCAACGCCGCGTTTGGCGTAATGTAGTCAGAGAACTCGACTACTTTCACTTTTAATCCCTGTTTAGCTGCCTCTTTTGCAACCGCTTCCACTACCTGTGCGTGCGGCCCAACTGTTGCACCAACAGAGATTTCGTCACTCTCTTTCTGACCACAAGCTGTTAAACCGAAAACCAAAAATGCCACTAAGCCCAACTGAGAGAGTTTTTTATATCCGTTCATTATTTATTCCTTACCCAAACCAAAGACGTATAGCCGTCTAAACAGCTATATTATCGATGACTAACTAATATGCAACTACAAATTTGCTATAAGGTAGTTCCTTCTGTGCTTTTCTTCCGCGCAGTAAATACCGATTGAACTCATATTTCGTTTTCACTAAATTAGCCAAAGTAGCAGGAAGTCAGAAAAAGGAATTTATGAAAACGTTACTGATAATTAATGTTGGTCAGGCTCCTGAACAACAACTTAAGAAATACGGAGATTTTGAACACTGGGCACAGAGAGCCATTAGTGAAGTCGATATCCCCGTAACGTTCCTAGATGGTACGCGCGATGCTTTACCTACTTATGACTCTTTAGCAGGAGTCATCATCATGGGCTCACTGTCTATGGTGACCGAGAAGACCGACTGGATGCTGAAGTTGTCAAACGACATCGTTGCCCTCACTGAAAAACAAATCCCTCTTCTTGGTATTTGCTTTGGCCATCAATTAATCGCCCAAGCGCTTGGTGGCACTGTGGGTTATAACCCCAAAGGCCTCGAAATTGGAACGGTAGAGTTGGAGCGTTTACCAAGCGCGAGCAATGATCCTCTATTTGAATCACTTCCAGCAAACTTTGCGGCTCAAACCGTTCATTTCCAATCGGTTCAGCAACTTCCATCGAATGCCGTGTGCCTAGCCAGAAGTGAATTGGATGAACACCATGCCTTCCGAGCAGGAAGTTGTACTTGGGGCGTGCAATTCCATCCAGAATTTACCAGCGACATCATGCGCGATTCTGTTGAAGGTTTGAAAGAAGCGATTGCCGATAGCTATACCAGTAAGCTCGAACAAGTCTCTGAGACGGAACAGGCGAAACAAATTTTGGTAAGGTTCGCCAGTATGTGTAAATCACGTATTGATCACCCTTAGACTTTAAAAACATGAGCTAGAATATCAACAGTAGAGCCACTTTCGTTGGGAACGCGAGCGGTTAAGCCTGTATTTAATCTATATAAAAAGGCTGGTACTTCGTGAAAGTAGAACATATGGATAAACAGTGTTATGAATGCGAAGAATACGCTGCGGTAATTTCAGCTTTGCCTGATATGGTCTTTGTTCTCACTGAATCTGGTCGCTATGCGGCGATATTTGGTGGCGAAAACTCCGACCTTTATCATGACGGCTCATCTTTAAAGGGATTAACCCTCGCCAATGTTCTTCCTGCAGATAAGGCCGCTTGGTTTAAAGATCGAATTAAAGAAACGCTCGATTGCGATTGCATCAAAGTTTTTGAATATTCCTTATCTGCAGATGACGTTGACACGGTCGATGAAGCCTCTGGGCCGATTGGAGAACTACGCTTTGAAGGCCGAGTTAGCCCGCTGAAATCATTACGCTATGGCGAAAGAGCTGTGGTGTGGGTTGCTCGAAACATTACCGCTCGACACCAGATTGAGCAGAAGTTGCTCTATCAATCTGAAGTGGATGATTTATCCAAAACACTCAATCGTCGTAAGTTGTTTGAAACACTGAACGATGCCTTCTATGCCTTCAAGCGATACCATGAAAACTACTGTTTCCTTGTGGTCGATATCGACAATTTTAAGCGGATTAATGACTTTTACGGACACAGCCTAGGCGATGAAGCTATCCGTAAAGTCGCAGAGATCTGCAAACAGAGAGTACGTAAAACTGACACGATTGGACGACTTGGTGGCGATGAGTTTGGCATTATTCTCAAGCACACAGACGAAATTTCTCCCGTGAAGTTTGCAGAGCGACTGGTAGATGCGGTATCCAACACTCTGCTACACGAAGAGCTTTCCGATACGCGAGTCTCCATTAGTATCGGCTTAAGTTATTTCACTGAAAGTGATACAGGGATGGAAGACATTTACCATCGGGCTGACCTTGCACTCTATGACGCAAAACGCCGCGGAAAAAATCGAGTATCAACCAAAACCAATTAGTTGGCTTAATCCGACTTCTACATTTCCACCGAATACAACAAAGGCACGTCAGAGAACTGGCGTGCCTTTTATCGATTACACTTTGTATCTTACAGGTGGTCAATCACCGCAGGAATAGCGGCCAGTACATCTTGACCGAATGCCACGCTACGCTCAGGAGACCAACCATAAAGCTCATCAGGATGGCAGTTATGATCCTTAAACGGCATCTCTAAAGTGTAAGACAGACACTTAAATTCTTCGGCAACCCAATTTGAACCGACGGTCAAGTTTGCTTTACCCGGTTCATCTTTGTCATAACCAAATTCATCCTGAAACTCAGGCGTGATAAAGGTTAATGCTTGCTTAAACAGAGCTTCAAGGTTCGCCATTTTCTCGTTGTAACTTGGAACACCTTCGGCACCAGCCACGAAGTTATAAGGGATTGCTTCATCGCCGTGAATATCGAGGAACAGATCAACACCCGTTTCCATCATTCGCTGACGAACGTAGTAAACCTCAGGACTTTTCTCTAATGACGGTGATTGCCATTCGCGGTTAAGGTTGATACCAATCGCATTAGTTCTCAGGTGACCACGAACGCTGCCATCTGGGTTCATGTTTGGCACAATGTAGAATACCGCTTTTTCAAGCAGTGCATTCGCTACGGTGTCAGTGTTATCAAGCAGGCGTTGCAGCAAACCTTCCACAAACCATTCAGCCATGGTTTCACCCGGATGCTGGCGTGCAGTAATCCAAATATTTTTCTTCTCAGAACTTGATTCACCAATCGTTAACAGACTGATGTCACGGTTATCCAGTGTTTGACCTAGCGTTTGAAGCTTGGTTTGTGGGTGCATTTGAGCTTGATGCAACAAGTCTAAATGACGCTCGTAGCTGTATGGCGCAAAATAGGCGAAATAGATCGAATCGTACTCTGGCAGAATCGAGAAACTCAGGTTGTCGCCGTCGTAAGAAGCGGGCACACGGAACCACTCTTCACGATCGTAAGAAGCCACCACATCGTAACCGTCCCAGCCTTCTGGATAAGCCGATTTTGCGAGGTTCATCATGCGGAACTTGTGCTCTGTGTTGGCTTCACTTTCTACTCGAAAGAAAAACCATTGAGCAATTTCAGTCTCGTTATCACGTTTAATCGACAATTGAATATCTTCACGATTTTCAGCGTTGATAACTTCAATATTACCCGCGTCAAAATTACTAAATATTTTCATAAAGTCACTATATTGCTCGGAGTCTTGGTTGTTCGGTGTTTTGTCCAATTTATCAATATAAACCATGAGTTAAAAGAATGTTCTAAAGATTACAACTTTGTCTCTGGTTCATTGCTGCTAAATCGCTCAAATAGCTGAGTTAACCAGTCAATAAATTCTCTTATTCTTCTTGGCTGTTGGTGGCGAGACTCGTAGAGCACCGACATTGGCATCGGCATACAGACATAATCACTCAGTACTTCAATCAGCTCTCCATTGGCGATGTGCTCCTGCACTCCCCACTTGGGTAATTGGATAATACCCAAACCATTGAGGCACGCTGACAAATAGGCATCCGTTGTACTTACTGAAATCAGGCTCTTGGTTGACACAAAGTGCGTTTTGTTATTTTTGACGTACTCAAAACCACTCTGTAATCCGCTCTGCTCAGGTGCATAATCCACGACAAAATGCTGATCAAGCTGATTAAGTTGAGTCGGCAACCCATACCTCTCAACATAACTTGGACTAACGCAGTTAATCATTTCAATGCTGCCCAAATGTCGCGCAATCAGATTGCTGTCTTCCAATATTCCACCGCGAATCACACAGTCGATACGCTCTTTGATGAGATCAATTCGATAGTCTGCTCCCACTAGTCTCAGTTGGGTTTTCGGGTGAAGTTCGAACCATTGGTGAAGATTAGGCGCGACGACCGTAGAAAAGAAGCGGCTTGGCATATCCACTTTGATCACGCCACTGAGTTCATTGCTTTCGCGCTGAAACTGATTCTCTAGCCCTTCCAATTCGTCAATCAGTCTCAGGCTCTGAGATAAGTAACGTTCACCAGCTTCTGTTAATGAAACCTGCCGCGTGCTGCGTCTCAATAACCTCGTTTGTAGGTGCTCTTCCAAACGGCTCACCGACATAGAAATCGCTGATTTCGGCACGCCAAGTTGATTGGAAGCCTGCGTAAAACTGCCTGTTTGAGCGACCGCAATAAAACGCTTCATCGTTTCAATCTTATCCATCAGCCTCGTTTGCTCACTGGTTATTGTTCATTTGATACGAACAGTGTTGTCTGATTACCGCTATTTTTCAATCCAATACCGAAGAGTAACGTATAAACGAACCCAACAACTGAGCTCAAAAGGTAAAGACATGAACAAAATTGCACTAATAACTGGTGGCAGCCGCGGTCTAGGCAAAAGCGCGGCACTTAAATTGGCAGAGAAAAACGTCGATATCATTTTCACCTATCACAGTAACCAACAAGCGGCGCTGGATGTCGTTGCCGAAATCCAACGTTTGGGACAAAAAGCAGTAGCCTTGCAATGTGATATCCGTGATACCGCTTCGTTTGCTGCATTTGAAAGCTCCCTTTCGAAGATCCTACAGGAGCAATTTGGACGTTCTGACATTGATTACCTGTTAAACAATGCGGGAACCGGTTTGCATGCCACGATCGAAGAAACGAGTATTGAAGATCTTGAAGAGATGTTTAATACCCACGTGAAAGGTCCGTTTGTTTTCACACAGAAGATGCTTCCGCTAATCAAATCTGGCGGTCATATCGTGAATGTATCTTCTGGTTTAACGCGATTTTCTTTCCCCGGCTCCGCGGCCTATGCCATGGCTAAAGGTGCAGTAGAAGTGATGACTCGCTATATGGCGAAAGAGTTTGCGGCAAACAACATTCGCGTGAATACGCTTGCTCCGGGGGCTATCGCAACCGATTTTAGAGGCGGCGCAATTCGTGACAATCAACAGGCACAAGCGATGGTGTCATCGGTTACCGCTCTAGGACGTGTCGGTGAAGCTGACGATATTGGAAAAATCATTTCATCTATGTTTAGCGAAGGCTTTGACTGGGTAACGGGGCAACGAATTGAGGCGTCAGGCGGTATGATTCTTTAATTTCTGATAAGGGGGGCATAGCTTAACTGTGCCCCGCTCTTATACTTCTCTCTTCAAGATTTCAAACAGGACTAAAAACTAGCCCTAACATGGCAATTTCGAATTCTGTAAACATAACAACATAAAACTCTCATGCAACTGACACACAGCGTATCTAGCGTGTTCGACTAAGTCTTAAATAACAGGGAATAAGGCATGGAAGTCAAATATCTAAAAACCACATTACTAGCGGCAACCATTGCAGCCGCTTCATCTTTTGCGCATGCAGAATCATTTCAACGTATTGCTACATTTTCGGTAGCAGACAACATTCCTGCGGGTAAAGCGAAATCTTCGGTGACGTCATCAGAGATCATAACCGCATCGGAAGATGGCAATACCTTGATCTATTCTGACAGCCCGATGGGCGGTATTGGTTTCATCGACATTAAAAACCCAAATCAGCCTTTAGCTGCGGGGTTTCTTGATTTACAGGGTGAACCGACATCGGTAGCAACGATAGGCAAAATGGTGGTTGCGGGTGTTAACACTTCGAAAAGTTACACCGAACCTTCAGGCTATCTGGCCGCGGTTTCTGTCGCGAGCCATAAGCTGATTCAAAAATGTGATTTGGGCGGACAGCCTGACTCTGTAGCAGTATCAAAAGACGGTCGTTTTGTTGCCGTTGCAATTGAGAACGAACGTGACGAAGAACTCAACGATGGTGAGTTGCCACAAATGCCTGCGGGATACCTTTCTATTGTTCCGATCAAAAACAACAAACTTGATTGTGCAAGCACCAAGAAAGTGGACTTAACGGGCATCACTGAAATTGCACCGTCCGATCCTGAGCCAGAATTTGTCGCGTTCAACGACAACAACGAAATAGCGCTTACACTTCAGGAAAACAACCACATCGCCATCATTGATGCGGAATCTGGAAAAGTCATCCATCATTTCTCAGCAGGCACCGTTGATCTAAAAAATATTGATATCAAGAAAGATGGCGCGCTGACTTTCAACCAATCGCTAACTAACGTACGCAGAGAACCCGATTCAGTAAAATGGCTCGACAATGACCGTTTCGTCATAGCGAACGAAGGCGATTACAAAGGCGGTGCTCGAGGCTTTACCATTTTCAACAAACAAGGTGAAGTTCTGTTTGAAAGCGGAGCGAGTTTTGAATACGAAGTGGTCAAAGCAGGCCATTACCCAGAAAAACGTTCAGGCAAGAAAGGCGCTGAACCAGAAGGGATTGAAGTAGCAAAATTCGACAATGATACGTACATTTTTGTTATGTCTGAGCGTGGCTCAATTATGGGGGTTTATCGTGATACCGGAGCCGAGCCAGAATTTGTTCAAATGCTGCCTTCAGGTATCGCACCAGAATCCGCGATTGCAATTCCAAAACGCGGCCTGATTGCGACGGCAAACGAAAAAGACATGGTGAAAGACAAAGGTGCCCGCTCTCATGTAATGATTTATCAATGGACGAATGAAGCGCCAGCCTATCCTATGATTCAGTCCACAATGGACAACAACAACCGTCCTATTGGCTGGGGAGCATTATCGGGGCTGGCGGCAGATTTAAACCAAGCAGGTATTCTCTATTCCGTCAGCGACAGTTTTTACTCTGCTCAACCCGCAATCTTTACTATTGATGCAACACAGTCTCCTGCGCTGATAAAAGACAAAATCATCATCACTCATGGTGGCAGAGCCGCAGAAAAGCTCGACTTAGAAGGCATCGCCGTTGACCCACAAGGTGGATTCTGGCTTGCTTCTGAGGGCAACGCTGGAAAATCCGTTCCGCATCAACTGTTACATGTCACCAAACGCGGTGCAATTGACCAAACAGTGCCTTTCCCTGCCGAGTTACTTCAACATCAAGAACGATTTGGTGCTGAGGGTATCGCTATTCAGGGTGATTCTTTATGGGTCGCAATTCAGCGCCCTTGGAAAGATGATGAGAAAAATACCGTCAAACTGCTTTCCTACAACACCAAAACCAAACAATGGAGCGCCGTCAAATATCCATTAGAAAGCGCGCAGAAAGGTTGGGTTGGTCTGTCTGAAATCACGATTTACGGAGACAACGCGTACATTGTTGAGCGTGACAACCAGTTGGATACGGCTGCGAGAGTCAAACGTCTTTATAAAGTTGCACTTTCTGATTTCAAACCAGCGCCGTTAGGTTCCCAGTTACCAACGGTAAGCAAAACCTTGGTACACGATTTCTTGCCAGATCTAAAAGCAACGAAAGGGTATGTGGTTGATAAAATCGAAGGTTTTACTATCGATACATCCGGTCAAGGTTATGCAGTCACCGACAATGACGGCGTAGACGACAGCAGTGGCGAAACGCTGTTCTTCAAAGTAGACAAGTTCTAAGTTCTCTTCAAAGTCAGAATACTACTCTCCAAGCGAGCCCTAAGCGGCTCGCTTTTAATTCGTTCACACCCAAAGCAACACTTTAGTATTAAGACCAATCTCACACTTATTAACTATACTATCAGTAACATTTACAAGACGTTTAAGGTGAGCGGTCATGAATATCATGCGCAATGTTTTGCTTTTAATGCTAACAACCTTCTTTATATCAACGAGCTATGCTCAAAATGCAGACGTTTTAAACAAATATATTGTTGTACTCAAGCCAAGTACGATTCCTTCTGCAGTGGCTAGTGACATTGCACAGCAAGCAAATGGTCGTGTTGGCTATATTTATGAAAATGCCATACAAGGTTTTTCTATTTCGATTCCAGAGCAAGCGTTGAAAGGAATCTTAAACAACCCTAATGTGTTGTATGTGGAACAAGACCTACCGATTACAGCATTTGTGCAAACATTCCCCACTGGTGTAGAGCGAATTTTTGCAAACGAGGTAACTCTGAGCATCAACAATACCGATGATCAACATGTAGACGCAGATGTCGCAGTGCTTGATACGGGTATTGATATTGACCACCCAGACCTTAACGTGGTTGGCGGTGCGAACTGTCTCAGTTACTCAGGGAGATCGCCATGGAATCGAACTTACTATTGCGATGAAACCAAAAGCTACGATGACGACCATTACCATGGTACTCATGTCGCAGGAACCATTGGTGCCTTAGATAATGATTTTGGTGTTGTCGGTGTCGCGCCCGGAGTGCGTTTGTGGGCGGTTAAAGTTTTGGATTCAGCGGGTTCAGGTTCGCTTTCTGGAATCATTGCCGGTATAGACTGGGTGGTAAAACAGGGCAATATCGAAGTTATCAATATGAGTTTAGGCGGTAGCGGACAAAGCAGCGCAATGGATAGCGCCATTAAAACAGCCTTTGAAGCAGGTGTATTTGTTGTCGTAGCGGCCGGGAACTCAAATGCCGATAGCGCAGGCTTTACCCCTGCAAACTCACCGGATGCTTTTACAGTTTCGGCTCTCGCTGATTTTGATGGACTAGAAGGCGGCAATGGCTCGGCTACATGTCGTTCAGACGAAGATGATACTTTAGCCAATTTTAGTAATTGGGGAGCACCTGTAGACATTGCCGCACCTGGCGTATGTATTACCTCAACTTACCCTATTGAAAAAGGAAGCTACGGTACGATTAGCGGAACCTCAATGGCATCCCCCCATGTTGCCGGTGCAGCAGCTCTATTAGCCAGCCAGCAAAATGAACCAACTCAAATCGAAAATATCCTTCTCACCAACGGAAATAGCAACTGGGTAGATACCAGCCCGGATGGTATCAAAGAGCCACTACTCGACATTCATAGTGCCGATTTTGTCCCAACATTAATTGATGTGAATAGTAGCAATGAAAATGTTCCACCAACGGCTCAATTCAGTGCAAACTGTATAGACCTTACCTGCACCTTTGATGCTTCTGCTTCAACGGATAGTGACGGCACCATTGTTTCTTACGATTGGAATTTTGGCGATGAATCATCAGATTCTGGTGATATTGTTGCTCATGTTTACGGTGCTTACGCTTCCTATAACGTTACTCTCACCGTTACTGACGATAAGGGAGCCGCGGATGTGTATAAGAATACTGTCAATGTCAGCGAATCTCCTGCCATCGTGACAGAAAGTATTAGTATGGGCAAAACTTGGATTGCGAAAGTCTCATATAGCTCCGGTGCAAATATTTCAGGAACATGGTCTGAATCTGGAGGCTCATGTGCACAAACAGAATGTAAAATTGAACTCGCTAAGAAGAAAGCCAGCGTGGTATTTACCAGTGATCATCAAGAGTCAGTGATCATCTATAAGCCTTAGTATTCTTGATGGAAAATTAAGGTGAATGACAAGAGAAAGCCCCTGAAGTCAGGGGCTTTCTTATTTATTGTAAAACGGTTTGTTGTAAAAAGAGTGCAATTCAGATGAATTATGCGAGTGCTTCTTGCTCTTTAATTTCAGGGACAAAAGTAGCTGGTTGCTCTTTCTCTTGTTGTTTTACCAACTCTTGTTTAATTTCACCCAACTTTTTGTTGTCGAGTTTATAGAACAACATAAATACCGCGAGCGACGCAAAAAACACACCCGGTAATACAGTAAACAGAAGATTGATGGCATTGATCGCTTCATCAGTTTGCACTTCTGCACCACCTTGATAGCCAGCCCAAGCTAGAATCCAGCCCACGCCAGCACCGCCAATAGCAATACCAAGTTTGATAGCGAATAGGTTAGTTGAAAACACCATGCCACTCAGTGAACGATTGCTGCGCGTTTTCTCGTAGTCAACAACGTCAGACATCATACTCCACAAGATTGGCGTCGTTGCCATCTGTACTATGCCGAGCAAAATAACCAATGAGAAAACCGCTACGATGTTTGATGGTTCAACCAAGTAAATCATCGCAGAAAGAATACCGGATATCACAATAAGAATTTTGTAGACGGTTGGCTTGTCGTACTTACCTAACAGAGGAGCAGATAAGATAGCGCCAACAATGTTTGCCAGCATGCCACAAACCATGAAAATAGTTGCCAAATCAGCTCTGCCCATCACAATTTTTACGTAATACATGGTCGATGCGCCTTTCAGCACAACACCAGTAAGAAGCACAACGTTAACAACGAACAGCACTCTCCATTGGCTATTCTTTGCCAGCAATTTCAAGTCTTTTAATACGGACTGTCTTTCTTCCTGTGGCACATAACGCTCTTTGGTGTTTGAGAAACTGAAGAAGAACAACGCAATAGCGCCAATGCCCATAATGGCCATGGCTCCAAGGTATCCTTTTTGTTCATCCCCTTGGCCGATGATGTCTACCAGTGGCAAAGCCACCATAGCAACAACAAGACCACCAGCTGTACTTAAAGCAAAACGGTAAGACTGTAATGACGTACGCTCAGCAGAGTCATTGGTCATCGCATTTGCCATTGCACAGTAAGGAACGTTGATAGCGGTATACATTAACGTCAGGAAGATATAAGACGCATACGCGTATACAATTTTACCCACTTCGCCAAAATTAGGCGTGAAGAAAGCGAACATACAAGCCGCGCCAAAAGGAACTGCCATCCATAACAGATAAGGTCTGTAACGCCCATGCTTTGACTGAGTTCTATCAACAATAGAGCCCATAACAGGATCAGTGACGGCATCAATAAAACGAACGATCAGAAACATGGTACCCATATGAGCCGGGGATAGACCATAGATGTCGGTATAAAAGTAAGCTAAAAAAAGCATGACAGTCTGCCATACAAAGTTACATCCCGTGTCGCCTAATCCGTAGGCGACCTTTTCCTTTATTGATAATTTATCGGTATTGGCCATATTCATTTTTATATTTACTCCAGGATACATTTTCACCAATAAATATTTTGTTTATCCACAAAAATATAATCAATTTGCACAAATTAGTAATGCTTTTACGATATTTCACTTATGTGAACAGCACAGAAAAAAACACGCCTCAACATCATAAAATCAATGAGTTACGAGCATATTAGTGATGATTTAATAGTATTTCTGGGATATCTAACACACTTGTAAAATAGAGGAATACCAGTATTAAAAAACATAATTGATAGAAAAAACAAAACCATTAAATTTGTCAGAGAATAAAGCCCATATGAAACTATTGGAATTACGCAATGACTGAATACTTTAAAGGTATAAATAAAATTCAATTCGAAGGGAAAGATTCGACTAACCCGTTAGCATTTCGCCATTATGATGCGAATAAGATGATTCTTGGGAAAAGCATGCAAGAACACCTTAGATTCGCTGTGGCTTACTGGCACAACTTTGGTTGGGGTGGTTCGGATGTTTTTGGTTCTGGCACCTTTGAACATGAATGGTTAAAGAATTCAAACTCAATGGAAGCTGCTCACGTAAAAGCAGACGCTGCATTTGAATTTTTCACAAAACTCGGCGCTCCATACTATTGCTTCCATGATGTAGACGTAGCACCAGAAGGTAATTCACTGAAAGAGTACGTCAATAACTTCCAAACAATGGTTGATGTACTGGAGCGTAAGCAAGAAGAAACGGGCATCAAACTGCTATGGGGAACGGCTAACGCATTCTCCAACCCTCGTTACATGGCGGGTGCGGGTTCAAACCCTGACCCTAAAGTCTTCGCGTATGCAGCAACTCAAATCTTCAATGCGATGGGCGCAACTCAACGACTAGGTGGTGAAAACTACGTATTGTGGGGTGGTCGAGAAGGCTATGAAACACTTCTCAACACCGACCTTCGTCAAGAACGCGAGCAACTTGGTCGCTTGATGCAAATGGTGGTTGAACACAAACATAAGATAGGTTTCAAAGGTTCTATTCTTATCGAACCAAAACCTCAAGAACCAACAAAACATCAGTATGACTACGACACGGCTACCGTTTATGGCTTCCTGAAACAATTTGGATTAGAGAAAGAAATCAAAGTTAACATTGAAGCCAACCACGCAACGCTTGCAGGCCATAGTTTCCAACATGAAGTTGCCACTGCAACATCGCTAGGCGTCTTTGGTTCTATTGATGCAAACCGAGGTGACCCACAACTTGGTTGGGATACAGACCAGTTCCCGAACAGTGTCGAAGAAAACACTTTGGTAATGTATGAAATCTTAAAGGCTGGCGGTTTCACTACAGGTGGCTTCAATTTCGATGCCCGACTACGTCGCCCTTCGACAGATTTAGCAGACTTCTTCCACGGTCATATTGGCGGCATGGATACTATGGCGCTGTCACTAGAGCGTGCGGCAGATATGATTGAAAACGATCTCTTATCTAAGAACATCGCTCAACGCTATGCAGGCTGGAACACGGATCTTGGTAAGAAAATACTTTCTGGTGACATGTCGCTAGAAGCGGTAGCAAACTACGCTGTTGAAAATTCGATTGCTCCTGAAAAAGCATCTGGCCGCCAAGAGTACTTAGAAAATATCGTTAACGGTTTTATCTATAAGTAGCTATTAACGCTTGATTAAGACGGTCTGAGATGACAATTTTCAGCTCAGACTCGTCATCTCATGGTATTTTTTATCAATTCCAATAAGAGAAACCAATTCATGACGGACCAAACAGTAGAACATCCTGAACTGAGCGATGCTGAACGCATTACTCAACTTGATCTTGCCCGAGCTAACTCGCTAAAGCCGATATCGCCTCCACTGGTAAAACACATGTACACGGCAGACCCGTCAGCCCATGTGTTTAATGACCGTATCTACGTCTACCCTTCTCATGACATTGAAACCGATCAGCCACTTAATGATGATGGCGATCATTTTGATATGTCTGACTACCACGTCTTCTCTCTTGATGAGTCTTTAGAAGAAGTGACAGACCACGGCCTTGCTTTGGATGTGAAAGATGTAAAGTGGGCAGAACGACAAATGTGGGCGCCCGATGCAGCTGAAAAAGATGGCAAATATTATCTATATTTCCCAGCTAAAAATGCGCAAGGTGTTTTTCATATAGGCGCAGCCGTATCGGATTCTCCAGCAGGTCCTTTCAAAGCAGAAGAAACGCATATTGAAGGCACCTTCAGTATTGACCCTGCGGTATACCAAGACAACCAAGATTACTATTTGTATTTCGGTGGTATTTGGGGAGGACAACTACAACGTTGGACTCAAGGTGAATATGGTGAAGACAACTACCCTGCAGATAACCAAGCTTCTCTAATGCCTAAAATGGCAAAGCTAGCCAAAGATATGGTGAGTTTAGAAGAGCAACCAAGAGACGTATTGATCGTTGATGAAAATGGTGAGCCGCTAAAAGCAGGTGATACAGAGCGTCGTTATTTTGAAGGCCCTTGGGTTCATAAACATAACAATGTTTACTACCTCTCGTACTCCACAGGCGATACACACAAGATTGTCTACGCGACAAGTGATTCGCCTTATGGGCCGTTTAAATACCAAGGCGTGATTCTTAACCCTGTACTTGGCTGGACAACTCACCACTCAATTGTTCAGTATCAAGGCAAATGGTACTTGTTCTACCATGACAGCACGCTATCGGGCGGTCAGACCCACTTGAGAAACATCAAGATGACCGAGCTTCATCACAATGCAGACGGCTCAATCCAAACCATTAAGCCCTATCTGGATTGATTCGCTATTAGCGAGAACCCTTCACAACATTCCAGAGTGACAGGGTAAGCAGTAAGTACAAAGCGAGCCACCAAGGCTCGCTTTCTTATAGGCGTAAAGCGTGGGTTAGGACACAATTGGTGCCCGCTATATTTCAAGAGAACTCTCGAATTTGGCTTGCCCCATCAATTTCTGAGTAGCGTATATACTTTAGGTAAGTGAACGCTATGAGGAGGTCGATAATGGAAATATATCAACACGGCATGCCAGAGCTATTTAAGCAGCTTGGTTTAGGGCATTCACCTAAAGAAATCAAAGAGTTTGTGAAGAGCCACCGGCATACGCGAGATTCATCTCCAATACATAAAGCGAGTTTTTGGACAAGGTCGCAATCGGATTTTTTGAAACAAGCTATCGAACAAGATGCCGACTGGGCAGAGGTAGTGGATCAACTCGATAATATGTTGCGAGACTAACTGACCAGCCAATGAATCCGTCAATAGATTCAAAAGTTTATTAATATTCAGAGAACTATTTCTACGCTGCGGGCACAGTCATTCTGTCCCGCAGCTTTGTTTATACAATTCCACCACGCGTTAATGTTTTAGGGTCAAGATAGTGCTCTAATTCTTCGCGGCTCAAATCGGTTTCTTCTTCCGCTACATCAATGACTGCCCTGCCTTCCTTATAGGCTCTTTTTGCTATTTCGGCCGCTTTCAAATAACCCACCACCGGATTTAACGCGGTAATAAGGATTGGATTTTTGGCAAGAGCCTTATCAAGATTTTCCTGACGCACTTTGAACGGCTTAATCGCTTTATCGGCCAATGAAACACATGAGTTGGTAAGCAAATGTATCGACTCAAGCAGGTTGTATGCAATGACTGGTAACATAACGTTGAGCTGGAAGTTGCCTGACTGGCCAGCAACAGTAATGGTTGTATCGTTGCCTATTACCTGTGCCGATGCCATAGCTACGGCTTCAGGGATCACTGGGTTTACTTTGCCCGGCATTATTGATGAACCCGGTTGTAAAGCTTCCAGTTCAATTTCACCAAGCCCAGCAAGCGGACCTGAGTTCATCCAACGTAAATCATTGGATATTTTCATCAAGGCAACAGCCAGCGTCTTTAACTGACCAGATAGAGAAACAATCGAATCCTGACAGCTCAAATTAAAATAGAAGTTATCACTAGACTCAAAGGATAAGCCACTGAGCTGACTTAAGTTATAACAGAAATCCGCAGCAAAGCTTGTATGGGCATTGATACCCGTACCCACAGCGGTTCCTCCCTGCCCAAGTAATCTTACAAATTCCAAAGCAGAGGTTATTGACTGCGAAGCATGTTGTATTTGTGCTTCCCAGCCACTTAGTTCCTGACTAAATGTAATTGGCATCGCGTCCATTAGATGCGTTCTGCCGGTTTTAACAATCCCGTCCAGTTCCTTCTGCTTGCTTCTGAGAGTTTCTGTTAAATGAGTGAGTGCAGGAATCAACGACTTCTCGCATGTCATAACAGCACTGACTTGAATGGCAGTGGGAATTACATCATTACTGCTTTGCCCCATGTTAACGTGGTCGTTGGGGCTGACTTTTTCGTTCAATATTTGGCTTGCCAGAGTCGCCAGTACTTCGTTGGCATTCATATTTGTACTGGTGCCTGAGCCTGTTTGAAATACATCAATCGGAAACTGGTCATGATATTGACCATCAATAATGCTTTGCGCAGCTTTGATTATGGCATCTGCAACGTTGTTGTTTAATGTGCCTAACTTGGTGTTTGTCTTTGCCGCAGCCTGTTTGATATAAGCTAACGCCACAATCAAGTCTTTAGGCATCTTATGCTCACTGATGTTGAAGTTATCGATGGCTCTTTGTGTTTGAGCCTGATAGAGAGCATCAGAAGGAACGTTAACTTCCCCCATACTGTCTTTTTCAATGCGATATTTCTTATTCATAAAACATCCTTGAACGTACCTGAAATCGGTTTATGTATACCGTAATTCTAGTTTGTCCTGAGATCACTTTAGGTTTATTGGTCGGCCATCAACCTCAAAACAAGCATCTATGGTGAAAGCTCTATAAGAATTGATAGGAAAGATGGTTGATTAGAAAAGTGGGTTAGGTAAATACAATGAAAAACGTCCCCAAGATGCATAGTCCGTGGGGACGTTTAGTTTTAACAGCAGTTATCCGCGCAATTTTAGTTCATTGCTTCGAACTAAAATTAGAAAGAGCCTTGGGTTGCATTGGCGTTGCTATCAAGTTGGTTATTACCCCCTGATTGCCAAACTACGTTCAACTCAGGGTTGGTTTCATCCCTTTTTAGACACTTCCACTCAATGTTTTGCGCTGCTGGTACATCAATGGTTGCGCTCCAAGTTGGATACTGGTCAGGGTCGAGTTTAACCGCACCAGCCGGAGCCCAACCGCCTAACTGTGCAACACTACCAACGGCATAAACGCTTTGACCAAGATTGGTGTAGCCGTTGTAGCAAGTGAACGCGACAGTTTTCAATGTCGGGTCGACGCTACCGCCACCACTGCCATGCAGCACCACAGCTTGGTTTTGAGCCAAATGGAAAGTCGCTTCGCCACTGCTCACGCTTACAATGTCATCACCAATTAAACTGGTGTGGCTGCCATCACTAAGAGCCAAATTACCTACAGTCACAGACGTTGCTGAGCCGCGGTTAAGTGCGACAGTCACAACATCTTCACCTTCTTGACGCTCATAGACCAACACATCGTCATCAACCCATCGCTGCGCGTAGCTACCGCGTTGAATCGCTAGGCTATTCTGGCGCAGATCGGTTAATGCTTGGATGATCTTAAACGCCTGTGTGTCTTGGCTAAAGCTTGGCATTTTCTCACGGTTGTACGGGTCACTGCCTACTTGGCCAAAAGCGTTCTGGGTAAAGTCTGCCGAATAGTGCTCGGTACCGTAGTAAATGGCTGGAATACCACGTACTGTCATAGTCGCCACTAGCCCTAAATTAACACGCTGCTGGGCAAACGCTTCACTCTGGTTACCGCCCGCCTCATTGTTACCGGGACCAAACGTGGAGGCACTAGAGCGCAACGCCGTCGAGATACGCGCCATATCGTGATTATCCATAAACACCACTTGCCAATCGTCACTGGTGAAAACTGATTTTCGCGTTTCCAAATAGCTATTTAGCGTTTTCATACTGTTGCCGACACGGTTAGCCAACACGCGCTCTAAAGTATCGCGAAAACCGAAGTCAAGCAGCGCTGAACCGGAAGTGTTGGCGTAATCTATCGCGTAGCCGTCAATACCTGTGGTGGTATTGGCGCTGGCACCAAACCACTCTCCGAAAAAGTAAAAGCCATCACGACCAAGGCTCTTACTGTAGTTATAGATGTCCGTCGTCCATTGCTGAATAAACGACTTATCCATGTGTTTGATCGCATCAATTCGTATCGCATCTACCCCTGCATCGATCCAAAACTTAGAGCCATCGAGCAGGTATTGATACACATTGGTATTCGATTGGTTGAAGTCAGAAAGGTTGAACAAATTAAAATTGCGTACTTGATACCAATCGTTCCAGTTGGTCACACCACCATTATGGTGATACCAGTCGGTGCCTGCCGCGACATCGCTGTTGTAGTCAGTGATAAACTGACCATCACGATATAAAGCGCCGTATTCGTTTTCATCATTCCCGTTGGAGTGGTTAGGTGCATAGTCGAGAACCAGTTTCATGTTGTATTCTGCACTGTGCATTTTGTTGGTCAGTTCTTTGAAATCATCCAAGGTGCCGAAGTGCTCATCCACACGGAAGAAATCACGTCCCCAGTAACCGTGATAACCAGCCCCGCCATTGGCATCGATATTGTCGGCGTTATCCACTGGTGGAGTAATCCAAATCGCGGTTACACCAAGTGATTTTAAATACGGCAGTTTATCGATTAATCCACGAAGGTCTCCCCCAACATACTTTTTCAAGTTGTTCGGATCGTAAGTTGCTGGGTTGTGGCCCGTGTTGTTGCTTACATCGCCATCGCTGAAACGATCAAGAAAAACAAAATAAATCGTCTCTTTGCGAAAATCGAGATAAGTGCCAGTTTCCGTATCAGCACTGGTCGCAGCGAAAGTTGTTGGGCTAAACATCAGTCCATTTGCGGCAATAGCAGCCAGCAGCGCACTGCAAAGCAAAGTGCGTTTTTTCATTGGAGACTCCCCCGTGGTTTGTGAAAATTAACCGGGAATCATTCCCGGTTGTTGGTTAAATTCTTTTCACTGTAGAAATCGAAGATATGACAGAAGGCAGTGTTGAGATTGAAGCGCATCGGCTTACCAATATCTGCGGTGGTGATGGTTTGATCATTCACGCGGGCGATCAGTTCTTTGCCGCCCACTTTGAAGTAGAGGTATTTTTCATTCCCCATATTTTCTACCACAGTCAAAACACCTTCGAAGGCGTTGATGGTGTCACCTACGTCAGCAACACCAATGTGTTCTGGGCGAATACCGAAGCACACGGGTTTATCCACGTATTCGCTCAATGCTTTCTGTTTTTCTACCGGAATAAACATGCGGATGCCGGAGCCTATTTCGATGTATAACTGGCCGTTTTCTTCTCGGATCACGGTATCTATCAAGTTCATTGCGGGTGAACCAATAAAACTCGCCACGAACTTGTTGGCTGGGTAGTTATAGAGGTTGGCGGGAGTATCCACCTGCATGATTTTACCTTGGTTGAGTACGCAGATACGATCACCGAGCGTAAGCGCCTCAGTTTGATCATGCGTCACGTAAATCATGGTGGCTGGAGTGCCTTCTTCTTTCAATGATTGATGTAACTGAGCGATTTTGACTCGCATAGACACTCGAAGTTTAGCGTCAAGGTTCGATAGTGGCTCGTCAAACAGGAACACCTCTGGCTTACGCACAATTGCACGTCCAACCGCAACGCGCTGACGCTGACCTCCAGACATCTCTTTTGGCTTACGGTGCAGTAACTCCTTAATCTCTAATTTCTCTGCGGCTTCTTCAACACGGCGTTTAATTTCATCTTTCGGCCGTTTTTGCATTTTCAGGCCAAACGCCATGTTGTCGAATACGGTTTTGTGTGGATAGAGCGCGTAGTTCTGAAACACCATCGCAATGCCGCGGTCTTTCGGTGGTAGGTCATTCACCACTTTGTTGCCAATGCGAATTTCGCCACCAGAGATACTTTCCAGACCGGCGATCATGCGCAATGTGGTTGATTTCGCACACCCCGACGGCCCGACAAACACCATAAATTCGCCTTCGCGAATATCCAAATCGATGCCATGGACAGCTTTAAATCCGTTGTCATATTTTTTTTCTACTTTACGCAAACTAACCGTCGCCATGAATCTCTCCACTTACCAAAAGGGTATAAAATGATCTTCAATTTACCGAGGCAGACTGGTTGGCAATCTGTCTGGGTAAATCAGGCAGCCGAATACCTGCACGGCTGCCAACTGTATGTGTTCTTAACTATTTACACTCGCTAACCATGGCAAATAACGGTGCTTTGTCCGGAGCAAGCTGAATGGTCCACACATATTTGCCATCTTTAGGTAAATTCACTACGGTGTTTTTCGCAAACCCACCTCGTTTTAACTCATTCACTTGCCCCACGGTCATCGACATACCAGCGGCTGTAAACTGAGGTGTCCAGCTCATAGTGGCAAATTGCAAAGTGACATTGCCCGCTTGCTCGTCCGAGACCACTTGATAGATTCCATCGCCTTTATAACCCATTTTGTGGGTATCTAAGTGAATCCATTGACCTTCAGGAAAGGTGCCCACTACAAACAGTGACGGTTTGATTGGACCGCGATCGTCTTCTAGCGTCGGCAACGTACAGTTAGAGAAGCGCGCATCGGCATTAGTTGCCGCAGGTTGAGCCTGTTCAGTGGTGCTAGCACAACCTGCCAATAAGGCAGTTGCGGTCGCAGCAATCAGAAGTGTATGTTTCATAACAAATCCTTGATTATTTCGTTCTCGTTTCATCCTGCGGAGACCGATTTGCTTGCTCCGCGTGTCAGTTAATTTGCTTGTTAGGCCGATCTCTTTTCAAACAGTCGGGCAAGCCAACGCTTTTGCTCCGGTTGGGATTTTTTTAACTGCTCATAGTGCTGAGTCAATTTGTTCAACACCGCAAGATTTCGGTAATACGCTTTGGACTCTTTAGCAGGGTAACCAAACAAATCGCTACCTGGAGGGCAAGAGTGGCTCACACCTGACTTGGCCTTAATCACTGAGTGACTACCGATGTTAATGTGTCCAGCCGTACCTACTTGTCCATGTACCACTACGTGATCACCCAGTACGGTGTGTCCAGCGAATCCACATTGAGAGATGATCAAACAATGTTTACCAATGCGGCAGTCGTGACCAATTTGCACTTGATTGTCTATTTTGCTGCCTTTACCAACCACTGTGTCACCGAGCGTGCCTCGGTCAATGGTGTTGTTGCAGCCAATTTCAACATCATCTTCAATAATGACGCGACCAATGCTTTCCACGCGTTGATAACTGCCATCTTTGCCAGACATATATTCAAAGCTGTAGTTACCAATCGAGTTATTGGAATCGATGATGACGTTGTTGCCGATCACGGTTCCCTCTTTAATCACGGTGTTGGCGTGAATTGCCACATTGTTGCCAATGGTCACGCCGTTCATGATCCTTACGCCGGGCATAAAATGGCAGCCTTGTCCTATCTGGCAATGTTTGCCAATGTATACCCCATCAACTGTCGAGGTGTTTCCTTGATCAAACAGTTGATATTTATGCACCTTGTAATGGCGCAAAAGCAGATTGATTTTCTCTACATCTAAATGGTCAATCACAATGTGTGCTTTGGCGGGGCTTTGCAAAATCGCTGGCGGCCCCACCAGCACTTCCGCTGAACTTTCAGAGAGCTGTTTAAGTTCAGATCGGGCAAACACAACGGCGAGACCACCCTCTACATCACTAACAATCGGACGTATGGTATCAACCACCAGCGAGCCATCCCCCTTTACTCGACCTGATAAACTTTGCGCAATTTCTGAAACACTCAGCATGTTGACCTCTTAGACTCGGGTTAGAAACGGTATAAAGCTTGAAGATAAACAGTGTGCTGTTTTAGCTCACTCTCATTCTTCGCTTCCCATCCAGCCAGTTTACTTTTTTCTTCTACTTCATTTGCGTATTCGTACTCGCCTTTCAGCAACCAGTTATCACCGACAGCTTGTTCATAGCCCATAGTGGCTTTACGAATGTCTTTAAAGTAATCGACATCGGCATTACCACCGCCACTATTAGAAGCATTGCGAGTTTCGTTTTCACCAACACGAATACGCGCATAGAGAACACCAGCATCGTCGAAGCTATATTGCACAATCGGTTCAATGTATTTCTCTGTGAAATCACTGATTTCATTGATAGCACCATTCGCTTGGTGATCTTCATTATCTTTGATTTGGTAGTACAACTCGACACCCAACTCCCAGTTTCCAAAGCGCTTATAAGGCTTGAATAACAAGCTGTAACCTTCTTCAGTTCGCTCACCCCAAGAGTTCTTGTCTTCTGCACTGTAGAGATACTCTAGGTTAGAATAGAAACCCCAGTTGTTCTCGTTACTAAAGTAAGTCAAATAAGGGCGGAAGCTGTGCTCTGCAAGCGCTTTACGCAGACCACTCTCATAAGGAGAGAAGACTTTACTGCGGGTATATTCCAACTCGTAAATGGCACCAGTTGCCCAGCCATTGCCTAAGTCAAAACCTTTGTTGATTGAAAAAAGCTGCTTAATACCGTCTTCATTTTCGAAGTAGTTTGGCTCTTTTTGCTCACGGTTTTCCAATTTAAGACCATAAAGCGCACTAAGATTCCAGCGTGCATTGTTGTAGTACACACCAAACACTTCATGAGTTGTGGTTCGTTCCTTTTTCTTGGTGCCGTTGAAACCATCTGTCACTTTGTCCTCGTATTCGAGTGAAGTGCCAACATGGCCGCCAAACTGCATCGCTTCGTCAAGGAAACCAATATCAGCATCCATGCCACGTTCACTAGCTGCTAGTGTAGGGAAAGATATAGCAAGCGCCGCCGCTACGGAGACGGAAATTAACGTTCTTTTCACGATAGGTCCTTATCAACCTCTTGGTTGTAAATCGTAGGTATAATTAAAATGCATATTTAGTAGTTCACTGTGAACGCCTACTTATTCTTCTGCATGTTGATTCGTTTTTCCTCCTCCCATTTTTTCAAATGAGACCCCCATCACTCTCACTAGCTCATTTGAGAGACATTTATCACATTTTTATATTAACAAGGCGAAGACTTGCTCTAATTGAGTACACTTTTTGCTCTTTTAAAAATCCGCCAAATCAAATCAAACAAAACCACCAAAAGTGCAGTCTACACCTACATTTATTGATGGTCGTCACACTTAAAATCAAAGTTCGATGGATAGTAGTTGACTTAAAAAGAGGTAGATTTAACCTAGTAGTATATTATGAACTACTATAGAGCTATCACGATGAAAAAGACATGGATAAAAGCAGCGATAGTCGCTGCGTTCGTTAGTCTGCCAGTTGTTACATTCGCTGAAGATATTCAGCCGGAACCCGGCTCAGACCTGTTGATCTGGACGGATACCACCACACTGGATTACATGAAGTATGCAGCTGAGTCATTCAATCAAGACTTTGGCTATAGCGTGAAGTTTTCATTTCGTGGTTTAGCCCCTATAGATTCAGCATCACGCATGATTCAAGATGGTGGTTCTGCTCGGGTAGCTGATATCGCTGAGATCGAACACGATTTGCTTGGTCGTTTAGTTGTTGCAGGTGGTGCAATGGAAAACCTTGTGTCTGCCGAACGTATTCAATCAACGTTCTTACCAAACGCCACTTCAGCGGCCAAATATGCAGGCACCAGCTATGGTTTTCCAGTTAGTTACGCAACCTTAGCGCTGTTCTACAACAAAGACCTGCTACCGAGCGCGCCTAAAACTTTTGAAGAAATCATCGATTTTGGCAAAAGCTTTAATAATGCCAAAGAGAACAAATACGCACTGCTTTGGGACATTCAAAACTATTACGAATCACGTATGTTTTTGACGCTGTATGGCGCATATGAATTTGGTAAAGGCGGTACCGACGCCAAAGATCTAGGTATTGACTCCCCACTTGCTCAACAAGGCATGTCGGCGATGAAAACGCTAAAAGCAGCCAACAATTCCAATCCTGTAGATATGCGTAATCCTCAAGTACGCCGTGGCTTATTTGGTGAAGGTAAGGTCGCCGCAATCATTGACGGACCTTGGGCGATTCAGGGTTACGACAACAGCGGTGTTAATTATGGCGTGGTACCAATTCCGACCTTCGAAGGTAAACAGCCACGCACATTCTCAACCGTACGTCTGGCAGTTGTATCCGCATACAGCGAATTCCCGAAAGCGGCACAACTGTTCGCTGACTACCTCACTTCAGAGAAGATGTTGATGAAACGCTATCAGATGACCAAATCCATTCCGCCAGTACAGGACTTAATGGAAAAAATCATCGTCGATGCGGATGAAGCTACCTATGCCATTATCGCTCAAGGCTTCCATTCCGACGCCATGCCATCAATTCCGGAGATGGGTTACTTGTGGTCACCGATGGCCAGCGCTATCACGGCAATGTGGGTCAATGATCAGTCGCCAAAACAGGTACTTGATCACGCCAAAGCGATCATTGAAGAGCAGATCGCGTTTCAGGAGTAGTTATGTTGTTGTCGCAAACCGTCAAAGCTCCAAAAGTGTCTGCCTCTATATTTGTTATGGGGGCAACACAACTGGCGCACAAACATTGGATCACTGGAGGTTTTTTCCTCACCATCCAATGCCTCTTTATTATCTTCTTGCCTGATTTGGCCACTGCACTCAAGGGCTTGGTATCACTTGGTGACGTGGCACAAACTCGCCAAGGATTTAAAGTAATTCAAGGGGACAATTCGATCTTTTTGCTAGTGGAAGGGGTCATAGCTGCTTTGTTCCTTTTCCTGGCAATTATCGCTTACGTGACGAATGTTCGACAGGCGCAAGATTGCGAACTCTGCAGATTGAACCTGCGTCAGCAGTTAAAAGCCATTTACGACGAGAAATTCGCCTTTATTGTTTTGTCACCAGCGTTTATTGCCAGTATCGCTTTCATCATCATGCCGATTGCGATCACTGTGTTGGTCTCTTTTACCAACTACTCGGCACCGCACCATATTCCACCGAAAAATCTTGTCGACTGGGTAGGATTTAAAAACTTCCTGACTCTGTTTGAGCTGAAAATATGGTCGAGCACCTTTATTGGCGTCGCTACTTGGACAGTTGTCTGGGCGATTGCCGCGACAATCTGTACCTGCGGTTTTGGTTTTATCCTCGCTTTGGCACTGGAAAATCGCAATATCAAAGCGAAAAAGTTGTGGCGATTTGTCTTTATCTTGCCTTATGCCATTCCTGCTTTCGTCACCTTGCTGATGTTTCGCTTACTGCTCAATGGCATCGGTCCAGTCAATGCCACACTTAATGCTTGGGGATTCGAATCGGTCGCTTTCCTGTCTGATCCGCATTTAGCAAAACTGGCAGTCATTGCCGTGAGCGTTTGGGTTGGCGCACCTTACTTCATGCTATTGATTTCCGGTGCATTAACTAACATTCCACGCGATCTGTACGAAGCAAGCGAAGTAGATGGCGCGAGCAAATTCCAGCAGTTTCGTGAGATCACTTTACCGATGGTTTTGCATCAAGTGGCACCTTCTCTTGTGATGACGTTTGCCCACAACTTTAACAACTTCGGTGCCATTTTCTTGCTCACTGGCGGTGGCCCAATCAATCCGGAATATCGTTTTGCAGGCCATACCGACATTTTAATCACTTGGATATACAAACTGACACTGGACTTCCAGCAGTACCAAATTGCCTCAGTGATTTCGATTGTAATCTTCTTGTTCTTGTCGGTGATCGCTATCTGGCAATTCCGCCGCATGAAATCCTTTAAAGACGATGTAGGAATGTAATCATGGAAAAACTACTCACCAAGCTGGCGACCGCTATCGTCTATTTGTTCCTCGCAGCTAACGCCATTCTAGTGCTTGGGCCTGTGCTGTGGACGGTGCTCGCCTCATTTAAACCAGGCAACAACCTGTTTAGTTCCTCATTTGGCGAGTTCGCATTTACGCTGGATCACTACAAAGCGTTGTTTAACGACACTCCCTATTTGCAGTGGTACAAAAACACCTTTCTACTCGCCACTGCGAATATGTTGATCTCACTTGTGGTGGTCACCATGACGGCATTCGTCTTCTCACGCTACCGCTTTCAGGGAAAACGCAATGTATTGATGAGCATCTTGGTACTACAGATGTTTCCAGCCTTCTTGTCGATGACCGCGATTTATATCCTGCTGTCAAAAATGGGCTTGATTGATACCTACATCGGCTTGTTGTTTGTCTATGTTACCGGCTCTCTGCCGTTTATGACTTGGCTGGTTAAAGGCTACTTTGACGCCATTCCCACATCGCTGGATGAAGCCGCAAAGATCGACGGTGCCGGTCACATGACCATCTTCTTAGAGATCATCTTGCCATTGGCCAGACCCATTTTAGTGTTTGTTGCCTTGGTCTCGTTCACTGGGCCGTGGATGGATTTCATCCTTCCGACGCTGATTTTACGCAGTGAAGAGAAAATGACTTTAGCGATCGGTATCTTCAGTTGGATCACGTCTAACTCAGCAGAAAACTTCACCTTATTTGCCGCAGGCTCGCTGCTGGTCGCCATACCGATCACCTTGCTGTTCGTCGCCACACAAAAACACATTACGACTGGCTTAGTCAGTGGCGCAGTAAAAGAATAATTATTAGGAACCGTTATGATTACAAGAAGTTCATTAACTCATTTGGCGAAGAGTGCGGACAGCTACGCCTACGATAACGATACTCTCCACATTCGTTTTCGTAGTGCAAGAGGCGAAGTTGACCGTGTAACACTGTGGATAGGTGACCCTTATACTTGGGCTGAAGGTGGCTTGGACGGCGGAAACTTGGGCGGAAGCGATGCTCACGGCTGGACAGGGGGGACTGAAGTTCCAATGCAATTGGAAGGGCAAAGCGAACACCATGATCATTGGTTTGCTCCTTTCGTACCACCAAAAAAACGCACTCGCTATGGCTTTATTCTGTATGGAAAAGAGGGTGAGAAACTGCTGTTTGGCGAAAGGCGTTGTGTGGATATTCAAGACGAGCAACGCGCAGAAGTTGAATTGAGTAACTTAAGCAATTTTTTCTGCTTCCCTTACATCAACCCCAAAGATGTGCTGAAAACGCCAGAATGGGTTCGCAACACCATCTGGTATCAAATTTTTCCAGAGCGTTTCTACAACGGTCGCCCGGAAATTTCCCCAAAAAATGTACAACCATGGGGAAGTACACCCACTGGCGATAATTTTATGGGGGGCGACTTGTGGGGCGTGATTGAGAAGCTGGATTATTTGCAAGAACTTGGTATCAACGGCCTCTATTTCTGCCCGATTTTCACCGCCAATGCCAACCACAAATATGACACTGTCGATTACTACAATGTTGATCCTCATTTTGGTGGTAACGAAGCATTTCGAGCCTTAGTGCAAGAAGCGCATCGCCGTGGGATGAAAGTAATGCTGGATGCGGTATTCAATCACATCGGTCATCAATCACCACTCTGGTTGGACGTGATTGAAAAAGGCGAACAATCCCGCTATGCCGATTGGTTCTGGATCAAGCAGTTTCCCGTGTATCCGAATAAACCCAAATCTGAGTGGGATTTTGACAACCTTAATTACGAAACATTCGCTAACGTATCGGAGATGCCTAAACTCAACACTGAGAATCCAGAATGCCGCGCATATCTATTGGACGTCGCACGACACTGGGTACAGGAATTCGACATTGATGGCTGGCGTTTGGATGTCGCCAATGAAGTCGACCACGAGTTTTGGCGCGATTTTCGTCGCGTAGTAAAAGACATAAAACCCGACTGCTACATCCTTGGTGAAATCTGGCATGAGGGAATAGCTTGGTTAAGAGGTGATCAATACGATTCGCTGATGAATTACCCATTGACTCAAGCCATCACCGATTTTTTTGCTCTTGGACTCGATGACAAAACAAGCTTCATCAATGCGGTAACTCGCTCTTATCTTTCCTACCCGAGGAATGTCAACGAGGCGATGTTTAACCTGCTTGAAAGCCACGATACTACGCGCTTATTGAGCCTATGTGGCAACGACAAACGTAAAGCGAAACTCGCTTATCTGTTCATGTTCACCCAAGTAGGGTCACCATGCATCTACTATGGTGGTGAAATTGGTATGGATGGACAAAAGGGGATGGGACTGGAGCTGAATCGTAAATGTATGATTTGGGACGAACACGAACAGGACCTTGAGTTCAGAGCCTTTATACAAAAGCTGATTAAACTTCGCCAAACTTACCCAGAGTGCAACCAACCTTACCTTGAGTGGTTAGATATTGACCACCCACATGTCGTCGCTTTCCGTAAGGGCGATTTACAAGTCGTACTCAATAACAGTGATGTAGAAGTGCAATGTATTGCCAACGACATTCCACTCTCTTTACCCCCATTTGGCTATGAGATACGCAATATCGTCACTCAGGTAAAGCTATGAAGCTTGGACTTTCTGTTGACTCAAAATGGATATGGGGCGTTGTCATTGATGATAATGAGAAGTCCCATTATCGCAATCAACTAAAGACCCCTGTCAGTGCGCAGCAAACCGCTGCGCTCATATCTAGCATGGCGCTGAGCATGCAACGTATGTTTGGCCCGCTAACGCAAGTTGGCATCAATTTGATGCCTGACTGTTGGCAGGGACAAGAACAAGCATCCAATGCTAAAGAAACTCTGTCTAAGTGGTTAGCGATGCAACTTTCTATTCCTTACCAATTGTTCGATCCGGCGGTGATTGCTCTGTCACAACTACAAACACATCCTGCGGGCAACGTGCTCAGCGCGATACTGGATGATGGTTGCGAGCTGTGCGTGACCGATCAAATCTGCCCAACCAAACCCTACTTCAATGTGCTGGACTTGGGGTGGGCGCACAAACCACTAAAAGGTTATCAAAGTTTGGTTGATGGTTTGACACCATTGTGCAGTTGTGGAAGCGATGAATGCATTCGGCAATATCTGTCACGAGAAGGGATAGAGCGCCAATATCATCAACTCTCATTGCAACATCGTGATGCTAACGACATTATCCACGGCATTGATGACAACCACACTTGGTCAACTCGGGTCTATCGCATCTGGATAGATCAGCTTGCCAGAGCACTCTCTGACTCAATCATACGCTTCAAACCCAAACTTCTAGTACTGAGCGGTAGCTTAACTTCGCATCCGGACTTAGCCCTGACACTTAAAGGCACCTTAAGCCGCTACTGCCAGTATGACACTCTGCCAGACATTATTTGTCTGCATAACAACGAATATGGTTTTGCTCAGGGCGCTATCTCTATGTGTGCCGGAAATTCTACACAACCATCTACATTCATTGCATAAGGAATGGTAACCTTGACGAAAATTTGCGTGAACAATTACCGAGGAACTCCCGTGACCGAGCTGGTAACAAAACTGATGGACTTTGGCTTTACGAAAACTGACGCTTTGGTTTATATCAACTTGCTTAAAAATGGCCGCTCCAGCGGATATAAAATAGCCAAAGAGATTTCCCTCTCTCGTTCATCTGTTTATTCGTCGATTGACAACCTATACAAGAACGGTTGTATCTTTATGTCCGATGGCGATACCAAAGAATATGAAGCCAAGTCTCCGGATCTGATATTCAGTCAGATTGAGAAAAAGACGATAGAGAACATTCACATCCTGAAGAAAGAGCTCTCACGCATGATGCTTCAGGAAGAGAAAGAATTTATCTATAACGTTACAGGGTTTGAAAATCTGATTCAAAAAGCTCGGGAAATGCTTAACCTAGCGCAAATGGAAGTTTATCTTAATACGGATTTTAATCTCGAACTGATTGCAGACGAGATTTGCCAAGCCATAGAACGTGGAGTGCGAGTAATAGTTTTCTCTTTTAATCGCTTAGCCTTACCGCACCCTAAAGTTGAACACTATTCTCGTTCAGATAACCCTGAACAGCGCTATCCTTCTCACCGCTTTATGCTTGTGGTGGACATGAAACAAGCGATGATGTTTTCCCACCGAGAGGAGACTCAAGGCTTGTTCTCAAACAACCGCTTGATCATTAAAATGATGGCTGAACACATTCACAGTGACATTTATCTTACTGAGTACGAAAAATTAGCTTTAGAAAAGCGTTTTCGAATCGCTACCATCCATGAATTGGAAAACAATATGGTGACGGATGACCGTTTAAATGTACATTCTCACCCGCAACCTCAAAGTAGTGATCGATAGCGATTAAGCACAGTGTTGCGATGGAAAATTGGTTGCTATAGGAAATTGGTTGCTATGGAAAATAGTTGGGCAGCTTCAAGTCGTGCTGCCCTATCAAGCTTTGCTATTTGCTTCGTTCAGAAAGTACTTCTTTAAAAGCAAACATTCCATTTAATGCCGCGGGGAATCCTGCGTAGACTGACATTTGGATTATGACTTCTTTCAGCTCTTCTTCTGTACAACCCACATTAAGGGCGGCGTTCAGATGTACTTTTAGCTGTGGTGTACAATTCCCCATCGCTGTCAGCGCAGAAACGGTTGCTATCTCTCTTGATTTTAAGTCTAACCCCTGGCGGGTATAAATATCACCAAACGGGTATTCAATGGTAAATTTGGCTAAATCAGGGCAAATGTCACGCAGGCTTTCTATAACTTTTTCACCAGCCTCACCATCAATTTTTGATAGCTGTTCTAACCCAGATTTAAATCGTTGACTGTCCATTTTGTGTGCTCCTATTAATGACTACCAGCACACCATACAAGTTAGAGTTAACTCTAAGTCAACTTACTTTCCCACTTTTATATAAATCAATTTTTACTTCTAATGCATCCAGATGCTCGACCTGTTGCTGGATATGTTGTTTTAATTTTTCTCGGTGTTTTTCTAGCAGTGCTTGACGTTCTGCTCTGGTTTGAGCGCCTATATCTCTTAATGACGCATACTTTTGAATTTCTTCTAATGGCATCCCCGTGTCTTTCAGTCTTTTAATGAAATTAATCCAATCAATATCCCGATTGGAGTAGATACGATGACCACTGCTATTTCTTTGCACATGTTTGAGTAAGCCAATTTTTTCATAGTATCGAAGCGTGTAAGCCGAGAGGCCCACTAGATCCGAAAACTTCTTCATATTCATCTTTATCACCTTTCTGCTTTCATTGGCCAGACTCACGCCAACACTCAACGCAACACATTAACGGAGCAGATGAGTTGTTGCCATACAAATGCCTTGTTCCTCATAAATAGAGCTTAGAATGTGACAATTCAGCCAAACTCAAAACGAAAAAAGCGAGCACTGAGCTCGCTTTTAACAATATGACGTTAATTGTTATTACAGCAATTCAACTGACTGTTGAGCAATCACGAATTCTTCATTGGTTGGAATCACCATCGCCAGTTTAGAGTCGGCTGTAGTCACTGTACCTGATTGACCGAAGCGCGCTGCCGCATTGCCAGCTTCGTCTTCTTGGTAGCCAAATACTTTTAGATACTCAAGGATTTCACTGCGAATTGGCAGTGAGTTTTCACCAATACCGCCGGTGAACACAATGGCATCCACTTCTTCACCGATCGCTACCATGTATGAACCGATGTATTTGGCCACGCGGTAAGTGAAGATATCAAACGCCAGTTTCGCACGCGGGTTACCGTTGTCCATCGCTTCCAGCACGCCACGAGCATCGCTGGTAATGCCAGACACGCCAAGGAAACCTGATTTTTTGTTCAGCATTTCAAACAGTTCTTCTTGTTTCCAGCCTTTGCGGAACAAGAATTCGATCACGCTTGGGTCCAAATCACCACAACGTGTGCCCATCATCAGGCCTGCCAGCGGTGTTAAGCCCATGCTGGTGTCGATGCATTGACCATTTTTAATGGCTGTGACTGACGCGCCGTTACCAAGGTGAACAGTAATGAAGTTGCTTTCTTCAACGGGTTTGTTGATGGCTTTCGCTGCTTCACGGCTTACGTAGTAATGGCTTGTGCCGTGTGCGCCATAACGACGAACTTTGTGCTCTTGGTACAGCTCGTATGGCAGCGCGTAAACGAACGCTTTCTCTGGCATGGTTTGGTGGAAAGCCGTGTCGAAAACAGCAAATTGAGGCAGATTCGGGAACGCTTCCATCGCTGCGCGCATACCCGCCGCGTTGGCTTTGTTGTGCAAAGGTGCCAGTTCAGCAAGACGCTCAACGTCAGCAATCACAGCCTCATCCACACGAACAGTTTCTTTAAAGGTTTCGCCACCCGCGACGATACGGTGACCCACAGCGACAAACTTAGAACTTAGGCCCAGCGTTTCAAGCAGTGCCACCACGCGGTTGACTGCGTATTTGTGATGGTTCCCGCCTGCAGGAATCGCTTCTTCGGATTTCTGACCCTGGTATTTCCAGCTGATAACCGCTTCCGGCAAACCAAAACATTCTCCAAGACCCGACACTAAAGCATCACCGCTCTTTGAATCAATGACTGCAAATTTTAGTGAGGAGCTACCAGAGTTGATAACCAACACATACGAGTTCGACATGGGGCTCTTTCCTGTATCCGACAATGAATATGAAGCTTATGCTTCGTGTGTTTTCCTATGTCCATTATTCAATAATTTTTGAATCTTTCAACTTTGTTTTAATTCTTTGAGACCACTCTCGTGATTTTTATTGATCTCTAGCAAGATTTTATTTTTTTCGCCTTGTGAAATATTCAATTTGCGCTTCACACCAACTATAGACCACTAAGCGAAAAAACCGCCTACAAATGATTGTAAGCGATTGAATTACCTAGCCTGTTATTTTGTTAGTGCACTTAATTTTATATGCCATTAGTTACATTTAACACCTAAGTGGTAATGCATCATCACAACTGATAAGACGCCGAAATTTTATAACTTCTTCCCGGTTCATAATCATTTGTGGTCGCGCCACGCGCCGTTCCAAGACATGATGCGTGAGATACGTAAACCTCATCAACGATGTTTTCTATATCCACAGTCACGATTAAATAACCGTCTGACATCAATAGCAGCGCCGCAACCGACATTACAGAACAGGCAAGACGCAGGAGCAAAAAGGGCGTGATTTTAGCTTTAGAACCACTTCAAATAAGTGGCAATAAAAAAGGGTTCCGTTAAGGAATGTTTATTCGGAACCCTTTGAAAATAAGGAATTAAACTTGGTAAGTTTGGCAGTGATGTCCCAACACATGGGTAATGGTTTGAGGGGGAACGCTCTCCCAACCGGGTTCTTTTGCCAAAGGCTCTGACGCTAGAATGATATCTTCACCTTGTTTCTTAACAAACACTGTTGGTGGTTGCTGATCAGAACTGTAGCGAACTAGCCAGAGTTGCTCACCATCAGAAACACAAATAGAAGCCTTGAAAGGTTCTGTTACCCCTTTTTTGGCCATCGTTTGCTCAATGTCATAAATGGTCTTACGAATGGCTGCCACTGGCTGTTCAAACAAGCCATTCATAATCATGAGCAAAAAGACTAACTCACTGTCAGTGCTGCCTTGCTGCTTGATATAGATGTCTTCCGGCAACATACGCTCTAACGAGTATTTCACTTTGGCAAATTCGCCTATCTGACCGTTATGCAAAAACATCCAGTTATCTATAACAAAGGGATGGCAGTTGCTACGTGAAACGCAGCTCCCTGTCGAAGAGCGAACATGAGCCATAAAACGGTGCGAACGAATATGATGCGCTAAGGAGCGTAAGTTATCATCTCCCCATGCAGGTAACACTTCATGAAACTGCCCCGGTGTTGAACGTTCGGTATACCAACCTAATCCAAACCCGTCTGCATTAACTCGGGTGATTGTTTTTCGAGCTTCGATACTTTGATGAACAAGAGAATGTTCGGGGTGAAAAATAAGCTCATCTAGATAGATAGGGCTTCCTTGATACGCGAGCCAACGACACATAAAACACGCAATCCTATAACGACAAAAACGATAATTAACCACGAATTTTGTAAGGACGCAATAATCACAGATAAGACTACAATGCTTGCTGTGTATAGCTTGTGAGAGGTTTCAGTATACATTCTACACTCGACAGAAGTATCGAGTGCAGAACGTAAAGGCGACAAAATTAGTGCAATTTAAATTGAGCCATTTCGCTATTTAATTCGGTAACACGATCTCGAATTTGAAGTGATGTTTTATTCGCATTCTGGCTGATGGAATCCACATCTTTCATCGAAGTCGACACATTCTGCATATGTTCGGTGATCAGACGCGTCGCCTCTGTTTGCTGATTTGCCGCTGCGGCTAGCTGCAACATCTGTTCGTTCAGCGCGGAAATTTGATCGGTAGAATTAACCAACTTGATCACCGCTTCTTCAATGTGTTCCGAGCCCTGCTCTGCCATCTCCTGACTGCGTTGAATTTCTTTCACCACAGATCCAGTCGCACTCTGAATAGCATTGACAATACTATTGATTTCGGTGGTTGACTTAGTCGTGCGAGACGCCAGCATACGCACCTCATCAGCAACCACAGCAAAACCTCTTCCAGCATCACCAGCTCTCGCCGCTTCAATCGCAGCATTGAGCGCCAGTAAGTTGGTTTGTTCTGCTAACCCTTCGATCACTTCAGTTACTTTACCTATCGCTTGGCTTTCCAAATTCAACTTGGCAACCAGTTCACTCGTCACTTCAATCGTTTTATGCAAAGAAGCCATGGTCGCTTTATTTTGCTCAAGGGACTCACGCCCCAAAGTTAACTCATATTGACTGTCCGACAGGGTTTCTACCGAACGCTGCGCCTGATCAAGCGTATGTTGAGTTGACTGAGCCACATCTTCCAGTTCAGTCTCCATTTGCTCGATACTCTGTTCCTGATTTTTCACTTGGCTAAGCGTTTGCTGGCTGGAGGTGAGCAACGCTTGCATGCTGTCATTCACCTGCCCCGCTTTATCTGTCACGCCTTTGACGATATCCGATAAAGCGCGATTCATGCTGTTGATGGAAACCGTTAATGCTGACAACTCATCGCTTCCTTTCACTTCCAGTGGCTGTTGAGAAACATCCCCTGAAGCAATCAACTGTGCCCGTTTTGAAATTTGCGCTACACGGCGACCAATGCTACGCCCCATATAAGTTGATACCACCAGCGATGCAATCACCACCAAGAAGAGTGCCACCACCAAAGTCGTTAGAACTTGATGGATAGATTGATTAATACCCTCACCGCTCCTATCCGCTTTGCTTTGCTGAGCCGTAACAACCGCCTCCAAGCTAATGTCCAATTGTTCCGCGGCAGGCACAAGAACATTCGCCATCTCTTGATTAACTAAGTTCCAATCTGGCGACTGACGAAGCGCGATGGTTTGATCAGCAAGCGGAAAATACAGCTGCTGCATCTCTTTAAAGAGTTGCCAAAGTGATTGGTCATCTTCGTTCAACAAATCAATCTTACTTTCTATCTCACTCACAGACTGCTTATGGGCTTTGATAAAATCTTGATACTTTGTCAGATAATCAGGGTCACCGTACAAAAGAAAATCGCGCATGGCAGACAGCGCATTTGCCAGCGAGTTATAGCTGTCGGCATAGACTTTAAACAGACGCTTTCTCTCTTCACCCTCTTTGTTTGAAGATTCCGCATTGAGCAACCCTTGAATCTGATCTAATGCCACTTCAGCAATTGGCGCAGCTTCACTGGTGAACAAATTATGCGCAGGCAGATTCTCAGGTGTATGTGTCATCTCAACGATTTTGTTTACCGAGTCTTTCACTTCATTCCAATGTGTGACCACATTCTGGTAGTCCTGTGGTTGAATGAGGTTTTCTAACACCGGCAAAGATTCATCTGTCTGAGCGATAATCGTGTTGATTTTAGTCTTGAGGTTTTCACCCGTCTGTTCGTCATTGCCCAATAACATATAGGCTCGAACAGTAGAGAGTGTTGCCTGAATAGATTGCTGAATAGCTCGGGAGGTATCGACCGTTGGCAAATCAGACTGAAGAAGTGAATTAGTGTGAGTCTCTAATACTGAGACATTTCGGTAGGTAACGACCGCAGAAACCGTAAATAATACGGCTAAAAGTAAAAAACTTAACTGCAATTTCCCCGAAATTGTTAGCTTCATCCTTGAGCTCCTGTACAACTTTTAACAGACTATAACGTTAATTAAAGGTTAACGGTATATACAAATAAAACTTGAGAAGCGTTTGGTTAGTGTTTGTACAATTTACGTATGATATCCGGTATTTTGGCAGAAAATGGCCTCGTTGCTGAGTCTATGCCCCCAATGAATACATCAAAAGTGACGGTGCAAGCACGCAAGTAACAAATGCAGGATGGGTTAAAGCAGAATAACGAAAATGAATCAGTAATGGGGCTGCGACAAACAGAGTGATCAACACAGGGACGGTATCAACATCAATCGCAAAGTGAACAATCACCAACGTTGTCGCAAGACCAAGTATTGATAGGTAAGGAATCAGTACTTTTTTACCTAGAAGAAGCATAAAGAAAAACGTCGCCAAAAAAGAAAACATCATGAAAACCTAAATTAATAATAATTATCATTTAGATTTAAATGATATGTTGAGTCTTGAGGTAAATCAAGCAGCAAAATGGGTTTTACTTGTTCGTTTCTTTAATTTAGAAAGTGACAGCAAGTGCGATCAAAAAGAGCAACCGTTTATCGCTGCTCTTAGTATTTAAACTCGTATTTAATACTTTGCTTTCTGCTAAAGCTTCACTGTCCGTATTGGCTATTTCGCTGACAGCGCCTGACCGGAAAATTTCACGCCAGCCCAACCAAAGCGGATAAAATTGCGGATATTTTGATGATCATCGTTATCAGGGTTTTGTAGCACATCTTTACGATAAAAATCGCCAAAACACGCTAGCGTCTGTGCCTCTGTCAGTTGCTGCAACTGCGCAAAAGCAAAAATTTTGCACGAACCGTTGTTTTGATTCTCTTCATTTACGGTTTCGCCATTAACAAAAGCAGTTGGCGTAAAATCAAAATTCGCATCGATGGTCGCGATGACTTCCTGAAATTCTACTTTTTCTGGTTGTTGGTTTAACTTTTCAATCAGTGCTGCAATTTCCATATGTATTGTTCTATCCAGTTAAAAACGAAAAAGGCAGTCTAATGAAAAACTGCCTTGATGCAAACTCACTAAATCCATAACGGCTGTTTAAACACTACCAATTTACCGCTTTCCATCCATTCGGAGGATTGAGTCCCCAGCGCTTGAACTCTTCTGGGCTATATATTTCCATGCCTTGATGGCCCGCTTGAATTGGGAAAGTGCTGGCATCTAAACCTTTCTCTAAGATTTCTCGCGCAATATTGCCCGCTTGTATCCCTTGAGAACGACCATCTAAAATCACACCACCAGCCGCTTTTCCTTTACCGATGGAAAAATCCCAGAAACCGAATAAAGGCACTTCGCTGTTGTTTGATGTCCAATCCAACAGTGTTTCGGACGGTACACTCTCGCCATCGCTATCAATCAAGGTCTGAAATAATCCAACCACAATGGCACTCACATTATTGCGTTTAGCGTTCAACACCGCCTCTCGCCACTCACTTTCTGTCGAAAAAGTGTTTATCTGTGTATCAATACTCAAATTCTGTTTAATTAGCGCTGTTTGACTCTCTATGGTTCGTACTGCAATTTTTGAAGTGTTACCAGAATCAAACATCACCAGCACCTTAGGATTGGTGTTGGGGCTGTCCAATACCTCGCCGACACCAGCCATGGTTTTGGTATAAAAAGGGCGTTCCAGAATGCCCGTGACTCCGGCTTTCCCCGAATACTTGGTCAGCAATTCTCTGGGGTTGGAGTTAATCCCTAAAAACACAATCGGAATGGGTTCCTGATACAACTTCGGCAACATATAACTCAATGCATTGTCATCACCGATGACCACTAAGTCCGGTTTCAATTCTAGATAGGCTTGATGAGCCAACTCCGCTCTCTGTTCATACTCCTGACTTGGAATCCGTTTGGTGTCCATTTCAAAAAAAGTCAGTTGATGGTCGGATGCTAAACTTTCAGTCAGCCCTTGCCTGTAACCCGCATCCCAACCGAATCCAGCGTGATAGCTCTCTATCACCAAAATGTTGGCGGCCATTACAGGTGAAGATAACAAGCAGATAAGCAGTGCAATTCGAAACATAGTTAACGCCTTAATATCTTATTATTTTTTAAGTTTAGACGAACTTCGCCAATTACCAGAATCAGACCTTCTATACTGGAATCATCCTTTAGTTAAAAACTTAAATGACAACTACTACAACTTTAGGTAAATCGGACTTCAAGTAGAAAGGGAATGCTTAATGAATAAGAGTCGGCAGTTCATCGAAAGTGACACCAACCCGTTTTATAGCCGTATCGGCCGAAGAATTATCATTATTTTAGTTTTACTCAGCGGCGCTGTGACACTGGTTGCAACTTTGACACAGACTTACTTTGACTACAAAAGCGAATTTAATGATGTTGAACAACGCCACCATGAGATTGAAATTATCCACTCCGAACTGCTTTCTGCTTCTTTATGGGATTATGATTTAGTTCTACTGCAACAACGTCTGGACAGCTTGGTTGAACTTCCTAAATTGAATTACTTAAGAATAAAATCAGGTAAATACCAGTTTGAAGCAGGGACACCTGTTACCGGTAGTGTGGTAACCAGTACCTACCCTCTGTATCACATCGATCCCGATAGCAATCAAATGCAGCAACTGGGTACTATTTACATTGAGTCCAGCGCACAAGATATTTATAACGGCCTCATCAAGCAGTTCATCATCACCCTGTTAGTTAACGCCGTAAAAACACTGTTTGTCTGTGCGGTGATCCTCATGGTCTTTCATGAAAGTATCAATCGTCGAATTTTCTCCGTAGCTCATTACTTGCGCAAATATAATCCACGTCACCCTGCAGAAAAGCTCTCGCTGGAGCACAAAAAATGGATCATGGAAAAAGACGATGAACTGGATTGGCTGGCAGAAGAGACCAATACCATAACCAATAATGTCACCACTCTTTATCGCAGCATTAAGTTTGAACAAGAACGCTTTGCCGATTTTACCCAAGTGTCCTCAGATTGGTTATGGGAAACCAATATGGATGGCTACCTAACTTACGTCTCTGAACCTATGCGTGAGATGCTCGAAATTGATGAATTTACCCGCCCCACCTTCGCCCAAATCCCTTGGTTTGTTGATGTGACGGAATTGCTTCGCGCTTTAGAAACCAAACGTGATTTTTCCAAGTGTGAACAACAATTAAAAATTGATGGCTATAACATCTATATGATGTTTCAGGGAATCGCCCGCTACGAAAATGACCAGTTTGTCGGTTATCGTGGTACCACTATCAACATTACTCAGCTCAAGTCGACTCAGCTAGAGTTGCAGACGCTCAACTATAACTTGGAAAAAACCGTAGACGAGCGAACCCTTGACCTGAAACAGAGCATGGAACATCTTCAGCGCACACAAGATCAATTGATCGAATCTGAAAAACTGGCGGCTTTGGGCGGTCTTGTCGCAGGCGTAGCGCATGAAGTTAATACGCCGCTAGGTATTGCGGTTACCGCCACCTCTGTGATTCAAGAAGTGAAAAATGAATTAAACGCGGCATTTGCCTCACAAACCCTTACCAGTACCCAGTTTAGTGAACTGATGCAGCGTCTCGCCGATAGCAGTGCGTTGTTAGAAAGTAACCTGAACAGAGCTGCGAAGTTAGTACGGGATTTCAAACAGACAGCCGTTGATCAGGTATCTGAACAACGCAGCCAATTCCGTATCCAACAGGTTATTGAAGCCTTGATTGCCAGCCTGCATTCAGAAACACGCAAGATACCTGTTGAACCTCAGATTCAAGGCGATGAACAGTTAATGATGACCAGCCTACCCGGCGTGTTGACACAAATTCTGACCAATCTGATTATGAATAGCTTAAATCACGCATTCAAAGACGTTGCACAACCCAGTATTGTGATTCACTTCTACGAACAAAATGACAACATCGTTTTGGAATATCAGGACAACGGTAGTGGTGTTGCCAAAGCACTGCATCAGAAAATTTTCGAACCGTTCTTTACAACCAAGCGAGGACTAGGCGGTTCAGGGCTGGGACTAAATTTGGTCTTTAACCTGTTGAAGAAAAAGCTTAAAGGGGATTTACAATTTGAATCTGACATTGGGCAAGGCGTTCACTATACCTTCACCATGCCCAAAGTCCTGACTCAGGAAACAAAAGATTAATCTGGCCAAGTCGATCTTATTTCCACGAATGCATCCCAGTTATCGAGGAGTAGATCCACCAATTTTGGCTCAAAATGCTGGCCTCTTTGCGCCAGCAATTCGCGCTTAATCTCATCATCTGGCCACGCTTCTTTGTAGACACGTTTAGCACCTAAAGCGTCAAATACATCGGCCAATGCGGTAATGCGTCCACAAATAGGAATATCGTCGCCTTTAAGCTTGTTAGGATACCCTTCGCCGTTCCATTTCTCATGGTGCGTAGCCGCAATTTCCTTCGCCACAACCATCAATGGACGTTTTGATTTGCTTAGAATATCAACACCATATTCAACATGCCTTTGCATTTCTGCCCACTCTTCTGCATTCAGTTTTCCAGGCTTATGCAAGATGCTATCAGGAATCGCCACTTTGCCGACATCATGCAAAGGAGAAGCACTGCGAATAAGCGTGGCCTCTGACTCTGGCAAACCGTACAAAAGTGCCAGCTTTTCGCAGAATAGCGATACCCGCTGAACATGGGCCCCTGTTTCTTTACTGCGTGCTTCTACTGCGTTTGCCAAGTTGTATACCAACTCTTTAGACGTCTCTTTGAGATCTTCCATAAGGTTAATTTTTTCGAAGGTTAACCCTATGTTGTACATATAAATTTGCAGTAGTTGTTTATCCAGTTCTGACAACTCTTCATTAAGATTCACATACAAGAGGTTATCGGCACCCCGCTCATCGTGAAGGTAGCATATATAAGCCTTGCCGAAATCTTCAGACAGTCGAGTTTCAAGTACTTTACGACAACGGTTAACGACATCTTCTGGTAACACGTCAAACGCACAATCTTGGTAGCAGTCAACATACTCGCCAGTCGCTGCCAGTGTAAACGGGCGTGCTTCTTCCCCTTCACTACGAGGTTTTACAATGCAGTAAAAAGCCGAGGCATTCAGTTTCAATAAAGAGGTCATTTGACTCAGAACAGAAGAAGCGTAGGTCTTTAAAGTTGTGGTGTTTTGCACCTTGGCTGATGCTTCAATGACGCGGCTAAGCCCTTGCTTTTGTTCTTCAATCAGACACAAGTCTCGATATGACCTGAGCATAGAGTAAAGCAGTGTACGCAACTTCTGCGTGGTCAGTTCGGTTTTCTCTTTATAGTCATCAATCTCATATTCTTGGATGACTCTATCTTCCGGCGCCTGACCAGCTTGCCCCGTCCTTAAAACCAGACGAGTCATTTTATTATTGAGATGTTCGCGGATGTAACGAACCAATTCGAGACCTGCGTGTTCACTCTCCATGACAACATCGATCAGAGCCAGAGCCACATCGTCACGTTCTTCCATGACTTTACGAGCTTCGTCCCCAGATAGCGCTGAAATCAATTCAAGTGGCCGCTCCTGAAACAAGAAACCACTAAGGGCTAATTTGGTGACTTGATGCATTTCTTGGTCATCATCCACCAGTAAAACTTTCCACGTTTTAACAACATTTTGGGGTACTTTTATCTCAGACACTGAGCTACCACGCATGTCCGCAAATAAATCCATTTACAGCCTCATTATAGTTATTCTTAATTGCCATTTTAGCGTAGCACATTCCATATAGTCGCAATGTTACCTGTGGCACTTTTTTGCTGTACATTGTTCAGCATAGGGTTTGAGCTTTACCGTACGTCGTAATAAATGCTTGTTAGAGCACAGCAAATTTTTCTCTGTCATCTAGAATAATAAGTTCAGTCAGTTGAACTACTACACATAAAAGGGAATATAATGAAGAAACTGTTAAGGCTCTTTCCTTTGTACCTAGTTGTCACAGTCATCGCAGGAGTCCCCATACTTATCGCGCTGACATTAGCAGTATCGAATATACTCGATTTAAATAAACGAGTGAGTATTGCAGAGCATGATCAAGAGACCGTCCAACTCATCCTTTTATACGATAATCTCGCCCACAATTTGGCGGTTGAACGTGGATTAACGGCTGGCGTGCTGGGTTCAAAAGGCCAAGGCGATCAAGTTGAAGCGTTAAGCAAGCAACGTACTCAATCTGATATTCACGTTAAAGCCCTGCAAAGTTTCAACCCAACTTACATTCCCAAAGCCTTCACGGACAAAATTCGTTCTGACATCAACACCCAGCTTCAGTCTTTAGCCGAAGTGCGCAAGCAAGTCGATGCTCTTCAACCTAAAGTGTCGCCTTTTGCTTATTATTCGAATCTTAACCAGCTCGCGATTGATAATGCGCGAGTGCTGCTGGGAACGATTGATGATGCCAGCGTGTCAGAGCTGGGTAGTTCACTGATTTCCGTGGTGATAATGAAAGAGCGAGCGGGACAAGTTCGCGGTGCATTGAATGGCGCGTTTGCCCGCCAAAAATCAAATGCCGCTCAGTACACATCGATTAGTGACTATATTTCTTCGGGTAACTACGCAGAACGTTCGGCTTTACTGACCATGCCTTCTGAGTTTATCCAACAGCTCAACGATGCCAAGAACTCACCTATTTGGAAAAACGTTGAGCAAATTCAACAACGCTATCTGAGTCAGGCTAATCAACTGGATAACTTGCAAGGCCCTAAACCCACAGAATGGTTTGCAGCCGCGACGGAGCGAATTGGTTTGATAAATCAATTAAGAAACTCCGTTCAAGGCCAGATGATGACGATATCAAGCCAACAAGCGGAACAGGCGAATACTAACGAAAGCATTATTATCGCGTTAAGTACTGTCATCGGTTTTATTTTATTATTCGGGCTTTACTCTTCTGTACACACTTTGAGAAGCCGTGTGGGAAGCTTAACTAAAAAACTGGCGCTTATGTCTAGCGACAGAGACTTGAGTGTATCGCTGGCATCAGATGGACAGGATGAAATCTCACAGATATCTCAGAGTGTGAATGGTTTAACCACCAGTATTCGAAACCTCTTAAGCGACGTGACACACTCTAATGATCATAGTGCCGAACGCCTAACACTCATCATCCAAAGCTCAAAAGACCTTTCTCAAAGTAGCCAGGCAACCACGGCCAAATGTGACAATATTGCCGCAGCGATGACTGAGTTGTCTCAATCAAGCGTGGAAATTGCCCAATCGTCAGAGCGTGCCCTTGATGAAACTAATACGATGACTCAGAAAGTCATCACTTGCCAAAACCAAAGTCAGTCTTCGTTTAAAGCAGTAGAAGCTTTAGTGGAACAAATCGAACAAACTCAGATTTGTATGCAAAATCTGGAAAAAGACGCCATGAGCGTCAGTAAAATAGTCGACACCATCAGCGGCATTTCCGAGCAGACCAACCTACTTGCGTTGAATGCAGCCATCGAAGCTGCGCGAGCTGGAGAACATGGACGAGGTTTCGCGGTTGTTTCTTCAGAAGTTCGAGATTTAGCGCAACGAAGTAAAGAAGCCACCGAACACATTAGCCAGTTGTTGAGTAACATGTCGAGCAACACCAACACGGCAGTGAGCTTTATGGAAAAGAGCCGACAGGCGACTCACACAACTTTCGAATCCGTTTCAACCGTAAACACCAGTGTCGCTGAGCTGGAAAGTGTAATTGAGGAAGTAAACACTCACATTACAAGCATTGCCAACTCAACCGTTGAGCAATCTAAAGCAAGTGAAGATGTTGACCGAGATGTCGATGTATTAGCAGAGATTGCGCAAAACACTGGCGCACTGGCAACACAATTGAACGAAATCGTAAGCAGCTATAACAAAGAGGCAGACACGGTTAAACAGCAACTCAGTGAGTTCAAACTCACATAGTAGAAAAACATTACGGACATAAAAAAGAGTCATCCATGGATGACTCTTTTTCGTAAACTTCAAATTAAAATGGCACTTCTATATGCATCATTAGGTCTACTTCGTAGTCTTCATGCCAACGATAATCCATTCGCATACGTGGTTCGCCTTTTTTCTTACTACCGAACCCTAAGCTCAGTAATAAACCATGGCTTTTTAACCACTCTTCCGTAGACATCTCAGCTTGCTCTTTTAAAAGCTTTGGAGGCATCCATACACCCACGCCGATGTAACTTTGGGCAATCTTATGGGTAAACAAAGGTTCATCTTCTTGATCGAATCCCCACTGCTCCCAGTAATCACTAATGATTTCTTTTTCGTTAAAAAAATCTAATTCAAAGAGTTTGTTAGAAGCATACTCCAACCCGTGAATGAACGAGATACAAAGTACACGACTGTCTGATAGCTCTATCGTTTCAAAAGGCTTGTGCGATGGATCTTTATACACAAAGGATTCGCATGCACTTGCCAAATTCGAAACCAATAGCAACAAAATACATGTAGCAAAAGATTTCATTAAACAGCTGCTCCGACCTCTTGGAGCGCTGATTTTCTAATAGACTTTTAAACGCTTCAATAACCCTTCTACACTTGGGGTCGTTAAACCGTTAATTTCAGCGTTATCTGACAGCCTACGTCTTATCTCAGTACTACGAACAGGTATTCTTTCCGGACAAACCATGATCGACCAACGCTGCAAAATCTCGGAAGATTTGTAGAACTTGTCGAAGTTGAGCAAATTATCAGGACCTATCACAAACGTGATGTCAGCTTGCGGAAAGATTTCTTCAACTTTTGTCAAAACTGCATAAGTTGTGACACTGTTACCGGGCGTGACCAACTCCTGTTCGATTTTGCACAGTGTCACTTTGCTTGAGCCAATATCCTTAATGAAGGCTTCGATCAGTTGGCAACGGATATCGTAATCCAACATTTCTTTACCCCAAGCATGGGAAATACTGGGTACCAATAAAATGCGGTCAAAGTGATCCAAAGAGTCAATAACACTCTTGTGCCCCAAACTCGGTGGATTAAATGCACTGCCAAACACAGCAATTTTTTCCATCTTTACCTCTACTAAGAATGAAATCTCTATTCTCGGTTTTCTAATTGCATGATTGAGGTATGATACTACGAAAGTTTGTTAATGCTTGCAGGAAAAGGAAACCCAATGGAACAAATGATTCGAGATGAGATGCGAGTACTTCCTAGCATCGATCCAGAGTTCGAAATCGAACGTCGTGTCGCTTTTCTAAAACGTAAATTACTAGAGTCTGGCTGCAAATCTCTGGTACTTGGTATCAGTGGTGGTATTGACTCCACGACTTGCGGACGCTTGGCTCAACTTGCTGTTGAAGCACTGAATAAAGAAAGCGACTCGAATAATTACCAGTTTATCGCTGTGCGTTTGCCATACGGCGAACAAAAAGACGAAGACGAAGCACAATTGGCTTTATCTTTTATCAAACCGACGCACTCTGTTTCAGTAAACATTAAAGCTGGCGTAGACGGCTTGCATGCAGCTTCTCATGAGGCTTTAGCACATACCGGTCTACTTCCGGCTAATGCAGAGAAGCTTGATTTTGTAAAAGGTAACGTAAAAGCACGTGCTCGCATGGTGGCTCAATACGAAATCGCTGGCTACGTCGGTGGTCTAGTTCTAGGTACGGATCACTCCGCAGAGAACATTACTGGTTTCTACACCAAGTTCGGCGATGGTGCGTGCGACATGGCGCCTCTGTTTGGCTTAAGTAAGCGTCAAGTTCGTCAGGTGGCAGCGGCTCTTGGTGCGCCTGATTTGCTGGTTCACAAAACACCAACGGCGGATTTGGAAGAGCTTTCACCTCAAAAAGCTGATGAAGATGCATTGAATCTTACGTACGACCAAATCGATGATTTCTTAGAAGGCAAACCCGTTTCTAAAGAAGCTTCTGACCGTTTAGTGGCTATCTATAAAGCGACTCAGCATAAGCGTCAACCTATCCCAACGATTTACGACTAACAATCCGATCAATAATCGTACAGAAAGCCAAGCAGCTCGCTTGGCTTTTTTACATCCGCTAAGTGATTACAACACATTCCAATAACACTTCATTTATCTATTCATCACTTATGTCGCAAATAATGTGCACTAAATCTGATTCATATAATTCAAATACTTGAACACACTTTTCTGTGAACAGCACTCCATTCTTTGAATACATTTGGTTACACAATGTAGTCATTCAAAAGTCAATTTTAGAGAGCACCGATATGTTATATGTCGAATTTATGTTCCTGTTGCTGATGTTATACATCGGTTCACGTTATGGCGGTATAGGATTGGGGGTTGTATCCGGTATCGGTCTTGTCATTGAAGTATTTATCTTCAAAATGCCACCGACTTCGCCACCCATCACCGTTATGCTTATCATTTTGGCAGTGGTTACCTGTGCTTCGATTCTTGAAGCAGCAGGCGGTCTGAAATTCATGCTTCAGGTGGCCGAACGTCTACTACGTAAAAATCCTAAACGAGTCACCTTGATTGCTCCATTTGTGACTTACACAATGACTTTTATGCTAGGTACTGGCCATGCGGTTTACTCCATCATGCCAATCATTGGCGACGTGGCGCTAAAAAATGGTATCCGTCCTGAACGCCCTATGGCAGCGGCATCTGTTGCTTCTCAAATAGCGATTACGGCATCGCCAATTTCAGCGGCAGTGGTGTATTACCTCGCACAGCTTTCGGATATTAACCACAGCATCACCTTGGTTTCGATTTTGATGGTTACCGTACCAGCAACTTTGTTTGGTACGCTTCTGATGTCTCTTTACAGCCTAAGACGTGGTAAAGAGCTTGAGAACGACCCTGACTACCAAGAACGCTTGGCAGACCCTGTCTGGCGCGAAAAGATTCTCAACACAACAGCAACCTCTCTGGATGAAACGCTACCAGCCGCCGCTCGCAACTCTGTTTTGCTGTTTATCTCGGCACTACTTGTGATTGTATTGATTGCGATGGTTCCAGAGGTCAGAACCATTGGCGAAAGCGCAAAACCAATCAGCATGGCCGTGGTCATTCAAATGATGATGCTCTGCTTCGGCGGTATCATTTTACTGGCAACCAAAACAGATCCTCGTGGTGTACCTAATGGCGTGGTATTTAAATCCGGCATGGTCGCAGCGATTGCGATCTTTGGTATTGCATGGATGTCCGACACCTATTTCCAATACGCAATGCCTCAATTCAAATCTGGTATTGTGGAGATGGTAACCAACTATCCATGGACATTTGCACTAGCCTTATTCATCGTATCCGTAGTCGTAAACTCTCAGGCAGCGGTAGCGCGTATGATGTTACCTGTCGGCTTAGGTCTGGGATTAGAACCTGCATTACTGATTGGTTTGATGCCAGCTCTTTACGGTTACTTCTTTATTCCAAACTATCCATCAGACATCGCAACGGTGAACTTCGATAGTACAGGTACAACAAAAATCGGTAAGTGGTATTTCAATCACTCATTCATGTCAGTTGGCTTAATTGGTGTGATCAGTGCAAGCTGTTTAGGTTATGTACTAGGAAAAATGATTATCGGTTAAACGATATAAAATGCGTAAGTAAAGGCATGGGGTCAAACTCATGCCTTTTCATTTGGTCGACTCTTACCCTTCTAAACTGATCTTTTTCGGCTTTGTACCACAGCTTTTCTTTTGTCTCACTTTTGAAACACATTTATTCTCATAAGCCGTTAACTCATCCCCTTTATTCACATATAGTGATAACTCAATCAGTATCAAACCTAGTAGTTACCTAATTTCGTCATGGATAAAACCGCTCTGAGTGAAACGTCACCAATATCTTCTCGGCAACCATTCATAGACCGATTAAGTATCTTGACACCTGTAATCATTATCTTTGCGATCGTTTTTACTCTATCTGCTATCAAGAACATCTACGATACCAGTGCACACGCCAAATCACTCGGTTACAGCGCGATTGCCACATTAGAAGATTACCTCGATAACACCGCCAGCGAACTGTCTGAACTTAACCGCCACATAAGTAAAACATGCAACGTTGAAGACACTCAGCGACTGCGTCAGTATGTATTTCAGTCTCCTAAGGCGAAAGAAGTGTCTTTATTCGATGCAAAAGGTCAGGTGTATTGTTCAAGTAATGAAGGAAAAACAAGCTTTGACGTTGGAGAAGCTGCACTCAAGCAAATAAAACAAACTCAGACCTTAACAACCATAGCACTGTCTGAATCCCGCAGTCATGATACCGCCATTTTCATTTACTCGGCGAACAAAGACCTAAGCGGAATCAATGCGTTATTACCACCGAACCTGTTTTTGGAACTCATTACCCCGCAGTTTGAGCTGCAGCATTACGACTATCAGGTGAATATTTTGCAACATTCTTTGGAGCACAAAAGCGGCTCAGAGAATCAAGCATACCGTTCCTACGATTTCAAATCTGAACGTTACCCTATTACTCTGACTATCAACCTGACACCACAATCGTACTTCACCCATTACGGGCAGCACATATGGCGAGTGATATTGCTTGCAAGTGCCATCGCCGTTTTGTATCAGGCTATTCGCAACTATAAACTGACACGAAATAGCCTGGCCTTCTCACTCAAAGAGGCGATAAACAACCAAGAGTTAGTCCTGAACTTTCAACCGATAGTCGATATTCATCAACCCAAAATTGTCGGCAGTGAAGCGTTGATCCGTTGGAACAATCCTGATCATGGTTCCATTTCACCGACGATTTTTATACCTCTCGCAGAAAGAATTCAGGTCATAGAACAGATCACTCACCAAGTCTTCCAACTTGTCACTGAATTCGTCAACTTGAACCCTCACTTGGTTCAAAGCCAATACATCAGTATCAATGTCAGCCGTACCTTGATCACTAAAAGCAAGTTTGTCGAATTTCTAGAGAGATATGCCAAGCGGCACCCAGATATTCTTCCACTATTACTGCTCGAAATCACCGAGGATAACGACTTCTCACCGAAAGAATTAGAGACAGTAAGAACCAATCTTGGTCGTCTCAAACAGCTCGGATTCAAGATTGCCATGGACGATTTTGGCACCGGTTATTCAGGTTTAAACTTCATACATCAACATGCATTCGATATCATCAAAATCGATCAGGTGTTCATTAAAGGCCTTTCTCAAAACTCGGCCATTGACTCTGTCATCACTTCAATGATCAAGTTGGCAAAACAGCTCAAAATGAGAGTTATCGCCGAAGGTGTAGAAACTCATGAACAAGTTGAGCAATTAAGAGGTTTAGGCGTGCGTTATATCCAAGGCTTCTATTATTCAGAGCCGCTCCCAGCTGAAGATTACATACTCAAGCTGACGGCTCAGATGGAGGGATACTAAAACAATCATCGTTCCTCTCCTCCTTTTTTGGCTACCTATTGTTACTTTTTACGATTTGTCGTGGAAGAAAACGTCTACTTGTTCGGTCTATATCAACTCACTCGACAATTAGGTACGAAAAATTTCTGTTGGCACCTATAATTGCTTTACACGTAGAACATTTAATGCTCTGAAATCATTATAAATTTCAAAGTTAATGCACGTTCGGGATCACAACTCTAAAGGATAGAAGTCGCCGTTATAAATTCGTCGACTTGTCTGAATAAACACGGATCATTTATGAAAAAGCTACTCACTACTTTAGGTATTTTCGCATCTCTCTTTACCACATCTGCACTCGCAGAAGACTGGAAAGCGGTGGAACAAGAAGCGAAGGGCGAAACGGTTTACTTTCATGCCTGGGGCGGAAGCCAAGAGATCAACCGTTACATTCAATGGGCAGCCAATGAGCTCAAAGCCCGCTACGACGTCACGCTGAAACATGTAAAAGTGGCGGACATTTCAGAAACCACCACTCGTCTGCTCGCTGAAAAAGCCGCAAATAAGAACACGGGTGGCAGTGTCGATATGGTTTGGATTAACGGAGAAAACTTCAAATCCATGAAAGATGGCGGATTGCTGTATGGTCCATTTGTGCAAGATTTGCCGAGCTGGCAGTATGTCGATAAGTCTCTCCCTATCGATAAGGACTTTTCAGTACCAACCGAAGGATTAGAAGCACCCTGGGGTGTGGGTCAACTGGTGTTTATTTACGACAAAGCGAAACTCAACAATCCACCAAAATCTTTTCAAGAGATGCTGAGTTATGCGAAAGCATTCCCAAATCGTTTAAGCTACCCTCGTCCACCAGAGTTTCACGGTACCAGCTTTTTGAAAGCACTCTTAATTGAACTGACCAATAACGATCCTTCATTGATGAAACCCGTTGATGAAGCAAGCTTCGCTATGGTCACTCAACCTTTATGGAACTATTTAGATGAATTTCATCCATCAGCTTGGCGCGGTGGCAAACAGTTCCCTTCTGGCAGCAGCGAAATGCTTCAACTTCTAGACGACGGTCAGATTGACCTTGCTATCACTTTCAACCCAAATTCCGTCTATTCAGCTCAAGCCAGCGGAAAATTGGCAGACACCACCAATGTGTATGCGTTGGATTCAGGTGCGCTTTCTAACATCCACTTCTTAGCCATTCCTTGGAATGCGAATGCAAGTGCAGGCGCAAAAGTGGCGATTAACTTCCTGTTAAGCCCTGAAGCTCAGTCTCGTAAAGGAGAATTAACCATATGGGGCGATCCTTCTGTATTAAGTAGCCAATACTTAACAGGTAGTGCAAAAAATACTAAACAGTTCAAATCGATCGCCGAGCCTCATCCAAGCTGGCAAGTGGCACTGGAGAAAGAGTGGCTTAAACGTTACGGAAACTAAAACTCACCCATGTTACGCGTTTTATATTTAGTCATTATCGCTGTCTGTGTCTTACCGACCATTCCGGGGTTATTCGGTGTGGTCGTGTCGGCGTTTGGCTATATTCCCGCCATTGGGTTATCAACATTTTCTTTAGCAGGCTTTGCGGAAGTGTTTAACTGGCATGGCGTCTGGCTATCGCTTGGCTTAACAGTAGGCTCTGCCGTGGTGAGTAGTTATTTGGCCTGCCTAATCACCTTTGCCATTCTCCAATCGTGCTGGAATACAAGACTGTGGCGCAAAATTGAAATCTCACTCTCACCTCTTTTAGCTATGCCCCATGTGGCATTTGCTATTGGTTTTGCTTTCCTGTTTGCTCCCACTGGCATGGCAGTTCGCTTTATCTATGAGGTGTTCGGTTACGATATCAATAGCGCTGACGCGAGTGACCTAGCCCTGCTGGTTAAAGACCGCTATGCACTGGGGTTAACCCTAATGCTGACATTGAAAGAAGTGCCTTTTTTACTGCTGATGAGCATTCCCATTCTGCAACAGCTAAAAGTCGATCAAATCGAAAAAGTTAGCCATTCGCTCGGTTACAGTTCAACTCAATGTTGGTGGAAAGCAATACTGCCTCAGTGGTTGGCAAAGCTTCGCTTCCCAATGTTTGCGGTTATCGCCTATAGCGTGTCCGTGGTGGATGTGGCATTGATCATAGGCCCAACCAACCCGCCAACTTTCTCGATACTGGTATGGCAATGGTTTAGCGATCCTGATCTGTCCTTACTTCCTCGAGCCGCCGCTGGCGCTGTTATTTTGTTCCTTGTCGCCAGTTTGTTGCTTGGATTTACACGCTTGGTAGAATGGGTTACAACCACAGGATATAAGTATTGGCAATTTTCGGGACGAAGCGGATTACCTTTACCCGGTAAGATGTTGTTTTACATCACTACTATGCTTGCTATTTTGATTATTCCATTGATGCTCATCTGGAGCTTCGCGCAACGCTGGCGTTTTCCTGATCTTCTGCCAAGCCAGTACACGGCTCGTTTCTGGCAATATGAAGCACAAGGTATTGCGGAGACATTAACTCAAAGCATCATCATCGCAATCATCAGCGCCACCATTGCGCTCATTCTTGCACTCATCGCCCATGAGTACCGTTTACGTTATCGAATTCAGCTACCCAGCTACATCATTGCCATTCCGATGTTGATTCCTCAGTTATCTATTCTGTTTGGCATTCAAATCGCCACACTGTACATCAATAGCGAGCTATATCTGTTTTGGGTTTGCTGGGCACACATTTTCTTTGCTTTCCCCTATGTGTATTTGTCGCTTGATGGTCCATGGCGCAGCTTTGATAATGGCTTAACACGAATCGCACTGAGTCTGGGAAAAACACCAGTTCAGGCTTGGCTCGGCGTTAAACTGCCACTTCTGTTGCCTGCAGTAACCTTCGCTTGGGCCGTTGGAGTGAGTGTAAGCTTGGCTCAGTATCTACCCACTTTGATACTCGGTGCAGGGCGAATTAGTACGGTAACAACTGAAGCGGTTGCACTTTCAAGTGGGCTTGACCGCCGTGTTTCAGCCATCTATGCCATTTGCCAAGCTTTGCTACCATTATTGTTTTTCTCATTTTCCATTTTACTTAGCCGCACACACGGCAAGTATCGTAGGTTGTCTATTAAAGGTTTACTGACTAATGAGTCTTTGTCTCGAAAACCTCGCCATCCGTAAAAAAGATGGTGAAGCATTGTTTACTGCATTTAACCTGACCGTTGAGAAAGGTGAAATTGTTACTCTCATGGGGCCAAGCGGATGCGGTAAATCCACTCTGCTTGACGCTATTGCTGGTCACTTATCGCAAGACTTTCAATACACAGGTAGCATTAAGCTTGATGGTACCCGGTTGGATGGACAATCTGCACACAAACGTCAGGTGGGAATCTTGTTTCAAGACGACCTGCTTTTTCCTCACTTAACCGTTTGGGAAAACTTGGCCTTTGCTCTGCCTGATTCCATCAAAGGAGCACAACGAAAAGAACAAGCGATCACTGCATTAAAAGAGATCTCTCTGATGTCGTTGGCTGACTCGTTTCCAGACCAGATATCCGGTGGTCAGCGTGCAAGGATCGCGCTCACACGCATGTTACTCGCAAAACCAAAGGTTGCTTTGCTTGATGAACCCTACAGCAAGCTGGATAAAGATCTGCGTCAGCAATTTAGAACACAGGTAGAAGCCCAACTCAAGGAAGCGAACATTCCGGCACTCATGGTGACTCATGATGAAGACGATGTTCCACAAGGCAGTCGCTGTATCACATGGCCTTGGGAGGAAAGTTATGCTCGATAGGTTTAGTATCAAAGCGATTCGCTGGCCATTAGCGCAAAGCGCAAAGATCTTAGACAGCATAGGTATTACGGCGAATCAAACCACACTGTTTGGGTTTGCTCTTGGTTTGCTTGCCCTGCCCGCTCTGGCGTTTGAGCAGTATTACCTAGCACTGGTACTTATCTGTTTAAATCGCCTATGTGACGGATTAGACGGCGCGTTAGCGCGTATTCAGGGCATTAGCGATGCGGGTGGTTTCCTCGATATCTGCCTAGACTTTCTGTTTTACTCTCTCATTCCGTTTGGTTTTGTACTTGCCAACCCTGAACATAACGCTATCGCAGGTGCATTTTTAATTTTCTCTTTTGTCGGAACAGGCTCGAGCTTCTTAGCGTTTGCCATCATGGCAAGCAAACAGGAAATCGACAATCCAGTCTATAAAAACAAGTCTCTTTACTACATGAGCGGGCTAACTGAAGGCACAGAAACCATCTTCTGCTTTATCGCTTTTTGCCTGCTCCCTCAACACTTCGCCATCATCGCCTACACCTTTGGTGCTGCGTGCTGGTTTACTACTTTCACCCGTATTTATTCAGGGTTTTATACTCTGTTCAATAAGTCGTGAATTGAGTATCGACCTAGGAAAGTTGGAATCAAAAAAAACCCTAGCGTCCAAATTGGCCTAGGGTTAGATAAAGACATCTGAACTCAACACAAACTGTTTAAGATTTAAATCCCGCCATTGTCATCAGGAAGCGGAACCCCATAGAAACAATACCGAGTGCGATAACGCTCGCAGCCCAAATACCAATCATCCAGGCCCATTGTTCAATTCCTCGTTTAATATTCATAAGTTACCCTCAAATATTCACTTAGTGGTACGCTTCACCTTCTTTTACCTTTCCTGAAAATACGTAGTAGCTCCAGAATGTGTAGGCAAGAATGACCGGCAAAATCAGAACGGCACCGAACAACATAAAGCTCTGACTGATTTCAGGAGATGCCGCATCCCAGATGGAAATACTAGGAGGAACAATGTTTGGCCAAATACTGATCCCAAGCCCTGCAAATCCCAAAAACACAATGATTAACGCCATAATAAACGGGCTACGTTCTTTGCGTTTTTTCAATGAATTGATGATTGTTAAACATGCCAAACCAGTGATCAGCGGTACAGGAAGTAAGTAGTACAAATTAGGAAGAGAGAACCAACGTTCAGCAACAAATGGGAACGCAACAGGTGTCCATGCGCTAATAATGACAAGCGCAGCGATCATAACCATCAGTGTTTTGCTGGCGAAACGAAACATGCTTTGCTGTAACTCACCCTCAGTTTTCATAATCAGCCAAGTACTGCCCAGAAGTGCGTATGTAGCGATAAGCGCAAAACCACAGAACAGTGGGAATGGTGCTATCCAATCCAATTGTCCGCCAACAAACGTTCGGTTTTCTACTTCAAAGCCTTGAATGACAGCACCGACAACCACCCCTTGGAAAAATGTCGTAAAAATAGACCCAGCCATAAATGAACGGTCCCAAAACTTGAGGTGGCTTTCCAGTGCTTTAAAACGAAACTCGAATGCAACGCCACGGAAGATCAAAGCAACAAGCATAAGTGTCAAAGGAACCGTTAACGCTTCAATGATCACAGAGTAAGCCAGTGGGAATGCGCCAAATAGCGCAGCACCACCCAGCACAATCCACGTTTCGTTACCGTCCCAAACGGGTGCAACAGTATTCACCATCACATCTTTATGTTTTTCATTTTTAATGAACGGCATCAGGATACCAATACCCAAATCAAAGCCATCCATCACAATGTACATCAGCGTGGCAAACACGATGATCGCGAACCAAATCACGGACAAGTCAAAATGCATATCTATTACCTTCGTTGTAATCTTGTGACGTTAAATACGGCCAGAAATGGTGTTCATTTCGTGAGCTTCTTGATCAATTACATCCGGACCTTGTTTGATCTGTCTAATCATGTAGTAGTACCCGAAGCCAAACACCATGCTATAAACCACAAAGAAGCAAAGTAAACTGATGCTCATTTGTAAGTCTCCGTGTGCAGAGACCGCATCGCGAGTACGCTGTAATCCGTAGACAACCCAAGGCTGACGACCCACTTCTGTAGTAAACCATCCAGCCAGAATGGCTATAAGCCCGGTAGGCCCCATTAATACTGAAAACTTAAGGTACCAACTTTGGGTATACAGCGCTTTTTTATGGCGTAACCATAGGCCATAAAAACCCTGAAGAATCATAAGCATGCCTAGAGCGACCATAATTCTGAATGACCAGAAAACCACAAGGGAGTTTGGGCGTTCGTCTTTTGGAAAATCTTTAAGTGCAGGAATCGGCTCTGTCAGACTATGACGAAGAATCAAACTGCCTAACACAGGGATCTCTAATGCGTAATCGGTTCTTTCTTCTTCCATGTTTGGCATGCCAAACAGAATTAATGGTGTCGGTTCCCCATCGTCGTTTGACCAATGTCCTTCAATCGCTGCGATTTTAGCGGGTTGATACTCTAAGGTATTTAAACCGTGCGCATCGCCGACAACCGCTTGAATAGGCGCAACAATCAACAGCATCCATAACGCCATGGAAAACATTTTTTTCACAGCAGAACTGCGATTACCTTTCAGTAAGTGCCAAGCTGCTGATGAACCAACAAATAAAGCCGTGCTCAAAAACGCTGCGATTCCCATATGAACAAGGCGGTAAGGGAATGAGGGGTTGAATACGACCGCAAACCAGTCAACAGGAACAATACGCCCGTCCACGATTTCATAGCCCTGGGGAGTTTGCATCCAGCTGTTTGAAGCAAGGATCCAGAACGTAGAGATGATCGTTCCCAACGCCACCATGGATGTGGCAAAGAAATGCAGTTTTTCTCCAACACGGTTCCAACCAAAAAGCATCACACCAAGGAAACCCGCTTCAAGGAAGAAAGCGGTTAACACTTCATAAGTGAGTAATGGTCCGGTAATGCTTCCAGCGAAGTCAGAAAAACCACTCCAGTTAGTCCCAAACTGGTAAGCCATGACCAAGCCAGACACAACACCCATACCGAAATTGACAGCAAAAATTTTAGACCAAAAGTGGTAAAGTGTTTTGTAATCAGGATTACGAGTTTTGAGCCATAATCCTTCTAGCACAGCGAGATAGGTCGCTAAGCCGATAGTGATGGCGGGGAAAATAATGTGGAAGGATACAGTAAAAGCAAACTGTATCCTTGCCAGCATAAATGCGTCGAGACCAAACATAAACTTCCTTTGAGCTTAATAAGTATTTATGGAAGTGATAATAAAGGCTCGAACCACAAGGCAGTAGATACAAAAAAGAACGACTATTGTATAACAGATTTATTTTATAAGTGTTATTGTTTGGTAGTTATTGATAGTTCAGTTAGGGGGCTAATTTGGCTAAGTATCAGAATTTGGTAGATCAATTAAAACGACAGATTCAATCTGGGATCTGGAACCCCGGCGATAAACTGCCTTCATTAAGAAAACAGTCTGAACACTCAGGAATGAGTTTGATGACCGTTTTACACGCATATCAACTTTTGGAGTCGCAAGGTTGGATTAAATCTCAAGCTCGATCTGGGTATAAAGTCGCTCCTCGTTTTAAAGAACCGCAGCAGGTTCAGGTGGCAGTAGCCAGAACTGAAAATGTCGATGTAAATGAATTTATATTTGAGATTCTTCAGGCCGGAAAAAACCCCTTAATGGTCAATTTTGGTTTTGCTTACCCCAGCCCTGATTTATATCCACGCTATCACATCAACCGTGCTCTATCTGCGGCAGCTCGTAATATGCCGATCTCCAATGCATTCAACAATCTTCCTCCTGGTAATGAAGAATTGCGCTCTATCATTGCCAAGCGTTACACCGCAAGAGGGATTGAAATATCGCCAGATGAAATCGTCATAACTGCTGGCGCATTGGAAGCCTTAAACTTAAGCTTGCAGGCCTGCACCAAACCGGGTGACTGCGTCGTGGTAGAGTCGCCAACATTTTATGGCGCCTTGCAATCTTTGCAGCGTCTTGGCCTAAAAGCGCTTTCCGTACGAACAGACCCAGTCACTGGCATCGACATTGATTCATTGGAACGTGCCCTTCAAACTCATGAAGTTAAAGCATGCTGGCTGATGTCCAATCATCAGAATCCTCTCGGTTTTACTTTATCTGATGAGAAGAAAAAGCAAATTGTAGAGCTTTTGCAACGCTACAACGTGGCGTTAATTGAAGATGATGTGTATAGCGAATTGTATGAAGGAAACGAACCCGTTAGCTCGATGAAAATGTATGACTCGTCAGGGAATATTATGCTGTGTTCTTCGTTTTCCAAATCACTGATTGCTGGTCTACGCATAGGCTGGGTCGTTGCAGGGAAAAGATCGTTCGACATCCAGAAACTGCAACTGATGAGTACTTTGGCAACCAGTGCCCCAATACAGATGGCTTTGGTCCATTATTTAACCAGTCGAAACTATGAATCTCACCTAAAGCAATTACGTAAAAAGCTCCACGAACGTAAAAGCAAAATGGCGGACTTTCTCAGCTCTCTGCTACCTAACAATGTGAAAGTGTTAAATCAGAAAGGCGGATATTTTCTATGGTTAGAACTGCCCCAAAATATAGATGCCATGCTGATATACCAAGACATGTTAAAAGTGAATGTAAGCATAGCACCGGGTAAAATGTTCGATTTAACAGAGCAATACAATCACTGCATTCGAATAAATGCGTCGTTTGAACTTGATCATCAAAGAAAGGATGCATTGGAAAAGCTATCAAATAGCATCATTCACCATATGAGTGGTTAGCTTACCGTTAGAAAGAAAATTCTCTACAAATATGCATATATTCCATTCGGTGTATATGCATATTGTTTTTTATTATTAATTTAATTAAAACCCTTTATTTCCCGCATTAAACATACAAATTAAATAATATTTAAATCTGTTATATATAAAAATTCAAATCTGTATATTGATTTTTTATATATCAATTTTAATTAAACCCTCTTCACAATTTCAATAATACAAATGAATTATTTCTACTCTCTAATTAATTTTGCATATACTTTTATTGATGAACTAATAACCCCGAGATATGCACCATGGATATTATTAAGCATAAGACTCTACTTAGAACTTCTATAGCGTTGGCTATGTTTCCAATGATTTCATTCGCTAATATGGATGTTAATTTGGGAAGTGACGCTGTTAAAATTATAAAGGTCGATGGTAAGTCTTTTAAAGATTTAAATAAAAATGGAAAACTGGATATATATGAAGACTGGCGTCTCACTCCAGAAGAACGAGCTAGAAACCTACTGTCTTTAATGACTGTAGAAGAAAAAGCTGGGTTAATGATGCACGGCTCTGCACCGAGTTCAGGAATCTTAGGGCGTGGCTCAAGTTACGACCAAGAGAAGGCCAAAAAACTGATTGAAAAAAATCATGTTTCCTACTTTATCACACGACTAAAAGGGGAAGCTCCTAGCCATTTAGCAGAGCAGAACAACATATTACAGAAAATCGCGGAAGCGACTCGCTTAGGGATTCCGATGACAATCAGTTCGGATCCGCGAAATTCATTTCAATATCTAGAAGGAGCCTCTATCGCTTCTGGGAAATTCAGTAAGTGGCCTGAAACGCTAGGTATTGCAGCCATTAACGATGAAGCACTGACTGAACAATACGCAAATATTGTACGTCAAGAATACCGTGCTGTAGGTATTACAGAGGCGTTATCACCTCAAGCAGATCTCGCCAGTGAACCTCGTTGGCCGCGTATTAGCGGTACTTTTGGCGAAGACCCTGAAGTAGTGGGTAATATGACACGAAGCTATGTTGCGGGAATGCAATCTGGCTCAGAAGGTATCAATAAAGACAGTGTTGTTACGATTCTGAAGCACTGGGTTGGTTATGGCGCAGCAAAAGACGGATGGGACAGCCACAATTCCTACGGAAAATTTGCCGATTTCACATCAACATCGTTAGAAACACACATTGCTCCATTTGTAGAAGCATTTAAAGCAAACCCAGCAGGCATTATGCCTACATATTCAATACTGAAGGGGGCTATGCACAATGGTAAAGAGCTCCCACAAGTCGGTGGCGGTTATAGCCGTTATCTGCTGAAAGATCTATTGCGAGACACCTATGGTTTCAAAGGCGTTGTCTTGAGCGATTGGTTGATAACTAGAGACTGTAAAGACGACTGTATCAACGGTTTTAAAGAAGGGGAAAAAGTTCTGCCACGAGGTATGCCTTGGGGTGTTGAAGATCTCTCTGTAGAAGACCGTTTTGTAAGAGCGATCGACGCTGGTGTGGATCAGTTCGGTGGTGTTGTTGATTCACAAATTATTGTGAATGCTTTCAACAACAAAAAGGTAACGGAAAAACGTTTGGATGATTCTGTGCTCCGCTTGCTGGAACAAAAATTTAAGGTTGGTCTGTTTGAAAACCCTTATGTTGATGCTAAAAAAGCAGATGACATCGTTGGCAATCAAGAGTTTTCTACTTTAGCCAATGTTGCTCAATTCAAGTCACTGGTATTGTTGAAAAACGATAACGTTCTACCACTTAAAACTGGACTTAAAGTTTGGTTACACGGTGTGAACAAAGAAGTAGCCGAGAACGCTGGTTTTCACGTTGTTGATGAAGTTAAAGAAGCAGATATTGCGCTTATAAGAGCAACGACACCATTTGAAAGACCTCACAAAAATTATTACTTCGGTAAAAAGCATAATGAAGGTGCTTTGGATTTCAAACCTGATAATAAGGATTACTTAGCGATTAAAGAAGCGTCGAAACATGTACCGACTATCGTGACTATCTATCTTGATCGCCCAGCGATCATGACCAACGTGTTAGAAGATTCAGATGCCTTAATTGCCAACTTTGGTGTGAGCGATGAAGTATTATTTAATCGATTAACATCGAATGAGAATTATACAGCTAAGACTCCATTCGAACTTCCTAGCACAATGGAGTCCGTAATATCACAAGACCCTGCTAAACCTCATGATTCGAATAATCCACTATTTACAATAAATTATGGTCTGAGTCATTAAACTGCATATACATTAAATATATGCACCTTGAACATTTAAAAATGTTCTTTAAAAGAAATAACCTTTAAATTAAATCCATCCTTGTTCCCCCCAAACAATGATGGATTTATCTTTTAAGAATAAAAACAGCATCTCATTCACTTTGTTATTTCATCTAACTATATAAAACTTTTCTAATTGTTATTCTGTGAACCAGAATCCTAACAAAATCTCTAACCTCACTAGATTCTATTCTCTTTATGCATAATGTTTACTTCCTTGAATACATGACGATTCGCACGTCTGTATTCGGTATTTGTTTGTTAGCTTGCCATCTCTGTGTTCAAAACGTTTCGTTGAGCCATATAATCATATGCCACTCATCCATTATCAGTCCGAGCGGCGCTGAGACAGGAAGTTAGTTAAGCGCACAAAAACGACTAAAAACTACAACAAAAACAACTAATAGTTAGACACACTCAACACATATCTTTCACGCAGTTGTTATAGTCTAAATAATCATTAGAACAAATGATTATTTAGACTAAGCATTGGAAAGGACAAAACCTATGAGTCTGACGTTAAAAACAAAGGTCTTGGTATCGACACTGATTGCTATTGCCATTACAGCTATAGCTTTGGTCATCGTGAGTTATCAGTCCAGCAAAGAAGAAAGTTGGAAAAACATTTACAGCGAAAGCCACAACACACTGAAAGCATATAGCAGCGGTATTGGCGTTTGGTTTCATGACAAGCAACTCGCTGTTGAAGGCATGAAAAAAGAAATTGAAGCTAACCCAAACATGGATTTGATTCCTCATCTGAGACAATTAATGACTTCCGGTGGATTTGGCCTTAGCTATTACGGCAATGAGCAAGGAGAGATGTTCAGGCAAGATCCTTCGCTAAATAAAGCAGGTTACGATCCTCGAGTTAGGGGGTGGTACAAATTGGCCATGCAGGAGAAGAAACCCGTTACCACAGACCCATACGTCAGCGTCACAATGAAAGCCTTAGTAGTAACACTCGCCTCTCCTGTTACTGTGGATGGCAAAATTATTGGTGTCGTGGGTTCTAACTTAGCGCTAGACAAGCTAGCGGAGGATGTTCTATCTATTTCGGTTCCAGGAAATGGCTATGCTTTCTTAGTTAACTCTAAAGGTAATATTGTTGCACACAACAACGCTGATCTGGTTTTAAAACCGATTGCAGATATCCACCCAGACTTGACATGGCAACAACTAAAGAGCTCTTCAGACAATCGTTCACAATTTGAAATTCAATTAGATGACCGCGCAAAAGTCATTGCCAGCAAGGCAATAGAGAATACCGATTGGATGTTGGTTGTCGTTTTAGACAAGAAAACCCTAGAAGAACCCATTTTTGCTACCTTGCTCAATCAGCTAATGATTGCCGCAGGTATTCTTATTGTTCTAGGTATAGTGGCGTCGACCGTTGTCGCCAAACAGCTTCAAGGGCTGTCTCACATCACTTTAGCGCTAACTGACATCGCAGAAGGTAACGGCGATCTCACTCAAAGACTTGAAGTGAAGAGCAACGATGAAGTGGGAATCTTAGCAGAAAAATTTAACCAGTTTGTCGGCAGCTTACACACCATTATGGTGAACGTTCGCGATATCACCTTGTCCATCAACCAAAATGCTGATCTATCTGCGAAATCTGCATCAACCCGTAGTTCACGAGTCAGTATGCAGCAAGACGAAATCACTATGGTAGCGACAGCTGTGACTGAGATGGCGGCGGCAACGGCGGAAATCGCCAATAACGCAGAAAGTACCGCGAAAAGCGCTAACGAGTCTGTCACGCTTGGACAAGCGGGTTATGAGCAAATGCAAAAAAGCATTGATTCAATTAACCAATTAGCGTCAGAGCTCAACAGTTCTACCAAAATCATTGGTGAACTTGAAAATCATACTCAAGAAATCTCAACCATTCTCTCCACCATCCGCTCGATTGCAGAACAGACTAACCTGCTTGCTCTTAATGCGGCGATAGAAGCAGCACGAGCTGGAGAACATGGACGAGGCTTTGCTGTCGTTGCTGACGAAGTACGCGTGTTGTCGCAACGAACACATCAGTCAACGGAAGAAATCCAGTCAAAAATCGAAGGATTACAGAAAGTGACAAGCGAAGCGGTATCAGCAATGACTCATAGCCACTCCTTAGTGACAACAAGCGTTGATGATGTTCAGCATATGGGTGATCAGCTCCAACAAATTAGCCAAGCAATAAGCATGATCAGCGATATGGCAACGCAAATTGCTTCTGCTGCGGAAGAGCAATCACTCGTTACTTCTGAGATCAACACAAACACAGAGTCAGTACGTGAACTCAGTAACGGCCTAGCACAAGACGCAGCGGAAGGTGAAAACGAAGCCCATACGCTACGTGACTTGGTTGTTCAGTTAGAAAAACAAATAGGAAGTTTTAAAATCTAAACCCCAACTCTTAAAAATAAACGCGCATAAATGAATGCCAATCCTTTTATGCGCGTTTACCAATATTGTTCTCTATGTATGGGTAAAAAAGTTTACCTATCCCTATAACTGAGAATAAATGAACAGAGATGTTCAATACCTCTAAATAGCTCGGGCTAATAAGTCACTCTGTCAAACGTAATATTAAGTTACCATCTTCAACAGACACATTAGATGACCTAAAAGTCGATGCATTATCTTCAAATGTCCAGTTAGCGGTTCCCCATCTATTAGTGTCTAAAAAGTTACTGTTAAAGTCATCACGCCAAGAAAGTACGAAATTGTCCGTTGATGAGTCATATTGATAATACTCAATCCAATCGACTTCTTGCTGTAATGGCAAGTTATTTAAATTGAATTCCCCAGCCCAAGAGACAGATTTTGAGACCCAAATATTCATTCGGTAGGTTTGTGGCGTATTGATGAGATCCCTTACTTGCTGAGAGTTAGCCGCGAGTTCCTGATGTAATTGAACCCCGTCCACCAACCAAGTCACTTCATTTGGTGTCCAAATCAAGGTGTATTCATGAAAGCTTTCTATATCATTAATTTTAAAGCTATTCTCGGATTGAATTTGCGAATCGGATGTTCCAGTAATAATGTTGGTTTGCAAAAGGTCTTTCGACTTTCCAATAGATTCAATATCGATTTCACGCCAAGGTATACCACCAGCCCAAGAATCATTATCGTATAGGAAGAATGAAGAAATGACCCCAGGTTTAGAGACCATTTTCATTCGAATAACAAACTTTCCGTACAATACTTTATCGCTATCAAATCCATAAACTTCAGCGCCATATACAGAGCGTTCAGGTGCGTTTACTGAGGTTTTAACATCACCAGCATAAGTACCTTCGTTACCTGCACTATCGCCTCCATTGCATGCGGTTACAACAACAGAAATACCAACAGCCATTATGAGTCTTAATATAAAAATCATATATATCCCAAGATTGCGAATAAGAGAGTAATAGAATAAAAATCGATAACTAAATTTTGAATGAAAAGAGCCAATTCAATATTGGCTCTTTTATGATTTAAAGCTTAATGCAATCCGAAGCACCAGATATATTCTTAGCGTTAATGAACGCTATATTAGTAAATGAAAACTCTAACCCAACCATCGAGTCCCACTGACCAGATAAATAGGCAGCCTTTTTAGTTGAAGTTAAATAAGTGTCACTAGGGGCTAGGCTACTGACAGGCAGGTTACAGCGATACCAACCACCATTTGCCGGAACAAGAGAGTTATCGACAAAGTAAAAATCGGAATTGTTATCAGCGCTACTACCGTCCATTTTTATCTGTAAATTCGGCGAATTCCCATAGTTGTCAACTTTAATATCAATTGTCATATAACCAGCAGCATAGAAACTGGAGAAATCCCGTTCATTTCCACTACTAGCTTCGAAGAATATGCCACCATTAGCTGGGAAGGATAAATGTACAACTTGTCCACTTTCTGTTTTCGTACTCGTAAAATCATCTAGTACAAAATCTCCCAATATGTATTTATCACTGATATCCGTCGCTAAAGATTTATCACCCGTGTAGTAAATACTAAGGTCCCCAGCGGCCAACGCTGCAGGATTGTTGACGCTTGAACTATTAGTACACGAAGTTGCATCAACAACTGGTGTAAATTCAGATTTTTCTTTGTAGGCAATATCGGTAATTTCAAAACTGTATGCTTTACTTGATTCCATAAAGAACGGTGTAGCAACACTCTCTAATGAAAAATCATCCATACCAGGACCTGGTTTCATACACTTGATGGGTATAGAAATGTTTTCCCAATCATTGGTATGGTTGATATATCCATTTAACGAGAACACTTTACGATTAGGCCAGCCATTATCAATAGCTACTGTTAGATCATCGGGCACTGCGCTTTTGGAGCGAACTTTAAACTCCAAGTAACCAGACTCAAAACTAGAAAAGTCTTCTTTTTGCTCTCCCGCTTGCAACATCAGCGAACCCGATGCAACACCTTTAATCTCAACATCTATTGTATCGTTGGTACCATTGTTATTAATTAGACCTGCATTGATATCTGATGAACTCACATAAGCTTCAGTAACGACTGTGCTGCTATATTTATCGGTTGCAGATAAGATCAGCGCCTTATATGGGCTATCAACAGCGTTAACACCAAATAAGTTGAAGACCTTTCCGGATGAACCTGAAGAACCGGAAACAGAATCGACATCGGATTTTTTCTTTTCATCACCACAACCTGCAAGTAAAAATGGAAGTATTGCTATGGCAATCAGTTTCTTATTTAGGTTACTCATCTTCACGCTCATATTAGTTATAATTTATAACAATCAGTAATCAATACTTTATAAAAAGCACTTAAATTACTCGCTAATTTTTATTTGGGAATGCAACTCCCCACTTAGTAAAAATCTGTTTGATGACTAGTTATGGATAAATAAAAACACGTCCACAATAAGACACACTTAAACCATTAATAGGAAAAAGAGTTCACCTTAATGCAATGAGTTAATAAAATTATACTTGTTTTGAATAATGAAAATAAAAACGCAATTATTTACGATAGCCAATCCATGTCTAATCATGAAATCCGAATATTAAAACCTATCTCTACCTATGGAAGAGACTTAGCCGTTTATATATTTTCTAATACCATTCTATTAATTAGTACAGATGAAAATGTAAACAAAGAAATGGTATGGTATTAGTACACAAATTCGATAAACGTTTCATTAGTCTTATTCTTGCTCTTTATCTGATTTGTTCATAGAGACAAAACTCACACAGCCTATCTTATACGTGCAACAAATTTGATGGTTAAGCCAAGGGTTTAATTTAACTATTTGTTTTTAATGTTATTTATACAAACTTAACCAAGAAAAACTTCTTCCAACACCAGAAAAAACTTAAGTATAAAGCATCGAATTAGTGATCAACCTCTATTTTAATCCTTATGTTTTTTAGTAAACATCAGTATTCAAATCCTCTCGTTTTCAAAAATGAGTGGAAAAACCAACCATATAATTCGGTAAATTTGAGTTTTAATGGTTTTAAACCCATAATTGGGAACTCATTTATGGAAATCGAAAAATGACATATTCATCATAAATATTTTGATTAAGTGAACGTTAATGAAGAAACCTACGATATATGACATTGCTCGACTAGCAGGCGTTTCTGTGAGTACGGTATCTCGCTATAGCAACCGCAAAGCATATATTTGTAAAGATAAAGTAAGAGCCATCGAACAAGCTATGTTTGAACTCAACTTTAAACCTAAAAATACAAAAATAAGTACTAATCGACTGAGAAGTATGAAAATTGGAGTCGTTATTCCAACGTTCGATAATTCTTATTTTTCTTGTATCTTAAATGGCATGAATCATTGGGCACAAAATAGTGCTTACAGTTTGAGAATTGAAAGCTCTAATTTCTCTAAAGTTCGCGAGCAAAAAACAATCAAACAAATGATGGATGTGGGTGTGGATGCTTTAGTATTGATCGTCAACTTATCTTCAGAAGACGAAATCAAACAACTGGTTGGAGACTTACCCATCCTTGTTGTTGCTGGCAGTAATTTAGGCACACTCCCGAGCATAAAAATAGATAATGTTATTGCTGGTAGCATTGCTACAAATCATTTAATCCAACTTGGACACACAAAAATCGTCCATGCTCATGGTCGTTTGGATGAAGGTCCAGATGCAGGTGACCGTTTAAAAGGCTATAAAAAGAGTTTGCTGGAAGCGGGATTAAACGTTGATGAAAATCTCATTGTTAACGGTGGTTATTACTTCGAATATTCATATCAAGCGATAAATGAACTGTTAAGCAGAGGAATTGAGTTCACTGCCGTTTTTGCCGCCAATGACTTAAGTGCGTACGGCGTTATTCAGGCATTGAAAGAACACGAATTAGGCATTCCAGAAGACGTGTCTGTAATTGGTTTCGACGACTTATATACTTCTGCGATCTGTAACCCCTCACTAACAACCATTCGCCAACCTTTATATGAGATGGGGGAGCTGGCGATGCAGTATATTTGCGACTTAACGAGTATGAATGCTTCTATTCCCCACGTCCCTCCTGTAGAGCTCATCAAGAGGGAAAGTTCAGGGCCAGTTAAGAGCTAAAGTACCCTACAGCATAGTTCATGTTTTTCATTGAGAAACCTCACCTCACTGCTTAAATGGAAATGAATGTGCTCCGAAAGACAGATGGATCAGAGAGTTTCTACCCAACAGTAAATTGGAGCGCTAGATGTGCTATCTCTAGTTACAACTTTTAATTCCAAAGGCCCAAAGTGTATTTCACGATCAGAAATGAGATCCAGCATCGTCGGAATGGCTGTTTTTCCCATTTCATGCAGAGGCTGCCGGACAGTAGTCAGTTTGGGGTAAAACGTTGAGGCAACTGGACAATCATCAAATCCTATTACTGATACTTGTTCGGGGACTCTTATCCCATTTTTCAGTAGTGTTTGAATCGCTCCCAGTGCACTTAGATCATTAGCCGCAAATACCGCCGTAAAAGGCACCTTTTGATCGATTAAACTCTGTATAGCTCGAGAAGAAAGCGAGGCTCTATAACCTCCATTCAAAATGAGATTTTCATCAATATCGATTCCCGCTGAATTTAAACTCGCTTTATAACCTTCCATGCGTCCTATCGAGTCTCTATTGCCAATCTCATCGCTATAGAGGTGTACTATTTTTTGATGACCAAGACTAATAAGGTAATCCGTTGCTAGTTTCCCTCCCATAACGTTATCCACTCTTAGACACGGATAACTGCTATCTTCAGCACCCGCCAGAATTAAAACGGGCAAATCACCAACCAGACTACGAACCTCTTCTTCAAATAAGCTACTCACCGTTAAAATTAAGCCATCCACGCCTTGGCTAAGTATCTTTTGAATAACACGTTTTTCTCGTTCTTTCTCCCAATGTGTCGTTTCAATTAAAAGCCTATATGCGCTGTTTTGAATTGCAGGTTCCATCCCAGCTAGAACCATACTGATAAAAGAGCTATCAAATGTCGGAATCACCAATCCAATCAGTTTTTCCTTGTGTTTTCGTCCGTTCATAGAAGCTTTTGAGATAAAACCCAAACTCTCAATAGCCTCCTCGATAGCGACAATTTTATCTTCAGCAAGATAAGCACTTCTATTGAAATATCTCGAAACTGTACTTACTGAAACGTTAGCAAGTTTCGCAACATCGGTTGCTGTTGGCTTTTTCATAACAGACATTTGTACCGTAACTTGTTTAGATAATCGGATTTACTACAGGCTAGTTAGATTAATGAAATGAACAACGAAACGGTAGTAACATCGTCTAGATTTTGTACTTTATGTGTTTGAATATCACATATTTTCTAACCAAGCTGGATGTTATGAACATAGAGTTAATCAGTCTTAGGGCGGCTCAGCTACGGTATGGCGGTTAACATCTACAACCACCACATGCAATCGGTTAAGCCAAGTATACGAGCCCTCTATAATGGAGTTCGAAACCAGAAGCAGCCATAGGGACATTAATCCCCAACTTAAAAACCGTCGTTAGCTAGAGCGACCAATAATTTCAAGCTTGCGGAATAGTAATCATCACTAGTTCTTAACTTAGTCGCGTCGCTGCTAAGTTGATTCATAGTGTAATCTCGCACCGCCAACAGTCCGCCTCGCATTGGATAATTTGCTACTTCATGGTTGGCCATATTTTCCCATGCTGGCGTTTTCAAACGTGAGTAACCAGAAAACCAAGATTGCCAACGGCCTAACAGTGGGTTATCCGCACGATCCCACTTCATATAAAGAGGAACGCGAATCGCATCATAGCTGACTCGCGCTGGCCATTTTGTTGCTGGTGCTGTCTTTCCGTCCGCATAAAGTGTTATCCAGTCTGTCGGTATGCGGTGTTGTCCCCAATCAATGTCGCTCATCAACTGCTGAGAATCCTCAATCAAGGTCCACAAGTTAGCTAGATAGCTACGTTCAGCGAAGTCGCGCCAAGCAGGGAAGATGAAATAGGAAGGGTTTAAGGTTATCGAGTCTTGCGCGGTAAAACCGCTGCGCCCAGGAAGCATCACTTTACGACCTGCAAAGTCTATAACTGTATGATTGAGCACCGCGCGAACAATGCGATCCGACTCAGTTAAATAAGGTTTATGATTCCAGCGTTGCCCAGCTTTTAGTAGCGCCCATGCGATCAACACATCGCCATCGGAGGCATTGTTTTTATCTTCGATAGGGTCAGCAATCACTGGGTTATAACGCCAGTAAAACAGGCCGGATTTTTGATCTTTAAGATGGGAATGAGTCCATCCCCAAATCTTGTCAAACGATGTTTTGTCATTCGCCCCAACAGCAAACAGCATAGAAAAGCCCTGACCTTCGGTATGACTGATATTGCGATTACCACTGTCCAAAATTCGGCCGTCAGGCGCCATAAAGCGTTGTTTAAACGTGGTCCAGTCAAGTGAAGAGGCACTGGCAGAGCTAATACCACAAAGCATCAACAGCCAAACTTTGAGCATCGGTTTGTAGAGCTTGAACATCAATTCATTCATCCCTTTGATACAAAATAAGCAGAGTACTGTGGAAGATACTCTGCTTATCATCATGCTAGATTAATAGTCTTGGAAAGACTGACGTAATGAGAGCTGCGCTTTTGACTCGTTGTAATCACCGAATGTGTCATAAGCGACTTTAGCTTCTAGCGTTAAATCACGCTTAATTTTGTAGCCCAGTCTCGCTTGGAAACTGTACCCAATACCGTCAGTGCTCTCTCCGCTGTATCGCGCCTCTTTTGCCCAACCCGAGCGAACGTAGGACTCCAAGGTTGATTGCATTGCTGATTGTCCAGGGAAGTAGTTGGCTTCATCCTGACTATAAGACTGGTAACCCAATGCGCCGCCAATACCCAAACTCAACTTCGAAAACTCCTGCGTATATTCCACAGGGAAAGAGACGCTGACATAGTTCTGCGGGCTAAAGTAGCCACCATGCCCAAAACTGTAGTAGCTGAGGTTTTCTTCGAAATTCTGATAACTGATGTGTGAGCCGATCTGCAGCTCTCTGTCATCCGCTTTAAGAGGACGCAAGTACATGCCTGCTTCTACTTTAACCGCATCGTTATCTTCGACATTGCGGCCAGCATAACGCCACACGCCACCGCCAGCATAGTAACCTACATCACCATCATCGTAATTCAGTTGAATGTTGATGCCGTTTTGCGTCACTTGTCCCCAGTATTGACCTGAGAAACTGTCTTTCATGCCTACATACGAAAGCATGCTGTCTTTTACTGCTCTGCGTTCTAGAGAGAAGGACAGTTTAGTGTAATCACCTAACGGGGCAATCACTTTTGCACCGCCGACTAACGTGCTCAACTCTGTACCAAGCGGCGTAGTGCCGATATCTAACTGGTAATACTGATCTCGCAATGACATTGCCAGTTCAACGCCACTTTGACGTTGTCCACCTTGAGAATCAACATCAGGTAATGTGTCGCCATTTAACGAAGAAACACCTTCTGTTTCAGCTACCTGCCCCTGAATTAATGCACCTGTACCAAAACGGCGGTTTGCATCACCAGAAGAGGTACCTGCATCCAGAGTTACTGGCGCAACATTTATCGCAAATCGTGCGTCACCAAAAGGTACTGTCGACCATTCCATAGGAGCGCGAGCTTCAGTCAGTCGGCTAAGTCCGTTTTCACCGTCACGTCCACGAATTTCAATGCCACCTTGAACCCAGCTAGATGTGCGATCAGATATTTGCATCATTAAACGGTTCACATCTGCCAGTGTCTGCTGCTCTGATGTTGGCTGAGGAAGATCCGCACGTTGATTGATATACGCCCCGTTAGCGGATGTTTGCGCGCTCACCTGCCAAGGCATTGTCGTACCATATACAGATGGAGCGACATTAGAATTTTCAGCACCTTGTGAAGTAGCAAATGGATTATCTGCCATCACCAACCCGCCAACCATAGGCGAAGTGCTCGCATGAGTAGACTGCAAACCAAGTAACTGTGCACGAGCTTGACGCAAATTAGCCATTGCCTGAGCGTGCTTGCCTTGCGCTTCATCAATACGCGCAATTAACAGCAGACGCGATGGAGATTTCACCTGCTGCAACTGTTCTGATAACTCACGCGCTTTGCCCGCTTCACCTTTTACCAAAGCGATATTGATTGCGCCAACCAGTGCATCTTGTTCTGGTGTGTCTTGTTGATTATCCAACAGATATTGATAGACCACTTCTGCTTGATCATTCAGCTTACCGCTTTGATACAAACGTCCCATGGCTAACATCAGATCTTTGCTTGTCGGATCGGTTTGCAGTGCGGCAGTCAACATGTCATAAGCTGGCGCATACTGGCCTTGCTCACGTAATGTATCCGCTTGGTTAATCACATACACATTGCGTGCTCGTGCAAGTTGCAAAGGCGTACTGTTGGCAATAATTTGTGGATGATTCAGCAGATCTTGTGCTTGCTGTTTCAGTCCTGCTTGATATAGCACCGAAACCTGGTCTGCATAGTCACCCGCATTCCCTTCAATACCTCGAGCTTGACTCGCATCAACCACATCGATGGCAAGATCAACATCTCTTGTTTTCATCAGTAGTTGAGCAAGCTTACCAGCCCAAATTGGCTTTTCGATAGCTTGTGACTGCATCGCTTTTAGCGATTCTCGAGCTTGAGCAATTTGCCCGTGAGTAATATGAGAGCTCGCTAACTCCAAATCGAGATAGAATTTTGACTCTTTGTACAAAGCGTTGGCTTGAGAATTTCGCTCAGACTCTGGAATACGAGATAGTAAAAGATTGGTTTGCTTCCACTTTTCCTGACCTGAGTAATAAAGCCCCGCCACATACAAATCTTCGCTACTGGCTTGCTCACTTTCTAATGAGGCAATAATCCCTTGGGCGGCAACTGCATCACCTTGTTGCAGGTAAAGACGAGCCAACTCCAATCGAAGCCAAGGGTTGTTCGGTAAACGCTGAAGGCCGTTATCCAGAATCACAATCGCGGTTTCGATGTTGCCTGCATCTACCGCCATTTTGGCCAGATCACGGATATTGCTATAGCTATCGGCTTTACGGATTCGACTCTGGACTTGCTGCGGCAGAGAACTCAACAAGTTCTTCGCTTTATCAGTCTGGTTTTGCTCAGCATAAACATAATATAGAGCTTCTTTGGCAGCCTGATTGTTCGGTTCTTCATCCAAAACTTTAAGTAGCAGTGCTTCAGCTTGCGCGTAGTCGCCGTTATGACGTAATACATCCGCTCGGAACAGTTTCGCTCCGCGTCCAGCGTCACCTTTGCGCTTGGTTAACGGCGCACTTAATTCTAACGCCTGTGCAGTGTTGCCCGCTTGATAGGCGGATTTTGCCTGTTCTAACTGAGCAAGAAATTGTGCTTCGCTGGCTTGTTCACGTCTCTTATTGGCTTGATTTCCACCCTGAGCAGCAGAGCGTTTAAGGTAATCTGCGGCTTTTGAGTAGTCGCCTTTGTTCAGTGCCACATAACCGATACCGGCTAAAGCGTCTGCATCGTTCGGCGATTTTGCCAAAGCACGTTGAAATTCAACTTCCGCTTGCTCCAAATTGCCTTGATTCAGCTCGTTGTAACCACTGCGTTTGATGTCTCCACCGACGGCCGCTTTGTAATGATCTAAAACCGCTTTATCCTGTGGATGGGCTAACGCCCAACGTTGATAATAACGCTCATCAGATTCCTTTGGTTCTAACCACAGTAGTGCCTGACGTAAAGAATCAGACGCCGTTTTACTCTGCTGAGAATAAGGTTCCAGCTGTTTTAATCCCTGACGGCGAGTGGGTTTGCGATAAGTTAACACCTGACCATAGGCAATACCCACAGCGCTGTTGTTCGGGTTTTGCTTAGCGAGTTTACCCAGCTCGGACACCGCTTTCTTATACAGCGCTTTATCGCCAGACATGGTTAGGTAATATTCAGGCGCTAATTCAATCGGTGGCTCACTGCCTTTAAACAGTTCATCCCATGTTGCGATCGAACCTTTGATATCACCAGACTGAGCCTGACGACGCGCTTGTTCGATTCCGCTTTGTGGCAATTGCCCTAGTGCTTCCGAGCGCGTTAGCTGCTGAAGTTGTGGCGCATTTGGGTGCGCTTTCTCTAGTCGGCTTTTCCACTGAGCACTCTCAGTAATATCGCCACGTTCCTGTGCCCAAAGTGACATCAGATACAGCGCATCTGGCTGATTTGGGTCAACCATCAGTACTTTCTGCAGAGATTCCTGAGCGAGTGATGGATTGGACTTTTCGTGCCAATACTTAGCCTGATCAAGCAGTGAATCTAACGCTGGTGCAGTAGCCAAAGCCGGAGTTGCCATCACAAGTTGCAGCGTTTCAACCAAAAATAATGTGGAGAAAAGTTTTAACGTATTCTTTTTCATAATGATGAATCCAGAGCCCCTACTCTTCATTCAAGCGCCGTTCGGCTATGTGCTGTAAGCGGCTATAAATAGCAAATCCCAAAATCGATGAAACAATCAAAGTCAGTAAAGCGAAAATGGCGCTGTGTTGGTTGGCATACCAGATGGCCATTTTGTACCAAGCTAGCTGACCAGATGGAAACTGAGGCGCAACCTGGAAACTGGTCGCTCCATTGTCATCGGTAATAACTGTGGCATCACCACGAATAGCCGCGTTGATGGATGAAACCTTCAGGTCTTTATCCAACTTAACCAATTGCTGATCTGATGAAGCGGTGGCAACCACTACTGTGTAGTTTTCGCTCCAAGGAGACTCAAAGCTGATGAAGCCACGCCATGATTCATTCGACGAGAAGTATCTTTCTGCTTCTTGCTCTGTGAGGTTCCAGTTCCCTTGCAACCAACGGAGCAATTTATCGCCCATTGATTGAGACTTAACGCGCAGCATGTGGTCCCGCTCTTCAAAAGGCGAGTTGGTTAACAACATGCGGTTAAAGCGCGCTTCTTTCATCGAACTCACAGCCAGAATATCTTTGTGCTCAAGTTCCATACTGCTCAACGGTGAACCAAGAATGACGTGGTTTTGGAAAATTACGGTACCCGTCGCCGCACCTGATCGTGCCGTCAAACTAAAGAGTGTTTGTAATTGTGCCTTGCTTGGGTTGGCAGGTAACCAAAGCACTGTTCCTGAATAATCCGCTAAACGCGAAAACGGAAAGGACGCACCAACAAAAAATGACAGGTTAGGCAACAGCGAAAAATGCTGGGTATTGCTCAGATCAATGCTCGACGAGTTTTTAATTCGGCTTTGAATATTGCTGTCCATCGACGCACCACAAGGCAAATCAGCTTGTGGTTTGACATCAAAATAGAGCGATAACTGGTTATCGCCATAAATCATGTATGGCTGAATCGGTAACAGCGCGGTTTCCTGACGAGTATCACCACCCAAGCGACGCCATAGTTGCTCAAGTACTCCGCGTTGGTTTACTGGTAAATCATTTAAAAACTTACCATTGAAAATCACGTTCAAGAACGAGTGTTCAGTATCAATCAAAGCGTCGGGCGGGAAGCTGTAATCAATGTTCAAAGGAATGGTTTCCCCGTCCCACAAGAACAAATCTGGCGCTGCACGGAATGAATAATCCAGCGAGTTATGCCAGATACCTTTCGCCACCATGTTTTGCCCTTGGGCACTCAGTTCGCTTAGTAATACAGGCTCTGATGTCGGAATCCAGCGCGGAGCATCGTAAGGTTTGCTTTTGGCAATCGCCTCAGATTCCACTAAGTATTTCGAGGTCTGCTTTTCAAAATCTAGGCGAGCTAAACGGTGTACCGCTGATTGCAATCCATGCTGATCTTTCGCGACGATCAACAGCAACTTATAAAGCGGATTACGTGGGTTTGCGACCACTTGCAGCAAAGGTTGTTCTGCTTTCGGCAACGTTAGATCACCGATTTTGTCACCCGGTGCACCAAATACAATTGCATTACTCAGAGGCAATTGACCTTTTGAAACCTCAAATGAGACACCACGGTAGGTGGCTTGTACACCAAACCATGATGACAGAGCCGCTGCCGCGCTCACTTGATCAGAGGTCAATGACTTAGGAAAGACAAATTGAACTGGGTTATCCAACATATCCTGAGCATCCCAAAACGGGTTTGGGAAGAAGTTTAAATCGGCTGCGATACCTAGCTGCTGCGCACTCAGTTCAAGTTTTGAACTTGGTAGGATTTCAATCTGCTCGGAACGATTGTCTTCATTCTGAACACACAAGTTGTCCTGCTCACTGATAAGGCTAAAGCTCAAAGTATTGCGAGAACTGACTAGCAGTGCAGGCACATTTAACTGATAGCGGTTTGCCTTCTGCTGTACTGAAGAGAGTGGAATCGAGCCAATCGGTTCGCCGTTAACACGAACCTGCAAGGTGACATCGCTATCCATCAATGAAGCGGACGAACGCAAGTCTAACGTTATTTGAGCCTGATTCACCAGTTGGTCAATTGGCAAACTGAACATGACACCAGCGTCTTTTTGACCGCCACGAAACACAATACCTTTAACGTAGCCCATATCAGCCAACGTCATTTTGTTTTGATACTGTTGAACGCTGCCATCTTCTTCTGCTGATGCCCACGCTTTCGCTGGCAGCAGTACAGAGAACCAAGCCACCAGTATTGTTAGCAACATATTTTTCATTACGCTTGCTCTCCACTGAAGCGTTTAGATTGGACTGCATTTCTTTTTCGAGATATTCGATACGCTTTAAGCGCATTACTCGCCACATCCCAAATGCACGAAACAATCGTCACTAAAGAGCGCAATGGTCTATCTTGTTTGCGCGGAGCACGAACCCAAGCGTCAGAACGAGCCAATACAATGCGAACGAGTTCACGACGATGGTTCAAAGAAACTTCACTGAACTTCAAGCGATAGCCTTTTTCATTAACACCTATCTGCTCGACTGGGATCGCGATACTGCCTGAGCGAAGCTGCAGTTCAATCGCTTCAACTGCTTCACCTCGTTGATCTGCAGGTAATGCAACCAGACAACCACCCATAGAGAGATCCACCGTATGTGAGCGAGAAAGCACACCACTAACATAATGAATCACAACAGGAATTTTCACATCTAAGCGGATGGTTTCACGAACTTGTTTCGTTTCACGACCAGCGGCAATGGCTGCGAGCAAGAAGAATAGTCCATAAACCGACCACCCTACATTGAGTGCCACAACCATAGGATCAGCCACAAAGAATGAGTAACCCAAAGCACGATAGATGCCCCAACCAATACCAATTACCAGTATCGCTGCGGTAATCATATGCGGTTTAACAATGTGAGCATCGAAATAGGTTTTGTCGAGCAAAGCGCCTTTGTCAGTTACGTTGAATTTGCCACGCTTCGGGAAAATCATGGTCACAATGGTTGGCAGCGCCAAATGGAATGCCAGCACCATGTCGTAAATATCACCCCAAAAACTGTATCGTGAACGCCCGTTTAAACGTGAAGAGACGAACATGGACATAATAAAATGCGGCAATGCATAAGAAAAAATCAGGCTTGCTGAGGAGTGAATGATGTTCAGGTTGAACAGCAAAAACGCGAGCGGCGCCGTCAAGAATACAATTCTTGGCAGCGGGAATAAGAAGTACAACATCGCACTCAAATAGCAGAGACGTTGTTGCAGCTTCAGACCACGACCTAACAATGGGTTGTCAACACGGAAGATCTGTACCATGCCGCGCGCCCAGCGGTTACGCTGAATAACATGCAAGCCAAGACGCTCAGTCGCTAAACCACCCGCCATCGGAATCGGCAGATAAGCGGTATTCCAACCTAAACGCTGCATTTTAAGTGCGGTATGTGCATCTTCCGTTACCGTTTCAACGGCAACGCCACCAATCTGTTCCAAAGCGGTACGACGCAAAACGGCACATGAACCACAGAAGAAGGTCGCATTCCACATGTCATTCCCTTGTTGAATAGGGCCGTAGAAAAGCTCGCCTTCGTTTGGAATATCATGTTTACCGTACAGATTACGTTCAAAAGGATCCGGAGAATAAAAGTGGTGCGGAGTCTGCATCAAAGCTAGCTTTGGATCTTTCAGGAAAGCACCCACCGTTGCCTGCAAGAATACCCGTACAGCAACGTGGTCACAGTCAAAAATACAAATCAGCTCACCGTTAGTTTGCTTCAATGCGTTGTTTAAGTTGCCTGCCTTTGCGTGTGAGTTGTCAGACCGAGTGATGTAGCCAACCCCTGCCTGCGCAGCAAACCTTGCAAATTCTTTACGCTTACCGTCATCAAGAATATAAACCTTGATTTTATCTTTCGGATATTCAAGACATTGCGCTGCCAAGACCGTATCGCGAACAACATCCAGTGATTCGTTATATGTAGGAATATAAACGTCCACCGTCGGCCATTTGTTGCTGTCTTTTGGCAATGGAACAATCTGACGATTCAAAGGGAACGTCGTTTGTAGATAACCGAGCAGCAACATTACCCAAGAATAGAGTTCAGCGATGAACAGCCCTGTTCCTAGAATCGCTTCGATCATCGAATTGAAGTGTAACGTCTGGTCAGCACGGAAATAGAGGTAACGAGTCGAGGTTAAGATGGAAAAAAGTACCATCACCACAGATACGTCACGACGTTTACTAAAATTGAGTAAATACAGTATTACTAAACTGACAATCGCAAACACGAATTGCTTGTCACTGTCCATTGGCGTGACAACAACCATTGCTGCCAATGGAGACATGACAATGATCAGCAAATATAAAGCTAGCTTATTCATTCTTAATGTTTACCGATCGCTAATTAAATGTGATGTGGGGCTGGAGCGGAGAACATTGAACCATCATTGGTCACTAATCCCAGTTTTTCAGCCAGTTTTTTACTGATGACTTCAATATCAAAAGCCGCAACAGAAGCGTGGTTAACTGACGTAATCGACTGTTGAGCAGCATTTGCTTCAACCACACTTTCATCGCGGTGAACAATACCTATAACCGTGTCGTTTAATCGTTGAACAATATAACCTTCAACGTCTTTGCTGACTTTACGGCGGTAATCGGCCTGATTGATAACCACAAAGGAATCCGGTGCATTTTCTTGCATTGCAATGTCGGCAAAGAGGTTTTCAACGACAGGTAATAACGACAAAGAGGCGGTATCAGCCAGAAGTGGTGTAACAACCACATCCGCTTTTGGAAGCAATGACTGTAAAGCGTAGATATTTGCAGTAGGTAAGTCCGCGACAACAATAAGATCAGGTTGAGCCAGCAACTCTTGTAAACCACGAGTAACAAAAGAAGGTTCACGAATTAAGCTCATCTCAAACGTAGAACGTTGTTGAATCGTCGTCTTACCATAAGGCAACACAAAGACATGATGCTGAGTGGAAAGTAAATGCTTACTCCACATCGCAGACTCGCTGGCAGAAGCCACATAACCGGACGTATCCGCGAGTGGGATACCAAACTGTAGACGCAGCGCATTTTGTGGATCAAGATCCACCGCCGCAGTTTTAAGACCCATTGTAGACAAAGAATGGCAAAGGTTTGCAGCAAGTGTTGTTTTTCCTGTACCGCCCTTTGGGGAATAAACAGCAATTAAAGGCATTACTCATTCCCCGCTATGACAAATGTGCTTTCACGCTCTTGAGTCAACCCTGCAGAATGCAATAAACGCTCTAACGACTGCTTAGATGAGATTTTTGATACTGAGTCGAAAATCGAAGCTTCTGACGTTTTCTCGGTTACTCGATTGGTAATAAGGCTCGCATCAAACGAAGTTAAGTGTTCTGCATCAATACCGTTCAAATGGTCCAAATGTGCGCAATCCTGTGCTTGAGCAGAAAAGCGCTCATCTAACTGATTAAAAATAGCGTAATGAGCCTTAGCCATCTCGTAACCACGAGACAATTCAAACTGCTGAAAATGGGTATTCTGCTGAATTTGTTGCTTAAAACGCTCTAGGTCGTCATAGATGTCCAAGTTGCTTCCGTCACACTTAAATATTCAAAGCGCGCATTATGCCAACATATCAATGGAAGTAATGTCTCAAATTTGAGTCATCCGTCTAAATTATAAATAAAAAACTCATTAAGAGATCAAATTTCGAACAAATCGGTAGATCAATGCCTATCCAGAAAGGTGAAGAATCTCGAAAAATGTCAATTGTATCAGTAAACTAGCATCAGCTTGACTTGACGGAAAGGTCACACAATCATGCCAAACTGGCTGCTATGATACCGGTTGCATTCATCAGTAAAAAGGTTATATCATGTTGAAGCCTATACTCACTCTAACCATTTCCTTCCTGACAGTAACTCATTAATTAGTAGGCTTTAAATGAAACCCACCGGAGCAGGAGCTTCCGGTGAGCCGATGGGGGAACTAAATTTACTGTTTTGGACTTTGCAGAGCTTCTCCTCGAGAAGAGATAATCGATTTGTACCAGTGGAAGCTCTTCTTGCGTTTACGCTCTAGAGAACCATTGCCTTGGTCATCTCTGTCCACATAAATAAAGCCGTAACGTTTGGACATTTGTGCTGTTGACGCACTGACAAGATCAATCGGTCCCCATGAGGTGTACCCCATCACTTGAACACCATCCTGAATCGCTTCACCGACTTGATAAAGGTGATCATTCAAATACTGAATACGGTAGTCATCGATCACTTCACCGTTCTCATCCAGCTGGTCTTTAGCACCTAAACCGTTCTCTACAATGAACAAAGGTAATTGGTAGCGATCATAGAGGAAATTAAGTAAGTAACGCAGGCCTACTGGATCGATCTGCCAGCCCCACTCCGAAGCCTCTAGATAAGGATTGGCAATTATATTCAGCATGTTGCCACTTGCTTTCTCGGCTTCACCTGGATCAGTACTCGCACATCCTGACATGTAGTAACTGAAAGAAATAAAGTCGATGGTTTCTTTCAAAGATTCTGTGTCGTCTTCGGTAATGTTAAGTTCTACGCCCAACTCTTTGAATTTACGTGTCATATAACTTGGGTAGTAACCGCGCGCCTGAATGTCACCAAACATCAGCCATTCACGGTTTTGAGTCAGCGTATGCATGACATCTTCAGGCTTACAAGTGAGCGGATACTGAATCGCGCCCAAAATCATGTTGCCGATCTTGGCATCTGGGATGATGTCGTGACAGGCTTTCACCGCTTTTGCACTACCCACCAACTGATGGTGAATCGCTTGGAATCGTGTCTGCTCACTGCAATCACGAGGAAGACCAGAGCCCGTAAACGGTTCGTGTAACGTCACGTTGATTTCGTTAAAGGTTAGCCACAGTTTGACTTTATCTTTGTAACGCTTGAACAGTACTTTGGCGTAGTTCTCAAAGAAACCAATTACCTCACGGCTCGCCCAGCCTTGATATTTGTCCGCTAGGTTCAGTGGCATTTCATAATGAGAAATGGTGACCAACGGAGTGATGTTGTGCTTAGCCATCTCGTCAAACACGCGATCATAGTAGGCTAAACCCATTTCATTCGGCTCAGAATCGTTACCATTTGGGAAGATTCGGCTCCAAGCAATAGACACTCGCAAACAGGTAAACCCCATTTCTGCGAACAAAGCGATGTCTTCCTCGTAACGATTGTAGAAATCGATCGCTACGTCCTTGATATTGAAATCACCTTCTTCTCGGTATACCAGTTCGCCAAAGGCACCGAATGGCTGAACATCGGATGTAGACAGACCTTTACCATGCTTATTATGTGAACCTTCAATTTGGTTTGCGGCAGTGGCACCGCCCCATAGGAATGATTCTGGAAAACTAAAACTCATGAATATATCTCCTTTAAAATTTGGTTTGGGTTGCCGTTACGCTCTGGCCGTTACAACTGCGTGTGTGGCGTCTTTATTGGCATCGTTAACTTTGCCAAACAGTACGGTTAAAACCGTCGCTAGAACAATGGAAAGCATGGAAGCGAAAACGGTTACCCACAGCGTTAAATCAACACCAGTTGGGGGAATGACTTGTGGGAAAACTAAAATACTTGGTAGCGCAAACGAATACATACGGACACTGAAGTAACTAATGATTGCAGCCCCAATTGCTCCCGAAATACAGCCAATAGCAAACGGACGCTTCTTCGGCAGGTTTACGCCATAGATAGCAGGTTCAGTGATACCGAATAGCCCAGCAGTGGTTGCAGAACCAGCAATGGCTTTCAGCTTCATATCTTTGGTCACTAAGAAGACACCAAATGCAGCACCCGCTTGAGCAAGTACAGCAGGAACCAGCAGTGGCATCATGCTGTCAGAACCCAAGACGGCAAGGTTGTTAAGCAGAACAGGAACAAAGCCCCAATGAAGACCGAAGATAACGAAAACCTGCCAGAATGCGCCCATCACTAAGCCTGCTAAAACAGGACTTGCAGCGTAGACAAGCTCATAACCATGAGCTAAAAGTTGGCTCGCATGTGTTGCCGCTGGGCCAATAACGAGAAAAGTCAAAGGAACGGTAACGACAATGCACAACAGAGGCGTGAAGAAGTTCTTTATTGCACTTGGCAGCAATTTATTGAAAACCGTTTCTAACTTGCACGATACCCAAGCAGCAAAAATAATAGGCATAACCGAAGAAGCGTAATTCATAAAGGTGATTGGCATACCTAAAAACGTCAACGCTTCATAACCGGGAGCCTGAGAAGCGCCAAACGCCGCAATCATGCTTGGATGTACGAGTGCCCCACCAATCGCCATAGTGACAAATGGACTTCCGCCAAATTTCGCACCAGCGGTATAACCAAGAACAACGGGAAAGAAGAAAAACAGAGCATCACTTCCAGCAAACAACAACTGATAAATACCGCTATCTGTCGTCGTCCAGCCTGCAGCAATCGCCAAAGCTAATCCCCCTTTGAGAATACCTGACGCAGCCATAATGCCTAAAAGCGGAGTGAATATTCCAGAAATCAAATCGATAAAGGTACTCAATAGTCCCTCTTTACCTTTGTTCTCCGTCTTATCTTCTTGTTCATTACCCGTGTCGCCACCCATCTCGGCCTGTACCGCTTTAAAGACCTGATTGACGTGATTACCTATCACAACCTGATACTGTCCACCGCTCTCTACTGCTGTGATAACACCATCCAGTAGTTTTGTCTGTTCCTTGTCCGCTTTCGCGCTGTCATTGAGCTTGAAACGCAAGCGAGTTGCGCAATGCATAACATTCGCCACATTACTGGTGCCGCCGACACTTTTAATAATATCGATTGCAAGTTGTTGATATGCCATAACTATGCCCTTTTGTTAGATGGGTATTGCTGGCTGGCAGACATAAAAAAACCCGAGGACCCCAAAATGCATTACATCTGGGTATCCTCGGGTTTTGCCCTATAGCGGTAACAATCCCGAAAAACGATAATTAGCCTGAATTTTATGTATAAAAAAACCTGACCACTCACCAAGTAAACCTTAGGTAAGCTAAGTCAGGTTTTGCTCGCGTTTGCGATAACAATCCATTTCGACGTAACAAGGTGTCTATTTAACAACCTTGCCGACGTTGTTCGTGTGGACAATAAGCCCAGCGTCTTTTCAGATCAACTGACTAACAAACCAAACGTGAATTGGATCAGATTCACACGATGAATAACTGAACAAATAGCGATAAACATCACAATTGTAACCGGTGCCAATGAGGAGTTTATACTCATTTGTAAGCACTGAGATTATGATGTCCCTATCAAAAATGACCCTACTTCGAACTATTTTGGTAACCGTATGTAGCCATTCTCACGTTAACCTGCTTCTACAAAGATGCAAAAAAGATGGGGGCTATACGCTGTGCCCAAATGACAGAGTTGTCATAATCATTAAAAGGTAAACCTAAGCTTTAGGACAAAATATAAAGCGTCTGACCAGCTTGGTTTTTTCCATACAAAATAGTCTAGTAACTTAAATATTATGCGTGTATCGAAAGTATTAAATAATAATGTTCTTATCTCTACTGACGATAACCAAAGAGAAGTCGTTGTCATGGGGCGTGGTATTGGATTTCAGATGAAACCTAATGATGAAATCCCTGAAGACAAAATTGAAAAAATATTCATCCTCGCAAAAAGTGACGACGATAACATCGATAACCGTTATAGAGAGTTGTTAGAAAATATACCTCTTGAACTGCTTGCAGCCACAGAGCACATCGTAGAGCTCGCCGAAAATACGCTCACTGGGGAGTTGCATCCCAGCATTCGAATTTCTTTGGCGGATCACATTCATTTTGCTATCGAACGATTACGTAACGGCATGGTGGTTAAAAATGGAATGTTATGGGAAATTAAACAGCTTTACCCCTTGGAGTTCAAAGTTGGTTTAGAAGCATTAACGCTACTGAAAAAGGCATCGGGCGTTAATTTTTCTGAAGACGAAGCGGGCTATATCGCCTTACATCTGGTTAATGCTCAGCTTAATGAGGACATGAACAACACCATTAGTGTCACCAATTTGATTCGTGACATTGTGCAAATGATTAAATACAACTTAGGTCTGGATTTGAATGAGGATAGCGATGAATTTCGTCGATTGGTCACTCATCTAAAGTTTTTCGTCCATCGGCTTATTCATCAGACCACGATTTCTGAGGACGACGACTCGCTTTTTAAAACAGTACGCAGCAAATACCCGACGGCTTTCTCATGTGTTGAAAAAATTAGCCGCTATGTAGATAAAAAATTCAGCCATGCCATGACTTCTGAAGAAATGATGTTCCTGACCATCCATGTTGAACGGGTACGCCGCGCCGCACCTTCAAGCGAATGACACATATGACATCCCCAAGTAATTATCTCACTCATCTGGCCGAACAAATCGTTGATCGGGTCGGAGGGGCTTCTAATGTTCAGCAAGTCACTCACTGCACAACACGCCTGCGTTTCCAACTCCGACATATTCCAACCGATGCGGTAAAGGAGATTAACAAACTTCCAGAGGTTATTTCGGTAATACATTCGGGGGGAATGTTCCAAATAATTGTTGGTTCCAACGTCGAAAAGCTGTATCAATCCATATTACCTTTGCTTGAAACATCAGAAGGCACTGGTATTCCCAACCATATGACCAATGTTATTAACACCATTACCAATATATTTTTCCCAATATTATGGTTGCTCAGTGTAGCCGGTATTCTCAAGGGAAGCCTTTTCCTGCTGGTTAGCCTTGGTTGGATGAACGTGGATAGTGGCACTTATCGCATTCTTTTTTCATCTTCCGATGCTGTGTTTTTCTTTCTTCCTATACTCTTGGGCTATTCCGCCTCAAAACACTTTGGTACAAATCCTTTGTTTGGCATCACCATTGCCTGTGCCCTAGTCCACCCAGAGATCAATAATCATGTCAGTGGGTTGTTTTCGCAGAAAGTCACTGCAATGGAAACAGAACAAGAATACTTCCTAGGCTTGCCAGTAGAGTTCATCAACTATTCGAATTCTGTTATCCCTATCTTATTTGCCATCTGGTTTAATGTTTGGCTGGAATATTTGATTGCTAAAAAAGCCCCAGACTCTTTTGCCAAGTGGCTAACACCACTATTGTGCCTAATTATCACCGTGCCACTGACATTCCTAGTGATAGGCCCGCTTAGCACAGTGGTTGCCAAAGCCCTCTCATCAGGCGTATTTTTCCTCTATCATTTTAGTCCTGAAGTGGCCGGTTTCATCATGGGGGCTTTGTGGCAGGTTCTGGTTGTTTTTGGTATTCACTGGAGCTTTGTCCCTATCATGATGAATAACATCGCAGTTAATGGCTATGATGTGCTCCCTCCTTTACTGCTTCCAGCCGCGTTCGGACAAGTCGGTGGGTGCCTTGGCGTTCTGTTGATAAACCGACGACAGAAGAAAAAGAGTCATGCGGGTACAGCAGCGCTAACTGCGGTGTTTGGTGTGACGGAACCCGCCATTTACGGTATTAACCTTCCTCTTAAATGGCCATTTATTTTTGGCTGTTTATCAGCGGCAATAGGATCCAGCATTGTGGCTTATTTTCAGGCCAAAGCTTATTCCTTGGGGATGCCCGGCCTATTTCTCATCGTTCAAATTGTGCCTCCGACGGGTATTGATGATTCAGTAATTGTTAGCATTCTGGCAACCATTTTTACCTTGGTCTGTGCAACGGTTCTTACCTATATTTTTACCCCAATGCTTACAGCAACAGTCCATTCAGAAACCACAGAAACTGAAAAGAAGAAACCATCTGCATCCGAACCTAAACAAACCAATAATAATGTTAGCCACGATCAAATCAGCAAAGAGCACTTACAAATAGCCAGCCCTCTAACAGGACAAGTGGTTCCTCTTACCGAGGTTGAAGATCCAACCTTTGCCAGCGAAATCATGGGGCAAGGCATAGCAATCAAACCAGAGGAAGGCGAACTTCGCGCGCCTTTTAATGGCAGAGTCGTATCTGTATTTAAAGCCCTTCATGCTATTGGATTGCAAAGCGATGATGGGATTCAAATGCTAATACACATAGGTCTGGATACCGTTAAGTTAGACGGTAGAGGGTTTGAGTTATTGGTCGTTGTTGGTGAAGAAATCAAGCAAGGGCAACCCCTTATACTATTCGATCTGCCGTTACTCAGCACTCTGGGCTACGATAGCACCACGCCAATTTTGGTCACCAATAGTGATGATTACTTAGATGTTATCGCCACCAGCACACCCCATGTAAAAAGCGGTGAAACACTACTAACGATCGTATAGAAATTGTGGAAAGATTGAGCTTATAACATCGAAAAGAACTTTCGACCCTCAATTAGAATGTGCTGAGTAGCGATCACTGCTTTACCGGATTCGTAAGCAGGTCGGCATACCAACGGCACAATATTGACTTGGGTGTATCTGAATTGGGCAACAAAGCCTATAAATATAATGAAGAGTTATTGAACACAAAAAAGCGGTCATTCAAAAATGACCGCCAATATCAAAACAGTAGAAACACTGATATCTATTTGAAATCTCTGTTTAGTTCAAAGTGTCAACCGCAGGGAAATCGATCTCCGTACCAAGGACTTCATTGATGTAGTTGGTCAAAGTATTCAAAGCAACATGACCCACAATTTCAACGATCTCGGCATCACTGTAACCAGCAGATCGAACAACCTCAAAGTCACCATCTGTCACCTTGCCACGATTGATGGTTACTTTTCTCGCAAACTGAACGGCGACTGCTGCTTTTCCATCTTCTGAAGTACCTTTGCGGTTCGCTGCAATTTCATCTGCACTTAGTTTAGCTAAGTTAGAACCAAGGTATTGATGCGCGGCAAGACAATAATCACAGCCATTCACTTCAGCCACAGCAAGTGCAATACGTTCGCGAGTTTGCGCTGTGAGCTTACCTTTAGCAAGAGAACCATTCAGCCCTAAATAGCCCTCCAGTGTTTCTGGACTAGTTGCTACGATACGGAAAAGGTTTGGCACACTGCCCAACAAGTTGTTTACAGCATCCAATAATGCGTGTGATGCCTCTGGTGCAGCAGTAATTGATGCAGGGGTAGTAATACGTGACATGTTCAGCTCCTATTTGCTTTCAAATTGTCGAAATCATCTTACAACTTGAAGATAGGGAAATAATTAGACCAAGAATTAATTGTCTATTACATTATTTGCAACAATAGAGATAAGGTCTGAGCAAATGGATAAACTAGAAGCGATGCGAATATTCGTGGAAGTTGCTAAAGAAAGTAGTTTTGTGGCAGCGAGTCGAACTCTAAATATTTCTGCTCCGGCAGTCACTCGTTCTATCAACCATCTTGAAACTGTTTTAGGAGTACGTTTGCTCAATCGTACGACCAGAATTGTTCGCCTTACGGATTCTGGCATGCGTTTCTTTGAAGATGCTAAACGAATCTTAGAAGACGTAGATTCAGCGATATCATCTGTAGCGGGTAAATATAGTGAACCCAGTGGAGTCTTATCTATTACTGCACCAGTGTTATTCGGGCAAATACATATCACTCCGATACTGACAGAATATTTGCGTAAAAATAGCCTAGTCACTGTACGCGCTGAGTTTTTTGACCGTAATAGTAATATGCTTGAAGAGGGATTGGACGTTGCTATTAGAATAGGAAAACTCAGTGACTCTAGTTCATATGCCACCCAAGTAGGACACGTACAAAAAGTTGTATGCGCCTCCCCTTCATATCTTGATAAACATGGAGTGCCCAAACACCCTTCCGATTTAGAAAACCATGAAATAGTTCAAGCATCAATGGTGGAAGCATCTACAACTTGGGTTTTTAATTCAGCGGGAAGGGAAGAAAATACAAAGGTAATACCACGGTTATACTGTTCGCAAAATGGCACAGCCCTAGCAGCAGTCGAAAATGGATTAGGAATTACACGATTAATGTCCTATCAAGTTGGGGAGCAACTGAAGAAAGGTTCCCTCATTCGAATTCTTAATGAATATGAGCCGTCTCCACTTCCAGTCAACATTCTTTATTTAGAACGACGTCACTCGAATGCAAAAGTGAGTTCATTTATTGAACTGGCAAAAATGCGATTAAGCGAGTCATTAAAATAAAGAGCATAGGTTAATAGTCTTCTCAAACTGAGATAACTTCCATCCTGTCCTTACCAAAAATACAAATGCCAACCCTTAGGTTGGCATTTGAGTATCAATAATGAATATAAAGCTTATTTAATTATTGGCTGAGTTGGTGCGGTTTCAACATCAACTTTTTCAATCTTGCCATTAAATTTAAACGGTGCTTTTTCACGGTACGCTGGCATTACTGCTGCGCCGAGGTCAACGCCTATATCGAGAGTTTCTGTTGCTGAGAAACGCACAGGTACTGCTTTTTCTACTTTACCCGACCCCACTTTTTGGTCGTTGATGTAAAGATCGACACTACCACCGTTAAAGTCTTTCAAGAACTTAAATGGCTCTTGTTTGTAGACTGCAGACAACTTCACCGTGCCAGAAGGAATAGTCATGTTAGATTCGATGGTTGAATAACTCTTACCAAAGAAATTATAACCATAAACCAATTTTCCATCGTCGGCATACAAAGACACACCGCCAGAACTACCGCCAATCGCCATTAATACGCCATTCGCTTTGTTTCCTTTATCGACAGTGGCATAGGCATCGATTCTATGATCTCGTTGGTAGAGCTTAGGTGCAGAACCCTCAGGGACACGGGTAACATTCTCCGTATAACTGAAATGAGTTTTACCTCTGGTGATAGAAGGACGGTCAGGTGTACTCGCTCTCTCAGTAAAGCGGTCATCAAGTGGGTACACTTCATTGATTTTCGCTTGATTATCGAATTCTTTAATCAACTCTTGCAGTTTCTCTGGATTTTGTTTTGCCAAATCAACTGCTTCAGAGAAATCTTCTTTGACGTTATACAGTTCCCATTTCGAATCTTTGAAACCCAGAGAACTGCTTAGCTGCCAAGGTACACCATGGAATGATGCCGCTACCCAGCCATCTTTATAAATCGCACGGTGACCACCTGTTTCAAAATATTGAACATGGCGATTAGATTCCGCCTCAGGATGATTAAACGTGTACATCATACTGGTGCCAGCCATCGGCTTTTGTTTCACACCGTTAACAGAGGTTGGCGCTGGTATGTTTGCGGCTTGCAAAATAGTAGGCGTAATATCCACCACGTGGTGGAACTGACTTTGAATAGTACCCGTATTTTTAATCTTAGCAGGCCATGAAACCACGAGGCCGTTACGTGTTCCACCAAAGTGAGAAGGTACACGCTTCATCCATTGGAAAGGAGTGGTACCCGCCCATGCCCAGCCCACTGGATAATGGTTTTCATGCAATTCGCTACCCAGTTCGTCAATAACTTTCAACTGATCTTCTACGGTATCGGGCACACCGTTTTGCGTCATCATGTTATTGGTAGTACCGGTGACTGAACCCTCTGGACTCGCACCATTATCACCAGCGATATACATGATCATGGTGTTGTCGCTGTCTGGCATAGATTCGATTTTATCCAGCAAACGGCCAACTTCGTAGTCAGTATAAGCAAGGAAGGCGGCGAATACTTCCATATGACGGGCGTATAGTTTCTTCTGATCGGCACTTAGGCTATCCCAAGCTTCTATCTCTTTTGGTCTTGGCGTTAACTTAGTGTTTTTCGGAATGATTCCCATGGCTTTTTGGCGAGCAAATACCTCTTCGCGGTATTTATCCCACCCCATGTCAAACTTGCCTTTGAATTTCTCAATCCACTCTTTAGGCGCGTGAAGTGGCGCGTGTACTGCACCTGGTGAAAAATAGGTGAAATAAGGCTTATCTGGGTTAATCGATTTTTGCTGGTCAATCCAAGCGATGCTCTGGTCTACGAGGTCTTCGTTGAGCTGATAACCGTCCTTCGGTTTTTTAGTCATCTCAACTGGAGTAACATCGTTAAAGAGTTGCGGCTCCCACTGACTGGTTTCACCACCTTGGAAACCATAGAAATGTTGGAAACCTAGTCCTGTTGGCCACTGCTCAAATGGGCCAGCTGACGAAGTTTCCCAGTCAGGGGTATTGTGCCATTTACCAAAAGCACTGGTGCTGTAACCATTGTCTTTCAACACTTCTGCAATACTTGCAACCGACTTAGGCCAAATGGAGTTATAGCCCGGGAAGCCCGTTGACAACTCGGAGATAGTACCAAAACCCACTTGATGGTGGTTACGTCCAGTTAGCAATGCTGCGCGAGTCGGCGAGCTGATACCTGTCGTGTGGAAGTTATTATAAGTCACACCGCGCGCTGCCAATTTGTCGATGTTCGGTGTTGGAATCAAACCACCAAAGGTACCCGCTTGACCAAAACCTAAATCGTCAAGCAAGATAACAACAACGTTTGGCGCCCCTTCTGGAGCTTTAACAGGTTGTGGGTAGTCAGACTTTGATTGATCGAAGGTCGTGCCAATTTTTCCATTAAATTGAGCTTCTGATTGGATTGGCAGTATCGTGCGATCAATTTTCTGTGCTGGTGCTGCATAACTCGCTGAAGCTATCAGTAAGCTAGTCACAGCAACTATCGGTTTTACCTTTGTTTTCATATCGTATCCTTATGAACTGGGACGTCAGAAACTGAGACGTCGTTGAAGAGCAGCCTGATGATTTACCACCTTGCTATAAAACTTTTTAAGACCCGAACACAGATAATTCAGCCCAGGTTCGCCATTGGCAGCTTTGGTAAAACGATTTTTAGGACATTCACCAAAGCACAAAGATAGAAAGAAACATTGACGACAATCGCTCGGAAGATTGGCGGTTTTTGAACGCCCAAACCCTTTTTGCTTATCCGAAAACACTAAGTCTCCGATGTGAGTATCAGCAATGTTACCAAGGCGATATTGCGGATAGACAAAGTGGTCACACGAATAGATATCGCCGTTATGCTCTATAGCCACCGCTTTGCCGCAAAACTCCGCCGACACACATTTTTGCACGCCAAACCCAAACAATTGCGAAATCACGTTCTCAAACTGGTCGATAAACACTTGGCCAAAATCTTGGTTAAACCATTCATCCCAAATCGTGGTTAAAAACTCCCCCCATTGAACTGAACCAACCGACCAATCGGTTAAACCAGCAGGAAGTATGTGAGAAGAACGACTGTTTGTTTCACCCAATTGGATTAACTGCTCACCACGCCAAGTTTGAGGGGCGGTTTTAGTAAAGTCAGAGGGTTCAACACATGGAATGAACTGAATCACGTTCGCCGCAACTTCATCACGTAGAAAGCGGTATACCTCAAGTGGGTGCGCACCATTGTCTTGATTGACGACACAAAGAGCATTAAATGGAATTTGATGGCGCTTTAGTCTCTCAATCGCAGCCATAACTTTGCCAAACGAGGATTTCCCCGCTCGATTAACGCGGTGTTTATCATGCAGAGCCTTCGGCCCATCAATGGAAATGCCTACCAAAAAGTTATGTTTTTTGAGAAATTCGCACCATTCGTCGTTGAGTAAAATGCCATTGGTTTGCAGGTCATTGAGTATGGTTTGATTTGGCTTTTTAAAGCGAGCTTGGTAGGAAACGACTTTTTGATAAAACTCAAGTCCAATAAGAGTCGGTTCTCCACCTTGCCAAGTAAAGACCACTTCTTCACCAGTGTGCGCTTCAACATACTGCTGAATGTAACGTGCTAAAACCTCTTCACTCATATTGGCGTGAACACTTTGTTCGAGCAGAGTTTGTTTGTGCAAGTAAAAGCAATAGCTACAATCAAGATTACAGCGCGAAGCCGCTGGCTTAGATACCGCATGAAAGCGATACATATCATGAGTCAATTTGGGAAGTTGCAATTTTGGAGATTCGACATCAAGTAGATTGAACGTTGTCATATCTGTCTCATACCTTGTTGCTATAAACGAATGCGGAGTATAGAGTATGCAATCTAAGCATGTTAGTAATACAAGGTGTGACAAAATGGAAAGCAACATCAATTTGAATCTACTTAATGTGCTAATTTTATTAAAGAAAAATAAAACCATGCGCTTAGTAGCAAAAATTTTGGGGAAATCAGAGAGTGCGGTCAGCAAAGATCTGTCAAAGCTGAGAAAAGAATTTAATGATGTTCTTTTTGTGAAAACTCAAAATGGTTTTGAACCGTCTCATTATCTCAACGAAATCTACTCCGACCTTGAATCATCTTATTTACAATTGATTAATGTAGTGAGTAAGCCGCTTGAGTTTTCCCCCTACGATTACGATAAGCTCATCACCATTGCTATCACCGATGCAGAATACGATTTGTTACTTGATGAGTTGTATCCAAAGCTTGTCGAGTGTTTTCCTCAAGCTAAATTCAATTTTGTCACTTGGAATAGCCGTAGCTTACAGCAAATGTTAGACGGCAATATTCTGTGTGGCGTTCATCTGTGGAACGAACAGATATCACAAGATATTTATCAAAAAGCCTTAAAAGTCGATCATATTGTTGCTGCGATGCACCAAGATTACGGAGTCAATGATTGGGAAACGTTGAAACACATTCCATTTGTGTTTGTCGATGCACCTGGTTGGAATGAATTTAACTACCGTTTTGAGCAAATACTCCCCGCCGAGCATCGTGGTGAACTGCAGTATAAAATTCGCGTTGATAAAATGAAGTTTGCGCTGCAAGTAGCGACGCATTCAAAGATAGCCTTACAGTCTCCAACCCGCTATTTGGGAAAAGAATTTTCCATTATTTCTTATCCAGATGATGCCCAATTTGAAATCGCCTACACGTTTTATTGCGCACAAACCGAAAGATCGAATCCGCTCATTAAATTGATTTTCAAAATGATTAAGGAGTGCTATCAACACACTGAGATAAAATGATTTCGTCGTACGATAGAAGAAACATTTGGGTGAATGATTTAGCCAAATGGCTTTGAGTTAATGAAAACTCAACCAAAGTACCCGAACAACCGTCGGGAGAGCTTTTTAAGCATTGATACTTGTAAGGGGCTTCTCAATTGATTTAAGAGATGATGGTTAACTTCGTTCGTGTGACATTGAAATACACCAGATTCACAATCTGCCCCCACATGAAAACCTTGTGATGCGGCATAATCCAAAAGCATCGTTTTGCCAAACCACTGGTTTTCAATCGTTGAAGAAGGTTCCCACGTAACAACGATGAAAGGATCATTTTCAATCAACAAATATAAGAACAGATTGAGCAAGTATGAGATTGTAAGCTGTTTTAAGAATGGTTCACTTCTAGGATCGATTCCGCTATGAAGCTGCGTCTCAAATGGAAGTAATTCTTTTGCAAAGATATAGCAGTCTTCGCGAGTCATTTTAAAGAGCCTCAATACAGAATCGGCTTTTCTGTATTTTTCCGCGTTTTCATCAATCGAGATAAACTCTTGATAAACTTCTGAAGAAGTGAGTTTGTAACAGGCGCTAGCATTAGCTTCCAACAGCAATGTGGGCGTCGATTTGCCAGCAACAAGCAAATGCTCATCGGTAAACATGGGAAATATCTTTCTTATTAGTTCATGATTAAACACTTCCCCATCGAACAAATGAGAAAACCTTACATTACTGATAGTAAGCCTTCGCTCAATAAGCATGCGAATATCATTTTCCATATAACCACCTTAATTAAGCAAGGCTAGAGAACGCGAATTCATTGTATTTGCTGGATGACATTTTCAATTACCCTGAAAAATGCAAATAGGCTGCTTATTCTGCACCCTTACCACCAATTTCTTCGTGGGCTGGTAAGCCAAGTAATCACTTCTGGCGTATATTCCTTTTGTAACCAGTCACCAAAATATAATTCGGTAACCGTGCAGGAGGGATCGTCTGATTGAGTGATATAGCCCAGAGTATCTATCACCTCATTTTGGGAAAGAGGACTCTCTATAAACCAGCAATCTTCACTAAATCTAATTGCCTTTGAACCATACATTACCCCTTCGAGGAAAGCTTTAGCTTCCAAGTTTGATAGCTTTCCATAACCAATTGAATATACAGACATAGCTGAACCTATAAGTGTCACCGTCCCAATCATTGAACAATAAATCAGCAAGTCAGTAGAAAAAACCGGTTGGTGACTATTTGGGAAATATCTGACATGGCTATAGAATTAATTGTGAAGTCAGCCCCAAACCATGGCGGCGCATAGATAGTTTTTTACGATTCTATTCTCATCAACCCTACCGTCGTCCTCCAACCCATCTGAAGTTTTGTGATGAAAACCCACAGAGTCATTTAACCTACTTATATCCAGCCAATGAGTATGATGTAGAGTTACCAAGGAAAAGTTTCCGAAGAGAGATGCTGCGTTTTGTATTCAACCCAAAAGCAGTGATTACGACTACTACGGGAAACGTGCCTTAGTTCGTATTTGGGCAGACCTTTGTAAGAAGGCAGGCATCGCTCACCGCAACCAGTATCAACTGCGCCATACCTACGCAAGCTGGGCTATCACCCACGCGAATGTAAACGTTAGCTACCTAGCCCAACAAATGGGTCACTCTGATATCACGATGGTGGCTAAGGTTTATGGGAAATGGTTGAAAGAATCGAATAAGAAAGAATCGGATAGGGTTTGGGAAGGGCTACAAAAAGCTAAGTGATTTGGTAACTTAATTTTGGGCGGAATTTAAGATAGCCATGTTTGAGCCCCCCTAAGTGATTGATGTAGGGTTCAGAATTCGAATTCTTATGCTAGTGTTTAGGATTACAACTTTTGGAAGTACTTGCGATCCTCAGTTAGGATGTGCTGGCTAATCATTTCATACATGATGAAATGAAGAAGTTCACTGTCTCTAACATGACCACTAATAAAACGGTCTGACAATTTTCTGGCTCTCTCTAACAACCTTGCATGGAGTGTAATGTGATCGCTGCAATCTACATATCCTGCATTTTGAAATATCACTTCTTCGTCCTTAAAGTGCTGTTCAATCTCAATTATCAAGGAATCAACTAACTTAGCTATCTCTGAGATCTCTTTATTGTCTAAAATAGACTGCAATATAATGTTCGAATGTTCTAACAGAGATCTGTGCTGCATATCAATCAAACTGTTGCCCGATTCGTAGGCGGGTCGCCATACCAACTGGACAATGTTTCTTTTGGAGGTATCTGATTGAGTTGGAGTACTATCTACTTGAACACGATTTCTACCCTCAGATTTCGCGCGATACAATGCCTGATCTGCACGATTCAACCATGAATCCCAAGAGTCAGAAGGTTGGCAAATAGTCAGCCCAATACTAACAGTAAGCTTGAGGTTATAGGGAAACTTATGCTTTTCCACAGCGACACGGATCCGCTCAGCTAAAGGTGTAGCATTAATATATCCGCTGTTTGGTAACAATATAACAAACTCCTCTCCGCCCCAGCGAGCCAGTATATCTGTTGTTCGTATACAGGATTGAACGACAGAGCAGAATTCCTTAAGCACCAAATCTCCAACCACATGCCCATATTGGTCATTCACTTGTTTAAAATGGTCCAAATCTAAGACGATAAGAGATGCAGGTTGACCATACCGTTTTAACCTTGCGATCTCCTGCGGCACATCTTCTTCTAATCGAAATCTATTCCAAACACCTGTTAATTGGTCTGTCCTTGCCATCTGCATAATATGTTCATCAGCACGTTCCTTCGACATCAGAACAAAGCCATTCGACATGAGAATCAAAGACAAAAATGCAGCAATAAAAGTCATTATCTGCATAGGTGTTTGACTGAACATCTCAGAAACAGCATTTGGATTAATTGCAACGTTGACTATACGTATCAATAGCACGCCTATTGTAAGCATAAGGCCAGCAGTTAACAGGTATTTACCACGGCCAACAATTGCTTCTTTACAGCGCAATAAAATAGTAAGAGCCAAAAAACAATGGCAGCTAAAAATCAAGCCACTAATGATAATTCGTGCATTAAGATCATCCATTAGAAAGTAAAAAACAATGACTAGAGCAACAGTCGGCCCAACCAATAGAACTTTGGAAAGTCGCCGATGCAAAAATTCTCCGATTGCCGCACAAAATGAAGAATAACTAGCAGAAAGAACCCCATTCGCCATGAGCACATAAATAAACGGCGATAGATGTCCCCTCAAGAAAAGCAAAATATAAGCCAAAGTGTGTAGCGCCAAACCTATCGCCCAAAACAATAGTTCTTTCTGTTCTTTTACCCTAGTAACTGAGGCTACAGCTAATGTCAACGTACCCGCGGTTGCAATAATTATTAAGAAAATAGTAGGAATATGAACAATCATCAAAGCACCACAAATACCATCTATGTTGAGTTCTATGTATTTAACAATCGAAGTAAAAACCTATCAATTCAATCGTACTAACAGAGCTTAAACACATAACATAACTAAATAATTTAAATAGGATATATCATGTGATTGAATAATAAAGCAAATGCTAATAATCGATTTATTCACATTTTTATCAACAAAGTATTACATTTAGATGCAAACCAGTGTTGCTACTTACATAGGACATTCTTGGGGCTTTTTGAAACGTTCAGAGGAAGGAGAATGTTAATTTGGGGCTAAACTGGGGCTTTTTTGGGGCTAAATGGGGCTATTTCTTCCATTTTTTGATTTCTAGACACAAACAAAAAGCGCCCCAACCGGAGCGCTTCAGAATCAATATTTGATTATTCCCAATCAAGGATAACTTTACCGGAAGCCCCGCTACGCATAGCGTCGAAGCCTTTTTGGAAATCATCAACCTTGTAGTGGTGAGTGATGATTGGTGACAAATCTAGACCAGATTGGATCAGGCTTGCCATCTTGTACCAAGTTTCGAACATTTCACGGCCATAGATACCTTTGATCACCAAGCCTTTGAAAATCACTTTGGTCCAGTCAATCGCCATATCTGATGGTGGAATACCTAGCAGAGCAATGCGGCCACCGTGGTTCATGGTGTTTAGCATTGAGCTGAATGCACTTGGTACACCAGACATTTCAAGACCTACGTCGAAACCTTCAGTCATGCCCAGTTCAGCCATGACATCTTCTAACTTCTGTTCAGCAACGTTGACTGCGCGAGTCACACCCATCTTACGAGCAAGATCTAAGCGGTATTCGTTTACGTCAGTAATCACCACGTGGCGTGCGCCTACGTGTTTTGCTACTGCCGCAGCCATGATACCGATTGGGCCGGCACCTGTGATCAGAACATCTTCACCGACTAGGTCAAAAGACAATGCTGTGTGCACTGCATTACCAAACGGGTCGAAGATCGATGCTAAATCATCAGAAATACCATCTGGAATCTTAAATGCGTTAAACGCTGGGATCGCAAGATATTCAGAGAAAGAACCCGTACGGTTTACACCCACACCAATGGTGTTACGACATAAGTGAGTACGGCCGCCACGACAGTTACGACAGTGACCACAAGTAATGTGGCCTTCGCCTGATACGCGATCTCCAATTTCAAAGCCACGCACTTCCTGACCAATGGCAACAACTTCACCCACGTATTCGTGACCGACAACCATTGGTACTGGAATGGTTTTTTGCGACCACTCGTCCCAATTGTAGATATGGACATCCGTACCACAAATTGCAGTTTTCTTAATTTTGATCAGAATATCGTTGTGGCCGACCGCAGGTTTTTCCACCTCGGTCATCCAAATGCCTTCTTCAGGCTTAAGCTTAGCTAGTGCTTTAATTTTCATAATGCTCACCAAATGATTCCTCCGAAATTGGAGGAAACAATAATCCTTAGATGATGTTCATCTCTTTACCGACTTCGATAAACGCGTCGATAGCTTTGTCTAGTTGCTCACGAGTATGTGCTGCTGACATCTGTGTACGAATACGCGCTTGGCCTTTTGGTACAACAGGGAACGAGAAACCAACAACATAAATGCCTTTTGCCAGAGAACGCTCAGCAAACTCTGCCGCAACTTTCGCATCACCAAGCATAATTGGAATGATTGCGTGATCAGCACCAGCCATAGTGAAGCCTGCTTCCGTCATACGAGCGCGGAAGTGTGCTGCGTTGTCCCATAGGCGATCACGAAGTTCACCGCTTTCTGCAAGTAGGTCAAGAACACGTAGCGATGCAGAAACGATTGCAGGCGCAACAGAGTTCGAGAATAGGTACGGACGAGAGCGTTGACGTAACCAGTCAATCACTTCTTTCTTACCAGAAGTGTAACCGCCTGAAGCACCGCCCATTGCTTTGCCTAACGTACCTGTGATGATATCGATACGGTCGATAACATTGTGGTATTCATGCGTACCACGGCCGTTTTCGCCCATAAAGCCGACTGCGTGAGAGTCATCAACCATCACCAATGCATTGTATTGATCTGCAAGGTCACAAATCGCTGGCAAGTTAGCGACTACGCCATCCATTGAGAACACACCGTCTGTAACGATCAGTTTATGACGCGCACCTGCTTTATCAGCTTCGATAAGCTGCTCTTCAAGCTCTTGCATGTTGTTGTTCGAGTAACGGAAACGCATCGCTTTACATAGACGAACACCGTCAATGATAGAAGCGTGGTTCAGGGCGTCAGAAATGATCGCATCTTCTTTATCAAGCAGAGTTTCGAACAGACCTGCGTTTGCATCGAAACATGAGGTGTAAAGAATCGTGTCTTCTTTACCTAGGAATGTAGATAGTTTCTCTTCCAAAGCTTTGTGCGAATCTTGAGTACCACAGATAAAGCGCACTGAAGCCATACCAAAACCGTGAGAGTCCATACCCTCTTTCGCAGCTTCAATCAGCGCAGGGTGGTTAGCAAGACCAAGGTAGTTGTTCGCGCAGAAGTTTAAAACATCTTCGCCACTAGAAATGTGTACAGAAGCGCTCTGCTGAGAGGTAATAATACGTTCTGATTTATAGAGACCTTCAGCTTTTACTTCATCAAGCTGGTCACGAATTTGCTGGTAAAAAGCAGTCGACATTGCATTTTCCTTCTTCGTTTTTCGGAGCGTAAATATGTAGGCTATTTACACTGTAAAAATCACTGCCAGTAGCGACAAAATGTGCACGTTTTCCCAAACGTTACTCGCTACAATTTATCCCCTAAGTGTAATCCACTCGTTGAAAAGCGATTATCCTACTTTGCGGAAAAGCATTCGTGAAAATGAGGCACAAATAGAAGCTATTAAACCCACGTTGACGGATACCCAATAAAAAAGCGCCCCGAAGGGCGCTCCAACTGACGTTGTTGTATTTTTTAGAAGAAGCCTAATGGATTGATATCGTAGCTCACTAATAGGTTCTTCGTGTTTTGGTAATGGTTAAGCATCATTTTATGTGTCTCACGACCAATGCCTGATTTTTTATAACCACCGAACGCTGCGTGCGCAGGATAAGCGTGGTAACAGTTAATCCATACACGACCCGCTTCAATGTTACGTCCCATACGGTATGCAAGGTTGGAATCACGAGTCCACACACCAGCACCTAGGCCATATTCGGTGTCGTTTGCGATAGCTAACGCTTCAGCTTCATCTTTGAAGGTTGTGATTGCGATAACTGGCCCGAAGATCTCTTCTTGGAAGACTCGCATTTTGTTGTTGCCCGCCAGCATGGTTGGCTGAATGTAGTAACCGTTGCTGATATCGCCATTCTGGTTTGCCACATCGCCACCGAAAACAACTTGGGCTCCTTCCTGACGACCAATTTCCAAATAGCTTAAGATCTTGTCGAACTGCTCTTGTGAAGCTTGCGCGCCCACTTGTGTATCTGTGTCTAACGGGTCGCCCTGCTTAATAGTTTTGGCACGCTCAGAAAGTTTCGCCACGAAACGGTCATAGATAGATTCATGAACCAGAACGCGGGAAGGACAAGTACACACTTCGCCTTGGTTAAAGAAGCCCAATAACGTCCCTTCAACACATTTTTCTAAATACGCATCTTCATGATCGAAAATATCAGCAAAGTAGATGTTTGGTGACTTACCACCAAGCTCAACGGTAGACGGAATCAAGTTGTCTGCCGCACATTTCAGAATATGGTTACCCACTTCTGTTGAACCAGTAAATGCCAACTTAGCAATTCGGTTGCTGGTTGCCAAAGCCTGACCCGCTTCATTACCAAAACCATTCACCACGTTGACAACACCCGCTGGAATCAAGTCTCCAATGGTTTCCATTAGCACTAAGATTGACGTAGGCGTTTGTTCTGCGGGTTTGAGAACCACACAACACCCTGCCGCCATTGCCGGTGCAATCTTCCAAGCTGCCATCAGCATTGGGAAGTTCCAAGGAATGATTTGCCCCACCACGCCAATTGGTTCAGGGAAATGGTAAGCGGCGGTATTTGCATCAAGTTCAGCTGCACTGCCCTCTTGAGCACGAATACAGCCAGCAAAATAACGGAAATGATCAACCATCAAAGGGATATCAGCCGCTAAGGTTTCACGAATCGGTTTTCCGTTCTCCCACGATTCAACATAAGCCAGTTTTTCGATGTTCTCTTCGATACGATCTGCGATTTTCAGCAATATATTGGAACGCTCGGTCACGCTGGTTTTTGCCCACGTTGCACGGATGTTGTGTGCAGCATCCAATGCAAGGCTGATATCCTCTTCACTGGAGCGCGGAACCTGACAAAATTCTTTGCCGTTAACCGGTGAGGTGTTTGCAAAATACACTTCACGAACCGGTTTTACCCATTCGCCGCCGATAAAGTTATCATATTGATTTTTAAAATTAAAAATCGCGTTTTCAGTTCCTGGTTGCGCATAAATCATAGTTCAGTCCTTGTTACTTTACTTTCACGTTATTGTTAGGGTGTGCAGTGTTGATGTTGACACTTGCTGATAGTGTTAACGCAAATCACAAGCCAAACTTGTCGGCCTTGTTGTTAATAAGTTGTAAAGCTATGATTGACAAAATGATCGCAAGTATTAAGTGGCGACGGAAACGCGGTTTGGGTACTGCCACCCATTGTTCCAGTGTCCCGAAATGACACACTGCTACTGTCACAACATGGAACAGTTATGCAAATTCAAACAGTTAAAGATTGGTTATCAACATCTTGGCATCGAAGTGAAGAAGCAGGGCTAACTCAAAGAAGCCGTCCTGAGCACATTCGTTTGCCGAGTTATGAACTCAAAGAACGCAAATGGTTAGCCACATCATTAATTTCCGCGGTAGAAAAACATGCTGTCCCACTTTTCAATCAGATGTGTGGGCACAGCGACAGTCATTTAGTGTTAACCGATAAAGAAGGGGTGATTCTCTCTACGTGGGGGCATCCTAGATTCAAAGAGCGCCTAACTGAAATTGCGCTGGAATCCGGTGCGTGCTGGCAGGAGAAACTCAAAGGGACAAATGCGATAGGCACAGCGATTGTCGAAGCTCGCCCAGTAACGGTTGTCGGCAATCAGCACTACATTCGGCAGCACCATTTTATCAGTTGTTCTTCTTGTCCTATTTTCACTCATCAAGGTGAACTGCTTGGGATCCTCGACATCACCAGCGAACAACAAAAACACGATTTATCAATACAGGTTCTAGTACAGAATATGGTTCAGCTGATTGAAAACCATCTACTGTGCGAAATCCCTCAAGGCTCGACTCGAATAGACCTTGCTTGCGAACGTTCACTGCTAAACAGTGGCTGGCAGGGTATTGTTATTGCAGATGAAGGTGGAAAAATTCTGGCACACAACCACATTGCCGCTCAGCTATTAGCGCAAAGCTCTGTGGTTGGTCACTCGATTGATGAAGTGTTTAACCAGCGACCAAAACCGTTTGTGTTTGAGAAACATCCGTTAACCCGCACACCTAGACAGTCTCACTACTCTTATACCGCTTCCTGCGAACTGCATTTTGGTGACACCACCATAGAGCAAGCATGGCAGCAGGCCAACAAGCTGATTGATAAAGACATTACCTTGATGATCCTGGGTGAAACTGGCGTAGGTAAAGGCGAATTTGTAAAAGCGCTCCACCAGCGAAATTCACGAAAAACCAAAGCGCTGGTAAGTGTAAACTGTGGGGCTTTACCAAAAGACCTGATTGAATCTGAACTGTTTGGCTATGTCGCTGGTGCCTTTACTGGCGCAAACAGCAAAGGCTACCAAGGAAAAATTCGACAAGCCGATAAAGGCATTCTGTTTTTGGATGAAATTGCAGACATGCCATTAGAAGCGCAGTCTCGTTTGTTGCATGTGATACAGGATAAAGTCGTTATTCCTGTCGGTTCAAACCAAAGTTATCCGGTCGACATTCAGATCATTGCTGCCACCCATAAAGACTTAGAGAAAGCGGTTGAGGAAGGGACTTTCCGCCAAGATCTCTATTACCGTCTCAATGGTTTGATTTTGCATTTACCCGCATTACGCGAGCGACAAGACAAAGCGGCACTGATTGAAAACATTCATAAAACCTATCGTATCGGTGCTCAGTCTTTATCACCCCATCTGATGGAACTTCTCACCAGCTACCATTGGCCGGGCAATATTCGTGAGTTAGACAACATGATGAAAGTGGCTTGTCTACTGGCCAGTGACGAACCTGAATTGGGGCTGGAACATGTTCCGGGGCATATCAGCAAATCTTTGCTCAATCGCGTTGTTGATACCGAATCTGATGATGATGCCGTAGATCTAAAAACCGCTGTCGAAGATAAGTTGCTAAAAGCGTATCAGGCGAATCAGGGCAACATCAGCCAAACATCTAAGATGCTTGGCATCAGTCGTAACACCCTTTATCGCAAGCTAAAAGCCATCGGCATTTTGAAATAGGTAGCGTCAGACATTGTTGTTCCCGATTAAGCTATGCCAGATAATCCGCCACGTTAACTTGGTCTATCTGCTCTGGCAGTAAAAACTGTTTGGCGTATTCCATGTAAATACCTGAGTTAAGGAACAAAGCAAACAGATCGGCATCGATGTGATTGTCTTTGACCATACAATGCATAATATTGAGCGACTCAGACAAGGTCTTAGCTTTTTTGTATGGTCGATCTGAACTAGTCAGTGCTTCAAAGATATCCGCAATCGCCATCGCCTTGCCTGCCAGCGGGATTTCTCTTTGATCAATACCTTGCGGATACCCTTTACCGTCCAGTTTTTCATGGTGACTACCAGCAATGAGCGGAATGTTTTTCATTGTGCTTGGGAACGGCAGTGATTCCAGCATCATCATAGTTTCGATGATATGGTCATTGATAATGAAACGTTCTTCATCGTTTAACGTTCCACGCTGGATGCAGAGGTTATAAAGCTCACTCTGATCGTTTTTGTATTGTTTAGGCTGCAACTGGAAGCGCACATCACGAATTTTGCTCGATTCCCAAGGAATACGATGTGACGGCTTATCCGCCAAAAGTGATTCGGTAACGGGTAGATCATTGGCATCATCACGGTAACGTTTCGCTTCTTCCTGCCCTAATCCCAACCTTGAATCCAAGGTACGTTGCCAAGTTTTACCCGCGATTGCGTGAATGCGCTGTTGATGCTCTTCACTGAGAAACTCATTACCCTCATTCATTTGTGCAATAAACGTGAAATCTTCATCCAACTGACGCCATTTCTCATCTACTTGTGCTTGCTGCTCTATGGGTAAGGAGCCAAATGCCGACTGATAAGCGTCAATTTGAGCGTCTCTTTTCAACACTTCAAAACGGGTTCTGATTTCATGAATGCGATTATAGATGGTTTCCAATTTGGTTGATTTATCGACCACATACTCAGGAGTTGTCACTTTTCCGCAGTCATGCAGCCATGAGGCAATGTGCAACGCTTCCTGTTCATCCGCTGTGAGCGAAAAATCGTTAAATGGCTGCAAATCCGATTCAGCCGCAGCCGTGACTAAACGTTCTGTCAGTACAGGTACACGCTGACAATGGTTCCCCGTATAGGGAGACTTAGTATCGATAGCGCCCGCAATGACACGAATAAAAGCTTCCAAAAGCTCTTTTTGCTCTCTCAAGTGTTTTTTCGTTTCAATAGCGAGTGATGTATAGCCAGTTAATACCAAGGTCAATGGAAGTGTTTCGTCCAATATCGATTGCTTTTGTTCGTTCAGATAAGCAAGGTTTACGCAACCAATGCATTTTTCATCTCGGTTATACAGCGGCACCAATATCCACCAAACCTCTTCTGGTAGACGAAGTTTTTTCGCAAACTCAGGAGTGTTTTCATAAATTAGATACTCATCGCCATTGACTTGCGAGTAGATATCACAAATCTTCTCGCTACTGTCTAAATAGGCAAGAGAGACATCATTTTTGTCTTTGGTTTTTCCATCCCAATAGATATGTGCCTCTAAACGATCTTCCTTTGGATTCCAAATGGACAAAAATGCACTCTGGGCTTGAGTGACCTTTACCAAGCCTTCACTAATGACCGATTGGATTTTTACTGAGTCTTTTTGTTTTGAAATGGTTCTGGTCAGTTCAAAGAAGTTGCGGATGGTAATATTCATCCCCTTTAACGCTTTACTAAGATTTACAATCTCTTTGATTCGACTAGGTTTGTAATTAGGACCATCAAATTTAAAATGACTGATGTCTTGAGCATTTTGGGTTGCCAAACGAATAGGACGGCTAATAAATTGCGCCATAATATACACAATAGGCAATACAAGCAGCGCTAGAATGAACGCGGTTGCTATCGCATGATGTCGTATGGCAGCGGCTTTATCTAACAGTTCTGATTCTTTTATCGCAAATAGTAAGTAGAAGTCCTTATCGCCAATGTTCGCAACAGGAAACACCTCGCCAAACCACTTCTCACCATCAATCATTTCTGTTTTTAAGCCTTGCGCGACATTACTTTCATCGAGAATAAACGATCGGATATTTGGAAAAGGTAACTGGTCAATAGTCTCCAATTCACTTAATGACAGACGGTGGCTGCTACCTTCACTGAAGGCGTAGATATAGCGTTGATTTTTCTCAAACAGCAATCTTGTCGAAGGGTGGCTTTCCGCACTGCCTGCCAGCACATTTGAAACGCTGGACAGCAGTATCTCAGCCGCAATCACGGTTCCAGTTTCGGATCGTTTTTGCACCGTTACGCCAATTTGCTGTTGAACTTTAAAGAACTTTGGCCTCGCCAAGCTCATCTCATTGCTTTTCGCTGCTTGGTACCACGTTTCTTTTCGAGCATCTAAGTCGTTATTGGAGATAATCTGCGAACCAATGACTTTACCGTCAACACTAAAAAAGAACAGTGTCGCATAACCTTTTTCGTAAGAAGACATCACACCAAACAACTCCGCATTTTTAGGCACTGGAATGTCTGTCATCCAACTCGACTGGGTATTTTTAAACGCAGCTAATACATCCCCATTGCTATACCCTATGAAATAAGCATTCACACCAGGCTGGGTATGCAATAGCTTTTGCAAAATAGTGAGATAAGGGATTCTGTCATATTCACGAGTCTGATCATTTAATTCGGTAAGCTCTAAGGTACTGATGGCATCCATTGCAGGCTGAAATACTTTTTCGAAATCGCCTTTAGTTGTGGTGGCTATCTGTTCAAACAGGGTTTGGTTAGCTTCAAAAATAATGTTGTCGATACTTTTGGAAGAGGCCCAGATTTGCAGTAGACACGAGCCCGCTACCACAGTTACAAACATCACAGACAAATGGATGTGTAGTGGCATTACAAATCTCGAATACCACCGTTTTTCAGTTTTCTTCATTCCAGCTTTCCCTAGCACAACATTTTGTAAAGATAGATGATTTCTACTTCTCATAAGTTGGAATTAGCCGAACAGATCCTTTGGTTCTTATGGTACAGTTCGCATCACGACTGCACTTGTACGATCATTGAACGCCTAAACATCATGCTAAACCCCAAGCTTATTACCTTACTTCCTGATTTAGCGACATTTATCTTAATTGTAAATGAAGGCAGTTTTACCGCTGCTGCTCACAAGTTAGGCGTTACTCCGTCCGCGTTAAGTAAACTTATTACTCGTTTAGAGCAAGCTTTGTCTGTAAAGCTGTTCGAACGCACCACAAGGAAGCTGCTCATTACTCAGGCAGGTCAGAAAATTTATGACCAGTGTCTGGTGATGATGAATGCCGCGCAGCAGGCAGTAGAACTTTCAAGCTCTGATCATACCGAGGCAGCAGGCACTCTCACCATTGCCGCACCAGAGGCGTTCCTGAATTCCGTGTTGCAACCATTGGTGGTTCCGTTTTTAAAACAATATCCAGAGATCAAACTCAGACTTCGTGCCGCAGATGGCGAAATAGATCTGTTCAAACACAATGTCGATGTCGCCTTTAAACTGACCGATAAGCCGGATGAAAACTTGGTGCTCAAAGAACTGGCGAAAACCAACTTGGTGTTGTGTGCCAGCCCTGATTACCTCAAGCAGAGAGGCGTACCCAAACATCCTACGGATCTTTCCCAGCACGATTGCCTCTACCTTGCAGAGACAGAACATGACCATGTCTGGAGTTTTCTTAAAGATGACGAGTTTCACACAGTAGCTGTCACAGGACGTTTCGCGGTTAACCAATCACAAATCCGTTTAAACGGTGCGAAAAACGGTTTGGGTATCGGAATATTCCATGATTTCGTCGTCCAAGATGCGATTGCCAACGGCGAAGTGGTGCAACTGCTACAAGAGTGGACGATTAAGAGTAACTATCATGGCGCGATTGCTATGCAGTATGCGCAAACCAAGTACATGCCAGCTCGATTGAGAGTCTTTATTGATTACGCGCTGGAGCATTTGCGTCCAAAGCTCAACCGCTGACACGCTAAGAGGACATCATGTTAAAACGAATTCATCACGCTGCGATTATTTGCTCTGACTATCCCCGCTCAAAAGCCTTCTATGTGGATGTTCTCGGGCTGGAAGTCATTGCTGAGAATTACCGGGAAGCGCGCGACTCTTACAAGCTAGATTTAGCATTGCCAGATGGTTCACAAATCGAGTTGTTCTCATTTCCTGACGCGCCGAAAAGACCAAGCTATCCAGAAGCACAAGGCTTACGTCATCTTGCCTTCTGTGTGGATGATGTCTCAGCCGCCAAGAAGAAGCTTGAACAGCAAGGCGTAGAAGTTGAACCGATAAGAGTGGATGAGTTTACGGGCAAACAGTATACCTTCTTCGCAGATCCTGACGGCATGCCATTGGAACTGTACCAGAGCGAATAACAGCCTCAGTAATAAGTGTTTAAAAAGGCGTTAAGTGTGACCACTCAACGCCTTTTTTATAAGACTCGTTTTGTATCTAAACAAGTTAAGCCGCTTTTACTGAAGGTTTTGACTCTTCTTTCTGAGCAATTAACTTCTGGTGCAAGGCACAAATGGCGCTGTTGTAGTCACTGTCTTCGACCACGAATTGCACGTTAACATTACGCATTGAAGAATACGCTGCCATAGGTGTCACGTCTGCTTTATCCAACGCCTGCATACCTAAACTCAATGCGGTATTGGTATTGATTGATGCGCCAATTGCAGAGATCAGGGCCACCATTTTTCCTGAAATAGATGCGTTCGGATAACGTTTTTCAGCTTTATAAAGCACCTCATTGAGGTTCTCAGAACTGCCGCTGAGGAAATAGGTCATTGAGTTGGCGTTCATCTCTTTTCCAACTAGGTGCACTTTAGCTTCCGCGATGACTTCCATCAGTTCATAACTTACGTTGTCCACATTACCGACCATGCTTTGATCAAACATATGCAGGGCAAACACTTTATTTCGACCCGCAATGATCTCAACCTTGTTATCTTCAGGCTGATGATGGTTAGAAATCAGTGTGCCACCATGTGCCGGTTCGAAAGTATTTTTCACTCGCAGTTCAATACCTTGTTTACGAAGACCCGCAGCAGCGTTCGGGTGAATCGCTTCCATTCCCAAGTTAGCTAATTGGTCTGCAACATCGAAGTTGGTTAACCCCATCGGGCGCACTTTATCTGGGCCAACGACACGAGGGTCTGCCGAACTTAAGTGATACTCTTTATGAATGATCGCTTGATCCGCATTAGTCAGCGCTGCAATACGGCTAAAGGTCATTTCGCTGTAACCGCGATCATAAGTTTTCATTAAGCCTTCGTCACAGTAGGCATAACCAGTCACAATCGGTAGCTCGGTTTGCACATCGATATCTTCAAACGCTTTCTGAATAACCTCATCAAGCGAACCCTGAGCACCGTTGCTCCAGCCAGACAAATCCACAAAACGCGCATTAACGCCTAATGTTTTGAGCTTTAACGCCGTGTTATAGGCACTGTGCGCCTCACCAATTGAGGAAAGAAACTCTCTTACTTGTGGCAAATAATGACGCAAAGAAAACTGACCATACTGGCAGGTTTCCAAAATATTGCTAATGCAGTTTACTGCTTCTGAAATTCGAGAGCGAATGAACTTATCTGCGCGCAATCGACTCATAGGATCGGCGAACAAGTTCTCGTTTATCATCAACATACGTTGCTCAAGTTCGTATATTGCCTCACGCCAAGCGTCATCTCGTTTGGCGATCATTTTGTAGATACCTGACTTACCTGTGCGTTTGCACTCAAGCAGCGCGTCAGTCATCCCTGAATAAGCCGATACAACAAATACTCGACCGTATGGATTGCTCGGTTTTAGCAGAATATTATCAAGAACTGCGTCAAACGCAGACATAGAAGTACCACCGATTTTCTCTACGGTGTAATACATGATGTCTCCTCTTCTCGTTGGGTTAAAAGTCACTTCTTATTTTTTTCGAATTATCTCCTTCCTCCATTGAGGAAGGAGAAGAGGCGCGCTGATTTATTCAACAATCGGGTAAACACCGTCTTTGTCGTGGGTTTCCGCACCGGTTAGCGGTGGATTAAACACACACGCCATCACCATATCTGCACCGTCATAAGCACGTAAGAAGTGCTCATCATGCTTATCGAGAATGTATAAGGTACCTGGCTTGATCGGATAAGTTTCACCACCGACCACTTCTATTTCACCTTCACCCGACATGCAGTACACAGACTCAAGGTGATTCTTGTAATGAATATGCGTTTCAGTGCCTTTGTAAATGTTGGTGATGTGAAACGAAAAGCCCATTTGGTCATCTTTCAGCAGCATGCGTACACTTTCCCAAGTTTCAGCTACAACTCGACGTTCACTCTGACGACATTCATCTAGTGTTCTTACAATCATGACTTTTCCTTATGACGCTTTTTTAATGTATTGAGATGCGATGTTTTCAACTGCTTGGGTGAAAATAGTTAAGCCTTGCTCAAGCTCAGACTCACTGATAGTCAGAGGACAAAAGAATTTCACCACTTCGTCATCAGGACCTGCAGTCTCAATCACCATGCCTAAGCGGAAACATTCGCGAGCAATTTTGTCCGATATTTCTCCACTCTGGCACTCAATACCCTGCATCAGACCGCGCCCTTTCAAGCGGGTAAACAGTGTTGGATACATACGTAGCGCTTTCTGGATGGCTTGCGTTACCTGCTCAGCTCGTTGCTGAATGTGCAGTGAAAACTCATCATCTGCCCAATAAGTTTCAAATGCTTTTGCAGCAGTGACAAACGCATGGTTATTACCACGGAATGTGCCGTTGTGCTCGCCTGGTTTCCATTGGTCTAGTTCTGGTTTAAACAGCACAACCGCCATAGGTAAACCGTAACCACCGATAGATTTCGATAAAGTAACAATATCTGGCTGAATGCCCGAAGGCTCAAAACTAAAGAACGTACCTGTACGACCACAACCTGCCTGAATGTCATCCACGATCAACAGCACATCGTGTGCTTTACAAATCTTCGCCAAACGTTGTAACCACTCATTTGACGCAGCGTTCAAGCCACCTTCACCCTGAACCGTTTCAACCAGAACAGCAGCAGGTTTGTCTAAGCCAGAAGAGTTGTCACATAACATGGTTTCGAACAAGGCCAAGCCATCAATATCCGCATAACCTTCATACGGTAGACGAGTTACACCCGACAGCCCCATGCCAGCGCCGCCACGATGATGCTGGTTACCTGTTGCGGCAAGCGCACCATAAGAACAGCCGTGGAAACCATTGGTGAAAGCCACAATATTGCTACGACCTGTTACTTTACGCGCAAGCTTCATTGCCGCTTCAACGGCGTTGGTACCCGTAGGTCCTGTGAACTGCACTTTGTAGTTCAGTGAGCGAGGCTCAAAAATGTAAGTTTGTAATGCACTTAAGAATTCTGCTTTAGCTTCAGAGTGCATGTCTAGTCCATGAGTAATGCCATCGCGGTCGATATATTCAAGCAGTGCAAGCTTAAAAATGGCATTGTTGTGCCCATAGTTCAGTGAACCGGCACCCGCTAAGAAATCAAGATAAGCGTCACCATCTTTGGTGTAGAGCCAACTGCCTTTGGCAGTGGAGAAAACAACGGGGAAATTTTTTGCGTAAGATTGAACGTTTGATTCTTTTTTCTTAAAGATATCCATAACGTAGAGTTTTAACCTTCTTTATTGATTTTTGAATGAACAACAGCCTTAGCTTTTAGCTACTGCTGCTTTAGAGGAATTCGATACAGATATTCCGTATCGTGTTTACCTTCAAAATGACGGGTTTCATCGAGAAAAGTGGATACTTCGCCGCGCTCTCCATGCGCTCTGTCTAATTTCTTAAACAGGCTCCAAGACCCGAGGTTGTCTTTAGTGATTGTGGTTTCCAACACTTGGATGTCTTGCAGATCATCTCTGGTCAGAATCTCTTTCAGCATATGGAAAGCCAGACCTTTACCTCGCGCACTTTCATGCACAGCGACTTGCCAAATGAATAACTCATTAGGATTATCCGGCTTGCGATAGGCTGAAACGAAACCAACGATCTCACCGTCACACTCAGCGACAACACAGGTGCTTTGAAAGTGCGTTGATTGCAGAAAGTTGCAATAGGCGGAGTTTTCATCGAGCGGTGCGCACTGCGCAATAAGCTCATGTATCTTCGCGCCATCACTTACAGTGGGGATACGAAAAACCCAATCTTCCTCAAGATTTTGCATAATTTCTGGGTATGCGACCCAAGGTGCTGCTGTAATCATTGTTCGCCACATAATCATTTAGAGCTCTAAACAAATTCCATTTATAAACTAACAAGACTAAAGATTATTTCAACCCTAAATATTAAGAGGTGATACAAATAAACCTATAAATCACTGTTTTTATAGTACTTACTTGGTTTAATTAAATTTATAAGACACAAGAATAATAATTAGCACTCTAACTATAATTAAACTTATATTGATTTAATGAAATGCCATTTTAATATCAAGATTATCACTAGCAAATTGACTAAACTTTTGCATTATGCATTTGCATTTTGCGAATAAAATTAACAAAACGTTCATAAATCGCAATTTTTGGTCAATTATTAACCAAAAATCATGCTAAACAAGTTGGCATGCAATATGCTTTATATTAGATGACCCTTATTAAGCCGAGGGTCACCTAGCCAACTGACGTTGTTAGTGAATACATTTGTTCACATGTTATATCAGCCAATCGTATTACTTACGGTTGGCTCTTTTTTTACCTGTCTCGTACTGCAATCTGGCAACAGCCTCATTCTTTCGCCAACTTAAACAATCGCGCCTACGTTCAGACTTCTCTTTTTTCTTAAATATCAGTGAGCTGTTGTTTGACTTTGTCTAGATCTGCGTCAAAACTCTATTCAGAGTAAATTGAATGGCTGAGAGAGTTATGTCTAACGAAACCCCATTGTGGATACCCAGTGAAGATCGAATTCAAACGTCGAATCTTCAGCAGTTTATTCAACACATCAATATGCAAGGTGAAGCCGTTGAAACCTATCAACAGCTCCATCAATGGTCAGTGGCAGACAAAAAAAAGTTCTGGCTGGAGATTTGGCAATTCTGTGATGTGATTGGATTCTGTGGAAATTGTATCTATGGTGAAGGCATTGCTCGTTGGCAAAAATTCCTTCCTGCTCGCGATACGATTTGGTTTCCTCAAGCCCAGCTCAACTACGCCGAGAACTTACTGTCCTATGCCTTCCAAAAACCAGAAGGCGTTGCTATCTGGTTTAAAAATGAAAACGGACAAAGTAAAAAACTGACATGGCAACAGCTCAGTGACCAAGTATCGATTGTGCAGCAATGGCTAACACAGAATGGGGTAACAAAAGGTGATGTGGTTGCGGCTTGCTTACCGCATATGCCTGAAACCGTTGTGGCGATGCTGGCAACCACCAGCTTAGGAGCGATATGGGCATCAACTTCCCCTTCAGACAATATTGACGACATCATTGCTCGCTTTGAACAGATTCAACCAAAGATTTTGTTCTGCTGTAACGGCTATAGTTTTAACGGCACCAACCATGTGATGGAAGAAAGCAATTCTAAAATCGTTCAATCAATTGAAAGTATTGAAAACACCTGCCAGATAGAATATTTGCAGCAACGTGAGTACAGCGTGAATTTCAATGATACGTTTTCCGACTGGCAATCCCTGCTTTCTAGCTACCTTCCTCGGGGGTTAACTTACGAACGAATTGGTTTTAATGACCCGTTGTTCGTACTATTTTCCGAAAGAGATAACGCGCCACCAAGATGTACTGCTCATAGTGTCGGCGGAACCATCCTTAACCACTTAAAAGAACATCAGCTTCAATGTGATATACAGCCCGATGATCGCATTCTGGTCAACACTGAATGCGACTCGATGATGTGGAACTGGCATACCTCTGCACTGGCAAGCGGAGCGACCTTAGTCATCTATGATGGTTGTCCGCTTTATCCTCAAGCAGGGGCTTTATGGGAGTTTATTCAGGAGGCTGAAGTTACTCTACTCGCAACCCCAGCAAGCTACTTACAGTCTCTTGAGAAAAAAGAGTTTTCTCCCGGCAATTTTTACGCTTTAACGTCTCTTAAAACACTCTGCTCAACAGGGAAAATGCTCGAAGAAGAACAATTTTCTTATATTTACGATCAAATAAAACCCGACTTACACCTGTCTGTCATGTCCGGAGATACTGATATCCTAGGCAACTTTGTGATAGGCAACCCTATCTCTCCGGTATACAGCGGAGAGTGCCAAGGTGCGGCTTTAGGATTGGAAATTGATGTTGTTGACCCAAACGGCGAATCTGTATCTCTTATCGAAGGCGAATTGATTTGCAGAAATAGTTTTCCAAATCAGCCTATCGGGTTCTGGCATGATGATGGCGAGCAGTATCACCTGGCTTTTTGGAACAGTGAGGACGGTGCCTGGCATCAGGGGCAGCAAGCAGAAGTGACCAGTAATGGTGGTATGCGATGTTACGGCCTTAAGTCTTAACGCCGCAACACTACAAACTCTATTTTCCCAAATACTATTTCGGAAGCACAACCAAAAACGTATTGCGACTGTCCGCGCGAGGAAGCAGTTCAACGCTTCCGCCGTGCAATTTGGCGACATCTCGGGTAATCGACATACCAAGACCAGCCCCATCACCTTTTTCTGTATTAGCTCGATAGAAGTTATCGAACATTTTTTCCCGCGTTTCATTAGAGATATTTTTACCCGTATCACTAACGTAGACGTTCACTGACTCTTGTTCCTCTTCCAACCGGATGTTGATCAAAGATCCATCGCCCGAATAACGCATTGCATTATCAAGCAGGTTTGTTAGCAACATCCTCAGCAGTGCTTCATCACCCAATATCTCAATATCGTTACCTTCGAACGAAATTTCTTGTTGATGCTTAAGAGCGAGTGGTACGCGCTCTGCAATTACTGACTGGCAAAGCTTAGGCAGATCAACAACCAAGAATTTCATTTCATGAATACTTTCCACTCTCGCCAGTGTCAAAAGCTGCTGGATCATGCGATCAGTTCTATCGATACCTTGAAGAATATTGTTCAAATCTGATTTCAGTTGTTGCTCGTTTTGGCTCATCAACGCGTTTTCTGCGTTCAGCCGCAGTATGGTCAGCGGTGTTTTCAGTTCATGGGCAGCCATACGAGTAAAACGCTTTTCCCTTTGCCATGCTTGCTCCAATTCGCTCAACAAAGTATTAAGAGCGGCAACTAAAGGGGACAATTCATGCGTCGGGTTTGCGACGTATATGCTGTCTAGCTTATTCGCACTGCGTTGAGCAATCGCCCGCTTAAGTTCAGTGATTGGCTTAAAATGTTTATCAATCAAAAGCACCATCATCAGCGCTAAACACGGAATCAAAACAAATTGCGGTAACGCAGCTGATAGAGCCAATTCATACATCATCTCATCACGAATAGACTCTTTTTCAGCAACAAAGATGTATTCATGCTTAACATTCATCGCTTTAGGCAATGGAAGCTGGAAAAATCGCCAAGATTCGTTCTCAATATCCATATAACCAAACCCTGCGTATTTAGGGTCATGGTTGAGGTTATCTATTTCCGGAATCGAGCTCCAAATGAGCTCATCGGCGATATAAAACTGAACTAAAATATGTTGCTCGTAAGGATGGCCAAATGGAGTTGGGTTATCATCACCTTTAGCTTGTCGCTCAATGCGTTTCATCCAGTTATCAAATAACTCACGCGTATGGCCTGACTGCATAGGCTGTTCGGAAATCGGCATACTCAGAAGCAACATCTTGGCTGACTGACCAAGGCGCGCATCGTATACCTCTTCAATTTCATGTTTTGAATAAGAGAAGCTGAAATACAAACAAATCAAAATTAAAACGGATGAAAGTGCGATCACTGATATCGTCAATCGCTTTTTAATAGAAAAAGTTGCTTCTACTTTATTTTTCAATGATGTACCCCACGCCACGGATATTCTTAATCAGGTTATTTGGAACTTTTTTACGCAAGTTGTGAATATGCACTTCGATAGCATTATCACTGGCTCCTTCATCCCAACCGTGCAACGACTGTTGTAGCTGGTCTTTACTGAGCACTCTCCCCGCATGAGTCATTAATGCGGTAAGCAATTTAAATTCATTATTGGTTAACTTTAGTCTGTTTCCCTCATAATCAACGGCTTGTTCCGCTAAAGAGAGAGAAAGTTGTCCAACAACGATGCGTTCATCACAATACCCTGATTGACGACGAATGAGCACCCGCAGCCGAGCCATCAACTCTTCAAGGGCAAATGGCTTCACTAAGTAATCGTCGGCTCCACCATCTAAGCCTTTTACTCTGTCCTCAATATCATCACGCGCAGTAAGAATTAACACAGGTAAGGTATAGCCAGCTCGACGTAGGTTTCGCAACACGACCAACCCATCAATATCTGGCAGGGTAAGATCCAAAATAACGGCAGCGAATTGCTCCGTTTTCATCGCGACTTCAACACCGCCGCCTCTGTCTACCCAATCTACGGTATATCCATGACGACTAAGCGAAGTCACCATGGATTGCCCGAGTAATGCGTCATCTTCAACTAAAAGTAACCGCATGGTTATTGAAGTTCTCCTAATAATTTTGCTATTTCTTGCTGACGCCCCTGATCGGCTAAAGGACGATCAGCACGAGGCGGCGCTTTCTGTGCTTTGGTTAGATACGGGATGGCTTCTTTTTTGCGTCCATCTTGCGCTAAAAAGTCCGCGTAAAAATAATTTGGATCGATGCCATCTGGGTTGATTTCCAATGCTTTACGGAGCATTTTTTCAGCCATTTCATCATCACCGAATCCGATTGGCCACCCCGGTACTTTGTAGTATAGCGAACCTAAGCTGGTAAACGCTGAACCATTTAACGTTTCTGGCGCTTTATCAATAACTTGTTCTAAAAGCGCTTTGGCTTCTTTCACTAACGAAAGTGCGCCTAAACCACCGTCAGCACCCGCAAGTGATGACTTGTTGATTGCCAGCCACAATTTTAACTCTTGGCGGTTTGGGTCTTGTTTCAATGCTTCTTCGTTGCGCTTGATTAAGTTTTCCAAACAGTAAACCTGATTATCCGAATCTTTGGACTCATACTGACAGACTGCCCATTTTTTTTGAATCGTGATTAACGGATCGGCTCCCGCAGCAAAGGCTGATGTTGCAGCGCCAAAACAAATAGTAGCAGCTAAAGTTGATAATAAATATTTCATAATTCGTCCCTCAGTTACTTGCTATGGACTTGGTTAATAAAGTGATGAATGGTGTCTTGTTGTTTGCGGATCGACTTAGACACAACGCCAGGAAGGATCTGATTAATACGAGCAAACAGTTTTTCCGGCCAGCCAATCCAACGCGCAGCTTGCTCTTTTTCCAATATATCTACCACATGCTTCGCAACCACTGTCGGTGAATCGCTTTTATTACCAAGCTGTTGATTCATTTGATTCACCAAGTTGTCATTTAAATCCGTGTCCGTTGCGCGTGGCGCGAGATAAAGCGCGCGAATGCCTGAACCATCTAACTCTCTGTCTAACGCTTCACTAAAACGCTGCAAACCCGATTTTGCCGCACAATAGGTGGTGTAACCGGGAAAACCAATTGAGCCAAACGTTGACCCAACATTCAGAATAATCCCCGGACAGCTAATCCAAGAGAGCGCAGATTGACTCAACAACATCGGAACCAACAAGTTCAAACGCATCTCTAACTCGATCGATGAGCTACTTCTTTGAGCAAGAAAGCTGAACTGATTACTACCAGCATTGTTGATCAGCACATCAATACGTTGCCCTTTCTGCGACAGGTTCAAACACGTTTGTTTCACCTTTTCGAGGCCCTCATCTGTAGACAGGTCCGCAGCCACAACTTCGTGATGATGAGGAAACTCTAAGCTATTTTTCAGCGCTTCAAGCTTATTTCCGTTGCGAGCAACTAAAAGCAGCTTTGCCCCTTTTGCTTCGAGTGCTTTCGCAACCTCTTTGCCAATTCCGCCAGAAGCGCCAGTCAGTAATACACGTTTGTCTTGCAGTTCCATAAGTGTTCCTTAAGCCGCATTTTTCATTGCTGTTGGCGTCAACTCTTGCAGCATTTGGCCGTATAGCTGGAAAACCATGTTGGCTGAATCAATAATGGCCGCTTGATCTTTCTCATCGGTAATTTGATTCATCAAACCCTCAAACAATTGGATATGATCTTGGTCGAGAACGCTATGTGAGGTTAGATAGCTCATTGCGGTATCGGGTAGATTTAATGTCTGTTTGACCAGAGCTGCGACTTGCCCACCAACACCCACACTAGTACCTTCTAGTACCCATACCATGCCAAAGAAAGCGATGGGATTGCCGCGATCGATTTGGTGGTACAAATACGCCACCATCAGTTCAATGGCAGTGCCTACACGACCATTGCCTGAGTTTGCTCGTACAGCTTCAGCATTCGCGCCACAGGCTTCGATGTCATTTAGAATCCATTCGTGGTGACCTTTTTCTTCTTCGATGTATTCACCTATAGCTTGACGTAACCACTCGTATTTCTCCGGCAAGCGGCCACCACAAGCCATTAGCAATGGTACGGTGTGCTTTACGTGGTGGAAAGCCTGAGTAAGAAAGTTTACATACGTATCCAGCTCAATTTCACCACGAGCACAAGCCGCGAAAATCGGTGCTTGTAGCATCTGCTGTTGAGCGTCTTGGGTTTCTTTCTTCAGAATTTCAAAAAATGCAGTCATGGTTGTTGCTCCGTAATTCTTCTGTTCAAAAATAATTGGCGACTTTCATTCATTCGTTAATTGGCGTAATTATCCGTCCGTCGTTTTGCTCCGTTTTACTCAACATCCACTGTTCAAATTTGGAGCGAATCGGGCGGCCGTTACTGGTATAAAACCCTGCCAGCGAACTCAGTCCTTGAGCGGTAATTAAAGTACGGATCCGAGCGTAGTCAGGAAGACGTTGATTAAGCTGTTTCAGCGCCGCTGTAACCTCTTCAACATTTGAGTTTGCTGTAATGGCACTCAGTGACTTCTCGCCATCACCAACCAATACCATTCCGTGTAGCGCCCTAAATGCTTGAGCTTCAGATTCCACCCACTCTGGTGAGATATTGCGACCGAATGCAGTAATGATTTGGTTCTTTTTACGACCGTTAATCACCAAAAATCCATCTTCATCAAGGTGACCTAAATCGCCCGTGGCATACCAACCCTGTTCGAAGGGTTGGTCGATATAACCCAATGCAACACAGCCTGAAACGTAGATTTCGCCGTCATTGGAAACTTTCACATCAATATGCGGCAGTGGTTTTCCACTGGTGCCAGCTTTATAGGCGGATGGGGTATTTAGACTGACAACCGATGCATTTTCAGAAAGACCATATCCTTCAAAAGCAGGAATACCTAAGCTATGAGCCATTTCTAATAGCTGTGGTGAGACGCGAGCCCCTCCTACCGCAACGAACTCTAAGTTTCGCGCTAAGATTGGCATCGCTTTTACCACTTCAATCAAAGCCATCAGCAGAGCCGGAGTTAACACTAAGCTGTTCGGCAGATACTTTGCCAACGCCAATGCAAATTGAGATGGATCGAAATTGCTTGAACCATTCAGCCCCACTTCTGCGCCGTTCAACACCACCGAGGTTGCCCCAAGAATAATTGGAACATAGATACCCGTGATATTTTCTAGCAGCGTGGATAAAGGCAAAAGAACCAGATGCTTTTCACATTTCGCTTCGGTAGCAATCGTATCAGCCAGTGAACGGCTAACCTTTGATAATTGATTCTGACTCAAACACACCCCTTTCGGATGGCCAGTAGAACCCGAGGTAAACGTGATTTTTCCGGTATGTGGTAGAAGTTGCTTTTCAGACTCTACAATTCGTTTCCAGACACTTAAATTCTCAACTTCACCCACCATTTTTGCATCCAGCGAATTTACGTCAGCACTGGCGTTCTGAATCCAAGCATCCCAATTTCCAAGTAACAAATCCGCGCCAGACTCAGTCACAATATGTTCGACTTGTTCTGGGGTAAAAAACAACGGGACGGGTACATTAGGAATATCAGCATATAGCGCAGCAAGATCGGCAATGACCCAGTCAAGGCTGTTTTCGGCACGTAACGCTATACATTTTGGTGAATGCTCAACCAAATACTCAGCCACACCACGCACTCTGATGAGTAGGTTTTGATAAGAAATCTCTTCATTGCCACCAATAAATGCGATTTTGTTTGGTGTTTCAATGGAGTGTCGGATGAGAGACTCAATAATCATGTTCACAGTGCACCTCCACGCGCACGACACACTTTTTCAGCGAACAGAGCCTCTAGATGCGCGAGACCATGCTTCAGGTTGCCAGCGACAATACGCGGTTGATGTTGATAGTAGTTACCCCATGTGTACGTAGCATCGGGAATTCTTGATGGGTCAGCTTCAGCCAAAACTGTGCTTTCCAAACCGAGTCGGGACATCATGGCGTACAGCGGATCTGTGGCAGTAAAAATGCACCATTCATAGCCACTCTCCACCAACTTTTTAGTCATGAGCAGAAAATGAAGCGTAGAAAAGCCTTTCGAAAATGAAGCAAGTTGTCCAAACTCAATAAGATTGCTGCGCTCTATGCGATTGTTAGCCGTGTTTTCTACAGATAAAGGCTGGTGAAACACATGGTTTAAAAGCTTATCTGCTGGTTCATCTAGATACTGTTCAAGAAACAGTGGTTCGTCACTGGCAACTCGGAAACCGCATAAAGAGCGAATTTCCTCGCCTTCCATCAAAGCCATAAACGTAGGCATAAAAGAATTTAAATGTGCATCAAATGCTAAGGAATAACGCTGCGCAATGTAGTGTTCAATATCACTACGTTGCGGATGAAAGCGGTCGATAATCTCAAGCTTAAATGGGTGAGATGGAAAGAAATCTGCCATACAAGAAGCCCTCTCTGCTAGCTATAGGGAGAGCTTAAATAAGTAAACTTAAGGAAAGCTTAAGGAAAATTAAGAATAGGACTTTTTTATCCCACCCTTTGGGGGCGCGAGTTTCTAAGTACAGATGTTGTTGACTTAGAAATGAGTAAAGACAGCATATAGCACAGACAAAAATGCCGCTGTCAAAGCGGCATTTTTTATTGGGTTGATAATCTCACTGATTATTCTTCGTCTGCTTTAGGCGCAACTTTCTTCTTAGGAATGAATACATCGTCACCCACAGCCACGTTTTGGTAGAAGCTCTTGTCGCGTTTGGCTGGTTTTTTAGCTACCTTCTTCGCTTGCGACTTCACATTCTTGTTTGCTTGAGCGTTCGCTTTACGCACTGGTTGTCTTGGTTTAAGTCCCTTAAATTTGCCTTTTAACCCTTCCAACTCATCAAATTGAATGTCTTGTTGCAAGAATGCTTCTACTCGTTTGAAGCTATCCCAGTCTTTAGGACCAACAAAAGAGATAGCATCCCCTTTGTGCCCTGCTCGACCAGTACGTCCCACACGGTGAACGTATTCTTCGGTGTGCTTCGGCATATCAAAGTTGATAACGTGGGTCACGTTAGCAATATCCAGACCTCGGGACGCTACATCCGTCGTCACTAGAATCTTAAATACCGCACGCTCAAACTGGCTCATAATGGTGTTACGCTGCGCTTGGTTCAGGCTTCCGCTTAACGCCACAGCTTTCAGTTTTTGCTCATTCAACTTATCGGTTAAACGTTCAGTATCCGCACGTGTTGCCGTAAAGATAATCACCTGACGATATTCCGCATCGTTCAGCACTCGATCCAGTAACGCTTCTTTGTGGTCAAGGTGATCGCACAGGTAGAAACGTTGGCGAATGTCTTTGTGTTGCTCGTTTGAGACACCCACTGAAATACGACGCGGGTCATTTAACATCTCAGATGCGATATCGTTAACTTCTGCGTGATCCAAAGTGGCAGAAAACATCAGCGTTTGGCGACGACGATGCTTCGCAGCTTTATGGATGTGACGAAGTTGAGGAGCGAAACCCAAATCCAACATGCGGTCTGCTTCATCAAGAATCAGAGTATCCACGCCATCTAAAAATAACGAACGGTGCTCAAGATGATCCGCAAGACGGCCAGGAGTCGCAACGATAAAACGCGGGTAACGGTTCAGAGCTTTCACTTGGTCGTTGAAGTTTTCACCACCAGTAATAAGCGTACCTGTGTAGCTCAAACCGCCCAACATAACGCGCAGTTCACCATACACTTGCTTCGCCAATTCACGCGTTGGCAACAGAATGACTGCACGTGGATCTTTTGCTGAAAAAGCCTTTGTTTTTAAAGCTTTATGCAGAGTAGGAAGTAAAAAGGCTAGTGTTTTACCGGAACCAGTTTTAGAAGATGCCAAGACATCTTTTCCTGCAATAGCAACAGGAATCGCGATCTTCTGGATTTCGGTCGCTTGTTTGAAATCGTAGTGTGCTAAGTTTTTCAATAAGCGATTATCTAAGCCTAAATCTTTAAACTGCAAAGGATTCTCCAAATCAGTGGGGGTAGCCAAACCAATGTGGCTAAATGGTCAAAATGAAAGCGCAGTATAATACCGCGAATAGTGCGCTAATAGATAGAGATCACAGAAAATATTCTCTTCATAACACTTAAATAGTATATGCACTACAGTCAAAATTGGTGCTAAAGTAATTCTTAGCAGTAAGAATTCACACAATCATTTGATTCATTGACATTATTTTGGGTTATTTTGACTTTTTCTAATTAGGCTAAGCGTAAAATAGTGTCTACACTATAACTCGTCACTATATGGAAAAGAATGTATAGGACGTTTTGATATTTACATAAAATCAAGGAGTTCATATGAACAAGATGTTAATCGCAGCAGCAGCGTCATCTGTACTATTACTAGCAGGTTGTGCATCAGGTCCAGACGAAGCAACAACAGCAAAATTGGATGAGCTAAACAGCCAAGTTAGCCAACTAAATGACGAAGTTGCAGCACTTAAGAGTGAGCACGCAATGCTAAGCTCAAAAGCAGCTTCAGCATCGGATTCAGCAATGTCTGCTCAAGAAGAAGCTGCTCGCGCAAATGAGCGTATCGACAACATCGCTCAGTCTTATACTAAATAAGATTTCAACCCAACTGCATACAGCTTGAGTTTCTTAAGCCTCCAATTCCTTCTGTGGGATTTGGAGGCTTACTTTTTCCGTCATTGCTAGCCGCAGACATGAATGATTGACTAGCAACTCTCGGCAAAACTTCAATGGACTACCCGCCTTCCTCTACCGCAATTGATATTTCTGTGCCAACTCGCGTTTCTGCTCGTATTGCTCAATGAGGGCTTGTTGTGATTTGCCTTTATTTGCGTAAAACAACCCTCCTCTTTCTTTCAGGTAATCAAAGTCACTTCTCAGCACATCAAGCACCAGCGATATGCGTTGTAACGTTAATTCAGTACAGGATTGACCGTCGATATCATCCTCAATATCCAGCACATGAGAACGAAAAGATTCGAGCTGGAACAAATGCCTGAGTTCATCATCACAGGCTAACGCTCTCCGCCAGGTTTCAATAAGACTTTCAAAGTGATTAATCACCATAACTTCTGCATGTTGTGCTTTAAGCCACTCGATTTTTTGCTGATAAACCTCCACAGCAATTTGTTTCAATGTCCGGTACAACTCTAGTTGCTCAGTCAAAGAGTGATCTTTTTTTAGCAACCAGCCAAAAAATAAGCGGGTTTCGAAGCGTTCCACCATATGAAACAAAGGATCGGCTATTCCATTGCTGTTGAAGTCAGTTTTGGGGTTAAACGAATACATATAACCAAAATCAAACAACCAAAGTTGCTGATGTTGATCCACCAGCAAGTTGCCACTACAAAGATCCCACTCCATCAAACCGTGTTCTTCACACGCTAATAACGTGGTGAACAACTGTTGAATCAAATCTGGCGTGACTTCACTAATGTGTTCGCCTTCAATCCACGGCGACAAAATAATTCCCAGACGGTAGTTGGCGTAGATCGTGGGCACTATATGGGTAAGTCGTGGGGCTGTATCTGATTGCTGCTTGAGTTTTTGTAGGTCATTACGCCGCTGAACTTCATTGAGAAAAGAGTATTGACCATCTAAGTTAGCCACTTTTGCCACTTGGCGACGCTTTTTCAGATTGTAATCTTTACCGTCAATTCTTAGGTGAAAGACTTCTGCGGTTAGCCCTGAGCGAATCACGCTGACAACCAGAGGTGAATCTTCCGTGATATCAGCAAGAATGGAAGGTTCCACAGGGCAGTGCTGTTCACTACCCACCACCAAGTTTTCTCCGCTCTCATCAAACACTTTTTGCTGTTGTTGTCTCAGGTTCATTGTCTTCTCTTCCCGCTATTGGCTCTGTTATTACTTTGTTGTTATCTGCTCACAACACACTCAACTGGTGGAAAAAGCATCATACCTTGAGCAATAACAAAGGGAGGATAAACAAAGAAGGAAGAGAAAACGAAGAGGCTGAGAAGCTTCGCTTTCCTTGTAGGGCAAGCTTGAGATATGAACAAAAAACTTAAGAACACCGACTATTTACATGTAAGCCAAATCAAGGCTTTGAAAGGCGTTCAAGCATCGTTATATTAACTCCATTGCATTATTACCTGTTCACCTAAAGAACCCAGAGATACCGTATGAAAGTGATCATTCTTCATGGGCTGTACATGCACGGAATTGCGATGTTGCCACTCAGCCAACGTCTTGAAAAACTGGGCTATGATACCGAAGTGGTGAGTTATAACTCGGTTGCTATTGATGAACGCAAGGTGTTTTCAGCGATTGATAAAGCGATCGATCACAAGCAAACCAATATTCTGGTTGGACACAGTTTGGGAGGCGTGGTGATTAAGCGCTACCTTGCTTCACGTAAACCGGATGTAGATACCATTTCACATGTTGTTGCGTTGGGTTCTCCGATTAACGGCGCTTCGATTGTTGGCAAAATTCAACAAATGGGCTTGGGGGTATTGCTGGGAAATTCTGCGAAATTCGGACTGCAAAAGCACGAAGATAAGTGGGCGTTTCCACAAAAGCTGGGCAGCTTAGCGGGTACTGTTCCTCTAGGCGTACGCTCTATTTTGATGGGGAAAGACACACATTCCGATGGCACAGTTACGGTAGATGAAACCAAAATCGTGGGAATGACAGCGCACCACCTCATGCGGAACACTCACACCAGTTTGATTTATAGCTCGAAAGTGGCAGAACAAATTGATCACTTCATTCGTCACGATACGTTCGCACAAAAAAAGCCCGAATAAAAGCGGAATGATTAGGCAAGTTTACTTTTATTCGGGAAAAGTGCAGGTTTGGAACGAAATCGATTTAAACGGTAAAAGCCCCTATGTACTGTTTTAAATGTTCTGTTTGAGCTTGTACCGCATGGTAAGTCTTAGTGGTGTCACTTGCGATATTCTCTATATCTAGCGAAGACTGACTGATCGCTTGAACACTGCTGTTCACATTTACCGATAGCAACTGCTGATCTTGTGAAAGCCTCGCGATCTGGCTGTCCATATTGGCAATTTCTTCAGCAGCACTGACGATGGCATGGTACGACTCACCCGCTTCCGTCACTTGCTGTAAGCTCACACCGATTTGCTCTTGGCATTGACTCATCAGCTGTTGCGCATTAGTAGCTTGAGACTGCAAATTGCCAATAATGCCGCCAATTTGATCGATAGAACTTTGAGTTTGCTGTGCCAGTTCTCGCACCTGATCAGCCACCACCGCAAATCCTCGGCCACTCTCTCCCGCACGAGCCGCTTCAATGGCTGCGTTCAAAGCAAGTAGGTTGGTTTGTTTGGTGATATTACTGATCACATCGGAAATCACACTGATATCAAAGCTACCACGATAAAGCCCTTCAATGACTTCTCCTGTTTGACCAATCAATTGCGACATATTTTCAGTGCGCGAGATTGAATTTACGATGCTCTGCTCTCCAATTTGCGCTTGCTGCTTCGTCATTCCACTCTTTTCTGATGCTTGCTGTGTGACTTGGTCGATAAATTGTGTGTTCTCAGTGAGTTCTTGAGAGGCACCAACAATCTGATCAATCTCGATTTTCTGAGCATCAACACTTTGTTGGGTATGCGCTACTTTCGCCGCCAGCTCTTCTGAGACTAAATCCAGTGAATGAACGCTCTCTTTCACCGTGATAATTAGATTGAGCAGATTCTGTTGCATACTGTTAAATGCCGTTGCAGCTTCGCCAAACTCATCAGAGTGAAAATCATTCTTTGCCAACGTCGCTTGCAATTGACCTTGACCAACCACCGACATGTGCGCTTTTAAACGGTTCAATGGGTTCAAAACTCGTTTCGCTGTGTAGTAGCTAAATGCCACCAGCAAGATAACTACAACACTTGCGGCGATAACCGACCACTGGAGAGCATCATCGATGTCTGCTTGTTTGTTTTGTTTGATCAAGTTCGCTTCTTGTTCTAAATCGTTTTGTAGCTGAGTTAAGCGATCGACGATGGTATTAAACGGCGCAAGCATTGGACCTAACATCTCACGTCTTGCGTCATCAATATGCCCTTGATCAATCAAGCTGATGTAATGTTGTTGCATCGCTCTGTATTCATCAATGCGGCGCTCGAAATCGTACACTGCGGCCTGAATATCACTGGTATCAGCCAGCTCTTTCATGTGCTTAAAAGAATCATCCACTTTCTTATCATTGAGCGCGATGGTTTGAACAATCTTGCTATGTTGTTGTTCATCCGACGTCAAACCGTAGTCCAAAGCAAAACGACGATATGTCACTGTGTAATAACGGAGATCCGAAACTGTCGTCATAAGACTGACATTGCGGTCTACAACGTTACCGAACTGAGACTGCACTCGGGTCAAAGTGAGTAAGAGATATAGGGACAACGCGACAATAGCTGCAACGGCTATGAACGCATTTCCCCGAACTAAATTTGTAATTGAAAATGAACGCATAATAATGCCCTAACGACCTAACGACCTAACGAAGGACAAAATTTAACAGAGATTAGATGTAATGGATGATCGATTAATCCTATTATTTTAATAGATACAACCTATAAAAAAGCCCAAGAGAACACTCCCTCGGGCTTAACATGAACGGCATGTTTTAAGCTGCAATGCCAAAACCGTAAGCATCAAGCGCTAAGATTTCCAGATCGATAGCACGGTGAAGAACCTGACCAATTTCATCGTCATAGCTGGTACCCAGAATACAAGGCAGAGGCAGATAATGATCCGGCGTCGGGTGATTAAACCTTGCGTGTGGCGCTTGGTTTAAGTAATCCAGTAATGCACTAATGTTGCCAGCAGCCAGATGCTCACCCACCCACTCAGTAAACTGATTCACTTTCTCTACCCTTTTCGGAACTGGGACTGGCGCAAATATTTCACGCAAGTTATGGCTGATACCACCAGAACCAACAAACAGCACGCCTTCTTCACGAAGTGGACGTAACCAACGACCAATTTCATAGTGATAAATCGCATCCATAGAACTATTGATCGACACCTGAATAATCGGCACATTTTTCTGTGGATACATATAGAGCATAGGTACCCAGGCGCCATGATCCAACCCTTGATTTGAATCCAGTTGAGCGCTTAGTCCTGCATCTTGCAGTAATTTAGCCGCTTTTTGTGCCAATACTGGCGCACCTTTCACAGAGTAGTCGATATCGTAAAGTGGCTTAGGAAATCCATAAAAATCATGGATTGTGCCCAAACTGTGTCCGCTGGTAATAGAAACTGGGCCACGACGGTCATAATGCGCTGAAAAAATCACTATCGCTTTAGGCTCTGGAAATTTGTCGCTGAGCTGTTTAAAGAATTCGGTTGTTTGCGAATGTTCGAGCGCCATCATTGGAGAACCATGGGATAAAAACAATGCTGGCATACGTTGAGTGGTGGTCATTTTACTTCTCCTGATTCGGCGGCTTTCACTTTAAATCTAAGTTTGGCTTAAATCTCAGCTCGCCTTGACTATGTCAGCAAATATACCTATCAACTCAGGCGTGATAAAATAGCGCCGTGTTGCTTAATTATAAACGTGGCATTTCTAATACAGGCAGAAGTTAATATGGACAAGATTGTTGCTATGAGAGCATTCACGACCGTGGTGTCTGAAGGGAGTTTTGTCAAAGCGGCCGATAAGCTGGAACTGTCACCACAACTGGTCAGCAAATACGTCGCGCAACTTGAAGACGATTTAAAGATCAGGTTGCTCAACCGGACCACGCGACGAGTGAATTTGACCGAAGCTGGTCAAACATATTTTGACCGTTGTCATCAAGTATTGTTGGATATTGATGATATGGAAAGTGCGATTTCTAATTTGCATACCCAAGTTTCAGGCACGTTGAGGATAAGCGCGCCGATGTCTTTTGGGGTTTACCATTTGTCTGCTCCAATCGCTGAGTTCCAGGCTCAGTTCCCAGAGATCAAAGTTGAGCTGTTTTTAACTGACAGGAAAGTCGACATTCTCGAAGAAGGGGTTGATATCGCCCTGCGTATCGGTCATCTCAAAGACTCAGCGCTTGTGGCGAAAAAAATAACGCCGATCAACCTCTTCGTTTGCGCCGCGCCAAGCTATTGGGATAAACATGGCAGACCATCAAACTTTGATGAGTTATGTCAGCTCAACTATCTGCGTTTTTCGTACTCTGATCCAAGAAGTCTTTTTACTCACTGGCCGAAACACTTATCAGTGCACGACTTCCATAGTGATTTCGCCAGCAACAACGGTGATGTCATTGTCAAAACAGCAGTATTGGGGCGTGGCTATGCCATTCAACCTACTTTTCTGACTGGCTCTGCGATTGCGTCTGGAGAGCTGGAGATTCTCGACAACTTCCCGATTGAACCTCTCGGGCTCTATGCGCTATACAGTCACAGAGAATTCCTTGCATCCAAAGTTCGCCACTTTATCGACTTTCTATCTGGCTTCTACGGTGATAAGCCGTATTGGGACAACTACGAATAGACGCACCCAAAGCAACGCAAGATTACTCAGCAGGGCTCATCATCAAGGCTTTGCCATTTAATAAACTGTCCGCCACTTTTTTACGGGCAGCCTTAACTAAATTCGCCAGAGTTTGTCGCGAGACCCCCATCTCCGCAGCCGCATGTTGCTGCTGCATTCCTTGGAAATCCACCAGCCGAATTGCTTCAAACTCATCAGATTCAAGAAACACTTTTTCCAAACTGGCCATCGGTACACCATTGGGTTTAAAGCAGCTTTGTGCCGGAGAACCACAAATCTGACGAGGAATTTTAGGACGTGCCATATTGGCTCCTTCTTTTTATCTTGTTCTTTTTAGTCTTAAGTTTGTGCAGTCACTATTTCGCGACAGTAACCTGCTTTTCTATTTTCGCTGAACTTGGTTTCGCCGAATGTTGAAAACCGGACACCAGCCTATCCTGAAGGGTATCTAGCATAGGATTATCACTCTGCTTTGGGTACAAAAAGTAATAGCTGTGACCAGAAAGTACTGTTTGTTCAAATGGCCGAATTAATCGATGCATAGCAAGATCTTGCTCTGCAAGCGTAATGTCTCCGACAGCAATGCCAAACCCTTGCTGAGCGGCGTTCATAGTTTGGTCAAGTGTAGAGAAGTGCTGATTACTCTTGCTAAACAGCTCTCTCCTGTCCATATGGTTTAACCATAACTTCCAGTCACTTTGTTCCGTGTTCGCATGCAGCCAAGTCAGTCGCGATAAATCATCAAACGATAACGGTTTCCCCAAATCATCCAACAGTTCTGGACGACAGATAGGGGTCAAACACTCTTCAAATAATTGATGGCTCACCACCGAAGGAAGCTTGGGAGCTTTGCTGTACATAATCACTGCATCAAACAAATTAAAGTTCGGTTCAAGATGATGTTTGATGGTTGAGGTCAGCTCCACATCAATATCAGGGTGCGCATCCTGAAATGCCATTAATCTTGGAAGTAACCAAGATGTCACGCAGCTTGGTGCATTGAGCTTAATGGTTGAAGGTGTCGAAGAAACCTCTTCAATCGCCGAGCGTAGACGGTTGAGTACATCTTCAGCATGAGGAACAAACTTCAACCCTTGCTGCGTGAGTGACAACCCCCTTGCATGACGGAAAAACAATTTCACACCCAATAACTCTTCCAGTGAAAGGATTTGCCGACTGATCGCGCCCTGAGTCAGGTTCAAAGCATGCGCAGCCTTAGTAAAGTTCAAATGTTCTGCTGTGGCGAGAAATGCCTGCAATGTTTTTGTTGATGGAAGATGCACTCCACACCCCAAGCTATGATTTTTTATCATGGCTAGTATGTGTTTATTTCGATTCTTTTTACAAATTCTTTTTGATTGAATAATCAAAACAAAAAGCGAATTGCAAATAAAAACAAATTAAATGCAATTTAACGAATAAAAAATCACTTAGTGCGACTAACTAGCACTAGCGAGAGGTCATCCATGTCTTCACTAGCCGCTTCATTGGTACCAGAGGTCATAAAAAAATTAATACCTTATCAGTCGGCAAGACGTATCGGTGGTTCAGGTCGAGTATGGTTAAACGCCAACGAGCTTGAGTTTCCAATCCATTTCGATAATCAGGAACAAGGCTACAACCGTTACCCTGATTTTCTGCCTCATGATGTCGCATCGGCTTATCAAAAATACGCGGAGGTTGATGCGCCAGTGCTTGCGGTGCGTGGAGCAGACGAAGCCATTGATCTGCTGATTCGAACATTCTGTCAACCGGGCAAAGATAAGATCGTGGTTTGTCCGCCAACTTACGCCATGTATGAGTTCTGTGCAGATGCACTTGCGATGGAAACCATCAAAGTTCCATTGATTGGTGATGCTTTCGACTTGGACAGCCAAGGTGTTATTCAGGCAGCGAAAGAGGCGAATTTGGTGTTTTTGTGTTCGCCGAATAACCCAACGGGCAATCTCATCTCTCAAGCAGAGATCAGCAAAGTACTTGAAGGTACAAAAGACGATGCCATCGTCGTCGTTGATGAAGCCTATATCGAATTTGAAATGGAACACAATGCCGCAAGTCTGATTGCTCAATATCCAAACTTAGTAGTAATTCGCACTTTATCGAAAGCCTTTGGTTTAGCGGCAATACGTTGCGGTTTTATTATCGCCGACCAAAGTGTGATGGATTTCGTTGCAAAGCTTATCCCACCTTACCCAATGCCAGATTCTAGTGCGACGGTGGTATTAGCCGCTCTGTCTGAAACGGGTTTGAAACAGGTGGAAGCGAACACTCAAACGCTTATTCGTACCCGTGAATGGTTTATGGGTGAGTTAAACAACTTACCTTGTATTGCTCACGTTTACCCGTCATCAACCAATTTCGTGTTAGTGCGTACACATTCAGGTGAAGACTTGTTTGCGTATCTTCTAAAGCACGGTATTGTGACTCGCAATCAAAGTCACGACCCTGCACTTAGAAACTGCGTACGAATCACTATCGGTAGCCAATCGAGCATGGAAGAAGTGATCAGTGTGCTCCGCAGTTACCCAACGCAATCGTAGATAATTGATAAAAGGAATTAACCAATGAAAAAATTAGCTTTAGGTTTAGCTTGTTGTGCAGCACTGTTTGGTTCAGCAGCATTTGCAAAAGAAGTGCGCCTTGCTTCTGACTTCACTTACCCACCGTTCAACTACAAGAATGCCGATGGCACACCTGTTGGCTTCGATATTGAAATTGCGGACGCGTTATGTGCACAAGCAAAACTTGAGTGTACTTGGGTTTCACAAAGCTGGGATGCGCTTATCCCTAGCCTGCTTGCTCGTAAATCAGACGTGATTATGGCGTCCATGCGCATCACAGATGACCGTAAGAAAAAGGTTCTGTTCACCAACAAGTACTACCAAACACCCGCTCGTTTTGTGGCAGCGAAAAATGCTGATTTCACCATTGATCAAGCTGGTATGAAAGACAAAGTGATTGGTGTTCAGCAAGGTACGATTCATGACCGCTACGTAACAGACAAGTTCGGCGCAGTGGCTGAGATCAAACGCTATACAGGTCAGGACGAAGTTTACATCGACATGCAAAACGGTCGATTAGATGCAACATTTGGTAACGCAGACCAACTGTCTCTCGCTTTCCTAGATAAAGCGGAAGGAAAGAGCTTCGAATTCAAAGGACAAGCGGTAACCGATAAAGCCTACATCGGTGAAGGTACTGCACTTGCGCTACGTAAGCAGGACCAAAAACTAGCAGAGAAATTTAACCAAGCTATCGTCGAAATTCGCCAAAACGGTACTTACGATAAGATCGCAGCGAAATACTTCAGCTTCGATATCTATGGTGAAAATCTGTAATTCAATCTCATCATCTTTAGACACGATTTATTGAGATCAAAGCCGGCAATCAAGCCGGCTTTGTTTTGCATGCAGCTTTGTTTGAGATGCGACTATGGCTTTTGGATATGTTTGCTATACAAATTCGCCAACGGCTGAGCAGAAAAACCGTGAGCGAAAATACTCATCAATACGGTTAAGGTCACAACAGCAAACAACTGTTCATAACCTCTAATAGACCCAAATTCATGGGCAACCAGAAGAGCATACAAAATTGAAGCAATGCCTCTTGGGCCAAACCAAGCAATAAAGCTCATGGTTTTTAAATCGAGTTTGCTTCCCAGTAAACATAGAATCACAGGCAGCATCCGCAACACGGTCAAACTCAGTAAAGCGTAAACAATCACGGGTGCTGAAATGTAGTCCCAAGTCACCGGAACAAAAGCGAAACCAAAGATAAAAAAGCTAATTAGCACCAAAAGTTCGCCTTCGCTCTCGGCAAAATCTTCAATATGCTCGCGAACGCCTTGATTGGTATTCCCAGCATATAAGCCAGCAAAAAACGCAGCTATAAAGCCATTGCCAGAAACGACCTCGGCACTGTAATAAGAGAGAATGGCTAAGGCGATTGGCACCAAGTTGCGATAGGTTTCCACCATCCACCCTTTCTGCAAACACTTCATCTGCGCTTTCGCACCCAAGTATCCAATCGCCGCGCCAGCCAAGCCACCAAACACAATCTGTTTGGCAACGTAAATCATCCAGTTCCCTTGAGGTTCATGGTGAATGCCAGCGCTTATCGCGGCAACCACTGTAATCAAGACAGGGAAAACAATACCGTCATTTAAACCACTTTCGACATTGATGGTGGAGCGTACCGTTTTGGGAACGACGGGATCGGAAACGACCGATTTTCCCAGTGCTGCATCGGTCGGTGTGAGAATCAAAGCCAGCAGTAATAAATCCAAAAATGGCATTTCAGGGAAAATCATTTTCCCTGCTATGGTTCCCGCCACCACGGTCATTGGCAGACCGATAAAAAGCAGTCTCGCCGGAATTTTCCACGACTGCTTTAAAAGAGGGAGATCCAACAATGCCGCGTCACTAAACAACACCAAGACCAAAGCGATTTCGACTAGCACTGTAACCATATTGGCGTCGATATTGAGCTGAGCAAAATTCAGCCCGAGCGGAGAGAACAGCAATCCTAGACCGGTAAATACCATTGGTCCAGAAATATCATAACGAGCCAGAAAATTTGATATGTAACCGTAGCTAAGGATCACTAAAGCGATTACAAGGATAATAATGTGTTCTTCCACAAGCTTATGCCTTTTGGGAGTGATATCCGTTCGGATGATTGCTGATTGAGTTCAAGAATAACGTAACCCTATAAGAATAGACGATAATTTTAGCTCTCCCTGACCATTTTTATTCGAATTACCGCATCAATCTTATTCACGAGATCAATAAATTTTGTGTGATTTAAGTCACAACTATTTACTTAGCATGCTAACTAAACTATATTACTTAGCACGCTAAGTAAATAAGAGTTAATCATGGTACATGACATTGTAAGCCTCAAAGAATTGTCTCTCGCTGAGCAGTTAGCCCGCGTATCACGCCTTTGGAAAATGGTTGCTGATCGCGAATTAGCACCACTTGGTCTTACGCACCCTCGTTGGACAGCGCTATGGAAATTGAGACGTCTGGGTGACAACGTAAGTCAAAAGTGTCTTGCTGAATCGCTTGAAATTGAATTGCCATCATTAATGCGCACCTTAAATCAACTAGAAGAGCAATCTCTCATCACTCGCTACAGCTGTAAAAGTGATAAACGTGCTCGAATCGTACGATTAACCGATGACGGAAAATCTCTGCTCAAACAGATGGAAGAAAAGATCGTCGACGTTCGTAGCCAACTACTGATTAACATCAGCGATGAAGAGATAAAAATGCTTTCATCGATACTCGACAGAGTGTCACATAGCGCGCTTGACGCACTTAGTAAAAAGTCAGAAACCTTATAAAAAAAGAGAAGTTTTAAATCATGACCCCAGATCAAAAATTCGCTCGCTGGATAAAATATTCCTGCTTCGGGTTTGTCTTTGTATTCGCCTATTTTCTCGTTGCGGATCTAGCGATGCCTTTGACACCTCAAGCAATGGCGACCCGCGTTGTTACAAAAATTGCTCCTCAAGTTAGTGGCAAAATTGCCAATGTTTATGTCGAAAACAACCAAGCTGTACACAAAGGCGATGTGCTGTTTGATATCGATCCAACCTCTTACCAATTAGCGGTTGAACAGGCAGAACTAAATCTAAAACAAGTGATGCAAAATAACGAACAACTCGATGCCTCCATCACAGCTGCACAAGCAGACGTGAAAGCCAGCGTTATCGTTGCTGAGCAAAAACGCCGTGAAGCAAACCGTCTTAACACTCTTTTCCTTCGCAACGGTACTTCACAAAAATTAAAAGATGATGCACAAAGTGCAGCGATAGCCGCTCAAGCTAATGTTTCAGCAGCACAAGCTCGACTAAAACAACTACAAGTTAGCCGTGGAGACATGGACAACAACAACGTGAATATTCGCGTTGCACAAAACCAGCTAGATAAAGCAAAACTGAACCTTTCTTATACTCGCGTTGTGGCTGAACACGATGGTGTTGTCGCCAACTTGCAGTTAGAAAATGGTACTTACGCAAACGCTGGCAGCCCCCTCGTAGCGTTAGTGGCAGATGAAGTGGACGTTATTGCCGATTTTCGTGAAAAAAGTCTGCGCCACTTTTCGTCAAGCAGCCGTGCATTAATCGCTTTTGATAGTAAGCCGGGACAGGTATTTGAAGCCCAACTCAGTACGCTGGATGCCGGTGTGAGTGCGGGACAGTTCGCCGCTGATGGTAGCCTAGCGACACCGACCACATCCAACCGTTGGGTTCGCGATGCACAACGCATGCGTGTCCACCTTGCAATTGATAGCCAGTTGGTCGATCACCTTCCTTCCGGCGCACGCGCAACAGTACAGTTAATACCTGAAAACTCACTATTCTCGTGGCTGGCAAAAGCGCAGATTCGCTTCCTTAGTGCTCTTCACTACATCTATTAATTAGGGGGTAGCATGAGATTATGGGATCACCCACTGTCTGCGAATGATCTCAGACAGTGTCTGCGTATTGCCACTGGAGCAACCCTTGGCTTCACCATCAGTAAACTGTTCGGTTGGGACAATGGCGTGTTCTTCACGGTTACACCAATGCTTCTGCTTGGTATGGTTCCGGTTATGAATGCTCACGCAGCTCGTCAGTTGGTTGCAGCCGCCGTGGTATGTGGATTAGAAATAGGCATTCTTGGCGGGCTATTTGGTGGTCATCCGGGCATGATGACACTGATCGCTTTTAGTCTGTTTTTGGTCAAGTTTGCCTGTATGTCAAAAGGCAGTTTATTTCTGTTTGGTGCAAACAGCATCATCAGTTTGAGTATCATGCTGCACTTTGCCAGTTACCCGACAACAGACATCAACAACCTCGTTTTTACTAACCTGCTGGCAAGTGTCATCTCCGTCGTCATCGCCTATTTAATGACATTCTTCATTCCAGATGTTGAACCGAGAGAGCCACTGCCAAAACCACTAGAAGCAAAGAAAGACCACCGCATGCGCCATGAAGCTATCATGGGAGCAACCATAGCGACGCTGTCTTTTATTGTATTTCAGGTATTTAACCTAAGTGACTCCTTGTCCGCTCAAGCCACGACCGTTTTGCTACTTTTCCCTATGAACTGGAATGGCGCAATGGGTTATGCCCGCAAACGTGCGATGGGGACATTGATGGGTGTCACCTTTGGATTACTTGGTCAAATCCTGCTGTATGACTGGTCAGATTTACTGTTATTTGTTGTGCCGATTCTTTGGATTGGTGCAATGATCTTCAGCTATATGCACGTGAAAGAGTCGAGCGGCTCGGGAGCCGGATTTGGTGGCTTGACGACGCTTGGCATCTTGTTCGGGCAATATCTGACTCCGGGCGGCGACTTGGTTTACAGTGCCCTCTACCGTGTTAGCAGCATTTTGTTTGCAATTGTCGTAACACTGCTGGTGACCTACTTTGTTCATCGCCTGCTCAACCGTTTTGAGTCGACACGATTCAGCCACGAGATGGCTTAGTGACATTCTTAAAAGCTGATACTGCTTGAATGATATTGATTGAAGAAAATTGTATCTGAGAGCAGTTATGCGGATGGTTGAGTTGTGCTAAGGTGCGCAAAAACAAATCCAAAGGATAAATCATCAGCCATGTCTCTACTCGCTCATAGCTTTACTGATAGTGGAGTTCTATACACTCCGCACACATTCTCTGTTCCACTTGATTACCAGCATCCTGATCAGCAAACCATTCAAGTGTTTGCTCGCTCAGTCACATCCGCGCGTGGTGATGATCAACACAAACCGTGGCTTGTTTATTTTCAGGGCGGCCCAGGCTTTCCTTCTCCGAGGGCGACGGCCACCAACGGCTGGATGAAACGAGCATTACAGCAATTTCGCATTCTTCTTCTGGATCAACGCGGTACAGGAAATAGCAGTGTCATCAACCATCAAACACTAGCTGGAATGACAGCTACACAACAAGCTCAGTACCTCAGCCATTTCCGAGCAGATAATATTGTTCGTGATGCAGAATATATTCGTAAACAATGGAATATAGATAAGTGGGCGATACTGGGGCAGAGCTTCGGCGGCTTTTGCTCATTAACCTATCTCTCACTTTTTCCAGACAGTTTACTGCGCTCATACATTACCGGTGGTGTGCCGTCGATTTCGCGCCATGCTGACGATGTTTATCGCGCGACTTATCAACGCACTCTGGACAAAAACGCGGCGTTCTTTACTCAATTTCCTACGGCGCAAGCGCTTTGCCAACGTATTGCCGATCACTTGTTAACCCATGAAATTCTACTGCCAACTGGTCAACGCTTTACCGTTGAGCAATTCCAGCAAATCGGCATCAACTTTGGTGTTAGTGACAGCTTCATTCCCACCTACTTCACATTGGAAAATGCCTTTATCACAGTAGAAGGAAAAGAGACGCTACGTTACGAATTTCTGCAAGCAATGATGATGGAGCAAAATTTCCAGACCAACCCTATTTATGCGATTTTGCATGAGTCTATTTACTGTCAGGGCTTTGCCTCTCTTTGGTCTGCTCATCGAGTCAGACAAGAGTTCCCTCAGTTCAACTATCAAACTGGGCAACCTTTCCTCTTTACTGGCGAAATGGTTTTTCCTTGGATGTTTGACAGCTACACCAACTTGAAGCCACTGAAACAAGCTGCTCAGTTACTGGCAGAAAAAGAAGATTGGTCGAACCTATACGATGCATCCGTGCTTGCTAACAACTCAGTGCCCGTGAGCTGCGCTGTGTATGCGGATGATATGTTTGTTGAGATGGATATTAGCCGCGAAACACTCAAGCTCATTCCAAACAGCAAAGCGTGGATCACCAATCAATATGAACACAATGGCCTGCGTGCGGATGGTGAGCATATATTGGATACATTAATAAAAATGGGTGAACATACTGCTGCCAACCTAAACCTCGCGCTTCTTTAGTCTCTATGCCGTCAAGCGGACTTCGGTTCGCTTGACTCTTTACCTGCCCATCCTCTAAAAATTGAATTTGACTCAAGCAGTTAAACAAAATATCTCGTCCGATTTAATAACCAAATAACAAGCTAACGGCCAGATTAATAACGCGGTACAACACAACGTATTGCATGAAACTCACAAAAAATGCATTTTATGCTTATAAAACACACAAAGTTGTTTCAAAACTCTAAATTAATGTTAATTTTTGGTAATTTGAACCACCAACACAGTGATCCTAGTCACACTCGCAAATTTCATACCCCTTTTTGATTTTTGATTTCACGTTTCGGCTGATACCCTGCCGCCCTCTTCGAAATGAATGTCGAAGTGCATAACTATAAGGAGTGTTCACCATGGATACCAAGAAGCCGTTATCCCTAACCAGCCGAGTGATCATCGGTATGGTTGCTGGTATTTTAACCGGATTCATTATTCGAGCCTTGTTTGAAGGCAATACATTCGTCGACGCCTACATCGTCAACGGACTGTTTGAAGTTGGTGGAAAAATCTTTATCGCCAGCTTAAAAATGCTTGTCGTTCCACTAGTGTTTGTATCACTGGTCTGTGGCACAAGCTCTCTAAAAGACATCACCACACTTGGTCGCATGGGTGGTAAAACGCTCGCGTTTTACATCATCACTACCGCAGTTGCGATTACACTTGCCCTGTTCATGGGTACGGTATTCCAGCCAGGTGCTGGAGCTGACCTGACTGCAGCAAGCACCTTTGCAGCAACTGAAGCACCGTCATTGGGTAAAGTGATCATTGATATGTTCCCAACCAACCCAATTAGCTCAATGGCTGAAGGTAAAACCCTTCAAATTATCGTATTTGCAGTATTGTTTGGTATTGCTATTAGTGCCGCCGGCGAAGCCGGTGAACGTGTGGCAGCCATGTTTAATGACCTAAATGAAGTGATCATGAAGCTGGTTGCTTTGCTGATGAACATCGCCCCTTACGGTGTGTTCTTCCTGATGGCTAAGCTGTTTACCGGCCTAGGTTTAGGTGCGATTGTAAACCTAGCTGAGTACTTCCTAGTACTTTCAGCGGCGCTGCTGATCCACGGACTCGTTACTTACAGTGTGATGCTGAAAAGTTTTTCAGGTTTAAGCCCGATTACCTTCCTGAAGAAAATGGAAGATGCAGTGATGTTTGCCTTCTCTACGGCATCATCTAACGCAACCATTCCGGTTACGATGGAAACAGCAAAATACCGACTCGGCGTTGATAACAAAGTGGCATCTTTCACGATTCCGCTTGGTGCAACGGTCAACATGGACGGTACGGCAATCATGCAAGGTGTCGCGACAGCGTTTATCGCTCAAGCGTTCAACATCGACCTGACTATGGGTGATTACCTAACCGTTATCCTGACTGCAACGCTGGCTTCTATTGGTACGGCGGGTGTTCCAGGTGTTGGTCTGGTTATGCTGGCAATGGTTCTGAACCAAGTTGGTCTACCACTGGAAGGTATTGCTCTGATCATGGGTGTTGACCGTCTGCTGGATATGATCCGTACTGCGGTAAACATCACAGGTGACTGTTGCGTTAGCTGTATCGTCGCGAAATCTGAAAACGCGTTAGACGTAGCAAGATTTAACGACCCACACGCTGGCGAAAAAGAAGAAGAAGTTCATCTTCATAAGTAAGCTGGTATGAATGGAAAAGCCCCAAGTTGCTTTAGCTCTTGGGGCTTTTTTATGTTGATAGGTTTGGATACCGATTACCTTTTTATACCAATAGGTCGGCAATAAACCCGTGTCGGCCTGCCCACTTTGCCATGTTCTAAAAACGCAGTGAGTTCGCCACGCTCAACCGCTTTATCAAGATAGCGCCGGGCAGTACTTTTACTGATGTTCATCATTTCCGCCACACTGCTGGCGGTTTGTTCCACATGGGCATGAGCAAACTGAGCAATAACCTGTTTCAGGGTAAATTCGTCCGTGCTGGTGTTTGTATCAGCCGTGGCTGGCGCTTGATAGAAAAGACTATCCAACTCACTCTGATGTAATTTATTGGCTTGTGATAAATGCTGGCGTACTTGAATAAATTTGTTCAGGCTCAGTGATAAACGCTGGTAGTCGACTGGTTTGACTAAGTAATCGAACGCACCATAGCGATGCGCTAAGTTAACCGTTTGAGCATCGTTAGCTGCGGTAATCAGAATACACTCTGGTTTATGGTCCAGTTTGAGCCACTCATAAACCAAATCGACACCTCGCCCATCAGGCAGATAGTTATCCACGATGACCAAATCTGGTTTGGCTATCGCCATCATTTCCCTTGCCATAGTAAATGAAACAGCGATTCCAACTAAATTCAATGACGGCTCTTTAGCGATAAAATGAGCATGTAATGCTGCGATCTCACTGTCATCTTCAACGATCATGACTTTCAGCATTAGGCCTCCTTATTCTTTGGGAAATACAACGTAAATGATGTCGCTTCAGCATCACTGTCCAATTCAATATGTCCGTGGGCGGCTTCTATGATCGACTGTGTCAAATAAAGCCCAATACCGTGTTCTCTTGAATCTGATTTAGTGGTGTAACCCAATGTAGTCAATTCATCCAGAGGTTGTGTAATCTCTTTGCCATTGTTTGTGACGGATAAGCCATACTCTAGCGATGACTGCCACATTTCTAACTCTATTCTGCCTTGTTTTTGCCCTTGCAGCGCGTCCATGCTGTTGTCCAGCAAGTTACCCACCACGGAGCAAAGCTGATCCTGAGTCAATGTATCCGGCATCTGCTGCCAATGTTCTTCTTTGGGTAACAATAACTCTATCTGGAGCTCTTTCGCTTTGATTAATTTGGCCAGCAACAAGGCGGAAAGCTGAGGAAATTGACCAAACGATTTGAGTTGATCGATCCCTTGTTGATCCGCTCTCGACTGGTTTAACACCACATTCAGAGCCTGCTCATACTGTCCAAGTTGCAATAGTCCGGCAAGAATAGAAAGCTTGTTCTGATACTCATGGCGAGTCACTCTTAAGCTCTCAATGTATTGTCCTACCTGACTGAGGGTTTCAGATAGCGCTTGCAACTCTTCTGACGCACGGAGACTAAATACCGCGCCTTGCTCGCCACTGCGAGACATAGGGATGGTTACTCGGGTCATAACGCAGTTTTGACCATTTATCCGCACCAATTTATCGAGAAAGTCTTCACCGGATAAGGAGAACAAGGCGCTGTCATCCACCCAGTCCTCAATGTTAGCCGTCAACATTTGTCGACGAATACCGAGCAGCTTCTTGGCAGAGTCATTGACAACATAGACTTGTCCATCACTATTCACTGCAAGCAAACCTTCGTGAGTCGCTTGCAATACTCCTTGTTGCGTCACCAGCGTCTGTTTTAACTCCCACGGCTCCATATGCTGCATATTCTGCTTCACGTAAGTGGAGAAACGCACCGCTAAACCAATAGAGACCACGATAATAAACAGCCCAAACATCAATAATCCTGCCAGACGTTTGCTGTTCCACATCTCTAGCGTATTCAGCAAGTAGCCGACTTTGATCATGCCGACGACCTGTTGATCAGCATTAAAAATGGGAGAAATATAGCGGACAGAAGGCCCTAATGAACCAGAAGCATAGGAAAGATATGACTTGCCAAGCTGCAGCGCATCATCGATATCGCCACCAGTAACAGGTAAGCCAACGCGTTCAGATACTGGATGAGCCAGTCGAATTCCCTGACGATTACTCACCGTAATAAAGTCCGCATCGCTGACAGAATCAAGCGCCTGAATAAGCGCGCTGACTTGTTGAGAATCGTCGTTTTCAACGGCTGCAATTAAACTCGGCATTTTAGCTAACTGCTGAGATTGAACCTGTGCTCGCAATGAAATTTGACGAGTAAGCACATCTTGCAACTGATAGGCACTGTATATCCACCAACCAGTCGCAACTAGCAACAACGCAGCACTTAACAACCAGAATAAATGCTTAGTAAATGTGTCCGAGATAAAGCGTACTGTCATTGTATTTTCCACTTAGACGCTGAAACAAATGCCAAGCGTGCGCATTAGCCAGAAATAAGAAACGTGAGCAATCTCACCGCAATGAAGTTAATGGTTTTAATGAATTTTAAACGTCTAATTTCAAACAGTTTACAAGGCAAACCAGAACCAACACCCAAGCTGGAAGTTAACCAAAAAACGAATGACTAGAAATTGATTTTACACAGTAAATGCCTCTGTTGAAGCGATATATATAACGAAAACTTAGGAGGTAATTATGATTTCTTCGGCCAACTCAAGATTGCTTTTACTAGCATTACTCGGCGTCATTCTATGGTTCTTTCCCGTACCAGATGGCTTAACAGATAACGCATGGCAAATGATGGTTATTTTCGTCGTAACCGTTCTTAGCCTGATACTCGCACCACTGCCCTTAGGCGCAATGGCTTTGATCGGACTGGTCGCTTGTACCGTTTTAGGTGTGCTGCCGATTAAAACCGCGCTCAGCGGGTTTGCAAACCCAACAATTTGGATGATTGCGGCAGCGTTCTTTATTTCTCGCGGCTTCATCAGTACAGGTTTTGGACGCCGTGTCGGTTACTGGTTTATCTCTAAACTGGGCCATAACTCGCTCGGTCTCGCTTACGGTTTAGTTCTAACTGACCTTCTTTTCGCACCAGCAACACCAAGCACCACAGCTCGCTGCGGCGGCATTATTTCTCCACTTTTCCGTTCTGTCGCATCTGCCTATGACTCCGATCCTGAAAAAGGAACCGAGAACAAAATTGGTGCCTTCCTTGTTCAGTGTATCTTCCAATGTAACGCCATCACCTGTGCTATGTTCCTGACTTCTATGGCAGGTAACCCACTCGCGGCAAACTTTGCTAAAGAACAAGGCGTTGAGATCACATGGGGCGGTTGGGCGTTAGCCGCTATCGTTCCAAGTGCGTTATGTCTGTTCTTGATTCCTCTAGTGATGTACTACGTATTCCCACCAGAACTTAAGAAAACACCAGAAATGCGCGCACTGGCAAAACAGCATCTTGCAGATATGGGCTCAATGAGTCGTGCGGAATGGATGGTCGGTTTTACTTTCCTAGGCATGGTTACTCTGTGGGTTCTTGGGCCTACTCTGGGATTACACGCGACTGTGACGGCTTTGCTAGGTTTAGTGTTCTTGCTTATCACACGCACTATCACCTGGGATGCGGTGCTCGGTGAAAAAGAAGCGTGGCATACCATTACTTGGTTTGCGGTGTTGGTAATGATGGCAGCACAGCTAAACAGCCTTGGTTTTATCAAATGGTTTGGCGACTACGTAAGCAGCTCTTTATCTGGCTTTGGTTGGGTAACGACGATTGCGATTCTGTTACTGGTTTATTACTACAGTCACTATTTGATGGCGAGTGCAATGGCACACATCAGTGCTATGTATTCTGCGTTCCTTGCAATAGCTATTTCAGCAGGCGCACCACCAATGCTGGCGGCTATTGTTCTGGGTATTTTCAGTAACCTTTACATGTCGACAACTCACTACTCTTCAGGCCCTGCTCCAATTCTATTCGGTGCGGGTTATCACTCACTGCAAAACTGGTGGAAGATTGGTTTCGTGTTCTCACTGATCGTTATCCCTATCTTCTTCTTCGTGGGCGGCGCATGGTGGAAAATTTTGGGAATGTGGTAAATCCAGATTGACGAGTTAAACTGACCGCTATTTTCAGCCCATCCACGGATGGGCTGTTTCATTGTCACGTCACTGAATTCCATCAATATTTGCCCGACTTCACACTCCGGTTATTAATTAAGCGTATCTATAAGCAGAATCTACTGAGTTCACATTCTAACCCTAAGATCCTTTCTACACTGAGGCATATCATTTCAACAACGCTGTAAGAAAGTGCGAGGATCCATAATGAAAAGAATGCGTTGCTTGCCCCATTGGCTATTTGCCCTTTTCACCCTTTTATTTTCTGCCTCAAGCATGGCTTCTGGTGGCGCGAATCATGGTTTAAATTTGACCCACTCCTATTTTGGCTATGCGGCTGTCATTATCTTCGTATTTGCTTATGTTCTCGTCACACTTGAAGAGTATTTGAAGCTCAGAAAATCTAAGCCTGTATTGCTTGCCGCGGGTCTGATTTGGGTGATGATTGGTTATGTCTATCAGCAACAAGGGGCAACTGAGATCGCTCGTGAAGCGCTCGAATACAATCTTTTGGAATACGCAGAGCTATTGCTGTTCCTTTTAGTCGCAATGACTTACATCAGTGCAATGGAAGAACGTCGGCTTTTTGATGCGTTGAAAGCTTGGATGGTCAGCAAAGGATTCAACTACCGAACACTATTCTGGATAACAGGCTTGCTGTCCTTTTTTATCTCCCCTATCGCCGATAACTTAACCACAGCCCTTCTTATGTGCGCCGTAGTTTTGAAAGTCGGTGGAAATCATCGCCAATTTGTCAATATCGCCTGTATTAACATTGTTGTCGCTGCAAACGCTGGCGGCGCATTCAGCCCTTTTGGCGATATCACCACATTAATGGTGTGGCAGGCGGGGCACGTCAATTTCTCTCAATTTTTAAATCTGTTTCTGCCTTCAATCGTCAATTACATGGTTCCAGCGTTAATCATGTCTTTCTTCGTCCCTAAAGAGACACCCGATACCGTCAATGAACATGTTGAGTTAAAACGAGGAGCGAGACGCATCATACTGTTGTTTGTTCTTACCATTGCCACAGCGGTCAGCTTCCACAGTTTGTTCCACTTCCCACCAGTAATGGGGATGATGATGGGCTTAGCTTACCTGCAGTTTTTCGGCTATTTCTTGCGTAAGACATTGGCAGGGTCTCTGGCGAAGAAAACCGCTAGAGCTCTCGCAAACAATGACGAAGCAGCACTCAAACGAATTGGTTCGGTAGTACCTTTTGACGTGTTTAGACGAATTTCACAAGCAGAATGGGATACGCTGTTGTTTTTCTACGGGGTCGTCATGTGTGTCGGCGGACTGAGTCTATTAGGCTATCTCACCATGATTTCAGAAGTGATTTACACTCAGTGGGACCCTATGTGGGCCAACATAACTGTGGGTGTTCTCTCTTCCATCATAGATAACATCCCTGTGATGTTCGCGGTGCTTTCAATGGAGCCTTATATGTCTCTGGGGAACTGGTTATTAGTGACGTTAACCGCCGGTGTCGGCGGTAGCCTGCTGTCGATCGGCTCTGCTGCTGGCGTGGCTCTGATGGGAGCCGCCCATGGTCAATATACCTTCTTTGGTCATTTGAAATGGGCACCTGTCATCATCTTAGGTTATGCCGCGAGTATTACTTTGCATCTTATGCTTAATCATTCGCTGTTTAATATTTTCTTCTAAACGAATGAAAGAACTTCGCTGTGGCAGTTAGAACACTGTGTTACTTAGATCGTTCTAGCTGCAACAGTTTTTCTTTGGTTTCAACGCCACCTGCATAGCCCGTTAGTTTACCATTTTTACCAATCACTCTATGGCACGGAACGATGACAGAAATAGGATTTTTGCCATTGGCTAAACCGACTGCCCGAACCGCTTTAGGATTACCGATTTCATCCGCGAGTTGCTGATAACTCCAAGTCTCTCCGTAAGGAATTTTGCATAGTGCTTGCCAAACCGATTGCTGAAAATCGGTGCCTTTTGCTGCCAGTGGTAAATCAAACTGAGTGCGGCGTCCTGAAAAGTATTCTTCCAGCTGGCTCTTAGCTTGATTCAAAATAGCATGATCATCGCTGTATGCCCCTAGCTCCTGCGGTTGTGTGGTCTGTATTTCAAACCAAGCGCCAAGCAAGCCTGTGTCATTGGCTTGTATCGTCATCTGTCCATGTGGGCTTTGATAATAGGTGTAGTAGTTCATGTTATTGGTTCCAACAGTGAAAAGTTGCGTAGCTTCCCCAAGGCGCTACTTGTTGTTTGTTCAGTTGCGGGTATCCAGCGAGCGCCTTCTTAACCACTAAGTCAGTGTCGAGAAAGCAATTGCTGTCCGATAATCCTCGTAGACGTGCATAACTGACTGTCCATGGGCCAATGCCTTTTAATTTCAGCCAATCCTCAACATCTTCATCGAAATGGTCTTGCATGTATTGAGCAAAACGACTCAAGGTATCTTTGCGGCTTTGAGGCATTCGTAAGAATGAGAGATCCGCATTGGCTACCTGTTCAGGTGAGGGAAAGGCAGCACTCTCATTCGGTTGTTTCAAGTGCTCAACCAGCAAGTTAAGCTGTCCAATCGCAGCTTTAATCGAAACCTGCTGACCTAATATCGCCCTGACACCCGCTTCCCACGCATTCCATACTCCCGGAATGCGAATGCCAGAAGTTTTGATCAAACCCGGCGCAGCATTCTCGAGTTGTTTTTCAACCGCGACAATATCAACATCCAAATCAAACAGACGTCTGAGTTTAACCACCAACTGCCGTAGATCAGCCATAGATTCCAGTTCAAACTCAACATCTAAATGAGTATCAGAGTTTTTTGTCGCTTTAAACCAGCCTTTCCCTTGCCCTAACGTCACGTGCCGAGCGTAGCTGTTGTCATCAACCATTTCGAGCCCCTGAATCGCTCTCAAACGATAAAATGAAAGCATATGTGACCAGTCAAAAGGTCCTCTAAAAGCAAGTGAGAGCTGATTTTTGGCCGTAACTGAGGCGTGCTCCTTACGAACCTGAGAAGGTGTAAGCTGCAACACTTTAGTGAAAGCGTCATTAAACCGCCGAGTACTGTTGAATCCACAAGCAAAGCCGATATCGGTTATCGACATTTTGCTGTTGTGCAACAATTGCTTAGCAAACATAAGTTGATGGTATTGCGCATACTGTTTAGGTGACATTCCAAGATGCGTTTGAAATAGCTGACGCAGATAACGATCGGATATCCCTAGCCGGTCTGCCAGTTCACTCAATCTATGACTTTGCAGCTCACCACTGTCAATCATGGACAGGGCGCGAATGAAAGTCGTCTCAACACCTTTCCATGCCCAAGAGCTGGGTGCGCTATCAGGACGGCAACGTAAACAAGGTCGATATCCGGCTTGAAGCGCTTGGGCTTGGTTTAGAAAATACTCTACGTTCTCTTCTTTCGGTAAGTTAGCCGGACAGATCGGTCGACAAAATATGCCTGTCGTTTTTACCGCTACATAAAACTGACCGTCAAAACGCGCGTCTCGGCTTAGTCGCGCTTTTTGGCACTGTTCATGAGTCAGAGTGGCTTCCGCTTCTATCGACATGGTCTATCCTTAATCTTGAAATCAACGTTAGTTTACGATGCTCTCAACATAACACTAGCCATTTTCGGAACTGAATGCCCAACAACCTTCCATTCACGCCTATCGAGTCATTGACGCCCAACGAGACTTAAAGTTCATTCGAATTTTTCAAACAACAATGTCAATCTATACCGATTATCAAATACACCACCGCCAACTAGACTTATTCCAACCGTTACAGACAACATCAGAACTTATTCGAAAGTTTTGAACTTTAAGGAAACTAAATATGTTAGTTTTTAAAAAACTCCTAGCATCAAGTGCAGGATTTGCTCCACTCGCTTTGCGTCTTCCTATTAGTATCATTTTTATGGCGCACGGCTCACAGAAACTTTTCGGTTGGTTTGGTGGCTACGGTCTTCAGGGTACGGGTCAATGGATGGCATCAATTGGTCTAGAACCGGGCGTACTAATGGCATTTCTTGCGGGCAGTGGTGAATTCTTCGGTGGTCTATTCATCCTAATCGGCTTATTAACTCGCCCAGCTGCAGCGGTTCTTGCTTTCACTATGGTTGTAGCAATCCTAAGCACACACATTAGTCATGGTTTGTTCCTTTCAAACGGTGGCTACGAGTTTGGCTTAGCACTACTGGCGGCATCCGTTTCTCTGGTTATCTCAGGTGCCGGTAAATTGAGTGTAGACAGTCTGTTAACTAAGTCATAGAAGTAATTCGACTGACCTGAAGACAGCAAAAAGGCGAGCAGTATAATGCTCGCCTTTTTATTTACTCGCTTGTTTTATGTGCCCACTAGGCCAAAACTGAGTTACAAGCTCGCTTCACCTGCACGCTGAATACTATAGGCGGTAAGAGGATCGATCTTCTTCACCAATTCTTCAACATGACCGATTGCTTCTATAGTAGAGCTATTTTTACGATAACTGAGGTAAACAGGTCGATGCCATTCTTCAACATTAGGTATCAAATAGAGCTCTCCAGAAGCGATAAATGGCTCCACGATCGACGTTGGAAGGTAAGCACTACCTCCTTTCTCCAAAATGAAATCTAAAGCGATACGTGCCGTTGATGTGCGTAAAAACGGAGCTGGTGCCTTAGGGTGCCTGTCTGCATGCTCTGCCGCGAATCGTGAGCCCCAGTCAACGTAAACATAGCGATTCTGAAATACCGACTCTAATGTGTCGCTTTGTGTCGAAACCAGTACTAAAACGAGATCAGCAACTTTCTTGCAGTTCAGCTCTTCCGCTTTAATCGGATCAAACGCAAAAGCCATGTCTAGTGTACGCTCTAGCAACTGTCGGCTTAACTGCTCGCGCCCCATCACTTCAGCCATAAAGGCATATCCGCTAAATGCATCGGTTACGACACTCAAGCAGTTTTGTAAATACGCATCCCATATGTTCGGTGTACCGCCAATCGTCAGTTGCAACGCTTGACCATTTTCTAAAGAGAGTTCAAATTTAGCCTGCTGCAAGGTCGTTACCATAACCTCTGCGTAACTGACCAAACGTTCCCCCGCAGACGTCAACTTTATGTTGTTACGATCACGAGTGAAAAGTTGTGTATCAAAATAGCTTTCTAATTGTTTTATTCGTGCACTTACAGCTGCTTGAGTTAAATATAGGTTTTCAGCAGCACGGCCAAAATGGCGAACTTGCGCCAACTCAAGAAAAGTACGAAAGACTTTTACGTCCATATAGAATCCTCTGAATTTACAGTCGAAGATTAACAAGGAAGTACAATTATGACGATAAAAAATTTTTGTTTTTCTTTTATATAATTTGCGCCTAACTTTCGCGGTGAACCAAAGCTACATAGTAGCAGCTCATATTTACACGAGGTTGATATGTTTGAGACTGCATTTCGTTTAGGAAAAAAACGTTTTTACGACACAAAAAAATTCCCACGCGGATTCGCGAAATCCGGTGATTTCACTCTTGCAGAAGAGGATATTTTAACACTTTACGGTGAAACTTTATCTGGCTTGGAAGCTGGTACTCTGCAACCTGAAAACGCGGAAGAACAACAATTTCTAAAAGTGTTGGATAATCCAGAATTAGCAGCAAGCAAAATCGAAAAAGCATGGTTGAAATACGTGCGTTTGGCTCGCGGTCGGAAACGCTTCCATACATTGAATGGTCGCAACAAACTTGACGCTTCATCAGATGATTACACAGACACTGATGACGAGCCTAGCTTAACCGAAGAAGGTTAATAGAAAGCTTCAGCACATTTTCGTGCTGAAGCTTTCGAAATGAACGCAATTTCAACACCTTAGGTAGTCGGTCATTGCGCTAGATTCAAAATTCTCAATGTTGTGCTTTCAACTTTGATCTGGTTTGAAGCTCAGAAAGCCATCCCCCTTAATTCGTTAGATTCAATCACAACACTGAACTCCACGCTCCTTCTGCTCCAATCAACAATTTTCCTTTGCCTATTTGGCTAACATCGCGACTTTTTTTAAAAAGGTTTCTTTCAAATGTTCTTGGTCATACTCAAGATGATAAGTGTTGTGGAATCCGACTTTGAGCTCCACCCCATTGCCACGTAAATAAATACTGTATCCATCGTAGTCAGAAAAAGCCTCTACCCCCTCATAGATCTTGCCATGCTCGGTTGGCGTACCGTGTTCTATAATTGCCTCATACGCATGAAGTATTTTGGTTGGATCAAGTTCGTTTTTCATAGGTTTACTCCTTAATCTTTCCTTGCAGATTAATTATGGGTAACGAACTTTCTCTTCGCCAACTTGCGATGAGTTATGAATCAAAATTTTACTTAATTTTAAAGGTGAATTTTGTTGTGTAAATGCCTTAGTCACAGCCAAATCGCACTGAGAAATTCGCTTACAAATAGACAAATATTGACTTTTAAAGGGCTAAAATCGGGTCATAGAATGAAAGTTTGATATAAAACAATGGCAGATACGAAAAACTTATTTTATAATGCAAATTAATAAAACAACCCAAGGTGTTTAAAGCTGTGTTGTGATTGAATGGCAACGTTCGCAGACAACCAAAAGTCACTTTAGGCATTGAGGGGGAGAAGACAATTACCAATATTAAGGGCGAAACATGAGACTTATCCCACTGAACAACAAAGCACAAGTCGGCAAATGGGCAGCGGCGCACATTGTTAAGCGTATCAATGCATTCAAACCAACTGCAGAACGTCCGTTTGTTCTAGGTCTACCAACTGGTAGCACTCCTCTTGAAACTTACAAAGCCCTAATCGAGCTTTATAACGCAGGTGAAGTGAGCTTCAAGCATGTTGTAACTTTCAACATGGACGAGTATGTCGGTCTGCCAGCGGATCACCCTGAATCTTACCGTACATTCATGTACACCAATTTCTTTAACCACGTTGATATCCAAGAGCAAAACATTAACTTGCTCGACGGTACGTCTGATGATCACGACGCGGTATGTAAGCGTTACGAAGAGAAGATCAAGTCTTACGGCAAAATTAACCTATTCATGGGTGGCGTAGGTAATGACGGTCACATCGCATTTAACGAACCAGCATCTTCACTATCTTCACGTACACGCATCAAAACACTGACTGAAGATACTCGTATTGCAAACTCTCGCTTCTTTGGTGGTGATGTAAACCAAGTGCCAAAATACGCACTGACTATCGGTGTGGGTACTCTACTGGACGCAGAAGAACTGCTTATCCTAGCGATGGGCCACAACAAAGCATTAGCCGTTGAGGCGGCAGTTGAAGGTTGTGTAAACCACCTATGGACAGTAAGTGCTCTGCAACTTCATGCAAAAGCAATCATCGTATGTGATGATCATGCGACACAAGAATTGAAAGTGAAAACAGTTCGTTACTTTAACGAACTAGAAGCAGAGAACATCAAAGGCTTCTAAGTTTCACACCGTAGTCATTGATAAATGAGTACAGAAAAGGCCCAGAGAACAAGTCTCTGGGCCTTTCATTTTATTAAAAGCGGGGGGCACTGGTTAAGAATGCTTATCCATCGTGGTATTGGTGAAGTCCGGTTTTTTAGGTTGCTCTTGAACTTTAGGCTCTTCGCTTTGTTCTATACCTTGTGGCAACTCGAGTTCCAATTCATCGAACTCATCCATCACCTCTAGTTCTTCCAATAGTGTCTCACTCGCATTCTCAGCGATCTCACTGTCATCTAATACTTCACCTTTCACAGGTACTGGAATTTGACGTTTATACAGCTTGTTTAAAGCACGAATAATAGAGTGCTTGTTGACTTTCCCCGTTGCGATTTTTTTCTGCAATGGTCTTGCTAAGGCTTGCAACCCAACAACAGAGTTAACCCCCATATTGCTACCCACTTTATCGCGTAACGCTCTCGCTGGCTCATAACCAAAGTGGGCAGACAAATACAACCAGATGTAGGCGATAGAATTACCGTTAGCACCTCGGTCTATCCACGCCTCTCCCGCGTGGTACATTGATTCTGCATGACCTTTTTCCGAAGCTCGCTCTAACCAATAACAAGCCTTTTCATGGTTGGCTGGAACCCCTACACCTTTGAGGTAATTGAGCCCCAGTTTCATCATTCCCTCTAGGCTATTCCTTTTTGCTGCTTTCGAGTACCAGTATGTTGAATCACCTGGTGATGGAGTAATGTTGTCTTTAGAAACACACCAGTCACCCATAAAGATGATGGCTTCTATATGCTTTCTTTCCGCTGCTTCCTGAACCATTCCCAAGCCTTTAACGACGTCAACTTCAATCCCGCGCCCAGAGATAAACGCGCAACCAGTCTCATACTTGGCTTGTAAATCGCCATCTAAGCCATCGATGTAAAGCTGCCAAAAGCGGCTTTTTTCTCGCAAAATCATGTCGTCACGCATTCTATTGCAGATACGAACAACGCCATGCATACCATTAATATTGTCGAACTGAGCGGCTTTTTCGTACCAAAACAGCGCTTCTCTCAGGTTCTTTCTTTCCGCTTCTTTTGCTAAATACAATATTGTTGGAATATGACCAGATTCCGCCTGAAACAAACGTTCTTTGCGTTCTTCTTCTCGCGTACGCTCAAGCGCCTTGCGATAGGATTCTTCTCGCTCTCTCTTTTCTTCTTCCAGCCTTTTCCTTCGTACCGAAAGAGAAATCATCCAAATAAAAATCAGGATGAAAGACAGGCCTAATGCGCCGATGGCCATACCAATAATATTCATATGTTCTCTGTTTTATTTATCCTATTGGATTCTATACACCCTATTTCGGCAGAATCGCAACTAATTGAAGCATTTTAATCACATTCGCACACCAAAGGTCATTCCAATGAACAAACTTGGCGGTGTGAAACAACTAATGAACGAATTATTACATTTGCAGTGAATAAAATATCTAACCAGATAAGAAAAGGCGGATAGCCGAAAACATCAGCGAATCGTTCCTGAACTAACATCACACTAACATCCCTCCTAATTGCCTGATTGGATAGGATAAAAAAACCGCAGTGACTGCACTACGGTTCCTAACGATGAATCAATTCAATTAGCTGCGTCTATTTGCGCCCTACGCCCATGATGACAGGTTTCACTCCCTGAGGCGTATTCAATTCAAAAGCAATACCTGTTGTGACTTCAGAGAATCCGGCATTTGACAAAGCGTTTTCAATATCTGATTGGCTTAAACCATATTCTGGGTCTGAATCATCAACCAGCCAATCCCAGTGCACAAATAACCCATCTTTATCAAGTAGCGAGTGGATGATCACAGCAACTTCTTGAAAATCAGAAACAAACCCACAGACAGAAGAAGCAGCGACCAAATCAAATTGTTTGCGAAACGCAGGATGTTGAGCAACCAAACCACGGGTCAAATGATCAACAACAGGCTCCACATTTTTTAATTCTTTTTTATCAAGCTCTTCAATCATGGCTTCAGAGCCATCTAATGCAACAATGTCTTTTGCCAATGGAGAAATCAGTTGAGTCAGCAAACCTGTCCCACAACCGAAATCCAGCACGTGCTTCCCTTCTACGTTTATTAATTTTTGAAGTTGTTCGAATACGTTTTGCGCAAAAACGGTTGTCGTTTCGTCTTTTTCCCAGTCAGGTGCGTATTCGTCCCAATCGTGTGCCATCATGGCCTCCGTATTACTTCGTGTCTTCGGCATTTACGTCAAGATTAAACCAAAATTAGGTTCAGTTCCTAGCGTTAGCGTGCAATCTTATTGAAGAAATTGACATTCTTCCGCAAATCTTAATTCGGCTGACCACTTTTGCCTCAATAATGTAGAAAGTAACAAATCTATCTGACAGCCAAATCTAAGCAGCCGTTGATAGGCAGAGGTAATTTTTTTGTATATGATTCCTTAACTTTCATTCGCTTGAGCACTTTATGAACCTGTCGCAACTCGAAGCTTTTTGTACCATCGCTGATACTGGCTCTGTCTCAGAAGCCGCGCGACAGCTGGAGTGCAACCGAACCAAGTTAAGCATGTCAATTAAAGCGCTGGAAAAGGAACTCGGGGTTGAATTGTTTCAACGCTCAGGTAACAACGTAACGCTTTCTGAAGCTGGTAAAGCAATTTATAAAGACTGCGAAAGTGTTTTGATCACCGCAACGCGAATTCGTCGTACCTGCTCTCAGGTTTCCAGTGAATTTGCCGCCGAAATGTGGATTGCCCGTGATGACTCTCTGCCAGACTCACTATGGCAAGATCTTGCGCACAAACTGAACAATTTGTTTCCCAACACTTCATTTAACTTGTTTTTGGCTTCCAGTGGCGACTTAGCCAACATGGTAGCAACCCAACAAGTAGATTTTGCCTTCGGGGTTGATTACGAGCGACTGGATGACCCAAGAATTACATACCAGCCACTGGGTAAGATACGCATGATGTCTGTATGCAAATCTACACACCCACTTGCCAAACTCAAGCGTGTGGCTGACGAAGAGCTACGTAAGTCAATGCAGGCGGTAATGGTATATCTGAATGAAAAAGATAACCCTAGCCTTGAACCTTTCTCCCGTCGTTATATCGGCTTTTCCAGCTTTGAATACATTCTTAATACTATCTTGACTGAAAACGCTTGGGGCGTATTGCCAGAGCCGTTAATTCGTCATTATCTTCGTGAACAACACCTTTCCGTGATTAAACATACGTATGGTTTGACCCAAGAAGACTATTGTATGTTCAGCACCTCAGGAACCGCAGAAAACCCAGCTATGGTCTGGTTGGCCGATAAGATCAGTGATTATTTGTTTGATTTTTAATCTCCAGACAACTAAACCAGTCAGCGTCAAAATTATTGACACAAAAAATATGACCTAACCCATTGTTAAGTATAAACAAAGTCAAAACAGCTCAATCTTTACCCAACAAAAAAACCAAATAGACATTGTCAAAGCCTATTTAAAAGCCAAAATATCAGCAGATTTTCAACTGGTATTCCCCCCTATGTGTGCTAAAACAAACATCAACGAGAAACGTATCCTGACGCTTTCAGCCCTTATTTCTTCGGGCTTTGCTATGGGTGGTTTAGTTGTTGGCTTATTGGTTAGTTCACTCGTTATTTTGTTTGACGGTATGTACTCACTCGTCAGCTTACTGTTAACTATTTTGTCGCTAATTGCTTCTCGATATATCCAGAAGCCGTCCGATGAAGCATTCCAGTTTGGTCGCGCAGCTCTTGAGCCTGCGGTAATTGCAGTTAAAGGGGCGGTCATTTTAATCGTCGTGTGTTCTTCGTTATATAGTGCAGTTGTTGCTATGTTTACTGGTGGTCGTGAGGTTGACGTTTCGATTGCAACGCTATTCGGTATTGTTAACGTGATTGGCTGCGGTGTTGCATGGTTGTACATGAATAAGCTACACAAACGCTCTGCATCTGACTTAATCGATGCTGAAGTTAAACAATGGAAAATGGATACCCTGCTAAGTGTGGCGGTAACGGTTGGTTTCATCTTAGCTTGGTTACTGACACTATCACCATTGGCTGAATACGCGGTCTATACCGACCCAGTGATGATGCTGGCCATGTCGTTCTACTTCTTAAAAGTACCGTTCGAAATGTTGAAGTCTTCACTACGTGAAATTTTCATGATGGCACCAAGTGAAGAGATTTGTAACAAAGTAGACCAAGGCGTTCTTGCGGCTGGTGAAGAGTCGGATCAACTGGTAGAACTTTCGGCCGTAACCAAAATTGGCCGTGAGTTGTGGGTTGATGTAGACATCAAATCTGAAGACGACGTGATTGCTGTAGAAGATATTGAGCATACACGACGTACACTGCATAAGAAACTGTCAAAGCTGCCGTTTAATCTTCAGCTCAGCGTAAATATCGCCAGCTAATTTGGACATAAAAAAAGAACCCTCGTTATCTGCGAGGGTTCTTTTTTATGTGTCTAAACGTCTATTCTGTATTAGGCTTCATTTTCATGACTAATCTTTTGACTAAGCACTGGTTCGTTCGAATCAATGCCCTTTTTACTGCGAGTCACCCACCAGCAGACTAATGAACCGATAGTGACCATCACTACTCCTTGCCAGAAAGATACTCCTAAAGAGACACCTAATATGGCAGACGAAAATAATGTCGAAAACACTGGCGTAAAATAAGACAACGTAGCCAGAAGCATCATATTTCCACGAAGAATAGCCATGTTCCAAAGCGCGTAACCGCTCCCCATCACAATGCCAGTGAGAGCCAAATTCAGCGTTGACGATACAGTAAACTGCAAAGCACTTTCATCGCTAATCGCGTACTTCACCCACAGTGATATTGCCGTCATGATAAAAAACACTGTGATGGCATTCTGGCCATTCGCTAAGCTCTTGGTTACATTGCAGTAAACAGCCCAAATGATTGCGCCAATAAACGCCATTGAATACGTTACAGGGTTAGTCGCGACATTTGCTGCGATAGTCGATACAGAAAGCCCTTGCTCCCCAGTAATGGTCCAAGCAACACCAACAAATGCGAGAGCAATACTCGGATACACCAGAATATTAATCGATCTTCGGCTTATTAGTACCGCTAACAATACCGTTAACGCTGGCCATAGGTAGTTAACGACCGCCATTTGCAACGCTTGATGTCGGTCATTTGCCATACCAAGTGCTAGCGCTAAGCAAATCTCATAACTGACGAATAACGCCCCGCCAATCACAAGATACTTTGGTGAGAAAGAACGGGGTTTAGGCACGCCCATAACTACCAGCAAAAACAGTGAAGCTGCGGTATAAATAAGTGCAGCGCCCCCAATTGGGCCAAATTGTTCAGCGACTGTACGGGTTAACCCCATTAAGCATGCCCATAATAATATGGCAGCAACACCAAACAGAGTGTGTCTATGACGAGACAAATCCTTTCTCCAAATACGATTGAAGCTCGCACTGTAATTCAAATATTGATGATAGAGAAGATTTGTCTGTTTGACTTACCCCAAATACGGTAAATACCACTGGTTTAAATTTCACTATTCAGCATTCAGCTTGCGTATCACGCGTGCAGGAGTACCACCCACGAGAGTATCAGGAGCAACATCACTATTGACGACGGAATTAGCAGCAATTACAGAACGGGCGCCTATGGTGACACCTTGATTAATCACCACATTACCTCCCACCCAAACATCATCTTCAACCACAATGGGTTTACAAGTGGTTTCCCAGCGTCTTCTCGCCTTGTAATCCATAGGATGGGTCGGGGTATAAAACTGAGCATTCGGGCCAATCAAAACATTATTGCCAATCGAGATAGGAGCGTTATCCAACATGACAACGTTCATATTAATGAAGGTTTCTTCACCAATAGAGATAGTTTTTCCAAATTCACAGTGAAAAGGAGGCTGGACAAGGCTTCTGCCAATTTTGCCAAACAACTTTGACTGCAACACCATACGCTCTTCTTGGTCAATACACTGGTTAATATCCAGTTTAAGTTGCGCAGTGGCTTTACGAAGCTCCACGATTTCAGGGTCAAAGCCATCAAACTCGAGGCCATTCATCATCTTTTCTAATTCTGTCATTACAACACCCTAATGTTTACTACATCTTTGATGACTAGAAACAGGATCTTACTCCTTTTCACTGGGCGAAAAACAGAAAAGTGTAGAAGATACATTTCCTCATTAACTCGTTTAATACACTGAAAATAAACGCATCCATTCGTGAAGTTGGTTGCTGCCCTCTGGCGTGAGTGACCACACTAAGAAAGCGATATGCAGCGACATGACGATGAAAAACAATAGCTGAAAAGTAAAGGATTTGGGTTGTAAATTAAACGAATACTGCCCGATGACAGCACCTGGCCAACCGCCCAATGCGGATAGAAACAATAAGGCAGATTCACCGGTGACTGCTTTGGTTCGTTTTTCATTGCGCTTATCCAACAGATAAACGGCGAGCACAATCGCCGTTGCGCCAAGGTAGTAATAAACAATAATTTTCGGGTACTGCCAGAAATAAACACAACCGGCCAATGTCGCTGCAAACCAGACAACAATTAACGTAGCCCATGGAAAAGTACGGACACCTTCTACATGGGTAGCTCTGCGGTTACCATTTTCATCTTGAGCAATAACGAAGCGAACAGGTTGCTTTATCTCGCCTATATTGACTGAATTCTTTACGTCAGAGAGAAGAAATTTAATCCTCAACGCCCCTGAATCAGGAATGATATAGCCATAACCTCTATCTATATACCACTCTGAAATTGTCCCTTTTAACGCCATACTTATCTTTCAATGATGGTTGGTTATTTAATCATAGCCAAGCAACGCACAACCGTATGGAAACTGTCACAGCCTTTTTTGTAGACACAAAAAAGGCCAAGCACATGGCTCAGCCTCTTGAGAATTAACGCTTAGATTATGCCGCAACGATTTCCCAACTGTGGGTCATATCAACGGCTTCACCTAACATCAAACAAACAGAGCAGTATTTCTCCAACGAATCCGCCGTTACTTGCTCAACAATCTTAGCATCCAGGTTTTCACCGGTTACAACAAAGTGAATATTTACCTTAGTAAAGATGCGTGGTGCCGTATCACGGCGTTCTGCTGAAAGCTTTGCTACACAACCAGTTACTTTCTGTTCCGCTTTTTTCAAACCATCAACAACGTCAACTGAACTGCAACCACCCGCACCCAGCAATACCATTTCCATTGGGCTTGGAGCCGTAGAACCGCCGTTGCCATCCATCACCACAGAATGACCTGAGTTAGATTGGCCTAAAAACTTAAAATCTTCGACCCACTTTACTTTTGCTTCCATTTTAATACTCATTCTTTATTGTTTCAGAACCTGATATTACAACGCTAACATCAATGAATTCCACGCCATTCTCACCATAATATGGCTGATCCACATAGCCATCAGAGCAATCACGCTACCAATCAGTAGACACAAGCCATCGCGCTCAATAATACCCAATGCCAGACAAATAATCGCAAAATTTGGCAGAAAGTTAATAAACGGCAGAGGCAGGATAGCAATGGCAGCGAGCACACAAATAATCACACCAATCACTCGACGGGCGTTCACACTGGATAAAGGTTCCCAGCGTGGCTTTACATACTCTTCAATACGTTCCAGCCAAGGCATCACTTCCTGCGTAAATCTCAGCGTTTTTTCCCGATGAATACGTTGTTTTTGAATGATATGAGGAAGCCGAGGAGCATGGAAACCCAACGCAATCTGTAGCCCCAACAGGAAATCAGCGACCGCAGCAAAAAAAGAAATCCCGGGAATAAGCCCAGCTAGACTCAACATAATCAGCAACGCACCGTATGAACGGCGTCTAAGTAGTTCTAAAAGTTCACCAATAGTCAGATACTGATCAGGATGAGACTTGAGCGTGTTAATAAGAAACTGCGAGGTTTTTTCCAAAGTGTCACCCAGAATATATAGGTAGCGACAAAGCAAGGTAACGAATACCTAGCGCTAAGCGATGTGAATAAACATTATCAAATTTGTAATCAAAAGACGCAACAGACTTAGGGCACTGAGACAAAAATGGACACAATTTTTACTGAAACGGACGTTTAATGCGGGGTAAATTTTAAAGGCACAGAAAAGAAAACCCCACTAAGCTTTCACTTAGCGGGGTTCTATTCTCTTCGCAGCAATCCGGCTACTAATAGGTGCTCCCTGCATCTATTCCTTGATAATCTGCTGTTTCCTTCAGCGCATTCCATTTCATCGCCATCCTAGCGGTGTCCTGAATCTGTCATCCTGACAGACGCTTAATCCTTTAAGTTGGCTATTAACCGTTCTAAAACAACCATCCTAGCTATTTTGAACTTACCGTTAATATCCTTCGCTTTCCGTGCCAGTCACTCTTCCTGAACAACCGAATCTTCATCCTGAAGATACTCTTTCCGTGAGCTTTTCCATTTCCTTGCTAGCATCCTGCCAACACCCTAAGATTACGACATCGGCACTTAGTAACAAGTACGCTGGGCAATAAATATATTCATAATGAGTTTTCATGGGAGAGAAGTTCCCGTATTTACAAACACTTAAAAAGAAAACCAGCCGTTAATCTCAAGCATTTAAATCAAATATCCTACACACCTTGTAAGAGATCTCTCACAAAGCACTTAAGTGATATCTACGCATAATTTGATGGTGGAGCAAGCTGGCTTATTCAAACTGGCTCGGAAGCTTTTAGTTTCTTATCTTTTTATAGACTAAAAGATGCAAAATCAGGGTATTATTACGACCAAACTACTTGTCGCCATGCGCAGAACAAGCGGAGAACACGCTGTTCAACTTCCAGTTTAGCTTCAAGTAACAGATAACTAGTGCAATTAATGAATTAGCAGAGGAAGCCTCACTATGATTTCGAAATGGTCACAACGTTTTTACCAAATGGCAGAACTTGTTGGCTCTTGGAGTAAAGACCCTTCTACGCAAGTAGGGGCCGTTATTACAAAACAAAATCGAATTGTTTCTGTGGGCTTTAATGGATACCCACATGGTATTTCAGACAGTGCAAACACTGACGATAGAGATATGAAATATCTCAAAACTCTGCACGCTGAAGAGAATGCTATTTTATTTGCTAAACGAGACTTGGACGGGTGCGAAGTTTACGTAACACATTTCCCTTGTCCAAATTGCGCGGCTAAGATTATCCAAACAGGTATATCAGCGGTTCACTGCCCTGAACAAACTGAAGATTTCCTCTCTCGCTGGGGAGATAAAATTAAGGTTAGCCAAGATATGTTTTTGCAAGCTGGTGTCAAGGTTAACTGGTTACCACTCAACGAGTTAAAACCAATCAGTGAAATTCATAAAGAATCATAAAAATAGCCCTCCAGATGGAGGGCTATTTTTTTATTTGGCGCTAAAACTTGTCTCAAAAATGCAACCGGTATGCAACTTTGAACCTTCAGTAACATTTTTCCTGCACGCAACGCAATGTTCAGCGTTAACAATGACTACACTGAAGTTCAGGTATCCCGAAATACGTTTATCTAGTGGTTATTAAAAGTAAAAGGATAATTCATGAAGTCCACCACAACCGTGAGCAACAATCCTGATCAAAAACACTTTCTCATTACGATTTTATTTCTAATCGCAGTCAGTGCCGTGAGTTATACCTTACTGACTGAACATCAAGCACTCGCTCGCTACTATTTCATTTATCCACTGTGTATGCTCGCTGCGTACTTTATGAGTAACATTTGGTTTAAACGCGTGCTCTCCGTGACAACTCTAGCATTGCTGCTAACAGGAAGTTATCTCGAACCCCTGAGCATCAGTGTACTTTCCCAATCCTTTATATTGGTTCCGCTCTGTTATATCGCGATTTTCCCCGGCTCGTTATGGCCTATTGCAATTGCAATAGGCATTCTCGGCATTTATAGCCCGCATATTTCTGAGGCCCAAATACCTGAGTTTGTAGAAGCTTCTATTGAGCTATTAGCCATTGCCATATTTGCCACCGGCGGTACTTTCTATAAGCAAAAACTGAGCAAGCAAGTGGCACGCTATCGTAAAGACAGTCTTACCGATTTCATGACGCAAGTATCCAACCGTAAAGCGTTCAAAAAAGATTTAGAATCCATCGCAAAAATTGCGGGTGAAACCAGTAAAACGAAATTCGCGCTGTTGCTGCTCGATCTTGATGACTTCAAACAAATCAATGATGCACTAGGTCATCAACAAGGTGATCTTTTGTTGATTCAGTTTGCCAAGCGCTTAACCAGTTTGGATTTCAACCGTATCAACATATACCGACTGAGTGGTGATGAGTTCGCCGTGTTGTTGCAAGATAAGTACGATGTAAACTTCTACTCTCAACAAGTTGCCACCTACATATTAGAAGCGAGTCAATCGGCATATCATCTTGATAAACGTAGTTACACCATGACCATCAGTATTGGCATCGCTTCTTTGGATGATGCTCTATACGACACAGATATTTGGTGCCGAAACGTCGATATTGCGCTTAAAAAAGCGAAACAAGCTGGCAAAAATAGTATCCAATGGTTTGATGAAAACCTGATTGGTGAAACCGTCCGCAGCTACCAAATAGAGCGAGAATTGAGCGATGCCATCGAGAAAGGCCAGTTGGCGTTGTATTACCAACCTAAAGTCGATATCAAAACCAATTTGGTTCACGGTGCTGAAGCATTAATTCGGTGGAAACATCCTGATTTGGGGATTATTCCTCCTGACGAATTTGTCGGTGTTGCAGAACGCAGCCAACAAATTATTCCTATCGGACGCTGGGTAATTGAAACCGCTTGTCAACAAGCCAAAGCATGGGATCAACTGGGGCACCCTATTTGTGTCGCGGTAAACGTTTCAACCGTTCAATTTCTTTATGATGATATTTTCCATGTTGTAACCAAAGCACTCAGAGACTCTCAGCTCAACCCTCAGTTGTTACAGCTGGAAATCACGGAAACAACATTGATGCAACAGCCACAACGAGTGGTTGATGCTTGCCACGACTTACGTACCTTAGGTATCCGAGTCGCGATTGATGATTTTGGGGTTGCTTATTCTTCATTGAACTACTTAAAACAGCTACCGATCGACGTGTTGAAAATTGATAAATCATTTATTGATGAATGCTGCTCAAACCATAATGACCACATGCTAGTTCGTACCATCATTCAACTTGGTCATAATATGGGTAAAGTGGTTACGGCAGAAGGCGTAGTCAATGACGAACAGCTCTATTTGTTAGCGACCGAAGGTTGTGATGAATACCAAGGCTATTTGTATTCTCGCCCAGTCCCTCCTTATGAATTTATGGCTCTTTTATCGAGCAGAAAAGACGTTGCAATTCCCCGCCCTCAGATCGCTGCTCACGGATAACGGCTATCCAACCATCTCTTCACTGTAAGGGGCTTTATGCCCCTTTAATGTTTACTCTTTCCGTAGATAGCATGATATGCCACCAATTTTTATGTAATGCTAATTTACCTAGTCACAAGAGAAATTGGACTTGAATACAGATAGACGCGAAATAAGTTACCTCAAAAGCATTCTGTCAATACGTACTAACACTTAAAATTACACATTAAAACACTAATAATGATCCAGTTAACAGTTAAAAGTATGGATATTATTTTTTCTAGCAGAATAACCTGTCAGACATTACAATCCTGCCACATAAAAATAACAATACTTATCCCCCAATACCAAACGCAGTAAAAACTGTGGGTATCAGCTCAACCATAACGTGAAAGGTTTATAGCAATGAGTCCAGAAAAACATCTACTCGATTGGCAGACTAGCCAAACTATCGCAGAATCGATGTCACCATTAATCGGCCAGCTTTATCGTTTAAAAGGTGTTGAAGTCATTTTGTACGGTAAGACTCTCATCAACGCCGCCACCATCGACATCATTAAAACCCACCGCATTGCCCGCCGATACACTGGAACCGCACTCTCTCTTGAACAAACCATGCCAATATTACAGCGCATGGCTGAACTGGACTTATCACCATGTCGTATCGATATTGGTCAGCTTGGTCACCAATATTGGCAGCATCATACTGATGAAAATAACTTGGATGATTTTCTGCAAACCGCACTGCTAAACAGCCTAAACGGCACTACGATGACTACACCAAAAGACGTAGTCCTCTATGGTTTTGGCCGTATCGGTCGTTTACTGGCTCGTTTGCTGATTGAAAAAAGTGGTCCGGGTTACCCGCTAAGACTGCGTGCGATTGTTGTTCGCGGCGGTAAACATGGTGATTTGGAAAAACGAGCAAGCTTGCTGAGAAGAGACTCTGTACACGGTCAGTTCAATGGCAGCATCATTGTCGATAACGAGCAGAAAGCACTCATTGTGAACGGCAACTTCATCAAAGTTATCTATGCTAACTCCCCTGAAGAGATTGATTACACCAGTTATGACATTCACAACGCACTCGTTGTTGATAACACGGGTGTATGGCGTGACAGCGAAGGGTTGAGCAAACACTTAAGCTCAAAAGGCGCAAGCAAAGTACTGCTAACCGCTCCGGGCAAAGGTGACATTAAAAACGTGGTATTCGGTGTTAACGAATCGGTTATTCAACCAGAAGATACGATTATTTCAGCGGCAAGCTGCACCACAAACGCTATTACACCGATTCTGAAAGCGATGAATGATAAGTTTGGCGTGGTATCTGGTCACATTGAAACCGTGCACTCTTTCACCAACGATCAGAACCTCATCGACAACTTCCACAATGGAGAACGCCGTGGTCGTTCAGCGTCATTGAATATGGTTCTGACTGAAACTGGTGCTGCAAAAGCCGTTGCAAAAGCGCTGCCTGAATTGGCTGGTAAGCTTACTGGTAACTCAATTCGCGTACCGACACCAAATGTTTCAATGGCGATCGCTAACTTGAACTTAGAAAAGAGCACAGATAAAGAAGCGCTCAATAACTATTTAAGAGAGATGGCACTGAACTCTGATCTTTCAGCACAAATCGACTACACAGAATCAACAGAGATCGTATCGTCTGACCTTGTAGGTTCACGCTATGCTGGCGTTGTCGATGGTGCTGCGACCATCGCTCAAGATAACCGATGCGTTCTGTACGTATGGTATGACAATGAATTTGGTTATAGCTGCCAAGTTGTTCATTGTATGGAACAGATGATGGGCGTGCGCTACAAAACATACCCACAAAAGTAAAGAATTAGACTCCACAACATAATAATAACCGATACTGACGAAGTGGTTTCTGACCCATTTAGCCACTGCTTCTGATGACTTCCCCCCGATTTGCCGCTCTATCCCTGATATGAGCGGCTTTTTTTCATCTTTTTTACAAGTAAATTTGCACCAGTAAGCTTATCTCTTTGGGAAAAATATAGTTAAACTAACGAACTATATTTTTGTGAGAATATTCTTAAGTAAGTAAAGAGGCTAATACTATCTATGAAACAAGCGGTATCTCTGTTTTATGCTCGTTTTAAATCGGCGCCGAAGTGGTTAAGAGCCTCAACATATCTAGCCATTACCTATGCCGCTTATGCTGTCATTATCGGGCTCATTGCTCCAGCGGTGATTCAATCTCAAGCACCCAAACAGCTTAGCCAATTGTTAAGTCGCGGCGTTAAAATCGAAAAAGTCTCAATTAATCCATTCCTGCTTAGAGCCAGAATTGAAAATTTCTCTATTCTTGAGCAAGACCAACAACAAGCGTTCACCCAGTTTGCAATGCTGGAAGTGGAAGTGAACTTTTGGCAAAGCTTACTAAGCTTAACGCCAACGGTAGACCATCTGTTTTTTGTTCAGCCTAAAGTTCAAGTACAACGCTTAAACGAAAATAATACGTTTAACTTCAGTGATATTCTCAAAACGTTAGCCAACAACAATCAACAAAAAACGCCAGAGAACACGCCTGAAGAGCCTGCCAGCAATACTATTCCTTCATTCAAGGTTAACGCTGTTGCTATCACTGATGGCGATGTCCGATTTGCAGATTCCGTTACTGGTTCTGACTTAAATTACCAACAGATTTCCCTAAAGCTCAACAACATTGACAGTCAGGCTTACACTCTGAGCCTACCTGTTAACCATGATGGAAAACTGAATCTGACCGAAAATGCTAACCAATACCAATTTTCGTTAGTGAGTGCTGATCAAAGCCCGCTCTCTCTCAAAGGTCAATTTCAGTTGTCGCCATTTGAAATTAAAGGCGATGTAGCGTTCAAAGATCTGACACTTAAGCCATATTGGCCATTCGCTAAGGAACTAATAACGGCAGGATTAAGCGATGGTTCTATCAGTTTCTCAACCAATTACCATGCGAAGCAAGTTGACGACTCAATCTCATATCAAACTCAGAACGGACAATTCTCACTCTCCAATCTCGTTTTTCGTGATCAACAATCTGAAAAGGTAAAACTGCCTTCATTGGTTGTCAGTGATATCCAAGTGTCCGGCGATAACCAACTGATCAACATCGCTGATATTTCAATGCAAGGCTTATGGTTTGACGCATTGTTGGACAAGAATGGGCTCGATTTAGCCGCACTGTTTACCCCAAGAGCCCAAACAAACGGTGCTGCACCTAATCAGGATGCTTCAGCCAAGCAAGCAGCAAACCAAGAATCAGCAACACCGGAATGGAAGGTGCGCCTTGAGCAATTCTCAATGGCAGATTCGGACTTCAATGTGTTGGAAAAAATTCAGTCACAAGGTGTGCACTGGCGCGTCCACCCTATAACGGTTACCACTAAAGCTATTCAAAGCGACTTAGTTGACCCTATTGAATATGACGTCGCGCTTAATGTGAGCTCAAGTAGCAAGCAGCAGCCAGAAAACACTAGGGGCTCTTTTGCAACCCAAGGTAGTGTTGATGTTAAAGCGCTTAAAGTGGATGGCAATCTGTCCATTGATTCACTGGATCTGACACAGCTACAACCTTATCTCACTCCTTATCTGAATATTCGCTTAAACAAAGGCGCACTGAATACTAAAGGAAACTACAAAGTCAGTGGGACAGACGATATTAATTTCGACGGTTCGCTCAGTGTTAACAATCTTTTGATGCGTGACACCATCGAGCGCGAACCCTTGATGAAATGGAAGAAGATGTCGGTGGACTCACTGCGTTTTAGTTCCAAGCAAAACAAGTTGATCATCAAAACGGTGTTGCTCGATGCACCTTACGCGAAAGTGATGATTGCCGAAGATAAACGCACCAACATTGGCGATATTGTGGTGACTAAACAGAGTGATAGCGCTCAGTCCGCAAAAGACAGTACTACCACAACCAAAGCGACAGTGACCACGAAGGATAATAACAGCAAGCCTATGTCGGTCATGATTCAGCAGATTAAGTTTGCCAATGGTTCCGCGTATTTCGCTGACAACTCGCTAACCCCTAACTTTGCCTCAGGTATCGAGTTACTCGAAGGTTCAATCAAGAACTTGTCTTCGACTCCCGGAACGAAAGCTAGTGTGGATATTGCCGGCAAAATTGATAAATACGCGCCAGTGACACTGAAAGGTGAAATTAACCCACTGATTGAAAATCCTTATCTCGATCTTGCCTTAGTGTTTAGAAGCGTTGAGCTGACCTCCGTCAATCCGTATTCTGGAACCTATGCAGGCTATTACATCGATAAAGGTCAACTTTCACTCGACCTGAACTACCGATTAGATGACAACCAGCTTCAAGGTACAAACCACCTTGTTATCGATCAACTGCAACTGGGTAAACCAAGCGATTCCAGCCTTGCAACCAGCCTACCTATCACTCTGGCGATTGCGATATTGCAAGATCGTCACGGTGTGATTGATTTGGGTGTTAACGTGTCAGGTGAAGTTGATGATCCTGACTTCAGTTTTGGTAGTGTGATTTTGCAAGCGTTCGCCAATATCATCACCAAAGCCGTGACGGCACCCTTCTCGTTGTTAGCCGATCTTGTCGGTACAGATGAAGAGTTGAATCAGGTCACTTTCCAAGCGGGTGTTGCAACATTAGATGACGAAGAAAAACAACTCGTTGGAAAACTAGCACAAGCGCTACAGGAAAGACCGATTCTTAAAGTCAGTATCGAAGGTTCTGTCTCTGCTCCAGACGACAGCTTTGCATTGGCTGAACAGAAGGTGCAGAAGGCACTGCTCGACAAGAGCGGGTTGGAAACACTTCCAGAACCATTCAGTGCCAGCCGTATTACCGAATCTGCCCCGTTAGTCGATGCACTTGAAGGACTCGCAGAGAAGCAGTTGCAGTTAGATATCAGCCAAGAAAGAGATAAAGTTAAACAGCAGTTGGCTGAAAAAGACCAAGGTGCAGAAGTGACCAAAGAACAAATTGAAACCGTTGTTCATATGGGGCTCTATAATCAGTTGGTAAAAGCGACCAACGTCGATAAAAACAGTTTGAGTAATCTCGCAGCAGAACGCGCAAAAGCGGTTAAAGCGTATTTGGTGGAAGAACAACAAATTAGTCCAGATCGAGTGTTCCTGCTCGATAGTAAGACCGATTTGAAAACCGAAAAAAGTGGTGCTGAGTTAACTGTAGGCGCTGAATAACCTTTCCCTCTTCCTCAACTCTAGCCCAATCCTCTGTCATGTCAGGGAGTTGGGCTTCTATCATCTATCTGAATAGCTTGTTCATGTTTAATTCATCTGTACAGGGCTAAGATGAAGACAATCAAAACAGGAGCAGACAATGAATAGATTTCTTATTACCGTGCTGACGCTCATAACTGGATTTTTCGCACTGACATTAAGTTTGTTGCTCGTCATTCCTCTGACTATCGCAGCACTCATCACCGGAAAAAAACTGCAAAATCAACTGCATCGTCGTCCGTTTTATCAGGCTCAGAACAATCAGAGCTACGGCAATACCATCGATGGTGAGTTTGAAGAAGTGAACACCCATTCGAAGTATTAACAAAGAACCCCTCAATCACGAGGGGTTCTTTTATATTCATGTCTGGAAAATGGCTTGAGCGGCATCTACACAGTGAGCAGAACTCGCGCAGCAAGCAGTAGCAAAACAATCCCCGACAAACGATCAATCAATACCGCTCTGGAACGTAGCTTGTCGAGAATGAGTGGGCTTGATAACAAGAAGGTAATAAAGGTATACCACAGACCGTCAACAACAAACGGTGTCACGACAATGATCGCTTTGCTACTTAACTCATGTCCAACGGCAACAAACTGGCTAAACAATGCGATAAAGAACAGTGCAATCTTTGGGCTTAATAATGAAATCAAAAAACCTTCGCGCGCAGATTGCCATGTACTTACGGTTTCGCCAGATTCCAACTTCGCTGCCACACCACCTTTGGAGCGAATAGCGTTGAATCCCAAATAAGCCAAATACCCAGCACCAGCATAACTGATGGTTTTAAATAGCAGTGGCGACTGATGAAGTACCACTGCCAATCCAATCAATGTAATAAACGCATAAATACCTATGCCGAAAGCGTGAGCCCAAGCCGTTGCTAAACCGTTGCGACGTCCGCCAGCAAGGCTGTGCTTTGCAACCATAGCCAAGCTTGGTCCGGGTGACATTGCGCCCAATAGGCAGATAGTAAAAAGTGATAGCCAAACTGTTATTGTCATTGATTATTCCCTATTTGTTGAACGTGAAAGTTGGGGCGTAGAAGTATTAAACAGTTCTTTTAGAACCGTATGCGTAATCAATTGACGCAGTTGGGAGTAGCTTTGTAGCTCGTCTCTAATCGCATTTAACTTCGCCATGCTTTCCACTTCAACGTACAACATCATATCGGTTTCACCACTAATCGCATGGCACCACTTCACACCAGGGATCAGATAGATCTTGTGAGCATATAGCTCACAGGAGTGAAGACTCGCGGAAGTATCAAATTTTAGAGCAAAATAAGCACTCACATTATTGGTGTGCTCTGGGTCTGCGATTTGAGCGTGATAGCCCAAGATAACTTTATCTTGTTCGAGTTTCTTAATGCGCGCCGTAACGGCAGAGCGTGAAAGGTTGACTTCGCGGGCAATGTCACTCACAGATGCTCTCGCATCCCCTTGCAATATCTCTATGATTTGTCTGTCAAATTTATCCATTGTACATTCCCATTCTTTTCGCTTCTCACGCGTTTTTTCTCAAATTAAAAACGTTGAAAAGTAACCAACTTATCCCGTTGATTCATGGCTAATTTGACACAAATTGCATGACTAGACTACTGACAATTAACGGGAAGTCTCTTTATGAGAGGAGTTTCACCACCAAAATGACGGAAATTGGGTAAAAAAATGTCACTTTGACACTAAAGCAGAACGTTTTGTCAGATGCACCACATCTCAGTTTTGAGTAAGCTTTCGGCATAATAAGAATCAGGGAATGAGAACATGAACCAACTCAAACAAGAGATCACTTTGCTTTCTGGTATCGGTCAACTATCGACCACATTAATGGGCACCGGATTGTTTATGATCCCAGCCATTGCTGCAGGCATTGCTGGCCATTTTTCACTGTGGGCTTGGCTCATCTTATTTGTTGCTGTTTGCCCTGTTGCTTTAACTTTCGCAGCGCTTGGGAAAAAATACCCGAGTGCTGGCGGCACCGCGTTCTTTGTGCGTAAAGCGTACAACGCACGACTAGAGCGAGCGGTTGCCTGGCTATTTGTAAGCGTCATTCCTGTAGGCGTACCCGCAGCTGTCGCCTTAGCTGCGGGCTTTTTACAGCAATTGTTACCTGCTCCATTCAATAATGCCGTTTTGGCTCAAGTGCTTACTGTGGCACTTCTTATTGGAGTAAATCTAGCAGGAACAAAATCTTCTGGCCGATTACAAACGGCCATCGCATTGAGCATCTTCGTACTGGTGGCATCTTTTCTCTGGATAGGTGAAGTAAGTAGCGCTGATTTAACGATGCCACCATTGAGCGTAGATTCGATTTGGTCGATCGGTGCTGCGCTAGGAGTGATGTTCTGGTGTTTTGTGGGAATCGAAGCCTTCGCACATATGGGGGAAGAATTCAAAAACCCACAGCGTGATTTCCCAATCGCTATTCTAGTAGGATGTTTTGTGGCTGGTGCAACCTATTGGGCGTGTTCAGTCATAATCTTAAAGTTCGGCGCTTTTGGTACACCTGAGTTTGACAGTGCCTCTATACCTTGGCTTAGTGACAAACTGTTTGGTTCTCGTATGGCAATCATAATCAGCATCATAGGATTCTTTGCCTGCTTTGCCAGTATCAACTTATACACACAAAGTTTATCGCGTATGGTTTGGGCGCAAGCACGAGAATATCGTCCGGAAAGCGCACTGGCGCAACTTTCTCACCGTGGCGTTCCCGCCAACTCTACTTGGCTGATTGGTGGCATATTGCTACTGTCGTGCGTAGCAGGTCAACTGTCGAATTTGGATTTGGAATTTTTCCTAAAACTGGCGAATGGTGTTTTTGTTTTAGTCTACCTGTTAGCCATGTTGGCCGCGTACAAACTGCTGAAGGGGTTTCAGAAGCTACTGGCTGTTGTGGCTTTAATTCTGTGCACTGGCGTATTTATTTGTCTTGGTTGGTCAATGTTGTATGCACTTGTAATCTTTACTGCCTTTGCGCTTCCATGGCAGAAAGAGCTCAAAACACGCCATTCAGTTTAAACAATGAAGGCGGGATAACCCGCCTTTGCTTTGCTTTGCTTTGCTTTTATAAAGTTTTATGACGCTTTGCGAATTTCAAAACGACCAACGAGTTGATCCAGCCGCTGAAGCGAGTTCTGCATTAACGCTGTCCTACGAGATAACTGTGAAGACGCTTCCTGCAATTTCACCACTGTAGATTGCGCTTCATCGGCAGTTTGCCTGTGCTCCTCACTGTTGCGAGCTATGTCTTGAATCAGAGTGAATAAACCAGTGACCGATGTTTGCAGACGCTCACTGCGAGAAGACTCATCCACCACCTGTGTGCTGTTCTCTACATTGGTAATTCCCTCTTGCATATAACTCACCGCTCGCTGTGACTGCGTATGCAGAGCAGTCATCAGCTCTCCGATACTGTTGGCAGCCTGAGAGGTTTTGTTGGCTAACACTCGTACTTCATCGGCTACTACTGAGAATCCTCTTCCATGTTCACCTGCACGAGCAGCCTCAATAGCAGCATTCAGAGCAAGTAAGTTGGTCTGAGCCGTAATTTCTGTAATAACAGAGACAATATTGCCAATTTTCTGCATTTCCTCATTCACGTCATTGACGGTATGTGCCGAAGATTGAACGATATTCTTAATTTCTTGAGCGCTTTCCGCCGCTTTCTGATATTCAAGCTGCGCTGCATGCACCGTTTGCTGCATTAGCTCATGCATTTCAGTCGCAGTGTCATTCGCGCTGTTGATCTCCTGACTCTGAACCCCTGCGAGAGAGAGCATATCCGTAATTGATGTAGCGGTCATATCGCTACTGGTAAGGAGTAACTGGCTGCGACGGAACATTGATTCCGACACATTCTTCACCTCTTTGCTGGCGAACACCAGCTCTTGAATAATCCCTTCAAGGCTATCAATAAAACTGTTGGTCCAACGTCCCAAATCACCCGTTTCGTCAGACTTAAATTTGCTCGCATCTAAGCGACGAGTTAAGTTGCCATCCCCTTCCGCGAGTACCTGCATAACCTGTGTCATTGTCTCTAGATTATTGGCCATTGGCTTGGCACTGAAGATATGAAATAAACCAATAGCCATTAACCCAAGCAACACCGATAGGAACAAAAGCTGAGCGTTTCCTAATGGGTAAAACATCTCAATGACGAAAGGAATCACCAATGGGCCAAATACACTAACAGCGAATTGTTGATTGAGTTTTTGTGCCACAGAACGATGGCGGTAAACCTCTTCTAAATCCGATTCGCACATCATCCCCCAACGGTCTTTCGACCCTGGCATAGTAAACGTCACTCCCTTACCTATCACCGGAATATGGCGGTAATCAGAATACCCCGGATAATCGATGTATAAGTTGTGACCGTTTTTAATGGTTTCTCTTACCCCCGGATGAAGTTTGTTGGTTGCAGGATCATTAAACACAATTTCAAATTCGGTATGACGACTGACTTTTACCACACCCCACTTGGTGTTCACCCCATCCTTCAAATTCTCACCATGGGAGAAATGGTTATCCTCAAAACGAGAGCGTGAAAGCGCAACACCTTGTTTGATAGAGGGATCAAAATGAGAATTAACCATAAACAGATAGTTATCGCCCGACTCACTATAAATATGCCCGGCTTCACGTTGAATAAGATCGCCAATAACATCATTAGGGATTCGCCCACACAAACACCCTCTGGTATCACCATCTAGTTCGATCGGTTGATAGAACATCAAGGTCACTTCGTCATGAAAGTGAGAGCTTGAAGGGCCAATAGCGAGCGTCACTGCATCACGGTAAGGACCATGCAAAAATGGCTGCACTAAGCCCTCATTCAAAGCTTGGGTTGAAATAACCTTTTTGTTTTTCTGTGATGGAAAAGTGGATTCAAGGATCTCTCCTTGTGCAGAGACAATGAATAGCTCGGATAAGTCAGCACTACGGTTCAGTAGTCGACTTAAGGTTTCTCGATATTCATCAGGAGACTTAGTTGATAAATACAGCGAGGCATCATGTAGAAAGGACCATTGGTTTTCAGCCCAAGTCGTAAGAATTTTGACTCGGGTATTCGCTATGTTTTCAAAAGTTTGTTCTAGAGAAGCTTTGCGTTTACGGTTAAACCAACAGGCCTTGCGCATAGCTAATTTACCCGTCTTGCCAAACCAAGGTAGCCACCCTTTTTCCTCAGGCGTTAAGTGCATAAAATTTCCTTATTTTTGTATTGTTATGTGCACTAATGTGCAATTGGCGTTCCAAAAACAAGAAAAAGTACGTTGTTCTGTATTTTAGCAAGAACTCAAACAGCTTAACTATACGAATAAAAATCAAGCAGTTAAAACCACTTAGAGAATTTCACTTACTACTTTACCACCCACTAATTTAGGGAAAATCTCACTAACATTGCACCATATTGGTCATCAGCTCGGTATGTGGAGTGCATAAAAAAGGCTTGCGAACGCAAGCCTTAATAAACTCTAACTATTACTGATCTCTAGGTGATCACTTACTCATTTCAACAAGAGATTTACCAATCAACCACTCAACCAGCCTGTCACTGCCTTCACCTAATTTTTCGTGAGCCAGTTTATATAAACGCCCCACACCTTTATAGGAGAACTCTTCTGCTTTATCAGCAGCTACAATATGGTGGAAAAACAAACGCAAAATAGCAACGAATTCTGAATCATTTAGCGCCTTAATCCATGAGCTTGAGAATGACTCAACGCCATGGTCTAAATCCAAATGTGCTACAAATAGATTAAAAATCTGGCCATCAAGCGCAAGCACAAAGTCTGTTTTTTTCGGGAAGTGGTGGCTGATACCTGTTCTGGAAACACCCGTTTGCTGACTTAGCGTGGTGTATGACATTTTGTCATAGCCTAATCTTAACAGTTGGTCGACAACAGCATTCATGATTGTTTGAATGGTCACTTCTGTATCTTCTTTACTACGCTTCGGCATATTAATAGCTCTTTGTATACAAACTCATCAAAAAATTAAATGAATCAAATGCCACTGAAATACTTCAACAGCCAATCCACCCTTTGTAAGAAAATATTCTTTCATTCAAATTGAATGAACAAAATATCCTTTAAAAATCCATCTCAACATGTGAACAATTCATTCATACCATGAATTCCACGTAGGAATAATCTTACAAACAGTAAGGTATGACAATGCATCAAACGGTGTAATGACAAAAAAATGTCACTAGAACGCCCAATTTTCGACTATTATCACACTCCTAATTTTGTTACCTGCGTCAACAATATAAACCCGTGTTCATACATTGTTGCATTATCATTTATCTGGAACACCCGCTGATACAGAGTTAGAATGACCTTAAATTTTGTAAGAGGATGTTGAGATGAGTAACGAAAGCTGTGAAGTAAACCAAGTTTGTGAAGCTTGCGGTTGTTCTGCAGAAATGGGCTTTTTTATCAAAGAGGGTGATGAAGTTGCAGAAGTGACTATTTTTGCACCTAATCAAGACCAACTAAAAAGCGAATTAGACAAATACGTCGCTCTAGCAAAAGAAGTATGTGCTGCGGTAGAGTTCGAATCAACACCTATCGATGAAAGCACAACGGAGTTGAAAGCACGTTTCAAATTTGAAGTAAGTGCTGAAAAGCTTATCTTCGAACTGAAATCGCGCTCACTGATGCGATAATTCCCCTTAAAAAGCGAGCTCCCAGCTCGCTTTTGTGATCTTCTCCTTGTGATTTTGTTCTCCATTGAAGAGATTGCCACTCCTGCCGATACTATCTTTAATACTGTTACGTGATATAGGAAAAACATGTCTTTCTCGACTTGGCGTTTCTCTGTCTGGGCGCTTTGCTTGGCTTTCTACTCATTACCGCTCAGTGCTGTACCTCTCGACCAGTACCGCATACTCAATCATCTGGATAATTACGGGAACCTTGATTTGCGGAACAAGCCGTATACCAGCTTACCCGACGGATTAAAGGTCAAAGGTAATCTCAACATTGCCAAAACGTCGATCAAATCGCTGCCAAAAGGCTTAAACGTAATGGGAAGTTTAGATGCGTCAAATAGCCAACTTGAACGAATTCAACGCGGCACCAAGATTCGTGGTTATGCGAACTTTCTCGGCTCTAAAATCAAGACCTGGCCTGCGCGAATTCAAGTAGGCGGGTTCCTTAATTTTACAGATACACCACTAGAAAAACTGCCACCAGCGATGACAGTCAAAGGGGATTTAAGCGTAGCCAGAACACCATTAACGGAACTACCCGAAGGCATTGTAATTGAGGGCAACCTCTATATTGGCGGGTCAAAAATCGTCACGTTCCCAGACACAATGACAGTGAAAGGCAATATCTTTTTAGGCGGGAACATCATTACAAAATGGCCAACCAACTTAACTTTAGGTGGTGTGGTTGCACGCTAAGTGAAAAATAAATATATCAACGAGTACAACGTATTCGATAGCTTAAATACCCCTAGCATCTGACTCAGGGTGAATTCTACAAATCATTTCTCCCTCATCCACAGAAAACTGTAGTTAACGGAAGTCGTACTTGCGGCAACGACACCGCTTTTATCCAGTAGGCGGAAAAGCGTCCAAGGCTCCTGAATATTTAGACGACGAGGATAGATGTTTTCTTGGGTTGATACCAAAGTGATTTTCGAAATAGCATTGTCTCGTAATGGATAAATAAACAAAGGCACTGTTTTGAGTAAACAGTGCCTTTGTTTATTTATCCATGCTTATCGCTTTATCTATCGTAAGAGATAAAAGGTTAAACCTTAACGGTATTAGACCCTGAGTATTTGTTACTTGTTACGACTAACTTATGATTGCATTCGCGACAGAACATTTGCTGCTCCATCGGATAGTAATGCTCTCCGCTAAAAAGCTTTGAAAGAAATGCGTTTACCGCCTGCCAACCTGATTCTGATTCCGAAGAGCAACGTCTCATAACAACTTTATGCTGTGTGGTTTTACGGCAACAGTTACAAAACGCTTCTGGCATAACGGGATCCTCTCTGATTAGCTAAAATGAAAACTCGGCTTTTATTTAATCACTTTCGAGCAAACACTCAAATATTTCACTTAAAAATGTGATGTGTATCCAAAACATCCTACATACGACATAAGCAATTTCTGCTAGCAATTGTTTTCAACATAGACAAAAAAACCCCACAAAGTGGGGTTTTCAGAGAAACAGTGGAGTTTTAACCTAGTCTAGGTCAATCAATTGCTTCTTATAAGTTTGATGCTGTGATGCAACAACTTGCTCTGGTTCACCAGTCGTTAGACTTACAACCACAATAGAGATTGAAGACAGAATGATTCCCGGTACGATTTCGTACACATCGAACCAGCCGCCAGAAAGTTGCTTCCACACTACGATAGTTACGCCACCAACAATGATACCTGCTAGAGCGCCATTACGGTTCATGCGAGACCAGTACAAACTTAATACTAGAGCCGGACCAAATGCTGCGCCGAAACCAGCCCAAGCATAAGAAACAAGACCTAGCACTGAACTGTCTGGTGTCATTGCCAAAATAAGTGCAATAACAGATAGAGTAATTACTGCTAGGCGACCAACACGTACAATCTCTTCTGAGCTTGCGTCAGTTTTGAATACTTGTTTGTAGAAATCTTCTGCCAGTGCGGAAGAAGAAACCAGTAACTGAGAGTCTGCAGTACTCATGATTGCTGCAAGAATTGCCGCTAAAAGAATACCAGCGATAACCGGGTGGAACATCGCGTTCACAAGAAGCATGAAGATTTTCTCACCATCTTCAAGCTGCATAGTGCCGTGGTTGGTTACGTATACCAAACCAACGAAGCCCACTAACAATGCACCAAACATTGATAACCCTGTCCACGCCACAGCAATACGACGTGCAGTAGTTAAATCTTTATTTGAACGTGAAGCTTTGAAACGAGCCAAAATATGAGGCTGACCAAAGTAACCTAGACCCCAAGCAACAAGTGAAATGATCGCAATTGCAGACAGTGGTTTGCCGTCGATGCCATTCCAAAGAGTAAGAAGCTCTGGGTTGATAGCGGTTAGCTCTGCATCCAGCTTACCGAAACCACCGTCAAGTGCGGCTAAAGGTACGATAAGTAGAGCTGCTGCCATTAAAAGACCTTGCACTAAGTCAGTCCAAGATACCGCAAGGAAGCCACCAAACAATGTGTATGAAACGACACAAATTGTTCCAATAACAACCGCGATGGTGTAATCAATGCCAAATACGGTTTCAAACAACTTACCACCAGCTACTAAGCCTGAACTGGTATAGAAAAGGAAGAATAGAAGGATAAAGAAAGCTGAAATTGTTTGAATTAGCTTAGATTTGTCATTAAAGCGACGCGAAAAGAATTCAGGCAATGTAAGTGCATCAGTCGTTACGCTGTAAGTACGCAGGCGTTTTGCAACCAATAACCAGTTAGCCCAAGTACCGACTAACAAGCCACCAGCTAACCAGAAAGCTTCAAAACCCGCTGCGTAAGCATAGCCTGGTAGGCCAAGTAACAACCATCCGCTCATGTCAGATGCACCTGCAGAAAGTGCCGCAGGCCATGGACCTAAAGATCGGCCACCGAGGAAATAATCCGATGAACTTTTCGTTCGCTGATATGCGTAAACACCAATCGCCATCATCAAAATGAGGTAGACGATAAAGGTGGTCGTAATAGCAAAGCTATTTTCCATTGTGTTGAGTCCTCTATATATAAATTATCTTCCATGCCCCCCTCAAAGGGAGGGGGGAGAGATAAAAGATCTAAGGTCTGAAGATCTTTTAAGGCCATCAGACCTAGTGAGATTCGCTTCCAAGCTCTAGCAAGGTCGCGTTACCACCCACTGCCGTAATATTAATTGTACGAGTACGTTCGGTAATAAAGCGCAGTGATAAATGTGGATCGTGTGCCACAGGAAGGGCATCCAAATCCGTTTCTGAGACTAAGCTAACGATAGCGCCTGTGCGTTTTGCCAGTTCGCGATTAAGACGACGCTCAACCGACGTTTTACCGACATAGCCCACAGCACGAACATCTGATTCCATCAGCTGTTGATGTGCGTCAAACGTTGCAAATTGCAAAACGTTAGCGGGTAGAGTTGACTGCTCAAAAGCAGACTTTAGTGCTGAAAACAATTCAGCATCATCACTGCAATAAACTGCGCTGTTACCCGCAACTAATGCAGCTGTTAACTGAGCAATCACGGTTTTTTTCGCAGCAGCACTGTTATCATCTTGAATGATCAGTGCTACACCACGTCCCGCCGTATACAGCTCGTTGGTTTCTCCGGTTGGGCCAACAAGTTGATGCGTATGCGCCAACAATGTCGCTGCCTGTTGAAGATGGTAAGAAATCACTTTCGCAAGTTGAGGAGAAGTGCTTTCTAAATTTGATTTCAATGAAAGTAAACACTCACACTTAGAATCAAAACTTGTTAAATTCCAGTTTTCCCAAGCCGAAAAAGCGTCAGAAAAACGAGTTACTTGATGAACCATGTTTGGTCTCCTTCGCTTAGTCGATTAACGGTACTGAACCTGAGAAAAACGGTATAAATAGTGTGGACCACCTGCTTTCGGCCCCGTGCCTGATAGCCCTTGACCACCAAACGGTTGAACACCAACCACAGCACCTACTTGGTCACGGTTGATATAACAGTTACCCACACGCGCATGCTTTTCTATCCAGCGATAGGTTGTTTCGTTACGGCTATGAATACCCATAGTGAGACCAAACCCAGTCTGGTTAATTTGATTCACGACATCTGCCAATTCACTCGCTTTAAAGCGAACAATGTGCAATACCGGACCAAATTTTTCTTCAGTCAGGCATGAAATGTCTGCAATCTCAAACGCTGTTGGCGCAACAAAGTCACCATGTTGACAAGCATCACCTAGGCTAAGCTCAGCGACTTTCTTTTGCGTCTTCGTCATGTGGTCAATATGCTCAAGCAGCGTTTGTTTCGCTTTCGCATCAATCACAGGACCAACATCCGTGGTACGCAAATAAGGAAGACCAACCGACAGCTCTTGCATTGCACCTTGGATAAGCGTGGTAATGCGGTCTGCAACATCTTGTTGAACGAAAAGAACACGCAGTGCTGAACAGCGTTGACCCGCTGAAGCGAAAGCTGAACGAAGAACGTCACGAACCACTTGTTCAGGTAACGCGGTACTGTCTACGATCATTGCATTCTGACCACCGGTTTCCGCGATAAACGGAACAGGTTCTGCATCGCGCTCTGCCAGTGTTTGGTTAATGCGTTGAGCCGTCGCGGTAGAGCCCGTAAACGCCACGCCTGCGATACTTGGGTGAGAAGTCAGCGCACTACCTATTTCTGAACCTTTACCCGGAAGTAGTTGGATAACACCCGTAGGGAAACCCGCTTCTAGCATCAACTCAACTGCACGCGCTGCAATCAAACTGGTTTGCTCTGCTGGTTTTGCAACCACAGTATTACCAGACACTAATGCCGCAGATATTTGACCGAGGAAAATTGCCAGAGGGAAGTTCCAAGGGCTGATACAAACAAATACACCACGACCTTCGCGTCGTAACGTACGCTTCTCGCCATCAAAATCATCCACTGTGAACTCGCCTAAGCAATCCACTTGCTTGGCGTAGTAACGGCAGAAATCTACGGCTTCACGAACTTCATCAATACTATCGTGAATGGTTTTACCCGCTTCGTGGTGACAGATTGCGACTAGCTCAGCCAGATTGGCTTCCAATAACTCAGCAAGCTTCTCTAACTTTTCGCTACGAACCGTTGCTGGCTCTTGATTCCAGCTTGCAAATGCAGCATGTGCAGACTCAATAGCTTCGGAAACATGATCATGGGATGCGAAATAGGCTTGCCCCACTTCCACACGACGATCATACGGTGCCGTCACAAGTTCAGGCTTTACATCTTCCTTGATCATGCTTTCGATCAAAGAGTGTCCGTTGATGATTGGCGCGGCCTTCCACTGATGACCAGCAAATGACTCGACTTGCTTTTCAAATGGAGCCGCTTCGCTTTCTATATCTATGTTCACACCATAAGAATTACGGCGCTCAGAGAAGATTGCTGGCGGCAATGGAATTTGAGTATTGTTGAACGTATCACACTCAAGCAGCATATCGACCGGATGCTGAATCAAAGATGAAATCGGACAGCGCGCATCAACCAGACGGTGGACAAACGAGCTGTTTGCGCCATTCTCAAGAAGACGGCGAACAAGGTAAGGCAACAGATCTTTGTGGCTGCCTACCGGAGCATAAATACGCACCGATTGCTTGTACGCTTTCATGACATGGTTATACAGAGCGTCACCCATGCCATGCAGGCGTTGGAATTCGAAATCTTTGTGCGTTGCCATCACAGCAATAGAAGTAACAGTTTGCGCGTTGTGGCTAGCAAATTGTGGGAACAGGTTGCCACGAACGGATTCGCTGAGTAGAAAACGTGCACACGCCAAATAAGAAACATCTGTCGATTCTTTACGAGTGTATACAGGGTAGCCAGTGTAACCCGCTTGTTGAGACCATTTAATCTCACTATCCCAGTACGCGCCTTTCACAAGACGAACCGGAATCAGGTCGCCCTGCTCTTTTGCAAGCGCAGTCAACCAAACTAGAACTGGCAGAGCACGTTTTGAGTAAGCTTGAATTACAAGGCCAAACTTGCCCCAGCCTTTTACAAGTTCACTGCGGTAAACTTTTTCAAACAGTTCAAGAGAAAGCTCTAAACGGTCTGCTTCTTCCGCATCAATGGTGATAGCAACATCAAGCTCAATGGCTTTCTCTAGCAATTGCATCAACGTTTGATACAACTCACTCATTACACGATCGCGGTTTGCCACTTCGTAACGAGGGTGCAGTGCCGATAGTTTGATAGAAATAGATGGTGCAGGGCTGGTCTCTAAACCATATTTGTCACGACCAACCGCTTCAATCGCAGTGAGGTAGTCTTGGCAATATTTTTTCGCGTCAGCGGTTGTTAAAGCAGCTTCACCTAACATATCAAATGAGTAGGTAAAGCCTTTGTCGCGCATCTTGCGACCATTCTTTTGTGCCTCAGCGATGTTACGACCAAGTACAAACTGGTGACCCATGATCTTCATCGCTTGATGCATTGCTTTACGAATCACAGGTTCAGTCAACTTGTTGACTAAACGGTTAACCGCTTGGATAGGACTGGTGCTTTCTGCATCAGAAAGACCAATGACTTTGCCTGTAAACATTAAGCCCCAAGTTGAAGCATTAACAAATACAGAATCTGAATTCTTAAGGTGCGATTTCCAGTCTGCAACACCAAGACGGTCTTTGATAAAGGCGTCTGCTGTTTCCGAATCAGGAATACGCATTAGAGCCTCGGCAAGACACATCAATAAGATACCTTCTTGAGTATCTAAGCTGTACTCAAGCAAAAGTGCATCGATCATTTGAATCGACTGCTTGTCTTTACGAATAGTCTCAATCAGTTCGGTTGTTTTAACCGCTATCGCTGACTTCTCATCTTCAGTCGGCGTTGCTAGGGGTAAAAGTTCCTTTAGCCATTGGGATTCGTCCACCATGTAAAGTGGCGAGATCTGCGACCACAATTTGTTAAGCGGTTGCTCTACAAATTCGGCTTTCAACACATCAGTTGCTGTAAACACGCGTTTTCCTCAATCTCATACCCGTTTATCCAATTCGGGCTTCCTACAATGGCAGCAGTGTATTTTGAGCGCACGAGGATTACTTGTCAAAAACTCCGAGCTTTTTGCCAAAAACTTGGTTTATTAACAAAGCAAAAACAGAATCACATCATTTCCCACAAGATAATATGCTAATTTTTTACCAGATATCGCAAATAAGTAACCTACAGTAGTCTATATCGCACTTTAAAGAAGAATAATTATCATTATTTAAGGGAAGTCATAGTGAAGAACACTATGAGCGAATGTCATCGAACGTAGGAAAAAACAAAAGTGTGGCGTGATTTCTGAATTTGTAAGCTTATTTACGACAGCTTTTCTTGAATTGCGAAGGTGAAATCCCCTGCAAACGGGAGAAAGTATGGGTAAAGGTACTTTGGTTTGAGAACCCTGTAAGCTCGGCGATTTGGCCTAGATTTAAACGGCCTTGTTCAATAAGAGACTTCGCCATGTCAACACGCTTACCTAATACATATTGATGTGGTGTAATGCCTAGTTGTTCCTTAAACAGACAATGAAACTGACTTTCTCCAAGAAATACGCTTCCCGCTAACTGCGCGACAGAAATTCGACGACTTAAATGCTGTTCGATATAGCGATCGACCGCTACTAAATCAAAACGTGAGTCTTTTCTATGAGTAGAAAAACTGGATATGTGTCTCTGCAATAAAGCGGTAACGGTATCGCTACAAGCTCGGCTTAAAAGTAAATCATCAGGAGAAGATTGCATTTCCAACACCAGAAGTTGAATCAATTTTTGAATTTGTCCATCGAGTTGGAAATACACATCATTGCGAGAAAGATCATTTATCTTCTGTAGAGCTAGAGGGTCATCGTCTGAAGGAAGAGGGAGGTTCAACACCAAGATATCTGACTGACCAACAATGCCACCAAAGGCGTGATCAGTTCCGGAGGTCACAACACAACCCTGCCCCGGCCCAACAACATTCCCGCTGCCGCACACTTCAAACTCAGCTTGACCTTTAAGACCAATAACAATTTGCGTGTAGTTGTGATCATGGCAATCCATATACGCAGGCAATGTAATTAACTGCGCCGGACGAGGCGACAAAACTTTGGCTCTTTGCTCTGTATAGGCAGAAGTTGTCATATTTTGCTCACTCAAGACCATGTCATTTTTTGAAATAGGTTTGCATTTTATACCAAAATTTCCTGCAGTCATATTGCTGTACAATTTTTAACCTCCAATAATCAACCATACGCATATGCAATAATTTATGGTGATGAAATGGGGGTTATTCATCTAGTCGGAACAATGATCAAGTGCACATAAATTACGGTCAATGTGTATTCAATCGAAAAACAACGCAGTGAATCGGAAATCGGTGCTTGCATATTTTATGAATCTGCTCAAAATGGGAAATGCACATTTATAAGATTTACAAAATCAGAGACCTAGTAGCAGGTTTCGGTAAGTTTTAGTGCTTTGAAGCTAAAAAAGCTACAGAGTTTGCATAATGAGTCGGCTTATTTAAAAGCTGTCAAAAGATTGTCTTTCCCACTATTATCAGTGGTTAAATGTTAAATTGTTGCAGGGACCTATGATCAAATATCGCATCCCAGCGCTATTGCTTGCGCTAAGCCCTCTTTGGGTAACTGCATCGGTGAACGCGGAACAAGTAACACAGGCTGATCCTGTGGCGAGCATCGATGAGAAGATAAGTATCAAACAAAGTGAAATTGACACGATTTCTTCAGACTATGAAGCGGAAGGTGCCAAACTTCAACAATTGAAAAATGAAGAAGAACGCCTCCAACGTGAAGCAGATGAATTAGATGCGAAGCGTAATAGAGCAAAATCTGCTCTAGACAAACAATATGCACGTCTGTTGGATGACCCAGAAACTGATCTGGTTACCTTCCAAAAGAAATATCAAGAAACTTGGGCTGCAGTAAAACAGAACCAGTCTGAGAAATTAGCCAATGAACAGGCTGTGACAGAAAGCGAAATGCGTCTGTCTCAGATTAAGCAGAAACAAGCTCGCTTGAAAACTGAATTCGCTAACTTGGAAGAAAGCCGCATTGAAGCGCGCGTTAAGCGTCTTGAAACTGAGCTTCGTGAAAGCAGTGTTTTAGAAACAAACTACAAAACAACCTGTTCTACTACTATGACGCTTGGCGAATGTGCTAACCAAGGTAAATACCTAACGAAGCAGAAAGCAGTCAAAACGTTTCGTGCTAAGTTACTTGATGGTGTCACGGAATCTACGCTTGTTAAACAAAATACCAATGGTGTTGAGCTAAACATTCACGTTCAAGAAAGCCAAATCATCAAGAGCGGTTTCGAAGGCAACAATGACTACACCACGCTAATGCAAGCGCAGCTACAAGCGAAACCAGAAGCAGTAGCAGCCTGTAAATTGCTGAATGTTTCTACTCGCTACTGTCTACAAGGTGCAGCTGACGAGAACACGAACAAAAAGAACGATAAACAGTGGGCAAATGTGACTGTTCGTTCAGACCAATATAACGATTCTGTGACCATCAATGGTATTAACTACGGCAGCACTCCTGTAGAAATCGTTCTACCAGCAGGTCGTCATCAAGTTACTGTGTCTAAAGACGGTTTTGAAACTTATAACCGCGTTATCACTGTGAACGGCAACGATTCTATCTGGGTAAAACTTAGACCAAACAAAAACGGCTAGGCGACGGAATACAGTGGTTTTTCTGTGATGATTCACAAAGCTGATGAATAAGGCTATGTTAAAACGCCATTTTGTTATCAAGTTATTGAAAGATAACTTCTGACAAAATGGCGTTTTCGTTTAGAATAGCCAAAACATTTTTTAAAACTTAACTGAAGTAGACAACAATGCGACAAGGTTTATCCGCTCTTCTAATAGCACTCTCACCTTGCTTAATGGCGACATCGACGTTGGCAGAAGGAACGCCTTCCTCTGTAATGGCCATTGATGACGCGCTGTTCAGTAAACATTCAGAGTTGCAGGATGCAAAAAAGGCGACCCAGTCCGAACAGACTGCTGTCGATAATCAACAACAAGAATTGGATCGTCTCAATCAACTGACAGTCAAACTCGATGCGAAGCTAAAAAAAGCGAAAGCAAATTTGGAGCGTGACTATCTCAAAATGATAGATGAACCGGATCTTGACATAATGCCTTCGCAACAGGCGTATCAAGATGCGTGGTCTGAAGTAAAGCAGAACCAGAAGTCTCGCTTAGAGGCTGAACAAAAGCTGCAAGAACTGCAAACAGCCCTAGCCCAGAAAAAATCTGCGCAAGGCCATATTGAGCAAAACATCGCAGGTTTAGAGCAAGACAAACTTCGCGCACGTGTGGAACGTTTACGTGAAGAACTAAAACGCTCTGGCGAACAGAAAGTCAGCTTTACCAACACCTGTAACGCGAACATGACATTAGCTCAATGTAGCAGCCAAACTAATGAGCTTGGGCTACAAAAAGCGGTTAAACAGTTCCAAAACTGGCTTGTTGATGAAACCAGCGAATCGGCTATCGTCAAACACAACCTATCTGATGTTTCTCTCAATATTCATGTGTTAAAGCACGCTGTTGTCGAATCTGGCTTCTCAGATGGCAGCAAGTTCCGCACTGTGATTTCAGCTCAGCTTGATGCTCGTCCTGCTGAAAACGCACCGTGTAAGCTTCTTAACTTAGAATCCCAATATTGTTTTGCTCCGGGTGAAGGCAATCAAGCTGGCGAGAAGCAAAAAGAAGTGGCTTGGGTAAGTCTTTCTGTTCGTTCAAATCAATATGCGGACAGAGTGACCGTTGACGGCGTTCAATATGGAAGTACACCAGTAGAAGTATTGATGCCCGTTGGTAAGCATCACATCATCATTGAGAAAGAAGGCTATCGCTCTTTCAACAGTGAAATAGAAGTTACAGCAGACCAAACGCTACGTGCGGTTCTGAACGAATATGAAAACGTTTTGAAACCGGGTCATAAGTTTGCGGATTCATTGAAGGGCAGTGCAAAAGCCCCTGAGATGATCACCATGATAAAAGGTGAATATCTACTGGGTGATCAAGCTTCAAGACAAATTCGCCTTGATCATGCTTTCGCATTAAGTGCGACACCAATTACTGTGGGTCAGTTTGAGACGTTCGTGAATCAAACCAGCTACCAAACAGATGCTGAACTTAAAAACATCTGTATTACCGTCGATAATTCTGAAGTGACACCAGTAGCCGAAAGCTATTGGCGTAACCCAGGCTTCAAACAGTCCGCTCAATCACCAGCTGTCTGTATCAGTAAAAATGATGCCGTTGCCTACACTCGTTGGTTGTCTAAACAAACAGGTTTCAAATACCGCTTACCAAGTGAAGATGAGTGGGAAATCGCCGCTCGTTCAGGTAGTCAAAGCGGCTACTGGTGGGGAGATAACTTCGGTTCAGGTAAAGCAAACACTGGTTGGGGTGGTACTCAGTGGTCAAATAAGAGCACGTCACCTGTACGAGCGTTTGAACCAAACCGTTTAGGTTTCTACGACATGGTCGGTAACGTATGGGAATGGACCAACGATGAAAGAGGCATGGCGAAAGGTGGCTCTTGGGTCTTCTCACCAGAGATGGCAAAAGCAGACAAACAGCTATTTATAGGCCCTTCAACTGCGGCCAACTATGTAGGTTTCCGTATTCTGCGTGAGATTGAATAGTGAGTTTTTGAGATGAAAAAAGGAGCAATGATTTGCTCCTTTTTTATTTTCTTTCAAAGCTAAACTTACCAGAATGTCATTGCGATTGTGGACAGAATAGCAATACAGGCGATATTCAGGATGAAACCAACTTTCATCATTTCTCTTTGGTCTATATGTCCTGTTGCAAACACGATAGCGTTTGGTGGGGTGGCAACTGGCAACATGAAAGCACACGATGCTGAAACTGCAATCAGTACTGATAACAGAACAGGTGAGACACCAAACACTTCGGCAACGCTTGCGAATACCGGAACAAGCAATGCAGCGCTTGCCGTGTTACTGGCAAATTCAGTTAGGAACACAACGAATACCGCAATAACGAACACGATGAAGAACAAGCCAAAGTGTGAAATCAACTGGCTCAGTTCATTAGCAAGAAAAACGCTGGTGCCCGTTTGTTTCAACACATTGCTTAAACAAATACCACCACCAAACAGAAGCAGTACACCCCAATCGGCTGTTTTTTCGATGTCTTTCCAGTGCACAACTCGGGCGAAACTCACCATGATGATGGCAGAAAGAGCAATCAATGAGTCAAAGCTTTTAAAACCGCCGAGCATAGCATTCACCGGCTTACTGAATATCCACAAAAAGACCACCAGCGAGAATATTGCTAATGTGACTATTTTACCTTTGTCCCAATCAACGGGATCTGAGTGAGTATCAAACTGACCGCTGAGATCAGGCTTTAGCATGAAGTAAAGAATGGCTAAGCATATTGGCAACATAACTAAAGTAGTTGGAAGACCAAATTTCATCCAACCGACGAAAGTCAAACCCACTTCTGCGGCTGCAATTGCGTTCGGAGGGCTGCCCACCACAGTTGCAATCCCACCAATACTGGCACTGTAAGCAATACCTAGCAGCACAAACACATAGGTAGAGTGACCTCTCTTATCATCCACCTTACTTAAAATACCAAGCACCAGAGGCAACATCATCGCTGTCGTCGCCGTGTTACTGATCCACATAGAAAGAGCGGCTGAAACACCAAACAACATGAAGATAGCAACACTCATTCGACCTTGAGCAAGTACGAGGACTTTATCTGCGATAACTTTATCTAAACCTTGGCGATGCATAGCCGCCGCTAGGGCAAAACCGCCCAAAAATAGGAAGATAATCGAATTCGCAAAGTTATTCAGGGCAGCTTGCGTGTCAAACACACCTGACAATACCGCCATCACAGGGACGAGTATCGCGGTGACAGTGACATGTAATGCTTCCGTCAGCCAGAGGATGGCGATAAACGTCAGCATACTTAAGCCTAAAACAACATTTGACTCAAAAGGAAGGGTAAACAGTAAGATGAAAAACAGAGCCAGATCGGCAATGACAATCAAACTGTTTCGGTGAAAAAACCATTCTCGGGTGTTATTGGGTAAAGGGACACTATCATTTCTATTCATTATTATTTTTCCTTATAAAGGCCTTACGGCAACACAATGATCACACGTAACCAAACAAGGAGATAATAAATTTTTGTCAAGTTGTTAAACTAATCAACATTAAAACCAACAACTTAACATTTTGAAATAAATAGAAATATAAATATCCCTTTTCGTTTGACTGATGATTAATAAAACATCAGTTTTAAACAGTATCCCAAGTAAAAAACGTTATCTTAAGAAACCTGTCTAGCGATTTGATCAAATGCATTCATCACCTCAGGGCTTGTCATCACTCTGCCATGACCTTGGTTTTGAGTGGTGATAAGCGTAACTTTTTCCATCTCTTGAGACGCCTTTTGCGATACCGAATACTTCGCAAATTTATCGCCTTCGTCATGAACAATTATAGTCTGAGACTCACGTTGCTTAAGCTTTTTGTAAGGGTCAATCGATTGAATTGGATAGCGGTATTCATTTTGAACTTCGTTGACGACTTCTTCAAATAGGCGCATGGAATAACCAGAACGAGCCACAGTGCTGAACAGGTTATCTAAATAGTCCAGTACAGGTGCAATCAGCAACATAGGACAGTTTGCTACTTTAACGTGTCGACACTCCAAAGCGGTCGCATTACCCATGCTGTGTCCAATCAAACCAACCACTTCATCTTCACTATCCAGAATGGCTTCCAACCCTCGCACAAACGCGGGGATATGCCCTAGAGCACCTTCACTTTCACCATGCCCTGGATGATCATAAGCAAGCGCAGTAAAGCCTAAGGATGCAATGTGTTCCATCAATGGATAAAACTGATTGGATGAACCAGACCAACCATGCGTCAACACCCAAACAGGTCCTTTACCCAAACGATAAGTAGTTAACTGTCCTTCTGGCGATGAAACATGAGATTTGATTAAACCGTCTGGTGCTTGATTCTTTGCTTTCATACGACTTGGAGTAAGAAGAAGCTTTCTTGCTGTTTTCTTTGCGTGTCTTGGCGCCAATGTATGGTGCAAGCGTGTGGTCACATTGACTAAGCTGCGACGCCAGTTAAAGCGTTGCGCTGTATTGAAGTAAATTTTCTCACTCATAATCATCCTTAAACCAAAAACGTACGGTCGTGCTTTTTATTGGTAAATTTTTTGCTGTTTAACGTTTCCAGCGATCAAACAAATCGCTGACACCTTGCCAAAAATGTCGATGGCTTTGCTCTTGTCCATAAATGGAGTAGAACAAATGCGCACTAAGATACAAGCCATAAAGCTCATAACTCGCTTGCTTGGCGTCCAAATCTGCTCGAAACTGGCAGTTTTCAACGCCTTTATCTATCTGTATTTGTAAATACTGAATCCAGTGAGAAATCACTTTTTTAAGCTCTTGCTGAATCGCGCATTCACTTTTTGCTGATTCTTTCCAAGCATCGAGAAACATACAGCTTCCTTGGAATGAATGGTTCCATCCCATCCAGTTATCTAATAGAGCACGCAGTTTGCTTTCGATATCTTTATCACCCAACTCACGAGCCGGAGCGATAACGCGAGAGATAAAAACTTGGTTAGCAAAATCAACCACAGCTAATTGCAGATTCTCTTTTGAATTGAAATGAGCAAACAGACCACTTTTTGACATACCGCACTGCTTAGCAAGCTCACCTATCGTCAAGCTTTCCAGACCATTCTCACTGGCAAGATCAAATGCCTTAGCCAAAATGTTTTCGCGGGTGATTCTTCCTTTGCTCATAACTCATCAGATTCAGTTAATATGCCAAGAAGTTTAGTACGATCGTTCTTTTTTTACAAACAGTGTTTATGCAAGCAGTCTTATGACAAATAGAGATAGAGGAAAATGTAGGTAGAAACGAATAAAGTATTGACCTTGTACTTAACTACAAAGTTTATACTATTGGAAAATGACAAGAGAATTGAGGTTTGTACATGGCGTCTTTAACCCGAGGTCAACTGGCTAAAAAGCTCGGCATCACCACTGAGGCGATTCGATTTTATGAGCAACAAGGTTTAATCGAACCACTGCGCGCCGACAATGGTTATCGTCAATATGATCAAAACTGCATTGATAGGTTGAAGTTCATCCTTCACGCTAAAGAAGTGGGCTTATCTTTGAGTGATATTCAGGAATTGCTTTCGATTCAAATAGAGCCGGATCAACACACATGCCAAGAAGTGAAAGACATCACTCAAGCAAAACTACATGAGATTGAACTGCGAATCGCCCAGCTTCAGCACATGCATGACGCCTTGAAAGTGATTAATGAACGTTGCTGCGGGGGCGCTCATTCAGCCGAACATTGCACTATCCTGACCGCACTTACTCAAACTCAACCAGAGGAAGCATGATATGGAAGCTATCACGACCTTTTTAGATACCTTACTCGATTTGTGGCTTGATGCTTCTTTCTGGCTGATCATCGGTTTGTTCGTTGCCGGTATTCTTAAAGTAACACTTAGCAACGATAAACTAAGTAAACACCTTACCGGACACGGTATGTGGCCGAGTGTGAAAGCGGCTGTTTTGGGTATGCCTCTACCGCTTTGTTCTTGCGGTGTTATTCCTGCTGCGGTTGGGCTTCGTCGAGGCGGCGCTTCAAAAAGCGCAACAACCGCCTTTTTGATCTCAACCCCAGAGACTGGCGTTGACTCCATAGCTATTTCCTATGCGCTATTAGGGCCATTTATGGCGGTCATTCGACCAATTGCAGCGACAACTTCAGCCATTGCGGCTGCGTTTCTGGTGTTGCTCACAGACAGAGACACACAAACGCCACCACCAGCAACCGAAGCCGTCAAAACGTCTTGTTGTTCGGGTTCTCATAGTTGTAGTAGCTCTGGTTCATCTGCACACGCGTCTGAACCGAAATCATGGTTAAGCAAGTTGTGGCAAGGGCAGAAATACGCATTTACCGATTTAATTGAAGACTTGTCACTGTGGCTCATTGTGGGTCTAATCATTTCCGCGTTGGTTGTAACATTTGTACCATCCGAAGCATTAGTGGAAATCAGCCGTAGCCCTTGGGCGATGGTACTGATGGCACTGATTGGTGTGCCTATGTATATCTGTGCTTCAGCTTCAACGCCAATTGCCGCGGGCCTGATGCTGGCTGGTGTATCGCCAGGTGCAGTATTGGTGTTCTTGCTTGCAGGCCCTGCCACCAACATGGCTACCCTCGGTATTGTGAGAAAAGAATTAGGAACAAAAGCTCTGGTGAGCTACCTAGTCGGTGTTGTGGGTGTGGCAATTCTATTTGGTTATGCCACCAACTTCTTAGTCGATACTTTCGCTATCAATATCGATGCACAGCTAGCAGCCAGTAATGAACTACTACCACCAGTGATCGCTTGGACAAGTGGCATCGCATTAGCGGTGATCATTGCGGCTGACTTGTGGAAAAGATTTAGCCCGAAACAAGAAAAAGCGAGCTGTTGTTCATAGCGTTAACGGTTCGAATGCGTATTCCAATCAATTGCAACACGCTGTAGAGTATAAAGATCTTACAATAAGCACCGTCGGTTGTTAGAACGACGGTGCTTTTTTCTTCAAATCGCTATCTTCACCTGAAGTTCAAGGAATGAACGTGGACAGTCTCTTTCAATTATTGATGTTTTCGGCCTCAATTACAGGCCCTATTTGCTTGATGCTGGTACTCGGAGTTTTTCTCAAACGCATAAATCTGGTTAACGATAACTTTATCGAAGTTGCCTCCAAGATAGTGTTTGAAGTGACGCTGCCAACCATGTTGTTTTTGAGCATCATCAGTTCAAAGCATGATTTCACTTCCAGCGCTTCTCTAATTATTTACGGCCTTATTGCGAACTTCCTGTTCTTTCTCTTCACGACCTTTATCACTAAAAAAACGTTTAATCGCCCACAAGACCAAGGAGTGATCATTCAAGGCGCATTTCGCGCCAATACCGCGATTATCGCTATCGCCTATGTCGCCAATGCTTATGGTAATGATGGAGTGGCACTTGCAGCGATTTATGTAGCGAGCATGACATTGCTATACAACGTACAAGCGGTCATCGCGTTAAGCACGAAGAGCGATACCAAAGGCACTCCACCATCCAAAATCATCTTTCGCACTTTAACTAAAAACCCACTGATTATTGCGATTCTCTTCGGCCTTTTCTGCTACGGATTTTCCATCCCTATTCCTAAAATGGTCACAGATGCCGGACGCTATTTGGGTAACATGACATTACCTCTGGCTCTTCTTTGCACTGGCGGTTCATTAGACCTGAAAGCATTGAGAGAGGACAATGCGCCTGCTTGGTATGCCACGGGATTTAAGCTAATACTCGCTCCACTTCTAATCACCATTGGGGCTCTGATCTTTGGATTCAGGGGAATGGAACTCGGGCTGGTTTTTCTGATGAGTTCATCTCCAACGGCAGCCGCGAGTTATGTGATGGCTAGAGCAATGGGCGGAAGCGCCACCTTAGCAGCCAATATTATTGCACTCACTACCGTCTTTTCCCTGTTCACATGCACCTTGGGTATCTTTCTGCTTTCAGCATTTGGTTTGATGTAACCGCACAGAATCGACTTCACAGATTGGAGTAATGATTAGCACCAAGAACGAATTTATTGACGTACGTCGAAAGGGATTAGTTGCATATCCATTATTGTTCTCTCTTTCCTTTTTTCGTGTAAGTGTTTATGTCTTCAATAAATAAAATCAAGAGCCTAGAGTTGGGTAGAACTGTCTCTATGCTGGCTATTATTGCTCTTCACTGTCAGTTATTTACCACTCATACCTTTTACAATGATGAGCCGTGGCTTGCGTATCTGTTTAATCAAGCCACTCGTTTTGCGGTTCCGCTTTTCTTCTTGATATCGGGTTATCTGATACAGCCTAAGCTAAACGCGATGCCTTTCCACACTCTAAAACAATACTCTCTGCCACTGATTCGTATTTGGTTAGTCTGGAGTATTCTCAGTCTTGTGATGCCTTTTAACTCTGATGAACTTATAAAGAACGGTTATCTCGCAGAGCGCTTTATCTACTGGGATTATCTGCTGCTGAATCCTTTGAACTCTTTGCTTGAGGGAGGGTTAGTACACTTATGGTTTATACCCTCACTGATTATGGCCATCGCAATTCTTGCTACTTTAGTTCGTCGAAACCTGTCAAATTGGATGATTCCAATTGCCACCATGCTATACATCTACGGTGTACTGGCTGGTAGCTACAGTGTTGTGACCGGACTGGATGCGCCATTTTTCACCCGCAATGGCCCTTTCTTTAGTACCTTATTGGTGACGATTGGTTATGTAATACGAGAGCGAAGCATCTCTTGTAACATAAGAATGGCATCGTTATTGGTACTATTGGGGATGGCACTGCATTTTGTTGAAGCCTATGGTTTGCACCAACATGGGCAAGTGTTTAGCTATAACGATTACCTGTTTGGTACGCCATTATGGGGCGTGGGGATTTTCTTTGTGCTGTTAGCAAAACCCGACTGGGGAAATGCAACATGGATACAATCATTCGCCAACAGCGTACTAGGTATCTATGTTAGTCACCTACTGGTTGCGATAGTGGTGATGAACATTTCTGGTATATTGCAACAGAGCGGTTGGGATAGAGATATCACACTGTTTGTAGGAACGACAATTATCACACTACTCTTAGTGAAAGGAATTGAGCGTACTCCCCTCAGAAGGATACTGTTTAGATAGGAGTTATATGTTTACGCGCGGAATCGCTTTATCGCTACTGTTCGCTCAAAGTCTTGTTTGGGCGAACAGTGAACAAACAGATATGCCATGGAAACTCGCGAAAAGCGAAGACGGCATTCGAATTCACATTCGTGAGCATCAAGGTGGCTTGGTAGAAATCCGCGCACAAATGTTTGCTCCAACCACTTATCAAGCGTTCTTAGTGTTACTGGAAGACAGCGATAACCTACCGAACTGGCTTGATAAAGTCAGCAGTAGCAAAGTATTAAAGCAGATGTCGCCCAATGAAAACATCGTCTATACCCAGTTCTCTGCCCCGTGGCCTGCCCGCGACAGAGATATGGTGACGTACTCAAAATACCAAGTTGATAATGGTGCGTTTAAACTGGAAATCAAAGACGCGGCAGATCAATACCCAGAACAAGACGGTTACGTTCGGATAAAATCGGTTCAGGCAGATTGGACCTTAGAAAAGCTCACTAATGGCTTAACTCATATCGATTACACTGCGTACGCAGATCCGGGTGGTCTTCTTCCCGACTGGCTGGCTAATCAGCTTTCCGTTTCGAGCGCTTTTAACACTTTTGAAGCACTAAAAAATCAGTTACCTCAATATCAAAATAGGCAGCATCCTAACATCAATGAGTGATGTTTTAAGCCATAAAAAAGCCCCGATTTATAGTGTAAATCGGGGCTTTATTTTCTAAGTTTTCACTACGATTTTAGCTTGTAGAACAGTGTTGAAAGTGGCGGTAAACGCATCAATAGAGACTGGTCTAAACCTTCACTTTTCACCCTTTCCGTTTCTGCTACTGCGACCGTTTCAAAATCGCTGCCTGAATAGTGGCTGCTATCCGTATTGAGTATGAGTTCATAGCGTCCCTCATTTGGCACCCCTAAACGGAATTGTTCATGCGGTACTGGCGTGAAGTTGGTGATGGCTAAGATTCTCTCGCCTTTATCACTAATACGCTCGTGGGCAATCACGCTAATGTCCGCCGCATCTTGCAGACGCCATTCGAAGCCGGATGGTTCGCAATCTCGTTCATGTAAAGCCGCTTCATTCTTATACAGATGGTTCAGGTCGCGAACTAAACTTTGAATACCACGGTGGCGCTCAAATGAAGTTAGGAACCACTGTAGCTGATCATCATGATCCCACTCTGCCGTTTGACCAAATTCAGCCCCCATAAAGTTGAGCTTCTTACCCGGCTGCGCATACATATAACCAAAGTAGGCACGCATATTCGCCGTCTGTTGCCACTCATCACCCGGCATCTTGTAGATCAAAGACTGTTTACCATAAACCACTTCATCATGGGACAAAGACAACACGTAGTTCTCACTGAATGCGTAAATCAGCGGGAAAGTTAACGTGTTATGGTGATATTTACGATGTACCGGATCTTCTTTAATGTACGAAAGACTATCGTGCATCCACCCCATGTTCCACTTGAAACCAAAGCCTAAGCCGCCCATGAAAGTTGGCGCCGATACACCCGGAAAGGCTGTTGATTCTTCAGCAATGGTCATCGCATTCGGGAAGTACTTATAAACCTCTTCGTTCATCCACTTAAAGGTTGCGATGGCATCATAGTTTTCACGGCCACCATCGACGTTGGGAATCCACTGACCGTGACTGCGTGAGTAATCTAGATAAAGCATCGACGCCACAGCATCAACGCGAATACCGTCGATATGGAACATATCAAACCAATACAGTGCATTGGAGACTAAGAAACGGCGCACATGTTCACGCCCAACATCGTAGATGTATGAGTTCCAGTCTTGATGCCAACCACGACGCGGGTCAGGGTCATGGAACAGCGGCGTACCATCGAAGTTAGCCAAACCATGATCATCTGACGGGAAGTGTGCTGGTACCCAGTCGAGAACTACACCGATACCGGCCTGATGGCACATATCAACAAAGTATTTGAAATCATCCGGTGATCCATAACGACTGGTTGGAGCAAACAAACCAACCGGTTGATAACCCCATGAGCCATAAAACGGATGTTCAGAAACCGGCATAAGTTCAACATGGGTGTATCCCATATCAACCAGATACGGAATCAATTGCTGTGCTAACTCGCGATAATTGAGAAAGTCTCCATTCTCACCACGTTTCCACGAGCCGGCATGGAGTTCATAAAAAGAAAGGGCTTCTTTTCGCTTTTGCGTCACAGGGCGATGTTGCCATTCACTGTCTTGCCATTGATAACGGTTATGGTCATAAGTTACAGAGGCAAAAGAAGGATGTTGCTCCGCATAGAATCCCCAAGGATCGGCTTTATGAGGCAACCCTTCGCCATGAGGTCCTTTCAGTTCAAATTTGTATTGAACACCCTCTTCCAGACCCGGAATGAAAAGACCCCAAATGCCATAATCTAAACGTTGCATTGGATGACGACGGCCGTCCCACTGGTTGAACGAACCAACCAAACTACAAGCAGAAGCGTGAGGGGCGTAAACAAGGAAACGGATGCCTGAGATCTGTTTGCCGTCGCGCTCTAAAGTAATGAACTGCGATCCCATATGGCGATACATCTCTTTCGGAGTGTGCAGCTCATCATACTCGGCATAAATTCCGTGGTACTGGTATGGGTCATCAATAATTTGCTCTGTACCCGCCCAGTCAATTGCAAGGGTGTAATGTGTTAAACGAAGATCTCTGCCTGATTTAAGAATAAAACCAGCATCGGTTTCTCTTTCAAGAGCCACTCTCGGCTCTCCTTCCACCAGAAGCTCTACTTTATCAGCACCCGGCATCCATACACGTAATGCCCCATGGTTAGAAGAAATAAACGGACCTAAAAATGCAAATGGATCAGCAAAACCAGCGTGAGAAAGCTGGTTATAGGCAACTTGTGTTTTCGATGGCTTTTTAGCTTTTTTCAATACTCTTCTCCCAACGCAACAGAGAAATAAAAATGCCCGCTACATTGGCGGGCATACTAGCGAAAGTTCATCTTACCGAACTCAACAAGGCTATAGAGTGACCTAACTTAAACTTCTTAGTGTAAATATAAGAAATCACTAATTTCCCTCTGAGTACATGCTCAACTATTGACTGGCTTTCGCACGCGTTTCCGTTAAACGTGCTGAAATGCGGTTCACATCTTCACGGGCGAAGATTTCATCCAAATTCATCGACAGCTTACGACGCCAGTTTGGGTACTCATCAACGGTTCCCGGAATGTTGACAGGATTATCCATTTCTAACCAGTCTTCAAGCTGAATACTGAGTAGACTTGAAGAACCTGCCGCAACATGCAGTTGTAGTGCTTCACTTAGATATGAATCCATAGGAACCAGACTTGCGTCACGTCCCACACCTTCAGGTAAATAACCATGCCAAGCCACAGAATCCAAAATACCTTGTTTGCATTTCAATCGATCATCAAACAATTCAGCCAACTGCTCTTTATCTGGATACAAACCGATTTCGCTACCCATTTTCAGATCAGCACAGTGCCAGAAACCGCGTAGAGTCGGCATATCGTGCGTACACAAAGCCGCCATTGATTGAGGAGCATAGTGCTTAGGCGAAATAAAGCCGCCATCATCTTTAGAGGTTTCGAAGAAGAAGACTTTGTACGAATGAACGCCCGCATCACGAAGTAGATCAACGATTTCATCCGGCACTGTACCTAAGTCTTCACCGATCACACTGCATTGGTGACGGTGAGATTCCAGCGCAAGAATGGCGAGCATGTCTTTCACTGGGTAGTAAATGTATGCGCCTTTCGTTGCGTTTTCACCTTTTGGGATCCACCACAAACGCAGTAAACCAAGAACGTGGTCAATACGCAGAGAACCACAATGCTTCATGTTGGCACGCAACAGCTTGATGTAAGCATCATAGCCCGTCGCTTGCAGCACTTGTGGGTTTAGTGGTGGTAATCCCCAGTTTTGACCAAGCGGGCCAAGAACATCTGGCGGAGCACCAATGCTGGCATCCAAAATCAGGTTGCCTTCATCCGCCCATGTTTCAGAGCCAGAATCGGCTACGCCCACGGCTAAATCACGGTATAAGCCAACTGCCATGCCTTTTTCTTCGGCCAACGCCTGAGCTTCGTTGATTTGCGTGTCAGCAACCCACTGCAAGTACATATAAAGATGAACAGCATCTTGGTTGTCTTCAATGAAAGTTTGTACCGCAGGGTTTTCAAAGCGGCGGTATTTTTCTGGGAAAACAGGCCAGCCCCAAACATTGCTGTCTTCTGCATGCAACTGTGCATGCAGCGCATCAAAGGTGGCTTGATGCAGAAGGCTATCACCGCCCTCTTCCACAAAGTCCAAAAACGCGCGAGCACGGTCGGTGTTTTTGTCCAAATGACGCGCTTTAAATTCGGCAAACAACAGTGGCAGTACGCTCATTTTCATTTGTGCGACTTCTGTGTAGTTCACCCAATGAGATTCACGTGCTTTTTGCAGGCGCTGTTGGAACTCTGCACTGCCCACTTTTTGCTGTGCTTCGCCACTTAGAGCGAACTCAGGTACAGAACTCACATCAATATAAAGAATGTTCAACCAACGACGAGAAGACGGGCTGTATGGGCTCGCTCCTTCTGGGTTTGCTGGAAACAGTGAATGTATTGGGTTCAAACCGACAAAATCACCACCACGAGATGCGATATCTGCAACCAACTGTTTCAAGTCACCAAAATCACCGATGCCCCAGTTGTGCTGAGTTCGTAACGTGTATAGCTGAACACTTGGCCCCCAAAGCTTTTTGCCTGTTTCCAGAGCTGGTTGTTTGTAACACGCTGTTGGCGTCACAATAACCGTCATCTCATACGGCGCTTTACGACGTTTACGAGAAACAAACAGCTTGTGGTAGCCCAGCGCTAAATCGCTCGGCAGAGAGAATACTAGCGGGCCACCTTCTGCACGCTCATCACGAACAATTTGTGACTGAAGGTAGCCTTCAAATACTTCGCCCTGTTCGGTTTCTAGCCGCCAGTCAAATTCACTTTCACGAGCACTAGAACCTAGATTGAGAGAAACCTCTAACGGCTCTCCTTGAGGAATCACTAATACGGGTTCCAACACATCGGCTTTGTGTTTTTTCTCAGCCGATTTTAATAAGGTTTGATCATTGGTAGTGTCATAACCTAAAGAAGCCAAAAGACGACGAATTGTTTCATCTTCTACCTTTGCTTCATCGCCCCAAGCACTCACATAGCTGTCGGCAATTTTTGCCATCGCAGCGACTTTCTTTAATGCATTTTGTTCTTTCATCGCTCTCTCCGAAGGGACTGCATAATCCTTCAAATGTGTAGGGTGTGTAATTATTAATCTTTGTCGTTTTGACGTTTATTCATTCTGTAACATATGTTCATTAAGCGTTATAAGCCATTCAGCCAAGGCTTTCGCCTTGGCTGTTTGGTTTTGCTATTAACGCTTCACGGCTTCAAGCTGCCAAATGTTATTCACGTAATCGCGAATACTGCGGTCAGAGCTGAACTTGCCCACCAGCGCGGTGTTCAATATGGCTTTCTTCGCCCACCCCGCCAGATCTCGATACTGCTTATCCATGTCTTCATGCGCTTTCACGTACGAAGCAAAATCGGCAAGAACAAGGTATGGGTCGCCACCATCAAGCAAGCTATCGTAAGTAGCGCGAAGCTTCGCTGGCTCACCCGGAGTAAAATCATCCGACATCAACAGATCCAGTGATGCTTTCAGTAATGGGTCCGCGTTGTAGTAGTCGTAAGGGTTGTAACCTTTTGCTTTCATTGACTCTACGCCGTCCACATCCAGACCGAAGATGTAAATGTTGTCATCACCCACTTCTTCACGAATCTCAACGTTTGCACCGTCCATCGTACCGATAGTTAACGCACCGTTTAGCGCCATCTTCATGTTGCCGGTACCTGATGCTTCTTTACCTGCGGTAGAGATTTGCTCAGACACGTCAGCCGCAGGGATGATGATCTCCGCCATACTTACACGGTAGTCAGGAATGAAGACAACTTTCAGTTTGTTACCGATGCGTGGATCATTGTTCACTTTCTCTGCGATCTTGTTGATTGCGTAAATGATCTCTTTCGCTAGGTGGTAACCCGGCGCTGCTTTCGCGGCGAAGAACACCACACGAGGATGCACATCAAAAGATGGATCGTTGATGATGCGATGGTACAGAGAAAGAATGTGCAGCATGTTTAGGTGCTGACGTTTGTACTCATGCAGACGTTTGATTTGAACGTCAAAGATCGCATTGGTATCAAGTTCGATACCCATGTTGTCTTTCACCCAATCAGCTAGACGCTGTTTGTTCTCTTTCTTCACTGCCATGAATTGCTTCTGGAATTTCGCATCACCAGCGTACTGAGAAATCGACTCTAGTTGATCGAGATGTGCTGGCCACTGGTCACCAATTTTCTCAGTAATCAATGCAGACAGAGCTGGGTTACAGAATTTCAGCCAACGGCGAGGTGTAATACCATTAGTAACGTTCTGTAGACGACTCGGGTACAGTTCATTGAACTCAGGGAACAGGTCACGTTTGACTAACTCTGAGTGCAGGGCAGCAACACCGTTTACAGCGTAAGAACCCACTACACAAAGGTTTGCCATGCGCACCATGCGATGGAAGCCTTCTTCAATAATGGACAGCTTCTGCTGTTTAGAAACATCACCCGGCCATTTCGCACGAACTTCCTGCATAAAGCGATGGTTGATTTCGTAAATGATTTCCATGTGACGAGGAAGCAGGCGCTGAATCAAAGACTCGCTCCAAGTTTCCAATGCTTCTGGCAATAAAGTGTGGTTGGTATAAGCAAATGTCTTAGAACAGATGTCCCAAGCCGCTTCCCAAGACAGACCTCGCTCATCAACCAAAATACGCATCAATTCAGGAATCGCGATGGTTGGGTGCGTATCGTTAAGCTGAATTGTCTCTTTCTTCGGTAGATCTTCCAGTGCAAAACCAGCACCTTCATGACGACGAAGAATGTCACGTACCGATGCCGCACTGTGGAAGTACTGTTGCATCAAACGCAGTGTTTTCCCTTTCTCATGGTTGTCGTTCGGGTAAAGCACTTTAGTAATGTTGCCCGCATCAATCAGTGAGTGCTGAGCTTCGAAGTAGTTACCGTTGTTAAAGCTCTCTAGTGAGAATGGTGCAATGGCACGACATTCCCAAAGGCGCAGCGGATAAACAGTATCGCTTTGGTAGCCGACAATTGGTAGATCCCAAGGCATTGCTTGTACCATCATACCCGGAACCCATTTACGTACTTCTTTACCGTTTTCATGGACCACTTCAACGTGGCCATAGAAACCGATTTCTTGTTTCAGCTCAGGACGTGCAATTTCCCAAGGGTAACCTTCGATACCACACCAAGCATCTGGCGCTTCTTTCTGATGACCTTGCTCAAAAGACTGTTTGAATAAACCGTATTCGTAGTGAAGACCATAACCCACGGTTGGGTATTCTTGAGCCGCACATGAGTCCATGAAACACGCAGCAAGACGACCAAGACCACCGTTACCTAATGAAGGGTCACGTTCTTCTTCAAGTAAATCCGTTAAGTTCTGACCTAATTCCGCCATCGCCTCAGTAACCTGTTCATAAAGGCCCATGCTAATCAAGTTGTTACCTGTTAAACGGCCAATCAGGAACTCAAGAGATAGATAGTTCAGGCTTTTTGCATTAACGATGCGCTCGTCTTGTTCTGTTTCAAGCATGTCGAACGTTGTTAATTCTGCTAGAGCATGACCCATAGCCAAGTACCAAGAACGGCTAGAAGCATGTTCCACTGTAGTCGCGTATGTCGCGGTAAGATTACGCTTTACGTTCGCTTGGAACGCTGCTTTATCAAACGTTTTCTGTTGCGTAGGTTTCATCGAGAAATCTCTCTTATCAGTTCTAATTCATCTGTGCATATCCTGCCCGCACTATAAAATGTAAACATCCTCCCAAGTTGTCATGAATTTAGGAGGAGGAGTAAGGGCGTAGAGGGTGTAGCACTTAAGTCGGAGTGATCAATCTCTCATTGATTGTCTAATACGCGGGATTCTGAGTGATTGCGATCACAACGACTGCCTCAATAACCTTAGACGGGGTTTAAATAGCTCGGAGATTCAAGCAGCGATCCTTTTGCTCAGAATGTATACTCCGTCACACTAAAATTATCATTTTTACTCAAATTTCATAAAATCCCGTATACCCCCCCCTCTATTCAAACTTACCAGCTATTAATTTTATTGACGTGCGTCACAAAACAAGGGCGTAGTTATCTTAGGAATGTGAATCCTGCGAAATTCGAGAAAGGGATCAATAAACGTAGTGAAAAACTTCAAGTAACATCGTTGCCACAAAAGTGACAGAGATCTCTGTTTTCGCCGCCTACTATTTGATCGAAGGGAAATCAAGAATGTGGATACCTTCTAAACTGACGCGCCCTGGGCGTCTGCACAACGCAATTGTTCGCCCAAGAGTGCTGGATATGTTGCATAACGCCACTTGCTATAAACTCGTGCTATTTCGCTCCCCAGCAGGCTATGGAAAAACCACCATGGCTGCTCAGTGGCTTGCAGATAAACCTCATGTTGGTTGGTACAGCATTGACGATAGTGATAACGATCCTTTTCGTTTCCTGAACTATTTTCTGCAAGCGGTCAATAAAGCCACCGACCAAAGTTGCCCAAATGCGCAAAAATTGGCGGAAAAACGTCAGTTCTCTTCGATTCACTCACTGTTTAGTGAAGTGTTCACCGAAATGGCGCACTACCACCAAGAATGTTATGTGGTGCTGGACGACTATCATCTGATTTCTGATGACGAAATCCATGAAGCGATGCGCTTTTTCATCAAACACATGCCAGACAACATGACCTTAGTGGTGACCAGCCGAGCGGCACCACCACTGGGCACTGCAAACCTTCGTGTGCGTGATTTAATGATTGAAATTGGCAACGAACTGCTGGCATTCGACACCGAAGAAACCACCCGTTTCTTTAATCAACGAGTTACCGATGGCGTTGATGACACCACAGCAAACAGCTTACGTGACTACGTGGAAGGCTGGCCTTCAGCGTTACAACTCATTGCGCTGCAAGCGCAATATCAAAAGCGCACTCTAGAGCAAAGTGCCGAGTCCGTTTCTCAGTTCAATCATGCGCATTTGTGGGATTACTTGGTTGAAGAGGTCTTTGACCTTCTCGACAACGAAACGCGTCAGTTCCTGATGCAGTGTTCGGTATTGGAACACTTCAACGATTCATTGGTGACTGCACTGACCAAGCGTGATGATGCGTTAAGTATGATTGAATCACTTAACCGTTTTGGCTTGTTTATCTACCCGCTGGAAGGTGAACACAATTGGTATCGCTTCCATAATTTGTTTGGTGAATTCCTTGCCCACCAGCGTCTGGCGCGTATTCCACAGCAAGAGCACGACTTACACCGCGAAGCGTCACTGGCTTGGTTAGAAATGTCCAACCCGCACCAAGCATTACGTCATGCCAAAATCGCTCAGGACACCGATTTGCTGTCTACCATTTTGAGCAAACACGGTTGGAGTATGTTCAACCAAGGCGAGTTGGAGATGTTGGAATCTTCAATCAACCTACTTTCGCCTACTCAGCTGTATAGCGAACCTAAACTTTGCATGCTGCAAGCTTGGTTGGCACAAAGTCAGCATAGATACAACGATGTTGGTGCCCTGCTTTCCAAAGCGGATGAAGAGATGGCAAAACTTAATGTGGAACTGTCGAGCAAAGAGCAAGGTGAATTCAACGCATTACGCGCTCAGGTTGCGATTAACCAAAACGAGCCGGAAAAAGCGTTAGAACTCGCTGAGTTGGCGTTAAGCCAGCTCGATAACACCATCTATCGCAGCCGAATTGTGGCAACCTCCGTTGTGGGTGAAGTCAACCACGTGTTAGGGCAACTCAGCCGCGCACTACCAATGATGCAGCAGACTGAGAAACTGGCTCGCCAGTATCAGGTTTATCATCAGGCACTTTGGGCACTGTTACAGCAGAGCGAGATTCTGATTGCTCAGGGCTATGTTCAAGCCGCTTATGAAGTTCAGGACAATGCGTTCAAATTGATTGAAGAGCATCAGCTTCACCAGCTTCCATTGCACGAGTTTTTGCTACGTGTACGTGCACAAATTCTCTGGTGCTGGAACCGTTTGGACGAAGCCGAAGAATGTGCTTACAAAGGCCTCGATGTACTAGGAAACCATTCACCGAGTAAACATCTGCACAGTTATTCGATGCTGGCACGCATCTCAGTGGGTCGTGGCGAACTGGACAAAGCCAGCCGCTTTATCGAACAAATTCTGCACCTGATGAAACAGTCTAGCTACCATGTCGACTGGACAGCGAATGCGTCGCTTTCATTGCTGCTTTACTGGCAAGCTCGTGGTGATAAGGATTCGATTCAGAATTGGCTGAATACTTCGACTCGCCCAGAAAGAGCCTGTAACCACTTCTCGCAACTGCAATGGCGCAACATTGCCCGGGCTCAAATTAACTTAGACATGATGGAAGAAGCTCAGCAAACGTTGAATTTCATGCAAGAAGAAGCGAAGCAGTATCAGCTCATTACCGATATCAACCGTAACCTGATTGTTGAGTCGATTCTGGCGACGACTCTTGGCAAAGAAGAGGAAGCGCGCGATAAGCTTAAGCAAGCGTTAGCACTCACTAACCAAACCGGTATGATTGGCAACTTCCTCATCGACGGAGCCAAAGTGGGTCATGTGTTGGAAAAACTGCTTCAGCGTGGCGAGTTAGGCGATTTAGAGCGCCACCGCGCGCAACAGTTAATGAAAGAGATTTCAACTACCCAACGCAGTCGTTCAGTGCACTTTGATGAAGAGTTTGTAGAGAAACTGATCAATCACCCGAACATTCCGGAGTTAGTACGTACTAGCCCCCTAACCCAACGTGAATGGCAAGTGTTAGGTTTGATCTATTCCGGTTTCAGCAATGAACAAATTGCACAGGAACTTGATGTGGCAGGCACCACCATCAAAACTCACATTCGCAACCTGTATCAGAAACTCAATATTGCCAACCGAAAAGAAGCGGTTCACACCGCTGAGAATCTGTTGCAGTTGATGGGATATTGATTCGAGTAAAACGCAAAGAGCCAGCAATGCTGGCTCTTTTACTATTCTTTTTTAAGATCAGAAAGATTTTGGCGCGAAACCAGTCATCACTTCAAGGCGCATCGCTTTACCAATTTTCGTCATTGGGTGAACAATCACTAAGCCTTTTACTTTCTTCTTAAGCTTACCTAAATCTGCTTGCTCTTCTTTAGTGATTTCACGAGAGAAAGCCATATCCGATAACTCTTTACGTTCTTTATTCAGATCGTACTCAGCTTTGTGCTTCAAGCTTTTTAGCTGCTTAGTCAGTCTATCGATATCGTCGGTAAATTTAGTGATCATCGCACTATCGCCGCGAGTCTTTGCTGCATCCAACTTGTGATGGCAAGTATCGATGCGATTGTTCAGTTGTTGAATATCGTTCTTCAGACTCATGGTTTAGTCCTTACATAAAATTTGGAGGCGGAGTATAGCATAGCTGTACTAAGAGGCTCTATGGAAATTAATTCAGATTGTTATTCTATAACCCTCTACTTCGATTGTTTCATTGCTAGCCTCTAACAAATGGTAATTAAAGTTCAACGATATTGGCTATATACCTGTTTAGCATTAACAACCGCTCTCCACTCTTTACCCAAAGATGTCCCCTGCTTTACTAGGATATAAGCTCTGAGCTTCAAGCTCCTATCATTGCATGCCTGTGTACTATTTCAGCAAACGTTTGTAGCTTCGAATTTGAAAATTACTTAGAAAAGAAAAGGCACCTAAACAGGTGCCTTTAAGCTTGTGACGGGTTTTCTCAATAGAAAAACTTTAAATTGATAGTGGGATAAGCTCTACACCCAGCACGGTACTGATGCCCATGACAACCAGTAACGATACTTTGAATACCGCTTTCGACCATTCAACATAGTTTTCTTCAGTAACCTTTTTGAAGGTCACTTGTGTCCACATGAAACATACGCCTGCAGCGACAACCAAGTATTCGTAACCACCATTTCCGAGCAGAAACAGCGCTAGCGCCACTAAGTTGAAAGCAACCACATAGGCAATCATGTGTTTACGTGCTTTTTCGATACCAGACACGACCGGTAATACAGGGATTCCGGCATTTTTGTAGTCTTGCATACGAAACATTGCAATCGCGTAAGAATGCGGCATTTGCCATAAACAGAACAAGGCAAACAGCAGTACCGCTTCCAAGCTGATGTAGTTTGTCACCGCTAGGTAGCCAACCAAAGGTGGTACTGCCCCAGAGACGCTGCCGACCAGAGTTCCATACACAGAGTTACGCTTGTACCACATGGTGTAGAAGAACACGTAGAACACGTAGCCCAATAGCACGACCACCGCAGATAACGGATTCGCCATGCTATAAAGCAACGCCGTTCCCGCTAACAGCAATACGATGGCAAACACAAACGCATGATCAATGTTGATATCACCCTGAGCCAGCAAACGGCCGCGAGTTCTGTCCATTTTCAAATCAATATCGCGATCGAAAATATTGTTCACTACGCAGCCTGATGCAATCACCATCGCCACACCCGCTAAGGAGCACAACAGTAATAATCCATCCGCGGCTTCTGATTTGGCTGCGAGGAAATACCCCGCAGCAACAGAGATCAGGTTGCCGATGATAATTCCCGGCTTAGTGATTGATAGGTAACCTCTGATCATTTCAACCTACATCGACATGTTGACGTTAAGGTTCCACATGATCCAGATAGAACCTGCAATCAGTATCAAGACAACCAACGCAGTGAACATCAGTGAAACAAAGTTCCACTTGCCTTCATCTGTCTTAATTTCCATATGTAGGAAGTAGATGAAATGAACAATCACCTGAATCACCGCACAACCAAATAAGATTGCGTATGTGACGTCTTTTGGCAGACTTTGAGTCGCAACAAAGTAAAACGGAATAATGGTCAGGATCAGTGACGCAATAAAACCTTTTACGTAGTCGCTCTTCGCGCTCTCTAAATGTTGGTTGCTCATTACATAACCCCCACTAGGTAAACGATGGTAAATACACAGATCCAAACGATGTCGAGGAAGTGCCAGAACAAGCTCAAGCAGTTAAAGCGAGTTTCCATCATTTCATTCAAGCCTTTGGTTGATAGCTGCCAGTAACATACTGCCAACCAGATCAAACCAAAGCTCACGTGTAGACCGTGTGTACCAACTAGCGTGAAAAACGCAGATAGGAACGCGCTGCGCTGCGGGCTAGCGCCTTCAGCAATCAGATGATGGAATTCGTACAATTCCATCGCAATAAAGCCAGCACCTAGAACGAAAGTAAACGCTAACCAACGTTTAAGAGCTGCAATGTCTTTGCGCTTCATCGCAATCATGCCGAAACCGAAAGTGATACTACTGAACAGCAGCATCATGGTTTCTACAAAGACGAATGGCAGTTCAAACAGCTCTTTCGCGTCAGGACCACCAGCGGTCGCGTTAGCAAGTACTGCGTACGTTGCGAACAAGCTCGCAAACAGCACACAGTCGCTCATCAAGTAAATCCAGAAACCGAACAGTTTCAGACCACCAGTATCGTGGTGATCATGTGCATCATGAGTATTAGCGTGCATAAGTCACCTCCATATCATTGTCGTCTTCGCTCTGTACTGGTGATTTAGCTCTTGCTTCCAGTACACGTTTTCGGTGCGCTTCTTCAATCGCTTTGATTTCATCCACTTGTACGTAGTAGTCGATGTCTTCATTGAAGCTGTGCTTGATAGCGGTTACTACAACACCGATGAAACCAACAGCGGCCAGCCACCAGATATACCAAATCATTGCGAAGCCAAAAATCAGTGCAAAGGCAGAGATGTACATACCTGTTGCCGTGTTCTTTGGCATATGGATTGGCTGATATTCCACTTCTTTAGTGATGTCGTGTTCGCCACGCAGTTTCTGGTACCAGAAAGCATCTAGCTCATCGCCTTTTGGAATCACGGCGAAGTTGTAGAACGGAGGTGGAGAAGAGGTCGCCCACTCTAACGTACGGCCATCCCAAGGGTCGCCAGTAACATCAGGGTTCAGGTGACGGTCACGGATACTGACGTAGATCTGAATGAACTGACACAGTACACCAAGCGCAATAATCGCAGTACCGAATGCTGCCACTGCAAGTAGCGGGAAGAATTCAGGGTCGAGATTTTGGCTGATACGACGAGTCATCCCCATGAAGCCCAGTGCGTAAAGTGGCAGGAATGCTAGGATGAAACCTGTAATCCAACACCAATAAGCACGTTTGCCCCATGTTTCATTAAGCATGAATCCTGTCGCTTTCGGGAACCAGTACGTAATTGCCGCGAAACAGCCGAATACCACACCACCGATGATGACGTTATGGAAATGCGCAATTAGGAATACTGAGTTATGCAGAACAAAGTCAGCGCCCGGAACCGCCATCAGTACGCCAGTCATACCACCAATCGAGAATGAAATCAGGAAGCCAACGGTCCACATCATAGGAGTGGTAAACGTAATACGGCCTTTGTACATGGTGAACAACCAGTTGAAAATCTTAACCCCTGTTGGAATTGAGATGATCATAGTTGCGATACCAAAGAAGGCGTTTACGTTCGCTCCACCACCCATAGTAAAGAAGTGATGCAACCACACAATGAAAGCAAGAATGGTAATAACGATCGTAGCCCAAACTAGTGACGTGTAACCAAACAGTTTCTTGCGAGAGAAAGTTGCCGTTACTTCTGAGAACACACCAAATACTGGCAGTACAAGGATGTATACCTCTGGGTGACCCCATGCCCAAATCAGGTTGACATACATCATCATGTTGCCACCCATGTCATTGGTGAAGAAGTGCATCCCCAAGTAACGGTCAAGCGTTAGAAGTGCGATGGTAACCGTTAAGATTGGGAAAGAAATAATGATCAGGATGTTTGAACATAGCGAAGCCCAAGTGAAGACAGGCATCTTCATCAATGGCATTGACGGAGTACGCATGCGCAGAATCGTCGCGAAGAAGTTCACGCCCGATAATGTCGTACCTACACCCGATATTTGCAGTGCCCAAATCCAATAATCGACCCCGACTCCCGGGCTAGCATCAATGCCAGACAGCGGTGGATACGCAAGCCAACCAGTACGACCAAACTCACCTACAGCAAGCGACATATTGGTCAGGATAATACCCACAACAAACAACCAAAAACTAAGGTTGTTCAAAAACGGATACGCAACATCGCGAGCACCAATTTGCAAAGGGACAATAATGTTCATCAAACCAATGACGAGCGGCATTGCCACAAAGAAAATCATGATCACGCCATGAGCGGTAAAGATTTGATCATAGTGGTGCTGAGGCAGATAACCTGCTTCACCCGCTGATGATAGTAGCTGTTGGCTACGCATCATCACCGCATCAGCGAAACCACGAAGTAACATGATCATCGCCGCGGCAATATACATAAAGCCAAGCTTTTTATGGTCTACCGATGTAAACCACTCATTCCAAAGATACTGCCATTTACCCATGCGAGTAATCGCCGTAACAACAGTAAGGCCAACGATCGCAATCACGGCTAGCGTGATCATGATAATTGGCTCATGGTATGGAATGGAGTCTAAAGTAAGTCTTCCAAACATCGTCTGTTACCCTTTATGTTCTGCCATGTCCATGTGACTGTGTTGTGTCTCTCCTTCACCCATATTGAGTGAACCCATGTGTTGCATAACAACAGACTCAAATAAGTCTTGTGGGATTTGAGAGTAGTAAGTCACCGGAACGTTTTCACTTGGCTGTGCAAGTGCTTGGTAATCACTGAAAGCGTGTAGCATAGATGGCTGCTTTTTCACTTCACGAACCCACTCTTCAAAGCTTTGCTCGTTAGGTAGTGCATTCGCGACAAATTTCATGTGTGAAAAGCCTTCGCCACTATAGCTTGACGATATCCCCTTATACTCTCCCTCATGGTTCGCAATCAGGTGTAGGCGTGTCACCATGCCGGGCATAGCGTAAATTTGACTGCCTAAACGAGGAATAAAGAAAGAGTTCATGATGTTGTCAGAAGTAATTTTGAACGTGACAGGAACATCTTTAGGGAAGGCAACGTAGTTAACTGTAGCGATTTTTTGTTCTGGATAAATGAACAACCATTTCCAATCCAGTGAAACCACTTCAATCGTGACGGGTTTGATATCGCTCTTCAGCGGCACAGACGGTTCTAGCTCGTGAGTTGAACGCCAGGTAATCACAGCTAAGATCGCAATAATGATGATTGGAATCGTCCAGACAACCAATTCGATCTTAGTGGAGTGAGACCACTCAGGAGCATATTCAACTTCGGTATTGCTAGCGCGGTACTTATAGGCGAAGTAAATTGTCATTAAAATCACAGGGATAACAACAATCAACATCAAGAGAAGAGAGGTAATGATCAACTCTTTCTCACGAACTCCTACTAGGCCCTTGGGATCCAGCAAAGCAGACTGACATCCAGACAGGAGCAAAATTGCGAAAAACAATCCTACTCGCGACAAGATGCTTTTATATCTTGAGGCTTCCATTGACTTTCTCGATTATGTTTACGGAATTCCATAACAAAAGTTGGCACTTTAAGAATCCGTATGAATTTATATGCGTTTTTTATTGTGTTGAGCATGTAACAAATGCGCTGATGCAATCTCAACCAAGACAATTTCTGACAAGTGATTCGAACCCTTCAAAAACTATCAACGTGAACGTTACAAAATGAAACATTTGGTTACAACCGGCGCATTATGCTTACATGGAGACGGCTTTCAAAGTGCGACAAAATGGAATCTAACCTTCCAAAAATGAAATTTACCTTCAAAATTAACCACTTACACAGAGAGGTTAATACCCTTAACCTGTTGTTATACCGTGATAAAAGATTTATTGATCTAAATCAATAAATAGGCCTATTGAACCGATAAATTACGCTCTATTTTTTTTATTTTTTATGCGTGTATTGACACAGTCGTTTTTTTACTGAGGACCGTTAGCTAAGTAGCGTTCGGAATGTAATTCCACCGAGTAGTTGCAGTAACTTCAAGACTTTAAGCAAGGATGTCGGTGATTACCTTCAAGCTTTCATCTTCCAATACAGAGTTTCTACAACTTCTGAACTAATCTTATTGATAACAACATTAACAACTATAAAAGCCAGTTGTTATGGTCTTTGATCTAAAGGGATGTGGCCATGAACTTAACTATTCGTACTCGACTTTATATTCTGTCTATTGTTCCACTATTGCTGATTGCCGCCAGCATGATGTTTGTGAGTTTTACTCAGACTACCAATCTGAATAACCATCAAATGGAATCAACCCAAAACGCCATGATGGCGATGAAAAAAACGGAGCTGAAATCTTATTTAAAAATTGCAGACTCAGCGTTAACACCACTGAAGAACAGTAACGCATCTTTACAACAGGCATTAGAAATCCTTAAAGAGGTGCAATTCGGCCAAAATGGTTATCTGTTTGGTTATGATTCGAAAGGGACTCGGCTGCTGTTGGGAAAAAGCAATGCTGGCATTGGTGAAAACTTTTGGAATCTGCGAGACACCCAAGGCAACTACTTGGTACAAGACCTACTTCGCAATTCTAAAACCGGTGAATTCACTACTTACTACTTCCCAAAACCGGGAGAATCCACGCCTTTACCTAAGTTGAGCTACTCCGTCTACGTACCTCAATGGGATTTAATGATAGGGACGGGTTTTTACACCGATGATATCGACGCTGAAATTGCGACTATGGAAAAACGCGCAAATGAAGAACTCATGCAAAGTCTATGGAGTTTAACTACCGTAACCGCAATCATAATACTCGTTGTCGGTGTATTTACACTGTTCTTCAACCGCACCATAATGCGCCCGATCGAAATGTTTGATTCTTCAATCCGTTCTTTTGCCAGTGGCGATGCCGATCTCACCGCGCGAATGGAGAAGTTTACCGTTCCAGAATTCGCATCACTCAGTACCAACTTCAATGCTTTCGTTGGCAGCCTGCAAGAAATCATTAAACGAGTGAATCAAGTGGGCAGACAAGTAGTGGATGAAACAAATCTGATGACAGAGCGCGCGGCTCAGGTCGACAACTTAGCCACTAATCAGAGCGGAGAAACTGAGCAAGTTGCTACCGCTATGACAGAAATGACCACCACTGCCAATGAAATTTCAAATAATGCCATCCAAGCCGCACAGTCTGCTAAAGATGCCGATGACAATGCAATATCAGCGCACAAAATCGTCGATTCCGCAGCGCAATCAGTGCAGGCACTTGCAGAGGAAGTCTCACAAGCAAGCAGTGTTATTTCGAAACTAGAAGGGGATGTAAAAAATATTTCAATGTCTCTGGAAGTCATTCAGGATATTGCAGAGCAAACCAACTTGCTGGCGCTCAATGCTGCAATAGAAGCGGCAAGAGCGGGTGATCAAGGTCGAGGCTTTGCAGTTGTTGCTGATGAAGTGCGTAAGCTAGCCAGCAGAACGCAGCAAAGTACAGGTGAAATACACGCAGTGATTGATCAGCTCAAAACAGCATCAGATGCTGCAGTGCATGCCATGGACTCAAGTCAAAGCAGAAGCGAATCGGCGGTGAATGAAGCCAACGCCGCGGCAGAAGCTCTAGAAAAAATCCAACAATCCATTAGCATGATTATGGACATGAACGCCCTGATCGCGACCGCAACGGAAGAGCAAAGTATCGTTGGTCAAGAAATCTCGCAACGCATTGTGGTTATCTCCGATCAAAGTAGTGAGTCAGCAAGCCTGGCAAATGAAAACCGACAAGGTAGTCAAAGCTTGAATGAACGAGCGCATGAGCTTTACGATCTGGTAGCAAGATTTAAAGTGTGAGTAATTTACACTGTAAACAACAACTTTGAAGCACTTAAAGACAATCCGCAATGAGTGGCGATTTAGTTTTCGACATCGACGCTCATTGCTCAATGAATCTCTAATAAATACATAACTATTTAATGAATACACAAACATCAAAAAGGCCTGCTTATGTTTAAAAATTTGTCTTTGAAAAACAAATTGGCTATCTCTGCCAGTGTTGCCATCATCCTTGGTGGCGTGTTAGTAGAAGCGTTATCTTATAATGCGGCTCTTAAAAGGCTCGACATCGAAGTTGAACAACGTTTACAAAGCACAACCACCTCTTATAACCAGTACGTTAACGACTGGCTTATTTCAAAAGAGCGAGCCCTGACAGCACTTTCAGAAGAAGCAAAAAAAGAAGACATTGTTACTCACCTAAAACAAGTGCGTGATTCAGCAGCATTTGACAACGTTTTCTTAGCATTCCCAGATGGATCTCAAAGCAACGCCAACGGCGTAAAGCTACCACCGGGTAATGACGACCCTCGAAAATGGGGTTGGTACATCAATGCCAAAGCTAATCCTGCCAAAGTGTTTATGGATAACCCAACAACTGCAGCGGCAACCGGTGCCAACGTTGTTTCTCTCGGTAAAGCGTTAAACTTACATGGCCAACAAGTTGTGTTGGGTGCGGATGTAGAAATCACAGATATCATCAACAACATGAAACAGGTAATTTTACCGGGTGATGGTTATATGTTTATTGCCAACGAACAAGGCAACATATTCACTCATACCAACACAAAATTACTGAACAAAAGCGTTTCAGAATTAGGTATCGACTACTCTGACATCAAAAAAGCCGTTTCCAGTCAAACCGATCTGACGATTTCAGTGGCAGGTGAAACCTACGTTTTGTTCGCGAGAAACATAACCAACACACGTTTAACTACGGTAACAGTGATTAATTATGAATCACTGGTCGCCCCCTTGTATGACGCGATTTTAGGGCAACTACTTGTCACTGCTGTCGTTGTGATTCTCTGTACCGTATTGTTCAACCTGTTATGTAATGTTCTATTCCGTCCATTGAATAATGTGTCAAACGCACTGGCACAAATCGCCAATGGTAGCGGTGATTTGACTCAACGTATTGAAGTTGAAAACAATGATGAAGTTGGAACGTTAGCAAACAACTTCAACACATTCGTTGAAAGCTTAAGACAGTTGATCGAACATATTCGTCTACAGGCGCAACACCTATCAGAACAGTCGGAACATGGCGCACATCGCGCAAATCAATCAGCATCTGAACTGAATCATCAGCATCAGGAAGTGGTAATGGTAGCAACGGCGGTGACTGAGATGGCATCTGCCACTCAAGAAATTGCTTCGCATGCAGAACAAACCGCTCAAGCAGCACAAGACTCAGCTATCAGCACGAATAATGGTCATGATTTGGTGATTCAAACCAAAGGCTCAATTAATAATCTGGCAAACTCAGTAAGCGAAGCAAGCACGGTGATTTCAGCGCTCAATAAGCACGCTCTTGAAATATCAACAGTGCTCGCAACCATTCAAGGTATTGCTGAGCAAACTAACTTATTGGCACTAAACGCTGCAATTGAAGCAGCACGTGCTGGAGAACAAGGTCGAGGATTCGCGGTAGTAGCAGATGAAGTTCGCGTTTTATCTCAACGAACTCACACTTCAACGGAAGAAATCAAAGCGACCATTGAGACCTTGCAAGATACTACCAAACAAGCGGTAAATTTGATGGAAAGCAGCTCTGAACTCGCTAGGGATTCAGTAGACGATGCCGATAAAGCAACGATGGCACTGGAAGAGATCAAAACGGCCGTCGCTCTCATCAGTGACATGGCCACTCAAATCGCAACAGCGGCGGAAGAGCAGACCCATGTGACCAGTGAAATTACGCAAAATGTCACGTCAATCAAAGATGTGACTGATCAGCTTGTTGTCGGGTCTGAAGAAAGTTTAAGCCAATCAAATGAACTAAGACACCAAGCAGATGAACTAAGAGAGAAAGTGGCGACATTTAAACTCAGTTAATAATCGTTAGTGTGATAAACAAAAGCCGCGCCTCAGAAATGAGCGCGGCTTTTCATTTGCTTCTAACACTATCTTTACCAAGTGAGGTATCAACCCTCAAAGGCATTAGAAATTTAGTGCTCAGCTTCCTTTTTGATCGCTTTGATCAAAATGGAGGTATCCATACGACCTTCACCTTGTTCAGACAAAGATTTATAGGACTCAATCGTTTTTTGAGTCATTGGCAATGTGATACCTTGACGCTCCGCTTCATCGAGACAGAAACCAAGATCTTTGATCATCCAATCGATAGCAAAACCGAAGTCGAATTTACTCTGTGACATGGTTACAGCACGGTTTTCCATCTGCCACGATCCTGCAGCGCCATTTTTCAAACATGCTACAAGTGTTTCGATGTCAAGACCGGCTTTTTCAGCCAGAATCAAGCCTTCTGAAATTCCGGTCAATGCGCCAGCAATGCATATCTGATTCACCATTTTGGCGCGTTGTCCCTGCCCTACTTTGCCCATCAGAACAGAAGAACGACCATACGCATTAAATATAGGCTGAAGATAATCGAAAATCTCTTGCTCACCACCGCACATAATCGTCAGAACGCCATTCTCCGCGCCAGCTTGACCACCAGATACTGGTGCATCCATAAAGCGCACTCCAACAGCCTGAGCGGCTTCTGAGAGCTCTTCAGCAAGGAGAGCAGATGTTGTCGTATGGTCAACCAGCACAGCTCCGGATTTCATGAATGCCAATGCGCCTTTTTCGCTGGTGGTCATGCTACGAACATCATCGTCATTGCCAACACAAAGTAAAACCACATCTGCGTCTTTCACGCATTCTTCAACCGTTGAGCGATAAGCTCCACCATGTTGCTCCGCCCAAGCTTTTGCTTTCGCTTCTGTGCGGTTAAAAACGGTAACGTCAAATCCAGCTTTAACCAAATGACCAGCCATGGGATAGCCCATAACACCTAAACCAATAAAACTGACTTTCATTTAAATATCCTTGAGAATTGAGCTTTTCTTAGCCAATGGAGTGGAGCCATTCCATCGATAGGGATTCACTTTATTCTTATGCACTGACTAAGTTGATTCTTGTAAACTGACTAACTTACACGATTAAAGTTCAAGAACAAAAAACCGAGCCTAAGCTCGGTTTTTCATTATTGGATTTCAGCGTTGTGGTAAACCTGCTGAACATCGTCACAGTCGTCTAGTAGATCTAGGAACTTCTGGAACTTCTCAGCATCTTCACCAGAGATTGGGCTTTGGTTCTGAGGAACGAAAGTAATCTCTTCAACATCAAGAGTTAGGTCAGGAAATGCTGAGTTCAATGCTGTTTTCACTTTAAAGAACTCAGTGTTTGGTGCAAATACAGTGATCACACCATCTTCAAGTTCGATATCCGTTACATCCGCATCTTCCATCATTAATGCTTCTAATACCGCTTCTTCGTCATCGCCTTCGAACTGGAATACAGCTTGGTGATCAAACATGTGTGCAACAACACCAGGAGTACCGATTTTAGCACCAGTCTTAACGAAACATTGGCGTACATCTTGGAAAGTACGGTTACCGTTGTCAGTCAAACAGTCAACGATCACGCTTACGCCGCCAGGCCCAAAACCTTCGTAACGTGCTGGTTGGTAATCTTCACCGCCACCACCACTTGCTTTGTCTAACGCTTTGTCAATAACGTGTGCTGGTACTTGGTCTTTTTTCGCTTTGCTGATCAGATGGCGTAAAGACAAGTTCATGTCTGGGTCGATACCACCGTTCTTTGCACAAACGTAAATCTCTTTACCGTATTTTGAGTAAACTTTAATTTTTGCGCCTTGAGTTTTCGCCATAGAGGCTTTGCGCACTTCGAAACTTCTTCCCATCGGGATGTTCTCTCTAGTTCAATTTAATGCGACGGATTCATGCAGAAAGCAAGGTTTCTGCTTAGGTGGGCATTACATGACGCCCATAACCCTTTTGTATTTGTCCACCGACTGTTGAAACCATTCTTTATCTTGTTCAGAAGTCAGAGTGGTTAGATGCTTAGTAATCTCTTCCGGTCCGCCTTTTGCCTGCTTCATTTTCCAAATCAAAAAAGAAGCCTGTTTATCCAGTTCTATTTTGTTTTTCTCATTCGCATCAAGCAGAGCAAGGTTGAAAGACATTAGTAAACCCACAGTCGATAAAAACATGAGGCGAAATATAGCATAGGAATAGCAAAAATTAAGAGTCAAAAATGTCGGATTCTATGACTTTCGTTACTAAGCGTACAAAAAAGCGTATTAGGTGAAAATTTGATATTAGGGCGAATACCCACAAAATAGAAAGGGTGGCCACAGCCACCCTTGTAAACCTAGCAAGTGAGTATCTTAATGAAGGAGTCCTAGTTCCTTTGCTTCTTCAATAGACAAGCCACTTTCACGGATCTCTCTTAATGCTTCAATGCGACGACGAGCTTCCGCTGATTTTTGTTTGCTTACTGGAATCTGAGTATCAACTTCTTCTTTGAAGTCCCACTTTTCTGTGATGCCAGTGATTTCATCATGGTTAATAGAATTAATGGACATTGTAACCTCCGAACAAACCATGCAAGGACATGTAATCTGTAGCAAAGGACCAAATCGCTGTTAAGTACATTTGAGCAAGAATGTGATTCAGGCGATAGTTCAGCAATCTAATTTATAAATATCTCAATTATATTTTGTACAAGCTCAAATCTGGCAGTACATTTAGAGAATTCACAGCAAAAAATCCAACCTGATCCAGCTCAACTTTTCTCTCTTCTAAGCCACGCCATATCTGGATATCTGCCTTATATCTCGCATCAAAAAACGTTCAATTGTTGTTTGTTTTTCATTCTATTATTTCATCGTTTTTGAGTACTTTTACTCTATAAAAGTAACGTCACCATTTTCACTAGAGATTAACGGTCCGGAAAAATGATCAAGGGAATGGCAAGAAATACGAAAGCATGATCATGGAAGATTGATCAAACTACACAAATTTGAGACAAAAAAAATCGAGCCCTTGGGGAGAACTCGATAAAAAAATATTCAGAATGAATGTAACAATATGAGCCAATCTTTAAATTCATCAGATAGGGCAAAAGGTTGTCTATTCGCTTGTAACTTTAGCCAACAAACGCAGGTAAAATGTCAGGCATATGTCAGCGTTATGTTCAATGTCTGTTCATTTGCGGTGTTAAATGCCAATAGCGACTTCATCAAGAGCTCTGAACACAGATTCGTCCAGATGCCCGTCAAAAACCTGCTTACAAACTTTTCTTCTTACCGCTAGACCAGAGATCAATCGTTCGATCGAAAGATGCTTGTTCTCATTCTGGGTGTTATAAAGCTCGATCATCTTACTCAGCGTCTCATAAGGTATGACTTGGTCATCTACTCGTAGCCAATCAAGCTTGTCAATCAACTCTAAGCACTCTTCTCTGATTGATGAAGGTGCATGTCCAGTCATAGCTGCTAACGCGCTTATACTGCGTTCTAGAGCTTCTGAAGATGTGTACTTAGATAGCGTAATGGTTATCTCATCAGCATTGATTTCAACTAAATGTTTACGCTGTTTCACTCGACGGCCTAATTTGCCTCTTGGCGAGGGTGATTTACGTTGTATAGGTTCAAATTCACCATCGATGATCTCAGAAAGTTCAGCCAACTTTTGTTTCGACACCATTTCATGGCGAAGCGGGTTCGGTAATGTTGGCGCCATATTGCGTTTCCCAGCATTCGTCATCTTCGCCCGAGAGTAGCGTAAAACTTCTTCAACATCGCATTTGATATCCACTTGGTAATCAATAACCTTACCTTTATCGATCGAAGTCGTGATCGTCAGATGATAGCCCCATAAGTTAACAACAAACAGATCATCATTGCCTTTGCCATCAGAGAGACGTTTCAGCTCTCTGATAAGATCCATTGAGAATCTGCGCCATTCGATATTACGCGCGAGCTTCTGATTAAGTTCGCTTAACATCATCACATCTGTATGTCTGCGTGACATACGGCTTCTGAAATACGAGTACAACTGGAAGACGAGAGTGTGTTGTTTCAGAATTTCAGGTGGGAACAGGAAGAAGTAATCACGAGTCATCAGCTCTTCGAAAAACGAAGGCTCCCAAACCAGAATGTACAGATTCGGTTTGATCCTAATTTCGCCATCACTTCCTTCTGTTGGCGCTTCTTCTGAAGCCGTGATCGTTCTCGCTAAGAAACGAAAGCGATCACTTTTAAAGCCTTCAGGCATGTTCTCGCTCAACCAGCGCCCTGTTAACTCATGCAACTGGAAGTCTGTAAATTCGATACGATCAATGCTGTCACGAATAGAATCACGCGCAGGACCACTGTCTTTCTTTCCTCTCAGTGAAAGAATGTCTGTGATGTAGAGCGGCGTCTTATTCGGAACGTGACTTGCGTTGAGCTGATAGTCTTCGTGGTGATGATCATGGTATTGAACTGTCAGCGTAAACAGAGCAAACAAGGTCATAAGATCATCGACTGTCATGATGTTCTTTGATGAACGTGTTTCTATTACCGCTCGGGTACCAGAAATAGAAACCATTGATTTTTGATAGCTTTTTCGTGTTCTCGGTGGAGCCAACGCTTGATCAATGATCCCAGCCCAGTTTGTTGGCGAAACAACGAACTGCTCTGTTTCATCTTTCATCGCTGGTGGCGTATTAAGACCGTGCTCATTAAGCAAACGTTTGTTGACCTGTGTTTGTGCTAGTGCCTTAGAACGCTTTTGCTTTTCTGATTGTTTCACTGATTCAGTGACTAAGCTGGTGGAGCCCAATACAGAAATAAGCTGATTTGGATTGATAAAACGATGCAGCATGGTTTTACCCGCTAGACCTTCTTCAAATCGCACCGGGATTTGCTGGAACAAGCCAATACTGACGGCTGCACGGAGCCTTTGTTGAATAGCGGCTCGAGTCAGTTGACCATCTGTGGCATCAATCAATTCGGTTGTTGAAACCAGCCCATCTTTACTGCTAAAGCCACGAAGTGAGATAAGATTAAGCAATTCGATAATACTTTTCGTCACACCTTTAAAATGTTGATACTGCTCTATCCAATCGATCGCAGATTCAGAAACGGCAAAAAGATGTCCATCTTTGTGGCTTCTGGGTGCTTTGATCAGTATTTTTTCGTCTGATGCCATTATTAGATCTATCCCACACTAACCGTAATATCGCTATAGTTCCAAAAGAATAAAGAAAAAAAGATCATAAATAAAGAAAAAGTTGTAGCTCTTAAATAACTGATCTTTTTGATTATAATGATTAATAGTGATTAGAGTGATCATATGATCTGAGTGGAAAATTGCGTATAACTGACTGTATTTATTAAAGATTTATTTTTACCCTTCAGAAGCATGATCATCGTTATCCCGAAACTATGATCATTAACTCTTTGAAAGCATGATCAATATTATTTAGAACGATGATCATGATGATTTCGAATGAATGATCAACGTAACTCTCAAAGCATGATCATGGTGGGTTCACAACTTATCCACAATTCGAATTGGTATTTCGTCGTCATATCATTTTACACCATTATTTTTGTAAGAGATTTCTTTGGACGCATGATCAAGGATTTCAAATAAACGCCATTTGTTGAGCAAATTTTAATCGTGTAAAGTAGAAATGCATCTTCAATGAACACTCGGTGTACAAGCAGTATTCATAGGGACCTGTCGAAAGCATGATCAGGGAATATTTCATATCCAACCGTTGTCGTTCTAATTTGCAATGAATCGTATACCAGTACCATCAAAATTGACTAAATCCCCTATTACAACTGACATGTACCGTAGTTTGGTCGATTTTTTTCATGCTTCCGAACGATGTATATCTCTTGATCATTGATCCGAAAATGGATCTTCAGATCATATATGTTCGTTGAAGAAAATCATCAACCACCATCCTTGATCATTGTTCCTATGGTGTCTGAATTCTTCGGAACTATGATCATCATTGTTACCTTGATCATGCTTCCTTATTTATTTTTGATAAATATATTACTAATTAAGGTGCCTGATTCATTACTAATCTTTTTGGTCAAATTAATTCTATTGATAAAGTTTCTGTTGAATTTACACCTCCCGTAATTTATTCGCCGTCTTTAATCGTTCCGAGAGAATCTATATAGGTTTTAAAGTTAATCTCCGGTTTACATTGTAAATAAGTGACACTGTAATATTTTAAATCTTAAGCGGTTTACCTAACTTTGTTCGAGTAAATAAACGTTGTTATCAGGCTCATTTTTGACCATTTCATCGTTCATTCATTTAAATGATACTATTTTGTCAATTTAATGTGATTATTGTCTAAAAGTGATTGTTCACCTTTTTATTGTAAATTGCATTCTATGCTGTACAATCTTTTGTTAGAAACTAATAACGGAAATTGGCTATGAAAAGAGAACAAACAATCGATAATCTCTACAAGCTCGCCGAACAAACACAACAGGTGCAGTCTGACCGTATTGAGATTGTTTTAGAAGAACGTCGTGATGAACATTTTCCTCCGATGTCAAAAGCTTTGATGGAGACTCGTTCTGGTTTAACTCGACGTAAGTTGGACGAAGCGATTGCTAAAATGGAAGAAGCTGGGCATCAGTTTACAAAGAACAATGCTAACCACTACTCCATTTCTTTGTCTGAAGCGCATATGCTAATGGATGCGGCCGGTGTGCCGAATTTCCACGAACGCAAGAAAAACTCAGAGAACAAACCTTGGATTATTAACGTACAAAACCAAAAAGGTGGTACGGGTAAATCAATGACAGCAGTTCATTTAGCTGCTTGTTTGGCTCTGAATTTGGATAAGCGCTACCGCATTTGTCTTATTGACTTGGATCCACAAGGTTCGCTACGTTTGTTCTTGAATCCACAGATTAGCGTGACTGAACACAGTAATATTTATTCAGCTGTGGATGTTATGTTAGACAACGTCCCTGAAGATGTTGAAGTGGACAAAGAGTTCTTACATAAGAATGTATTGCTTCCAACCCAATATCCGAATTTGAAGACGATTTCTGCGTTCCCAGAAGATGCGATGTTTAACGCTGAAGCGTGGCAATATCTGTCTCAAAATCAGTCTCTCGATATCGTTCGTCTGTTAAAAGATAAGTTGATTGATAAGATTGGTGACGATTTCGATGTCATCATGATTGATACTGGTCCACACGTTGACCCACTTGTATGGAACGCTATGTATGCGTCTAACGCGCTACTTATTCCATGTGCTGCGAAGCGCCTAGACTGGGCTTCAACGGTCAACTTCTTCCAACACTTGCCAACGGTCTATGAGATGTTCCCTGATGATTGGAAGGGATTGGAATTCGTACGTTTAATGCCGACCATGTTTGAAGATGACAATAAGAAGCAGGTTTCGGTATTAACGGAAATGAACTATCTATTGGGTGACCAAGTCATGATGGCTACAATTCCACGTAGTCGTGCTTTTGAAACTTGTGCAGATACCTATAGCACTGTATTTGATTTGACTGTGAGCGATTTTGAAGGCGGTAAGAAAACCTTAGCTACCGCTCAAGACTCCGTTCAAAAAAGCGCGTTAGAGCTTGAGCGTGTTCTTCACAGTCACTGGACTTCATTAAATCAGGGGTAAGTAAGTTATGGCAATTAAGACATCTGATCTGAATGCAAAATTGTTTGGTAAAGTTGATAAGCGCCGTGCAACTACGCCTAAAGAAGCTCAGTCAGCCGCAAAAGAGCAGGCTCAAGTTATTGAGTTAGCCGTTGCTGGTGAGCAAATGGTGACGTTTGAACTGACGCGAATTCCTGCAACAGAAGTTGAAGCTAAAACACAAGTTTTTGCAGCGAATGCCCGTGAACAGAGCTTTTTAAATGAGCATGCACTTTCTGACATTTTAAGCACGCTACGTGAACGTGGGCAGCAATATCCGGCTGTTGGTCGCCGCATGGCTGATGGAACTGTTGAAGTTCTTGATGGTAGCCGTCGTCGCATGTCGTGTATTCTGGCTGAAAAAGAGTTCCTTGTTTATGTTGCGGATGACATTAATGCAGAACACGCGAAGTTTTTGTCTGATGTAGCCAATGCTCATAAGCCACTTTCTCTGTATGAGAAGGGGAAAGAGATGCAAGCTAAGTTAGACAGCGGTGAAGCTGAAGACCAAAAAGCACTCGCGAAAATGTTCCAGTGCAGTGAAGCTCTTGTGAGTGGTGCTCTTAAAGCTGCGGCTTTACCTCTAGAGTTATTACAAGCTTACCCTAACGTGGTTGAATTGGGACGCCCTACTATCGTTAAACTGCATAAGCAATTTAATGAGCTAAACGACAAACAACGTTCTGCACTGTTAAACAAGTGCCACGAAGAAGAAGGTTTTGTTTGGCAGCGTTGTCAGTCACAAGGCGTAGCACGAATCACAAAAGAAGTGACAGAGACTTTAGAAGAGTGGATTCACGATTTAGTTCCACCAAAACGTGCTGTCAGCAGCAGTGTTGATTTGATCAAGGGGCGTGTAAGTTATGCCCGCAAAGGCAATAACCTGACCTTGAACCTGAAGAAAATTGACGACGCTTTAATGAAAGATATCTTCGAGTTTTTGGAAAACAAAATCGACTAATAAAAATCCCGCGAACTTCGCGGGATTTTTTTATCTATTCATGCTTAAAGCGTCATTAGTTTCTTAGACGTTGCCAGTATTTTTCGTAAATAGCTAACGCTTCTGGACCTACGTCGTTAATGAATTCACCGTTCGCGATATCTTCATCTGTTGGGAAGATAGTTGTGTTGTTTCTTAGCTCATCCGGTAGCAGTGCGCGGCCAGTTGTTGTTGCCGATGCGTAACCCAAGCTGTTAACGATTTCAGCCTGGTTATCTGCTTGATACATGAAGTTAATAAACTTGTGTGCCAATGCTTTGTGTTCACTTCCTGACGGGATAGTGAAGTTATCCATCCACAATACAGAGCCCTCTTTTGGGAACACAAATTTAAGCTCAGGCATATCCACTTGGCCTTGATATGCATTACCGTTCCATTGCATACCTACAGACGCTTCACCAGACACGTAAGGAACGTGTGGCGCATCTGAGTTGTACAGTAGAACGTTATCTTTAAGTTCAACAAGAGACTGATACGCTTTTTCGATCTCTTTTTCGTTCTTGGTATTGACGCTGTAACCGTTAAGTTTTAGTGCCATACCAAACACGTCGCGAATATCGTCAATCAACATCACTTGCTGAGCGTATTTTTTATCCCACAAATCAGCCCAGTGAGTTACACCCTCTGGAATAACCGCGGAATTGTAGCTCATGCCTGTTACACCGAAGATGTATGGTAAAGAGTACTTGTTCTTCGGGTCATGAGCTTGACCTAGTAACGCTGGCAAAGCATCTTTCATATTTGGGATTTGGTTATGATCTAATTCTGCAAGCAAACCTTCACGCCCCATTTTCTCTATGAAGTAAGCTGATGCGAACACAACGTCATACCCTGTGCCTTTAAGAAGCTTGAGTTTGGTATACATTGACTCATTGTTCTCAAATGTTGAGTAGTTAACAGTTACGCCTTCTTGTTCTTCAAATCGTTTAAGCGAAGCTTCCGGTAGGTAACCACCCCACGCATAAACGTTTAGAGTTTGTATTTCTGCACTTACTTGAGCAGATCCAATTGTTGCAGCTAATACCAATCCTTTGATGAAAGTTTTCATTAATAATCTAATCCTGACAGCCAGTACCATACTGGGGTTCTATTGAATAATTAGGCAAATTGTTTGCTCAATAAAGCAAATATAATTTGTCGTCAGGGAAAATTTTTTTGACCTTAAATAGCCTGAACCAAAAGGCCTTACAGGCGAGCCTTAACTCACCTTACGGTCTATTATTGGGGTGTGTTACCATACAATTACTTTCACTGATTGCGTAACGTTATGTCTTCTGAAACCACTCAATTTATACCTTATTTATTCTCGCTACGTGAGCTTGCTTTGAAACATCAATATCGATTTGGTGTGGATTTGAAGGGGGCGCAAGAATGGAATCATTCGCTGATTCAACATTGGCTGAAGGATTCAAATAGCAATACCGCTTTCCAAGTTGGTGGTGATGCTTTTGAAGGCGTGCGATATGTTCCGTTTAATAAAGGCCAACAATTGTTGGGACAAGAGTGCGACCTGCTGATTTGTGATATATCTACAGGTTGGGATGCAAACAGTTTTAGCGCTGCATTGGGTACGCTTATAGGCGGCGGACTTTTGCTTGTGTTAGGCGGAAGTTCTCTCTCTGACAATCCCGCTGAAGTATGGTTGAAGAAAGCTTTAGATAAACTAATCACCTTATCTCCGACCAATCAGCCATCCCTACCCCCAATTATTGGCGATGAACATAACATTGATTACTCTCAGCAGCAGCTAGCGGTAGACAACATAGTAAAAGTGGTTACTGGGCATAGAAAGCGTCCATTGCTTTTAACTGCAGATAGAGGTCGAGGCAAAAGCAGTGCGTTAGGAATGGCCTCTGCAAAGCTAATGTCAGAACGCAGTATACGTATTGTGGTCACAGCTCCAAGCCTGGCCTCTGTCAGCCCCGTTTTTCATTTTGCGCAGAAATTGTTGGCGGGCTCATCTGGTCAGAAAGGTTTGGTTGAATACAAGCATTCTAGTTTGCGTTTTATTGCACCAGACGAGTTATTAAGAAGTCGATTTGAATGTGACTTGCTCTTGGTCGATGAAGCGGCTGCTTTACCTTTACCTATGCTAAAAGAGATGGTGACCCGATATCATCGCGTGGTGTTTTCATCAACCATTCATGGGTATGAGGGATGTGGACGAGGCTTCTCTTTAAAGTTTCAGACATGGCTAAAGGATGTTAGGCCAGATATGAGACTGCAAAATATGTCTCAGCCAATCCGTTGGAGCCAAGGCGATCCGCTGGAAGCATGGCATCGAGAGAGCTTTTTACTCGATTTTGAATTCCAACCAATCCGTGCTGAAGTTGCCGTTGGCGATTTGCAATTCAGTGGTGTAACCAAAAACAATTTACTGGATAAACCTGAATTGCTTCATAGCATTTTCAGCTTGCTAGTTAATGCACACTATCAGACATCACCAAATGATTTATTTCATTTACTGGGTGATGACAAAATGTCAGTCCATATAGCCATGCATCAAGATGTTTTAGTCGGGTGTATTCTCGCTGTGGAAGAAGGAGCGTTGGACAAAGCTCTAATTGAAGACATTCAACTTGGTAGACGACGACCTAAAGGACATCTGTCCCCTATAACCATCGCCAATCAGCTCGGTATTGAAGATGGTGCGACTCAGCTTAGCCAACGAATCATGCGTATTGCCGTTCATCCTGACGTGCAAAATCAGAATATCGGTTATGCGTTCGTCAAACACTTTACTTCAAAAAGTTCAACTGACTACCTTTCTACAAGCTTTGGCGCAACATCGGATTTAGTGAAGTTTTGGCGAAAATGTGGTTTTCAAACCATCAAAGTCGGCTCTCAACGAGATCAGGCAAGTGGTTGTTACTCTGTGCTGATGGTAAAAGGTGAAAACATCGATTGGCTTGAGCTGGCTAAGCAAAGACACGCACTGCACTTTGAATTTGAATTATCTGATTCTATGCAAGAGATGGAGCCTGATTTAGTTAAAACCTTGCTTAGCGAAAATCTATGTTCTGATACCCGAGCGCCCATCTCTCTTATTCACAATTACGCGCTTGGTGGTTCAAACTATGAAAGTGTCGCCGTGTGGTTGAGGTCATTCGCTTTTTCAGTTGGAAGAGAGCGAGTAACATCTCTGTCGGATCTATTTGTCTCGAAAATCGTTCAGCGATTATCGTGGACGGAATGCGCCGAGCGACATCAACTTACGGGCAGAAAGCAAGTTGAAGCGTATATTAGAAAAGAACTACTAGCGTTAATCGACGATTTACACTGTAAACTGGCAAAGTAATCTCTTGCGTGGCGATTTTACAGTGTAAATTAAACTTATCTAATTGATTTATATGATATTTGATTAAAAACAGGGTTGTTTAATCTATCTGTCAGCATTGCTTGAACAACCGGCATTGGTTTTGCGATTAAATAACCTTGATATGAACAAACATTGAAACGCGCGAACGCTTCAACCATATCTTGGGTTTCAATACCTTCAATAGTCATCTCCATCTTCTTGTTTTCACACAAGGTCGACAAAAATTGCAGATATTCAAAAGCTTCGTTTTCGATGAGAGATTGATTAGCGAGTTCTCGATCCACTTTTAATAATTTGAATGGAAGTTTGAAAATAGAAGTAATGGAGCTGTAGCCCGAACCAAAGTCGTCCATCGCTAACGGAAAGCCCATGATGTTCAGCTCATTGAGCCCTTCTAAAACTTGATGGTTGTTATCGATAAGAACCGATTCCGTTAATTCCAAAACTAAGTTTTCAGGCTTGGCGTTTTTCTCTAGAGTTATTGCTAACAGCTTTTCCGGAAATGTCTCTTTCAATAGTTGCAGAGCAGAAATATTGACGTGCACTTTCAGATTGCAGTTCCAAGTCTGATTGTATTGCACGATAAATTCGGCTGACTTAGAAAATACTTTTTTACCAAGTAGAGAAATAAGACCGAGAGCCTCTGCTACCGGAATGAATTCATCGGGAGGTATAAAACCAAATTGTTCTGTTTCCCAGCGAGCGAGTGCTTCAAAGGATTTCAGCTGGCCGCTTTTTGCATCAACGATAGGCTGCAAATGTATCGAAATTTCATTGTTTTCGATCGCTTGCTTGATATGGTTTTCTACATAAAAGTATTTGTCGACTTCTGGTTTAACTTGGTCGTTATAAACCACCCAATTAAGTTTGGACTTTTCAACCGCATATTCGCACGTCTGGTAGGTGGAATTCATAATCTCTTGTGATGAAAGGCTGCAATCACGGCAGACGTATATACCGATATACGCATCACCAAAGTAAGAAACGTTGTTGCGTGTCGTCGCTTTGAAGAGATGGATAAATTCGTTGGATAGCCTACCCAGCTCTTCGTCGGATAACTCTTCCGCAATGAGTACTGAAAAGGTATCTAAGCTGCTTCTATAACATTGGCTTTCATAACGGCTAAATAGGTGGAAACATTCTAATAAACTCGCTATGAAATCGGTCAGGATGAATTCGCTGTACTGACTGACGTAGGACTTAATGCCGGAGACATGAATGGTTACCATGGTAACGCTGGAAGTACGCTTGGATAAATCTAACGTGAGCTTATCCTTATTTGGAAGGCCTGTTAGCTTGTCAAAATAAGCCAGCTGAAAAACAGATTCTTCAAGCTTTCTCTGCTCAGTAATATCTCTGTGGTTTCCCACCATGTACTCACCAGAATCATCGACTTGGTTAATACCTGTCGCTTCAATCCAAATATAAGTACCTTCCTTATTTTTCACTCGGTACTGAGTGATAACGCGAGTGTCGTCACCCACGGCTTTAATATGAGTGCTTACATTATTGCTGAAAGGTTTTCTGTCTTCTGGATGTATCAGTTGAGTCCATTGATCAAGAGTTGTCTGTTGTTGCAAGTCGAACTGTTCGTAGAAACTTTGATTGTAAAAGGAGATTTGCCCATCAGGCATCATCATCCATAAACCTTCTACGGCTGAGTTAAACATGTTGTTAAAACGTCTTTGGATCAATTCATCCATATCAAGGAGTATCCTTTCTCTCTCTGAATACTTATGTTTACAGTACGGCAGGCACTATCATACATGTGTTACTTGATTTATATCAATTATATTAATATCAGTAATCTATTTTGAACGCCCCCTTTGATAGGTGAATCCTGCTGTTGCTAGTTTCAAAAGTTAGAGATAAGGTGGCTCTTGTATAGCTAGTGTAAATGACCACACTAGCTACAATTTACACTGTAAAGACAATATTGGCGTGTAGTGCTATTAGGGTGATACATGCCTTAATTTGAATATAAGGATGTTTGGTATACGTCTCAGTTTCGATACACTGGAAACCTACGTTATGTATACCGTAAAGGTTTAGTTGTATGTGGAAGGATGTCATTACGCTCACGGAAGATAAAACACGTGTAGTCGCTAAATTAACCGATGATCAATTCATCAAGAAGGAGTTTACTCAAGAGGGGCTTTTGAGTGCTTTACAACATCTTGATGCTTCTAAATTCTATCTGATGGAAGATGAAGTCACGCGTTTCGTCAATTGTGCCGGTGAAGGTAAAGGTGAAGCGTATGAAGGTATTGTCATTGCGGAAACACGCAACGCAAGTCTTGAAGTGGTGCTTAGCGAGCATGACATGATTGCAAGCATGGTTGTGACCGGTGCGTACGGTGGACGAGGTCTGCAAAGCGGTGAAATTATCCAGGCTCTGGCAGGAGCAAACGTAGTCAAAGGCATCAATAAAGCAGCACTGAAAAAAGTCTTTGTTTTGAGTAATAAATTGGCGGGCGGTGAGACGTTTACTCAACCTGTAGCTCAAGGAAAAGAAGCCATTAATGGTAAAGATGCGAAGTTTTTACCACTAGTTGAAGATGTGAACAAACGAGTTCTTGCGCCTCAATCTTCTAGAGGTCAGGACAAAATTGATATGCGCGACTTAGGTGAAACGATTACGGTCAGTGAAAATGACCCTGTGATGCGCCGCCAGCCTGCGACCAAAGGTGAACCTGGATACACTGTCCAAGGCAAAATTCTTCTTCCTAAACCCGGCACCGATTCTGCTCTTGTCGCGGGTAACGGTACCCATATTAGCCCTACTAATCCTAATTTATTACTGGCATCGATTAATGGTATGCCTGTATTTCGAAATAAGAGCATCGACGTTGAAAATGCAATTTGCCTTAATAACGTGAGTGTCGCAACAGGGCATGTGAAGTTTAAGGGCAATGTGGTTATCACTGGTGATATCGAGCCGGGGATGATTGTACGTGCTACAGGCTCAGTGACGGTCGGCGGTTTTATTGAGTCCGCTGATGTTCAGGCGCAAGGTAACATTGAAGTTGGTAAAGGCATTATTGGTCACACCGCGACTGAAGGTGAAGAAAAGAGTTGTACGGTTAAATCGGGAAGCTCAATTAAAGCCAATTATGCTCAGTACGCAGAACTTCAAGCTGGCGAAGATATTCATCTAACTGTACATAGCATGGGGAACGTTATTCGCTGCGCTAAAGATCTCGTTGTTCTTGATGAAAAAGAAACCCAAGGAACATTAAGTGGTGGAACCGCGAAAGTGGGCGGAAAAGTGGTGTGTCTCAACTTAGGCGTGGAAGGGGATACCGTGACTCACCTTGAAGCGTTTGCCAATTTTAACCGCTTCAAAGAGCGTATAGCCAGCCACAAAGAGCAGTACAAGCAGGCCCAAGAAGGTACGATGGATGCCATTCGTAAAGAACTGGAGTTCAAGAAGCGCCCTAAAGCCGAACGTACCGAAGAAGAAGAACTTAAGATTAATGATAGAAAAGAAAAAGCCAATGAACGCTTAGAGAAAGTTAAGAACTCACTGGATTTGCTGAATGAAGAGTTCGAACTTGCTATGGCTGCAAACACTGTAGATGTGAAAAGTAAGGTGTTTACTCATGTTACAGTTCAGTTTGGCGAAGAAAAAGTTACGACTAAACGAGTTCGTGGCCCATCTATATTTTCTTTCAATCAATATGAAATCCAAGTGTCTTCAAAACTGGAAGATGAAGACGTTGGCGTTTAACTATTAATCTGAAACAACGTTGAACATAACAAAGGGGAGCATTTGCTCCCCTTTGTTATTGGATTGATCTCTAGTTACGCTTAATTCACGGCGCGTATCTTGCCGTGTTTCAGATCGCTCAGCACCATGGATTTTGGTCCATCTGCAATGATGGTGCCTTTCTCCATTACAATTACACGTTCAACGATATCCAGCATTGATGTTTTATGGGTAATCACAATCAAAGTTTCACTTGGAGTCAGCTGTTTCATTTGATTCTTTATATGCATTTCAGAGCGATTATCCATAGCGCTGGTTGGCTCATCCATGAGTAACACCGGAGGGCGACCTAACAGCGCTCTAGCGATTGAAACCGCTTGACGTTGACCTCCTGATAGCAACAAACCACCTTCACCAACTTGGCGCTCTAAACCCGCAGGATCTTGCTGTGTAAATACGGTAACACCAGCTCTGTTAGCCGCATCCATGACCTCTCTATCGTCCACCAGCGGGCGTCCTAAAGTAATGTTATCTCTGATAGAGCCGTAAAACAGAACGCTTTCTTGAGGCACGCAGCCGATATTACGACGGATATCTATGTGATGAAGTTGGGCAATATCGGTATCGTCAATGCGTACATGACCTTCAGTCGGTTGGTACAATCCCATGATTAAACGCTCAAGGGTTGTTTTACCTGAGCCTATACGACCGATAATCGCTACTTTCTCACCCGGATTAATGGTCAGGCTCAAATCGCGAATCGAGGCAATTGGAGAATCTGGGTAATGGAACGTAACTTTATCCAGTTCGATTTTTCCCTGAATCATCGGACGGTGAATATAGCGTTTACCTTCTTCTTGTTCATCCGGCATTGCCATTACCTGCTCGATGATTTTCAAAGACGCTTTTGCTTGGTTGTAGCGGGTCGATAATAGAGATAATTGAACCATAGGGCCAATAGCGCGGCCACTCAGCATGGTTGCTGCAATTAGACCACCCATCGTTAGGTTGCCTTGGGCAATGAGGTACACACCCAGAATAATCATCCCAACGCTCGATGCCTGCTGAACCAAACCAGCCGTGTTTTGAATGCCGTCTGTAATTCGGCGGCTTTTGATGTTCCAGTTCGCCATGTGGGAAATGGCTTCTTCCCAGCGATGTTGGAATTGTCCTTGTGCACCAAACAGTTTTACCGTTTCAAGGCCAGCTAAGCTCTCTATCAAGTTCGCGTATTTCTGAGAAGCTAGGCGGGAGCCTTCTTCAATCGCACGACGTAAAGGCGCTTGAATCAGCAGAGAATAGATGATCAGGATACTTACACCGATAATCGGTACGTAAACCAGATCGCCAGCCATCAGCCAAATAATGATCAGAAATAGAATCGAAAACGGCAGATCAATCAGCGAAGAAATGGTCGCGGAAGTAAAGAACTCTCGTATGGATTCAAATTCTTGTAGATGGCGAGCAAATGCACCTACTGATGGAGGGCGAGACTCCATTCGAATCCCCATTACTTTACTGAACAGTTTTGAGGAGATGAGGATGTCCGATTTCTTACCAGCAACATCAATAAAGTAGTTGCGAAGCATCTTCAATGTGAAGTCGAACAGGAAGATGATAAACACGCCACTGGCTAAAACCCACAAGGTCTCAAAGGCGAGGTTCGGCAGCACCTTGTCATACACTAAACGGGTAAACATCGGCGCTGCAATAGCAAACAGGTTTGTCAAAAGAGAGGCGAATATAACATCACGATAAATGCGCTTTGATTGCCAAATTGTGCCCCAGAACCAGTGTCCTTCACGAGTTTTTAGAATTTCAGGTGAACGTTCATCGTAACGAAACTGCTTTTTCACCATGAAGTAGCGGCCGATAAAGCGAGCATTTAATTCTTCTAGCGGGTACGCAATCGGCACCATTCCTGATTCAGCTGTAACAATCTCGGCTTCTTGTTTCTCTTCATTAATACTGTTGAGAACACATGCTTCATTTCCCCGTAGAAGAAGAATCACAGGGAAGACCAAGCGAGGGATCTCTTTGAGAGTCGAACGATTTTCTTTCGCGATAAGCCCCGCACGCTCTGCAGCGCGGGGGAAAAGAAACGGAGTCAGCTTGCCATCTGTCAGCGGTAATCCATTGATTAGCGCGTCAGGTGAATTCGCCAATCCATAATAACGACTCACATAGACCAGTGAATTAAGTAGCGTATCTTGCATTAAACTGACCTTTATCCTTATTTATCTACGATGAAACCTTGGAATACTTCTATAAAATGCTCTGATAAGAAATCCAATTGAGCTTGAGTTTCAACGCGAGAAGCGATGGTTTTAATTCCTAGGTTATGCGCAGTTCTTGAAATCGACGTTAACGTGAATTTCTGCTTTTCATCATCTAAGTGGTGCGTAAACAGATAATCCAGTTTCACGTATTTAGGTCTAAATTCGTTGATGTAATCCAATGATTGGAAATTACGCCCATAGTTATCGACACCAAATTCAGCGCCTGCAGAGCGTATAGCGTTGCAGAACAGTGCAGTATGGTGTGGAGCGTTGATAAAACAGCTTTCTGGTATCTCAAAGTGGAGTAGGGCACAAACCTCTCTGTGTTTTGCAAGCTTTTGCGTGATCCAACGGATAAAGCTCGGCTGTTCAATACTGCTTTGAGCAATGTTAATCGCCAGTGGCGCGTTAAATTCGTTCGCTTCTAACTTCTCTATCATTTTCTCAATGACGTACTCATCGAACTGGTGGCTTGCGTTTAACTGTTCAAGAGCAAACAAATATTGGTTGGCTGTGTAGCGTTGTTCGCCATTATCAATCGCAGAGAACACTTCACGGTGGAAAGTCTCACCCCAGCCGTCATTCGCCGCCTGAAAACGGTATTGGAACCAGTCGTTGTGCATGGCTTCTTCAACCAGTGCTTTCCACTGTTGTTTACCCATAATGACTTGGTCGGATTCCGCTTTGATAAAGCCGTATTTCACTTCTGCGTTGGCCTTAGAAGCCGCGACGGCGTTATCTAGCAACGACAGTATCTGTGTTGAGTTTTTCTTGCTCTGATTATGCACAATACCCAGATAGACTTTCTCTTGAGTCATACCAGTTGGGTCTGCGCTGATGTCCTGAACGCAGCCGAAGATACTCTCTGCGACCATTTTCAGCTCGCCTTCGTCCATGTTCGGCAGAATGAAACCAAACTCGTCAGTAGAGATACGGGCAATGGTGGTGTTTGGTGCTGAAAGCGTGACTTTTAAGCGCTCCGCTAGGTTACCAATCATGCCGTCTCCGGCTTCATAACCCTTATCGTCGTACAACTCTTTAATGAATTGGGCCTGAAGAATGGCTACACCACCGATGGCACTTTCTGCCAACCAGCTATTCAGTTGGTTCATGTAGTAAGCACGGTTACCTAAATGAGATACAGGGTCGATGTAAGCACGCTCACGAAGTTGTTGGGCTTCTTGTGCTTGCGCTTTGAACGATTTTTCAACTTGTGCTGACATGCTGTTGATGCCTTCCACCACAGAGATAAGGTCTTTGGTTTTAGGCAGAGGAAGTGGGTCGCCAAAGTAGTTGCGAGCCACTTGTTCCATCTTATTGACGATCATTTGTAGTGGACGAAGTGCGCGTCTTACGATGACTGAAATCGCAACTAAACCTGCAAAGAAGATGGCGCCGAAAGCAATGCTCAGACGAATAAGCGCGTTCCATAATTGCGAATAAGCCTCACCAGGGTGGCTGATAATTTCGACTTCTGCCAGTTGCATCCAGCCACTGGTGACGACGCGTTGATCGTGAATCGGTTGAAACAAGTTTAAATTAGTAAACCACTCAGGAACCGAACTTGGCTTGATAGGGTAGGCACGTTCAATCTGTTGGTCGTCGTCGAGAAATTTCAACCTAACTAACGAGTAGGTACTTCCATCAAACAGAGCATTGATAACAGACTCAACCGCGACGGTGTCTTTCTTCTCAAGGTAAGGTGCGAGAGCTAAACCAACGGTATTGATCGTATTACTCACCTCAGAGCGTTGCTGCTGCTCTAAGTTGTCACGAGTGGTGTTAAATTCGATAACGAAGACCGAAGCTAACAACAGAACAAATACAGTGATCATCCCTGCGACCAATTGTTTATATAGTGTCATAGTACCTACTCATCGTAACTGATTAGTGGTTTATTCAGTTTAAGAGAGCGCTCTCGAGCGCGTAAATCATTCCAAAGGCTAAGACGTGAAGAGTCACCAGCAAGCTGGCCGTTCTTAGATTTCATTAGCCACAAGTTTTTACCGTTGAAACTGTATATAGGTAACAAGTCTCTACGAGTTGAAGCGGGTTTTATTTCCCCGTTGATGTTGTCTAAAATCAACGGTTCTGCATTCGACGTTGAGTAGTAGGCAAGAACCATGTGGAACTGGTTCAGCTCGATGGCTTTAACGTACACGAGGCGCAGTTTTTTATCTGATACACCAAGTTCAAGCAGGGAGAAATACTTCGCAATCGTGAAGTCTTCACAGTCTCCTGCATTACTGCCCAGAAATTCCAGTGGTGTTGCCCAGTAGTCATTTTTTCCCCACAGCTGAATGTCGTTAACAAAGTAAAGCTGGTTAAAAAAACGATTCACCTGAGTGAGTTGTTCTCTCTCTGACAAGCTTTGATAACGAACCATTTCTGCACGCCAGGTCGCAACGCGTTTACCCGCTCTTTGACCATAAGTCGCAGAGACAGCATCAATCCACTTTTGCTCTTGTTTGCTGAGCGCCAGTGACAAGGATGAAGTCATCAGGATAAGCGTTGCAGCTAGCCAGCGCTTCATAGCGTGTCCCAATTACTGTTGTTGAAAAGGGTTAGTTCATACTTGAGCATTCGCTGTTATTCCCGCAAGGCGTTTTTCTTTGCTCTAAGAATCGGTTCAAGTAAGTACTCCATTACTGTTCGTTTACCGGTAATAATGTCAATCGATGCTGTCATCCCCGGAATAATCGGCAGATTTTCATCGTGGCCCAACGAAGTCTCATTGGTACGCACTCGAACCAAATAAAAACTGTTGCCTTCTTCATCTTGTGAAGTATCGGCACTGATATGTTCTAGAGTACCTTCTAAGCCGCCGTATTTAGTAAAATCGTAAGCGCTGAATTTCACAATTGCATGTAAATCAGGGCGTAGGAAAGCGATATCCTGAGGGGCTATTTGTGCTTCCACAAGCAGCGTGTCTTCTGTCGGAACGATTTCAACGATATCCATACCCGGCTGAATGACACCGCCCACGGTATTCACATTCAGGGTCTTCACTGTACCAGTGACAGGCGAAATAACGACAGTTCGATTTACGCGGTCTTCTAATCCCACCGCAGATTCTGTCATTGAAGAGAGCTTATCCTGTACTTGGTTGAGTTCTTGTTGTTGTTGGGAACGGAATTTTTGAGCGGTATCTATCCGGCTCAGCATCGCTTCGCGAATGTTTGATCTCAATACAGGCACTTTTAGCTCACTGGAAGTGAGTTCACGACGAGTGTCATTCACCTGACGTTGCAATTTGAGAAGCTCAATTCGTGGCACCACACCTTCATCGGCTAAAGGTTTGGTGATTTCCAGTTCTTTATTCGCAAAATTATAGCTTTGGCGAAGGTTTTTGATTCTTGCCTGAATCTCTATCAGTTCTTGTTGCTTCTGCTTCACTTGCTGAGTCATTACAGAAATTTGGTTTCTCAAATTGTCCAAATCTTGCTGATATTCGGCGCGTTGACGTGCTACCAGCTCAGGCTTTGTATCTTTGAGTAGGGGAGGGAATGCGAGTTTGTTGTAATCAATACGTACACTGTTTTCCCAATTTTTTTCAGAAAAATCTTCATCAATTGTGACACTGGAAAGTGATGCAGAGAGCTGCAACACGTTTGCCGTTAAGTTGGCTACTTGTTGTTCACGTTCGCGGAAATCTGAGCGAAATCGGGTGTCGTCAATCAGGATCAGTTGTTGGCCCTTTTGAACTTGCTCACCTTCTCGAACCAATATCTGTTTTACCAGACCGCCTTCCAAGTTTTGGATGACCTGGACTTGTGACGATGGCACGACTTTTCCTTGACCTCGGGTGACTTGATCGATTTCTGCCCAAGAAGCCCATGCGGAAGCTGCGATAAAAAAGGCGATCATCACCCAAAGCATGACCCTCGCACTACTTGGTGTGTTTAGCAGTAGTGCGGCTGTTTGGTCGTCGACATACTCTAGTTCTGTCGCGGAGAGCTTATTGTAACTACTCTTGCTCATGATGTTCCTTGATATTGCGGTTCGTCGCTAATCGCTTATTGATTTACCTATAAGAATAAATGTTAATTATGGAATGCGTATAGCTATTTCCATTTAATTTTTGAATTCATTCGTTTTTTCGATAGGTTTGTTGAATTGTTAGCTTGCTTATTTGGTCTATGAGTTGTTTTTCTTAACTTTAGTTAAGATCATAATTTCTCGCTGTTAACGCTTATCTACTGGTGAATCGCTTGAGTTCTGTAACAGTTCAGAGGACAATCGGCAAAAAAATACGAGGAGTAGAAATGGATCTTTCAGATATTCGCCGTGAGTACATCCAAGGTGGTTTGAGACGTAAGGATTTGCTTGCTGATCCTATTGATCAGTTCAACTTATGGTTACAACAAGCGATTGATGCAAAACTAACTGACCCAACAGCGATGACGGTTGCGACCGTAGATCAAAATGGTCAGCCTTTTCAACGTATTGTTCTGCTGAAGAACCTAGATAAAAATGGTTTTGTTTTCTATACCAACTTGGGAAGCAGAAAAGCACAGCACATTGAACACAATAACAAAGTCAGTATCCATTTCCCTTGGCATCCTTTAGAAAGACAAGTTCATATTACAGGCACGGCAGAAAAGCTGAGTGCCTTAGAAAATATGAAGTACTTTACTTCTCGTCCAAAAGATAGCCAAATTGCTGCTATCGCTAGTCATCAAAGTAGTCGCATTTCTGCTCGCGGTATTTTGGAAGGCAAATATTTAGAGCTGAAACAGAAGTTTGCGAATGGTGAGATTCCGGTTCCTAGTTTCTGGGGTGGATATCGTGTTAGACCAGAGAGCATTGAATTTTGGCAGGGAGGGGAGCATCGTTTGCATGACCGTTTCTTATTTAGCAAAACAAACGATACTTGGACGGTTGACCGCTTAGCACCATAGTTATCTGACACAACAAAGGGCATCATCTGATGCCCTTTGTTTTTGATTGTGATTATGCTCACAACACATAATGATGAGGTTCATCCTGCCGTTATTAGCCAGTATTGTATGGCGCAATGACTGTTGGAAAAGTATTGAGCTATGAATCTAGACCGTGTGGATCAACAAATCCTGCGTATTTTACACACTAAAGGCAGACTGCCAGTGGTTGAACTGGCGAAGTTAGTGAATCTCACCACATCACCTTGTTCTGATCGAGTTAAGCGACTTGAAAAAGAAGGTTACATCAAAGGCTATCACGCTGAGTTAAATCCAGAAAAGTTAGGCTTAGATGTTCAGGTTTTTATTCATATTCGTTTAGATCAAACCTGTTTCTCCATTTTTGAACGTTTTGCTCGCGCAGTGGAAGACATTCCTGAAATTGAGTCTTGTTATTCTCTGTCAGGTGACTTCGATACCATGATTAAAGTTCGCGTCAAAGATATGAAAGCTTACCAAGCGTTTATGTCTGGACGATTAGGTACACTGCCTGGCGTGATTCAGACAAGAAGTGAGTTTGTGATTGAAGAACATAAGACAAGCTTTGGTATTAACCCAGAACTTCTTTCCACGTTATAACGTTGTCTGGTAGGAGATAATATGAATCGAGTATCCGCTGTAGAAGCTCAGTGGCAAAAATTACAAGTGACTGAGCTAGAAGTACTGCACGCGCAATACAGCCGTCTTCGCCTTCAATACGCTAATGACCCATCACCCAGTTTAGAGCAGAGATTACAACGTCTGTCGTTTTTACATGCTGCATTGCTTAAAGAAAAAAACGCGTTAGTGGAAGCTTTGAGCGAAGACTTCGGTTTCCGTCCGCACTTTGACAGTACTTTTTGTGATGTACTGCCTGTCATTAACCAGATTAAGTACACTCAAAAGCATCTTAAAAAGTGGATGAAGCCATCGCGCCGTCATGCGGGGTTATTGGTTCTGCCCTCGAAAGTGCAAGTACACTATCAACCCTTAGGTGTGGTCGGCATTATTGTTCCGTGGAACTTCCCTGCAATGCTCAGCTTGTCTCCTCTTGTTATTGCCATTGCGGCCGGTAACCAAGCGATGATTAAGTTCAGTGAATACACGCCCGAAACCAACAAAGTTTTGACTCGTATTATCGGTTCGCTAGGTGATATCGCGGTTTGTATGGAAGGGGATTTAACTATCGCCACGGCGTTCAGTTCTCTGCCATTTGATCACCTGCTTTTCACGGGTTCAACACCCGTTGGCAAACTCGTGGCTCAATCTGCGGTGAAAAATTTAACCCCTGTTACTCTGGAACTGGGCGGAAAATCGCCGGCGATTATCGCACCGGATGCTGACTTAGTTCGCAGTATCGACAACATCATGCAAGGTAAAGCGATTAACTCAGGGCAAATCTGTATTGCGCCAGATTACGTGATGCTACCTGCCGATAAGGTTGAGCAGTTTGTCGAGTTGTATCTGAAGCGTTTTACGAAACGTTTTATCAACAAACACGGCGAATTGGACTGTGCGGGTATCATCAATCAAGCCCAGTTAGAGCGTCTGCAAAGTTACCTTGACGATGCGAAACAAAAAGGTGCGCAGATTTACACTGTAAAACAGTCGGTTGAACTGAAAGCAACGCAGATGGCGCCAAGTCTAGTCACTAATGTCACTGACGATATGTGGCTAATGCAAAATGAAATCTTTGGGCCAATTCTGCCTGTCATTGGTTATAAAACCATTGAAGAGGCAATAGAAAGAGTGAACACTCAGTCTCGACCTTTAGCTCTGTATCTCATGACGGATGATAACGATATTGCTGACTATGTACTTAAGCACACTCACAGTGGCGGAATGTGTATTAACGATACATTGATGCATGTAGCCGCAGATTCCGCGCCATTCGGCGGCATTGGTGATTCTGGAATGGGGCACTATCACGGCATCGAGGGCTTTAAGACATTTACCCATGCTAAAACGGTCGTGCGCTCTTGGAGTAAATTGCCACGTAGTTCATGGATATTGAGTTATCGTAAAACGATTCTGTATCTGCTTAATCGTTTCTTGATTCGCTAGCTCTACCAATCTCATTTATAAAGGCGCCTGTGCGCCTTTTATCATTTTTATCGATTCTCGATAGCAACTGCGCCAACCAATCGCTCGCACAATTAACCTCTTGTACAGTTAGCTTCTCGTACCATCCACTCCTAGAACAATCAGCCGACAAAGGCTTGTTGCAAAGCAGACAATGTTTGCTTGTTGCTTCTCACGCCAATAACTAACTGTATGAAAAATCGCTGATTTTCTGATGGTACAAATATCGCAATAACGACCGTGAGTCTAATTTAATAAGGAGATAGACCATGGCAATTCGTCAATGTGCAATTTACGGAAAAGGCGGCATCGGTAAGTCAACTACTACTCAGAACTTAGTAGCAGCACTGGCTGAAGCAGGTAAGAAAGTAATGATTATCGGTTGTGACCCGAAAGCGGACTCAACTCGTCTTATCCTACACACTAAGATGCAAAACACCATCATGGAAATGGCAGCGGAAGCCGGTACTGTTGAAGACATCGAACTGGAAGATGTACTACTGACTGGTTACGGCGACGTTAAATGTGTTGAGTCAGGCGGTCCAGAGCCAGGTGTTGGTTGTGCAGGTCGTGGGGTAATCACAGCGATCAACTTCCTGGAAGAAGAAGGTGCATACGAGGAAGACCTCGATTTCGTATTCTACGATGTTCTTGGTGACGTGGTATGTGGTGGTTTCGCGATGCCAATTCGTGAAAATAAAGCGCAAGAAATCTACATCGTTGTTTCTGGTGAAATGATGGCAATGTACGCTGCCAACAACATCTCCAAAGGTATTTGTAAGTACGCTGCGACAGGTAGTGTTCGTCTTGCTGGCCTTATCTGTAACTCTCGTAACACTGACCGCGAAGATGAGTTGATTATGGCGCTTGCCGAGAAGATCGGCACTCAAATGATTCACTTCGTTCCTCGTGACAACATCGTACAACGTGCAGAAATACGTCGTATGACGGTTATCGAATATGACCCAAATTGTAACCAAGCTGACGAATACCGTGCTCTTGCTAAGAAAGTTATTGAGAACGAAATGTTCGTGATTCCTGAGCCATGCACCATGGATGAGTTGGAAGACCTACTCATGGAATTCGGCATCATGGAAGTGGAAGACGAGTCTATCGTTGGTAAAACGGCGGCTGAGTTAGCGTAAGCGACTGATTTAGAGTTATCTAAATACGCTTTAATCAATTTGGAGACAGAATATGTCGATGAATAAAGAACAAAAGCAGGCGCTGATAGACGAGGTGTTGGAAGTCTATCCTGAGAAAGCGCGTGAAGATCGTAAGAAACACGTCGCGGTCACCGATTCTACATCCGAAGGAACCTGTATCACCTCTAACCGTAAAACGGTTCCTGGTGTCATGACGGTACGTGGTTGTGCGTACGCAGGCTCCAAAGGGGTAGTGTGGGGACCAGTCAAAGATATGATTCATATCTCACACGGTCCGGTAGGCTGTGGCCAGTACTCGCGTGCGGGTCGTCGTAACTACTACTCAGGTACAACGGGTGTTGACTCTTTTGGTACGTTGAACGTAACGACTGACTTCCAGGAACGTGACATCGTTTTTGGTGGCGATAAAAAACTTTCCGCAGCGATTGATGAGCTAGAACAATTGTTCCCGCTATCAAAAGGTATTTCCATTCAGTCTGAGTGTCCGGTTGGTCTGATTGGTGACGATATCGAAGCGGTTGCCAAAATCAAAGGTGCAGAAATCGGTAAAACGATCGTGCCTGTACGTTGTGAAGGTTTCCGTGGTGTATCTCAGTCTCTGGGTCACCATATCGCCAACGATACCATTCGTGACTATGTACTGGATGCATCTGAAGGTGAAGAGAAAATCGAATCAACGCCTTATGACGTCGCCATTATTGGTGACTACAACATCGGTGGGGACGCTTGGTCTTCTCGTATCATTCTCGAAGATATGGGGTTGCGTGTTGTTGCTCAATGGTCTGGTGACGGTACGTTACCGGAAATGAAAAACACACCCAAAGTGGCGTTGAACCTGGTTCACTGTTACCGCTCTATGAACTACATCGTTCGCTACATGGAAGAGAAAAATGGGATTCCATGGGTAGAGTACAACCTGTTTGGTCCTACCAAGATCGAGGAGTCAATGCGCAAAATCGCGGCATTCTTCGATGAGAAGATTCAAAAGCAAACTGAAGACGTCATCGCGCGCTACCGTGAACAATGGCAAGCGGTTATTGATAAATATCGTCCTCGTCTCGAAGGCAAGTCAGTGATGCTTTATGTCGGTGGTCTGCGTCCTCGTCATATCATTGGCGCGTACGAAGATTTAGGTATGGAAATCACAGGTGCTGGTTATGAGTTTGCACATAACGATGACTACGTGAAAACGACACCGGAAGTGAAAGATTCAACGCTTCTCTTCGATGACGCAAGTGCTTATGAACTGGAAGAATACGTTAAAGCCCTTAAACCAGACCTTATTGGCTCCGGTGTTAAAGAGAAGTATGTATTCCAGAAAATGGGCTTCCCATTCCGTCAAATGCATAGCTGGGATTACTCAGGTCCTTACCACGGTGTCGATGGCTTCGCTATTTTCGCTCGCGATATGGATTTGACAATCAACAACCCTTGCTGGAACAAGATGAAAGCACCTTGGTTGGAAGAAGCATCAGACGACGCGTTAGCGAAAACTGCTTAATGTGAGTTGGAAAGGATTTCCAATTAATGTAACCCGAGCCGGAGTTCACAGATTAGTGGCACGGTAGGAGAATACTCATGACTCAAAAAGTTGAAGATATCAAAACTGGTTATGCTCTCTTTCAGCAACCAGAATATCAAGAGATGATGGCGAATAAGCGCGCATCTTTTGAACAAGGCGTTGATGCTGAGAAGGTTCGTGAAACCTTTGAATGGACAACAACGAAAGAATACCAAGAGATTAACTTTGCGCGTAAACACATTACGATTGACCCGGCAAAAGCATGTCAGCCATTGGGTGCGGTATTGTGTTCTCTAGGTTTTGAGAAAACATTACCTTACGTACACGGCTCTCAAGGTTGTGTAGCGTATTTCCGTTCTTACTTTAACCGTCACTTCAAAGAGCCCATCGCTTGTGTTTCTGACTCGATGACAGAAGACGCTGCGGTATTCGGTGGGCAGGACAACATGTTTCAGGGTTTGGAAAACGCTTTCGCGCTCTACAAACCAGAAGTGGTGGCGGTCTCGACTACCTGTATGGCTGAAGTAATTGGTGATGACTTGAATGCGTTTATCAATAATGCAAAGCAGAAAGGTCATATCCCAGCAGAACTACCAACACCGTTTGCGCATACTCCATCATTTGTGGGTAGTCATGTGACAGGTTGGGACGGAATGTTTGAAGGCATGATGAAATACTTTACTGATGTAGAAAGTATTAGTGCTGGCAGCAATGGCAAAATAAACATTGTTCCCGGATTTGAAACGTATCTTGGTAACTATCGCGTCATTCATCGTATGTTGAAAGAAATGGACGTTGATTACTCTTTCCTATGTGATCCATCTGAAGTATTGGATACCCCTGCAGACGGTGAATACCGTATGTACTCAGGTGGTACTTCAATTGAAGAAATGAAAGATGCCCCGAATGCGAAAACAACTTTCTTGCTTCAGCCTGATCAACTTGTGAAAACTAAGAAATACATCGAAGGCGTTTGGAAACACGAAGTGCCAAAAACCACTATCCCTATGGGCCTAGAGTGGACGGATGATTTCTTGATGAAAGTATCTGAAGTGACTGGCAAGCCAATCCCTGCGTCGCTAACTAAAGAGCGTGGTCGTTTGGTTGATATGATGACTGACTCGCACACTTGGTTGCACGGCGTAACGATTTCGCTATACGGTGACCCAGATTACCTCTTGGGTATGTGTAAGTTCCTAACCGAGCTTGGTTGCGAAATTAAGCATGTTCTTTGTAATAACGGTTCGAAAAAATGGAAGAAACAAATCGAGGCACAACTTGCGGAAACACCATACGGTGCAGGCGCAGAAGTGTTCTTCAAACAAGATTTGTGGCACCTACGTTCATTGATGTTTACTGACAAACCTGATCTATTGATTGGTAACTCTTACGGTAAATTCATCGAGCGTGATACCAAAGCAAAAGGTCCTGAATTTGAAGTACCACTTGTTCGTATCGGTTTCCCAATCTTCGACCGCCACCACCTACATCGCCAATCAACACTGGGCTATGAAGGCGCAATGTATGTTCTAACTACTTTAGTTAACGAAGTACTTGCGAAGCTGGATCGTTCAACAAGCGACTTAGGTAAAACTGACCTTGGCTTTGACTTAGTTCGCTAATGCAAATGGCCGACGGAGTGTTCTGTCGGCCTTTTTATCAGCCAAACAGAGGGAAAGGTTATGGCGAATGTAATGATTCAGTACAACGAAAATAACGAACTGTCGCTTTATTTACCGAAGAAAGATCTGGAAGAAGTGATCACTTATTTTGAGTTTGATAGCGAAAGCAAATGGGGTGGTGAAGTGCGATTAGCCAATGGGGCGATTTATCACATTGACCCAATGGGAACAAAACCCAAACTGCCAATCACCGTAAAAGCAAGACGATTACAAGCAGCTTGATTTAGGAGGACGATATGATGATGGACAATACCATTTCCGACCAAGCGGCGATACGCATTGCTTTAGCGTCTAAGTCGTTGCCCAATATTGAACTGCGATCGCTGTTGGGGTTGTTGATTCAGCACCTTGGAGAGCCGCTGACTGAAACTAAGCTTGTCGGTTTATCACCGAAAGCCTTCCGTTTAATGGTCGGTTCGCTAGGTTCAGGGCCAACTCGCAAGGACGTGTCTAATGCTTTGAATGTGCTTTGTAATCCAGAAATCAGTGATGTTTCTGCGCCAGAAATCTCTTTGCAAACGCCTATCTCTGGGCCAAAACTGCGCGTGGCGTTGACATCAAACCAAGGCGAAATGGTCAATGGGCACTATGGTTCCTGTTTGCGTGTTTTGATCTATGAAGTTAATGCAACCCAGCATCAACTGGTTGACGTGCGTGAAATGCCGATGGAGAAAAAAGGCGAGGAGCGAGCCATTGCAATGCTGGATAGAATTCGCGATTGCCATATGCTATTTACCCTTTCGATTGGTGGCCCAGCCGCTGCACGTGTGACTCGCGCCAATATTCATCCGATTAAGAAAACCGCGCCAGTGGAAGCCTCAATCGTGTTGGATGATCTTTCGCAAGTCATCGCGACTAATCCACCACCTTGGGTCAAGCGTATTCTTGGTTTAGAAAAGAGTGTACAAGAGGTGAGCGAATTGGTGCTGGAGGAGAGTTATGAGTGAGGTAACAATAAAATCTCCCGCGTCAAGCTCGATGCAGCTTACGCATCTTTCTTCCTCCGTTTTGTCGGACATCGTCGCCAAACTAGAGACGCAGTCGGACATTAATCAGCACACTTTGGATAGCTTGAAGCAAAGCTATCCTGAACTGCGCTTTACTCTCTGTTTTGAGCAAGAGATGGGAGCAAATGATGCTTATATTGAAGCTAATGGCTTTGATCTTCATTTAGTTTCGCACAGCTTGTCTGGTTGTAGCGCGTTGACCTTTGATTTAGCTGCATGCAGTGGTCTTGTGATTGCACTTCGAGATGAGTGAAACCAAACTTGGCTTTAAAAACACTTCCTGCTTTTTACGGTAATCAGCACTAATCCTATCTATTTAAAGCGCCTCTTAGCATGCAAAGAGTGCGCTCACTCAATTATAAAAAGCCATAGATTAGAAATAGTTAATTGTGATAGAAATACCTGTTCGTTAATTATTCATTCTCATTTAAGCTCTTACCTTCGATTCGGCTTGATTGTGCTGAATTTATCGCTCGCCGAGCTCAAACATCAAATAGCAGCTAGATAAATCGTTCAAATTTAGTTGTTTAGTATTCGATAGGATTAAAAATGCGGTTATCTGATTACACTCGATTATTGGCTCTCGCGGCAATTTGGGGAGCGAGTTTTCTGTTCATGCGTATAACGGTTCCAGAGTTTGGCGCAATCAATAGTGCATTTTTGCGCGTGTTTTTTGGTTTTACCGGTTTGGCTGTGATTTTGTTGGTGCTCAGATGTCCTATTCGATTTGAAGGCAAATTTCGCGCGTGTTTTATGCTTGGAATTATTAATTCTGGTGTGCCATTTATGATGTATTGCATCGCGGCGCAATGGCTTCCTGCAGGCTATTCTGCAGTACTGAATGCCACCACGCCTTTAATGGGAGCGCTAATTGGATTTTCTTTTTTTGCCGAGAAACTTACTTTAAGTAAGTGGGCCGCAGTGTTTCTTGGCGCGTTAGGGATTGCGATTATCACTACTTTTGGTGAGGCGGAATCAGCACAAGCGTTGATATTTGGCGGACTTGCTTGTCTGGTTGCCACTAGTTGTTATGCGGTTTCCGGTTTTCTTACCCGTCAATGGATCAACAATCGAGGCGGTTTGGATTCAAAAATCGTTGCGTTTGGTAGCCAAATAGGAGCGACCACTTTTCTGTTGCCGTTGTTTCTTTTCAGCAGCACTACCGATACCACCATTAACTGGGCGCAAGCCGAAGTGTGGGCCTGCATTATTGCGCTTGGCGTGATTTGTACTGCTTGTGCCTATATTGTGTTTTTCCGCTTAATCAGTGATATCGGACCGCTACGAGCAATGACAGTAACGTTTCTAATTCCTCCCTTCGCCATTTTGTGGGGATTCGTGGTGCTTGATGAAGCAATTAGCCAAGGGTTTATTTTAGGCTCACTAATAGTGGCTATAGCAGTATGGTTGATTGTTCGTCCGGTAAAGCAGGAAGCTGTAAAAGCGTGAAGGGCTGACTCTAGTCGTCGTATTCACTTGCGCTCATTCTTTATTTTTGCAAGTCAACCTAGAGCATCGGTGACGCGGGAACCCCACTCTTCCCAATATCTTTCATATACTTCTCTGGCAGTTTGCTTAGTGCCGCTTTTAGCGCATTAAAGCACAATGGGTCGATGGCTGTTCCAACATTTTCTTCCATGATTTCTAAAGTTTTTGGTATTGGAATGGCACCTCGATAAGGGCGTTCAGCCGTAATGGCATCAAAAATATCTGCTGTGGTAATAATCCGTGTCATCATCGAGATTTCATCGGCAACCAGTTTATCGGGATAGCCTGTCCCATCTAACTTTTCATGATGAGCAGCTGCCATTTTGGCGAATTGTTTTAAAGGCGAGATCTTTTCAATGATCTCTCTGGTAAACACCGCGTGATTTTGTATTTTTGCCCACTCGTCATCATCCAATTTTCCTGGTTTATCCAAGATCGTGTTACTTACCCCAAGTTTACCTAGATCATGTAAGAGTGCCGCACGTTTCAGCCATAATCGATCCTCTTTGTCTACCTTGAGTTCTTCGGCTATGAGCGTACTAAAAATAGCCACTCTGGAACTGTGGCCGGAGGTAAAAGGGCTCTTGGCATCAATAATTTTTCCGAAAGCAGTCACAATTCGATCGAAATAATCATCATCTAATGGAATCATCGCTTGGGCGGGTGACATAGAGAGTACAAAAGGGACTATCGATGGGGCATTCAGTGCCTTAAGGAACTCAGGATTGTCTTTCAACTGTTTAGAGATGGCCACTAAGTTAGGATCTAGCCAGTTTCCGGAACGACTTTCTAGTTCAGAAAATGCAATATTCAAATCATGTTCACGTTGAAAAACATCCATCACTTGAGCGAGGAGGGCAATTCTTGAAAATAGTGGGATTTGATCATGAATCAACCCATCAGGACGACCTGATCCATCCCAGTGCTCATCCAAATGCTGTATACCTTGAGCCACATTTTCACTGAACAAGAGCTCACGAGCAACTTCTGCCCCTTTTGTACAACGCGTTTGAATCAGTTCTTGAGCATAATCTGTACCATTTTTCAAAATATCAATCGTGGTTGAGATACGCTTGTGCCAATGTTCTCCCGAGCCTGCATTTTTTAGTACGAAATTAATCGCACTCGTCAGGCTAGTACCGACAGTTTTATAACGTTGTTTAAATATAAGATCATCGGTGGCGTAGAGTTCACAGATACGAGCTGCATTGCTGCTGCAGCCAGCATCCTTGAGAAGTAACGTAAAATAAAGGTCATGGAGCTCTGATGATGAGAGGTTCATTCGCTCCCCAATATGCATTCCAATCCAGCAGCAACGCATACTGTGCTCTGGAGGCTGTCCCTCTGTCATATCTAATGCTAATGTCAGTGAAGAAATCAGCTCGGCCAGAGGCATATTGAGATTCGAACCTTGTAATAACATCGCACTCTACTTATTAATATTTAAACAAAAAGTATAGTGAAATCTTACATAATGACCTAATCACAAATAAAACAAGAAAAATACTGTAGTGGCTTAGTGACATTGCCATTATCTTAGATTTTTGCCATATATTCTCTTATCCGAAATCACCCGCTCTAATTTAATTTCTAGAGGATTCCTGTCCCAAATCATGCTAGCAGGCTGTGATAGCAAGACCCATCATCACACCTGATAAAATTCGCGTATCAACCACTTTACTTTTTGTCGTACCTTCTGTTTGGCTTTGTCCGTTTTACGACAATCGTGCGTTCCATTTTCTAAATAAACTTTATTTATCAATCAGTTATTTTTGGCGCTCTAATTGCAACTTCACCGACTAAAGCGACATTCAAGGATTGAATGTCACAACATCGTTTGATGTAGACCGTTGGAGGCACTATGAAGCAGTCCGAAATAAAACTCTTACAAGATGAACCTGCCTGCGAGCATAACTCAGGCAGTAAAAGTGGCTGCAGCCGTCCCAAACCGGGTGCTACCGCTGGAGGCTGCACTTTTGACGGAGCGCAAATCAGCTTATTACCGATTGCCGATGTTGGGCATATTGTTCACGGACCGATTGGTTGTGCGGGTAACAGCTGGAACAACCGAGGTACTCGTGCCACGGGCACAAACTTGTTTCGTTATGGTTTTACTACTGACCTAAATGAGCAAGATGTGATTATGGGGCGAGCGGAAAAGCGCCTGCTTCATGCCATTAAACAACTGATCGAAAAACATGCTCCGCCGGCCGTGTTTGTTTATATGACATGTGTGCCAGCGTTGGAGGGCAACGACATTGAATCGATTTGTCAGCTGGCGAAAGAGCGCTGGAATATTCCTGTGATCCCTGTTGATGCCGCAGGATTCTATGGCAATAAAAACCTTGGTAACCGCATTGCAGGCAATGTGATGTTTGAGCGGGTAATCGGCAGTGCAGAGCCGCCCGCGAAACCCTTGATGAAACATGACCCAACGCGACATGTGCATGACATCGTCTTGATCGGCGAATACAACATTGCCGGAGAGTTCTGGCATGTTTCTCCGTTATTTGAACAACTGGGTTTACGCGTACTGTGCTGCTTGGCTGGCGACACCCAATTTCATCAAATTCAAACCATGCATCGTGCTGATGCGGCTATGGTGGTGTGCGCCCGAGCACAAGTCAATGTTGCCCGTAAGCTAGAAGAAAAATGGCATATCCCTTGGTTTGAAGGCAGCTTTTACGGCATCGAAGATACTTCAGCTGCGCTGCGATCCTTTGCTCGTTTAATCAAAGATGAGCGCCTAATCGAAGAAGCAGAGACTTTAATTGCCCGAGAAGAAGCTCAGACACGTGAAGCACTCAAACCTTATGTTGAACGCCTTAAAGGCAAGAAAGCACTGCTTTATACCGGTGGAGTGAAGTCTTGGTCTGTTGTTAGTGCACTAAAAGAACTTGGTGTTGAATGTGTCGCGACAGGTACGCGGAAATCCACTCAGTCAGATAAGAAACGGATTATGGATATCATGGGGGAAGAGGCTTTGATGCTCGATGAAGGTGGAGCGTCACTGCTTCTCGATACCTATCACCGCTACAACGCTGACATCATGATTGCTGGTGGACGCAATATGTACACAGCTCTCAAGGCGCGCTTGCCATTTTTGGACATCAACCAAGAACGCGAACACGCCTACGCAGGATACAAAGGCATGCTGACTTTGGCGCAAGAGCTATGTCGCACCTTGGAATCACCGATCTGGTCGAAGGCTCGCAGTGAAGCCCCTTGGGCACTTCAGACAACCGCAACTAGCTTTTCCTATGCAACGGCATTAGCGAACGGAAAGTAAGGAGAGTCGCATGGTTACTTTAAGAAAAATGAATTCGCCTTTGGTTTCTCAGCCACTTAAAACCAGCCCTGCCACGGGAGCGACACTTGCGTCACTTGGCTTTCATCGTTCAATTCCATTAATGCACGGTGCGCAAGGTTGTAGCGCTTTTGCCAAAGTCTATTTGATTCAGCATCTGCGAGAGCCGATACCTCTGCAGAACACCGCGATAGACCAAGTCTCTGCGGTGATGGGAGGCGATGAAAATCTCAGTGAAGCGTTGCTGCTGTTGTGTGAAAAGCAGAGCCCTGAGCTTATAGCAGTAATGACAACTGGTCTGACAGAGATGCAAGGCTGTGATGTGTTTCGGGTGATAGCGGATTTCAAACTTAAGAATCCGCAGTTTGCCAACATCCGCATTGTGTCAATGGCAACACCGGATTTTGTCGGCTCGATGCAAACCGGGTTTTGCGAAGCTGTGCGTAGCGTGGTGAAGCAACTCGTTCAACCCCCGACTTTACGTCCTCGTCAGCGCCAACAGGTGAATGTGCTCTGCTCTTTGGGGATGACCGCGGCAGATATAGAAACTATCAAGCAGTACATCGAAGCTTTTGGGCTTGATGCTGTTGTCGTGCCAGATTTATCGTTGTCACTGGATGGGCATTTGGATGAAGCGGAGTACAACGCAACCAGCACTGGTGGTACCTCTGTAATGGAGGTAGAGCTGATGTCGGACAGTGTTATGACACTGGTACTGGGCGATGGTTTGGTTGATCTCGCCCAATGGCTCAAGCAGCGTTTTGACATTCCTTATCAATCATTTGGTATGGGTATGAATATGGATGTGGTGGACGATCTTGTCATGACTCTTTCGCGGATCAGTGGCCACGATGTACCGAGCTGGATGACGAGAGCCAGACAACGCGTGCAAGATGCGATGTTAGATACCCATTTTCTGCTTAGTCGAGAAGAGTATGTGATTGCGTTAGAGCCGGATCTTGCCAAAGGCTACGCCGAACTCCTTCTGTCCTTTGGTGGGCGGATTTCACAATTGATCACGACTATCGATGCGCCTCATTTATCGGATATCGAAGCAGATGAGGTTATCATCGGCGATCTTTCCGCCATCGATCTGATTAATCCACACCTCAAAGCAGTGATCAGTAATACCCACGCGGCGCAAATGTGTGAGTCTCAAGTTTCCGTATTGCGTGCCGGATATCCTTGCCATGACCAGTTCGGAAATATGGACATACGTCAGTTCGGTTATGAGGGTATTCGCGAGCGTCTGTTTGCGTTAGCTAACTTGCTGCTACGCAATCACACAGATGAAGTGCCCGCTCATATTAGCGCTTATCGCTTTGAATCCCACGAAGTTAAACCAAATAAAACTACGGCACTAGGTTGCAAGGGGGCGTGATGAGCATAAATAAACGTAGATTGCATGTCGAACCCAGCCCTGATGCCAGTAGTTTTAAAGTGAAAGTTGCCTTTGCAACCCATGATAGGCAGACCGTAGATCAGCACTTTGGCAGCTCGTTGGGTATGTTGATCTACGGTATCTGCGAACAAGACTGGCATTTGTTCGAAGCTATTGAATATTCCACATCGGATCGTGTCCACGATAAGCTTCCAGGTCGAATCAATGATCTTTCAGGCTGCTCAGCGGTATTTTGCAATGCTTGTGGCGCTGCGGCTATCAGGCAGTTGATTGAACACTATATCCAGCCGATCAAAGTACACCAAGGTTACGACATTCATCAGATCTTGTCGGAAATTCAACAAGAGCTGCAAAAAGGGCCTTCGGGTTGGTTGGCAAGGGCTATGAAGCAGCGAGAAGAAGCGGAAACCGAGCAGAACAGCCAAAAACGTTTGTCTCAGCTCATGGATGAAGAATGGTAGCTGTCGCGGCCAGTTTGAACGTTATAGCTGGCACGATTATGCGTGAAAAGGATGGTTTAAATATCAACAAGGAAGAGAACAGTGAGCAATAGAGTAGGTTATACCCAAGGCGGTGCCGAATGGGTGCCGCAATTTATTCAGGCAATCGACAAACAAAACTGCATCGGCTGTGGTCGTTGTTACAAGGTATGTTCTAGAGATGTGTTTGATTTGGTTGAAAATGAAGACATCGATGAAGACGACGATTACTTTGACGACGATGAAGTGATGATGGTGATGACTCTTAAAAATTCAGGGGACTGTATTGGATGCGAAGCTTGTTCAAAAGTGTGTCCAAAAAACTGTCAGAGCTTCGCGCCTGCCAGCGCCTAAATTTTACTCAATATTCTGATATATATTGAATTTTTCTGGGGTAAGAATAGTCGTTCTTTCCCCTTTGTTTGTTCATTTCCTAATTAAGAACAAATTCTAGTGCATATGCACCAAGTTGGATTTCGATCACGATTTAAAATTATTCTCGTTTTCAAATGTAACAATATGACGTTCGGTGAAAACCATCGGTCACATTTTTTAAGTGTTCCGTCGATATCTCCGAATATATTAAGGACAAAAGTATGGCATTGATTTATATTTTTTAGCCTTAAAGTTTAGGTGAGATTGCTAGTTGCTCTTATGGATATGTCAGGTGAAGATGCAAGAGTAAATTTGCGTCAGGCTTTGTTGGGTGTTGCTCAGGCATTAGACGCCATTGATCATGAAGTTCCTTACCACGGCTACAATGTTGCCTATATTGCTTATCGTTGTGCAGTTTTTATGGGGTGGGATGAGGAGCAGGCTCAGTTAGCGTTTTCTATAGGACTGATGCATGATTGCGGTGGAACTCAGTCGACCAATCTTTTGCCTCTGTTCCCCCATTGTTTAACGGGTAGCTTTTCACGTCATTGTGAAAAAGGTTATATGTTACTCAAAGAGTGTCAGCCTCTATCCTGTTTTGCTACGCCAATTTTATATCATCATACGCCTTGGCAAGAGCTGAAAGTTCTCCCGCTATCCGACACTGACAAGCAACTGGCTTCGCTGATTTTTTTGGCCAATCGCTTAGATCATCTCTATCGTCAACATAAAAAAGACAAGTTCGGTAATCTCTCCGCTATCGAAAAAAGGGCCATTTGTGATGAGCTGAGGCATCACGCCGAAAGTGTGTTTGAACCGAATATGGTTCAGCATATGACAGAGCTGGTGGATAAAGATGATTTCTGGTTTTCCATGAAACCAAAATACATTGAGGAAATGTATTTTCGCATGGAACCAGTGCCGTTTTTTTCTGGCCGAATTGATTTGGATGGCACTATCGCGATAGCAGAATTTTTCGCAAAAATTGTTGACGCAAAAAGCGCTTTCACTTTCCAACATTCGCATAAAGTTGCTCAGCTAGCGCAGTTTATCTCTAAACAGCTGGGATATTCTCCTAAGGTGCAGAAGATGTTGTATCTGACGGGGTTAGTGCACGATATTGGTAAGCTTTATACGCCTGACCCAGTTTTGCATAAAATGGGTAAGCTGACCTCAGAAGAATATACCTGCATAAAAAGTCATGCCACGGACACTCGCTTTATCCTGCAAGCTATTTTCCGCTCTCAGCGCATTCTTGAATGGGCATCCAACCATCATGAACGATTGGATGGTTCGGGCTATCCGTTAGGTAAAATGGCTGATCAACTCGACAGACCAAGCCGGATTATTGCCGTGTCAGATGTGTTTCAAGCTCTCACTCAGTCACGTCCATATCGAGCAGGAATGCCATTGGAGCAAGCCTTGGATATTGTTCGCTCACTCGTCGAAAACAATCAGCTAGATAGAGAAATTTTTGATTGTTTACAACGACATGCTAACGAATGCTATCAGTTGTCTATTGGGGACAACCCCGAAATATTGGAGTATGCGCCGGCCTTAACCGTTGGTGAAAACTGATCGAACCAAAGTTTAACTACTAGCCAATGTTCTACTATATTTTCATTAGGGTAGTAGTATTCAACTAAAACACTAGAAATGAGTTGCGTATGATGAGTCCAGTGAAAATAGAGTGGCATGTCAATTTAAGGCAGACATTCTTTAGCATCGCGAGAGCGTTAGATTCGATTGGCATTGATGACATCAATCACGGCCATCGTGTGGGCTATATGGCCTACTCTTGCGCGAAAGCGATGGAATGGAGTGAAGAAGAGTGCCAGTTGGTGTTCTCACTTGGCTTAATTCATGACTGCGGTGTTGCACAAAAAAGCGACTTTTATAATTTGCTCGAAAATATGCAACCTGACAATGTTCGCCAACACTGTGTGCGCGGATATGAGCTTCTTTCTCAGTGCCCCCCATTAGCGTTTTTTGCAGACGCCATCTTGTACCACCATACCCCTTGGGAAGAACTTAAGCATATCGATATCTCGGACAGAGATAAGCGGTTTGCCGCGCTGATATTTCTGGCCGACCGGGTTGATTATCTCAAAGAGCTTTACCCAAGAGATGAATTCGGTAACGTGACTCAGGAAGCCCGCAATGAAGTGTGCCTTGAAATAGGTCGGCTTAGTGGCACCTTATTTGAGCGAGATCTTGTGCGTCAAATGCAGAGCTTGCTAAGCAAAGAATTTATCTGGTTCTCAATGGAATATCATCACATTGAAGCTCTTAGCCAAAACTTACCTTCGACTCCTTTCTTCGAACAGAATCTAGAGGTGGGGGACGTTGTGGCTATCGCGATGCTGATGGCAAATATTGTCGATGCGAAGAGTCAGTTCACTTTTTATCATTCTCAGAAAGTCGCCGAGATTTGTCACAGCTTGGCTCGGCAGTTGGGTTTAAACTCTGAGATGCAAAAAGCCCTGTATTTGACTGGGCTGGTACACGATATCGGCAAGTTACATACGCCCGAGGATATCCTGCATAAACCGAGTAAATTGAACGAGAGCGAATACCTTTGCATTCAGCGTCACTCAACGGATTCTGGTTATACATTGCAAATGATGTTTGGTCAGTCAGCTGTCTGTGAATGGGCGGCCAATCACCATGAACGGCTAGATGGTTCGGGCTACCCGAGAGGTTTGCAAGGCGCAGAAATTGATTTGCCTTCACGTATTATTGCGGTGGCAGATGTGTTTCAGGCATTAACTCAAGCACGGCCTTACCGAGGAAGAATGACTCTTGAAGAAGTGATGCAAATTATGTCTCATGAAGTGAGTTGCGGGCGGCTAGACAGTAAGGTGTTTGATGTTCTGGTGAAGAACGAAAAAGAGTATTACGAGCTCTCGATTCAAGAGAGCTCGCCAGGCTGGGTTAATGCCCTTTAACGTATTCTTTAAAGCGCGCTTTAGTTTCTGCATCGGCTTTGTTGTACCAGAAGTGCAGCATCTCTTCCGCTGTAGAGTCTGCGGCTACAGGCTGGCTGATAGCCAGTGAAGTAGCACTGTTATCAGCAATAGACGCTATTGCACCTGTTTGGTTGTATTCTTTCGTTTCCTGATAGAAGTTGCGGCCAAGCTGCATGCCTTCTTTGACTAAACGATCCTGATCAATGCTGATTGCTGCACCACTTTTATCCATCAAAGACCACTCAAAAGACTTAATCTTATTCCGTGCCATTTTGGCATCGCGATACTCAGGTAATGAGAAAATCAATTCTTTATCTTGTGCAGTAAATTTGGCGATCACTACATCGCTCGCTACGCCAACACGGTCATCCCCTTCAGTAAAATACGGTTCAAAACGAAATACGATCTGATTTTGCCCATCTTCCAGTTCAAGACTTTTGGTTGAAGAGAACAGACTTCCAGACGTTTTTGGTTTTGCACCATTTACAACCAGCAAATCAATAGAGCTAGGAACTTCGATCGTTACTTTAGCGGCTACAGAGGCGCTAAAAGCGAGGGCGAGAATATACGAGAGTGGTTTGATTAATTTCATTTTGTTTATCCTTGAAGCCAACTTGCAGAAATACGCAAACTACTTGCAGTAACAGCAAACCCCAAAACAAGGAACACCGTTGGCGTCGCTGCACATTTAAATAGGAAGGCTATAGAGGGTGCCGATAGATGGCGTGAAATGCAAGCCGTCATATGTGAGTAACATAAGAATTGCGATTGATGCTAAATCTGAATTTATTTTGCAACATTCTCACCCAGTGAGAATGTAATGCTTTAATTTGGGTAAGATTCTCGATATATAAGAATTTGAGTTTGAGGCGTTTGCTGATAAAGGCTAAAACAATCCCATGAATGAAATAAAACTGTCTTCTAATCAGGTTAACGAAAAGTCACTCCAGCTTTTAATGCAAGTGGCGGTGAATAGTGAACCTGTTTCAGCGAAAACGCTGAGTGAACAATTGCAAGTCCCGTTGAGTAGTCTTTACCGACACTTAAAACTGTTGAAAGAGTGGAGTTTGATTGAGGAAAGTCCATACGACAAAACCTTGATCATCGGTCCGGCAGCTTTGTTGTTAATGCGTAGTTACGAGACCAGCCAGCATAGTTTAGACGAAGTTGATGCGGTGCTCACACGCTTGCAAAAACAGACAGGAGAAATGGCGGCATTTATGGTGCCAGTAGGTTACAGAGCACTGTGTGTCATCCAGAAAGAAAGTATGCAGGCGCTCCGATGCAGCTACGTCCAGGGTCAAAGTCAACCCCTGCTTCGCGGCGCCTCATCCAAAGCGATGCTGGCTTTTATGCCAACTCAGCGTTGTGAAAAAATATTGCGATACTTCGGGCAAGAAGAGCAATTGAATAAGTGGCAAGTTGAGTTGGAGAAAATTCGGCAACGAGGATATGCCGTGAGTACTTCTGAGATTGATCCGGGCGTTTCTGGGATCAGTGCTCCGGTGATGAAAGGAAGCAAATTGATTGGCGCGATAACCGTTATGGCTCCAGCCCATCGCGTAGACGCTAATAAACAGCGAATCATTTTGCATGTGTTACAGGCCGCTCGCGCGTTGCCACCAGAGAGGTAATCATCATGTTGAGTTTATTCAAACGTTACCGTATGAACCGCAGTTCGGTGCATACATTCTCTCCGTTCACTTTTCTCACCGTTTGTGAACGTGTAAAGCCTATGACACAGGTAGAGTTTGAATTTACTCAGCAGAGTTTGGAATTGTCTTCAGAGTGGCTTTACAAACAACAATCTAACCTCAACTACAGTGATGCAGGTCATTTCGTAGTTCAAGACCACCAGGACGTCGATTATCAAGAGTTACTCAGCCGTAACTTCGCTTTGTGCTCTGTGCCAGTAGCTTTGGCAAACTGTCATGAGTTGCTCCTCAAAGCGATGCAGGTATTAGCTTTAGATAACGAAGAGATTGGCGTGATTCATATTGGTCACGGTTTTGAATTGAAACAATCGCTAGAGCCAACAATGGGTTCTGCGTTTCACTTTATGTTGTCGCGTTTTCAAAACACCAGAGCTTTCTTTATTGGCTCAGATCTCAAGCGTACTGCGTCTCAAGTATTAGAGTATGCCGAAGATCTAGGCTGTGATTGGCTAAGTTCTGAAGAATGCAGTTTTCGTCATCGTAGCCAACTGAAAAATCAGCTCAACCACTTTATGGATCACTGTGATCAGTTGGTGGTGAATATCGATTTAGCGTCATTGGTACCAAGTACGGGTTTGTCCGATGATGAGGTGCTCGATAATCAAATGGTTCTGCGTATTTTAAGACATGCGATATTGTCCAAAAAAGTGAAGATGGTTCAGTTGGTCGGTTCGAAAGATAAGTTGATCTATTCAAAACAAACCAAAGAAATTGTTGATGAGTTATGTTCTCTCTCTCCGGATATTATCCACGCTGCTTAACATGCTTCTGAGAAATAGATGATAAAAAACCACTCTCACTGCGGTATTTAGTAGAAAGAGTGGTTTTTGCTTTTTAGAGCCAGTTGATGGAGGTTGTTTCAAAACTAAGTATAGACACAGATTATTCTTTTAAAGGTACTTTCTGCATCTTTTTATTCGTTAACTCTAATTTTTCTAACCTTACCGCTGAAACTTTGAATTCCGGTATTTTGGCGTAAGGGTCTCTTGCCTCAGATGTCAGTCTGTTCGCTGGGGATTCTGCAAAATGGAATGGAACAAAGACCACGCCTTGTTGCATTCTTTTGGTGACAAATGCTGGTGCTTCGATGACGCCACGGCGAGAGCATAGGCGTACTGCTTCACTGTTTTTGATACCAAGATTTTCTGCATCCTGCACACTGATCATAATTCGTGGCCCCGCCAGTTTGTCCAATCCTTGAGTCTTACGAGTCATGGTTCCGGTATGAAATTGTTCCAGCAAACGCCCAGTAGTCAGAATTAGTGGGTAGTCATCATCTGGCATTTCAGCAGCATAGATGAAAGGTACTGCTACCATCTCGCCACGCCCGCGTTTGAATGTGCTCTGGTGCATGATGCGCGTGCCGTTTGGTGCTTGGTCGTTACACGGCCATTGCACACCTTGGTTGCCGACTTTTTCCCATGTGATGCCAGTGTATTGCGGTGTCACTTCGCATATCTCAGCATTGACTTGTTCAATGTTTTGATAGAGCCAGTTGCCACCCATTGCATTGGCAATCTGGGTGATGATCCACCAGTCCTGTTTCGCTTCACCCGGTGATTTAATCGCAGGTGAAAGTGCCTGAACACGTCGCTCGGTATTGGTAAAATGTCCGCGTTTTTCTGCAAATGAAGCCGAAGGTAGCACCACATCGGCAAGTTCAGCTGTTTCCGATAAGAAGATGTCCTGCACCACCAGAAAATCGAGCGTTTTAAGTGCTTCTATCACATGGGTTTGATTTGGGTCACTGAGTACAGGGTTCTCACCCATGACGTACAAACCGCGAAGTTCTTTACGATGCGCTGCATCTATCATCTCCGTTAGGGTTAAACCATTTTCGGTGGATAGGTGCTCAGCTTGCCAAGCTTTAGCAAACTTGGTTTGCACCAGCGGGCTCAATACTTTCTGATAACCGGGATAATCGGTTGGTAATGCGCCCATATCACAAGCGCCCTGAACGTTAGATTGCCCACGCAACGGATTAATACCACCGCCTTCAACGCCAATATTGCCACACAACATTTGTAGGTTGGCGATAGAACGAACGTTATCGTGCCCTGTGGTGTGTTGAGTGATACCCATAGCGTAGTAGACGGCGGTCACTTTGGCAGCGCCGATCATCTCTGCCATTCGTTTAATGTCTTTTGCTTTGACTCCGGTGACGAGTTCCACTTTTTCCGGCAAATAAGCATCGGACATCACTTCCATCATCAAGTCTTCAAAGCCATCGACGCGTTGGCGAATATACTCTTTGTCATACCAAGCATTTTGGATGATCTGCTGCATGATACCGTTGAGTAACATTACGTCTGTACCCGGACGCTGTTGAACATGCAGTGTTGCGACATCGGCCATGCCGATACGTTTCGGGTCTGCCACAATCAGTTTTGCGCCGCGACTCACTGCCTGTTTGAGGTGGGAGGCTATGATTGGGTGTGCCGATGTGGTATCTGAACCAATAACAAAAATCACATCCGAGTGCTGAATGCTGGCGATATCGTTGGTCATCGCACCGCTACCAATTGACGCTTCCAGCCCAGTAACAGTAGACGCATGACAAAGCCTTGCACAGTGATCGACGTTGTTGGTGCCAAACTCACGACGAATCAGCTTCTGGAACAGATAGTTATCTTGGTTGGTGGTTTTCGCGGATGAGAAGCCACCGAGCGCATTGCTACCGTGTTGCTGTTTAATCTCTGTAAAGCGTTTAGCGATATTTTCTATCGCATTCTCCCAAGAAGTAGGCACTAACTTACCATTTTGACGGATCAGAGGTTGAGTTAAGCGCTCTGGGCTATGAATGAAGTCAAAGCCAAAACGACCTTTCACACACAGCATACCTTGGTTGACTGGCGAGTTTTTATCGCCTTCGACATAACGAACTTTGTTGTCTTTTTCATCCACATACAGAATTACGTTACAGCCGACGCCACAATAGGTGCAGACGGTTTTTACGGGTTTGAGTATTTCTACTCGGGAGTAAGACTTATCGCGTTTGTCAGCAAGTGCGCCAGTTGGACAAACCTGAACACAAGCGCCACACTGTACGCAGCTTGAACCGCCCATAGATTCGCCGTTTGCGAAATGAGGGCGCAATGAACCTTCAGTAAACTGAAGGACACCATGTTGTGTATCTTCTTGGCAAGTTTGCACGCACAAACCGCAACTGATGCAACGGTTCGCATCAAATACAATGAACTCACTGCTTTTATCTACTGGAAAGCGATGTTTGCCTGATACGCAATCCACTTCTTCCGTTTTGACTTGATATTCACTGGCATAATCACGTAAATCGCACTGGGTGCTGGCTTGGCAACCACATTCCAGACAGCGTTGAGCTTCCTGCATTGACGCTTCAATACCCGCATCGAGTTCCACTTCGTTAAAACTGGTGGCTGATTCCGATTCTGACAAATGTGGTAACTGGATTCTGCGTTTCACCGCCTCTAAACGATATTCGAGCTGTTTTACCCGACTCAGAGAAGGCTCTTTTCGGCTCCTAAACTGATGCGGCTTAGGTGTAATACCACCAAGCAAAAGTTTCTCAGCAATGGCTTCCGCTGCGCGTTTCCCATCGGCTATCGCTTCAATTGCCGTGGCTGGTCCTCGGCGAAAGTCTCCAATTGAAAACACATTTCGCGCATGGTGCATGGTCTCTTCAGTGACATCCGCTGTGCCACGGCGAGTTAATGGTAGGTCAGCACCAGCAATGACCACCGTATCTGATCTTTGTGAAATTGCCGAGATGACGGTATCGAATGCCATTTCTACTACTTCACCTGTTGGAATCGGTTGTCTGCGCCCAGATGAGTCTGGTTTACCGAGCATCATTTTTTCGAGTTTTACTGCTCGAACATGCCCATTTTTATCAGCAAGGTTTTCTACTGGGTTTGCAAGAAAATGGAAAGCCACACCTTCGTTTTTGGCTGCTTCTATTTCATATTCTTCTGCGGGCATCTCTGCCATGGTGCGCCGATAAATCAGCGTCACTCTAGCGCCAAGTCGTAGTGCGGTGCGGGCGCAGTCAATGGCGGTATTACCACCACCGATAATCGCCACACGTTTACCTGTTTTCAGTTTACGCTTTGTTGCGGCATCTTTGAGGTAATCAACGCCCAGATAACAGCCTGCTAACTCACTGCCGGGATAGTGGCTGCTTACCGCTAAGCTTGCGCCAATGGCAAGACAAACTGCGTCGTAATCGTGTTCCAGTTGTGCCAGTGTGTAGCTTTCACCGATCTTCTGATTGCAATGAATTTGCATGCCCGTTTGGGTGAGTAATTCAATTTCTTTGTCGAGCACATCTTTTGGTAAGCGATATTCGGGAATTCCGTAGCGTAACCAACCGCCTGCTTTCGGCATCTCTTCATACACAATCGTTTCAAAACCCAATAAGCTGAGATAGTAGCCGCACGCTAATCCACCGGGGCCGGCACCGACAACCGCTACTTTTTTACCGTTGCTTGGCTGAATGTCGGCTTGATACGGTGTTGCTTCCAAATCAATATCCGCTGCGTGACGTTTTAAATGGCGTATGGCAACAGGCTCATCGACAACACTACGACGACATTCTGACTCACAAAACGCAGGGCAGACGCGACCAATGGAAGCAGGAAGCGGAAGGTGTTTTTTTATCACCTCAATGGCTTTTTGTGGTTCGCCTTGGGCGATGTGGTGCAAATACGTCTGAATATCTACATGGGCTGGACACGCGATTTGGCAAGGCGCTTCGCAATCAGCATTGTGGTCTGACAGAATGCGTTTCAGAGCCTGATGGCGTAATTGCTGCAAAGCTTCTGTATGAGTTTGAATGCGCATATTCGGCATCAGTTCTTGTTCACAAGAGCGAACGATACCGACACCATCAATCTCGACCACACACAGGCCGCAAGGTTGTTTTTGTTGCTGATGACTGGCTGCGCAGAGGCTCGGGACGTCAATCCCTGTAGATTTAATAAATTGAAAGACGGTTTTCCCTGCCTCGTAAGCATAGGAAACACCATTGATAACCACGTTCATAATACCCTCATTAACTCCCATAGGAGGAAGTTGGCCTGTTAATGGAATAAGGTCAGGCCCTTGGTTTCTGTTTTCATTGTTGTGCTGCTTCTCTGCCCGCTACTCTGGTGTCATCTAGTCAGGATGACTAAGCAGAGTTTCTACGGATTTTTTTCCAGTTAGCATTGCTATAAACAATCGTAGAAATAACGGTAATAAAAATGTGGTTACTGTTATTGAGTATAAGGAATACAAAGGAAATGTGAACGGTTACTGCTCTCAAATTTTCATGCTGCTGTCATGACTAAGAAACATGTCGTTCACATCGTAGTCACATTTGAAAGCTAAGCTCCTGAATCTTAGAAAATCTAAGTTGCACTGATGCAATGGCTATACCCAAGTAACCTCAAGATGCTTGTTCAGCGAGAATTTATTCGCTCTTAGGCAAGGCACTGATTTGAAGACATAGTTATTCTAAGTCGAAAATTAGTAACGCAGCATAGGAGCGAATAAAACTCGCCCTTTGGGAGCTCATCAACGAGTTCATTTCTGCGCTCAATAACGTTGAAAGGGATTACCATTCCTTCCGTTATTAAGCTTGCTCTGAACTCGTTGATGAAGCTCTGAATCCGGCTTCTTGAGGTCACTTGAGTATATTAATGAGTAAAGTCAAGGAGTCTCCAATGTGGAATCGTGATGAGCAAGATTCTCAGTTCAGTGAAATGATCGAAGCGAGATTGTCTCGCCGTGGTTTCCTCACTGGAACTGCAGCAGTGAGTGCGGGTGCATTTTTAGCGCTTAACCCAGTGGCAAAAGCAGTTGCAGCAAAACCAACATCGTCACTATTGAATTTTGAACCTATACCAGCATCAACAGCAGATACAGTGGTGGTGCCTAAAGGTTATAAAGCGACACCGCTTATCTCATGGGGTGACCCAATTTTCCCTAACGCTCCTGACTTTGATCCGAGTGGAAAACAAGAGTCTGCCGCTCAAGCGCTTCAATTTGGTGACAACACTGATGGTATGAGTTTGTTCCCGATCAGCGATGATCGAGCAGTATTGGCGATCAACAACGAATACACCAACTACGAGTATTTATTTGATCATCAAGGCAAGAATATGACTGCTGACGATGTGCTGAAAGCACAGGCGGCAGTAGGCAACACCATTGTAGAAATCGTACGTAAAAATGGTCAGTGGATGATTGACCGTGACGGTAAACGCAACCGCCGCATTACGGCCAATACACAAATGAAAATGACGGGTCCGGCAGCAGGTCATGAACTGCTAAAAACGGCAGCCGATCCATCGGGCTCCATGCCAAAAGGGACGTTTAACAACTGTGCGAATGGGCAAACGCCTTGGGGTACTTACCTAACGTGTGAAGAGAACTTCAACGGCTTCTTTGGGGCGAATACCGAAGGCAGTGTCGATGCTGACCAGAAACGTTACGGCATTTCGGCTAAGCCAAGTGGCTATCAGTGGCATAAGTTCGACGAACGTTTTGACGTGACGAAGAACCCGAATGAGCCAAACCGTCATGGCTGGGTGGTGGAAATTGACCCAAATGATCCAAACTCAACACCGCTTAAACGTTCTGCGTTAGGTCGCTTTAAACATGAAAACGCGGCGCTAACCATTAACAAAGACAACCATGTTGTGGTGTATTTGGGGGACGATGAACGCGGTGAGCATCTGTACCGATTCGTATCGAAGAACAAATACCAAAAAGGTAATGATGCAGCGAACCGCAATTTGCTTGAAGAAGGCACCTTGTATGTTGCTCAGTTCGATATGGAAGACAAAGAGCTGAAAGGTCAAGGTCGTTGGTTAGAACTGACTTTCGGCAAAAATGGCTTAACACCTGAAAACGGATTTAACAGCCAAGCGGAAGTGCTGATTTTTGCTCGTCGTGCTGCAACACAAGTGGGTGCAACTACGATGGATCGCCCAGAGTGGGTAGCGGTTCATCCAAACAATGAATACGTATTCTGTACTCTGACCAACAACAAAAACCGTGGTAAAGAAGGTCAGCCAGTGGGTGGTCCTAACCCGCGTGAGAAAAACAACTACGGTCAGATTGTTCGTTGGATACCTGTAAAAGGCGATCACACTGCCGAGATGTTTGCATGGGACCTCTACCTGATTGCGGGTAACCCGACAGTAAATAAAGGCAACTTGTACGCTGGTAGCGAAAATATCAACGCAAACAATATGTTCAACAGCCCAGATGGTATTGGTTTTGATAAAGCAGGTCGTTTGTGGATTCAAACAGATGGCAACTACTCAAACAAAGGTGAGTTTGCAGGGCAGGGTAATAACCAGATGTTGTGTGGTGACCCAATTACAGGTGAAATTCACCGCTTCTTAACCGGACCTGTGGCTTGTGAAATCACCGGTTTAACGTTCTCTCCGGATCAAAAAACCATGTTTATTGGTATTCAGCATCCAGGTGAAGAGCTACAAGCGTCGAATTTCCCGGCAGGTGGCTCATCCAAGCCTCGTTCAACCATCATGATGATTACTCGTGAAGATGGCGGAATTGTCGGCGCTTAAAGCGTAGTGAATGTACGAAGTTATAAAAAATCCCAAGAAGCTGAGCTTGCTTGGGATTTTTCTTTTATAGGTTTCGGTTATTTAGCTAGGTTATGCAATAAAGGTAGAAACAAGGCCAATCACACCACCAAAGATACCGCCCCAAACAACCAGCCAACCTAGGTGTTCCTTAATCATTTTCTGCACCATTTCTTTGACTAGCTGTGGCGTTAATTCACTCAAGCGTTGATCAATAATGCCTTCAATGTTGGTTTTGATTTCATCTAACATTGCTGGTGATTCTAGCTGCTCTTTTAGGGCATTTTTTACCGATTCACTCTGGCTGATTTCAACCATAGATTCTTGCATCTTCTCAACAAATGGCTGCTTCATTGGCTGAAGCGCTTCGGTACCGCCAAACATTGCCAGCATGCCACCAAATTGAGAGTTCGCGATAACATCCACTAATTTGTCAAAACTTGGATTGAAGTCGACTTTGGCGATAATTGGCGTTAAGTCGAGGGGTTGTTTGCCACTGAGCTCTTGATTGAGGAAGCGGTCAATATTGGTGTCGGTAAAAAACTGTTCCATCATCAGGGTCTTAATCGCATTTTTAAATGCTTCAAATCGCGCTGGAATAACACCTGAGCCGTATAACCCCGGAACTTTCTCAAACAACATGTGGATAGCAAGCCAGTTGGTAATTGCGCCTGAAAAAGCGAACAGACCCGCGTAGAGAGCAAACTGATTCTGAGTGGTATAACCCACGGCCAACAGTACGAGAGAGATAAGGTTGGTGATAAGACTTTTATTCATGATTGATGAAATTCATTTGGTTGAAACACAAGTTGGCGGAATTTTATGAGAAATTCGCCACAGTGAAAAGAGAAGAGCCAACCTTTATAGGATGACTCCCGTATGGTTGGCTCTATATCTTTAGTTGTTTTTCGCTATTTTGGTTTGCTTATCCAAGCGGTTTATTCAGGCAACGTTCTCTTCTTCAAGTTCATCACAACCGATAAAACCGCCAGTCTGATGAGCCCAAAGATGGGCGTAGATGCCGTCTTGCTCGATAAGTTCATGGTGCGTACCTTGCTCAATGATCTTTCCGCCATCTAAAACGATGAGCCTGTCCATTGCGGCTATCGTCGATAGGCGGTGGGCAATCGCAATCACCGTTTTACCGTGCATCAGCTCAAGCAAACTCTCCTGAATGGCAGCTTCCACTTCCGAATCCAGTGCAGAGGTCGCTTCATCCAACACCAACAGTGGCGCATCTTTGAGTAATACTCGTGAAATAGCGATACGTTGACGTTGACCACCAGAGAGTTTTACACCGCGCTCGCCCACTTGAGCATCGTAACCGCTGTTGCCATGTGGGTCGGTCAGGTCAGTAATAAACTCATGAGCATGCGCTTGTTTGGTCGCTTTGAGCAGGTCATCTTCGGTTGCATCTGGTCTGCTGTACAAGATGTTGTCGCGAATTGAACGGTGAAGCAATGACGTATCTTGAGTCACCATACCAATGGCGCTACGCAGTGAATCCTGAGTGACTTTAGAAATATTCTGCCCATCAATTTTAATCTCGCCACTCTCCACATCATGGAAGCGCAGTAGCAGATTGACTAAAGTCGATTTACCCGCGCCAGAACGTCCTACTAAACCGACTTTTTCGCCTGCTTTGATGTGCAGGTTCAGATGGTCAATCACGCCTTTGTTTTCACCGTAGTGGAAGCTAACATCGTTAAATTCAATTGCACCTTGAGTGACCACCAGATCTTTGGCGTCTTTGTCATCTTGGATATCAATTGGCTTAGAGAGCATTTGCATGCCATCAACCACAGTACCCATGTTTTCAAACAGACCGCCAACTTCCCACATGATCCATTTCGACATACCGTTAATGCGCAGTGCCAGTGCAATCGCAATCGCAATTGAACCAACAGAAATCGCACTTTGCATCCACAAGTAGATAGACATAGCGGAAATCACGAACACCAGAATGTAGTTGGCAAGCTCAACACAAACGTTGAAGCCAGTGACTAAACGCATTTGTCGATACACGGTATCAAGGAAACTGCCCATGCCTTCTTCTGCGTATTCGGTCTCGCGTTTGCTGTGCGAAAACAGCTTCACTGTTGCAATGTTGGTATAGCTGTCGACAATGCGCCCCGTCATTTGTGAGCGAGCATCGGCTTGCTCTGAAGAGACGGTTTTAAGCTGTGGTACAAAATGAAGTTGAATAGAGATGTACGCAACCAGCCAAATCAGCATTGGCAACATTAAACGCCAATCGGCTTGAGCCAGCATGACAACCATCGCGGTAAAGTAAACGGCGACGTAGACAAACACATCCAGCGTTTTCATCACGGTTTCGCGGATCGCCAGTGAGGTTTGCATCACCTTGGTTGCTATACGGCCGGAAAACTCATCCTGATAAAAAGATAAGCTCTGCTTTAGCAGGTAGCGGTGCGCCAGCCAACGTATTGACATCGGGTAGTTGCCCAGCATGGTTTGGTGTATTACCAGCGAATAGAAGCCAATCAATATAGGCATCACAACCAAGACAAGCACGGACAACCCCATCAGCGTGTCTTTGTTGTCCGCCAAAAACGTTTCTGGGTTACTACTTGATAACCAATCGACTAACTGCCCCATAAAGCCAAACAGTGAGACTTCAATTATGGCGATGGTGGTACTCATTAACGCCAATAAAATCAGCGGTTTTTCAAAGCCTTTTGTGTAGTGCAGGCAGAATGCTAAGAGTGTATTAGGCGGCCTGTCTGGCTCCTTTTGAGGAAAAGCTTCCGTGAAGCTTTCAAATTTCTTATACATTGAAGATCCTTATTGTTATTCGTTCACCACATCACAGATAGGCAGAAGTCGCTGAGATGCGAAAGCGGGAAATTTTCTGGTTACAGACTGTATCGGTAACGGAAATATGCAATCGAATGCTTTGAGTTCGGCAGTATATCTCTAAATCGAGGTGATTCAGAGTACAAATATCCGTCAGTATAAAACGCTGCGGCTCAATCGGTAATCATTCTTTAAATGGAATACCTTCTACACTTGTTGCATAAAAAGTGCATACATTCCACTTAGTTAAAAAGTGGTCAGTAATATTTACTGTTGTTAATTGGAATGGCAGTAAATGAGAAGGTTTACTCGCATCTGTTAGCTAAAATTCAGTGAAAGTTATTATAACAAACTGTTTACAGTCCAAAACATTGCTGAACAAATGGATGTGCTTAAACCATGCTACAAGCGCAAAATGCGTATCTAGAAAGCACTGGCGTTATGGTTATCGATCCTATCAACCGTACCATTTATGCCGCATTATCCCAGCGTTGTGACCGTGAAGTTATGGAATATTATGCTCAACGTATTGGTTACGAACGTGCTCTTTCGTTGCATGTTAGGGGAAGTGTTTCTGCCAGACCGCAGTCATACCCTCTAGATTAGACATTCGCTAGTCGTCTCTATATTGGGTAACGATATCGGTAGCTTGGTCTATGTTTTCGATCAGAGCGTTAACGCATACAGGATCAAGCTTGCCAATTTCTACCATTGCTTGCAGTTCTTTGATCGAATCTTCAATCGACATAGGCTCTTTGTAAGGGCGTTTGCTGGTTAGTGCATCGAATATGTCTGCTACGGTGACAATTCGCGCTTCTATTGGAATTTCATCGCCCACCAAACCTTTCGGATAACCTGTGCCATTTAGGTACTCATGGTGACCTGCCACAATGTTGAGCATTAATTGTGAATCGCTGAGATGGGAGAGTTGATAGTCATCCAGAACCTTAGAGATGATTTTTATCCCTTTATCGACATGACCTTTCATAATCTCAAACTCTTCTGCAGTCAGTTTTCCTGGTTTGAGTAGTATTTTGTCGGGAATACCTATCTTGCCAATATCGTGTAATGGACTAAACAAATAGAGATGTTCGATAAACTCATCGGTGAACTGAAATTGATCGGCGATCGATTTGGCTATCATGCGTGACAGTAGCGCCATTCGATTAAGATGCATACCGGTTTCGAAATCCCGCAGGTGAGCGAAGTCTCTCGCTGCCTGAGCTGTGGCTAACAGTGCCTGAACCGTTGATATTTCACTGACGATAGTTAGAGTAATGAGTTTGGTTAGCAGTACCAGATCTCTTTGGACTTGCTCGTCAAAGTAACCTTCTACTTCGCTGTCGATGAAGATGAAACCAATGAAATGGTTGTCTGTCATCATTGGTATGGTGAAAGAGGAGCGATATTTCTGTTCAAGAAGCCAATCAGAATGGGCGGTTCCCGTCCCAATCTCATCTTCGATCTTGTCGATAACTCGGCACAAACCGCTCTCTCTAAGCTTCTGCAACTGATAGCTTTTGCTCAGCGGAAACTCATAACGACTAATGGCATGCCCGGAGTTAGTACTGTTAATAAAGGTTTTTAATAGATCGGTTTGCGGGTCATAAAGGGCGCAGGCAATGCGACACACGCCCGGTGAGTGCTCTAGTATCCGGTCATGTAGATCTTTAAGCCTGTCCGTCAACGAGTTTTCTATGTTGTTTAATGGGTTGTGTAATACGCTTGCCATTTCAAAGCCCAACCTTAATTGTTAGATAAAGTAATTATAAGTGGCATTACCTGAAGCGTTTTTAATTCTCAAATATTGGCTTTGTTTCGTGAGTCGGAGCACAAACTGTTGTCAGTTTCTAAAAAAGCTACATTGGTTTCATATCTGTTTATAATGGCGCATTGCTTTTTAAGATTGAAACAAAGGTCTCTCAATGACTAAAACTTTTTATATGATGCGTCACGGTGAGACGCTGTTTAACGTGAGAAGAAAAATCCAAGGCTGGTGTGACTCACCGCTGACCGAAAAGGGTATTCGTCAGGCTGAACTCGCCGCCAAATTTTTTGACAATATTCAACTCGACCGCCTTTATAGTTCATCTACCGAGCGTGCTAGCGATACCGCTGAAATTGTGACCCGCAACAGAATGCTGTTAACTCGCCTGAAAGGCTTGAAAGAGATGAACTTCGGCACTTACGAAGGTGAGAGTGAAGATCTGCATCCAAGTTACGAAGCCCGTGAAACACATTACTTGCAGTTTGGTGGTGAGTCTCGTCAGCAATTGAAAGATCGTGTGCTGAAAACCTGTATTGAAATCATGGAGCAAGACGGCAACAACACGGTTCTGGCGGTTTCACATTCAGGTGCATGTAAACACTTTCTGTCGCTTTGGCACGACTTAGACGAAGTGCTAAAAGGCCCGATCCCGAACTGCTGCGTGCTTAAATATGAGTATGAGAACAAAACCTTTAAGTTGGTTGAGATATTCGATATAACCCAAAACTTCAAGGAATAGTATTCAATCAAATATAAGACGGACAATAAGATATGGACATCATTATAGATAACTTGGAAGGCGGAGAAGTCATTGGACTGTTGGAAGAACATTTAGCGGATATGTACGCAACTTCTCCTCCTGAGAGCGTGCACGCCCTCGATGTTAATGCGCTGAAATCTCCTGAGGTCACTTTCTTTAGTGGCTGGCGAGATGGGCAGTTAATGGGCTGTGTGGCAATTAAACAATTGGATGAATCACACGCTGAACTTAAGTCGATGCGCACCTCTCGTCATGCAAGAAAATCAGGTGTAGCGACTATGCTGCTGCAACATGCTTTGAACGTTTCAACGGAACGTGGCTATCAACGCGTGAGTTTGGAAACCGGTTCGGAAGAGTACTTCCTTGCGGCACGAAACTTATATGAGAAGTTTGGTTTTAATTACTGCGATCCGTTTGCGGACTACAAACCAGATCCGAATAGTAAGTTCATGACAGTTGAGCTCAATTAGGCTTTAAAATCAAAAAGGTAAGATGACACGGTCGTTGTCATGGTTGATCCAATGCAGACTGAACGATTTCTCCAAGAGTAGACGTTATCGAACCAATAAAATAAATCTACACTGATCACGAAATCACCAAAAAGGTGCGGTTGGTCACATTTTTGTGCGTGTTTGTGTGGATAACATTAATGTAAATATATTGATATCAATAAGTTAACAGTTGGCACCGCTTATGCAATTCCTTTCTATAGATAGGTATGCAGGAGATCAGTGTCATGGAAATGATTGGTAATAACTTTATTCTTGGTTTAGTCGGTGAAGTTTCTTCATTAGTTTCAAAAGGTTCACGCCGTAGTTTGTTAAAGCGTCAGGCTTCAGTCTCCAAGTTACTGGATATGATTGATTTGGTCAGGCAGCATCGCTCGCTCACCCACCAGTTTCTTTTTAATCATCAACAAGAGGTTGTCGAGAAAATTGCGGCTCTAGATGAGGAGATGACTAAATCGATAACCAAGTTGGTCAACGATAGTTACGTAGGCAATTCTATCGAAAGAATCGCACTGAGAAACAAGCTATTCCAACTCATCAGTAGCTACAAAAATCGTTCTATTTCGAACAATCTAGTGGTACATGGCAAAGTGATACGCCAACTGATTTTTCAGGTCGATAGCCAAGTCCTTATCTCTCTGGATAAAGCGGATAAACTGGAACTTGCGGGTGACTATAACGATCAGTGGCAGGCGGTGATGTCTGGTATTGAAGCGTTAACTCAGTACCGTTTAAGTATCATGGCAATGAACATGAACTTAAAACCTGCTCTGCTGGTTAAACATGCAAATGTTCTGTATTCCAAACTGGTGAAAGTGAGTGACGTGTACTCGGATTACCATCCAGATTTGAATGAGTGTATGGAACAGTTGGAGAGATATTTAACTGAACATAAACATACAGAAGAGTATCAAGCAAAGTTGTTTGACCTGAGTTCAGAAATTTCAGCTACCTTAGTGGATGTTTATGAAGCAATTATTGAGAAAACCTTCGCCAAAGCTATAAGCGGTGGGTATTTCGCTGAATAATTAGCAAGATAAAAACGGGAGAGCTTTTGGCTCTCCCGTTCTGTTTTTTTGCGATAGTTAATATTTACGATCACATGCTGTGAAATTGCTATTGGATCATTAACATCGATGGATCTGAAGCATCTAGGATTTGCATTTCTTCTTCGGTTGGAAATGAAGAATCGCCATTGAATATGGCAGTTGCAGTATTTCTCCTTCGGCATGGCCTGGCTGAATATGGGACAAATTGGTGTCACAGATAATTTTCCAGTCTTGACCACGATCATTAGGCAGTTTAAACCTTGCCGGAGCATTCGTTTGGTTGATCAGATACAGCATCTCTTGCTCATCTTCGCCAATCCCCATGTGTAGAGCAACCGCACTGACTCTGTTCCAGTCGTCATGTTCCATCAGTTCACCGTCTACTCGTCGCCAGAAGATACGGTTAAAGTTACGTTCGTCTCCACTGAAGGCTCGAATAAATGGAACCATATAGGTTTTACGTGCAGCAACCATTTGAGCGAGCCACTCTTTGAAGATGCCTTTGCGTTCTGAATCTACCCAATTTATCCAACTGATTTCGTTATCCTGGCAATACGCATTGTTATTGCCCTTCTGAGTATGGGAGAGCACATCTGCGGTGAGAATATGGGGTATACCAAACGCAAACAACAGACTTGCCATGAAATTACGCTTTTGGCGCTCACGGGTTGCCTGAATCACAAGGTTATCCGTTTCGCCTTCTTCACCATAGTTATCAGAGCGGTTGTCACCGTGGCCATCGCGGTTCTGTTCACCGTTAGCTTCATTGTGTTTGTGCTTGTATGACACTAAATCCTGAAGCGTATAGCCATCGTGATAAGTAATGTAGTTGACGGTCAGCTTATACGGCCAGTTAGCGGCACTGTAGAGATCCCGTGAGCCCATTAGGCGAGTTGCAAACTCTTTCAGATATCCTTGGTCTCCACGCCAGAAGCTACGGGTAATGTCGCGCAGTTTGTCGTTGGTTTCGTTCCAGCCAAAAGGAAAATTGCCCACTTGGTAGCCGTTAGGACCAATATCCCAAGGTTCGGCAATCAACTTCACTTCTCGGAGAATAGGATCTTGAGCTACCGCTTTGAAGAACGCAGCATCTCTACTGAAATCATCGCCTCTACGACCTAGTGTAGCCGCTAAATCAAAACGAAAACCATCGACTTTGTACTCGCTTACCCAATAACGAAGAGTATCCATTACAAGGTTTAACGAAGGCTGATAAGAGAGGTCAACGGTGTTGCCACATCCAGTGAAATTGGCGTAGTGAGGTCCGTGTCTCAGGTAATAATTGGGGTCTAGCGCTTTGAGATTGAATATTGGACCATCTTGTCCACCTTCCGCAGTGTGGTTGTACACCACATCGAGAATGACTTGGATACCTTGCCTATGCAGTTCACGTACGACGGTTTTGAATTCGGTTACCGCGTCTTTAACGGCGTAACGAGGGTCAGGAGCCATAAACACATAAGGGTTGTAACCCCAATAGTTCACTTTCCCCATATGCAACAAATGAGGCTCGTGCATGCATGCTGCTATCGGAAGCAGTTGCAAGGTATTGATGTGTTGCTCACGATAAAACTTCAACATAGGCTCACTGATTAAGCCTAAATAGGTTCCACGAACTGTTCTATCCACATTCGGGTGAAGTTGTGTTAGTCCTTTAACATGCGTTTCAAACAGCACCATTTCATCGCGTGTAATCTTTGGTTGCTGCGAATCCTGCCAGTCGAACTCATCGCTAATGACGATACATTTCGCTAACTCAAAACTGTCTTCTTCAGAAAATGGAGGCGTATAAGTAAGCGGAGCATCTAACGCTTTGGCATAGGGATCGGATATGTACAATAAACTGTTGTCGTCTTCATGCGAGATAAATCCATACCGTTGTCCCGCTTTAATGCCCGCCATGTAGGTGTGTTTTATTCCAGCATATTCACCTTCTAAAGGGTGTGTTTCGTAACTGCCATCAGAATTGAACAAAGCAAGCACCAAATCATCGTTGGCAGGCGCATAGATCGAAAAGTTGCATCCATTTGGGTCAAGAGTTGCACCTAAAGGATACGGACGAGAAGCAGTAGTAGTCATCGAAGTTACGTTCTTATAGTTAGAGTTAAGTTACCCACTTAATTAAGTAAAAAGCTTTGTGACTATTAGGTCAAGCGCCGCTTAATAAAATATATTTTGTAATTTCATTACATTTTTATGAACAATTTATCGCCAAATAGTGATCTAATGCATTTTGTATTCCAAAAACCTGTAAGATTTCGATCACTGCTCCCCCTAAATTGCGTGATCAAAGTTTTAAAAACACCATACCTTAAAAAAACTCCACCCTAATCATCCCCCTCAAATTAATTGGGGGTGGAGGAAGTCATCCCTATACGACTTGATTAACCTGAATAGCGTTGAAACAACTGGGGACTTGTCCCGTCTTACCTCTTTTTATTTTGGCCGGATTTCTGCCTTTTCGGCTCCAAGTAGAAAGAGAACTAAGGAACTAAAAATAAAATCCTATTTGGAGTTAAAAATGAAAAAAGTAAGTGTAATTGCTGCCGCAGTGGCAACAGCTCTTTTCGCTGGCCAAGCTCTAGCTGAAAACGAAGTAGCACTAGATGTAACTTCTGGTGAAGGTGCAATGAACGTAGAGGTTAAAAACCCAACAGAAGTTATTGCAGATGGTTGGGAAGTTCACGGTTACGCTTCTATGAACTTTCGTATGGTTGATGGTGAAACTGTAGACACTGAGTTTGGTAAGCCAGACTACAAAACTGCAGGTACTCACGGTAAGAGCACCAACCAAGTAGAATTCTCAATCAAGAAGCATACTGAACACCAAAATGGCGTTTGGTCTAACTTCAACGTACGCTCTGAGTACGGCAACGGTAACTCTTATGCTTACACCTCTTCCGGTAGTCAAAAACAAAACGACGAAGCACAATTTGAAGTTAAAGAGACGTTTGTTGAAATCGGTGGTTTTGACTTCCTAGGTCAAGATACGTCTATCTGGGGTGGTCAACGCTTCCTAAACCGTGCTGCAGGCCTACTCTCTGGTGAGTTTTGGAAACAATCTTCAGGTGTTGGTGCTGGTGTTCAATCTAAACTAGCGGGTAACACTGCGGGTTTCGCAATCGTTGTAGCAGACCCAGACGCGGGCAATGCGACTCATGACGCAGAACGCACAACACTGACTTCTTATGACTTCTACTACTACGGCGTAGATGCAGGTATCGGTAGCCTAGACTTTGACTTCAAATACATGGAGCAAGCGAATAAGGATAGCAACGCAGAAGATGGTTTCGGTGCTGCAATTACCTTGAACTCTAGCTACTATGGCCTAGATGGTTGGACTCAAACTGCTATCGCATACGGTAAAGGTGTTGCCCAAAACCGTGGTGTGAACTTCGGTGGCTGGTCTGGTGGTGACGAGAACCAAGAATCTATTTTCTTCACTTCTTATGGTGTACTTAACATCTCTGAAAATTGGCAAATGGGTTCTGAAATGACGTACTTCGCTGCGTTAGATGAACTATTTACTGCGAAAGACCTAAAACGTTATATTGTTGCTGTTCGTCCTTCTTACAAAGTGAACGACAACCTACGTCTAGAAATGACAGGTTCTTACGCACATGAAGAAGGTGCTGACGGTTACTGGGGTCGTACTGGCGATGCAGTAGAAAGCGATATTCTAAACCTAGAAGTTGCAGCTGCGTTTACAGTGAATGCTGACTACTTTGGTCGTCCACAAATTAAGCCTTACGTAAGCTACATTTCTGCTGATGATGAAGCGAGTGCTTCACAAATCGGTATCAAAGATGGTAAGAGTGAAACTGTTATCGGTGTTCACACTGAAATCTGGTTCTAACCTGATACCATTAGCGAAGGCAGCCTAGGCTGCCTTTTTGCGCAATCACTAGAGAGATAAAATAATGACAAGAACAAAAACCTTACTTGCTGTTTCCTTAGGTGCTCTACTTACTGGTTGTGCGACTCAGTCCCAGACTCAATTGCACATCGATCCCCCGACGAATACTGAAATTTGCTGTTCAAGCTATGCGCAGTTCCCTTTTGCACAGCTTGGTGACAACGAGAACATTAAATTTGATATCGATCTGGCTTCTCCTGTGGGTAGTTTCCCATCTGGAAACAGTCATTTTGCAGCTTTTCGCTTTAGTGACCGCTCGCAAGAGATCTTGCTGACGCTGTCTAGCCAGTTTGTGAATGATTCAGTATTTGCTCCAGAAGTCATATTGCTGAACGAAGCATTTCAACCTGTAGCTCAATATTCATTAGAAGAATTCCAGACTAAAGCGGCAGATGCTTTTAGTCGTACTCAATACGTTACTCGCTTTAGAGCTGATGCGGTGAAAACGCCATACATGATCGTTTACACCTCTGCTGAGACTTTAGGGCAACGAATTACCGTTGACCATCCAGCAAAGGTCAGAGCTAAAGAATTCGGCGAAGCTATGCCAATGGTTGTGGACCCAACCTACACTTATCAACTTGGTGGAACACTAGGGCTAGAGGTGGAAACACTGAAACTTCGTCCTTTTAAAGCGAACTCAAAAACGGCGGTAGCTGAACCAGTAAAAGCGAAAGCTGCTGTGATTGAAGCTCAGCCAGAGACAAAAACGTTCTACCTCAACGCAATTCAAAAGGCGGTGGCGGACAATGACATTAATAAAGCTCTAAGCCTACTTGATGAAGCCAAAGCTCTGGGTATTGAAGATGCTCAGGAAGTGTTTGTGAAAGCGGTGAATGCCAAATAATTCAATATATGGATTCGATTTGAAAACAAAGGAGCAGTGATGCTCCTTTGTCTGTTTTATCCCTGCAGTTTTATTCTATCGTTGCAGTTTGACGGCAAACGACTCAAACGGAAGCAGTGTTAGTTCACCATTGAGGTTATCTCTTGACGGGTAGTTAGCAATCAGGTGTTCAACGCTGTCTAGCCCGGCAACTTCTGATAGTGAGAGGGTTTGAGGCTCGTTACTGAAGTTATTTACCACCAGAATTCTATCGTCTTCATCTTCACGTAAATAGGCAAACACGGCCTCATGAGATTCGCATACAGGCGTGAAGTGACCATAGACAATCACAGGCATGGTTTTTCGTAGTTGAATCAACTTTTGGTAGTGATAGAAAATGGAGTCGCTGTCTGCGAGTGCTTGTTCAACATTGATGTCCACATAGTTTGGGTTCACTTTGAGCCAAGGCTTAACCGTGCTGAACCCTGCATATTCTTGATCATTCCACTGCATCGGAGTGCGGGCATTGTCGCGGCTGTTTTCATGCAGCGCCGTCATCATCTCTTCATGGGATACACCCGCTTCAGTACGAACTTTGTAGAAGTTCAGAGTCTCAATATCTTGGTACTCATCCAGTGAATGGAACTCTACATTGGTCATACCCAGTTCTTCGCCCTGATAGATGTAAGGCGTTCCTTTTAAGAAATGCAGGGCTGTTGCCAGCATTTTGGCAGATTCAACCCGATACTCGCCATCATCGCCGTATTTGGAAACGACGCGGGGCAAATCGTGATTGTTCCAAAACAGTGAGTTCCAGCCTTGGTTTTCTAGTTCGACTTGCCACTTGGTTAAAACCTGTTTGAACTCGCTGAGTTTTAACGGAATCGGCTGCCATTTGTCGCCATCTTTCCAGGTCAACGTGATGTGTTCAAACTGAAACACCATCGATAACTCATTGCGTTCTGGCGCGCTGTAGAGTTTTGCTATTTCCGGAGTTGCCCCCCAAGTTTCACCTACGGTGAGAAGATCTTTATCGCCAAAAGTTGCTCGATTCATTTGTTGTAATAGGGAGTGCAAACGTGGGCCATTGCCCGTGATTTTTTTGTCGATCTCTTTGCCGATAAGGTCAATAACATCAAGACGGAAACCACCAATACCTTGTTCTATCCACCAGTTCATCATGTCGTGAACCGCTTGCTGAACTTTAGGATTTTCCCAGTTTAGGTCTGGCTGGCGTTTAGAAAATAGATGGAAGTAATATTGCTCTGTAGTGGCGTCCCACTCCCACGCACCACCACCAAAAATGGAACCCAAATCGTTTGGCGGCGAACCATCAGCATTGGCATCGCGCCATATATAGAAATCACGATATGGGCTGCTTTTTGATGATTTCGCTGAAATAAACCAAGGATGTTCATCTGAGGTGTGGTTGACGACCAAATCCATGACTACTTTGATATTTCGCTTGTTTGCTTCATCAAGTAGACATTTCATATCTTCCATAGTACCGAACTCAGCAGCGATAGCCTGATAGTCTGAAATGTCATACCCGTTGTCATCCATAGGTGACTGATAAACGGGCGATAGCCAGAGCACGTTAACACCTAATTTTTTAAGATAATCGAGTTTGCTGATGATGCCCGGCAGGTCGCCAATACCATCGTGGTTAGAGTCGCAAAAGCTGCGAGGATAAATCTGATAAACAACGGCATCATGCCACCACTGTTTTTGCATATTACTTTCTCCCAAATTCCAACAAGACTCTAAGCAATATAGTGAGATAGAGGGAAAAAGAACAATTGATTAGATTTACTATGATATAGAATTTGGCTATATCATGTTGAGTTGATACTGGTTTGCGGTTTTAATGGTCTTCAACAGTGAAAAATCCATTTCCCAAAGTGTGATATCAATAATTATTGGTGGTTGGCTATGCATAAAAACTATCGTTATTTCCTGATGGTTGCTCATTTAGGCAGTATCAAACAGGCTGCGGAGCAACTGCATATTAGTCAGCCTTCATTGACTTCTGCGATGCAAAAGTTAGAAAGTGATATTGGTGTTTCTTTGTTTCATCGCCGTTCAAAAGGGATGGATCTGACGGAATATGGCAAAATGCTTAAAGAGCATGTTCAGCAGCAGCAGGAAGAGCATAATCAGTTATTGCATCGACTGCATGACATGCATCAGCGAGAAGCCGGTAAGTTGAAGCTGGGCACAGGTGATACATGGTGGGAGTTGTTTGTTCGAGATGCTGTTAACCAGCAACTAAAGCAAGCGCCAAAATCCTCTATAGAACTCGAATTCGGCAATAATTTGTCTCTCATGCACCATTTAGTGCAAGGGGAAATCGACCTGTTTGTTGGACATGAAATTCATCATTTGCATGAAAGGTGTCGGGTACAGTTTGTCCCTTTGCTGCAAGATCACGAAGCCGTTTATGTACGAGGCGATCATCCGCTTCTTGAACGTAAAGTACAGTCATTATCAGAGGTTGACGCGCAGTATCCTCTCATTCGTGTCACGCCGGATCATGCACGACACAGCGTAGTGCTTGCGGATCATATGAAATCACAGATGGGCATATCGTCACAAAGGGATGTTGGGCGCACGACTTACAACGTGGATTCATTTTCAGCCAGCCTGGATATATTGTGCAGCAGTGATGCCATTATGCCTTACAGCAGTGAGCTGTCACAGTGGATGACACTGAAAGGGTTTGAGACTCTTTTCATTGATGAAGACAAGCTCGGTAACGTTGGTATCTACCACAAATTAGGTTGTGATGATGAAAAGGTGTTATCCATGATAGAAAGGATTCGGGAAAGAGTTTGATAGGGTATCTGATATAGAAAAAGGAGCGAAATCGCTCCTTTGTTCGTTGTAGGCGTTACCAGACTTGTCAGCTGAACGTTTTCACGCGTTGCCACTCTTGTTTCAAAATAACTTGAGTAATGGCGACGATTTCATCGTTCAGTTTTGAAGGTGACTTCTTCGCTTCAATCGCCACCATGGTCTTGTCTAGCAAGCTTGAAAGCGTTTGAGAATGCTCTTCATTGGGATTAATCAGCAAGTGAATTTTGGCATACAGTTTTTCGGTGTCTTGTACGGCTTTGTTATAGGTACACGACCACTGATAGAGCTCTTTCATTGCAAATTGCGGATCTTTCATATCAGTAAGAATGTCCTCAAATCCATCTTTGATTTTGTGCAAATCCCAGATGGCGTTCGTTGCTGATACGAAATCAGCGATGTCGCTTCTTAACGAATGAATCCATTGTTGTCTGCTCTCTGCTACGATTTTTGCTTTTTCAAACTCAACATCAATGGTTGGGTTGATTGTTGGCATTACTGGACGTGACGATTCTTTTGCCAAAGCGGTGGCGTTTTTGATCGCTTTACGGTTAGAAATCAGCACTATGATTGAGGTTAGAATGAAAGCAGCGATCAATATCCAGTCTGTATTAAAAGGCGTTTCTGCTGCTGAAACAGAAGGCTTAGCAGTGGACACGACGGTAGTAGCAACTTGTTTTTGGGGGTCAGTGTCCACTGTGTTTTGCTGCTGAGGTGTCGTAATCACCAGCAGTTCAGCCTCTTGGGCAGGCTGAGTTTTGACTTCCGAGTCGGTTAAGTTATCACTTTGCAATATGGCAGCGGTCATCGTTTCTTTTTGTTTGACTTCGGAGTCAAGTGAATCGATGTTAGTGGTTTTCGTTGCCACAGCTTCCTCAGGATTCACTTTTTTCTCTGTTGTTTGCACCTTTGAAACAGCCTTAGGCTGTTCAATCTCTGTTGTGGTTGAAACCGTGGGTGACGTAGTCGCCGGCTCGATGATAATTAACTCTTCGGAAGCGGTGTTCTCTGTTGGTTGATTCCCCTTTTCTTCCGTCGCTTTGATTTCATCTTGTGTTGCAGCGGGCTCAGAGCCATCAACTGGTTGAACGGTGGACACTAAGGTGTCTGTATGCAAAGTGCTCATGGCTTTTTTTACCTCAAAATTCTCGATGTCACCTTTGCGTTATTGGATCTCTGTGTTCAATTGTCCCTAGTTTCAGATCAGTACCAACTTCCAGAGAGGCACTTAAAAGAGCCGCGTCCGTGAAGTAGCAAACGTGATAGACATAGCGTTATAGGGGAGCCATTTTGCCGAAATATTTCTCAGATGAATGCAGCCATTTGCATTCATGTTTCATCAGAAAATGCTGAAAAATAGTGAAATGCTGCTTTTAACGGATTCGGTTGGGCGTTGAACAACGTATTTACGTTGGCTTTGCTTAACCAGTCAGTAAATAGGAAATGAAGAAAAGGGGCATTTCGCCCCTTTTGGATTTTAGTTGTACACATCAATGAGCTATTAATTAGCAATATTCAACTAACTGATAGTGATGCGGTGGTCTTCCACTTGTTGCGTTTCTAGCTTAGGAACAACCACAACCAACACGCCATCCTCAAATTCTGCGTAAATGTCTTTTGGATTTACGTTTTCGCTTAAAGAAAAACTGCGTACCATCTTTCCTTCATAACGTTCTTTGTGGATGACTTTGTTCTGATCTGTATTTTCTTCGGTTTTACTGGTGGAGGCTTCAATTGTTAGCGCACCATTTTTATAGGTAATGATCACATCATCTTTAGCAACTCCCGGCAAATCGGCAATGATTTCAAATGCGGTTTCTTTTTCAATCACATCAACGCGAGGTGAAAAAGCCTCCGCATCAAATCGAGTACGAATTGATGGGAATGCATGATCAAATACGCGATAGAAATCAGACCATGAATCACGAGGAATTAAGCTCATCATAACCTCCCATTTTCTATCTTTTACTACCTTAATAATTGTAGTTCTTGTGGTGTCGGGTGAAGGGGAAATTGAACTTTGATTGATCAAAATCAAGCTCAATTCAAGCGGAAAAAATACGAATTCAAGCCGGCACGGCATCTCGAAATCTTGTCATTAAATAGCCTTATTTCTGTAACCCATTTTTCATGTTAGCTGCGTAGGTTATGCCGGTCTTAAAAATAGTGTTCATTGGTGAATGCCGGAGAACTAAGTGGTTAATTGAGCGGGAAATGATGGCAAGAGTGACTCACGATTTTGATGTGTTGATTATTGAACTACTGCAACAGCAGGGCTTCATCAAAAAAGAAGCAGAAGCTTACTTAAAGAATGAAGTTTACCGTTTAGAGCCGGAACAAATTCAGAAAATAAAAAACTACGCCAAGCATTTTGGTTTATCAGCTAAAGAGAAATTGATTCAGGAAATACTGGATCTACGCAGGGAAACTTTGTTTAACAAACTGTCTAAGAAGTCAGAGAAAATAGAGTGCTTCTAAAATACATAGTGATTGACTCAGCTAAAGGTTTCAGAAGGCACTCTGTTAGTGTTTACTTACCGACAAACGCAACGATAACTTTGTCTTCTCCTAGGGTGCGAGAAAATACGTAAGGGCTATCTTGTTTCGAAGACGCTTGTTTTATCACTTGGTGTTTGCCCGCACCGATGGCTGGGTGACGCTGCCTGAATTGTCCAACGGTTTGCCAGTGTTTCAATAACCCTTGGCGCTCGGCATCCAGTTTCCACACCATATCTGAGCGGGTTCCTTGATGGAAATCATCCGCGTAAGGGCCTAAGTCTCTCGCGACTTCATCCCCGTAGTAAACCTGAACCGCGCCGGGATTTAATAACAGAGCGTTAGCGGCGTTGCGTTGCATTTCAAATGATTTGAAACGGCTAAAAAACAGCTCGGTATCGTGTGAAGACATATAGCTTACAGCATTGAAATCCGCTTCTTGTTGCAGCGTTTTCGCGTTCGCCTGATAGACACTCTCCATTTGGCTAAAACAGGTTGCGCCTTTGTCCATTTTCTTTTGCACATCAAAGTTGATCAGCGCATCGAAACCATCATCGAAATACGGGCTGCGATAAGCACCATGCCCCCACACTTCGCCCATCATCCAAAAGGGTTCGCCTTTCTTACCGTGTTCTTTGCGCCACTGGTTAAGATTATCGCTGGCGGCTTGTTTCAGACGTTTCCAAACATTACCTTCAACGTGTTTCACTGTATCTACACGGTAACCATCAATACCAAAGCGCTTGACCCAGTCGCTCTGCCATTCAATTAGATAGTCAGAAACGGTGAAGTTGTCTTGTGCCTTCACTCTTGTTCCGGCGTTTTCCAGCAGCCATTTAGGTGGTTTAACGAATTCAGTAGACTCAGTGCGAAAATCTGGCAGGCCAGCCAGTGTCATGGTGATATCGCCTGAGCCCGGTTTAGGATAGCCCGGCAATCCTGCGCGAACCCAGTCGCCTCCCCACCAGTCTTTCCAGTTGTTGCTGTTGTAATCAATGAACTGGTGGAAGCTATGCCAATTCTCACCAGCAGAACTTGATGGTGCCCAATCGGCCCATTTCGCTGGCAGCGCTGAACCGTCTACGACGTTGATTTTATCGACTTGTAAATCAGCCAGTGTCGCGTAACCAGAGTGGTTAATAACCGCATCGAGCAGAATTTTTATGCCGCGTTTATGAGCTTCTTCAACCAGTGTTTTTAAGTCTTCATCGACACCAAAGTTTTCATCGATTTTGGTGAAATCGCGAGTCCAGTAACCGTGGTAGCCATAGAACGGGAACGAGCCGCTTTCTCCACCACCCACAAATCCGTGGATTTGTTCCACAATCGGAGAGAGCCAAATGGCGTCTGTACCCAAGCTTTTGATGTAGTCCAGCTTTTCAATTACACCTTTGAGATCACCACCGTGGAAGGTGCCGACTTCATCTTTGCCATCTTTCTTTCGCCCATAACTGTTGTCGTTACGGGGATCGCCGTTGTTAAAACGGTCGACCATGACGAAATAGATATTGGCATTACGGTAGTTGAATGGCTGAGGTTTGGTTTCAACTGGCTCTAGTAAAATTAAGCCACCGCTGTTCGCTTGCGGGGTTAGTGACACGGCACCTTGTTTTACCGTCACTACTTTGCCACTGAAAGCATCTCTTAATTGTGCTCCGTTTGCGAAAGTACCACCGACCTTGATGGTGACTTCGCCGCCAGAGTATTTCTCACAGGTAACATTCGGAAGAGGACGCTTAAACTCACTCTTGGCCGATTTCTTTGCCTGACGAACAAACGTTAGCGTTTGTGCTTTGTCGTCATAGCTAAATGCGTAATCGCCAGTGAAGCGAATTTTAAGTGGCAGCGTGGTCGCTCCTGCACAGTTCAGGGTTACAGGAGTATTGAATTTGATGCTTGACGTTTTACCCGCCTGACAGTTTCCCTCCAAACCCGTCACCGTTAGTGTGTAGCTATCTTTGGTTAATGGAATCACTAACGGGTTTTGGCTGTCTAATGGGAAGTCACGGCTATTGGTTGTCGTGGCTATGGTCAGGTTTGGTGCCGCGAAAGCACTTGGAATAATGGCACATAAGGCAAGGGTTACAGTTTTTAGTTTCATCGTCACGTCCATATGGGATCTTATAGTCCCTCTAGGTAAACAGATTTTAGGATAAATCGATTAAAGACTAAGCACATCCTTCCTTGGCCTACGCCTTAAGAGCTTGAAGTAGTTCACAAAAGAGAATTTGGGGGCGTAGTTTACTTGGCTCTTGTAGAAAGTGTTGAAAAGGCTAACACTAATGGCAGCAAAGAGGGGTTCACTTATGTGGAAATGGCTAGTCATCCTATTTTGGAGTGGGGGAGCTTTGGCTGCGCACCCAAACTTTCTATTGCCATTTATCAGTGGCGATCAGCGGTGGCCAACGCAACTCGAACTCCGTCAAACCGGAGCATGGTTGGAGTGCAGTGAAGATATTTTTGTCACTTCTTGGTGTGGCGATGAGTTTAATTATTACACCTTAAAAGTGTGGCCAGAAGCCACCGGAGAGCAAGAAGGAGAAATCCAAACCTTTACTTTGCATAGTTCCTATTCGACCAATGATTGGAGTCTGTTCCAATTGAATCTGCGTAAAGATGGTTTTCAACTGCAAAGCATCCAACTTGGAGAGGAGCTGTTTTCAATCCGTGACCGTTTGAAGACTGCGTCGACTCGTGAGGTTGATAAGGCCTTGGTATTGTTTATTAATCGCCACGCCCAATCTTTTCCTAAAATTCTAGATTGGCAAAAAGGTAACGTTCTGGCACAGCTTGTCACGGACGGAAAAAACGTTGATGTCCAGTTTACTCGTTCGGAGTAATCGCTGAAGGCTGGCGCTGCAGAAAATTTGCCATTGAGGTTTCGTCTAAATAACCATCGGCCTTTTTATGCGCTCGTAAATACTGATAGCCAGCAATTATCTGTCGCTGTTGATCGCGCTTCTCTTGGTTCAGGCTTTCTCCTGTAACAAATTGATATGCAAGACAATAAGCTTCCATATCAACCACTTCTGCTTTTCGGTAGAGATACCCACAGCCAGTCGCTAACCATTCCAGCGAACAGTTAGCGCGAATGGCGATCTGATTTGCTTTTGCTAAGCTAGGCTCACTGCCTTTTAGATATTTTCGGATCAGACCTTCCGACAGATCAACGCGCCGTGCAAAACCGCTGATGCTTTCTTCGCCAATTAATTCTTGTAAACGTGTAGAAAAAGTCACAACTTCGTACTCCAGTTCGAACTTCTATAGTTTATCGGTTGAGGCGATGGTTAAACAAGCTTAGGATGAGCCGGTCGGATTAAGGAGTAATATTATGGTTGCAAAAGTGACAATCGCCCCGCAAGGACCAGACTTTTCAGAACTGGTTCAAGGGTATTGGCGTTTGGCCGATTGGGGAATGACTCCTCAAGAGCGCCTGACGTTTATCAAGCAGCACCTAGAGTTAGGTATCACGACTGTTGATCATGCGGACATTTACGGTAACTACGAGTGTGAAGCTTTGTTTGGTGAAGCTTTGGCGTTAGAACCATCCCTACGTGACCAAATGCAGATCATAACTAAGTGTGATATCCAGCTTTGCAGTGATAAGCACCCAGAACGCAAAATTAATCACTATGACACCAGTTCTGCACACATCTACCAATCGGTGAATAACTCGCTGGAACGTTTGGGTGTGAACGAGATTGACGTATTGTTGATCCACCGTTTAGATGTCTTGCTTGATGCGGATGAAGTGGCAGAAGCGTTTGCTGAGCTGCACAAAGTTGGTAAGGTGAAACACTTCGGCGTTTCAAATTTCACACCGTCTCAGTTCTCACTGCTTCAATCTCGTCTGGGTAAACCACTGGTGACCAATCAGGTAGAGATTAACCCGCTTAACTTTAATGTTGCCGATGACGGTACATTAGACCAACTTCAAATGCTGCGTACCCGCCCTATGGCATGGTCATGTCTAGGTGGTGGCGAGATCTTTAAAGGTCAATCAGAGCAAGCTGTTCGTGTACGTAACGTGCTAGAAGAACTGCGTGAAGAGATAGGTGCTGAAAGCATCGACCAAGTGATCTACGCTTGGGTTCGTCGTCTACCTTCTAAGCCACTTGCAATTGTTGGCTCAGGTAAGATTGAACGCGTTCAATCGGCGGTGGCTGCACTGGACTTAGAACTGACTCGTGAGCAATGGTACCGAGTTTGGGTTGCTTCTAAAGGTCACGGTGTGCCATAGAAAGTACTTGAATCAGTCTTTTTGAATAGAAACCGCTCCCTGTCATGAATGTGACAGGGAGTTTTTTATAACCATTATCTGAGTCATACCGCTCCAGCCTTTCACTCTTGCTGGATTCATCCCTATTAATTGGCCAGTCAGTTCACGCACCTGTCTCATTTGTCTTTTGTCGCACTTTGTCTGTTTCGATTGTTCGGAAGCCGACAAACCAAGCGACAAATTGTCGTGTTATCTCTGGTTGTTTTGTGACCTCCTTCAAATTCTTATAGTAAATCAACCTGTTAGCGAGGTCTGTAGTCTGGATTGGTAATTGCACTGGATTAGCCAATGAAGACGTTATGAAAAAGTTGATGTTGTAACAATACGGTTTCAGTAAAGCGCCAAACCAACGCAATGGAAGCGGGTGTCGGAAAAACGAAGGAGCGGTTATGTGGGATTATTCAGAGAAAGTTAAAGAACACTTCTTTAACCCAAGAAATGCCAAGTTGGTAGCAGAGGCTAACGCACGGGGCGATGTGGGTTCGCTTAGCTGCGGAGACGCTCTAAGTTTGACTCTTAAAGTCGATCCAGAAACAAACATTATTCAGGATGCAGGTTTTCAAACTTTTGGTTGCGGCAGCGCAATCGCCTCTTCTTCTGCATTAACTGAGATGATCATTGGCAAATCCATTGATGATGCGTTGGCGATCACCAATAAAGATATCGCTGATTTTCTTGATGGTTTACCGCCAGAAAAAATGCACTGCTCGGTCATGGGTATGGAAGCTCTGCATGCGGCAGTGGCGAATTACCGAGGTGAAACGCTCGAAGACGATCACGAAGAAGGGGAACTGATTTGTAAGTGTTTCGCGATAGATGACCTAATGATCAAACGTGTGGTGGCTGCCAATAATCTCACCACTCTTGAAGAAGTCGTCAATTACACCAAAGCAGGTGGTGCTTGTACTTCATGCCACGAAAAGATCGAATGGGTATTGGAAGAGTGTTTGGCAGAGAGAGCAAAAGCACCTGCTTCGTCCCAAAATATGGGTGTAAAGCCTGCCATAACAGCGGTTGAAGCAAACAAAGAGTCTGAAAGTGATGCGTCAGTAAGCCCTGAAATCATTGCGCTGATTGAAAAAATTATTGAAGAAGTCCGCCCAGCCGTGCAAGCGGATGGTGGGGATATCAGCTTAGTCGATGTGGAAGATTATGTTGTGTTTGTTTCACTAACAGGTGCGTGTACCGGATGCGGATTGTCGGGGCTCACTCTGGCTAATGTTGAACACAAGATCAACCGAGCGTTGGGTGAGTCTTATACGGTTTTTCCGGTACAAGAAGCCCCACAAATGGCAACCAAGAAAGAGGGAACTTACGATGTCTAATATTCAACCGATGATCTATTTAGATAACAATGCAACGACGCGCATTGACCCACGAGTCTTGGACGTAATGATCCCTTATCTTGATGAATTTTATGGCAACCCTTCATCCATTCATCGCTTAGGCGCTCGTGTTGGTCAGGCTCTAGAAATAGCCAGAGAGCAGGTGCAACAGCTACTTGGCGCGAAGCATTCAAGCGAAGTGATTTTTACCTCTTGTGCGACAGAAGCAACCACTACGGCTATTTTGTCTGCATTGGAAGCCAATCCGGAACGACGTGAGATTGTGACTTCTGTGGTTGAACATCCCGCCACTTTGCAACTTTGTCAAAACCTTGAACGCAAAGGCTACAAAGTGCATTGGATTGAGGTAGACGGTAAAGGCAAAATTGACTTAGAAGCCTATGCGCAATCTCTAAGCGAAAACGTTGCGATTGTATCGATGATGTGGGCAAACAATGAAACAGGCACTCTGTTCCCTGTTGAGTCGATGGCGATGATGGCAAAAAGTGTTGGCGCACAAATGCATGTTGACGCGGTACAGGTGGCAGGTAAACGTATGATCAACGTGCATGAAACGGAAATTGATATGTTGTCGATTTCCGGTCACAAGTTCCATGCTCCAAAAGGGATTGGTGCTTTGTATCTGCGTCGTGGTACGCGTTTCCGTCCATTACTGCGTGGCGGTCATCAGGAGCGTGGTCGCAGAGCGGGCACTGAAAATGCAGCCTCTGCCATCGCTATGGGTAAAGCGGCGGAGCTGGCTTATCAAGCTATTGATACCGAGCTTCACCGAATCAAACTGCTGCGTGATCGTTTAGAGCAAGGTTTGCTTGCTCGAATTCCCAATACCTTTGTCACTGGCAATCCTAAACAACGTGTTGCCAATACCACCAATATTGCGGTGGAGTTTATTGAAGGTGAAGCCCTTTTGTTAATGATGAACCAAGTGGGTATTGCAGCGTCGTCGGGTTCGGCTTGTACATCCGGTTCATTAGAACCTTCACACGTGATGAAAGCGATGAAGATTCCATTCACTGCGGCACATGGCACTTTGCGTTTCTCATTATCTCGTTTTACCAAAGATGAAGACATCGATTATGTGCTTGAGCAACTTCCACCGATTGTGCATCGTCTGCGTCAAATGTCCCCCTATTGGGATAACGCCACCAATGCAGGTAACGTTGAAGAGTTTGCTCCAACGTACGCCTAGCAAAGGTGTGTGGTGATTAGGGAAGGACTCCCAGCAGTGAGTAAATATTTGAGAGCAAAGGAATGGTGCGAGTATGGTTACAGGGATAGCAGAACCCATTCATAGGTCAGTCATTATCAATGACACCACACTTCGAGACGGTGAACAGGGACCGGGAGTGGCGTTCACCATTGAAGAGAAAATGCACATTGCTATGTTGCTCGAAATGGCAGGTGTGCCTGAATTGGAAGTGGGTATTCCCGCGATGGGCGCAGAAGAACAATATGTGATTAGTTCGGTTTGTCATTCGCTCAGCACTGCACGGACTATGGGTTGGTGTCGTATGTTAGAGCACGACGTTCACTGCGCTTCCGGTCTTGGTTTAGACTGGGTTGATCTTTCTATTCCAGTCTCCATTCAACAGATTCGAAACAAACTCAATCTCACTCCCAAAGCTCTGTTTGAGCGTTGTGAAAGGGTGATTCACCAAGCATTAAATGCGGGTTTGAAAGTCTGTGTCGGAATGGAGGATGCTTCTCGTGCCGACATCAATATGCTCTATCGGGTTGCAGAAGTAGCGGAGCGTTGTGGTGCCGCACGAGTTCGTTTTGCAGACACCAACGGCATCCTCGATCCGTTTTCGACTTACCAAGTTATCAGCCAACTGCATGCTCATACTGACTTGGACATTGAGATGCACGCACACAATGACCTTGGGTTAGCAACCGCGAACTCTTTAGCGGCTATTCGTGCAGGAGCGGCATCCGTCAATACTACGGTTAATGGGCTAGGAGAGCGTGCGGGTAATGCCGCGTTAGAAGAAATCTCCGTCGCGCTCACTGTGTTACAACAGTCGCCTACCAACATCGACTTGCGCCAGCTACCGACCATTTGCAGTTACGTACATCTGGCTTCTGGGAGACCTCAAACTGCGCAAAAAGCGATCACTGGCGATGTGGTGTTCACCCATGAGTCGGGTATTCACGTTGATGGATTGTTGAAAGACATTAATAACTATCAAGGTTTCTCGCCTTCACTGATTGGGCGTGAGCATCAACTCGTATTGGGCAAACATTCCGGTGTCAGTGCGATTATGCGTATTTATCGCGATATGGGGATAGTGCTGACTCAGTCGCAGTGCGAGCAGATAAAGCAGCAGCTTCGAGTTTGGTCTGAACAACGTAAAAGCGTTCCGACCACTGACGATCTGCTCGAGTTTGCCATTCATCACCAGCAAATCGCGTAGGGCTAAAGGTATGTATTTAGAGTTAGAGAGCGATTTTACTGAACAGCTGGCGTTGCTCGAAACCGCAGAAGATTTTCTCGACTACTTCGTTGTGGATTACGACCCTGAGCTGGTGGAGAAAAAACATATACCACTACTGCGTTTGTTTCAGAAGTTATTGTCTTGCAAACCCAATGCCGATTACGCCACTTATCAGAGAACGCTTCGCTCGGCTTACAAACAAATAAGCTTAGGGCATGAGCCTATGATCTCGGCTGGTGGTTGCGCTAGTTGTGCCTCTGATTGTAGTGAATCTGGTGAGTAGGAGTGAACGAATGGACATGGATTACGGCTTCGACACGGTACGCTTTGCACCTGGCAGCGAGGTCAGGATTGTTCGCAATATCCGCAATGACGGCAGCTTTCAGGACTTTGCTAAAGGGGATTTGTTAGTTGAAGCTGGAACTATCGGTATTGTGCGTAGTTACGGATATTTTTTACAAACACAGGTGATCTATCAGGTATTTATCCCAACGCAAAACCGAGTGATCGGGGTACGAGATAGCGAAGTCATCGATGCTGAATTGGATTGGGTTCCTTGCTTATTTCGCTCAATGGATAAAGCCAGATTAACCTGCAGTTTACGAATGTTCGGTGAGCCTTTAGCTAACAAGGGAGATGTGATTGAGGTTCACCGAGTCTATCGAGACTTAGACGATGGCACTGTGAGCTTTGAAGTGAAATTTGGGGCTCACTTCGTCAAACTCGATTCAACACGACTGGAGCCTGTCGCGTGATCAGGGAGGAAAGCATGGAAGCTTATCAACGCAATTATTTAACCGCCAAAATCGCCACAGACATGTACAAACTCAACCCTGAATGGCTTTCAAGTATGCAGAGAGTCAAGGTGGATGAACAGGTTGAACGTTTGTTTCGGGTACAAAAGGCCATCTTGGGTAGCAGCGAAGCAAACTTCGTTGCGGTATCGGCACAAGAAATCCAAACCGCTTTTGACAAGTTGGCAGAAGGATATCAATCCCAAAGTGATTTCAAAGCTGCAATGCAGGGGCAGCATTTGACGGAAGGCCAATTGAAGCAGGTGCTGAGTGAAGAACTGAAATGCGAAAAAGTGCTGGAGCTTATTTCGCAAGATATCCCTGAGCTTGATCAAGCCACTGCGCTTAAATACTTCAACGCACATCAACAGGAGTTTTCTCGCAGTGATATTTGGGAATTGAGCCAAATCCTGATCACAGTGAATAACGAGTTTTCAGAAAACCACCGTGATGAAGCGTGGCGTCGTATTCATGATGTAAAAAAACAGTGTGAATTTACCGCGTTCGGTACTCTGGCGATGAAATATTCTGAATGCCCCAGTGCGATGTCGAATGGTTACTTAGGGTGGTGTGAAGAAACCAAGCTATATCCGCAAATCGCAGCCTGTCTGTCTGAGATCAAACAGGGTGAAATGAGCGAAGTGATTGAAACTGAACTGGGTTTTCACTTAGTGCGGGTGCATCAACATAAGGGCGCACGTACCGCAACGTTTGAAGAAGCTTATCCGTTTTTGCAAAGAAAGCATGAGCAACGTGCGCGCCAGTTTTTGCAAAAACAGTGGCTCAGCCAGCTGTTACATACTGCCCCATTGTGTCGTTGATCCTACTTTTGGGATATTTAGGTGAGGATAAAAAATGAAGGGATTTCATCTCGTGACCGTGCGTGTTTCGCTGTATTTAATAGGTTTGATTGGCTTGATGATGAGTTCTATGACTGTTCAAGCCGAAGATGGCACGTTAGCGGTTGCTAATAACTTCTACGGTCCAATTCAAATGCTGGTGGATGACTTTGCGAAAGTGTCTGGTTATCAACTGAGTGTCAGCACGGGTTCCTCGGGGCAACTATATGCGCAAATCATCAATGGCGCACCGTTTGATTTGTTTTTTGCAGCCGACACAGCCCGACCAGAAAAGTTAGTCAATCAAGGGTTGGGGTTTGAGCAGTTTGTTTATGCGAGAGGCGTATTGGTGCTCTGGTCAAAAGAGGCTAACTATGACGTGAAAGAGCATATGTTGTTGGGTGATTACAACCACTTCGCTATTGCCGACCCTAAGTTAGCACCTTATGGTTTGGCCGCTCAGCAAGCGCTAAGCAAAATGGGGTTATGGGAGAGTATGACGCCGAAAATCGTGATGGGTAAAGGTTTGAATCCTACCTATCAATTTCTCTCTACTGGCAACGCGCAATTAGGCATGGTGGCGAAATCTCAAGTGTTTAAAAACGGTCAGTATATTGGTGGTTCAGTGTGGGAAGTTCCAGTCTCGGACTATGAGGCGATTGAACAGGCAGCGGTAACGCTCAAATCCGGTATTGATAAAGCGGCTATTGACGCGTTTCTGGAGTATTACTCAAGTGAGCGGGCACAGAAAATTGTCTCTAGTTTTGGTTACTTGCAGTAGCCAGAAGATTTGGCGTTGAAGCTAGAGGAAGCGCGCTATGTTAGTTATTGATACCCTTGTCATCACAACCACACTAAAACTGGCTTTTGTAGTGATGGTGACACTGCTGTTGATTGGCGTACCGATTGCGTGGTGGCTTTGTCATTCAACTTCGCGAGTGAAAGGGGTTGTAGAAGCGGTATTACTGCTTCCCTTAGTTTTGCCCCCAACGGTTCTGGGCTTTTACTTATTGTTGCTGCTTGGTCCCATTGGTTGGGTAGGTAGAACGTTGAATCAGCTTGGCGTAGCTCAACTGCCTTTTACGTTCACAGGCATTGCTATCGCCTGTACCTTGCATTCGTTTCCTTTTGTTATTCAGCCGCTCAAGAATTCTTTTCTCGCCATTGGGCGAAGACCGATGGAAGTGGCCGCAACGCTTCGCGCTTCACCTCTTGATACCTTTTTTAATGTTACCTTGCCCCTTGCTTGGCCAGGCGTATTTTCCGCCGCGATCATGGGGTTTTGCCATACTCTGGGTGAATTTGGCGTGGTGCTGATGATAGGCGGAAATATTCCCGGACAGACTCGCGTTATGTCGGTTGAAATATATAACAATGTTGAGGCATTGGAATATCTCAATGCGCATATCCTATCTGGTGGTTTGGTCGCTTTTTCCTTTGTGGCTCTGCTGATGATTCATTGGTTAAATCAAAAGCATCAGCAAAGGCTGGGGTAGCGGCTTATGGCGTACATCAATGCTGAGTTAAGTATTCGTTATGCGGATTTCAGTTTAGACGCCAATCTGATATTACCAGCACGCGGCATTACTGTTTTTTTTGGTCATTCGGGATGCGGAAAAACAACCTGTTTAAGAGCCATTGCGGGTCTGGAAAAACTGGAACAGGGGAAAGTCTCTGTAGCCGGCGAGGAGTGGCAAAACAGCGATACCCAGCAATTTGTTTCCACTCATAAACGTGATTTAGGTTATGTGTTTCAAGAGCCTGGGTTGTTTCCTCATTTAACTGTTGAGGCCAACTTGCTGTTTGGGGCTAAACGCATTTCCGCAAATAAGCAGCACGTAAACTTTGATGAAGTTACTGAATTATTAGGTATTACGTCATTACTGAAACGTTACCCCGCTCAGTTATCTGGGGGGGAAAAGCAACGTGTCGCAATTGGGCGGGCGCTTTTGACAAGCCCCAAGTTATTGTTGATGGATGAACCGCTTTCAGCTTTGGATCAAGCACGAAAGCAGGAGTTTTTGCCTTACCTTGAACGTCTGCATCGTGAGCTGGATTTACCCATTCTCTATGTCACACATTCGATGCAAGAATTGGCTCGATTGGCTGACCACATTGTGCTGTTTGATAACGGTTCGATAGTGGCAAGTGGCGACGCGCACAGCATCCTATCTGACCCGAAATTCGACGGATTATTTGGTGATGAAATTGGCAGTGTGTTTGATACCAAAGTTATTGCAATGTATGAAAATCGGATGACTGAGCTGGATTGTGACGGCTTAACCATCTGGGCTGTAGGATATATTGCGGAGCAGGGCGTAACCTATCGTTGCCGAATTTTGGCATCCGATGTAGGGCTTTCTTTGGAAGAACCTAAATTTTCCACTGTACTAAACCGTTTTTGCGCAACTATTTTAGACATTCAGACCACTCTCACAGAGGATGGTCAGGCGCTGGTGGTGTTAGAGCTTGAAAATCATCAACGACTGCTGTCCAAAATTACCCTTAAATCACTGTATGAACTTAACCTAAGCCAAGGTTTAAAAGTCTGGGCGTTAGTGAAATCGGTCGCGCTTTCTTGATGTCTGTTCAGCTTGCATTTTGTTTGGACTCTAATAGTGTAGGGTTGATATGGAATACAGACTAAGAACGCAAAATGGAAACAGAACAGCTACATGACCTAAACGCCAAACTGATTGAATTTGTGCCCCAGCACTATCCATTACTGATTGATTGGATTGATTCGGACGAGCTAAATTACCTGTGGGGTGGACCTCAGTTCGAATACCCGTTAACTATTGAACAACTTGAAATGCATTATGGGCAAGCTGCACCATCACCGTTTTTATTTGTAGTGAATGACGAGATAGTGGGCTTTATTGAGCTTTTTAAAGTGTCGGCTTGTGAACAAAGGTTATGCCGAGTTTTTATACACCCGACATGCCGAGGGAAAGGTTATGCGACCACAATGCTTGAGTTGGTCATCGCCAAAGCCAAAATGGCAGAGGAGCCGCAATCACTCTTTTTAGCGGTTTTCGCTCACAATCAGTCTGCTATCTCTTGCTACGAAAAGCTTGGCTTTAAGCCTTATGAAACGATCAGTGGCTTGCGTTTTTTCAAAGGAAAAAACTGGGATCTGATCAGAATGTCCCAGCGTGTATAGCGAGAGAGACAGCTTTACGCTTTATACCTTATTGGGTTTGTTGACGGATGCTGCCAATACTGAAAACAGCAAAATAGCTGCGCCTATCCATTGGATATTGGTTAGAGTTTCGTTTAACCACATCATCGAGAAGAGTGCGCCAAACAGTGGTTCACTGCCCATCAGCAATGAGGCTTTTGTCGGCGATATCTTCCTCACCGCATAGTTTTGCGCGTAGAACGCAAACAGAGTACAAAACAAAACCAAAAACGCAGTGACAAGCCAAAATTCATTAGTCGTCGGGATTTGAGACAACGGTTCTTGCGCTATCAAGCTTCCAACCAAATAAGCACTTACCGCCACTGCGAATGCTTGTATGCAAGTTAATGTGGTATTGGTTATCTGCTTTTTATCAGTAAGTTTCTTGGTCATGGTCACCATTAAAGCCCTCAAAGCGGCGGCAGTGAGAATGCAGAGATCGCCACTATTGAGTGATATACCCAAATCTTGATGGTATGTAAGAAGAAGTACACCAACGGTACTGATCACCGATAACAACAGTAGGCTTTGGCTCGGTTTGTTTTTGCTCAGCAGGCTATCGACCAAGGCCGTAAATATCACATTTAAACTGATAAGAAAGGCAGCATTCGACGCAGTTGTTTGGGAAACGCCGTACACTTCGAAGAAGAAAATCAGCGCCAAGATAACACCTGTCGGTAGCGCAACGTTCCAGTCCCTGTTCTTGCCTTGCTTAAAATCTTTTAAAGCTAATGGAAGCAATAAAAAACCAGTAAGCCCGAATCGGATAGCAATAAACATTGAGATACTGGTATAGGCGATGGCAGTTTTGGTTAAGCCATAACTGGTTCCCCAAACGATAGCAACCATCAGTAGCAAAAGCTCCGGCAGGGTGACCAACGATATTCTCGTTTTAATGGCTATGCTAGACATGTTTTCTTCCTTCTAAAATCGTTCTAATTTGACTCAATCACTATCCACTAGTACGTTATTTGGAACAATATGGAGATATGCAAAGGATTTTTGCGTTATGGACACGAATAAGCTTATTACCTTGTTGCCAGAGATGGCGATTTTTGTCGTAGTGATTGAAGAGGGAAGCTTTTCAAAAGCCGCAGAAAGGCTAGGCGTGGCACCATCTTCGGTGAGTCGTTCTATTGCTAAATTGGAGAGTTCTCTCAACAAAAAGCTGCTTGAACGCACGACTCGCAATATGCGTTTAAGTACTTCAGGAGAGCAGATTCACAGTTTGTGTGTCGACATGCTCAAATCTGCGCGCTTAGCAACCGATGCTGCCTATTCCTCACAGGATGACGTCTCTGGAGAAATTCGAATCGCGGCTCCAAGGGCCTTTTCCAGCCAAGTTCTTTCGCCCATCATTTTGGATTTTCTTCAGCAATACCCGAAAGTAACGGTGCACTTTATTGTCGAAGACCATTTCATTGACCCTGTCGGGCATGAAGTGGATATGATCATCCACATTACAGAAAAGCCTGTAGAAGGCTTGGTTGCTAAAGTGTTAGGTTCAAACCGTTTGGTTTTGTGTGCTAGTACAGAGTATTTAAACGAATATGGTTACCCGTCTGAACCGGAAGAGTTGGTAGATTATCAATGTATTCGTTTGGGTGAGTCCGTCTTTGACCGTAAGTGGGAGTTTCGTAAAGACCAAGAAATCCGCAGTGTGACGGTAGATGGTCGATTGGCGGTCAATCATACCCATATTCGTAAAGATGCAGTACTTCGAGGAATGGGGATTTCGATATTTCCTCAGTTCTCAATCGCTAAACTAGTTCAGTCTGGGGCAGTGGTAGAACTGTTTCCTGAGTGGGAAATACTCAGTCGCTATCAAGGACAAATTGTGGCGCAATACCCACAGTCCCGATTCATTCCAAATCAGTTAAAAGTGTTGGTTGATTATCTTCAGCACAGGCTAAGTACCTAAAAAGCCTATAGCTGTGTACTTTACCGCCTAGGTTAAGTGCTAGAATGGTTTCTTTTATCAAAGATGTATTTCTAATGAGTAGTGAACACTTTAAAGGTAAATACGAAGTTGAGTTGAAGTTCAGAATTGCGTCGAAAATGGGGTTTCTTGAAACGCTCAAGTACCTTCCTCATGAAGTCATGCTTGAAGACAACAGCGAGAGAGACTGGTATTTCGATACGCCTGACAATACGCTCCAAGCCCAGAACAAAAGCTTATGTATTCGTACTATGGAGCCGTCAGGTATCAAGTTATGGATAGTCAAAGGCCCTGAAGCAGACCGATGTGAAGCGACCAATATAACCGATGCCGACAACGCGAAGAGCATGCTACAAAATCTAGGTTATCGTGTCAGCTTGAAGGCGATGAAGACGCGCAGCATTTACTTTGTGGGCGATTTTCACATTACTGTCGATTCATTGGACGGTATTGGTGACTTCGCTGAATTTGCCATCATGACGGATGATAAAAGCAAGCTCGAAACCTACCGTGGTGAACTGCTGAACTTAGCCAGTCAGTTTGGGCTTACCGAAAGCGACTTGGAGTTCAAGTCTTACAAGCAAATGTTTGTAGCTAAGTCTGTAAACCCTTCGACATAGCGATCAAAGAATCTGACGAATATCAGAAGAAATATTGCTGATTAACTCTCTGGCGCTGTCATCACGTAGTTGCACCAGATAGATAAACAGCAGGTCAGTAATCACGTTTTGGGCGCTTCTCGATGCAATAGCAGAGCTTCGGTTCTCCACCTCATCTGCAATGGTATCAAAGGTGATATCTGCTATCTGACGTAGGCGACTTTTATTCGGTGAGCTCAGCGCTATTACTGTCGCGCCTTGTTCTTTAGCTGCTTCTGCTGCGACCAATATTTCTTTGCGCTCCCCAGAAAAAGAGATAGCTATCTGCACATCTTTTTCAGTCAGGGTTCGAGCAACCGCAATTTGAACATGGCTGTCTTGTTCGGTTATCGCTGTGATCCCCAATTTTAAAAGCTTATAGCCGAGATCTTTCGCCGTCAGTGCCGATCCACCAATACCGACAATTTGAACGGTGCGAGCATCACTCAGCCACTGTACTGCCTGATTACAAGCATCAAAAGAGAGGGCATTTGTGGTTTGAAACATCGCATCGGTTTTGGCTTTGATCAGCTTCTGAGCAATCACTGCAAGAGGGTCATCGGCAAATATTCCGCTGTGCAGTGGTGTTGATGAGATTGCCTGCTTACGACCAATGTCTTCAGATAGTGCTAGCTTAAATTCACTGTATCCTTTGAAACCTAAGCGCTGAGTGAATTTAACGATCGTTGATTGGCTCACTTGTGCTTCTTGAGCCAGTTCTTGGCTTGTCATATATGCAGCTTTTGCGGCATTTTCAACAATCCAATCTGCAACCTGACGACCACTTTGAGAAAGCTGACTGCGTTTAGCGATGATTTTATTGCTTACGGACATAACATAAACTCAATTATTTTGAATAAATTATTCCAAGTCAGAAATAATACTGCTTGATGATATCTTTATGTTTTTATGTAAATATTTTCTGCAACAATAACAATTAAGCATTGTTCTGACAGCCATTATTCCACAGTTTCAGAGGCTAAAGAATAACCTTAACTGTGATTTTTGTCACCTTAAAGGAATATTTTATTCCATAGAATCGCCGTCAGATAAACCTAGTGAGTAATACTGAATGAAAATTGATTTAAGTCGTTTGACCACTGAAAGCCGTAATCCAGCAAGCGCCGAGATTGATACCCTTTCAACCACAGAAATGTTGAAAGTGATCAACCAAGAAGACCAAAAAGTTGCGTTGGCAGTAGAAGCTGTGCTTCCTCAGATTGCTCAAGCTGTAGATGCGATTGCAGCAGCATTTGCCCAAGGCGGCAGACTGATCTACATGGGCGCGGGCACTTCAGGACGCTTGGGTATTTTGGATGCCAGTGAATGCCCTCCCACTTATGGCACGTCTCCAGATATGGTCGTCGGTCTGATTGCTGGCGGTCATCAAGCGATTCTGAAAGCGGTAGAAAACGCAGAAGACAACCGAGATTTGGCACAAAGTGATTTAAAAGCGCTGAACTTAACCAATAAAGATGTGGTGGTTGGTATCGCTGCAAGTGGGCGTACGCCTTATGTATTGGGTGGTTTAGAGTACGCGACACAAGTTGGAGCCACCACGGTATCTGTGGCGTGTAACCCTGTGTGTGCAATGGCAGACGCGGCGCAAATTGCAATTCTTCCGATTGTTGGTGCGGAAGTGGTGACAGGTTCGTCTCGCATGAAGGCGGGCACAGCGCAAAAGCTGGTACTGAATATGCTGACAACGGGCGCGATGATTCGCAGCGGTAAAGTGTTTGGCAACCTTATGGTGGATGTTGAAGCCACCAACGCCAAACTCATTCAACGCCAAACCAACATTGTGGTGGAAGCGACAGGCGCATCGAGTGAAGAAGCAGAACTAGCACTCAACGAATGTGGTCGTCACTGTAAAACCGCCATTCTAATGATTCTTTCAGGGCTGGATGCCGAACAGGCAGCCGCCAAACTTCAGCAGCACAAGGGTTTTATTCGCGCTGCACTTAACGATAAATAATCTTCTCTGCTAATTAAGGACTCTTTTATGGCAAAGATTACCGAAACAATGATATCGCAGATCCTCTCTGCGGTGGGTGGCAGCAGTAATGTCAGCAAATGCGGCAACTGTATGACCCGTCTTCGTTTGACTCTGGCAAATAATTCTGTTGCTGAGCAAGCTGCGATTAAACAAATTCCGGGCGTACTTGGTGTGGTGGAAAGTGATGAGCAGTTCCAAATCATCCTTGGCCCTGGGAAAGCACAACAAGCGGCTGATTTAATGAATCAGTTGATCGACAGTTTAACTGGTGGCGATGAGGCTCCGGCCAACCAAGACCTTTCCTCTATCGCCGCAGAGCAGAAGAAACAAGTTAAAAGTAAACAAACCAGTTCAGTGCAACGTTTTCTCAGCAAATTTGCGACTATTTTTACTCCACTGATCCCCGGCTTCATTGCGGCTGGTTTGCTACTAGGTTTTGCGACTCTACTTGAGCAAATCTTCGTTATAGGGCAAGAGCCTAGCCTGTTTATGGTCGACTTGATTGCCTATATGAAGGTGTTTGGTAAAGGTCTGTTTGCTTTCCTAAGTATTCTTATTGGCTACAACGCTCAACAAGCATTCGGTGGTTCAGGCGTGAATGGTGCCATTCTCGCTTCACTATTTGTGCTCGGTTATAACCCAGAAGCGACTTCTGGCATTTACTCGGGAATGAGTGAATTCTTCGGCTACACCATCGACCCACGCGGCAATATCATCGGTGTTCTTCTTGCTGCGATTATTGGTGCGCAGGTTGAACGCAGAGTTCGTCGTTATATGCCTGATGATTTGGATATGATCCTAACTTCTGTGGTGACTCTGCTTATCATGGGTGTGGTGACTTATGTGGTGATCATGCCAATTGGTGGTGAGCTATTTAAAGGAATGTCTTGGTTGTTCCTTAACCTTAATGACAACCCACTTGGCGCTGCAATCTTGGCGGGTCTGTTCCTGATATCAGTTGTGTTTGGTATTCACCAAGGCTTTGTTCCTGTCTATTTCGCACTGATGGAAGCACAAGGTTTTAACTCTCTGTTCCCAATTCTAGCAATGGCGGGTGGCGGTCAGGTTGGTGCAGCACTGGCTCTTTATGTCAAAGCGAAGAAAGAAGCGGTACTACGCACTCAGATTAAAGGCGCCATTATTCCGGGTATCTTGGGTATCGGTGAACCATTGATTTACGGTGTGACACTGCCTCGAGTGAAACCATTTGTCACCGCATGTATTGGTGGTGCGGCTGGTGGCTTCTTCATTGGTTTGGTCTCTTATTTAGGATTACCTGTTGGTTTAAACACTGTATTTGGTCCATCCGGTATTGTCGCGATTCCTCTGATGACCTCTCATCACGGCATATTCACAGGCATGATGGTGTTCGTAACTGGTTTGGTTATCTCTTACATTGTCGGCTTCCTGAGCACTTACTTCTTCGGTAGCAAAGACATCGATTTAAGCTGATTCATTCACCCCTATAGGAATGAAATGGCGACGCCTTTGAGAAATCAGAGGCGTTTTTTTAATTAACCATCATCAACCGACGGTTTTACACTGTAAACGTGGTTAATAGTTACGATAAAAAAGAAGCGGCCGAAGCCGCTTCTATCTATTTGAATGTCCCGCTTGAGCGGAGAATTAATGGTCTAGGTATAGGTAGTTTTGCCAGCTCTTCATGCGGATAAGCACTTTACGCATGATAGACACATGCTCAAAGCTATCGGAATACACCGCGATTTCGGCGCTTGAACCTAGTGGTAGATGGTATTCACTCATATCATCAGTGAGTCTCAGTTTAACCATCACTCGGCCTTGGGTATTGATTGACTGAGTACCTAACAGAGAACCTCTCGCCTGTACTTGGCCTTCAGCAATTGCTGGGATGATATCAACCACTTCGCCTTTGAACACTTTACCCGGAATCGATCTAAATACGAATTCAGCTTCGAAACCCGATTTCAAACGCTGCATGGAGTTTTGACGGAAAGCTCCATAGAAATAAACATCTTCTGAGTGCACGAACGTCATTACTGGAGCTAAAGGTAGCGGTACAGCCATCATACCCGGACGTAGCGCCAGTTGAGTAACAAAGCCATCAGTAGGAGCGGTTACAACAGTTTGCTCTAAGTTGAATTGTGCTTGGACCAGTTCTGCTTGAACACGAGCAACGGTTGTGTTTTCACCGTTAATCTCAGACTCATACGCTAGGCGAGCAGACTCCTGACTGGCTTGAGCCGCTTCTAGAGCTGCTTGAGCACCTTTGTAGGCCTGCTTGGTTGTATCAACTTGTTGTGCGGTAAATGCACCACGTTTAAAGCCTTTTTCATAGCGTTGATACTCTCTTTTCGCTTTGTCGCGAGCCGCTTCTGCTTCAGTGGTATTTGATACCGCTTCTTTATAAACCGACTCTAACTGCAGGACTTGTTGTTGTGCTTCTGCAACCGCAGCTTCTTTACGTATTACTTCAGCTTGGAACGGAGTAGGGTCAATTTTGAACAATACATCGCCTCTCTTGAGAGGCTGGTTTGGAATCACGTCAACTTCAATAACCTTGCCGCGAACACCCGATACGATAGGTGTTGTGCTATAGGCTTGACCACCGATAGCAGTAAATGGGTGGTTATAGTTCATAAGAAGAATCAGAGTACCAATAAGTACCACGCCACCTAATACGGCCGTTGGCACTGACCACTTGTTCAGAGGAATTTTGAATACTTTAAAAATGGCAATACAAATAGCGGTGTAAGTCAGAATAAGTAACAAATCCATTATTTTTGCTCCTCTTCTTTAGATGTCTCAGAAGCTTCTGGAGCTTGGCTTTGACTTAGTTTTGCGATTTCACTTTTTAGCATGGCTACTTGTTGGGTCAATTCGTCGACACGCACATGGATATCATGCGTTTCTTCTTGAAGCTTATGGAATCCCCAGCCGCGATCTTCACGCCATAGTGTTGCCCAAATCCATAAGAACGGCCACAAAATGTGAAGAGTAAACAGGCTAACCCAGCCTGCCACGTGAATGGCATCTTGGTGAGGGTGATTGCGCTCTTTGGCGATTTCGTACGGAATGTCATGGATGACGATGATGCCGTAGAAAATCACCAAACTCACAAATACCAACATACCTAGGGCAAAATAATCTAAAAACATAGAGTGGTCCTATATAAATTGAATACTTATAGTCGTGAATAACAAACTTCTTACCACGTAAAATCACAGCCAAATGAATAATGCACAGTTGGTGACTCAGAAAAGTCACATAGCTATGAGAAAACCGTGGATGAGCACTGTTTTCGCCTATTAAAGCGTAGTACGTTTTTCTTTTATGCCGTAGCAAGTATTCTACTTGCGAATTAACTCAGTTGCATACTTCTATTTGCATCTAAGTTACTGCTAACTATCTGTTGAGTGTGAAATTATTCGAATTTAGGTGATATATCGATATAAAACATAGTCACATTACGCTAAGAATAAAGATTCTTAGCTAATTTGAAAAACTACTCTGAACAGACTTGGTTTCGCCCATTCGCTTTTGCTCGATACAAGGCTTTATCTGCACGATAGAAGGTTCTTTGTGTGTTTTCACCTTCTTTGCTTAATGTAATTCCAATGCTAACAGTTAATCCTCGTTCACCTAAGATATCCTGCCAGTGGTATTTGAAGATGCGTTCACGGAACTCTTCGGCAGCGGCCTGTGCTTGCTCTAAAGTCATGTTTTCAAGAATGACCAAGAACTCTTCACCGCCATAGCGAACACATGAAGCATGCGGGAAACTAAAGTGCTCTGCCAATTCACTTGAGACACTGACTATTGCTTTGTCACCGACAAGATGACTAAGTTCATCATTGATGGATTTAAAGTGGTCGATATCCACCACCAAGAAAGCAAACGGAGTTTCGTTGTGGAGAAGCTCTTTGAGCTTTCCGTCCAGCCAACGGCGGTTATGCAGTTTAGTGAGAGGATCGGTGAAGACGTCTTGTTGCAGACGCGCAACCGTATTTTTGTGTTGTTCTGTGGTCTCTTTCAGCTCTTGGTTCTCAAGTTCTGACACGATCAATTTTAATTGGAGTTCAAATCGTGATAAACGGCGCAATTGCGTTGCCCCTAATTCAGCGATTGGAATTTTTTGTATTAGATCTGACTCAATATTAAACGCTTCACGCTCATAACGTAACGCTTCTTTATAGAGACCTTGACGTTCGAATATGCGACTGAAGGTTTTATATAAACCTTTTTCTAGCACCGGAGAAGGGAACCGTTTCAGACGCTTTTCTGTGGCAAATAACAGCATATTGGACAGTTCGGGTTTGCCCAATTCTAGAAAACATTTTGCGCGCTCAACCCGAACCATATTGGCAAGCCAGTATGAATGAATATTGCCCGGAGAAAACTGGACCATCGACAAAGTGCGGAGTGCTTGCTCTATCTCACCTTGGTGACGATATATCTTGGCTTCGTACAAGATGGTTTGCCCGGCAAGAATTTTGTCGCTGACAAGAATACTGAGCTCTTCACACTCTTTAACCAGTTCATCGGCTTCACCAAATCGACCGAGGTTCACATAGCAGGCAAGCATGTAAAGTTTGTATCGTAGCCTCAGAGAGCGACTACTGATAGCGTGATCAAGGCTATCGATTTTGAGGTAGTAACTCATTGCCCTGCGGTGATCACCATAAGCGTCACACAAATTGCCCATACCCAGAATCGCAAGTACATAGTCGTCGATGTAACGGTACTCGACGGCCAACCCCGAAGAAGAAATGTGTTCTTGCAGCGCTTCGGCGTAATCGCCATTTTCAATCAGAAGCTCCGCAAGACTGTTTTTAACCGACAGAATAAGTTCTGCGTTCTCGGAATCTAACAAGTTGAGTGCAGATCTTAGCTCACTGATACTGTTTTCGATTTGGCGCATTTCAGCATGGAACTCTGCGCTAACAATAAAACAGATCGCTTTTTCTTCATTGGTGGAAGCAATCGTTCTACGAACTTTATTCCAGAAGACAATGGCCTCTTGGCCGTTTACCGATGTCGCGTCTAGCCCAGCTTCTTGAACTTTATTGAGTAGTGCTTCCATTAACTATTCCTCCCAGCTCATGCTTTCAAGCAGTTCGAGGGTAAATGGGAAGCTGACGATAGTATGAAGAGTCGCATCAGGAAGAGGCCCATGCAATTTTCTGCGCTCCCAAGGATAAATTTCAATCATCTTTTCTAGTACTTCAAACATATGTTGTGCTGCTTCACCACGTTCGTTGACCAGGAGTCCCAGATAATTGGTGCTTAACCTTGAAAGGAGATCTTTAGAACTACAAAGTGCATGAACGAGTTCAGTACAGACATCCAAAAACAGAGGATTGATATGGTGGATAGAAATAACAGAGTAGGAGGAGTTCATCAAATCAACTTTGTGCAGCACCATCTGTTCCCACCAGTAATTCTCTGGAACGACATTCGACAGATGTTTCTCTGTGTGGAAATCATGTTGGTTTCGAATTCGATTGAGGAGTTTTATCGCTCGCTGATCGAGTTGTCGTTTTGATGTTCGGGCTTTATCTGAGCCAAGTCTCATCGTCTGCTCATGCAGCATTTGTAACGAGTACTTACGATACTTTTTAAATGCTTCCAGAGCTGTTTGGTCATCGCCGCTCTCTTCTGCAACGAGAGATTGTTGATAGCAAATTTGCGACAGCAGCTCACCATTATCGAAGTTACGTGCGGTTTCTTCTGCAGAGATAAGCAACTGTGCAGCTTGAGCTAAATTTTTTCTCAGTAACTCGATTCTTGCCCGGCTGATGTAAGAGTGGGCTTTCATCCAAGATAAGTTATGAGCGACGGCTAACTTGTGTGCCTTTTGTGTTGCTAACTGAGCATCTTCGATGCGTTCTAGCCCTAAAAGGGCTAATCCTCGGAAATCCCAAACTTCTGCCTGCCATGTTTTATCATGATGGCCAATAAGAGCTTCGTCAGCACCATCAAGAACAGTGAGCATATCGACGTATTGCTCAAGCAAGTACAGATCCCATGCCCATAAGATGCGGGCTTTTCCTTCCAACCATGAAATATCGACGTTATGTGCCACTTTGGCTGCAAGCTGGTGGGTTGCACACGCTTGATCATATTGCTTTGTAATACGCCAAATATTGCCTATTCCAATCAGGCTTTCTATCAACACTTCAATTTCGTCGACCAATGCCGATTGCTCTAAAGCGTTAATCCAAAATTGTTGGGCAGTATAGTATTTGGCCTGTCCCCAGTATTGGAGGGCGTGAATATGGAGGATCTCAGGAAGAAACTCATCAGTGTCGAGGCTATTTTGATATTGATATGCTTCTTTGATGTACTTTAAGCCTCGGCGGTAGTCCATTTCACACCAGGCGCAGCGAGACATAATAATCAGAGCTAGGATAATGCCATCGTGAAACATGGATTGTTTGGCTTGAGTAAGGGCATTTTCTGCGACAGCCAATACTTCCGCAGGCTCAGACTCGATGCGGAGTTTAAGCTGTTTAAGGTCTGATAATAAAAGGTATTGGCTTTGATCCAAATCCATTACTTCCTAGCTGTACGACTCACATGACATCTTTCAATGTGTTGCCACTTGTGCGTGATGAGTCGTTTGAGTATCGATGCCATTTAGCACTAATTACGCGGCAGAACGGAAATGTTTATGATTTTGCTCATGTATAAATTTGTGCTTCCTCACACTCCGCGGCTAATCACTTAGGACAAAAGCTCTTTTAAGGTCAAAGGTTTCTGAGTTAATCCTAGGTTTTGTGCGGCAGTATTTCCATGTTTATCTTGATAGCATAGATTGTGCCAAGCTCGGTAAATATCAAGTAACGGCTGAAGACCGCCCGGACGTAATTTGCGTCTTGGTTCGTTGATGAAAGACTCAAACAGTAATTGAAAACGTTGTTGATAAAACTCAGTCTGTTTTATCGAAGCCTTTTGCAACCAAGCTTCTGGTTGTGGATTGGCACCAGCAAGGTAGCAGATACCTTTAGAGCCATTATCTTGATGTGCAATTGCCCATCGATCTCTCCACCACCCCATAAGAACGATATCAACTTTGTCAAAAGATTGCGTGTCTTGCCAGTTTGCATCCTCTTCTACATACATTAAGTCAACGTTTTGACGGCGAATTCTCGATAGGCAAACGCTTAAAGCTGCCGAGCGAAGAATTGGATCCTGAGGCATGAATATCGATACGTGTTTGTTTATATCGCACATGTCCAACACATGTAGGTAATGTGCGTATGAGGTGTAAGGTGGGCGAATCAAAGCCCCTTTTGACGGGTAGTTAAAAGTGGAAAGATTCCCCATTGGGTCTTCAACATTACCGCGAGCTAGTATGGTTTGATATTGCTGGTCAATACGCTCTCTCAAAATAGGTGATGGCTCTGGTTGCGGTGAATTCGCTTCCGAAGAGTGCTCTCGTGAAACGAAACGGGCAGGATACTCATACGGGTTGTGATCTAGCGATCCTACCGGCTCTTCTTTTGCCGAATAGTTGACATGTTGGCACAGTATATAGCCTGTGTTCGCATCTCCTGTCGCAATCCAGAGTACGCCATTATTACTTTTAGGTTGTAATGACATGTAGTGAGAGGAGAACTGAAAACTGCTGGCGTGGTTAACCCAACGCGCATCGATCATTGCGAGTTTTCTGCGACAGCGACTGGCGATATGTTCAATATGATCATAAAAGGTTTTCGGGTTGATGCTCAGTTTGCGGCAGATTTCTCTAACCGAATAACCCATGAAAAGTAACCCGAACAAGGATTCTTGGAACAAGAGTTTTTTGTTCGCACCAGACCATTTATCAACAAAAGTAGAGTGACAAGATTTGCAGCGATATCGCTGACGATCGCCACTGTAGCCGAAGGCATGATAGAGATGTTTGTGTGTATGGACAGAAAGCCCAGAGTTTTCGCAGTCAAGATTACGACAGGCAGGCAAGCCGTCGCTGTGAAGCTGACGTAACCGAACCAGTTCGTTGAGAACTTCTTTATTGTTAAGTAAGGGGGGGAAAGCACCGCACTCACGACAAACCATCGTTGGACGCTTAGGATTTGCGCGCTGCAAAACATACCGTTCTGCATCACTCAAACCAAAGTTGTCACACGCCAATGTTTTACAAAAGTTGAGCTGCAAGCCATCAGCGTCCGCAGGTAATTGGTCGGTCGACACGATCTCCCCCTCGGTAATTTTTGGGATTGCCAAGCGCGCTACTTGGCAACCCTAGAGTAAATTTCGAATTACATGGTAATTGCAGTTTCAAGCGCCACTTGCATCATTTCATGGAAAGATTTTTGACGTTCTTCCGCACTGAGTTTTTCACCACGTAGAATGTGATCAGAAACGGTTAGGATGGTCAGAGCGCGAGCGCCCAGATCCGCTGCTACACCGTAGATACCTGCTGCTTCCATATCAACACCTAGGATGCCCAGTTTTTTCATCTTCTCGAAAATTTCTGGCTCAGGAGTGTAGAACAGGTCTGCAGAGAAAATGTTACCTACTTTAACCGATACGTTTTGAGCTCGAGCTTGAGCAACCGCTGCTTCTAGTAGATCGAAATCAGCAATGGCCGCGAAGTCATGGTTACTAAAGCGGATACGGTTAACTTTAGAGTCAGTAGATGCGCCCATACCGATAACAACGTCCATCAGTTTAACGTCGTCACGTACAGCACCACAGCTACCGACACGAATTACGTTTTTCACACCGTATTCAGCAATCAATTCGTGAACGTAGATACAGCATGACGGAATACCCATACCGTGACCCATAACAGAAACTTTTTTGCCTTTATAGGTACCGGTGTAACCGAACATATTACGTACGTCACACACTTGTTTCACATCTTCAAGGTAAGTATCCGCGATAAATTTTGCACGAAGCGGGTCACCAGGCATCAGTACTGTTTCAGCGAAATCACCAGGTTGTGCGTTAATGTGTGGGGTTGCCATAATTGTTCTCCAAAAATGTTCAGCCAATTAAACAGTATTGTATGTCAAATTACTAATTCTGTTGACTGAGGATTTGTCTGTTGAGGCAATGTTAGTGAGTAATAACTGGGTTTCTTGCGATTTTGGTCACAAAAAAAGCGAGCGTGGTGCATTGATTGATGGTTGATAACCAAAAATGTTGAAACTGATAGAGCAATCGATACAGGAAAACGTTGGCTTTATTTGTACGAATTTTAAAATTGTATAACTAGTTTCAAATGTGCTATAAATTATACAAAGTTTTCTTTTGTATAATTGTTAATGTTCATTTGAGAAGTAGAGGGTGCGATATGGCTGATTCACCGATTTTGTTGGGCATTAGTGCTTGTGTTCTTGGACAGAACGTTCGTTTTGATTCCGGTCATAAAGCCAGTCAATTTGTTAACAAAGAACTCGCGCCTTATTTCGAATTTGTTCCCGTGTGCCCTGAAGTAGGGATGGGGTTGCCTGTGCCGCGCCCACCAATACGCTTAATCTCCAATGAAGAACGTATTTCTCTGGTTGAAACCAAAGATCCAACCAAAGACCATACTGCGGGTTTGCTGCAATATTCTGAGCAGAAAATAAACCAACTGATGGATATGCATTTGTGCGGTTACATTGTCTGTGCGAAGTCGCCTTCTTGTGGCATGGAAAAAGTTAAAGTGTACAAAGCCCACGAAGCGGAAAAGAGTGGCGTTGGGCTTTATACACAAGTGTTGATGGAAAAAATGCCTTGGCTTCCAGTAGAAGAAGACGGAAGGCTCAATGATGCGGTATTAAAGGAAAACTTTATTACGCGTGTTTATTGTCTGCATGATTTCTATCAGACTCTGGGCAAAGAACCTACAGCCGGTAAAGTCGTGTCATTCCACTCTCGCTATAAGCTTACGTTGATGGCTCATCACCCGATGTCTTATCGTGAGTTGGGAAGGTTAGTGGCAAATGTGGCAAACTACGCACCCGAAGAATTTATTGAGTCATACCGTTTGGGTTTGATGCAAGCTTTGAAAATCAGAGCCAGCAGAAAGAATCACACTAATGTGTTGATGCATCTTCAGGGCTATTTTAAACGCTCGCTCGATAAGTCTCAGAAAAAAGAACTCTCAGAAGTGATTCATGACTACAGAAAGGGTATGTTGCCGCTGCTCGCACCCATTACCCTGATTAAGCATTATTTGACGTTATATCCAGATTCATACCTGATGCAGCAGCGCTATCTGGACCCATATCCACAGGAGTTAAAGTTACGCTATGGCTTATGAACAAAAGCTATACGCTATTCGCGAAGTAGCAGAATTAACCGGAGTTAAGCCTGTAACACTAAGGGCTTGGCAACGCAGATACAATTTGGTTCAGCCGCAAAGAACGGAAAAAGGCCATCGTTTATTTAACCAAGAAAATATCGATAGCATTAAAGAGATTCAAGGATGGCTGGCGAAAGGTGTATCCATAGGCAAAGTCAGTGAGTTACTGAAAGGTGGCGTTGTTACTGATGATTTACAGGCGGAGAGTCATGTACAACTTGAAGAGTGTGAGCAATTACTTACAGCACTCTCTCAACTTAACCGAGGTAAGTCCGAAAACATCATCGCTACGGTGATGAAAGAGTATCCATTGGACATCGTTGAGAGCCAGTTTGCGTTTCCGGTGATTGATGCCTTAGAGCGAGTGAAAGGCCCTTTGCGCTCTCTACAAAAAGGTCTGTTTCAATCTCTGATGATCAGTAAGCTTTCATCGATTCTGGAAGCAGAAAATAAAGCGGCTCATAAGGGTAAATGCTTATGTGTCAGTTATGATCCGGTTGGCAGTTTGCTCGCTTGGCTTTGGGCGGTTACATGGTCTGAGAAGGGCTACAATGTGACGTTTCTTGATGGTGTCGATGATGTCTCAGGGTTGGTGGGTAGTGAAGCCGTAGAAGCATACAGTGCACTGGCATTGTTCTCACATAAATCACTGGCAGACGCTCAGATGACTGCGATTGGTAAGTTGCGTAAGCAATTTAACGATCAGTGCTATCTGTCTGATGTGCTGCAAACACTCAATGGACTGGATTAGTGAAACTTGTTTGGTTACGTCGAGATTTAAGAGCCGTTGATAATACGGCCCTTAATTGTGCAATTGCGAGCGGGGACCCTGTCACCGCTGTCTTTATCGCCACACCTGAGCAATGGCATCAACACCATATGGCTCCTCGCCAGGCAGATCTTATCTATCGTCGTCTAAGTGCGCTTCAACAAGAGCTTAAAGCGCTTAATATTCCTTTGCTATATAAGGAAGTGAGTGATTTTGAGCAATCGGCAAACAGCATTGTTGAGATAGCGAAGCTGTGTGAAGCGAGCGAAGTCTTCGTCAATCAAGATTACGAAGTGAATGAGCAGGCGCGAGATAAACAAGCTCAATCCGCATTAGCGCAACAAGGTATAGGATGGCAGTCGTATCACGACAAATGCATCATTCCAGCTGGAAGCTTGCTCAATAAACAAGGCCAATATTTCAAAGTTTTCACACCTTTTAAAAAAGCGTGGCTCTCTGTTGCTGGCGTACCCATCATTTCTGCTACTCAAAGGGCTGTAAAAGTTACGTTAGCGAAAGCAGTGCAACCTTTGGTTTGGAACCAACAGCAGTTATTCAGCTATCCAAGAGAAAACAGTTCTGGCTGGGAAGCCGATTTTGAACCGATTCGAGCTCAATTGAGATCATTCTGCCAAGAGCGTATGGACAGTTACCATGAACAACGAGATTTCCCTGCCATAGCGGGCACCAGCAGTTTGTCTCCTTATTTAGCAATAGGTGCGTTGTCGGCAAGGCAATGTATGGCAAGGCTTTACGCTAAATCTAAAATGGACTTTTTGTCTCAAGGCGCTCAAACATGGCTGAGTGAACTGATTTGGCGCGAGTTTTATCAGCACTTACTTACTTTTGAGCCTAAGTTGTGCAAAGGAAAAGACTTCCTGTTCTGGGGACGTTATGTGAAATGGTGGCAGGAGCATGACCATTTTGAACGTTGGTGTCGGGGAGAAACGGGCTACCCCATTGTGGATGCGGCAATGAGACAGTTGAATCAAACGGGGTGGATGCATAACCGCTTACGAATGATAGTTGCAAGCTTTCTGACCAAAGACCTGCATATCGACTGGCGTTGGGGCGAACGCTATTTTATGAGCAAGCTTATTGATGGTGACTACGCCGCAAACAATGGCGGCTGGCAGTGGTGTGCATCAACGGGGTGTGATGGTCAGCCGTATTTTCGAATCTTCAATCCTATTACTCAAAGTGAGAAATTTGACAGCAGCGGAGCATTCATTCGTCACTGGATTCCGGAGTTGAGTTCGGTACCCGACAAATATATTCACGCCCCGTGGTTGTGGGCGGGTGTAAACTCGGTGTTATATCCTTCGCCAATAGTTGATCATAAAGCGGAAAGAGAAGTAACCTTAGACATGTATAAGCAGGCAAGGGATAAAGAGATACATGTTGCGTAAGTTATTGGTCATTGGTTGCATAGTGGCGTCCAGTTTTATGACAAAGGTGTTAGCAGCCACTTATGACTTTCCGATGGAAGGAAGCAGCATGGTGGGAAATGCCCAATACCATGTGGTTGAAAAAGGCGAGACCTTAGCGCAAATCGCCAAGCAGTATGACATTGGTTTTCTAGGCTTGATGGCTGCGAATAAAGGTGTTGACCCTTTCCTTCCGCAAGAAGGTTATGTACTTACGATACCGTCGCAAATCATTTTGCCTATGGTGCCTTATGAAGGCATTGTGGTGAATCTTGCTGAGCTGCGTCTTTACTACTTCAAACCTGAAGAGAAAAAGGTACATATTTTCCCAGTAGGTATCGGTCGAATCGGTCGTGATACGCCTGAGATGGAAACCAAGATCAGCCAGAAACGACCAAATCCAACGTGGACGCCTCCGGACTCTATTCGAAAAGAGTATCTGCAAAAAGGCGTAGAACTGCCAAAAGTTGTCCCTTCAGGTCCAGAGAACCCATTAGGTGAATACGCTCTTCGCCTTGCATTTGGTGATGGTGACTACCTGATCCATGGTACCAATAAAGATTTTGGCATTGGTTTACGTGTGAGCTCTGGTTGTATTCGTATGGAACCGAAAGACATCGAGTGGTTGTTTCACCAAGTTGAGCGGGGCGAAAAAGTTCGCATCATTGACGAACCAGTCAAAGTGGCATTGGAACCAGACAGAAGCGTTTTTGTTGAAGCGCATGAACCACTGACTCGCAGCGACGGCAGCAAGAAAGATCTCGTTTTGCCAGTAGAGCTAAAATGGTGGCTGGATGAGTTTGATAAGTCAGAAGTGAAAGCAAAAGCGGTGATACTGGCACAAAATGGCGTTCCCGTTGAAGTGGTTGCGCCAGAATTTGATTAAACTGAGTTCCGTTTAATTAGTGAATTTTGAATACGAAAAAGCCGCCTGACGAGGCGGCTTTTTGATCTGCGTAGAACCAGTATGTGGACGCCGTGTTAAGCGACTTGCCACTGAATAGCTTCACCTGCGCGAATTGGAACCACGGTTTCACCGCCAAAAGGCATGCTTGCAGGAACTTCCCAAGACGCTTTAGTTAGAGTCACTGTGTCTGTGTTGCGTGGAACACCGTAGAAGTCTGGGCCATTATGGCTCGCGAATGCTTCAAGATTCTCAAGCTTGCCTTCTTGCTCGAACACTTCTGCATAAAGTTCCAGTGCAGCGTGAGCCGTGTATGAACCCGCACAACCACAAGCGGCTTCTTTCTTGCCTTTCGCGTGAGGTGCTGAGTCTGTTCCAAGGAAAAACTTCTTATTGCCAGACGTTGCTGCCGCAACGAGCGCATGTTGGTGTGTTGCTCGTTTTAAAATTGGCAGACAGAACAGGTGAGGGCGAATACCGCCAACCAACATGTGGTTGCGGTTAAACAGCAAGTGGTGAGCGGTAATGGTTGCTGCCACGTTGTCTGAAGCGTTTTTTACAAAGTTAACCGCTTCTGTGGTTGTAATGTGTTCTAAAACGATTTTAAGGTTCGGGAAATCATTCACGATTGGCGCAAGAACCGTTTCTAAGAAGGTCTTTTCACGGTCAAAAATGTCGACTTCGTGAGTGGTCACTTCGCCGTGAACCAGCAGCAACATGCCTTCTTCTTGCATTGCTTGCAGAACTGGGTAAATGTTTTTCGCGTTAGTCACGCCTGAGTCAGAGTTCGTCGTTGCACCTGCTGGGTAAAGTTTTGCTGCAACAACGGCGCCAGACGCTTTCGCTTGGCGAATATCTTCTGCTGAGGTGTTATCGGTTAAGTACAAAGACATCAAAGGTTGGAAGGTCGAGCTTGGATTCTGCGCCATGATGCGATCACGGTAAGCAAGCGCCATTTCAGTATTGGTTACTGGTGGGACGGTGTTTGGCATAATAAGCGCGCGTCCGTTGTAACGGCTGATGTCACGTACAGTATCTGCGAGAACTTCGCCATCGCGAAGGTGAACGTGCCAGTCGTCGGGACGAGTGATCGTAAGTGTTGTCATGAATAGCTCCCACCATGAAGTCATTGGAATGATTGGAGCCTAAAAAGAAAATTTGCGTCACGCAAACGCTTCCGTTTAGGCGACAGGATGATAGAGTAAATGGCTTCTCATTTCATCTTTTAATTTGTCTGTTCTGTTAGTCTGGAACAATTTTTCGTGGCTAATTGATTGAAACAATAGCGTATTTGTGTCATTCATAGCCCTGTTCTCTTTTCACTGAAAGCAATACGTCTCGGTGGCTCGGGAATCTATTTTTAACCATACGTAAGGATGTGTGTCATGTCGTCAGCGGTGCTTTCTCAAATCAATGTGTATCCAGTGAAATCGGTGGGTGGACTTTCTTTATCTACTGCATGGGTTGAGAAACAAGGGTTGATGTTTGACCGACGATTTATGTTGGCACTCGCTGACGGCAGTATGGTGACAGCCCGTAAATACCCGCAAATGGTCAAAATTCGATCTACCCTAACGCCAGATGGCCTGATTTTTAGCGCGCAGGGAAAATCGCCACTTACCATTCGTTATGCTGATTTTAAAATGCAGGAATCACCAGCAACAGTTTGGGATGACAGCTTTATTGCGTACACCACAACAGATGAAGCTGACGACTGGTTCAGTGAGATTATGGGGCAGCGTGTTGAGCTGTTGTTCACTGGTCAACAGTCCAATCGTGTACGTGAGAAGTTCGGTCATAACGTCAGCTTTGCGGATGGTTATCCGCTACTGATTATTAGCCAAGGTTCGCTGGATGAGCTAAACCGTCGCAGCCCTGAACGTCACTGCATGGATCAATTTAGAACCAACCTTGTTGTTTCTGGCACCGAACCTTTTGCGGAAGATAGTTGGAAGCGCATCCGTATTGGTGAGGTGGAATTTGAGGCTCTGAAGCCTTGTGAACGTTGTATTATGACGACGGTGGATATCAAAAAAGGCCAATACCGCCCAACCAAAGAACCACTGCGTACTCTTTCCCAGTTTCGTGCCAACGAGCGCGGAGGCGTATTCTTCGGTCAAAATCTTGTTGCCAGAAATGAAGGCATGATTCATGCGGGAGATAAGATTGAAGTTATTGAATACAAAGAGAAAGAGCACTACCCAGATTTAGGTCAGAGCCACTACCTGATGACGTGTGTAGAGCGTGAAGAAATCGCCCGCGATTTTGTGACTTTCTGGCTGGAGCCACAACATGGCGTGTTGCCAAATTACCAGCCCGGTCAGCATTTACCGATTGAAATTGTCGTCGATGGTGAAAATGTTGGTCGTTTTTACACTATGTCATCAAGTCCGTCTCGTCCGGGACGGCTGGCGATTTCTGTTAAGCGTGTCGATGGCGGCCGTGTCTCTAACTGGTTGCTTGATAACCTTCAGGTTGGGGATACATTAACTACCCAAACACCCGATGGCAGCTTTCATTTATCCTCTGAGCATCACAATCAGCCGTTGTTACTGCTTTCTGCGGGAAGTGGCGTGACGCCTATGCTGTCTATGCTACGTTATCTGGCAGATAACAAGCAGATGCGTGATGTAGTGTTCTATCATCAATGTCGCTCTGTTGAAGACATTCCATGTCGTGAAGAGCTAGAGCAATTAGAGCTTGCCCATCCTGAACTGAAAGTGTTTATTTCGCTCTCTCAACCACCGGTTGACTGGTTTGGTTTGAAAGGTCGTTTGTCCCTGTCACACATCAAGCAAGTGAAAGATGTCGCTACACGCCAAGTGTTTGTGTGTGGTCCAGATGGATTTATGCAAAAAGCCAAGAATTTGCTACTTAAGCAAGGTGTGGCTGAAAATGCTTACCACCAAGAAGCGTTTGGCGTCGCGCAGCAAACCGTCAGAGAATTTAAAACCTTGCAGTTAAGTGTTAACGGCAATCTGTTTGAAGGAAATAACCAAAGCACCCTGTTAGAGCAAGCTGAAGCGGCGGGTTTTCCTATTGCCAACAGTTGCCGCGCTGGATTTTGCGGTGCGTGTAAGGTGAAGGTTGAATCGGGTAAAGTCCATCAGCCTGATGTTCCAGCATTGCAAGAACATGAACGTAATATGGGTATGGCTTTAGCTTGTTGCTGTGTACCAGAAACGGATATTGAAGTGGTGAACTAGGCGCTATTCACCGCCCTATAAAAAACAGCCAACTATTATTAGCTGGCTGTTTTTTATTTTCTTTTAAAGTGATTTGCCAAGCACTAATTGGCACATTTGTTCAAACTGTGCGGTATTGCCTGAAAACAGTTCATCAATCACCAGCTGTGTTTTTATTCCAGACAGTTTGCGCTTCATGGCTTCTCTTACGAGTAAAGCAACATGATGTTCTTTGTTAATGGCTCCCTGCTGATTCGGCTGCCAGCGAGCAAACTGTTGGCTTAAGCTATTTTCTACAAGCTTTGGCTCAAGTTTTTTGACTTCATCTTTGAGTACTTGTAACAAATGCGGGTACACTTCGTCACCTGCATTTGTCGACTGTATGCGGCTTAGCAGTGCCGAACTCAATTCTGTTAGTGTGATGAATCCAGATTGATGAGGGAATTCATCTCGTAGACGAACTGAAAAATCAACCCGAGTGATGTGAGTATTTGGCAAAAAGGTGAGGGAGCATAAGCATTCGATAGGGATCCAAATCGCTTGTCCTGCTTCAATGGCGTACTCTTGTTTGCCCAATTTGAATAGAGCAAGACCATTGTTAACCTTGACTAAACTATGCTTTGTTGCGCGCTTACGCGGTGTGACTTCCAGATATGGAAATAAGCAGGTTTCAGATTGAATAGCGTAGTTCATACAAGGCCTCATAAAATTAAGGGCGCTAAGATTAACGTTTATCCACTCAAAAGCCAAATATCGAGTTGTGGATCACTTAGCCGCGGCCTAACCGCGATGCCTATCAGTTAGGAAATAGAAGGAATACAGACAGAAACTTATTTTTGATTTTCTGGTCTGACCTTACAATTTATGTGCTTATGATAGCTGCGAGCTCTTGCGAGTGCGCGTAGAATAGGCCAGTTTTTTATTTGATGTACGAGAATATGACTTCAACCACCGACCCGTATCAAGAGATTCGTCCCTATAATGACGATGAAATTCCTGCAGCCATCGAACGTTTAATTAATGATGAAGAATTTATCACAGCGATTCTCGATCATCGTTTTGAGCGTCAACCTTCATGGCTAAAAACGATGATGGGCCCATTCGTAAAAGCTTACCTTAAGTTTAAGTGGGCAAAGCTGACTTCGGTTGATGCCATTCAGCTAGAAGTAAAAAAGTATTTAGAAAAAACGTTGGAACACACCACCAAGGGTGTGACTTACAGTGGCTTGAACAAACTAGATAAGAATACAGCTTACCTGTTTGTGTCTAATCACCGTGATATCGCGATGGATCCTGCGTTGGTTAACTACGGTTTGTATGAGTCAGGGCACCGTACAGTTCGTATCGCTATTGGCGATAACTTGCTGAAGAAGCCTTGTGCAACAGAACTGATGCGATTGAACAAAAGCTTTATCGTTAAGCGTTCGGCGAAAGCGCCACGTGAAATGATGAAAGCTCTGGGTACTTTGTCTGGTTATATTAAGCACTCTTTGGATACAGGGCATTCAATTTGGATTGCTCAAAAAGAAGGTCGTGCGAAAGACGGTAACGACTTTACCGATCCTGCGATCCTTAAAATGTTTAACGTCGAAGGCCGCAAACAGAAAGTTGAGTTTTCTGAGTACATTAAGTCGCTAAGAATTGTGCCTGTTTCAATTTCCTATGAGAACGACCCTTGTGATATTGCCAAAGCTCGCGAGCTTTATGAAAAAGCGACCCATGGTAAATACGAAAAAGGCGAATTTGAAGACATCGAAAGTATCATTCAGGGCATCATCGGTGACAAAGGCCGAGTTCATGTCGCTTTTGGTGAGGTGATCACTGAGACTTACGAAACGCCGGAAGAGCTTGCACAAGAAATTGACCGTCAAATCCACGCTAACTACAAGTTGTACCCAATTAACTTGTTAGCGGCTGGACGTGAAGATGCAGACATTACACCTGCGGTAAAAGCGAAATTGGAGCAAAAACTGTCTCAGCTTCCACTGAATGCACATCAGTATCTGCTTGATAGCTACGCAAACCCAGTGCGTAATCAATAACGTTCAGAGATTAGAGATGTAAAAAGAGAAGCTTTAAAGCTTCTCTTTTTTTACTTAATCTTCATGTAGTTAAAGATTGTTACAGCGCGAGTTTAAGGATCTCTACTACATCATCAGGGGTTATGTCACCGTGTTCCCCAAGGGCTAGCATGCCGTGTTCGATGAGTTTTTGCTTCACAGCGAGAATGGCTGTTTCATCCAGTTCGTATGCTGAAAGAGTGGTTGGGTTGCCCATCATAGTGAAGAACTCTTCGGTCTTCTGAATCGCAAGTTCGATTTGCTCATCTTCACTGCCTGAAGTGATGTTCAGAACTCGGTTTGCGTACTGGAGCAGTTTGCCTTTCTTCTGTTCTTTTTTGTAACGCCATAGTGAAGGCATGACAATCGCCAGTGTTTGCGCGTGGTCTAAACCGTATAAAGCTGTCAGCTCATGACCAATAGCGTGAGTAGCCCAATCTGAAGGGACACCATTTTTCAATGTGCCGTTGAGAGCCATTGTCGCTGTCCACATCAGGTTCGCACGCACGTCATAATCGTTTGGCTTTTCTAGAGCGACAGGCCCATCTTCCTGAATGTTCAGCAGTAGGCTTTCAGCAAAGCGGTCAGACACTTTCGCGTTCACAGGGTAAGTCATGTACTGTTCCATAATGTGAACGAAACTATCCACAGCACCATTTGCGATTTGACGAGCAGGAAGCGAGTAAGTCGTTTCTGGGTCAAGAATCGAGAATACAGGGAGAACAAAATCAGAGCCGAAGGAAAGCTTATCTTGAGTAGCTGCACGAGTAATCACACTATTGCGATTCATCTCTGAACCTGTTGCCGGAAGAGTGAGTACGCAACCCAATGGCAGTGCTTCCTTCACACAATTTCCGCCGCTAGTGATGATGTCCCAGTAGTCACCGTCATAACAAGCGCCAGCAGCAATCAACTTACTTCCATCAATCACGGATCCACCACCCACAGCAAGAATGAAGTCTATCTTTTCTTGCTTAGCAAGTTCGACTGCTTTAATCAGTGTTTCATAATGAGGATTTGGCTCAATGCCGCTGAATTCAAATACAGTGAAGTCTTTCAATGCATCAATAACTTGGTCATAAACGCCATTTTTTTTAATGCTACCGCCACCGTAGGTGATCAGAATACGGCTGTTGGGTGCAATTTCTTGCTTAAGAGTCGCAATTTGACCTTTGCCGAAGTGGACTCTGGTTGGGTTGAAGTAAGTAAAATTATTCATTTTTATCACTCATAGAACGTTTTAGTTGAAGCTATTTTACGGCTAGCCAAAGTGTGTGTGGAGTCAATTATACTCATTGAAACAAGTTTATAGGATATTTTAGTCAGAATTTTATTGATGATTTTTAGAGGGGCGATAAGCAACGAAACTGAGTAGTAGCAAGGGGTGGGAGATAATTATCAAGAGGAATATATGGTTGGCGAAATAAACATATTAAAAATATATGAAAATATATCTGTCTATTTAGAGCACAAGGTGTATAGTAGCTGCAGCTCTTAAGCATGAGCTATTAATGAAACATTAAGTACAAGTCTCTTCTCAGTTCTCTTGCGATTTTCTCGTCATATTCCTGCGATAACTTTTCTTCATATTCCATAAAGTAGTTTTTGTTTACGACTTTTAATTAATTTTATCGAGGTATATATATGTCTAACCAAACAACTGGTTCTGTAAAGTGGTTCAACGAAACTAAAGGCTTCGGCTTTATCACTCCTGATAACGGCGGTGCTGATGTATTCGTTCACTTTAACGCTATCGCTGCTGAAGGCTTTAAAACGTTAAACGAAGGTCAAAAAGTTAGCTTCGTAATTGAGAAAGGCAACAAAGGCCCTCAAGCTGCTAACGTATCACCACTATAAGTTTTAAAGTAGGAGGTGTCGCCATCACCTCCTATTTCTTTCCCCAGCTCCCTTCCCTAAATTTTCCACTATCTAAAGTATTTTATGACTAGAAGAACAAGTCGCCAGCTTTACTGGTACTATAGTAAGCGTGATAAGAAATCCGCTAAGGATGCATATCCGTTTGTTTAAAATAGATTTTCACTTGCACCAAGAAAATGTACAGTGGTCTGCAAACATTCATCAGCTAAATAGCGATGTGTTAAAAAGACACACTTTAATTAAGCTTCAAACATTCGAAGATGATCTTCACTTCTCATTTTGTGAAACAACAAATGAAGGTGAAATATTTTCTAGCCAAGGGCACCAATTAGGAACATTTTTAGTTCACTAATTATTGAAGAGCAAGAAGAAGCATGAAAAAAAGCAAACAAACTAAGACGAAAGCTAAGAAAAAAATTCAAGAAGAATCAATTGTTGATAAAAAACCATCGTTAAATGAAACAAGAAGAAAAATTGAAGATATTTTGTTAGAAAGAGAACAACAGAAACTGTTCAATCTTTAAATTTGCACATTATTACTGCTTCTTTAATTTGCCGCGTAAGTAGGAAGGAATTCTATTGCTAAAATATTTTTTATTTTAGTGTGGATATTCCCGTTATTCCTAAAAAATATTCACTCCTCCGTTATCATTTTCACCCTATCTAGTACCAAATACCCTTAATTTTCAATTCCTAGCAAAGCTAAAAAGTTTGCATTCTTTTCGTTAATCTGTCTTTCTAACTTAAATGTCGGGCTATGATCAGTGTGGCATGTGTTGAAAAAATATATTAAAGAAAAAGGTGTGAGCATGGCAAAAACACAACAGTTAATTGAAGGCCCTATTAATAAAGCGCTTTTGTCTCTCGCAATTCCTATTGTTTTTGGTCAGCTATTACAATCAGCTTATCAACTGACGGATGCCTTCTGGGTAGGGCGTTTGGGTGCCAACGAAGTGGCTGCTGTTTCAGTAAGCATGCCAGTAACTTTCCTCGTTATTGCGTTGGGAGCTGGGCTTGCTATGGCAGGGGCGACTCTGACTGCTCAGTACATGGGCGCAAGACAGTATGACAAGGTAAACCATGTTGCAGGGCAAACTATGCTGATGGTGTTTATTACCTCAGTTGTTTTGGGTTTTCTTGGCTATTTGCTTTCACCTTATTTTTTGAAGTTGCTTGGCGTAGAAGATGCGGTATATACCAATGCTCTTAGCTTTATGCGTATCTCTTTTGTTAGCGTAATTTTTGTCTTTGTCTACAACATGTTTCAAGCATTGATGAGAGGCACTGGGCAAGTTAAAGTCCCGCTTTATATCGTGCTTGGCACGGTGTTGCTTAACTTCGTGCTCGATCCATTATTCATCTTTGGTATGGGAAATTTTGCTGGTCTAGGCGTTTCAGGAGCAGCACTTGCTACACTTGTCACTCAAGCTCTTGCGGCATTCACTGGTTTTTATATTCTTTCCAAAGGCAAACATGGTATTCATTTAAGGTGGCAAGATTTATCGCCTGACTGGACTTACATCAAACGTGCGTTCTTTTTGGGAGCTCCGGGTTCAGTTGAACTTTCAGCACGGGCGCTGGGTTTGATTACCATGTCATTTCTGGTCGCGAGTTTCGGAACCGTAACGATAGCGTCTTACGGTGTAGGTTCGAACATTCTTCAATTGATTACCATCCCTGCGATGGGGTTAGCGATGGCTGTTTCTACTCTTGTTGGACAGAATTTAGGTGCCAACCGTGTTGATCGTGCGGCTAAAATTACCGTAATTGGCTCGATATGGAGTTTTGTCATGTTGACGGTTATCGGTGTGTTTGCTTATTTATTAGCACCAAACGTAGTGAAGTTTTTCATTCCCGACAATCCTCAAGTTGTTGAGCAAGGTGCAGAATTCCTAAAAGTGATGTGTTTATCTTGGGGGTTTATTGGCGTCCAGCTTTCGATAATGTCGGCGTTTCGAGCCTCCGGAAATATGACCAACAGTATGATCCTATCACTACTCACTCAGTGGGTGTTCCAATTCCCTCTGGCCTATATTCTGTCTAAACATACCTACTTAGCTGAGAAAGGCATTTGGTGGTCATTTGCTGTGACTAACATACTGGTGGCGCTAGTCGCTGTGGCTTGGTATGCACGTGGTAGTTGGAAGAAAACTCGTATTATTGAACAAGACGATATTGAAACGTTGGCAACATCGGAAGAAGCTTTGATCGAAGTGGGCGAAAGAAGAGCCTAATCGCTTGTCAGTATTGGCTTAATCAGTCTCCGTACATTAGAGTTTTCTGTTTTATGAGTGGTAACCTAGCGGTGTATTTCTCCACCTATAAGTTACTGCTTTATCATGCAAAAAATTATCTCAGCCTTGATTATATCCATATTGCTTTCAGCTTGTGGTGGCGAAGAATCTGACACTCCCGATACGAATATTTCCATTCCAACATCCCCTTTTGCTACGGAAGTCGTGGATAGCATGACTAAAGCGAACGAAGCTATTTTGTTAAACGCTTCTGCAGAAGCCAGTTGGTCGAAAAGCGGGCACATTACACAAGGGCTACCGAGAGGGGATGCTGCACCAGCATGGTGGGCAGATTCTGTGCTTGACGACAGAATGAAAACATCCGCCTCATGGAGTGCACTCACGGGCTGGTTTACGATATTTGAATCGAACACCAATACAGATCAACACGTGAAGATCTACTACAGCGATTTTGAAATTTGGCTGCTAAAAGGTAGTGATGTAAACCACGCTTTTTGGGAAAAATTAGCTGTAACACCAACAACTTGGGCCTCATATTACGACTCCGATATTGTCACTTGGCAGGGCAGTGCGTTACCTGATGATAGTTCTGGCTACTACGAGTTTCAGCATCCGGATATCTTGCATGGCGGAACCAGTAAAGTGGCTTTCGATGGGGATGATGTTCTTGGAGTATTTGTTCGCACACAAGCTTGGCTTGATCGTGTAGATGAGGATGCCGAGTTGCTGATGAGTATCGGTGTGGATTACTACCCTACAGTCGACAGCTCTGTATCCAAGGGGGATTTTGCAAATGCAAATTATCTTCCTGGGGCAGGCACCAGCCGATTTGTCTATCTCACTACAGAACCCAAATGGTTCACAATGGCAAATGTAGCCGACGATGCTTTGGTCAACGTCGATAAGTCCAGCCCATTTTTCATCAATGGCGGTAAGACATACTTAACCATTGAAGAATGGATGAATAACCATCCACCACTCGATCAATGAGCGGTATTAGCCCGATTACTCTACATCACCAGACCACTCTTCTGGGTGGGTAAGACGAGTTTTGTCTTCAAAGGTTTCTGCGCGAATATCCTGCGGGTTGTAAATGGCACACGACTCCATTGACAAACAACCGCAGCCAATACAGCCACCAAGATCGTTTTTTAACGCCTGTAGCTGTTGAATACGGTGTTCGAGCATATCGCTCCAATTCGAAGCCATCTGCTCCCATTGTTGACGGCTAGGTGCCTGATGCTTCGGTAAATCTGCCAATGAGGCAGAGATCTCTTCTAATGTCAGACCGACCATTTGTGCCGCTTTGATTACGGCGATTCTGCGAAGAACATTTCTATGATATCGACGTTGATTACCTTGATTTCGCCAACTGAAGATCAATCCTTTTTGTTCGTAGAAGTGCAGGGTGGAGACATTCACACCAGAGCGTTTAGCCACTTCACCCACAGTCATCTCCATATCTAACTCTCCATTTTTTCTTGCTATTTATCTAAATTATAGGCAAATAACGCTTTACCTAAAGTTAACTTGAGGTATTAACCTGACTGCAAATTAATAGCAGATGGAATAGAAATATGGAAGCAACAGAAAAAACACGCGCAAGTGCTTATCTAACAGGGCGCTTCTTTGATGGTATATCGTCAGGACTGTTTATGATGGCGTTACCTTGGGTGATGCTCTCGGAACCCAATATGGGTGCGTTTGTCGCTATGGTTGCTTTGGTGTGTACTGCAATTTCTTTTTTCCTAACCCCGTTTTTTTCCACCTTGATTGACCGAAATTCAAGAAAGCAATTGCTGGTATTGGTACAGCTTCTGCAAGCGAGTACCGCTGCTTTTGTCACGCTGGCATACAGTTTCGGATTTGAATCTCATTGGTTGCTTGCAGTGGCACAACTTGTATTTTGGACTTCGAGTAATTTGGCGTGGACAACCAACAATGCGTTCACTCAGGAGAACTTTCATCAACATGAATATGCGGCTATCTCCGGCAAACAAGAAGTGATCATGCAGGTAACGACACTCGGTTCTGGTGCGTTGGGAGTTATGTTGCTCGAAATGTGGGGAATGTTGGAATTTTCTGCATTCGCGGCAATAGCCTCTGCAATTGCGAGTGTTAGCTACATATTGACGCCTTATCGCCAACAAATACGCGCTAGCCAAACCATCTCTTTTGTCGAACAAATGAAAGAGAGTAGGGATATCTTTACCTCAAAACCTCATTTTTACGCATTTTTAATGCTCTCAGCATTGAGTTACCCGATTCTCACCTTTCTGACCAAATTGGTACCGATATGGTTTGCTGAAACGGGTATCTCTGGCGACTGGTTTGCTGGCTATAACATCGCGTTTGGTATGGGATCACTAGTCACAGGCTTACTGGTCGGAAGATTTTTGGGGCTAGGTTCTCATCAGGGAATTATGGTTGGTGCAATGGGGTTGGCTACGATTATGCTTTTTGGTATGAGCTTATCACCAACCCCAATGATGTTGCTGATATTCACTTTTTTCTTTGGCACTTTTAACGCATTAAATCGAATCGCTCGGACAAACTGGATGCACCACAGTATCAGTATTCACCAACGCGGCCGAGCGGATGGTGGCTTACAAATGTTTGCCACGTTGGCACAAAGCATCAGCTATGTTGCCATCGCGTTTTTGAGTCATTTTGGTATTACTCAGTCAGGTTTCTTTCTTGCTTCAATGGTTATGGCGATAGCTGTGTTGTTAATGTTACGCCTGAGCAAAGCTTTGGAACTTAAAGTGAGTACGGTTTAATTTTGCGTTGGCTTTACTTCCCGGCTTAACATTAATGATGCTATGAACAACACCATACTACTCATTCCATTATTTTATGGGGCGAGTAGTTTTAAGGTTATATCAAAAAATGCTTTGGTCTGTTGGGGATCATAACGTTGCGGTTCTATCGGCGATACGATCATCCATCCATCGACGAGGGCACTCAACTGATCTGCGAGAAATGCAGCATCAATATCGGTTCTAATTTCGCCACGCGCTTGTCCTTGCTCTAAAGTCGCGGTTAATGAACTTCTCATTTTGACATACCACTTTTGCAGGTGCTGGGCGTAATTAGGATCTTGTCTTGCATAAACGAACAACTCAGCGACGATTGGAGCGACCTCTGAACTTTCACTGAGAGACCAGTTAAGCCAGTTATCTAATACAATTTTCACATCCCCATTTTCTCCTGCCAAAATGAGTTCAAATTGACCAAATAAATAATCAGTAGCAGCAATCAGCATCGCTTCTTTATTTTCAAAGTAGTAGGTCACAGCGCCAGTTGTACAACCTACTTTGGCGGCTACTTTGCGAAAAGAGATACCTTGGCATCCTTTCTCAGACAGCAACTCAATCACTGCATTAACAAGTTCATTTCGCTTTGAATCATGGTCACCAACAGGGCGGCCTCTTTTTTGTTTTGCAATGGCATTGTTGGGTTCTTGATCACTTTTGCTCATCTAAAGGTGTCCACTCGTTGCTTAGGTTTTGCCACACAGGCTAGTTTGGAATTTTCATTAAAGTAACAGGTGTTGTTAAAAAAGGGTAGTCATGTGTTGATCTGTTCCGATGATCGATGCTGAGCTAAGTCACTACTGGATAATTTAATTCTTCAGTTTAGTTGTGGGCGTTCATTAACTTAATGATTTTAAATTGATATTTTTGTTGTTTGTCATTTCTGCTTCTTATTCATTTTCATGATTCATATTTCATTAATAATTAATATAACAGGTGTTGTGTTAATTAATGATCTTGTAATAGAATCCCCTTAATCAAGGCGAAGTACACAATTTAGACAGCAGCATGTATTCGCCAGTAACCGTCCGTTTATTGTGGAGGAATACATGAATGACTTATGCCAACGTTTAAGGTGGACCGTGCTTGTATTGAGTACTGCGTTCATTATGGCGGGATGCGATCAGCAACAACCACACGAGAGCGAACAGGTTTCTAGACCTGTTAAGCTTTATACGTTAGGTGGTGATGCGCCTCAGATTTTATATAAATATCCAGGCAGTGTTACTGCAGTAAACAAATCGACTCTGGCTTTTGAGGTGCCCGGTAAAGTCACTGATATAAAAGTGAAGGAAGGTGATCTCGTTGTTGCCGGGCAAGTATTAGCCCAACTTGATCCCAGAGATTATCAGGCTCAGTTTGAAAGCGCCAAGATTGAAAAAGATGCCAGTCACAAGGATTATGAGCGATATAAAAAAGCCCTAGAATCCAATGCTGTAACCCCTCAGGCATTCGATCAGGCAAAGCGCAATATGGAAGTAGCACAAGCTGCATTCAAACAAGCAAAAAAAGCACTGGAAGATACGTCGTTACAAGCGCCTTTTTCTGGTCGAATTGCACGTAAAGACATTGAGAAGTTTGACACTGTCTACGCAAAACAACCGGTTATTCAACTGCATAGTGACTCTGCTTTGGAGATGGTTGTCGATGTACCAGAGGTTGATTGGGTACAAGGAGGAAGAGTCGCTTCAGCCAAAGACATTAATCTCTCAGAACAGCTGTTTGTTACCGTAAGTGCCTTACCGAATGAACGTTTCCCAGGTGTCATTAGTGAGTTCTCTAGCGTCGCTGATCCCATCACTCGTACTTACAAAGTCACCGTTGAGTTTAATGTGCCACAGAATATTTCATTGGGTTCGGGTATGAGTGGTCATGTCTTGTATCAACCCAAATCAACGGAGAACGCCAACATATATGTTCCGATAGAGGCGATTGTTGGTAACTCAGACAATAAAGCTTTCGTATGGTTATACGATGCTGATAAGGGTGTTGTTACAAAGCAAACAATAGAATTGGGCAACATTACAGCGAAGAAAGTCTTGGTGAAATCTGGGTTAAAGAAAGGGGACCGTATAGCGGTATCAGGTGTTCACAGTTTATTCGATGGCTATTCCGTGTATCCGCTGGAGGATTGAATCGATGAATATAGCGTCTATCGCAATTGAGAAGCGAGTTGTTACACTGGTCTTGACCGTCGTTATGTTGGTTACTGGTCTTATGGTTTTCAGAGATATGAGCCGACTAGAAGATCCAGAGTTCACGATAAAAGAAGCGCTGATTGTTACGCCGTACAAAGGGGCGACTGCTCTAGAAGTGGAGCAGGAAGTCACTGAATTACTAGAGAAATCCGTTCAGCAATTAGGGGAACTCGATAAAGTCACTTCTAAGTCTGAGCCCGGACTTTCTACGATCACGGTTTCAATCAAAGACAAATATAACAAGGAAACCCTACCTCAGGTTTGGAACAAACTTAGGCAAAAAGTGGGTGATGTTCAGCAATATCTTCCGCCCGGATCTGGGCCTTCTCTGGTTATTGATGATTTCGGTGATGTTTACAGTATCTTCATGGTTATTACGAGTGACGGATACAGTTACGGTGAATTGAAAAAATATGTCGATGATCTGCAACAGCAGCTTCTTCTCGTTGACGGTGTTGGCAAGATAAACACTTATGGCGAGCGTACGGAAGCGATTTTCGTTGAGTTTAATCGAGACAGATTAGCGCAGTTAGGCATCTCTTCGAATGTAATTGCACAGCAATTGAGTAGTAAAGGTGTTGTTGTAGACGCTGGTAATGCCAAGATTGGTTCTTCCTACGTTGCTATTTCGCCGACGGGAGGTTTGGAATCCGTTGCAGGTTTCGAATCGATGTTGATTACAGACGGTTCAAGCAAACAGTTCTACCTTCGTGATATTGCCAAAATAAAGCGAGGTTATGTTGACCCACCGTCGGCACTTATTCAGTTTGATGGAAAGTTAGGTATCGGTATAGGGATCTCAACCGTAACGGGCGGTAATGTCGTCGATATGGGTGAAGCTGTCCTGAGCAAATTGACTGAGCTAGAAGGTCAGCGACCTGCGGGAATTGAGTTTGGCTTCGTTTCTTTGCAGTCAGAAGCGGTAACAGAAGCCATTTCTGGTTTTATCGCGAGTTTAGTGGAAGCGGTAGCCATCGTAATCGCGGTATTGCTGATTTTTATGGGATTGCGTAGTGGCTTATTAATTGGCTTTATCCTCGTCCTTACTATTGCTGGTTCATTCCTATTTCTAGACCCTATGGGGGTGGCGTTAGAGCGGATTTCTCTCGGTGCTCTCATCATTGCTCTGGGTATGCTGGTTGATAATGCGATTGTGATCGTTGATGGCATTTTGATACGTATGCAGAAGGGGGAAAGCGCACGCAGCGCCGCCCCTATCGTCGTTAGTCAGTCGGCTTGGCCGTTATTGGCAGCGACATTAATTGCAATTTTGGCGTTTGCGGCAATTGGCACATCAAACGATGCCACGGGAGAGTACTGCCGTTCATTGTTTCAGGTAGTGATGGTGTCCTTGTTGCTAAGTTGGGTTACCGCAGTGACGGTGACGCCATTGCTGTGCGTTCTTTTTTTAAAACCGCCTAAGCAAGCCTCGGAATTAAACGATCCTTACGCTGGAAGATTCTATTCCAAATACAAACGACTGTTGAAACACTGTATTCGTCATCGATATTTAAGTTCCGCATCCGTTTTGGCGATATTTGCGGTTTCTCTCTGGGGCTTCTCATTCGTTAGCCAGAACTTTTTCCCTGATTCAACACGGGCGCAGTTCATGGTTGATATGTGGTTGCCGCAAGGCACGCACATTGACGAAACCAAGCAAAATGCGGGTTCAATTGAGCAGTATTTACGAGAGCAATCTCATGTCACTCATGTAACCACTATGACTGGGGAAGGCGCATTAAGGTTTTTGTTAACTTATGAACCTCAACAGCCTAATACGAGTTATGCTCAGTTTTTAGTCGACGTTGATGACTACAGAGCGATCAAAGAACTGATTCCAAAAGTTGAACAACAGCTAGCCGAGAAATATCCCAATGCTTTGATATACGCCTCTCCGTTTGCACTTGGTACCGCAGCTTTGGGCAAAATTCAGGCGAGAGTTAGTGGGCCTGATCCGGAGCAGTTAAGAACCATTGCTGACCAAATAACGGAGATATTTTCATCTGCACCTAATGCAAAAGCTATCCGCACGGACTGGCGACAGAAGATCAAAGTGGTCAAAGCGGTGTTACTGGAAGAGCAGGCGAATCTGAATGGTATATCTCGATCAATGGTGGCTGAAGCAATTAAAGAGTCATTCGAGGGAGTAACGACAGGCGTATTCAGAGAGAATGATCTGCTATTGCCCATTATTGTTCGGGCAGACGATAGTGTTAGATACGATATTGGTAGCTTGGGAAATATTCAGATCTGGAGCCCTTTCGCTCAGCGAATGATCCCTTTAAGGCAAGTGGTACAGTCATTTGAATTGGTTTTCGAAGATGGCTTAATCCTTCGTCGCAACAGAGAAAGAACCATAACAGTGTTTGCTGATCCCGTCGATGGAAATGCCAGTCAACTCTTTGCTCAATTACGCCCTCAAGTGGAGTCTATCTCGCTTCCCAAAGGCTATAAATTGGAATGGGGCGGTGAGTATGAAGAGCAAAATAAAGCGGAAGCTGGGATAGAAACAAGCATACCTTTGTTCATTCTGGCAATGATATTGCTGACTATTACTATGTTTAACTCGTTGCGACAAACGGTAGTGATATGGTTATGCGTGCCCCTTGCTTTAATCGGTGTGACCGTTGGTTTATTGGCAACGGATCAGCCATTCGGCTTTATGGCGTTATTAGGTTTTTTAAGCCTAATAGGGATGCTGATAAAGAATGCCATTGTTTTAGTAGAAGAGATCAACATAGAAACAAGATCTGGGAAAGTCCTGATGGAAGCGATTGTTGATTCCTGTGTGAGCCGTTTGCGTCCTGTCGCAATGGCTGCGCTCACCACTGCTTTGGGGATGACCCCTCTTATTTTCGATGCATTTTTTGTATCCATGGCAATCACTATCATTGGTGGGTTGGTCTTCGCTACCGTACTCACTATGGTTGTATTACCTATATTTTATGCCCTAGTTTTTAGAGCAGAAGATGGGCTCTAGGTTGGTTAAAATACAGCTGGCCGCGCTACTTTGATATAGCGAACACCGTTTAAAGATGAAAAAGTAAAAAAGCCACAAATTCCTGAGCGTTTGTGGCTTTTTGTTGGGAGTAATAATGTTGATGGTTAAGTCACCTTTCTCGTTTGATGCTTAAAATGGCGCGATTGCCTTGTCGATAGGCATCAATTTTGAGAGATAAAGAGCTAAAACGGGTAAATCCTTTTATTGTGTTATGAGCATGGGCTTTTTACTCTAGAACCCTGCCTATACTTAAAGCCTGCTGCGTATAATCTGAGGATTTTTAGTATGAGCTTACAACTCGCTTTCTTACTTACCTTCATCGCTGGAGGGGTATCCGTATGGTTGTTGATGAGAGTGTCCAAACAGTCTGAACGTGAAAGAGTGGCGGTTATCAATAACAAGATTCGTTCGGTTGGTGGAAGCGTTGTTAGTATTGATCTGATAAAACGCTCACGTTGTCCTTTTAGTTCTGAATATCAAGACCCCGATCTGGTTTATAAATTCTATAAGGTTACCTATGATATCGAGTTGGAAATAAAAGAGTGCTGGGCCGTTTTAGCAATGAAACAACGCAGCTATGGCCCCGGAAGCGCTATTGATTCGAACTGGATATGGCGAGATCTAGACTAACTTGCCGTACTTAAAGAAAGAGGAAATATGAGCAAAATCTATTTTGTATGTGGCTTCATTGGGTCTGGCAAGACCACTTATTCCAAAGAGCTTGCAGAAGCTCATGGTGCATTTCGCTTCTCAGTTGATGAATGGATGATTCCTCTTTACGGCGAGCATATGGAACGTGAAGTCTTTGACCATCGCTTAGCCACTCTCGAAGAATTATTTAAAAGCTCCGCTATGCAGCTTTTTTCGCTTGGTGTGCCCGTGATTTTCGATTTCGGTTTTTGGCGTAAAACTGATCGCAGTACTTTTATGGAGTGGGCATCGAGCATAGGTGTGGAGAGTGAAATGCACTATTTGGATGTTCCCTTTGAGGTTTGTAAACAAAGGGCAACCGCTCGCAACTCGAAGTTGGAAGGTAAGTCTTACGAAATGACGCCGGAGATGTTGGATTTATTCTGGTCTTGGTTTGAAACTCCTACAGCGGATGAAGATGTTGTTTGGGTTCATCGAGAGATAACTCCAACGGTATGACGGACAAGGTAGATGAATTTTTCAGTCACCCTATGGCTATGAATGACTTTTCTCCGCGCTGATCAAGGAGAAAAGTCATATGGAAGGTTAGGGCTCTGGGTGAAAACTAGTTCAGAGACACTTCAACATCGGAATGAATTTGGCAGGAGCAGGCGAGTACGAACCCGTCAGCGATTTCTTGTTCAGTTAAGGTTTCGCTACTGGTACGTGTGAAATCACCACTGGTGACTTTGCATTTGCAAGAACCACAAATACCGCTGCGACAAGCCGCAATGACAGGTACTTTGGCACTTTCTAACGCATCAATAAGCAGGCTTCCTGTAACGATTTTAGTCTCAGCTGCAAACGACGGTACAAATACGGTGGCATGTGCTAATGCCGCAGCTTTACTCTCGGTGTCTTCAACTTTTGGTTGTGTTGATTCAGCAGGCGTAAAGCTTTCTTGATAGAACAAGGTCATATCCATCCCCAACGCTGCTAAGTTATCTTTCATCGCTTGCATGAAGCCCACTGGGCCACACAAGAACGCCGTTCTAGAAGCGATATCCGGGCAGTAATTGGCAAGCGCTGCTTGGGTTAAACGTCCTTCCAAGTAATTCGTGTTCGCTGCATCCTCCAGCATAATGTCGAGTATGAAACGAGGGTGCTGCTGCTCCATTTGTTGTAGCTCAGCATGATAAATCAACTGCTCTGCACAGGTTGCTGCATGAATGAAATGTATCTCTGTGCGATCTTGGTTGTCTGCCAACAATGTTTTCGCCATCGACATAACCGGTGTTATTCCGCAACCCGCACTGAGCAACAAGATCTTATCGGTATGGGGCTGTCCAATGTGAAATTGCCCAGCGGGTGGAAGTACCTGCAATGATTGACCCACTTGTAAATGGTCATTGAGATAGTTCGATACTTTACCGCCAGCAACCCTTTTCACGGTAAATTGCATTTCGGTCTGGTTTGAAAGGGAGCTGAGAGAATACGCGCGGTACTCAGTGTAGCCATCTATCTCTACCCCTAGAGTCACAAATTGCCCTGAAATGAAATTAAAGGTTTTGTCTTGTTCTTCACTGGTTAAGGTAAAACTGATGCAATCCGGCGTTTCCTGCCATCTGCTTTTACAGATTAAGCGTGCAGCGCCTTGGCTCGGCCATTGAAATTGTTCCATAATCATCTCTTCAATAAGCACAGGTGGGCGATACCCACCTGTCATTAAACACATTTACGCAGCGGCTTTTTCGCCAAGGATTTGCGCAAGATCTTGTTCAACAGTCGAGATGGCTCTTAGGTCGAATTTGTCCTGAATAATGGCCATTAAGTTGTCAGTAAGGAATGCTGGTTGAGTTGGGCCGGTGTAAATACCTTTCACACCCAAAGCGAGTAAGGTAAGTAAAACCACAATGGCCTTTTGTTCAAACCAAGATAATACCAGTGTCAGAGGTAAGTCATTGACACCACAATCAAACTCTTCTGCCAGCGCTAATGCTAATTGAATCGCGGAGTAGGAGTCGTTACATTGACCAACATCGAGAAGACGAGGAATGCCGTTAATTTCACCATGTTGTTCTTTGTTAAAGCGGAATTTGCCGCAAGCGAGAGTCAATATCAGGCTGTCTTCTGGCGTTTGTTTGGTAAATTCGTTGTAGTAGTTGCGCTCTGCTTTATCGCCATCACAGCCGCCTACCAAGAAAAAGTGACTGATGTTGCCCTGTTTCACTTGATCAATCACAGCTGGTGCTGCTTCCATTAAGGCATTACGGCCGAATCCGACAGTGATCATCTGTTCAATTTCATCATGCTGGAATCCGTCCTGAGCTAATGCACATTCGATCACTGTTGAGAAATCATCACCTTCTAAATGAGATACGCCCGGCCAGCCGACAATGCTGCGAGTGAACAGGCGATCGGCGTATTGACCGACCTCTGGATTCAGTAAGCAGTTTGATGTCATCACAATCGCACCCGGGAAGTTAGCAAACTCTTTTTGCTGGTTTTGCCAAGCACTACCGTAGTTGCCCGCCAAATGAGGGTACTTGTTCAGCTCTGGGTAACCATGAGCAGGTAACATTTCACCATTGGTGTAGACGTTAATGCCTTTGCCTTCGGTTTGTTGCAGGATTTTTTCTAAGTCGTGCAGATCATGGCCAGAAACAAGAATGCACTTGCCTTTCTTTGTTTTAACGTTGACTTGCGTTGGTGCCGGGTGACCGAAAGTTTCCGTTTCGCCTTTATCTAATAGGGCCATGATCTTGTAGTTCATTAAGCCAATTTGCATTGAACAGTTGAGCAGTGCATTGAGATCTTGCGGTTCAGTACCTAACCAAGACATGATTTGATGATACTCAGTGTGGATCTCTACATCGCTTTGTCCTAAAACACGGGCGTGTTCTAAGTAGGCTGCTGCGCCTTTTAAGCCGTACAAGCAGAGTAAACGCAAACCCATCACATCAGGGTCGACGGTTTCATGACCACGGTTTACTGCGGCTAAAGGTGCAAACTTTAACAATGCTTCACGATCCGTTGGAAGTTCAAACTGAGCCGCTGGAGAGAGCTCAGGAATTGATTTGTCAGCTAACGTTGCGGCAGCTTTGACTCGCTGCTCTAAACTCTGTTTGTATTGATAAGCTTGGTTTGCGAACTCAACGATGCGCTTTTCATCAAAGTTTACGTTCGTCAGCGTTGCAAAGAAGGCTTTCGGTGCCCACTCGTCGATTTCAGTGTCGATAATTTGATATTCACGGCCAAGTTGAGCCCAGAATGAAACGCCTTGTAGCGTATAAACTAAAATATCTTGTAGATCAGAGACATCACTTGTTTTTCCACACATACCTTGCGAATACGCGCAACCTTTTGCGATAGGGGTTTGAATGGTTTGCTCACATTGAATACAGAACATAGTTGGGGCTCCAGTGATAAGTATTAAAATTGGCCGCTTAACGCGAAGGGAGCGTTAAGCGGCCTTTAAATTTCATCGCTGGTATTGCAGAGAGTATGCCAGTTTGTATCTTATTGATTTTATGTGGTTTTTGTTTTTTCTCTCAAAAATAACGTTGTTATAAAGACATCGTGCGTTGTGATTAATACAACGCTAAATGCTTATTTAGAGGATTCATAGGCTTGTACGCCCAATTTTTTGCCCATTTTGAACAAGTTACCTCTGTCCATCTGTAGAAATGCAGCCGCCTGAGACCAAACACCGTTGTTCAGTTGCAATGCATGTTCAATAAGCTGCTTTTGAAAGGCTTCTACCGCTTCGCGCATAGGCACTGAAGAGTTGGGAAGTTGAGGAGAGGCATTGCAATTCGCCTTTCCATTGGCGGATTGTTCAGACAAGTCAAAATCGTTCATAAAATGAAGAGGTTCAATCAGCTCTGATTGCGTTCTCATAGCGTGTAAGCCCGCACGCATTAAGGTGTGCTCCAGTTCCCTGACGTTACCTAACCAAGACTGCTTTTCTAATAATTGCAGTGCTTTAGGATGAATGTGTAGCGTTTTCAGGTGAAACTGACGGCGAATGTTATCCAGTATATGTCCCACTAAAACCGGAATGTCTCCTTCACGAGAGCGTAATGGAGGAACCTGAATCGGGAACACATTCAAACGGTGGAAAAGATCGGAACGAAAACGTCCTTCAGCCACTTCTTGAGCAAGGTCTCGGTTGGTGGCCGCGATGATGCGAACATCTACGATATGGTTTTTATCTGCCCCCACTCGTTGCACTTCACCTTGCTGAATCACACGCAACAGTTTGGCTTGTAACAACAGAGGCAGTTCACCGATTTCATCAAGGAAAATCGTGCCACCGTCAGCCAGTTCAAATTTACCCGCACGTGAAGTATTGGCACCGGTAAACGCCCCTTTTACGTGTCCAAACAGTTCACTTTCAGCAATGGATTCGGGTAACGCTGCGCAGTTTACATAAACCATAGGCTTGTCACTGCGCAGGCTCTGCGCGTGAACTTGGTGAGCAACCACTTCCTTGCCCGTACCTGTTTCGCCGCTGATCAAAACCGCGTAATTTGAGTGTGCCACCATCTCAATGTTGGCTCTGAGCCGCTTCATCTGGGGACTGACACCAACCAGTTTTCCGCCTTTGCTTCTCGCTTCGTCAATCAGCAATTGATTCACGGAATGTTGCTGACGATTGGCTTTATTCAATGCTTCAAACAGACTGATATTGCGAATGATCCCCGCAGCGAGCGCTGCAAAGGTCTCAATGGTTTTGTCTGGAATGCCGTTAAAAGCACCGGGTTTTGCAGCGTCCAGCGTTAGCGCACCAACCAAAGTATCGCCCACGTACAAGCTGCAACCCATGCAAGAGTGAACATCAATACTATGGTGGATATCTTCACTCAGTAAGCCGTCAAAAGGGTCGGGCAGGCTTGAATTCTCAGGGAAACGCACCGGTTTTCGGTTGGCTAAGATCATAGCCAAACGCGGGTGAACATCAGGTAGGAAGCGTCGCCCGAAAACCTCAGAGGACAAACCGCTGATGGCAATTGGTACTAAGTGCTTTTCGTTATCGAGTGTAAATAGAGCGCTGGCATCACAGGGAAGCAATTGTTGTAAGGCATCAATCAATTTTTGGTAGTGCTGAGTGGAAGGTTCTCCCATGTTCAGCTCTACCGCAATGTTCAACAGTACTTGTTCTATGGATGGTTTGATGACGTGTGTGTCCATTTGGGCTTCTACGTTGCGACAAAAACGTACTGATGATGTATTTATTACAACGCTATTGTCAAGCTTTTTAAATGTAAGTTATTAAAAATCAACAACTTAAAGTTGGCTTAATTCGTGCTATAGCTATTGCTTCGTTATTTAGATGTATTGCTAGGAATCGCTCGTTTATGCTCAACATCACCGATAAGAGTACAGAAGATAAAGTCATCCCCGTTTTGCGCTTAGGCTTCAGACCTTTCTTTTTATTTGGCAGCGTATATTCAGTTATCGCGATCGCCATTTGGGTATATGCCTTTCAACATGGTCAGCCCGCTCAATTAAGAGTTCCTGCTTTGTGGTGGCACGTTCATGAAATGTTTTTTGGCTTTGCCATGGCGATTGTGGCTGGTTTCTTATTGACCGCTGTTCAAAACTGGACAGGTGTGAACGGCACCAAAGACAAATGGTTAGGTGTGCTTGTTTTACTATGGATGCTGCCGAGAGTGTTGCTTTGGACAGACGTTCCGCTTTGGCTTACCTCTTCCATTGAAGCGCTGTTTCTTGCTTTAGTTGCGTATGAGATTTCGTTTCGAGTGGTGAAAGCTAAAGGCTACCGTAACCTGATCTTCTTGCCATTTTTTGTCTTGGCCATTGTGGCGAACTACGCCAGTTACGCAACCATCAAGGGCATGCCTCCTTTCCCTTCAATTGCGGTCTGGCAGGCGATGCTGTGGTGGTTTGTACTGCTCATTTCAATTATGGGCGGGCGAGTGATTCCGTTTTTCACCGCGCGTCGATTTAACTTCGAGAAAGCCGACACTCTTCTTTGGTTGGATGCCGCGGCCAATGTACCGTTGGTTATGTTATTTGCTTTAAGCTTTTTCCCGTTAACCAGTGAACAAGTTAGTCCAGCTATCATGCTATTCGCAGCGGCGATGCAATTGGTTCGTTGGCTACGTTGGAAGCCATGGACAACGCTAAAAGAGCCGTTAGTGTGGTCGTTACATCTAACTTATGCCTGCATTCCTTCTGGGCTGTTTATCAAAGCGTTAGCGGAATTAAATTGGATTCCTAACGGCCTGTTTGTATCCCACAACATGTTACACGTGATCGCTATCGGAGCGATTGGTGGGCTTATCTTATCGATGATCTCTCGTGTGACTATGGGGCATACAGGGCGAATGATTTATCAAGGCCCAAACATGTGGTTTGCGTTTGCAGCCATCGTGCTTGCTGCTTTTGTGCGAGGTTTTGGTGTCGCTTTCTGGCCGCAGCACATGTTGCTGATGGTGGATATCGCGGCAGCGCTTTGGATCATCGCATTCACTTTATTCATCCTGAAATTTGGCACCATGCTGTTACGCCCACGAGCTGACGGTCACCCAGGATAATCCCATCAACAGACAAACGTTCATAACCATTAGTCTTGCTCAACTATTCTTATTTCAATATGACGAATGGCTTGATGCGTTTGTTATTCAACGTTGAGACCTCAAGTTCTATAACTTGCTTATTATTAGTAACTAGATAATTACAAAGAAATTGCATAGGAAATTTCAAATGAAAGAAAGTCAAAAGTCATTAGTGTTAGCCACCGTTCCTGTTTTACGAGAAAGTGGTGTCGCACTGACTAGCTATTTTTATCAACGGATGCTCAAACACAATCCCGAGCTGAAAAACGTCTTCAATCAATCACATCAAAAAACCGGCAATCAGCCTCACGCTTTAGCTATGGCAGTGCTTGCTTATGCTGAAAACATTCATGATCCTTCCGTATTGTTGTCGGTTGTTGAGCGTATAGCTCACAAACACACCAGTTTAGGTATCCGAGCTGAGCAGTATAGTATTGTCGGTAAACACCTTTTAGCTTCAATCAAAGAAGTACTGGGTGATGCTGCAAGCGATGAATTGATCGATGCTTGGGCTGCGGCTTACCAACAGTTGGCCAATCTGTTTATTGATGTGGAATCTAAGCTTTATCAGGCATCTGTAGAAAAGGCGCAAGGCTGGACAGGGGGGCGTCCATTCCGCGTTCGCAGCAAAGTGGCAGAAAGTGAAGAAATCACTTCTTTCTATCTTGAGCCGACAGATGGCGGAACACTACCGGTATTCAAACCGGGGCAGTACATCAGTGTTCGCGTGTTTGTCAAAGAAACGGGCCTGTATCAGCCTCGTCAGTACAGTTTGTCTCAAGCACCCAATGAGGAGACACTGCGAATTTCAATCAAAAAAGAGTCCGCGGCAGAGCACAAACCTGCTGGGCTTGTGTCTAACCATATGCATGGAGAAATCCAACAGGGCGATGTGATTGAAGTCTCTGCACCGTATGGCGAATTTGTGCTGAATGAACAGAGCGAGCGTCCAATCGTGCTGCTGAGTGGCGGTGTGGGTATTACGCCGATGATGGCAATGAGCAGCTATCTGAATAAGAAAGATGCTCTAGGCTCAGTGCATTTCATTCATAGTGCTCGCAACCCTCAAGTTCATGCATTTAAGTCGGTCACTGATGAGTATGCCGAAAAAGGGATGAAGGTGAACTATTTCTATGACCACGGAGCTAATCAGGACAACGGTGCACAACAAGCTCCGTTCGATCTAACTCATGTTTTGCCGCAAGATTTTACCCAAGCGGATTACTACCTGTGTGGGCCAATGGCGTTCATGTCTCATTACATGACACAGCTTCGTCAACTAGGTGTATCGGAGACGCAAATATATGCAGAAGCGTTTGGTTCTGGTGGCGTAGCCTAATATGAAAATCCCCCAAGCCGTAAAGCTTGGGGGATATGAATTACTTAATATTCAGTGTTGAAGTCATGATTTACCTTCTTCCTCAATATCGGCGTTGATAATGACGATGTCATCGTGGTCGCCGTCAATTTCGTCGTCTTGGTAATCACTGTCGTCCTTTTCGCTCTCTTCTTCTGCTTCAAACGAAGGTGTCATTTCTTCCTGAACGCTTTCCACATCGACACGAGGGTCAAGTGCTACTGCAAGAGGGGAGGACACTAAGTCACCCGTGGCCATAATGTAGTCTTCCGATACGTAGACTTCGGCCTTTTTCTGGCGAGCATTGATGTATTGCAAACGGAAAAACATCACTAAGGTACATGCAGCCATGAAGCCATAAAGCATGTTGTTGCCAAACCACTGCATGATGGTGGAAGCAATCAGTGGCCCGATAGAGGCTCCGAGACCGAATGTCAGTAAGATAGTGGCGGATAATCCTACACGCTCTCCTTGTTCAACACGCGAGTTTGCTAACGCCGTCGCCAGAGGATACAAGGTGAATCCCAAAATACCGAATAGGAAAGTCATGACCAGAGATAAATGGTTCTCATATGGCAGAACGGCAATAGCCGCCGTTAAACCACCGAGCAATACACAGTTAATTCGAATTAGGCTGCTACGGGAAATCATGTCGGAGAGCTTACCCATAGGCCATTGAGCCAACAAACCCGCCATGATAGTCGCCGTCATGTACGTTGCAACTTGGTCTGGATGCATACCAAGGTTACTTGTGTAAGCAGGGGCAAGCCCATAGAAAGAACCGACGATCATACCGCCTATAGCCACGGTGGTCAGTGCCTGAGGCGCTTTTTTCCAGTAGTAAGTGATTTGCAGCGGTGCAGGAACTAATGGATCTGGGTGAATTCGTTTCGTCAGCGCAATGGGCACAATACACAAAGCAAAACAGATAGCGATAAGCAGTATCGGCTCTAACCCGAGATCTGGGTAGAAGCTGATTGCGCCTTGGCCGAGAATCAACCCCAAATAGGAGACAATCATATAGCTGGCAAATACAGCACCACGTTGGCTGTTATCTGCCTGCTCATTGAGCCAGCTTTCCAACACCATGTACTGACACATCATTCCGATACCAATGATCAGTCTGAGAATAATCCAGATTGATAAGTCATCCACCAATGCGTGCCCAAGTGCAGACGCTGTGACTATGCCAGCACTGGCGACAAAAGCACGAATGTGGCCAACTTGAGCGACCAATCGGTGTCCGATTTTAGAACCTGCAACTAGCCCTGCGTAATACGCAGACATCATGGCCCCAATCCATAATTCAGGGACTTGCATTGCTGAAAGTCTAAGACCTAAATAGGTTGTGAGTAAGCCACTCGCTAAAACGGTGAGTAGTGTTGTGAGGTATAGTGCTGAGAAAGTACGTAGCGGGTTTGTCATTTAATATCCCTAAGGTGCCTACCTGCGTTGAGTCGATTATTAGAATTTATGGAGGGGGAAAAGAGCATCTAGTTCTAATGAGTCTAACGGTTATACAACTGTTATTAAATAAGCAATTTTCTGATTTTTTTGGTTAATCGAACGTCTGTCTTTTAGGTTTATCAGCGAGCAAGCAGCTTAACCATAACCTTAATAAGCGTTTTATAAAAAGTAGGGCTGCATAACGCAGCCCTACTTTATAGATCACAAGAGGAATCGGTGACTATGACTCTTAAACACCTTCTTTCACTATCAATCTGTTCTTATTGTCTCTGTTTGCCAACACTTGCTGGTGATGATCGATGTTACCCATGGTTTTTGCCATGCGGTCATACAGCACGACATTCACTGTAGCCGCAAGGTTCATACAGCCGGTGGTCGGAACATAGACAACATGATGAGCTTTGTCGACGACCTCTTGCGGTAGAGAACCATCTTCTGGACCGAACACGTATATCGCTTTATCTGGGTGCGCAAAGTGAGGGAGTGGGACAGCGCCAATTGCCAGCTCAACGCATACGATCTCAACATCATCAGCAATAGCTGCGGTGAGATCTTCCATTTCCACCAGACCAATTCGCTCGTGGGCATGTTTTGTATCCGTTTGGAACTTTGCGGCTCGGTTATAGCGTGTTCCGTTGTAACGAACTTGCGTTGCGTTGTAGCAACCTGCTGCGCGCAATACTGCGCCTACGTTGGTTGGGTTTTTAGGGTTATGCAGTCCAATAATGGCTGTCGACTCTGTTGTCATTACTGTCTTTCACTTCTGATTTCTTTAGGTGAGAGTATAAAACTCACGAGTGAGCCGAATTATGGCCTTAAACCTGAAAAAGTACTATGGATGAATGAGTATTTTATACAGCCTATAGCGTGATTTCGAAGCGCAAAACCGATCATTGTGGGTAACAATTTTTATAACCAGTTCCAGTATTCGCAGCCCAACAATAGGAAAGATCTCTATTGTTTGTCAGCGATTTCTTGCTTTGTTCTCCGTATGAGCTAAATCAGGAATTGATATGCTCAAGTTGCATAACATAATATGCTCAAGTCGCATAATATAGAAAAGTGGAGTCGAAGTGGTGAACGATGAAATGAATGAAATTTATCAACATGTAATATCTCAAAATGGTGATTTTGAGCTTTTCCGCACGGAAGATGGCAATTTTATGATTAATACAGATGCTTTAACCATTGAATTCCCTAGTCAAGCGGTGGTGTTAAGAATCAATCCTCATTCAAATGCAAAGGCAGAAAATGGTGCAAGCATGAGTGTGAAATGGGGCTTTGGGCACCAGATTCATTTTACTGCTCGTTTAGCGAAGTCGACCGCTTATAAGATTTCTCGAATGTTCCCTGAACTACAAATGATCCACTGCCCTGAAGATCCTATTCGATTGATTTGAGTTGGCAGTGATTGAATAACCCCGTTTCGTTGACGAACAACTTCGCACTAACTCTCAAACTCTTCTTCTATCTCTTCTCTTTCCAGAGTTACCCATTCGTAAAGGGTGATTAATTCTGTCTTATTCCTGCTAAACAATAGGCTTGTTTTCTAGAATTTTGTGTGCAACTTCTCAAAACTTATCTGTATTAATAAGTTAATGAATTTCATAAAAATAACGGTTGATTGCTCCGAGATAAAGTGCGAAGGTCAGTTTGATTTTATGAACTGGTTGCATATTGAGTTTCTACGCTCAGAATAGGGAGAAAACGGTAATGAATAAGTTTATAGCATTGATGCTATCGTTCATGTTTGTCGGCTATGCGCATGCATATAGTGATTCGCAAATAGCGACGGCGGAAAAATTGTTGGGCACTATGAAAGTCGATGAACAAATGCTGGGCGGTTTTGAGAGCATGCTTCCGATCGTCAATCAACTGGCTGACAATCTACGACTCAATGATGAAGAAACGGTTGAATTGAAGAACATTTATCGCGATTGGTTCAATAATGATTTGGACAGGGAAGGGCTCAAAAGACAGATTGCGGTTCTTTATGCGCAAACTTTTACGGTCGGTGAAATGGAAGACATTATTCGTTTCTTTGAAAGTCCAACAGGGCAAAAACTGGTGGTTACTACACCAACATTGACTCAAAAAGGCGCTCAATTGGGCATGAACGAAGCGCAAAATAAACAGCATTTATTGTTGGAAAAGCTGACACCGTTTATTGAAAAACATCAGGCGAAATAGTCTGGTTTGTCATAAACATAACTGCACGGAGGCAACATGAAGCAATTAGGAAAACTGTTCTTTTTCTGCGGGAAAATGGGTGCAGGTAAATCGACCTATTCCAAAGTTGTTGCTGCTGAAAACAGTGCAGTACTTGTCTCTGAAGATGAGTGGTTGGCCGCTCATTTCCCCAATCAGATTCAGACCTTTGATGACTACATTCAGTTTTCTACGGCAATTAAACCGTTCATCAAGCGCCATATTCAAAGCATTTTGAAAACAGGGACGAATGTGGTGATGGATTTTCCTGCCAACACAGCCCGACAAAGACAGTGGTTTATTTCTATATGCTCAGAATTAGGATGTGAGCATGAGTTAATGTTTCTGGATCTTACAGACGGCCAATGTCTGTCTCAAATAGCAAAGCGACGAACTGAGCAGCCAGAGCGAGCACAGTTCGATACGGATGCCGTTTTTCATCATGTGACTCAGTATTTCGAACCTCCAACCAGCGATGAGAATTTGAATATCGTGCGAGTGGAAAGAAGCTAAATTAATTGCGTTTTTAATGGACTATTACGGGAGCAAAAATGCAGCTAGCAAAAGCATTTCAATATAAACAATGGGCAAACGCTGAGTTACTTGTGTTAGGTGAACAGCAGTTTGACAAGTTACCGCAAGATGATGCGATTTTCTTTGTCCGAATTCTCAACCATACCACTGTGGTTGATAGTCTTTTTATCAGCCGAATTTTGGGTGAACCAGAGAAATACAGTGCTGATAATACCGTTGAAACACCTACGATCGCAGAACTTCGTCAGACGATGGAAGAGAATGATTCATGGCTAGTGAACTACGCTCAGTCGCTAACGCCCGAAGAGCTTCAGAGAAGCATCGTTTTTAAATTTGTCGATGGCGACTTAGGAACACTGACGGTGGAAGAAATTCTTTTGCACTTGTTGACACACGGTAGTAATCACAGAGGTATGGCTTCCAGAACTTTGGCTGCGAACGGTCTTGAGCGTCCGAAAGATACCTTTACTCGTTACCTGCATCAGGCCGAACCTTCACGCAGGCAAAACTAGTTTCAGTTCTTGCTATCACACACTTCTGTAGGTTGAATGAAGGCTGAAGATAGTTCTATCTTCACCTATAGAGAATCGAAACGTCACCGAGTTGGAAAGCTGATCTACTTTGCTGACAAATCAAAACACTCGGAATAACTTACGCACTCTTCGCAACTTGGCGAACGACAAACATAGTCACCTCCGTTTTCACACAGTTGACGGTACAAAAAGCGCTTCCAGCGCATGTTATTGACGTTTTTGGCGTGCAGTGATGGAAAAAAGTCTCGAAACAGAGCCGTTAGACGAGGGCGTTCAGGCATACCTAAATCTCGCCATAAATGCTGACTGCCCAAACAAGCACTGGCTAAGACGGTGACCATTTCGCAGCCAAAAGTAACGTCTGGATTGAGCGACTCAACCAACAGCCTCTCAAGCTCTTCCAACTCACTGATTCGAATATTGAGCAGCTCCAATCGCAGCTGGAGCTTCGATTCTACCTCTTGTGATAGTTGTGGGCATTGATAACCAATGGATACCATCAAAGAGTCAAATTCGCGCGGGTTTAAACCCATGAAAAGAGGCAGGGCTGTTTCGCCCCTTTGATAGCTCTCTACTATTGGCTGCCAATAGTCGTGAATCACGTTATCCATCATGTGTGGCCTCGCTATTTTTTTGCACTAGCCTGTTGCGACATCTGATTAGCAACGATAGCGGGCATTAAACTGCCTATCGGGTTGAGAGGATTTCTAGTGCTATCAAGAATGGCTTCCTCAACAGGGCAGATGCTTGCACATTGTGGATTGTCGTAATGCGCCGAACACTCATCACACCGTTTGGGATGGATATGGAATTGATTCGCGAGCTCCGCATCTGGATAGACGGCTTGATTTGGGCACACCACCATACATGCGTGGCAGCCAACACATTTATTGCTGATGACAAAGCTCATAGTCAGCCTCCCTGTTTTGGTTTGCGATAAGATCTTGGGCAATGCTCTCCAAGCTGGTTGCGACTGGCTGAAAAGCAAAGTCTACATTGGGTTGAACGCCCAGTTTTTCCAAGTCTCGCCATGGGGTAATGCCTATGCGTGCACTCAGTACCATCTGACAGTCAGCGATAGTTTCAATCAGAGCTTGTTTATCGACATCGCTGCCATCATCACAGTCATCTTTCCCGTTGCAGTACAACTCAACATGGCGTGTTTCCTGATAGAGAAACTGTTGTGATTCCTCACTGAACAGGTAAATTTCAAAACGTGTCGCATGACCAAAATGGAGCTGAATATGTTCGCTGCCGCTACCATCACTGGCAATCGCGACACGGAATTTATTCTCATTTGACGGCTTGCTTATATTCGCTAGATCGTTCTCATGCGATTGGGAAGCGCTAGAGCATGGTGATTCGCCGTTGCCCAGCATACCGACAGCATCCGCTCGGCACTGCTGGCAGTGGGTCATTTGTGGCATGTGATCACCACACTGCTCACGGGCAAGAGCAACTTCTTCTTCGGTTGGCCCTCGTTGACCACTTAAACCAAAATAGGTGCCGTGGCTTGGATCTGAGATCAAAGGCATGATGTTGTGCAGCAGTGCACCCCGTTGTTTAACAGCTTCAGATACCGCTGCCACGTGGTGGTCATTGATACCGGGAATCAACACGGTATTCACCTTCACTAACATGCCAGCCAAAGCAGCCATTTCAAGACCAAGCAACTGCCTTTCAATTAAGGTCTGCGCCGCTTCTCTGCCTCGCAAGCGCTGATTATTGAAATAGATCCAAGGATAGATTTTTTCACCGATATCTGGGTCGACAGTGTTAATGGTAATGGTCAGATGGTGAACGCCCACTTCGGCTAATTGCTCAACGTGGTCAGCTAACGCCAAACCATTGGTTGAAATACACAACTGAACATCAGGCTGAACTTCTTTCAATAAACGCAGCGTTGTGAAGGTCGCTTTCGGGTTTGCCAACGCATCACCCGGTCCGGCTATGCCGGCTACTGTCAAATTCGGCGCTCGCTTTTTAATGGCATTGAACTGCTTTAATGCACCGCTGCTGTCCATTACGCGTGAAACCACACCGGGGCGTGACTCATTACTACAGTCATATTTGCGGTTGCAGTAGTTACATTGGATATTACAGGCAGGCGCTACAGGCAGATGCATCCGAGCATACTGGTGCGCTTCTTTGGAGTAACAAGGGTGCTGCTGAATTTTTTCTTGTACCTGTTTGGTAAAGAAATGGTGCACCTTATCTTGGGTTGAGTGTTGCGGCCCGACAGCGCGAGAATGACTTTCCATGTCTACCTCTTGTTTACTGCTGAAATCAAACGATAGGGTTGCTCTGCAAGCTTTGTTCCTGTGTAAAAATGCTATTATTCAATTACTTATATTATTGTCCGGTAAGGTTTGTCTGCCACAATGTCTGAAAGCAGACAAAGGTTCCCAGTTGTTGTTCGCACTCCGAGCTAAATTTGTTTCATTTCGATGTTCATAATTTGGATACGGTAGGCGATTTGACGCGGCGTCATGTTCAGCAGTCTTGCCGCCTTTGCTTTTACCCATCCTGAACGCTCAAGTGCGTCTATTACCATCTCTCTTTCATCACCTGTTGGAATATCTTGCGGCGAATGAGGATAGTCTGGCATTGATGCCCCGTTCATCGGCGAGACATGAGTAGCCGTATGATGGGAGGAGTGATTATGATTGTTAACGGGATGGTGAAGCGTTGGCTGAGCCGGTGCCTGGAACACTGGCTGAGATTTATTGAGAGAAATCAGCTCTGGGCCAATCACGCCGGATTCGCATAATACCGACGCTCGTTCTAACGTATTTTCCAGCTCACGTACGTTACCCGGCCAATGATGTGACATCATCAGACGGATCGCTTCATCGCTCAGTGTCAGCTTACGTTGTTGGGCTTTGCTGAGGTTTTGCATCATGTGTTCAGCTAGCTCTGGTATATCTTGCAAACGCTCACGTAGTGGTGGCAGATACATAGGCATAACGTTTAGGCGATAATAGAGATCCTCACGGAAATTTCCTTGCGCCACCTCCTGTTCAAGGTAGCGGTTGGTTGCCGCGATGATTCGAACGTTAACCGAAATCGTCGAGGTTCCGCCCACACGCTCAAACTCTTTCTCCTGCAATACTCGTAACAACTTTGCTTGAAAGGCAGGACTGGTTTCGCCAATTTCATCAAGAAAAATGGTACCGCTGTCGGCCATTTCAAAGCGTCCTTTGCGCTGTTTTATCGCGCCAGTAAATGCGCCTTTTTCGTGACCGAACAACTCGGATTCGAGTAAGTTATCGGGCAGCGCCGCGCAGTTCAGTTTTACAAAGGGTAAGTTTGCCCTTGGTGAATTGTAGTGAATGGCGTTGGCTACCAACTCTTTACCTGTACCGGATTCGCCGCGAATAAGTACCGTAGAATCCCAACGAGAGACCAGTCGGATCTGCTCGAAAATCTGACGCATGGTTTTAGTGTGTCCAACCAAATTGCGGAAGCTGTAATTATTGCGAACCTTACGTCTAAGATTATCTCGTTCGTCCACTAATTGCTGCTGGTGAGTTTCTACCTTGTAGGCCAGTTGAACGTTTTTGGCTATCAAGTTGGCAATCATATTCAGGAAGTTGGTTTGTAAGGTGATAACGCCTTCAACAAACTTTGGCGGCTGAGCTGATAAAGCACCAATCACTTTGCCATTGGCGTCTTTCAAAGGGACGCAGATAAATGGTTTGTCGTAATCATACAGTGCCAGTTTGTCTGCAAAACGTTGGTCGCGACCCAGATTGTGAATCACAATTGAGCTGCCTTGACGCAGTACTTCGCCGACCAACCCTTCGCCCACTTTGTAGGAGACCTGTTTGTGCTGCGCTGCCGCATTCGGTTGCGGAGAGTGAACCGACTTGATTAGCAGAATGTCGCGAGCAGTGTCGAGTATCGTCAACATTCCGCATTGTAAAGCGCATTCGTCATGCAGTACTTGCAGGATCTTATCCGACGATTCCACATAGTTGAGGCTAGTGTTCAGTACACTGGAAATCTTGTACATGGCCGCCAGCAATTGACGTTCTAAATTCAATAAAGTCATTTCGTCTGTCATAGTCGATCACCATTGGCTGATGGGAAAAGTAAGACAGATGTGCGCGCCACGTAAGCGCTCACTATTGCTGACTTTGATGGTCGCTGAGTGTTCATTGAGAACCTGCTGCACAATCGACAGCCCGATTCCTCGGCAACCCGTCTGGTGTTTGGGTTTGGTACTGAAGAAAGGTTGGAATATTTTGAGTCGTTGCGACTCTTCAATACCAATACCGCTGTCTTCCACAATCACCTTAATTTCACCGTCACTTTCGTAAGTGCAAATGATGATGGTTCGGTCGCTGGTTTTCGCCGCTTGGATGGCATCAATCGCGTTATCAATCAGTTGCTTTAATGCCAGAATTAGTCGGTGAGACATCCCATTAATAGCTGAGAGACGAGGAGCCAGTATGAGTTCCAAATTCGACGATGACTTGAGCAGTTCATCAGTGCTGATATCACTGACATCTCGAATTACCTGATTGAGATTTACTGGCTGAAACGCTTCGCTGGTGCGCTCGGGAATCGCAAGTTTGATATCTTGCATTGCATCCAGCGCGATATCCATCGCATCATCCATCGCGACTAAGCCAGGGCAGGATGGATTGGTGCGTTTGAGTATTCTTACCGCAGATTCAATCATATTGAATGGACCTTGCAACTGATGCAGTGTTCCCATCAACGCTTCCTGCATAGCATGCACGTATTTGTTGTCGCGAGCCATCAGCTTCATTGCATTGATGCGGCGTTCTTCCACCAGTTGTTTCTCGCGTGTTCTTTCTGAAATCGCGATGACCGTATAGTCATCATCTTCAGGCATAAAGTAAGCATCCACGCTGCTGGCGGCAACTGGCGTTTTCACCAAAGCGTATTCAAACCAACGTTCGCGAGAGTGTTCGCAGGATTCGATGTATACCCCTTTGTAACGGCTATCCTTTTTGCCGAGGAAATCGGCTACCGAGTCATGCCCGTAGTCATTGAGCAAACTGTTGAGCAGCGCATCAATCGGAGACTGCCCAATGCTCTTTTCAATATTAATGAACTTCTGATTACTAAACAGAACACGGTGTGAGCTATCAATCAGTGCGATGGCGATAGGTGCAGCATTCAGCACTGCCTGAAACATCGTAAACTGGTTTTTCTGTTCGGTAATCAGTTGGTGACGCTCGGTTATGTCTTTATGAATGGCGTAATAGCAAATTTCACCTTGAGGATGTGACAGGCGTGAAATGGAGATTTCTGCAATATACGCTTCACCGCTTTTCTTACGGTTAACCAACTGTCCCTGCCAGTGATTCCCTTCCGATATGGTTTTCCATAAGTTTTCGTACACGCTTCTTGGTGTGGCTTTGTAAGAGAGAAGAGAAGAGTTTCTGCCGATGAGCTCACTAAAACTGTAGCCTGTGATATCCGAGAATGTTTGGTTCACAAACAGGATAGTGCCTTTGTGGTCAGTGATGCTGATCGCGACTGGCGCATGTGAGACGATCTGTTCGAATGCTTGGTAATTGAAAATAGGCGGAGTTGCGCCTTCTAAGAGTGTGTCTACTTGTCCCATAAGTGCCATCCTTCGCTCTGTTTGGTCCTTTGTCACAAGCAACAATGCATTTCTTATTCCATGTAAAAAGTATGGGAATGGTTGAGCTTCACTAACATCATCTTGTTTGATTTAAGACAAACGAAAGATAAATTTTGAACTTTGTCACCTTTCTTACAAAAGAAATTTAGCCTGAAAATGAACGCTTAATCTTGCGTTAACAGTGGTGTTTTCAGGGCTGCGCGAATCAATTTAGTGCAAAAAAAGCCTCTGGCATAACGTATGCACCAAGCTAGGGAAAGGTCAATTGACCCTAGATGCAATTACCCTAGTAGAAAAGGAATGAAGTTATGTCAGAAGGATTGATTATTTTGCTCAGTGCCGCGTTCGTGAATAACGTGGTATTGGCTAAGTTTCTCGGTCTGTGTCCGTTCATGGGTGTTTCGAGCAAGATCAGCAGCGCAGTGGGAATGGGGGTGGCGACCACGTTCGTACTCACCATAGCAACGGTTTCAACTTGGCTGCTTGAGTTCTACATATTGCGTCCATTAGGGCTCGAATTTATGCGTATCATCTCTTTCATCCTTGTGATTGCGGCTGTGGTTCAATTCACCGAGTTGTACGTAAAGAAAAGCTTTCCGGCGCTCTATCAGGCTCTGGGGGTTTACCTTCCACTTATTACTACCAACTGCGCCGTATTTGGTGTCGCGCTGCTCGCCGTTCAGGATGACCTTTCTTTTATCGATACTCTGATGTTCAGCGTTGGCTCGGCAGCCGGTTTCTTAATCGTCATTACTCTCTTTGCGGGCTTACGTAGTCAGCTAATACTCAGCCATGTTCCTGTTGCATTTAAAGGAACACCTATCGCTTTTATTACGGCAGGGTTTCTATCCATGGCCTTTATGGGCTTTTCAGGAATGGCGTAACGTATAGATCTAATGTTTGGGTGCGGTCAAGGAGGACTGTCGATGTTAATCATAGCTTTGGTGTTTTTTGTCTGTCTGGGTGCATTACTGGGTATTGCCCTTGGTTATGCCGCCATCTTGTTTCGAGTAGAGAGCAACCCACTGGTTGATCAAATCGAAGCCATTTTGCCCGGAGGTCAATGTGGACAGTGCGGTGAAGCTGGCTGTCGTCAAGCGGCTGAAAAAATGGTGGCAGGAGAGCTTAATCCGAATGCTTGCCCACCTGGCGGTGCGAACTTAGCTCTGTCAGTTGCCGAGATGTTGGGAGTGTCGATTGATGTCGCCGAACAAGATAAGCCTTTAGTGGCATACATCGTAGAAAGCCAGTGTACGGGGTGTAACCGTTGTTATAAAGCGTGTCCGTTTGATGCCATCGTTGGCGCGCCAAAACAACTGCATACTGTCATTAAAGACGTATGTACCGGATGCCAGTTGTGTCAGAAAGCCTGCTCTCAAGGCTGCTTATCTATGGTTGAAGTTCAGCCAGATGCCGCGAGTTGGTACTGGCCAAAGCCAACATTATCTGTCGTTGTTTAGGAGTAAAATATGTTGAGTTTTAGCGGCCATCCGTTTAGTGGAGGCGTTCATCCGAAAGCTTACAAAGAGCTAACCAGTGATAAGAAAATTGACACGGGTTTCTGGCCTCGCAATGTATTTATGCCTTTGCAATTGCGCAATGGTGCGCGTTTAAAACCGCTGGTGGCAGTGGGTGAGCATGTCTATCGCGGTCAGAAAATCGCGGTTGGGCATACCGATATGGTGGCTCCGGTTCATTCGCCAGTGAATGGCATTGTTACTGCAATCACAGAGCATTTAACTACCCATCCTGCCAAAGTGAAGTGCGATACCATCATTATTCGTGCGAACGAAGATCGCCAATGGGGGAAACCCGCTTCCAGTGGCAGCATTACCAACCTTGATCCTGAAACTATTATCGAGCGAGTAAAAGAAGCAGGCATTGTTGGTTTAGGGGGAGCCGGTTTCCCAACCGCCGCTAAGCTGATGTTCGCACGCAAAGCCAAAGTGGAAACGCTCATTATCAATGGCGGTGAGTGCGAACCCTATCTCACCTGTGATGACCTCACAATGCAGACCTATCCTTCTGAAATCATCGCTGGAATAAAGTTAATGATGACAGCGAGTGGCGCTAGAGAAGCCATCGTTGGAATCGAAGACAATAAACGTGATGCCTTTGATGAAATGTTCCACGCCGCCAGTGCGGAGCCTGAGATTGAAATACGTATGGTGCCGAGTGTTTACCCTATGGGTTCAGAAAAACACATGATTAAAACTCTGACAGGGCATGAAGTGCCAGCCGGTGGTTTATCAACTCAAATTGGCATTCTGGTTAACAACATTGCGACGGCTCGTGCTGTTTATCACGCGGTGCGTTTTGAGCGTCCTCTGGTGTCGCGCATTGTGACCGTGTCAGGTAAGGGTATTGAGCAGCCATGCAATATCGATATACCCATCGGTACGCCAGTGAATGATGTGATCAACTATTGTGGTGGTTTAAGTGATAGTACCGAACGTTTGATCTTTGGTGGACCGATGATGGGACAAGTGATCCCGTCACTTCAGGCTGCGATAGATAAAACTGTCGGAGGCATTCTTGCTCTCACTGAAGATGAAGTCATTGATGAATACAAACATCAGGAGTGTATTCGCTGTGGTCAATGTGTACGTGCATGTCCGATGAATCTTATGCCGTTTCAAATGGCAGCATACACAAGAGTTTCTGACTTCAAACGTACTCAAGAGCTTGGGGTGCAAAATTGTCTCTCTTGTGGAGCATGCAGCTACGTTTGCCCATCTTCCATTCCTTTAGTGCAGTACTTTATGCACGCGAAAGGGGTGATTAATTCTAATGCTCAGCAAGAGAGAAAATCCGCTCAGGTCAAAGCACTTAATGAAGCGCGCAAGCAGCGTTTGCAAGCAGAAGCGATTGCTGTTGCTGCAGCAAAATCGGTGAAACGTCCTTCGCGTCCAGCTCGCGGGGCGGCATCTACTGAGCGTTCAAACTTAGCAATGGCTGAAGACAAACCGGCAAGACCAACAAGACCTACCAGAGTCGCTCGCAACCAAGTTGCTGATGCGGTTGAAGATACTGTGTCGTTAACTTCTGAGAAACCTGTTCGCCCTGCACGCCCACCCAGACCTCAACGTAAAACGAAGGAGGAGCAAGCATGATTAAATATGACGCAGCGATAGGGCCGTTTGCCCACAATGCGAACTCCAGTACTCGCATTATGTACACCGTGATTTTGACCTTGCTGCCAGCCTGCATTTTTGGCTTCTTTCAGTTTGGTTTAAACAGTGTGGCGTTAATGTTTGCAACCTGCGTTACTGCTGTGGTGGCGGAATGGCTCTGTTTGATGGCGATGAAAAAGAACCCCATTGCCTGTATGGATGGTTCGGCTTTGCTCACTGGTATCTTACTCTCGATGAGTCTGCCACCAACGTTTCCAGTGATGCTTGGGGTATTTGGTTCTGTTTTTGCCATTGCTTTGGGCAAACACATCTATGGCGGATTAGGGCAAAACCTTTTCAATCCGGCGATGTTAGCGCGCGTGATGTTGTTGATCTGTTTTCCTGTCGAAATGACGCTTTGGGCTGATCCAACACCGATCGATTTAAGCAATAACTTGGTTTCGGTTCCTGCTGCTTGGTTTCATTTTGATGGTGTGACTTCAGCCACTGCCCTCAGTACAGAGCGTACAGCACCTATCGCATTTCTTGACCTCTTGTTAGGAAAGCAATCAGGCAGTTTTGGTGAAACCAATGCACTCTTTATCTTGCTTGGCGGTGTGTATTTGCTCTACCGCCGTATCATCCACTGGGCGATTCCGGCCAGTTTTATGTTAGGTCTAGGAGCTCCAGCTCTTGCAGCGCACCTTATTTCGCCTGATACCTATCTGCCGTTTTGGATTCAATGGACCAGTGGTGGCGCAATGCTCGGCGCGTTCTACATCGCCACAGATCTGGTGACATCGCCAACCAGTGTTCGTGGTCAGATGCTGTACGGCTTGGGATGCGGATTCTTAGTCTGGCTAATTCGAACATTTGGCAGCTATCCCGAAGGCGTGGCGTTTGCGGTCTTGATGATGAACGCCGCCAGCCCGCTTATTGATTACTACATGCGCCCGAATGTGTTTGGCCGTCGTTCAGTGGTGGAGAAATCATCATGATGCAGCAGATTGAAAAATGGAAAGAACAGGTTGGTTATCAAGCGGGCTTGTTGGCGGTGACCTGTGGTTTGGCCGCAATATTTCTGGTGTCAACACAGTGGGTAACCCAACCATTAATTGAGCAGCGCATTGCTGAAGATCAGAATGCATTGCTCAACGAAGTGTTGGCCGGTCAAGAATACAGCAATGATGTGTTCGCCAGCGGAAAAGTCATTGAGTATCAAGGCACGCAGTTTGATTTGTTCCCTGTCGAGAACAGTCAACATAAGGTGATTAGCTGGGTTATTCGCGGGGTGCAAGACGGTTACAGCGGCCCCATCAGCTATTTGGTGGGAACTACACCAAAAGGTGAAATTCTCGGGGTGCGAATCATCAGCCACAGTGAAACACCTGGGCTGGGGGACAAGATCGAATTAGCGAAAAGCTCTTGGATTTTGAGCTTTGCTAAACGTTCGCTAGAAAACACACTGCTTTGGGCAGTGAAAAAAGATGGCGGTGACTTTGACCAGTTTAGCGGTGCAACGATAACCCCTCGTAGCGTAGTGAAAGGGGTTCATAAAGCGCTCCTCGCTTTGGCACAAGAACAGGAGGCAAACCATGAGTGATTGTTCTTCAAGTAGTAAGCCAAAAACTGAATACAAAAATATCATTCAACAAGGTCTGTGGAGTAACAACATCATCCTCAGCCAGTCGTTAGCGTTATGCCCACTGTTGGCAGTCACCAGCAGTGCCACGAACGGATTAGGTTTGGGGCTGGCGACCATGGTGGTGATGGTGCTCTCGAATGCCCTCAACTCCCTGGCAAAAGGCGTGATAAGTAAAGCGGTTCGGATTCCCGTTAACGTTATCATCATCGCGACTCTTGTGACCGTTATCGATGCTTTACTGAACGCCTATCTGCATCCACTGCATAAAGTGTTGGGGCTTTTTATTCCGCTCATCGTTACCAACTGCGCAATTTTAGGACGAGTAGAGTCCTATGCCAGTCGCTCTCCGTTAGTGCCTTCCATCATTGATGGTGTATTTATGGGTTTAGGTTTCACTTGGGTTCTGACCGTGCTAGGGGGCATCCGTGAAGTGGTCGGTAGCGGCACTTTATTTAGCAATGCGAGCTTGTTGCTCGGAAAGAGCTTTTCCTTTTTAGAAACCACCGTCATTCCTGATTACCACGGCTTGTTACTGGTGATTCTGCCGCCCGGCGGTTTCCTCGCATTAGGTTTAGTGTTGGCGTTGAAACAGAAACTGATGGCCGTTGTCGAGACAAGTCGCCTAGAAAAACTGGATGTTCAAGGAGAGCAAGGATGAAAGTGAGTGTGGTGTATGCCTTGCCAAGTGAGCAAGTGTGGCTGCCTGTAACGGTGGACGAACAGGCGACGGTGTTAAGTGCCATTCATGGTTCGAAGATTTTAGAAATGTATCCGAGTATTGCACTCGACAGCCAAAAGGTCGGCGTATTCGGCAAGATCACCACCCTCGATGCGCCATTAAAAAATGGTGACCGAGTGGAAATTTATCGACCTCTCATATGGAAACCGGAGGACGACGATGACGAAGATGATTGATGTCGTGTTTGTGACAATTTGTCGATTGTAAGGTTTTTATTATTTGTAACTGTTTGAAAATAAAGAGATGGAATTCGGAATGGCAATTGCAACAGTGATGATGAATACAAAATCACAGCAACTGTCAGGACATATTTTTCAAAGGAGTGATGTATGGCTAAAGTAGGCATTTTTTTTGGTACCGATACAGGTAGCACACGCAAAATGGCGAAGCTGATTCAAAAGCAACTGGGTGATGAGATTGCAGATAAACCAAAGAACATCAACCGAGTCGATGTGGATGAATTCACCAGCTATGAATGTTTGATTCTCGGTACACCGACACTAGGGCAAGGGCAACTACCGGGTTTGTCGACGGATTGCCAAGAGGAGAGCTGGGAAGAGTTTCTTCCTAAGTTCGCCGATATGGATCTGACGGGCAAAAAAGTTGCTCTATATGGCTTAGGTGATCAAGTGAGCTATAGCAATGAATTCGTAGATGCGCTTGGTGAACTCTATGATTACGTGGCTAACTGTGGCGCAGAAATGGTTGGATTCTGGCCAACGGAAGGTTACGAGTTCAACGCATCTAATGCCGTTGATGGTGATGACTTCGTGGGTTTGGTGATCGATAAGGATAACCAAGCGAGCCTAACAGATCAGCGTATCGCAGGCTGGGTAGAGCAGCTAACCTCTGAAATGGGTCTTTAACTCATTGTCGATGAAAAAATGATTGGGCAGTGATAAACAAACCTTGTGTGCCAAGGATGGCACGCTAGAGCCCCATGGAAGGGTTCATGCGTGTTTGTGTTTACTGCCTAATCAGTTAGTTAATAAAGTATTTCAATACCAGTTTCTTAACGGTGGCTGGTGCGTTCCCACATTACGCAGACTTACAGGCAGTCAGGATGTTTAGCTCTTAGTCTTTTGATGGAGCATTTAAACAAGAAAGCAGCCACCGTTAAGTTTTTTTATTGTCTCTTCGTGTTAGAATCCGCGGCTCAATTTAGAGCAGGCGAACAAAAGCTGTTCTATCTTTTTCGTAAATTAATCTTTTCAGAGTCGATTCATGTCATTTGCAAAACTAGGATTGAGTGAAGCACTGTCAAAAGCAGTGGCGGATCTTGGTTATCAGAAACCTACATCTATTCAAACCAAAGCCATTCCAGTGATTTTGCAAGGGCAGGATTTGATCGCCGCTGCACAAACAGGTACAGGTAAAACTGCCAGTTTTGTGCTACCAATATTGGAAAAGTTACAACGCGGAAAAACACAGAAGAAAAAACGTGTTCGTGCACTGATTTTGGTACCAACTCGTGAGCTGGCCATTCAGGTTGCAGACAAAGTAAAAGAGTACGGTCAGTTTACCGAGCTCACTTCGCTTGCGATGTACGGTGGCGTAGACGAAAAGGCGCAAAAACAGGCGTTGATTGATGGTGTTGATGTGCTGGTGGCGACACCGGGACGTCTTCTGGATATGTACGGTCAACGCGCGGTCTATTTCGAAGAAATCGAAATGCTGGTGCTGGATGAAGCTGACCGCATGTTAGACATGGGCTTTATCGAATCGATTAACAAAATCATCGACCGTGTGCCAAGAGATGCGCAGAGTTTACTCTTTTCTGCCACTTTGTCTCACAAGGTGCGTGACCTTGCTAAAACGGCAGTGAACGATCCGTATGAAATTTCGATTGCGGCGAATCAGGCTTCGAAGTCTAACATTGAACAGTGGTTAATCACCGTCGACAAAGACATGAAGTCAGCGCTACTCAGTCATCTGATAAAAGAAAATCAGTGGGATCAGGCTTTGATTTTCATTGAGACTAAACACGGTGCGGCCAAGCTGGTATCACAGCTAGAAAAGCGTGAAATCGCGGCTGAAGCGTTCCACAGTGGTCGCAGTCAGGAAGTGCGTACGCGCTTACTGGAAGATTTCAAAAACGGCAAAATTAAGTACCTAGTGGCGACGGGTGTGGCTGCGCGCGGTATCGACATTGAAGAGCTTTCACGAGTGGTGAATTATGATTTGCCATTCCCAGCAGACGAATACGTTCACCGCATTGGCCGTACTGGTCGTGCAAATGCTCGTGGTGAGGCGATTTCTTTCGTATCGAAAGACAACTTCAAGAATCTTTGCATGATTGAGAGCCGTTTAGGCCACCTGATTGAGCGTCGTGAAGTGGAAGGTTTCCAACCTCGTAAACCAGTACCTATCTCTATTCTGAACTATGTGCCTAAGCATAAGCGTCCTAAAGAGTAATTGTAATAGACGCTTAAGTTATGTTGAACGTCATCCCAGATAATATCTAATGTTGCTCTGGGATGATTTGAAAGTAGATAATATACCAGACTAAATTAATTTCAGCTTTAGATCCCAGCCATTTTCGGTGACCACTTTTATCAACTCTCTGTGTAATTCCGCGTTACTAAATCGAACCAAGTTTCCTGTTGAGTCCATGAGATAAGTTGCCGTTGATACATAACCAGATTGAGAACTCACAGAAAATGAAAAGTTGTTACACCCTATCAGCGAAGAGCTTGAAACTAGATGGTCTTTGAATCTAACTAAATGCTTACTATCATCGAACCATAGCTTCATATAGTACGTTTGTTGTATGTTTTGGCTCTGGGTTAGTGAGATAAAATCAGCATTCATATAGGGGGATGTTAACACTAAGAAATCATCATGGTGTTCAGCAGTTAACTTACAGTTTTTTAGATTCAGTTGCTTAATCTTTTCTACTAATTTGTCTTCGCTGAGCGGATTTTGGTGTAGAGCTTTAAACATGAATAGTTTGTTAGAAAGAAAAAACATCAGAGGGAAAAAGCCAATAACAAAAGCCAGTACCATCCCTACTAAATACTCTGTTGTCAGTGAGTCTTCTAACACGTTAGTAACTAAAAATGGTAACGAAAAATAACCAAGAATAATGACAAAACCGAGGAAAAATTTTTTTATCATTGATAAGCCTTTAAAGTGAGTTTATGGTTGGTAAAGGTTACGTCGGACGTACCTTAATTTATGGTTAGAATTATGTTTGTTTTTCAGGTGATATTGTCAGAATAAAGTATGGTTTTAGTGTTAATTATAGTCTTTTGTGTATGTGTTAGGTTTTGTCCATTGTCATCATCAGGTGCTATACGAAGGATCGTAAAGATCTAAAATCCAAATAGGCTAACTGAGTAAGTTCGATTATCGTTTGTCTGCTTCGTTTATTTAGATGTGCTCTGTAGCGGTCGGCGGCAGTTTTGATTTGAACTTTATAACTTTCGACCATTTGATTGGCATCATAGGCACGACAATCAACAAAATACCCAGCGCGGTTAGTAAGTCTGGAATTTCATCAAACCACATAATACCGAACCAAGTGACAAACACTAAGCCGGAGTATTCCGCTAATGCAATTCTGTTGGCTTCTACTTTCTTATAAGCAATAACAACCAGTGCGTGATAAGCCAATACCAATAGGTTGATAACGACAATCCAACCTAAGTGTACCCAGCTAATTTCAGACCAGCCAGGGATAGCCAGAACCAATGCTAGCGGTAGTGTCATTACGTTGGTCCAAAACAGTGTACTGATCAATGGCTGATTTTCCGGTAGACGGCGGATTAATATATTGCCCATCCCCATTGATAATGCGCAACCAAGTCCCGCTAAACCCGCCCAATGGAATTGCTCTGGGCGCAGTACCACTAACACGCCAATGAAACCGATGGACGTAGTAATGATCTGTTTCATTCCCGGACGTTCGCTCAATAGCAGCACAGAAAGCGGTAGCATCAAAATCGGACCAACATAAAAGATAGCGTTTGCCGTGGCGAGCGGAATGTAGGTAATCGTTATCATGGCGCACGCACTGCCGAGTAAGATCAACTGTGCTCGGGTGAATGCGATTTTACAGCGACCCTGATGACGCTGTTCTTTAGGTAGCCTCCACCATAATGGCAGTAACATCAGTGTACCGATCAGTTGGCGGATAAAAACGTATTGGAAAGTTGGAACTTCGCCATTGAGGATTTTTAACGATACATCTGAAAATGATGCAACAAGGTTCGCGAGCACTAGCAATAAAATAGCTCGCGTAATGGTGTTCGACATGAAAAAGGATGCCTGAGTAGTTAGCCAGTCACGGAAAGTGGCGCTATTGTAGAGGAAAGTTTGTAATTGAAAAGCTGTTTTAAATCTAAGTGAGTCGAGTTAATTCCAATGAACTCACTCGACTTAGAAGCTGTGGCTGAATTGCATGGCAAAGAGTAATGCATCAGAACGAGTGGTTGCTTCAATACGTGGAACAGCGACATGCTCCTCCAAATATTCTGTGATAGCGACATCTTCACCAATAAGATACGTCATACCGAAATCGATACTGGTATTGGCTGACCAATGATAGGTAGCTCCTGCTGATAGCCAGTGACGGTTTGAATCAGGGATCGAGATAGATTGCAGTTGATCGACCGGTGTTTTGTCGAACATATATCCTGTACGTAGTGCCCAGTTATCGGTTGCATACCAAGTTGCACCCAGAGAGTAGTGGTAAGAGTCCTGCCATTGGAACTCTTTTAACGCGGTATCATCTGCTTTAAGTGAGTCAAATCTAGACCAGCTAATCCATTGTACTGAGTAGTGCAGAGCAACGTCAGGTAGCACACGATGATATCCAGAGAACTCGGCGATATCTGGCAGCGGTATATAGAGATTATCGAATGTTTGGCCGACATAATGAATGTCACCTTGTGCTTCAATTTCTGGGCTGTATTTATAGCTCAAGCCAAAGCGGTTGTTGTCATTGACCTCATACATCATTCCAACGTTTGCACCCACACCAACACCTGAAGCTTCGACACTTAGCGCGTTACCTTGTACACCACTGCATCGTTCAGAAGTTCCTGAGCCGGGTACCGTTGCGCTTAAACAAACCTCCAAGCCCATATCGCGATATAGGGTCCCGATACCGTAAATCACATCAATACCACCACCAAAACTCAGGTGTTCATTCATTTTGTACCCCAAACTAATGCCAGCATTCATGCTGGTGACTTTGGTTGTACCACCAAACACTGCGGCAGCGTAGTCGGGTTCAAATTCGATGTCGGTGCCGAAATTGGAATAGGCTGACAGACCTAAATACCAGTCGTCGTTCAGGCGATGTATGTAATAAATATTAGGTACCACAGCTTGCTTACCGATACCTTCAACATCATCGACATCGGTGACGGTTGGGGACGCGTAAGGTGAGACCTCAAGAGATAAACTTGGATTGAAGAGAGTGCCGTTATTGACGGCATGTATATTTCCACCAATTTGCGCTGAATGGTATTGCGCATCTTTGATGGTTGAATCTGGACGAACATAAGTCAAACCCATAGACATGGCATCGCGTTTAAACAGCGTCATCGCTGCAACATTGCGACTGAGTACCGAAGCATTATCACCAATGACGGCATCGCCAGCGAAAGCTCGGCCTAGGCCTGTCGCCGAGTGTTCATTAACCTGAAATCCTGCCGCTCCAGCGCTCGCAGAGATCAAGCTTGCACATGTAATTGCTGACAGAGATGTAATCAGTGACGTTTTTTTCATTGGAGTAGTACCTCGAACAATTGGAGGCTGGATTTAATCCAATGAAAGTACGGAAACAGATCAGTCCAGTGGGTATTTGACGCCTTTCTGACGGGAGCTGACTTGTTATTTACACAACCGTGGATTTTGCGTAGGAATGGGCTGACTTACGCTCGCCAGTTTCTGTTTACTAATGAAATCAAAGAGTGACTCTACAAATTTGATGGTTTGTGTAAGAATGCCCCCCATCTATAGGATCGCTCGATCTTGGCAAAGTTTCTCACAATTAGAGTCTTTTAAGGCAGCATGATGGAATATTTAAGTAGTACCACTCTTATTGCTATGTTTCTGATATTTGTTGGTTCGTATGTTCAAACAGCAATAGGATTTGGTTTAGCCATTGTTGCAGCGCCACTTTTATTCTCGGTTTCACCTGATTACGTACCTGCCCCCATTGTTATTTGTGCGCTGTTTATCTCATTATTGAATGCCATTAAGCTACGTTCGGACATTTCAATTGGTGGATTGAAAATGGCACTGATTGGTCGTGTTCCCGGTTCAATCGCTGGTGGCTTTTTACTGGTAATGGTATCAAGCGATGTTCTGGCGTTGTGGCTGGGATTATTGGTGTGGTTTGCGGTGGTTGTGAGTTTGCTTCCATACCGTATCGAACCGACACCAGGACGAATGGTCGTCGCTGGCTTTTTCTCCGGCTTCTTCGGTACCAGCAGCTCTATTGGTGGTCCACCGATGGCGTTACTGTTACAACACCAAGAAGCGAATCAGTTACGCGGGAATCTTTCGGCTTTCTTTTTATTTAGTTCCATCATCTCATTGGCTATTCAAGTGCCAGCGGGATACCTCAACATGCATCATGTCATGTTGAGCATTCCTTTGTTACCTGCCGCCTGGTTAGGTTATGCGCTCGCTCGTAAGACAACCCATGCGTTACCTAAAGAGAAAATTCGAATCGGTGCATTAGCGCTTTGTTTGATCAGCGGTACTACCGCAATATGGCGTAGCTTTATGTGATATACCTTGGCAGTTCTCGATCTCTCAGGGGGAATTCATCTTCTGTTAAGGAAGGTTCAACAATACTCTTTTCATCAAACCTTATGGGAAAAAGCGGATTTATGCGCCAACCGCAAGTCTTTTCTTGCTGGCTCTAGTAGCATTAGCGGATTCAGCCATTTAGGTCTGAGATTTCTTTATTTTTAAATGAGTCGCTTATTAAAGCGTTGCTTCTTTAAGCTAAGTGGTTAAATCGTACTTAGTTGTTATTGGACACAGAAGCTTAGCAATTTGCGTCTCAAATCAGAGGTTTTAATGAGAACGATCGGTAATATTATTTGGTTTTTATGTGGCGGTGTCGTGATGGGACTGGCATGGTGGCTGGTTGGCCTACTTGCGTTTGTCAGCCTGGTTGGTATTCCATGGGGACGCGCATGTTTCGTTATCGGTACGTTCTCATTCTTCCCGTTTGGTAAAGAAGCGGTTTATCGCAACGAACTGACGTTCCGTGAAGATGTTGGTACTGGCATTTTAGGCAAGATAGGTAATGTTATTTGGTTCTTTCTTGCAGGTATCTGGTTGGCTATTGGTCACGTGCTGTCAGCGGTGGCGTGTTTTGTCACCATCATTGGGATTCCGTTCGCATTGCAACATCTGAAATTGGCAGTGATTTCACTGGCACCTATTGGCCAAACGATTGTGTCAAAAGAAGTGGCCTACGGTGCTAGATACGGTGGTCACCATTAATTTTTTATAGTCGTAATGGTTAGTTTGGTATCTGGGCGCTTAATACGCTTTGATACCAAACTGGCGCAATTTCTCAGGCAAGACATCATCCAACTGATGGACTTCATCTGCCGAAATCTCAATTAAATTGAATTCATGAGCAGCGTACAGCTGACGCGTTTTTTCCTGCTCTCTCAGAGAAACTTCACCACTGTCGGTTCCCCAATACTGAATGTAGACCTTACCTAATGGTAGGTAAAAGTCGCTCATCACTGGCTCTTCAATAGGCAGTGGACGTTGATATGCGTGCATCACGCCCGCCAGATAAAGCCAGTTATCAATGAGTAACTCACCTGTCGAACGTACGTAATGGCCGTCCAAGGTTCGGTGTTTGGCTTCGAACTTTTGGCGGAAACTGGAATAGGATTTATCCGTTGCGTGCGTTTGTGCGTCTTGCCCTAAGAACTCGACCACAGACTGACGCAGGTGGGGGTTGTGACGGATAGAGTCATGCCATACCACAAATTTTTGCTGAGATGATTTATCTTCACGTTGTTTCGCACCAACACGAATGCCTGACGGGGTGGCGATCCATCCTTCGTCTTCTTTTTTTATCCAACCCAGTTCGCTGAATAGTTGATTGACCTTTTTAGGATTGAGTTTGAAATACTCACCTACTTGGGTTGCGGTTAAGGTGTTACCGCCGGTGGCCATTAAGTCGATAAGTAAGTTTTCCGGCCAAACGACAAATTTGCCGAATTTAGGATGTTCAACGTATTCCCCACCGAATTTCGCGCCAAGATCGGTAAGCAGCCATTGACCTTCATGGCGACTGAGATAGCCTGCTTTAGATAGGTCAGAAAATAGCTGCTTCGCATCGACATTGCGAAGTTTGGCTAATGCAGAAGTGGAGAGTTTGTCGGACATAGCGCTTCCTTTCAGTGATTTAAGCCCATTCAATCAGCTTCAAGGCAAATGCTCAACTCTGTTATTCGCTACTAGTTTGAAACTGTGATTTACAATGTAAATGAGCGAGTTAACAAGGGAACTAGAGGCACAGTCTAGACTAGCGACGTTGGCAAGAGGTGCAGCCCCGACAGGCTGAACGCGTATGGGGATCTAACCTTCCACGCTGGACTTTACAATAAGCGTTCTTTAATGCACGTCTCGCGGCAAACCAATCATCGGGTTTTTGCATGATCACATAACCATTGAATATTTTTGTTACCTGTATGCGGTATTCGTTGATAAAACGGCTATCAAATTCGATTTCGAAATATTCGAGAGCCTGCTCGATAGAGGTAAAACTCGCGATAGTTTTAAGGATGTCTGGCTGGCTCATAGGTATAGTCGAGAGAGGAATTTGGAATCATGGTAAAAGAGTTTGCGTGAACATACTTTGATATTCGCTAAATCTAATGGCATCAAACTTTTATCTTCCGTATGTTGTTAATCATTCATTTAATCGCAGCATAATCTTCAACTTATTCTAAGTTAAGATTAACCAGTCAGTTCTGCTTTAAGGGTTAAAAATGTCTAAACAAGTAGTTATTCTGCTCCATGGGGTAGGAAGTAATGGTGAAGATTTAAGTACATTAGGGGATTTTTGGCATCCATTGCTGCCAAATACTCTGTTTTTATCGCCTAACGCGCCTTTTGCTTTTGATCAAGCCAACGTGGGTTATCAATGGTTCAGTCTTATTGGCGTTACAGCGGAAAATCGACCGCAGCGTATTGCCGAGGCGAGAAGGGCATTTGATAAGACGATTAAAGGTCTGCTTGCTGAAAACAACGTAGATTTCGCCACAGACAAAGTGGTGTTTGTCGGTTTTTCACAAGGCTCAATTATGTCGTTAGATGCATTGGTAAGTGCGCGTTACCCATTGGCTGGCGTGGTAGCATTTTCAGGGCGCCTTTCTTCTCCGCAGCCTTATGTAACCAATTCAGATACTCCGGTGTTGTTAATTCATGGTCAGAGCGACCCAGTAATTCCTTGGACTGAAAGCCAGAACGCGGCGAAGCTACTCAGCCAGTCAAACTTCAACGTTGAAGAGAGTTATGAGCCAGAGACAGAACATACGATCTCTTCTGAAGGCGCAATATTGGCAGCTCAGTTCATTCAACGGTGTTTTGCTTAGTTGGTTTGTTTGTGCCAATTAAGAGAGTCAGTAGAAACAAATGCGCCTTATTAGGGGTGATGTCTATCACAAAATCTGCTACTATTGCGCCAGTTTGAAAAGTTGGCTAATTGCCAACTTTTTTCTTGTTTACTACTTAGGAATTTTACGTGCTAACAACTGCAAACATCACCATGCAATTTGGCGATAAGCCATTATTTGAAAATATCTCGATCAAATTCGGTAATGGCAACCGTTACGGCCTTATTGGAGCGAATGGTTGTGGTAAATCAACATTCATGAAGATCTTAGGTGGTGAACTTGAACCATCTTCAGGCAACGTTTCTGTTGATCCTAACGAGCGTATGGCGAAACTGGGTCAGGATCAGTTCGCGTTCGAAAAATACACCGTAGTAGACACCGTTATCATGGGTCACAAAGAACTTTGGGCTGTGAAAGAAGAGCGTGACCATATTTACGCACTTCCAGAAATGTCTGATGAAGACGGTATGCGTGTAGGCGACCTAGAAACTGAATTCGCAGAGATGGATGGTTACTCAGCTGAAGCGCGTGCAGGAGAGTTGCTGCTTGGTCTGGGTATACCAGAAGAACAACATTTCGGTTTAATGAGTGAGATTGCACCGGGTCTAAAACTTCGTGTGTTATTGGCTCAGGTTCTATTTGCTGAACCAGAAGTTATGCTACTAGACGAACCAACCAACAACTTGGACATGCATACTATCGCGTGGTTGGAGCAGGTTCTGTTATCACGTAACTGCACAATGATCATCATTTCGCACGACCGTCACTTCCTAAATACTGTGTGTACTCACATGGCGGATTTAGACTACGGTGAACTGCGCCTATTCCACGGTAACTACGACGAATACATGATCGCCGCTGAACAAGCGCGTGATCGTCTGCATGCAGATAACGCGAAGAAGAAAGCTCAAATGGCGGAACTTCAAACCTTCGTAAGCCGCTTCTCTGCAAACGCATCGAAAGCAAAACAAGCAACTTCTCGTCAGAAGCAGCTAGACAAGATCCAACTTGAAGAAGTGAAACCTTCAAGCCGTCAGAACCCGTTTATCCGTTTTGAACAGGAAAAAGAGCTGTTCCGTAACGCGTTAGAAGTGACTGGTCTAAAACAAGGTTATGGCGACAACATCCTGTTCAATGACATTAACCTGATGGTTGAAGTGGGTGAGCGCATTGCGATCATCGGTGAAAACGGTATCGGTAAGTCGACACTGCTTAACACACTCGCGGGCGCTATGGCTCCGATGGACGGTGTGATTAAGTGGTCTGAAAACAACAATATCGGCTTCTATGCTCAGGATCATGCGCACGATTTCGAACAGGACATGAGCCTGCTTGACTGGATGGGTCAATGGAAAAAAGATGGTGACGATGAGCAAACAGTTCGCGGCATCCTAGGTCGTATGCTGTTCTCACAAAATGACATCAAGAAATCGGTAAAAGTGATTTCGGGTGGTGAGCAAGGTCGTATGTTGTTTGGTAAGTTGATCATGCAAAAACCAAACATCATGCTAATGGACGAACCGACCAACCACATGGATATGGAATCGATCGAGTCTTTGAACTTAGCACTAGAAAACTACAAAGGTACGCTACTGTTCGTTTCTCATGACCGTCAATTCGTATCGTCTATTGCTACGCGTATCATCGAAATCACTAAAGATGGCGTGAATGACTTCCACGGTACTTACGATGAGTACTTGGCGAAGCAAGGCTTAACGGGCTAATTCCTTAAGGATTAGACAGTCACAAGCATTATCGAAAGGGGACAGAGATTTATCTGTCCCCTTTTTTGTCTCTTTTTATCGTTGAGACTGTTCTTACCTCTCTGTTTGCGGTAGCATCTCCGGCCTTTTTTAAAGTTGGAGGCTTAAGATGTATATCGGTTTTGACTACGGTACCGCGAACTGCTCTGTGGCAAGTATGGATGGCAACGACCCAAAGTTGCATCTATTAGAGAAAGACAGTTTTTACATCCCTTCAACGTTAGCGGCTCCTACGCGTGATTCGGTGGCAGAACATCTGTTTCGTCATCGTGATCTTGCGCCTTTAGATGCTACAGGCGAGCAACGCCTTCGCCGCGCCATTGCGGCAAATCGTGAAGAAGATATTGATCTTCAGTTTGATGATGTGATGTTTGGTCAGGCTGCGCTTGATTTGTACTTATCAGACCCACACGAAGTCTATTATGTAAAATCTCCAAAATCTTTCCTTGGTGCTATGGGGCTGCGTGAAGCTCAGTTGGGTTTCTTCGAGGACTTAGTCTGCGCCATGATGGCGAACATCAAATCACAAGCGGAAAACAGCGCCCAGCAAGTGATTACAGATGCTGTGATTGGTCGTCCTGTCAACTTCCAAGGCCGAGGCGGTGAGGCTTCCAACTTACAAGCCGAAACGATCTTACGTCGTGCCTCGACCCGAGCGGGTTTTCGCCATATCGAATTTCAGTTTGAACCTGTTGCGGCAGGCTTAGAATATGAAGCGTCACTTACGGAAGACAAAACGGTATTGGTGGTGGATATCGGTGGTGGTACAACTGACTGTTCATTAATCAAAATGGGACCATCTTGGGCAGGCAAAGCCGACCGTAATGACAGCCTGATTGCGCACACTGGCCAGCGTATTGGTGGTAACGATCTTGATATTCATATGACGTTTAAGCAACTGATGCATCCTTTTGGTTTTGGCAGCAGAACGCTGTCAGGGCTGGAAATGCCACTGACTCAGTTCTGGAATCCAATTGCGATTAACGATGTGAGTGCTCAGGCGAAGTTTTTTGCCAAAGCGAACCTAAAAGATCTGAAACATCTGCACAAAGAAGCGGCCGAGCCTGAAAAGCTAGCGCGTTTGCTTTCGGTTTATCACGATACGTTGGGTTATAGCTTGGTGAAGAAAGCGGAAGAAGCGAAAATTGCGCTCTCTGATTCACAGGTGTTCACGGCGCAGCTTAAAGTGTTGTCAGAACTCATCGAAGTTGATATTCGCTTAGATGAAATGATTGAAGCGATCGAAGTGCCAAAAAGCAAAATGGTCGAACTGGTATCTGAAGCGGTAGCACTCGGCGGAACGAAACCAGATGTGATCTTTATGACGGGTGGTTCGGCTCGCTCGCCGATACTGCGCAGTGCGGTAGAACAAGTGCTGCCGAATATACCAGTGGTCAGTGGCAACTATTTTGGCTCGGTAACCGCTGGCCTTGCTCGTTGGGCAAAAGTCTGTTTCGAGTAATCAATGACGTCTTCTACTATAGATTTTCATGTCTAACAGCCTCTCTCTGAGGCTGTTTTTGTATTTTATCTATTTCATTGCAATAAGTTACCAGTCAGAGATATTGAAATTCTCTGCTCGTGTTTATGCCATCTGATTAGTATCATAGCGAAGTCTTATCCCTTAGAAGGAACAGAACTCGATGAGCAAAACTCGCATTCTAATCTCAGACTCCACTAACCCTTGGTTTAACTTAGCTGTAGAAGATACCATTTTTCGCTCTATGCCTTCTGACCAAAGGGTACTGTTTCTATGGCGTAATGCCGACACTGTGGTGATTGGTCGTGCACAAAACCCGTGGAGGGAGTGTAAGACAGATAGAATGGAGCAAGACGGTGTGAAGCTTGCTCGTCGTCAGACTGGCGGAGGCGCGGTATTTCATGACCTAGGTAATACCAACTTTACCTTTATGGCAGCAAAGCCAGAGTATGACAAAGAAATCTCGACCAATATTGTGCTGGGGGCTTTGGCTAAGTTGGGCATTAACGGGGTGGCAAATGGTCGCAATGATTTAGTGATTGAAGATGAAGCGGGTATTAAGAAGTTCTCGGGATCGGCATATCGAGAAACTTTAGACCGAGGATTTCATCACGGCACTTTGTTGCTTAGTGCTGATCTGAATCGCCTTTCAGATTACCTCAATCCCGATGAGAAAAAGTTGCAAGCGAAGGGGATTACTTCCGTTAAATCTCGTGTGATTAATCTCAATACGGTTAAGCCAGACATTAACCATGCTTTGGTGTGTGAAGCAATTATCGAAGCTTATCTAGAGTATTATGACGAGTCGGTTACTGCAGAGTGGATTTCACCGGAAAACTTTCACGATTTACCGACATTTAGTGAGAAATTCGCCGTCCAGCAGAGTTGGGATTGGAATTTCGGACAAACGCCACCGTTTACTCATCGCATGGATGAACGTTTCACATGGGGTGGCGTAGATGTGTACCTAGATGTAGAGAAGGGGAGTATCCTCGAAGCGAAAATCTTCAGCGATATGTTAGACCCACTTCCAATGGAACTGTTAGCGCAGGAGCTGGTGAAGCTGAGTTACAACAGATCAAGCATTGAGCCGTGTATTACTTCACTGGCTTTGCAAATGCCTCAATACTCAGAAGTGCTGAATGAGTTTAAACCGTGGTTTATCAATCAGATTGATTAGCGTGTAGGGTTTAAAATTCAAGGGTAAAAGATGAAAACCGAGCCTAGCAGCTCGGTTTTTCGTTACTCTTCAGGATAGTCCCGGCGTTGGTTGTGCTTATCTTGTTGAACCTGCCAGTGTTCGTTTGGGTCATAGGCTTCATCACATAAATCGATGGTGAATCCCATATCCTGAACTTCTTTTAAAGTGAGGTTATCTGCCAGTTGAGTGACCTGCCCAGTTTTATTTCGTAATTCCATATACCCTCCTATTGTGCATTCTAGGAATAGAGCAGCAACGAGTTAAGTATAGGCGAAAGTGGCCCTTTTAGAGTGAACTGTGGATTTTATTACAGAGTGCTTCCGCTAGCTGATGGCTGGCTAGATTGCGCTCGATGACGGATGTGGCAAGAGAGCCTTTCTCCACAACGCTTATCCAGTCATTGATCATGTGTGCAAAGCCTTTGCTTTCTAACATTGGAGTCCAGTCTTTGAGTGACAATGACGCTTGTTGGTTCTCCGTCCAGCGTTTACCTGAAACGAAGGAGTCAAATTCATACGCTTCATTAACCAAATGAGCCTGTACGCGCTCGCCAGTGATGCCATACTGACGGTTCATTGATGCCTGCAATAGTGTTTCGCCGTGCTGCCACTGCACATCAATACGTGCTAACTGGTTTCCAGACATGTGATGCGAGACATACACATCTTGCAGATCGGCTTTTGCGAATAGGTTAACGCTGTCTAAAGGGTGGATAAAATCATCAAAAATAAAGGTTCGAATATCACCCGTTAAGTTGTAGCGATGTTTTTCCCAACGTAGCACTCGTAAGTTGTCGAGAGTGCCCAGATGTAACCCCGACAGATGTTGATTAAAAAGCGGAATATGTCGGCGATTAAAACCGACATATAACGGCTGATTGTGTTTTTGAGCTAATTCGTAAAGTGCTTCGCATGCTTGAGCACTGTCAGCGAGTGGCTTATCTACAAACGTAGGAATACCATGGCTAAGAAAGTAGCTTGCGATTTCCGGATGGACGGCTGTTGCAGCATGGATCATCACCGCGTCCACATTAAAGCCAAGCAACTCTTTGTAATCACGACAGTACGATGAAACTCGGTATTGGTTTGCGAGTGTCTTAAGTGAGTGTTCACTACGAGTACAAAATACGAGTTCGATGTCGGGAATGGATGTGATTACAGGGAGATAGGCCTTTTGCGCGATATCACCTAGGCCAACAATACCGATTTTCATTGCACGTTCTCATTTAACGAATATTGGTCAGAAGGCTAACATGCTGATGAAAAAACGGTAGTGCCATGATTTAAAAGTGGGAATGCTAGGGCATTAACTTTAGACAAATGTTTAAAAAGGACTCTCTTTATTGAGGTCGTTGCATATTTCAATAATCGCTAAAGATAAACCTGATTTAATCATGCGCTGCTGGCGTTGAAGCTGCAAATGGTAAAAGTCGAGGTCGATGTCTAAGTCTGGATCTACGGTATCAAAAGGAACCATTCCTGACTTTTTCACTAGGTTCAGTTCTTTAATTTGCGAAACGATGTTTGGATCGGTAAAAGTGTACTCAGAACCGTCTTTGTTCAGTAGATTACGAATTTTTATAAAGCACTCAATATCATGGTAGACATCATCTGCAACAACGCCTAAACCATAAAGCAGTTTAAGTCTGACTGAACGATTTCCTAATGGGCCGGTGTCTTGCAGAAGAGGGCCGACTACAGATTGAACAGCGAAATTATCTTTACGAAAAATCCTTTCCATCAGGTCGTTTATGGCATCACTGAATATGTCTACGGCAGCAATGAAATAACCACGAACGGATGGTGCATCATTCAATCGTTCTAATATTTCAGTTTCGTTAATTGTGTTTACCATATAATGTTCTAATCGAATTTTGGGCTAGAGGGCTGAAAGCCAGCCCTCTAAAGTTGTCGCTTTATATAAAGTTCATTCTCTGTTTAGAGCTGAGAGTATAAAGCTTCAATTTGCTGTATTTCTTTGCAGTTCTCATTCAATCCAGTGTAATGCGCTAGAGTCTTTTTCACGCCAACTTCTTGAAGAGATGCTTGTAGTTCTACTGCTTGTGGGTCGCTATCATTGGTGTATTTCAATGCAGCCGCCACGCCTTTAAGCAGAGTACCATTTGCTACGTTGTACTCAATAGTACCTAGCAAAGGTTTAATGAGTCGATCATTTGGTCCCAATTTTCTTATTGGTTGGCGACCAACGCGATCCACTTCGTCAACAAGGTAAGGATTTGCAAAACGACCTAGAATCTTTTCGATATAGGCTGCGTGTTTTTCTCTTTCAAACCCGTAACGATTAATCAGTACTTCACCGCTTTCTTCCATCGCTTGTTTCACTTCGCTACGAATAGCTGGGTCTTCGATGGCTTCACGGATCGTTTTATGGCCTGCAATGTTGCCTAAATAAGCCGTCACACAGTGACCCGTATTCAGGGTAAACAGCTTACGCTCTACAAACGCCATTAGGTTGTCTGTGCATTCCATGCCCGGAATGTTAGGAATGTCGCCTTTGAATTGCGTCTCGTCGACAATCCACTCGCTGAATGTTTCTACGGTAACGGCTAGCGGGTCGGTTTCCCCATCTTCCGCTGGAGGAACGATACGGTCTACCGCTGAGTCAACAAAGCCAACAAACTGCTCTACCTGTTTCTTCACATCTTCAGCAAGAAGTTCAAATACCGCTTCTTTTAATTGAGTGGTACCACGAACCATGTTTTCACAGGCAATAATGTTTAGAGGCGAAGTCTTACCGCTATTGACTCTTTTTTCAAGCCCCTGAGCCAATGTTTTTGCAATGATTCTTAAAACTGTAGGTCCAACCGCAGTCGTAATAATGTCTGCTTCTTCAATACAGTCGACTACCGCTGGATCATTAGAATTAATAGCAGTGACACCGGTTACAATCTCTGTAACGCAATCAGCGCCTACTACTTTTACAGGATATTCTTTTCGTTCAATCAGTGCATTTACAACCACTTGATTGACGTCTGTGAATGTAACGTGAATGTTTGCGTCTGCGAGTAACTTACCAATAAAACCGCGGCCAATATTGCCGGCACCAAAATGCAACGCTTTCATAACATACCTTCCAAAAATTCAAATTTAAAAGAAGGCCAGTCGGGGGGGACCGGCCTTAAGTTCATCGTGTAGGAGCATGGCTCAAAACGCTAATTAGCCATTCAATATACGAAGAACATCACCAGGGTTAGTTGTGGTCTTCAAACACTCGATAGCTTCTTCGTCATCAAGTGAGTTGGTGATAGCAGTGATAACTTGAATATGTTCATCACCTTGCGCAGCAATACCGATAACTAACTTCGCCACATCGTCTTCGTCTTCACCCCACTGAACACCTTCAGGGAATTGGCAAAAGACGATGCCGGTTTTCTTAACGTACTGTTTAGTTTCGATAGTTCCGTGAGGAACAGCGATGGACTCACCCAGATATGTAGACACCAATTGCTCTCGCGCTAGCATGCCGTCGACATACTCAGGTGCTACATTGCCTAGTCTTACAAGTTGTTCACCAGCAAACTTGATCACCTCTTCTTTGCTCTTCGGAGTTAAGCCCAAGAAGATGTTTTCATTGGATAGCTTTAGTGTTTTATCTTCACTAGAGTTAGTGTTTGCTGGTGCTTCAGGCTTTTTTAGTGCGCCCTCTTTAGCCGCGGTAAGTTCTGCAACCAAGTTGTCGTACAAAGCGTTATCAAGGAAGTTTGATAGCGAAATGTGCTTCGCATTAGCCGCATGCTTACGTGCACGGTCAGTAAGATCTCGGTGAGTGACAACGATATCTACATCGTTTGGAAGGTTGTTAATTGCTAAGTTTGTTACTTCGATGTCTAGATTTGCAGCATCAACTTTCTTACGTAGCAAGCTCGCACCCATTGCGCTTGAACCCATACCTGCGTCACAAGCTACGATGATTTTACGAACGGCGCCCATATTGATGTTTGCAGCAGCAGGCTCTTGACCTTTAGAAGACGCTTTCATGTCTTGCATTTGGCTAGTTGCTTGCTCTAGAGAATCGTCATCTTCAGTTGTTTGCTTCTGAGTTTTCATCAGTAGTGATGCAACAAAGAATGAAACAGCCGCTGAACAGATTACTGATAGGATAACGCCAGTGAATGCAGATTTTGGTGTCATCAGTAGAACTGCGAAGATAGAACCAGGAGATGCTGGAGACACCAGACCTGAACTAAACATTACGTTAGTGAATACACCAGTCATACCACCTGCCATTACAGCAAGGATAAGACGAGGGTTCATCAATACATATGGGAAGTAAATTTCGTGGATACCACCGAAGAAGTGGATGATCGATGCACCAGCCGCAGACTGTTTAGCACTACCTTTACCGAATACCATGTAAGCGATAAGTAGACCCATACCCGGACCAGGGTTTGCTTCGATAAGGAAGAAGATTGATTTACCCAGTTCTTCAGACTGTTGGATACCAAGTGGGGTGAAGATACCGTGGTTGATTGCGTTGTTCAGGAATAGAATCTTCGCAGGTTCAACAAAGATTGAAGTCAGAGGTAGAAGACCATTTTCAACCAGTACGTGTACGCCACCAGCCAGAGCAGTAGATAATACTTTAACTGAAGGACCGATAACTAAGTATGCGATGATCGCACAGATCATACCGATGATACCTGCAGAGAAGTTATTCACCAGCATTTCGAAGCCGCTTTTCACTTTACCGTGAACAGCATGGTCGAATTTTTTGATAGCAAGTGCACCAAGAGGACCGGCAATCATTGCACCCATAAACATTGGGATGTCAGTACCAACAATGACACCCATAGTGGTTACTGCACCAACAACTGCACCACGATCGCCTGCAACCATTTTACCACCGGTATAACCGATAAGTAGTGGTAGCAAGTAAGTGATCATAGGACCTACCATGCTGGATAGTGTTTCATTTGGAATCCAGCCAGTTGGAATAAATAGTGCTGTAATAAAACCCCAAGCGATAAATGCGCCGATGTTCGGCATTACCATATTGGAAAGGAATCGGCCAAAATTTTGTACCTTGACCTTTGCTTCTGGTGATAACATAAGTTTACCCCGTTCGATGTTCTGATTAGTTTTGTTGTAGTAACGGTTCGCCAAAACCGCTGATTGAATAACACTCAATAAATCTACCACACAATTTCTAGTTGGCTCTGAGAACGGGGTTTTTGTGATCAACCAATCATAATTGATGCCCTTCAAATAATTTCTTTGTGATCTCCTTCATTTTTCTACTATGTAATTTTGTTACAAATTGTTTAATTGAAAAATGTCAATTGATATTTAATGTTTCATATCACGTTTTAATTAAAAAAACATTTTTATAAATATAGATCAAAATCACAAATACATTAAATTAAATACTTTCTTGGAATTTTAAGGTGACAAATCTCACACTTATTAATTTATTTCGCACTTTGAAATAAATTAATAAATAATTAATGAGATATTTGTAATTTAGATACAGAACTTTCGTTGAGCTAAAGGTGACCAAAAGTTGGCTTTTGGTTTTTTCTTATTGTTAGTAAAACGGACAAGTTTGAAGGTCACTTCGGTGTTGGATTATCACCTCTTTTGTCAGTTTGTTTTGTTCAACTAGAAAGCAATTAGCTGTAGGCCGACAAGGGGCTCAATGAAGAGCTCTGATTTGCTTGTGGGTAGAATCTTATTATTTAGATCCTCTAATTGGCATCATTGTGCATGAACATAAGTAAAGTCTAAATCAAATCAGTCACTTAGTTTCATATCTACTCTCGTTTCCCGAATTATTAATAAGCAGGGAATGTCGCTCAGAAGTGTGAATTGGAAGCAACTACGGTAACCAAGTGGTTTAGCCAGTGGCATTTCCTTGCTAGAATTCCGCCACTTTCAATAGGGACACTAGAATTTGTGAATGAAAGAGAACGTAATAGTTTCCGTTTCGTCTATTAACGGAACACGGCATTTCCATCTCGGGAAGCTCTATCGGTACTGCTTGAAAGGTGTTGGTTATTTGCTTCTTGCCAGTGTACTTGCCACGGGGGCATTTATTTATAAGCTGGTCAACGATGCTTATTTTGCTCGCTTAAAGCAGATTGAGTTGGAAAATAAGTCACTAACGCTGTCTGAGGAAGTTTCTTCTCTCAAAAATTTAAAAGAGAGTTTAGAGGGTGACTTACTGGAGCGAGAAGAAAAAATACAGCTTGTGTCAGATAAGCTAGGTGACCTTGAGAAAGTACTCGGAATGGGAGATACATCTTCCGAATTGGAGTCTCGTTTAGATACGGCTGCAATTACATCGTCAGTCAGGATGGTGATGTTGACTCAAATTCCAAGCGGTTCTCCCGTACAAAAAGGACGTATTTCGTCTAGTTATGGTAAAAGGGTTCATCCAGTTACCGGTAAGACTGCGTTCCATAGAGGACAAGATTTCGCGGTAAATACTGGCACGCCAATATATGCGCCAGCAGATGGTGTTGTAGAAATTACCCGTAAGAGTAATCAAGGCTCTGGCAACTTTCTGCGTTTATTGCATATGCATGGGTTTAGCAGTTCATTTTCACATTTAAAAAAGTTCGCAGTTAAAAGTGGCGACTTTGTACAAAAAGGTGACTTGATAGCATATTCGGGTAACAGTGGTCTTTCTTCAGGGCCACATTTACATTATGAAATTCGATTCGTCGGTCGTTCATTAGACCCTAAGCCTTTTGTTCATTGGGGGATAAATAACTTTGAGACGATATTTAGTGAGGTTAAAGGTATTCGATGGGAATCTTTGGTAAATCAAGTCGAGCTAAGAGTCAGCACTCAGCTACCACTCTCATTGCAAAGGGCTGCTCAATCAACGGAAAATTCCGGGTAGAAAGCAATATGCAAGTGGATGGCACAGTTGAAGGTGAAATTCACGTGGATAAAACTTTGATCATTAGCGAATCAGGTCGTGCTATTGGCGAAATATTTGCCCAGCATCTTGTTATTAACGGTGAGTTTGAAGGGACATGCCACGCGGCTAAGATAGAAATACTTAAACGCGGTAAAGTTACCGGTACAATCTACAGCGATGATTTAAGTATCGAGCAGGGTGGCCGCTTCAATGGCGTTACGCATCCGGCAGAGAACAGCGCTGATAACAAGTCAGTGGTTGAACTCGCAGATAAGGTAAAAGAAGTGAAAGCTCAAGAGACTAAGGTTCAAGAGATGAAAGATCACGAACCTAAAGTCGCTGCGAAGAAGTAATGATTTAAAGTGATAAAAAATCCGCCCATTGAGGCGGATTTTTTTGAACGGCGAGTAACTAGATTACTGCTTATTTTAGAGATTTCTTGTGTTCTGCTTTACAAACAGCGGCTGTAAACACCACGTCAGTTGAACTGTTTAGCGCAGTTTCAGCAGAATCTTGAATCACACCGATGATGAAGCCAACCGCGACAACTTGCATTGCTACATCATTTGAAATACCAAACAGTCCACATGCTAGTGGAATCAGAAGTAGTGAACCACCAGCAACACCAGATGCACCACAAGCTGATATCGCAGCAACCATACTTAGCAGAACAGCCGTTAACATATCAACTTCAATACCTAGCGTATTTACTGCAGCAAGCGTAAGCACAGTAATTGTGATTGCAGCACCTGCCATGTTGATGGTCGCGCCTAGAGGAATAGATACAGAGTAAGTATCTTCATCCAGATCTAACTTCTCACAAAGTGCCATGTTTACAGGAATGTTTGCTGCGCTTGAACGAGTAAAGAACGCAGTCACACCACTTTCACGCAAACATTGCAGAACAAGTGGGTATGGGTTTTCGCCCGTTTTAACGTATACGATCAATGGGTTAACGACCAGAGCAATAATTGCCATTGCACCCAATAGAACAGCAAGAAGCTGAGCATAGCCTGCTAAAGCGCCGAAACCTGTAGTTGCAAATGTAGATGCAACTAGGCCGAAGATACCGAATGGTGCTAGACGAATGATGAAGCGAACGATTTGAGAAACACCGTGGCTCAGATCTTCAAACACTGCTTTTGTTGTCGCTGATGCGTGATGTAGTGCTAAACCTAAACCTACACCCCAAGCCAAAATGCCAATGTAGTTTGCTGTCATCAGGGCATTTACAGGGTTATCAACCAATTTAAACAGAAGTGTGTTCAGAACTTCTGCAATACCTTGTGGAGGGTTTGCACCTTCAGCGCCCGCAACAAGTGTCAAAGTTGTTGGGAACATGAAACTCAGTGCAACAGCGGTTAACGCTGCAGTAAATGTGCCTAGTAGATACAAAGCTACAATAGGACGCATGTACGTGTGTTGGTTTTTCTTTTGATTTGCAATCGACGCGGCTACCAAGATGAAAACAAGTATTGGTGCTACGGCTTTTAGAGCACCGACAAAAAGGTTACCAAGTAAGCCCACACTTTGCGCAGAATCAGGAGAAACAGTCGCTACGATAGCACCTAAAATGATACCAACGAGGATCTGAAGCACCAGATTGCCGCGAGCGAAACGGGCAAAAATATTGTTGCTTTGCATAATTATCCCTGCAATGAATAAATAGTTTGAATTGTAATGTTTACAGCAGTACTTACTGTAGGGGGTAATATTAACGTTGCAGGACAATGTGTCTAGGATTTATTTATAGATAGAATAATATTTAACATGGATGTTGAATTTCGACACATTTTTGATGAAATGTTGCGTATTTGTAGCGTATATATTTTATAAAAATAAAGGGTGAAACATCACCCTTTGCTAATGTTCTGGATTAATATCCTTTTTCCCTAGATTGTTTTTCCTTCATCACGCTTTTGACGTGTTTATGAAAATCTTTCTCTTTGGAACGCCTTTCTGCAATGGATTCACTATTGCGTGCTTGCTCGGAAAGAAGTTTGCGATAGTTACGCAGCCTCCTTTCATCAAGCTCTTCACTTTCTATGGCTTTTAGAACGGCACAACCCGGCTCGCTAATGTGCTTGCAGTCGCTAAAGCGGCACTTGTCCGCCAAATTGGCAACGTCTGCAAATACTTCTTCGATGCCTTGTTCACAATCACTGATTTGAATCTCTCGCATTCCCGGTGTATCAAGTAACAATGCGCCGGACGGCATAGAAAGCAGTGAACGTGATGTGGTTGTGTGGCGGCCTTTACTATCGTGTTCACGAATACCACTGGTCTCTTGTATGTCACTACCCATCAGCGTATTCACTAAGGTAGATTTACCCACACCAGAAGATCCCATAACAGCTATCGTTTTTCCAACTTTGCACCATGCTTTCAGATTCTGGCAGCTCTCGCTGGATAGCGCGTTGATGGATTCCACGTTCAGCATTGGATTGAGTGCTTGAACCTGCAGTTTCTTGTCATCCGCATCGTCACATAGATCGGCTTTAGTCAGAACAATAACAGGCTCTACCTGAGCTTCTTTTGCAAGAGCCAGATAGCGTTCTATTCGACTGAGATTAAAGTCCTGATTGAGCGATGAGACGATAAACACGGTATCGACGTTGGAAGCGATAAGTTGTTCGTAAGACTTAATACCCGCGGCTTTTCTACTAAAAAGCGACTGGCGTTCAAGCAACTTGACAAACTGGTTCGTTTCACGGTCGAGCAATATCCAGTCTCCAACGGTCATTGGAGGCAGTTTTGCGTGTATATCTAAGTGAATTTCGCCATTTTCTGTCCAACAAATGTAGCCAGTACGGTGATGTTCACTAATACGCGCGGGAATTGCCGTTTCTAATTCATCCCAGCTTAATTGTTGCTGGTAAACAGGTCGCCATCCTAATTGTGGCAAAGAAAGTGACAAAGTTTCGTTTAAACTCATTTGGTTACCCCAGACACGCGTAGGTACGCTGTCTTATAACGCAATTAAATATGACTAGGGTCGAATAAAGGTGTGACCCCGGTTTAGTTAAACACCGGGCAATTCAAGGGAGAGAAAGAGTGGAAGGTTAAGCTTTCTTCTCTGAAGTTGCGCGGTGGGTTTTTAATACAATCATTAAAATCTCCTAATTATTTCTGGTTGAAACGCATGCAAATGATAGCAGAAGAGGCGGGAATACCCACCTCTTTTTTATGGTTTGAATCATACAAAAATTGGACTGAGCAAGTCGCTAACTTCGTATTAGTGGTGTTCCATCTTCATGCCACTCATGACCTTTTTAACAGGTGCTTTAAATGTTAGTTGTTCACCATTTTTAAAAGTCACTTGAACATCGATTTGTTCATTTTCAGCCAGTGGTTTTGGCAGGTTAAATAGCATGATGTGGAAGCTACCCGGCTTCAGTTCCAACTTGCCCTTAGCTGGAACTTTTAACTCGGGAACCTGACGCATTTTCATCACATCACCTTCAGTGATGACATCGTGCAGTTCCACCTTTCCGGCTGCCTCTGTAGTTGCTGAAACAATGTATCGGTCAGTGTCGCTTCGGTTCACAATGTCACCAAATACTGCGCTGGTTACTGCGGTAGGAGGCGTCGCTCTCGCGTAAGGGTTATGAACCATGATGTCCATTTTCGCGTAGGCTAAAGGGCTTGCTAGTAAGCTGATAAGTAACAGGGCTTTACCTTTCATTGTTTCATCCTTTTGTTGGTTGAGTGACTTCTTTTATGGCTTCCACTATTGGCGCAGGATTCTGCGTATGTGGGACTTTTGTTATTAGAGTGCCATCGGGCTTCAAGAAATAAAAATAGGAGCTATGGTCAAGTGTGTACTTAAGCTCCGAGTTTGGTAATTCGGTTTTACGAAAAATCACACCATATCGATTTGCCAGGGAGGTTGTGATATCCAGAGAGCCTGAAAGACCTTCTATCATTGCATGAAAGTAGTGAGCGTACGTTGCAGAAGATTCCGCATCATCGCGCTCTGGGTCTAATGATACAAACATGGGTCTTAGCTGTGCTTTTGTTTCATCGTCTATCTGATTCAAAGCACCTGCCAGCATTGCAAGAGAGGTAGGACAAACGTCCGGACAACGAGTAAAGCCAAAATAGACAATACGGATACGCTTATCTGACGTATCAAAGATGTTCACCGCTTGGTTATTTTCACCATACAGAGTTACATCAGTGGCGGATTGCATCTCTTCTTGTTTTAGGGTTTTCTGAGAATCGAAATAACTCTTGGTACCAAAGCCAAGTACGAATGCCATAATTAAAACTAAAGACCAATTTTTACTCATCGTTCCATCCTTAATGCTGGTAGGACTGTTGTTTTACCGTCAGTGAGTTGTCCTGCCCATGTCATTGATTCACTGGTACATACGGGCAATATAATGTCGGCTTCAAATTTACCCGGTTCTACTTTTTTCAGCACGTATTTTACGGTGCCCATTTCCATCTCGACACCTTGTAGCCGCAATTCAAGCTGCTCAGAATCGCTGTTCGGCCATGAAACCGAGAGACGATTTGCCACCAGAGGATGCACTTTATCCTGAGCGAGAGTCATTGCGATATTTTGCTGCGAGCAAGGGGTTGATGACAATACGCAATATTGCGACAGGTCGATGTTCTTTGTCTCTGCGGAGAAGAACTTAATGATGTCGCTTGCAAAGAATCCAGCAAGAAGCGCGACAAGTATGAAGAAGAGTTTTAAGGCTGAACGCATTGTCTTACCCGCGGTTACGAAAGGTGTCCGCATCCTAGCACAAACGGAGATTAAGTTTAGGAAAAGTAGGGCAAAATGTGGAAGGGTTCAAGCAAACATTTAGGCGCTGAATAGGCGACTTGAAGCCGCCTATTGAGGGCATCTGAAACGATTAAACGTCGTGTTTCTCTGCGTATTTTTCTAAGCCTAATACCAATGCGATCGCGCAGCACATAAAGACAACAGCAATGACCAGCTGCGAAGACTGAGAAGTAATCGTTTCAAACTCAAACGGAGATAAGTTGTGCTGAACCAGTGGCACTTGTTCACCATGAGAATTCGTGCGCCATGAAATGGTCTCTTTCCAAGGCCAGATCTTAGGCAAAGTACCAAGCATTAAACCAGTCAGGAACATTAAGGTCACTTCACGGAATCTTTTCAGCAGCCACGAAAGCACATGAGAGAAACTTAATAAACCAATGACACAGCCAGACAAAAACAATAATAGGATATCGATTTGTACATTTTTCACCGCACCTAAAACGGTCGCGTACATGCCGATAAGCAGCAGAATAAAACTGCCTGAAATACCCGGCAATATCATCGCGCAAATGGCAATAGCTCCAGCAATAATGACGTTGATATTGCTGAGTTCAAGGTTCAGTGGTTTTAAAATCGTAATGCTATAGGCAAATGCGACCCCTAAAACAAGACATACCCAACGTGAAGCGGTTTTGTGCTCTACTTGTTTAAGCATATGAAATACTGAAACAAGGATTAAGCCGAAGAAAAACGACCAAGTTGGGATAGGATGAGTGACCAATGCCCAAGAGATAAGTTTTGCCAAAGTAGCAATACTGGTGAATATTCCTGCGAACAGCGAAATGAGGAAAAAGCCATTAATATACTGGAATGCAGCGGCAAAACCCTCGCGCTTCCAAATGCCGAGTAAGCTTGGGTTTATGCGTCGAATACTTTCCAACAAAGTGTCGTAGATGCCAGTAATGAATGCGATGGTACCACCTGAAACGCCGGGAACAACATCCGCAGCGCCCATCGCCATTCCTTTAATGAAAGTACTAAAGTAGTTCATTTCAAACCTTTAAGAGAGGATAGTGCTGAGGAGTATAGCGAAAAAGCAACGTCCATACTCCTAGGTTTTGGTGAGATATCGAGAATTTAAGGTTTTAAGCAACGCGTTCAATGTTCAACGTTAGCTTGGTTCCATTGAACTTCAATTGGCTGAGTAGATTTTTAGCGTTCTTCTGCCCTTCTTCGTCAAACTCCATACCGTAGCGAGCATAGTGAGTGGAACGTTGCAGATTACAAACTTTACCCGTTAAAGGCGCAAAAACTTTGGTGCCACGCTGATCTGCAAATATCTCTATCGAGACCATTTCGCCGACTTGATACGTTTTGCCTACTGGTGGGGCGATAAATCGGCAGCCACATTTTGATAAATCACGGACTTCGCCGCTGGCTTTGTGTTCACCACAAATCACTCTGCCTGGCAGATTAACGTCAAAGCGAGGTTCTTTTCTCAGTTGCGTTACTTGCATTGAGCTTGGTATTGACAGCATGGCTAGCGGGATTGGCTCTTGAACGACATGCAATAACTGACTGCGAAAGTGGATCATTGCGCCTTCGCCACGCGAAGATATTGCTCGAATATTAATCCAGAAACCTTCCTGAAAATAAAAGCTCATATCGCTGGCTGAGATATTGGGAATTTCAGCAAGAAGATACGTATCAGAGTGAGTACCGATAAATGGTGTTCTACAGATGAACTTTGTGCCAACAGGAGTGGTAATATTGAGCTTCAATTCGCTACCGTGCTCAACCATTGCAAGCGCATCGGTACTATTGAGGGTGATAACGGATTTAGTCGCTTTCGCGACATTTGTTTTAGCACTTTTAGTCGCTGTTTGTGGCGAGCTCATCCATAATCTCCAACAAGATAATTTATAATTTTTTTTAAGAGTTGAGATTTTATGGTGATGCAATCAGACTTTCAATTCACCAAGCTTATAAATTAAGACTTAATTATCATTTTGGATATAAAAATGGAACATACCGTTATTTATGACAGAGAGAACGAGTGCTTTCGCGTCCACCTTGAAGGTGAACACTACGCGGTTGTGCGCTATCAGTTCTTCGATAAGGCTATGCATATAACGTCAACCAAAGTCCCGGCAGAATTACAGGGCAAAGGCTACGGAAAAATTATGATGGAGAGTGTTTTACCTTTGATTGAAACACAAGGGTTTAAGATTGTGCCCGTTTGCAGCTACGTAAAACACTATTTGGATCGCCATCCAGAATGGCAACATTTACGAGCGTAACTCCAGCGTGACGCATACAAATGCATGATCACTCGCGAATTTATCCAGCTCAAAATTTGGGTTGACCAGATGCTGATCCTCAACATGAAAATCAACCACTCGGGCGATATTGCGGTCCGTTTCCAAACCGAAGTCGCTCGACATCAATATGTAATCCAAAACCTGACCTGAAGCGCCTGTGTAGTGAGTTGGCTGACGTTGAACTGTTCCCGCATGACAATACAGTTCCCAGCTATCGATAAGTTGGTAGGGAAGCAGAGGTTGGTAAGAATCCGGCTGACGAAAACGGTGAGTCGAACGTAAACAAGCGAACTCTTGGCTATCAAGTATCTGGTTAAAGTCTCCCATTAACACCACAGGATATCCGGTGGTTCGTTTTCTCTCCATGATAGCGTGATGCAATAGTGTTGCTTCGAATCCACGCTGAACTGTGGAAAGCCAGTTTCCGTAGTTCTCTTGTTGCCATGCTTCAAACACGCTCGAACCTTCTTCTTTGTCCTCTAGTGTCGGGCGTTGTGATTTAAAGTGGACAATATAGATATCCACTTTTCCCATCACTGGGTGGTTCAACGTTGCTCGAAGCGGTTTGCGATAGAAGGCAAAAGCGTCATTGGAATTCGGTTTCTTGGCCTCAACGGCCTCTATTTCTGTCAATTCATAACGTGACGCAATACCGACGACGGGGTGCGTGTAAATGTAGTCTTGAGAGACCTTAGGTTGGTCTACAACGGCGAAATATGAGTAACCAAGCGGCTTTAACTGTGCTTCTAGCGCTTCTGCACTGAAGATCTCCTGAAATCCAACCACATCCGCATTTAAGGTTAATAGTTTTCTTTCTAACCACTGTTGTTTTTTATGCCACTGGTTGAGCTCGTAGATATTATTGAACTCGTAAAAAGCATTGGGGGGAGCGAGGTAGTTGAATAAGTTTGCAGTAGCAAAACGGATTTGCATCAATTGCTCCTATTTTTATTAGGATCTATCGATCCTAGTATTAATAGTAAGGTTACAGCTAAAGCGGTATTGGTTAGACTGATAATATGATAACAAGGATGATAATACTTTTAATGAACACTAAAACTTGGCGTACCCCACAAAACTTCTTAATGGTTATTTCAGCAATTGTTCCGATTGCGTTTGCTAGCTGGATGGCGCTGCTCAATAACTTTGTGATTGAAAAAGCGAACTTTGATGGAGCCGATATTGGCTTGCTGCAAAGTGTACGTGAAGTGCCGGGATTTCTTGCTTTCACTGCTGTTTTTGTTTTGCTTTTTATCCGAGAGCAACGCTTTTTGTTGATCTCCCTTATGATGCTGACGTTGGGTACAGCGATCACGGGTTTGTTTCCTTCTCTGACAGGCTTGTTGCTAACCACTCTGTTGATGTCTACGGGTTTTCATTATTTCGAAACATTGAAGCAGTCACTGTCACTACAGTGGCTCAGCAAAGATGAAGCACCGGAAATGCTAGGAAAGATGATATCGGTTGGTGCGCTGGCATCCCTTGTGACTTATAGCGCACTGTGGCTAATGCTAGAACAACTGCATCTTAGCTATGAATGGGTCTATGGCATTACCGGTGGGTTTGCTTTGGCTTTAGTGATTGTCGCTGCCGTTGCATTTCCAGAGTTCAAATCGGCTACACCGCAAAACAAGAAGTTGGTTTTACGTAAGCGTTACTGGCTTTACTATGCGCTCACGTTTATGAGCGGTGCTCGCCGTCAGATCTTCACTGTGTTTGCTGGTTTCTTGATGGTCGAAAAATTTGGTTATACTGCCGCAGATATTACCCTCCTGTTCCTAATTAACTACGGTTTTAACTTCCTGTTTGCTAAACGAATTGGTCGTTTTATTGGTGTGGTTGGCGAACGGAAAGCTCTCATCGTGGAATATGTAGGTTTAATTTTTGTCTTTGTTGGCTATGCAGTGGTGACAGATGCCCATTGGGCTGCGGGACTCTATGTAATAGACCATCTTTTCTTTGCCTTGGCTCTGGCTGTGAAAACCTACTTTCAAAAAATCGCCGATCCAGCAGATATGGCATCGACAGCCGGTGTGGCATTTACTATCAACCATATCGCAGCAGTCATTATCCCTGTCAGTTTTGGGTTGTTATGGCTGATATCGCCAGCGGCAGTTTTTTATATTGGCGCAGGTATGGCGTGCGTATCATTGTTACTTTCTCTGAATATTCCTAAACAACCGGAAGAAGGGAATGAAGTGCGTTTATTCCGGTGGGCTTGATGACCACAAAGCAATGTGATGCAAAAACTGTTCATTTGTCTCAGTTATGATAAGTATATTATTGATAAGTTTCTGAATTGATTAGGGTCAAAGTCGCGACAGATGTCCCATGCTAAAAAAGCTGCAAAATATATCGTAATTTTTGAAATTACATTTCAACATGAACGTTAGTGAGCGCTATTTGCATGGAAGTTACTGAAAATAAAGATTACCCAGAGCACGTAAGTTTTATTTCTACAACGGATCGTTCTAGTCACATCACTTATGCGAACCAAGTGTTCTGTGACATTGCTGAGTATACGCCTGAAGAGTTACTGGGTAATCCTCATAACCTAGTTCGTCACGCTGATATGCCCAAAGCAGCGTTCGGACAATTGTGGAGCTACATCCAGGAAGGCAAAAGCTGGATGGGTATAGTGAAAAACAAATGCAAAAGCTCTAAGCATTATTGGGTTTCTGCGTTCGTCACACCGATAAAAAACGAAAAGGGCGAGATCATTGAGTATCAATCGGTTCGCTCTAAACCCACGGCAGAACAGGTGAAGCGCGCTGATGCGCTTTACGAAGCAATTAACGCGGGTAAAAAAATCTCCCTCACACGTTCTCCTTTAACCAAGAGCCTGATGCTGATAAGTGTTCTTGGGTTGGCAACCAATCTATATTGGATGTTGCAGCAGCAGACTTGGCTATTAGGCGCTCTTTCCAGTGCATTTCTGCTAGCAGTGATGGTCGGAATCGCCCATGTTCAGCGCCGTTTAAGCCATATGCAGGCATTGGCTAGTGAAGCTTATTCCAATCCTCTGCTAGAAAAAGTATATACCGGCCGTCGAGACGAGTTTTCCCAAGTGGAGCTGGCTCTTATGATGCGCAAGGCTGAGTTGAGAGCTGTCACAGCGCGAAGCGGTGATACTTCGGGTCGTATTTTGAAAGATGCTCAACACGAATTTGAAACAGCGAAATCGATAGAGCAAAGCTTAACCGCGCAACACGCAGAAACAGAGCAAGTGGCCTCAGCAGTAGAGGAACTCACATACTCCATCAACGATATTGCCAGCGCAGCCTCGTTGACTTCTCAGCTTACCCAAGAAGCTCGTTCAGAATCGATTACAGGCCTAGAAAGCATTAAAGCAACCGTGAGCAAAGTAAACGAGTTGGATAAAGAGCTGCTTAACAGCCAGACTATTTTGCAAACATTGTCTGCCCATACCAAGCAGGTTGAGTCGATCCTTGATGTGATCAGCGCCATTTCAGAGCAAACCAATTTACTTGCTTTAAATGCGGCGATTGAAGCTGCGCGTGCAGGAGAATCTGGCAGAGGCTTTGCCGTAGTTGCTGACGAAGTTCGTCATTTAGCGATTAAAACCAATGACTCGACAACTGAAATTCATAGCATGATTGCGGAACTACAAGATCTTGCGGCTCAAGGTGTTAACGCGATTCAGCGTGGTTCAGATTTGTCTCAACAGTGCATCGTGAGCGCAGATCAAACTGGTGGAATGATCAACGATATCGCCTCAAAACTGGAGCAGGTCTCTGACAGAAGCCAGCAGATAGCGGTTGCCGTAGAACAACAAGCGATTGCGACCAAAGAAATTACCGCGAATGCGGTGAATATTAAGATGTTGACGGAAAAAACTGCTCACTCTTCGGCTGACTCAGTGAACCGTACCAGAGTTCTGGTATCAAATCTTAAAGAGTTGCAGAGACTCATCAGCCAGTTTGAACGTAACTGATATTAAGCCTGTTCGTTCGACAAGCAGCAAACGGGCTTGATGTAAATTGATGACACTCCGTTGTCATCAATTTGCCGTGACTAACTCATATAGGGGTAGAGGTCGAGGCTCGTTGTTTTACTCTTTAGTGTCGTATTGGTAATCAACATTGACTAAACCGCGATAAGACGTTTTGTCCGGTTCAACCATGATAGATTCAACTTTCAGCTCGCTGTTGTTGATTTTAACACTGTCTGGAACAACCAGAGGTTCAACAACACCCAACTTGAAGCTGAGCTCTTCTGGAGATAACTCTCTCAAATCATGAATAATTTTGAATCCAGCTTGCTGCGCTTTTTGTTCAGAGTTGAACACTTCTGTTTGTAGCGTTCTCTCTGATTGTTTGGTTTGGGTAGCAGCCATTACACTACCGCTTACGACCATCATAGTGATTATTGCGAGCGCTTTTTTCATGTGAATACTCCTTTAACTGTCGTTGTTATGCCCTTGCAACAAAAGCGACACGGTGTTGATGCTATTGAGCTGCCCGTGACAACTTGTTGTTTGGGTATCCTGTGCACGTTGAGCACGAAATTATCCTAACAACAGACATGTAAGGAGTCCGTCAACCAATGTAAAACGATAGAAATCTTATCTTCAACTTTCTGACAATCCTGATTTAGTTACGGCTTTTTCTAACACTGTAAAACTATTGACCAAATTTTGTTCGCATTATTACGTATACAGTAAGGTTTAACGCCAGTTATCTCTGAATCGAATACCACCAGAGCACAGAGCAGCAAACCAGATACATAATGGCGATGTAGCGCCAGTTGGCCTTAAGCAACGCTTTTGCACTGATATCGTAGCGAGACTGAATACTGAGCTGGACACCAGAGAAAGGCGAGGCTGTAATGCCTAATGACCAGCCCATCAGCAGAGTCAAACCAAGCATATTGGGATCCGCCATTGAAGGAGCAAGCACACTTCCTGCCAGTACGACACTTGTCACTGGGTGCATTCCTGTCATCGCCAAAGCAATCAGCACAGCGACAGTCACACTGGCTTCAATTGGCCCAAAATGTTGCGGTGCCAATTGAATATTCATCGCATCTAAAGAGGCTGCCACACCGGAGGCGAGCATTGCAGCGGCAGCAAACAGAACCACTTCGCCGCTGGAATTCGCAATCCCAGACTCAATATGGTTACGTGCCGCGACAATGGTGTGATAGCCCTTATTAATCAGAAGCCACAATGCGATAAAGCACAAAGATGTTAAGGTCACCAGAGAGAGCACGCTAATGTGGGGATAGAACTTATGTGCGGTGATTACAACGGAGGCAAGTAAAGCCGGCATCCACAAAGAGTAAATAGAAATTGGGTAGCCTGCGGTAGAGTCGGCATCTGCGCGGTGAACGATTTGCCAACCGCTTATGGCTAATGCCACTGCGCATATAGGAATACCATAGCTCACCAAGGTGCCAAGTTCAGAGCCGGGAGAACTGGTTAACGCTAAACCCATAGAAGCGAAAAACGGTGACCAGAACGCACAGGCAGCGAAGCCTCGCAATAACACTAAACCTTGAGTGGTGCTGAGTTTACTTTGTGTTGCCAGCTTGTCGCCGACAATCATAATGGACGAGATGTTGAGCACAGTGCCAAATAGATGAGTGCCGAACAGAGTCCGAATCAACGCGCTTTTGCCTTGAGGGAGCGTTTCTCCTGTTTTGACGCTGTTGGTCGCGAAAATACGAAGAAACCCAACACCGACCACCATTGCCACCACATTTTGGTTGGCATCTAAAGCTTTTAATAGATAACGTCCATCAAGCCCCTTGAACACTCCGTAAAACAAGCCAATTGCGCCTATTAGCATCAGCAGGATAATTTGTTTTCTTTGTGTTGGTTTGACATAGGGCACGAAAAGCATGACGACTAGCCAGATAGGAATTCCCGCCCAGTAGCCGCTGAATAGACCTGTGATCTGAGCGATGAGCGAAAGCAGTACGCTAAGCATTAACAACCAGCCGCCAGTAGCAGCAACAGAGGGTTTCATAGTTTTAAGTACGCCAAACAAAAAGTGAATGAAATGTAGGGAAGTGGCGATATTTGTTGGAATTATTTTTGTTTATACACAAAACGTTTGAATAAAAAGCTTCAAGCCGTAACGGTATGATTGTTTACATATTACTCATCAATGTTGCGGGCGCAATAGAGATTGTGAATAAAATTTAGGCGCACTAGATATTGGCGGTTTAACCACGCAAGCAAGTTTGGAAATAGCTCACATCGTTGGTCGCTAATTTGTAGACGTTGGCAGGTTTGCCGCCTTTGCCTTTGCTCGACGCTGCAATTTTGTTGGCACTGACAATGATGCCAGTATCAATCAGGCGTCGCTTGATGGTCATGCGGTTTACTTCAACGCCAAACTTACTGTAGGCATCAATAATATCTGCCACGAGGAACTCTTTTTCCAATAGGAATAGAACCACAGAGGTATATTCCACTGCCGCTCTGAGCTTTTTCCATGCGTGCTGAATTTGAGCAACGTGGTCAAAAGCCAGTTCCATTTTTTCATCAAGCAAAGGTGGCAAGTCAAACCAATCCGCGCGACTTTTATCTGTTCCTGCATTTTCGATTTGCTGAACATTGGATGGATTGAGAAGCGCATAGTGAGAAATGCTGATACTCCAGCCTTCAGGGTCTCGTTTAGGGTTGCCATCCACCAGAGGATCACTGATGTAATTGGGATAGGTATGGATTTTTTGTCGACAGATTCTTCGGTGTGCAGAATTGAAATCTTCATCTGCGGGTTCACCACCTTGACTGGTCATATCCTCGTCGTAAACAAACCCGCCCGGCAATGCCCATTTCCCGCAATCTGGGCGGTTTGGGTTACAGCGTTTTACGAGTAGGGTCTGAATCCCCGATGGTGCGAGACGAAGGCAAACCATATCAATGGTAACAATCATAATAAGAATCCTGACATGTAGTGGAACCATTCTAGGCAAGTGAAAATTGAGGGTCAATGTAAATAACAGTTAGTGACAAACTAGCTGAAAATTAGGGAATCGAGCAGAAGCAGTAGCAATAAGTGCTTGTAATTAAATTGAATCAATAAAAATGCGTTAAATGACGACAAAATGCCACTTTCTTTACGGTTTGTAACAAGGTTTGACAAACTAAAAGGGTTGAATTATTGTTCATGGCAAAGTTAGGAACAAAATGTTACTAACACGAACCACTCCTTGCAGTAAAAAGAAGGAAGGCATCATGAGTAATCGCCTATTCTCCCCTCAAATCATCCGCAGTTTATTGGATTTAGATGCCTATAAAATCAATATGATGCAGGCGATTCATTCCAACTATCCTGATGCACAAGTGCGTTATGAACTGATTGTTCGTAGCGATGAAGATGTCAGTGATTTACTGGAAGAAGTTGGTGAAGAAATTGCGCATTTGTCTTCTTTAAGATTCTCAGATGCCGATATCGCCTATTTAGGTGACCATTTTCCGCATTTGAAGCAGTCTTTCATTCAATCCTTACGCTATTTCCACTTTCAGCCTGAACGTCAGGTTGAGTTAGGTGTGGTTAAACAGGACGGAAAGAAGCAACTTCGCATTAGTATCCAAGGTTCTTGGCGTGACACCATTTTGTACGAAACCATTGTGATGGCGATTGTGTCTGAAGTCCGCAACCGTCGCCATTGGGCGGATGTGCCTAATGAGCTACCGATGCAAGTGTTTGCAGAAAAAGTAGCGTTATTGAAAGCTGAAATCGCAAAACGAGGTATCACCAATTTCTCATTGACAGAAATGGGGACACGTCGCCGTTTTTCCGGTCAGGTGCAAAGAGATGTGATGGCGCATCTGAAACAAGAAATTCCCGAGTTTTTGTTGGGTACCAGTAACTGCCACTTTGCCCGTGAGTTTGATTTAAAATCGATTGGTACCATCGCCCACGAGTGGTTTATGGGGCATCAAGCATTAGTGAATGTGCGTGATTCTCAGCGTGTGGCACTTGAGCAATGGCTAAACGCATTTGAAGGCCAGATCGCTATTGCGCCAACCGATACGCTTACGATTGATGCTTTCATCAATGACTTCAATATGCATTTGGCTAAAGCCTACAGTGGCGTTAGACACGATTCCGGTTGCCCGTTTAAGTGGGGTGATCGAATGATTGCTCACTATGAAAGTCTTGGTATTGATCCGAAAACGAAAATCTTCATTTTCTCGGACGGATTGAACTTCAATGAAGCGCTGGATCTATGCGAATACTTTGCAGGTCGAGTTCAGATCTCCTTTGGTATTGGTACGTTTTTGACCAACGATCTCGGGAATTGGAAAAATGCTCAGGGCAAAACCTATAAGCCGCTTTCTATCGTGATTAAGTTGACCGAATGTAATGGCAGACCTGTGGCGAAGATCAGTGATGAGCCGGAAAAAGCCATGTGTGAAGATCCACTGTTTCTTGCCAACTTAAAGCGCCGATTCGATATTGAAGTTGATATCGATGCCTTGATTAAATCTCTCAAGAAACAAAAGCAGATCACGCGTAAATACATCGTCGCTGCTTAATCCGTCAGTCATACCATTAAATAAGCCTTCTCTGGTTTTTTCACTAGAGAGGGCTTTATTTTTATGTCACGATACCGGTTTCATTTCGCCTCTAAAAGGATTGCTTTGATATGAGTTTCACTCCTGTAAAAACAGCTGTTATTGGTTACGGCTTTTCAGCAAAAACCTTCCACCTTCCATTTATCAAAGCGTTACCTGAGTTAGAGTTATCCGCAATCAGCTCCAGTCAACAAGCGAGTGTTGAAGCTGATTGGCCGCAAGCGAAGTGGTTTGCTGATGCAAATGAATTATTAGATAACAGTGATGCTGAGCTGGTGATCATCACCGCGCCAAACGATGTGCATTATTCACTGACAAAACGCGCTCTGGAAAATGGCAAGCACGTTATCGTTGAAAAGCCGTTTGTTACTCGAGTGGAAGAGGGTAAAGAGCTGATCGCTCTGGCTGAAGAGAAAGGACTTGTGCTGAGCGTGTTCCACAACCGTCGTTGGGATGGTGATCTTCTCACAGTGAAAAAACTCATTGATGAGGGCCGCCTTGGCGAAGTGAAATTGTTTGAATCTCACTTCGATCGCTACCGTCCGGAAGTTCGTCAACGCTGGAGAGAAATGTCCGCTGACGGCGGCGGTATTCTGTTTGATTTAGCGCCTCATTTGCTGGATCAGGCGCTTATGCTATTCGGGATGCCACAAGCCATCAATGCACAATGCAGAAATATGCGTCTGGGTTCGACCACCAACGACTACTTCAATCTCATTTTGCATTACCCAGAACATCTGGTTCACCTGCACGGCAACATGTATAGCCCAGAGCCGAACTTGCGATACAAGGTATTAGGTACCTTGGGTAAATATGAAAAATACGGATTGGATCCGCAAGAACAGTGTCTAAAAGATGGCGTGGAGCCAAACGCATCGGGCTGGGCGAAAGAAGAGGAATCTTCGTACGGCAAACTGTATCTGGAAAATGAATCTCACACGATTACTACCGAACACGGCTGCTACGAACTGTACTTTAAGGCTGTTGCATCGGCTATTCGTCTCGGAACAGAAAACCCTGTACCACCGACGGAAGCACTGAAAAATATCACCCTAATTCAGATGGCGATGGAAAGCAGCGAAACGGGTCAAACGCTAACGGTGAACCTATGAGTTACACCCTAGACAGCTTGATTGAACAGGAACAGCAGCTTGAGTTGGAATATTTCAACCAAGATGTTGCTTGGCAGTTGGGCTCCTGCATTAAAACGCTTGCCGAGAAAAAAGGCGCATCGATATCGATAGAAGTGTTTGGCTTCGGCCAAACCTTATTTCAATATTGCATGATGGGTTCGAGTGCGGATCAGTTAGATTGGATTCGCCGCAAGCGTAATTCAGTACTGTGTTATGGCAAAAGTACTTACTACTTGTCACTCTACAATGAGGGTAAGAAGCGGGTATTTGAAACTCAGCCACACGTTGACCCGAATGAATACTGTGCTCACGGCGGCTCATTCCCAATCCGAATCAAAGGTTCTGGTTTAGTGGGGGCGGTAACGGCATCTGGGTTGGCCTCGCTGGAAGATCACGAGTTGGTAACCGAGGCAATGAAGCAAGCGCTGGAATCTCAAAAAGCACAATAAATACTGAGAACGACAAGGAGGTCGTGAATTATGTCTCAAACAACGTGGAGTGATTTTAGACGCACGCTGCACCAGTATCCTGAACTCTCAAACCATGAGCATCAAACCGCTCATCGTGTCAAAGATGTGTTTAAGCGTTTCCAGCCGGATGAAACGGTTTCTTCTCTTGGCGGGCAGGGCGTCGCTTTCGTTTTTAACGGTTTCAAAAAAGGGCCCACAACCTTAATTCGTTGTGAGTTGGATGCGCTACCCATCGAGGAGTGTAATGACTTCGCTCATCGCTCGGTTCATCAGGGCGTGTCGCACAAGTGTGGTCATGATGGTCATATGGCAATTGTGACTGCACTGGGTGAAATGCTCTCCGAAAACAAACCGAAATCTGGTCGCGTCATTCTTGCTTTTCAACCAGCAGAAGAGACGGGAGAAGGTGCCATTAATATGGTGAATGACCCTTCATTTTCCAGTTATCTGCCGGACTTCGCTTTTGCTCTGCATAATTATCCGGGGCTGGAGCTAGGGCATGTAGCGGTAAAATCCGGTTCATTTAACTGCGCATCTCGCGGCATGATTGTTCGCCTCAAAGGGAAAACCTCTCACGCAGCTCATCCTGAGAATGGAGTCAGCCCTGCTTTGGCGATGTGCAGTATTATTGAATCCTTGGCTGCCTTACCTGAAACCCTTACTCAAAGAAGTTGGGTGACCGTTATTCATGCCTCTCTTGGTGAAATTGCTTTTGGTACTTCACCGGGTGATGCCGTTGTTATGGCGACGCTGCGCAGTGAAACGAACGAAGCAATGGAGAGTTTGGTTCATGCCGCAACAGAAATTGCGCGGGAACTGGCACAGCAACATGGGCTAACGTGGTCCCTGGAATGGCAAGATGTTTTTCAGGCCAGTGTGAACTCGCAACTGGGTGCTGAGCTGGTGGTGAAAGCGTGTCAAAGCACTCAGACACCTTGCCACATTCTTAAGGAACCAATGCGCTGGTCGGAAGATTTCGGACAGTTTACAGCGGTTGCAAAAGAGGGCGCGATGTTTGTGCTCGGCTCAGGTAGCAAAAGCCCACAACTGCATAACCCCGATTACGATTTCCCAGATGAGTTAATACCAGTTGGCAAAGCGGTATTCGCAGATCTTATCGAGCAGATTAATGGTTTTAACAGAGCTTAAACCTAAACAATAACGGCATCTTAAGATGCCGTTATTGAATTAAACTTCTGCAAATTAGGGGTGTTTGTTAATTGATGCCCACTAACAGAGCAGCAACATGTACAGTGAAGCAACTCTGTTCAGAAATCGAAGTATTAGGAATCATAATAAAGTTCATAGGCCAGTGCGGTACTTATCGATTGCACTTAAAAACTTATCGATATCATCCTCTCTTTGCAGGTACGGTACGGATTTATTGTATAGGTCTAGGTGAGTTTGTCCGTACATGTAGCAAGCAGTAAAAGCTGAATCGGGACTGTTGCTATCAATGAAATTAAAGGTGTACCCCTGACCATCGGAAGTTTGTTCAATTTCAGTTATTAATAATGCATGAGAATCGATCCCTTTTATTTGCAATTTTACGTAAGCGATTCTTTTTCTAACCGCTACTTCTTCATAGATCTCATCCATGTACTTTTTTAGCTTTTCAGGTGTTGTCTCATAGCTACCAGAAAGTCCATTGATCCACTGCCAAAGTAGGAGACCATCATAAAGCTGCCATAGATTTAGGTACTTTTGTATTTCCTCTTTGAATTCCATTGAGAACTCAGAAAAATTATTGAACCCGCTAATCTCTGACACCTGTTTGCCTTTAATTAAGTTGCGGATGATCTTTTTTGCCTCTTTCTTGGAGCACTTAGGTTCATTTGGCCTGTATGTGGTAAGGTACAATGCAGCTCGCTGCAAGCGCGAATGCCACCAACACACACCTGCGTTAAAAAGTCCGCCAGCGTTTTTGAAAGCGATCAGGTTCTCGTTAGACTCGAAATATTCTTTAATCCCTGCTAAGTGAATGAAGTAGTTAGGATCTTGAGATTTTTCTATGAACTCTTTTTTCGACGTTGAGGCTTTTTGATGTTTAATACCCAGTGTTTTTCCAGATAGCTTAATCTCATCGGTGTACATATCCATGAGACGTTGCTTTTCGGTATGGCTACTTTTTAGCCTTGCTTCGGCACTGATCAAAGCTGCTCTTTCGTCAGGTGACAACGCGTCAATTTGTTTTGTATTGAGTTCTTCAATGTCATCTGAGTCAAAGAATTCAATTCCATCTGTATGTTTCATTCTAAATGACCTCCATAATCAGTTGCAGTCGAATGAATAGATATCACATACAATACTAGTTGCACTTGAGGAGATAACCTTACTATTAACGTGTCTTTTGTTAAGGTTAAGCTTAAGAGGGCGGAATGAGATTGATGGGGGCTGGTTAATTAATCACAGCCCTACTCTTATCGACTACTGACGTTATGATACGGTAAATCTAACCTATCTAGTTTTTTAAACAATGCGTCCATGTGATCGCTTTATCCTCGTTGTTGCATAAAAAATATAACGTTAAGCTAAGTGGCTGATAACGCAAATCCACTGAACCTAATATAATAACCGTAAACACACTAGTCGATTTCAACCCAAAACCGCCAAGCGTTAATAGTCCGTCTTGAGCGCCTTGTTATTCCAGCCTTTTTACAACTTGGTTCATTGTATAGTGAACGAACTGCGAACCGAGTTCAGTAAGCTGATATTGTTTTGTATTTTCAAACGCCGATTCCATTGTGTTGCTGCCAGATCCTGAATGCTTTGTAGCTCTAGTTTGCTTTACAAACTGCCCTTGCATGTTTGTAGGTCTAAACTGGCGAATAACACCACCAGTGCTTAAATCCCTGATCAGTAACTTAAATAGGTCAGCTTCTGCACTATCTTCTCGAGGCATAATATCGCTTACTGACTGCCAAATACCTAACCGCGTCACGCCAGGTTGCTGATAAATAGATCGAATAACCTTAAAGTGAATTTCATGATAAGTATCAAGCCAATCATTAAACAACCTAATTTGATCGTCAGGACATAGATTTGAGGCTGCTGCGTTGGAAATTAAATTTACGACATACTGCCTTTTTTCTGCTGTATCAGAACTATCCCAAGACCTAAACGCACGTCGCACTAGTCCTAAATATTCTTCACTTTGAATTCGTTCTTCTAATTCTTCAGGAATCGATTCTAACCGTTCAGTAACCTCATCGAGGGATTGTGCTAACTGTTCGATTTTTACTTTGTGGACTTTCAGCCACTCTTCATAGAGTGAATTTACTTGCCCTTGGCTTTTCTCTCCGTGAGCAGCCGCACCAGATGCTAAAATACTGCCTACCCAAGGTATAACACTCATTGCATTAGCGGTGACGCGACAGTATTTTTTCCATTTGTCACTTCCACTCAACACAACCAAATCATGAATAATAAATTCTTCCGATCTTTCAACGTTAGTACTGGTCACGGTTCCCTCCTGTAAGCCTAACAGTATCTTTTAACTAGACACATTCCATATAAAACTAAATACATATTTAGTTACTAGACAAAATAGGTCAAATCATGACAAGAGAAATGAGTTCTGAATCTTAGGCTGGCAAACAATGGGGCAATGTTTAGTTAGAACAGTACGGGAAACTGAAGATGCTGAGTGGTAGTAAAAATATCTATTAGGTTTAAATTTCTCACCAAAGCATGCACAGCAAACGTGCTCCACAAAATGAATTCTTAGCCGCTGGTATATTCAGTTTGTCGCTGTTTTCACTGCACTTACAAATTACCAATAGGTATTATGCCTTCTTTGACGGTGCAGTGATTCAGTTTGCTAGAGAGATAATCAGTTCAATGGTGCTTGGTTCAGTTGTGCATTCTGCATTTCTGATAAACCACCACCGTTGTGAACATTGATGAAGCCTTGTTTGACAAGAGATTGCATCGCCATACCCGATCGGTTTCCACTGCGGCAGTAAACGACAATAGAACGATCTTTGGCGATATCTGCAAAACCAGTTTCAACGGTGTAGAGTGGAATATTAATCGCGTTATCTAGGTGACCTTGAGCGAATTCTTCAGGGGTTCTAACATCTACAACCAGTGCGCCGCTTTCAATCAGTTCCCATGCAGCATCGGCTCGCTGTGATGCTAAAGCTGAACCGGCTGGCAACGCCATTACGCCGCCTAAAAATAAACTTAATAGCTTTTTCCACATAACCTTATATCTCCTTGGTGGATATCCTACTGAACTCATTATGAACGCAATTTTCCAAGTTCGACAATAAAAACGTCAAGCGCTTTTGGGCGTTCATTTCAACATTCGATTAGAGGCAGGGTGCACATCTTCTAAGACGAGTTTAGGCCAAATATTAAGCCAGTTTTTCTTGTTGACTCTCTGAGTAAAAACATCGGGCTGAGGGAAGTGTGGATTGAGAGCGACGTTGAGTGACCAGTTCTCCTCTAGGCCAAAAGGGGCACAAAAGGTGAGTTGGTCATCTGCGTCTAAATGAACACCAACACAGGTTGGCACTTCTACCCAATGGGCAATGGCATGTTCGGTACTTAGATACGGGGAATGACCATGATTCAAGTGCATTCTAGCCTGATTTCGGACTTCCCAATTGATGTGCGGAAGCGCATTCTTCAACTGTTCCTGATAGAGAAGTTCAGTATCGTGGCTGAGATCTTCAGTATCGAAATAGACCAAATCAATGTCGTTTAATGGTGTGATTTCTGGTTTGGAATGCAGATGATCCCAAATAGCATTTCTTAGAAAGCCCGCAGCAAGATACCAATTAGGTAAAGCTAGCGTTCGTGCCACTGTGAGACATTCCATTCTGAACTCATCACCTTTTATCAATAGGTTTGTTTGCTCGATAACGCTCATCTTTGGGCTTCCTAAATGTCTATTGCTTAGCTTGCCGCTTTTAATTCGCTTAATACATCGTGCATTGAGTTGCGAATGTATGGACCGAGCGCCAGCACATCGTTACAAGGTTTGACTAAATCGGGGATTTGATAAGTGATCATATTTGCAGCCATCGCAGATTTCACACCGTTGTTCGAATCTTCAAAGGCAAGGCAATGCTCAGGGGCGATATTTAAGCGCTCAGCCGCTAGAAGATAAATCTCAGGGTCTGGTTTGCCATTTTTCACTTCACAGCCTGTTGCATAGGTATCGAAGTACTGGTCAAGCTCAGCCAAACGCAGTTTTACGGTGGCAACGTCACGTTGAGTGGAAGTGGCAACCGCAGTAGGGATATTGTTCTTTCTCAGCCATTGCAGAAGTTCAACAACGCCTTCTTTAACAGGAATCGCTTGGTGCTTCACAACTGCGTCGTAACGCTTACGCCATTCTTGATGCAGTACTGGGTAATCTAAATCAGGGCCGTAACCTTCACGTAAGGTCTGTTCTATTCCCGCCGCGTTTTTGCCAATTACAGACAGGTAAATCTCTCGGTGGAAAGGTACGCCTACTGCGTAGCAGGCTTGTTCGAAGATTTCTAAACAGACTTGCTCGGTATTCAGCAATAGTCCGTCCATATCAAAAATAGCAGCTTTGAATTTCATTATTACAACTTTGAGCTGGTGTGCGGAAGCTCGTTATTCTCCCATATTCTGACTTTGAAGTGAGATTTTTTTTATCGCCTTGAAAGTGTCTGCTTATCTTTTGTTACGAAACGCATTTGGCAGAGAGAGATTCTTGGCCTTGGGGTATTCTTACGCCCCGTTTTTGGGATCTGCTTCAAACAACATACCGGCTTACGCCGTCTTGGAAGGTAAAATCGTTGAAATCTTCATCAATTCAGCAATGGGTGCCAGGGTTGCACCAGCTCAAAAATTATGACCGCTCGTGGCTAAAGGATGATATTCGCGCCGCGGTCTCTGTTGTTGCTGTTGCGTTACCGGTGGCGATTGCCTATGCCCAGTTAACGGGTGTGTCAGCGATAGTGGGTTTGTATTCCTGTATTCTTCCAATGATTGTTTACGCTCTGTTCGGTACGTCTCGCCAACTGATTGTGGGGCCTGATGCCGCTACTTGTGCGGTTGTTGCGGCGGTAGTGACTCCATTAGCTGGTGGCGATCCTATTCGTCATATGGAACTGGTGACAGCCATGACGTTGATGACAGGAGGATGGTGTATTTTAGCCAGCCGATTCAAGTTAGGTATTTTGGCGGATTTCCTATCTCGTCCCATTTTGATTGGCTTATTAAACGGTGTGGCGCTGACCATTATCTTTGGTCAGTTGGTTAAGTTTATCGGCATGAAAAATTCTGAGGAATTCTTATTACAAAATGTGATTGATACGCCTTGGATTATCTTCGATGTACATTGGCAGACTGTTGCAATAAGTGTTGTAACTGCGGTGATTTATTTTGGTTTTAAGAAGTATCAACCTAGCTCTCCTGCTGCAATGATCTCTATTTTTGTTGCGAGCTTAATGGTGTGGTTCTTTCAACTTGATGAACAGGGTGTAAAGGTCATTGGTTCTATTCAAGGTGGCTTGCCAGTGTTCCACGTTCCGCACATTGAAGTGACAACGTTACGTGAACTGGTGATGCCTGCGCTTAACTTAGCGATGGTGAGCTTTGTAAGTATGATGCTTACCGCCCGTAGCTTTGCGGCCAAGAATGGTTACGAAATTGATGCAGATAAGGAGTTCCAAGCATTAGGTTTGGCGAACTTGGCTTCCGCGTTCTCGCAAGGCTTCGCTATTAGCGGCGCAGATTCTCGTACTGCTGTGAATGACGCCAACGGCGGTAAAAGCCAAATGGTTTCTATTATTGCTGCGCTGTTAGTGGCGATCATCGCTATCTTCGTTTACGAGCCTTTGCGTTATATTCCAATTGCTGCGTTGGGTGTGGTGTTGATCATTGCTGCCACATCATTGGTGGATCTATCGGGGATCTGGCAGCTTAGAATCCGCAATAAAGATGCCTTTTATTTAGCGATGATTACCTTTGTTGGCGTATTGATGATAGGCGTGATTCCGGGCATTACTATGGCTGTATTGTTAGGATTAGTGCAGTTTCTTCGCGTGATTATGCGTCCAACCGACGAGCTTTTAGGTTTGGATAAAGAAGGTACCGTTCGTGCGCTGGATATCTCGGACAAAGCCTCTCCGATTCCGGGTTTAACCATCTATCGTTTTAACTCTCCACTTACTTATTTCAACTCACCTTACTTTAAGCGTCGAGTTCTGGACCATTCAGAAGCCGCTGCCCCTGACGAGAAGTGCTTCATTATCGATGCGGTCTCTTGTTTTACCCACTTTGATTTGAGCGTAATGGCAACACTTGCTGATGTGCACAAAATTCTGAAAAGTCGAGGTATTCGACTGGTGGTTGCTGGGCGTAAACCAAGCATGCGTAAGTGGTGTGAGTTAAGCGGTATTCCAGTTGGCGATGGTGGCTTAGTATTGCGGGCAGATATGTTCGTAGCGATCAAATTGAGCGGCTGCTATTTCAATGCAGTTGGAGAAGGGCATATCCCTGAAATCCAGAAAGAATCTGAAAGCTCAGTCGAAGATATTCGTTTCGCTCCGAGTGTTGCTTAATATTTGTGTTGAGTTATTCAAGCCTGCTTAAATGCAGGCTTTTTTATTGCATTTTTATTTCAATGTTTATGTGAATGGTTTGAACAACTTAGGTTATGCTTAATGGAGATATTTTTGTATGTGAAGTAAGGAACACAGCAATTGAAACACGTTTCGATCGAACAATGGATGCCCGGTTTTAATCAACTGAAACAGTATGACCGCTCATGGTTTAAAGATGACCTTCGAGCCGCGTTATCTGTGGTGGCTGTCGCTTTGCCAGTTGCTATTGCTTATGCGCAGTTAACCGGAGTGTCTGCGATCGTTGGTCTTTATTCGTGTGTGCTTCCCATGCTGGTGTATGCCTTGTTCGGTACTTCTCGTCAGTTAATCATTGGCCCTGATGCTGCAACTTGTGCGGTTATTGCTGCCGTGGTCACTCCATTGGCTGCTGGTGACCCCACCAAACATTGGCAGTTAGTTATGACCATGACTGCGATGACGGGTATTTGGTGTATTTTGGCGAGCCGTTTCAAGCTTGGTGTTTTGGCTGATTTCTTATCACGACCAATTTTACTTGGGCTGTTAAACGGTGTGGCGCTAACTATTATCGTCGGTCAATTTGCGAAAATATTCGGTTTTAAGTTCGAACAGAGTTACCTTTTGGAACGATTGTATGAAGCCCCTTCTTTATTGCTGAGTGTTCATTGGCAAACCATGATGATCAGTGCCACTACGGTGGTTGTTTATCTGGCGTCAAAACGTTTCAGACCCCAGTGGCCAGCAGCGATGTTTGCCATATTCATTACCGGTGTAATGGTTTGGCTAATGAAGTTAGACGCTGTGGGTGTCCAAGTGGTGGGGGCGATTCAGGGTGGATTACCAGCATTTCAGGCTCCGACATTTGATATTGGGGTTTCCCGTGAACTTGTCGTGCCAGCGCTCAACTTAGCGGTAGTGAGCTTTGTGAGTATGATGTTGACCGCGCGTAGCTTCGCAGCGAAAAACGGTTATGACATTGACGCGGATAAAGAGTTTCAAGCCTTGGGGCTTGCGAATCTGGCGTCCGCATTTTCGCAAGGCTTTGCTATTAGTGGCGCAGATTCTCGTACTGCGGTGAATGACGCGAACGGTGGGAAATCACAACTGGTTTCCGTGATTGCAGCTGCGGTGATTGGCGCAATAGCGATATTTGCTTATCAGCCATTACAATACATTCCGATTGCGGCATTGGGTGTTGTGTTGATTATTGCGTCGATGTCTCTGCTGGATTTAAAAGGGGTTTGGCAACTTCGCAAACGCAATAAAGATGCGTTTTTTCTTGCTTCTATTACGCTGGTGTCAGTGCTGGTTATTGGTGTTATTCCAGGTATCACTTTGGCGGTATTGTTGGGTTTGTTCCAGTTCCTGCGCGTGGTCATGCGCCCAAGAGACCAAGTGTTAGGTTTGGATAAAAAAGGTACGGTACGTTCGATTGATCCATCAGGCAAAGCGACGGCGATTCCGGGTTTAATCATTTATCGTTTTAATTCTCCGCTAACTTACTTCAACGCACCTTACTTTAAGCGTCGTCTATTGGAGCTTTCTGAAGTGAGTGGTAGTGATGTTGTGTGTATCGTGGTTGATGCTGTATCCAGTTTTACCCATTTAGATCTGAGTGTGATGGCGATGCTTGGGGATGTTCAGTCGATTCTTAAGAAACGAGGCATACGTTTAGTGATTGCAGGACGAAAACGCAGTTTACGCAAATGGTGTGACCTAACTGGAGTACCTGTCGGCGATGGTGGGGTAGTGCTTCGTGCCGATCTCTATTTAGCAATTAAACTCAGCGGTTGTTATCAAGAAGCGTTTCTGGGAGGTCAAGTGCCCCCAGTGCAGAAAGAGAACGATCCAAACGAGAACACCACGAAAGCAACTCCCGAAGTGGCTTAACGCATAAATTAAAAAAAGAGCCTGTTAATACAGGCTCTTACAGTATGTGTAATGCGATTAAAGCGGTTTAGCGACTTCAATCACTACTTTGCCGAAGTTCTTACCTTCAAGCAGACCAATCAGTTGTTCTGGTGCGTTTTCTAAACCAACTTCAACTTGTTCACGGTATTTGATCTTACCTTCCGCTACCCATTGGTTCATGTCTTTAGCAAATTCGCCGTAACGATGACCGTAGTCGTCAAAGATAATGAAGCCCTGAATTCTTATGCGTTTAGTCAGGATCAGACCTGTAAGTTGAGACAAACGGTCTGGGCCTTCAGGCAGTGAAGTTGAGTTGTATTGAGCAATCAAACCACATACTGGAATACGTGCTTTGCTGTTCAACAGTGGCATTACAGCGTCGAATACTTTGCCGCCTACGTTTTCGTAGTACACGTCAATACCTTGTGGACAAGCGGCCGCAAGCTGCTCTGCAAAATCTTCTGCTTTATGGTCGATACAAGCGTCCATACCCAGTACTTCTACTGCATAACGACATTTCTCTTCACCACCTGCGATACCAACAACGCGGCAGCCTTTGATTTTACCAATCTGACCAACCGTTGAACCTACTGGACCTGTTGCAGAAGCGACAACAATTGTTTCACCAGCTTGTGGTGCGCCAATATCTAAAAGACCCATGTACGCAGTAAAGCCCGGCATACCAAGAACACCTAATGCCCATGAAGGATTTGTTGGGTTCGCACCTAGTTTCAATAGGCCAGCACCATCGGATAGTGAGTATTTCTGCCAACCTGTTGCGTATGAAAGAACCCATTCACCAACTTGGAAATCAGGGTTGTTTGATTCTTCAATTTGACACACAGTGCCACCAATCATTACGTCATTGATGGCTAGAGGTTCAGCATAAGATTCCGCATCACTCATACGGCCACGCATGTATGGGTCGAGTGATAAGTAGATAGTGCGCAGTAAAACTTCGCCTTCTTTTGGTTCTGGTTTAGCTACGGTTTCTAAGCGAAAGTTTTCTGCTGTTGGCGCGCCTACAGGGCGTGACGCCAACACGATACGTTGGTTTGTTGAGTCAGTCATTGAACTTTCCTTTTGTATTTTTAAATAATTAGACCAGTCGTCTAGTGTTCGTTTCAAAAAAACCGCTACGGAAATAGCGGATGAATCTGTTAAATCGGCACAGGTTTGCGTTTGTCGATATCGCTTAGTTGAGCTGTTCACCTTTTAAAATTTGTTCGGTTACTTTCAGCGCCTGAGCTAAGCTAGCGTCATCGAGGCGAATTTTATTTATCAAGCTCGCACCAATCCAAAGGTTATAAAGCAACTCTGATGTTTGGCGGCTATCTTTGACGTTTAATTCGCCTGACTGAATACCTTTTTCAATGTGTTCAGCCACGGTAATGATTACTCGGTCTGTGCCTTTGTGTAGCGCTAAGCGCATCGGCTCAGATAAATCAGAGACTTCACCTGCGAGTTTCACCACTAAGCATTTACCAGTTTGGCACGCACTGCTGTTTTGTTCCATCCAGTAACGCCAATATTGCATGAGCTTTTCATATTCACTCATATCACTCTTAGCAAACAGGTTTTCAAGCTTCTGCTGGTAGTGATTGAAGTAATCTTGCAGCAGCGCTTCTCCAAATTGTTCTTTGGATTTGAAGTAGTGATAGAAAGAACCTTTCGGTACTTCAGCATTTTTCAATAGTTCAGACAGGCCAACACCGGTAAAGCCTTTACTGGCAACCAGTTTATAGCCAATGTCTAAAATATGTTGTTTTGTGTCGTTTGATTTTTCGTTCATGCGAGTCAATATAATTTAAATTAGACCGGTCGTCTAGTAATTTTTTAAAAGGAACCTCAAAGTACAAATTGCGTTTCTTTGCTCAATAAATTTGAACTCAAAAATCAGGTTCGACTTGGAAGTGCATACGCTCTTTTGTGTAAGGATGATCAAAGCTCAGACTTTCTGCATGCAGATGAAGGCGCTTATCTTTTTGCCCGTATAGGTCATCACCGACAATCGCCATATTCAAGCCGTCGGCGTGGGCACAATGCACGCGAAGCTGGTGTGTTCGCCCAGTTTTCGGATACAAATAAACTCGGCTCTTGCCTTCATTGCTGCTGATTTTTTGCCAAAATGTTTCGGCTGGTTTGCCATGTTCGTAGCAAACCATTTGGCGAGGTCGGTCATCTAAATCACCACGTAGAGGAAGCGTTATTTCACCTGAGTCAGCCGTCAGCTCGCCGCTCAATAGCGCTACGTAGCGTTTCTCAACGCCGCGAGTAATAAACTGCTTTTGCAAACTTTTGTTCGCGCGGCGAGTGAGTGCAAACACTAATATTCCAGATGTCGACATATCTAATCGATGCAGAACAAAAGGGCCTTCTACATCGATAAACATTGCCTCTAAGCGTGTGAGAACTGAGTCTTTGATATTTACACCGGGTACAGACAAAAACTCAGCGGGCTTGTTGACGACGACAATTGCTTCATCTTGATAGAGGATCTCTATCTCTTTGCCGTCAGCGGGGTTTTCAAGCAATGGATTGTCATCCAGAGCAATACCATCAAGCATGTGACCCAATATCGGATGGCACTTGTTATTACATGCTGGATAGTATTTCTTATGCTGGCGGATTTCAGATTTTGGTGAACGCCCCCACCAGAATTCAGCCAATGCAACCGGTTTTAATTGGTGCGCAAAAGCGTATTGCAACAATTTAGGGGCAGCACATTCTCCGGAACCGGCTGGTGGAATAGGATTTGCTGTGCCTTCAAAGATGTCGACCAGCGATTTTTCATCACCCTGCTGATTTAAAAACTGATACTGCGAGAACAGCTTTTTCTGCAAAGCAGCAGAAAGTTGCTTACGTTTTTCTTTGAGTTCATCAAGCTGACTTTGGTGCTGATCAAGTTCCGATTGAAGCAGAGCTAGCTCGTTATCCCATTTTTGCTTGAGATGCTTGAGCTGATTCTTTTCCGTCACACTCTGCTGAGCAAGTTGTTCAAAAAGCTTATCTATCTCATCGCTAGACATGTTTTCAGGAGGTATTTGACGCAACAATTTACGTTGCTTGCGTCCCTCTATCATCACTTGACGATGGGATTCAATTTCTTGTTCTGCTTGCTTTGAACAAGTTTGAATGGCCTCGGTTAATTGTGCAGAGATTGGTGAGTTATTCAATTCTCGAACTTGGCGGTTAATTTCTGCTATTTGATTGGCTTCCAAACGGAAGAAGGTTTCGTCTTCAAAACGATCAAATACTGGCGGCACGAAGTGAGGTTGCTGTAGCTTTTCAGCCAACAAACCGGAAAAGGCGGAGAGGTAGCCGAGTTCGCCTTTTGGAGTTTGTACCACTAACACGCCAAACATTTTGCCGTGAGAGTCGGTTTCATTTTCAGTGAGTCCGAAAGGGTGTGTCCAATCGGTCTGAGTTGCAATATGTTGTTGTAGTTCTTTGGCGGCGATTTCGCTCAGTGGATGAGGCTCGTAGCAAAACGGGAAAGTAAAACGCTCCGGTAGTGTGTATCCAGAAATGTCTGTCTGAAATGGAGTAAAACAGTGATCGGAGTGCTTCATAACGCTGGAACCTCGGTAGGTAACCCTAAATATCAGCGCGGAATTTTACTGGGCGCAGAGGGAAAAGCCATCATTTTGTTTACCCATTTGTTTGTTTACCCATAATCACCAGAACGATGCCACCCAGAATAAGCGCACTGACAAAGATCAGATGTAGCGTAAATGCTTCACCTACCAGCAAAGTTCCGCCCGCTATGGCAATCACTGGCACCGATAACTGAGCGACAGATGCCTGCAATATCGACAAATGGGCAATGACTCTATACCACAAAATGTAGCCAGCAGCGGAGGCAATACTGCCGGAAATTAAAGCGAGAATGATGCCTTTCGATGAACTCGTTTCAATGTTAACCAACCACGGAGTGGCTACCAGACAAAGTATCCCCGCAACCCAAAAGCCTTGCGAGATGGCAGAAATAGGATTGCCACTGTTGCGACCAACTAGGGTAAAGATAGCCCATGCTAACCCCGAAAGAATCATCAAGAGAGCGGAGAGAATATCGGGTCTGGTGACACTGGGCGCCATTAGATAAACAAAACCGGATATAGAAACAACTAAACCCACAAGTTCTAATGCGTTGATTTTATTCCCTTGGAAGAAGTGTGCAGCAAGTAAACTAAGTTGCACTGTACCAAAAAGCAGCAGTGCACCTGTTCCAGTAGAGAGCTTTAAGTAGGCAATAGAAAAAGATAACGCATAAGTAAACAGAGCTAATCCCGCTTTAAGGGCAAACATCGGCTGGTAGCTTCTCTCGTTTTTTTTCACCATCATACTGTGTAACACGATCAAGGTGACCGCGCCTGAAACAAGCCGAAGGTAAGTAAAGGTGGTGGCGTCAATGGTTTGGTCTTGCAATGCTAGACGGCACAAAATGGAGTTCGCTGCAAAAGCCAACATGGTAATGACAGTTAAGAAGATAGGTGACACGATGAAAAACCTTATTGTTATGTTATGGATAATTTAAGGTTAAATACATGTATACAACAATCTTTAATTTACTTTGATGATCAAACTAACTACACTTTAGAAAATTTGATTATCAAAGTATTTGTTATGCAAACTCCAAGTTGTCCCCAAACGCAGACGTTTTCTTACACGAATAAGAAAGGCGAAAAGCGTACGCTTTATGTTTTATTGCTGACGGTTGTTACCATGGCTGTCGAGATTACCGCAGGTAGTTTTTACGGTTCTATGGCGCTGCTCGCGGATGGTTGGCATATGGGCACACACGCCGCTGCATTTTGTATAACGCTATTCACGTATCGTTATGCTCGTAAGCATGAGAAAACCCGAGCATATACATTTGGTACCGGTAAAGTGGGCGTTTTGGGCGGATACACAAGTGCAATCGGCTTAGGCTTAGTGGCGTTGGTAATGGCTGGCGAATCCATTCATCGCTTGTTTAATCCGCTCAGTATTCAATTTAATGAAGCGATTGTGGTTGCCGTTATTGGCCTTGTAGTCAACGTTGCCAGTATGTTTTTATTGCACGACCATCACGACCATCACGACCATCACGACCATGCCCATAACCATGACCACAACCTTACTGCGGCTTACATGCATGTGCTGGCCGATGCATTAACATCGTTATTGGCTATCGCGGCTTTGATTGTTGGCAAATACTTAGGGTGGGTGTGGTTAGACCCAATTATGGGTGTTGTCGGCGCACTTGTGATTACTAAGTGGGCGGTAGGTTTAATGAAGCAAACCGCGCCTATTTTGCTTGATGCTAATATCAGCCATGACTATGAAAAGAAAGTGCTAACCAAACTTACCGAAGCGGGCGCAAAAGTGAATGATATTCACGTTTGGAAAGTGAGTGCGAATCACTATTCTGCGGTGATAAGAATGTCGGCTGATTCGAACAAAGATGCCCTCTATTTTAGACAGGTATTGAAAGAGTTTGATAGACTCCACCACCTTACGCTAGAAGTAAATCCGCTTTAAAGGCCATGACATATGCACCAGTTAACCGAGCTAAACAATCTGATTACTGAGTTCTACGACAAGATGTCTTCTTGGGAGATGTCCGTTGTTAAAGAAACAGGGTATTCATTGGCTCAAATACACACCCTCGAGGTGTTAGGTTCTCATGGTGCAATGCGAATGAAAGAGCTGGCTAATCGACTCAGCATTACAACCGGAACCTTAACCGTTCAGGTGGAAAAGTTAGTTCAGGCAGGGTTGATAGAACGTCAATCTATAGAAGGTGATCGACGTTCTGTTCAGGTTGCTCTTACCGAAGAAGGAACAAAGGTATTTCAACAACACAATACCTTGCATATGTCACTTACAGAAGAACTCACTCGTCGTTTTAGTGCTGAGCAACAAAAGAATCTCGCTCAGATGCTGACGTTAATCAATCAAGAGTTCTAGCTAATTCTATAGCTTTGAGCTAGAGCATTGGGACTACGGAAAGTAACAGTAGCCCTCCCATCGCCCCATTAAACCAGCGGACATAACTCGGATGATGCATCCATTGGCTAAGCTGTTTGCCTGCTGCTGTCCAGACACTGACCGAAGGCACATTCACCATCGCAAATACAATCGCAATGATGGCTAGACCCACCAAGCTCGTGGTGTCGTTGTAAACACTCACTGCAGTTAGCGCCATTGACCAGCCTTTAGGATTCACCCACTGAAACATCACTGCAGAAACAAAGGTCATAGGTTTATAGTTTGTGCTGTTGTTGCTGGGCTTACTTAGAACAATTTTAACGGCCAGATAAACTAAGTAGCTTAAACACAGCCAGTGCAGAACTTGTTGAATGATGGGGTATTGTTGGAATACACCAATTAAACCTATGCCAACCAGAATGATCATAAAGCTAAATCCAAAGGTAACTCCGGCCATATGGGGTATGGTTTTTTTAAACCCTACGTTTGCACCAGATGTCATCAACATAATGTTGTTTGGACCAGGGGAAAACGTGGAGACAAATGCAAACATCACTAAAGGCCACCATTGATATAAATCCATTTTCTCTCCTGCAATTGTTATCAAATGATGGAAAAATTGTAATTGGATGCGAACGCAATTTTGTGCTTATATTTGTGCTAACTGAAATTTATAAGCAATAAAATTTAGCTATGGATAGATTTGACGAAAGAATATTGTTTGAGCTTCAGGCTGATGGGCGAATCTCGAATGTAGAGCTGGCTGAAAGGGTGGGATTATCACCTTCGGCTACTTTAAGGCGAGTGCAGGAACTGGAGAGAACCAAAGTGATCAAAGGTTATCGCGCTGTATTGGACAAAAATCAGCTTGAAGTTGGGTTTATTGCGTATGTTTCGATTGGTTTAAATAGCCATACCAAGCAGTCACAACTCGCTTTTGAAGAGCATGTTCGCTTTGCCAAGGAAGTGGTGGAATGCCATAACATTACAGGCATGAATGAGTATTTGTTACGAGTAGAGACTAAGGATCTAAATTCGTACAAGCGCTTTCACTCGAATGTATTGGGAGAAAGCCCGCAAGTGACGTCAATCTCGACCATGGTGGTAATGGATTCACCGAAAGATGAGCGGCAGTAAAGATACAAAACTGCACGAATACAAAAAAGGCGATGGACTGAATGACCATCGCCTTTTTTACTTAGCTAAGCATGATTGCCGTTTTATACACGGAAGTAGCTCAGTTGTTCTTTTTGCTGCTCTGCAAGGGCAGACAATTCTTGGCTTGCCGCAGCTGACTGAGTAATACCCGCTACGTTCTGGCTTACCAATTCATAGATTGTAGCCAAGTTGCGGTTAATATCTGAAGTTACGTGGTTTTGCTCTTCAGAGGCTGCGGCAACTTGAGTATTGATACCATTCAGTTCTGAAATCGCATGACTAATACTGTTCAGATGTTCGCTCACCTGATCGCCCAATGCTTGATTGGTTTCAATCATCTTCAAGCTCATATTCATACTGTCATTGGCAATGCCAGATTTATTTTGCAGCTCTTCAATGATGAGCTGGATTTCCTGAGTGGATTGTTGAGTGCGTGCTGCCAGCATACGTACTTCGTCGGCAACAACAGCAAAGCCACGGCCGCTTTCTCCAGCACGCGCAGCTTCAATTGCCGCGTTCAACGCCAGTAAGTTGGTTTGCTCAGAAATGCCTTCAATCACTTCGATAACCTGACCAATTTGCTCAGATTGCTCTTTCAGGCCATTCACCACCAAGGCCGCTTCGTTAAGCTGATGAGCCATGTCGATACTTGCTTGGTGGCTTTGTTCGAATATTGCCAAGCTATCTTTTGCTTGTTGATTGGCCTGTTGAGCTGCTTGTTCAGCTTGAGATGCATTACCGGTCACACTCTGCGCAGCACCTTCAAGTTGGTTTACCGCTGAAGCCACTTGTTCTACTTCTTGCTTTTCTTGGTCAGAGTTAACACTTGATTGAGTCATTACTGCCGCAAGCTCTGTTGCTGCAGAAGCGACTTCAACGCTAATGCGGATTAAAGTTTCAACGGTTTCACGCAGCTGTTTAGTCGTCGCGTTGATGTCACGCGTCAGTGCGCTTACTTCGTTGTTGCCTTCCACTTTAGCTTCAACTAGCAAGTTACCTTTTGCTATTTCACGCACAATCGTTTGTAGGTTCTGAATAGGCTTTACAATAATGCTTGCTAACAGCCAACTGCAAAGTGCCGCCAGAATCAACACAGTGACAAATCCAATCATGGAGTTTTGCATGACTGTGCCATGATGAGCTTCAGAAGCATGAACGCTTTCCACTGCAAGCACATTGAGTCTGCTTGAAAGTTCTTCAATCGCTTTGACCATTTTGGCTCCAGCATCTCTGTAAACCGCAGAGGCCTGCTGATATTTGTTGTCAAAGCTTGAATCAAGGTTTGTTTGGCTATGCTTAGTTTTAAGCAAAGGGATCATAGTGTTAAGAGAGTAATCTACATAGTGCTTCATCGCTTTTTGCAGCGCTGAGACTTCTGGCTGTAGACCTTGGACGGTGTTTAGAGATTGAAGCAACTGAAGGTTCTTTGCTTCGTTCTCTTTTAGTACGGATTGAAGACGTGCGACTTCGTCAGGAGTGAACAAGCTATAGATAGCACTGATGCGCATACTATAGGTGTTGTTCACAATATTAGTAACATCATCTTTGTGTTCAACAAGCTGCTCGGTGGATTGAGTAACATTATTGAACGCAGTTTTAAGACTTGATGAGCTATATGTAATACCAACAGTCAGAAGAAGCATAGTAACAAGCACAGGCACGACAACCTGTAACTTTATAGACAACCCGGAGATCAGCTTTCGCATGATTTATCCTTATGTAAATAGTAGTAATTATTATTTGATACTTTTGTAACTTAGGGAGTTTATCGATTTAGAGTAATAATTCAATTATTTCTGGGCTCAAAATAACCATTCTGAGTCTAATTTTTGAGCAGTTATACTGCTTTTTTGATGATTATCTGATTTTTTACTCAGGTGACAACGTTCCCAGGCGGGATTTTATGTGAAATAAGCAACTGGGTACATATATTTGAGATAAATAATTCAATTTGTCATGCAGTTTTCAACGAACTGAAACACAACTGTCACATTCGGATTCTAAAGTGAATCCCGTTCCAGTAAATCAACGGCAAATAAATTAGCCACTTAAGGAAAGAATGTGATGAAAAAGACAGTAATCGGTGCAATCGCTCTTCTAGGCGCACTAGCAATTAACCCTGTTTCCGCTAAAGAAACTATCTCTGCAGTGGGTTCTAGCAGCGTAACACCACTGATGGAAGTTTTCTCAGAAACATACATGAAAACAAACTCGGACGTTTTTATTGAAGTACAAGGCCCAGGTTCTTCTGCTGGTATTAAAGCAGCGAAGAATGGCAGTGCAGATATTGGTATGTCTTCTCGTAATCTGAAAGACTCTGAAAAAGAATCAAACCTAGTAGAAGAAGTGATTGCTCGTGATGGTATCGCAGTGGTTGTTCACCCAAGCAACAAAGTTAAAGGCCTAACTTCTGAGCAAGTTTCTGAAATCTACAAAGGCGAAATCACTAACTGGAAACAAGTTGGCGGTGAAGATAAGCCAATCGTAGCGATTACTCGTGATACTGCTTCTGGTACTCGTGGCGCATTCGAAGAAATCATGGAACTTAAGAAAAAAGTGTCTGGTAAAAAAGTTTCAGCAATCTCTCAACGTGCGCAAGTTGCGAACGGTAATGGTGGTCTGAAAACTATGGTTGCTTCTAACCCATACTCAATCGGCTACATTTCTCTTGGTACTGTAGATGGTTCAGTTCATGCGCTAGCAGTTGATGGTACTCCTGCAACGGTAGAAAACGTTAAAGCAGGCAGCTACAAAGTTGCGCGTCCTTTCCTTGTTCTTTACAAGAAAGGTGCACCTTCTGCAGCTACTCAAAAATTCCTAGACTGGATGCTAACGGCTGAAGCTCAAAAGATCGTTGCTTCACACCACTACATCTCTGTGAAATAAGATTCAAATTAATAAACTTTGCTCAGCCCGCTTTGGGCTGGGCTTTTGTATTACATACCGACGAACGAATGAAAGTTGGTTTGCTCGGTAGGTGAGATTGAGAACATCTATGACCATCGCAAATAGTGACAATCTTATGGATATCGAAAAGACGCAAGCAAAGCGTAAACTGCGTGCACAAAAGCGCGTAGATTGGAAAGAACGTTTCTTCCACGGTTTGTTTTTGACGAGTGCCGTTATCGGTATCGTTTCTCTAGCTGTTATTGCCTACTTTATCGTAAGAGAGAGTATTCCTGCATTCCAAGAAGTTGGCGTTTCTGGCATCGTTCTTGGCCAAGATTGGTTACCACCAGCGTTATACGGTGTGGCTACCATGATTGTGGCATCTGTTGTTTCTACTTTCGGAGCGGTAATTGTTGGCGTACCTATTGGTGTGTTGACGGCAATTTTTATCGCAGAAATTGCACCGAAACGTGTTGCAGACATTATTCGTCCAGCAGTTGAGTTGTTGGCGGGTATCCCTTCGGTTGTTTACGGCTTCTTCGGCTTGGTTATTATCGTTCCCCTAATTCAGAACATTTTCCAAGTACCTGCGGGTAACACGATTCTCGCGGGGATTATTGTTCTTGGTGTGATGATTCTGCCAACCGTTATCACCGTATCAGAAACGTCAATCCGTGCTGTACCTCACGCGTACAAAGAAGGTTCTTTGGCACTGGGTGCGTCAAACATCTACACGATTTTCAAACTTCTCGTTCCGGCAGCTCGTTCAGGCATTATGACTGGCGTGATTTTGGGTATTGGCCGTGCGCTTGGTGAAACCATGGCGATCATCATGGTTATGGGTAATGCGCCAGCGATGCCTGAAGGCATTCTTGACTCTGCACGTACCCTGACGGCGAACATCGCGATTGAGATGTCATATGCAAGTGGCGTTCATGCTAATGCTCTATATGCCACTGGTGTTGTGTTGCTTGTGTTTATCATGATGCTTAATGCTGCTCTTCTGTACCTAAACCGTGAGAAAGCGAGGTAATGACTATGGATTTCGCAAAAGATAAACAAGCGGATCGCGTAAAACTAAAACAAGCACGTGTGTTTAAAGATAACGTATTACGTGGCTTTATCTGGCTTGCAGCGGCTTTAACTGTTGGCTTTCTGTTCTGGATTATTTGGTACATCCTATCTAACGGTTTAAAACACGTGGATTGGGCATTCGTTACTGATAACTACACGCGTACCGGCGATGAACACGGTATTTTCCCGATGATTATCTCAACCATTTATATGGTGATAGCGTCGATAGCGGTCGCGGCTCCTATGGGGATCATGACGGCGATTTATCTGACCGAATACGCCAAAGTCGGCAGTAAGCTGGTAAAAATCATTCGCTTTTGTACAGAGTCACTTGCGGGTATTCCATCGATCATCTTTGGTCTGTTTGGTATGACGTTCTTTGTGGTGATTCTTGGTCTTGGATTCTCGATTCTTTCGGGTGCATTGACCCTAAGTATCCTGATTTTGCCAGTTATCATTCGTACTACAGAAGAAGCGTTGATGGCGGTACCACAAACGTATCGCGAAGGCTCTTATGGTCTTGGTGCTTCAAAAATTTACACTATCTGGCGTCTCATTTTACCAAGTGCGATTCCAGGTATTCTGACTTCTGTCATTTTGAGTATTGGCCGTGTTATCGGTGAATCAGCTCCAGTGTTTTTAACCGCTGGTATGGTGGCTCGCGTTCCTGATTCTCTTCTGGATTCAGGTCGTACATTAACCGTGCACCTATACAAATTGACGACTGAATTATTCACGATTGAAGAGTGGAATCAAGCGTATGGAACAGCCACAGTGCTGATTGTTGTTGTGTTGCTCATCAACATGGTTACCAAGTTAATCGCTAAGCGATTCAACACTGCAACTTACTAATCCGATACGACTGACAGAATTTAAGAGAAACGAAAATGAACAAATTTAATATTGAAAATCTGGATTTATTCTACGGTGAAAACCAAGCACTAAAATCTATCAACCTGCCTATTCCTACCCGCCAAGTAACGGCTCTGATCGGCCCATCAGGCTGTGGTAAGTCAACGTTGTTGCGTTGTTTGAACCGCATGAATGATCTTATCGAAGGTGTCACCATCAAAGGTAAGCTGGAGATGGACGGTCAGGATATCTATGGCAACGTTGATGTTTCGGATATCCGTATCCGTGTAGGTATGGTTTTCCAAAAGCCGAACCCATTCCCTATGAGCATTTACGAAAACGTGGCGTACGGTCTGCGTGCTCAAGGCGTGAAAGATAAGAAACATATCGATGAAGTGGTCGAGCGTTCACTGCGTGGTGCAGCACTTTGGGATGAAGTGAAAGACCGTTTGAAGTCACACGCGTTTGGTTTATCGGGTGGTCAGCAGCAACGTTTATGTATTGCTCGTACTATTGCAATGGAACCGGATGTGATCCTGATGGATGAACCGACGTCTGCTCTTGACCCAATTGCTACGCATAAAATTGAAGAGTTGATGGAAGAGTTAAAGAAAAACTACACCATCGTTATCGTTACTCACTCAATGCAGCAAGCGCGTCGTATTTCAGACCGCACCGCATTCTTCTTGATGGGCGAGCTGGTTGAACATGACGATACACAGGTGATTTTCAGTCAACCTAAAGATGACAGAACAAAAGGCTATGTGAACGGTGATTTTGGTTAATCGCAACGTATTCACCAAAAAGAAGTGATTACTGACAACGCTTACTGGCTAAAACACTTTATAACTATAAAGCGATGGTAACTTTGCCCCTCAGAATGAGGGGCCTTTTTTTTGATGCTTCATTGCATACATTTTCTGGTCTGCAATATGAATTAATTGGTTGATGTCGGTGGCATCGTTTGGATAGGAACTAACACCAATACTGGTATTTAACGCGCGATATTGCTTGTCCCCGACGACAAACTTCTCTTCGAAACATTGTTCAATAAGGCTTTGCATTCCTTCTAATTCTAATGGCTCCGCCGTGTTAATAATGAGTGCAAACTCATCGCCACCCATGCGAAACAGCTCAAAATCGAAAGTTGGGATATGAGACAAACGCTGAGTCACTTGCTTTAGAACAGAATCACCAGCTAAATGGCCTAACTCATCGTTAATTGCTTTAAATCCATTGAGATCCAACAGGAACAGTGAGTATTCACTGTCCTTAGGTCGATGCGAAATAGAACGGAACATCGATAGCCGATTGCCGATATCGGTAAGTGGATCCGTTAATGCTAGCAAACGATGATATTGAGCTTCTTTGTACCAAATAAAGCTCACTAAACCGATCGAAAGAAATAGCAGCAGGATAAGCGCAAACTGAATGTTGGTAACAAACTGTGCTTGTTTCTTTTGTGCCAAGTACATTGGGCTTTGAATTTTAAAGTTATCGTTAATGTATTGAATTACATCCAGATATAGCGCATCGGCATTAGCCATGAATCTTTCAAGAGAGGGTTCGTCATTGACGTTGAGCAATAAGGCTTCAAGCAATTTAAACTTATCAAAAGAGCTTTTGAAGTAGTGTAAAGTCCCGTCTATTTCTAAAAATTCTTCCGCTTCACTGTTGTTTAAAATGAGGTCAAAACGGCTCCAAGTCAGCTCATACTTCAGCTTTAGATTATCCAAATCTTGAGGAGTATCTAGGGAGTGAGGCATAACTGAAACTAACTCGGTAAACTCTTTGGTCAGGTAAAATAAGAACCAAGTAGCTTTGTGCTGTTTGTAACTGTATGAACGAGCCAGATTCTGGGTCAAAGCCAGGGTATAAAGGTTAGCGATCATCAAAATAACAGAGACGATCAACAGTAAAGTCTTTGTTCGTTGAATTAATGGATGTAACTGCTTACTTTGAGTGGCTGCAATCATCAGTAATTAATCGTTATCTCTTTTATTTGCCATACCATTTGAGAGTGGTATTCAGGAGTATTTGTTTGAGGATACTTTGACATATCGTAAATAAACCATAAGGGACCTTTATCGCGCACTCGCATGGGCTGGCCATTGATGGCGTAAGCCACCATTGGTTTGTAATGGGTCAAATCATCAATTGAGGTGGTTGATGTATAGTCGTTTAATCCAGTAAAGGAGACGCTGGTTGCGTCTTTAGCTTCAAGGTAGCTCAACAAATCAATGACAGTGAAACCGGTAAAAGTTAAGGACTGGCCGCCTTTTGTCCAAGGGGTATCTGTTTTAAAACTGACGACAGGTAAGTCAGTTTTCAGTAAATCCATAGACAGCACGACGGGAGTTTGCCCCGAACGCTTTACGGTTAAGTCAAAAGCGGATGCGTAGGTACTAATAAAAAACAAAGAGGCTACTAAAATCCATTTCATTACATCATTCACTTTGATTCGTTGAAGGCTATTCGTACTTAGATTCAGTCGACCATCGACCTGTACAGAATATTCCTACAAAATTATACGGTGCATATCTAACCAGTTCTATTTTTTATTGGTAAATATAGTGCTTAAGTTAGATGATTTTGGACTATTGACCTGAAAAGTATGCAATGGAGTGAATGCGATTTTGGAAAGGAATATGGAGAGAGTTTTATATCATTCCGGCAATAAACAATAAAAAAGGCTTCAACGAGTGAAGCCTTTTGTTTGCGAATCTGAATTTAGAAAATCAAATGTGCAACACCAGCGATAACCGGTAGGGTGATAAGCGTACGTAGAATGAAGATAACGAACAGTTCTACGAAGTTAACCGGGATACGGCTGCCTAGCATTAGTGCACCCACTTCAGACATATAAATAAGCTGAGTAACAGACATCGCTGCGATAACAAAGCGAGTCATTTCATTGTCGATTGAAGCCGCAAGAATTGCAGGAATGAACATGTCTGCAAAACCAACAACGATAGTCTGAGATGCTTGAACCGCTTCAGGTACGCCTAATAGCTCTAAGTAAGGAACGAATGGTTGACCAAGCACTGAGAATACAGAAGTGTATTCAGCAATAACTAAAGCAACAGTCCCTAAGCCCATAACCACTGGCAGTACACCAAATACCATGTCGACAGCATTACGAATACCTTCGCCAAACACAGACTGGAACGATTTCACTTGACCCGCTTTCGTTAGCGCTAGCTTCATACCCCAAGAAAGAGATGTGTGACCTTCTGGAATCGCATCTGCATCTGCATCAGGTTTTGAACCATCAATGAAAGTGTTTTTCTTCAAGCTTAGTGGTGGCAGACGAGGAATAATGATCGCTGCAACAAAGCCTGCTAAACAGATAGCACCGTAAAATGGTAAGAACAGGTGCTCCAATTCTACCTGAGCAATAACGACTAAGCTGAATGTGATAGATACTGCTGAGAAGGTTGTACCTACAACGGCAGCTTCACGTTGTGTATAGAATTTGCCTTCATATTGTTTGCTTGTTAGTAAGATACCAACGCTGCCGTCACCTAACCATGAAGCGACACAGTCAATTGCACTGCGGCCAGGCAGGTTAAACAGAGGACGCATTACTTTACTTAGAAGTGCACCCATTAGCTCCAACAAACCAAAGTTAAGTAGTAGAGGTAACAGTAAGCCAGCAAAAATGAATACTGAGAATAGCGTTGGTAATAAGCCTTCTAGAACTAACCCGCCAGTGTTTTCTTCCCAAATGGCTTTAGGACCAACTTGGAAGAAAGTCATGATGACTGCTGCGCCACCAATCACTCGTACGGCAAGCCATAACCACGATGGGTTAAACAGACTGTTTAAAAATGGTTTCTCAACAATGAATGCTGGTTTGAAAAGTTTCGTTGCAAAAGAAGCAACCGACATAAACGCAATAATAGTGGTAATAATGGCAACTAAGGCGTCACCAAACAAAGCTTGTACAGACTTAGCCAATACAGCAACAGGGATGGTGAATGAACCGTCATAACTGATCGGTGCCATAAATAGGAATACCCCGATCAAAGAAGGGATCAGGAACATCCATAAGCTTCCAGCAGACTTCTGTTCTACTGGAGTGTCTAGTGTTTGAACGTTATCTTGCATTATTTTTCTCGTGTTACTACAAGTCAATTAAAACCATGTCCTTGGTATATTAATTCACTAAACATCCGTATTTTCTCATTGCCGCGAGAATATCTGTTTTTCAATGAATTTGCAATATTATTCATTGAAAGAGGGTAAATATTCACACTGTTGCACTATATAAATGGCAAATTATAGTGATTTGTTTCGTTATTGTTACACTAGTGAAGGGTTTGTATAAAATCATTTATGTGTTTAATGTGATATTGGGCGCAGACTTGCAGATTGAAATGGGAATCGGAAGATGTTTTCTTTTGTAAGTTATAGAAATATAAAGAAAAGCTCTTAGTTATTAGACTAAGAGCTAGAATTTGAGGATTGACAAAGGAAGAGTGTTGCCTTTTGGTGCTAGATAGTATCTGAATTTGTTAATGAAATTTTATCTATGGTGTTTAAGCTTTCACGCAATGCGTCATCGAAATCTTTATACACATTCTCTTCACCAACAAGATGAATAATTCCTGCCCTTTCTAACTTTTGTGTGACACGCGCATTCGCTCCTGAAATGAGCACGGTGACATTTTTATGATGAAAGTTTTCGATGATTTCTTCGAGAGCTTGCAGTCCGGTAATATCCATAAACGGTACCCATCTTAAACGTATGATCAGAATCTTTGGTGTTTCCTGAATGCTCGTCATCACACGCTCAAAAGTTTCAGCGGCAGCAAAAAAGAACGGACCATCAAGTGCATAAATAGCTAATTCTCGCGGCAATACGCTCTTTCCATGACGCTTTAAATCGGGCGTTAATTCCTCCGCCGTTGGTGCTTTTACTTCTACACTAGAAGCCATACGTTTCACAAAGTGAAGTATAGCGATAATCACACCTATGTTTACTGCGACGACAAGGTCTGCAAATACCGTCAAGCTAAAGGTAATAAGCAGGATAACCACATCTGCCTTAGGTGCTCGTTTTACCAGCTTAATGAAGTGTGGAATTTCACTCATGTTCCAGGCGACGACGAATAGAATCGCACTTAACGTTGCTAGCGGAATGTTAACCGCGAGTGGTGCGAGAACCAATAAAATGACGACGAGTGTTAAGGCGTGAATAATGCCGGCTAGCGGACTATTACCACCATTACGGATATTGGTCGCGGTACGGGCAATGGCACCTGTTGCCGCAATACCACCAAAAATCGGTGCGATGATATTGGCAATTCCCTGTCCCACTAATTCTTGGTTTGAATTGTGTTTGGTTCCCGCCATACCATCAGCTACAACTGCAGAAAGTAGAGACTCAATTGCACCGAGCATAGCGATAGCAAAAGCAGGGCCGATCAACTGAATAATCTGAGAAAACGAGATATCAGGAACAGAGAGTTCTGGTAAACCTTGCGGAATACCACCAAAAGCAGAACCTATGGTGCGTACGCCTTCAAAACCGACGACATACTGCAATGTGGTGACTACCACCAGTGCCAGCAGAGGACCCGGAATACGCGACAACTTTGGAATTTTAGGCCCTGCAATCACCAAGGCCAAAGACAGCAAGGCTAACAAAGTGGTTGTTAAGTGAAGCTGTGGGAACGCGTGGAAAATAGCAATCAGCTTTTGATGAAAATGTGCACCACTGATCTTAGGTAGTCCAAAGAAATCTTGCCATTGACCAACCCAAATAATGACGCCGATACCGCTGGTAAAGCCAACAATTACCGGGTCTGGTATATAACGAATGATGCTGCCGAGCTTAGTGACACCAAGAATAAGCAGAATCACACCCGCCATCATGGTCGCGATTTGTAATCCGCCAACCCCATACTGAGCAACTATTCCCGCCAGAATGACGATAAACGCGCCGGTAGGGCCTGCAATTTGAACTCGCGAGCCACCAAATAGAGAGACAATTAAGCCAGCAATAATCGCGGTATAAATGCCTTGTTCAGGTTTCACTCCTGATGCAATTGCAAATGCCATCGCTAAAGGAAGAGCAACCACCCCGACAATCAATCCCGCACTTAAATTATTTAACCAGTGCTTACTTTTGAGCAGACCTGCTTTATGGGATTCATAGATGGCAAACATATCAATAGCCTTAAAAATGGTGTGGTAATCGAACGGCGTCTGATTCTACGCTCATTTCATATCCTGTAAAGGTAGGATTCAGATAGAATTTATTCGCCAAAGTAAGCTTGTTTTTGAGCACGAAGACCCTTTGTGAGAGTTTGTCGTAATGAATTTTTACTAATAGGCTGAAGGCTAAGTACTCTCAATGTCATAGCGCTTAGGTTATAGTGTTCGCGTCTTATAAAACAGCAAATTACTAACACTATGAAAAAACGCTTTTTACCTATTCCTCTGATATTACTTACTCCTATTGTTTTGCTCGTTATCGTCGTTGCGGCGGGTGTTTACCGCTTTTCATTGTCTGATCAAGAAATCATGGCGAAATTCCCAACAACAACCAAACAACATGACCCAATAGCAAAAGCTGTGTTTGGATTAGACCTTCCTAACCCCATCACTGTTCCGGTTCCTGAAACCCCAAGCTTTGCATTTATGGAATCTTGGGATGAGCAGCAGCGCTGGGTGATTGGAAACTATGATTCGGGCAGCGAACGTGGCTCTGTCGCATTGGATACTCAACGAATGCTGAAGCTCAAAGGTTTTGAAGAAAGTCATGGTTACCTTTCGGTGATTCGTGTTTCCAACCAAGGATCAGGGGAATTCAATTACTTAGCCTTATTTAAATATGACTCACTCAGATCTCGTATGGTGATGGTGAGCAGCCAGCTTTTAGGTGATCGTATAAACGTGCAGACACTGGCCCAAAATGGAAGTAAAGTGACAGTTGAATTATTAAGCCATGAAAATAATGTGGCTTTCTCTGAGGCACCAACGAAATCTATGTCTATACTATTTTCGATATCGGAGAAATATCAGCTATCTCCATCCAACTAGAAACTTCGTTTCAATAGGGTAGGTGTGTAGCAAGATAATGCCTTAGTGATACTCATTTGTATGAGGAAACTTCTTGGCTGAATTTAGATGTATATTTTTGAGTTTCTATCATTTGCCTAGCAGAATACTTTATGAGCAAAAATGGAGTTTTATATGATTAATAAGCGTTTCTTTAAGACAAAAAATGAAGTAGAGGTGACATTTGAGCTGGATGCACCGGATGTCGCATCGAATGTCGCTATTGTTGCAGATTTTCTTGATTGGCAGCCTCAGCCAATGAAGAAAGTTGCTAAATCCAGTGTGTTTAAGTTTAAAACCCGTCTACCAAAAGATTCTAATTACCAGTTCCGTTATCTTTTAGACGAAGAACTTTGGGTGAATGATCCGCAGGCCGATCAATACATTCCTAACGGCTATGGTGAAGATAACTGTATGGTTTCCACGCACGAATAAATTAGGCTATCGACCATATAGTTAAAAGTAATGTTGATTGGCTATTGAAGCCTAAACTTGCGCTATAAACAAAACTTCTAAAAAGGCACATTTGTGCCTTTTTACTATTCTTTACTCGCTCAATAATGACTTTTTGTTAAGAAAGCCGTAATCTGTGCCTCTTTTTAAATGATTTACACAGGTAAGGTTGTGCTTTCAAAGTCTGTTATTTTGCGATTTTCAGAGCTTTCAAAAGGAAAGAAAGCCTTTGCATTAGGGTTACCTATTGTAGCTGCTGCAGCCATCTTGTTCTCGTCAAATCCTGATTCAAATCAGCGACGTATTGCTTTGTCTATCCAGGAATCAGATGTAGTTGAATCTATTTTTGGTGAATCAAAGCAAGAGAGTGCGCCACTTCCTGATTACGAATATGTAATCAAACCCGGTGACAACTTAAGTAGCATCTTTAATCAGCTTGGTTTTTCTTACCAAGAGCTGATGAAGATAATGGAAACCGACTTAAACTATCTTGCGCTGGATACATTGAAGCCTGGCAACATACTGCGTTTCTGGTCAGGAGATAATAAGCGAACTCTGGCTAAGATGGAGTTGGAGTTTAGTTTGGTTGAGCGAGCGGTTTATTCGCGTGTTGAAGATGGAAGTTTTGAATATAAGGACGTAACTTTACCTAGCCGATGGAAAGAGTTTGCTCTTGTCGGTGAGATTCAGGGTAGTTTTTCACAATCTGCGAATAAAATTGGTTTAGGCAGTGCTGAGATCGATCAAATCGTCGCTTTGTTGAAGGATAAAGTGAATTTTGGTCGAGACTTGCGCGCGGGCGACCCGTTTGAAGTGGTTCAGTCTCGTCAGTATGTCGGTGAAAAACTGACAGGCAACCGAGAAATTCAAGCGATTAAAATTTACACTCGTAATAGTGAAGTGTCTGCGTATTTATACAAAGATGGTCAGTATTACGACAAAGATGGCAACAGTCTTCAACGTGCTTTTCAACGTTATCCGACAAAAACACATTGGAGAATGTCATCGGGCTTCAATCCTAATCGCCACCACCCTGTCACTGGACAGTATGCTCCGCACAATGGTACGGATTTCGCGACTCCGATAGGAACACCAGTTCTGTCAACGGGTGATGGTGAAGTGATCATGACTCGCCACCACCCGTATGCGGGTAACTATGTTGTGATTAAGCATGACAATACCTATAGCACCCGTTATTTGCATTTGAGCAAAATACTGGTGCGTAAAGGACAGAAGGTGACTCGTGGTCAACGCATTGGATTATCTGGAAAATCAGGCCGTGTAACTGGACCACATTTACATTATGAATTGATCGTTCGTGGTCGTCCGGTTGATGCAATGAAAGCGAATATCCCAATGGCAACGTCGGTGCCGAAAAAAGAGATGTCCGTGTTCCTTGCTCGTCGTGAGCAGCTTGATAAAATTCTCGACTCGAAAGAGAGCATGCTAGCGTCAAATACCAAAGACGTGCCCCAAGAAGGTTAAGCTTCGGTTTATCAATGTTTCAATAGCCCTATCGTTCGATGGGGCTTTTTTATGTTTTAACTATCTATGTTTTAAAGATGTACGTGAGAGGCTTTGTTGGTATCCAGCTTTGCTGCTTTACGTATATAATCCGCCCCGTCATTTAATGAGGAGAGATTTTATGCAGCAAAACGAATTTGAAGCTTTGGTAACAAGCTTATGTGAAAAAGAGAACCTACCTCAGGCTCTGGAGCTGCTAAAAGCGAGCGAAGATACAGAAGTTGCAGAAGCGGCGCAGTCGTTATCTGGTCAGTTTGCAGTGGCTGAAGTTGATGGTGAGCAACGCATTTATCACGTCTTTTTACAACAAGATGAGCAAGGCGAAGAGCAAGAGTTTGTCGAGCATATTATGAATGAAGGTGACGATGTGATTAAGTTTGTTGCTTGGTTCTTCGATATCCATTTCGATGTTAAACAAAAAGATACTTATCAAGCAGCCGGCAAAACTTATAAGCAACCGAAAAGAATCTAACTAAATTTTCGCAGACACCTATGAATTTCCAATTGGCTTCAGTCCATATGGTGATGGGTGAAGTGGTTGTTGAGAAAATCTGTCAGTAATTAAAAAGCCCTGAGGTTGAATCGTCTCAGGGCTTTTGCTTATTCGATTGGAGATGGGCTTAGCCAATCTCTTTCTGATGAATTGGGTGAACATTTTCTTTGCTAGAAGAACGGACATAACTAACATCTCTTTGCTCTAGCCATTTTTCTAAGTCGTCGCAACCTCCGATGTAGTTGCCTTCTATCCATATTTGCGGAACCGTTACCGGTGTTTTCTCACCGATAATGGCTTTCACTTCAGGAATCATTCTGTACAGCGACGCGCTGTCTTTTACCACATCATGGTACTGGTACTTGATACCAGAATTATTCAACAATTGTTTTGCTTTGGCACAGTAAGGGCAGGTCTCTTTACCAAACACGATATTGCCTTTCAACGAATCACGCTTTGTCCATTCTTTAATCGCGGCTTGTACTAGCAAACCTCGGTTTAGCGCTTCTCCTTGGCTCACTACTTGCCCTTCAAGGATAACAATTGGGGCGTGCCAAGCACCATGCTTTAATGGCTCCCACCAATGGGATAGCCAATCCTTCACTTCTAATTCAACAGGAACATCTGCGAGTTCATTCTTAAACGTATCGAGAAGTATGTCTTTTGTCAGTGTGCATTCACCACACGGAATGTTCACTTTAAATGGGCCGAAGCTGCCCGCCCATCGATATAAAGTTATTTTAATTGGCTTTGTCATGGCTGATAGATACCCAGTTAACCTACGCTTAATCACTTACAACATAAGAACGAACTTAGGCGGTTTTTATTTCAACGTGACTCTTTTTTGCTTCCCATTGAGTAATGAAGGCGACAGATAAGATGATAATGATTGCCCCAAGCCATAATCGACCCGGTGGAACCCAACCGAAGACCATCCATCCAGCAAGAACATTCAGTGGTAGCTTTGCATGATCAAATGGCTGTACGAAGGATGCATCTGCTACTGAGTATGCTTTAACTATTGACCATTGCGCCAAGGCGGTCATAGCGCCAGCAGCTATAAGCAGTGCCCACAACGTACCGCCGACAGGTGTTTGCCACTCAGGTACTGCTAAAAGCAAGTTAAATGGTGTAATCAGCAGTAACAGATAAACGACCATAGTGGAGGGGCTATCAACCGAAGAAAGTTTTTTTACCATCAATGAATAACATGCCCAGAAAAAAGCAGCGCCAACTGGAAGCAGCGTTGCCCAGCTAAAGTCTTCAGCCCATGGTTCAAGAATGATCATTGCGCCGATAAAGCCAGTCAAAGTTGCACCCCAACGAGCGATTCCTACTTTTTCTTTCAAAAGTAATCCAGAACCAACGGTGGCAAATAACGGCGAAGTCATGAGCAGAGCAATGCCTTGCCAAATTGGAACAGGGTAGGCGAGTGCCCACAACCACAATTGAATTCCTATCACGGCTAAGAAAACACGAAATACATGCAAACCAAAATATTGAGTGCGCAGAGATCGGCGAATTCCCAATGTTTTGAGATAGGGAAGGATAACCACTATCGCGACAGCATACTGAATCAATGCCACTGTGGTTGAAGTAAGCCCGAAATTGATGGTCGCAATTTGCGTCACGCTGTTCACAACAGCGAAAGCTAACCCTGCTGTTAACATCCAAAAAGCGCCATGGATTGGCTGGTGTTTTCCGTTCATTTGAAAAGCTTATACAAAGTAGATAATAGGGTGAATCATACGTTCAAATTGCAGCGAAACCAATGGAGATTATCTGTTGAAGCTGTTCAGAATCTTTGAGGTAAATTGCAGATAAAAAAAGACCTCCTAGTAGGAGGTCAAAAGAACATGAAGTGACCAGTGATTTCTGCCTTATCACTGAAAAGAAGCACAAACGCTGCCTGCATTTGTAATTTATATAAAGCATTTACTGTGCCAATAAATATTTTTCTATATTTACAATGAGTTATGAATATTTCATGTGTCTGTACGGTACGAGGACGTGCATCGTCATGGCGCACAACGCTGTGATGTGGTGCAAAAAAAAGACCAAACGAATGTTTGGCCAAAAAGGATTTATCTTGGGAGTATTTAAACCAAGCAAACATTGTGAGTGACAAATGCATAGAGTATTTGACCCAATTTCTTTGCTGCGTCTAAAGGTAAGTGGATTACGTGACGATCTGATTTCAACTTGTTGTCATTATTGTGAATAAAAAAAGCTCGCACTTGGCGAGCTTATCGAACTCATATTCTATAAATTAAGCGATTTTTACGCCATTTGCTGTCAGACCAACTGAGATATTGCCACGAGTTGCGTTTGAGTAAGGACATACTTGGTGAGCGGTTTTCACCAGTTCAACAGCTTGTGCTTCTTCAAGATCTAATTGAACGTCAAGGCTAACAGTTAGAGCAAAGCCACCAGTCTCGTTAGGACCAATACCCACTTCAGCGGTTACCGGTGCTGATTTAAGTGCTACTTTTGCTTCGCGAGCAACATGAAGAATCGCGTTTGAGAAACACGCTGAGTAGCCTGCTGCAAATAGTTGCTCTGGGTTAGTTGCTGCACCGTTGCCACCCATTTCTTTTGGGTAGCTCAAGTCTACAGACAATAAACCGTCATCAGTTGAAACTTTACCGTTACGGCCTGCTAGTGCTGTTGCTTTAGTTGTATAGATAGTCGCCATGTTTATCACCTTAATATATGTTGTGTGCAATCTAATTGTTTGCAATATTAAATCGATCTTTAGGTAGAATGCAAGTATATTGTGCACAATTTATTTTCAAGAGAGAGAAACATGAGTCATTGTGTAACAGGCAAGAATACGGATTCACTTGCTACAGAAGAGCTACTACTGCTTGATAAACAAGTGTGTTTTCCTTTGTATAGTGCAGCCAATGCTGTGGTTCGTGCGTATCGACCATTGCTTGATGCTCTTGATCTTACCTATGCTCAATACTTAGTGATGATGGTGTTGTGGCAGACAAACGGTATTAACGTAAAAATTCTTGGCGAGCGATTGCATCTCGATTCAGGCACGTTGACACCGCTTCTAAAGCGTCTTGAAAGCAAAGGTATTGTCGTACGCAAACGTGGTCAGTCTGACGAACGTGTACGTGAGCTTTTCCTAACGGATGAAGGTTTTGCACTAAAGAAAAAAGCATTATCAGTACCTAATGCTATGTTATGTAAGCTTGATCTTGAATTGGATGACCTGATTTCGTTAAAAACACTTTGCGAAAAGGTCATTACGAAGTTGTCCTGAACTTAGAAATTCGGGTCAAAGATCTTAGTTCTAGTAACAGATTCATCAATTTAGTTGTTGAATTGTATGGATAAGATAAAATTTGTGCTCATTCAATGTTCAAGGAAGAAAAATGAACTCGGTTCGATTAGATGAGCAACATGTTTACCCCTCAAAAGTCGTGTGCGTTGGACGTAATTATGTTGAGCACATTAAAGAGCTAAATAATGCCATTCCTGAGCAAATGGTGGTGTTTAATAAGCCCAACAGCAGCGTAACCTCGCTACTGAACTCATACCATCAGGAGACGCTGCATTACGAGACAGAAATCTGTTTCATGATTAAAGATGGTCAGTATGCCGCGGTTGGGCTGGGTTTGGATCTCACCAAACGTGAACAGCAATCTGTATTGAAAAAACAAGGCTTACCTTGGGAACGAGCAAAGGCTTTTGACGGTTCCGCGGTGTTCAGTCGTTTTATTCCGCTAGAAGGCATTGATATCGCTTCTCTGCATCTTGAATTACTGATTAATTGCGTCCGAGTACAGGCGGGTGGCGTTGAGCAGATGATATTCAAACCCGATGTTATTTTGCAGGAATTAAAGTCATACACCACTTTGTTTGATGGCGACATCATCATGACTGGCACACCACAAGGCGTGGGTGAAGTTCATCGTGGAGATGTATTCCTTGGTCGTCTGAAAAGCGGCGATACCACTCTTATTGAGATTGAATGGCCTGCTGAATAACAGGCAGTTTATTCCCTTCTTACTTCTTATCCATATCGATGAGCTGAGAAGGGAAAACAGAACCATTTCCCTTTTCTTATTTATCCCCAGACAACCAAGTTAAGCACTAGGAATACCGCCATGCTCACCACCGTGGTGAGTAGCACGTTTTTGGTTTTCCAAGCAATAATGCCAGCCAGCAGGGCAGCCCAAAGATAAGGGTTGTAGACGGAGGTATTGAGCTCACTGTCGTGCGTAAACACGATCGGTGCCCAAATAGCTGTCAATACCGCTGGGCTGGAATAGCTGAGTAATTTCTGTACGCCTGGGCTGAGTCTTAGTGGCAGTCTTGGCTCAAGAAACAAATATCGGCTAAGGAAAACCAAACAAGTCATTGCCAATATGGAGAGAATAATCATGCTTTATCTCCCGTTGCTTTGTTGCTTGGCGTCTTTTTCGCTAAAGCTAGTTCGCTAAAATATCCCGCTAACATAGCGCCAACGCTGGCATACATTAAGCTGCCGTTCACATTAAAGATTGTCAGAATGACAGACAGTATTAACGCGGTAATCACGGAAATAAGAATAGGGACACTCTTAACATTCGGAATGACAATCGCAATAAAGGTCGCTGCCACAGCAAAATCTAAGCCTATAGAGTTGAGCGAGGGTATGTAGCTGCCCGCGACAATGCCGACTAAAGTGGCTAAGTTCCAGATCAGATAGAAACTGAAGCCTGCTCCCAGTGCATACCAGCGGTTAAACTGCTTTTCATTTTGTTGACCACATAATGCAAACAGTTCATCAGTGAGTAGAAACCCGAGAATTACACGCCAACGAGTAGGCAGTGGGCTAATTTTCCCCCGCATCGAGACACTATAAAGAAAATGACGCGAAGTGATGAAGAAGGTGGTGATCAACATAGTCATTAAGCCTGCACCCGCTTTGATCATGCCTGTTGCAACCAACTGAGCTGATCCGGCAAACAAGATCGCGGATAACGCTTGGCTTTCAAAGGGATTTAGCCCAGCCTCAATTGCAAAGGAGCCAGCAAGCAAACCCCAAGGTAGAACTGCGACACTTAGTGGCAGCATAGCAACGGTGCCCTGCCAAAAAAGCCGCGCTTTTGAATCGACCTTATGGTGAGGTATCGCGGTACTATTCATAAATCGTCCTTAATATCTTGATGCCCCCTATTTAGTTGACTGAATAGGGGAGAGCGAAATATTCCATTTATTGGCAAATGATTATTCGTCGAACAAGGTAGCTTCTTTCGGCTCGAGCATGAGAGTGCGAGTCGGGTAGGCGATATCGGCACCATTTTGATGAATGATCTCCATCACTTTCAGCATGACATCTTGTTTCACTTCGTGAAAACGAATCCAGTTAATGGTTTCTGTGAAGGTGTAGATAAAGAAATCGAGTGATGAGGCGCCAAACGCGTTAAAATTGACAATCAACGTCTGCTGCGCATCGATATCTGGGTGATTTTCTAGCATCTCACGCACCTGAACAACGATGGTCTCCATTTTATCGGCATCTTGATATCGTAAACCGATCGTTTCGTAGATACGACGGTTCTTCATGCGTGAAGGGTTTTCAACAATAATATTGCTGAATACAGAATTTGGTACATACAGGGGTCTTTTATCGAATGTACGAATGATAGTCATACGCCAACCAATGCGCTCTACAGTACCTTCTATTTCTCTGTCTGGAGAACGAATCCATTCACCGACTTTGAAAGGACGATCGAAGTAAATCATCAGTCCGCCAAAGAAGTTGGAAAGTAGATCTTTTGCAGCAAGACCCACTATCAAACCACCAACACCACCAAAGGTCAGTAAGCCTCGTAAGCTCACCCCCAGCGTTTGCATTACCGACAGTAAACCTATCGTCAAGATGATGAGGCGTGCAACTTTACCAGCGGCTTGAACGGTTGTCTCATCTCGACTTTTGTCTTGCAAAAGATATTGTTCGATGTTGACGGCTAAGCGAATCAGAACCCAGATAAAAATAGCGGCCAGCATGAGCTTTTTACTTGTCGCTAACCAACTGAATTTGCTTTGAATGTGATCATCCAGCAATAATCCGAGAGATATTGTTGCAGGCCAGCACCAAATCAAGGTGCTGATTGGAGTTTTCAATGCATGTAATATCAAGTCATCCCAGTGAAATTTGGTTTTTTCACTGATATTGGATAGACGGTTATAAACGAATCGCCAAATCACCCATGCCACTAAACTTGCTAGAGTGATGAAAATTACGCTGTTATTCCAGCCTTTGAGGTACTGTGAAGTTTGAAGCTGTGTTAATAATTCGTTCATATCCATCCAAGTTTGATGCATTTTTCTCATCTAAATTAACAGAAAGTAGGTTTATTCTCTAGATTATGTGAGTTAAGTGGCGAATTTTTAAAGGCATTCTATGCTATCTAAAAAGTCGCCCAACGTTATTCAATAAGTTTGGTAACGGTTTTTATTACTAAGGTTAGAGCCATTGGAGCTGAATAACCATTTGAGTCAGTAAGGCAATTAAATGAAAATTCGGGATAAGCAATTTGCCGTAATCGGCTTAGGACGTTTTGGTTTATCGGTTTGCCAAGAGTTGGCAGACGCTGGTGCACAGGTGTTGGCGGTTGACGTCAATGAAGACAAAGTAAAAGCTGCAACACAATTTGTTACTCAAGCGGTTGTCGCGAACTGCACACTCGAAGATACCGTGGGAGAGTTAAAGCTCAGCGACTACGACATGGTGATGATTTCAATAGGTGAAGATGTTAATGCATCGATTCTTACCACGCTGGTAATGAAAGAGTCGGGTGTAAAGTCTGTTTGGGTAAAAGCTAATGACAAGTTTCACGCTAAGATTCTGCAAAAAATTGGCGCTGATCACATCATCATGCCTGAGCGTGACATGGGCGTGCGCGTTGCCCGCAAGATGCTGGATAAGCGAGTCTTAGAATTTCAGGAGTTAGGCAGCAACCTAGCCATGACGGAAGTGGTCATCGGCTCACGTTTAATGGGCAAAACCCTTGGTCAGCTTAGCTTATGTCAGAATGATGAGATTCAGGTTTTAGGCTTTAAACGTGGCCCAGAAATCTTAAAAAATCCGGATCTTGATAAAGTGATGGAAATTGGGGACATGCTCATTGTCGCGGGTGTTAAAGATGTATTAATGGCTAAGTTGAAATCTTTATGACTCCATTTCGTAGCGGTGTTTTTTATCCTTTAGATAAAAAGCATGATGAAAAGAAAAGCTCTGAGCCAAAGATTATACTGCTCAGTTTCCTTTGGGTACTGATACCTTCTGCTATTCTGCTTACCTTACCTGTCTTTTCTGTTTCTGGCTTAAGCTTCGCCGACGCGCTATTCACAGCAACCTCAGCGATCAGCGTGACCGGACTTGGTGTGGTTGATACCGGGCAACACTTTACATTAGCGGGCAAAGTGTTGTTGATGGCGTTAATGCAAATTGGCGGGCTGGGCCAGATGACCCTGTCTGCGGTACTTCTGTATCTGTTCGGTGTGCGTTTGAGTTTGTATCAACAGGCGCTGGCAAAAGATGCACTAGGGCAAGACCGTGCGATTAACCTGCGCAGACTGGTCACAAGGATTATCACTTTCGCTTTAATCGCAGAAATTATCGGGTTTGTAATTTTATCGTTTCGCTGGGTTCCCGAATTTGGATGGTCAACTGGGCTGTTCTATGCGCTTTTTCATGCCATATCTGCATTCAATAATGCAGGGTTTTCTTTATTTTCTGACAGCATGATGGGTTACGTTGGTGACCCTTTAGTGATTATTACTCTCGCCAGTCTATTTATATTTGGTGGATTGGGATTCACGGTGGTTGGAGATGTATGGACCAACTGGCGCAAAGGCTTACATAGACTGAGTTTGCATACCAAAATCATGCTCACAGCAACGCCGACCTTGTTGTTGATTGGTACCGTATTGTTCTGGTTGTTAGAAAGGCACAATCCAAACACGATGCAAAGCTTGGATGTAGAAGCTCAATGGTTAGCCGCTTTTTTCCAGTCCGCAACCGCTCGAACCGCAGGTTTTAACAGTGTCGATCTTGCTCAATATACTCGTCCGGCGTTACTGGTGATGATCATTTTGATGCTTATCGGCGCGGGTTCTACATCGACAGGGGGCGGAATTAAAGTTTCAACCTTTGCTGTAGCGTTTGTTGCAACTTGGTCGTTTTTACGCCAGAAGAGGCATGTTGTGATGTTTCAGCGCACAGTTAACTGGCCTACGGTAACCAAAGCATTGGCTATCATCGTTGTCAGTGGTGCACTGTTGACCAGCGCCATGTTTCTGCTCATGATTACCGAGAAAAATGCCAGTTTTGATCATATCTTGTTTGAAACGATTTCAGCCTTTGCTACCGTTGGTCTGTCTACAGGGCTGACGGCTGAACTCTCTGAACCGGGTAAATACATTATGGTGGTGGTGATGATTATTGGTCGTATCGGGCCGCTGACACTGGCTTATATGCTTGCGACCCCACAGCCAACGCTGTTGAAGTACCCAGAAGATACTGTGTTGACGGGCTAGTCTCGGTCGAAGTGGCTCGTTATCGCGCTACGGCGCGTTTCCACAGCACTTTGTGAATCAACGGTATCTTCAAAACCTTGTTTAATAAAATGTTGAATTGGAGATGCCGGTTGAATTCGTTTTAACTGTGGAGAGTTCTCTGTTCCTGCCAATGCATAAATAGCGCGGCCTTTCCCAGTTTCTATCTTGATGTTCTTCCCATCGTATTCAAAACTTGTACTGATTAAGCGGTGATTTCGGAACACACCCTGATCACTCAAAGTGATGACTTCAGTACGATAGCCTGGTGCATTAATCTCAATCCAAGAGCCATATACTTGGGATGGATTGGTATAAGATTGGTAACCAAAGTATATGAGAGCCCCACAAAGCAACGCTGCGACGCCTAAGGTTGTGGTAAATACTGACTTAAATAATGCTTCTTTTGACATATTATTATTTGGATCAATAGATCCTTATGACTCCGACTGCTTGTTCGTTTTGTAAGTTCATTCTTACATCTTGCTAAAAGTACCATCAAATAGCATGTGTTTGAAAGTGTGTGAACGGATTTCGCTTTTTACCATTCTAGTTGGCGTGTATTACAGCACAGACAATAACCAAAAGTCACAATGTGGGTGTCCAATTGTGACTTTTGAGTGTGAACAAGTAGGCGCACTTATTTATAAATCAATAAGGATAATCTGGGTATTTTGCGTCTTGAATCAAAACATGTAATGCGTTAAAACAATACGGTGTCGGTGGAACAGCCATCAGTTGATAATTTACAAGGAAGAACGATGATTAAGGAAAACACTTACTTTGAAGGCTCTGTTAAGTCTTTAGGTTTTACTCACGCGGATAGCGATGTCACTGTTGGAGTTATGCTGCCAGGAAGTTACACGTTCAGTACCGGTAACCCAGAATGTATGACAGTGGTAAAAGGCGCGTTAACGATTAAGCGTGTTGGTGATAAAGACTGGACAACATTTGAAAGCGGTGACGCATTTGAAGTCGCTGGTAATGCTTCATTTGAAGTGAAAGTTGACGCTGATACGGCGTATTTGTGCGAGTACCTATAAGCTGAAAAGACCACACTAGTTGATCACTAGTGTGGTAAAGCAAAAAGGAATGGGCAGTGGATTATTCTCTTTTTGTTAGGGGCTCATTGTTTGCAAAGCAGACCGTTGCTAAACAGTCAGTTGCAACTAATGAGCCGTAGAAAAACCAAAGCGGCTTTTCAAATTGAATCACTAATAGGTTTGAAATAAGCCTGAGTTGTAATCGTTAATCGCTTGTTCAATTTCTTGAATTGAGTTCATTACAAATGGACCATAGTGAACTACAGGTTCATTAATGGGTTCGCCACTGAAGATCAACACACCACTGGTATCGTTCGCCGTCATAGAGAATGACTCTCCGCTAGACATCAACGCAAACTCACCTTGCATCAGGATACGCTGACCTATTTTGATACTGCCTTTGTAGGCGTAAACCATAACGTTGTGGTGATTAGGTGTTTGCAGTGTCATTTCACTACCAGCATTTGCCTGCCAATCAGCAACCGTGGCAGGTACGCCTGTTTTCGTCAGTGGCCCTTGTAATTCAGTACCATTGGCGCTGATATCACCTGCTAATACTCGCAATAATCCCAGTTGCTCATCTCGGAATTCTGTAATGGTTTCAGGTTGGAAATCATGGTACTGCGCTGGTTTCATCTTGTCGCGCGCTGGCTGATTAATCCAAATTTGGAAACCGTGTAAATCGCCATCTTGCATAATAGGCATTTCACTATGAATCACACCTTGTCCTGCTGCCATCCATTGCGCGCCTCCCGAGCGAAGCGAACCAACATTGCCCATATGATCTTTATGTTCAAAGTGACCTTTCAGCATATAGGTTAGTGTTTCAATTCCGCGATGCGGGTGCGGGGGAAAGCCTCCGACATAATCTTTACGTTGGTCAGATTTAAGCTCATCTACCATTAAAAACGGAGAAAAAGCAGCGTTGTTGAAACCGGCTACGCGTTTAATTTTTACTCCATCACCGTCTGAAGTTGGTTGAGCTGGAATAATTTGGCGGATTTCACGTTGTGTACTCATAATTTTTATACCGTAGCTTTTAGTGGTAGATAAGGTCGCCTGACCTTTTGGACTATGCTGGAATTGTAGTAGAGGATTAATCAAAGAATGAGAGGAGCGAATCGAGTATGTCATTCAAGAATTTCGAATGAGTCAGGTAACCTTTTCTCTTTCTTAACCCGATTATTGGTTAGTCTATACTTTAAATGTACGTGAAATATACGAGGAGGTTGCAATGGCGGTTCTTCCTAAACATAACGACCAGAACCCTCGTTATGACCCTAATGATGATCTCACTGTCGATCAGTTGCACAGGTACACTCGTGCAGCGAATAAAGCGCAGAAAAAGCGAGAAGCAATCGAAGAAAGCGAAACGCCTTCAATTATTGAAGTGGCTCGTAGATCTCGTTTCTCTGAATATAGAAAACAAGCTAAGGCGAAAAGAGGTGAACGAAGTTCACATCAATATGCCATGTTTATGGTACTTATTGCTTTGTTAGCGCTGGGGGTTATGTATTTAACTCAGTAGCTCTATGTATCGGAGTGACCTTCCCATCTGGGTAATTTAGCAGCTGTGTTTGGTAATCGCTGACGTTTTGGTAGTAACAATATTGGTTTTTACCATTGTGCTTAGCAGCATACATTGCTTTATCCGCGCAGCGCGTCAATTCTGGAAGGTTGTCGGCATCCTGAGGATAGAGTGCAGCCCCCACGCTGATAGTGACATTGCTCAGTAACTGCTTGTCTTTATACTTGCTATCAAACAAATGACATATTCGATACAGAATGTTATCGAGATCTTTTAGCGAATTCACATCGTAAAGCAGTAAAACAAACTCATCACCCGCGAATCTTGCAATGGCATAGTCATGTTGGTTGGTTTTTCTGTCGCGGGTACGAACGTTATTCTTAATTCGATGTGCAAAATTCTTGAGAATTTTGTCGCCCATTTCATGACCGTAGCTGTCGTTTATGTGTTTGAAATTATCGATGTCCAGAAAAACTAATGCCGTAATTTTTCCATCTTGTGGTGTTTCTGATAGCTTCGCTGTTGCCCAGTTTTCAAAGCTCCAGCGGTTGGCTAAACCCGTGAGGTGATCACGGTAGGCGAGCTTTTCTATCCCTTCTAAGTAGAGTGATGTGATGTAGTCTATCGCTTTGGAGTAGAAATAAGATGAGGTATTGCAAACGGCACATATCGCAATCAGGCTAAAGTAAAAACGTTGAGCCGCGAGTATGTCACTACTTATTGTTACCAAGTGACCATAAATAGCAATACCTGCTAACAAGCAGTAAGCACAACTGATGATTAACCCGACACAAAACGTGTTAATAAAAATGACTGTTGCGAGTATTGGATATACCCAAAGGAGACGATTTTCTAATTCCGCACCGTAAACAAAAACCATACAGGCCTGCGTCACCAACACTACCGTGAGTATAACGTCGGTATATTTGGCGTTTTTTGCAATTAGCAGGTAAATCAGATTAGTCGTTGTGGCGAATAAACTTGCAAGACACAGAAAACCAAAGATTAAGTTATTGTTCGTAAGGTGGTGATAACCGTAAAGCGTGAATGCGATGATTGATAAAAGCGAACTTAATAATATAACTTTGTTTTTTCTGACTGAACTTATCTCCGCCATCTCCTTTAACTGATGTCCCATCAGTTTGTTCATTATTATGACTGTCCTAGTTCCAAACCAACTCGCTTAAAGTCTAGGAGAAAAAAATGGAAGCAAGGCCAAAAGAACAAGAAATCTTGTGATGTCTTTCACCTTTCTGACTAAACTTGATTGTTTTAGCTGATGCTAAAGTTGAGGGAGGCTGCTGTTCGGCTTATAGGCTCTGTTTTATGCGTATATGAAATGATAAATAAAGAGCACTTTGTTGAGGAAAAGTGTGTCAGAAAGTTCGAAAGGCGCAAATGATTCACGCCTTCAATTGAACTTTATTACTGCTAATAAACGCTATTTTGCTACCAAACCATAAGGCAGGTTAGTAAAAATTTGTGGCTGTTTTTCTATTGTTGGAATTGCGTTCACCTGTTGCCAATCCAGTAGCATAATTGCCAGTACATTGCGGTGCTCACCATAACTCAAATCGAAATCACCCGACGTGGAAGGGATCATACCCTGATCGCGATTAATAGCATCTTTGATATGCTGTCTGGTTTTTTCAACGACGGGATCATTGTTTAATCCAGCGAGCAGAAAAGATATTCCGACCTCAGCAATGATGTCTTCTTTAGCTTTCAGCAGAATTGTATCAATGTTATTGCGAAAATAATCGTAGATCCATTGATGCTCTGCTTCGCTGACAGCGTGTTGATAATACTGTGAATCAGCGAAAATAATGTGTGTCATACCATAAAGCTTATTGCCAAACTGTTGGTTGGTAAGATGTTCATCTTCACTGTCTGGATAGGTGTTTCGGAAAGCTTCAATGAATGACGCTACCACATCTTGTTCACCCAGTTGCTTCAACCAGTACACCTGATTGGCGAGCTGCGCTGCCCAAGCTTTTATCATGCCTTGGTCTGTTGCGTATTTGGTAAAGTCGTATCGGCGAATAATTTCACGCAGTTTCGCATCTTGTTTGTGTTTTAAGCCATACTCATCAGCACGAGCCATAGAGCCCAGAAGACCAACGCCTAAGTAAAGGTATTCGGGGCTATGTTTGGTGACTGTATAGCGCAGCTTGGAGCGTTCGTCAGTTTCATCTGTGTAACCCGCGAGCCTCTTTTGGCTATGCATATAGATCTGTTCAGGTGTGTGTATCTCTTCTGCATAGCGGTTCAGTCGACTTGCCACACGAGCAAGATCACTCCAAATGGCCGCTTGGTATTTGTCGTTGGAAGTCTGGCGATACATTCTCAGTGCATAGTGGCCTTCTTGAAAAGCGGGCAAAGTATAAAGCTGACTCTCGTACGTGTTTCTTATCACATCAGCGTAGTAGAGGTAGCTTTTTTCTTCTTGCTGAGCTTGAAGGGGTTTGGATTCCGTGCAGTAAGATAGAGCAGAGAGTAAGAGTAATGTGGCTCCAAGACTGATCGCAATGTATTTCTTCCGTAATAACATGATGTTGACGCTGTTGAGAAATGATGGCCGCTAGTATCTAAGGTGATTAGCTTATTTGTGTGAGCAATGAGTCAGTTATGTGTGAATTCCTGGCTCAATTTAACGACGCGGCATGAGTGCTAATTGATATGGCGAAAGGTTAAATTAATTCGTTCCTCTTTGTTCTTGGTTGTTTTCGGTACGCTGTGTTGCCAGTAGTGTTGTGTTTCACCGGCCATAATCAATAAAGAACCGTGTCCGAGTTCGACTTCATATTTCTCTTTGGTGGAGAGATGACGCAAAACAAATCGTCGAGATTCACCCAGGGTAAGTGAGGCAATAACTGGATTGGTGCCCAACTCAGTTTCATTGTCCTGATGCCACCCCATAGAGTCTTGACCATTGCGGTATAAATTGACCAACACGGAATTGAAAGTGTGTTCAGCTACAGCTTCGCAAGCCGTTTTAAGTTCTAATAATGTTGGTGTCCACGGATGAGGCTGCATGGACAATCCAGAATAGGTGTAGGGTCTATCTCCATGCCAAGCTTGCAATCGGGGTTGCAGAACTTTTTTACCGAACATTCTGATTTCTTCTTGTTGCCAATCCAGTTCATTTTTCAGAGTGAGAAAACTTTGGTCGGCTTGTGGCTTCGATAGAAAATTGGGTGCATACAAAAGGCGAGCGTTCGGCAGTTCTATCCAATCCAACTCACTTTCGTTTAGAAAAAACTGCGCAAATTCCATAAGTTATATCCATAATATTGGTATAAAGATTGACTTTTATTTGGTCTAGGATTCGCCAATAGTATTACATTTTAGAAACTCGTCGTCGTGTAAACGTACGACATATTAGTACTGTAGTTATCATCACTGCACTGTTGAAGGAACGTTGCATGGGAGCTATCTCAGGCAAGCTATGGATAGTTAGAATTCTACTACTGACATTTCTTTTGATTTTCGTTGGTCTGATTGAATCTTTTAATGTTAGCCAACGAAATTTCATGAGAGAAGGTTTGTATACGCGAGCTAAAGAAGAGCTGTTGTCGATTCGTTTTCGTCTCGAAGCTTCCATTTTGTCCGATATATACGCTGTCAGTGGGATACAGGCCTTGGTTACTTTGCGTCCAGACGCAGATATTGTCGACTGGCCAAATGTTGCTACCAATGTGGTTCGTAAAGGTAAACATGTTCAAGTGGTGGCATTGGCTCCGAACGATATCATCAAATACATATATCCATTAGAAGGTAATCAATCCGCCCTTGGTTTGGACTACAGAACGGTACCGCAACAGTGGGCTTCAATCAACACAGCCAGAGAACAACAAGAGATTTTCATTTCTGGGCCTGTAACCTTGGTACAAGGGGGAAAAGCCATCATTGCCCGGGTTCCAATATTTACTGACCCTCCTGTTAACAGACATTATTGGGGGGTGTGCAGTATTGTTATTAATTGGAATTCTCTGTTTTCCGCGTCGGGCATAGAGACTTTCGGCTACTCATACAACTTTGCCATTCGTGGATATGACAGTTCAGGTGAGCAGGGGGAAGTCTTCTTTGGCGAGCAGAGCACTTTTGATAACGCGTTTGCTAAAGAAGTTGTGTACTTCCCTTACGGGAGTTGGGTCATCGCGGCTTCAGAAAAGAGAGATCTCCTCAAGCAACTCCCTTGGTATCAAAGCAATATTGTTCGCCTACAAGGATATCCGGTGTTGCTGATATTGATTATTCTGGCATTTATTATCTATAGGCTTTATACCATCGCCAATGAACGCGCCATGTTTGACGAGCTGACTAAATTACCCAATCGGCGCTATTTTATGTTCACGCTTCAACATTTTTTTGAGCTGGCTGAACGATCCAAAGGTAAGAATAGTTTCGCTATTTTGAACATTGATCTGGATAAGTTTAAATCCATCAATGATAAATACGGACATGATGCCGGAGACAAGGTTCTTATTGCTTGTGCTGAGCGAATACTATCGGCGCTTCGCGCTTCTGATATCGTATCGCGGGTTGGGGGAGATGAGTTCTTAATACTCCTACCACGCATTAATCGCCCCTCGGATTTGGAAGCTATTAGCAAAAGCATTGAAAAGGTGATTTCTGATTCTCCGGTTATTTATGACAAAACGCTGTTGAACATTCATGCCAGCGTTGGTTTCACTCTCTATCAGTCTAAGTTTGTTGATATAGACGATATGCTTAAAGCAGCAGACGAAGCGATGTACGTCGTCAAGCATGGTTTGGTGTAATCATCCGATTCTTACATCAAATTACGCGCAAGATTACATTGCAATTTGCGAATGTTTGCATTTTGCAATTTCGTTATGATATTGGTTGTAATGAAACGGCGTGTTTTATAGGCAAAATGGGCTATTTCTGTTCAATAAAAAGTTGGCACACTACCTGCATTAGTTAGTGTGATCCTTTTAAGCCAAGGATCACCTAGCCAACTGACGTTGTTAGTGAATTTATTTTGTTCACACATATCTATAGCCAATCACCGACATTGTGATTGGCTTTTTTTTTAGCCTGCGTTTGCATGTCTAAAATGAAATATCATCACAAGTCTTCACCTGAATCTGCGCATTTGGCATAGCAGCTGGGTTTCCGCGGACACACCGCTCCTCGAGAACAGATCAGCCTCGCATCTCCCTCAATGCCTCTCTCTATCCAGTTTATATTGAGGATACGAGCGATAGTTCTTAAATCCTTTTTAATATGTGTCGGAATGAGGGTTGAACCACCTTGGCTAACGCATGAGGATTTCAACTCTTCGGCAATCGAGTTTGCATCACCGCCTTGTGCTGCAATTGCAGGGTTCAAATCAACCCCTGCACAGAGAACTCGAGTATTTCCCGCCGCATCGAGTACATTGATAGATTCGCAACAGTATATTCTTGGTTCGTCTCCCACATTGAGGATAGAGATCTGTGCAGAGCTCCCTTCCTGAGGCTCGGCTAGGCGTCTGAATACTGCCCAGTGCTGACAGGGGTCATGTACTTTACGCATGTTTCCCCAAGGCAATGGGATACCATTTCCTCGATAAACCGCTTTTAGTTTTCCTGGGCCATAAGCATCAAAGTAATGCCAGTGAGGGTATGGAGAAACAACGGTCATGCGTCGCATGGCAACAGATGGCGACACTCCCGCCTTCTTGTGTACGTCTATTTCATAGCCGTTTCTATCTAGAAGCTGGCGATACGGTACTTTCGGACAAAGCAGTGCGCCAGCGAAAAAGCTGGATTCAAAGTCTCGCCATGCCTGAAGAATATCTTGAGAGTTCAGTTCAGAACTGGATTGAGAATTTGGTTGCTCTTCCCAACTGTTTGAGTGCCCGACCGATAACACGTTTTTTAGTCCATCTTTGCTGTGCAGCACATTATGGCCGATATACACCGCTAAGTCGTACTTGAGGCGAGTGGGGTATTTTCGTAACACTTCGTTGAGGTAAATGGTATCTGGCGGCTCAAAAAATGAGGTGACAAGTTGCTTCGCGCTTACCCCAAGTTCATCCACAACATCATGGGGTGTTCTCTTCACCCAGCGAATGTTTAGCCCCAAGCTTTTAGCGATATCAAGCAGATCTTCCACGGCGAGATTAAGACGTTTCTGGCCTATCTCTTCTGCGGCTCTTTCCAAGTCAGGGAAGTGGTTTTGTAGGCTTTCCTGATGGGCACGAATGAGCAAGTGGGCAAACTGTCTGCCAGTAATGCCCGTTTGAGAGAGCATTTCAGGTATCGCGATCTGCAGAATATCGTTGGAAAACAGAAAACTAGGCTCCAATGCCATGCCACTGATCCCACCACGGTTGCCTTTCTCTGGCGTGATGTCGGTTTGCTCGGGTTCATCATCGAGAAACCATGCTGGATCTTTTTGAAAAACTTCCGCGATGACTTTCAACATTTCCACACTTGGAACACGCTTCCCTCTTTCAATCATAGAAAGGTATGAAACGGAAGGTGCGTATTCTGAATTGATGCGAATACAGCGTGCAGAAAGGTCTTCCATTGTTAAGTGGTTGCGTTTTCTCAGGTTTCTCACTTTGGTACCCAAAAAGTGAGACTGTCTAACTAAGCTTTTTGACACGGCCATTTTGTAAAATTCACATTGTAAAATTTTTGTTGTGAAATTGTAGGTAAAATTGCGCTAGTCTACAAATTAACCCAGTCACAAACTTGAATAAAAATTAAACACAAGTTTGAGAAATATGAACTGGGACTATTTTTGAACAAAGACACCCAGTCTATTGGTTATCGCTAGCGAATTGAGTCAATAGCGTCGCCAAGTAGGAAGGGCTTAATCCAATAAGGAAATGACGATGAATATGCTGACATTTGATAAAACTGACATTCAAAAACAACATAAACCATTTATCGCTGAAGCAGTGTTCGCCGTCGAAACCGTCAGTGCGCACCAGTCACGAGAGAAACAAGTGAAAGCAAAACAATTGCTTGACCGTTTGTTCCCTCTGGAGAATGGTTCACACCAAGACGTGACCAGCTACATGATCGATTACAACCATGTACTTGCGTACTTCAAAGATGGTCGTCACAGTGGCTTAAAGCATCCTAAACATTTTGTTGCTTATACTGGCAACAAGGAGCAGCCTTGCTCAATATTGTTCCGTGATGGTAGTGGTAGCCATGTAGAAGTGACGCTAGGCTGTCATCGAGGTACAGGTTGTATTGAGCTGGTGGAGATTGAAGATATTCAACTAGAAACGTGTACAACGTTTATGCAAACCGATGAGACTTCTATTCCAACCGCTGCGATGCGCCACTGGATTAGTTTAGTGAAAGGGGATGAGCGCGGTAAGCCTCAAGCGTGCAGTGAAGATAAAGAATACGTTTCGAAGAGCGGAGAAGAGTACGTGTTGAGTTATAGCTTCAATCTCTAATCACCCAACGCTACTATAGGCCATCAAGCCAGTCTTAAGCGCTGCAAAAACCTCCCGCGGTAACTCGGGAGGTTTTTACTTATTGGATGGTTGGAATATTTAGAAAGGCATCACTCGGTTTCTACCCATTTTTTTCGCTTCATAAAGCTTTCTGTCTGCGCGTTCAACCAATGATTCGACAGTATCTTTTGGCATTTTTTCAGCGACTCCGAATGAAGCTGTAATGCTACTGACTTGCTCGTTTGTTCGGCGATCTTTTACGTTAAGTTTTTCAATCGATGTTCGAAGCATCTCTGCAAACTGACGCGCTACGCGTAAAGATTTGTGAGGGACCAGTAGCGCAAATTCTTCGCCACCGTAACGATAGGCCGTAATGCCTCCCTGACAACTGGTCTGTAGCCGTTTTGCAATGGCACGAATGACTGTATCACCAAACAGATGACCGTATTCATCGTTGAATACTTTGAAATGGTCAATATCCAAAAAGATAAGACTGAGTGCTTGCTCAGACTGCATTAATGACGCTACATCATCATCAAATGCTCTGCGGTTATAAAGACCGGAGAGGCTATCAAATAAAGCTGCTTTGTGTACTTGAGCCAACTGAGATTTCAAACGAGAAATTTCTTGGCTGGCATTGTTTAGCTGCTTATTGAGAAATTGTGTCGAATGACGAATATCTTGTGATTCACTGACCAATTTGCGAATTACGCCCATCACTTCATCAATAGAAAGATTCTCGCTTTGCATGTTTTCTAGGCTGGCAAAACTTCTATCGATGACTTGAGTAAAAGCGCTGGTGTCAGACAAGGTATCATCCATTGAGCTAGAAACTTCATGCACTAGCAACTCAACGTTTTGTCTTAACTCGTGGATACTCGTTTCTGTTTTCGAAGCAATATAATCTTTGTAAAGTTGATCGCCAGTCGCCACTGGGCAAAAACCGAAACTTTCCAGAATGTAATCGAGTTCTTGGTTTAGTTCTGGAATCGTATTATCCGCATAGGTGTACCACAAGGCATAGTTTGATGGCGTCGCAGCAATGCGATGCTTCATCATAAGTGGTACTGCTTTTCTTAAGTTGGAAGTGGCTCTTTTAAACTCGTCTTCGTTCATTTTTGTATTAATAAATGCTTCGAAAGTAATACGCTAAGAGTAGCGGAAATCATCTCTTTGTGCTCTAAAAATAACACCTATTTGAGTCTTTCCGCATAGAATACTTTAAGCATAATTCACAGCGATACAGCTGATGGCTGATTGTTAAGCAATGGATTATCAAACCAATTGCAAAGTTCTGTGAATAGTTGCTTGCGATTTACTTTTGTAGTGAAAGTTGCATGGAGTGGCGCTTTTTCAGTAGAACCATCAATTGAGGTAATAAAGATACAGCGATCATTCCTCCCATAAGACTGTACTGATGCAGCGAATACAGTTCATTCATTAACAATCCGCCACAGACAATACCTGCAATTGGGTTGGCAATGCCACCAAAGGTAAAGTCAACAATCGACATACGTTGTAATAACCATACATACAAGCTATAGCTGAAAGCGGTATTGAGTAATGTTATCCAGACTAACCCACCCAAATTGGTCGTGTTGAAGGTGCTTATCGCATCAATATATGGCTGTGGATTCACTCCTGCGTGAACCAAAGTTACCAGCGTGAGTGCGACTCCACCTAAAAGGAGTTGCCATGTTAATACTGTCCACCAATCAATTTCTCCGCCCAATGTTTTTGTCAGCGATGAGCCATAAATAATGCACGAAATAGCCGCCAACATGGCAATCAACCCGATAGGGCTTAGTGCAATGGATTTAGGGTCAAACAGCAGCCACGCAAGCAACACCAGCAATATGCCGCTCATGAGCTGAACTTTGGATGGCGCCGTGCGGTTAAATAGCCAATGGTATGCCATAGCAAACACAGGTACTGAAATCATTCCGACACCAGCGATAGCGGAAGGTAAGGTTAATGCCATGACAAATATCAGGCTAAAGAAAGCCGCGATATTAACAATACCGATGGTAATCAAAGGCTTCCAGCTTGCTTTAGTCGGAAAAGTCGGTTTTATTGCAAGCAAAATAAGCCCAGCAGGCAAAGCTCGCAGGGCACCGAGTAGCAGAGGAGGCCAACCCGCTAGGGTGTATTGTGTGACAGCGTATGTGGTTCCCCAGAAGAATGCGGGAATCATGGCAAATAAAATATTCATATTAAGTATCTTTATATCAAGATATTTGTGCGGCAAATCTAAAACATAAATTAGTTATTGTAAAGTATCTTTACATTGAAGTATTTTAACGCGATGAAAAAGAAAGAGTTGTAAAACAATGGATGCAATTGATAGGGCGGTATCCCAATGGGATACAGAGAGACCGGATCTCAACACTGTGCCAATGGCTGTGATAGGACGCCTGATGCGCCTGTCCAAAATTCTCGAGGGCCGAATAGCAGAAGTACACAAGAAATATGATTTGAAGATGGGCGAGTTTGATGTTCTGGCGAGTTTGCGCAGAGCGGGTGCACCTTATCGGCTGACGCCCTCGGAATTACTGACATCTATGCTACTGACATCTGGAGCCATGACTAATCGATTGGACAAACTGGAAAGCAAGAATCTTATCCTTCGTCAGCACAGTCAAGCCGATAGACGTAGCGTTGAAGTTGAGCTAACGGAAACCGGTTTAGCATTGGTCGATGAGCTGGTTACTGAGCATGTGAAGGTTCAGGAAGAGCTTGTGGCTGGTTTATCTAAGGCAGAGCAACAACAAATCGGCCAATGTTTGAAGTTGTGGCTTAAAACGTTTGAAGAGTAAAGGATGGGCAAACCGATGGATATACGGCGTTTAGAAGAGTACTTACACAACTTACCGCAGGCTGAAGCATGTAATCCCTTCGGCCCAGATCCTTTGGTTTTTAAGATACGCGATAAGATGTTTGCGTATCTTGCTTTCGATACGGACAAACCCTTCGTTACTTTAAAATGCGAACCTCAAGATGGTGCTTTTCTTACTGACCAGTTTGATGCCATAAAGCCGGGTTATCACATGAATAAACGACATTGGATTTCTGTTGTTTTGGATGGAGATGTGGAGCCAGACATGATGGAAGATTTGTGTCTAAAATCATTCCGTTTGGTCGTCAGTAAGCTAAAAAAATCCGATAGAGAAGCTATTCAGTTGTTGCTGCCTTGAAACCACACAATTGATTTATGAACCATAAAAAATGCAGCTCATCCGCTGCATTTTTTTATCGAACATGAGGTTTTTATCCCCTCGACCTTAAGCCATTTGTGCTTCCAACCGTTTTGCGCCTCGCAACATGGCTTCAATCAGTTCAGTGGCATTAAACTTCTCAAGGGCTTCATGAGCGCCAACCTGACGAGCTCTGTCCACACAAATTTCACTCGACAGTGAAGTGTGTAGGATGATGTATGCATGACTCAGGTCTTTATCATTTTGTACTTCAAACGCTAGCTCATAGCCATCGAGCCCCGGCATCTCAATGTCACTGACGAGAAGATCGATAGCATTGTTTTCGTTCGCCATCTTCTTCATAAATTCAGCAGCTTCATTGCCATTTTTGCACACGTAGTAGGGGATATTAATTCGGTCTAAAGCATCCGACAGTTGTTTGCGGGCAATAGACGAATCATCAACCAGCAAAATATTCAGTGCTTTAAGACGCTCACGCTCTACGTCTGTCAACATTGGCACCTTGGTCGATTCATATTGCGGGTAAATTTTTGACAGCAGTAATTCGACATCAAGCAACTGAACTATGTTGTCTTCGTAGCGTGTAATGCCGGTAACAAACACATTTTTACCTGCAGTACTCGGTGCTGACTCGATAGAGCGCCAGTTACAGTCGATGATTTTTTCAATGCTGCGAACCATAAAAGCAACGACAGTACGCAAACAATCCGTGACGATCAAATAGCTTTTTTCGTATTCGTCTGGGGCTATCGGTCGAAAACCAATTGCTGCCGCCATGTCTATCACGGGTACAGTTAAATTACGAAACGTGACGGTACCTATCACATGGTGGTGTGAATAAGGGATCTGAGTCATAGGCATATAGGGCACAATTTCTCGAACTTTTAATGTTCCAATAGCGAACAACTGCTTTTGCAGGTTCAAAGTGAACATTAACATGCCTTGTGACTGATTTGCCTTGCTTATTGTCTTAGCCATAGTGGTACTACTTCAATAATTCTACTGGTAACTATACTAACGCATATTGTCATATCATCAACGGGTGACATTGATTTAGACGCGGATTTTCTATTTTAGTTTACAAAAAGTGGGGTGCGTGTCCATTTAGCATAGGGTAGACTTCGTGCTTTAGAAATGAGGAGAGAATGAAATGGCAAGAACCGCAGCAGCCCTTCACATTTTGGTTAAGCACAAAGAGCAAGCGGAAGATATCATCCAGCAGCTTAAAAAGGGCGCCAAATTTCAGGTGTTAGCGAAAAAGCACTCTTTATGTCCTTCCGGTAAAAAAGGTGGGGATCTTGGTGAATTTCGTCAGGGACAAATGGTGCCACAGTTTGATAAAGCTTGCTTTCAAGGTGAAGTCCTCACCCCTCAGCTAGTAAAAACTAAATTTGGCTGGCATGTCCTTAAGGTGCTGTATCGCACATAAGGTAAGTATGCATCGCCACTCATAATGATGTTTAGAAGCCCAGAATATTTTAGATAATGTTCTGGGCTTTTTTGGGTTAGTCATACCGTAGTTGTTTGCAAAATTAACCAAACTGTATGCCTAACCAACTCCTGCAAATCTTAGTTTTCAATAACTACAGCGCTTTGATTAAAACTGGTAGTTATATTCAATACGGTGATCGCCGTCAGCAAAATTAACCTTCTCATTCCAGTTTGCAAAGTAACGAATATTGGAGCGAGGAGTAAGCTGGTAAGAAATGGCCAATTCGTGAGTCAGGATATTGTCATCTCCGGCAAAATTTCCGTCCTTATAGGTATCTGAGCCTGACAGTGTGTGCATGTACATCGGGTTGTAGTTGACCCAAATTTTATCGGTTAAAGCTACTTTAGAGTACATACCGACGACAGTAAAAGTCCCTGGTATCTCATAGCCGTCATCTTGCGTATTTTGGACTGTCACACCCGCACCAGCTAGTGGATATAAGTTTAAGAAACCGCCAATTTGAGGAAGTGCTTGAAGAATACTGTAAGAGGCATTTAACGTTTCACTATCAACGTCATAGCTTAAGTCTAGCTGACGACCTTGCCCATTTTGGGTGTTAGCTTGGAAATTTCGCAAGCGGAAAGAATCGATGCTGTCATCTACAGAACCATATAAAGGGTCTTCGTTATCTCGAATACCTAATACATCGCCACCAATACCTTTAAGCTCGAAGACATTCATGGCCGCAACGTTTTCTTTGCCAGAATCGTAGGTTTGCCCCACTTTAAGGTTTAAGCCTTTATCCGTAATACCAACACCACCTTGGGTAAATACCGCAAGTGGATCTGACATATCTTGAACTTCTTTTGTTTGCTCTTCTGCAATTGAACCGAAAGAAATCCCTGAGATAACTAAAGTGAGTAGGGAAAGTGGTAGTGCTTTATTCATAATTAAATACTCATAATTGGGGGAGTAAAATAGTACCAACCATTGTCTTTGAGTAAGTATGCGATGGTATGGCTATTTTTTGAGTCTGTTTTATTAGAACGCCGTGCCTTTTATTATAACCTACATGTGAACTTATTAAATTAGAACGAGTGGGAAAGTTGCTCTTTCCTAATCGGAAAGAGTAGGAAAGAGCAACTTTTAATAATAATTCTTTAGGTTTTTCTAATTTAGAATACCTTTTTATTTTGGAATGTTTTCCTCGGATTAAATAACTCAAATACATTCTTAAAAATAAGACAAAAGATTAACCTCATGAATTTGTTAAAGTAATTCTTAGATTTTAATTATTATTAATCTGGCAGGATTTTGTCCCATTGACTTATTCTCTATCAACGTTAGTTTTACATAAGTCAGGTCTATGGTTAGGAGTTTTTATAATGACAGAAGGAAAAAAACTAAACGTACGATTACTTTCTGATGTCTGTATGCAATCACGTTTACTTAAAGATGCGCTTGAGTCTAAACTTCCAATAAAGATAGAAATTTCTCCTTTTTGCGATATGTGGATGCAGGAAAATAATCCTTCATGTCATGATACTCAGCTAGTCCTTATCGATTACGCGCGTCTCGACGATCATGCACTCTCTGATTATGCCTCATTCAAACACTTGTGCTGTGCAGATGCGCGAGAAGTTGTACTCAACTGCCCTAGTGATATTGAAGCAAAGGATTTGTTTAAATGGCAATGTTTGGCGGGTGTATTTTATGCTGATGATGATATCGATGTATTAGTGAAAGGTATGGGGAAAATTATAAAGGGCGAAATGTGGTTAGCTCGCCGATTGGCTCAAGAGTACATTCTCCATTATCGTTCTGGTAACTCAGTTGTTACGTCTCAAATGTTCTCAAAATTAACTAAACGGGAACAACAAATTATTAAACTTCTTGGTAGTGGTGCATCAAATATTGAGATAGCGGATCAGCTATTTGTAAGCGAGAATACGGTTAAAACGCATCTTCATAATGTATTTAAGAAAATTAATGCGAAGAATCGTCTTCAAGCATTAATTTGGGCTAAGAATAACATTGGAATTGAAGAAGTCAGTCAATAATAAAAACGTTTATTGAATTAAATACAATCTAATTAAAAAGTTTATATTTAATAAGGCAGCTTAGCTGCCTTATTTATACTACAGCTATTGTCTATTCTACAAACACGGCCGTTCCGCTAACGGAAACCATTAGCATGCCGTTCGTTTTTCCAAAAGTTTCGTAATCCAAGTCAATACCGACAACAGCATTAGCTCCAAGCTCCCTAGCGCGCTCTTCAAGTTCGGCTAATGCAATCGTTCGAGCTTTTTGTAACTCATGTTCATAGGTTGCAGAGCGTCCACCAACGATATCTCTAATGCCGGCGAACAAATCTTTAAATATGTTAGCGCCGAGAATGGCTTCGCCTGCAATCACTCCGCAATAACGGACGATACGTTTGCCTTCTACCGTAGGTGTTGTGGTTACTATCATAGAAAACTCCCAATGGATAATCGTGTGATCTGATTTTTGTTATACCACCTTTAGCGTATCAATGCTTATTCAATTAAAGCTGTATTTTAACTTATTGAATTATTTCCTATTAATTTAACAATTAATTTTGTTCTTTAAGATTAATATGTTGATTTGTTGTTATTGAAAAGGCTGGTTATAACGCTTTCTTTTTCTACGTAGTGAAAAACTTATGGCGCTAGAACAGTTGTTAGATTCCATTGCCGAAAAAGGTTGGTATGTCTGGGATGATTTTCTAACCCTTGAACAAGTTAAATTACTCAAGAGTTGCGCTTCAGATGATTGGCTGCGGGCACGTATTGGTAGAAACGAAGATACGCAAAGAGCCACTGAAATTCGTCGCGACAAAATTCAGTGGCTAGACATAGACATGGGACAGCCGGTACAGGACTACCTAGAGCGAATGGAATTTATTCGACGAGAGGTCAATCAAGCTTTATTCCTAGGTTTGTTTGAGTATGAAGCTCATTTTGCCCAATACGAAGTGGGAGATTTTTACAAAAAGCATTTAGATGCTTTTCGTAGCAATGAAAGCCGCAAGCTGACGACGGTTTTCTACATGAATGAAGGTTGGTGTGACGCCAACGGCGGTGAATTGAAAGTGTATGACCTCAACGACCAACTCATTCAAACTATTACCCCTATTGCAGGGCGTTTAGTCGTATTTCTTGCAGAACAATTTCCACATGAAGTACTTCCAGCCCACGCGAAACGCTACAGTATTGCAGGCTGGTTTAGAACCAATGGTGTCAGTGAAAATCGGCTTGATATCCTTAGCTAAAAAAACAGGCGTTCAGCCTGTTTTTTCTTCATAGAAACGACAAAATGACCGTTAATTTCAAGTTTGTTTCAAGTACTGGTGTTGAAGTATATACATGCGTTTTACATCTCGGTATTGACCGTTGATAAAGAACTCTTCGACTAGATGCCCTTCTTCAATAAAGCCACATTGTTCATAAAGGTGAAGCGCTTTTTCATTCTCAATCGCCACGTGCAAGTAAATTTTGTGAAGATTTAGGATAGTGAAAGAGTAATCTAATGCTTTGTTAATTAATGTGTTCGCGTAACCTTTCCCTTGGTGTTCGGGGGTAATAATGATCTGGAATTCAGCACTGCGGTGAATGTAGTCAATTTCGATAATTTCCACCAAACCAATCAGTGATTTGTTTTCGTCTTCAACCACGAAGCGCCTCTCCGCGTTGTCGTGAATGTGCTTGTTATAAAGTTCTTCCAGTTCATCAAAAGACTCATACGGTTCTTCGAACCAATAAGACATGATGTTTCTGTTGTTATTCAAATTGTGGATAAATCTAAGGTCGCCACGTTCTAACGCTCGAAGAGATAAATTCTGTTTCATGTGGATGTCTCATACAGGTGGTACGGATTTATATCATTGTTTTATTACAGTTTAGTCTTCTACTCTTTGTCAAAACTGTCTACGACAATTGCGCCCATAGAGGCGGGCATAGTGATAACGATGATCCGTTTGAATGCCAATATGGTGTCATCGATGATGGGCAATTTGTTTAAGGCAAATAACACCAAGCTGACGACAAAAGCAGCTAGAAGATAGGCGATAGCAATGCGAAAAACAAACACGGATATTCGATGTTTAATATCACGCTGAAACACACTTTGATAGGCGAATACACCCAGAAAGCACAAAGAAAGGCTCATAAGAAACAACAAATTGCTCGTTGGTAACGTAGTACCCAGTTGCCAGGCTTCTTCTGAGAATGAAATGGGAACCGCTAATGCGAAAGCTCCCACACATACTTGGCTGGCATCTTCCATATTGAAGCTAAAATTCATCATTCAAACTCCTTCTGTTTTTATTAACTGTACGCTTTGCTTAGAGTTTGTCTATGGGGTTGTATGTGATAGCAGCAATTTGCATATCTTCCTCTGTCACGGTACTGCCCCCAAAACGTAACGGGTCTGACATCTGCCCATTAAATACTGTTGTAAATGAACAGGAATGGTGGGCAAGTGAATGAAAGTAACCATATTTGGAACGGGATACGTGGGACTGGTGCAGGCCGCAGTGTTGAGTGGGGTTGGACACGACGTGTGTTGCGTAGATGTCGACGCAGATAAAATCAGCAAACTACAAAGAGGTGAAATCACCATTTATGAGCCGGGGCTAGAGCAACTAATCAACAACAACCTTGCTACCGGACATTTATGTTTTACCTCTGCTGCAAAAGAAGGCGTTGAGTTCGCTGACGTTATTTTCATTGCTGTAGGAACGCCACAAGACGAAGACGGTTCAGCAGATCTTCGCTATGTATTGAACGTAGCGAAAACAATCGCCACATGCTCTTGCCACAGAAAAATTGTCATCAATAAATCCACCGTTCCTGTAGGCACAGCTCAGCAAGTGAGCGATGTATTGAGGGAAACGCGAGAAGAATTGGGGCTGTCGCCAATACTATTCTCCGTTGTATCCAATCCCGAATTTCTAAAAGAGGGAAGTGCGGTGTCTGACTGTATGCGTCCAGACCGGATTGTAATTGGGTTAGATGAAATGGACGTGCATTTTGCAGACGTTAAAGATCTGATGCGGGAGTTGTATGCGCCGTTTAATCGCAATCACGAAAAAATTCTGTTCATGACAGTGAAATCGGCGGAACTCACTAAATATGCGGCAAACTGCATGTTAGCAACCAAAATCAGTTTCATGAATGAAATGGCTAACATTGCAGATAAGCTTGGTGCTGATATCGAACAAGTGCGTAAAGGCATAGGTAGTGATGAAAGAATTGGCTATCACTTTATCTATCCCGGTTGTGGATATGGTGGTTCATGTTTTCCTAAAGATGTTCAAGCTTTGATCCGTTCGGCTGAAAACATAGGCTACGAAAGTGGAATTCTAAAAGCAGTGGAAAACACAAACTTTCACCAAAAAAGAAAGCTCTTTGAGCAAATTTGTGCACATTTTGGAGGAGAGAGCAATCTAAAGGGTAGAACGTTTGCTCTTTGGGGATTAGCCTTTAAGCCTAAAACCGATGATATGAGAGAAGCGCCTAGTCGTGTATTAATGGAAGCGTTATGGGCGGCCGGATCTACTGTACAAGCCTATGACCCCAAAGCGATGGAGGAAGCTCAGAGGCTTTATTTTTTACGCAATGACCTTGTGTTAATGGGAACCAAAGAAGCGACATTAAAAGGTGCAGATGCTTTGATTATTTGCACAGAGTGGCAGAATTTTAAAGCGCCCGACTTCAATTTAATATATTCAGAGTTGAGCGAACCAGTCATATTTGATGGAAGGAACCTTTTTGAACCGATAAGAATGGCAGCGAGGGGATTTACATATTGGTCTATTGGTAGGGAAGTTGCTCGCCCAGATTAACATAGGCGAGCATAAATCAGACTGGTTTAGAGAATAGTTGTACTTTCTTGCATATAGCGTTTCAGGATAGGGCTTTCCATTTGCTTTTTGTCCGCTGGTTCCCAGAGACCTTTCTGAATGCCATCGATGATCATATGTATTACAGCGGAATCGATGGCTGACATTACCGCTATGTTGACGGGTTCGTTATTGGTATAACCTGACTCCAATTCAAGCAAATCTTGGTATGCAATGTAACGGAAAGCACTACCACTTAAAGCGTGAGAAAAAATGGTTTTGCTGGTAGTGACGCTGAGTAAAATCTGACCAGTTCGAACATCTACGGCTCGTAGGTTGACGGTCACTTGATCCATGCGATATTCGCCATAAGTTGCAAGTCCGAAATAGCCGATACCATGACCACCACTTTTCAAGTCGGACTCATAGCCAATGATGCCGCCTTCAATGACTAAGTTCGCTGATTTTAACGCAGGTAAATCATCGCCAATGTTTACTGGGGCTTCATCTTTCTTTTGCGCTGCACGAATGATTTTTCGCTCCGTAAGTAAGTTTTGTAAACCTTCACGCTCTAAAGGCAAAAACCATTTAGAATCCAATAAAGAAGAAGTCAGCATAGACGTTCCTCCTTGGGGTACCGCTGTTGCAAAGGTACTTGAAGGGTAGTCTTTGTACTGACCAGTTTGGTCGCGGAAATCATACACGGAAACCATAATCTTCCCTTTAGGAAGAGGTAGGCTAATAAGATCTTTGTATATCGCCCCTCTTGGCGCTAGTGTCGGATATTCTTCCGCATCAGGAGTATCCATAAAATTTGAGCACCCTGTAAGTGAGAGCACGAGAGCCACTGCTAGGCAAAGTCCTTTTTTCATTTTTTATCTTCCTGAACTACAAACCTGTAACTTCGATTGTGGTGGATTCACCAGTCGTCTTATCGAAAACGGTGATGGTTAAAAATCCATCATTATCGGTGATGGTTAATGTGTAATCGTCCGTTTCTAAACTTCCAGGTTCTCCGCTGGAAATTAACTGGCCTAACAGCCGTGATTGTAATGAAGAAAGCAGTGACGATACCGATGATCTATCGTTGTTTGCTCTATCTGGATCTTCATAGTCGTTAATGGCTTCTGCTCTGGCAAACAAGTGTGAAGTGTTCAGTGGGTTGCCACCGAACGTAGGATTTATGGGTTTGTAAGTCAGTTTGGATGCAAATGTTGGAGCCGCTATAAAGTTGCAGATGATTAGGCTGAGACTGATCACTAGTCCTTTCTTGAACCCAAAATTTGATTTTTCAGGTTGAGATTGCCGCTTAGTAACACCCAGAGTTTTCATATTTTTCCCTTATAAGCATTTGTTATAATTCGTCATGTGCGAGATCGAATGTGTCGGAATACATCCGTTGTATTCGCCACTTGGTTAAATAGTCTTGTACTATTCTTACTGCTTTTGCCGCCTGTTCTTTTGACTCTTTCATTTTGGGTGAAAGACTGGTGCGAAAAACCACTTTTTGCGAATGCCAAATGGTCATAATTGTTCCAAACTTGGCCGTCGTTTTTTCAGTTATTGTTAAATTCTCTTCTAAGTTTTCTTCACTCTCGTTGAGTTGTTGTGCGAACTCTGAATAAAACATGCTCCCAATTCGGGTCATCGTCCTATCTAAGATGAGGCCATTGACTTCATCCAGAGAGTCATGCTGAACATCTTCTAGTTGCTGTGTGTCTTCTATGGGAGCTTGAGCTCCTGCATTCTCTTTTGCATGCAAACAAGATGTTTGTAACGAGAAAAGCATGAATAAAACTGTGAGAAAGCTATTAATTCTAAACGTCATGTTCGAATCTTATAGAAATGATTGAGACGAATTAATAATAAGATTTAATTTCCATTAATTGTATAAACCAAAGTATTAGAATTGAACAAATAAAATAGTCTATTTGTATTTGTTGTCACATGAAATTAACAACCAAAAACTTAAAAAATAATTACCAAATTTAATTTAAAGTTGATGGTTTAAAATCTTTGCTACCTCTAACCTAATTAACGAGAACACGGTGTTCTCTCGTGAAGGAGGAATTATGTCCATCCGGAATAATGCCTGCTTCAGTATGCTTGTGATGGGTATCGTTTTGTATTTGGCAATGTCGAACCTAGCTTGGGCGAACAATGATCTACAAGGTCAGAGTTATTATCAGTCTGAGAGTAATCATGGAGGTGAGAGTCGTCACCATGATCACTCTAAAAATAGAAGACATACTCATGCAGGTGAGTTCGGTTACGATTTGGACTTAAGTGAATTCAATGAGTTAGAAGCTATTTCGACCAATGATAATTATGCTGAAGTCGTCTTGGAAAACTCGATATTAGGAAATGTTTATATCGAGCAGGGAAGTCAGATTGCAGGTAACAAAGCGAAAGTAATCCAGTCAGACAGCGTAGGGAGTGAGGCTGGAATTTGGCAATATGGCGGGGATAATACTGCTTTAATTACTCAGACAGGTAAGTTTAATGAAGCTTACATAGCACAGTATGGTTATGGAAATAATGCTTGGATTCATCAAGCTGGAAATAACAATACCGCGGCTATTATCCAGTATGGATATGGCAGTTCTTTGAGTATTAATCAAACAGGCAATAATAACCAAGCCATTATTGTTGATAACGGTGGTTCTAATTATGGCATCAGTCAAAATGGTAATGACTATGTTGCCATAATTGGGGGCTATGGTATCGATGTGTATGTTACTCAAAATTAATCAACAGCACATTTAGATACTTGTCTATTCAAATGTAACAATATGATATAAAGGAAATTGTCATGAAAACTAAATTGGCATTAGTAATTGCAGCAACGTTAACTTCAACAACTGTGTTAGCAAATAATACAGCAGACGTAAATATGTTTATGACTTCAGAATCTGACGTCACGGTATTCCAACAGTCGCCAGATGAAGGGAACACGGCGGACATTAAATCCTTCTTTGTAGAAGACTCTTCTCTGTCAATTTCTCAAGTAGGTGGTGAAAACGACGCTCAAATTTTAGCTGTAGGAGTGGACAACGGAGATTTCAGCATCGATCAAACTGGCGATCTCAACGAAGCTCTAATTAAGACTGAGCCCGTTTTCTTTGATAATTATACAAACGACACTGTTTCTATTACTCAGAATGGTGAGAGCAATAATTCTCAAGTGTTGCTTCAGGGTGGTACAGATGATGCTAATGTTGAACTTAACGTCGTTGGTACACTAAACGAAACTAGTGTTGTGCTGAACAGAGGTCATGGCAGTATTGTTACTGGCGCTGTCGATGGTAATAATAACATGGCTGATGTTTACGTTGATGATAGCTTCGACAATACGATTGCCTTTGAACAAACTGGCGACTCCAACACCATCGATGTTGATGTAACTGGATGGAGTGACAACAACAATCTTGACATCACACAAACCAGTTCAAATGCAACTGCTAATGTAGCTGTCTACTGGGGAAGTACAGAAAACACTATCAACGTTACTCAAACATATGGTGATGTTGCGAATGTAAATGTGGGTGCAAGCACAAATAACGTCGTTACAGTTACTCAATACTAACAGATTACTATGTTAGTACGTTATCTAGCGGCGCTTTGCGCCGCTTTTCTCATTTCATTGAGTGCTATAGCAATGGACAGTTCATCATTGAGCTTTTACGGTGGGGCGCTTCAATTTGAATGCTCTCAGGACGTGCAACGAGTGAAGCTTACCGCGAAAACGGCCAAGCAATTCGCTGCAAAAATCGTGGCAAGTACCGCTTCCGGTAACAAAATGAGTTATGGATTCTCTAATCGCAGTGCTTTGAGTTTGGGCTTTGGTGTTAATGATTTGCCCATTCGTATTGAAGTGATTAGTGAAAGTGAAGGAACTGAATCCTTTACGCTTGAAGCGGGATGTCAATTGAAATCAAATATGTCCTCTTAACATCTAGTAACCATAAATGAGTTTACTCATTCGATATGAGTTGTAACGAAGCTATTTAGCCATTCATTTATGGATATCCCAATAGCACTATTACATTGGATAATCGAGATGAACACACTTGAACATACATTGCAGGGCGTTGGTGCTGGCTTGATAACTCTTTCGGTGTTTCTTGAAATCAATCTGTCAGTTCACGCTTTACATTTGGTAGAGCTAATAAAGTCAGTAATGTAATCGTTGCATCTAACCTTATTAGGTAGTCGTCGACGGATGATAAGACTGATGATGGGGAAGGGTTAAGCGTTAAAGCTAGTAGGTAGTAGGCTTGTTGTATTAAATATTCATTATCCAATTCGCTCTACATGCCAAAATGAAAACGTCCTCTCAATGATTAATTAAGAGGACGCTTAATAAGTCTGTCTTTAATGGACTTTATGCTTCAGGGAGCTCAACGCCTTTTTCTTTAAACAGACGGCGGCACGCTCGGCCATCACTGTGGAACAGGTGACAACGGTGCGCTGGAATACCAATCGACAACACATCGTCCGTTTCAACATCTAGCGTATCTGGCTGACGGTAGATCACATCTGAGTCAGAGCCTTTAAGGTTCATGTAAACCTGCGTTTCATTACCCAGTTTCTCAACCATCATCACTTTACCTTCAATGACCGCATCGCCTTCACTTGCCGTGAGCAAGTGCTCTGGGCGAACCCCTAAAGACATGCGCTCACCACGGTTAACGGTTGTGCCATCTACAGGAATCCAGAATGTCGTGCCATTAGAAAGTTGCACCATTACTCGTTCTTTCTCAACAGCTTCAATGAATACACTCATAAAGTTCATTTTTGGCGAGCCGATGAAGCCTGCGACAAAACGGTTTCTAGGGTAGTGGTAGAGTTCAAGAGGTTGACCTACTTGCGATACATATCCCGCATCAAGCACAACAATTTTGTCTGCCATTGTCATTGCTTCTACTTGGTCATGGGTAACATAAATCATGGTGCAACCCAATTTGCGTTGCAGCTTAGTGATTTCAGAACGCATTTGCACGCGAAGTGCTGCATCTAGGTTTGATAAAGGTTCATCAAGCAGGAACACGTTAGGTTGAGACACCAAAGTACGACCGATCGCCACACGCTGACGTTGACCGCCTGACAGCGCTTTTGGCTGGCGGTCGAGCAAATGTGTCAACTGCAGAATATCCGCAGCATGATCAACACGCTTATGGATCTCTTCTTTACTAGCTTTTGCCAGTTTCAAGCCAAAAGACATGTTGTCATAAAGGTTTAGGTGAGGGTAAAGAGCGTAAGATTGGAACACCATACCCACACCGCGTTTAGAAGGTTCAACATCGTTCATGCGTTGGTCGCCGATGTACAAGTCACCGGACGTGATGTCTTCTAAGCCTGCAATACAGCGAAGTAACGTCGATTTACCACAACCAGATGGACCTACGAATACAACGAATTCGCCTTCTTGAATGTCTAAATCAACATTCTTAGAGATCACTACATCGCCATAAGCTTTACAAACATTTTTTAACGTGACATTCGACATCTAGCTCGTCCTCGATCAACACTTTTTAATTACTATTGCTCATCATTGTACGACATTGTTTTGTGCAATGAACTACTAAGCAATAATAGTAGGAATACGTTTAAGTTTATGATTTCTCGACTTTGAGAAGAATCATTTAAGTGGCTAATAATTTGGTGTAATCCCAATTCGTTTTTAGCCTTTATCGGTAAGAAAAGAAAGGGTGATGTATTTTAGTAATATTTGGGTAAACGCTGCTCGAAATCATACATCACCCTTCATAGCCAAAATCAGACACTTAATTCATGCAAATATGTGTTCCCCCCGGAACGACGAACTTGCGTCGTATACACATTTGCGTAAGCACTCTAACCGGCAATGTAAACACCTAATGTTCGGTGCCAATAAAAGACTCTTACCATCCACTTTGGACGTAGTTAGTCTCTAAGATGTGAAGCAGGATGACATCCTCCTAATCTATTTTTTTGTGGGGGTAGTAGACAGGGATGAGTAGGAGGAGGGGGAATAGGGCGTAGTTAGATCAAGCTCAAATAATTGATGCTTTTGATGTTGAGGTTGCTCACAACAAAACATCTTTTTGTGATCATGCTCTACCAGATGTGGCGATGCAGATCACGAAAATAGTCCATAATAGCTAGGGCGTAGTGCGCAGGAGGATGAGTAGCAGCCTGTTTTTTCTGATGATATATGTCGAAATACGGCAAAACCTCTTGGTTAGCTCTACAACATAAATATTAAAAGGATATGAACATGAAAAACGCCCTAAGTACCGTAGCGCTTAGCACATTAGTAGCTCTTGGCTCGTTTGGCGCTCACGCTGCAATCGAAGAAGGCCAATTGACTATCTGGATCAACGGAGACAAAGGCTACAATGGATTGGCAGAAGTTGGTAAGAAGTTTGAAGAAGATACGGGTATTAAAGTCACTGTTGCTCACCCAGATGCACTTCAAGATAAATTCCCTCAAACTGCTTCAACTGGCGACGGTCCTGATATCGTATTTTGGGCGCACGACCGTTTTGGTGGTTATGCTGAAGCTGGTTTGCTTGCAGAAATTAAACCATCTCAACAAATTAAAGATGGCATTATCGATTTCGCTTGGGATGCAGTTAACTACAACGGCAAGCTGATTGGTTACCCAATCGCAGTAGAATCACTATCTCTTATCTACAACAAAGATCTTGTTCCAAATCCACCAAAATCTTGGGAAGAAGTTGCGGCGTTAAATGCTGAGCTTAAGAAACAAGGTAAGTCTGCAATCATGTGGAACCTAAAAGAACCGTACTTCACTTGGCCTCTAATGGCTGCTGATGGTGGTTACGCGTTTAAGTACACAGCTCAAGGTTACGATGTTAAAGACGCTGGTATCGCGAACAAAGGCGTTTCTGAAGCAATGAATTTTGTTAAAGGTCTTGTTGATAAAGGCGTAATTTCTTCTGATATGGATTACTCAGTTTCTGAAGCTGAATTCAACAAAGGCAATACAGCAATGACTATCAATGGCCCATGGTCATGGGGCAACATTGAGAAGTCTGGTATCAACTACGGTGTGACGACTCTGCCTAAATTTAACGGTCACTCATCTAAGCCATTCGTTGGTGTATTAACAGCAGGTATTAGTACTGCTTCTCCAAACAAAGACCTAGCAGTAGAGTTCCTAGAGAACTACCTACTAACCAACGAAGGTCTACGTAAGATGAATGATGACAAGCCACTGGGTGCAGTTGCATTGAACTCGTTCCAAAAAGAATTGGGTAATGATCCTCGTATTGCAGCAACAATGGATAACGCAATGAACGGTGAAATTATGCCAAATATCCCACAGATGAATGCTTTCTGGGGCGCAGCTAAGAACGCAATCGTCAACATCGTTGATGGTCGTCAAACTGTAGATGCAGCACTTGCAGATGCAGAAAAGCAAATGGTTAAGTAATTTTTTAGTTCTACTTTTGGGGAGGGGGTAACTCCTCCCTACTTTCTCAGTTTATTTCGCTAGCAGGTTGTACTATGCAGTCAGTTCAAGGTTCAGAAGCGATGCCAACACCATCAACACCGTCATCTTCTAATAAGCGCGCACTACTTAAGTGGGCAGCGTTAGGGACTGTTGGTGTGGTTAATGGTTATGCATCCATTCTTATGTATTCGCGCGGTGAGTCTGCCTTTGCGTTACTTACACTCTTTCTTACCGCATTAGCACTTTATATTTTTGGCAGTAAGAAAACTTACGCCCATCGCTATATCTACCCAGGTGTCGCTGGGATGATTCTGTTCATCCTTTTCCCATTGGCGTACACCGTTAACTTGGCTTTCACCAACTATAGCGCTAAGAATCAACTCTCTTTAGAACGTGCTCAGTCTGTATTGATGGATCGAACATTCCAGAGCGGTCAGAGTTACTCATTTGATCTGTATGAGACCGACGCAGGTTTTCAGATCACGATTAAAGATGGTGACACTCAATATGTGACAGAAGCATTTTCATTGAATGCTGCAAGTCGTGAGTTAAACCTTACGCCTGCTGAACAGTCTGTATCAGGTAAAAAAGCACCAATTAAAACCATTATCAGTAACCGCTCTGCTTTGAGTGAGTTCGATCTCCATTTCCCTGATGGTAATGACATTCGCATGAGTGGATTGCGTAAGTTCGCTGCGGTATTACCGCTATACAAAATGCAGGAAGATGGTGTCACTCTAACGAACCAAGAAACAGGTGAAGTACTGCGTCCAAACATGGATGTCGGTTTCTACCAACCTGTAGATGAGAATGGTCAGTTTGTTGGCTCAACGGTATCACCAGGCTTTGTTGTTTCCATCGGTACTCATAACTTTGAACGTGTATGGAAAGATGATGGTATTAAAGAACCCTTTATCAGCATCTTCATTTGGACAGTTATTTTCTCTTTGTTGACTGTCGTGTTCACTCTGCTTATCGGTTTGGTGCTGGCGAGTGTTGTGCAGTGGGAAGCGTTGAAAGGTAGAGCAATTTACCGAGTATTGTTGATTCTTCCATACGCAGTACCAGCATTCATTTCGATTCTGATCTTTAAGGGTTTGTTTAACCAAAGCTTCGGTGAAATCAATATGGTGCTTCAAGCTATGTTTGGTATTAGCCCATCTTGGTTCTCAGATCCGCTGCTCGCAAAAACCATGGTGCTAGTAGTAAACACATGGCTAGGTTTTCCTTACATGATGATTCTTTGTATGGGGCTTCTAAAAGCGATACCAGATGATTTATACGAAGCATCGGCCATTGATGGTTCAAACTTTATGAGCAACTTCACTCGCATCACATTGCCTTTGATGATTAAGCCAATGACGCCGCTTTTGATTGCGAGTTTTGCTTTTAACTTCAATAACTTTGTGATGATTCAGCTCTTGACGCAAGGTGGCCCGAATATGATTGGCACTTCAGAGCCTGCGGGTTATACCGACCTATTGGTAAGCTATACATACCGTATCGCGTTTGAAGGTGGTGGCGGTCAAGATTTCGGTCTGGCAAGTGCAATCGCAACACTGATCTTCTTGTTAGTGGGTGGTTTAGCACTACTCAACCTTCGTTTCACTAAGCTAGAACAAGATTAAGGAGTCGCACAATGGCTATGGTACAAGGTAAAACCTTAAAATACAGAGTGTTGGCGACGCACATCGCGCTGTGGGCATTTCTAGCTTTAATCATCTTCCCATTACTGATGATTGTGGCGATTTCTTTCCGTGAAGGTAACTTCGCAACGGGTAGCTTAATTCCGGAAAATCCGTCACTAGAGCACTGGAAACTGGCGTTAGGTATTGCCGTTGAGAATGCTGACGGTTCAGTCACTCCGCCTCCATTCCCTGTTCTTACATGGTTATGGAACTCAGTGAAAGTGGCAGCCATCAGTTCAGTGTTGATCGTCGCGCTTTCCACCACTTCTGCCTACGCTTTTGCTCGTATGAAGTTCAAAGGCAAGAGCACTATTTTGAAAGCGATGATGATTTTCCAGATGTTCCCTGCGGTATTGGCGCTGGTGGCTCTATACGCATTGTTTGATAAGTTAGGTCAGTACATTCCATTCCTTGGTTTGAACACTCACGGCGGTTTGATTTTCTCTTACTTGGGCGGTATCGCGCTGCATGTGTGGACAATCAAAGGTTACTTTGAAACGATTGACCTTTCATTGGAAGAGGCCGCGGCGCTTGATGGTGCGACACCATGGCAAGCATTCCGTTTAGTACTGTTACCTCTTTCGGTACCGATTTTGGCAGTTGTGTTTATTCTCTCATTTATCGGTGTTGTGGGTGAGGTTCCAGTGGCATCTTTGTTACTTTCTGATGTAGACTCTTACACACTTGCGGTTGGTATGCAGCAGTATTTGTACCCTCAAAACTACTTATGGGGAGACTTTGCGGCAGCGGCAGTGTTATCTGCTTTACCAATTACTATCGTATTCTTGCTTGCGCAGCGTTGGCTAGTCGGAGGACTCACGGCCGGTGGTGTGAAAGGATAACAACGATAAGGGCGACTGTAAGGTCGCCCATTTTGTGTCTGCTTAACAACTTGGTTTGGCCGCTGATCAGTTAAGTTAGATACATAACTTCTGGCGTTACGCATAGCTGGCTGTTAGATCAATTCCTTACTGTAAATGACTAACGGTTTTTGTAACCATGACCTGAGCTCTGCTCAGGTTTTTTTATATCTGCGATAACCGTTTTACTGAGCTTTCATAAATCTTAGTGACGCGTTAGGTCTAATGAAATGACGAACTATCGACCACGCGAACTCGTATGACAAAAGAGATGTGACACTTAGGTAGGAACAATCTGTAGCAGGCTAAAATTCTTTACTGGATGGAGCACAACCAATGTATTGTAATAGTACATACAGGCTTTCTTGTTGCAGAGCGACTTTGCGGAATAGATCAGCGAATGTGTCATCTCCACCAAAGCAAGTGCGAATGTAGTGGTTGATTTCAGAAGGTTGATAACCTTCTACATACATAGTCCGAATCCAATGATATTCAACAGATTTTAAATCGGAGAGGGTGTTTTCACTTAAAGTAATATCACTGATGGACAATGCCATGTATTTGTTCTCGGGTGAGGTTATTCAATTTTCACGCATATTAAATCAGAGAAAAATGAAACTTCTATGACAACAACTCTGGTGGGAGAAAGATCTTAGGGCACTGAATTTAAACGCTTGGTGCAAATAAAAAGAGCGTAATCATAATTACGCTCTTTTTAGTCAATACACTATTTTTCGATGTAGGTTTTGTGCACACGCTTAGTCAGCTTGATGACGAGTTCATACGGAATCGTCCCTATGTGCTTTGAAACCTGCTCAATAGGTAAGTTTTCACCCCAGAATTCGACACAGTCGCCCACTTTATCTTGTGAGTCAGGACCTAAATCTACGGTAATCATATCCATGGATACTCGGCCTGAAATAGGCACGATACGACCATTAATATAAACAGGCGTACCTTCTGGTGCTGTTCTCGGATACCCATCACCATAACCCATAGCAACCACACCAATGTAGGTATCACGCTGTGATGTCCAAGTTTCACCATAACCAACAGGTTGATTGGCTTTGTGTTTACGAACCGCGATAAGCTTTGAGGTTAAAGTCATACCACAATGCAGACCATACGCTTTACCTGTCTCACTTTCATTCGGACTGATGCCATACAGTGCAATGCCTGCACGCATGAAATCTAGGTGAGAATCAGACCAGTACAGAATACCTGCTGAGTTTGCCAAAGTTTTCGGACCTGGGAAATGAGAGGTTTGCGACAAAAACAGATCGATTTGCTTTTGTGTAGATGCAGAAGAAAGATCATCGGCACAGCTAAAGTGACTCATGAACCCAACTGGACCTGACAGCTTACCCGTCGCTTCAATCTGTTCAACATAATCATTCAGTTCACATGGTTGAACACCCAGACGGTGCATACCCGTATCCAGCTTAAGCCATACCATGATGGGCTTCGCTAACGTAGCATTTTTCAGATCGTCCAGCTGTTCTTGGCAGTGAATAGCGGTTTGAAAGCCTTCACGTGAAGCGGTTTCCAAATCGTCCTTACAAAAGCAACCTTCAAGAAGCAGAATAGGTTGTTGAATACCTGCATTTCTTAACTCTTGGGCTTCCTCAATACGAGAAACGGCAAATACGTCTGCCTGCGCCAGAGCCTGTGCTGTCTTTACAGCATTGTGACCGTAAGCATCACCTTTAATAACCGCAACAACTGGCTTGTTTCCACATTTCTTTTTTAGCAAGTCATAGTTATCACTAAGCGCTTTTAGATTGATAAGAGCTTCAGCTGTGATCATTGAATCCGTCCTAATTTTTACCTTGTTTCCATTGCAGCTCAGAAATGGGGCTTACTAAAGAGTAGCTATCATACTGAGTAATGTTTGTTTCTCCAACAGCAAGCCAATGCTCGCAGCAAAAGATTTTATACATTTATTTAATAATAAACAGACCATGCCAAGGTCTGAGTACATTGTAGTCATTACCACTATTTTGGAGTTTTGTGTATGGATAAAACCACTGGTTACCTTTTATTTCTAACAAAGTGGCTTACTGGCCATCCGAAAAGAATAATATTCTTAATGTTTGACTGTTGTTAGATTAAAAAATTTATTTCATTTCTGGTAAAAAAGTAATGTTGATCACTGTTTTGTGCAAAAGAATTTAACCTGATTACTCATGTATTTTAACGAGCAACAATCTAAAGTTATTACAAAATGGGGTGTTTGGGATGTTTTCTCTATGTTTATGAGAAAACATCCGATGTCCGTACACCTTGAATTTAAGGTTAAGTTGTATACAAAATTGTTTATTGTTGCTCTAGATCACAAAATAGAAAAATCTGAAAATATGGTAGTAGTTGGAGTTAAACACCATTGATTTTGTTTGAGTGAATTTTAGATATAACAACTATTTGATCGGTCAGTAAAACAATCTTTCGATTTAGAGCAGAGTTGCTTTCATATATTTCTTAATTTTCATTTGCTTCCGATATTTTCTAAAAAACTGCAAGTTTGCATATTTATGCTTAATATATAAATATTATGAATCAAATGTGCATAAAAATTTACTTTTATAAATAATTTTGAATATGTTTACCCATCTTCCCCTATTGTTGATAAGGATATTAAGCTGTAGGTTGTAAAAGAAGTTGAAATTACTATCTGGTCTAGAATGACCAAAATGGAGTATTGAAAGATGGAACTTAAACAACCTTATTTATTGTTTTTGGGTGATGCTGCAGATTCTCTTGCCGCCAAAGTCGCGCAGGGTATTAAAACTTGGCGCCCTGAGTATTGTGTTGGGCAATTACGTCTTGAGGCGTGTAATGCCGACGTTGGCCTGCAAGACCTATCGGTAGCGCAAGCGAAAGAAGCGGGTGCACAAACGCTCGTTATTGGGGTTGCTAACCGTGGTGGTGTGATTTCTAAAGAGTGGATTTCAGTTCTTATCGAAGCTCTTGAAGCTGGGATGGATATCGCAGCGGGTCTGCACAACAAATTGGCAGACATCCCTGAACTTGTTGAGTGTGCGAAAAAGAACGGTTGTGCACTTTATGATGTTCGTTACCCATCACAAGCTTATCCTGTAGCGAATGGCAAAACGCGTTCTGGTAAAAGAGTCCTGACAGTAGGTACAGACTGCTCTGTTGGTAAAATGTACACCTCACTTGCAATAGAAAAAGAGATGAAAGAGCGTGGCGTTGATGCTGATTTTCGTGCCACCGGCCAGACGGGTATTTTGATTACCGGAGCTGGTGTTAGCGCAGACTGTGTCGTAGCAGACTTTATTGCCGGAGCAATTGAAACCATTACACCGGAAAACGATCCACAACATTGGGACGTTATTGAAGGTCAGGGTTCGCTATTCCATGCTTCTTTTGCAGGTGTCACAACGGGTCTTATTCATGGTTCACAAGCTGATGCTCTGGTACTTTGTCATGAACCGACTCGCGCACATATGCGTGGCTTACCTGATTATCAATTACCTGATCTTAAAGTGTGCATGGAAGCGAACATTGCCACGGCTCGTTTAACTAACCCTGCGGTGAAGTTTGTAGGTGTATCTATCAATACCTCAGGTTTGAGCGAAGTTGATGCAATGGCGTATATGGACAAAGTGGAATCAGAAATAGGTTTACCTGTTGTCGATCCATTCCGCCAAGGTGTTGCTCGTATTGTTGATAAGCTTCTGGAGCTGTAATGAAGGTAAAACTCTACACACAAAGTTGGCCAATTCGTGGCAGTTTTACTATCTCCCGAGGCAGTAAAACTCAAGCTGAAACCATCATTGTTGAGATTGAACACCAAGGTATGACTGGGCGGGGGGAATGCGTTCCTTATGCCCGCTATGGTGAATCCATCGCAAGTGTATTGCAGCAAATCACCGATGTTATTGCAGATATTGAAACTGGTATTACGCGCGAGCAGTTACAACCACTCCTTCCTGCTGGTGCGGCGAGAAATGCGGTGGATTGCGCGCTCTGGGATCTTGAATGTAAACAAGACAAGCAATCTATCTGGGCGAAGGTCGGTTTAGCCGCCGAGCCACTCACCACAGCCTACACGCTTTCGTTAGATACTCCTGAAAATATGGAGAAAACGGCGATTGAAAATTCTGGGCGACCTCTGCTCAAACTCAAGCTGGGTGGGCCAGAAGATTTAGCGCGTGTGCAAGCGGTTCGTCGTGGTGCACCCAATGCAAAAATTATTCTTGATGCCAATGAAGCGTGGACGGTAGAAACCTACAAGCAGCTTATTCCAGAACTGATAAAGCTGGATGTGGCGATGATAGAGCAGCCATTTCATGCTGATGAAGACTCGGTCTTGGCTTCGCTAGAGCGCCCAATTCCTATTTGTGCCGATGAATCTTGTCACGACAGAAACAGTCTGGAGAAGGCCGTTGGTATGTATGACATGATCAACATTAAGCTCGACAAAACCGGCGGTTTAACCGAAGCACTGAAGCTAAAAGATCAAGCTCAATCATTGGGATTGCGAGTCATGGTCGGTTGCATGGTTTCTTCTTCATTAAGTATGGCTCCAGCTTTTGTTGTGGCTCAAGGTGCTGAAGTGGTCGATCTTGATGGCCCGTTGCTGCTTAGTGAAGATATCGAAAACGGATTTGAGTTTGAAAACAATTCTATGATGCCCTTTCAACAAAAGCTGTGGGGGTAGGGAGAAAAAATGGAACGAATCGTATATCTAAATGGTGAATTCGTTGCGGAAAGTGAAGCAAAAGTCTCGGTATTTGACCGTGGTTTTCTCTTTGCTGATGCTGTTTACGAAGTCACTGCTGTATTGGGTGGCAAGCTCATTGACCATCAAGGCCATCTTGCGCGTTTAGAACGCTCGGCAAAAGAGCTCGGTATCAAACTGCCTGTAACAGGGAAGCAACTGATGGATATTCAACAAGAGCTAATAAAAAGAAACGCTTTGGTTGAAGGTGGCATTTATCTGCAATTGACGCGTGGTGATGAAGGTGATCGAGACTTTTCATACAGTGATGACATAGAACCAACCTTGGTGCTATTTACTCAGTCAAGAAGCCTGATCAACAGCCCTAAGGCTCAAACGGGTATTAAAGTGATCTCGTTTGATGATATCCGTTGGCGACGTCGTGATATTAAAACAACTAGCCTATTGCCGGCCTGTTTGGCAAAACAAGCTGCTCATGCTTCGGGTGCTGAGGATGTCTGGTTAATTGAAGATGGTTTTGTTACCGAAGGTGGCTCGAGTAATGCTTATATCGTAACTCAGGAAAATACCTTGGTTACCCGTCCTCTAAGTAACGATATCTTGCATGGAATCACCCGAGCTTCATTGATGAAACTTGCTCAAGAGCTCAACCTAACTATTGAAGAACGTCTATTCACAATCGATGAAGCTTATAAAGCGAAAGAGGCGTTCATCAGTTCTGCAACAACGTTTGTCTGGCCAGTGGTCGCCATTGATGACAAGCCTGTTGGCAGTGGCAAGCCGGGAGAAATCGCTCTAAAACTGCGTGATATCTATATAAAAACAGCACAAGAGCTTGCGGAATAACACATCACTTAACACCGCTACGTGTTCATTTGAACTTTTATGTTTCGGTGAACAATGAAGCAATAATAAATACAGCGTGAGTTTGGCTAGGTAAATAAGTAAAGCAAAACACCCGACAGTAGTCGGGTTTTTTTTTATCCGTTAGCTTTAAGGTATTTCACATGCGCTTCCATCTCTTCACCAATTTCTGTTCGCATGTTCATTAGTCTAATTGCCGAGTTGCGAAGAGCGATATCTTCAGGGGTTTCTGGTACCCATTCAGGAACGGCGGTTGGTTTACCATTTTCGTCAACAGCAACCATGATAACAATGCAGTGTGTGGTTAAACGGTTCTTAAGTTCTTTGGGATCACTGGCTTGTACGTCAATGGCAATGTGCATCGAGGTTTTACCTGTGTAGATAACCTTAGCGCTCACTTCTACGATATTACCGACATGAATCGGGGCAACAAAACGGATGCCGCCAGCATATGCCGTAATACAATATTTACCGCTCCAAGCGGCAGAACAAGCGTACGCTGCTAAGTCGATCCATTTCATCACTGCGCCACCATGAACTTTACCGCCGAAGTTCACATCGCCAGGTTCTGCTAAAAAACGAAGGGTGCTTTCTCTTTTGCCATTACTCATCGGCGATTCCTTTTGCTTTGCCCAAACAACCATACCTTGAAGTGATCCAACCGTATGTTGAAACGCAATTACGATAACCTGAAAGTTAATGAATTGACTACCATTCTTTTACATATTTCAAACAAGCATGATGTGATGGTTAAAAACTCAATATGGGATGTGTAGAGAACACGAGAGTTGAATAGTGAATAAGCCTTTGAGCTTTGCTACTGATCTAATATGCTCCTACAAGAAATAGAAGTCATACAAGGAAAGTAAAATTCATGTCTAACGAATCGCATTCGACAATCTCTGACCCCGCGCTGCTTAGTCCTGACGTAAGTCGTTCCAATTTATGGCGTTTAACATTGGCACAAGCGTTGGCTGGGGCGAATTCAGTAGTTGTATTTGCGACCGGTGCGATTGTCGGAAGTATGCTGGCGCCTTCTCCTTTACTCGCTACATTGCCTATTTCAATTTTCGTTGTGGGTATGGCTTTGTGTGTTTTCCCTGCCGGAGAGTTAGCAAGAAAATACGGACGAAAAGCGGCGTTTATGGCGGGGTCCGTTGCAGGTGTGTTAACAGGTTTGTTGGCGATGGCTGCTATGTTCACCGAATGGTTCTGGTTGTTTTGCCTCTCGACCCTGCTAGGTGGCGCTTACGCTGCCGTTGTTCTCTCTTTTCGTTTTGCCGTAACGGATGGCTTACCGCCAGAGAAACGACCTCAAGCCCTTTCGCTTGTGATGGCTGGTGGTATTGTTGCAGGTGTTATCGGGCCGCAGTTAGTGACACAAACCATGTATCTGTGGCCAGAAAAAATGTTTGCTGCCACTTTCCTTGCACAGGCAGCGGTGGCCGTGATTTCTGGTGTGATCTTATATGGTGTTCAGTCTCCGGCTGTAAAAGAGCTGCATGGTGGAGGAAGACCATTAATGGAAATTGCACTTCAACCGCGCTTTATTTCTGCTGTGGTGTGTGGTGCAGCGTCATACATGATCATGAACTTTCTTATGACGGCAGCCCCGCTCGCGATGCATATGCACGGTCACAGCCATGAGTCGTCAAACTTAGGTATTCAATGGCATGTGATTGCTATGTATGCCCCGAGTTTTTTCACCGGAAAACTCATAGCGCGATTTGGCGCAGTGCGTATTTCCGCAGTAGGCATTGTTTTGACCGGCTTTTCTGCGGTTGTTGGTTTGTTGGGCGTCGATGTCAATCACTTCTGGTGGTTACTCATTTTACTGGGCATTGGATGGAACTTTGGCTTTCTAGGCGCTTCTGCATTGGTATTGGAATGTCATAAACCGGAAGAGAAAAATCGCGTTCAGTCGCTCAATGACTTCATTATTTTTGGTTTGATGGCGATCGGATCTTTTTCATCTGGCGGGCTGTTAAGTGCTTACGGCTGGCAGATGGTGTTGTGGGTATCCTTCGTCCCTTTGATCTTGGCCGCGTTAGCTTTAGCTGCTGCAAAAGTAGGTAAGCTCAAAGCTTCAAAAATATAGTCGGAGCATGACCGCAACGGGTATAGAGAGAAAGGCTCTGTTCGTTTATGGTGTGAAGGAAGAATAGGGTATTGCCTGTACAAAGTGCGCCACAGCAATACCCTTACTCTGCAGTGTCAAAACGAGACACCCTAAATGGTATTAAACGTACAATTTTTGGACATAAAGAAGAAAAATATATGTTGGGATAATTAACCAAGCGTCTCGCCGTTGTTCAGAATTTCTTCGTGGGTTTTAAGTGAAATAACACCTTCTGTCGGTGTTAAGTTGGACCAAATGAAATTGTGGAATTTGATGATGTCACTGGCGCTCATCTCCAGTTTGTCAGCGGTGGTGTGGCAATCGGAAACCACCACAATATTGAAGTCTTCTATTAGCGCGGCGTGAATGGTTGAGTTAACACAGAAATCAGTCGCTAACCCTGTGATATAAAGGGTTCCAACATTTAATGAGTCTAAAATCGCTTTCAAATTCGTCTGATAGAAAGCGCCATTTACGGTCTTCTCTACGTTGTAATCTGCATCACTGATGACAAGCTCTCTAACGATTTCAAAGTCTTCTGTGCCCGGCAACAGGTAGTTTTCTTTGATGCCATTATGCTGAATGAAAATAACGGGCAAGTTTTTAGCGCGGAAAGCATGAGAAAGCTTATTGATTCTTGAAATAACGCCTTCGCTGTCGTGTCTTGGTGTGTGGAAACAGCCTATCTGCATATCAATGATCAACAGGGCTTCGTTGCTCCCATCCCCTTTAGTGGTCGAATCCGTCATGTCACTGTAATCCTTTACTTTCAGCCAAATGAAGGTCGCATTATAACCACTAATTTCTTGGGCATGCAGTCAAATTGATCCCGATAGAGGTCGTTTTCTTCATTTCGCTGAGTAAGGCTTTTGATCTCTGCTTCCATCTCGTTTAAAGTCTTTCACCTGATAAATATCGTTAAAAAGACATCGCTCTTTAAAGAAACATAGCTCGTTAAAGAGAAATAGCTCCGATAAGGAAAGCAGAGTGAAAAAACAGGCGAGAAACCTTCATCCCTCCCTAGCAATTGCTAAGGCGCCTTCAGACGTGTTCATGAACTTTGAAGCGTTTTTGTCAAACACCGAAACGCGCGTGCACAGCCACACTTGGGGGCAGGTTCAGTTAATTGCTGGTGGCATTTTAGAAATGGAAGCGGAAGATACCCGTTTTCTTGCCCCGCCTCATCTCGCAATTTGGGTTCCAGCGGGAACACGACACAAGAGTTTTAACCGCAAGCCTCTGGATTATTGCTCGATTAATATTTCAGCTGAAATGACGCACGCTTTTCCAACCCGAACCAGCTTAATTAAAGTTACTCCGATTGTTACGGCGATTATTGATGACTTCCGCATGCGCGAAATCGGTGTGGCGGAAAGTGTCGAAGACAAACGTCTGTTGCAGGTACTGATTGATCAGCTTGCCACTCGCGAAATGCAGCAGCACTTTTTGCCGTCCAGCCACCACAAATATTTGGCACCAATCTTAGCTACAGTGGAAGAAAATCCGACTGATAACACCAGCTTGCAGCAGTGGGCAGAGCGAGTACACACTACCGAGCGAACGCTTGCCAGATATTGTCAGGCAGAACTCGGTATGAGTTTTACTGAGTGGCGTTTGCGTGTTCGCTATCTTCATTCAATGGATTTATTACGAAGTGGTCATTCGGTCAAAGAGGTCGCCTTAACCTTGGGATACAACCAAGCCAGCCCGTTTATTGCCATGTTTAAGAAATACTCCGGTCAAACGCCGGAGCAATATAAGAATCGGTTGCTGTAAAACCTACCAACACAAAAAGAAACTCCGGGAATTAATTCCTTCTTTCCGTGTACGCGATGTGACGTGACTCAAATGAAGCAAGTATGGTCCTGCCCATAATCTGCTCGACACTAATCATGTCACATTTTGCTTTTCACTTTATACGGAACAGATTATGAAAAATAAAATCTCCCCACCGTTGGTATTGTCATTAGTGGCAACCTTCATTGGTGTATCTAATAACGCATTTGCTGAAATTCGTAATGTAACTTTACTCCACACCAATGATATTGAAAGTGTTTACGAACCTGTGGATGCCTTCTGGAACCCTGATATAGCCCGTATTGGTGGCATTCCTTACTTAGCCACATTAATAAAGGAAGTGCGAGCAAAAGAAGAGACCAGCTTTCTACTCGACGCGGGTGATATCTTTACTGGGTCGCTGGCTAAAAAAACTAAAGGGAAACTCTCGTTTGACCTATACAGTGCAATGGGATACGACGCGATAACACTAGGTAACCATGAGTTTGAATATGGCTGGGAAACGCTCAAACAAAATATGCCAAGAGCGGCTTACCCAGTACTGAACGCAAACATTAAGTTCGAACAAAACAACGCTCCATTTGCACAGCCATATACCATTATTGAACGCAACGGCATTCGTATCGGGGTTATTGGTGTAATGGGTGTGGATGCTTTTTATAACACAATGTGGAAAGGGAACCGCAAAGGCTTAACCGTTGATGACCCTACAGAAGTGACGCAATTCTGGGTTGACAAGATTCGTGACGAAGTGGATATGGTGGTTGTATTAACGCACCAGAACAAAACAGCGCCGATGCAGACGGACAAAGAAGCGGATCCCGAAGTACAACGTGGATTCGATGAAGACTATGCAATGGCAGGTAAGTTAAAGGGTGTTGATGTTATCTTTGGTGGCCATTCTGATCATGGTTTGTGGAAGCCTGTGGTGCATCCTAAAACAGGTACGGTCATTGGATTAACCTTCGGGCAAGGCAAATACCTTGGTTACACCAAATTTGCAGTCGATACAGATAAACGCAGTGTTAATTTGCTGGAAGGAAAATTGATCCCTGTTGAATCCGATAAGTTAAATCGGGATCCAAAGACCAGTCAGCTAATTGATAGTGCAAGATCTCAATACCCTGAACTGAATCAAGAACTAGCGACAATTGATAAAACGGCATTCCGTCGATACTACCGCGAATCAAACGTTGGTAACTTAGTCGCGGATATGATGCGCGAAGCGGGAGACGCAGATTTAAGTATGATCAGTTCAGGCAGCATTCGTGTGGACTTGAACAAAGGCCCTGTTACGATGGAAAACGTGATGGATCTGTTTCCGTTTACTGATAAGTTGTCAGTGGTTGAGTTGACAGGTAAGCAAGTTAAAGAACTACTGGAATATAGCTACAAGTTGCCTTACGGCTTAGCGCAATTCTCTGGTATTGAGGCAAAATATAATGGCAAGAAACCGGAAGGTCAACGCCTATTGTCATTGAAAATTCAAGGTAAGCCAGTGAAAGACACTCAAACCTATAAAGTGGCAACATACTCTTATGCAGCAAGCGGTGGTGATGGTTATAAAGTGTTTGCCGATGGCAAACTGTTATCTGAAAGTGGTTCAATCACACAGACGTTAATTGACCAGTTCAAAGCGAAGAAAAAAGTGACAGTTCCAAAGCTAGGTCGCCAAGTAGACGTGTCTCAATAATCACATGTTTGGGAGGGACGATGCCATTCAGAGAAGAATATAACGGGTGCAAAACCTATGGTTGCCCCAATTGCGGTCAGCAAGACCTCAGTGTTTATTCTCGCTCAAATCGGCTCGGCTATGATGCATGGTACTGCCCTGAATGTGGGGCATTCCCTCCCGTTTTATTGAATCAACCCATCATTGCGCTTGCGAACCAAATTAAAAGTGAGCAATTTGATCTAGAGTTTCTCGACAGTTGTGGTTGCCAGCAGCCACAACTTCATCGTTATGGTTATACAGCATCAGGTAGCCAGAGAATAAAGTGTACCCAGTGCCAGCGCGTTATCACTCAGCCTAATGTTGAGAAGCTGACTAAACAACTGCAGCCTATTATGGACGCACTCATTAGAGGTGTTTCCCCTGAAAACCTTCAAAGAGAATGTAAGCTAAGCAATAAGCTGTTTTCACAACACATCTCAAAGCTCGCACAATTGCTCACTTATTCTGGTCGCCAATGGGAAGCCAATGTCTGTTTTCCTCTGATTCAAACCAGAACATGTGTACAAACTTGCCGTTCTGGTTTTCAACATCTTGATAATTACCAGAGAGATACTCACTTGTGGACGATTTCTAGTGTTGATGCACAGTCGGGTTATGTATTGCTCATCAGTGATAATGCTTTATTCAACCGGTTTTCATCGCAACTAGAAGAATTACAGCTTGACCTTTATAAGTTAGATACAAGAGAGATAAGTGTCGAAGGCGACGAAGATGTATTGAGTAAAGCGGAGAAAACATACAGTAAAATTTTGGCTCGCAGCCAGTTTGACATGCTTGCCTATACTGAGCATTGTCACGCTCTGTCTAAAGAAGCTCTTATTCTCCGCCCTGTATATGCTGCTCATGCTCACTTTCAGAACCTTCGACACAAGACGATTAACTTTCCACCTCAAGCGATTGCTCTTGAACATGAAAGTTTTTTGCGTGGAGCTGCAATAACCGCTTTTTGTGAAGAAGTCAGCAGTGACCAAACAGCATTGTTCTATTGCCATGTGCAAAAGCACGCGCCAAATTCAAAATCTGCTGCGATGGCAAAAACGATGAGTTGGTGGAATGAGCGATGGCATCGGTTGTTTATTGAATATTCGCAACACAATTGGCATGTAGGTGTTGGTGTGTTGACCAATAAGCAGTTTAACGTCGAACAGTTGATTCCAACTCATCCCAATTGGAATCAAACTTTCTGGGACGAGTTTAACCTTTGGTTAAGTCCAGAGTATGCGCGCAGAATAAGCTTAAAACGTCTTCACCAATGGCAAGATATCTATCGCTATCTTTATAATTTTGTCTTCACTGATCGTTTGGGTATAGAGCAGAAGAGAGGTGTTATACCTGCGAAAATTAGCTCAGTGGTTCAACACTTGTGTGATTTAAACCGTCGACAATGATGTAACCAATACTCCGGACAGACGCCGGAGCAATATAAGAATCGGTTGTTGTGACGAGCGGTTATTCCGCGAGTTTTTTCATTGCTTTTTGATAGCTGTCTACGCTTTCAACTTGTTCTATGTACTTTTTAATGTGGTGGTAAGGAGACATATCACAACGTGCACTAGCAAGCTGAAGAGCAAGTACCATCTGGAAATCTGCGCCTGAGAGCTCTTCACCCGCGAACCATTTGTTGTCAGAAAGATGCTGATCAATAAGTTTGAGTTGCGGAATAATTCTTGGGTCGATGAAGTGTTGGTTTAACGCCTGCACAAACTTTTTAATTACAGGTTTAATGAAGAACGGCATTGGTTTGTCGACAGCTTTAGATAAAACCAGTCGCATCACCAATAAAGGCATCATTGAGCCTTCAGCAAAGTGTAGCCAGTAGCGGTAATTTAACAGCGCTTTAGATTCTTTAGGTTTGAACTGTTGCTCGGTGTCGTAGGTATCAATCAGATATTCAATGATTGCGCCAGATTCAGCAATCACCTGTTCACCATCGGTAATGACCGGTGACTTACCCAGCGGATCGATTTGCTTCAGTGACTCTGGTGCGCCGTAGGTTTTAGGGTCGCGTTGGTAAACTTTAATTTGGTAAGGAAGATTCAACGCTTCTAATAACCACGCAATGCGATTAGAGCGGGACTGAACAAGATGGTGCAGGATAATCATAAAGGCCTCTGACGTTACTTATTGATTTATCCTGCTAGTCTCACCAATTGCCAAGCATAGGTCAATTTAAAATACGCTATACATTGGCGTGAGTTATACAATATGTGCGGTATTGGCACTGGTTTGTCACTGCGTACGCACAAAGTTTGAGTGATCTAAAGTAATCGTTGGCTTAAGGTTATTACAACAAACAGGTTCCCCACATTGGAATATCAACAAATCAAAGGGTTATCTGTCGTCGTAACTTATTCAAACTGCAATGAGAATGTCATAAACCGGAACTAATGTGCAGCGAGTTTCTGAAAATGTAACAACCAAATTTGCTCTGAAATTAAGGAAGATTAATGACTCGTTATACTCTGATTGCATCTGCAATTACCGTGGCTTTACTCAGTGGTTGTAGCTCCTCTCACCAAACCGACGAAAGTGATGGATATCAGTACAGCAGCAAAGCTACCTATTCTGCTCAGCAAGATTTAAATAGTTATGAAGCCGCACCGAAAGGTTACCACGTGGTTTACAGCCAGTTGGTTGAACGACATGGTGCTCGTGCTCTATCAAGCCCAAAATACGACGTGCTGAGTAAGCAGGTGTGGGATTTGGCGCAAAAACGCGGACAATTGACGCCGCTTGGTGAAAAGCTTGGTCCAATCATCGATAAAGTGACGGCGGCGAATGAAAATCTGGGGTACGGACTGCTAACGAAAGTGGGTCAAGAAGAGCCTGCCGGTATCGCATCTCGTATGGCGCAGCGTCTAGATTCCATTATGACTAACGACAGCAATAATCCCGTTTGTATTCAAGTGCAGACCTCAGGTCAAGAGCGCGCAAACCAAACTGCACATTACTTTATGCAGTCATTGGCAAACGACGTGGCTTATGTAGAAAACGATGCTAAGCAGTGTTACCAAACACAATCACCGCCAGATGAAATTGATAAGCAGCTGGTGAATAAGTTTGAGCTCTATTTCCATAAAACAAACCCTGCAAAGAGTGCGAAATACCAACCCTACGCAGCAAACTTTGAAGCCTATGTAGCTTTTAAAGATTCAGAGAAGTTAGAAAGCGCTTTTGATGCAATTTCAGAGTTACCAAAAACCAAGTTGTTGGCTCGTCAAATGTTGGAGCGTATTTACACTAAAGAGTTTGTCGACTTCCTTGAAAATGATGTTTCTAACGACAAGAAGTGCGATATAAACGCTGAGAACTGTTTCAAGACCAACACCAAGAAACCTAGTGAAACGAAAGATGACTGGAAGTATGTACAAAACGAGGTAGATGCTGCCTCAATGCTCTACAACATGTTCATCATCGGTCCAGGAATGCTTCGTGAAGCACAGGCTCAAGGTGGAGAGTGGGGTTTAGAGCAGTTTATTACTCCTGAAGAGTCGGCTTGGTTCTCTTATCAGTCAGATGCTGAAGATTTCTATGAGAAAGGCCCAAGCTTTGCGGATGCGAATGGTGTGACATACAACATTGCTAAACCGCTATTGAAAGATATGTTCAATGAAATGGATGCTGTAGCCAACAACAAGCAGGCAATGAATCACGTGGCAAAGGTACGTTTTGCTCACGCTGAACAAATTATGCCTTTAGCTGCTTTATTACATGTGAAAGGCAGTACACAAGCGGCAGATTCGTCGACGTTGTATTCTCAAGAAAATAATGAATGGCGTGGCGGGTGGGTAACACCATATTCGGCAAACATTCAGTGGGATGTGTATAAGAGTGCGAACAAAGGCGGTGAAACCTTGGTGAAGATGCTTTACAACGAGAAGGAAATAGCGTTTAAAGCCGACTGCCAAGTGTTTGACGGTACTCAGTATTTTTACAGTTTAACGGAACTTGAACGCTGTTATAGCAAAGAGCTGTCAGTGAACTAACGTGCTCTAAAGATGATTGAGTGCAGGCACTCATAAGATAAACCCCGCAGAAAGAGATGCTCTTGTGCGGGGTTTATTGTTTTCTACTGATTATGCTTGATGGTTTTCAAGGACATAATCCAGAGCCCCAACTACAGCAGCAACCTGAGCGTCGTTACACTCTTCATCGGTAACCTTCGGGCTGTCTGGGTAGACTTCTGTTGTAGTGCCGTATTGGCAATTGGTAACACCACCACAAAGACCAAGTTTCTTCATTGGGTAAAGAATCACACCGTGCTGAACCACATCTGAGCCGATGATTTGTCCATTCGCATCTGCGGGTGCAATATGTGTTACTTTAGTAACAGATTCAATAACAGCCGCCTGGAACTCAAGTTGAGGCAGCGCAGTGTCACCGACAGTGTAGAAACCATCTGGAATGCTGTCGGCTTCGTAGTCGATACCATCACGCGCTGCTAAAGCAGGGCGGAATTCGCTTTCATCAGTGTCTGTGGTTTCATGCAAATCAATATGAACCAAAACTTCTTGAGGCAGGCTTGCCACTAATGCCATTAGGTTTGCCGACTCTTCTGCTGGGCTGTCAGCATAGAACGAACGGTTTGGATCAATCGCATTTGGGTTCCAACGGTTAATGGTTTCGTACCCCCAAGGACTGACGCAAGGCGCAGCAATAATATTGAAGTGCTGTTCGTAACGCTTGGCTTCGTTTGCCATAAACTTAAGCGCGCCATGCACACCGCTGGTTTCATAGCCGTGTACGCCACCGGTAATCAACACGGTTGGTTTGCTCGCTTGCCAGTTTTTGCTCTTGATTGAGTAAAGTGGGTAGCGCGCTTCGTCATAAGACAAAGCACCGTATTGCTCTACAACAAAATCGTTTTCTAACGCTTTAATTTTTGTCACAACTTCTTGCTGATATTCGCGTTTGATGGTTGTCGTCGCACGCCATTGTAAGCGTTCAGCCTCTCCCCATTTTTGACCTGGGGTTCCGATTGGGTAAGCTTGTGAATTCTTCATTACTTTCCTTGGAATAATTATTCTCATGCCATGGGATGAGCGTTATTAAAGATGTTTCATCATTTCTGACAGGCTGCTATGTTACCTCTTGTTTTATACAAACCCAAAAGAGAATGTCATATGGCTGGAGCTAGCTTACTCACTTTATTAGACGACATCGCAACTGTGCTAGACGATGTTGCAGTGATGTCGAAAGTAGCAGCAAAGAAAACCGCAGGAGTGCTGGGCGACGACTTAGCACTGAACGCTCAACAAGTCTCTGGTGTAGCCGCAGAACGGGAAATTCCAGTTGTTTGGGCTGTCGCAAAAGGCTCATTTCGAAATAAGCTGATATTAGTGCCCGCCGCATTAGTCATCAGTGCTTTTGCTCCTTGGCTTATCATGCCTGCGTTATTGTTGGGCGGTCTGTTTTTATGTTTTGAAGGTTCTGAAAAAGTACTGGAGAAGCTGTTTCATTCTGAGCCGAAGAAAGAACCCGATGAAGCTTTAGAAGAGATCAATAAGCTCACCATTGAAGAGTATGAAAAGACAAAGATAAAAGGGGCGATTCGTACGGACTTCATCTTGTCTGCGGAAATCATTGTTATTGCACTTGGAACTGTTCAAGGTCAGCAAACCGTGACACAAGTGATTGTCGTCAGCTTAATTGCAACGATTATGACCGCAGGCGTGTATGGTTTGGTCGCTGGTATTGTAAAGCTGGATGACCTTGGCTTTTATCTGGAGCGTAAATCACAAGGTAAAGGGCTGTTATCTATACTGGGAAGCGTATTAGTCGCTTTTGCGCCCAAACTAATGAAAGGCTTGACTGTGGTCGGTACCGCTGCAATGTTTTTAGTGGGTGGAGGTATTGTGGTACACAACGTGCCATTTATTCACCATTGGGTTGAGCCTATTATTATGAAGCTGCCGGATCTCACTTTAGTCAATGCTCTGGTACCTGCGTTACTGAATGGGGCTATCGGTGTGGTTGCCGGTTTAGTTGTTGTAGGGGCAATAGAAGTTATCCATAGAGTGCGCGGTAAATAAAAAGAAAGGTGAGTTGAAATTCGTCTTACTTACTCGCAGTGAGCATGATGGTAAGTTCATGGTGCGTTAGATTCCGCTCAGTTTTCTCACTCACATAATTCAGCTCCAAATCTTGTGTTGGTCAATCCATCACGTAGAGGTCTTGGTAACAGTTTGACGGATCAACAGGAAGCGTTCACTCCAAAATATATTGTCTACTCAAGCTGTAATCCGCACACCATGAACGAAGACGTGAAGAACTTACCAAGCTACAAAGTGGTTAAAGTTCAGTGGTTTGATATGTTCCCACCTACTAACCACGCAGAGGTGTTGGCGTTGTGAGAAAGAGTAATCTAGTCAGCTGTATTTAAAATCGCCGCGTTTGTTTGCTTTTCCACTTATAAAAACTGCGATAAATTGGGCAACGTCTGGCTATCATTGATAGAGAATGACGATTAGAAGCGTGGGGCTAACTTAGTTAATAATACCCCACGCTTAACAACAGACACTGACTCAACCTAACGGCAACAATGCAGCGATTACTGATTTTATTCCTCTCACTACTGATAAGCTGCACGGCCTTCGCTCAGGGCAATGTGTTACGTGGGCCGTCTGTCAAAACTCACATGTCCAAAACTGAAGTGGCGAAAGTAGATCTGGTCAAAGTCGATAAGTCCAAACGCCGTATGTATCTCGTATCCCAAGGCGAAGTGATTAAAGAGTATCGCATTGCTTTAGGTAAATCTCCGCGTGGACATAAGCATCAGGAAGGCGATCAACGAACACCTGAAGGGCGCTATTATTTGGATGACATTATGCCAAGTAGCCAATTTTACCGTTCTATGAGTATCAGTTATCCGAATCTAAGAGATAAATTGCGCGCTCAGGATGAGGGGGTTGACCCTGGCGGTGAGATAAAAGTGCATGGCCTAAAAGACGGCTATGATGGAGACCCACAATTCATTCAAAGCTTTGACTGGACAAATGGCTGTATCGCCTTAACCAACGAAGAAATGGACGAGTTTATCAGCCTAGTGAGAATTGGAACGCCAATAGAAATTGAATGGTGATTTAAACCAACTACATATCAGTTCTAAGCTTACCAAGCAAAAACAACCTTGAAGTTTCCATCATTCCTTCGCATCTACAAGGCACTATTAAAGGCTATCTATAACGAGTTTTTAACGAAATCTAGCCATCTAGGTATGTTGGTTCTATACCAGTCAATGTACTTTTCTTTTTCAGGATTATTTCGGCTAACTAAGATGTTCACCACTTCAATGATAATCCAGCACTTTGCGATGATGAGGTGTCGTAGGAGTTCAGTTTCTGGAAGTAAAGCATTATGCCGAGTGTACTGTTCAATAATGAGTTTGTAGTCAGAAATGGTTCCAAGTCCAGTGACCAAAGGTGCCAAATCAATAGCCGGACTGCCGTGCCCAAAACGCTCCCAGTCGAACAACACAAGTTCTCCGTTGTCTCTGGTTCCCCAATTGCCATCATTTGTATCACCAGATATTAAGGTTTTACACTCAAATATGCAGCTCGATAGTGATTGAACTCGTTTTATTGACGATTCTGCGGAGTTAGGAAGGTTCAATATCCTGAGCGCTTCATCGGTAGCATCATCAGTCCATTCATGCTTTTTAACTGGAAACGAAGGAAAATACTCAGACCGATGAAGGCTGGCCAACTGGACAAACAAATCAGGTTGAGCGCGCAGTTCCTGTAACGAGATTCTATTTGGAATATGTTCGATGAAGAGATTATTTCCATCTAACTTTACTAGTGCAGGTGAATTCACGCCTTTCAAATTTTGAGCAGCGGTTTGATAAAAGTGTATTTCTACTTCTGATGCATCTTGTTTTAACACACAATTAATGCCGTCTAGAACCTCTACAGAAACTCTAGCGTTGCCCATTTTTGATAAATCTTTTGCGAGCATAATTCTTCTTCGTTATCGAGATTGGTTATGCCTGCGCTTGTGATGACTGCAGGTAGTCATCACAGACTTCAAGCTTATAGGCCGTCTTGGAACTCAGCAGACAATCATGCATTTTTTGGCGAGATATCTTATAGAGTTCATCAGTAACAACATGATCTTTTTCCCATTGTTCGCGGCTTGGCCATTGAGCATACCCAACGAAAACATTGGGTAGATCTGACTGATGAAGCCGAGAGCCAAAACTACCACAATGCTGATAAATGGCTTTAGTGAAATCTAGCCAAGATTCTCGAAATGCAGCTTCCATTCCCTCTTTAACTTCAAACTCATACACAGCGATGAACATGATTTTTCTCCTTGCCCATTATCCATATGGTTATCTATCTGCATTATGCCGACTGAATGCTTAAGCGACAAATGACTCTAGTAGCAGTCATCATTGATTAGGTACGAAAAGACGTATTCTGTGTCCATCTGGGTCAATCGCAACAGCGCTATGCCCAAAGACTAAGTTTGTTGGCACTTGGAGGAATTTAACGCCCTTCGCTTGCCATTGATTAAATAGCTGATGCAACGTCTCCGAGTCTTTAACTAACAACGAGAGCTCCGTCCCGCCACCAGTAACGGTTGAACTAGGGTCGGCTGTAGCTAACTGCTTTAACGCAATACTTGTCCCAATCTCTAACGGAAAATAAACAAACGTTGGCGATAAAACTTGCCCTTCACAATCAAATACATCGCTATAGAAGGCTTTACTTGTTTCAATATCTTTCACATACAAAACAAACGAATCAAAGGTAAACATACATGCTCCAAACGTAATACAGTAAGATTTGATTGTTAATGTAATGGCTATCAGTGACAGTTTCTGTCAGTAGCGTATTTTCTGATGATTAATCCCTTCTACTCGCTGCCACTCTTTAAGCAATTCAGAACGATGACGTGGGTACTTTTGTTCAAAGGTTAGCCAATGTTCAATTCTATCTACGCGAAAATTGCGAAATGCTTCTCGGGCTTCACACCAAGCGGCCAAAACATAATGTTGTTGAAACATACCAATCAAAATTGGCCAGATTACCCGAGAGCTTGAGTTTCCTTTTAAATCTAGGTAGTCAATCCTGACTTTGTGCTGATGCCGGATAGCCTGTCGAATATTAGACATATCAATGGTCAACTCTGGCGCTTCAATAATTGATGCTACTCGTATGACTTCTTCGCTGTGTTTAACTTTGTGATTCGCTGGCAATACGGCTGAAATTTTTGCAATGGCGTTTTGAGCGGATTCACTGAATTCTCCATTTGCTTGTTTGGAAATCCAATCAGCACCTAGCAAAAGCGCCTCTAGCTCCTCCATTGAAAACATCAGCGGAGGCAAGGTGAATGTTGGCTTCAATATATAACCAAGACCTGCTTCTCCTTCTATTTCTGCACCTTGTGTTTGCAGTGTCGCAATATCACGGTAGATGGTACGCACACTGACATTTAACTTCTGGGATAAGTGTTCAGCGGAAACAGGGTATTTATGACACCGCAGCAATTGCAGTAAATCGAACAGTCGTTGGCTTCTAGACATAAGAGCAAAGTATTCAGTTAAGTGGAATGGTAATAAGAATCGCTGTGGTACCCACTATAACTTTTATCGCTATGTTAGTTGTACTGAAAAATAAGTACAGAGACCACGCTTTACTTGTATGAATACCACTATGCGTAATAGTCATAGATAAAATGTAAACCTTTCATTTTACTCATATCACCAAATCATTATTATTTGTGTGGATATATCACCAACAGCAATGTGTATTGGCGTATTCGTATCTTAGAAGACTGCTGTAACAAAACATTGAGTTTGTGGGTGGAAACTAATCTCTAAAAGGAAAAAATAATGGTTCAGTTAAGCGATGAAATGTTGCTTCGGTCCGGGGCTATGCTAAAGAATCGTATCGTGATGGCACCGATGACGATTCAATCTGCATTTTTTGATGGCGGCGTGACGCAAGAGATGATCACTTATTACGGCGCTCGTTCTGGAGATGCCAGTGCAATTATCGTAGAAAGTGCATTTGTTGAAAATTACGGTCGTGCTTTTCCTGGCGCATTAGGGATTGATACCGATAGCAAAGTGGCTGGCTTAAAACAATTAGCGGATGCGATAAAGGCGAAAGGTTCAAAAGCAATATTGCAGATATATCACGCTGGCCGTATGGCAAACCCAGAATACAACGGTGGTCATCAACCTATTTCTGCAAGCCCTGTTGCTGCACTTCGTGATAACGCAGAAACTCCACTAGAGATGACAGAAGTTCAGATCGAAGAAATGATCGAAAACTTTGGCAATGCTGTTCGCCGTTCAATTCTTGCAGGTTTTGATGGTGTAGAGATCCACGGAGCCAACACTTACCTCATCCAGCAGTTTTTCTCCCCTCACTCAAATCGAAGAAATGATAAATGGGGTGGTTCTGTCGAAAAACGCACAACCTTCCCACTTGCGATTTTAGAAAAAGTTAAACAAGTTGCTCTATCACTTCAAAAACCAGACTTCATTATTGGCTATCGCTTCTCGCCAGAGGAGATAGAAGAGCCGGGAATCCGCTTTACGGATACCATGTACCTTTTGGATAAACTCGCAACCCACGGCTTAGATTACTTCCATTTTTCAATGGGAAGCTGGGCTCGAAATTCAATTGTCGATCCAGAAGATAAAGAACAACTTATAACTAAGTATCGTCACCTTCAGTCAGAAAATGTAGCCAAAATACCAGTAATTGGTGTAGGTGGTGTTGCTCAACGTGCCGATGCAGATAAAGCGCTCTCACAAGGTTACGATATGGTGAGTGTAGGTAAAGGTTATTTGGTAGAACCTACATGGGCAACCAAGGCACTAAATGAAGAGCAGTGTGCGGAATTTGCTGATATCGCTCAACAGGAACAATTGCAAATTCCTACTCCGCTTTGGGAAATCATGGACTACATGATTGTAGACAGTGCAGCTGAAGCATTAAAACACCAACGCATTAAAGAGCTTCAAAACGTCAAAATTGAGTTTAAGCCTGGTGAATATACGGCTTATGGACGAGGTCATAATAGCGACTTACCAGTAACAGTGACGTTTTCTGAAGATAAGATCCTCAATATCACTGTTGATTCCTCTAAGGAGTCTGATGGTATTGCGAACCCAGCATTTGAACGCATTCCTCAACAAATTATCAATGACCAAACTCTGAACATTGATGTTATTTCTGGTGCGACGGTAAGTAGCCAAGCGGTTATTGATGGCGTATCAAATGCTGTTGATCTGGCTGGTGGTAACTCTGAGGCACTTCGTTGTAAAGCGAGAAAAGCTGTTGAATGGTCATCTGAAACCATTGAAGAAACCGTTGATGTTGTGGTTGTTGGCGGCGGCGGCGCTGGTTTGAGCGCAGCTCTTACGGCACTGGATAAAGGTCGCTCTGTCATTCTACTGGAGAAATTCCCTGCAATTGGCGGTAACACAGTTCGTACCGGTGGTTGGGTTAATGCGGCAGAACCTGAATGGCAGAATAACTTCAGCTCTCTACCAGGTGAAAAAGAATACTTGATGAGTCTTGCTGACACGCCGGAATCAGAGTTTGTAGACAGCTATCTTTCTGATTTTAAAGTACTCAAAGAGCAACTGAATCGTTATTTTGCGGATGCGGCGAATGGCAAACAATATCTGTTTGATTCTGTAGAGCTACATCGTATTCAAACATATTTAGGTGGTAAACGTACCGACCTGAACGGCCAATCCATCTATGGTCAATATGACTTAGTGGAAACTCTGACGTCGAAGGCGATGGAGTCAATTAACTGGTTGAGTGAGAAAGGCATCGACTTTGATCGCAGCGTGGTTGAAATTCCTGTGGGTGCATTGTGGCGTCGTGCACACAAACCGAAGCGTCCTAAAGGTGTTGAGTTTGTTGATAAACTGCAAAAACGCATTCAAGAACAAGGTGGCCGAATCATCACAGATACCCGAGCAACGGATCTGATTGTTGAAGATGGTAAAGTGGTCGGTATCAAAGCGACTCAGAGCAATGGTACTAAGCTGCTGCTACGTGTTAATAACGGTGTGGTGCTGGCATCTGGTGGTTTCGGTGCAAACACAAAGATGATCCAAAAATACAATACCTATTGGAAAGACATTGCAGACGACATCAAGACAACTAACTCTCCAGCATTGATTGGTGATGGTATCGCTATTGGTGAGAAAGCGGGTGCAGAATTAGTGGGAATGGGCTTTGTTCAGCTAATGCCTATCGGTGATCCGAAATCAGGTGCCTTGTTGACGGGTTTGATTGTGCCACCTGAAAACTTCGTCTTTGTGAATCAACAAGGTAAACGTTTTATTGATGAGTGTGAAAGTCGAGATGTACTCGCAGAGGCGTTCTTTGATAACGGTGGTGTGATATACATGATTGCCGATGAGAAGATCCGTAAAACAGCAGCCAATACCTCTGATGAAACTATCGAAAGAGAAATCAAAGAGGGCATAATTATTAAAGCGGATACGCTCGAAGAACTGGCTGAGAAAATCGGTGTGCCGTCATCTGAATTGACCGAAACCATCAAGCAATACAACACCTGCGTAGATCAAGGTTTTGATCCTGAGTTTCATAAAAGTGCTTTAGGTTTAAAAGTAGACCAAGCCCCATTTTATGCGACACCACGACAACCATCGGTTCACCATACGATGGGAGGACTGAAAATCGATACTATGGCGCGTGTTATTAGTAAAGAAGGCGAGATAATCCCAGGTTTATACGCAGCGGGTGAAGTCGCTGGTGGTATCCACGCTGGTAACCGATTGGGTGGTAATGCTTTAATTGATATCTTCACTTATGGACGCATTGCGGGTCAGAACGTCGCTGAGCAAGTTTAAGTTCAGTTAGATATCGTAATCAGAGGGAAACAATGTTTCCCTCTGTTTTTTAACGCTAAATCAATAAGGAATATATGAAAAAATACCAAACCAGATTTCAGATGATGGGAACCTTTATTGATCTAGTGATTCATCACCCTGACGGTGAGCAACTCATCAAAGAAGCCTACCTACAGCTGTATCAGTATAATCAGCGATTCACTGTCAATCAGAACGATTCCGAGTTAATGCGCGTCAACCGAAACGCTGGTATTGCTCCAGTCGTCGTACAACCGGATCTGTTTCATCTTATAAAAATAGCGAAAACGATCAGTGTGGATCCAAAAAATCCATTTAATATCGCCATTGGTCCTCTGGTTAAAACATGGAGTATCGGCTTTAAAAATGCCAAAGTGCCCCAAAAAGACGAATTATCAGCCAAGCTTTGTTTAACTGACCCGAACAACATTATTCTGAATGAAGAAGATCACTCCGTTTACCTGACGCAACCCAATATGGAGATTGATTTAGGAGCAATAGCCAAAGGTTACTTTGCTGATGAAGTGAAAAAGAAGCTGGTAAATGCAGGTGTAGAACATGGCTTTATCAACTTAGGGGGGAACGTCTTAACCATAGGTTATTCTCTTAATAACACTAACCAATCATGGAATGTGGGTATTCAAAATCCGTTTGCACAGCGTGGGGAAGTTGTGCGGGTTGTGCCTCTAAAAGGCCATTCTATGGTCACTTCCGGTATTAACGAACGTTTCTTCGAAGATAATGGTCAACGTTATCATCACCTGCTTGATGCTCAGACGGGAATGCCGATATCAACAGATATTGCCAGTGTTACGATTATTTCTAACCGTTCTGTAGACGGTGAAATCTGGAGTACCGCTGGATTTCTAGAGCGCGCTAATGACGCCATCTTGTACTTAAATCAACAAGTCAATATTGAAGCTGTGGTGATCTCTAAAAACGGGCATATTTATATTACCCAAGGCTTGGCTGATGATGGCAAGTGTATTTTTCATTCTGAATAACGCAGACTCAAAACAATAGCCAAGTAAATGCTATTTCGCAGGCGTTATTTCTTCTAAACGCTTCGCGAGTGACCAACCATCCTCATCTTCCACTCTATCCCTCATCCATTCCGAACATGAATTTTTCTCACAATCAACATTAAGTAATAGCGTTATTAAACTTGTAGCACGCCAGTTATAACTAAGTCATGGATTTAACGAAAGATGGTTTTGATTTCATCTAAATCACATTGAAGATAACGCTCATGACTCAGAATTTTACGTTCACAATTAAAAAGACCTGTCTTGATGAAAATTATCATCCATCAGACAAAACTCGTATCACAACTAACTTTGCGAACTTGGCTCGTGGTGAAAACCGTCAGCAGAACTTACGCAATGCATTGAATATGATTGACCGCCGATTTAACGAACTGGCGTCTTGGGATAACCCAACGGGCGATCGTTATTCGGTAGAGCTGGAAATCATCTCTGCCGATATCAAAATGGAAAATGCAGACGAAGCTATTCCATCTATTGAAGTGTTAAAAACTTATGTTGTTGATCGCAAGACGAACCAACGTATTGAAGGCATTGTTGGTAACAACTTCTCGTCTTATGTGCGTGATTACGACTTTAGCGTACGTTTACTGGATCACAACAAAGGCAAATCGCAATTCTCAGTACCAGAGGATTTTGGTGAGTTGCATGGCAGCATATTTAAGTCTTTGATCAAATCAGAGGCTTACCGACAAAACTTCGCCAAACCACCAGTGATTTGTTTGAGCGTTTCAGACAGCAAAGTGTATAACCGCACCAACAACCAGCACCCTGTTCTTGGTGTTGAATACGAGCCGAATGAATCGTCATTAACTGAACAGTACTTCCAGAAAATGGGCTTACAAGTGCGTTATTTCATGCCGAAGAACAGCGTAGCGCCATTCGCATTCTTCTTCTTTGGTGACCTACTAAACGACTACACCAATTTGGAACTGATCAGCACCATCAGCACCATGGAAACCTTCCAAAAGATTTACCGCCCTGAAATCTACTTTGCCAACACAGTAGCAGGGGAGCGTTATCAACCGAATTTGAAGAGTAATGAACACGCATTAACAGACATTGTGTATGACCGAGAAGAGCGCACTCGACTCGCCATTGAACAGGGTAAGTTTGCGGAAGAAGCCTTTATCAAACCCTATCAATCGGTTCTTGAGCAGTGGTCAGCTCAATACGCTTAATCCTTAACGAGACAGAAGAACAGCCAGCATCATGACAAAATTATTCCCAACATCGACGGCAGGTAGCCTGCCAAAACCTATTTGGCTAGCTCAACCAGAAGTACTTTGGTCTCCTTGGAAACTAGAAGGACAAGAGCTGATTGACGGTAAACACGATGCACTGCGCGTAGCATTACAGGAGCAGTTGCTTGCAGGTACCGACATTGTGAGCGACGGCGAACAGACTCGTCAGCACTTTGTGACCACTTTTATTGAAAACTTAAACGGTGTTGATTTTGAAAACCGCCAGACAGTGAAAATCCGTGACCGTTACGAAGCTAGCGTACCAAGCGTTGTGGGTCCCGTTTCACGACAAAAAGCCGTGTTTGTTGAAGATGCAAAATTCCTGCGTTCACAGACAGACAAGCCAATTAAATGGGCACTTCCAGGGCCAATGACCATGGTTGATACGCTGTACGATGCACACTATAAATCTCGCAAAGAGTTAGCGCTTGAGTTCGCTAAAATCCTTAATGAAGAAGCAAAAGAACTTGAAGCGGCAGGTGTAGACATCATTCAGTTTGATGAACCAGCATTCAACGTCTTCTTTGATGAAGTCAACGATTGGGGTATAGAGGCGCTGGAACGTGCAATCGAAGGTCTGAAATGCGAAACCGCCGTGCACATTTGTTATGGCTATGGAATCAAAGCCAATACCGATTGGAAAAAGACTCTGGGCAGCGAATGGCGTCAATACGAAGAAGTATTCCCTAAACTGCAGAAATCGAATATCGACATCATCTCTCTAGAGTGTCATAACTCACATGTACCAATGGAACTGCTTGAACTGGTGCGTGGTAAAAAAGTGATGGTTGGTGCCATTGATGTAGCAACCAACAGTATTGAAACACCTGAAGCTGTTGCAGCAACGCTGCGTGAAGCGCTGAAATATGTTGATGCCGATAAGCTTTACCCATGTACAAACTGCGGTATGGCTCCGCTACCTCGTGAAATCGCACGTGAAAAACTCAGCGCACTCAGCGCCGGTGCTGAGATTGTAAGAAACGAGCTTTTAGCGAAATAACAACGCTTAGTCACTTCGAATTAAGTCAACTCGAAAGGTTATCGGTTATTGAATCGGTAACCTTCTAGAACCTAGATACATAAGCTAATTACTTGCTGAATATCACCGTGTATCTAGCAATGACGTAGGTGACATTCTGAAGAAGTATAATATTTATCGATTTGGTGAATATATTTAGGATCAAAGTTACAACAATAAATAGGCAGTGATTATGAAACCAAAGCGATTTATTGTTTTTTAGCTGTGATTATTGTTTGTTCTGAATGGCTTTTTATTCCGAGAAGGATTGTGCAATCGGAAAGCCCAACTGAGAGAAAACTAGAACACAAAATAGCCTTCTCGGAGAAGTAACGCAGCAATGCGTTATTCGTCGATTCATATTCACCTAAGCCTACATCTCCATGAGCGAGATAAATACCACCAACCACAACGCCTAATTGCTGGTACCTCATGAAATTGAATGCGGCATCTTCGCTATTAAAAGCAAATAAGTAGTCTGATGATTGATTCAAATTACGAATATCGGCTAAGTCCAGATTATTTGGCATTTCTTTTGACAATAATTTGTTGGTTAAATTAATGACAACATCTCTGATGGCTGTTGAATCATTATTAGGGTTATCGAATACTACAAACTCAACATGATGCAATAGACAAATTTTCGATAATTCGGAGCTTTGTTTAGGAGAAAGACCAGATACAAATAGGGCGTCAAAAGGGATGTCAGATAATATCGACTCTGTAAGATCATTTGTCGCAATCGAATACCCATTTTCTAAGGCAACTGTATTTGGTAAAGAGATGGCTATGTGTAACTCATCAGCGACAGATTCGGTTGGTTCAAACATTCTTTACCCCTGTTTGAATGAACATGATAACGGCTTACTTTTGAAACGTAATCTATATATTGGCCATATTACTTTGTCAAAGAGAAGAGGCAAGAGTCACTTTTCTCGTAACTTGATCAAGCTAAAAGTATCAGTTAATCAATTGGTTAAATGAGCCAAAAGTCTTTTTTACGTAATATAAATATGTTAAATGTGTCTTCATGTGGTTCGCTAAGCCATTGAAAAGGAGCAAGCTTGGCGAAATTTAAGCGATGGACATAGGATTGTTATATGCTCAAACTTATCTTATTAGCATTGGCCTTGGTGTGGCTAGTTTTAAGGCAAAAGACTAAAGACAACCCCGAAAAGACAAAAACAATAAAATGTCGAAGATTGCTTGGATACTCATTAACCATGAGTATCATCTGGATAATTATTAAAGGATTTGGCATTCCTCAAAACCAAATCCATGTCGAAGCTGCCTACAAGATTAACAATGGTTCGACGCAAGTCCTCTTTGGTTATTCTGAGAACCGTTTGATACCCGCCCTCCATGCTCCCAGATTCTATACATATAACTTTGCTGATATCTACAAGGTGCATGAGTCTGACAGAAAAGCTCTGCGGGAAAAGCATCCATATGTAACTGACCCTCAAATTTGGGTAAATTATTTTGGTGGTATGCTGATTTTTCTGCTTTTGACATCTTGGTTTACCAGAAGTCTAAAACTCGACGGCAAATGGGCCGAGGCGTTGGAGGCAGATCAAAAGAAGTCCTATCTTGAGTTTGAAGAGTGGGCAGAGGCCAACAAAGTACGAAAACTTCATTCTTTTAAGCTGTTGCGCGAATCTGAAGAGAGACGCAAACGACTCGATGTTGTTAGCGCTCAAAAGCTTGCCATAGTCACCAAAGCGATTAAAGCGCGAGGTATTGATCCTGCTATTTTTTCGGGCTTACAGAAGGTTAAGGAAGCGGGTTTATCTACTTTATATGTTGTCGCAGAACACCTGACTCGTGGTGAGAATGAGTCCGTGGTAATGAAATATGGAGCGGTATATCCAGAAGAGTTTGAAAAGCAACTATTAGAGATAGCCAAGCGCGATGCACAGAAAAAAGCAGACGGAACAAATACAGATACTAAGCTAGATATTGTTCTAAGAACCGCTCGAGAAAACTTATATATATTTCCAACAAGTGCTTTGCAAATATTCTCACGTGAAACCTTTCGCCAAGTACAATCACTAGCAAAATTGGTGGTGGGTGAAGATTACCTTGCAGTCAAAGAATCTGACGCTTTGACTGATACAATAACTAAACAGCAAGCCGTACTTCATGTTCAATACGTATGCTCACTCGAGAGTGATGAATTTAAAGATCTCTCTGATGCTCCCTATCCTGTTGGTTACAGATTTGAAGATAGTAAGAGCCAACTAACCAAAGTGTTTAATGGTAAGAAAGTTTCAAGGACTCCTATTTCAGCATTTTACTTTGGCGTTAAGGCGCATTGGAAATTAATGATAAAAGGAGAGGTTGTAGATTGCGGTGATATTAGGAGCATTCCCGATCCAGGTATCGCCGACTATGCCTTCCCTAGCGTAAAATCATTTGAGGGGGAGAGCTTACTGGACGCTCGCGAAAAATATTTCACCTCAATTGCGCGAACCAACATCTCATCACTGGTATCACAGATACAGGGTAAGCCTGCTAAAAAGGACATTTCCGCTGCAATTGATAAGGCGAAATACCACAAGTACAAAGCCAAGGCCAACGAAACGAAGAAGCTACTCAAAGAACTTGAGGATGCGCTTAGAGATGAGATTAAGTCCGAGACACAGTATGAGGCGGCATCAATATTGACTCAGAAAATCTATGAAAAATATAAGGACGAGATAGACGCGTTGGCCTTCTCCATTATCGACAATGACGTAGACCCAGAAATGACTTTATTTATTTTGGATGAGTTAGCTGAGTTGTTCCCTGAACTTGGCGAGTATGTTTCAGGCCTTGGAGTGGAGGTGTTCAGTGATTAGATTTGTCTCCACCTTTGCTTTATTGATGATAGCTCTACCTGTTAAAGCTGAGTCGAAGCTATATGACATTTTGAAAGAAGGGATTTATGGTGAGGTCGGGTCGCAAATAGCAAGCTTACCCGGTCTCAAACAGCTTCAAGAACTAGAAGAAGCTAAAAAATACAAACTTGTAACCAATAAGCCGCACAAAGGCAGATTGAATTACAAGCCTGAGCAAGAACATAGAAATGCATGGATCTCATTATACGGAACGCAACGAAGTATCAGACTCTTTGGTGATGCCTCTTTACCCGTAGGCCAGCACACGGTATTTGTTACTCCTTCAGACAGAAACTTGATGTACTACAAAGGAAAAGTAGTGATTAAAGAAGGTCATTCTCAAGAACTCACCGTCCCCAAATTCTATGCACGCAACATGCTGTTTGAATTCAACATTACCACTACTCCGAAGAATGCGACGATTAGGGTAATGAATATCAGACCTAAGTATCGATACGGGATGAAACTTCCTTTTAAAGAAGAGGGCTATGATATCGAAATATCTAAACGTGGATATAAAACCATTCGAGATGTGGTCAACTTAAATTCGGAAGGGCAGCATTTTCACTATTCTTTAAAGCGTTAAGATTATAATCAATAGACCTTAGGGAAATGGCGACATTTCATCATTGCGAAATGAAAGGTTACCTGACATAGATGCGGTAACCTTTTTTATTGCATTAAACTCGTCGCCTTTCTTTTTCTATCGCTTTCGAAGATACTCTTGTACAAATTTTTTAGCCGGAAAACCTCATGCCCCAAGCCAATTCTGTGGTCGTACTCGACTTTGAAACCACTGGCCTTTCGCCTAATCTTGGTGATCGTGCAATAGAGATAGGTGCGGTTAAGCTAGTCGATGGTGAGATAGTTGATAGTTTTCAGCAACTCATGAATCCCGGCTTTAGAGTCAGTTCATTCATTGAGAGTTACACTGGCATCACTAACAACATGTTGCGTACAGCACCAAGCTGCGACGAGGTGATGTCATCATTCAGTGAATTTATTGCCGATGAGAACCTGATAGCACATAACGCTTCGTTCGATAAACGTTTTCTAGACGCAGAACTTGAGAGAATCAATTGCGGTTATTCGGGGGAGTTTGCTTGCTCTTTACTTGTGGCAAGACGACTGATTCCAGATGCGCCGTCCCACAAACTTGGCGAGCTTGTTCGCTACAAAAACATCGAAAACAACGGCGTGTTCCACCGAGCCTTAGCCGATGCACAGATGACAGCTAACCTCTGGCTTAGAATGGTTGAAGACCTAGAGCAAGCTGGAATCGTAAAGCCAAGCTTCGAGTTTATGCAAACCGTTAGTAAAACAGCAAAAGGAAAAGTGAACCTGTTACTGGCCAGAAGTCGTGTTTAGTTAAAATCCGCAGAGAGCAAAAAGGCGTTAGCAAATTCACACCTGCTAACGCCTTTATTATTGGTTTAAGATTACACTAATTTTGACTATTCAACGTCGCAATCAGTACAACTTTGTAGTGCTATTTCGTGTTCAAAGACAACGGTATTTTCTTCCGATAGCTCTGCTATTTCGTCCGCAACTTCTTTCTCATCTTCCGCTTCAACTTGATTTTCCAGCTCTTCTTCTGAGTAGCCGTAGAAGTTCAGCAATAAGTAATCACGAGCTTCGTCTTTAGTACAAGTCACGTTCACAGAAAGGTCTGGTTCAACGTCGCCTTGTTCGATGATTACAGCCACTTGCGCTAAAACATCCTCTTTCATCGCAGGCGTTAACCAACCTAGATCTGTGCTCACTGTGGTTTTTTTACAGTTAAAACAAGGGAGTGGATGAAAGTAATATTGAAAATCAGTCATAGGTAATTCTTCTCTGAGTGTTGTATAGCGAGATTATGCGTGTTTTCTAGCAAATTACTATCTTAATAGGCATTGAGGTGTGAATTGGCTCAGCTAGTTTAGGGTAGGGCACAGGAGAGTCTACTCTAGCTATTCAGCGAACTCTAAAAACATGGTTTAAAGGCTTGCTAGTAATAAGCCTATTTGTGGTGAGCTAAAAGATAAATGGACAGATCGCCCAGTTCTACAAAATTAATACGTTCATGTGCTTTATTGGTATCAGCCTGAAACATAACTGTGCGGCTGTAACGTGTGCCGAGATAATGTATCTATGAAGTGTTGTTACTACTCGCATTATTGCACCAACATTTGTTGGTTAACTGATAGCTTGTCACTTTCAGAAATAAAAAAACAGCTGTACAACCAGCTGCTTTTTATTCTTACCGACTGTTTTGTAATGAGTTTAGCGTAACCAGTTGGTTTTACTCAGTTCAATCAGTTCGTCACCACGGCCATTAATAATAGCTTTCATCATATACAGGCTAAAGCCTTTTGCATGTTCTACTTTAATTTGTGGTGGCATAGCCAGTTCTTGCTTGGCTGTGTCGACTTCCAGTACAACTGCTCCTGGATATTCAAGGGTTTCCGTCAGTGCCCCAGGTAATTCTTGAGGATCCGATACATGAATGCCTTTAATACCACAGGCTTCCGCAATACTAGCAAAGCTTGGGTTTTCTAAATCTGTATCATCAGACAGATAGCCACCCGCTTTCATTTCCATAGCGACAAAACCTAACGAACGGTTGTTAAATACCACTATTTTAACTGGAAGATTTAACTGGTTTAGAGATAACAAATCGCCCATCAACATTGAAAAACCACCATCACCACACATCGCGATAACCTGACGGTCACGATTTATAGCTTGCGCTCCCATTGCCTGCGACATCGCATTAGCCATTGAACCATGATTAAATGAACCGATAAGTTTACGTTTACCATTCATTTTCAGATAACGGGCAGCCCAGACAGTTGGAGTACCAACATCACAGGTAAATACGGCATCTTCTTTGGCTTGCTCGCTAATCAAACGTGCCAAATATTGAGGGTGGATCAATCCATGTGAGGTTTTACCTGTTGCCAGAGCGTCTAAGTCTTTACGGGCAGAGGTATAGCTTTTCTGGCAACTTTCCAGGTGTTTGGATGAACGCTTACTGTCGATTAACGGTAACAGAGACGCAATGGTACTTTTCGTATCACCCAGAATGCCGATATCAATATGTGCATGGCGACCTAACGATGCAGGGTTATTATCGATTTGCAGGATTTTTGCTTTTTCCGGATAGAAAGCACGGTATGGGAAGCTTGAACCAATGATCAATAAGGTATCGGCTTCACGCATGGCATGGTAGCCAGAAGCAAATCCGATAAGACCGGTCATTCCCACATCATATGGATTCTCATATTCGATGTGTTCTTTACCACGCAGAGCGTGAACAATAGGGGCCTGAAGAACTTTTGCCAGTTCAATGACCTCATCGTGAGCACCTTTCACACCAGCACCACAAAGTAGGGTGACTTTCTTACTGCCATTCAGTTCTTCTGCAAGTCGTTCGATATCTGTTGCTTGTGGTGCATAAAACGCAGTCTGTGGGACCTGCCATTTAGGTTGAATGCCTTCTGGCATGGATTTAAGTGCGATATCACCCGGCAGAACTAATACCGCAACGTCATTATGCAGAATAGCCTGACGCATCGCAGTTTCAAGGATGTATGGCATCTGCTCTGGGCTGGAAACCAATTCACAAAAAACACTGCATTCCTGGAATAGTTCTTGTGGATGGGTTTCCTGAAAATAATTTGAACCAATTTCAGTGGAAGGAATGTGCGCGGCGATGGCTAACACGGGAACTTTATTGCGATGACAATCGAACAGACCATTAATCAGGTGCAAGTTACCCGGACCACATGAACCAGCACAAACTGCCAGTTTGCCGGTTATGTGCGCTTCTGCTCCTGCAGCAAATGCCGCCACCTCTTCGTGACGAGTGCCCATCCACTCAATTTCGTCAATTTTTCTTAAGCTGTCACTAATTCCGTTGAGTGAATCACCAGTGACTCCCCAGATCCGTTCAACGCCTGCTTGGCGAAGCGTTTCTGTTACGAAGGCTGCTATGGTTGTGCTCATGAGGCTTCTCCAATTTTTTGAGTTGTAATTATTTGAGCGTAACTAACGTTGCAAGATAAGCTTGACGTCTTTTCTTATCTTCCTCTCACTACGAAACTTGTTCAATATACATTTTTTGAATTTTTACAATATTTTTTTATATAACTAAAGTTTTTATACAATTGGAGAATATAGAACGAAAATTATTAAAAAATAGATAAGAGAATTCGAATATAGAAATTAAAAGATATCTAGAAGATTGGTCGTTTTCCTGTAGATATCCGTCCGACAGACGCTTACGGAAACAGTGTTTAAGCGGTAGCATTTATGGGTGTGACTAAAACCCGGTGGTATCACCTTTGAGGGTAGTAAAGAAAAAATTAAAGAGTCTTCTCCTCAAAAATACGCTCGTAAAAATACATTGTGTAGGAATATGGTAGGGACATTAAAGCGGTATGGTTATCTCTCACTCACTGAAACAGCCGTGTATCGTGTGAAGCAGTTGCTGGGTAAGCGGCAAAGTTATAGAGGTGAGAGGAAGTAAGTTAAATTACTGTCCTGTCACTAAACGAACTAATCGCTCGAAAGTTGCAATGGGGCTGCCGTGATCGGCGCTGGCGCATTTATGGACATAAACGTTTTAGAACTGATGTTCTAAAGTACGTCGGTCACATTAGGAAAAATATCTCGAAACCTCTGTATCTTATTTTGTAACCCTTAAAACAAACATCGGCATTACACATATTTAACGCTTATGAAATTCAGAGAAGCACCTCAAAATAACTTTTAACTATTTCTTTTGGCAAAAAACGTTTCATGTTTTTTATAAAGACCAATGTTGTTTACTGGCTCAAATGCTGCCAGACCATCCACATTGTGTAATGCCTCAACCATCTGTCGATTAAAGCTGGCATTACCCTCATCATTCAAGAACTCAGAGATAGAAAGCCACTTTGCTTCGGCAATTTCATCTGTATCACGAATGTTAATGTATTCAGAAACAGCTTGTAACCGACAAATCAAATACATATTCGTCTTGCCAAATTGAAATGGGTGCCTAGTTGTGAGTCCCAGGATTGAACCAAATTCAGTATCAACTCCTGTTTCTTCAAGAACCTCTCGAATGATCGCTGTCTCTATTTTTTCACCGAGTTCTATGTGTCCACCAGGCAGCTTGTAACCATTCATACCATGCTCCTTGATCACTAAGAGTTGACCTCGACTATTTTTAACGATTGCACCAGCTCCAAGCGAATGTGTTGGAATAAAAGGAATAAAAGTCGTAGATTGAGCTTTAAGAATAAGCGTTAATTCGTGCTCAAGACAGTTATGAAAAACAAATCCTAGCTCTGTAGCTTTAGGCACTAGATGGGACAAACCAATAGGCAGCGTTAGCCAGACTAAGTTCTTACTCTCAGACTGTGCAAATGACACAATGTTTGATAATGCCATTTTGAATGTATCAATGTCGGAAGGGACATCTTCTATGTTTATAATAATGCCATTAAATTTATCATTCTCGAATTTCACGATTCCCTCTCTCTGAATGTATTACAGCCCTAACCACGATACTCTAACTCAGGCATGGATGTTCGAAATTGTTCTTTATGAAACATAAACTTTAACTGTTGAGTTAGATTTCTTAGTCACATACGTCATTAAACACAATGCAACACTGGTTGCTACCAAAGAGGAAGACAATGCTACTTTGAAATCTATATACTCAGCGATAACACCAACAAGAGATGTTCCAGCCATCATCCCAATTCTCATAACATTCGTGTAGTAAGCAGATGCAAATCCACCATTCTTAGGGAACATGTCTTGAATGATGGTGATACCTAAACCGACAAAAATTCCATAAAATAGGCCATTAAATACCTGAATTAATATCAAGCCGCTCATCGAAGTTATTACTTGTAATAGTGCGTAGTAAGTAATTGCACATATAAATGCAAAACTCATCAAACGGTACTTTCCGTATTTGTCACATAATGAGCCTGCGATCAACATCACTGGTATCTCAAATGCCGCTGTGACACCAAGAAGAAGGCCAGGGAAATACATTGGGATCCCTACCTCTTGAGTAAGATATAAAGGCATTGCGGTAATATATACATGGTTAGCTAAGTTACCGAAAAGGATTATCCCCCCAAGAAAAAAAGCTAAGGTATGTAACTTACCAGAAGCAGTGTTGGCTTCCTTTGGAATTTCCAAGTTATTGGAATTGAAAGCTGGAAGATATATTAAGGAAAGTAAAATAACCAACACGGCTAATATAGTTACGATGGCAAAGTTTGCTTGATAACCCCAAAAATCTGCAATAACGAAGGCCAAGGCTGGACCAATAATCCATACAACAGATACACCAGAACGCATCTGTGTATTAAGCTTAGTCACATTTTTTCCTGATTGTTCTGCGAAGCGCTTAATCATAGACAATATCAATGGAATACAGGCATTTCCAGGTCCCATGAGTACGACTCCTATTACCAGAGCTTGCCATGGGTGCGTTACATACGAAAAACAAACAGCAGATGAAGCGATACAGATAACTGATAGTATAAAAAGCCAGCGGTCATTCACCCCTCTATCAGATAAAGCTCCAAATAACTGGCTAAAAACCATTCCAGATATTGCGAAACTAACACTATAGTAGGCGATAAAATCAGGGCTAGCACCAATCCCATTGACTAAATAAACACTCATAACTGGCAATATAAATGCATATGCTGTTGCCGTTAGGCTGTTTATAATGAATAACTTTCCTGACACCCCTGATATTAAATCTTTCACATACTATCCTTTACTAAATGTTTCCTACTCTCTATTGCAATTAACACGCTAAAGCATTTAATTTTTTTGGTCAAACATTGATTTTTTAGAACTGCAATAAGTCAAAACTGAAACATTTTGGTGCATAAAAGAGCCTGCTCACTGTTGGCTGGCACAAGAATCACTCAGTAAGAATTGGACGGAAAAAGCTACGTTCATAACTCACTACACAATCCGTTTCTTCTGCATACTTGAATGCAGCTTTACAGTTTTCGTCTGATGCTGATTCATGACGGTATTTTTCATATTCAGATAAGGATGGAAATGAAAACAACGCCATTGCAATATTATTCGCTCCTTCTGACGGTAAAAAATATCCATGATGTATTCCACCAAACTGTTCAACGAGTGGAATCCACATACGTGCATAATGTTCAAATTCAGGGATTTTCTTAGGGTCAATAACGTATCTGACGTAACAAGTGATCACTGGCATCTCCTTCTATTTTTATAGGCTACTCACATCCTGAGTATTAGATAAGTTTGGTCAAAGAATCTGGAATTCAAGCTAAGCAATTGAAGTTAGTAACACCGAGTGGGGCAGTTTCGAGTTAGAAAGTGCCGAATGAAACGTATCTGGATAATTTGGAGTGAGTTGTATCTTGGATGTGTCGGTTAGGCAACACCTGTTACCAAGAGTTGCCTTCCTTAAAATGTTACGTCATATGGTGCTAACCGCCACCAAGGTGCATTACATTATCCTGTAATCATTCACCGAAATCATTCGCTTCCTTCAACAAGTACAAAAGTGCCAGTGGCCGCCTTGGCGCGTAACTTTTTGGCCGTTTGATAACTGTCGCTGTAATAAAAGCTCTTAGCTTCGGCAAAAGAGGAAAACTCAAAAATCATATGCTGTCGGTGAGACTCCCCTTCTAAGTTTTCATATTGTCCAGTCCAAGCCACAATTTTGGGGTTGAATGGTTTTACTGCTTCTTCAGCTGCTTTGCCATACTCTGCATATAAATCGGCGTCAATGACTGTAAGATGTGCAATAAGGTATCCTTTAGGCATTCTATTTCTCCTAACTGTTTTGAGTGTTTACAACGATAAAAAGAGATACGTGTAAATATGTTTCTTCATTACTATGCGTCTCAGTGAAAACTATTTATAGATGACAGATAAGGCTAGAATATTGGTGTTTTTTTTATGAATAAAGTATTGTAAAAATAACTAAACGTTATGTTTTTTGGTAACAATGAAGAATCTCAATATATTGACTATTTTTTGTCGAGTGGCAGAAATGGCCAATTTTACCCGCGCCGCGGAAATGCTAGGTATCCCCAAGGGGCGAGTCTCCGTAGTGGTTCGCGATTTAGAAAAAGAACTTGGGGTGGCATTATTTCACCGTACCACTCGTAGCGTTAAATTGACTGAGGATGGTCAAGCATTCTATGAGCGCGCTGCAAATCTTTTAGTCGAAGCTCAAGAATTAGAAATGATGTTTGTTACCAAAGAATCTGGTTTGGAGGGCAAGCTAAGAGTCGACATGTCAACAGAGCTGGCACGAAGTGTTGTAATTCCAGCTCTCCCTCAGCTACTTTCTTCTAATCCCGGGCTTGAACTGGAGCTTTCCTGTACCGATCGCCGAGTGGATCTGGCACGTGAAGGCTTCGATTGTGCCATTCGTTTTGGGCCTGTTGTCGATGAGACACTAGTGGCAATACCGTTAGGACAACTGCGTATGATTAATGCTGGCAGTCCTGACTATTTGCTCAAGCACGGTACACCTCACACACTAAGTGACCTCATAACCCAGAGACATAAAATGGTTTATTACAGCCCTGTCTTTGGTGGCGAACAAGTTGGTTGGGAATATCCGGACAAAGACGGTTATAAGTTGCTTGATTTACCGGGGGCGGTACAGGTAAACAACGTTCAAGCGTACCATGAATGCGGACTGGCCGGAATTGGACTAATTCAGGCAGGGCAACCCGCTCTTAAGGCTCAAATTGAAAAGGGTAGGTTAGTTGAGGTGTTACCAAATCTGCGTCCCGAACCTCTTACCGCCTCCTTAGTAGTTGCCCATCGGCGGAATCTATCGAAACGAGTTCGTTTTTTTAAAACATGGCTTGAAGGGATACTCGATCCCTATTTCGTTTAGAGAGTATCTTCTACTCAACACCCAGATAACATGTTCGAGTAGGCATAAAAATGCCAACCGGTCTGGTTGGCATTTTTAATTACGGGTCTATTTGATAATAGGCTGAGTAGGCGCCGTTTCTACGTCCACTTTCTCAATGACACCGTTAAATTGATACGGTAGTTTCTTGCGATAAGTAGGCATGACTGGAGCTCCTAGATCAACACCGATATCCAGCGTTTCAGTTGCAGAAAAGCGCACAGGAACCGCTTTTTCTACTTTACCTGAACCTACCTTTTTATCGTTGATGTAAAGATCAACCGTACCACCAGTCAAGTCTTTCAGGAATCTGAACGGTTGTTGTTTGTAAACCGCAGACAGTTTCACTTTTCCTGATGGAATTTTGCTATCAGATTTAATCGACGAATAGCTCTTACCAAAGAAGTTATAGCCATAAACCAATTTGCCATTGTCCGCATAGAAAGAAAGGCCACCAGAACCACCACCAATTGCCATCAGTACACCATCGGCTTTTTGGTTTTTATCAACGGTAACATAGGCATCGATCCTATGATCTCGTTGATAGAATTTAGGCGCTGATCCTTCAGGAACACGAGTAACATTTGCTGTATAGCTGAACTGCGTTTTACCTCTGGTGATAGAAGGACGGTCAGGTGTACTCGCTCGCTCAGTAAAGCGGTCATCAAGTGGGTACACTTCATTAATTTTCGCTTGTTTATCGAATTCTTTAATCAATTCTTTCAATTTTTCTGGATTTTTCTTCGACAGATCGACCGCTTCAGAGAAATCTTCTTTGACGTTATACAGTTCCCATTTCGAATCTTTGAAACCCAGAGAACTGCTTAGCTGCCAAGGTACACCATGGAATGATGCCGCTACCCAGCCATCTTTATAAATCGCACGGTGACCACCTGTTTCAAAATATTGAACCATGCGGTGTGACTTAGCTTCTGGGTGATTAAATGTGTAAATCATACTGGTGCCTGCCATCGGTTTTTGTTTCACACCGTTAACAGAAGTTGGCGCTGGTATGTTTGCGGCTTGCAGAATCGTAGGCGTAATATCCACCACGTGGTGGAATTGACTTTGAATAGTACCCGTATTTTTAATTTTAGCAGGCCATGAAACCACGAGGCCGTTACGTGTTCCACCAAAATGAGAAGGTACACGCTTCATCCATTGGAAAGGAGTGGTACCCGCCCATGCCCAGCCCACTGGATAATGGTTTTCATGCAATTCGCTACCCAGTTCGTCAATAACTTTCAACTGATCTTCTACGGTATCGGGCACACCGTTTTGCGTCATCATGTTATTGGTAGTACCGGTTATTGAACCCTCTGCACTCGATCCATTATCCCCAGCGATATACATGATCATGGTGTTGTCGCTGTCTGGCATTGATTCAATCTTATCCAACAGACGTCCCACTTCGTAGTCAGTGTAAGCAAGGAAGGCGGCGAAGACTTCCATATGACGGGCATACAGTCTCTTCTGGTCGGCACTTAAGGTATCCCAAGCTTCTATCTCTTTTGGTCTTGGCGTTAACTTAGTATTTTGTGGAATCATTCCCATCGCTTTTTGGCGAGCAAATACCTCTTCACGGTATTTATCCCACCCCATATCAAACTTACCTTTGAATTTTTCAATCCACTCTTTAGGGGCGTGAAGTGGCGCATGTACTGCACCTGGTGCGAAATAAGTGAAATAAGGTTTGTCAGGGTTCATCGATTTTTGTTGGTCAATCCAGGCAATCGCTTTATCGACTAAATCTTCGTTGAGTTGGTACCCATCTTCAGGTTTTTTGGTTAGCTCAATAGGAGTGGTGTCATTGAATAACTGAGGTTCCCACTGGCTAGTTTCACCGCCTTGAAAACCATAGAAATGTTGAAAGCCTAAGCCCGTTGGCCATTGCTCAAATGGGCCAGCTGACGAAGTTTCCCAGTCAGGAGTATTGTGCCATTTACCAAAAGCACTGGTGCTGTAGCCATTGTCTTTCAACACTTCTGCAATACTTGCAACCGACTTAGGCCAAATTGAGTTATATCCTGGGAAGCCTGTTGACAACTCGGAGATGGTACCAAAACCCACTTGATGGTGGTTACGGCCAGTTAGCAATGCTGCGCGAGTTGGCGAGCTGATACCTGTCGTGTGGAAGTTATTATAAGTCACGCCGCGGGATGCTAGCTTGTCGATATTCGGTGTTGGAACCAAACCACCAAAGGTACCCGCTTGACCAAAACCTAAATCATCAAGCAAGATAACAACAACGTTGGGTGCCCCTTCTGGAGCTTTAATAGGTTGTGGGTAATCAGACTTTGATTGATCGAAGGTCGTACCAATTTTACCATTAAACTGGGCAGACTGCTGAATAGGTAATACTGTTCTGTCGATGTTTTTTGCTGGCTCAGCGTAACTTGCTGATGAAATCAGAAAGCTCGTTATCGCCACAATCGGTTTAATTTTAGTCTTCATTGAGACTCCTTAAGCACTCAGACGTTGTTGCAGTAAGCTCTGACTATTCACTACTTTTGCGTAGAATTTTTTTAAGCCAGAGCATAAATAATTTAGTCCACTTTCACCTTGTGATGTTTTGGTAAAGCGATTTTTAGGGCATTCGCCATAACAAAGAGAGAGGAAAAAACACTGACGGCAATCAGAAGGAAGGTTGCTGGCTTTTGATTTACCAAAATTTTGTTGTTTATTGGAGAAAACAAGATCCCCCATATGCACTTCAGTAATATTGCCAAGTTTGTATTCGGGGTAGACAAAATGGTCGCAGGAAAAAACGTCTCCATTATGTTCAATTGCGACTGCCTTACCACAGAACTCGGCAGAAACACATTTTTGCGCGCCAAATCCAAACATTTGCGAAATAACATTTTCAAACTGATCAATAAATACAGTACCGAAATCCTGTCGAATCCATTCATCCCAAATCGTGGTCAAGAATGTCCCCCATTGAGTTGAGCCAACAGACCAAGAAGTGAGGTAACTACTCTCGTTTTCAGGTGAAAGGCTAATATCACCAATTTGGATCAGGTCTTTGGTTTTCCATTTATTAGGGGCGACATTGGTAAAGTTCTTCGGTTCAACGCAAGGAATAAACTGAATAACTTGGGGTTGAACTTCGTCGCGAAGAAAACGATACACCTCAAGAGGGAAGGCTCCGTTGTCCTGATTGATTACGCAAAGAGCATTGAAAGTAATCTGATGTTTTTTCAACAATTCGATAGCATTCATCACTTTGTCAAACGATGACTTACCCGCTCGATTGACTCGGTGAATGTCGTGAAGGTGTTTAGGACCATCAATGGAGATGCCGACTAAGAAATTATGTTGTTTAAGAAACTGGCACCAGTTTTCGTTAAGCAAAATACCGTTGGTTTGTAAGTCATTGAGTATGGCTTGATCAGGCTTTTTAAATTGGTCTTGCAGGGCGACAACTTTTTCGAAAAAAGATAACCCCATTAAAGTAGGTTCACCGCCTTGCCATGTGAAAACAACCTCTTCACCTGTTTGAGCTTCAATGTATTGTTGGATATACAAAGCGAGCATTTCATCACTCATACCTGCATGAGATGGCTGCTCTAATAAAGATTCTTTGTGCAAATAAAAACAGTAGCTGCAGTCTAAATTGCAACGCGAAGCCGATGGTTTGGATACTGCATGGAAGCGATACACATCGTTGTCTAATTTTGGGAGTTGTAACTTTGGTGAATCAATATGACTTAACGGTACTGTTTCTAAGGTCATAACCGCTCTCATTTACTTATATTTCAGGATATTAGATAGTTGTTAAACATAGAAGGTTTATCCAATTAAATCAAAAGCGATTGTGTGAAATGTGTGTAAAATGACCATCATTCACACGTACATTATTCGCTGTCGGAAAAGAAAACAAAACCGACCTATCGCCAACAACTCCCCTAATATGGTTTAAAAAACACGAACGTAAGCGAACAGTCACAAAAAGTGTTCGATGAGTATGGGAACTCGGTTAGTAAGGAGGCGATTAAAGTGTGGAATAAATTTTTAGAGAATCTTTTTATTGAGACTCAAAATGGCTTTCAACCGACGTGTTGTTTACGCTGAATTCAAATTGATTTTGGCCTTTTCTGTTGGCTACTCATTCCCGAGTAATAAATAAGTTTGGTCAAAGAGTCTGGAACTCAAGCTAAGAAATTGAAGCAAGTAAAAGTGATGGGGTAGTGTTGAACTTGTAATGCTTGGCAGTGTAAGAAGGTAAGGCACAAATAACTAAGCGTAACCTGCCATCTCGTATTCACACTGAATTAAATACGACAAATTGCGCTTAGATGAAGTGGGAATAGTTAGGCTATCCAGTCTTTTAAAGCGGTTTGAGTGAGCATGAGACCTGCTCTCAAACCCGGACGGACGCCGCTATTCGGAAAAATCAGCCACTCTTGGTCTTGTTCCACTCGGTACTGCTTATCGCCGTCGGTAGCAAGCAAACAGCCTTTTTCGAATGCTGTGAAGTTATGCACGCTTTCGGCAAAGTTGAGTTCAAACGCTTCGGTCAGTTTGGTGAGTTCTTGGCTAACTTTATAAACAGGCATTTCTGGTGCACTGTTGTCAGGGCAAGAAGTGCCTGTGGTAAGGGCGATTAAGCCTTCTTTGATACCAATAAACTGCGAAAGATCATTTTCGCCAAATGGCAGTGCTTTGCCCAGTTCTAAAGTACAGCTTTGAGCACCACAAGTCTGGCTACTGAAGTAGCTGAACGTTGCTGAAGGAGCATGGTTGATCACCAGTGCCTCTAAGCCCACATAACACAGCCATTCGATCATTTCAGGTTGATACTTGCCAGATTCTACATAAGGAAGCAGGCCGAATCGCACATGGAATGACGGCTTTCTTGCGGTATGCAGGTCAAAGTGAACACGCTGAGTATTGGGTTGTTGTTCAAAGAACGAGATCACTTGCTGTTCAATGATTTGTGCGCGACGAGTTTCTTCACACGCTTCATAATTGGCATGTTTACCACTGAATAAGCGGTTCATGTCCACTTCTAGGTAGCGGTCACCTGTGCGCATAGCTTCAAGATTGCCAAGAATGACTAACAGGCGAACATTCAAAGAACGTCTCTCTGCCAGAAAATCTTGAACCAACTCAGAAACGATTTCGATGGGCGCGGTTTCGTTACCGTGAATGCCTGCGGAGATAACCACACTTTTCGATTGTGGGCTATCTGAGAACTCTAGAGGTTCGAAAGCGATAACACCTTGCGCCGGACAACTCCAACGCAAAGCGGTTGTTTCACCTAATGAAGGGGAAAAGGCTTCCCCTGAAAGTGTCTGTTTTAAAAAATCCATTTCCAATAAATCCTTGCTTAGCGTTGGAATGGGTAGATTGAACCAAGGTTCATGATTTGAGTCAGCTCATCCAGTGCAGTGCGGTTTTCAACCAGTAGCTGTGGATCTGCCAAATCAGCTTCCGTCAGGCGATCACGGTAGTGTTTATTCACCCACTGAGTCAGTGAACCATAAAGCGCATCATTCATTATTGCATGCGGGTTCGCTGCTTTAAGCTCTTGTTCGTTAAGAACAACACGCAAACGCAGACAAGCTGGGCCACCACCATTACACATACTTTCGCGTAGGTCGAATACTTTCACTTCGTTGATTGGACCACCGCTTTTGGTTAGCTCTGTCAGGTATGTCCAAACGCGCTCGTTCTTACGTGATTCTTCTGGAACCACAATTACCATACTGCCGTCAGCTTTGGTTAGAAGCTGGCTGTTGAATAGGTATGTGCCCACTGCGTCTTGCACTGATACTTTGTTCGTCGGTACTTCGATTGGCGTGAATTCACATTCAAATTGGCCTAGCTTGCGGCGAATTTCATCAAACACAGGCGCTTGATTGAGGAACGCTTCTTGGTGATGGAAAAGAACGGGGCCGTTACTTACTGCAATCACGTCGTTGTGGAATACGCCTTGGTCAATCACATCTGGGTTTTGCTGTAGGAATACGGTTTGTGATTCGTCTAACTGATGCAGACGAGCCACTGCTTCGCTTGCTTCACGCGTTTGGCGAGCAGGGAAGATTTTAGGTTCAACCTGACCACCAAATGCTTGGCGACCATACACGAACACTTCAACGCCTTTATCGCCATAGCTGCGACATAAGCGGTTGTGGTTCGCTGCACCTTCATCGCCGAATAGCATTTGTTGTGGTAGCGCGGCATGGTGGGCAAAGTGTTGATTATCAGCAAAAATCGCTTTTAACGCGTTGCTGGTGGTTTGGTCTTCAATGGAACGGTGGAACTTGTTGTTTAGGTTCGCCACAGTGAAGTGAACTTTACCATCCGCAGTATCCGCAGAAGGAGAAACGGTCGCCGCGTTGGCTACCCACATTGAAGAGGCTGAACTGACATTCGCAAGCAGTTGCGGTGCTTTTTCCGCGGCTTGAGCAATTACTTCTGCATCGGTACCTGAGAAACCTAAAGTACGCAGAGTGTGAACGCATGGACGCTCCTGCGGAGGAAGCACACCTTGCTTGAAACCTGAATCCGCAAGGTTTTTCATCTTCGCTAAACCTTGCAGCGCTGCGAGTTTTGGGTTTGCTACTGCGTTTTTGTTCGATGTAGACGCAACGTTACCAAACGAAAGGCCTGCGTAGTTGTGAGTTAAACCGACAAGACCGTCAAAGTTAACTTCATAAGCTGACATAATTTTAGACTCCTATCAGCCTACTCACTTGGAAGAGTAGGCGAGGTAAACAGTTTGGGCAGGGTACGTTGTTATTGTTTGTCTACCCCAGCGACTTAATCGATAAATTTCTAATAAGTGTACCGATTAAGGCGCGAGGGTATTTTCTGCCATGAATATTCAATTACTCGGATTGAGCGAGCTCTTCGCGACACTCTTCTTTTGCAAACAGTGGCGCAACTCGAATCAAGTCGCCATTCGTAACATTTAATATCTCTGCTTGTGCCGGAGACAGGGTAATTTCTGTTTCTGTACAAGGCTGACAACCAATGATGGCTCGATAATTACGGTAATCAAGGTTGCCAACAAGTAGGGTTGATTCTGTTTCGTGATAGGAATCTGAAATCAATACTTTACGAGTTTCACTTTCACGAACCATACGAAGATCTTTGGTGTACGCTTCGAGCGTAGGGCCTGCATCAAAAATGTCGATGTAGCCTTCATAACGCATGCCTTCACTTTCAAGGATCTTACGTGCAGGAAGCGTGCTCTCGTGCACTTCTGCAATGACCGCTTTTGCTTCGTCGGTTAAGAAATCAACATACATCGGGTGTTTAGGCATTAACTCTGCGATAAACGCTTTTTGACCAATACCTGTCAGGTAATCTGCTTCGCTAAAGTCGATAGAGAAGAAGTGACGACCTAAACTTTCCCAGAATGGCGAGTTACCGTTCTCGTCAGACACACCGCGCATCTCAGCGATCAGTTTGTCTGCAAATTTGTCTGTAAAGGTAGACATAAATAGCATGCGACTTTTCGACAGCAAGTGACCGTTCTTATTTTTCCGGTAATCAGGGTCTAAGAACAGTGTACAAAGTTCACTGTAACCTGTGTGGTCATTGCTGAGGAAAAGCGTTGGCATTTGGGTATACACATTAAGTTCCTTTGACGCATGTACCAAAGTGCCAACACGGAAATCATACCAAGGTTCTGTCAGACCAATCGCGACTTCTACGCCACTGATACCAACCACTTGTTTGCTTTCCGTATCTTCCAATACAAATAGATAGCCTTGATCGTGAATAGGTGCTTTCCCTTCCCATGTCTCGATCATACGCTCAATACGTGCTGCCAATCGCGCTTCATTGTTTGGTAGTGACGTAAAACCTACACCGGTTTTGGTCGCCAGTTTTAATAAAGCTTGCTTGTCATCCCTAGTGACTGGGCGAATTACCATCATAGTTTAAATTCCTTGTTATTTTTCCTGAAAAGAGAGAAGAGACTACAGGGCTAAAAACCACACCTTCTGGTGCTGAGTCAGACCCACTTCTTCCATCAATTCTTTAGTAATGATCAGTCGATCCTCTGTTTGGTTCCCCTCTGCGATAAACGCACAGAAGCCTTTGGCTCCTTGGTAACCAACCAAGTATTGCTTTGTGTCAGCGTGAAGAGGTTCACCGACCAGTGACCCGGTTTTCATATTCAAACAAATAGGCAACGCATTGTGCGGAGCCGTCAAAATAGGGCCAGCATCGAAGATTTCCACATACTTGTCTGGCTCAAAACCTTGGTCATTTAAGAGCTGATATTGAATTTCAGCATCTTGATGAACTTGTCCCATAACCGCTTGTGCTTCTTCGTCAATAAGAGGCACGTAAAGCGGATAGTGAGGCATCAGTTCTGCAACAAACGCTTTGTCGCGAGTGCCGTTGTAGTATTCGACTTGGTTGTAGTCCATGCCGAAAAATTTTCGACCAACGTGTTCCCAAAAAGGGGCGCGGCCTTGGGTGTCTGCAATACCCGGCAGCACCGCCATCCATTCATTCGCGAATCGGTTAGGGTTCGCGTTCATGAACATCAAACGTCCTAGCGTGATTAACGCCGGGGAAGGCGTGTGGTGCTGCGATGGATCAATATAAAAAGAGCACAGTTGAGAGTGGTCACTTAAGTCATGATTCAGCGTCAATGCGTGAATACGGCTGTGAACATTTAACTCTCGTGAGGAGTGGATAATGATGTCGTTGCGAAACGAATAGAACGCCTGACGATATCCCGCTAACGCGTTGATGGCTCCTGTGCCCAACAAATGCCCGGTGTCGGTCTCTTCCAATACAAAGAAGTAAGATTCTTCGCCCGGACAAAAAACGTCTTGTTCGAATGAGTAAATGGACTGCTCGATTTTCTGCAATAGGTGTTCGCGCTTCGCTGGCAGAGTACACACCATTGGGCCGCTATCTATCGCAAGCTTTTCTATGTTGCTTAAATCAGTCAGTGTGACAGGACGTAATACAATCATGGGTTTAACCTTATTTTGTATCTATCAACGCTTTTAGTACTTACTCAATTGAGCAAGGCCAGTATCCGAGTTCTTACTCCGTACTCTTCGGCTCTGATAAAGGGAAACGTCATTGTGTTTGCCTCTGTGAACAGTTCCATCATTGTCAGAATACGCGACGAGTTACGACATTACGTTCGTAAAAACGACCAGTTTTTATATATTTTCACCTTTCATTAACAATTGTGAGGTCGCTTTTTACATTAATTCTTGGTTGCATATAAACGTTTCGACCTCTCTTCTCTGGGTGTGATTTCAAAATACGCTTTATAAGCAGACGAAAAATGCGGACCACTTGAGAACCCACAAGTCAGGCCGATTTGTACCACTGACAAATTGGTGGTCTGTAACAGATCTCGTGCTTTCTTTAATCTCAATTGCAGGTAGTAACGAGCCGGCATGGTGTCGAGATATCGTTTGAAAAGCCGCTCTAGCTGGCGTCTCGATACATGCACTAAATCGGCGATCATGTCTGCTGACAGTGGTTCTTCCAGATTGCTTTCCATTAGTGAGATGGCTTTTTCGAGCCGTGGAGGTAACTCGATGTTTTCCAGTCCGCCATTAGCCAGCTCATTACCTGAAGTGACATTTCGTTGTTGTGACGACGGTTTGTCTCTGTCTAGGTACAACTCATCAGCGACGGAGTGCGCGGCCACTTGGCTTTCATGTTTGGCAAGATAAACCATTAACAAATCGAGGCAGTCGGAATAACTTGCGCAGCTTGCCAACTTGGCGGACTGACAAAAGTGTTCGTATTGAACAGTAAGGTCTGGATATTTTGTTTTTATTTCATCTTCCCAGCGCCAGTGAACCGCCCATGATGCATCGAGCCCAATACCACTTTCCAGCAGCCAAAAACAGCCTGCCTGTACACTGATAATGAACGTGTTTTCTTGCTGATAGTAGTGTAGCAGCGCGAGTTGAGTGCTTTTGGATAAGGGGGATTCTGGTCGTTGTTCGCTGGCAATGATAAGCAAATCGTATTGGGGGATGTCTGCGAGGCTTGCTTGCGTCACCAAGGTGATAGGTGGGCTTGCCATCGATTGCGGAAAACCACTGATTTCGATGTTTGCTCCTGCCTTTTCTCCCACATAAAGAAGTTGAAATTTCTCTTCACCCAGAATTTTGTTCACCTGTGCAAAAGGCTCAGTGATTGCTCCCAAAGTAAGCAAAGAGCAATCACTTGGGATAAAAATTCCAATTCTGTGCTGTGAAGAAGTTTTTGGCATACTTATGTCAGCGCATCCTGCTAGATGTAAGCACTCCGTTTGTCCGTAGACTCGATCGCTTACATTCGAAATTCAGGTCAACAACTACCAATAATAAAAATGAATATTTGGGTTACTAACGAATAAATAATCATAAAGATGTTTTAAAGATGAAAATATATTCAATAGATATGGGAAATATTAATAAATAATGTTGTTGACCATTTTGTTTGTTGAGTGATTTTACCGCATAAAATTATTAAAGGCATAATTAAAAAATAACAAATGAAACAAATAGGAAACAAGTTAAGGGGGTTGTTTTTCTTTAACTTTATGAAATTTAAGTAAATTTTTTATTTTTCTTTTTCTTGTATGTGCTGATTTTGGGACGTTTTAGTAGGGTGGCATTTAACTGACTATAAATATGATAAATGTGAATTAATATTTAATCTTATTCAATCATTCATGGATAATTCATTCAATTCCATTCTACGTTTTAACTCCAAAAATAAAACACCCACCAGTCGGTGAGCGTTAGGATATTAAAGCAGAACACACAGTCTCTAGTGAGACGAAATTTAAGCTAGCTCTTTGAAGACTTCTACCCGGTTTCGGCCGAGATGTTTCGCTCTATACAGTGCTTTGTCGGCCCGTTCGAGTATCTTATCGGTGTCGGTATCCAGCATGTTAATGGTGGTAATTCCCATGCTGGCGGTACAATGTATGACGCTGTGATCTAACACGACTGGGCACTCTTCTATCCGCTTGCGTATGCGGTTAGTAAAGTGCACCGACATTTCGGCGGTGGTTCCGGTTAATATCAGGCCAAACTCTTCACCGCCTAAACGCCCTACAGAGTCAACTTTGCGAATTTCGTCCATAAGAATATTGGCAACCGATACCAGTACTTTGTCTCCGCCAGCATGGCCGTATGTGTCGTTAATCGCCTTAAAGTTGTCTAGATCGATAAAAATAACCGTGACAGCGTCACATTGTTTGCGATGGTATCTTTCCATCTCAGTAGCGAGCCGCTCCATAAATACTCTACGTGTTGGCAGTTGGGTTAATGCGTCTGTGGTCGCCAATTTATGCAGTTCTTTTTCTAAGCGAATACGATCAGTGATATCTCGTGAAGACGCATAGAAATAACGACCGTCAGCGGCCTTTATCCACTTGGCATTAAGTTCTACATCAATAATGGTTCCATCTTTTCTTCGATGTCGCGTTTCGTATTTCTTGGCTTCAGTGCCGAAGGTCGCCATCGTCTCGAAAATTTCATCGGGTTTCAATTTGGCTTCCCAGTCGCGCACATTTAACTTTGCCGTCTCTTCTTCGCTGTAACCAAGTAATTCTGCAAAGGAATGACTAAAAGCAACGATGTTCCCTTTTTTGTCGAGAATGTGTATGCCATCACTGGCCATTTCCATATAAAGTTTGTTCTTTTGGTTGAGGTTGTTAATTCGCAAATTAAGATCCATCAGTTTCTCAATATAGTTTCCACGATTCGCGTAATCGGTGAAAAATTTGCTTAACACACTGGCAAAGATGAAACCAAAGACAATGGTAATAAATAAGGTGATTCCTGAACTATATAAAAAACTCTTATGAGACATCGATGCCTGCAAGTGTGAGTAAGTACTATTAAGAGAAAGAATCAAAATCAGTTGCTGATCGTTTGGCAGGTTGAGTTTTCTCGAGTAAATATTCGAATTCTGATAGGTGGCGTTGTTCACTAATTCCTCAAAATCAGGAATATCTTTATAAATATTGTCATTTTTACTGTAACGGCTCCAATTTCTGCTTTTGTCATAGTGAAGTAGGATTTCACCGTTACTATCGACAAGTATCGATTGGTATAAAGGTGCATTGGCAAAGGTATCGAAAAGTGGTTTGGTAAAATAGTTAATAATTAAAATACCAGAGAAAGTGTTCTTATAAGAGAGGGGCATCACTGCTCGTACTGTCGGCTTATACGGTATTTCAACCCGTCCATTATCTTCATTCAAGTCAAAATGTGAAAACCAGATTTGTTCGGGCTGCTTGCCTACAGAGTCATAAAAAAAGTAACGATGGGACTTATTTTGCAGTTTATTTTCTGCAACAATTTTGGCTTCGTCACCAAACTTATCTCTGTCAATTCTGACGATTTCCATTCCGTTTTTGTCGATAAAACGGATCTTCATTATATCCTGCTGGCTTATGGCGATAGAAAGTGCCAATTGTTCAAACTCCTTTTTATCCTTCAGTTGGCTATTTAGAAACTGATTGAAAAATTGGCTGGATCGTATCGCTCTCACTGTGTTTTCTGAGTTAGAGAAGAAGTTGGTGAGTAAATTCTCTCTTTCTTTAGTTTTCTGATTGGCGTTGGTCAGAGCTATAGTTTCTGTCTGATCAGAGAATATCAGCTCTCTTGTTAGAAACTCGGTTACAACAATGATTGTCCCAAACGATATTAGGATAAAAATGAGTTTTGGAAGGCTTTTATGTAACCGCATTTATCATTTCCTTTGCCCCTCGTTCTTTAAAGATAGACAGAAATTAAATGGTTGTTTATTTGAAATGTGTTTTATCTTATACGAAATATGTAAACCTTGTCGAACCACTCATCTATTTAGAAAATTCAACTTAACGCAGGTTTGTAACTATGTGTTAGATTCCACTTTTTTTATTACCCCTATGATCTTTCACTTAATATTCAATTAGCGAATGCTTTTCTTATCAAATATCTGATATTGTTTCATTAGCGTTAGCTAAAGCTCTAGATATAGCCCAGCACAATGAAAACTCCACTGGAGAGAAAATGAAGTTAAAGCCTCAGTTTATGTTAGTTACTGCTCTGGTGTTTATTGTCACCGCAGGCGCGGTTTCTTGGCTAGTTAGAACACTTGCTGAGGGAATCATTGAGCAGTGGGCTCCGCGTTATATAACCAAACAAACTCTTTACGATAAGAGCCGCACACTTCAACCTATTCTGCGGGAACTGGCGCTTTCCCGTCAGCTTGCCACTTCCAATACCATTAAGCAGTGGGCACATTCTCCTCAAAATGAATCTTTGCAAACTATTGCGCTCGATGAATTAGAAAATTATCGCCAGAACTTTCAAGACAAGAGTTACTTTGTCGCTTTATTGAGTAATGGGCATTATTACCACAACAATGCGCAAAATGAATTTCGGGGTAAAGAATTTCGCTATGTATTAGATGAAAGTAAGCAAGAGGACAGCTGGTTTTACAATCTAATTGAACAAAAACGCGACATTCATATCAACGTAAACCCTGACGTTGAGCTTGGAATTACTAAGTTGTGGATTGATGTTCTTATTAAAGATGGTGACGAAATTCTTGGCATGGTTGGGACAGGGTTAGACCTTACGACTTTCTTAAATAGCGTAGTAGAAGAAGTTGAACCCGGCATACACAGCTTCTTTATTGATCATGTGGGGGCAATTCAGCTTCATAGAGACAAAGCCATGATTGACTTTGGCTCGGTGACAAAAACAAAAGGCACGCATAAGACGATTGATCTGATTTTTGACAATAAAAATGACTTAGAAAGCATTTACCAATCGATGCGTGAGTTAGAGTCTGGTGACAAACAAGTAGCAACAACTTTTGTAGATTTACAGGGATCTCGTCAATTGGTGGGCTTGGTTTACCTACCTGAAATTGACTGGTATGAAATAACACTAATTGATTTGAATATCTTCCTTCCTATCTCTCACTTCACCAAGATCGTATTAGTGTTTATTGGAACACTATTGATTGCACTGACGCTTATGAATTTGGTGCTAACGCGTTTGGTTTTGAATCCAATCAGTGAACTGGACAAAGCGTTGGCTTTATTTGAGAAAGGTAAGAATCCGAAGTCTGAAATTACAATACGTAGAAGAGGCGAGCTGGGGAGGGTGACCTACCACTTTATTCAAATGGCTGAATCAGCCTTACAGTCTAAGAGAGATCTGGAGCGCAAGGTACATGAAAGAACCGCTGAACTTGAACGGCTTACTCAAATAGATCCGTTAACTGAATTGTATAACCGTCGAGGTATGGCTGAGCAAATTGAAGCAAGCTTAAATCGGGCTGAACGTGAAGATCTTCCATTGGGGTTATTATGGATTGATATCGACTGGTTTAAAGATATCAATGATACCTATGGCCATGCCGCAGGAGATGAATCACTCAAAGCAATAGCGGAAGTGATTAAACAAACCATCCGTTCCTATGACATGGCGGCCCGTTGGGGAGGCGATGAGTTTCTTGTGCTTTTGGTGAACGTTGATGCAAACGAGCTTGTTCAATTGGCTGGGCGCTTATGTTCGCAAATCTCACGTCATCAGTTTTCCAATCGTTTTTCAATCAGTGTGAGTATCGGTGGAGCTATGTACGTCAAAGGACAAAACATCGACACCTGGTTACAAAATGCCGACCAAGCGTTATATAAAGCAAAAGATAACGGAAGAAACGGCTTTTATATTAATCAAGTTAAAGCAATAGATAACAATGAAAGTAGCGTTTAAAACGAATTAGACAGTAAACGAAGTCGTTTAGTTTTCATGCCAACAGATTTGTAAACTAAGGCCATGCTCGTTTTTTCGCGCCACCATTGGCTTTGATCATATCCATGGTTTTTTTCGATTGCTCTTCAATTGACTTCAAGCTTTTTGTTACAGAGTTTTGGAATTCCGCTTTGCCCGATTCAAACTGATCAGTTGGCGGTGTTGAAGGGGATTTCAACTGATGCACAAGTTGCACTAATTGTTTATTTTGACCTTCGAGCGCTTTGACTTGAGCCGTGAGAGCTTTGAGTAATCCACTTTGTTCACGGATTTTGGATTCAATGCTGTTAAAAGCCTGAAGGATTTGCCCTATATTTTGTTCTGCCATCAAGATATCCATATTCGATGTACCAACATAGTTCAAGTATAGGCAAAGCTTTTTGTTTTATGAGTGAATTATTAGTTCATGTTAACAGTTTTGTTAATTACTACTGGAGGCAAACGACAGACATTCTACCGAAACGCAACCCTACGGTTGTTGAAGCCAGCGATGCTCACTGTTCGGTAGAATGTGCACGAGAACTCATTCGTTTCTATAGAGTTGAGCTAGAAATGCTCACTTTTACTTTTTGATAAAATATAGTCTTCAAGCGCCTGAACTATTTCTGGACGATTAATGTATTTGCCAATGAAGTATGGCGGTATAAAGAATATCAAGAGGTAAAAAGATTCATCAATGAATTGATTTGCAATCACCACTTCATGATTGAAATAAGCGAATATCGCTAGGGCATCGAGCAAGATATAGAGCCCACATAACACTACGGACATAATGAGTATCAGCCCGAGAAAATTTCTCAAAATCACTTTAGATGTTGTCATTTTTAATCCCTCAAAAATTGGACAAGATCTAACGTACTCCTATTTACCCGGTTGGTTACTTGATATGAATCAAGTTTCTCTTTCTGTTCGCGTAAATTAAGTTTGCCAAAGTGGTATCACCGTTTGAATCAGCGGGGTTGTGTGCCATCTCATTTCTCTTGCGACGAGAAGACCGATTGTATTAGCTCATGCAAATACAGGGTGAATGGTTCCTTACTGTGACTTTGTTTAACAAAAGATGAGAGTAAATAATCTATATCTTCACCTAATTTTACGATTTTCACCTTTGAACTATCGTAGATAAAGTCGGGTAGAAAAGAGACTGATGGCACCGTTTGAATAATTTCGTACGCCGTCGCTAGTGAGTCAACGTAAGCGACTTTTGTTGGCTCCAGTTCTAGCTTTTCCAGTAGGCGATATCGATGTTCATTCCAGGACGATAACCTAGATATAATCAACAAGTTATCGAGCACATCATCTAACTGATTAATTACAACATCAGGGTGGCAAGCCAAATAAACATGATATTTGCAAATATAGCGCTGAGCGATTCCTTTGTCGGTTTCAAAATCATTAAAGTGAACGCCAATATCTATGTCTCCGGACTCAATGCCTTTAAGGGTATATTTTCCCCAACGCTGAATATGAAAAGTAGCTTTAGGAAAATGTTTCATTAACACAGTGGTTAATCTTGCTGCGGAGTATTGATAAATATAGGAATTGAGTGCAATCACAATAGGTTGCGCATATTGAGAGAAATCCGTTCGGGAAGTCGAAGCTTGTTTCAACACATTGGCAATTTGGTTAAAGTGCAGTTCCACCTGTGGGGCGATTTGCTGAATTAAAGGTGTGAGCTCCATACCTTGGGCACTGCGAATAAAAATAGGGTCATTTAACTTTTCACGTAACTTAGTTATGTCGCGGCTAACGGCACTTTCAGACTTATTAAGAATGTCTCCGACTTTCTTAAGGTTCGGATTGTGATAGAGCAAGATCATGGTTTTCATTAGATCTAACGGTAGGTCCAAATAACGGTTCTTTAAGTCCATGTCTTACACCTTCTTGCAATATACGCAAGGTAATCTTAACTTTAGTTATGATTTTTACAAGGGCACAATCATATAAAATTGAACCAGACACAAGGTTATAAATATGAAAGTGAAAGCTCTGACTCTAGCGCTAGCCTCTATCATGGCGTTAACAGCAACATCATCATTTGCAGCTAATGACGTTGATTTCAACTCTCCCTACATGAATGCGAAAGATACGCCACTAACCCACCTTCCAGAAAACGGTAATAACGCAAAAGTAAATCAAGAAACGGCCGCATACTGGAATCTAGACGTGAACAGCACGCAGCGTGCTTCTTACGATGACCCAATTACAATAAACGTTGCTGATGGTATCTGGACTTTTGCCACACGTTCAATTTTGAATGTCAGTGTGGTTGAAGCGCCTAAAGGACTGATAGTTTTTGATACTGGTGACAATGGGCATGATGCAGCAGAGTTCTATGCGATGTTGCGTAAAGAAACAGATAAGCCTATTGCTGCAATCGTATATTCGCACGAGCACTATGTCTTTGGGGCACGTTATTTTGTTGAACAAGAAGCAGCCCGTGGAAACAACAATATAACCATAATCGGTCACCCTAATACCAATTCCTCTATCGCTAAAAATGGCGGTGCCGCATCCATTCACCCAGAAACCAGTGGCATAACAATTGGTCGTAGTATTGAGCAGTTTAATGCGTATGCAACACCAGAGAAAGGTGACAATGCGGCTTACAAGAACACCATCATGCCAGACCAAAGTGGTTTCGTGCCAGTAAACTTATCGCCAACTTATGATGGTGAAACTATCAATGTCGCAGGCCTAGATATTGTGTTCTACATGGAAGGGATCGCTACTGATACTGCCAATCAGCTAATGTCTTATATTCCAAGTAAAAAAGCCGTAGTGAACAACGTTCTTTGGGGATGGTTCCCGAATATCTACAGTGCTCGTGGTGGACGTTACCGCAATCCAAATGAGTGGATGAATGCAGTAGAAAAAATCAAAGAACTCAAACCAGAAATCGTAATGTCAACGCATTCAACTTCAATGGTTGGTAATGACAAAATTAATAAGCGCCTGAAAGATTACCATGATGGTTTAGCGTTTGTACTTGACCAATCATTGAAACATATTGCATTAGGTCAAGGTCCAGACGAGCTTCGTTATAGCGTAAAATTGCCTAAATACTTGGAAGAATCGCCAATTCTTGTACAAAACTACGGTGAAGTATCCATCATGGCGCCACGCATTTACACGGCGTTATTCGGACAATTTGATCGTAATGCAGCACATTTGAATAAGTTGCACCCACAAGACGAAGCGACACGCATGGTCTCTGCAATGGGCGGCGAAGAGAAAGTTTACAATCTAGCGAAGACAGCTTTCGATAACGGTGACTATTTATGGTCGGCGCAACTTTCTGATTTTCTGGTCAAGATCAACCCGACTCAAGAGAACAAAGAGTTAAAAGCTGATGCTCTAGAACAGATGGGTTACCGTGCAACGTCAACTAACTCTCGTTCTTTCTATATGGCACAAGCGGCGGAACTTCGTGGAGAAGTGAATATCATTAAGAACGTTCCAGCATTACCTGCAGCTATCATGAAAAATATCAACGACTACGTTGACTACTACCGTATTCGTATCAACCCTGAGCGTTCAGGTGATACTGAGGCAACCATTAAATTCGATTTTGGTGACAACCATGTATACGGACTTGAAATCAGCCGAGCGGTAGTCAATTACCTTGATAATGCTGAAATGAGTAAAGCTAAATCAGATGTCACGGTACAAATGAAACCAGAAGTTTGGGCTGAAATATACAACAACCTTGCGACTTTTGATGATCTGCTAAAAGCAGGCAAAATTAAAGTCACTCAAGGTGATAACGCTACAGCTTCTCAGCTAATGGGATTGTTTGACCCTATTTATGATTGGAAAAACGATAAAGGCTTACAAGATTTAGCAAAAATGCTTGGTCAATCTGAAAAATAATTCGTTGTCACTTTTTCAGTAGTCGCCACCGGCGACTACTGATTATAAGAAGGAAAAAATATGAATACAGATATGTCACATCTAGGTCGTGAATTCCAAGTAACAAATGGTGACATTACCATTCAGGCTTATGACGAAGGTCAAGGTGAACCTATTGTTTTCGTTCATGGTTTCCCTGACTCAGCGAATGCTTGGCGTCACCAAGTTGAGCCATTTGTCAGTGCTGGCTACCGTGTCATTACTTTGGACATGCGTGGCTACGGTAAAACGTCCAAGCCAATGGAAAAAGAGCATTATCACATCACGATGCTTGCTTCAGATGTGAAAGCGGTTCTCGATCACCTAAATATAGAGAAAGCTCATATTGTGGGTCATGACTGGGGTGCGGTTGTATCTTGGGCGTTTGCGGGCATTTACCCACAAGCAACAAAATCTCTGACTGCAATTTCGGTTGGTCATCCGCTGGTACTACTCAGTATGCCTGATATCCAACAGCGTGAAATGTCGTGGTATTTCTTCTTTTTCCAATTGCCAATGGCGCAAGACTTACTTGCTGCTGAAGATTGGAAACTATTCAAAGAGTGGACGCGAAACCACCCTGAATGGGAACACTGGAAAGAAACCTTTAAAGAAGGTAAAGATATCGTTCCAGCGATTAACTGGTATCGCAACGCATTGAACCTAGAAAGCCCGATGAACGCTGAAGACCTTGGTCTAGTTCAAGCACCTTGTTTCGGTATTTGGTCAGAACATGACTATTATTTAGGTGAGAAGCAAATGAAGGACTCTGTGCATTTCATTGGTGAAAATGCCAGCTTTGAATTTGCTCGAATCAATGACGCGACTCACTGGGTACAGCTTGATAAGCCAGATGAAATCAACGAACTTGTACTCAACTTTACTGCTAAGCATCGCTAGAGCGCAGATGTTTTAAAGTGTTAATCAAGCCAGTAGTTCCCCCCTGCTGGCTTTTTTGTGTCATGCAATTTGCCCGAATGGGAACAGAGTACTCTGACATCTTCGGCTTTAAGTCTGTTAGACGACTCATTCAGAACGTCGAGAAATCATATCCCTTTAAGGTTTTTACCACGCGAAATACACCTTCAATTCTTAGCGCCGGCATAACTGAAGCAATTGCTCCTGTTCGCCATCTGGTCATCTATTCTTGTCAAACTAGAAAAATGAAGAGTTGTCTTATTAGTCTTGGGGGACAATACTGATTCGATATCGTTTGGTTTAGCACGTACGCTACAAGAGGATTTATTATGTTAGTAACATTTAGCTGTAAAAATCATGCAAATGTCACCATGTTCGGTGAAATTGCCCAGGAAATGATAAAAATGATGGGGCATAGTGGAACTGTACCAGGTGCAATTCTGGCTCCAAATGTTCCAGAGGCATTAGCTCAGCTAAAGAGTGCGCTTGAACAAGAAAATCGACTGGATCTTAATAGCGCTGAACCGGATGACGAAGATGATAGCTCAGAGTACACCGTCTCGATGATTAACAGAGCTTATCCCTTGCTTGAGTTATTAAATACAGCTATTGAGGGGAAACATAACGTTATGTGGGAGTAGCATTAACTCACTCATCAGAAGTTCTTCCTTCTCCAGAGTATCCAATGAAGTGGTTTCAGTAACTCGTTTATGCCCCTTTCCTTGTTAGAGTAAAGGCTCTTTCACATTCTGTTAATTGAACCTTGCCTTATCAATATTAATGAAACGATAGACGATTACTCAATCAGTTTTGCTGTCGTTCATTCCATTATACGCAGAGTCGTCACACAGTTTGCTGATATACATTGAGTTGCTTACTAAAGGCGAGCAGAATAGGAGGAGAAGCAACTATATGTTGTAAATTATTGCTCTCATTGACGTTTATCCGTTCAGAATTACAGGACTATGTTTTTGAAAGCCCCTGCTCTGTTTTTAGGTTTTGTTATATGAAAATATCCTCTTTCGCTTTGAAAAACTACCGAAGACTAGCCGACGTCAACTTGGTGCTCGATGATAAAACAACTGTCCTTGTAGGAGCTAATAATAGTGGAAAAACATCCTGTATAGGGGCGCTACATACCTTCCTGAAAAGCCCAGATAATCTAAAAGTTCGAGATATATCGAAGCGTAATTGGAAGGAAATCCAAAAGCTAGGCAAACAAATCGAACAAGAATTCCCTACTAGCGAGAAAATGCAGGAATTATCGGATGTTCTTACCAGTCTACTGCCGAGTTTAGACATAGAGATCACTGCGGAAGTGAATGAGGCATACAAGGTTCGTGACATCCTACCAGATCTGGAATGGCGTGGTGGTGCGTTATTTGTTCGCATAACTTACGAAGCAACCGATATTTCTAAACTGTGTCGTGAGTTTGTTGATATGAGAGGCGTTGTATCCAAATATACAGGTAAGGTAAGTTTGTGGCCCAAAGATCTATGTGATTTCTTGGAGAAAGGTCGTAACCTCAGTAAATTCATTAAGCAAAATCATTACATTTTGAGTAAGGGAGTCGAGCCTACTTCGAAAGAGGTTTTGCAGCCCCTAAAATCTGACGCTTTGAAAAAGTTAATCAGAGTCGATGTGCAATCTGAGCAACGCGGCTCAGGTGATGAAGATAAAACGGATCAAAAAGGACCATATTCGGAAAAGCAGCGGCTCAATAAGCTACTTCGAGGATATTACGATCGTATCTTGAACCCCGAAGATTTTCCTGAGCCAGAAGATCTTGAGGTCTTGGGTCATCAGCAAAACCTAGAAGAGGGGTTTACCAGTAGGTTGAACGATCAGTTCAATGCTCCCTTCGAAGAACTGAAGAACATGGGATATCCCGGTATCGGCGGCAATCCTACTGTTGAAATTGCCGCGAAAATTAGCGGCACGGATGCTTTACAAAAATCCTCATCGGTCCGATATCGTTTTGATACAAATGAAGAAGAGTTTCTTCCCGAAAGCTACTTAGGCCTTGGCTACCAAAATCTTATATATCTGACCTTTAGGCTTCTAGAGTTTCGTGACAAATGGATGCGCGTAGGAAAGTCGGCTTCATCTGAGGATAAAGTCGAGGATCAGATAGAACCAATCCATTTAGTTTTACTCGAAGAGCCGGAAGTTAATCTTCACGCTCAAGTTCAGCGAGTGTTTGTATCGAAAGCTTATGATACTTTGCGGAACCACCCCGATTTGCGCGACAAGGCAACCAAAAAAGATAAGTCTGAATACCAGACACAGCTCGTGATTAGTACCCACTCTAGTCATATTATCAACGATATTGATTTCAAAGATTTACGTTACTTCCGACGAAATGATGCGAATAAGTCCATCAAAATGGATCATACATCAATCGCAAACATGTCAGAACTTTTTGCGAAGGCAAAAGATGAACTTTTATTTGTTAGAAAACACTTGAAGCTCACTCATTGTGACATCTTCTTTGCCGATGGCGTTATTTTTGTTGAAGGCCAAGCTGAGCGCCTTCTTGTGCCTGAATTTATTTCCAAGAGTTTCCCGAAGTTGTCGAGTCGGTACATCTCTATGCTTGAGGTGAACGGTGCGCACACGCACAAGTACAGAAATTTAGTCGAGAAGCTTGGATTAGCAACTCTAGTGCTGACAGATCTTGATTCTGTTGATAGTGAAGGGAAGTCTTGTTTCCCGCAACAGAAGTCAGTTCAAAAAACTAATAATGATACCTTGAAGAAATGGCATCCAAAGAAAGAAGCGCTAGATGACTTGGTGACCTTACCTCAAGCGGAACATGCTACAACAAGTGGAGATGCACCGCTTTATGTTGCCTATCAAAAACCAACACAGATTTCTGGAGAAAAGATTTTATCCCGAACTTTTGAAGATGCGTTAATTTTGGCGAATTTCGAGGATGATTATTTCCAGAACATTAAAAAGCTCAAAGATGCGAAAACTGATTTTGAAAATGGCACGGAACCGTTGTCGAAGTCACTTTTTGACTATGTGCAAGGCTTAAAGAAGGGTGACTTTGCCTTCAATTGCCTCTTTCATCTCGCGGATAATGAGGCGAATAGCTTCAATCCTCCAGAATATATGAGCGATGGTCTTACGTGGTTGCAAGATCAACTGTCACCAAAAGCGTAGGGGAAAATTATGTCAGAGCAATTTTACTTGGCTGGAACCAAACCTATCGATCATGATAATAAAGTTGATGAAGCTATCCGTGAGTGTCTAAGTATTGGTTCGGGGAAAAGCTTCATCACCTTCGCAGGGGCGGGGTCAGGCAAAACCTACTCCCTTAAAAAGGCTCTAGAATTCCTGAAAGTTCAATATTCTGATGACTTTATTCTTAAGGGAAAGCAAATTGCTGTTGTGACCTTTACGAACAACGCAGCCGATGAAATAAAAGATCGGATTGAACAAAGCCCAATCTTTGCGGTTTCGACGATTCATAGTTTTTGCTGGTCCGCTATTGCTGGTTTCAATGAGGATATTCGCAAGTGGTACTTGGAAAAAATCCCCACTGATTTAGAAGATCTTGAAGAAAAAGAACGGAAAGGTCGACCAGGCAAGGCTTCTGATGCTCGAAAAAGAGATATCATTCGTTTGACTAAAAAAATGGAATGGCTAGCAGAGCCACGATCTTTTATTTACGACCCAAATGGAGTCAACTCCTCCCCGAATTCGCTGTCGCATGCAGATGTCTTAAAAATTTTCTCAACTTTTTTGATTAATAAGCCGATGATGGCTGAAGTCATAGTAAATAAGTTCCCTTTTATATTTCTCGACGAAAGTCAGGATACCAACAAAGATGTAGTCAGTGCATTTTTTGAGCTGCAAGATACCAAATCGGATAAAGTTGTCATCGGCTTGTTTGGAGATACGATGCAGCGCATCTTTGGCGGGGGTGAACCTGAACTAGGCAACACAAAGCCAAGCGATTGGATCACTTTCAATAAGGAAATGAACCATCGGTCAGCACGACGTATCGTGGGGCTAGGCAATCAAATACGTAATGCAGGTGATGAACGGAAACAGTATGCCCAAGAAGGAGCAGCAGAAGGTTACGTACGATATTTCTTATTAAAGCAAGGTGTTTCAGATAAAGATGACATCGAATTGGAAATTCGTGAGACTATGGCGGAAGTTACGGGGGATGCTGACTGGATAGATATTCAATCAAAAGAAACCGCTATCCTACTTCTGGAACATAAGATGGCTGGTCGTCGGCTTGGCTTTGATACTCTTTGGGACAAGCTTTCAAAATCAGGCAAAATTAAAGATCGGATTTCTGAAGGTGAAAATACAGAGCTGAATTTTTTTGCTGGCATTGTTTTTCCTATTGCTGAGGCGAGTTTGAAGAAAAACCGAGCTGAATTAATGTCTATCTTAAGGGAAACGAAGTCGCCACTTTTGGAAGCCAGTGTGCTTGATTCTCACAAGGATGATCCGCTAGCGCTTGCCCGAGCAGCAGAACATGCGTTTAGAAGTGTGATTTCAAATGTTGAGGTTAGCTTTCGTGAAGTTCTAGAAGTGCTTGCTGAGCATAACCTCCTAAGAATTCCGGCGAAATTGCAGTCTTTTGTAGCTACCACTGAAGAACGCGTGGTTGAATCAAAGCTAGATCCAGCTGAAGCCATACTGGAGGTAGAACCTGAAGAGTGGGATGACAGCGAGATTTCTGCTTGGGCTGAAGCCTTAGAGACTGATTTCTTTCAAATTCGGAACTATAAAGAATACATTGAGGAGAACTCAATCTTTCGCACCCATCAAGGCGTGAAGGGTAACGAATTCGATCGTGTTATGGTTATCATGGATGATGATGAAGCCGGCGGGTTCTTATTTTCCTACGAGCAGTATTTTGGCGTAAAGGAACTTTCTCAAAGTAGCAAGAAAAAGCAGGATGCGGGTGAAGAAACTGGTTTGGATCGCACTCGACGGTTGTTCTATGTTACATCTACACGAGCGAAAAGTAGTCTTGCCCATGTGATATACACTTCCGATGTAAACAAACTAAAGACAAATCTTCTTGAAAGAAAATTTGCTCGAGAAGGTGAGATTATTGAGCTTTAAGGAAACAAGTCTCGCGAATGGGAGCCAATCATGCGTTTTTGTTTCTAGGGTTTTAACTTACTTTTACTAATCTTATATTGGTGAGCTACCACAAATAACTTAGCTCACTTCTGTCCAGAACCTTCACAGTTGGCACTTCGTAACTCAGAAGTGCTCCTTTCTGTATTTAGAATAATTTATACCAGCTTGTACTGTGCCATTATTTGACCAAATTGATCTAATGTCCAAAGCATGACCATTACATTTCATAAACGAATGTATTTTCCATCATATTGTCATCCTTGAGGTTAAGCCGTTTGGGCAGACGCAGTAGCGTTAAACGGAAGGTGCGTAGTGTATAAGCGAAGAGAACTATTATCGCAACTCAACTTCTAGCTGCCTCTAACAAGTTAACGGAGAGAGCTTGGTGTTCAACTTTCTGTATCAACTATTGATTTTAATTCATTGTTTTTAAAGAAAATTAATTAAAACATTTTTCCCATCTATGATTGAAATTAATCGGGGTAGATACGTGCCTATTGAACAATTAATAAAAATAAAATGTAGCAATGATCACTTTTCTAATTTATAAATGTAGCAAGTGCTACTTTGTGGCGTTAAATTATTAAAAGAAAAACATAACGAAGCAAAAGGTCTTATATGAAAAACTCAAAATTGTTCTCAAAAGCGCAGAACTTAGGGAAAGCATTTATGCTTCCTATTGCTGTTCTGCCCGCCGCAGGTCTCCTTCTAGGGATTGGCGGTGTATTTTCGAATCCACATACAATTGAAATGTATCCATTATTGGATATCCAATTTCTTCAGTCACTGTTTGTACTAATGAGAAGCGCAGGTTCAATAGTATTTGGTAATTTGTCACTGTTGTTCTGTGTAGGTGTTGCGGTTGGCCTAGCAAAATCAGATAAAGGAACTGCTGGTTTAGCCGCGGTATTAGCATATTTGATCATGAACGTGACAATAAATGCAATGCTAAGTATTACGGGGACACTAGCTGCATCCCACCTAAAAGAAGCAGGGCAAGCTGTAGTGCTAGGTACTCAGACTTTACAAACCGGAGTTTTAGGCGGAATTTTATGCGGTATATTAGTAGCAGTACTTCATGGTAAGTATTACAAAATTGAACTGCATTCTTTGCTAGCATTTTTTAGCGGCTCACGTTTTGTTCCCATTGTCGCTTCTTTTGCATCTATTTTCCTAGGCGTGTTTTTATACTTTTTTTGGCCATTTTTTCAGCAAGGAATTTCAGGTTTAGGGGCGTTAGTTGAGACTACAGGTTATGCGGGTACCTTTGCATTTGGCGCAATCCTTAAAACATTGCTTCCTTTAGGTCTTCACCATATCTTTTACATGCCATTTTGGTTCACGAGCGTTGGTGGTGAAGCGGTTGTTAATGGTGAATTGGTTCAAGGCACGCAGAACATCTTCTTTGCTCAGTTAGCGGATCCAAATACGGTTAAATACACTGAAGGTGTGTCCCGATTCATGTCAGGCCGATTTGCTGACTTTATGTTTGGTATGCCTGGTGCTGCCCTAGCTATGTACCATTGCGCTAAACCTGAAAATCGTAAGAAAGTTGCAGGTATTTTATTATCTGGTGCATTAACTTCTTTCATTACAGGCATCACTGAACCATTAGAATTCATCTTCCTTTTCACTGCACCACTGCTATATGTATTCCATGTTATAGGCGTTGGTCTGGCGTTTATGCTTTGTCACATGCTTGATATTACTGTAGGTATGACATTCTCTGGTGGCGCAATAGACTTTACTTTGTTCGGCATTATGCAAGGCAATGATAAGACCAACTATCTATTGATGTTCCCCGTAGGTGCCTTCATGTTCGCATACTACTACTTTGTATTTAGAACATTAATTACATGGAAAGATCTTAATACTCCAGGACGCAGAGATGATGCAGAAGATGAAACTCCTGAAGGCAATAGCTCAGTGAGTGGCGATGAAAAGTTAAAAGGTATTATTCAAGCATTTGGTGGTAAAGATAACATTCTAGATTTGGATTGTTGTGCAACACGACTACGTGTCAACGTAAAAGACGTTAGCCTTGTGCAGGATGATAAGTTTAAAACCTATGGCGCGTTGGCGACAGTAATCCAAGATAACGGCATTCAAGTTATCTTTGGACCGCAGGTTACAGTAATTAAAAACCAACTTGATGAATATATGGTTCAGGGCGCGTAACGAGAAGGATGGTGCATATTGCGCCATCCTTTTCATTGAGATGTGAAAGGGTAAAAAATGAAAGCTGTTGTATTAATGTTTGATACGTTAACTCGTCATCATCTATCAACATATGGTGGTGATGCAATTACACCGAATTTTGAGCGTTTAGCGAATAAAACTGTTCAATTTGATAAGTTTTTCGTTGGTAGCATGCCCTGTATGCCGGCAAGAAGAGATATGCATACTGGCCGATACAATTTTCTTCACCGTAGCTGGGGACCTATCGAACCTTTTGATTTCTCAATGCCTGAGTATTTATCGAAAAATAAAATTCACACTCATTTAGTTACTGACCACAAGCATTACTGGCGAGACGGTGGGGCAACTTATCATACTCGTTATACAACTTTTGAGTTTGTTCGAGGTCAGGAAGGTGATGCTTGGAAAGGCCATGTTGAAAAGCCGGATGTTGCCTATGATGCGGAAGGTCAGGAGCAACAAGTTGTCGTAGAACGACGTAAGAAACGCATAGCTCAGGACATGATTAACCGTGAGTATATGAAGACCGAGTTAGAGCATACCCTTAGTAGGACAATAGAAGGGGGATTATCCTTTATTCGGACCAACTTGAATCAAGATAATTGGTTCTTACAGCTTGAGTGTTTTGACCCTCATGAACCTTTCTTTGTACCGGAAAAATATCTGCAGATGTATGGATGTACTCAATCAGACTTTAATGGTTGGATGTACTACAACGCTAATACTGACTCTGTAGAGAAACAGAAACTAATTAAAAAATTCTACAAAGCACTATTAACAATGTGTGATGACTACCTTGGTAAAGTCTTGGATGTCTTTGATGAGCACAATCTTTGGGACGATACCATGCTAATGGTATGCACTGATCACGGCTTCTTGTTGGGAGAGCACGATTGGTGGGGTAAAAACATCATGCCTTTGTACGAAGAAGTAGCACACACACCATTTTTCTATTGGGATCCACGTCTGAAGTTGCAAGGTACGAAAACGGACTTCTTAGGTCAGTTAATTGATATCCCTGCTACTTTACTGGATTTCTTTGGTCATGAAGTTCCCCCACATATGCATGGCCGTTCTTTTTATACTGCTTTACGTAATAACCAGCCAATTCGATCACATGCATTATATGGTTATTATGGAGCTCACCTTAATATTACTGATGGTCAATATGTCTATATGCGTTCTCCCAAAGAACGCAAAAATACTCAGTATGAGTACACTTTGATGCCGACCGCGATTGACAGTCGATTTACGACTGAACAATTAAAAGGGGCAAGTTTGAGTGAAGGGTTCGCTTTTACAGACTATACGCCGGTACTAAAGGTCCCAACTACGGTTAACTACACCAATTCCTATCGATTTGGTGACAAGCTATTTGATATTAATTTAGACCCTTATCAAGTGAATCCCTTAGATAACGATGAGATAGAGTTATTGTTACTTGAGAAGATCAAGCTCATGTTGACTGAGAATGAGGCTCCTGAGGAGTTGTATAAACGCTATGCATTAGAAAGTATTACGCCTTACACCGTTCGTGAGGAAAAAGCGCAATTTGAACGATACCAATTATCTGCTTATCAGAATTATACTTTGAGTCATCATTGCGTTGCTGAAGGTTTAGAAGTCCTAGGGCACATTACGGGTAGCCCGGAGAAGGATAAGGCAAACTTATTAGCGTTAGTGAATGAAAATGAACAAATCACACCAGAATGTGTTTACGGTCTGGCGAGAATTTTGTATCAGGGTGAGTCGCTTAAAAAGGCGATCTATCAGTTAAATCTAGCGATGAGATATGATTAATGTCAACGACTTACTGCATAGAAAATGAGTATTTACGTGTAAATATTAGTCAGCTAGGTGCTGAGATCGTGTCTATCTGGTCTAAAACTCGAGCTGAGGAACTCTTGTGGCAAGGGGAAGAGTGGCAAGGTCGAGCTCCCATTCTGTTTCCAATCGTTGGTAACCTCCCTAAGGGGCAATATAAAGCAAAAGGTCAAACCTATGAATTGCCCAGACATGGATTTGCGCGTAGTTCACTGTTTGAATTACGCGATTCGTGTCCACATAGTTTGACTTTAGGTTTACAGGATAGTGAACAAAGTCTGTTCAATTATCCGTATTCATTTGATTTATCAGTTACTTACCATTTGGAAGAAAAGACGGTTAATGTCTCTTTTAGTGTTGCTAATTATAAGGAAAATGAACTGATATTTTCGCTTGGTTTTCATCCCGCATTTTCAGCCAGCGATGATTTGGATTTGATATTTGAAGATTCACCCAAAAGTTATTGTTATGGAAATCAAGGGTTTGTTGACTTTTCATCCCAACCTCAGATAGACATGAGTACATCTCTTCCATTATCAAAAGTAGATTTTTCCCGTGGTGCTATTTATATGCGCAACACTAAGTCTCAGCAAATAACTCTTAAAGATGGAACAAGAAAATTAGGTATAGCACTGCCAGACGTACCTTATGTTGTAGTCTGGAAAAATCCTGGTAGCGAATTTATTTGCATCGAACCTTGCTTTGGTATTACCTCACCATCAGATGATGACGTTTTATCATTGAGCGACAAACCCGGTGTTGTAAGGCTCGAATTCGGAGAAAATTTCACTACGATGAGTCAAATTAAGGTGATGTAGTAAACGCTACATTTGTTGTGGTAGGATAGTCGCATTGTAACTTAATGATATTTATTTATGCCTCCATCTCCTTTATTACTGCAACTAAAAAATGCTCGATTTTCAATGACTAAAGCCGAGTCTCTTATTGTGGACAAAATCATAGAAAATCCAAGCTATTTTGTCAGGGCGTCGGCTCGTGAGTTTTCTTCATCAACCGGTGTAAGTGATGCTTCTGTTATTCGTTTTTGTCAGAAATACAGTTCATTGGGTTATCAAGAGTTTAAAGATCAGTTACACAAAGAATTAATAATGTCTACTCAGGGAGAGAAACAGGCTATTTCTCCGGATATTTATGTAGAAGATGACTTAGAGAGCACTATAGATAAAGTGGAATCAATCATTAACTATAGCGTTCGCGATACAAAAGCTTTATTGGCAACCGAAGCCTTACAAAAAGCGGTTGTTGCAATAGAAAAAGCGAATCGTTTGTTCTTTATTGGGCTTGGTGGTTCTGGTTTATCTGCTATTGAAGCTGGTTATAAGTTCAACCGTATTGGCTTTGACGCAAATAGCTTTAATGAAAAGCATACAATGTATTACAAAATTCAGTACACCAAACCTGATGACTTGGTTGTTGTGATCTCTCACTCCGGAGAAAGTGAAGATCTAGTAAAAGCGGCAGAAACAGTTCAGCAGAACGGCGCTACTATTGTCGCTATTACGCAAAGTAGTAACTCTACTATTGGTAAACTTGCCCATATCGTTATCCAAAATAGTTCGCAGGGCGAGCTTTACCAAGGGGATTCAATAGGTACACGTATTTCTCAAATGTATCTACTTGATATTTTATATACTGAAGCACTAAAACATTGTTTTGAAAACGTTAAGTTTTCCAAAATTAATATCAGGAGTAAGATTAATTAATTATGAGTTGGAAGAAAAATGGTATTGACCCAGATTATCGTTTCTCATTAGCCAATGAGAGAACCTATCTTGCCTGGATTCGTACTGCGATTGCTATCTTAGCTGGCGCCATTGCCATTGACCAATTGTCATTAGATATAGCGACACCCGAGTTAAGGATTGCATTATCCGTTATCTTGTGTGGTTTTTCGGCGGTTATTGCTGGGTGGGCGTATTCAAGATGGGCTCATAATGAACGAGCGATGCGTAGTGAACTACCCCTTGATTACCCATGGATAATGAAAGTAGTCAGTGTCATTTTTGGCTTAATTTCCCTAATCTTAATGTTATTCATTGTCGTGGGTTAGTGATTATGGAAAAGCCTGGCTTGCAATACGAACGAACGCTACTGTCATGGTGGCGAACGTTGCTATCAATGATAGTTATTGTTGCTGCGATCGGGCGTATTGGCTTACTGTCGTCCAACTCTATACTCGTAATTACCGCCGCCTTACTGCTTTCTAGTTCAATATTGCTCAGCCTATTCACCACAATAGATTTAAGCCGGAATATTAAAGGAATACCATCACTAGTATATGGACCTTTTATTATTCAAAAGAGATGTCTTAGTGGGGTCTTAGTATTTGCGGCATTATTTTATGCAGTCACGATCTGCTTACGCTTATTATCGAATTAAGTTTGAGGTACTAATGCAAACCGTTAATCAATGCCATGTTATGAGTAAGCCAAGTAGCTCCAAGTGTAATTTGGACTGCAGTTACTGTTTTTATCTGGAAAAAGAAAAATTATATCCAGACCAAAGCCAGTGGAAGATGACTGAAGAGACGTTAGATCTTTACGTAAAACAGTATATCGAAGCACAACATGGAGCAGAGGTTCAATTCGTTTGGCAAGGTGGTGAACCAACATTAATGGGTATTGGCTTTTATAAGAAAGTCATTGAGCTTTGTAATAAATATAGTGCTGGAAAAAGGATCACTCATTCATTTCAGACAAACGGTATTTTGCTAAATGATGAATGGTGTGAGTTCTTTGCTGAACATCAGTTTTTAATTGGTTTATCTATTGATGGTCCAAAGACTCTCCATGATCATTACAGGCTGAACCGTGCACAAAGAGGCTCCTTTGATAAGGTTCTGGCAGCCGCAGAGCTATTGCAAAAACACAAAGTAGATTTTACTACTTTGACTGTAGTCAGTGATGCGAACGCAGATTGTGCTCTGGAGGTGTACCAGTTTTTAAAACGGATGGGTTCTACCTATATGCAATTCATTCCGCTAGTTGAGCGTGAAATGGAAGGCGTTTCTGAAGATGGATTAAGTTTTGTATCTCCGGAAGTCAAAGAAGCTCGCGTGACTTCCTGGTCGGTTTTGCCACTAAAATATGGGCGATTCTTAACCACCATTTTTGATGAGTGGGTGAAAAAGGATGTTGGTAAAGTTTTCGTTCAAACTTTTGATAATACGATCTCTTCTTGGTGTGGCGAACAACCTGGTATTTGTATTTTTTCCGAGACTTGCGGACACGCGTTTGCGTTGGAGGCGAATGGCGATTTATACAATTGTGACCATTTTGTGTATCCCGAGCATAAACTGGGAAACATCCACGACATATCAATAGATGAAATGAATAATAGCGTTCAAGCTATTGAATTTGGTTTGGATAAGAAATCATTACTAACGCCAGATTGCAAAAATTGTGAGTTTCTGTTCGCCTGTAATGGTGGGTGTCCAAAGCATCGATTTAATGTTTCCCCATCTGGTTTTCCTCAACATAATTACTTCTGCCAAGGATATAAGCATTATTTTCGTCATGTTACTGAGACTATGGGGCAAATCCGAGAGTTGATTTTTAATCGCCACCCAGTAAACGATATAATGATTTTAAAAAGTCTTCAGGATTCTAATTCAGAACGTCTGGTACAAAAGGTCGAGCGTAACAGTCCTTGTCCATGTCGCAGTGGTAAAAAATACAAAAAATGCTGTGGGAATGGGTTGCTGTGAGTTGAACCAAAAATATTGAAAACACATCTAAGTAAGTTTTGTCCAGAGGTTTGCTGATGGGGCGTGTAACACAGAAATGAGCCCCAACGAACTGACCACCTAGCCAGTACAGCAGTAGACCAAATTAATCTAATCTGTACTTTGGGTGCTTATACAGAACCTTTCCCTAGTTCTACCCCGAAACTCTCTATCGATTCATTGAAAGGTGGCGTTATTGTAAACGCCACACTTTTCCGGTTGTAGACGCTAGTCAACTTTGATTTTTGCGACTGAAATACTGACTGCTCCCATCTCAAGAAAGTACTGTTCACCTGTATTTGTAGGTAACTGAAAATCCACATGTGTAGCTAAAGTCTCTGCCTGCAAGTATCTTAAGTACTTTTCTATCCAATTTCTTACGTGATCTGATGTGTTCATAGACACCGAAATCTTATCCGTCACACCAAAACCGGAGGACTTTCTCAGTTTCTGAATACGGCTCACAACTTCTCGAATCATCCCTTCTGCAACTAACTCTTCTGTGAGGTTAGGTTCAAACTCCATTGAGATATAACGGTTAGAAACCGCGTTTACCTCCTCCTTCGCCTTTCTGTAGATGACAATGTCTTCTTCTGAAAAACGTTGTCCATCAATTTCCAGAAACCCAACTTGCTGAAGTTGATCAATATCAGTCGGTGCAAGCTTAGCAATCAGATTGGCATAGTGTTTCATTTGCTTACCCAGACGTTTTCCCAGTACTGGAAAGTTTGCCTTCGCGTAAAGGTCGATAAATTTTCCTTCCTCTGTACTAAAACTTAAGGACTTAAAGTTAAGCTCCGCTTTTATGTAATCAGACAAACGTCGAATGTCATCCAGCACTGTTTTATCTCGGTGCAGCACCGTTGCCTGGCTCAAAGGTGTTTTTAGCTTTACTTTAATATCATTTCTCATTTGTCGGCCCATGATGATCAAATGTTGAAAACTCTGAACACTTGTCTCGAGATTGGGCACCCTGAGCTCCTCGATTGTTTGAGGATAACGACGCAAATGCACCGACAATGGCCGCTGAGCATTCTCGTCATACTCCTTAAGCTGTTGATAAATGAACTCCGACAAGAAAGGGGCAAACGGCGCCATTAACGTCGTAAACGTGTCTAGACAATAATAAAGGGTGGCGTAAGCGCTCTCCTTGTCCTTATTCATTTCAGGTTGCCAGTAACGCGAACGGTTCAGGCGAATATACCAGTTGGTTAAATCTTCCAAAAACTCAAACAAAGGTGGTACCACTTCATACAAATGGTACGCCTGCATTTCAGCGTTCACTCTTTCTTTCAAACTTTCCAAACGAGAAACAATCCACTGATCAAGTACGTTGTTTCTCGGCGCGGAGCCTTCGACTTTCCATCCGTCGATATCAGCATAGGTTTTAAAGAACTTAAATCCGTTATACCAAGGGAGCAGTACCTGTCTCACCATTTCCTGAACGCCTTTATCAGAAAATTTCTGTTCCTCGGCTTTTACCAGACCAGAATTGATCAGGTACAATCGCAACGCATCGGCACCGTACTGTTCCATTAGGATATCGGGAGCTGTGTAGTTTTTTAGCCGTTTAGACATTTTCTTACCGTCTTCCGCCATCACAATGCCGTTAACAATGACATTGGTGAAAGCGGGTTTTCCGAACAGGCACTCGCTCAACACTTGTAAGGTGTAGAACCATCCTCGAGTCTGATCTACCCCTTCAGCGATAAACGATGCAGGAAAACTTGCTTCAAACTCTTGCTTGTTCTCGAATGGATAATGAACCTGCGCATAGGGCATTGAGCCTGACTCAAACCAACAATCAAAGACTTCCGATATCCTACGATACACACCATCCTCTCCGGCTAAAGTAAAAGTTAAATGGTCGATATGATCCCTATGCAAGTCTTCAATTTGAGCCCCGGTTAAAGACGTCAGCTCTTCGATAGATCCGACACAGTATGGTTTTTCTGTAACATCATTTATCCAGATAGGCAGTGGCGTCCCCCAGTATCGATTTCTTGAAACCGCCCAATCAATCGCATTTTCCAGCCATTTGCCCATTCGACCCTGCTGGATATGTTCTGGCACCCATTTGATCTGGTGGTTGTTTTCAACCAGTTTGCCTCTCAGTTGGGTTACACCGATATACCATGAAGGCACCGTTCGATAGATGATTGGCGTATCAGAGCGAGGGCAAAAGGGATAACTGTGCATTAACGTGTCATGCCGATACAACAGCCCTCGTTCGTTAATGGCCTGAATTATCGATTTATCAGCATCTTTCACATAAATGTTGGCAAAATCACTCACTTCCCCAGTAAAGCGACCTCGGCTATCCAGTGGACATACACTAGCCTCGACACCGTTTTCACGGCATACTCGTTGATCTTCCTCACCAAAAGCGGGGGCGATATGGACAATACCGGTACCACTTTCCTGCGATACAAAAGTATCCGCGAGGACTTTAAACGCACCTTTAGCTTTGTGCTGTACAAAGTAAGGAAAGATAGGCGTATAGGATTTACCCGCAAGATCTGAACCCTTAGTGGTAGAGAGCACTTCGACTGAATGTCCTTTAGAAAAACGCTCTAATAACTCTTTAGCAATCCAAAACTTTTTACCTACGGACTGGTCGAATACCTTAACGTAATCAAAGTCAGGATTTACGCAGAGAGCAAGATTTGAAGGTAAGGTCCAAGGTGTTGTCGTCCATGCTGCGAGATAACCATCTTCGTCTTCTAGTTTAAACAGTACCGAAATTGCGGGGTCTTGCACATCTTTGTAGTTCGATGTTGCCTCAAAGTTTGATAACACGGTTTCGAGTTCTGTTGAGTAGGCGACAACCTTTTCCCCCTGATAAACCAAACCTTGATCCCACAGCTGCTTAAACACCCACCATACGGATTCCATATACCAGGGTTCCAGAGTTCGATAGTCATTATCGAAATCTACCCAACGGCCTAGGCGGGTTATTGTTTTCTCCCACTCCTGTGTATACCGTTGAACGATACCACGGCATTCGTCGTTATATTTAGCGATACCAAACTTCTCTACCGCTTCCTTAGCCGACATCCCCAATGATTTGTCTATCTCATGCTCGATAGGAAGACCATGACAATCCCAGCCAAATCGCCTTTCAACGTAATGTCCAAGCATGGTTTGATAGCGAGGGATGATGTCTTTGATAGTGGAAGCAACTAAATGGCCGTGGTGGGGTAACCCTGTAGCAAAAGGAGGACCATCGTAAAATACGAACTTAGGTTTATCTTTTGACTGCTCCAGAGATGCCTGGAATACGCTGTGCGTTTCCCAGAATTGCAACATGTCATGTTCAGCATCCACAAAAGAAAAACTTGTTGATGGAGATGCCTGTTTTTGTTTAGAACTCATATTTACCTCTTAACTTAAGAGCCTAAGAGGTAAGTACAAAAAACCCGCCTCTTAGGCGGGTCTTAAAATTTAGTTGCACTAACTATCCCACCATTTCTTGAGAAATGATGATAATAATTCGTTGGAAGTTAGGCTTCATATTCATAAATACAGAGTTGCACTTACCGCTTTGTTTGTCAATCAGTGGAGAAGTGAATGGGGCCACATTCATGTCTGTTTAGCGCATGGTTTGCAATACCAGAGGTGATCCGAACAGTCAGATTGTGTTTTAGTTTGTAACTCGGTTTCTGTCCACCTTCGAGTCAGGCTGATCTGACTCATATGTGCCTCTGTCTGAGTTTGCGCAAAAAACTAGAAAGTAATTTAATCTGATAGAGTTTGATCTGTAGTTTAACTATTCTGGTTGTAATCAAATGACCAACCAGTCGATCCTGCAGCTTGTTAACAAACTGAAATGCCCAGTAGTGTAAGAGCTTCTTACACAGACGAGCCAACGTATTTTTGCCACAAGAGACATTATCGACCCTAGATTTTGGAAATATCTTCTATTGGCATTTTACCGAACAATATTTAGGGGGAAGGATGAAAGTGGGCGTGATAGGTTTAGGGGGTATTTTTGAGGTTGCTTATTATCCGGCACTTCAGCAGTTACAACCTTCTGATTTGACCTTATATGGATTTGACTCTGATCCAGCGCGTCAATTCAAAGGCATGATTCACTGTGCGAATTTGGAAGATCTGTTAGCACAGTCATTAGACACCGTGCTGATATTAACCCCACCTGAACTTCATTTAGACATGATCAAAACCTGTCTGTCTGAGTGTCAGTGTCCCCGTATCTTAGTGGAGAAGCCTCTCGTGGCAAGTTTAGCACAAGTGGCAGAACTCAAGCTTTTGCTTAATTGCCCTAAGCGCGCACGGCGTCTACTAGCATTAGATCATTGGATGTGCCGTGATGGGGTACAGCGTCTTTTCACCTCTGGCTTAGATAATTGTGATAATTCGACGCTGAATTGGCGGCCATCGCAGCCTATTGATGACTCGATACAACCGATAAATGTGGCTCAAATTACGAAAGTAGAAGCTTTTTTACTGGAGCAAAGTGGCTTTAACGACCAAGGTGAGCCAGTCGCACTTAATTTTGCCACTGGAGAAATAGATAGACGCCAGTTTCAGCATCCAGACGGTGTGATTTTAGACATCGGTACACACGTTCTTGCCATGATAAGGGAGCTGCTAGCAGGATTGGGTGTGACGGATGCACCACTTAGCCTACAAGTCGATTTGGCTGAAGATCGGCTAAGCCAACCCATTGCTGTTGGTGATGTGACCACTGCGGAAGGTCATGCGATTTTATCCGGTTTTTGCGGTTCTATCCCAATTAGCTTAGAACTCAATAAGTATGCGGGACCTTTAGGCGGTCAAAAAGGCTTTAACCTTTATCTCAATGATGGACGTGTGATCAGTTTGGATCGCAGTGGTGATGATGATGTCGTCATATTGCTTAACCAGCAGCAAAGTCTTCAGTGGCGACAGAAAGGAGCTTTGTATCTGCATTGTGTGAGATATGTTGTTTTAAATCAGGATTTCGCAGGTGATTCGTTCAAGGTCATCACACAACGCCGACTAGAAGAAGTGGAAAGCCTCTTGTTGCTGCAACAGAGCTTGCGTGGTGTTCATTAGCTCTATCTGCGTTACCGTGCAACCACCGAGCCAAACGTAAAGAGCTTTGATTTCGCTTAGCGATATCAATCAAAATAGAAACGCTGCATTCTTAATGTCAGAAAGACGGGCTTATCCAGCTTCGTGCTACGGACTGTCGGCTAAACAGAAACTGCCCCATTTCGTTTACGATATTTTCTATGTATACATTTTGGATTTCAGTCAGGCTTAGTTTTAGTCGCTAATAAGGTGCAAAGCCAAGTATTAGCTTGCAACCGAATGAACAGCGCAAACCTTAAGTAAGGAACGTGTATAGTTGTTGGATATTTAGTGTTGAGGCATATCCCTCATTATTTTCGAAATGACATTGTGAAACCAAGTCATTACTGGGTCATTTCTGTGTGTTTTATCATAGATAAACGCGAACTCCTTATTTTGCAACGTCATAAATGCTTCATCATCGGAACTAACATAGGTTAGCTTGTCGCTGAGTTGATTGGCTAAATAAATCGAACAAGGGAACAGTAGGTCGGTTGATTCCAAAGTATTAATAATGACATTGACATGAGTTGTTTTTAATTTTACTTGAAAATCTATTCCATTATTTAACAATAATTTTGAAAGTTGATCCTGACGTTCATTCCAGTGTTTTTGCAGATGAATGGCGAGAGGGTAAGAGGCTATCGTTTTCATTGTTACTGGCTGATTAATGATGGGGTGATCTTTCCTACAAACCATCACGGACATGTCTCTCCCCATTTTTCTTTGAACCAGGTTTTTATTCAAATCTAGTGGAAAGTAATGGATGCCACAGTGAATCAACTGATTATTGATACGTTCAGGCGTTAACTCGTTCCAGTCTTCAATAGCTAATTCGATATTAGGAGCATGTTCCGCTAGGTATTGGATAATTGCTGGCGCTAACCAATGAGCAATATAACCATTCATAGCTATGGATAGTTTCAACTCCGCTGTTGATGGATCAAATGCGAGTTCTTCAGATAAACTATTTATTTCATTCACAATGTTGTTTACTTTTGCGCGCAGAGACATTGCTTTAGGCGTTAATTCCATTTTGCCATTCTTACGAGTAAGCAATTCATCTTCAAAGATCTCTCTTAGGTTCCTCAATGTTCGGCTAATGGCAGAAGAGCTTGTCGACATTTGCTTTGCGGTATCACTAATGCTCCGAGTCTCCAACAATAATGAGAGTGGTTTTAACAAGTTATAGTTAAATTTCATTAAAAAGCCCTGAATGCTGCATCTTGAGGTTACTTGGATATAGTATCAAAAGTGATAAGTTGCGTGTATCAAAGTTAACCATTGCAACCAAATGAATATGAGCTAAGCTAAACTGACCATGTTCAGACAATCGGCATATTTATGAAAGGCTTACATACGACGGTAAAAGTTGTTGGTTCAAAATGTAACTATGACTGTCAATATTGTTTCTATTTAGAAAAAGAATCTCTTCTCAACTCACACAAATCGATGAGCCTAGATACCCTTGAGGCTTATGTTAAAAATTATATTAGTAGCCAGAGTACGCCAGAAGTTGAATTTGCATGGCATGGTGGAGAGCCTACGTTAGCGGGGCTTGGCTTCTTCGAGAAGGCTGTCGAGTTCCAACGAAAATACGCTGGCGATAAAATTATTAAAAATACCCTTCAAACTAATGGTTCAAGATTAGATGAAAAATGGTGTCGATTCTTCAGAGAAAACAACTTCCTTGTTGGATTAAGTCTTGATGGTCCGGAGTGGCTTCAAGGTAAATACCGAACGAAACAAGGCAAAAGCGCCTTCGATGAAATAATGAAAGCTTTGAAGCTACTCCAAAAAATGAATGTTGAGTTCAATGTGCTGGCATGTGTAAGCAAAGAATATTGTCAGCATGCAGAGGCGATTTACGCATTTTTTCGTAAGCATAAAGTTAAGCACATTCAATTTTCACCGCTGGTGGAGTCGGTTCCCACAGACGTTGAGCAGTCGCGTGGGCAGCATTTTGGAAGCAACTTGATTTTTTCAACCGCTAAGCTGGATGAGAATAGATATAACCCGGTTTCTTGGGCGGTTGATGCAAAAGCGTACGGTCAGTTTCTGGTTGATATTTTTAATCTTTGGATTGCTAAAGACGTCGGTAAAGTCTTCATTGCTAATTTTGAGCAAGCATTGACCCAACACATTGGTAATCCATCCCCTAATTGTATTCATGCGAAAAACTGTGGATCGTCATACGCTGTTGAAGCGAACGGTGATGTTTACTTCTGTGATCATGTAGCCTACCCAGAATCCAAAATCGGAAATGTCGTCACAACAGATCTCAAAGAGATTAGAGATGACAATAAAAACGTATTTAACAAAGAATCTCGTTTGTCTCAGCGATGTAAAAATTGTCAATTTTTGCAACTTTGTAATGGTGGATGCCCAAAACACCGTTATCTGTCCGATACTGGAGAGTATGAAAACGTACTTTGTGAAGGTTATTACTTCTTCTTCAATTCAATACACAAGTATTTGCAGGCTATGACAACACTACTCGCAAACGGTTATCCAGCGAGTTACGTCATGCAAGCACTAGATGGCCCATTAATCCTAACAACGTCAAAGTAGAAGGTAGAAAATAAAATGGCTTTATTAAAAACGACGGTCACCCTCACCGGTGCACTGGCTCCGTGCTTAGTTGCCGCCGCAGGAGCACCTGACAGAACACAGCTTCCAATTCCTGATATTAAGCCAAAAACTTACACAGAATTAGATGTCAGGGATGTACAACGTCCAGAACCAACATCACGTGTAAAAGCGCCAGAGGGCGCGCCCAATGTCTTGGTTATCTTGTTAGATGATGTTGGCTTTAGCCAATCATCACTGTTTGGTGGGGCTATTGAAATGCCAACGCTTAATGCTTTGGCTAAACAAGGTTTGATGTATAACCAATTTCACACCACTGGTGTTAGCTCTGCAACTCGTACCGCTTTACTGACAGGGCGCAATCATCACCAAAACAATATGGGTTCGATTGCTGAAACTGGAACGGCATTTCCAGGCAATACTGGTGTAAGGCCTAACTACATTGCGGCTTTACCAAAGATCCTAAAATACAATGGTTATAGTACGGCAATGTTTGGTAAGAACCATGAGATCCCACCTTGGGAAACAGGCCCTGCGGGTGACCAAACCCTATGGCCAAAACAAGTTGGCTTCGATAAGTTTTATGGTTTCTTTGGCGGTGAAACTGATCAATTCCAACCGGTCTTGATTGATGGCAATACACGCATTAAAACGCCACGTAAAGAAAACTACCACTTTACTGCCGATATGACCGATAAGACCATTGAGTGGTTAAACTTGGAACACAGTTACAACTCAGATAAACCTTTCTTTGCTTATTACGCTCCTGGAGCGATGCATGCACCGCATCAGGCTCCACGAGAGTGGATTGATAAGTTTAAAGGTAAGTTTTCTATGGGCTGGGATAAGTTAAGACAAGAGACCTTCGAGCGTCAGAAAGCCAATGGGATTATTCCGAAAGACACAGTACTACCACCAATGCCTGACTTCGTTCCGCGTTGGGATTCACTGACTAAAGATGAAAAGCGTGTGTTTGAACGTCAAATGGAGGTTTTTGCTGGGTTTTTAGCTCACACGGATTATGAGGTTGGGCGAGTCATTGATACGCTTAAGAAAAATGGTGAGTTCGACAACACGCTTATTTTCTACATCGTAGGAGATAATGGAGCGAGTGCGGAAGGGAATAGGAACGGTAGTTTGAACTCACTTGCTTTTTATAACGGCATTGAAGAAGACCCTTCTTATGCACTTAAGAACATTGATAAACTCGGTGGACCAGATAGCTTTGGCCATTATGCTTCAGGTTGGGCTGTCGCGGGTGATTCCCCATTTGTTTGGACGAAAGGTATGGCGTCGGACTATGGCGGTACACGAAATGGGATGGTTGTAAGTTGGCCTAATGGCATTAAAAAGAATGGTCAAACCATTCGTAGCCAATGGTCTCATGTTGTCGATGTCGCACCAACAGTATTAGAAGCAGCTAAGCTTCCAGAACCAAAGGAAGTCGAAGGTGTTAAACAAATACCAATGGTGGGTGCGAGTTTTGCTCAGACATTTACTGATCCAAAAGCAGAAACTAAGCATAAAATCCAATATTTTGAGCTTGCAGGTAACCGTGCAATTTACAAAGATGGTTGGTTAGCGAGGGTGACACATTGGGCATTAACAGAAACATCAGCGAAGTTCACAACCTTGCAAAAGGATGAGTGGGAGTTGTTTGATACCACTAAAGACTGGTCGCTATCTAAAGATTTAGCGAAAGAGCAGCCTAAAAAATTGGAAGAGATGAAGAAACTCTTCGATAAAGAAGCAGAAGAGAATCATGTGTACCCAATTGATGATCGAACTCTCGAGCGTATGAACGCCGAAGTTGCTGGCCGCCCAGATGCGATGTTTGGTAAGAAAAGCCTAACTTTGTACGAAGGTGCTAAAGGTATACCTGAAAACTCTTTCTTGAATATCAAAAATAAATCGTTTGATTTAGTAGCGAACGTTTCTACAGATGACGTAAAAAGCACCAATGGTGTTATTATCGCTCAAGGTGGTAATTTTGCTGGTTGGACTTTGTATGTAAAAAATGGTGTTCCAGTATTTGAATACAACTGGTTAGCGTATGAATACACCAAAGTGACCGGCGATAAGTTGAAGAAAGGTGACAATGAGATCAAAGTGGAGTTCCGCTATGATGAAGATGGTGTTGGCGGTAAAGGCAACGCTGCTGGTCAAGGTAAAGGCGGCAACGTTTATATCTACGTGAATGGTAAGCTAGCGGAGAAAAAACTCATCCCGAATACCATCTCTCGTTTATTCTCACTCGATGACGGTGTTGGTATTGGTGAAGATGAAGGTGGCGCAGTTAGTAAAGACTACCAAGCTCCATTTGATTTCAACCAAAAAATAGAAAAAGTAACGACTTCTATTGTTGAATAATGCGGCGTTGAGAGGCACTTTCAATGATTAATTTAGGTTAGTGTAATTCATAAAGCCATATCTTAGATATGGCTTTTTTTCTCGTTGGAATTCAATTGTAGCGGTTGATTGAATGCGGTCACCTACTTGTCATGTACTCGCTTAGATAGTTGCTACGTCAATTATTAAGTAATGGGGAAAATAAATGTTTAGCTTACTGCTTGGTTTAGTTTTGTTTCTTGGTATTCACTCGATTTCAATCATCGCGCCGCTATATCGAGAGAAGTTAGTATCGAAAAATGAGAAAGTGTACAAGGCTGCTTATTCTTTGCTGTCTTTTCTTGGTATCTATCTTATTGTCATAGGTTTCGGTTCATTAAGGGCGAATCCGAGCGTTATTTATGTTGGAGACCAATCATTAAGGCCGCTAGTTTATCTTTTTATGCTAGTTGGATTTGTCCTCTTTCTTGCTCCCTATTTTCCTGGAAAAATTAAAGCAACCACGAAAAATCCACAGTTATTATCGGTGGTTTTTTGGGCATTTTCCCATTTGTTAATTACCGTCAGCGTAGCCGATATGCTGTTGTTTGGTTCTTTTTTAGTGTGGGCCACCGTTGATCTGATTTCGATGAGGAAACGCCAGCCGAGAGTCGTTTCGCCTTTGAAGGCATCTTGGGTAAATGACGTGGCGGTAATAGTGCTTGGAACGGTTGTTTATGCCATCTTTGCTATGTTTTTACATGGTTACTTATTCGGTGTTCCCTTAATGAGTTAATCGTATCTACCCACCTTTGGGTCAGTGCATTTTAGGTCGATTCACATTTGCATCTTTATCAGTTAGAGCAAGTGGCTATCAGAGGTTTCTATTTCGTACATACTGTTTTGGTGTCATGTGCGCAATTTGCTTGCGCACGGTTTGCGTTGTGTCAGTTTCTACGGAAACCGACCAGATTGCCTGAACATAGCCAGCTAACATCCTTTGTGGTTTGAAAATCTCAAATTCTAAATTCAAACGGATTATCCTTCTTAACCTCAACTTAAATAAGAAAGTTGTATAGATTCGCTTTCATAGTCTTAAGTTGAGGTGCAAGCAGGCTCAAATTATGGTTATGGTGTTACGAAACCTAGCGACAATGCACTTGTTAGAGCCGAATAAAATCTCATACCAAGTGATAAAGGCTAATTGCAAACGACATTCGGCTTATCCCTTAGAAACCAAGAAACCCACTTTCTTCTGGAATTTAAGATGAATTCCTCGTCAGGGCTAATGCCTCGGGCTATAAGGCCATCAGCGTCTTTGTCATCTTCTTTTGCAGTGAAATGCCACTCTTCACTGTTGACACGTTCGCCTTGAATCAAGGCATCATTTAGGCGCTGGCTTACTACGACAATAGTTAACCCCTTCGTTTTACTAATGCCCAAATCTGGGTCAGAAAAACGCCCCACAGCAATAGGTACTTTGACCGTACAAGCTCTATCACTTTTATCCGTATATTTATAATCTGCTTCACCGACTCGACCGTTAAGCCAAAGGAGTCTACCTTCCGTCATGCTGTCGACAGTCAGCGTCCCAAACGTATCAGTTGGTGTTAAAGTTGAGGCATTGCTATGTACTGATATAAAAGACAAAAGCAAACTCAGGATAATGAAATATCTCATGCAAAGGACTCCCCATCGTTGACTGTATGAGTCGATTGCACCAGCAAATATACCAACCAGAACGGCCCAACTACTGGAATAAAAAACACCAGTCCCCAATAGCCCGATTTATTGATATCGTGCAGTCTACGAACAGTTGCAGAAAGGGTCGGGATGAAACTAAAAATGCTATAACTCACATCGAGCCAGGTCGCCGTATTTGTACTAATGTCTGCCCAAATACATCCAATAGTCACCAGTGTATGTACGAACATAAACATCCAGAATTCTTCGCGTGAAGAATGACCTTGAAAGTCAAAGCTTCGTTTCCAAGCGAGAAAATAAAATTGCATCTGTGTCACCTCAATAATTGATTGATGGTGAGAGTTTGTTCAACATAAGAAGAAAATACGTCTCAAAACCTGTTTTAGGTCGTCCTTAAACGGGTTTTTGTCTATGGTAGAGTTTCAACTAGATTTCATTGGGTTACCCTAAAGGTGACCCGGTTTAAGTATCCATCTATTACTTTAGGACCTGTTATGTTAGCGATACCGGTGCCATTCATTGTCTCGATGTTATTGGGGTTATTAGCGGTAACACTTAATATTAGATTTTCTCAACAGGCTAAAGTCGCTAGTATTTTTTTGGGATTATGCGCAACGACTACCGCAATGGTTGGTTTACGCTGGACATTTGAACTTCAAATTTTCACCATCATGCAACCCATTCTGGCGTCTACCATACCTATTGCCGCGTGGTATGCGTTTGCACATGCAAATCGTGGGTTAGGCTTGCTACCCATTAAGCATTTTATAGCACCATTACTTGTTATGGTTAGCTCACTGACTCAACCTTGGCTGGCGCTTCCGATCGATGAAATTCTTACCTTAATTTATGTCTTTTACGGCGTTGCATTAATCCGTTTTTCGTCAAATGAAACGGCAATGATTAATGTTTCGCTTGGAACTTGGGAAGGCGTTAAAAAAGCAGAGAATATTGCGGGATGGATGTTACTGTTTTCTGCACTTGTGGACACATTCATGTCGCTGGATCTCACTCTCAATCAAGGCAAACTGGCTCTGTATATACTGACGGCTGCCCATCTCATTCTTTTACCTGTGTTGTCAGTAGCGGTAGTTGTGGTAGGTATCAATACGCCTATCTCAACTGAATCAAAATCAGCCACATTGAACAGTAAAAGTGATAACTCGGAGAGTTCTGAATTACTCACAAACGAGCAGGCTCAAGCCATAGCCTCTATGTTAGATCTTAAAATTCGCCAAGAATCACTTTACCTAGATCCTGAACTCACTCTTTCCAAATTGACACGAAAGCTCGGTGTACCAGCAAAGCAAATTTCTATTGCGGTCAATCAGGTACACAAACAGAATATTTCTAAATTGATCAATGAATATCGTATAGACCACGCCAAACACTCTTTGACTACGTCACAAGATACTATTACTCAAATATTCATGAATTCTGGTTTTCAGACGAAGTCTAACTTCAATAGAGAGTTTTTAAGGATTACGGGAATGACTCCCAGTGAGTATCGGAAAAGTAGCGCCCAATGCTAACACCACCGGTATGAAACGGTTGCTGGTTTACATAACAGAAGTAGTAGCAACATTAATAACCCAATCTAAATCACGCAATAAAGTCTTGTGAATACCGCGGTATAGAAGCTTGATGAGTAACCATATTGCTAATTCTCAGTAAGCCAGCGCAAACCCCTTAACAGTGTGAGTCACGAGTTGAAATCGTTAAATATCGACGGTATCGAGATACCAGTTAGTGGCATAAATGACTAGAATCACGAGAGTAACGAGAAAGACTAATATCATTGCCATCTTTTTCATGTAGCCTGACCTATCAAATACAACGCCTTCTTCTTCTCTCACTCGCGCTTCTTCATCAAAATGCCATTTAATAGCTAAGTAGCCTCCAATACCTAATACAATAAGCTTAAAAGCTCCCGCAAAGTATGGAAAAAAGTTAGCCCAACTGCTGTTCATTATTTATCTCCGTCAAATTGAATATCGATTTTGCGGTAGCATAACCAAAGGTTCATGTTTAGTGCTTACCCAAACAGACTCTAAAGCTACAGTTACTCGTGAACTTACATACGCTTTAAGGGTTTCACCACACTGTCTAGCCCTTCAATTTTTAGCGCCAGACATAACTGGAGTAATTGCCCGAGTTCGCCCGCTGGCCATCCTTTCTTGTCAAACCACAACAAATATTCTTCTGGTAGGTCAATCAACACTCGTCCTGCGTATTTGCCAAAAGGCATTTGAATACGGGCAAGCTTAATGAGGTTTTCTTTTTCTAACATGAATGGATAGCCGATCTGTGTACGTTATTTTTGAGTATTGTGCCATCTTTCAATGGCACATTGCTCTTTTTCTTTTTTTGGTTCAGCCACCTTTCATAAAGATGGCCGAAGTTCATCGATTAGAGTTTGGCGAGGGTTACGGGTTTAGCTTTACTCCGCTTTGCCTGTTGTTTTTGAATACGTTCAACTAGCTTTTCAAGTTCGTCCGTTTTGATTTCTTGAGGAGTCGAAGAGTAGAGTGCCTGATTGATCTCATTCAGCGCTTTATTGATCGCTACCTGTTCTTCCTCTTCTAGTACTACAGTGTTTAGCCAAGCTTTTATCGCCGCACTCATAGCAATACCATCAACTTTGCCAGACAAACTATTCTTAACTGCCTGATACTCGGTTGAGGTTGTTGCTTCTTTAGTGGCCGTTTGGTTTGGTGTTGACGATCTAAAGCGCCATGCAAGCACACAAGTGATCACCCAAAGTACTGCAAACAATGCGGCTAGATAAGGCCAGAAACCTGCATCTTGAACTGTGATGGTTTCCACTTTGGGTGTGGGTTGTTCGGGAGTCGGTGCCGCAACCAGTGGGGTATCATTTTGTTTTACGTTTAAGGTTAGCCCTGAAACTTTACTCGCTTGTTGTTGTTTCGTGGTGGTGTTCCACCAATCCACTGTGATTTCAGGCAAAGCAATATCGCCACTTTTACGTGGAATGAGTACCTGTTTCACTGTCATCACCACGTCTCCGTTCTCCAGAGTTGTGAATTGAGGTTTCTCATCGTAAACGCTTAACGAAGCAGGGTAGTTAAGCTTAATATTTGGCAACTGTTCTTGAGTTAGCCCTGAAACTTGCAGGTTCACTTCTCGGGTAATAGATTCACCAACCTGAGTTTTATAGGTACTACCGGATATCTCGTTCCCTTGGCTGTCAGTCCATTTTTGAGTCAGGCTTAACTTACTCGTCGGTAGCCAAATACCCTGATAATTGGACGGTTTTGGATTGACGGTAATCGAGTATGTTTTCGGCTTGGTTTCAATAGGAACCAGTCGGGTGCCACTACTATAGTTGTTGCCATAAACAATGGTGCCTTTAAAAACGGGCTCGTTGAGTTGATATGTCCCGGCCTCTTTTGCGGTGATACGAAAATCCTGATCAACGACAGTGACTTCAACTCCGTCTAATACCGTTTGATATTGATTTGCTTCACTGGCAGCCTTGAGCTCAAGTCCTTCAGCGGCTGGTGGAGATACGGTTGGGTTTTGCAAACGGCGAGGATCCGCTTTGATGATTAAGCGAGCTTTCAGCAATGCACTTTCATTGGGGTAGAGCTCAGTGGTTGATAGTTGTGTTTGTACCTCAACCAGATCTTTCACTTCTGGCGCTTGCTCATCTTGTGCTACCTGAATTGCAATAGGCTGAGTTTTTTGTCCGTTTATTTCAAAGCTTGGAATGGTAACAATACCAATGTGCGTTGCCGCGAGGGATATCGTCCATTCGCTTTTGTTGCTGCGGGTACCGTTAATGATATTAATTGAAGACCCAAAACTTGGGCGGCCCAACAGGAAATCACTGCTCAATACATTGAAATCAATATCGTCTGACGAGGCTTTTTGATCGCTCACTACACGCAACTGGAAAACTTCGTTTTTAACCACTTTGTTCTTACTGACACTGGCATAAAAGGATGCCGCCTGAACAGAAAAACTATTCAAACTAAAAGCTGTAAGAACTAAGAATAGAGCAAGTCGACCTAAGTGAGCGATGTATTTAAATCGCGGGAAATTGGCGAATGGAGAATGTAATACGTTCATCGTTACCACTTTTTACCATCAGTTTGTGGAGGCTGCTTACCGTTAGCCTGAAGAATCAATTGAGCTCGCAATAGCTGACTTGGGTCGCGGGCACTTTCAACTTGTTCCAGCTTTCTGAGTTCTGGGTCTATGTTTTCAGTTGTCGTTGATGTTGTCGCTGTCAGTTTTTCATCAGGCTGCGAATCTTGTTCAGGTTGCTCGTCTTGCTTGCTGCCTTGGGCTTTGGCTTGAGCATCAGTTTGCTGATCAGTTTCTTTACCTTTGTTGGCATTTTCGTCAGCATCTTTGCTTTCCTGTTCAGAATCTTTGCTCTGTTTGCCCTGCGAATTATTATCTTGAGCGCTTTGTTGTTTCTGAGCTTGCGACTGTTGCGGATCACTTTGTTGTGACGATTGTGAATCAGGTTGCTTTGATGAGTCATTTTGCGATTGACCGGAATCCGATCTCGATTGAGACTGCTGTTGCTGTTGCTGTTGCTGTTGCTGTTGCTGTTGCTGTTGCTGTTGCTGTTGCTGTTGCTGTTGCTGTTGCTGTTGCTGTTGCTTCTGGGCTTTTTCAACAACTTCAAGGTTGTGTTTAGCATCTTGGTTATTTGGATCTTGTTGCAACACCTGTTGATATAACTCTTTGGCTTTTTCCAAGTCACCATTTTGAGCATACGCATTGGCAAGATTGTATTGTGTTCTCGAAGACGGGTTTTCCACTTTTGAAAAGCTCTCTATTGCGCCTTTAAAATCTTTGTTCTGATAGCGAGCCACACCTTGCCATTCAGGATCGATAAATTGCTCGCTGGCACTTTGATAATCTTTATTATTAAAGGCTTCCATCGCTTGCTGATTACTGTTCTTCCAAGGCGAACCACTATCCAGCCAAGATGCGGCGCTTGCATCTGGCGACATGACACTGAATCCCGTGGTGATGACTAAAACAAAAATCAGCCCACGTCGGAAAAGTAATAACGCGGGTATAACTAATAGAGGGAGCAGCCAGTAGCCATTGTTGACGTTTTCAGTCAGCGTTTTTTTCTCGTTTTTCTTACTCACATCTTGTTGCAACCCTTGCTCAGACAAGATGCGTGCGACATCTTGACCATTCGCTTGATAGGGGGTGAAAACCCCATTAACACTTCTTGCCAGTGATTGCATTGTCTCGAAGTTGGTTTTTGCAACCACTGTTTGCCCATTGTCGGTTTTCAAAAGTGAACCATCGCTAAGGGTAATTGGTGCTCCCGCAGCACTTCCGATACCGAGTATCACGAGCTTAAAGTGAGTGCCCGAAAGTTCGCTTTCGATATCGGATTGTTCCTGCTCATCAAGATCATCGGTAAGCAGAATAAGCTCACCGCGAGCCAGTCCCGCGTTTTTTAACATCTCAATAGCCAGTTTCACACCAGATGCGGCGTTCGCTCCCTGATAAGGCATTATGTCTGGGGATAAGTTAGGCAGTAAATTGGCTATGGTTGCACTATCGCTCGTCAGTGGGCTGACGGTGTAAGCGTCACCAGCATAAGCGACTAGGCCTGTACTGCCTTCATTCCAACCCTTGAGTAGATCGAGCGCTTTGTATCGTGCTTGAGTCAAACGATTAGGTTTTATATCCGTTGCGTACAGTGAAAGAGACATATCCATCACCAGAATGCGCGCGTTGCTATTGGTGTAGCTTGGGCGAGTCTGTTTCTCGAAACTTGGTCCCGCTAAAGCAATCACGGCAACAAACCAGCTAAGCGCTATTAATGAGACAACTGATTTGGTGCTGTTGCGGTTTTCAATTCCGAGCGCACTGGCGATATGAATTGCGATAAGCCCTTGGCTTTGTTTATGGGTTGAAAGCCAAAATACGATTGCGGCTAGTGGAATGAGTGCTAAAAGCCATAAAGGCGCAAGGAACTCGAAATCAGACATGGTTTCTCCTTACGATAAACAGAATGACAGACAAGAGCAGGGCGACAGCTAGGGGATAACCAAACCACTCACTTTGTGGACGCCAAGTCTGTGTTGCCTGACTGATGGGTTCTAGTGCATTGATAGTGTCGTAAATGGTTGCGAGTTCTTTTTCATCACGAGCCCGGAAATATTGACCACCAGTGATCTTGGCAATCTCCATCAAACTCTTTTCATCCAAGTCTTGAGCGGTGTTAACTTTGCGGGTGAGGAAGAACTCTTTCACCATCATTTCGCCTGCACCAACGCCTACCGTGTAGATTGTGGCATTGTATTTCTTGGCAATTTTGGCCGCTTCAATTGGATCAAGTACGCCAGAGGTATTGCTACCATCGCTGAGCAGAATCATCACACGCTGGGGTGCGTCGCTATCTATAAAGGTTTTGGTCGCAAGACCAATGCCTTCCCCAATGGCGGTTTTTGTACCAATCAATCTTAGTACGGATTGATTTAATTGCTGACTGATCGTCTGACGGTCCAAAGTGAGCGGAGTCTGCAAATAGGCGTGATCAGCAAAAAAGATCAATCCGAGTCTGTCACCTTCACGCTTGCTGATAAAATCGCTAAGGACTTTTTTAACCGCCGTGAGCCTGTCAATGTAATCGCCATCGGATTTCATATCCTCTTGGCTCATTGAGTATGAGAGATCGACAACCAGCATCATGTCTCGATGTTTTGGTGATGTGGTTACAGGGTCGCCATACCAGACTGGGCGACAAACAGCTGCAATCAGGCATAGCCATATCAATATTGCCAATAGTTTGCCCAACCATTGTTTGGGTGGAGCGACGGTGTTTTGTTGAGGTAAGTAGGGCAACTGTATGGCTGCCCTTTCTTTTACTGGAGGTAAAATGCGATTAATTACTAGCGGTAGTGGCAAGAGAACAATTAGCCACCACCATACGAATTCAATATTTGCCAACGCTCAATTTTCTCCTTTTTTGCGGCGGCAACGCTGCGTTCACCCATTGATAGCAATCCGCTACCAAATCTTGTGCATTTTCGACTCTTTGTTTTTGATACAAAGCCTTCTGCCAAGTTTCCTCATTCTTAGTGAAAAGAGGGGCATCAACTTGGGAATCCAAAAATGCATACCAATCTGGACCGGTTAAATGAGCAACTTGCTCACGCGGGTAATAACATAACGCTGCTTGACGAACTAACTCAATCGCTGATGATGGAGTTTGATGCCCTAGTGCTGGATTAAGCAAACGCAAAGCGGTCTTTTTCGGCGCCATACGCTTCTTTTTAGCACGGACAATTAAAGCGATACTTATCAGTACCACGACAATGGCTAATAGACTTGCCCACCATCCCCAAGAAAGTGGTAGCCATGAAGGTACTTCAGGTAAATGCAAATCGCTAAGATTGAGTAAATTTGATGATTCTTGCATATCTTTAAAATTATCCAGATAGTTGTTGTAGCAAAGATATATCGCTAGAAAGAGAGCGGTAGTCCATTTCCATAGATTGGCTCAATGATTCTAATTCTAATTTTCGAGAATCAAAGGCATTTTTAATGCTTAGACGATCAGATTTGGACGAAAAGTTAAGCCAGCGCGCATTTTTGCCATCACTGACTCTCTCAATTCCTCGAAATTTGGTCTCACCTTGTTCAAGGGGATCAAAAATATGGACTAATTTCACACGATTGTGCTTACGTAACTGGTTGAATAATGGTCTAAACGAATCCTCATAATTGACAAAGTCGCTGATCATTATCACCTCACTGCCTTTAGGGCAGAGACGGTTTAATGTCATTAAAACGGCTTGCATGGAACTGGGTGTTGATACTCCTGTCAGTGCTTGTTGTTGGCACTCAACCAACTGGGCAATGATTTGTAATGGTCCTTTGTTTCTGCTGGTTGGTTTGATTTCAACGAGGTTTGAACCTGTGTCTATTATCGCACCAATGCGATCTTTCTCAGCAACGGATAACCAACTGAGCAAACTTGCTATATGTGCGGCTTGCACGGATTTGAGTAACAGAGAAGAACCAAACTGCATGGTGGCGCTTAAATCCACATAAAGAATCACGGGTTTTTCCCGTTCTTCAGAAAACAACTTGGTGTGAGGTTTCCCTGTGCGTGCAGTTACTCGCCAATCAATGGCACGAATGTCATCACCCGGCTGATATTGGCGAACTTCGGCGAAATCCATACCGCGTCCAAGTTGTTTGCTCTGGTGCTGACCTAACAATTGCGACCATAAACTTTTGGCGGGTGGTAACCATTTCACCGTATGCTGCTTGTAGGGCAGCAGCTCTTCCAAACAAAGATGAACGCCATCAGCGTATGCGGGTAAAAGCGGTTTTATAGACTGAGCCATAATTACTGCCTTACGCGCTGCCAACCAAAGCAAGTAAGTGCGTAATTACTTGGTTCGGATGTACGCCTTCGGCTTGTGCCTGGTAGGTTAGCAATAAACGGTGGCGCAGAACTGGAAACGCCATTGCTTGCACGTCTTCAGGGCTCACGTAGTCTCGCCCGTGAAGCCAAGCGCGAGCGCGTGCACATCGGTCAAGAGCAATGGTGGCACGGGGGCTCACACCCATTTCTAACCATTGTGCGAGTTTTGAATCGTATTGTTCAGGCTTGCGGGTCGCCATTACCAAACGCACTAGGTATTTCTCAATGGTTTCCGCCATATGAATGTTTAGAACTTCTTGGCGTGCTGCAAATATCTGCTCTTGGGTTAGCTTCGGCAAATTCGCCGACGTTTGACCTTTCGCCTCACCACGGTTTAGGCGGAGAATCTCTAGTTCATGCTCGGCGTCTGGATAATCGACATTCAAATGCAGAAGGAAACGGTCAAGCTGTGCTTCTGGTAGCGGATACGTACCTTCTTGCTCAATCGGGTTTTGCGTTGCCATCACCAGAAACAGTTCAGGTAATCGATAGGTTTTTCTGCCCGCAGTAATTTGCTTTTCTGCCATGGCTTCGAGCATCGCAGCCTGAACTTTGGCTGGTGCGCGGTTAATTTCATCGGCAAGGACGAGTGAGTTAAATATAGGCCCGGCTTGGAAGGTGAACTCACCCGTTTCAGGGCGAAAAATGTCTGTCCCTGTTAAGTCTGCGGGTAGCAAGTCTGGCGTGAACTGAATGCGGTGGAAATCACCTTCAATGCAGTCTGCTAACGATTTAACCGCGCGAGTTTTTGCCAGACCCGGAGGCCCTTCAACCAGAATATGACCGTCTGCTAATAACGCGACCAGTAGTTGCTCAACGAGAGCTGATTGACCAATAACCTGTTGGTTTAAATGCTGCTGTAGCGAATGAAAGGTTTCTGACTGCATGAAATCCTAATCTCCTTGATAATCTTGTTGTTAGTGAGTCTAAAACTCAAAAAGTTCCTTGCGAGACAAGATATTCGTTTGTTTGGATAAATATTGACCAAACGGGTGAATTGTAAGATGTTGCTTGATATTCAATACATGGAGTCTGTTTCAACTTTTCTAAACCTTTTCAAAGAAATAAATCCATGTATCAACATTCTGTTTATTTGAATGATAAATTTGATGAATTAATTGCCGTTTCACCATAAAGAATTATGCTTTAAAGTCGATATAACGTTCGTTAAAACAAATCGCCAAAATAGGTAAAGAATTGATGCTCAAATTTAGTAATGTCAGTATTAAGGCAAAGGTCGTCGCAGGTATTACCTTTGCGGTATTAGCCTCAACAATTATTGTCGGGGTAATGGCACAACGTCAGGCAAGAGATGTACTAGAGCACCGACTGGTGGATATAGAACTGCCATCGATGTTGAAACAGATCAGTAGCTCGATCAATAGCGAAGTAACGCATTTATTGTTGGCTGCGGAACAGATCACTCACAGTGAATTTATTAAGAAAGCGATCGCCACCAAGAGTATCGATTCTGGTGATGAAGCTATGTTGGTTAAGCAATTAAACAACATCCGCACTCAGTTCAAGCTGAATGATGCGTCTGTGGCGAACCGTAAAACTGCTTATTACTGGAACCAAAATGGTTTTCTTCGTGAGCTGAACAAGCAGCAAGACGGCTGGTTTTATGGTTTTTTGAATTCTGGTCATTCAACCATGGTGAGCATGTTTCAGGAACCGACAGGCGAAGTGAAGATGTTTGCCAACTACCAAGATGTAAACGGCGATATGATGTCTGGCTTGTCTAAGTCGATGGATGACATGGTGAAACTGCTCAATGGTTATAAAATTGAGAAAACGGGTTACGTGTTCCTTACCGACGCGAAAGGTGAAGTACAAATTCACCGTGAAAAGTCGAAAGCCAAGTCTAACCTGAACCAGTTGTTCGGTGCTGAAACGAATAAGTTGCTGAACAAATCAGACTTTAACCTGATTACTGCCCAACACGATGGCGTTGATGTATTTGTGGCAAGTTACTACGTGAAGTCTATGGACTGGTTTGTTGTTGGTACTGTGCCAGTTAATGAAGTGTTTGCTGACTTAAACGATGTTGCTCAACGTATGTTGATTACCACTATTATTGTTGCAGCTATCTTTATCGCAATGGGCTTGATTTTGGCGAGCAGTATTGCAAACCCAATTCGTCAAATTGCTATTCGCTTTACCGATTTGGGTAAAGGTGATGGTGACCTTTCGCAGCGAATTGAGATTGAAGGTAACGATGAAATTGCTCAGCTTTCTTCGGGCTTTAACGGATTTATCGAGAAGATCCATCAGTCGATGAAAGAAGTTGCGTCAACCAGTCATTCTCTGCAAGAAGCGGCAGAAACGGTATCAACCAAAGCGCATACCACACATGACAACAGCCAACAGCAACGTGACCAAACTATTCAGGTGGTAACGGCCATTAACCAAATGGGCGCCACCATTAGCGAAATCGCTTCAAACGCAGCAACAGCAGCGGAAACTGCGAACCAAGCGACGTCGAATACGGAAGTGGGTCGTACGGTGGTGAATCAGGCGAAAGATGCAATTGCTCGTTTAGCAAATGACATTGAAAACATCGGTCAGGTGGTTAGCCAGTTGGCGTCAACCACTCAAAATATCGGCTCTATATTGGATGTTATCCGCGACATTTCTGACCAAACTAACTTACTAGCCTTAAACGCAGCTATAGAAGCGGCGCGTGCTGGTGAGCAGGGTAGAGGCTTTGCGGTTGTTGCCGATGAAGTTCGTAATCTGGCAAGTCGTACTGCTGCATCGACAGAAGAAATTCAGAAAATGATTAACCAGCTTCAGAGTGACGCTAAAGATGCCGTTTCTGCGATGGAAGCCGGTAAGTCGGTGACACTAGAAGGTGTCTCTTCTTCTGATGAAGCGGTTCAAGTACTGATCGGTATTTCTGAGCGTATTCACGATATTTCAGACCGAAATACTCAAGTGGCAACGGCAACAGAAGAGCAGTCAACCGTGGTTCATACTATCAACATGAACATTGAAGAAATTAACGCTATCAATGAGATCACAACGGGTACTGCGGAGGAGCTTGCTGGCGCCAGCCAAGAGCTTCGTGAGCTATCTGCACGACTAGATAAAATGGTTGGTAGCTTTAAGCTCTAGTATCCTGCTGGGGAGTTGGGTAAACTTCTCCCCAGTATTTGATATTTAGAACTTTGAAGTTTAGGTAAGAAGAATGAGCGATTTTGAAAAAGAACTAGAGCAGATGACTCAAGAAGCAGGTAACGAACCAGAGGTTTCATTACCAAGTATTGAAGAGCAGAAGGCGATAGTCGCAGAACTTAAGCGTTTAGAAGCGGAAGGTAAGCTAACTCCAGAAATTCTGGAGCAGCACTTCGGTAAATTTAACGCGAAAAACGAAGCACCTATTCACTAAACTTGCTTCCTCACCATTCCACATTGATGGATGGGTAAAAATTCCAATAAAAAGGTCTAGCGAAATGCTAGACCTTTTGCTTTTAGGGGGATGCAGAGTGCCCCTTGACGTTATTGAATTTCTGTTATTACGAAGTTGACAAACAGCTTGCTCGTTGTATGGAACAATAAACAAAAAATGGCTCATAAGAGCCATTTTTATGCGGACACAATGGCGTTGCTTACCAACAAATGTTAAAGCTGCTGATTAAACTGACGAACCGCGTCAACAACACGAATAGCGCCTTGTTCTACTTGTTCTATCACTTGTCCTGCTTGGGTTGATAGGTCCAGAGCCTCACCAGCTTGAGATTGGCATGCATTAATCAGTTCAACCGCTTTTGCGGTCAGGTTCATATTTTCATCCACGACAGTGACAATTTCTTCTGTCGTGGTATTGGTTCTTGAAGCAAGCTGTCGGACTTCATCTGCCACTACGGCAAATCCGCGGCCTTGCTCTCCTGCGCGAGCTGCTTCAATTGCTGCATTGAGAGCCAACAGGTTAGTTTGATCAGCGATACCGCTAATGTTGCCAACCAAATCGCTAATATTTTTAGAGTGCTCATTCAGTGCTTCAATATCTTTGCTTGCCTGCTTCATTTGTTGCACCAAATTATCCATCTTAGCGATGATATTGGTAATCATCTCTTGCCCTTGTATTGTCTGCTGCCCCGTTTCTTCAGATACCTTGAAAGCGATTTGAGCAGCTTCCTGCGCAGCCATCTCCTGATGAACTTGTTCGGTGATCACCGTGGCAAATTTCACCACTTTATAAAGTTGTCCGGAGTCATCATGAATCGGGTTGTAAGAGGCTTCTAGCCAAACAACGTGACCATAACTATCTATACGTTTGAAACGATCTGAAACGAACTGTCCACGTCCGAGTTTTTTCCAAAAATCTGCGTATTCTTTTGAGTTTACCTCTGTATCTTCACAGAATATTCGATGGTGTTTACCAACAAGTTGTTCGTTGCTGTATCCCATTGTTTTCAGGAAGTTTTCATTTGCACGCAAAACGTTGCCATCAATAGAAAACTCAATTACTGCCATTGAACGGTTTATCGCTTTGAGCATGTCTTCATGCTCACGAGATGTGGATATTGTTCGTGTCAATTCCGTCGCGTAGACAGCGAATCGGAGCAAATTTCTTTGCGTGTCAAAGATTGGTTGCAAAATGATACGCAGCCACGCCTCTTGGCGGTTCGCTTTGGCAATTTGAAATGCTCCATTCCAATGCTTTTTCCCATCTAACGCACTTTTTAATGCCTTGAAGTGTGTTGACTGCTTCGCTTTTTCCGGAACTAAAGTTGTTAGATGACTGCCTGAAACCGTCGAAGACTTGATACCCAGTTCTTGTTCAAAGTTGGCGTTAACAGAAAGAATGTTTCCTTGAGGATCAAGCGTTAATCTCAACATATCTTCATCGAGGCTTTCCCGAACTTGCTCAAGCGAATAGAGATTTTCTTTTAGTTTTTGGTTTTCTTGTTGAAGTGACTTATTAAAAAACATAGTAACCTTAGCTGTGTTTAAGCGCCGATCTCTAGTGGGGGGAGTTACCTAGAGATTCTCTAGGCAAATAATCATTATTCTTATTATCAAGTATTATTATTTTGTCTAATACCTGAGTCTGTCAAAGTTAATTTTGGATTTACTGGTCTTATGTGTTTCTCACTCATAAGTTTAAAATCACTGGGTTTCATTCAGGTTTTGATTGAAGAAAGATATACCGTTTTTAAAGGTGTGGTGACGTCGTTCACATGACAACAGGAGACAAAATTGATTATTCGCTTGATGCAAGAAAGAGATTTACCTGCAGCGGCATTGGTTCATCAATCCACTTTTACAAGACAGGGGCATTCATTTGAATGGTTGCAATGCAATTTAAGAGCGTTTCCACGATATTTGATCTATGTTACCAAGTTTGATGAACAACCAGAGTCCAAGATTGCTGGCTACATTATTTGGGTTCAGAAAAGCGGTTTTAGACCCGAAGCAGTATTGGAGCTAGAGCAACTGGCCGTGTTCCCCGAATATCAGGGTCAAGGCGTTGCCAAAACACTCATTTTGCAATCCTTGCCTTTGGTTAAGCAGCAGTTGGCAAAGAAAAATTCGGTACTCAAGCATATATTGGTCACTACAAGAGCGGACAATTACGCTCAACAGTTATACAAAAAGACATTGGGCGCTGAAGTAGAAAGTATCATTTCGAATTTGTATTCAGCAGATGAAGTGTTGATGATTGCTCGAAACGTTGGCAAAAATATCTAGATGTTATTGGGTGAGCTAAATGAAAAGAGACAAAAACGAGCTCGTCTTCGTCTCTTGATTAAGGAGTATTACCGCAGTTATTTCAAGCTGTTCTGATGCTCACTGATGAGAAGTGACATCTGTTCTTCTGCTCTTTCCAGAGCACTTTCGAAACTTTCATTTTTAGCGAAGCTGCCAATCACTTCGTAATAGCATTTGAGTTTCGGCTCTGTACCTGAAGGTCGAACAATAACGCGTGAGCCACCTTCCAAGTGGTAGATCAGTACATCACTGCTAGGCAGGTTGATTGTCTGCGTTTTTCCATTGCTGTCTGTGCGAACAGAGTGTTTTAAATCCTCGGTTACTAAGATTTTCTTACCTGCAATTTTTTTCGGTGGGTCAGCTCGAAGCAACTCACCCACAGGCGGATAATCCGGGTCAAGAGCAATACTGCGCTGAGCATTAATATACATACCATGCTCGCGGTAAATTGCTTCCAGTTGGTCCCAAATGGTTTTGCCTTGGCTATATAGTTCTGCGGTGAGTTGTGCAAAAGCGACCAAAGCGGATAAACCATCTTTGTCCCAAACTGTATTACCTACTGTGTAGCCAAGCGCCTCTTCATAAGCAAACAGGAACTGGTGTTCATCGCTTTGCTCTTGCATTGCAATGTTAGTAAGCCATTTAAAGCCAGTCAGTGTTTGGTAGTACTTCGCACCATGCGCTTTGGCGACTTTGCTTAACAGGCTGGAAGAGACAATGGTATTCCCAACTAGCTGCGTTTTTGCATCGGTTTTGCTAAGTAAATAATGGCCGAAGAGTGTGCCTACTTGGTCACCCGTGAGCATCTGATAACGTCCATCGGGTTTGCGTACAGCAACAGCGAAGCGGTCAGCATCAGGATCGTTTGCGCAAGCCAGTTCTGCTGAGATTGAGTCAGCGAGCTCAATCACCATGTCCATTGCGCCCGCTTCTTCTGGGTTAGGGAAGTTAACGGTTGGGAAAGTGCCGTCTGGTTCGCGTTGTGCTTTTACGCTCATCACTTTTTTAAAGCCAGCATCATGGAGAAGATCTTCCGCCATGTTCGCGCCGACACCATGCATTGCGGTGTAAGCAATAGAAATGCTGCTTGGGTCAGTATGATGAGCAAGCAGAGGATTGTTGTTAATCGCTGCACGGTAAGTTTGGTAATAATCGTCACGTAACCAAACCAGCAGACCTTGACGCTCAGCTTCGGAATGGGGCATGAGTGGGATAACGTGAGTAGCTGCAATATCAATCTCTTGTGCGATACCAGAATCGTGCGGTGGAATGATTTGAGCACCGTTTTCCCAGTAGACTTTAAATCCGTTGTACTCAGGCGGATTGTGGCTCGCTGTTACAACAACTGCCGCTGCCGCGTTAAAGTGTTTTACACCAAATGCCACAATTGGCGTGGCAGCCACTTTATGGGTTAAGTAAACTTTAATACCTAAAGCTGTCAAAACAGCGGCTGTGTCATGCGCAAAAGATTTGGAATCTGTACGGCCGTCATAGCCGATCACCACACCGCGTTGCTTAGCATTGTCGACGTGTTTCACTAGGTATTCACCAAGACCTAAAGCGGTTTGTTGAATCACCAAACGGTTCATTCGGTTTGGACCACAACCTACTTTTCCGCGCAGACCTGCCGTACCGAATTCAAGTCGGCATTTAAAGCGGTCTTCTAACTCTTCATATTGTTTATGGTCAATCAGATATTGCAGCTCTTCCCGAGTTTTAGGATCAGGGTCTGCTGATAACCATTGTGTGACTTTTTCCATCATGATTGCCACCTTATGTATTAATTTGATTACGCAGAATAATTGATATCTATTCTCATTTATGAGTACGCAATCGCTAAAACTTGCATTAAACCTCAAGTCGACGGAGCTATACCGTCATTTCAAATATCTTCATGAGTTTCAAAACTATTCTAGGACAGTTTTTGATAACCCACTTTCATCAAACTGTTTTGATAATTTCTTGAACAAATCTGAAACCCTAACTAGCCTTTACTTAATATTTGAAATAACAAAAAATTAACAAATGTAACAATTGAGTCAAATTTGCTGTTTGTGTCGATTCACGTTCCATGTGTTGAAGTACAGCTAAGCAGAGGAGAGAGCTCTTGAGAAGATTTGTAACCGACCTGTGGCTGCCAATGGTTGGGCTGTTAATCAGCTTTTCGCCACAGGTTTTTTCTGCAGAACGAGCATTAAACATGACACCGGGCGTTACCGAAATCAGTGGTAAGGTGTATGAGCTGCACATGCTTATTTTCTATATTTGTGTAGCGATAGCTCTCGTGGTCTTTGGTGCCATGTTCTATGCCATTTTCAAGCACCGAAAATCGAAGGGAGCGGTGGCCGCTCATTTTCACGAAAGTACCAAAGTCGAAATTATTTGGACGATTATCCCAATCATCATCTTGGTCGCTATGGCGATTCCCGCAACGAAAACCTTAGTTGCGATGGAAGATACTTCTCAATCTGACCTTACTATCAAAATCACTGGTTCACAATGGAAGTGGCATTACAGCTATTTTGAACAAGACGTGGAATTTTTCAGTCTTTTGGCGACGTCACAAAAGCAAATTCAGGGCGAAGAAACCAAAGGTGCTCACTATCTGCTTGAAGTGGATCAGCCTTTGGTTCTGCCGACACAACGTAAAGTACGCTTTTTGCTGACCTCTGACGATGTGATCCACTCTTGGTGGGTTCCGGCCTTTGCCGTCAAAAAAGATACCATTCCGGGCTATATCAATGAAGCGTGGACACGCATTGATGAACCGGGCGTTTATCGTGGTCAATGTGCTGAGCTGTGTGGTCGAGCTCATGGCTTTATGCCAATTGTGGTTCAGGCGATGGAGCCAGAGAAATACGATCAATGGCTTGCGGATAAAAAAGCCGAAATTGCCGCTGCCAGACAGGAAGCGAAAAAAGCACTGCAAAGTTCAATGTCGTTGGATGAGCTTATGGCTATGGGCGAGAAAATTTACATGGATCGCTGTTCTGTCTGCCATCAGCCGACAGGTTTAGGCATACCGGGAGCGTTTCCTGCCATTAAAGGTAGCCCAGTGGCAACAGGGGATGTCAATCAACACATTGCAACGGTCGTCAATGGACGTTCGGGAACGGCAATGCAAGCCTTTGGTAACCAGTTAAGTGACCAAGAACTGGCTGCGGTGATCAGTTATCAACGTAACGCTTGGGGCAACGACACCGGCGATGCGGTTCAAGCTTCCGATATTAATGCGTTTAAGTCGCAAGGCGCTGAAACTTCTGGTCAATCGAGCAATGGAGGATAAGGACAATGATTCACAAGGAAAAATCGGCTCCAATGGCGGACGCTGATATCTCGAATCCAGATACCGGCTCTATTGATCATGACGAGCATGAACATCATGCGCCAAAAGGTCTAGCAAGATGGATCTATTCAACCAACCATAAAGATATCGGAACCTTGTATCTTTGGTTCAGCTTCACCATGTTTTTGATTGGTGGCGCGATGGCGATGGTCATTCGCGCGGAGTTGTTCCAACCGGGGTTACAGCTCGTCGAGCCCGAGTTCTTTAACCAAATGACCACGGTTCACGGTTTGATTATGGTGTTCGGTGCGGTAATGCCAGCGTTTACGGGGCTTGCAAACTGGATGGTGCCTTTAATGATTGGTGCGCCAGATATGGCTTTGCCAAGGATGAACAACCTCAGCTTCTGGATTTTGCCGTTTGCTTTTTTAATCCTTCTTGCATCGCTGTTTACTGAAGGCGGTGGTCCTAACTTTGGTTGGACATTCTACGCGCCACTCTCGACAACCTACGGCCCTGACAGTACTGCTTTGTTTGTGTTCTCCGTTCACATCATGGGGATCAGCTCGATTATGGGCGCGATTAACGTCATTGTGACCATAGTCAACATGCGAGCGCCGGGTATGACATGGTTTAAGCTACCGTTGTTCGTCTGGACGTGGCTGATTACAGCATTCCTTTTGATTGCCGTTATGCCAGTTTTAGCTGGTGCAGTAACCATGGTGTTGACAGACAAGTACTTCGGCACCAGCTTCTTTGATGCGGCAGGCGGTGGCGACCCTGTGATGTTCCAGCATATTTTTTGGTTCTTCGGCCACCCTGAAGTGTACATCATGATTTTGCCTTCCTTCGGCATTATCTCTGCCATCGTGCCTGCGTTTAGTGGGAAGAAACTGTTCGGTTATCACTCCATGGTTTACGCAACCAGCAGTATCGCCTTGCTTTCATTTTTGGTTTGGGCGCACCACATGTTTACCACAGGTATGCCGGTGTTTGCCGAGTTGTTCTTTATGTATTGCACCATGCTGATCGCCGTACCTACAGGGGTAAAAGTATTCAACTGGGTTGCGACCATGTGGCGAGGATCGCTTACTTTTGAAACCCCGATGTTGTTCGCGATTGCCTTTATTGTGCTGTTTACCATCGGTGGATTTTCTGGGCTGATGCTGGCCATTGTGCCTGCGGATTTCCAGTATCACGACACCTACTTTGTGGTGGCGCATTTCCACTATGTTCTGGTTTCTGGTGCCGTGTTCTCGATTATGGCGGCGGCCTATTACTGGCTGCCAAAATGGACGGGGCATATGTACGATGAGCGCCTCAGTCTATGGCATTTCTGGTGTTCTGTTATCTCTGTCAATGTGCTGTTTTTTCCGATGCACTTCTTGGGTTTGGCGGGAATGCCAAGACGTATTCCTGACTACGCAATTCAGTTCGCCGATGTGAACCAGATTGTTTCGATTGGTGGCTTTGCCTTTGGTTTATCGCAGTTGGTCTTTTTGTGGGTTGTGATCAAGTGCGTGCGGGGAGGAAAACCTGCTCCCGCTAAACCTTGGGAACGAGCTGAAGGACTGGAATGGACGGTTCCAAGCCCTGCGCCGCACCACACATTTTCTACACCACCCAAAGTGGAATAGTAGGGTGGATTAGGAGCGTGAAATGGAAAACGAATCCCTTAAAAGCAAGAACCGTCAACTGATAGTCAAACTCACCATTGGTACTGTGTTGATGTTCGGGTTTGGTTTTGCACTGGTGCCGTTGTACGACGTGATGTGTAAAACGTTAGGCATTAACGGCAAAACTAACGAAGTGGCGGCAGTTCAGCCGACAACTATGGTGGTAGACGAATCTCGAACAATTCGCGTTCAGTTTATGGCACATGTCAGTAACGGTATGCCTTGGAAATTTGAACCTAAAGTTTCGCACATGGACGTGCATCCTGGGCAGGTAATACAGACAGCGTTTCTGGCTAACAACTTTTCGAGTGATGAAATCGTTGGTCAAGCCGTTCCATCTATATCTCCGGGGCAAGGAGCCAGTTACTTCAATAAAATTGAGTGTTTCTGTTTTCATCAGCAGCCATTGTCGGCCAAGGCTGATGCTGAGATGCCGCTGATTTTTTATATCGAACCTGATATCCCAGACTCCATTCATACCCTGACGCTCTCCTATACCTTGTACAACATAACGGAAAAAGCACAGCCTCAACTGGTCAAAACAAGCCAAAGTGCTCACGTGAACGGCGCACCAACGCAAGGAGCAAATCTATGAGTACTAAACACGATTCTTACTATGTTCCGGCTCAAAGCCGTTGGCCGATTATCGGCGCAATAGCCTTGTTTTTGGTCGCGGTGGGGGCAGGTTTGACAGTGCAACATGTTGGTACTGGCGGTGCAGGAAGTGTCTTTGGCAAAGCCATTTTGATCATCGGTTTTGTTGTTCTACTCAGCATGTTGGCAGGATGGTTTAGTAATGTAATTGGCGAATCGTTGGCAGGACTCTATTCCAAACAAATCGCTCGTTCATTTCGTCAGGGAATGAGCTGGTTTATCTTCTCGGAAGTGATGTTCTTTGGTGCATTTTTTGGTGCTCTGTTCTATGCGCGAATGGTGGCTGTCCCTTGGTTAGGGGGAGCCAGCAACAATGCTATGACCAACGAATTGTTGTGGCCGGGCTTTGAAGCGATATGGCCACTGATTACTACGCCAGCAGGGGAGACAGTGCAAGCCATGCCTTGGCAGGGTATCCCTCTTAAAAATACCGTTATCCTGTTGATGTCTTCGATTACCTTACACATGGCCCACCTCAGTTTAGAGAAAAATCACCGTATGGCGCTGATTGTGTGGCTTGAGATTACTATCGTTCTTGCTGGATTTTTCTTGTATTTCCAAGGGGTGGAATATGCCCACGCTTATCATGAAATGGGATTGACCCTGCAATCCGGCGTGTATGGCAACACCTTCTTCATGCTCACGGGGTTTCACGGCTTACATGTTTGTCTCGGCACACTGTTTTTAATTGTGCTGCTGGCGCGCATCGCCAAAGACCACTTCACCCCCAAAGATCACTTCGCGTTCCAAGCGGGTAGCTGGTATTGGCACTTTGTTGATGTGGTGTGGTTGTGTCTGTTTGTCTTTGTTTATGTCTTATAAGAAAGGAGTTAACGCTTTAATAAGGTGTGTGGTTGGGGTGAAGCCAGCCGCTGAGGAGAGCAAAAATGAGCAAGATAACGACGAAAGCTGAAAATATAAGACGTCGTCCAAGGTAATAGCTCATCGGGCGCTCATCGTCATCATTGGGTTCTCTAACCATCTGAATTAAGGCGCGAGCAAGGTTGAATATGATGAACAGCAGAAACAGAACCAAAATGATTTTTACAACAAGTGGCAGCATGTCTGATCCTCTAAAGAGTCGAGTGTTGTCTAAGAAAGTAATCTTAGGTGTTGTTTTAACTGTGGTTGTGTTTCTGTTATTGGTCAAATTGGGTTTTTGGCAATTGTCGCGTGGCGAAGAAAAACAGGCGCTTGAGCAGGAGTTGCTACTTCGTCAGCAGATGGAACCCATCTCATTGGGCATGGCATTAGAAAGGTATCCAGTCTCCGATTTGACGGGTTTGAAGGTGCGAGTTTCTTTCTCACCAGTCAGCAACATGACGTTTCTGCTCGACAACCAAACCTATCACGGAAAAGTAGGCTATCTGGCTTACCAACTGGCAAAAGAGCGAAACGGGCATTGGATGTTGATTGAAAGAGGCTTTGTTGCCGCAACCAACGATAGACGCATCTTGCCTGAGGTTAACTGGCTTATTGAGCCTCAAGAGTTAGTCGGACGTCTGTACCAAAAATCCCACAATCCACTGAGTTCGGAACTAAGCATCGAAAACCAGACACCGCACCGTATTCAGAACATCAACATTGAGCAGCTTTCTCAGTGGTTTGGAGAACCCATTTTGCCAGCTCTGTTTCAACCACAGGAAAAGAACTGGCCATACGCGCAGCCGTGGGTTCCGTTTCCTCTCAGTGCAGAAAAGCATTTTGGTTATGCCGTTCAGTGGTTCGCCATGGCAGCCGTGTTGTTAATCATTGTTTTTCTTATCTGTGTCAGAGCTTTTAAAGCAAGGAGGCCATGATGAATTCGAAGACCAAAGGGCGTTTGATGTTATTAGCGATAGTGCTTTTCTTTGCGCTTCCTGCCGTAGTGGCAAAGACGGTCTTAAGCAATCACTGGTATCAGTCAGGTGTGACCAACAAGGGTGTGTTGATTGAACCAAGAATTACTCTGAACTCTTTAGGCTTAGTGACTTCAACGCAGAATAAGCTCTGGCGCGTAGGGTATGTGGTTCCTAAACAGTGTGATGAGCAGTGCCAGCAGCACATCTATATGTTGATGCAAAGCCATACTGCATTGGGTAAAGAGCAGGGCAGAGTGGAGCCGGTATTACTGATTGAACCTGAAAGTGACATCCAAAGTGTTGAGCACATCTCCGTTGAGAAACTGGCGGTCAATCAGGCTTTCATGGCGGCTATTGAGAGCTCTGAAATTGTGATTGTCGATCCGCTTGGTCAACTCGTTATGCATTACCCCAAAACGGATCCTTCGCAACTGGTTATGCAAAGTAAAAGTGTGCTGGCGGATTTACGTAAGTTACTCAAACTCTCTCGCGTCGGGTGAGGTGGACAATGACCAATTCCAATACTGGTTTAATTCGATTAGTTAAGTTTGCGCTGTTGTTAACGCTGACCGTGATTGCATTGGGTGCTTATACGCGCTTATCTGATGCAGGATTGGGGTGTCCTGACTGGCCGGGTTGTTACGGTCATTTCACGGTTCCGCAATCTTCCCATGCGCTGGAAAAGGCAGAACTGTTATACCCTCATCTCGATGTGGAACCACATAAAGCCTGGCCGGAAATGATTCATCGTTATTTTGCTGGCACTCTTGGGTTAGTGGTGTTTTTGATTACGTTTCTTTGTATTAAAACTCGACCTGTGGCTATAACCCTGCCTCTGATTATTGCTGCTGTGGTGATTTTTCAGGCGTTGCTTGGCATGTGGACGGTAACCATGATGCTACTGCCGCTGGTGGTGATGGGGCATTTGCTGGGGGGATTCACCTTGCTTGCTAGTTTGTGGTTACTGTTGTGGCAGTTACAACGGACATCAGCCTCTGAAAACAGTGATCTCACAAGTTCATCAACACTGTCTACCTCTTTGAACCTTAAGCTGGGTGCGGCGATCACTATGACGGTGGTTATTGGGCAAATTATGCTTGGTGGCTGGACATCGTCTAACTACGCGGCGTTGATGTGCAGCAGTCTGCCAATATGTGAAGGGAACTGGCTCTCTTATCTGGATTTCAAAACAGCTTTTACTTTGATTCATCACGGACATGACAGTTATGAATTCGGAGTACTGGAGTATGGCCCAAGGCTAACTATCCATGTTTCACATCGTGTTGGCGCTATCTTGACCATCTTGGCAGTGTCAGCGTTAGCGTTTCGTTTATGGAAAACCGGTTTGCTTTCTCTGTCGAAAATGCTGTTAGGTGCGCTTTGGGTTCAGGTTGTTCTCGGCGTCAGCAATGTGGTTTTCAATCTGCCTTTAACGATTGCGGTTATGCACAATTTGGGCGCAGCACTGCTCATGATTGCGGTACTCAAATGTAACTATCGTTTGTGGTCTTCTCAGCCTGTGAGCCAAGCAATCATTGACGCTAAATCCAATTCTAAAGTTACAACAAGGAGTGTTTCCCATGAATAAGTCGGTCATTGTCGCATCTGGTATCGCCGTATCTCCTTCTCGTTGGAGAATCTATTGGACTCTGACCAAACCTAAAGTGGTCGCGTTAATGTTGCTTACTGCTTTGGTCGGAATGTGTTTAGCCCAGCCAGATGCACTTCCTTTGCAAGTGGTAGTGTTGGGGTTGTCTGGTATTGCCATGATGGCAGGCTCTGCTGCAGCGTTCAATCATCTGATTGACAGAAGAATTGATGCGATTATGGCGAGAACGTATCGTCGTCCGCTGCCTTCTGGAGAGATTCAGGCTTATAAAGTGTTTGCATTTGCAACAGCGATTGGAATTGCGGGATTTGCCGTGCTCTATGCTGGGGTAAATGCTCTGACCGCTTGGCTGACATTTGCCAGTTTGTTGGGTTATGCGTTGGTTTATACCGTGTATCTTAAACGGGCAACACCGCAGAATATTGTGATTGCTGGTTTGGCTGGCGCGATGCCGCCACTATTAGGCTGGACAGCAATAACCAATGAACTGCACGGCCATGCTTGGTTATTGGTGATGATCATCTTTATCTGGACGCCACCGCACTTCTGGGCTTTGGCGATTCATCGTAAAGAAGACTATGCCAAAGCGGATATTCCCATGCTACCAGTGACACACGGCGTCGAATACACCAAAACGTCGATTCTGCTCTATACGGTACTACTGGCAATCGTCTGTTTACTACCAGTATTGGTGGGCATGAGCGGGGTGCTTTATTTTGTTGCATCCACTATTTTGAGCTTAGGTTTTATTTATTCAGCATGGGTTCTGAAATATCGCTCAGATGAGCAGTCAGCCATCAGCACTTTCAAATACTCTATTTATCATTTGATGATGTTGTTTATTGCGCTGCTGCTCGATCACTACTTCGTTTAAGTGGTGAAAAGAGAAGTTTATGAGGCAGAGTTAAAACAGTTTTGCACTGATGGCTCTGCTTCCATTTCCACTTCAAGTTGTTCCCACCATCTCACCGATTGAAATGATTCGTTTAACGACATACGTTGACCAATAACAGGCGTGACCAGAGTAACACCCAAGGATCTCGCGAGATTCGATGCTTTTTCCAGAGGCTCATACCAACGGTGCATAGACAAATCAAAAGTACTGTTATGAATCGGCATCATCATTTTGCCTTTCAGATCGATGTGCGCCTGCAAGCTTTGGCGAGGAAACATATGCACTTCAGACCAAAGTTTGTTGTATGCGCCAGTCTCAATCATGGTTAAATCGAAAGGGCCGTATTTATTGCCTATCTCTTTAAATCCGCTGAAATAGCCGGAGTCGCCACTAAAGAAAATCGATTTTTTACTGCTACGAATAACCCAACTTCCCCATAGGGTATGATTGCGATCTGTTAAGCCTCGACCAGAGAAGTGCTGAGTGGGTGTGAAAGCAAATTCAATAGAACCTCGGTTTGCACTGTCCCACCAACGAAACTCCTGAATCTTGCTGGCTGGTATGCCCCATTTTTGCAGTAAAGCGCCCACTTTTGAGGGAACGAGAAAATGGTCAACTTTCTTTGCCAAGCTTTTTACTGCAGCTTTGTCTAAGTGATCGTAATGGTCATGGCTGATCAACACCACATCAATGGTTGGCAGATCCTGAATTGAGATGGGTGGCTGATGGAAACGCTTTGGCCCTGCCCATTGCACTGGTGAAGCGCGGTCACTGAAGACAGGGTCGGTAAGGATCCACTGGCCATCGAGTTTCATCAAAATCGAAGAGTGACCAAGTCGGTAAACCACATCATCGTTTTCAACTTCAAGTTGTTCGTTAGTGATACTTTGCACCGGAATTGGCTTTTTTGGCACTGTATCCTCGTGTTTCTCAGTCAGATAAGCCCAAGAGATAGCTAAGAAATCGCGAATGCTGTTTTTGTTATCCACTTCGTGGTTAGCAAATTTGCCATCAAGTGCTGCTGTATCTGAGACTTGATTGTTTTCAACTGTATTCATTGTCTTTCTCCTGTAGCCAAGTGAAAAGTTTCCTTACTTCTGAGCTCTATGATCGAATAGAGATATGAAACGTTTGTGACGTTTCTTAGAACTTTTAAAGTAAACTATACGGTGTAGTTTACGTATTTTTGATGAAAAGTAAACTGAGTAGTGTAATATTGGCGTCAGAATATTTTTAACACATACGCAGAACACAGTGATGAAGAAAACTCGAAGTGAACTAAAACGTGAAGCAATATTGTTGGCAGCAAAAGAAGCTTTCCGAGAGTTTGGGGCACAGAACACCAGCATGGATAAGATTGCGGCATTAGCGCAGGTGTCCAAGCGCACCGTGTATAACCACTTTTCGTCAAAAGAAGTGCTGATCATGACATTGTTGGCAGACTTATGGAGTGCGACAGCTAACCTTGTCGATTCAGAGCAATTAATGTCACTGCCTATGGAAGAGCAACTAAAACAACTGCTTTACAGCGAAATAGAAATTTTGTCCTCAAATGAGTATATCGATCTCGCGCGAGTGGTACTCGGCTATTATCTTTATCGTCCTGATGAGTTGCTTGAACAGTCCGAGCAAATGGCACAAAAGGAAAGTCAAATTCTTAGCTGGATTAAACATCAAATATCGTTGAAAAACCTAGATGTTCAGGATGTTGAGCTAGCGAATAGTCAGCTGCACAGTCTGGTAAAAGGTAGTTGTTTCTGGCCGCAAGTCATGGGTATCAAAGTGAGTTTGTCAGACCAAGAAAAGCGCTATTTAGCAAAGCAACACACACAATTTTTTATCAGTCATTACGGGTGTAAAAAATAAATTACACTGTTTCTATTTTGTAAATATTTTCCGCATATTGCATTTTATTTAAAATAATGGTTGCGCACGTCGGCCTAGGTAGATTAAGTTACGGACTGAGGAAACGAGACTGCCAAAGGATTTGCTATTCACCGTTCAATAGCACCAGCAGCAAAGCAAAATAGGAAGAAGTAAGCGATGTATCAAACCGACGATGTAAATATTAAACGAATTAAAGAATTATTACCCCCAGTTGCAATGTTAGAAAAATTTCCAGCGACTGATGTTGCTTCTTCAACAACGTTTCAAGCGCGCCAAGCAATCCACAACATTTTGAATGACGAAGACGACAGACTGCTCGTTATTGTTGGTCCATGTTCTATCCACGATACAGAAGCGGCGATCGAGTACGGTAAACGTTTGAAAAAACTGCGTGATGAATTAAGTGGTCAGCTTGAAGTTGTGATGCGTGTTTACTTTGAAAAACCGCGTACAACAGTGGGTTGGAAAGGTCTGATTAACGACCCATACCTTAACGATACTTACAAAATTAATGACGGTTTACGCATGGCTCGCAAGCTATTGCTTGATCTGACAGACATGGGTATGCCTACTGCGAGTGAATTCTTGGATATGATCACTCCGCAATATGTGGGTGATTTAATTAGTTGGGGCGCTATCGGTGCTCGTACGACTGAATCACAAGTACACCGCGAACTGGCTTCTGGTATTTCATGTCCGGTTGGTTTTAAAAATGGTACTGATGGCAATATTAAAATTGCTTCTGATGCGATTCGCTCAGCAGAGTCATCACACCACTTCCTATCAGTAACTAAATTTGGTCACTCAGCGATTGTTGAAACTGCGGGTAACCCGAATTGCCACATCATTCTTCGCGGTGGTAAAGAGCCAAACTACAGTGCTGAACATGTTAGTGACATCAAGAACCAACTAGAAGCGTCTGGTCTGCGTCAAAAAGTGATGATTGACTTCAGCCATGCTAATAGCTCGAAACAGTACCAACGTCAGCTCGTGGTTAGCGATGATGTGAGTGCGCAAATCGCTGGTGGTGAGAACGCAATTTTCGGCGTTATGATTGAGTCACACCTTGTTGAAGGTCGCCAAGACTTAGTCGATGGTCAGGCACCAAATTACGGTCAGTCAATCACTGATGCATGTATTGGTTGGGAAGATACAGAGACTGTATTGCGCCAACTGGCTGATGCAGTAGAAAAACGTCGTAAAGGCTAATGTATAGATGAAGAAAAGGCTCTCATTTGAGAGCCTTTTTTGATCAGGAGGTTTGAAGCGTATAGTTTTGTTCTATTTTCTTGAGCGTTCTTTGATAGACCCACCAAGCGGTGCTACCCGCCAATAAGTTACCAATGAAGGCGCCGATAAACAGACCTTGTAGTCCACCAAACTCAGAACCTATCCATAAACACGGCAAGAAGAAAATAAACAGCCTTAATGCTGAAATCGTTAAAGCGATATAAGACTTACCCAACGCGTTCGACACTGACACCATCAGCATACAAACTCCTAGCGAACCTAAACTTAGCGGCACAATCATTAAATGCCAGTTCAAGATGGTTTCGACGCTCGCTTCGCTGGTCATCAGTGATGCAAGAGGAGTGGATAGCACGATAGTAATCAGCGCAATAGCAAGCTGGGAAATCAGGATAAATCGAATGGCGATAGTTACCAGCTTTCTGATATCCGCAAGCTTTCCAGCGCCTAACATTCTGCCGATCATCGGTGGCATAGACATGGTTAACGCCAAAACGGCAACGATGGCAAAAAACTCAAAACGTGAACCCAGAGCCCATGCCGCAACCGCTGTCGCGCCAAAGCTTGCTAATAGCTTAGTGGCCAGCATAGAGGAGAGCGGTGGTAATAGTTGGCTCAGCATAGCTGGCCCCATGATATGTCCAATGGATTTAACGCTGGAGATAATTTCCAGATCATGCCATTCATAGCTCAGCCAATGTTTGTTATAAACTTTTGGCAAAACAACGGCTACACCGATGCCAAACGCCAAAATGGTCGCAATTGCAGCGCCATTAATGCCGAGATCGAATACAAAGATAAACAGGGGATCCAATACTAGATTTAGTACGCTGGTAACCATCATCATGGTACCTGGAAGCATAGTATTTCCGTTGGCACGACAGACACTGTAAAGAAAATACAGAACTGCGCCCGTCCAAGCGCTGATAGCCCACCAAATCCAATAGACATCAATAATCGAATAGATGGTTTCAGGTGCATCAAGTAAGGAAAGGATAGGGTAACGAAGTAAGTAGATGATCAGGCCGAAGACGGCAACACAGCCGCTACCCATAGCTAATACTAAACCACCCAACTGTTTAGCGTATCGTGTTTTTTCTGCACCTAAAGCCTTGGAAATGACAGCCGTGGTTGCAATGCCCAGCCCGACCTGAACACCGATAATGACCATTTGCAACGGCATAGTGAAACCTTGTGTTGCAAGCGGTAAAACACCAAGTTGGCCGATAAACGCACTATCGACTAACTGAAAGCTCATTAGTGACAGGACGCCAAAAAGCATCGGCCAAGTCATTTGAAATAGCTGATTAGATAATGATGGAGGATTCATTAGTGAATTATGATCTTAGTTGTTTTGAGAATGTTAATGACGTTTATTATGAGCTAATGCCGCCGCTATTGGTACCTTGAAAAGCCAACTAATGGTCAGATAAAGAAAAAGCGCCTCATGTGAGACGCTTTTCAAAGTATCCAAAGCTTATAAACGTCGGAATTGTTTAACCAGTACACCTTGTGAATTGAGGTTAGTTACCAGTGCTTTGCACTGTTCATGGGTATCATTCGCTAGCAATAAAGTCGCGCTTGAGCCATCACTGATAGACTGCACACTCATGTTCATGCTTTCTGTTACCCGCACCATTTCATCTACTGCTGTCGCTATATATTCATTTTTTTGCGCAATATCAGCCATTTGTGACAACAGGGCTTTTAATTTATCGCCCGATTCATTTGCACTGTTTACACAACTTTGAGAAAGCGAGTTACCTTGGCTGATTGCTTCCACCGCTTCATGCGTACTGCTCTGAATGGTTTGCACAATATTTTGTATTTCACTGCTGGATTCTGAACTGCGTTGCGCCAGTTTACGTACTTCGTCTGCAACCACGGCAAAGCCGCGGCCTTGTTCTCCTGCCCGAGCCGCTTCGATGGCAGCGTTTAGTGCTAGTAAATTGGTTTGATCGGAAACGTTTTGTATGACTTCTATCACCTGACCAATGGTTGCACTTTGAGCTGAGAGTTTTTCGATGACAGTGGTAGCAGAGTCCAGTTGTTTGGCTAACTGAACAATAGAATTCACCGTATCTTCTACGGAGTCCATACCTTCATTTGCAGCTGTCTGAGCATTGTTTGCTGCGGCAGATGCTGCTTGCGCGTTGTTTGCAATTTCATTGGCTGTTGAGCTCATTTCAGTAATAGCGGTAGCCACTTGCTCAGTTTCGCGCGTTTGACCATCTAAGTTGTCAGCGGTGTGGTTGCAGTTTACAGACGATACTTTTGCCGCTTCAGACAACTGGAAATTCGAGTCCTGAATTCGACCAACCACAGCGTTGAGTTCAGATTGACGCATCTTCAGTGCGAGCTGAATTTCTGAAATATCATCAACACGCTTGTTATAAACAAGTTCCATTAATGGGTTATCAAACACTTTGCGTGCTGTTTCGGTCACTCTTTCTAGACGGCGAGTCAAGGCGTAGCTGGTCACGATACTCAATAGCAGCATCATTGGGACACCAGCACCTGACAAGAAATGATCAACAGCGGCTGCAATGACTGCCGCGCCAAGAAATCCTACCGTCATACGCTGCCATAAACGCGTTCTAGGTAACTTGAGCTGCCAAGGCGTTTTGTTAGCGCGGATCTGTGCATAGACCTTTTCCGCATTATCTACATGTTCGCGGTTAGGAGATAAGCGAACGGATTGATACTCGACCGTTTTGCCGTTTTCAATGATTGGAGATGCAAAAGCATCTACCCAGTAATGATCGCCTGATTTGGTTCGGTTTTTTACAATACCCATCCAAGAGTGGCCTTTCTTTAAATGTGACCACATGTCCTGAAATGCAGCTTCTGGCATGTCCGGATGGCGAACCACGTTGTGAGGCTGACCAACCATTTCTTCTAGGCTGTATCCGGCAACTTCACAAAACTCTTCGCTGGCATAAGTAATATGACTATTTGGTTGAGTGATAGAGAGTAAATTGTAATGAGGAGGGTAAAGGACTTCTTTTTGTGTTACTGGTTGATTATTACGCATTGTGTTGAGCACCCTAAAATAATTAAAAATGTACACCTAGCGTTTGACGAGATTTGTAGTTTAAAAGACGTCGCGTACTGATTATGTTGTAGGGTTTATGATTGTTATTTGCTCGATTTATACTGACGTCACATCAGAAATGCAATCAGACAATAATATGCTGTGTTAAAACGGGATATTTCTCACTAAATTTGTGGTACTAGTCTGACATAGGATTATGCCAGACCGTTTGAACGTCATCTTAGTCAAGATAGGTCCAGCTATCTGCACCATCAAAATATCGGATTTTGATATTGTTGAGCAGAGCTGGATTGAACATGCGGTAGTTAACAGCGAGCCGATCGCTGTTAGATTTGCTCGCAGAAGAATAATGCGTAATACAGCCACATTTCTTGCAATGGTGGAACAGAATTTCTTTATCACTCCAACTGTAGCTTTCCACTCCACTCTCTTTTACTGTGATAGTGACTTGCGGTTGTTTGAAGTATCCCCAAATTGAAGCGTAACGCGAGCAAATAGAACAGTTACATTCAGTGGCCGTTTTTGATGGGTAGGGAATGGTTAATGTGACATTCCCGCAGTGGCAACGGCCAGTAAGCATTTCTTCAGTGTCAGAGTGCGACATTGTTTACCTTTATTCACGCATATCAAGTTCGTTGTGAATAATCGTAATACATTGGGAAGCAAATAGCATTTTTGGACCTAAGCTGAGTTTTTCAACGCCTAACCGTTTCAGTGAGTTACCAGTTTTCTTCGGCATTGGAATATGGTCAGTCAACAGGAAGCAAGGATTTGGACCAATGTCGATGGTGCGAATGGATTCGCCTTTCTTATCCATCATGTACATAGAATGTGTATCAGCCAGCTTAGTGACCAAGGCTTCGAAACTGATTGTCTGAACAGTGAGCCCCGGCTGAACTTCGCGAATCTGCTCTTTGGTCATGCCGAGAGATTTATCCAATGCTTTGACCAACAGAGCAATTAAAGCTGCTTCGTGGAAACCGCCAACATCACTGATGGTATTGGCATCAATCGTGATGGTGCGTGAGTAATCTTGGGTACTTTCCAGCACGAGGTGAATAACGGCGTCTTCACGGTGCGACTGAGCGGTGAAAATCGCGTTCATAATACCGTGTGCAAGAATTTCCGCATGGGCTTTGCCACCCACTTCAGCTTGCAGTTTTTGACTATCGGTTGGGGCTGAACGTGCTCTAAGAACAAAAGTACGCATTGGGTTCCTCTAATGTGTAGCGAAATTAGGAGACAACAGAAACACAAAAGGCCGCATATAGCGACCTTTTCACGTCAATCCGAAGATTGTAAGCAAGCTTAGATAACAGTTACGTTAGCAGCTTGTGGGCCTTTTTGGCCGTTTTCTACAGTGAAAGAAACCTTTTGGCCTTCTTTCAGAGTTTTAAAACCTTCTGCAGTGATTGCACGGAAGTGTACGAATACGTCTGCGCCGCCGTTATCTTGAGCGATGAAACCAAAACCTTTAGTTTCGTTAAACCATTTAACGGTACCAGTAGTGTTAGACATGATGTCTCCAAATCTTAAAAAATTAATCTATTTAGCCAAAAGAAGGCGCTTATTACTTAGGTGACGTTTGAACAAAATGCTTCTACATATAACTGGCTAAACGCTAGTACCGGAAGGTTTCCTTCGCACAACCTATCGAGCGTGAATCGATTGGACGCGCGCATAATAACGCAACTACCCGTAATACACTAGCGAATATTTCAAATTAAGTGAAAGCACGCACACTCAAACGAAAACAAAGTAAGTTTAGACCATAATTATGTAACTTTTGTGGATCTGTAAAGTTATTGGGTCACGTTTTAGTCGATTGATTGAAGCTGATGCCAAAAAATTTGTAGTAAACAATGATTACTTAAACCCGTAAGAAGAATAAATAGCATATGCTATTTAAGATTTACATTGTAAACGTTTGGGAACTTATTGTTATGACGCATTTTCACAAAACACATGTCATGTGCGCGGTGTGTGGTAAAGAAGAAAATAACTATTACTCTTTGGGCGCTGAGTTCACGATTAAAGAGGATCATACTGTTCAGAGTGTTTTTACCGTTTTGCCTCGGCATCAGGGCTACTTTGGTTTATTGCATGGTGGAATAGCAAGCTCATTGCTTGATGCTGCGATGACACACTGTTTGCTGAGTCAACAAATAACGGCGTTAACCGCTCAACTAGATGTGCGTTATCACCATCCGATAAAAGTCGGTGACCAGATCAACATCATTGGCGAGCTGTTAACTGTAAAACGAGGCATCTATTTCTTAAAAGCGTATTTGAATGTAGGGCAGGAAACACGAGTGTCTGCAAATGGAAAATTTATTGCTTCAAAGCTCGCAGAAATTGATTGAAAGAGAAGCTAACCAAATAAAGGGTTAGCTTCTAAATAGTCAACGTCGTTTCTATTCGTTAGTTGCTATTCGTTAGTTTCTTGTCGTTCGTTTCTATTAATGTGGTCGGGAAACTTCATCCACCAGATAAAGAATCGACTGATAAGTGATTCCACTGTGATGTGATAAACCTATTTCACAGGTTCGGCTATTACTGAAACCTCTTGTGCAGCCTTCAGGTACTTGCTCTTTGAGTGGATGAACCGCAGCAGCATTGAGTTCTGGGGTAGTAAAACCTTTGTCGCCCGCCCAACCACAACATTCAATGTGCTCCGGTATAACGACATTGCTCACGCAAGCTCTCGCAAGATTCGCCATCTCATTAGTCAGTCCCATACGTCTCGAGCTGCATGTAACATGCAACATCACTGTTTCTTGTTTTGGTGTGATGTTGAGATGTTCCAGCAAGTGTTGGCTTACAAACCCAGAAGGCTCGTATATTTTTAGCGGTTTTGTGAAAAGTTCGATACTGCGTTTCGCACATGGACTGGTATCCATCAACACTGGGTAACGACCAAACTGGCTGGCTTTCCACAATACTTCCTCTAATTGAAGTGCTTTATCGTTGGCGATATCACGCATACCTTTGCTGTCATAGGGCATTCCACAACATTGCTGATTAATATCTTCAGGGAGAATCACCTCGTATCCGGCTTTATTGAGAATGGAAAGAGTGACTTCCGTTAAAGGGCGCTGATCTGTAGCATCGGTTTGTTGCCCCATGCTACGACTGGCACACGATGGAAGATAAACCACTTTCTTATCGCGTTGTGGAAGATCATTAGCCGCTTTCTCAAGTGGGTATCGGTTTGCTTGTGGCATTTCTGCAAGCCAAACAGGCGTTTTCCCCTGAGTCAGTTTTCGAGTTCCTTCGACGATACGCTTGACCGATGTTTCGCCAAGGATTCCAGAAGCGAGCTTATTCATTTTTAACGCTGAGCGTGTCATTGCAGTTGTGGCGGAAAAGTGTTCTGCCGTCCAACGAGCTATCGGTGTGAATTTTTCGTATTTTGCGCTGCGCAGTTTTTTAACCAGATCGCCGGTATTGATTCCAACGGGACATCGTTCGGCGCACAATCCGGTTGCGGCACAAGTATCTAGCCCTTGGTATTCGAACACTTTATTTAATTCGTCAGCTGATGCTTGTTCTCCGTTCTTGCGTCGACGTTGAAGCTCTCGGTAGAGAACAATGCGTTGACGTGGCGACAACGTCAGCGTTCGAGAAGGGCAAACCGGTTCGCAGAACCCACACTCTATACAGCGGTCTACGAGATCATCTGCCGCTGGCATCAATTTCAAGTTATCTAAATGCGCTTTAGGGTTGCTGTTGATAATCACCCCAGGATTCAACAAGCCATTTGGATCAAATAAGGCTTTGATTTTCTGCATCAATTCATAGCCTTCTTTACCCCATTCGAGTTCAACATACGGAGCCATATTTCGCCCCGTACCGTGTTCCGCTTTTAATGAACCTTGGTATTTCACTGCAACTAAATCTGCCACGTCATCCATAAAGGCTCCGTATCGCTCGATTTCCTGCTGCTGTTCAAATCCCTGTGTAAAGACAAAATGCAAGTTGCCTTCCAGCGCATGGCCGAAAATGATCGCTTCTTGATAATGGTATTTATCAAATAGTTTTTGCAGGTCACGAATACCGTTAGCAAGATTTTCAATCGGGAAGGCGACGTCTTCGATAATAACGGTAGTTCCCACCTCTCTTACCGCTCCAACCGCAGGGAACATGCCTTTGCGAATTCCCCAAAGCGTTGAGACAGTATTGGCGTCGGAAGTGAAAGGAACCGATTCGATGATGTTGAAGTTTTTTAGCAACTCCATCACTTCACCGCATTGGTGCAGCAATGCTTTATGGTGACTCGCGTGCGATTCAATAAGTAGCGCTGCGGCTTCTAAATCGAGAGACTTGATGAAATCAGGCATACCCGCTTTATCAGCGACTGAACGCATGGCTCTGCCATCCATCATTTCCACCGCAGCAACGGGAGATTGTTTTAATCTGGTTACGGCTTGGCTTGCTTGTTCAATATTTTCAAATACCAGCAATGCTGAGGCTTTATAGCTGTGTTCCACTACAGTGTTATAGGTAATTTCGGCGATAAAGCCGAGTGTGCCTTCAGAACCAATAAATAGGTGCTTAAGAATATCAATCGGGTCATCATAATCAACCAGCGCATTGAGGGCGTAACCTGTCGTGTTTTTTAAGCGATATTTGTGTTTGATTCGAGCGCTCAGTTCTTTGTTCGCCAGCGTCTCTTTTCTTAACGTTTCTAAACCAGATACTAGGTCGCTTCTTTGTTGCTTAAAGGTTTCTACGCTGTTTGAATCACTGGTGTCCAACACAAGACCATCTGCAAACACCACCTTCATATTGTCGACCGTTTGGTAAGAGTTTTGTGCAGTACCGCAGCACATGCCGCTCGCATTGTTCGCCGCAATTCCGCCAATTTTGCATGTATTTATAGACGCGGGATCTGGGCCTATCTTTCGTTGGAAAGGCGCAAGGTATTTGTTGGCATCAGCGCCAATTACTCCCGGCTGCAAACGAATTTTATCGCCTTGCTCTAAGATCTGATGCTTGCGCCAGTCATCGGTTAGAGTAATAAGCACAGAGTCTGAAACCGCTTGGCCAGATAAGCTGGTTCCCGCAGCGCGAAAGGTGAAGGGTAAAGCCAATTTCTCACAACTTTTAATCGCAAAAACGACTTCTTCAAGACTATTCAGACGCAGCACTACTTGTGGAATAAGCCGGTAAAAGCTTGCGTCTGTGCCGTATGCCAATCTTTGGGCTTCCTGAGTGATAATGCGTTCTTCATCGATTTGAGTCTTCAGAACATCTATCAGCTGTTGATACTGAGTTTTGATTGTCATTTTCGTTATCTCGTTCCCGTTCCCGCGATTAGTTGCCTTTCATCCATTATTTATCTTTCGTCTATTTATCTTTAAGAATGAGGACGATAAGTTCACTTGGCCCATGTGCGCCATACGCTAAGGTTTGTTGAATATCAGCCGTTTTGGAAGGACCCGATATCAAAAGTGCGTTAGTCGGCATGTTTGCCATCCAGTTTTGTTCTGTCATCACTTCTAGAAAGTGATTGTGTAAGGTCGAGGCGTGCATCACTGCAATATGACATGGCGGAACCAGAGATAATGTTCTTGGCTCGTGTTCACTTGGCCATAAGACGAGAGCCCCTGTGTCAGCAATGCCTGCGAGTACATGCGTGACACCAACGTCCACTTCATGAAACAGCGCCGTTTTCCAGTTTTCAATTTCATTCTGATATTCAATAACATCTAACGCTTTTAAGCCTTGTCTGAAATCGTTAATCCATTCGCCTTTAGTGCCGATGGCTGCTCGCTGCCATCCTTTATCCATCGCTAATGTTTTTAGAGTCGCGCCAATTTCTGAGCTGTCTAGTTGCATAACCTCTGCATGGCTTGCGTTGAGGGCTTGGCAAAATCGCGCCATTTTTTCTTGCTCAGTTTTACTCTTGTCGAATCCCCACGGTTCGAAGGCTATCTCCGCGCTTTGAACTGGAACAGCGTTGGCATTTTTGAGTTTTTTTAAGATGTTATCGCGTGCCGTATTCATTATTTGCCCTCACTACTTTTGTTCTTGGTGCTTCGGTTTTCCAAGCTTTGCTTCTCCTTGAGCAATTGATGCAAGGTTTTGTTCGCAGGTTTTGGTGCGGTTCGGCACTGTGTCCACGCGCCAAGCTTGTTCGGGATAAGTGCTTGTATCTTGGTGGTAAGCCCTGTCGCTGAGTGGTAAAAACTAGGGTGAGTTGCTGCAAAGGCAAAGCTTGTCATCGCGATACTTTCTAGATTGCTGTGAGCGGCATTTTGTCCGTCCATGACCTCGTTACCTGATTTCGCTTCATGCTTTGCTTCTTTGCGCAGGCGTTGCAGCAGTTCAGGTATTGGAATTCTCACTGGGCAAACCTCACCGCACGCACCGCATAAGCTGGATGCGGTAACCAAATCTTGTGTGGCTTCTAAACCTAAGAGATGAGGTGAAATGATTTTGCCGATCGGACCTGGATACACAGTTCCATAAGCGTGCCCACCAATTTTGGTATAAACCGGGCAGTGGTTCATACAGGCTCCACAGCGGATGCATTGCAGCGTCTTGCGCATTTCTTCATCCTGATAAGCCTGACTACGACCGTTATCAAGTAAGACCAAATGCACTTCTCGTGGGCCGTCTTTTTCGCCTTTTTTGCGCGGCGAAGTGATCATATTGAAATAAGTGGTGATCGCCTGACCAGTTGCCGAGCGAGTTAAAGCACTGTAAAGCGGCGGAACATCGGCAAGGTATTCAACAACCTTTTCAATGCCGGTAATGGCAATGTGAACGTTAGGAATGGTGGTCGACATCCGACCGTTACCTTCGTTTTCAACCAAGCACAGCGTACCTGTTTCAGCCACGGCGAAATTAACCCCTGAGAGACCAATATCGGCATCGTGAAACTTTTGACGAAGGCGGGTGCGCCCCGTTTGAATCAGTTCATCAACATCGAGAGTCGGCGTGAAACCATCGAGATTCTTCTCGAAAGTATCACTCACTTCCTGCTTATTCTTATGAATTGCCGGCATGATGATGTGAGAAGGTTTGTCGCCGTCAAGCTGGACAATGTATTCCCCCATATCACTTTCTAAACATTCAATACCGAGTTTTGCCATTTCATGGTTCATCTCGATCTCTTCGCTGACCATCGACTTACCTTTGACGATCATTCTCGCCTGATGGCGTTGTGCTATTTCAGCAATGATGCCATTGGCTTGTTCTGGGTTTTCTGCCCAGTGGACTTGAATACCGTTTTGGGTGCATTTTTGTTCAAGTTGTTCCAGTAATGTCGGTAACTTACTCAGGCAGCGCTGTCGGATAGATTCCGCTAAATCACGAATCGCTTTCTCTTCTTTTACATCCGAAAACGCCGTTTTACGCTTATCTCTCAGATAGTCCATGGCGCCACGGAAATTGGCGCGTAGTTGAGGATCATTTAACGCTGTTTTGGCCTGAATATGAAATTGCTTAGGAGTCTGACTCATGATTGTGCTCCTTTGGTGCGCTCTAATAAGAAACTTGCTAGGTGGCGGCCTTGTAGGGCTTTGCCTTGGTATTGCAAAGCGCCGTTGATATTGAGCAAACATCCCCAATCGGCACTGATTAAAGTATCGGCTTCGGTTTGGCTAATGTGATGGGTTTTATCTTCAACCATGGCTTGAGAAATATTGGGGTGACGGACTGAAAAGGTACCGCCGAATCCACAGCATTCGCTTTCATAGTCCTGCATGCGAAGCTCTACACTCTCAAGCTGATTAAGCAGTTCTGTGGCCGTGACATGGACATTCATTTCACGACGAGCAGCACAGGAGGTATGCATCACCACGGACGTTGGTTCGCCAGTATCCGTCAGCTTGACACGGCAGACATTGACTAAGAATTCGGTCAGTTCGAACACTCTGTCACAGAAGTCGTTAACCTGATCTTGCTGCGAATCTTCTATGAATAAGCGTCGGTAATGATGATGCATCATGCCGCCACAAGAGCCCGATAACACAATCACTGGATAAGGTTCAGGAAACAGCGCGATCTGGCTCAATGCCACTTTCTTGGCTTGGTCATCATAGCCAGAGGTGTAGGCGGGCTGACCGCAGCAGGTCTGTTTTTCAACGAAGATAACTTCAAGACCTTGTTGTTCAAGGAGAGTCATCGCATCAAGCCCTGCTTGAGGGTCAAACAAGTCCACCAGACACGTGGCATAGAAATACACTTTTTGTGGTTTTGCAGGGTAGATACGCATTGCTTCTCCTAACGGGAGTTATTGTAATTATCGTGTTAATTAAATGTGAATCTAGCGCTTTCCTTTTTTTTAATATAGGGAAATAATGAAATTCATTATTTCCAAAAGTGACATAATTTGATGCGTGCAGACGATTTAATCTTGTTTTCCCAAGTGGTTGAATTTGGCAGTTTTAGCAAAGTGGCTGAACAAAATAACCTGACAAATTCGGTAGTTAGCAAAAGAATTGCGCGTTTGGAAGAAGAGCTGAGTGTGCAGCTATTATATCGAACAACGCGTAAATTGACCTTGACTGAAGCGGGTAAGGCTTTGATGTCGAGTGCGAAAAATGTGAAGCAAGCCACTCAGGAAGCGCTGGATGCCGTTGCGGGATTTGGCGAGAACGTCAGTGGGCACATTAAAATGTCCGTTCCTTCTATTTCGGGTGATCTGATACTGGCCGATGCAGTGGCGGAATTCTGCAATATGCATCCGGGGTTAACAGTAGATATGTCGCTCGACAATCGCTTTGTGGATTTAGTGGAAGGCGGTTATGACTTGGTTATCCGCACGGGTTATCTGGACGATTCCAGTTTGATTGCGCGTCATATACTGGATTCGCAATGGGTAGTGTGTGCATCTCCTTCGTACATAGCACGGAACGGTAAACCACTTAAGCCTGAAGATTTGGTCAATCATAATTGTCTGCAATACGCGTATCAGACCACTGGGGCGAGTGACTGGGAGTTTAAGGGCAGCAAAGGCAACTATATCGTTAAAGTCTCTGGCACTTTTTCAACCGATAATGCGACCGCACTGCGTAAAGCAGCGCTTGGAGGCCATGGTATTGCTTATGTGCCGAGGTGCTTGGTCTATCATGATTTTCGTAATGGCGAATTGATTGATATATTTCCTGAGCAGGTGGGCAAAAAGCTTGGTATCTACGCGGTATACCCGTTTACGCGCCAACCGCCGAACAAAGTTCGCTTGTTGATAGAACATATCCGTACTCGCTACTTAGCGATATCTCATTATTTCTAGTCGCTGAACGAATTGTGTTTTTAACTCAATTGATGATTATTTGTCCACTTAACCATTAAGAGGGGCTAAATCACTAAAAAGTCAAAGCTTTACGGCTAAACTTGATATACAAAAGAAGAAATATAAAACCAAAGGAGTGGAGCTATGGCTATTCAACAACTGAACGCAGAACAGCTTTACCATGTAGCAAAGTTAGAACAATTGCCTTGCAAGTCCACCAAAGAACTCCCCCCACTTGATGAAATCGTTGGTCAGGAACGTGCGCAAAAAGCGGTTGAGTTTGCCATGTCGATCAAAGAGAAAGGCTATAACATCTACGCGATTGGTCGTAATGGATTAGGCAAGCGTACTATGATCATGCGTTATCTCAGTCGCCATAAACATGAGACAGATAATCTATATGATTGGTGTTACGTTGCAAACTTCGATGACATTCGTACTCCACGAGTTTTAAAGCTACCACGTGGCGTAGGCAGCGCATTTCGCCAAGACATTGAAAAATTAATGGCCAAGCTGACGAACGGTATGCCGTTGGCTTTTGACAATGAGCTATACATTGGGCGTGCTGAAAAGCTGAAAAATCAGCTCGATCAAAAGCAACAAAGTGAACTTGAAAACATTACGAAATATGCCAAAGAAAAAGGCATAAGCCTAACCATCACCAACCAAGGTGAATACCAGTTCGTTGCTTTGAATGGTGAAGAGCTGCACACCGAAGAATCCTTCGATGCACTGACCAAAAAAGAGCAGGAGCATTTCAGCCAGACCATCGATGAACTAGAGGTTTCGCTACGCAACATGGTGCGTCACTTAACCGAATGGGAAGAGTCGTATACGGAAAAAATCAAAAAGCTGAACGATGACGTAACGCTCGATGTGGTTGCTCATTTCATTAAACAATTGAAGCAAGATTATTCGCAGTATGCCGAGATCAAAAGCTATCTGACAGATCTGCAAAAAGACATTTTGGAAAACGTAGATATCTTTTTGGAAGGCGCAGGAGAGCAGGGTGATATCGCAACGGCAGCGTTAGATAAGAAACTGCCGCGTCGCTATAAAGTGAACGTGTTGGTGAGCCGTTGTACTGATGATTTCCCAATTGTGGTTGAGGAAAACCCGAACTATCACTCTTTGTTTGGGTACATTGAAACCGCAACCTATAAAGGCACCGTATTTACCGATTTTTCATTAATTCGCGCAGGTAGTTTGCATAAAGCGAACGGTGGCGTATTGATGATGGATGCCGTGAAGGTACTAGAACAACCTTACGTATGGGATGGCCTGAAACGCGCGCTACGCTCGCGTCAAATCAGTTTTACATCGCTGGAAAAAGAAGTAACGCTAACGGGTACAGTGTCTCTTGACCCTGAACCGATACCACTGGATGTGAAAATTATTCTGTTTGGTGATTACCGCACTTATGAATTGCTGGCTCATTATGATCCAGAGTTTAGTGAGTTGTTCCGTGTTACGGCTGATTTCGAAGATGAGATGAAGCGTACCGATGATACAGAGCTTCACTATGCGCGTTTTATTTCCAGTATTGTCCATGACAGCAACTTGTTACATTGTGACCGCAAAGCTATCGCGAGAATCATTGAACACAGTTCGCGAATGGCAGGCGATCAGTCAAAGCTATCTCTTCATTCTGCTCATATTGCTAACTTATTGCGTGAGTCAAACTACGTCGCCAAGCAAGCGAACTCGAACATGATTCGCCAAAGTCACGTAGAAGAGGCGCTAAGTAATCAGCAAATGCGCGTAAATCGTTTGCAAGAAAGCGTGATGGAAACTTTCTCAAACGGTACCACGCTTATTCAGACCGAAGGCTCTGCTGTGGGGCAGGTCAATGCTTTATCTGTTCTGGCTACTAAAGATCATATGTTTGGCGCACCAAACCGTATCACAGCAACAACGTCTTACGGTGAGGGAGACATCATTGATATTGAACGTAGTGTAGATCTCGGAGGAAGTATTCACTCGAAAGGGGTGATGATCCTTTCTGCTTATCTGAATTCGGTGTTTGGACGCACGGCTCGAGTGCCGTTAACCACTACCATCACGTTTGAGCAATCCTACGGTGGTGTTGACGGTGACAGCGCGAGTATGGCGGAGTTTTGTGCAATTGTGTCAGCGTTTTCCAAGCAGCCAAATCGCCAAGATATTGCGATTACTGGTTCCATGAACCAATTTGGTGAATCACAACCTATCGGTGGCGTGAACGAGAAAATAGAAGGTTTCTTTGATGTGTGCGGCATTAAAGGACGCAGTCATTCTCAAGGGGTGATCATTCCTCAGGCCAACAAGCACAATCTGATGTTAAGACCGGATGTTGTCAGAGCGGTAGAAAAAGGTGAGTTCAATATCTGGGCGATAAGCCATGTATCTGAAGCGATTGAAATTTTTACTGGTAAAAAAGTGGGTATCGCAACGGAAGATGGTAGTTATCCGGTGGACAGTATTTACGGTCTAGCTCAAGCCAAATTGAATGCTTTAAGAAAGTAGCAGAGTAAGTTGGTTAACCTGAATATAAAGGCCTTCGATTGAAGGCCTTTATCATATGAATTTCTCACTAATGAATCGATGCTGTGTTTTGAGAAATACTTTTCAATAGTTCTACCAGTCGTTCTGTAGTTTGAGCGCCGGACACAAGATGTTTCTGATCGATAATAATGGCAGGGACTGCATGAATACCAGCCTGAAGCCATTGCTGTTCAGTACTTGCCACCGCTTTTGCCCATGATTCATCATGCAATACTTGTCGGCATTCGGCTTCATTCAACCCGGCATCTACCGCTATTTGTATTAACACATTATCATCATCAACCCGTTTTTCTTGGCAGAAATACGCATCGAACAATGCAAGTTCGAGTTCACTTTGTTTGTGATGCTGATTCGCCCACATTAATAGCTGATGAGCTTTTCGCGTGTTGTAGATTCGCATCTCTTCATAGAAGTTGAAATGGAATCCCACTTCTGCTCCTAATTGAGTCAGGGTTTGTCTGGCTTCAATACTCGCTTCTTTAGTCGTGCCATATTTGCGTGCGAGATGATCTCGGAGGTTTTCTCCGCCTTCAGGCATCGTTGGATTGAGCTCGAACGGATGCCAGTGTATTTCCGCTTGAATCTCATTCGATATCAACTTCAAAGCTGCTTGCAGGCGCTTATAACCAATAATGCACCAAGGGCAGACTACATCAGAGACGATATCGATTCTTATGGACCGCATATAATCCTCCATAGTGAGCGAATTGATCACTTATTTATGACAACAAATCCTGATGTCTCGTAAATGAAAACGACGTTACACAGTTAAGTTAAGTATAGGCGTCTATACTGTGCTGAGGTTAAGGATAACCCAACCCAGATTAAATATGTCGATCTACGCCTTTAGTCTCCACCGTTATTTCAGATTCAGAGGTGGATTTCAAATAGATTGAATATTTTATACTCGGTTAAATATCAGGGCTGTTAGCCCTAGCAAGCCGCGCATTCATTTTTAGTTTTCATTCGGCTTGTTGAGTAACAAGGAGTATTTACAATGAGTCTTCATCAGCCAACTGACGTTATATTACACGCATTTGACTGGCCATATGCCCTCGTAGCTGAACGTGCTTCAGCAATATTCGAAGCAGGGTATAAAGCCGTATTGATTTCCCCTCCAATGAAATCCGCGAAAAGCGACCACGGAACAGAGTGGTGGCAACGCTACCAACCACAAGATTACAGAGTCATCGACAATCAACTCGGTGATACTCAGTCATTTAAAGATATGACCAATGCTTTGAAAGCCTTTGGAGTACATGTCTACGCTGATGTTGTCTTCAACCACATGGCCAATGAGTCGAGAAAGCGCCTCGATCTTCAATATCCGAGTGAAGAAGATATGAAACAGTATCGAAAATCTTCTCGCTACTATCAAAAACAAGTGTTGTTCGGTGATTTATCTGAACCTTTGTTTAAAGAAGAAGATTTTGTTGAAGCCTTTGGTATCAAAGACTGGAAAGATAGATGGCAGGTGCAAAATGGTCGTATTACTGGTGGGCCGCATGATCAAGGGCTACCAACCCTAAGAGATTGTCCGCATGTGATAGAGATGCAGCAGACTTATCTAAAAGCACTGAAAGCATTAGGTGTGAAAGGATTCAGGATAGATGCAGCAAAGCACATGTCTATTGAGCATTTGAAGAAAGTCTGGACCGATGAAATCACCCAAGATGTGCATATCTTCGGCGAGATCATTACTGATGGCGGAGCAACCAAAGAAGAATACCAGTTGTTCCTAGAACCTTATTTGGCTGAAACCCAACTAAGTGCTTACGATTTCCCTCTATTTCAGACGGTATTCAATGCACTGCAAAAATCAGGCAGCTTGAAAGCGCTCATTGACCCTTACTGTTTTGGTGACGCTCTTTCTAAGGAACGGGCTATAACCTTTACCGTTACTCATGATATTCCAAACAACGATGTGTTTAAGAACCTAGTCATGGATGAAGCCTTAGAAAGTTTGGCATATAGCTATATTTTAGGGCGTGATGGTGGTGTGCCGTTGATTTACACTGATCTGGATACCAGCCGCATTAAAAGCAAATCGGGTCAGCCTCGTTGGCTTAACGCATGGAACGATCCGAAAATCATCGCGCAAATTGAGTTTCACAATCGTATGCACGGGTTGCCGATGGTGATGCTTGAAGCAAGTGATGATTTACTGGTGTTCAGTCGTGATGAGAAAGGGATCGTTATCATCAATAAATCCGCAAGGCCACAAACAGTGGAGCTTAATTGGAATCATGCGTTACAAGATTTGTTAAGCGATCAAGTATTTGCCAGCAATGGTACGACAGTCGTCGTTGAAGCGTCGCCATTAACTAGTTATATGCTGTGTAAGCCGTGTTCGGAAACGATATAACCTCAAAATTGAAACAAAAAAATGCCGCATTCAAACGGGATGCGGCAATACTATTTAAGCTAGCAGTAGTTTAATAGGGGGTAACTTACTTAACATGAAAAAGTATCTGGTCATCATGCATCTAGTTGGTTAAAAGTCTGCTTGGTTTCTGCCAGCGTTATGTCAGGATTTATCTACGCTTTTACGTAAGCCTTTATTCTCGCTAGACCATCAAATAAAAAATCCCCAGTTGAGCACACTGGGGATTTTTTATTTTTTGAGCCTTTAGGTATTTTATGAAACCTCGTTAGAAGTTTGACGTTGTCAGCATTTAATATTTTCTAGGGGGGAAAATAAAGGAGACATGGTTAAAGTTAGTTGTACAAAACTTAAACAGCAAAGTTGTGAATGATTTTCCTTTAAGCTTTTTAGTGGTTTGTGATGTTAATTCCAACTAGATGTAGTGAATGAAACAGAATATTTTATTTATGACACATCAAATATGCTCAACCACATCCTTCTGCTTTGCGTTATTTCTCGTGGCTAGGCTAATCTCCCAGCCTAAAACGCTTAAGTTACCAAAAACTGATTTACAGCAATTCTTACTTTCAAATAAGACGTACTATGGAATGCAATAAGCTGCGTATTACTTAATGTCGGGATACGCGTTGCAGCTCAGAGTTTTCTATTGCTGCGTAATAAATTGAAAGCGGAACTTGTTATGGAAAATCTTATTCAACGTTTTTTAAGTTATGTCACTTACGATACTCAATCAAAACCCAAAAACCATCACTGCCCAAGTTCTGCGGGGCAAAAAGTGTTTGCCCAAGCTCTTTATGAGGAATTGCTTGAACTAGGCTTGAGTGACGTCTCTATCGATAGTCACAGTTATGTGATGGCGAGACTGAAATCAAATGTCGATTACCCAGTACCAGCTATTGGTTTTATTGCTCACATGGATACAGCGCCTGATGCTTCAGGTAAACATGTGGTTCCACAGATTGTAGAAAACTACCAAGGTGGCGATATTGCGCTCGGTAAAGGCGATGAAGTTCTTTCGCCAATTCAGTATCCTGAACTGCACCAATTGCATGGTAAAAACCTGATCACTACCGACGGCAACACGCTTTTAGGTGCAGACAACAAAGCAGGAATTGCTGAGATCATCACAGCTGTCGAAATGCTGCTTGCTGATCCATCCATTCCCCACGGCGATATCTGTATCGCTTTTACACCAGATGAAGAAATCGGCCGTGGTGCTAACCATTTTGATGTGGAAAAGTTTGGTGCTGAGTGGGCTTATACCATTGATGGTGGTCCTGTCGGAGAGCTGGAATATGAAAACTTTCATGCAGCTACTGCAGAAATCACTTGTCACGGTGTCAGTGTTCACCCTGGTACAGCAAAAGGCAAAATGGTGAATGCAATGCATATTGCTTCCCGCTTCGTTGTTGCGATGCCGGAACAAGAGACGCCACAAAATACCGAAGGCTATGAAGGTTTCTACCATCTCTCTTCCGCTTCAATGGGTATCGCCAAATCACAGTTAAGCTACATTCTTCGTGACTTTGAGCGAGAGGGTTTAGCGGCTCGCAAAGCATTCATGCAACAAAAAGTGGATGAACTGAATAAACAGCTATCAAAAGGCAGTGTTGAACTGGAAATTTACGACAGCTACGCCAACATGAAAGAGATGGTAGAACCTCATCCACATATTATCGAATTGGCAAAAATCTCGATGGAACATTGCGGTGTTGAACCTCTAATTAAACCAATTCGTGGTGGAACCGATGGCGCTCGGCTTTCTTTCATGGGATTACCTTGCCCGAATATATTCACGGGTGGCTATAATTTCCACGGTATCCACGAGTTTATAACTATTGAGGGTATGGAACAGGCGGTTAATGTGATCGTGACCCTAGCTGAGAAAACTGCACGGCACTATAAACAATAAACTGCTTTATCAACGATTTCGGTCGGTTATACTTATTTGAGCGTTGGCAATGATGTGTTTGCCAACGCTTTTTTATATCAATACCGACAGAACTTAGTCTTCATAGGTATTTCAGTAAGTTGATCGGTTGTTTGCAGTAGGAAGAATTATGGAAAAATTTAATGCGGTGGTAGATTTTCTATTCGCGCACAAAATGTTGTTATCCACGCTAATTTTGGTTGTTATATGGCTGGTGCGCCGAGTAGTTCTTTCATATATCCGTGGTGACGTTGCATTTATTAGTGAGAAGCAAAGGAAATGGATGTCGCGTACCAAAAACGGCGCTTTCACTATTATCGTGCTTCTGTTGTTCATGCTTTGGCAGTCAGAGATCAGTGAGTTTGCGTTATCTGTAACGGCTATCGCTGTTGCTATCGTTGTGGCATCAAAGGAAATCATCCTGTGTTTTACAGGTTCTATTCAGCGCGCGAGTTCTCGATCATTTCGCATTGGAGATTGGATTGAAGTGGGTTCAATCAGTGGTGAAGTGATTGAACACAATATGATGGCGACCGTTATTCAAGAGATCGCGTTGCAAAAATCCAATTATCATTACACGGGTAAAACGGCGACCTTACCAAACAGCATGTTCTTTCAGTATCCGGTAAAGAACTTGAACTTTATGAAGCGCTACGTGTTTCATGACATTACTATTGTGGTGCCTGAGTTTGTGAATCTTTTCCCTTTGGTTCCGCAAATACATGAACGGATAGAGGCTCACTTTGCTCACTTTATGGATGTTGCAAGACGCTATAACGCTGTTATCGAAAAACATGCTGGTGTTGACTTGCCGGGCGCAGATCCGCATGTGGAAATCACCAGTACTGCTACTGGTGAGCAAATTGTTCATATAAAAATATTCTGTCCAACTGAACGCGCTACTTATTTGGAGCAGTTAATAAGAGAAGACTTTATGGAACTCTATGAGCAGAAATATCCAAGAGTACCGGTTGAAATGATGGCACAAGCCCATATCCAGATGTGATTGCTATAAAGGTCTGTTTATACAGACCTTTTTCTATTCTAGTACAGAATCACTCAGGAAGGTTTTGTAAAAATTCAAAGGCAATTTCATGGCTTCCCATATCACCTTCGACAAATAGAGATTGCCCTGTAACCATAACGGAAAGGTCGGCCGTTCTAGACGGTGAAGCTGAGATAAGGTCGATGGCTTCAGGATCGAAGCGAACCACTTCCACAGGAAGGTAACCGAATTTACCTTTGTGTTGATTCCACCAAATGTCAGAACGTATTTGATAAGTGTAAACCTTCACCACATCTGCAACACGCGTCGCTTTTTTTACACGGTCCACGTCTGGCTCGCCCAGTTCGATCCACAATTCTGAACGACCTTCTAGATTTTGTTGCCATATATCAGGTTCAGTGGTTGTTGATATGCCTTTGGTGAACTGCAAATCAGGGTGCGCATTTAAACAAAATGCCATGATTCTAGCCATCATGCGTTCATTGGTTTCGGAAGGGTGCAAAGCAACGGTTAAGTTTAGCGAGTCGTAGTAGTCACGATTTAAGTCAGTTAAGGCAATTCGAAACTTATAGATTGTTGGTTTAAGGGCCATATTTTGTTTGTGTTTCCGTCAAATCAGGTTAAGCACAGCAGAACTGCCACCATGCCTTAAATTATCTATGGGCAGTATAAAGTAAGTAATTGAGTTAGCGAAAACTATTCGTTCTCTAAGAGGTTTATTTCTATTCTCTTATGCTTAGTTAATGTGTGATCTATGCAGGACTTTTGCTCTTGAATGGCTTTTATTTTTGGATGTAAGTCATATGTTAACTAAAGTTTACAGGTTGTTAATTTTCATTCGCAACGTCACTAAATAAGGGAATAACAATGAAATATACAATCATACTAACAACGGCAGCGGTACTGGCTTTATCAGCTTGCCAATCGACTAAATCACCAGAAGAAGAGGCTATGCTCTCTAACCTTTGCACTACAGGAGATGCAACAGGTGATATGGTCACTATGGAGAAGTTTAGTGAAGCAGTTATGCAGTGTGGTGGATACGAAGTATTTACAGACAGCATGCTAATTGGCAAAAAATTTAGTTTTGCCTTTAGTAAAAAATCTGGCCCCCGAGAGCTAACATTTAATCCTGATGGAAGTGCTCAGTATCACAAAATAAAGAAAGGGGTATTAGAGAGCGTAAACTGGACGATTACAGATAAAGGAAATCTGCTTCTAACTTGGGAAGATGGCTATAAATGGGAATGGGCTTTAATGTCGGAAAATGGTGGTTTTATGGCTGTTAAAGCTTATGGCTCCGCGGTAGATGGTACTGATGAAGATATATTTTCTATGGTTGTAGCCGTTTCATCCGACTCATGACTTTATAGGTCAGCATGTTTAAAGAAAGAACATCTCTATTCTTCTTAAAAGAAGGCATAAACAAAATAGCCAGCATTACGCTGGCTATTAAACAAGTATGTAGCAATTAAAATTAGATTACTTTAATGCTTTCTGCTTGTGGGCCTTTTTGACCTTGAGTTACAACGAACTCAACTTTTTGGCCTTCTGCTAGAGTGCGGAAGCCTTCGCTTTGAATTGCGCTGAAGTGTGCGAAAACGTCAGGACCGTTTTCTTGCTTGATGAAACCAAAACCTTTTGTTTCGTTGAACCATTTAACGGTACCAGTAACAGGTGTAGACATATTAATTATCCTAAAACATATTTCTTTAAAGCCGATTAGGGCGCTGATAGCGTGGAAAAATAAATTGCTATTGCGTACGACACGACGGGGGAGTTACGAGTAATCCAACGAAACAATGTGTAAACAAAGAACTTCTTTCTAGCTAAGGACGAGTCTAGGCAATTGAATTCACTTGTCAATCGGAACTTGAGGTCTAACGAATCAGTGAAACAAGTTTCAACCAATTTTTTGCACTAAACACCATTTCTTTGCAATTTGAATAACTTTTTGATTGATAACGATTCGACGATTTTATTGACACAGCCAATATTGAGCGCAAAATACACACAACTTTTAAAAGGAGAGTGAGATGAGTAAATCAATCAAAAAATCTCTACCAAACGAAGTTGTTGATACTGAATTTGGTCGAGGTGTTATTAAAGACAACGCATTAAAAGCGGTAGTCACCAGTCAATTATTTAGACAAAGAGTTGAGAAAGCGAAAAAAGGTAAGGGAAGCTTCAACCGCAAAATGAAGCACAAGGGTAAAGAGCCCTATTCAAAAGCTGCTTAATCGCTGTTTTCGAATAGGGCTCTTTTATTACGCTTGTTAACGGCTGAATAGCTATCTGTCTATTTGAGGTGAATAGATGGAGTATGCCGTGATTTGGCCTGCAACAATCGCTGAGAACATGAATAGCGCCGATAAACCGATACTTGGTATCGGAAGAATGGACTGTTCGAATACCGATTGACTAGCGCTAATCAGCACTCGGCTTCCCGGTACTAAGATGATGATACCTTGGACGATATATATCGAACCCGTAAGCTCCATTTTCTTTGCCAGCCAAGTGCCATACAGTGTAATCAGTACAGTCGTTATCCACGTTCCCACAACCCAACCAGCGTCAAAGCCTAGGTAAAATGGCCCCCACATGCCTAATACCGCTACGGGTAAACCAAGCAGAATGTCTTTTGGTCTCGCATTGAAAATAATACCAATTGAGACAGACAGAAGAAACAAGCCAAAGATATGCAGTAACATCGGCACTTCGTTCTTGTAGATGGTTGCAACCGCTTGTCCCCAAATGGCTTCACCAATGTTCAGTCCGATCACAATCCCTACAAATAGCTTTATCAGAGTTAAAGCACTCTGTCCGAGTAAACTGGTGCCAGAAACTAAGTCATTAAAGGCTAAACATTCAAGCGAGTTAGCAATAGATAAGCCGGGGACAAATAAAATTACTGCCGCGACACAGAGTGCCCAGACAGGGATTGGCAAGCCAGTACTGGCTAAAAACGCCACAAATATGCCTGTAAGCATTGAGGCAAGAAACTCCGCCGCAATCGCTCTTCTTGAATGACAGATAAGCTGGCTCAACCAAACAACAAGCCCCAACACTACCGATATAGCGACAGCTTCGAGTGTACTGCCTACCAACATTAAATACGCTGGTGGTATCCCCATGTTCGCTAGAGCGATAATCCATTTTGGATAACCAACAGGCTCTGGCAGTGGTTCACTGCTTGGTTGATTAATTCGGATGATGGTGTTTGCCAGAAGACTCAGGTTAATTGATGCGGGTTTATGACGCTTCATTACCACAGCGTTGTTGTCGTCAGGAAATTGGTAATTAATGGCGGTTGGTGTCGCTTGGATCATTACATCGACACCGTGTTTTTTTGCGTAATATTGGGTGTATTTTTCTACTTTGTACGGTGCACATCCACTACGGTGTAACGTGTCACCAATTTCTACAATTTTGTTAATTCTGTGTTGAGACAACATGGTTTTTGAAAGCTGGAATGAAAGTGGCGTAAAGGTATCAGAGCGTTGCCTAATTGGCGAGAGGTTAGTGATTGTTACAAATAAAAATATAGTGTTTTTAAATTCTATTGAGCCTTTTATTGATATAGCTTATGAGCGCTTAATATTTATTGCTGGAATTAAGTGGCAAATACAAAACTCCGCTATTTGGTTACATTTTGTAATACTTTTTTTGAAAATATTTCCAGTTAAATAAATGTTAATGAATAAGTCTTTTTTCATTCCTTTTCTCGTAAATTCTAGTGCTTATCATTGTTAATAAATATGATGATTTAACGCTTATTTAACAATCTAAATAGTTGTTTAATAAGTATAAGTTTTGTTGATTTTTTAACCTTGAAATAAATAAAAGATGAGCGAAAATGACTGAAAAATTAATTTCCAAAATTGAAAGGATTCATCGCTGTCACTTAACGAGGTAGGCATGTTATGAAACTATTATTGATATTAATGACGTCACTTTCTGCGGGTGTCGCTTCTGCAGCCCATATTCATTCGTTTCTTTTAGGTATGTCTGTTGCTGCTTTGGCTGTAGGCAGCTGTTATTGGTTTGCGTTTAGAAGTACTCGAGTACCTGAGCTGGCTGTTTTCTTATTGGTGTGTGGTTTGCTAGCTAAGCTGACGGTTACTGTGATTGGTGTAATGTGGGGGTTATCAGCGCAACTGATTACGTCGCCTCTCGTGTTCGCACTGTCGTATTTGTTCTTCTCTATTACCGTAACCTACTTGTGGTTCAGTTATCGAGAAAGCATTACAGAGTTACCAAAGAAGTTTCGTAACCGTATGGTGCATTTGTAAAAGCACACTAGATTCTGCATAACCGATTAGATTCTTTGAAGGGGCCGACTGGCCCCTTTTTGCTGCGTGTTGTACGACTATAGTCCTAAAGTGCCCCGTTGTTTTTCCTTATATACTTGTATGTAAATGATGTATGAAGGAATTGTTATGGATATTGCACTGTTTTGGATTGAAAAAAGTATCTTAGTGGCGGGTGTCATCTTTGTTCTCACCAGCATTACGCAATATGGTCGCCGCAGTCACGACTGGAAAGGCATCGCCACTATGTTCTATAAGCGCGTTCCTATGTCGATTTCCGAATATAAATGGTACCGAATAGGCATTGCCCTACTGGTGTGTGCCGTTTTGATACGTATTATTGTGCTTACTCTTTGGCCGTAATCTCTAAATTAATCAATAACTAGTCATCTATTTTTAGCCTTAATCACATTTTTAGGTATACACTTTAGAGAGTCTTATCAAATTAAAGGGAAGGTGATGATATGTCGTTTCCTGTACTCATCTGTGATGATTCAGCTCTTGCTCGAAAGCAGATGGCGCGTTCCCTACCTGCGGCTCTGAATGCAAATATTACGTTTGCTGAGCATGGGCTAGATGCGTTGCAAATCCTGCAGCAACAAACATTCAATCTCATGTTTCTCGATCTGACCATGCCTGAGCTGGATGGCTTTGGCACGTTAGAGGAAATGAAGAGTAGAGGCATCTCTACTCCTGTTGTGGTGGTGTCGGGCGATATTCAGCCCAAAGCGAAAGAACGTGTAATGGCTTTGGGGGCGAAAGCTTTCATTCAAAAGCCAATCGATATCAATGTCCTTAAAGACGTATTGAAAACGCTTGTTGAGCCAGTTTCGGCTCCTAAAATAGTTACTCCGGTTTCGATTGAACTACCCGCACTTCGCCGACGCGATATCTATATGGAAGTGGCTAACGTGGCCATTGGCCGTGCTGCGGATGCACTGGCAAGACACTTTGATGTATTTGTGCGTTTGCCTTTACCCAATGTAAATATCTTTGAAGTTACTGAGCTGCATATGGCACTTCGCGATCTCGCGGATAATGCGCATGTATCGGGCGTATGCCAAGGATTCAGTGGCGAAGGTATCGCTGGTGAAGCGTTAGTGCTTCTTAGTGATACCAGTGTTTCTGATTTGAAAAAACTCATGAAAGTGCCCGCAGAGAGCGAAGACCTAGAAGAGTTGGAACTACTGATGGATGTGTCCAATATCTTAGTAGGTTCATTTCTCAATGGACTTGGAGCTCAGGCGGAAGTGCGTTTTTTCCAAAGCTCGCCAGTACTGCTTGGTCAACACATTACAATTGATTCCGTGATTAGCTCCACGGCGGGATCGTTCAGTAAAACGATGACGTTTGAGGTCAGTTATACGATAGAAGACACTTCGATTCGATGTGATCTACTATTTATGTTTGTTGACGAGTCACTACCGTTACTTGATAGCAAACTTGCCTACTTGATGGAGGATTTCTAATGTTGTCTCTTCCAGCAGAATTTGAACAGTTTCATTGGATGGTCGACATGGTGCAAAACGTCGACATGGGATTAATTGTGATCGATCGCGATTACAACGTTCAGGTGTGGAATGGTTTTATGACACACCATAGTGGCAAAATGGCTCAGGAAGTGATTGGGAAATCTTTGTTTGAGGTATTCCCTGAGATTCCACAAGATTGGTTTCGCCTAAAAACTAAACCCGTTTACGATCTAGGTTGTCGAAGCTTCATCACATGGCAGCAACGTCCGTATTTGTTTAAGTGTCGCAACGTTCGCCCTGTGACACAGCAGGCGGATTTTATGTATCAGAACATAACGTTAAACCCAATGCGTACACCAACGGGTGCGATAAATTCACTGTTTCTTTCTATTCAAGATACAACCGCAGAAGCGTTGGTGGTGCTAAAAGCGCACCAGAGTTGAGCGAGTTTTCGTTAAACATTTGATTGATATCAGCATTGGGAGAGCAGAGAGGGATTGCTATGCCTATACCCAGCGTTTTCTACACCGCACAACAAGTAAAGCAAGGGGAAGTTCTAGCTGCAAAATCAACTGGACTGGAAATGTTCAGTTTGATGGAAAGAGCAGGGCAAGCCGCTTTTACTATCGCGTTTGCCCAATACCCAGGGACGCATCATTGGCTTGTGTGCTGTGGCGGTGGTAATAACGGTGGTGACGGTTACATCGTTGCCTGTTTGGCTAAGTCGATGGGCGTTCATGTGACCCTATGGCAGCATGGCGATCCAGAAAATCTCAAAGGGGATGCCCTTTCTGCTTACTATCACTGGTTAGATCATGGTGGCGAGGTTTATCCATTTGATGACGTGATTCCCGACGATGTTGATCTCATCATTGATGGATTACTTGGAACAGGTCTATCCGGTACGGTTCGTGAACGAATCCATGATCTTATCCAACTGATAAACGCCACTCACGTTCCCGTTGTAGCTATAGACGTTCCTTCAGGTTTATGTGCCAATACTGGTGCGGTTCTTGGCACTGCAGTAAAAGCCAATCACACCATTAGCTTTATTGGTCTTAAACAAGGCTTAGTGACGGGGCAGGCGCGTAACTATGTTGGTCAGCTACATTTTGCGGGATTAGGTGTCGAAGAAAGTTTTGAACAGCAAAACACACCAACACTAAGATCGATATCTCCAAAATCTATCAAATCGATATTGGCTCAAAGAGAAGCGTGTGCTCACAAAGGTCTATACGGCAAAGCTCTGTTGATTGGTGGTAATGAAGGTATGGGTGGCGCCATGATTTTGGCCGCTCAAGCCTGCGCCAGAGTGGGTTGCGGTTTAACGGCTTCACTACTTCATTCCTCAAATGTTTCTTCAATCTTGGTATCTGTACCTGAAGTGATGAGCGCGGGTTGGGATGATGAACAGAGAATTCAACAACGAATTGAATGGAGCAACGTTGTCGCTATTGGTCCCGGACTCGGCAGAGAGTCAAAGTCAGAGCGGCTATTCTGTCAAATACAGGATCTATCTATAAACAAAGTTGTTGATGCTGATGCTCTTTACTTTCTAGCAAAAAATGCCAATTTTGACGATAACCGAATCATTACTCCTCACCCAGCGGAAGCGGCGAGGCTACTTGGTGTGGAAGTTGAGATGATCGAAGCCGACCGATTCAAAGCCATTAAAGATCTACAGAAGAAGTTTGGCGGTGTTGTGGTGCTAAAAGGTGCAGGAACGTTAGTGAGTGATGGTAACGAGATATACGTTTGTTTAGCGGGCAATCCGGGTATGGCGAGCGGTGGCATGGGAGATGTATTAACCGGTGTAATTACATCACTTCTCGCGCAGGGCTTAAGCTGTTTCGAGGCTGCAAAACTGGGCGTTATCATTCACAGCAAAGCAGCGGATCTCAACGCCAAAGAAAAAGGCGAACGAGGAATGCTAGCCAGCGATTTGCTTAGCCATTTACGCAGCTTGGTTAATTGATCAAGTCACTTAACGACTTGGCTTACAAACTAAATTTCGCGCCCAGAGTAAACGAAGTTGCAGAGTATTCGTTCTGTAAGTCTTGATATTTAAGTTCGACACTCAGCTCCAACTTCTCAACATACATAGGCTGAATTTTGGCACCGATGCCTATGTATGGATTAATGCCCGAATGATCTTGACTGGTTTCTGGCACAACGCTGGTATTCGTTTCTTCTATGTTTGTTTGCCCAACACCACCCCTAGCATACACACTGGAGAAGCTATTAATAGGCTGCTCTATTGTCGCACCCGCAAAAAAACTACGGTACTTAACCTGTTGTGAATCGCCGTTCTTGTCATAAAACGTTGCACCGTCAGACATTGTATCGGTGTAGCCGAAATCCACACCCACAAAAGGTGACAAGAAATAGCTGTAACCAAGCGTCGTTGTCCAAGCGCTTTCTGTAGAATTGCTGTTATCGATATAGTTAAAGCCGCTATCGGCGTAAAACTGATGTCTGCTCTCTGCTGCTAGAGTTGGTAAAGCCAAAAACAAAAAGATTAAACCAACACAAGTTTGTCCTAAATATTTCATCTTTGTTCTCCACTGCTATCTGAAGATACTCTGGTGTCTTATAGAATTTTTGACACTCTGTATTATTCGCTTTTATACATCGGCTTGTTATAAATATAAGCAAGTTATGAACCGATAATTGTTTTTATCTTTAGTGAAAGCAAAAAGCTGTGATCGAGCGTTAATTGAGTGAAAAATGAACGAAAGTTAAGGCAAGGGATTTTCAAAGTAAGGTGATTAATCTCACGTTATTGAAATGGCGTACTATTGTTAAGCCAATAGACAATCGTTTGCAATGCGTCGTTAATTTGACCATGAAAAGCTAATTTATTGATATTTAAGTTATTGTTGAATATTGATTTTAAAGAGAAGGGTTATCAAGGTGGGGGATATGAAATCTTCGACAGGGTAACACAAAAAAAATGCAAATATCAGACTTGCCGGAAAGAAATCACAACCTATAATGCTGAAAACCGGAGCGTCTGCCAACGCTCCGGTTTTTTTGTGTCCGAAAAGTGACTACGTCTGCCAACGTGTTCACTACGCACTCTGCAAAAGAGACACAAACTGTGAATTAATCAAGGAATTACACAATGCGTATCGAACAAGAACTTAAGTTAGGTTTCAAAGATGTACTGTTTCGCCCGAAACGTTCAACCCTAAAAAGCCGTTCTCAAGTAAATTTAACCCGCGAGTTTACCTTCAAGCATAGTGGTCGTCAATGGTCTGGAGTACCTGTTATTGCTGCAAACATGGACTCTGTCGGTAGCTTTAAAATGGCGGAAGCGCTCGCTAAGCACAACGTTATGACAGCTATTCATAAACACTACAGTGTTGAGCAATGGGCTGAGTTTGTTCAAAACGCAGAATCCCAGACGTTGAGAAACGTGATGGTATCAACGGGCACATCGGATAATGATTTCCAAAAAACGAAAGACATTATGGCGATGAGTGAAGAACTTATTTTCATCTGCATTGACATCGCAAACGGCTACTCAGAACACCTTGTTGATTACGTTCAAAAAGTACGTGAAGCATTTCCAAGCAAAGTGATTGTTGCTGGTAACGTAGTGACTGGCGACATGGTTGAAGAGCTGATCCTTGCTGGCGCGGATATCGTAAAAGTAGGTATTGGTCCGGGTTCTGTATGTACAACTCGCGTGAAAACTGGTGTTGGTTACCCTCAACTGTCTGCAATCATTGAATGTGCTGACGCGGCTCACGGCCTAGGTGGTCGCATTATTGGTGATGGCGGCTGTACATGTCCGGGTGATGTGGCAAAAGCATTTGGTGGCGGCGCAGACTTCGTTATGCTTGGCGGTATGTTAGCAGGTCACGAAGAAGCTGGCGGCGAGCTCGTTGAGAAGAACGGCGAAACTTACATGAAGTTTTACGGAATGTCTTCTAAGAGCGCGATGGACAAGCACTCTGGTGGTGTTGCTGGTTACCGTGCAGCTGAAGGAAAAACCGTATTAATTCCATTCCGTGGTCCGGTTGAAAACACCATTCAAGATGTGCTTGGTGGCGTACGTTCAACTTGTACATACGTAGGCGCAGCCTCGCTTAAAGAGCTAACTAAGCGCACAACTTTCATCCGCGTACAAGAGCAAGAGAACAACGTTTACGGTAAAGAGTAAACTTGCAACTTTTCGGAAAATCCGAGTAATTAAGGGCCGCTTTTTGCGGCTCTTTTTTTGTCTCAAAATCAGCAAATGGCGACAAAGTGGCGACACTCACGAAAAAAAAATTTGTGGCGACAGTTATAAACCCGCCAAAGGGTTTTTGGTGATCGCTTCAGAAAGGTGGTCAGGAGCAAAGTGGGCATAACGCATCGTCATGCTGATATCGGCATGACCAAGAATGTCTCTGAGTACCAGAATGTTCCCGCCGTTCATCATAAAGTGGCTGGCAAAGGTATGGCGAAGAATGTGAGAAGCTTGCCCTGTAGGAATATCTAACCCAAGTTTGTTCTTCAATATGTAGCAGAATGGTGTATAGCACTGCTTAAACAACTTACCGCTGGTTGGTTTATAGATTTCATCATACAAGCTCTCTGATATCGGCACAGAGCGATTCTTCTTCGTTTTGGTATTAGTGAATGTGACTTTGTATTTTGAAAGTTGCGAGCCGCGCATTTGGGCTGCTTCATTCCAACGGGCGCCAGTTGATAGGCACAGCTTGACGATCTTCTGCATATCTTCAATTTCATGCTGACTAACCAAGTCAATCAGCAGTGGAAGTTTTTCTTTCGGTAAGAACGCCATTGCCCGTTCATGTTCTTTGAACGGTTTTATCTCTTCCAAAGGATGGGGCAGGCTCCATTCTCCCAGTTCTTTCAGTTTCCCGAATACTGCTTTGAATCGAGCAAGTTCAGAATTGAGCGTTGCAATACTAGGCGCACCTTTATTCCAACGAGCAGAAACAAAAGGCAATGAACCACTCATGCGTCTGGCACGAAAATCCGCATAGATTTTGGAATTGAACTGGCTTGCTAATGGGTTGCCCATTGCTTCAGCCATGTGCTGAAACTTTTGGTAGATAACAAGACCGTTCGCCAGTGTTTTACCGTAAAGCTCAAACCACAGTTCGATAACGTCACTTAAACGACGGTTATCAGGTTTGTCACCCAACCAAGGTTTCTCTTCCACCTCTCGCATGGTGAACTTTTCAAAAGCTGCTGCTTCACCTTTGGTTACGAAAGCCTTACGCACGCGCTTACCTCTACGACCGTTTGGGTAGCATTCACATAGCCAAGGTTTCTTTGAACCATCTTTTAAGTTGCGGATAGACATGGATAAACCACAATATAACTGTATATAAATACAGTATTGATCGTAAGAATACGCTTAACAATGTTTAATATCGCATTTAAAGCACATGCCACTAATTTGGGATTTATGATTACATTTGACATGTAATTTGATAATCACTTTGTGAGTGATGTTGGATATCTATTTGATTTTAAAAGGTATGCATATGAGATGCTCTCGATGGGAGTCGGATAAATGTATTCATTTGATGAACTACATAGGTTAATATCCTATGTAAGAAATCTTATAAGTTGACCACTTAGATGAGCGAGTACATGAACTAATGCTTAACCCACATTCTTTAACTAAAAAAAGAGAGCTGGGTGCTTATTACACACCACCTGAACTTAGCCAAGTTTTAACAGACTGGGCTATTGTGCGTTCTGACGAGGATATTCTAGAACCTAGTTTTGGGGGCTGTGGATTTTTTGATAGCAGTATAAAAACACTAAGACGTCTTGGGTGCCCGTCACCAGAGAAACAATTGTATGGAGTGGATATCGATCAGCATGCATTTGGCATCTTAAGTGAAAAATTTGGGCATATGGTTGAAACTGTTAATCGTTTTATTCAAAAGGATTTTATTGCGGTTCAACCAAGCGATTTTTCAGTTCAAGAGTTTGATGTTGTTCTAGGTAACCCACCTTATGTTTCAATGCATAATATGACAGAGAAACAAAGAGAATCCTGTGAGAAGGTACTACACGACTCACCATTCTCGGGTGTGACTATGGGGCGCAATGCAAGTCTTTGGGCTTTTTTCCTATTGCATTCATTAAGCTTTCTTAAAGATGGTGGCAGAGTTGCGTGGGTGCTTCCAAGTAGCTTATTGCACGCTGATTACGCTAAAAAGTTATTAGAAATACATCAACACCATTTTCATAGTGTAAAAGTTTTAAAACTTGCTGAACGATTCTTTAAAGAGGAAGGTGCTAAAGAAACCTCAGTTATTTTAATTGCAGAAAATTTTAGTACTGAACCATTAGAAAACACTCATTTTTCTGTAGCTTCAGTAGATAACGTTGTTGAACTTAAGCAAGCCATTGACGGCCAATTACAAGCCACAAAAGCTGGTATTGATGGGTATAAGTTAGAGCTAGTGAGTCAAGAAGCACAGACCACTTACTATGAGCTATTAACCTCTGAGTGTTCCAAACCAATAGGGCACTATGCTGATATCAAAATCGGCATGGTAACTGGCGCTAATAAATACTTTATTGTTGATAAGAAGACTATCCAAAAATTTAGTTTGCCAGATGATGTATTAATACCCGCAATTGGAAAATTTTCATACTTATCAGGCATTAGTCATGATAAGAAAAGGCATAAGAAACTTCAGGAAGAAGGTTATCGTTCTTATTTGGTTTGCCCTTCTGAGAAACACATGGAAGATGCTGGCAATCCTGTAGTTGCTTATCTAAACCAAATAACGGAACAAGAACGAGTCAAAAACAAAACCTTTGCAAAACGCCCTCACTGGTTTGCTCCTGGGTACGGTATTGATGGAATAGTCGCAGATTGTTTTATGTCCTACATGATCCATCTTGGTCCTCGAATGGTTGTCAATGTGGCTAAACTAAATTGCACTAACTCCATCCATAAAGTGATCTTTCGTGAAAAAATGTCAGCAAAAGCTAAGCAAGCATTTGCTTTAACGTTACTTTCTACTTATTCGCAGTTTTCGGCAGAGGTGGAAGGGCGAGCTTATAGTTCTGGTGTGCTCAAAATTGAACCATCAGCTGGCAGAAATATAAAAGTATTATTTACACCAGAGTGTGTTGAAGACTTAATAACAATTAAAGTTGAAGTTGAAAGAGAAATCCAAAGAGACAACCATGATAGGGTTGCCGAGTTAGTTGATGCTGTTCTAGTTAACCATGGATTGATAACGGTAGAACAATGTCGTTGGCTAGCAGAAGGTGTTAGAGCTCTTCGTCATGAGCGTTATAAAGGGGTAAGAGAGTTTGATGTCTAATGAAGAAGAACTAAAAAAAGAATTACTTCAGCTAATCTCAGAAGCAAATGATGATACAAGTGGAGTATTACTAAAAGATAAAATTGATTATGGCCGCTTGTTAGAATTGTCGTCCGCAATTTCAAAATTTGACCAAGAAAATGTACGCTTTACTGTAGATGCAAAAATCGTTGAGCGTTTAGGCGAGCAATTGGTAGCAAAAAAGACCACAGCATTAAGTGAGTTGATTAAGAATGCGTATGATGCTGATGCAAGTAGAGTTACTGTTGAATTTGTCGATACGGGTTATCCAGAGGGAACAATAAAGATTACTGATAACGGACAAGGAATGAACTTTGAAGAATTAGTCAGTGGCTTTATGACAATTAGTACTTCTGACAAAGTATATAATCCTACATCAAATAAGTACTTGAGAGCACGAGCTGGCAAAAAAGGGATTGGTCGTTTTTCAGCTCAAAAAATAGGAAAAAAATTAAAGCTCATTACTAAAAAAGAATCCGCTGATTGTTATCTTTGTTTAAATGTTGATTGGAATTCATTTGAATCTGGCGCATATCTAAATTCTATATCAAATAGAGTTTCATACGAAACTTGTTATGATTTTTCTGAGGGAACAATATTAGAAATATCTGATGTAAGAGAGGCTTGGACTGAAAGTAATATTAAAACAACATATAGTTATATTTCTAGCATTCTTAATATACCAACTAAGAAAAAATCAGACCCAGGGTTTAGCGTTCATTTTAAATATTTTGATTCTGAAAGTAATGGTCAAACTACGTTATTTGAAGTGAATGAAGATACGGAGTTTCATGATAACGCTGATTTGAAAGCAATTGCTAAAATGGATAGTAATGGTCAATTGGTAATTACTATTGATGGTTATTCTGATGAACGTTTTACAGAAACTATTAAAACAACCGAAGGGTTTAATGATCTACTTTTAAAAAGTGATTATGTTGTTGAACTTCTATATTATTCTAGGGAAAAAGGCTCGTCTGATACTAGGCAACTGCGTCAGTACTTACAAAATAATGGTGGTATTAAATTATTTAGAAATGGATTTAATGTCGCACCTTATGGCACTCGTAGTAATGATTGGTTAGGTCTCGATGATTCCTACCAGAAACGTACAATCTTACCACCTCACTCAAATACCAACTTTATTGGTAAAGTTTCTGTAACTGATCCTGTAGGCACATTGTTCGAGGAAACTTCTTCGAGGGAAGGGTTGATAGAAAATGACGCTTTTACAATATTAACAGATACAACCTACCAGATTGCCATAATAATTGCGTCTCATGTTGGTTCAATAAGAAATAAAAAGGTTACTTCGTCGCAAAAAGGCTTTACGAGTGAACGTCAGAAACGAGAAGAGAAGCTTAAAGAACAATTAGAAGAGATGAAGAAAAAGTTAGAAGCCCACAGAGCTGCAGAAGAAGCAGCTAGATCTGCTTTTGATGATGACTCTTCAACTCACTCTAACGATGGAGATGAATCTAAATCAAGTGAGGATGAATACTCCAGCGCCTATGGATTTAATACTGAAGACTTTATTGAACAGTTGGAAAAAGTTGAAGAAACTCTAGATGAATATATAGATGAACAGCTAATGTATCGAGTATTGTCTTCTACTGGTTTAGCTATATCTGAGTTCACACATGAAATACATATGTGTTTAACTAACTTGAATCTCAATAGCCAAGTATTAAAGAGTATGTCTAGTACCGTCCCAGAAGTAGGCATTGTCAGCGACCAACTTGAAGAAAATTTGAGTATGTTAAATGCGTACACTGAGTTTTTTGATAGTTCAATGAGAAGCAATTCGAATAGAGAAAAAAATTATTATGATATTCGAACGTTAGTTAAGAAATTCGTTGCTGCGATGGAACCAACGACCAAGCGTAGAGGTTATGAATTTAAAACCCATTTTGATTCTTGGGGTATATGGACAAAGAAAGTTCATATTTCTGAAATTATGTCCATATTTATAAATTTGTTTACTAACGCATGCAAAGCTATTGATAGGCAAGGCGAGAAAAATGGTAAGTTATTGATTAGTGTATGTAAAAACACTGATCATATGACAATTCGTTTTGAAGATAATGGTGATGGAATTCCTAAAAACAAATGGGCTGAAGTGTTTGCTCCACTTTACACAACGGCTATGCCAAGTAAAGCCTTCCAATCAGAAGATAATTATAAAAGAGGGATGGGATTAGGGTTATCTATCACCGAAGAAATTATTACTGAAATGAAAGGTGAAATAGCAGTGTCGGAACCTTCCGATGGATATAGAACGTGCTTAAAAATTACTTTACCAACAGCCGATGAGTCAGAGTTGCCAGAAGATGCCTATTAATTATTTATATATTGATGATGAAGAAAGCAAGACACTTCAACTACTAATAGAAAGTATTGAATTTGAATCTCAAGATAAGATAAAAATTCAACACACGCAGGTTATGGAATCCATGAAGGCGTTAGTGGGTTATATTCAGGAACAAGAAGGGAAGTTTCAAGGGTTAATAATTGACCAAGATTTAAAAGCTGAAAGTAGTGAAGGGCACAAAGCAGACTATTTTGGAACGGCTTTAGCACAACAATTAAGAACAGAGATGGCAGTCACTAATCTTAATTCTATGCCAATTGTATTACTTTCAAATGAAGAAGTAATCGTTGAGTCATTTTTACCAGACGATGCATCAAAAAACCTATTTGATTTTGTAATCAAGAAAAAAGAAATCGCTATACCTGAAATCAAGGCAAGAGTATCTAAGATGCTTATTGCTTTAGTAGAAGCATACAATTTAGCCAGAGGCTATCGTAAGCCCCTTGGAGTTGATTTAGATAAAGTTGAAGTTCAAGGCCTCCTGCAGTGTAACTCGGTGGTATTTAAATTTGTTGATTCTAGGTTTATAGATTTTCTATCTTCAAAGGCTAGTGACCCTCATGCACTTGTAGGTTCTATCTACTCATCATTAATTCAGTCTGCAGGTATTCTCGTAACTGAAGTAATGCTTAAAACAAAACTAGGTGTGTCTAATGATTCAGAAGGGTGGGAAGTTCTTAAAAAAGAGTTTGAGCCATATCTATATTTGGGGCCATTTTCAGGTTTAAAAGAACGTTGGTGGTTTGCTGGTATCGACAACTGGTGGTTTGACATTCACGAAGAAGACGTATTGCAGTCACTAACTTGTGAAGAACGTGTTGCTATATTAATTGAACATTTTGGTATATCAGGACTAGAACCTATTGCAACTAGATATCCAAATGGCGACCAGAGTATGAATCTTTGGGTAAACTGCGTGGTTTCCGGAGTACCGCTTGATCCTTATGATGCTTTAAGAGTTAGAGATTCAGATTCAAAAATTTGGGAGCAGCCTAAGTATATTGATTTAATTACATATTTGAATGGAGAAACAGATAAATATGTAATACATGCCGATGATAAGAAAAAAATAAGGAATTTACTAAAGAGGCTTAACCCTGATGTTAACGGCTGAGCAATTATCGGATGATTTAGTTCAACTAGGCGAGTTTTTAGAATCCAAAAAGGTTATAAAATCAGCTAACCCTTTAGTAGATGCTGGCGCCTTACTAATCAGGAGCGGTGGAAAACGTTGCTTAATAAAAGGGTTGGAATTGGAGCCAGTTGAAGGTGACTACATCCGAGGTAAAGAGTGGGACTCCGAATTAAATATAATTATGACTATTGATATCTCAGTTAAAGATAAATTTTGTTTTGAGGATGTTGTTAAAATAATTGTTAATTTAGAGTATGAAACCTTACATGTTAATGATGCGCGATTGTGTCGAGGGGCTTGGCATTTTGATTATCACGTAGACATGGATGGCACGGGGCAGGAAGAACAATATAGATATATTCATCCACATTATCACGTTCATCATGGTGGAAACAAAGTTAAAAAGCTTGATTCATATGGAGATATGATTGTTCTGAAAAGTCCTCGGCTTATGCATCACCCATTGGATGCGTTTCTCGCCATTGATCTAATACTGTCTAATTTTCTGGATCTCACACTATGGAAACAATTGAGAGCAAACACTCAATATAGATTGGCATTGAAAGAATCCCAGTTGAATTGGTGGAAACCTTACTATGAAAAACTAGGGAATTATTGGGAAACTATGGGTAATTCAACGTTGAAAGACTCAAAGCAAAATTTGTCAGCAATGCGAGACTTAAATCCCCATCTACTATAGCTGCACCGAAACTTGCCAATTCATCGATTTAGCTCTTTTTAGTAACTCAGGGACGGAAGACATAAATACTGTCCCTGTGATTTTATTTATTAGAGCGACCTTATGCCGTGTTTTCAGCTGTTCTGCTGCACTTAGTTCCCCTTCAGTAAACGCAAAAAAATATCCTGAAAAGTCTTCTTTAACTGAGCTTTTTGAAGTGGTTTTTATCTCAATAAAATTCATTTGAGACAGGTGAGATTGAATTGATTCAACAGAGCTGAAATCTACTGAAACCCCTTTTGGCAATTCTATAGCATCAAAACTAGTTCGTTTAATATCGATGCCTGTCCGCTTGAGCTCGTTGAGTAAGTTATTTAGAAGCTGTCCTTTAGGTCTTTCAATCCATGTACTGTTCTGACTTATGGCAAAAGACTCACCCTCAGCCCCTTTAGTATTGGAAAGTCTATCTGCGTGTGCCTTTCGTTTCAGGAGAGCGTCTAGAATCTCCAATCAAACCCTCTCCATCACCAAAGCAACTCTACCAACAACTTTCACATCGCCTTCATCAACGGTAATCGTTGAGCCATTAAAGCTAATCGCTAACTTCTTGCCCGGTAAGCGTTGGATTTCGTTTAGGGAGAGGAGACCGTCCATATCTACTAGGTAGGTTCCTGCAACTGCCTGTTGCACGTCCTTATCAATGATGAATGTTGAGTCACCTTCATCAATGGCAATCGCGTTCTCTACAGCAGCTTCTTGTAGGAGTGCTTTATCGAATGTGAGAGTTCGCAATCTCGATAGTTCGCCATTGAGAATTTTAAATGTGTCGATATCGAAAAGATATTTCGCTTCTGGACTTTTTGACTGCTCTTCTGTCATTTGTCTATTCGGATATGGCTCACCCTCACCAAGCGTTAACCATCTTACTGAAACGCCTGTATGTATATGAACTCTAATCACTATTTCAAAAGGACAAAGGTTGCGCTTATGCCACGTTGATAAAGTGGAAGTAGGCACATTTAGAATTAGACCTAAAGCACTTAAATTCTTAACTTCTAATGCTTTACATAGTCTCTCAGTCACATTTTTCCCACCTTCGTAATCAAAAGGCAGTAATTGGTCTTGTTTTTCTCGCATATACGATCAATAATTCTCGCATTCGGACGGTATGAGCGCCAACTCTATGATCCGATATTCAACATTCAATGACTTACAAGGATAGCACCATGCTTTCATTCCAAATAGTAATAAATACTCCTTTTATGACTTACGAGCAGTATTCGCAGCTTTCTGGTATGCCAAAACGCACCATCATGGATTGGGTGGCAGAAGGCAAACTTCCTATTAAAACCAAAGAGAAAGCGAAAGAAACACCCATGATCAACATGGTTGCTCTACATGAAATCGCAACGCGCGAAGCGATGCAGATGCTGGGGTAATACTCATGCGATTTTCCTCCTTAATTCCCACCAAAGAATATTGTCCGTTGTGGCTCAATGTTCTTGGTTGGGCATTCATTTTCGTTCCGTTTTTCTTCAATTGAGTATTCGTTATGGAAGATTTGAACTCAATGTGCGTTTTACGTGGCTCGAAACAAAAGGCATTTAACGACGCGTGTTGCGCATTTGCGAACTCAGAGAACATGACAGCTATCGCCAAGGCTCTCGATATGAACCCAACGATGCTGCGAAACAAGCTCAACCCTGAACAGCCGCATGTGCTGACCTGCGTTGAGTTGGTTCTCATCACTAAAGCGAGTGGCAACTACTCCATTCTTAATAGCCTTTTGCTTGGTCTCGGTGTGGTGACTGCGCAAATTCCGCAGGATGCGAGCGTGGAAACGTTCATCAAACGTGCTCTGGAAAACTCGATTCACTCTGGCGATTTGTCGCGTATGGCGCTCGACCATGCAAACAAAACCAGCCTCAACCGTACCAGCAAGCAAAGCATTATCAGAAAGGCTCAGGCAAGTATCAGTAATTTGGTGCTGCTGATTTCTGATCTCGAAAGTCGCACCACGGGTGTCACGCCGTTCCTAAGTATGAGCGTCGATTTTGTGGCAAACGGTGCACCCATCCCCGGTTTTTCTTAGAAGGTGAAAGCTATGGCTAACAACGCAAAAGTAACGATTGAAATCAACACGCTTGATGAAGCGCTTCATTGGGAAAACCACGCGGTGCTGACCCTAAACAAAATCAAGCAAAACCCAGTAGAAGGGCAGGCAGACCTGCAAAGTTCTCTGGTTCGTACATGGACAGATGTGCACCGCCAAGCGCGCAAGGCAGTTGGGCAGTTCATCAAGCAAGAAGAGGCTGCGTGATGGAGTTTGTAGCCGTTCGTTTGTTTGGTGATGGTGCGATGAAGCGTCACAAGAAAACGCTAGAGCCAGAAACAACGGCTCTGGGGGATTTCGATAACGCTGAAGATGCCATCGCACAAGCTTGTCACCAGTTGAACTGTAACCACATTCGCCACGGCATTTTGAGCGAGGGCGAAGGTCAAGGTGGTTTCATTGTTATGGATATTCAGGAGCTGGCAGAGGTTTAACTCTGCCGCTTGCGTGAGGTGTTTATGACTGAAGATATCGATTATTGCCCAAGTACTTCAATCAAGAATTTGCCTGTTACTTCTCCTGCACATTTGCCGTGCCCTGATATGGCAGGAATGGAAAACCCTGACCCGCAAAAGCGTCAGCGTTCTTTGTTCTTGCTCGGCAAGCTGCGCGAGAAACATGGAATTAAAAAGCATAAGTCAGCGGCATCAAACTCAGCTTGTCTTGAATATGTGTGTACCGAAGAAGGTTGTATCGAACCTTGGGGAACCGTGAATAACGCAGTGGCTTAGTAAAATGGAAACCAAAGACTTACTCTATATCGCTGGGGCAGTGATGCCCCACGACAAAATCAAACGAAATGATGCCAGCTATAACGCTGGTTTTTTAGTATCCAAAATTTATACCGACCAAGAACAGGCGATTTTGGATGCAGGTTTTATCAAGAAAATACCGATTTATGATCGCGTTCTTGGCAAAAAATCCAAGCGTCAGTTGGATGTTGAGATAAGAACCGATGCTTTTAAAAGGCTGAATTTCCGCTCAGAACACGACCGCGAAGCGGCGGCGAGAATCGCCGGAGAGCATAGGCTAGTCAAAGGGCGCAAAAGTCCGACAGAAAATTATCGGCACAGGAAAGAGCGCCAAATGCAGTCTTTAAGGCTGTTAGGAAAGGTACTGCGCCCGAAAACTGAGCTTGAAAGTCCTGAGTCTTACTTCAACCATGATGTGCTCTACGACACTACAGCGCGTTCTAAGCCACAGATTCTGAACCAGAATGGTAAACGGGCGAGGGGCGAACCTAAGAAAATTCCTATTTCAATGAACTTGATGCATCGAGAGTGGGACAACACTTTCAAGTTTCAGGCGATAACCGAAACGCCAGCCAGTGCCGCGCCAGATGCAAATACTGGTGAGCGTTTTACTGAGAAGTTATCAAGTCGTTCGGTGCGTAAGATTTTTGAAGCCGCTGCGTACACGTCTGCTTGTCACGGAGGGTTTACCACGTTCCTGACTCTGACTTTCACCAAAGAGCAACGCTTAGCTCTGTTTGGTGGCATGACCGATGGCGAGAATTATGTCTCGGCTGGTCCTCATCATCCAATTGGCTATAAGCGAAACATGATTACGACCAGAGCTAAGCAAGGCGAGAAGAAAGTGGGCAACCCTATTGTTGATATCGCAGGCGAGTACTGGACGGTTCCCAACAAAGATAGACCGATTCCAAAAGTGATGAACCAGGGCGGTTTGATTGCAGGGGATTACTGCGACATCAAATCCAAACCAGAGCATACCTTCACGATGGAAAAGACGTTAGAAACTACGATAGGCAATGAAGCATCGAGATTTTTAGATGCGGTGAAGAAGCTCTATCTACGTGGTTGGGTAGCCGACCACACTCGTCAAACTGATCCAGAAACAGGTGCGCCTTACAGCGACTTAACCAAATTGAAAGTGCCGAAGCATGTGAAAGCCGGAGAGTTTGGACCAACTCAAGAACCTGCTGATTTTCACTACATTTGGGTAGCGGAATGCCCAGAGAATGAAGATGGTGAACCGAACCCGCACATTCACGTTCTGCTGCGTTGGTCTGTTCCTCATTATCTGTTCAGCGCCTGGGCAAAACGTCTTGAGAAAATTTGGGGGCATGGCTTCGCGAACTTGGAGCGAATTCGTAAACCGGAAGCTGCCGGTTCATACATCATCAAAGCCGTTGGCTATGCGGCCAAAGGGGATGATGCCAGCCAAGGGCTTATCAAAGGCAATCGATACGGTGTGGCGAAATGTTCACGCGCACTAGATTGGAAGTGTTTAGCTTCCTTTGATGCCGACAATATGACGGCGATTATCAAAGAGCTTGGTTACAAACTTGAGCAGTGGAAGAAACCCATTCGACGCAGAGTGAATAAGTTACATGCAGCGAAAGAGCAAACCATAAAAGCTCAGGCGATAGCGAAGCAGCAAGCTAAACCGGAAGAACATCGCAAGAAGCTGCAACAAAGAATCATCCGTTTGGAAAAAGAAGCAGAGAAGCTGAACAAAACCATACGTTCTCGCGGTGTGCATATCAGTACTACCAATCGCTTTTGTATTACGTTCGAAGGGGAAGATGCGGCAAGCAAAGTGGATAAGTTCATGTTTTGGGCAGCAGGCGCTCGCGGCTGGCCAATGCAGTGCCGTGATTTTAGTTGTGACGACATCAAACAAGAGGCAGATGTTATCTACGCTGAACAGTTCATTCGCTTCCAAGATAAGCGCAGTTATTGGGGTGCTGTCCTGAAAGAAAACCGAATGATTCAAGATGTGGACGACGCGGAAATTAGTTACTGGCATAGCGTGAGAGAAGAGGCGATGCGGCATATGCCAATGGGCTAATTGCATCGAGTTTGAGTGTAATTTCTCAAATAACAAAATCACCTGTACAAATGGGGATAAAAATACTGTATGTTTATACAGTTAAATTTGTATGGGTACGGCTATGTCATTAGAAAGAGAGAATATTTTCCTAGATGCGATGGGCTTTATCATTGATGCAGTAGCACTGAGCACTGTGGGTGATAGCCGAGCAGATATAGGAATTTATTTAATGAGTCTGCTGGTTGCAGACCAGAAAAAAGAATTGCAGCCTGAAAAACTGGAAGCCATCAGACAGTTGATTGAACTCTCTGACGAGCTAGAAAGCCCAGCTTTTTCGATATGTTCTAAGTCTTAAGAGAAGGCAGGCTGGTAACTAGAAGTGAGGATTATTCAATATGCTAATTACTTGCCCTGTCTGCGAAAGCAAAGCCCGTATCGCAACATCAAAAGCGATGAGTAAAGATACCCGCGAAGCATACTGCCAATGCCTGAACCTAAACTGCGGCCGCGCGTTTACCACTTTGACCACCGTGAACCGAATCATCGAGCCTACGGGAGCGAAACCAGACCCGTTACTACAGCCAGAACTGTGCCGTGGTGATGTGGACCAGATGGATATGTTTGGGTGAGGTGTAATCATGGATAAAGAATCAGCAGGTTTATATTTTGGTGGCAAAGCTCTTGCCGATGCTCTAATTACAAAAGAAGACCAGATATTTTTAACATCCACAGTGCAAGAGAGTGAACGCATACAGCAACACATCGCTGCTATTGCGAGCCCACTAGGACTTTCTTTATCTGGCAATCCATTCGTTCTACCAAACGGTGCACGAATGACTTTTTTGATTGCCAACAACCAGACGTCGAGCGGGTACTCTGGTAACGCTTATGTGATTAACTGTTTTGATGAAGACAACTTCTCTTATATCAGCAATCTTGTTGCATCATGGACAATGTTGAAACAGCATAAAGCGGCATTCATTTCGATTAGTTAAAAGGATGGTTCGGTAGACAATGAGCAAAATTCAGTTTCTGACAGATGAAACAACCATCCTGCGCCTAGCAATGGAAAGATGTAGTAAAGGGCCGTCACCGCTGCCTACATCAGATTTTCCCGTTATGAACTGTAAGTTTGCATCGTTACTGCTCGCCTATCATATTTTTCATTTATCTAAGAATGTGGAAATTATCTATGTCGTTGGCTTTGGAAAAAATATGGTATCGCATGTGTGGTTGGAAATTGAAGACCTTGTGTTTGATATTACTGGCGACCAATTCAACATGATTGAAGATGAACAACTCTATGAAGAGATAATCGTAAATAGACCATATCCCAACGTTCATATTGAAAAGTGTTCACAAACCTACCTATACAAGTTGTTTGAACGAGCGGAACGGATGCATCTTGATCCTGAGTTCTCCACGTTCAAAACCAGTTTTATAAGAAAGCTGGAATCTTCTTACGAATTCCTAAAACCCCACCTAGCGTAAAATTACTACGAGAAGCTTACCAATTCTCAATAACAACTTATTAACAATAGTCTTAAAAGTAATACAGCTAATAAATTGAAAAGTATTAGCCTTAGAAGTTGTTCTTCCAAATAATTAAGGGATTATCTATGAAAATAATATTTCTTTATATCGTAATGTATTTTTCAGTCATCAATAGTGTGTCAGCCGCAGAAAGTAAGAATGTGTTTTGCGATTTTGGTGATAATGCTAACGACGTAACAGTGAATTTGACATTTGGAGAAAAATTAGTAACCGGAGCTATAAAAATTAATCGAGATTATGAAAGTGTAAACTCAGAATATACAGTCGCACGCGATGGTGAGTATACTTCTTATCTGTGGAGTCATGATGTGATAGATCATGGCACAAACAAAGTTATAGGTAAGAGTGACAAGATCAGTCAGTTTAGAGGTCCATACTACTATGAAGGTGGAACGACTGTATTTTTCGATAACCCTGATGTTAAACACGAAGGTCGTATAAAAATACAGCCTTGTAGATTGCAGTAATAATTAAATAGGCTCAAAACTAATATAGTTTGGCCATTAACAAATTAAAAACGATCAAAAACGAATGATCGCGATCTCGACGCTCTTCTAAATCTCCTATCTAAAATAGCCCTGAGTTCAGTATCTATCAGGGCTGTGCTCAAATAACCCTACCTTAATTTTTTGCGTTTCAAATTGCGCAAAATTGCAGTGCTGAATTTTAGCGCGGAGGGAGGGGTGAGTCCGAACGAGGCCTGCGCGCTCCATTCCTGCCTGAAATTTTCCGCCTACTGCATTCTTTCTAATTTATTGCGGATGAAGTGAGACTTTCATGTGGGAACGACAGTACGAGCACGGTCGATGGAATGGGCATCAGCTCAACATCCTAGCCACTGCCATTGATGGTGGTCAGCGCTTGCACGTCAGTGAAATTCCTTACGCTGAACTGCCGCACATCCGAGTGATGGGCAGCAAAGCACGTACGATTAAATTAGAAGTGGTGTTTGTGGGTAGCAGCTCGCTTGCTGACTCCAACGCTTTTATCGCTAATCTTGAAGAATCACCGACCGGAGAGCTTGAGCATCCTTGGCTCGGTGAGCTGCCTTTGGTGTTTGATACCTTCTCACAAAGCATCAGCACCAAGCGCGGTATTGTTACGCTCAGTCTGTCCTTCGTTCGCGCCAGCACTGAACCAAACATCAACGTACCGAGCATCGTTCGCACCAAGCAATTGGCGACGGTTGTTGAAAACACTTCGGCTTCCTCGTTCGCCAATGATGTCAGTAAAATGAGCGTGGCAGAGATTAACCAGACTCAAAGTGATTTCACCAAAGCTTTAGATACCCTCACCGATATTACGCACCGAATGAACAGCGATGTTGATCAGGCACAGAGTAGCTTGGCCAACAACCAGTTCATAGATACTTACCGCACCATCAACACTGCGTATGCGGCGGTTACTCGTTTAGGTAATCAACCTGACTCCTTTCTGGCGGCATTCAACGCAGCCGTTGATATGGTGACCAATGCTCTGCAGTCGGAAAAGGAATCTGAAAGTGAAGCGATTGATAACTCGCGTAACGCTCAACAGCAATTACTCAAGCAAGTGAACAATGATGCGGTCACGCCACACTACAACATCCAAATGGTAACGGGTGCGATTAAGGCCAGCAAAGACCTCACATCACTTGAGAAAGAAGAAAGCTTTGATGTCACAACGGCCAACAAGCAACCGGACATCATTCGAGGTGATCTGACGGCACTGATTGAAAGTTTAGATGAACGCATTGATGAAATTACACAGGTTTCAACGGTGGAAAGCTTAGAGCTATACGATGCTTTATTGGCGCTGAAAAGCAATGTGCAAACTCAACTGGATAAAGTCATCAAGGGCACGACTGCGCACCGAGTGATTGAGCAACCTCGTTTTAAACCTGCCTTGAGCATTGCCCATGAGCAATACACTGACGAGCACCTAATCACAGCCATTAATGCGTTGCAGCACCCATTGTTCATGCGTGGCGACATTGCCGTGAGGGATGCACAATGAACAAGCTAACGCTGCGAATCAACGGCACTGCGGTACCGTTTTATACCGCCACATTAAACTACTCGCTTGAGCAACTGGCGCACACTTTTAGCTGCTCTATTCCAGCCATGAATATTGTTGAGCCTCTGCCGGTTGAGTTCTACCTCAACGATAAGCTCATCCTGACCGGGCAAATTGATGGTGTGGATGCGTCCACCGATTCAAGCAGCAAAACCGTGAGCATTTCAGGTCGCTCAAAGAGCGCCAACATGATTGATTCGCGCATCACTATGGACGCCCTTTACGACCAGCCGATTGATAAGTTGCTACGTAAGCTGGCCGCGCCCTTCAATCTCAATGTGCAGTGCCTGGTTAAATCCTTAGAGCCAATAGCCGAGTTTCAAATCAATGCTGAGTCGCCAGTGGAAAACGTGGCGCAGGTAATACGTGAACAAGGTTTCGTGTTGGTTGAGCGTAATGGCGTGCTGACCATCGAACACGCGGCGCACGCAACGATTCAAGGTATTGGCTTGGAAGTGGGCAACAACATTGAACAACTCAATATCTCGCGTAAGTTCGACAAGCAGTTTCACACCATTGAAGTGCAAGGCGCATGGGATGAAGCTAGCGCCACTGTCACTTCAAACAATATTGAACGCTCTCGAACGCTTGTCCTCATCAGTGATCAGCTACAGACCGAGGAGGCGTGTTTATCTCGCGCCAACTACGAGCGCAATTCAGCGATTGCCCAAAGCCTGACGGCATCATCAAGCATTGCCGACATTTTCCCAGAGCTCGCCATTGACGGTATCAATCGAGTGATTCGGGTGATCGACAAAAAGCAAGACTTCAACGAAATGCTAGTGATTAAAGCTTTGGGATTATCGGTGTCCGAAAGCTCTGCAGTTACCTCAATTCAACTGGCTCGCCCATTTAAGGAGCAAAGCAATGTCTAAAGCGCTGCTTTCCCGCTTGATGGGACGAATCAAAAACATTGTGGGTACGGGTACCGTCACAGGCGCAGAGACACAGTGGCTACAAATCAAAACCGCGACAGGCCGAACCAATGACCGCATTCGTCGCGTACATAACTACGGCTTTATGAGTCGCCCTTTAGTAGGTGCCAAAACTTACAACCTGTTTATTGGTGGTGTCACCGCGCGCGGTATTACCGTGAACGTAGAAGATGAGCGTTACCAGATGGAGCTGCTGCCGGGTGAAGTGGCCATGCTGGATGACAAAGGCAATTTGGTTCATTTCACGGCTAGCGGTATCAAAATTCAGTCTGCAGCAAAAATTGAAATGGTCGCACCAAGTGAAGTGAGCGTGACGGCGCCCAAAGTCAATGTTACCGCGGCAAGCTCAACGTTCTCAGGCAATGTGGACATCGGAGGTAACTTGAATGTGGTTGGTAGTGTGGGAGGTGCATCCGGCAAGTTTGCAGGCGTTACGGTCGAGACGCACGACCACGATTACATCGATGACAACACAATCAGAATTACAAAGGGACCTAACAAGCAATGAACCATTTCACACTGAGCGCCATTACGTCCCCCATTGCGACAAAAGATGGCATGAAACACGCCATCTTACAGAGTATCCATAACCACGGCGAAGCCACGCAAAACGACCGCGCTCGTATGGAAAAGAATGACCGTGGCGGCAGTTGGAGTGATGAGTTCCTGAGTATGGTCGGCTCCCGTGACTGGACACTGCGTCGAGACAAACTCACGCCACAAACATTGAGTCTTGCAAAACGCTTTTATGAAGAAGCGTTGGCGTGGTTGGAGAGTCAGGGTTACGCGAAATCGATAGTTGTCAGAGTCTGGGAAAGTAAACCCACCGTAATGAGCCGAGTGGCTATCGTCACTTTGATTGATGGCACCCAATTTGAGGTCGAACTATGAGTACGCAAGTCAGCTTACAAACACTCATTAACCGGGCAAAAGCCACACTGATTGCGAAAACAGGGCAAAACAACCCTGCCATTGATGCACTGGCCTGCGCGATTGCGGGTGTCAGTTACGGCCAATACGGCTATCAAGACCAGTTGTTTCGTCAGCTTCACCCTGAAACCTGCTCTGAGGCTTGGTTGTATCTGCATGCCAACCGCCATGATACGCCGCGACTGTTACCGACCTTCGCAACGGGCAGCGTTCAGTTTGTTGAGTTAGGCGGCACAGTGGTCATCCCCAAAGGGCGATTACTCACCGATGCGGCAGGTAATGAGTATGAGACAACCGATGAGCAATACAGTAACGCACCGGTGAATGTCATTGCCTTGGTTTCCGGTACCGCCAGCAATTTACCTGCAGGCAGCGTGCTGACACTTTCTGAAGGGCTGGATGGTATCGACCCTAACCAGATTGAAAGCTTGGGTATTTCAGGCGGTTCCGACATTGAAGCGCTTGAACACTGGCGAGCTCGCGTGATTGTCGCCTATGAGAAAAATGACCTGATTGGTAAAGCCGATGATTACGAAGTGTGGGCGACCTCTGCTCATTCCGATGTCGATTATGCCTGGGCGTTAGATAACACACCCGAGCGCGGCATGGTGGAAGTGTATGTCGGAAGTCGTGCCAATGATCCAACGGTGAGCGCTGAAGTCATCAATCTGGTTCAACAAACCTTTGAAGATAATCGATTAGCCGGTTGTCACCCGATGGCGCTCGTACCTGAACATGCGCAGCTCGATATCGAGATTCAGGGCATTGAAGACTTAAACATCCGCGCCGATGTGGTGGCCGCTCTGCAAACTCTGGTTCAGAACAAGATGGGCAAGATTGATGACACCACAGGTGCGCCTGAATCCATAACGCCCACAGAAATCGTGTTAACCGTATCATCGGTCACCACTAACTTCATTGTGAAGTCGCCAACCGACACCGTGACCATCGCTAGTAATCAAATTCACGTATTAGGAGCCGTCACATGGACACCTCCAGCGTAATTATTGACTACAGCGAAGCTGACTTTGCCGATTCGCTTCGGGCACTGTTACCCAAAGGCAAATACTGGCAGGAAGCGGAGAACGTTGAGCTGACCAATGTTATCGAAGCGCTGGCCATCGACTTCAAAACCACCCATGACGATGTGCAGCTGTCATTGCTCACCGATTTCAAACAAGCCTTGTTTGGTTGGAAAATTAGCGATTATCAGGCGCTACTCTATGAGGTGGCCGGGAACAATTCGGGCGTCGTTTCTGATGCGAGCGCCACGCCGAATCTGATTTATGTCTCGCTGGGAAATGAGTATCGAGGTTCAAGCAAGAAAGCTTGGACAGAGTTTGAAAAGAAACGACTGCCACACACAGAAATTACATGGACGTATCAATCACGGCTGGATGTGCATCACCAGTTGGCGAACTGCCGACACATTCGCAACTTACACACTTATGAGGTGACTCAATGAGCTTAATCATTACCGATGCCGGAATTGCTGCCGCGATTCGCGCCGGTGATTTGGGTATTGAATACAAAATTACGCACATCAGTATTGGCTCTGAAGGCTACGTTCCTGAGCCTGCTCAGACTGAGCTGCGTAACGAGCTGCAAAAGAAAGCCATCACACGAGGCGCGTTAGTCGCTCCTGGTCAACTGCATTTTGAAACCGTCTGGGATGGTGTTGAGGAGTTTGAAGGCAAAGAACTCGGTTACTGGCTGGAAGATGGAACTCTGTTTGCGGTCGATAGCCGAGACGGTGACATCATTACCTATAAGCGTAAAAACACGGTAGTCACTGAAGCCTGTGAGCTGAACCTTTCTGCATCCACTATCAGCAACATTACCGTTGAACTGCTTGGTTCACCATACGCCACTGAAACCGTGGCGGGTATTGCGAAAGTAGCGACCAGTGAGCAGGTTGAAACGGGTACCAATGACAGCGCCTTTCTCACCGTGAAGAAGTTTCTCTATGCCCTCGATGTCACTCAGGTCATCGATAAGCTGGTGAATAATCTCTGGCTAAAACTGGCCGCTAGAATCTTTCCTGTCGGTGCAGCGATTCCTTGGTATACCGACACGGCTCCTAGTGGCTTTGCCATGATGAAAGGACAAGCGTTCAATAAAGCAACCTATCCACAATTAGCAGCCGTTTTCCCTACTGGTGTTCTGCCTGATATGCGTGGTCGTGCCGCTGTAGGCAAACTTGACGGTGAGACGGTAGGCGCATTCGAGCGAGGGGAAATTAAATCTCATAACCATTCTGGCTCTGTAACGTCTACTGACCTTGGCACGAAAACCACGAGCACAAACTGGCATGACCATAATTTAAAAACCAACACAAACCCTTGGGGTGATGCGTTCGCCGCTTCTTGGATTGGAGACAACAACTGGCTGATGCAAGGGTTTAAAGGCGCCATTGGTAACGTTGCGACTCAATATGCCAATGCGAGAAATTCTATAGATTCTGAAGCGCACAACCACACAGTCGCCATCGGTGCTCATGGTCATGGGTTAGCGATTAATGCCAATGGCGGTTCAAGAAACACCGTGGATAACATCAAAGTAAACTGGATTGTGAGGCTCGCATAATGACAACATTTTTTACTACGTCCCAAACTGTCAATGTCTCTCGCCTGACCAATGATGGATGGTGGATTGAAAATACAACAGAGCATGTAGCAAAAGGGACAGCCCTGGGGAGTGACTTTACTGTCAACATCTATACGCCTTCAGCCGATGGTATGACCGCTCGCTATGACCGGAGCAATGATACGTGGTCGGTTGAAATCGAAGATATGACGAAGAAACCCTACTTCGACAAGAATGGCGGTAAACACTATTTAGATAACCCCGCGGGTGAATATCCGAAGGGAGCCATTTTGGAAGTCCCGCCGGAGTATGATGGTGAGACGCAAACTGTTTTATACAAAGACGGAAAATGGAAAGTCTATTCTATTCAGATAGGAGAAGCGTTTTATGGTGAGTATGGTGATGAGTTTGTTGTTTCAGATTACAACTTTGAGCTGCCTGAAAATCACACATTTACCAAGCCGCCTTCACTACGCTCGGATAAATATGTCGTAAAGCTTGTTAACGGTGAATGGCAGCAACTTTTAGACCACCGAGGTCAAATTGCTTTTGCCAAAAATCGTGATAACGACAAAGACTATCAGATTAGAGACTTGGAAGAGCTACCTGATACCCATACTCTTTTAGAGCCGAAGGCTTTTGAGTCGTGGGTCAATGGTGGCTGGCAGTATGATATTGAGCGTCATCGGCCGTTTAAAGTGGCAGAAGAGAAATCATGGCGCGATGCTGAACTCATCAAGGTGCTTAATCGCATTGATCAGTACGAGAAAGACCAAGGATATCCACTTGAGTTAAGAACCTCACCCATTCAAAGTGAAGACGACTATATGAGGCTGTTACAAGATAGAAAAGTTCTGAGTGATTATCCTGAGTCAGAGCACTTCCCGTTCGGGCCCCGTCCTCCTCTTTCAGGTTTAACCCGATAAATTGGACCCAGCTTCGTGCTGGGTTTTCTACATCTACCATCTAGAAACCGCTTAGATATCAGACGGATTAGCACAGCGATACACTGGCTTTAGTTACACAAACTAAGGCTTAATCATGAAAGCACTCGCCACCAAACTGATTAAAAAACACGAAGGGCTCCGCTTGAAGCCCTATCGCTGCAGCAGTCAGAAAATCACCATCGGCTACGGTCGAAACCTGCAAGATAACGGCATCACTTTAGAAGAAGCAGAAACCATGCTTCAACACGACCTTGGTACTGCCATCAAAGATGCGCAAGCACTGCCATTCTTTGCCTCCCTTAATGAAGCTCGCCAAGCGGTCATTGTCGATATGGTTTTTAACCTCGGCTTACCACGCTTTGGCATGTTCAAAAAAATGATTGCCGCGATTGAGCGTGAACACTGGCATGTTGCCGCTAATGAAATGCTCAATAGCCGCTGGGCACGACAAGTCGGTAAACGCGCCAATACGCTCAGTGAAATGATGCGTCTCGGCACAGAAATTAACTAAGGAGTCATCCATGAGTTTTCTAACAAACATTCTCGGCAAAACCCTATGGGAAGTGCTCAAAGGTCTTTTCTTTCAAGTTGCATGGAAAGTGATTCTAGAGCGCTTCGCTTCTCGCTTGGTGATTTGGGGACTGGAGAAAATCAAAAACCTATCGACCAATGACGTGACCCAAGAAACGGTAAACGACATCATCCTGTCTCTGAAAGGTAAAAAACTGAAAGAGGTAGAGCAATGGGAATGACACTAGATCCAGGTTGGGTTAATGCTGTTCTGGCCTTTGGTACTTTTGTCACGCTTATCTTAAGTTTGCTCATTGGCTACCTGTTTCGCCTATCCAAAGAACTGGGTGAATACAAAACCCACGTAGCTGAAACCTACGCCACCAAAGATGATGTCAAAGAACTTGGTGACCGTATCGAGAGAAGCATGGTGAAAGAGTTCGATAGGATTCATTCACTACTCAAAAATGCCGCCTGAAATGGGCGGCATCTTTTTGTCTTTCATCACAACTTCAATATAAGACATGGAATTCCATAAAAACCAGATCATAATAAAATAAGTAAACCAAAGTTGCATATGGACACATCAAAGGAGTGATTGTGAAGAAGTTAATATTGGTTTTAGCAACTACCTTATTGGTGGCTTGTTCTTCTCAAGTACAACAGGGCTCTATTTCTTTAGCATATTCAAATTTCGAAGACCGTGATTATGAAGATACATTGAAGTACATAAACCAAGCTGAGAAAGTAAGAAATACAACGCCAGAAATGCATGCTGAACTTACTTATTTGAAAGCGCTGACCTATCAAAAAATGGGCAGATATGATGAAGAAGAAGCATTATATCGATACCTAGTAGAACAGCACCCAAGATCTCAATATGGCTACCTGGCTAAAGAACAACTTGCGAAGAAAATGTAATGAGAGAAGACGTTCTCAATAAATTGATAGAAGACATATATACAAAAATAGGCCGTAACGTTGTTCTGTACCAAAAATTGGAGCTTCTCTTAAAGGATCTAAGCTCCAAAAATGTTTGTGGCTATCTAAGTGAGTTAACTAATAAAAAATACGGCCTCGATGGTATATCTAGAACAAAAACATTAGGGGGCCTAATTAAAGATTATCCATTAAGACTCGAGACTGAACATGAAGTAGAAACTTCAACTCCAGACGATAAAGACGAGGCATATATTTCATTTAAATTTGAAAGAGTTGCTTCTGAAGAGTACATAACAAGAAAAAAGAATGAGTTATCTAAATTAGTAAAAAATCGAAATTCTTTAATACATCACGTCTTACTTGAGCATGACCTAAAAACTGTTGAAGGATGCAAAGCTCTAGCCAAAATTTTAGATCAGCAAGCTGAAGAAGTTCGCCATGAAATTGAAGATTTTCGTCTAAGTTATAGAGCTATTTCTCAATCGGTTGATATGCTTATTGTTATTCAGTACCCAATTCTTATTCATCTAGTAGATATAACCAATAAGTATTCCAGAGAAGATGGTTGGACGTTGCTTAGTACATCAGCGAATATTCTTAAGCAGCGCTTCCCCAAAGACTATTTAGAACTAAAGGCGTCGATAGGAAATCGGTCATTGAAATCTTTTTTGATAGAAACACCTTTGTTTATTCTAGGTGAAGAAAGTTTGTCATCTGGTGGTACGCGCTGCGTTATTAAAGTTCGTCCAAAACTTTCAGTTACAGTTGGTTAATTATTATCACTCCAAACTCTCATACTTATTTGCGGTGATCACATCCATTCCCACAAACTCATTCAATTCACTGAGCGAATCAATCAACGGTAACAGCTCATTCTTAAAGAAAATGCGGTCGATTTTGTTTAGGTCGCTGCTTGATGTAATTCCTTCGCGTTTAACACTCATTAGCTCCAAAGGAACGCGGTGGAGGGAAAGCACATCGTTGGTCGTTTGGTTCATCACATCCTTGAAAGAGTCTTTGGCTTCCACTTGTCCGATCGGTTTCAGCTCTGGCGCTTTGGTGTCTTTACCCTTGGCATTCACAAACAGGTTTTTAAACGCCATACCTTCTTTGGCTTGCAGCTTATTGCGGATGTCATTTTCCGTTTCTTTGGTCATGCTGGGCTCGTTCATATACAGCAAGTAACCTGCGTGTGAACCATTGCGGTAGTACTGGCGACGGAATAGGGTGGCATCATCATTCAGCCAGATTGAAGTTAGTCCACTCACATGCTGAGGTAAACCATAAAGCTCCTGCGCCACATCGTATTCAGCTAAGTGAAAAATCTGACCATTTCGGAAATTCACCCGACCTTCGTCATCGTATGCGCGTGGTTTGTAGGTATAACCTAAGTCTTCACGCCTGCGCATGTAGAGTGCAGGAATATGCTTGATGCGAAGCACTTGCCCTAACAAATTTCGCACAACGTGAAAGTAGCCATTACCGAAGGTTAAGTAGTCTTGAATGAAACGCTTTAGGTCACGGCGAGACAAAACCTCTGCTACAGTGACAGCATAGGTGAGGGTATTACGCTTAAACTCAATTGCACTTGAATGCATCGGGTTCACGCGCAGCGCTTTGGCGAGTGTGTCTAGGGCAATCGGTGGCTCATACAAACCATCCATCAACGCGACTTCAAGGTAATTCAGAATATCGCTATTCATTACGCTGACAGGGTTAGAAAATTCAATCTCAATCACTTTGCATCTCCTAGAAGAACGACACGGTCGTATCGTCTTCGCAATGAATATCAATCGGCTCCCAATGCATCACATGCATAGAAGCCCAAGCAAGGTCAGCGTGAGAGCCAACCTTGCTGCGGTTAGAAATAAAGGTTACTTGGTTGCTCGCTTTGGTGGTCTGCTGGCGAATCATCAGGAATGAGTGGACCAAATCATCCCACTCACCATCAAATTGTAGGCGCCCATCATTGATGATTTCTCGCGCCTTATAGACCATCATTCGTTTCACTTCGGGCGAGTAATCCAGTTCAATCAAACTTGGGTAAAATTTGCGAACCAGTTCCGCCACGGCAGAACCAACACCACTCACATCAATCGCCAGATGGACCACGTTGTACTTTTCGGTGATGCCTTTAATGGCTTGCGCTTGCTGCTCATAGCTAGAGCCTTTAAGTCGCACTCGCTCAATCAAACGGAACACGCCACCTTTGCGTTTGGGTTTCAGGGCAACCACTAAGCCTGCATCGTCAGAGCCTTCACCCTGACCGCCGCCTCGTGGGTCATAGCCGACCAACACCTCTGCGCTGCCAACAGGCCGCGCCTTGTTGTGATCGACATCCTTCCACAATGACGAATCCGTTTTACACGCCAGCAGTGCTTTAAGAGAGAATATCGATGCAGAGTCATCAAGGAACACGCAACGCAGCAAGTTATCGAAGACGGTTTTGTCGGGATACTTGCGGCGCAATTTATCCATGTTGAAAAAGGTGGCGCCTTTGGCAATTGCATCATCAATGGTGATGATTTGACGGAAAATACCATCTTCACCCAATGAGCCGTTCTTCAGTGCCGCATGGCTGACATCGATACCCAGCTCCTTTTTACCCTGCCATTTTGGATAGGCTTCATGGGCAACGGTCGAAGGCGTCGACAAATAAGTGGTGCGGTATTTGTCGTGAATCGACATACCGCCTGCGTAGTCGTCCAGTTCCCCGAACTTAGGTATCCAGAACACTTCATCAAAGTAAACGTGGCCGTTAAAGCCTTGCGAGGTTCGAGCATTAGTCGAGAGAAAATAGAAAGTCGCGCCGTTAGACAATTGCAGTTCATCTTTGCCTTTTAGGTCAACATCACCAATCTCTAACGCAAAACGGCGAATGTAGTTTTTGAAAATTTCAGACTGTTTTCGCGACGCAGATAAAAACACCTGGTTATCGCCATTAAGCACCGCATCCTCAAAAGCTTCATAAGCGAAGTAATACGTTAAACCAATCTGGCGAGATTTGAGGTAGAAGCGGAATTCATTGAGTTCGCTGTTGCACTTATGCCGGTGGATCTCTTTTTGGTATTCGAAGAAGGTTTTCTCACGGAACTCGTCCAAAACTTGCTTGGTGATGTGCGAAACATCGTTCTTCACCTTGTTTGGCTTACGCCCGCGCTTTCGCTCTCCATCACTGCGTCCACTTGGACGGTGGCGCTTTTCGTCCGCTTCATCGCGTTTACGTTTTTGCTCAAGCAGAAACTCCAACTCTTTCAACTGCTCATCATGCTTTTGGTCAAGCCACAGCAAGTACGCGATACGCTGGCGAATCATCAGCTCTACGGGCGCATCGTCGCGCAACTCTTTCCAGTTGAACTTGTTAATCCACAATTGAATGGTGCGACCTGCCACACCCACGGCTTCGGAAATTTCAGCAGGTTTGAACTGACGTAGAAACAGCCCAAGCGCTTTGGATTGGTCTGCGGTGTACATCGGTGCATTTTGCTCGATAGCGAGATTCGTTTTCATGCTTGCATAGTGCAACAGCGCCCGCCATTCCTCAGCTAGCAAGGTTTCTAAATCACCTATCTAGAATCTTCATAAATACAAAAAGTTAAGGTCATTGGTTAGATTGGAATCATCGAACTTAGGAGCGTTTAGGCATGTTTCAATCACAACCCATTTGTATTTTGCAGGCAGGCACGACCGTCGACGGACGTGTGATTGAGCAACACATCATTGATGAAATTGCGCAGAGCTATAACCCTGAAACATACACAGCTCGAATCAACCAAGATCACTTAAGCAATAGCGTTAAATTCGGTTCGGTTTTGTCAGTAGAAAAGCGTGAAGACAAACTCTTTGCGGTGGTGAAACCAAACTCCAATTTATTGCAACAAGTAGAGAAAGGGCAGCTGTTGCATACATCTTGTGAGTTCATCGAAAAGTTCTCGGATACAGGTAAAGCCTACTTAACCGGATTGGCTTTAACCGATAAACCCGCCTCACTCGGCACAACCCAAATTCATCTATCGAGTAAAGACGATGGCAAGGTGCAGGTGCTTTCTAACTTCACCTTAAAGCCTGAGCAGTTCTCAATAGAAAGCGAAGACGCAGACGTCTCGCTATTCCAGAAATTCAAAAACTGGCTCAACGGTGAAAAGCCGACTGAGCAGCTTTCCCAACAAGAGGAAGAAGACGAAATGAGTAAAGAAACCGAAGAGCTGTTGAAGCAAAGCATTGAGCAGACCAACAAGCTAAGTGAACAGCTTGGACAACTGGTCGAAACGCTAAGCAGCAAAGAGACACCGAAAGAGCCTGTTGTTACTGACCCGCCAAAACAGCCAGAAGCGAACCCGCTTGAAGATGAAGTGAAAAAGCTGTCGTCACAAATGGAAGAGCTAACCACCAAGCTCAGCACCATTACTGACGAACAGGAGCGCAAACTGGCGGGTCAAGATACTGAAACTGAAGACTACCTATAAGCGCTTAGGTTTCTCACTCATTCAATTTGTATAGGTAAAGTCATGCAACTACATACGAAGAAAAAGCTAAGTGCTTACGTTCAAGCGGTAGCGAAACAAAACGGCGTGGAAGACGCCACAGAGATGTTTAATGTCTCGCCAACGGGTACGCAGCGCATCATCGCGGCCATTCGTGAAAGTAACTGGTTCCTTAGCCGTATCAACATCGTCACAGTGAAAAACCAGATTGGTGAAGCGATTGGTTTAGGCGTCAGTGGCATGATTGCCAGCCGCACGGACACATCCGGCGATGGTGAGCGTAAACCAAAAGACTACCACGGCATGAAAGCCATGCCGTATGCCTGTGTTCAAACCAACTTTGACACTGCTATTCGCTACGCCAAGCTTGATGCTTGGGCGCATATGAAGAACTTCAACACCATTGTGTCGAAGCACACTCGTGAGCAGATTGACGCCAACAAAATCACGGTCGGTTGGTACGGTAAATCGGCGGAGCCGAATACGAATGCAGCCGCAAACCCGAACGGTGAAGACGTTAACAAAGGCTGGTTCCAAGCCATGCGCGACCACAACACCGAGCGTTTGATTACCGAAGGCGTAGAAGCCTCTGGTGTTATCAAAATTGGTGAAGGCGGTGATTTCAACAACCTCGACCTTGCGGTTCTGAACTTGAAAAACCTGCTGCACCCAGCATGTGAAAACGACTCCGATCTGATTGCGATTGTCGGCTCAGACTTGCTGGCTTACGAGAAAGCGAAGTTCTATGACTCGCACGGCAACACACCAAGCGAGAAAAGCAAAATCCAAGAACGTCAAGTGATTGGTACTTACGGTGGTTTGCCTGCGGTATCCGTTCCGGGCTTCCCTTCAACGGGAATCATGGTCACAAGCTACGATAACCTGTCTATCTACATTCAGGAAGATTCAGTTCGTCGCACGGTTGGTCAGAAGAATGACAAGAAAGACCAAATGGAAAACTTTGAGTCAATGAATATGGCTTACGTTATCGAGCAGCTAGAAAAAGTAGCAGCAGTGGAATTCGACAACGTGAAGATTCTGATCAATGGCGAATGGGTGTAATCACCCTTAACTAACACCCCACCAATGCAGGCGCTTTCACGTTGTCAATCAAGCTCAGGCTTAGGTTGTTATACGTGCAATGTCTGCCTGCATTCCCTCAAGGTGATTTATGGAATACGTAGGTAATAAAAACGAAACGTACACCTCCGTGCTGGCAGCAACGGACAACTTCCCTGAACTCAAAATTTCAGAGTTTCAGTCTCTGTTTAATTTCCTTAGCAATGAAACAGAGGCAGGCATTCTGCAACAGGCGAAAGTATCGCGCATCAAAGTGCATCGTGAACTCGTGGACACCATTGCCCAGTACGACGACTTAACCGCGCTGTCGGTCGATAAGTTTGGTGATGAAGAATCCGGCACCACGCTTTACACCCAAGCGGTGTTTGCATTAACCGCCAGTGAGCTGATTGGCATCAAGCTAAGTACAGATTCCACAGCCGAAGCGGCAGAAAGGCAAGAGGCTCTGAACAGCAAAAAATACCACTGCGAAGTGCAGTACCGCCAAGCGGTCGACATGCTCATTCATGGTAAAGAAACCTACTGCTTTGAGGTGGTGTAATGAAAGCACTTCAAAGCCTGACGGACTTGTTCAAAAAGCACATTGTGGATGCAAAGAACTTCGCAGTGTGGGCGGAAGATGGCGCTCTGTTTTGTGGCCAAGATGAATTCGTCGATGGGTTTGAAATTGAATACACCGCCATCGTGTACATGCAGGACGTTAAAGTGCAGCCGCACATTCTAATGATGCACCTTGTTTCTTGGCTCAACACTTACGACCCGTATCGCCAGGAAAAAGGTTTAGCGTTCCCAAGCTTCGCGACAGAGCTACTCGATAAAGGTCACTGTGATATCAAAATCAAAATCGACCTTCGGGAAAGCTTCTCACTGGAAGAAAGTCCACAAGGTGATTGGAAGCAAAACGGAGAGCGATACGAATGCGTCAGCGAGTTCCAAGCCCGAGCAAATGAAGACGACCTTGGCGAACTGATCTTATTCGTGGGGCATTTGGATGACTTGCCATGAGCGAGTTAACTCTAAGAACGCCAGATCAGTTAACCCAAGTGGTTGAGCGTTTGGTGTTAACTGCGACTGAAAAGCTGGATTTGAACCGCCGTATGGCGAATCACGCACGGCAGTTCTTTCGCGCTCAAATTCGGGCGCAACGAGACATCGACAACAACCCGTATCAAAGCCGCACAAGGCGCAAGCGTGTGGATCTGAAAGACGGTACCACAGCTAAGAACACCGTAAACAACAAGAACATGTTGATGGGGATATCCAAAGCCCTGCGAACCAAAGCAGACGACAAAAGCTTTGAAGTCGGTCTTTCTGGTGTGGCTGGACGAATCGGACAAGAGCACAACCAAGGCAGTCAATTGTCATTCACCACCAAAGTAAATGGCTTTTTTGATAGCAAGACCGGACGTTGGCAAGGCGGTCGTCGGGTAAAACAAAACTACACCATGCCACAACGTACATTCATCGGTTGGACGCCAGCGTTAGAGCGCGAGCTTCTGGCCATGGCAGCAGAACACTTTACAACAGACGTGGAAAGTTAAATGGCAACCATCAAAATCAAACCACTTAACGGGCTAATCGTGCGCGATCCAGAAACCCGTGAACCTCTCAAGGTAGAGGGTGAAGAAAAACCGCGTAACCCTTACTGGCTGCGTCGTCTTAAAGAAAAATCGGTTGAGTTGGTCGGCACTAATGTGACCAAAACAGCTAAGAAAACCGTAGCCACCAAGGAGGCTGACCAATGATTAGCTTTAGCGAAGTACCTAGCAGTGCTTATGTTCCGGGCATGTATGTCGAAATCGACAACAGCCTGGCGAACAGCGCGGAAGACCAACAGCTTTGTTTGGTGATCGGTAATGCGGTCGCAGACGCACCAACAGCACCCAATACCGTTGTGTTATGCATGGACGAAACCAAAGCAGCAACTCTGTTTGGTGCAACGTCTGACATCATAGACACCATCACTTACTTTCGTAAGCAAGATGAGAGCATGCCTATCTACGCAATCAGCGTATTGAATGGCGATACCATGTCAGCGTTAGCTGCCCTTGGTGATGTGCAGTACCACCACATCATCTGCTCGCTCAATGACGAAACCTCCATTCGTGATTTGGGTGAGTTCTTGGAAAAGCGTTATGAAGCTCTGCAGCAAATCCCCGGTGTCGCTTACGTGCCAAAACAAGGCACCAACGCTGAGCTCATCACCTTTGCTAACAAAAGCAACTGCCCACTAATTAGCTTTATGCCAATTAACGCCTTAGGTAACTCTGCAAACGTTGCGCTATCCGATGCGGCGGCAATTGGCGCTTGGGCTGGTCAAATTGCGCCATCACTGGCCAATGACCCGTGTCGCCCTTTGCAAACGTTAAAAATGGATGGTGTTTACTCGATTGCTGAAACCGAGTTCGACTGGGCAGAGCGTAACTTAATGCTGCACGAAGGCATGGGGACATACACGGTCAACACTGCCAAAGAAGTATTGGTAGAACGTGCGGTCACGGCCTACACCGAAAACGCAGCAGGCATTGCCGATAACAGCTATCTCGACATCATGACGCCAGCGACAGCGATGTATTTTCGTCAGAAACAACGCTCTCGTATCTTGAGCAAATATGCACGTCACAAAGTAGCGAAGGACGGAACTCGCTTTGCTCCTGGTCAAGTGATTGTCACGCCAAGCATGTTCAAAACGGAACTGTTGGCGCTGTACAAAGAACTCGAATACGCGGGCATTGTGCAGGACTTTGACGGTTATAAAAAGTCGCTCATCGTTGAGCTGGACGATTCCAATAAACAACGCATCAACTATCAAGACTCACCGCAGTTCGTGAACGGCTTGATTATCGTTGCAGGCAAAATTCAATTTAGGAAGTAAGCCATGGGAACAAAAATCACTAGCCGTGCGGTATTAAACGCAGGCTCACTCGGTCGCCTCCCTATCAAAGAAGGAGCAGAAATCGGTTTTGGTAACCTCAAGCGTGAAGCCGTTATGGGTGATGATGGCGTATTGGGGCACACCGAAGTATACGAAGGCGCGCCGTATATCAAATGCACCATTGTTCACGCTAAAACCACCGATGAAGATGCCATCAAAGCCTTTGTGGATGAAAGCATCACAATCGAAACCAACAGTGGCAAAAACTACACCCTGACAGATGCGTGGACGGTTGACCCACTGACACTGAATGTCAAAGACGGTCAGTTAGAAGTGCTGTTTAACGGCTATGAAATGATCCCTCAATAAGGAGCTTGGCATGCTATCTATTTTGAAAAAACGTCAGGCTCAACAACGACAACAAGAGGCGCCCAAGCCGCAAGTTGTGGACGTGGCCAAAAGCGTAGCAGAGGGTTTAACAGTGAGTTCAATCATTGCGGATAAACCTTGGGAAGAAACCCAGCTCATGCTCAAGAAAGATTTGGAGTACGTAAGAACCTTAGCCGGCTCTCAAGAGAAAGACCCGTACAAAGAAGAGCTGGTGAATAAGTACCGACCTGTTGTTGAAAAGTTATTAGAGTCACACAGCAATCTCGAAAACCTCGATGTGATCTGGTGGTTCTATCAGTGGCAAATTGACCTTGGGAAACTGCCTGAAGTGCATGACCAATTGCGTGAAGCAATCGACAAAGGTTTAGAAACCCCGCAAAACTGGAAAGTGAACGGTCAAACAGGCTACTGCGATATTGTGTTCAAGTACTCTTCTACAGCTCACGACCAGAAACAGGAGTTCAACCGTGACTATCTGATTCAAGCTGTGAGTGATTTGCAACAAGGTAAGCTGGCAACTAATGCACCACTAAAAGTAAAAATGTTCAAACTAGTTGGTGATTGGCACTACGAGAACGGCGAGAAAGAGCAAGCCTATGCCATGTATGAATTAGTAATGAAGCTTGACCCAAGTAAAGGTGGCCGCAAAGGCAGACTTAACGAACTGAAGGAAGAACTGGGCTATGGCGACAGCAATTAAGAACCAAGCGGAAACACGTACAGCAACACTGGCAACGCCCATCATTAAAGACGATGTGGAAATCAGAACTGTTGAAATCCAGAAGCCGAACTCTGGCAACCTTCGTGGTTTAAGTTTGATTGATGTGTGCGAAATGAAGTTTGAGGCGGGTGAAGTTTTGCTGCCTCGCATTTCATCCCTTAACGAGCGTGATGTGCTGAACCTAGCACCAGAGAACTGGGCGCCATTGCTCACAACTATCGCCTCTTTTTTCGTGAACACGGAACACTGATAGAGCGAGTAGAAGATTTTTATGCCGATATCGCCGTTGCCTTTCACTGGCCTCCTAGCGAAATAGACGCACTCAGCTACGACGATTTATTACTGTTCCGCGAACTCGCACGGCAGAGAACCCAACAAGAAGAGAGCGATTAGCTCTCTTTTTGCATTAAGGACACTGATATGAAAATGAACCTGTCTGTGGTGATGGGGATGAAAGACAAAGTTTCCGCACCACTGAAAGGCATGGCGAGTGAGTCAGACCACTACGCCAAAGCCATCAAGAAAATTCAGAAAGCCCAAGCGGATGACTCTGCGGCGATGGGTATGATTGGCTCATTCCAGAACACCAAAAAGGCAATGAACCAAAATACTATTTCCATTGCCGCCGCCAGTGAAAAGCTTAAAGAACTGCAAGCCAAAGCGACCGCAGCGGGTAAACCGACTGCAGCGCTAACAGAGAAAATTGCCAAGCAGCAAGAACGGGTCAACAAGCTCACCAATGAGCAAGACACTTATAAAAAACACTTAATCAAACTAGGCGGTGAGCTGAAGAAAACGGGCGTCAAAGTTCACGACCTAGATGGTGAAAACAAACGTCTTGAGAAAAGCTACAAAAAGCACGGAGCTGAAGTCACCAAGCTCAGTAAGAAGTACGCGATCTTAAAAGGCGCAATGTCACCACTGCAAAAACTAAACAGCAAAATACGCTTACCCAGTGTAGCTGGTGCGGCTGTTGGTAAAGGCACAGCGTTACTTGGTGGATTGAGCCTTGCAGGACTGGCTGCGGAGGTGAATAGCAGTGCCGCCGAAATGGACAAGCTCGCTAAGAAGTCCGCAAACCTACAACTGCCGATTAGCGAACTACAGGCCATGCAATCGCAAGCAGAACATGCAGGTGTCAGTTCCGACAGCCTTTCCGCATCGATGACGCGCTTCACCCGCCGCTTGGGTGTATTACAACAAACGGGCAAAGGCGCATTAGGTAGCTATCTTAAGCAGAGTAAGAACGGGCTGTTTAAAGATTTAAAAGGTGCTGAAAACAACCAACAAGCCTATCAAATGCTTCTTGAATCTTTCTCTAAACTGAAAACAGCGCAAGAACAAATGGCGTTTGCCGATGCCGCCTTTGGTGACAGTGGCCGTGAAATGCTCATCATGCTCCGTGAAGGTACACAAGGCTTAACGGCGGCACGAAAAGAACTCAATGACTTAGGCGGTGGCGCAACTGCAGAAGATGCCGCCAAAGCGGAAGCCTATAACGATGCTGTGCAGCGAATCTCTGAAAGTATTCGCTCCATCAAGTTTGCAGCACTTGCTCCCATTATGGAAAAAGCCACCAAGCTATTTACCGAGTTCACCAACAAATTCAAAAACGCCCAGTGGCGTACTGAGTTTATGGATAAGGTGATTCAAACAGTCAACGGGCTTTATCAAGGGTTAGAATTCCTAGGCAAAGGGCTGATTTTTGTTACGCAGAACTTCAAAGGCATTATTGCTGCCCTCGCCATTTTCAAAGTCGCGTTGATTGGTATTAACGCCGTGATCATGGCAAACCCTATCGGCATGATGGTCGCCGCTATTGGTGCAGCGATTATCGCGATCACTTACTTAGTCGATAAGTTCGTGGGTTTAGACAAAGTGATTAACTGGGTAAAAGAGCAATTCAACAGCCTATGGAACGGCATTAAAAAGCTCATCAATATGCTGCCAGATTCGCTCATCCCCGACGGCTGGAAAACGGGCATTAGCGAAGCAGGGAGCGAAGTTGATAACCTCGCGAACAAACTCGAAAACATTAAAGACAAGAACGCCACGTTGGGCATCACAACCAATGAAACCCACAACCAAACCGAGCGCAAGAAAACCTATGCCGACTATCAAAATAGCAGCCTGAAAACGCCAAGTACCTACGATCAATATCAACCTCTAAAGAACCAAACGTTAAACAGCAAATCGGAAGTGTCGCTGACCATTAAATCAGAGAAACCCGTGACGGTTGACAAAGCCAAGAGCGAGAAGGGCATGGATTTGAATCTGGATTTGGGTGATATGGGTTTTAGTTATTAAATGAACATAAGAGCAGGCTTCGCAATTTGTTCTTTGCTTTATGTTTCAATTCTAATCTTAATAAAACATACTTACATTTATGTATATAGCATTTTGCATTTAATAGAGTTCTTCGTTGTTATCAACGACGATATTAAAAATGGCTTCGACGAAATCGTTCTATAGAGCTTTTTCTCTTTACGCACCACGGGGCATCACTACCACTGAAAAGTTAAAATATGGATAGCAAATTGCAAGTTTAGCTAACCTTTAAATAAAATAAGTCTGTAACGGTAGATAATACTAAAGTTCCGAAGGAAACAGCCTTTAAGGAAATATATGTTAATAGAGAAGGTCTTTTGAACAGAATGGTTTTTAATCAAGAGTATATTCTGTGTTTGACCTTGATATTGTCCTTATTTTTATCATGCATCGATTTTGAAGTGGCTCCCCCCATTCTCTTGTAAGTAATTGATTATACCGGTGTGACAATATTAATCAGACATACTTAACAAATAACGCTGGATAGATAGTTTTTCGGGGACATGATAATGAAAGCCATCATTTACGTTAACCCATGTTCCATTTCGATCATACACACGTAAAGTTGGCAGCACTTTTGATTCTTCGCAACGCGCTGAAAAGGTAGATGATAGCAGTAAATGCGCTAATAGAGCTGGCTGTGTAAAGAGTAGGTTGGGACTCCAGTAAGGAACTTCAAATGTTTCACAGTGCTCTAGCTCTTCAAAATGTTCTAGACAAGAAACATTGTTTATTAACTTGAGTGGGTGGCATGTGAGTAAAACAGATAACGATTGGAAGCCGGATAATCCAATAACACCATAGCTATTTATTTGATTATCACCATTTCGCTCGAATTCTATAGATGTATATTTAAACCATTCCGATGAAAGACCATTCGCACAAGCGTAAAAATCAGTTCTATTTTTAATCACATCAAATGGCTTAACTTTAGTGCTATCCAACTGAGGTAAATAATCAAATATATTTAGTTTAGAACAAAATTCATTTAGGTATACTCTGAGAAGCTGAAATCTTGTTTCCGCTGCTAAAGCGTGCTCTTCTTCGTTTATTAGTGGTCCTAACTGATGAAAAATATCGTGGCTAGTCAATATGGCAGCGAATTTGTCACCATTTGAGCTATTTTTGTTGATCAAAATGGCTATTAGCTGTTCTATAGTATCAACATATGTTTTTAAATATCGCTCTGATACTTTCTTCTTTTCAGTCTTTACATAAACCAAACCAGTCCATATTAGTGATGCAGTAGCTACTATTGAAGCAAGCATCATTAAAATAAGTTGATGTATATTATTTACTTGACCATTCCATCTATTGAATACGATCATTATTAGGATGTACACAATTATTGTTAATGTAATTGTCTTTTGGAACATTTTATCTCCGTATGCGTAGGTGACTAAGTCTGAATATTTAACAATAGAAACTATTTAGTAAATAAGAACTACGACATATCTAACATATTAATGTTTTTTATTCCGTATTTGGACTGGAATTGTGAGCATTCTATATATATTTTTCAAATTCAGTGCATTAAAACTAGCGTTTATCCCAAAATGGTGGACTCACTGCCAGATTAAAGTTGGGTATTGAAATTAGGAAGGAGTGTGGGAAAACATCCGAACGGTATTAACCCAGAGCGAAAAGCGCATATTAGAAAAAACGGGCTCGCTAAAGCCCGACCATTAAGTAATACAAGATGGCAAAATGACAAGAAATGAATAAAAAGTCAGGGAAGTCTACGACCTTTAAAAACTCTCCTAAACTGTTAATTACATAAAAGAATGGAGGTTGCGAAATGTGTGGCAGGTTAAATGTAATTGATGATCCTCTCTGTAAGATTGTTTGCGAGAAGCTTGGCATCAAGTTCAAAACCTCAACCAATACCGACCTCCGTCCCACTCAAGATGTCGCCACTGTTGGTGTTCAACATGGCGAACTCATGCAACTTGATTTGCCTTGGGGCATCAAACCCGATTGGGCAAAGCGCATCATCATTAACGCACAAGCCGAAACCGTTTCAGTAAAACCCACGTTCGCGCAAGCGTTCGAATACAACCGAGTGATTGTTCCCTGTACTGGCTGGTATGAATGGCGGGAAGAGCAGGGCAAGAAGGTGAAGTATTTGTTCAGCCAAGGTGAGAAAGACGTTCTCTATATGGCAGGCATCGCACTTGAAGGCGGCTCAAAGCTAGTGACGTTAACCACCAAACCAAATCAACAATGCAGTGAGTATCACCACCGTATGCCGTTGTTAATCCCGAGCGACGCCATCGTGACGTGGATAAGCGGAACAGGACACGATGCTCACCAACTTCTAAGCCATGAGTTTGATGAAAGGCTCTTAATACGCGCCTGAAAAAGTGGCGACAAATATGGCGACAGCCGCCAGATTATGGCGACAAATAACGTGAAATATCGCTATTTTTACTGTTTTTATATACAGTTAAATATTTATAATATATTGAATATTAACAATAATGTGTTTTTGTATTAAGTTCTACGGAATGTCTTCTAAGAGCGCGATGGATAAGCACTCTGGTGGTGTTGCTGGTTACCGTGCAGCTGAAGGAAAAACCGTATTAATTCCGTTCCGTGGTCCGGTTGAAAATACCATTCAAGATGTGCTTGGTGGCGTGCGTTCAACGTGTACATACGTAGGTGCAGCCTCGCTTAAAGAGCTAACGAAGCGCACAACTTTCATCCGCGTACAAGAGCAAGAGAACAACGTTTACGGTAAAGAGTAAACTTCCAACTCTTCGAAAAATAGAATTATTGAGAGCCGCTTTTTGCGGCTCTTTTTTTGCCTCAAAATCAGCAAATGGAGACAAAGTGGCGACAGATATAAAACAGAGCAAAACCATAAGAAATAGAAGCATCCAACATTGCTAATGTTCAAACGCGAATAGATATATCTACTGAGCGCTACGATATTTGCTTTCCACTACGTAAATAAATGCCTTTAACTTGCCTCAATCTTATTTATTTTGTTGTCATTGTTTAGTGAGCGATAACAGCATTTGTTTTTTTGGAGTTGTGTTATGAGGGGTATATGTGGTGTTCATTTGCTCGCGGTATTACTTGGGATGGACTGTCATAAAACGTACATTATTGGAAAGCAAGTATTGAAATTGGTCGATTTCTCGCCTGACGAGCTTCTGAAAATAGCTTTTTTTAGATAACTGAGTAGAATGTTTCCTCTTCTGATTCACGGGTATTTTGAATGACAGTTAAGACCATTAAAGCAATAGATTTATTCGCCGGTGCGGGCGGCTTCACTTGTGCGGCGCATGATGTCGGAGTGAATGTTATTGCTGCGATCGAGTTTGATAAAGCTGCATCAGATACTTACCGTGAAAACTTCATTGAACGTGAAAAACGCGAAATTCTTTTGCGAGCTGGTCCTGTCGATGGAGATATCAACAACGTTAACCCCAAAAAGCTAAGAAAAGACCTAAAACTAAGACCTAGAGAGTTAGATTTAATTCTTGGTGGTCCTCCTTGCCAGGGTTTTTCCACGCATAGAATCAAAAACGCTGGCGTTAACGATCCAAGAAACCAGCTTCTATTACGCTATTTTGAATTCGTTAATGAATTTAAGCCAAAAGTGTTCTTAGTAGAGAACGTGGCTGGTTTATTGTGGAAGCGTCATAAAGACTTCCTAGATAAGTTCATTGGTCTTGCTGAAAGTGCTGATTACGTCATTAAGTTTAAAGATGTACTAAACGCAAAAGACTATGGTGTGCCTCAGAATAGAAAACGAGTTTTTATATTAGGTGTTAGAAAAGGCTTAGATAAAAAGCGTGACTTTCCTTTCCCGCCTGAACCAACACATTTTTCTCCGAGTTCTAAGCTTTTTCCTAAATGGGTACCAGCATCGAGCGTATTTGAAAAGATGCCAGAAGAGCTTTACGAAAAGTATTGGAAACAATATTTTAAAGATAAGTCCAAGTGGACTTATGATGAAACAATGCAAAATTTGGCGTCTCTACCGTATGGTAAGCCTTTTAAGAATCCAGACCCATGTGATGTAAGCATGAAACCTACGGCAAAGATGAAGCAAAGATTTATGGACACTCCGTTTAATGGCAGCAGAGAAGATGCTGGTGAAGAACACCGGCTGAAATGTCATTCAGGTGATTATAAAGGTCACAAAGATGTTTATGGCCGCATAATGATTCATCTGCCAAGTAATACCATTACCACAGGATGTAATAACCCATCTAAAGGTCGCTTTGTGCACCCCTGGTTGCATCATGGTATGACATTGCGTCATGCTGCTAGACTTCAAACATTTCCGGATAGCTTTAATTTCGTAGGAAGCACTACTGATATGGCTAGGCAGATAGGGAATGCTGTTCCGCCAGAGTTAGGAAAAATTCTCATTAGTGATATATGCAGTAGATTGAAGTAAATAAAGTGCCTACAATGTTAGGCACTTTTTTTATAAATAACTATCTGATATGACAGACAAACCAACAAAGAGATCTGTTTCTTTTAAGGCTCAAGCCAGAACGATAGATCACCTCGGCAAAGGTCAGATTGCAGATGCTCCAACTGCTGTAAGTGAACTTTGGAAGAACTCATACGACGCGTATGCGCGCAACGTAGCACTACACTTATTCGACGGTGATATTAAGTGTGGTGCAATCATTGATAATGGCTGCGGTATGACTTATGACCAACTGATTAATAGCTGGCTTACCGTAGGCACTGCATCGAAAACTCAAAAGAAATTACTTCCTGAAAAAGATAGATTTGGTCTTGAGGATAGATATACGCAAGGTGAAAAGGGAATTGGTAGGTTATCTACAGCGTTTCTAGCTCCAGTGACGTTAATTGTAACCAAAAAGATGAATACCCGATTTTCTGCAGTTCTAATTGATTGGCGTTTATTTGAAAATACTTATCTAGGCTTGAACGATATTAAAGTGCCTATGGAAGAGTTTGACCGCTTAGATCAACTACCATCAATATGTGCTGACCTACAGAAAGAAATGATACTTAACTTAGCACTAAACCCTGAATCAGAAGAAGAGAAATATCTACGCCGTATGTGGGAGCTCTTTACTGTCGATGAAGAAGAAGCTTTTGAATTACGCCACAATCCAAACAGCAAAGACATTTTTATTTCAACTGAAGAAAAAGTTAAAACTCTTTGTAATAACTTCATATTCAATCCAGAAATTACAGATAGCTGGCGACCACTATTAGATAAGGTTGAAAAATTAGATGGCGCAACACATGGAACTGCTTTGTACTTATTAGATCTTGGTAGAGATTTAGAACTCCTTACTAATCGCGGAGATATGAGTAGAGAGTCGACAGAATATCAAGATGTTAAAAAAGACCTAGTTGATACCCTTCGAGCTTTTGTTGACCCATTTAATCCAAACCGCTCAATTAACAATGAATTCCATTATGAAATATGTGGGTATGATTGTTTAGGCTATACATTAGGAGAAGAGAACCCAATTCTTAACTATGACGATGTTTTTGGTTACGAACAGTTTACAGGTTTAGAACATCGAGTCGAAGGCTATATGGATGAAAAAGGTTGGTTTCGTGGAGAAGTTACTGCATTTGGAAAGACGTTCCCAGATGTTGTAATTCCATGTAGATCACCGGGTATGGAAGCTTATACTAAAACCGGAGCATTTTGTTTGAAGTTTGGTACATTCGAATTTGAAATTTCAAAGTCAACGCATGACGTTGAACAGCATTCACTTCTGCGAGAACAAACTGAAAAATATGCTGGTTTTATGATTTTTCGCGATGGCCTAAGAGTTTTACCATATGGTAGAACAAATAATGACTTTTTCGGTATAGATGAACGCCGTAACAAAAATGCTGGTCGTTATTATTGGGCAACAAGACGTATGTTCGGTCAAATAGACCTCGATCAAAAAATGAATAAGCGTTTAGTAGATAAAGCTGGTCGTGAAGGCTTTGTTAAAAACCAAGCTGCTAGAGAATTAAAAGCACTATTCATGAACCTTCTTATCCAAGTTACTGATAGTTACTTTGGTACTAAATCTGATGAACGTAAATCAGTTTTAGAACAGTTAAGTAAAGAAAAGAGAAGGCTGACAAAGGCGAGGAATTTATCAGCTAGAGCTACAAGGGAAGCATTTAATAATGCACTCGAAACTAATCTCCCTAAGTTAAATATACAAGTAGAAAATGCACGTAATATTCATAAGGAACTTGAAAATGGCATAGAAATATCATTGCATCATTTAGATGAATTGGTATTGCAGATCAATAAACTGGACTCTCTCCGTCCAGATCTAAAGACACCTAATAAACCTGCGAGCTTGAGCGACTATCAAGAGGATCAATATCGTAGTTATAGAGATTTATTTAGTGAGCTAAGTGAATTGCTTCAAACATGCCGAGAACGCTTGAATAAAATTGAATCACTTAGTCAGCAACGTAGTCCAATGGAAAGCGCACAAACTAAATATGATGTGAGTGATTCTGCTATAACAAAACAAGTCAATCGTTATGCAAATTCAATCGCAACCAACCTAGAGCGCCTTCAATCCACTTGGAAGCAAGAAGTAAAAATGGACCGGGATTCGTTTAGGAATAAAGCTATTAGTATTTTAGACTCGGTAACTAATGCTAGTGATACTGAGTTTGTTCTAAATGAGCTTGATAAAATATATCGAGAATTATCGGATGATATTGCATCAAAATATGAAGGATTTTTGTTTGCCTTGGATAAGTTGGAACAGGGTATTGATATTGAATCTGCATTTAATCTTGCTGAAGAAGAAAGAGAAAATGCAGAACGTGAAATTAACCAAATTCGAAATCTAGCTCAATTAGGCATTAGTTTTGAAATTTTAGCTCATGAGTTAAGTGCGCAAGATAAAGCCGTTACTCGTTCTCTAAACTCTATGAGTTCTTCGGCAAAAAATGAAATTGGTTTTAAAAACGCTATGCGTGCACATAATCAGTTCACCGACTATTTACGTTTCTTATCACCTTTAAAACTATCAGGCTATCAAGCAAGAGATGATATTACTGGTCGTGAAATAGTTAAAAATATTTTGAGCTTTTTCACAGACCAATTTGAAAGACAAAATGTGCATCTCAAAATTAGTGATTCTTTTAAGAACATGAAAATAGTGGATGTTCAATCTCGTATTATCCCTGTATTTGTTAACTTGATTAACAATGCTTTGTATTGGGTTGGGATGGCAGAAGAAGAGCGTGTCATAAAAATAGATATCATCAATGATTTAGTTGTAATCGCAAATAACGGACCAGCAATAGACCAAGATGATGTTAAGAATCTATTCCAGCTTTTTTATAGCCGTCGTCCTAGTGGGAATGGTGTGGGCTTATATCTATCAAGACAGAACTTAGCTGTTGCTCGCCACAAAATCTGGTATGCGGAAAATCCAGAGGAAATGCTTATTAGAAACGGTGCCAACTTTGTTATTCAGTTTCGTGGAATGGAAGTGAAATAGATGCCAGAATTATATAGAAATAAAATTGTTGAAGCATTTCGTGATAATGCTATTAGGTCAGTGTTACTTATCGATGATGAGTATTTGCCTTTTGAGAAATTGGTATCTGCGCATACTTCATTCCAAGAAGATATAAAGTCAATTTCTAATGATCCTCAAGCTGGTATTGAAAAAGTAGAGACTGTGTATCAAGCAAAGCTAAGTCAACTACGGACTATGTTAGAGCAAGCAAGTGGTAGCCTGATGAGATCAGAAGTGGCTAAGGGTTTTGTAAGCTTCTTTCATAACAAAAAGCTTATCTGCGATGTTGAAGATGGAACAGAAATGCTGGATAGGGATAAAGTTCGAAAGAGCGACCTTATTGTATTAGATTATTATTTGCAAAATACCGATGTGACCGCAAATCCTGCAGAGTTTTCGCTGAAACTGATTGATGAGCTAAGCGAAAGCAAGCACATGAATATAGTCGTTGTCTATACAAAAGAGGATCTTGATAGCGTATGGTTTGAAGTTGCGACTACATTGAGAGGAAGCCATGAAAACAATGAAGCTGATTTTTTTTCTAATCAAGCATTGACCAGAGCGTGGCAAAACAATCACACAGATTGGGAAGATGAGTGGGAGCATATTGGATCAAAAGACGTTTATGATAAGTTTTTAAAATCAGAACACGATATAGCTGCATTAACGCAAGATCTTCAGGAAGTGTGTGATGAAAAAGGATTAGATTCGCCGAAGACCAAGCACGTTGAATGGCTCTTAGAACAGTCTATCAGAGGCTACAATAAGAATAGTTGTCCTATTTCTAATTTTGAAATTCATGGTCAACGCAAAAAGTGGTTACAGGCTGGCGACGTTTTTGTAGTTTTTTGTAGTAAAGATACTGTTGATGGCGATACTGTTCGAGATACTTCTCCTGAAGAAGTTTGGGCACTAATACAGGAAACCTTGATCGATTGGTATCCAAGCTTTTACCGTGTTGTTACTTCAGAGATTCAAAATCAGATTGAAGACGCCAATTTGTCGATGGAGAAAGTTCTTTCGGCTGGAACAACCGAACAAATTGCAGCTTTATGGGGCGTGTTACGAGTAGAGGATTCTCAAAGAGAGCGTGCTAGTAAAGAATTATTGAATCAATTACTTACAGATGTAGTAGATAAGATTCAAAATAGTTCAGAGTTGCTTGAATTTATAAAACAAACTGCGAATAGTGTTGATGAACAACTGCCTCTGTTTGTTAGCGAAAAGAATGATAGAAATAAATACCATAGTTATCTACAGAAAATGGTCTCAGCAGCTAGTAAAAATCTTAAAGTACCAGCCGAACAAATAGATCAAAAATTTCGTGGTCATGTGGTACATGCATTTAACGAGCAACTTAGTATTGAAAAAGAATTACCCGATCATATTTCTACTGGGGTTATTTTAAAAGATGTTGTTGAAGGGTCTTATTATTTATGTATTGCGCCGAGTTGTAACACCGTACCGAATCAAACTACTGGAAAAGTAGCGGATCGAATGAAACCTCACAGACCCATGCGCTTTATAAGAATGGCTGACGTTAGTGATAAATTGTTGGATAAGCTAAAAGTTGCCCATCAATCAGATGTTATATTTTTAACTGACGAGAATAATAGATTAGCTCTTGGAGTATACGAAAGTAATGATGTTCCAACGATCGAACAAGGTGTTGTAGTTCACCATGACACAGCTCTAATTGCTAAGGGTGAAACTAAAGATGTACAATTTTTGACTACTAACCCGGCTACATCTTTGTTGGAGGTGGAAACTAGGAAGTTTAAACTTGTGGCTAAGTTACGACCCGGATTTGCATCTAGATACCAAAATTATCAAATTCAATATGAAGCTCGTATTGGCGTTGATTTAGTGAGTGCTAATATGAAATAAAGAAAGCGGCTATAAGCCGCTTTCTTTTTCTTCAATCTTCGTCAGCAAGTTTAACGTTAGCTCTTCACGACCTTTACCGCTATGCAGTCTTCTATGGCAGTTAGGGCAAACACCGGCACAGTTTTCTGGCTTATCTTTCCCGTGATCGACAAGTCTAACCAAGTGATGGACTTCTAAGAATGGTTTACCTTCTTCGGTTTCAAACGGTGCTGGCTCGTTACAGCATTCACAGATACCAGCTGCACGCCTAAGTACCCAGGCTTTGACTTTCGGGCATCTTGCAAAGGTTATAGTTTGAGTTATCGACGTAGAAGGTTTGGCATTTCCTTCAGGCTTTTCCATGGTTTTGCTATCGGTCGAATCACGTACTTCAGCTTCAAATGCGGCTTTCCCTTCACATGGCTTGTTCTCTAACTCAGAAATAAATTGCTCGATGAGTTTTACTTGTTGAGCTGTAATATTGCGCTTAGGTTTTAAACCCGTTGCCCAAGAACGCCCAAGTAGTTCAAACACATACGATATGTTTTGCATTCTGAACTCATACGCTTTCGCGCCACGTTTGAATTTACGGCTTAAATCTCTGTATACCTGAGCTTTATTAAACTTTGTGCCTTCATGCTCTAACTTAAGCATGTTGATGTACTGGTTTACCGATTCTTTTAACTCAGAATCTGACCATGGCATACCGTCTTTTAGGCGTATTTCAAAGCCTAGTTCTTCAAGAACAGTGAAACATGGGCTTTCTATACCACCAGTGAAATGGGTTGCTAGCACTTCCATTTGAAGTAGCTTGCTCACAGCCAAACCAAAAATGGTTTTTGGTGGATATGGCTGATCGTTGATGATTAAGTCGTAAGTAGTCGAATGAGAGTACGACGGTATAGTCTTATCCGCTTTTAAAAACTGTTCTACTGAATCGAGTATGTCTTGGCTAGTTAATGGTTCAGCTAAAGTTTTAAGGCGAGCTATTCGCCCATTACTATCAAACTCTACTTGAGCCACCTAAACCCTCTCCATCACCAATGCAACTCTACCCACAACCTTCACATCACCCTCATCAACGGTAATCGTTGAGCCATTAAAGCTAATAGCTAGCTTCTTGACCGATAAGCGTTGGATTTCGTTTAGGGAGTTTGTGACGTTCATATTCTGTTAATAGCTCCACGTGAAATCGAACGATAGAAGCCTTATACGTATCGTTCGTTCATACACTCAATGGTTTACAGAATAGCATCATGTATTCATATCAAGTAATAAATAATATTCCTTTTTTGACTTATGGACAGTTCTCTCAGGATAGGTTGTACAAATAAACTAATTAAGCTGGTTACCACTCTTTTCGAGTTAGCGGGTTAACCATTTATTAATGGGGTACACCAGCTTATCTATCGAACTTCAGTCGCTCGTTATTCCTTACTTCGAAGGATTCCCCAAAACTTCCTCTGCAATTTCAACAGCGTGTTTGAGTTTGTTCCATTGCTCCTGTTCTTGAGGATATTGCCTTCTTCCTTCGATGCGAAGCCGCATTGTGGGCTCAAACGTAATTGCTCAAGGGAGATGTATTTTGTAGCTTCTTGAATACGTGATTTTAAGTATTCTTTCGGTTCAAGTTCTGGGGATTTAGAGGTAACTATACCTAGAACAATGAACAGGTCATTTCTGGTGACGTATTTGAGAGGTTCAAAACCACCAGAGCGCTCATCGTTATATTCTAGGAACAAGCCATCAACTTTAAGTTGTCCAAAAATGGTTTCCGCTGATGCTTCATATCCACCTGAGCCAAAATAGGTTGATCGAAAGTTTCCGCGACAAATATGCATGGTGATAAGCATATCCTCTGGTTTGTTTCTAATGGATTCGTTCAGCAGGTATTCAAAAATGGCGAGTAGCTTTTCAGTGTTGTAACCAAGCTCATTTAGGCTCTTTATCCCTTCATCAGAAAAAGAAGGACGTCCATGAGGTGTCATTAAGTTGCAAGTAATGGCATCCCTTATCGTAAAAGGCTGGATGGCACATTGATAGGTTTAAATTAAGTCGTTGATGAATTTTCCTTTATTATTTTGGTCATGTTGTATATGAATTTATTTCACTGTGGCTGATGTAAGACTAATGCCGTGTTTTAACGTTTATTCGTTACATATCAAAAACACATTTTGATTCGAAGATGCTAGTATGGCTCTCATTGAGCAGTATTGAGAAGGTGTCAGGAAGACGTATGGCTAAAGCAGGCATATCGCTAAAAGGAACGAAAGTAAGTACGTTAAAGAAGAGTCGCACAGCCATAGAACCCGGTGTTCGTAGGCGGAAGAAGTTTGACGATAAAAGACAGTTTATTCTGGAAACGGCTCTCGCTGTGTTCTCGCAGTATGGCTTTCACGGAACAACGATTGAACAAATCGCAAACAGTGCTGAAATCTCTAAAACCAATCTGTTTTACTACTTCAAAAGTAAAGAAGAGCTTTACTTAACCATCTTGGAAAACATCCTTAACGACTGGCTTACCCCAATTGCTGGTTTTGATGAAGTGGATGATCCGAAAACCGCGATAGAAAACTATATCCGTCTTAAGTTAGAACTCTCTAGAGATCAGCCACAAGCTTCACGTCTGTTCTGCTTGGAGATCATTCAAGGTGCTCCGATTCTCAAAAATTACTTAAATGGTGATTTGAAAAACATCATTGAGGAGAAATCTAAAGTCATCGAACGTTGGATAAGCCAAGGTAAGATTAAGCCCGTTGATCCAACCCAACTGATTTTTACTATCTGGTCGACTACGCAGCACTACGCAGATTTTAGTGTGCAGGTTAAGGCGATTACGGGTAAAGACCTGACCAATAAGAAATTTTTTGAAGATACCTGTCAGTCTATCCAAAATATTATCTTTAATGGCATTGCTTAACGCTTGAGTAAGCGCTTTTTATTCTTGCTGTTTTAGCTTCGATAGGTCACCAAAGGGTGGCCTTTTTCCTGTCTATTAGCCACACTTTTTAGATCTTGCCCTTAATCTGAAGGGGAGAACCAAGAACACATGTTCTTTTCCTTTTTTTTGTCATTTCACTGGCCATCTCTGTTCCTGAATTTACTCGTTTACCTGCCATTTTCTGTTCGCCTTTGTGTGTCTTTTGAGTGTTTTTTGTGCACTTGATTAGTGCTTTTGCACCATTCCAGTTGTTCCAAAACAGACCAAATGGTCTGGTTTTGTGTTGGTTTTTGACTTATCTATTTGTTTAATAACGAAAATAAATTATTGGCACAAACTTTGATTTAGATCAAAGCGAGGAAGCAAATATATGCATGGTTAATTACAAGGAGTTTTATATGCAGATTGGTGTTTTCATTCCTATTGGAAATAACGGCTGGTTGATCTCGGAAAATGCACCTCAATACATGCCGACTTTTGACCTGAACAAAGAGATTGTGCTGAGGGCAGAGCATTACGGATTAGATTTTGCTCTATCGATGATCAAGCTGCGTGGTTTTGGTGGCAAGACTGAGTTTTGGGAACACAACCTAGAGTCATTCAGTTTAATGGCGGGTCTTGCTGCGGTAACGTCAAAAATTCAATTGTTCGCGACTTCGGCAACCTTAACGCTGCCACCGGCGATTGTTGCTCGTATGGCTTCCACCATTGATTCAATCTCTCACGGTCGTTTTGGCGTTAACTTGGTAACAGGCTGGCAAAAACCGGAATACACCCAAATGGGTTTGTGGCCGGGCGATGAGTTCTTCTCTTCTCGCTATGATTACCTTTCAGAATACGCGCAAGTATTACGCGACCTTTGGGATACCGGATCTTCAGATTTCAAAGGTGACTATTTCACCATGGAAGATTGCCGCGTGAGCCCTAAACCTCAGGAAAAAATGAAGATCATCTGTGCAGGTTCCAGCGATGCGGGTATGGCATTTTCAGCTAAATATGCCGATCACAACTTCATCTTTGGTAAGGGTGTCAATACGCCTAAAGCGTTCGCTCCACAAGCAAGTCGTCTGCTTGAAGCAACTGAAAAAACAGGTCGTGATGTGAGTTCTTTCGTTCTGTTTATGATCATTGCAGACGAAACGGATGAAGCTGCACGTGCGAAATGGGAACACTACAAAGCCGGGAAAGATGATGCTGCTCTGGAATGGCTGGGTGTTCAAGCTGCGCAAGATACTACGTCAGGTAGCGATACTAACGTGCGTCAAATGTCGGACCCGACTTCAGCGGTCAATATCAACATGGGTACTTTGGTTGGGTCTTACGAAACCGTTGCCCGTTTGTTGGACGAAGTGGATGAAGTGGAAGGTACAGGCGGCGTATTGCTGACTTTTGATGAGTTTGTTGAAGGTGTAACTGCGTTTGGTGAACGAATTCAGCCTCTGATGAAAACCCGTCAACACATCACGGTTCAAGGAGAATATGCAGCATGACCAAGCAGTCTATTTCTGGCTACTCACTGAACACGAGTAAATCCGCGCAGGCAATACTCAACACCGAGCCTGAAAAGCTTGCCATCAAACCGAGTGAAACGGCTCTGATTGTGGTGGATATGCAGAATGCGTATGCAAGTAAAGAAGGCTATTTGGATCTAGCAGGCTTTGATGTGTCCGGTTCGGGGTCTGTTATTGAAAACATTAACAAGGCCATTGATGTCTCACGCAAAGCCGGAATCCAAGTGGTTTTTCTGCAAAATGGTTGGGATAGCAATTATGTCGAAGCAGGTGGCGAAGGTTCGCCAAACTGGCATAAATCGAATGCGTTAAAAACCATGCGTAGGAAGCCAGAGCTTTCTGGCCGCTTCTTGTCAAAAGGTGGTTGGGACTACGAACTTGTCGATGAAATCAAACCGCAGCAAGAGGACTGGATTATTCCAAAAACTCGCTACAGCGGCTTCTTTAATACCAACTTAGACACCATGTTGCGCTCTCGCGGAATCCGCAATCTCGTCTTTACCGGCATTGCAACCAACGTCTGTGTTGAATCGACATTACGTGATGGTTTTCATCTTGAATATTTTGGCGTCGCACTCTCCGATGCCACTCATCAGGCTGGGCCGAGATCTGCTCATGAATCCGCGTTACTAAACATCCAAACCTTTTTTGGCTGGGTGACAACAGTAGAAGACTATTCAAACGCTTTGGAAAATTTTGGCTAAATAAGGAGATTACTATGCCTAAACAAACTGTACTTCCCGCAGGAACAGGAAAACCGCTTGCCCCTTATGTCCCAGGCTCTATGGCAGATGGTGTGTTGTATGTTTCCGGAACACTGCCTTTTGACAGTGAGAATAACGTGGTTTTTCCCGGAGATGCAGCAGCGCAAGCTCGTCACGTGCTCAGTACAATTCGCAGTGTTGTGGAAGAAGCTGGTGGCACAATGGACGACGTTACCTTCAACATGATCATGATTAAAAACTGGGCGGACTACGCCGCGATTAACGCTGTGTATGCAGATTTCTTTCCGGGTGAGAAACCGGCTCGCTACTGCATTCAATGTGGCTTAGTGAAAGAAGAAGCCTTGATCGAAATAGCTTCTATTGCACATGTTGGTAAAGCATAAGTTGCTTCGTCTCAACACATTGAAAGGGTAGAGCAGCCTATGTATTACGAAATTCATGACGATGGTCAGGACAACAAAGAGACGGTGATTCTCTCTTCTGGTTTGGGTGGTTCGCACAGCTATTGGCATCATCAGTTACCTCTGTTGAAAAGTCGCTTCCGAGTGATTGTGTATGACCACTTAGGCACAGGTCAAAGCCAAGGTGACATTCCGCAAGGTTACAGCATTGCGGATATGGCTCACGAAGTGGTGGAGTTACTGGATCGCACCGACAGCGAACGTGTTCATTTCATTGGTCATGCGCTCGGTGGTTTAGTGGGGTTGCAACTGGCGGCTGAGTTTCCGAGCAGAATATCAAGTTTGTTGCTGATTAACGCTTGGGATAAAACCGACGAACACACCAAGCTGTGCTTTGAAATCAGAAAGTCGCTGCTGCGAAATTCTGGTATAGAGATGTTTTTCAAAGCGCAACCACTGTTTTTGTATCCCGCGGAATGGATGAAAAACAATGCTGCTTTGTTGAAGGAAGAAGCGGATAAGGTTCTTTCTTCGCCTTTCAATGAAAGCAACTTACTGAGAAGAATCGCGGCGGTGGAAAATTTCGATATCTCTGAAAACATCGATTCTATTCGTTGTGTGACAGGCGTTATCGCAAGCTGCGATGATTTACTGGTGCCATATTCCCGCTCAGAAACGTTACACAAAATGCTCAGCCACTCTTTGTTTTATTTACTAGAGAAAGGGGGGCACGCCTGTAATGTCTCTGACCCGGAAACGTTTAATAAAACGATGCTTGATTTTTATAACGAGATTTAAGGAGAAATCCGAATGAACGAGACGATGGATTCGTCAGCGTTAAAGCAGTTGTTTACAGAAGCGAGAACGCACAACGGCTGGTTGGATAAGAAAGTCAGCCAAGCGCAGATTGAACAATTGTATCAACTCACCAGCTTAGGGCCGACGTCGGCAAACTGTTCTCCTGCACGCTTTGTTTTTATTACCACAGAAGAGGGCAAGCAACGTTTAGCGCCGACATTATCAAGCGGTAATTTAGATAAAACAATGACCGCTCCTGTGACAGTGCTAGTGGCTTATGACCGCAAATTTTATGACGAATTGCCGACTCTATTTCCTCACGGTGATGCGAAAAGCTGGTTTACTTCAAGCGAGGAACTGGCTCAAGAAACTGCGATGAGAAACAGCTCTATGCAAGCGGCTTACATGATTATGGCGGCGCGGGCGATGGGGCTCGATACGGGGCCACTTTCGGGCTTTGATGCTAAAGCAGTCGATGAAGCGTTTTTTTCAGGTACAAGCTGGAGCGTCAATTTAATCATCAATATCGGCTATGGAGACGCTTCTAAGTTGTATGGTCGTCTACCTCGCTTACCGTTAGAAGAGGCGTGTTTGTATGTCTAATTTAGCTCTCAATATTCCTTTTGCTTTGGCAAAAGAAAATGAACTCAACTTTACCCCGTTTACTGACACCGACGATAAAGGCGTGAAACTTTACCGAGACGGAATGTCAGGGCTTGGTGCGTCTGTCAATGTCATTACGACTATGGTTGACGGCGCTCCGGTTGGATTTACAGCCACAGCGGTAACCAGTGTGACCGATGCACCGCCGACACTGTTGGTGTGCTTAAACCGCACGTCTTCAGTTTTCGCTTTGTTTGATAAGGCAGAGTTTCTGTGTGTAAACACATTGGCAGCAGGGCAGGAAACGGTATCGGGTGTGTTTGCCAGCAAACTCAATCAAGCAGAACGTTTCGATTCAGTGGAATGGCAACAGTATGTCACAGGTTCGCCAGCGTTAAATGCTGCTTCAACAGTTTTTGATTGCCGCATTTCATCCCGTACATCGGTAGGAACTCACGATGTGTTTTTCTGTGAAGTTCTTGGAATTGGCCAAACGGAACAAGCGTCAAATTTGGTCTACTTCAATCGCCAGTATCACAGCCTTGTTTAACAGGCTTACTTATATAAACGACTTAGGGAAGGAGTTCAGCAATGACGATTTCTATGGATACGTATTACCTATACGGTTTTTGTTTTAACAATCAATAAATGCATTAGTTATCAAAGGGCAATAGTTCTCACAAGACAAAATAGTTATCAACTTCACGTTTCATGTTTTCCAGAATTAAACGAGTGGTTTAGTGGTTCATTTGATTTATTTGGATAGGTAGCAACATAAAGCCGAAGGGAAATAATCAATCTCAATTAGGAAGAGGGGATTCAAATGAAAACGGAAATAAAGCAAGTGGGGGATTTCTACGAATTAGAAGTCGGTGAAGACCTCATCTCTAGCAAAAATTTCAACAGTGATTTAGCACCAACCAAGATCAAAGAGCGAACGTGGAACAAGTTCAACATCGCGGCTTTGTGGGTCGGTATTTCCATTTGTGTGCCGACGTATACTTTGGGCGGCATATTAACAAACTACTTTGGTTTATCTGTGGTTGAGGCACTACTCACCATTCTTATTGCCAACATTATTGTACTAGTGCCTTTAACGCTGAACGCTTTCGCAGGAACGAAATATGGTTTGCCATTCCCTGTCGTACTTCGTTCTTCGTTCGGCATCATGGGCTCAAACGTTCCATGTGTGATTCGCGGTTTTGTCGCTTGTGGTTGGTTTGGTATTCAAACCATGTTTGGCGGTTTAGCTATTCATCTGTTCCTATCAGAAGTTTCTCCAGGATGGGCTTCTTTAGGTGGCGTGGGTGAAGTGATTGGCTTCTTTATCTTCTGGGCGCTGAATATTGGTGTTGTACTTAAAGGTGCAAACTCAATCAAGTGGCTGGAAACATTGTCAGCACCGTTATTGTTGATTGTGTCGCTTGGCCTGCTTTTCTGGGCGAGTGATAAAGTGTCTTACACGGAACTGCTTTCGACGCCAGCCAATCGCCCTGAAGGTGAAGGCTTTGCTAAGTACTTTATGTCTGGTTTAACCGCAATGGTCGGCTTCTGGGCAACATTGTCACTCAACATTCCAGATTTCAGCCGTTATGCAAAATCGCAAAAAGATCAGATAGTAGGCCAAATCATGGGGCTTCCGCTTACCATGTTCTTGTTTGCTTCACTTGGTGTGGTCATGACGGCCGCTTCTGAAACAATGTTTGGTCAAACCATCTCAGATCCAATCACTCTTATCGGTCAGATTGACAGCCCGTTTTTAGTGGCTGTTGCAATGGTGATGATTGTGATTGCTACGCTATCGACCAATACTGCCGCGAATATTGTGTCTCCGACTAACGACTTCCAAAACATTTCACCGCAGCATATTGACCACACCAGAGGCGTACTGCTTACGGGTGCAATCGGTATTTTGTTGATGGGATGGGAGCTATTGAAAAAAGTAGGCTTGGTGGAATCAGATCTGAGCGTAGAAGCCTATATTTCTAACTGGCTATTGGGTTACTCAAGCCTGCTTGGTCCGATTGCTGGCATCATGATTGTAGATTATTTCCTAATTAAGAAGCAGAAATTGGATGTGCTTGCGCTCTATAAGGAAGATGCGTATCCGGCATTTAACTGGGCTGGTTTCGTCGCGTTGTTGGTGCCAGTCTCCTTTACAATGATGGCGATTTTCTTCAACGTAATGACGTGGTTCTATGACTATGGCTGGTTTACAGGTGCTTTCAGTGGTGCCATCTTGTACTACGTTATTTGTAAGTTCACACCTCAGTTGGTGATGAAAACGTCGCTGGAAAAAGCGTAAACCGTCGTTTGAAGGGTATGGGGGCATTCCCTATACCCTTAATTGACTCAAGATTTAAGGGATAAAATTGATATGGGCAAAGTGGTATTTATAACTGGAGCAACGTCGGGTTTTGGACGAGCAGCCGCGCGGAAATTTGCGTCTGAGGGCTGGGCGTTAGTCATCACAGGCAGACGAGAAGAGCGTTTGCAAGAGCTGGCGGCAGAGTTGTCTGAAACCGTTCCAGTACATTACCAAACACTCGATGTACGTAGTAAAGAAGAAGTGGACGCTCTGGTTAAGTCGTTACCCGAATCTTTCAAACAAGTAACCTGCTTGGTGAATAATGCGGGTCTTGCTTTATCTCCAAACCCTGCACAAACCGTCGATATTCAAGACTGGCACACCATGATTGATACCAACATCACAGGGCTAGTCAATGTGACTCATGCGCTGCTTCCCACATTGATTGAAGTGGGCAAAGGCGCGTCGATTATTAACGTTGGTTCTATTGCAGGTCAGTGGCCTTATCCGGGGAGCCACGTTTACGGAGCAAGCAAAGCTTTTGTGAAACAGTTCAGTTATAACTTGCGTTGCGATCTTTTAGGTACAGGTGTACGAGTGACAGACTTGGCTCCGGGAATTGCGGAAACAGAGTTTACTCTGGTCAGAACCAAAGGCGATCAAGCAGCGTCTGATGCGCTTTATGCAGGCACTCAAGCGTTAACCGCCGAAGATATCGCAGACACTATGTTCTATCTAGCGACACTTCCTGCACATATGTGTGTAAACCGCTTGGAAGTGATGCCAACGGCACAGGCTTGGAATCCTTTCGCTATTCACAGAGAAAGTTGAATTTCCATTTACGAACTCATATCAACGTATTTTTAAAAGGAATTAAAAATGGAATTGAGTGCAATTGAAGCGATCATCGAAGACATCAGTCAAGGAAAAATGGTGATCTTAATGGACGATGAAAACCGAGAAAATGAGGGCGATATTATTGTCGCCGCTGAGAAGATAACGCCTGAAATTGTTAACTTTATGGTTACTGAAGCTCGTGGTTTGTTATGTCTGACAATTACTGAACAGATGGCGCAGCAGCTAGAATTGCCTCTGATGGTGAAAAACAATACAGAGCAGTTTGGCACCAATTTTACGGTTTCAATTGAAGCCGCAAAAGGCGTGACAACGGGTATTTCAGTACACGATAGAGCGGTTACGATTCAGACCGCTGTCTCGCCAAAAGCAACGTCCAAAGATGTGGTTTCTCCGGGGCATGTTTTTCCGGTTGTCGCGCGCGAAGGTGGGGTATTAGTACGTCCCGGTCACACCGAAGCAGGGTGTGATTTGGCAAGACTGGCTGGTTTGGCACCATCTTGCGCGATTATCGAAGTATTGAACACAGACGGTACCATGGCTCGCCGACCAGACTTAGAAGTCTTCGCCAAAAAGCACAAGATCAAACTAGGGACTATCGCTGATCTCATCGCTTACCGACTAAAACAAGAAACACCGCAGGAGCTCGTTGCTTAGCGTTAGCTGCTTAACGTTAGCCTCTTGTGTGGAGGGTTTAGGAACCACAGTGTTGTGATTCCTAAATAGCAGTGATTATCTCTGAGAGCAACAATTACCCTAGAGTGGTATCCAATATCATCATCAATGCAAAACCTATCATCAAACCAATGGTCGCTAAGGTTTGATGACCGTTTCTGTGTGTGTCTGGAATGACTTCATGTGACACAACAAATAGCATTGCGCCACCGGCTAAGCCTAAGCCAATAGGATAAGCAATCAATAATCCACCAGCTAAACTCACGCCAAGCAAAGCACCAATCGGTTCAAGTAGGCCAGTCAGCGCTGCGACTAAAACGGATAATCTCGCATTGAATCCCGCCGCTCTCAGAGTTACGGCTACGGCTAAACCTTCGGGAATGTCTTGCAGAGCAATGGCGGTGGTCAGTGGAATACCTACAGAAAGGTCACCCTGCGCATACCCGACACCGATCGCCATCCCTTCAGGGAAGTTGTGCAGCGCTATGGCAAATACAAATAGCCAAGCGCGGCTGCATCTGTCGTGCCCCGGACCACACGGTCCTGTTTCCATATGTTCATGAGGAGTGAAAACATCCAAACCTAGCATCAGTGCAACGCCGATAGCCATGCCGAGAATCACGATCATGCCACCGAGAAATCCATTATCAAAAAACGCAGTGCCAGCTTCAATACCGGGTAATAAAAGTGAAAAGGCAGAAGCGGCGAGCATCATTCCGGCTGCGAATCCGAGCATGCAGTCAGAAAGCTTTTGTGGAATATCACGAATGAACAGGGCTGGTAACGTGCCGACTGCCGTGGCGAGAAAAGCAATGCCGCCACCAACGAGAGCATATTGCCCGTTTAGCTGTCTTTCACCAGTTAAGGCGTGGAATAGGAAAAAGGCGATTAAAAGCAAAGAGACGATCAGTCCACCCGCCATGACTGGGTGCTGGTTTGAGTGTCCTCTTAACACTTCAGCCCATGACTGTTCTTGAGTGTGGTTCATAGAGTCAATCCTAGAGATTTAGTAATAGAAATATACGGTTGTTGCATGCTCACATGTACCTTTACCCAATGTAGCAAATATACCTAGTGGCAAATTTCAACTTTATCCTGCTCTTTTAACTGGGATATAGTTTTAACTGGGATATAGTGGTAGCCCATACGGTTTACGTTGCTTACATAAATCGAGTAGTCTGGGTTTATCTTCTTATTATTTAACGCTTAATTAGGACCAATAATGACACAGTTTGTTTATTTGTCTAACGCATTATCAGGGACAATTTCACGCTATAAACTCCATCAGGGTGAGCTTACATTGCTTGGCGAAACAAAGGTAGGTTACATGGTGATGCCAATGGCAGTAAGCCCTTGTCAAAACTACCTTTATGCTGCCATTCATAGCGAACCGTTTCACTTAAAGCAGATGAGAATTGATCCGCAGACAGGCGATCTTACTCTTGAAGGTGAATCACCCGTTAACGAGGGTCTGGTCAGTTTAACCACGGACAAAAACAATCAGTGGCTGTTAGCATCATCATTCGATCAACATAATGTTATCGCTAAATCTATGAACGAAACTGGGCATTTAACCGAAAACACGGTAACTATTGAGCACAGCAGTGCTTGCCATACTTGTCTGTTTAGTCCAGATGACAAATGGATGGTGGCGACAGAATTCGGAGTAGACAAAATACTGGTTTACCCGCGACCGAACTCAGATGGAAAGGTTGATGAAGCTGTAGCGAGTTATCAATTTGCCAAAGACGCTGGCCCTCGGCATATTGCGTTTTCGCCGTGTGGCGCATTTCTCTATGTAGTGACGGAAATGGACGCGACCGTTGTTACATTAACGTTTGATTCTGAGACTGGCCAATTGGCATTCGTTGCAGAATCACCAGCGATACCAAGAGAAGCATTAGGGTTGGAAAGGGGACTTCCGCCAGCACAAAAAGTGGCTAATGATGTGCCAAGAGTTTGGGCAGCAGATATCCATATCACAAAGAATGGTCGGTTCATTTATGTATCAGAGCGGACATTAAGTGTGATCACATGCCTTGAAGTTGATAAAGAGACGCACATCCCTCATTACAGACATCACCATGAGGTTGAAAAGCAACCTCGCAGCTTTATCATCTCACCGGATGATCAATACATTTTAGCCAGTGGTGAATTGGCTGATGAGCTGGGCGCTTACTCTATCGATGAGAATACAGGAGCACTGTGCAAAGTGTCTGCCGCACCTTGCGGTGAAGGGGCTGGCTGGGTTTCGATGACGGATTGTCGCTTGTCTTAGTTCACACTTTGAGGCACTCTGCTGTTTCAGTTTGGTTAAAATTTGTTTATGCATATGTACTGAAATCGCTTATATGAAGAGCCGGTAGAATGTATCAGTGATGCGTGAGTAGCGTTATAAGGATAATGGATGTCGATACGTGATCGGTTCTTAGCTCTTGCCATTGTTTTGGTGTGGGGTGTTAACTTCGTGGTTATCAAAGTTGGCTTGCAAGGAATGCCGCCTCTTCTTTTAGCTGGGTTACGTTTTGCGTTTGTCGCTTTGCCCGCCATTTTCTTTATTAAGCGTCCGCAAGTGCCTTTGAAGTGGCTGGTGGCTTACGGTTTAACCATCAATTTTCTGCAATTCTCGTTGCTTTTCTGGGCGTTAAAAGTAGGTATGGCGGCAGGTTTAGCCTCTTTGCTTTTACAAGCACAAGCGTTCATTACTCTCGGTTTTGGCGTTTTGCTGTTGAAAGAGAAAGTACGCATTCACAATATGGTTGCGGTGTCTGTTGCTGGCGCGGGGATATATCTTCTCGCGGCAGCTCAAGGACATGATTCAACGTCATTAACCTTATTCACATTGGTTTTGATTATCGGTGCGGCAGCATTTTGGGCTTTGGGTAATATCGTGAATAAAGTCATCATGCAACGATACCCTGTGCCGACCATGTCGCTTATCGTATGGAGTGCACTCGTCCCAATGGTTTCATTCTTCATTTCCTCATATGTGATTGAAGGACCTGAGCTTATTGTTGAGTCGTTGGTCAATATTCAATGGCATAACATCTTCTCCATTATTTACTTATCACTATTGGCGACAATTCTAGGATACGGCGGTTGGAGTTACTTACTCAGCCGTTATGAAACATCAATGGTTGCACCGCTTTCTCTGCTTGTCCCTGTATTTGGGTTGCTAAGCGCATGGGTACTGCTTGGTGAAAGCCTAAGTTTGTATCAAATAATTGGCGTGGTCGTTATCGCAATGGGGTTAGTGATCAACGTATTTGGCAAAAATTGGTTTGGTGTGAAAAGAGTAGACAAAGCGCCAGCGCTTGATAAATAAGAGCAAATCAACAGTTTCGAAAGTGAGGGTCGTTAATTCGACTCTCTACGTTTAAAGGTAACCCCCAAGCACATCGTATTCTCAGGATGTTGTCCTCGCTTAGTGTCGGCAAGCATTTTTGCAGCTTGTTGTTTCATTTCTATACCCTCATTTCTTTATCGAGATAGCAGACCGACAGTACTTAGTTATTGCTCAACAGAACAACTTGAGTTGCCACGACTTTGATTGCAAATAGAACTATAAATACTAGCAATTATCATTTACATAGTGTTACCATCTGACCCTAAAATTAACTCGGATCTTGTCTGTTAATGACGGTGAAAGCCAATATTAATAAGGTCTGGAGATTAAGCGATATTCTAAGTTTGGTGAGTTGAGATGCTATCGGATGTAGTACAGCAGGCCGTAGAGGCGCAGCGAAAAAGCGAAAAGCGTCGCGGAATGATATTAACCAGTTTTGGCGCATTACTCGCCGCTTCTTTTGTTCTTGATATTATGACTGGCCCTTCAATGATTGACGCAAGTTCAGTCATTTATGCATTACTTCAGTGGATAGGATTACCATTCCAAATAGATAGTTCTACGCAAGTCATTGTTAGCAATTTGCGGTTACCTATCGCCCTGATGGCGATTTTTGTTGGCGGTTCATTAGGTATGGGTGGTGCAGAAATGCAAACCTTGCTGAACAACTCTATGGCAAGCCCATACACTTTGGGTATGGCTGCGGCTGCGGGGTTTGGTGCTGCATTAATGCTTTACACTGGCTCTCTGGGTATTGATAGCAACCTCGCTGTGCCGATTGGCGCATTTGCATTTTGTATGCTTTCTGCGTGTTTTCTGTTTGCACTGGCTTCTGTTCGACATATTGGTTCTGGGCAGTTGATCCTTGCGGGTATCGCGTTACTGTTTTTATTCCAATCTTTACTATCACTGGTGCAGTTCATCTCTTCGCCTGAGTTGAGCCAACAAATTCTGTTTTGGTTATTTGGTAGCCTTTCAAAGGCCACATGGACGAACCTAGCGATCACCGCGACAGTGGTAATGGTAAGCTTTTTCTTGCTACTGCAAGACTCATGGAAATTAACCGCACTTAAACTTGGTGAAGAACGCGCAAAAAGCCTTGGCGTTAACATTATAAAACTACGATTAAAAACCTTGCTGATTGTTGCTGTGATGACCGCGACGGTAACCAGTTTCGTTGGCATCATCGGCTTTATCGGTATTGTTTCACCCAATATCGCCAAAATATTGGTTGGTGAAGACCAGCGTTTCTTCCTTCCACTTTCATTCTTAATCGGGGCATTTTTGTTGTCGACGGCTTCTGTTTTATCAAAAGTGATCGTACCGGGGGCGCTATTCCCAATCGGCATCGTGACTGCCATTATCGGTGTGCCTTTCTTCTTCTGGCTCATCATTGCGAAGAGAAGATAATATGTTTGAAGTAAGCCAGTTATCACAAGTACACGATCTAGTGCAAGAACGTAACCTATTACAGGTCAACAATTTAAACGTACAATTAGGCGATTTGGTGTTGGCGAGAGACATCAGTTTTACGCTGCAACCGGGACAGGTGAACGTTATTCTTGGACCCAACGGTACGGGTAAAAGTACGCTATTAAAAACGCTGTTTGGTGATATCAAAACCGTAAGTGGAGAGATTCAATACGGTAAGGAGATGTTATCTAACAAGTCTCTTATTGAATGGCGAACTAAGTTTGGTTACATGCCGCAAGATATTCACCTTGATGTGAATATGACCGTTATCGAAGTGGTGCTGTTAGGCAGGCTTGATGCACTCAGTATGCGAATTGAAACCAAAATGCTGGAAGAAGCATTAAGTATTTTGAAAAGCATCGGACTAGAGCATCTTGCCAGCCGTGATGTTAGAACCCTTAGTGGTGGTCAGTGTCAGATGATCTTGTTTGCGCAAGCACTGATGCGTTGCCCTGAAATACTGATGCTGGATGAGCCAGTAAGTGCGTTAGACCTGCACTACCAACACGTATTGTTAAACCATTTGGTCACTCAAACCAAAACACAAAATTACACTACGTTAATGGTGCTGCATGACCTAAACTTAGCGGCGCAATACGCTGATAACCTTCTGATATTAAAGCAGGGTGAGTTGAGAGCCTTTGGTAGCCCGAAGGCGCTGTTAACCAGCGAACTGATTCACGAACTGTACCATGTGGAAGCAGATGTTCTTACCGATGAACATGGTACACCTTTCGTCCGCACTCGCAGACCTAGCGCTGCGTAACACAAAGAATTCACACGTACGTTTCTGATATGAGTCAGATATAAAAAGGCCAGAACAGATGTTCTGGCCTTATCTCTTCGTAACGCCAACGCAGAGTCGATGGCTGAAACAATTTATAATTTAGTAACGAACGTACCTTCAGGCATTACTGGTAGGTAGTTCTTGTAGAAATCCAAGTAAGCTTGGTTTGGATCAAGGTCTGCGAACAGTTCTGGGTACATGGCTTTTGCGTAGAACTGGATCATAGCACCATCAAGAATGGTACGGCATGCACCGTGGTAGGCTGCATACATACGGTTGTTTTTCACTGCTTTGATTGATGACCAGCCAATACGTTGCTTAAAACCTTCGAGACGTTGTTTTGCAATATCTTCCTGAACACCTTGCCCCATGATCATTGAATCTGCGCCACTGCCTGTTTCGTAGCCCGTTATAACGATAACGTCTGGGTTCGCTGCAATGATTTGCTCTGGGTTGAGTTTGCCCCACCATTCAACGTAAGGTGCAGAGATGTTGTCACCGCCAGCCATTGTTGAAATTGCACCCCACATGTTTTTACCGAATGTGTAGCCTACTTCGTTCACACCAGCTGCACCATATTCTGTATAGACTTTTGGTCTTGGTAAGTTTGCTTTTTCTAAACGTGCAGTGATCATTTCGATGTTCTGCTTGTATTCATTCGCAATTTTCGTTGCACGCTCTTCCTGGCCAGTGATGACACCGATGATCTCAGTACTTTTGATGTGACGCTCTAGAGTTTGAGCGTTGTAATCAACAACAACAATTGGAATTCCTGCGCTTTCAAGGCGCTCGATATCACTGCCTAAACCCTTATATTGCCAGTCAGCCAGCATGATGAGATCTGGATTCAGGCTAATGACTTTTTCTACAGAGAATGTGTTGGTATCAACACGGCCGATACCTGCAATATTGTCTAGTGAAGGGCGGTGCTTAACGTTCATTTCCCAGTTTGCAGGACGTGCTTGCCAAATGTATTTCGACATACCCACAACGTTGTCATAGGCAGCTTCCGTACCAATGGCCATGTAATCTTCTGGATAAAAGCCAACGATGACGCGTTTTGCAGGCGCATCGAAGGTAACTTCACGATCAAGCACGTCCGTAATTGTGGTTGTTTGTGCAAAGCTGTAAGAAGCAAACAGCAAAGTAGAAAGGCTAAACAGTTTCTGAATCATTTATGGAACCTACTTTTGTCCTTGTTGAAAAGATGGTGATGAATCGAGTTCGCATTTGTAGCGAAGAAGGTGATTATATTTCCAAAGTAAATGCATATGCAAACTATTATCATTTATTTTACGAGTGAAATGTCTTTGTCATTGACTCTCTGCGGGTGAGAGTCTAAAAATCAGACTATTGAGTTCAACTCTGTGACTTTCATATGGCATCGACCACACAATAAGAAAACCTCATGCCGCAGTGAGCATCTGTTTTTAGAACAGCTATGTTTTAGATGTGATGCTTTTAAAAGTGACTTGGCGGCAAAAAAGGACGACTAGGGACTTGGTTATGAAGAGAAGGATAACTCTGCTGTTGATGTCGGTACTACTCATAGCGGGGTGTAGTACTAAATTTGTTTACCGTCATATTGACTGGTTTGTGCTGGAGTACCTTGATGATTACGTCACTTTGACTGACCAACAAGAAGGCTTGGTGAAAACACAAATTAATGCCCTTAGCCAATGGCATCAAACTGAAGAGCTAAGTAACTATATTGTTCAGTTTGATCAATTGCTTGAGCTCAATCCTAAAATTCTCACAATGGATCAGCTTCAACGGCACAGAGAGTGGATTAATACTCACTACCAGAACTTGGTGACGCAAATTTTTCCGAGTATTTATCCGCTGGCTACTGCTTTGTCAGACAAGCAAGTGAATGAATTTATGCAAGGCTTGGAGAAACGGCATCAAAAATACGCCGACAAATATGCGGATTTGAATGAGAGTGAAACACGAACTAAATATGAAGAACGAATAATCGATCGTATGGAACAATGGTTAGGTTCTCTAACCGAAGAACAGAAGCAACTCGCTGTGCAATGGGCGAAGGCTTTGCAAATAACGACTTATGATTGGATAGCTTTTCAAAACGCACAGCGAAACGAAATTCAATCACTGTTGAATCAACGCTATAACCAAACTGAATTTAATCAGAAATTGCACAAGCTTCTTTATTCGCAAGAGGAGTTTTACAGCCCTGTGTTCAGAGCAAAGCTGCACTATAACGAACAGACGTCTAACCAATACATACTCAGTATCGTTCATCTCTCTACACCGAATCAGATCGAACATTTCAGAGAAACCATCTATGAATGGCGGAGTTTAGCCGACGAACTCTATTCGGCCAGATTTTGACTTAGCACTTTACTCCAATAAATCGCTCGTAGAGGGGCGGATAGTCAGTTTGTTATATTCATTCCAGTTATGGGTTGAGAGTATTATTAATTAATATTCTCAATTGGTGATACAATCGTCGGGCAAATGTAACAACAAGTAAATTTTGTCTAGCGCATAAATATCCTAATCCGTTGATTATTTAGAAAACGGTGCTAGTCATTTTGTAGTAGGGATACAGATATACATGAAAAACTTTTCTTTTAAAAACAAAATAATAGCTCTCATCGCTAGCATTATCGCTGTCACCATTTTTGTGTCATATATGAGTGTCAACCATTTCATCAGTGGTTATATCTATGAGTCAGACACGGCAAGAATCAAACACAATATTGATTTGGTTACCGCTCAACTAGAAGGGGCATTACAAGAAAAGTTAACTCTGACGAAAAGTCTCAATTTCAGCATGATGGATATTGCTGATACTAAAGAGTCGACAGGTTTTGCAAGCATTGTACTGGTAACAAACGGCTATGCTTTCGATGATACGGCTAACTCGCTTGATGAAGAACAGACTGATGCCTATTTGAAATTGGCCGAACAGTTAACCGAAGAGCCGTCGATGAGTGGTGTTGAGATGGTGGATGGTAAACCAACCGTTAATATCGCACTGAAGAAATTTGATGGTTCGGCAAACTTCTTTACTCTCGACATTAGTAATTTGAAAAACATTATTGAAGCGTATTCATTGCCGGGCAGTTATATGGAACTGATATCGGCAAACCAAATTACGATTTTCTCGGATAAATCCAGCGACAACGTTATTCCAGTTTCAAAACAATTTACGATTGATGGGCAAACTTGGTCGCTCAATGGTTATATCGACCTAGATAATATCCAGACGAATACAGACAGCCTGAACTGGAAAATTACTCTGGCGCTGATAATTTCAGCGGTAATCATTATTTGTCTGAGTGTGGCGATGTTGCATTTCGCATTTAAACCGCTGCTGCGTTTGAAAGAACTGGTGGCCGACCTTTCGCAAGGTAACGGTGATTTAACTCAGCGTTTAAGTGTCACTTCTAATGATGAAATTGGTGAGATTTCAGGATCTATTAACCGCTTTATTGAACAGCTTCAGGGGATGTTTATTGAAGTATCGAATTCATCATCGAAAATTGATACTGCGGTAAATAACTTAAGCAGCCAGTCTCAATCAAATATGCAGATGCTAAACGCACACACCATTGAAACAGAACAGGTGATTACGGCAATAGACGAAATGAGTGCAACAGCAGGCTCTATTGCTCAAAGCGCAGCGGATGCTGCGAAGTTAACTGAGCTGACAAACGCTTATGCTGATGAGTCTAAACAAACGGTAAACCAAGCGGTGCAAAGTGTGACGGCTTTGGAATCGGATGTGGCTGAAATGGCGAACACTATTGGTGCCATGAATCAAGATACCAAGCAAATTGGAACTGTGCTTCAGGTGATTGGTGATATTGCGGAACAAACGAATCTATTGGCACTGAATGCTGCGATTGAAGCTGCACGCGCTGGAGAACAAGGTCGTGGTTTTGCGGTGGTTGCTGACGAGGTGCGTGCATTGGCTGCTCGTACGCAGCAGAGTACAGGGCAGATCAATGAAATGTTGTCTAAGCTCAACAACACATCAGAAAATGTAGTCACTAAGATGGAAACCACGCGTAAGAGCTGTGAAGCAACATCGCAAAGCACTCACAAAGTGATGGAGTCTCTCAATACAGTGACAACATCTGTGGTGGAGATTAACGACCTAAACACATTAATGGCGACCTCTGCTGAACAACAAAGCCATGTGACTGATGAAGTGAGCCGAAACATGGCGACGATTCAAGAGTTAATTGGCCAATTGAATAGTAGTGCGACACAAACAGATACTATCAGCCAGGAGCTTAGAGGGACTTCGACCGACTTATCTGACGTCGTCACCCAGTTCAAAGTCCACTAAAAATAGTTATTTCATACTCCAACTGAGAAAGAGCACCAATAGGTGCTCTTTTTTTGTAGAAAAAATAGAGTTGAAAAATGGATCTACAAAAAATAAAACAATGTATTAGATAAAACGCGATGGGATTCTAATAAAATATGACCAAGCTCTCATTTACCGAATGATGTAGGCTCTAATTTGAACTACTACTGATTGTTTCATATTAAGTTTGGATACAATGTGCCGAATAATAAACGTGGCTTTGTAAATTTGTGGGAATGTTTCTGCTACGAACGGTTATTCCAACGTGTAGAAAATTTGTTTGATAAGGCATTTAAATCAAGCATGGCCAACAAGTGATTTACTGAGAACCCGCATAATAATTATTACTCTATTCACCATTCGCTCACTGATTATATCGGGGTCAGTAGGCTAAAACTTTGTGAAGGACGCGAAGAATAATGAAGAGTTTTTCCTTTAAAAACAAAATTATATCGCTAATTGTTGCCATAATCGCTATCACTATTTTTGTTTCGTTTCTAAGTGTAAACCACTTTATCAGTTCCTATATCTATCAGTCAGATATAGAAAGGATTGAACATAACATCGAGCTAGTAAACCGAACTCTGGAAGGTGAGCTACGCGACAAGATCAGTCTGGCGAAAAGCCTTAAGTTCAACATGATGGACATCGGCACGACAAAAGAGTCGGCGGGTTTCACTCATATTGTTCGATTAGCAAGTAGCTATGCGTTTGATGATTCTGGCAGAGTGCTAGAGCAAGACGAAACGCAAAAGTACATCACAATGGCAGAGAGCCTGACTTCTGAACCCACAGTGAGTGAAGTCATTGTTGTTGATGGTCAGCCTACATTGAACATCTCTATTAAACACCTTGATGGTTCATCCAACTTTTTCACGCTAAGTTTAAGTGGATTGAAACCAATTCTAGAAGCCTACTCTTTATCAGGCAGCTACATGGAATTGATTTCATCGAACAATATTACGATTTTCTCTGATAAGGCTGGCGAGAACCTGATACCTGTTGAACGCAAGTTTGATATTAGCGGTCAGACATGGGCACTTAACGGTTATATTGACCTTGATAATATTCAAGCAAATACCGACAGTTTGAACTGGAAAATTACCATGGCATTGCTCGTTTGCGCTGCGATCATTATCGGTTTAAGTATCGCAATGCTGCACTACGCATTTAAACCGTTGTTGCGTCTTAAAGAGCTGGTGGCCGATCTTTCACAAGGTAACGGTGACTTAACCCAACGTTTGAGCGTGACATCAAATGATGAAATCGGCCAGATTTCAACGTCTATTAACCGTTTCATTGAACAGCTGCAGGGTATGTTTATCGAAGTCTCTAACTCGTCTGAGAAAATTGATTCAGCGGTTAACCATTTGAGCAGTCAGTCTGAATCAAACATGCAGATGTTAAATGCGCATACTATTGAGACAGAGCAAGTAATTACCGCGATTGATGAAATGAGTGCGACAGCAGGCTCGATTGCACAAAGTGCAGCCGATGCAGCGAAGCTGACTGAACTAACGAATACTTATGCCAATGAATCGAAACATACCGTAAATCAAGCTGTAAGTAGCGTAACTGCGCTGGAATCTGACGTAGCAGAAATGTCGAATACCATTAGCGCAATGAATCAAGATACTAAGCAAATCGGTACTGTACTTCAGGTGATTGGTGATATTGCCGAGCAAACGAACTTGCTGGCGTTGAATGCGGCAATCGAAGCAGCACGAGCTGGCGAACAAGGTCGTGGTTTTGCGGTGGTGGCTGATGAGGTGAGAGCATTGGCTGCTCGTACACAACAAAGCACTGGGCAGATCAATGAAATGCTGTCTAAGCTCAACAACACATCAGAAAATGTAGTCACTAAGATGGAAACAACACGTAAGAGTTGTGAAGCGACATCGCAAAGCACTCACAAGGTGATGGAATCATTGAATACAGTGACCACGTCGGTGGTGGAAATTAACGATTTGAACACGTTAATGGCAACCTCCGCTGAGCAGCAAAGCCATGTGACTGAAGAAGTCAGCCGCAACATGGCTGCCATTCAGGCTCTGATTGGTCAGTTGAATGATAGTGCCGCAGAAACCGACAACATAAGTCGTGAACTGGGTGGTACTTCGAGTGATCTGTCACAGGTTGTGGGGCAGTTTAAAGTTCATTAATCATTTGTTTCAAATGTCATGAAGAGCACTAATAGGTGCTCTTTTTTTGTGCGCTCTTCAATGCCATGTACAGGGTGAGTTAGAAGATTGTTAGTGTTGCAGACTTCATATTGAGTGAGTTGTTAACACACGCTTAAATTGGTGACGAATCAGCTCAAAAGGAACCAATATGAAACGATATGGGATAATTGCACCGCTTTTACTGCTAGGTACATTGATGACAACTCACGCTCAGGCGTCAGATTCACAGGTAGACATAGAATTAGGCTGTGTCTCGGTTGCCAACAAGGATGTCTCAATAAAAACGGGCGACTGTAATAGGAGAAGAGTCGAGACGGTCGAAAGAGTGAAAGTAGTAAAAGTGGTGGAAGAGCGTCATTACCATGATCATCCAGTGCATGGAAAACACCCGGGTAAGAAGAAAGGTCACAACAAAGAAACGTATATATTAATACCAGCGGATAAGCACAAACACTAACGATCAGGCTAATAAAACAAAAGGGATGCAGCAAGCATCCCTTTTCTGTTTGGTCACTTATAACGATTAAACGTCGTAAGTAGTAGACGCAGTGTTGCCGCCTGTACCAGTCCAGTTAGTGTGGAAGAACTCACCACGTGCACGGTCTGTACGCTCGTAAGTGTGAGCACCGAAGTAGTCACGTTGAGCTTGTAGCAGGTTCGCTGGTAGACGAGCTGTTGTGTAACCGTCTAGGAACGTTAGTGCAGAAGTCATACATGGCATTGGAATACCCGCTTCCAGAGATTTAGAAGCCACTTTACGCCATGCAACTAGGCTGCTTTGTAGGATGTTCTTGAAGTACTCGTCAGAGCCTAGGAATGCTAGTTCTGGGTTGTTCTCAAATGCATCACGGATGTTACCTAGGAATGCAGAGCGGATGATACAGCCGCCACGCCACATAAGTGCTACGTTGCCGTAGTTTAGATCCCAGCCGTTCTCGTTTGATGCTTCGCGCATTAGCATGAAGCCTTGAGCGTAAGAGATGATCTTAGAAGCAAGCAGAGCTTGACGTAGTGCATCAACCCACTCTTGTTTGTCGCCTTCAACTGGAGTGATAGTTTTACCAAACAGTTTTTCAGCTTCAACACGTTGGTCTTTCAGTGCAGACAGACAACGAGAGAATACAGACTCAGAGATTAGCGTTAGTGGAATGCCTAGGTCCAGCGCGTTGATACCTGTCCATTTACCAGTACCTTTTTGACCAGCAGTGTCTAGGATCTTCTCTACTAGAGGCTCACCGTCTTCATCTTTGTAGCCAAGGATGTCAGCTGTGATTTCAACTAGGTAGCTGTTTAGCTCAGTCTTATCCCATTCAGCAAATACAGCTTGCATTTCGTCTGCAGACATACCAAGACCGTCTTTCATGAATTGGTAAGCTTCAGTGATCAGCTGCATGTCGCCGTATTCGATACCGTTGTGAACCATTTTAACGAAGTGGCCAGCACCGTCGTTACCAACCCAGTCACAACATGGCTCGCCAGCGTCAGTTTTCGCAGAGATGCCTTGGAAAATAGGTTTAACGGCTTCCCAAGCTTCAGGAGCGCCACCCGGCATGATTGAAGGTCCGAAACGTGCACCTTCTTCACCACCAGAAACACCAGTACCGATGAAGTGGATACCTTTTTCACGTAGTGCAGCAACGCGACGGTTTGTATCTGGGTAGTTAGTGTTACCGCCATCAATAATGATGTCGCCTTTGTCTAGCAGCGGAACTAGTTGATCGATGAATGCGTCAACTACTGAACCTGCACGAACCATAAGCATCACTTTGCGTGGAGTTTCTAGTTTCTCTACTAGCTCTTCTAGAGAGTAAGCACCAACGATGTTTGTGCCTTTAGCTGGACCTTCTAGGAACTCGTCTACTTTTGACGCAGTACGGTTGTGAGCAACCACTTTGAAGCCGTGGTCGTTCATGTTTAGGATCAGGTTTTGACCCATAACCGCCAGGCCGATTACACCGATATCACCTTTCATTTGTTTCTCTCCTTCACGCAATCTTTGCTGCTGCGTCTAAATCTAAATACCACTCTGTTTCGCCAGTCTTTGACTGAATTTTAGCTGCTGGATAAGGCAGGTCAGCGGCTGGAGTAGTGTGAATTTCATTGACGATCTCGGTTTTACCTGCACCAAGAACGAGGTAACTAATACGTTTTGCGGCTTCCAGAACTTTCGCTGTTTTTGATACGCGAAGTTGACCAGACTCTGGATGCGTCGCGACAACTGACAGATTTTCGTCTGCATAGTTGGTCACGTTAGGGAACAGTGATGCAGTATGGCCATCAGCGCCAACACCGAGCAGGATCCAATCGAAAACAGGTGTGCCGTTTTCACATGGGATCACATCAGCCATCTCTTTTGCGAAACGTTCTGCTTCTGTTTGTGGATCATCTTCACCACGAATGCGGTGGATGTTCTCTGCTGGTAGCTTCACTTGGCTAAATAGCAGTGCATTCGCTTCACCGTAGTTGCTCTCTGCATCATCAGGTGCAACACAACGCTCGTCACCCCACCAGAAGTGTAGGTTTTGCCATTGAATCGCATCGGCATAAGAAGCACTTGCCAACAGCTTAAACAGCATTTTAGGTGTGCTGCCGCCAGACAGTGAAATGTGCACAGGTGTGCCTTGTTCACTGTAACGTTGCATTTCATTCGCTAACGATTCAACAACCTGCTCAGCGGTCTGAAAAATCTTTGAATTGATCATAGTTCGCAGTAATCCGTGTCAGTAAGGTTTTTGCATGGGAAACGCCATGCTCTTCCATCATTATTTAGAAGGTCATCAGACTCTTTTGGTCCCCAAGTACCGCACGCATAACCATATAGAGATTGTGGGTCTTGTTTGAAGTCCAGAATTGGCTGAACGAATTTCCAACAGGCTTCTACCGCATCTGTACGAGCAAATAGCGTTGCGTCACCGTTCAGTGCGTCGAGCAGTAGGCGCTCGTAGGCAGTCAGCATCTTCGTTTCTTCTAACGATGTGTAATGGAAGTTCATTGAAACTTCTTTCGCTTTGAAGCCTGCGCCCGGCTCTTTCAGGCCGAAGCTCATCAGGATGCCTTCATCTGGTTGAATGCGGATGATCAGTTTGTTCTCAGGCGCATTTTTACCAAATACAGGGTGAGGAGTGCGTTTAAAGTGAATTACCACTTCAGTCACGCGAGTCGGCAGACGTTTACCACTGCGCACGTAGAAAGGTATGCCATTCCAGCGCCAGTTGTTGATAAACATTTTTAGCGCAACATACGTTTCTGTACGCGAATCTTCTGCAACACCCGGCTCGTTACGGTAGCCCGGTAGGAACTTACCGCGCACTTCAGATTCTGTGTATTGACCAAGTACCAAATTGTTGCGTAAGTCATCTTCAGACAGTGGCTGAAGGCTTTGCAGAACTTTGTTCACTTCGTTACGAATAGAGTCTGCGTTGATTGCCGCTGGTGGTTCCATACCGATCATCGCCAACACTTGTAGCAAGTGGTTTTGGAACATGTCACGTACTGCACCAGAACCATCGTAATAACCGCCGCGCTCTTCTACACCTAGGAATTCAGCACCAGTGATTTCAACGTAATCAATGAAATTACGGTTCCAAAGTGGTTCAAACATACCGTTAGCAAAGCGGAACACTAATAGGTTTTGAACAGTTTCTTTACCTAGATAGTGGTCGATACGATAGATTTGGTGTTCTTTGAAGTGATGGTGAATTTCAATATCCAGTTCTTGCGCTGATTTTAAATCGTAGCCGAATGGTTTTTCGATGATCAGGCGTTTCCAACCGTCTTTTTCATCGTTAAGACCATGAGCTGCAAGGCAAGAAGGGATCACGCCGTAAAGGCTAGGAGGAGTAGCAAGGTAGAACAGGGTATTACGTTGTTCAAATGCGTAATCATCTGAAAGAGAGTCTAAACGGTCTTTCAGTTTTACATAATCTTCGACATCCGATGTATTGATGGCTTGATAGTGAATGTATTCACAAAAGGCATCAAGAATCTCAGGTTCGGTTTTCTCTAATTCTTGAAGCGAGCGTTTCAATTTTTCTCGGTAGGAGTCGTCACTGTATTCAGTACGACTTACGCCTAAGATTGCAAAGGATTTTGGCAGTTGGTTGCTTGCGTATAGGTGGTATAAAGCAGGAATCAACTTGCGGTAGGTTAAATCGCCCGAAGCACCAAATATCACGATGCTGCTGTTTTCAGGTATTAACATCTTCTTTCCCTTAGAAACTAGGTGTGCCCAAAAACCAATGGAGTTTTGGGTATATTTAGCAATGGCTTACCCTAGCAGCGCAATGCACAAATAAGTAATTGGTTTTGTCTATTTCTGTAATTAGAAAAACCGAAACGCCCTTTGTACTCAATGTCATTATTTTACATTGGACATCGGGACATGGTTGATTTGGTATCAAGAGGTGACATTCAAACCAACGCGAGGTCGGTATTGTCTACGACAATTTGACACACATCAACTATTGTTAGCGCAATCGATTATCTTTTGTTCGATTTGTAACCATAAATTCATTTTCAGGCAGTCATAGAGCCCAAATTTGTGACTCTATTAACCGGATTAGAATTGTTGTTTCATATACGCTTTCACCGTTTTAATGTGTTCTTCTTTGTCTATGTCACTGTGCTGGAATTTCTCCAAGAACATGTCAGCGTATTTCTGGTACACGTCTTGTTCGAGGAAGAGCAGATAAAGTTTTGGATCAATATGTCCTGAAGTCGCCATTTTGGTCATTATTGATATCGACTCATCAATAGTTTTGGCTTGCTTGTATGGTCTGTCATTGGAGGTTAAGGCCTCAAAGACATCGGCAATAGCCATGATCCTTGCCTGAACAGAGAGTTCTTCCTCTTGTAAGCCTCTTGGGTAGCCTTTTCCATCCATACGTTCGTGGTGACCACCGGCAATGTTAGGAACATTTTTAAGGTGTTCAGGGTAGGGTAAACGCTGCAACATGGTAATGGTTTGCACGATGTGGTCATTGATCATGAAGCGTTCTTCGTTGCTTAAAGTACCACCGCGAATTGAAAGGTTATATAACTCACCTCTGTTATATTGATACTCTCCCGGTTGAAGAACAAAAGGTTCTTGCCATGTGTCTTTAGGGTTGTTGTTCGCTTGCCATCTCACTTGGTGGACTTGCTTGTCGGCGATGAGGTTTTCCATTACTGGCAATGGTTGTTTTTCACCAGCTCGTTGTGCCTCAATCCAAGAAATACCCAACTGGTCATCAAGGGTACGTTTCCACTGTCTCTGTGCAATAGACTCTAAACGGGCAACATCTTCGTCTGACATATATTCACCGCCGATATTGCACTTGGCAACAAAAGCAAAATCAGCATCTAGTGAATGGTGAGTTTGCTCAAGAGTGGCTTTAAGCTGGCTTGCATCGCCTCCTTGGGCTACGCCTTGCCAGTAGTCGACTTCTGCTTGTGTTTTGAGCAATTCAAAACGCATACGAACTTCATGTATTCGATCATAGATGGTTTCGAGTTTTGTCGCTTTATCTACTACATATTCTGGTGTGGTCACTTTACCGCAGTCGTGTAGCCAAGCTGCTAGGTTTAACTCTTCCCACTGTGGTTTGCTCATGGAGAAATTGCGATAGTAGTGGGTATCTTTATCGGCAACCTCCGCCAGTATTTTAGTCAGCTCTGGCACACGTTGACAGTGTCCGCCTGTATACGGCGATTTGGTATCTATGGCCGATGCGATAAGCGTAACGAACGCATTCAACATGTCTTTTTGTTGTTGAATCTTGTCAATGTTGTCTTTAGCAATTTCAGCAAAGCTTAGTAACTCTCGTAGGAACGCGTGTTTGTCATACTGCTCTGGTGTTATGGCCCGTTCGTATCCCAAATTGAGTAAACCCACTAATTGTTTTTGTCGGTTAAGCAGCGGGAAGAAATAAATATCAGAGTTGTATATCTGGTCTTGATGCATTCTCAAGATATTGTCGTTTCGTGTTAAGTGAACGGTTTCACCTTTAGTCAGCTCCGCCATTAACCAAGGGGTGTTGCAGACAAGTGAATTTAAGTCGATTTTAAATGGAATAATCGCATGGTCGGCGACATTGGTGAAAACGGCTTCTTCTGGCGCATAGGTATACAGCTGGATAGTCTCCGCGCGAGTAACAAGATAACTTTGATGGGTGATGGTTTTTGCTAACACACCAAAATCCTGATTCGATGCAGTATCTCTAAGAAGCCGCAGCAAATCATGTAACGTGTGTTCCATCAGCTCTATTGATTTAGTGAGGTTTGCCACCTCTTTAATCATACTTTTTGGATAGCGAGTCTTCTTAAACTCAAAGCGAGTGATATTGTCAGTGAGCTCCATTAAGTTCACTAAAGGTTTAGCAAGGCGAGCTGAAATAATCCATACCGCTGCAAAACAGACCACCATCAAGGCTATTGCCGCTTGTACCTGCTTGGTTCGCATTGAGAGTAAGCTGGCAATCAGATCATCCTGTGGTGTGGCATCGGCAAGGAGTAAATGAATACTCGGACTTAAAGCGACAGGCGTCAGAGTAACAGACCAGGATTTTCCCTCTAGCTCAATAGTTTCGTACAAGGTTGAACTGCTGATTCGATTGGCGACGGGAGCAAAGATACTGCTATTTAACTTTTTCTGAGTTGAGTCCTCATCATCAGTCAGGCTTAAGGATGTATTGTGCTGAGCTAAGACTCGGAACTGGTGGTCAAAAAGTGCAAGTTTAGCGTTTTGTGAATAACCGATATTTGAGAGTTCTTGTGAAAGCGAGTCGAGCGTAAAGTCTGCACCCACCACCTTGCTGCCATCCGCAGAGCGACGTGACAGTGTGACGCCAGGTGTCTGAAATAGGTAGAATACATAAGGTTCGGTTAAACGAATAACGTCATCCTGTTCGGCAGAGGTGTACCAAGGGCGTGTTCGCGGATCGAACTGACTGGCTTGTTGAGCAACATGGCCCACCAGAATGAGGTCTTGGTCAAAGAAAATGTAGTCGTTGGTTCCATCCATTTTGGTGTAGTTAATAAACAAACGAGCGGTGTCCGGCGCGTTAACCCGTTGTCTGGATTGGCTGTCAAATAACGGACGGACAATGGTGAAATCGCCCTCTTCATTCGCGAAGTAGAGGGCGACTAAGCTCGTTTGACGTTCGAACAATAAGCGCATTGAGGAAAGCCAGCGAGCCCGTTCTGAGGGTGCTTCGTTATCATCGATAAAACTGCTGTAAGCCATAAAGTCCAAGGTGGACAAAATAGGTGCGATGCTTTTTTGGAAAGTCGTTTCTAGTTTGCGGCTGTTTTCCTGGCTCAACTCTTGAGCGCTACCACTTAGTAACTGTTTTGCATGGTGAGAGCTGATACTAATAAGCACTGCTCCTACGATAGCCGTTAATATGAAAAAAAGAGTACTAATGTGAATACTGAGTGAGTAGCGGCGCTTCATGCAGAATCCCTTCAACAAATGGTTGTATAAGTATTGTCGAACTTAGAAAAGTTGCAAAAAATTATCAGTAAAATAGTTGTTGAAAATTTCACAAAATCATTAACTTATTAATCATTTTGTTTGTAATCACTACCTGTCAGTATGGGCTGGAATGAGTATTTATCGGGCTTTGAATCAGATTTGAACCGATATTCATCTAGTTTTACTTATGCTGTACGGTTGTAGTTCATAGAGGGGCTGATACACTGCGTATATCGTGATGTAAGGAAAGAAAAATGAAACTCGAAGTAGATACCCATACCCACACTTACGCTAGCGGTCATGCTTACAGTACCCTGATTGAAAATGCCAAACAGGCAAAGCAGAACAATCTCACTATGTTTTGTATGACTGATCACGCTGAAACTATGCCTGGCGCACCGCATTATTGGTTCTTTGCCAACCAACGTGTGGTTCCGCGTTTCCTTGAGGGCGTGGCGATTATTCGCGGTATTGAATCCAACATTATGAACGTTGAAGGTGAAGTGGATATTCATCCTACGCTGGATGAAAAGCTGGATTGGGTGATAGCCAGCTTTCATGAAGCGGTGTTTAAACCGTCTAGCAAAGAAGAGCATACTCAAGCATTGCTCAACGTTATCAAAGGTGGACGTGTTGACGCTTTAGGCCACTTAGGCAATCCAAACTATGATTTTGATTTTGAAACAGTGATTGCGAGTGCCGTTGAACACAACGTCGCTATCGAAATCAATAACAGCACTTTGAAAGGGCACAGTCGAGTCGGCAGTGTTGAGCGTTGCTACCAAATTGCAGAAGTCGCAAAACGTCTGGGCGCTTGGATAACCACGGGTAGTGATGCCCATTTTTGCCAAGATGTCGGTGTACTGACGAAAGCGGAACAACTTCTTAACAATGTTGGTGTTGATTCTAAGCAAGTAATTACTCATAGTGCACAGCAGTTCTTAAACTTTTTGGCACTACGCGGTAGAGAGCCAATTGAAGAGTTTGCGGACTGGTATAAATAACAATAATGATTCTGGCTTACTAAAAAGTAAGACGAACACGGAAGAGAAAGTAAATGAAAAAACTACTAACGATTGGCCTAGGGCTGTTGCTCTCAACTCAACTGTTTGCTGCTGACTTTGACCTTAAGGCGACAATGAAGCAGATGAAACAAACATTCAAGCAAGCTGCGCAGGCTCAGACTATTGAAGAAATGCAGCAACCGATTATCGATTTAAATCAACTGATAGAACAAGCTAAGCAGGGTGACTATCCGCCGGAGAAAAAAGACATCTATCTTGAAGGCTTCAACAAGCTGACGGTTACTCTAGAGAAGATTGAAACTGAACTCCAAGCGGGACAGTTTGAGGCGGCAAAAGAGTCGTTAAAACAAATTGATTCGCTTCGCGAAGAATACCACGATAAACGTAACCCAAGCATTTGGAAGCGTTTGTTTGGCTAATAGCCAAAAACAATAATGTTCCACAGCGTTGGACGTCAATATCAAAGGTAGCCGAATGGCTACCTTTTTTCTTTTAGAGAAACGCTGTTGAAGGCTTGATACAAGAAACTGTGTTGTAAATGATATCTATTATCGATGCTATTTAAGCCTATGGCTGGTATAGTACGCGCCCATAAAAGAATACTTCTAATAATCATTAAAAAGTCACTCTTCAGGCATCTTATCTGGGTGCGTTACACAAAAAGGAAAGTTTACTTTGAGAGGTTCAACAAATTCTCAGGTTGCCGCGACTTCGCGTGCTAAATCGCTCTATTTTCTCACTTGGCGCTGGCATTTCTATGCAGGTCTGTTTGTTATTCCGTTTATCCTGATTTTGTCTCTGACCGGCTTAGTCATGTTGTTCGATGATGAAATTGAACAAGTGCGCTACCACGATCTTTTAGTGGTCACTCCGCAGTCTCAACAACTCGCAGTATCCGCTCAAATCGACGCTGTTCAGCAACGTTTTCCAGATTATGCCGTCACCCAATTTATTCCGGCACCAACAGAAAACATCGCAAATAAGGTTTCCATTCGCTCACCAGAAGGAACTAACCTTTTCGCTACTGTAGATCCCTATTCAGGGCAAGTACTTGGCACCATAGATAGAAGCGAAAGCTGGTATTCGTTGGCTAACGGAATCCATGCCACTTTGTTGATAGGCGACTTAGGTGATTACTTAATTGAAATTGCGGCAAGTTTAGGAGTACTTCTGCTCGTTACAGGCTTGTATTTGTGGTGGCCTCGTGACAATGCATCAAAAGCAGGGTTTCTCAAATTAAGAGTGACTCAAGGGACGAGAGTGTTTATGCGCGACTTGCACGCGAACCTTGGTGGTGTGTTGTCGATTGTACTGCTATTTTTCCTGATTTCTGGGCTTTCATGGACGGGCATTTGGGGTAAATCTCTGGTTCAGGCTTGGAATACGTTCCCAACTTACTATACGTGGGGTGAAAAACCGGAGTCGACATTGACCCATGCCAGTCTTAACCATGGTAATGAAGAGGAGATGCCATGGAATTTGGAGCTTGCACCAATGCCAGAATCCAAAGCTGCACATGACCATTCTGCGATGGATATGGAAATGCCAGAAATGTCTCATGGTGCTATCAGTGTGGACAAGATAGTTACTAAGGCAAAGGAGTTAGGTTTTACTCAATACCGCATTTATTTCCCGAAAGGAGAGAAAGGGGTATACACAGTAGCTGCGAATACGATGGCTGGTGATATTACCGACCCACGCAACGATCGTACTTCTCACTTCGATCAATACACAGGTAAGTTGCTGGTGGATGTCACTTGGGCAGACTATAACTTGTATGCCAAAGCGATGGCGGCAGGTGTCTCATTGCATCAAGGCGATCTAAGTACTTTAAATAAAGGTTTGAACGTGTTTTTTTGTATCGCCTTTATAGCAATAGCCGTAACAGGTGTTGTGATGTGGTGGATTCGCCGACCTTCAGGTAGAGCGGCGTTGGGTGTTCCTCCGCGTTTTGCAAGTTCAGGTATTTGGAAGACAGGCTTGGTGACGCTGATACTGTTAGCCGTTTTGTTTCCTTTGGGTGGCTTGACCATTGTTACAACTTTGATTTTGGATTGGCTGTTGTTTAGCAGGGTAGAAAAACTGCGTTTAGCTTTGCGTTAAGTGGCTAGCTGAAAATGAGTCAATAAAAAAGGTCAGAGTGTTCTGACCTTTTTCACATCTAATCACTTATTCAACTACAACATCACAAGACTTGCGGTACCTAAGAAGGCAAAGAAACCAACCACGTCGGTTACTGTGGTTAGTATCACTGAGCCTGCCAGTGCAGGATCTAATTCAAACTTGTCGAGAATGATCGGAATAATGACACCAAACAGCGCAGCAGTGATGATGTTAACGACAATCGCAAGTGCAATGGTGCCGCCAATCAGTGGTGATTGAAACCAGAGTGCCGCCATGCCACCGATGATTAACGCCCAAAGTAAACCGTTAATTGAACCTATGCCAAGTTCGTTTTTCAATAAGGCAAGTCGGTTACCGATGGTGATCTGATTGAGCGCCATAGCACGAACCATCAGTGTGAGGGTCTGACTCCCTGCAATACCGCCCATAGATGCGACAATCGGCATCAATACGGCTAGTGCTACCACTTCAGAGATAACATCTTCAAACATACCAATCGTGATCGACGCAAAAATTGCGGTGATTAAGTTAATACCTAGCCAAACGCCACGTCGTTTCGAACTGCGTAGAATAGGCGCAAAAAGGTCATCACCTTCGTCCATACCCGTACCCGCCATCAAACGGGCTTCGTATATCTCACGCTGAGTTCCCAGTGCAAACTGCCAGTCGATAATACCGACTAAGGTACCGTCATCGTTGACGACCGGCACAAGTGATTGTGTCGCGTGTTCCAAAGTTTCTACACCTTCGGCAAGCGTTAAATGCGCATTGATAATTGAGGTGTCTTCAAGCACGAGGGATTTGATTCGTTCCGAGCTATCCGCAAGAAGAATGTCGGTGTAGGTGACGATACCAATGAATTTCTTCTTTTTGTTGATCAGAAAAATATACTGAGGCGATTCATAGTGGTATTTATCCAACAGCATTTTTGCACGAGCCACGGTGATGCTGAACGGAAGGGTATAGACTTTTCTGTCTGCCCAGTGACCAATTTCATCATCGCCAAATTCGTTTGCTTGGTCATAGAGTTCAAGTTCATCACGGCTGATTAAACGCAGAGCTTCGGTAACGATATCGTCAGGAAGTGAATCTTCCCATTCGATAAGGGATAAGTTGTCCAGCTTGGCGAGAGTCAGTTTCAGCTCTGTCTCAGAAAGGCTTTTAATAACGGAAACACGTACATCCGCACGCATCTCTGTTAACACATCAATGTGCATTTCCAGTGGCAGACTACGCCACATTCGAACACGCTGTTCAACGGGGAATGCTTCGAGAATAAGCGCGATGGAGCCAGAATCCAGAACGTTTTCAATCAGTTCGTTTAGAAGGCTAACTTGCTGTTGGTCATCATCTGCTTTTGCCAGCATCTCAATATGTTGTGCTAAGTCTTGATATTCGCTCAACGTGTAACTCCGATTAGCCAAGGTTGTAAATTATAGTATTAATGCAGGGGTAATATTGGCAACGTGTTGTTAGAACGGGCTTTTGTATTATAGGTATGAACAAATATCCCGCGTTGTTCCCAGCGTGGTTAACTTACCATATTCTTTTTAAAAGCATGGCTATTTTCGAAAGGCGTTCGGTATATATTTTTATGTAAGTGGTTAAAAAATGGACGTAAAGGTATGTGTATAACAAAAACTAACAAGAAATTGCCAATTTTAACGATGCTACGGGAAAGGGATAGTTTCCTGATCAATGGTAAGTACCAGATCCTCAGGCGAAATGTCGGAGGTATTCATCATACGAGAAACTCGCTGGAGAGAGGAAAGAATCTGCGTTTGCTCCCATTGATCCAGTGCTTGAAACTGTTCAATGAAGTTATCTTGTAGCAGTTGCGGAGCTTGTTCTAAAACATTCTCACCTTCGGTTGTGATAACCGCATGCACTTTTCGTTTGTCTTTTGTATCGCGTTCTCTCTTGATAAAACCACGTTTTTCGAGGCGATCAAGAATGCTGGTTGCTGTGGCTTGGCTCATATTGCTGTTGATAGAGAGTTGGCGCAGCGTCATTTTGGGCGATGATTGAATAGTCCGCATGAGTAATAATTGAGGACTGGTTAAGCCAAAGTTCTTGTTCAGTTGCTTTGAGTGCAGATCTATTGCGCGAACAATTTGCCTTATCGAAATCAACACTTCATCGTGAGTACTCAAGTAAAGCTCCTAATACGTGTTTTTGAAAAGGGGGCTACTGGAAGACAGCAGCCCCACAGACGAATAGAATCAGTTAACTCTATTTACAAAGTGTTTCGTTACATAGCGGCTTTTTTGGCAGTCTCAATCCATGAATCGAACGTTTTCTGGTTCGCTTTGATCCATCCATTCGCATGCGCTTCAATGTCTTTCCCAGAGTTGTGGCCTTGGCTCATCATCATGTTTTCAGCACTAACATCGTTGATGTTCAGCTTCATGATTTCAAACAATTTCGCTGCTGCTGGGTTTTGTTCAGCAAATTTCTTGTTCGCTACGATCTTCATTGAGTTCATTTCGAAGCCATAGTTTTTGCCATTTGGTAAAGCGGTATCCACGTTTGAACGATCGCCCGGCAGTGAAGAGAAAGGTACTTCTAGCCATACCACATCTTTACCGGGAACCAATACGCCACTTACCCAGTATGGAGTCCAGGTGTAATACAAAATGGAATCGCCTTTTTTGTAGCGAGAGATGGTATCAGCGATGATCGCGGCGTAGTTACCTTGGTTATGCGTGATAGTATCTCTAAGACCGAATGCATCGATTTGATGCTCAATAACACTTTCACAACCCCAGCCTGGGTTACAGCCTGTTAGGTCAGCTTTCCCATCATCGTTGGCATCAAACAGCTTGGCGATTTTTGGATCTTTCAACTGTTCAATATTGGTGATGTTGTATTTTTCAGCGGTTTTCTTGTCAATCAAGTAACCTTGAGCGGCACCAGAAATATACTCACCTTTACGATAGAACTTGTCGTAACCGCCAGAAGCTTTAAATTTGTCATCATGTAGTGGTGCCCAGTTAACGGCTAAGTAAGTAGCGTCGCCTTCCGCTATAGACGTATAACCAACGTTGTAGTCCACTTCTTTGGTGGGCTTCACATCGTATCCAAGCGCTTCCATGGCTTTGTTAACGATTAAAGTTTGGAACGTTTCTTCCGCTACTGTCGACTGTACTGGCTGGACTGATATACCTTCACCGGGTAAAGACGCTGAATATGCGGATGCGCTCATAATTGAACTCATTGCAATACTGCTGGTTAACAAAGTCTTCCATGTTAATTTCATTTCTGTTCTCCTAGTTTTTTGTTTCCTTCGGTATGTGTGAGTTTCCGTTTGATACGGTATACAAAAGACGCAGGGCCTTTTTGATACCAGCGAGTTTTTGTATCGTTGCTCTCGCTGCCCACTTTTTGCGTAATTCGGTCGAGTAGAATGGCGAGTATGACAATGCCTAAACCACCAACTGCCGCCAGTCCCATATCTAAGCGCCCGATACCGCGTAGCACCATTTGTCCTAGTCCGCCGACGGCAATCATAGAGGCAATTACCACCATAGAAAGCGACAGCATCAGAGTCTGATTAATACCTGCCATAATCGTTGGCATTGCTAATGGTAATTGGATGCGATAAAGCATCTGTTTAGGGCTTGCACCAAATGCGTGTCCTGCTTCTATCAGCTCTTCGGGCACTTGCTGAATACCCAATATGGTTAAGCGCACAATCGGCGGCAGGGCGAAGATAATTGTCACAACGACGCCGGGCACGTTACCGATACCAAATAACATTACAATCGGAACTAGATAGACGAATGCTGGGGTGGTTTGCATTGCGTCCAGAATTGGCCGTACGATTTTCGCGGCGGTATTACTCCGGGCAAGCCAGATCCCCATTGGTAATCCTATCAACAGACAGAAAAAGACGGATGTCATTACCAAGGCCAGCGTGACCATAGCCTCATCCCATGCACCGATAAAACCGATCACCAGCAGAGAGAAGAAGGAGCTAATGCCTAAACGAGGTCCCGCAAACTGCCATGCCAATAGGAACAGAATGAGCAGCATGATAGGCGCTGGAGTAGAAACGAGGGCACCTTCGAATGAACTTAGAATAAAGTCAATGGGTACTCTAATTGCTTGAAATAATGGGCGTCCATGTGTGACAAGCCAGTTAAGCGCGGTTTCAACCCAGTGGTCAAAGGGAATAATGGCGTCTTTAAATGGGTGCATCCAGTCAAATGAATCGGGTTGTGTCTGCGCAGCATTAAGCCAATCATTGCCCGCAGTGGTTGCATTTGTAGCCGTTGACCAAGGGTCACTGCTTGCAGCATCGGTTGCTGATTGTGTCGCCGCTCCCCACGGGTCGGCTGTTTCCGGAGCGCTAGAAACGTTTTCTGTAGCCATGTTTATTCCCTGTCTAAAGTTTGAAGTAAGCGAGATTTGGTAATGACACCAAAATACTGTCCTTGTTCGTCGACGACCGGTACCGCATAAGGTACTTCTGCCACTTGACTGATGAGTTCGCCGACGGAAACGTCAGGATGAATGGTGATGGTGTCAGAAAGCAGGGCACTGCTGAGCGAACGTTGTTCTTTCTTCGCTTCATTCAAACTGTGAATGGAAACAATGCCGCTGAATTTGTTGGTTCTATCAACCACGATGCCAAAGTCTCGATCGTGATCCATGAGCAGTTGCAGTGCGGCCGCCGGTCCGTCGTTATCGTGTTTTTTAAACACTGCTGCGGGTTTTTTACGTGCTATGTCTTTGGCACTGAATACCGAAGCGACATTTACACCACGGAAAAACGAACTAACATAATCATTGGCAGGGTTATGCAGAATTTCGTCGGGTGTTCCTACCTGCACCACCACGCCGTCTTGCATAATGGCAATACGATCACCGATACGCATGGCTTCGTCTAAATCATGGGAGATAAAAACGATGGTTCGTTTGTCATCGTTTTGCAGACGAATCAGCTCATCCTGCATTTCAGCTCGTATCAATGGGTCAAGTGCCGAGAAGGCTTCGTCCATTAAGAGTATGTCAGGGTCATTGGTCAGTGCTCGGGCAAGACCCACGCGCTGTTTCATACCGCCGGATAATTCATCAGGGAAAGACTCGCAATAGGCATCAAGCCCAACGCGTTCTAATGCATTTTTTGCATTCTTATGTCTGGTTGCTTCATCAACACTGGCAAGTTCAAGTCCAAAAGCCGCGTTTTCCAACACAGTCATATGAGGCATTAATGCGAAGTTTTGAAAAACCATAGAGATGTTTTGACGACGAACTAATCTCAGCTCTTGCTCTGAGACGTGGGCTATATCCTTACCTTTAATCAGGACGTTACCCTTTGTCGGTTCAATTAAACGGTTAAGTAATCGGACTAATGTTGATTTCCCAGAGCCCGATAAGCCCATTATGACGAAGATTTCGCCTTCGTTAACACTGAGAGAGACATCTTTGACACCCACGGTTAACCCCGTTTGTTCAAAAATTTGATCTTTAGTTAACCCTTTCTTTATCAGGGGGAAAGCTTCACTCGGTGTTTCGCCAAATACTTTATAGAGGTTTCTGACCTCCAGCATGGTAGACATGTTTTTCATCCTTGTTGCTGTACGGTTTTGACGTGAAATATCAAAATATTTATTAGTACACTAACTATTATTTTTGGTTTTAACAAGGTTGAGTTGCGTAAAATTTGGAAGGTAATTTTGTAACTATATGAATATTAATAATTATTTTGTTGAATAAAAAATGAAAAATAATTTGAGTAAGAATGTTTTGTGTGGAAATTAAATTTCGAGAGATAAACGGTAGAGAAGGAAAATTAGAATGGATTTGTGCTCATAATTAAGGCAGAAATCTCCACCTGAAAACATAAAAAATGGAAGGCTTTTGAAACAACATTTTTGCGTTTTTATTAAAAACATTTACCCGTTGTACAGAAACAATAAAAGTTTGTCTTAACGACAAATTATTATGATTAGACACACCCCCTATTTTGTCCGATAAAGCGCGTGACATTTAGGGTGTCAGGTGTGGCTCGAAGCCACTTCATTCTCTCTTAGTGTGTGAGATTAAATGTGGAACAATCATCTAAATTAGATCGCGTACGTGCTGATTATAACGTTCATTATTGGAGCCAAGGTTTCTTCGGAATAGATAACCAAGGTGAAGTCTATGTGTCACCAAGGAAAGATGGCCAATATCAAACGCAATTGAGTTCAATTGTGAGTCAGCTAGAAACACGCGGTTTGAATTTACCGGTGCTTGTTCGTTTTCCTCAAATCCTGCATCAACGTGTTCACAACATTTGTGACGCATTCAATCAGGCGATTGATGAATACGATTACCCGAATAAATACCTGTTGGTTTACCCAATTAAAGTAAATCAACAGCGTGAAGTTGTGGACGAAATTTTGGCGAGCCAAGCTCAGCTAGAAACAAAACAACTCGGTTTAGAAGCGGGCAGTAAGCCAGAATTATTAGCAGTACTTGCAATGGCGCAACAAGCAAGTTCTGTCATCGTGTGTAACGGTTATAAAGACCGTGAGTACATGCGCCTTGCGCTGATCGGCGAGAAGCTCGGTCACAAAGTATTTATCGTACTTGAAAAACTTTCGGAACTGGATTTAGTACTGAAAGAAGCAAAAAGCTTAGGCGTGAAACCTCGCTTGGGTATTCGTATCCGTCTCGCCTCTCAAGGTGCGGGTAAATGGCAATCGAGCGGTGGTGAGAAATCTAAGTTCGGCTTGGCTGCGGCACAGGTCTTGTCTGTTGTTGACCGTTTGAAAGCGGAAAACCAGCTTGATGCACTGCAGCTTGTGCACTTCCACTTAGGTTCGCAAATGGCGAATATTCGTGACGTGCGTAATGGTGTAAACGAGTCGGCTCGTTTCTACTGTGAGCTTCGTGAGCTGGGTGCAGACATTCAGTACTTTGACGTGGGTGGCGGTTTGGCTGTGGACTATGATGGTACGCGTAGCCAGTCTTCAAACTCAATGAACTATGGTCTGGTTGAATACGCTCGCAACATCGTTAGCACTGTTGGTGATGTATGTAATCTTTATAACCAACCAAAGCCGACCATTATTTCGGAATCAGGCCGTTCGGTGACTGCGCACCATGCAGTTCTCATTACCAACGTAATTGGTACAGAAGGTTACACGCCAGAAGCGATTGTTGAACCAGAAGCCGATGGCCCAACATTGCTACAAAACATGTGGCGCAGCTGGCAAACGTTGAATGATGACACCGATGCTCGTGCATTGATCGAAATTTACAACGATACGCAAAGTGATTTGAATGAAGCACATATGTTGTTCTCGACAGGTGTAATTAACCTGCAACATCGTGCGTGGGTAGAGCAGCTGTCGCTACGCATTTATCATGAACTACGCATGAAAATGAGCGCTAAGAACCGCTTCCACCGCCCGATTCTGGATCACTTGCAAGAGCGTTTGGCAGACAAGTTCTTTGTGAACTTCTCACTGTTCCAATCGTTGCCAGATGCATGGGGTATTGATCAGGTGTTTCCTGTGTTGCCTCTGTCGAATTTGCAGAACGTCGAAGACCGCCGTGCAGTGATGTTAGATATTACTTGCGATTCAGACGGTGCAGTTGAGCAATACGTGGAAGGTCAGGGTATTGAAACAACGTTGCCTGTTCCTGCTTGGTCAAAAGATACTTCGTATCTGATGGGCTTTTTCCTAGTGGGAGCATACCAAGAGATCCTTGGCGATATGCATAACCTGTTTGGTGATACACACAGTGCCGTTGTGAATATCACAGACGAAGGCGAATCAGAAATCACCTTCATTAACGAAGGTGACACGGTTGAAGATATGATGCGTTACGTGCATATCGACGTAGATGCAATTAGAGCTAACTACCGTCAGTTGGTGTCTCAGCGCGTGGCTGAACACGAACAACAAGATGTGTTAGCAGAATTAGAGCATGGTTTAAATGGTTATACCTATTTGGAGGATTTTTAAGTGAATGATTTGTTTACTAAAATGGATTATTCATTGTATTCAAATGCAATGACGTTCCTTCGCCAGTCGTACCAGAGAGATCCGCTAGAGTCGGATGCTGATGTTGTGGTGTTAGGCGTGCCTTTGGATATGGCGACTTCAGGTCGACCTGGTGCTCGTATGGGGCCTGATGCGATTCGACGTGCATCGGTTAACTTAGCGTGGGAAGGCAAGAAGTTCCCGTGGGATTTCAACCTGTTCAAACGTATCAAGTTAGTGGATGCGGGTGATTTGGTGTTCGACTGCGGTGACGCAGAAGACTTCACTTACCGTTTAGAAGCAGCAACCAGTGAAATTCTAAAGACTGGTAAAACAGTATTGGCATTAGGTGGTGACCATTTTATCACTCTGCCGCTTCTTCGTGCTTACGCTAAACACTACGGTGAAATGGCGATGATTCACTTTGATGCACACACTGACACTTATGCAAATGGCAGTGCGTATGACCATGGCACTATGTTTTATCATGCGCCGAAAGAGGGTTTGATCTCTCCTCGTAACTCAGTACAAGTGGGCATTCGTACTGAGTATAAGCAGGAAGGACACGGATTCAATGTCATCAATGCGATGCAAGCAAATGACATGTCTGCGGATGAAATCGTTGAGCAAATTCGCGAAATCGTTGGCGATAAGCCAGTGTATCTAACGTTTGATATCGACTGTTTAGATCCTGCATTTGCACCGGGTACAGGTACACCTGTATGTGGCGGCTTAACTTCAGATAAAATTTTGAAGATTATCCGTGCACTGAAAGGGATAAACCTTATTGGTATGGACGTAGTAGAGGTTTCTCCGCCATACGACCAAAGTGATTTAACGTCACTCGCTGGTGCGACGATTGCGTTAGAACTGCTTTATGTTTGGGCTTCAAACCCTGAGCGTGAATAAGCCGTTTGCTGCAATGTGCAAAGTCAATTGAAAGCCGAGAGGGGAGAACCTCTCGGCTTTTTTTATGCGTTCAATTTACAGGTTCGCTATTCAACAGGCAGATAAAGGCTCTGTTTTGGCGTATCCAACACCACATTGGTCATAACACGGCGTATTTGTGGGAACTGCTCCATGATGTGCTCTATAAATCTATCGTAGCTTTTGGCGTTTTCAGCCGTCATCACCAGCATTAAATCGACATTACCAGTCACATAAAATACTTGCTGTATTGACGGTTGAGTTTCTGCCCAACGTTTGAATTTATTGAGGACGGTGTAATTGTCTCTGTCGATTTCTATTCCGGCAATAAAGGTCATTGGGTGGGTAGAAAATTCGGATTTGATCACGGCCACTTCGGCTTTAATTGCCCCTTCGTCTCTCAAACGTTTTATGCGTCTTTGTACTGCAGAAGCGGATAAGCCAACTTGCTCAGCAATGATTTCACTCGCCATGCGACAGTTGTTTTGCATCAGTTGCAGAATTTTCTTATCGAAATTATCCAGAGTGGTTTCACTCATGGTTTTCCTCTTGCCGTTATTCCGCATTATTGAGTTCTAAACGCGGTGTTTTTTCCATGTGGAGAGAAGAATAGCGGATTTTCCCTATCAATTGGAATTCACAATTAGCTCATTCATACGGTTTGGAACTAAAAATGCTCATTAGCCCCAAGTTATTTACGGCTGGTGACAAAGATGGGATCAAGAAAATAATGCATAACGATAATATCGATTTTGAAATGTCTCGCGAAATATACGCTCCTGAAACCTTGGCGGTGCATGCGGCTATTCAGCCAGATCCACACACTAACGCCATCGCTCCTAACATTGTGATGTCGGTAAATCACAGCTTTAGGCCCGATGAAGGGGCTTTTTCTGCTCAAGGGCTGGAAGATATCTCGGACTCACCATTCCTTTATGCTGGATGGACAAACCCAACGGTTCGGTTGCTCGAACAGCGTCTGGCTATTTTAGAACAGGCGGAGGATGGGCTTGCGACTGCAAGTGGAATGGCGGCTGTCACCGCTGTTTTTATGTCTTTACTTAAAGCTGGTGATCACCTCGTCATCAGCGATGTTTGTTATGCTGCGGTGTATGAATTTGCTACTCAAGTATTGCCCCAATATGGAATCGAAGTCACTACGGTTGACACTTCTTGCATCAAAAGTGTGCAAAGCGCGTTGCGTAAAAGCACCAAACTAGTGCACATAGAGACGCCGTGTAATCCGCTATTAAGATTAACGAACATCAAAGAACTCTCTTTACTACTTAAAAACAATGGGGTTTTACTTAGTGCGGACTCGACTTTTTCAACCCCGGTTATTACCCGACCAATCACACTTGGAGCCGATTTGGTTATTCATTCTTTAACTAAGTTTATTAATGGTCATGGTGATGTTCTTGGCGGATGTGTTTTGGGCTCAAAAGCCTTGATTAGCAAGCTTAGAAGCGTCGCAGGCGTTTATTTTGGTGCATCCCTAAGTGCACAAAGTGCATGGCTAATTATGCGTGGTATGGAGACTATGTATCCACGAATGAAAACGCTTTGTGAATCGGCTCAAGCCCTTGCTGAGTGGTTAGAAAAGCACCCCAAGGTGATAAGAGTTTTGTATCCCGGTTTAGAGTCTCATCAACAATTTTCGCTGGCTAAGCAGCAAATGGCATTTTCTGGCGGCATTATTGCATTCCAAGTAGAGGACATCGAACTGATTGAGCAACGTTTTGCACATGAGTCGAAAATGTTTTATTACGCTTATTCCATAGGACATCAACGCAGTTTAGCTGTGGTGTTAAAAACTGATGATTTGGACAAGTCGACCTATCGATTTAGCCCAGAACAAAAAGCGAATTTTTGTCGAGAAGCAGGTAAAGGCGTGGTTCGACTTTCCATTGGTCTTGAGTCTCCGGTGGATTTGATTCGGGATTTAAGTCATCTTCTTAGATGAAAACTGAATTTTTATAGCTTTATATTGGTTTTAAATTCGGATAGTTATTGAAGTGTTACTAGATTGTGTTGCATTATCTTGTGGTTTTTGATGTCAGTACGCGTTTGCGTGATATTCAATACAACATCGTATTTGTCATTGGACGAACAGAAAAATAACAAAATTTTTTATAAGGGATATTATGAAAAAATTTATTAAATCTTCAGCTGCTGGACTTGTTTTTGCCTGCTCTCTGCTTGGTGCCAATCAAGCAATGGCTGAGTCTGACCTAGAAGGTGTTCTTAGCTCAGGTGAATTAAAAGTTTGTTTCGACGCGGGTTACATGCCTTTCGAAATGAAAACCAAAGATGGCCGTTTCATTGGTTTTGATATCGATTTAGGTAAACACATGGCTCGTTCTATGGGTGTTAAGTTCACACCTGTAAACACCGCTTGGGATGGTATTATTCCAGCGCTTCAAACTAACAAGTGTGACATCATCATGGGTGGTATGACTATCACTCCTGAGCGTAACTTGAAAGTTAACTTTGCAGACCCGTACATTGTTATCGGTCAATCTATGATTATTTCACCTGCGCTTGAAGGTAAGGTTAAAAGCTACGCTGACCTGAATGATCCTAAATACACAATCTCAACAAAGCTTGGCACTACTGGTGTTGAAGCTGCGAAGAAACACCTTTTCAATGCAAAACTTGACCTATACGACACAGAAGTGGATGCCGTTCTACAGGTTGTTAACGGTAAAGCAGACGCTTTCGTGTATGACTTCCCTTACAACGCAATCTACGCTGCTCAAAACAAAGGTAAAGTTGCGCACCTAGCAGAACCGTTCACTTACGAACCTCTAGGTTGGGCGATTCGTCAAGATGACCCGAACTTCCTAAATTTCTTGAATAACTACTTACGTCAAATCAAAGGCGACGGTACTTACGATCGTATGTACGACAAGTGGTTTAAATCAGACAAATGGTTGAAAGACGTTCAATAATTAACGTTTTAAAGCTGTAGTCAACTGGGCGGCGTATTGTTGCCCAGTTCATTAAAAAAGAATAAAGAGAATCTGAGTGATGCAGTCAAAATCCTCAAAATGGATAGGACACGGAATTTACGTCCTAATTATGGCCATGCTTATTGGTGCGGTCTATTTCTCTGGGAAGAGTATCAACTATAACTGGCATTGGGATCGCCTCTGGCCATATGTCGTTAATACAGAGATGCAACAACTTCGTGCAAACGGCGACGGCACAGCAGTGCTGAAAGCGGGACAGCTAACAATTGAATTTGATGATTCGAGCACGCCTCAAATCATCGATCATTACACAACACTCATGGTTGGTAATGGTGATTTGGTTTTCCAAGGTGATACCGTCGCACGACTGAACGAATGGAAATTTGGACCGATAGCTCATGGTTTATGGGTAACGGTTGAAATCTCCTTCATCTCCCTCATTTTCGCGGTTTTTCTCGGTCTTGTGTTCGGCCTGATGAGGGTGTCCAAGAATCAGGTTGCGAGAAATTTATCTCTTACCTATGTTGAATTGATACGTGGTACGCCACTTCTGGTTCAAATATTCATCGTTTATTTCTTTATCGGCACTGTACTCGATTTTGACCGTTTTACTGCTGGCGTTGTTGCGCTATCAGTCTTCACTGGTGCTTATGTTGCCGAAATCGTACGTGCAGGTATTCAGGCTATTCCAACAGGGCAAATGGAAGCCGCGCGTTCTTTGGGTATGACCTATCCTAAAGCGATGCGCTACATCATTCTTCCACAAGCACTAAAACGTACTTTGCCACCTCTGGCTGGTCAGTTTATCAACCTAATCAAAGACTCTTCGCTGGTTTCCGTTATTTCAATTACTGACTTAACCAAAGCGGGCCGTGAAGTTGTCAGTGGTAGCTTTGCACCTTTTGAAGTGTGGTTTACGGTCGCAGCACTTTACTTACTAGTAACCGGGACTCTGTCTTGGGCAATTCAACGTTTAGAGAAGAGGTTATCAGCCAGTGACTAGTGAATACAACGGCGAAGATATGGTTTACGCCAGCAATGTCGACAAGTTCTATCCTAACGGTTGCCACGCTTTAAAATCGGTATCAACCACGGTAAAACGTGGTGAAGTTGTGGTTATCATTGGGCCTTCAGGTTCAGGTAAATCGACTTTTTTACGTACTTTGAACCAGTTAGAAGAGATCAGCTCAGGAACTATCATCGTTGATGGTTTTGATATGTATGCGAAAAGTACGGATATCAACGTACTACGTCAAAATGTGGGTATGGTGTTCCAAAGCTTCAACCTCTTCCCGCATATGACCGCGTTAGAAAACGTTATGATCGCACCCATGAAAGTGGCGAAACGTCCTAAGCATGAAGTGGAAGGTGCTGCGAAAGTGTTGATCAAACGTGTGGGTCTTGAAGATCGCATGAACAACTACCCAACGCACTTATCCGGTGGTCAGCAGCAACGTGTGGCGATTGCCCGCGCTTTAGCAATGAACCCAGACTTGATGTTGTTTGATGAGCCAACATCGGCACTTGACCCTGAAATGGTAGGTGAAGTACTGGACGTTATTAAAGCGCTAGCAAAAGAGGGGATGACAATGGTTATCGTGACTCACGAAATGGGCTTCGCTCGTGAAGTTGCAGACCGTGTGTTGTTTATGGAAGAGGGTAAGTTGCTGGTTGATGACAGCCCGCAAGCCGTGTTTGATAATCCAAGCCACCCTCGTTTGCAGCAATTCTTAGCGAAAGTTCTGTAGCAGATTAATACCGCTTAAACAAAAACCGAGCATTGACGCTCGGTTTTTTTCATTTGCGAATCACATCGCCCATAGTATCAGCGCGAGTATTTGTGGCGACAGTATCCTCAGACACATGACTAATGGATAAACGGTGGCATAGGATAAGGCTGAAGCACCGCTTGATTCGTGTATCGCATTGGCGAAAGCTAACGCTGGTGGATCGGTCATAGAACCGGCCAGCATGCCGCATATAGTGAGATAGTTGATGTGGCCGAGCACTCTTGCCAAGATACCGACTGTAATAAGTGGGATTGCAGTAATTGCTACTCCATATCCCATCCAGCTAAGTCCATCCCCTTGTACGAGTGTTTCGACAAAGTTACCTCCGGATTTAAGACCCACGACAGCCAAAAACAGTACGATGCCTATTTCCCGCAATGCCAAGTTGGCACTAGGTGGCATAAACCAATACATTTTCCCGATACTGCCTATTCTGGCAAGAATAAGGGCAACGATAAGTGGACCACCTGCTAAACCGAGTTTGATGGCTGCAGGAAAGCCCGGTAGGTAGAAAGGAATTGAACCCAGCAATACACCCAAACCAATCCCCACAAATACAGGTAACATTTGTACTTGTTGCAATTTTTGGTGAGCATTACCAACCATACCACTCACTGCTTCGATGGCTTCCTGACGTCCAACTAAGTTTAAGATGTCACCAAATTGAAGGGTAGAATTGCTGGTTGGTATCAGTTCGACCCCTGCACGATTGAGACGAGAGACAACAACGTCATACTTTTCTTTTAGATCCAAGTCTCGAAGTTTTTTACCCAGAACCACCTCGTTGGTGACAACTAAACGTTGCACACGAAGCTCAGTTCCTCGCGTCGACAAGGATACATCCACTTCTTCACCGATAACTAGACGCGCTTTTTCCAAAGCATTCTTGTCACCGACAAGGTGGAGTAGGTCATTGACTTCAACCCGAGAGTCCGGTTTTGGCACCAGTAGATGTTCGTTGCGTTTTAGACGTGAGCAAACAATATTTCCATCGCTCAGGGCAGGAATATCTTTCAAAAACAGTCCGTTTAAATTGGGGTTTTTAACCGAAATATTGATGGTGTGTAAGCTTGATTTTTTGTGACCATTTTTGATTTCAAACTCATCGGCCTCTTGGTTCACGTTGACGCGGAAGATAAGTCTAATCAACCACATAGTGAGCAGTATCCCACAGATACCAAACGGGTAGGCTATGGCATAGCCCATACCCGTCATATCAAGAAGGTTTTCATGGCCACCTAATTCTGTCAGGATTTGTTGACCCGCACCGAGAGAAGGCGTGTTGGTCACCGCACCAGAAAAGACACCGAGAATGACAGGTAACGGAACATCAAACAGATAGTAGAGAGCAACGGTAACCAGACAACCTAGCAGCACAATTAACGCAGCAAAAGCGTTGAGTTTTAAGCCAGAACTTCTCAGTGATGAAAAGAATCCGGGGCCGACCTGAATACCAATGGTATAGACGAATAAGATTAATCCAAACTCTTGGATAAAGTGTAAGGTGTGGTAGTTGAGCTCGACGCCCCATGCACCAGTAAAGTGACCAACGAAAATGCCGCCAAACAGCACTCCGCCAATCCCTAAACCAACACCATAGAGTCGCCAGTTCCCTATCCACAGACCTAACACCGCTACCAGAGCAAGGATACTGATAGAGAGTGCAATATCACTCATAGTAAGTCTCCTGAACAATTACAAAAACGGTTGACGGGCAATCGCTGTTGAACATCAGGCAGGGGTAGGCGTAAGAACGTTAATGTGGTTATGTCTACGGCTGGAGGGTTCAGATATAGGCGTTGAACGAGCGAGATATTTGGCGCTGCTCAACGTCACTTTATTGCCCTAACTATGCTATTAGTAATACTGCAATAGACTTAGATTGTTAACTCTAGACATACAAAAATGTGCTGTTTAGCAGGAAATAGATTTAGCCAATAAATATATGTTAAATAAGGGTAAAAAGCGTTTCTTAAATGCAAGTAAAGTAAACGCCGAGTACCAGAATGTAACATAATGTTTCGCTGGATATTCCCATTGATTGCGTTCGAGAAATAAAGTGAGCGTTGTTTTAGGAATCTAACATTTGATCACTGGCATGCTGTAGAAGATGACAGATCAACTCTGTGGCTGTCGCAGGGTCACCCGCTTGGCGACAATAGTCGATCACAGGACCACAGATCTCTTGGATCTCCATTGGACGCCCTTTTTCTCGATCGACCAACATGGATGTTTTGATTGCATCAAACTCACAGATAAGCCTAAACATCTCAGCTACGTCATCATCAGTCATATTTACATTCGCAAACCTTGCCGCTCTCGCTGTTTCTTGCATGATCTTATAAACAGTTTGTCTCAATACAGAATCTCTTGTGACGGTTTGAGTATCTTTCATCGTTAAAGCGGTAAGTGGGTTTATCGCGTTGTTAATGATCAGCTTACGCCACAATGCATAGCTGACATCTTCATAAAGCTGGTTTGGAATATCTGCAGAGTCGAAAACTGAGCCGAGCTCGTGGAGAAAACTTTTTAAATTTGGATTAGCAGAATCTGAGGGCCAAGCACCAAAATCGATTTGCGCTTTGCCCGTCGCTTCTATCTTGCCGGGTTCTAAAACATGAGCCCCGATTCTAATTGCTAGTCCACCTATCGTGCGCTTTAAGCCAACTGTATTGGCAATGATGCCTTCATTCATTACACCGTTTTGAATTGACAATACGGGAGTGTCACACGCATCCAGCCAAGGCTTCATTTGATCCATAATTGAGCTGGTTGTGCTGCCTTTTGACGCAATAATTAGCAAGTCAAAATCATTGCCGTTGTAAACATCACAAAGCCCTTGAACATCTGTAGCCGAAACGGGGGCAGCAAAGGAAAAATCTGGATGTGTTATTTCGAGACCTTGTTGCTGTAACGCTTTTAAATGTTCACCTCTGGCGACAAAAACCACTTCGTGTCCAGCGTTAACGAGCTTTGCCGCGTAGTAGCAACCAATACCACCCGCGCCGATCATTGCGAATTTCAAGAGACTCCTCCTTAAGTACATATCCATAAGCAAAACTAGATTAAACGCTTAAGAAAGTAATCACCAGAGTTAAGTGAACAGGGTTATTCAATAAGAGTTGCTGCAATAAAAATAAAAAAAGCCACATCAACCTTGATGTGGCTTTCGCAAAATGCGGAATGAATAAGAAAAGTCAGTAGATAAAGTTCTCGTAATTAGAACGAGTATTTAGCTACAAATTTAACTGCACTGCCGTCTTCTTTTACGCCAGCTTTTTCGATTTCGCCATTTTGAAGAACGAAGTCAGTCTTGAACTCTTTAGTGACATCGTAACCTAAGCCTAGGTACGCAGTTTGAGCATCGAATGAAGTACCTTGGTAATCGCCTTCAGCGTACTGAACTGAGCCGTAGATACGGAATAGATCGATGGTGTAAGTTGCTGCAACAGAATAAGTTTCACCATCGTTTGGAAGATCAAGTTTTAGCTCAACACTGTCATTTGCTTTCAAAGATGTTGCATTTTCAAATGAAATGTAACCTGCAGCCAGTTTTAGTGAACCAAGGGTTAGATCTGCAGCTACACCGATAGAATCAGCTTCGTCACCATCAGAACCGTAAGCGATCGCAGCTGAGAAATTATCCGCTTTGTAATTTGCTGAAAGACCATAGTTTGATTCGTTGCTAGATTCGCTGTCAGTTTCATAGTTTGCAGATAATTCTAATTTATCAATGGTTTTCTTGTAGCGGATACCTTGACCATTAACACCACCTTGACCAACGATATACAGGTTCGCGCCTTCACCGGTTTTTGCCTTTTCAATTGCACCAAATGAGTTGCCAGTATCACCTAAAGATAGATTACCAAGCCCTGTGTGATCGAATTCTAGTTTGATGTCTTCAAACTTAGCCGTTCTGTCACTAGCACTATCACCAGTATTGATTGCAAAGGAACCGATAACTTTAGTTTCTTCATTTAGGAAATGCGTTGCTTTAGCTTTTAAGTGTGCATCAGTAAAAACATGCTCTGATTTGTCAGCTTGGTCTGCATTTACGTAAAGACCAACCGCTTTTGCCCAACCTGAAAGTTCAACAGTATTTGTGTCAGTAGCGTAGATTTCGCCTGCCGCTACAGAACCTGCTGCTAAAAGAGATACCACTGCTGCTAATGGTTTGATGTTCATATTTTACTCCATTTTTTTATATTGATTACTCATAACGTAATCGAGTGTATTAATTTGCTTAACAACGTAATTTATTTGCAAATGAGAAATATATTTTCATTAATCAAATCGACAGGGGAATCTTATACAAAACAACTTTTAAATATATTGAAAATTTAATTTTTAAATATTTTTTACGATCTACTTCATAATCGGTAGGTTATTTATTCTTTATGTTGTGTAACAAGTTTCAATGCAATTAATAATATTATTCCTTCGATATTATTTAACGTATGCATTAAGTTAATTTACATAACGGTTTATTTTGAGATGTGTCTCGCGTTAGCTTTCGGCTGCTTGTTTACATTTGTGAAGATTGGCTTATATGACAGCCATGCACTTATATTCTTTACGCTGTTTTGTAATGGAGAAGGGAGATTCCGAGGTTTTGTATGTAGCTCGAAACTTTCTAGGCCGGATATCACTCAAAGGATTAGATAGGATTTTATGACTTTTATTGAGTTAAGTTTTATCTGGATCGCAAATTGTAATACTTTATGGTTTTTATTTGAAACGCAATTTCAAATTGAATTGAACAAGGAGAGTTGTTGTCTATAATATCTTTTATTAAATAATTTTTTTGTTTGTTAATTTTGGTCTTGTCTATTTTTGTGTGGTGATTCGCATTTTAAAATAGTTGCATTATAAGTGTATGAGATATTATGAGCGGTCAGTTTATAACAGTTTTAGTTCGTTGTTTTCCTTTTATTGCTTGGTTGCCGCAAGTAAAAATGGACGTTGTAAAAACGGATTTATTAGCGGGATTAACTGGCGCTGTGATCGTTATGCCTCAAGGCGTAGCGTATGCAATGATCGCGGGTCTTCCTCCTGAATATGGTTTGTATACTGCAATTATTCCCGCGATATTGGCGGCTTTATTTGGGTCCTCAAATCATTTGATATCGGGGCCGACTGCCGCTTTATCCGTTATTGTTTTCAGTACTATTAGCCAGTTTTCTGATACTGGAACCCCTTTCTATATTCAGCTATGTCTTACTCTGACCTTCTGTGCTGGCATCGTACAGCTGTTGATGGGCGTGATGAGAATAGGAGCTGTAGTCAATTTTGTTTCTCATTCGGTTGTGATTGGGTTTACTGCTGGAGCAGCGGTTGTGATTACCGTTAGCCAATTGAGGCATGTACTCGGTCTAGACTACTCTTCGGCAAATACGGCGATTGAAAACCTATGGTTGGTAATACTACACCTTGATCACCTTCAGGTTTTCTCATTGCTCATCGCTCTGATAACCATCGCGAGTTGTATTGTGGCGAAGCGTTATCTGCCTTCTGTTCCAAATATGCTAGTCGCGATGGTAGCGTCAGTCCTTGTCGCTCTTTTGTTTACTTACAATGGCATTGAAATTGATTACGTCGATCAGATTCAAAGCTCAGTGCTTAAGCTTTCAGCTCCAGAACTGGATCCAGCAATTATCGGAGAATTGTCGGGTGGGATTCTAGCGGTTGCATTATTAGGTCTGGTTGAAGCCATCTCAATTGGTCGTGCTGTAGCTTTGAAATCAAAGCAACGTATATCCAGCAATCAAGAATTCATCGGCCAAGGTATTTCGAACGTAGTCGGGGCATTTTTCTCCTGTTATATGTCTTCAGGCTCTTTTACCCGCAGTGGCGTGAATTTTAGTAGCGGAGCCAGAACGCCACTAGCAGCAGTATTTGCTGGGTTAATTTTGCTATTGCTGATGCCAGTTATGGCTGAGTATGTCAGCTATATTCCGCTCGCTGGCATGGGAGGCATCTTACTAGTTGTTGCCTATAACCTCATTGATATCCCTTACATCCGCTCGATCATTCAACAAGACAAGAAAGAGTCTGCAGTCTTAATAACGACTTTTGTTGCAGCCATTGTTTTACACCTCGAATTGTCTATCTACGTAGGCATCTTGATGTCGATGTTCTTCTATCTGAGAAAAACTTCTCGACCTGTTGTCGACAAAGTAACGCCTATCGAACTGGATATTGAAAACGCAAATTTTTCGGACACGCAGATCGTCAGAATCAACGGTTCTATTTACTTCGGTTGCGTAGAACATCTACAGAGAGAACTGGACGCTATTGAAGCGAAACGACTCATTATTTTAGGAAAAGGGATCAATTTTATTGACCATCTTGGCGTGCAAATGCTGGTTGAACTCACCACTCAAGGTAATCGAGAAGTCTATTTCTGCCATTTTAAAGCGAACGCTAAACAAGCATTGCTTCATGGTTCTTCCGTTTTCAAAGAAAACCATTTCTCAGAGCGCCTAACCTCACTTTTGGCAAGGTAGCGAGTAGATGTGCATTGATAATCGGTGCCCGAGAAGTTGGAAGGTTCGAATTTTACATTGTTTAGAAGGATATTGAGTCACTATGAAAGCAACCCAGTTTGATGAAATTGAGCATCCCCACCGTCGTTACAACCCTTTGTTAGGTGAGTGGGTGTTAGTTTCTCCGCATCGTGCAAAGCGTCCTTGGAGTGGGCAACAAGAAATGCCAGCAGCAGAGGTTTCAATCCGTTATGACAAGTCATGCTTTTTATGTGCAGGTAATGAGCGAATCAGTGGTGATGTGAACCCAAACTATACAGGTACGTTTGTGTTTAAAAACGATTTTGCTGCTTTAACAGATGACACACCGGAAAAGGACTCTACGGATGACCCTTTATTCAAGCTTCACAGTGCAAAAGGCGAGAGCCGCGTTATCTGCTTTTCTCCAGATCACAGTCGCACATTGGCGGAACTTTCACACACTGAAATCGAGCAAGTCATTGCAACCTGGGTTAGAGAAACGAACAGCTTAAGTAAGCGTTATCCATGGGTTCAGATCTTTGAGAATAAAGGCGAAACCATGGGATGCTCACAGCCTCATCCTCATGGACAGGTTTGGGCGAACAGTTTCATTCCTACTATGGTGAGTAAAAAAGACCATCATCAAGCAGACTATTTTGGCAAACATGGCTCGCCGCTACTGCATGACTATGTTCACCGTGAACTGCAAAACAAAGACCGTGTCGTTGTAGAGACTGAACATTGGGTTGTAGTGGTGCCTTACTGGGCTGCTTGGCCTTTTGAAACACTTGTTTTGCCAAAACAAAAAGTGAGTCGAATCACGGACCTTTCTGATGAACAACAAGCCGATTTGTCCATCGCTCTGAAAGCGATCACTACTCGCTATGACAATTTGTTTCAGTGCTCGTTCCCGTACTGTATGGGATGGCATGGCGCTCCTTTCTCATTGGGCGATAACTGTGAACATTGGCAGGTACATGCTTCATTTTTACCCCCTCTTTTGCGTAGCGCTACAGTAAGAAAATTCATGGTGGGTTATGAGATGTTTGCTGAGTCTCAAAGAGATTTAACGCCAGAGCAAGCAGCAGAAAAACTCCGCGCTGTAAGTGCAGTTCATTATCGAGAAAAGCAAATCTAAGTTATTCAATTTAATCTATAAAGAGTGTTCACTATGACCGAGAAAGTATTTCTGCGTCCATTGCCATCTGCGTTGGACGAGCAGAATGTTGTTAATCATTTACCTACTGTTGTGGAATCGATTCGTCGTAATATCGCCAAAATTGGCGAGCGTAACCCTAAAATAGGTACGGCATCAAACCAGTGGGATTACTGTGATCAATTTGATTGGGTTTCGTCATTCTGGACTGGCGAGTTATGGCTAAGCTACCAAATGACAGGCCAAGAAGTCTTCAAGAACAGCGCTAAACAGCGTAAGAACTACTTTGCTAATATGCTTCTAGACCCGTTTTGGTTGGATCATGATTTGGGCTTTCAATACAGTCTAAGTTGTGTCGCAGATTACAAACTTACTGAAGATGAAGAATCGAAAATGATGGCATTGAGAGCCGCTGATCATTTGATTCACCGCTTCAGAAAAATTGGTGGTTATATTGTGGCATGGAATGATACCCATCCACTTGGTCCACAAGTGACGCTGGGTAAGTCAATCATCGATTCTCTACAAAATACAGCATTGTTATTTTGGGCTTCTGAGATCACAGGTTCTCCTGTTTATGCCAACGCAGCAAAGCGTCATAGCGAAACGCTAGCGGAGCATATTGTCCGGGATGACTTCTCTACCTATCACTCTTTCAACTTCGATCCTATTACTCAGCAACCATTGAAAGGTGAAACATTCCAAGGCTATGCAGATGACTCTTGTTGGGCACGTGGCCAGTCTTGGGCTATTCATGGTTTTGCTCAGACATATCTATATACAAGAGATGAGAAGTTTTTAGCGCTGGCAAAGAAACTGGCTAAGTACGCGACGGATCGTATTACTGATGATGGTGTGCCCGTGTGGGATTACCTGCTTCCAAGTCATGAAATTCAATACAAAGACAGCTCTGCAGGGGCCATTACTGCGGCTGGCTTACTGCTTATCGCTCAATGTATTGAAGACGAAGAAGAAGCCAAAATGTACCGAGAGTGGGGGTTGTACCTACTTCAAGGCCTGATGAAGCAGTGTGACCTTACACATGATGAAAGTGCGCTTGGTTTACTGGCTCATGGAGCCTCTTTTGTCAAAGTCGGTCTATGCGACAACATGCTTCCTTATGGTGACTACTACTATCTAGAAGCGTTAATGCGTGCGAACGGATATCAGAACTTCTTCTGGTAAATCCTCTGATTGTCTTCACTTTTATTTTTTGATTTACGCGGGCAAGTCTGCCCGCTGATTTAACGTTTTTGGAGTTTGAACATGAAACAGGTTTCTTCAACCAAAGGGCACATGACATTGCCTGTTGAGGTTGGACAAGAAGACGTGGTATTGGATTTATACCAACGTTGGCAAGCGGACGCATTACGAGACAGTGATGGCACTACTATGCCGGAATCATTAGCAAAGCAAGATAGCGATATTTACTCCGTCGTGTGTTTGGTTCGTGCTGACCAACAGTTTGCCAATCAACACCCTGAATATTTACACCGCAAATATCTGATGTCATTTCCGGCCACAGCAATGGCCGAGACGCTTGTTATCCAGCCTCTTGATGGCTATAGCAAAGACAAATATGAGCTTGATGATGACAGTGACCCGAAATGCTGGTGGGAAGTACGCAACCGCACGTTGAATACGGTTATCGATGTGTCAATGTGGGAATTTGACGCTGCAACTCAACAAGTGTTGATTAAGCAGACACAGCCATACCATGAATACACAGTCACCTTTATGGCTCGTCAGGTGTGGGACAGCGTATCTATGTACAACGCGCTAACTAATGATTGGAAAGGCCCTCGTATTAAGAGCTTGGATCCTTATCATCCTGAGTGTCGCCAACATTTAATTAAGCACTTTGCTCAATGGTTGGATGAACATCCAAACACAACAGTAGTGCGATTTACGACTTTCGCATTCCTGTTCGTGATTGATACTGGCGAGCAAAATCAGGATATCTATCGCGACTGGACGGGTTATGGTGAAACCGTCAGCCCACGAGCATTAGAGGATTTTGCAAAGCGTTTTGGTTACCGTTTATCGCCAGAAGATTTCGTGGATGCGGGTTATTACAACGGCACCTACAAAGCACCATCAAAGCGTTATCAAGATTGGATGACTTTCGTTCAGGAGTTTGTGGTTGATTTCGCGGCTGAGCTAGTCGAAATGGCACACAAAGCAGGAAAGAAAACCGCCATGTTCCAAGGTGACCACTGGATTGGTACTGAACCATTTTTAGAAAGCTACCAAAACATTGGTCTTGATATCAACATTGGTGCGGTAGAAGACGGGGTGGCACTCCGTCGATTAACCGACTCCATGGGAGAACAAACCCGTGAAGCGCGTTTTTATCCTTATTTCTTCCCAGATGTTTTCCGTGAAGGTAATGATCCTGTTGTTGAGTCGATGTCTAACTGGGTGAAAATTCGCCGAGCGATGTTACAAAAGTCTCTGGACAGAATTGGTTACGGTGGCTATTTGTCATTAGCCAACAAATTTCCGCATTTTATTGACCATGTAACTGAGATATCACGTGAGTTTGGCGATTATCTGCAACACACACAGGGAACGGAATCTCAAAAGTTACCGGGAAAAATCGCGGTATTAAGTGCTTGGGGTAAGGCTCGCAGTTGGCTGCAAAACCAAGCTAGAGATCAACGTTTCTACGTTCCGCCGCGTCCAGATGTGATGGAGTTTGTAGGCAACAACTTGTTGGAGTGTTTGGCAGGTTTGCCATTTGACGTTGAGTTCATCAGTTTTGACGACATTATCCAAAACGGTATAAGTGAAGATATCAAGGTTATCATCAATACGGGTGATGCCAACTCTGCATGGAGTGGTGGTGAATGTTGGGACAATAGTGAGGTGCTGGTCGCCCTGCGTAAGTTTGTCGGCCAAGGTGGTGGTTTGCTTGGGGTGTGTGACCCTTCCGCGTTTCAGAAAAATGGCCGCTATTTCCAACTCGGAGACGTATTTGGTTTAGAGAAAGAGACGGCACTGACCATGGGCCGCGTTGCCATGCCGTTGTCGATTGCAAAAGAACATTACCTAAGCAAATTCGTCACAGATGAACTGGATTTTGGCAACCCTAGCTACGTATACCCACAGGCGATCGATATCGCGGTATTGGCTGCTCAAGGCCAGCATCTCGCTCTAACTGCGCGCACTTATGGTCAAGGACGCTCGGTATACATGGGTAATCTGCCATTCAATATGAAAAATGCCCGTTTGCTACAGCAAGTATTGATATGGCTAAGCCACAATGAGACACAGCAGCATGCGTGGTTGTCAGACTATCCAAATGTTGATGTCGCTTATTATCCGCAAACTGGCATGGTTGCTGTCGTTAACTACGTAAGTGAGCCTCAGCAAGTGACGGTATCTAACGCTAAAGGCGAGTTAGTGAATGTTAGCTTAGACGGTTATGAATGGAAGTGGATCTCCAACTAACCTTTCACTAAACAGTGAATAAACATAAAAAAGGTGCATAATAATGCACCTTTTTTATGTATATGACTGCTGATAGTTACGTTAATCACTGCCTGTGATTAACGTAGCGTTTTAACGAGTCTTCCCACTCTTAATTGACTCATCCAGAAGCTTTTGCATTTGCTCTACTTTTTCCGGCATAGCGTCAGCAAGGTTGTTTAACTGACCAATGTCGTCAAGCAGATCATACAGCTGAGCCGATGACATATTGCCTTTTTCATTACCAGTGTACTGACAAATGAAGTCGTCATCATGCGGTGGAATATAGGCATAACGCTGGTCGCGAAACACTTTTTTATACTGCATCCCTTCCAGTACCATACTTTCGCGTCCATCAGGATCGCGGCCGATTAACGCTTCGAGTTGTTGTTCGCTATCTGGGGCTTCGTCTTCTGTCAGCTCGTAGCCGATGATTTTAGCCAGACTATGGTAGAGATCGACCTGGTTGATCAATGCATGACTGTGTTTTTCATTGATGGTTTCAGGCCAGCGAACGATGAATGGCACGCGAGTACCGCCTTCAAAAAGACTGTATTTCCCGCCACGTAAAGGTCCCGCCATTTTATGCTCGCCATTGAGCTCTATTGCCTGATCCTTATAACCGTCATTAAGCACAGGACCATTGTCGCTAGAGAAAATGACGATGGTATTTTGCTTAAGTCCCAGTTCTTCAATTTTGTTAAGAACCTGACCAATGCACCAGTCCATTTCTACGATGACGTCGCCACGCACACCATGTGGGGTAGCGCCTCTGAATTTAGGATTTGGAATACGTGGCACGTGTGGCTGGTGCATCGCGTAATAAAGGAAAAACGGCGTGTTTTGGTTTTGCTCTATAAATTGAATCGCCTTATCTGCGAATCGCTCGCCCATGGTTTCGTCGTTCCAAACCGCAGATTGTCCACCGCGCATATGACCAATCCGGCTGACGCCATTAATGATGGTGCCGTCATGCCCATGGTCATACATCACGTCGAGCAACTCTGGATGGCTACGCCCATTGGGCACATCAGAAAATGCTTTGTCCCAGTCGTAGGTCACTTCAATCGGGTCGTTAGGGTCTAGGTTTTCGACATTGTGATTATCGATATACACACAAGGTACACGGTCATTGGTGGCTGCCATGATAAAGGATTCATCGAAACCAACATCATTCGGTGTGCCTGAAATTGGTTTGTTGAAATCAAGGTTGCCGTCACCCAACCCCAAATGCCATTTGCCCACAATACCGGTGTTGTAACCTTGTGTTTTGAACATTTTTGGCAGTGTTGGCTGATCTTTACTGATGATTTGTGCTGCGTCACCGGGTAACACTGCTGCGTTAGGGTTTCGCCAAGGATAACTGCCAGTCAGCAAACTATAACGAGAAGGAGTACAAGTTGCTGCAGTGGCATAACCTTGATGAAACTTAATGCCTTCGTCGGCCAGTTTATCGAGATTTGGCGTGGAAATATCGTTGGCGCCATAGCAACTCAGGTCGCCAAAACCTAAGTCGTCGGCATAGAGAATGATGACATTAGGAGGAGTATTGTTCATTAACAGTCCTTAGAATGCGGATAAGGTAATATATCGTTTAGAATTTTCAGCTCTGCCCAAGGGTCTTGGATACGAGCCAGTTCTGCAGCAAGTTGTGAAAGTAGTTCTTGAGTGAGAGAAGCGGATGCTTGCCAAGCGATGTTGGCTAACTGGTAAGGGTCTCTCTTGTTATCGAATAATAAAATGCTGTCGAGCTTAAGCTTGCGGTCGATTTCCAAGGCAAAGGTATAACGGTCAGTCCTAATTCCTCTGCTTTGTGGGAAGTAGCTAACTACTTTGCCATTCTCATCTTTTTCGCCATCTAAATTGCGAATGTAAAGGGCGCAGTTTGAGTGAGGACTCTTTTTATCATCGGTAATACTCAATGCTTTGCTTTGGCCTGTGATGTCGGTTGGTACTCTTTCTTTGAGGCCCAACATATCCAAAACAGTGGGCATGATGTCGGCGCTGTTTAGAAAGGTTTCAGACACTTTCGGCAGTTTTTGCTCAACATACTTAACCAAAAACGGTACGAGGAAAGCCTCTTCAAAAATAACGTTTTTTGCGTCTGTCAGACCTTGGCTACACAAGGTTTCACCATGATCGCTGGTAAACACAACGATGGTGTTATCCCATTCTCCAATCTCTTTTAGTGTTTCAATAATTCGCCCAAATTGCTGGTCAACCCCGCTTACGTTGGCGAAGTAGTATCTCGCGCTTGCAGCTTTATCTAAATCCAGTTTGGCGTTATCACGCACTAAAAGCTGTTCATCAATACAGGATTCGTAGAGCTTTAAGTCTTGCTCACGGCAGTCTTCCAGGCTTTGATATGGGCTATGTGGAGGGTTCATTGAAACAAATAGCGCAAATGGACTGCTCGGGTCTCTTTCTGCATTTTCATTTTTTAAATAAGCGATCGCTTTGTCTGTTTCATGTTCAGCAGACCAAGTGCCAGGTTCATGTCTCACGCCGTCAGTATCGTAATAGTGTGGGTTACGGTGTTCGTCAAAGGTTCCGTAACCATACCAGTAGTGAATGCCGTGCCTACGTTGTGGCTCTGTATAGGAATCCCATGCAGGGACTGATGAATCGACATACTCTCCGGGTTTATCGGGTGCATTGGGCGTTGGCAAATCGAGATGCCATTTACCGATATAGCCAACGTGGTAGCCAGACTGAGCCAGAATGTCGGTAAAGCAAGTTGCACTAGCCGGGAGGTCAGAAATTACTCGATCAGAATTACAGTTAAGTGGAACGCCACTTCTATTTGGATACTGACCCGTGAATAAGCTTCCTCGATGAGGGCTGCATACTGGGCAATTGCTTACAGCATTCGGTAATAAATAGGCTTGTTGAGCAAATTCATCGAGGTTAGGTGTATATACGGGGTCAGGTTTTCCAGAACAATGTTCTTTAAATAATAATTCATTCCACAAACTCATCGACATTTGTCTGAATTGATCCGGAAATATATAGAGTAAATTTGGCTTATTCATATAGACAACTTATGTATGAAAAATAAAGGGATTTTATAACGATTTAATTAGGTGTTTTTATGGCATTTTTTTAACTTACTCGCAAACGATAAATTAATAATTTGTTGCCCATATTCTTATCTACCTTGTGAGTTTATTGCTTTAGAATTTTCATAATCGAACACAGTGAATTGACTAACATGCATATCTTTACATCGAAACCAGCAGCCTTAAATCCATTTCATGTACTCATAAAGCCAATTGGCCCCATTTGTAATCTTGACTGCGACTACTGCTTTTACCTCAATAAGACAGACTATTTTCCAAATCAAAATCGTTTTGATATGAGTGACGAACTTTTAGAAGCACATATTAAGGGATACATCGAAAGTCAGCCACGCGGCACGGTAGAGGTGACGTTTGGCTGGCAAGGTGGAGAGCCGACTCTGCGCAGTATCGACTTTTACAAGAGAGCTATCGCTTACCAAAAAAAGCACAAACGAGAGGGCATGACAGTGGTGAATACACTACAGACCAATGGTGTGCTCATAGACGATGATTGGGCTCAGTTCTTAAAACAGCAAAGGTTTCTTGTCGGTATCAGTCTTGATGGCGATGAAGAACTGCACGATCATTACCGCAAGCATCGTAATGGAAAAGGATCTTACCGACAGGTATTAAGAGGGCTGCGCTGTCTTCAAAAGCACGATGTGGAATACAACGTCTTAACCGTGGTTCAAGCAAATAACGGCAATCATGGCAGAAGGGTGTATCAACATCTCACTTCATTGGGAGTTAAGTTCATTCAATTTATTCCTATTGTGGAGGCTGAGAAAGGGAAAGGAGTGACAGATAGAACTGTCGAAGCAAAACAATTTGGCCGCTTCATGATTGAGGTATTCAACACTTGGCGTGAAAACGATATCGGTCGCGTGTTTGTCAGTCATTTCGATAATGCTTTGGGAATGTGTTTGGGGATGCCGTCATCAATCTGTGTCCATTCCCCCAAGTGTGGAAGCAACTTAGTGATTGAGCACAACGGCGACGTATACAGTTGTGATCACTTCGTATATCCAGAGTTTAAGTTGGGTAACATTACACGCAGCGACTACCCAGATCTGATTGAAACACCCATTCAACAGGATTTTTCTCAGGCAAAGCAAAAGTCGAGCGAACTTCACTGTGCTCAATGCCCACAACGCTACTTGTGTCATGGCGCTTGTCCTGCGCAGAGGATAAATCAAAACGGAGAGATCGCTTTTACAGAAAAACATTACCTGTGTGAGGGATACTTGATGTTCTTTTCCTTTATTGAACCGTATTTAAAAGCGATGGGTGAGTGTTTAAGGCAACAATTATCGGTGATTTATTACTCACATTTTATGAAAGAGCAAAAATAATTAACATTGAAGGGCGTTAATAGGCTTTTAAAAATGTGCGATGTACTTAATGGTTTTGGGGCTTCCACTTTTATTAATTTCTGATTCGTTAAATTGTTATTAAGAGTTTTTATAAAGCGGTTAATTAATTTTTCGTTAAAAATTGCGATGCAATCGAAAAATAATTGAGGTGAATAGGTGGAGTTATGACTCAGATATCGAAAATATAAAAAGTCGTTTTAATAATATTAATTCGTGATATTAAATTATTTCCAACAAAGCAGCTTATTTAACTGAGTGATTATTTATAATGTCTGTATGCTGGAAAAATTTAACTGAAAATGACAATTTGTTTGCAACTCGCCAGAGTGTTGAGGAACTAGCTAAGAACGTGTTGCATCAACACGTGATGATTATTTCAGACCAAGTTAAATTAGATGTTCAAGTAAATAGTGCTGCTCATTACACACGTCAAACAGCAGATATCGAATATGTGTGTCGCTTGTTATGGTTGGCTGTCCCAGCGAAGAATATCCATCCTGAAATCAACCACTTGCTAAGCCAGCGAATTATTGATGGAACCACACCTGACTCAACTGAATTTTGGCAATATGCCAAGGACTACGACCAACGCGTTGTCGAGATGTCGGCCATCGCTATGGCGCTTGTTGAAGCACCAGAAATATATTGGCAACCATTAACTGAAGAGCAAAAGGCAAACTTATCTGAGTGGCTGCTATCGTCTACTTACATCGCACTTCCACCGAATAACTGGTATTGGTTTCGAGTTCTCATTTTGGAATCTCTGGCATCGTTGGGTATTGCCATTGATACAGTGAATTTAGATGCGGGTCTTCAATCTATTGATGATATGCAGCTTGAACAAGGCTGGTATGAAGATGGTGCCACAGGTGTTATGGATTATTACAACCCAATGGCATTCCAGCTTTACGCTCTTATGTATTGCCGATGGAACCCACAGTTTCCGAAGGCAGAAGTACTGCTTAGTAACGCATTAGAGTTTGCTAAGACTTATATTGACTGGTTTGACGTAGAAGGGCGTCAACTCGCCTATGGTCGTTCGTTAAACTACCGTTTCGCTGCGTTAGCGTTTTGGGCTGAACTTGCCAGAGTCAATCCAGAACATGCTGACATTGGTTTATGGCGCACGCTGTGGACTCGCGGTATGCATTGGTGGGCGGATCAGCCTATTTCAGACAGCAACGGTATGCTTCTTCCGGGGTTTGCTTATCCCAACTTATTAATGAGTGAATTCTATACCAGTTCAGTATCTCCGTTATTGGCGTTCAAAGCGTTTAATGCATTAGCGATGGAAGATACACACCCTTTCTGGCAAGCCGACGTGACATCGCTTTCGCACTCAACGCAGCCACAATGGGTAAACGACAGACACCTTCAATGGCGCAACGGAGGTAGCTATTTACTAACCAATGCTTCTGGTAGCAATGAACTCAGAGAATGTGGCGACAAGTACTACAAGTTTGCCTACAGCTCCGCTCATGGTTTTTGCATTGATAGCGTACGTTGGATAAATCAAGGCTGGGCGGGCGATAACATTCTAGCGTTTCAGCATCCGGATACCATGCAATGGTATAGCAGACCACGGAATATTAAAGCTTACCGTGATGGCGATACTTTAGTTTCTGTCTGGTCACCATTCAATGGTTGCCAAGTTACTACCTATCAGACCCTCCAAACCGCTCATGAAATTCGGGTTCATCGAATTACGAGCGATCGAGAGCTGTCATTCCTTATGACTGGATATTGTGTGGACGAGTGGCGAGGCTGGTTTAGTCACGCTGCCGCCGCACCTTCTCGAATCGAATCCAGCAAATTATTTAGTGAATTACGTTTGGTCAAAGGTCAGGGGCAAGCGTGTTGTTACCCATGTGCCCCTAACACCAACGTCATTTATCCGCATTCCAGTGTTCCAGCTATTTCAGGTGTTATCCAAGTTGGTGATACGGACATCGAAGTACACGTTCTGGCAGGAAGTGTGTGAGTGTCATACATGTAATGTCTTGAATTTATTAAAAATGAAGCAAAAGTTCATCTTATGGAGTTAAATATGATTAAAAGCAATAAGATCCCCCATTTAGGGAAAGCCGCCGTTGCTGTCGCAGCCGCGCTATCTTTCTCTAGTTGGGCTAGCTCTTATAATGAAGCGCCTCAACTCGCTGAATTAGTGAAATCGGGCAAGTTACCAAAAGTAGAACAACGTCTACCTGAGAACCCACTTATCGTTGAGCCTAACGAGTCTATTGGTCAATATGGCGGCACGCTAAATTTGGTCGGTAAGGTGGTTGATAACGGTCACCGTACTCGTACCATTGCTTATGACAATTTGTTTAACTTTGATACAACCTACTCGAAAGTTATTCCTAACCTAGCAACCAGTTTTACTTCAAATGAAGAGAACACTGAATTTACGATTCACTTGCGTAAAGGTGTTAAGTGGTCAGATGGTACTCCTTTTACTGCTGAAGATATTGCATTCTACATCAACGATATTGTTGGTGACCCAGAGCACTCTGGGAACCGTCCTTTGGTTCTGCCGAGTCATGATTCTGCAAAAGCAGAAGTGTTAGACACTTACACGGTAAAAATTACACTGGCTCAACCAAATGGCTTATTTATTCGTAGTTTAGCGACAGTAGATAGTGAAAGTTATACGGCATTCCCTAAACACTACTGTTCTCAGTTCTTACCTAAGTTTAATGATAAAGCGGTAGAAAATGCGAAATCGGCGGGCTTTGATTCATGGCGCCAATATGCATCAACTAAGTGTGAAGCCCATTACTTTATTGAGCATTATGCCAACGTTGATCGCCCTGTTCTGACGGCGTGGAAAGTCACAACTCCTCCTGGTCCAAACGCAAGCTATGCCGTATTTGAACGCAACCCTTACTACTGGCAAGTGGATACAGAGGGTAATCAGTTACCTTACTTGGATGCAGTTCGTTGGCGCTACAGTGAAGACCAAGAAGAGATGGTACTACGCGCAGCAAATGGGGAAGCGGATTATCAGCACCGTCATATCGGGCAGACTTCTTATCGCTCATTGCTGATTGAGAATGAGGAGAAGGGCGGTTACAGCTATGAGTTCCGTCCGAATACGCAAAGTACAGAGTTGGCGATTGCTCTTAACCAAACAGTGAAAGATCCGCTTAAGCGCGAACTGTTCCAAAACAAAGATTTCCGTATTGCACTTTCACACGCTATTGACCGTGAAGAAATCAGCGAAACGGTTTACTCAGGTGCTGTAGAAGCTTATCAGGCTGCACCGCTAAGTATTTCGCCGTTCTATGATGAAGAAATGGCGAAGCAATACACGGAATTTGACCTCAAAAAGGCGAACGAAATTCTGGACTCGTTGGGTCTAACAAAACGCGATAGTGAAGGCTACCGTTTATTAAAGAATGGCGAGCGTCTACGCATTGAAGCTTTGTCTAAAGTTTCGAACAAAGGTGTATTGGCCGATTCTCTAGAGCTTGTTAAGAACCAATGGAAAGCGGCTGGTATTTTCTTGGATATCCGTGTTCTTGAAATTAACCATGTGATCAACTTGCGTCTGACTAACGACTTCGACCTTATCCCAATTATTGGTGATGGTGGTGTTGGTATTATTGACGAAGCTCGTTTCTACTTGCCATTTAGCCCAGAGTCTACTTGGGGATTGGGTTATTACCTATGGGCAAGTGAACCTGATAATGAATATGCCGTAGAGCCACCTAAGCATATCAAGCATCAAATTGACTTATGGAATAAGTTGAAGCAAACGTCCTCCCAGGAACAGCAACAGAACTACATGAAAGAAATCATCCAAATTGCTAAGGATAATTTCTATGTAATGGGTACTGTCGAAGCGATGCCTGCAGGCGTTGTTGTTAACAATAAGTTGCATAACGTTCCAGAAAACATGCCGCAAAACTATAACTTCCCAACACCGGGACCAATGCGTATGAGCCAACTTTGGAAAAACCAATAATCAATAGCTTTATTTAAACTTTGCCCCACTAGGCAGTGGGGCATTTCTATGGTTTTTGATTGCAATTATTAAATTTATCAGTGGTGCGTTGAGGCTGATTTTGTTCTCTCAATAACAGGTTTAACGCATCCTTAAACGCTATTTAGAGTTTGATGTCACTATTAAGGAACAGTAATGAGCAGTTTTTTTCTGTTTGCAGGTAAGCGGCTAGTCTCGATACTCGTAACACTTTTGGCCGTGTCAATTGTAGTGTTCGCTGTTATTGACCTTCCTCCGGGAGACTTTGCTTCTGCCAAAATTGCCGAGCTTCAATCGATGGGGCAAACGGTCGATCCGCAAATGATTTTCACCATGCGCGAAATGTATGGCTTGGATAAGCCACTGTGGGAGCGTTATTTGAATTGGATGACGGGTTTATTAGTGGGTGACCTTGGTATCTCGCTGACGACAAACCAATCGGTATGGACGACGATTGAACCTCGAATCTGGCCAACAGTGTCGCTTGCCGCCGCGGTTTTTTTCTTCCAATTTCTAATCGCTATTCCAATTGGTATGTATTCGGCATTACGTCAGTATTCTTGGGGAGACTATGTGGCAACCATTTTTGGTTTCATTGGTATGGCTACACCTAACTTTGTTATTGCAATCGTCGCACTGCTAATCGGTTACTACAGTTTTGATACAGTGGTTTCCGGCTTATATTCTGATGAATATCTTGACCAGCCTATGTCTTGGGCAAAACTGCTGGATGCGGCTTCAAGAAGCTGGATTTATATTCTTGTCGTCGGTACTGCTGGTATGGCCGGTATTATTCGTATCATGCGTGCAAACTTGCTTGATGAGTTAAAAAAACCGTATGTAAAAACGGCCCGAGCCAAGGGACAAACAGAAGCAAAACTCATTTTAAAATACCCAGTTCGTATCGCTGTGCTTCCGATCGTTTCAACTATTGGTTGGATGCTTCCTGCTCTCCTTGGTGCTGACATCATTGTTAGCCAAGTCATGAACATCCCAACTCTTGGTCCTCTGATGCTTGCATCATTGCGTTCACAAGACATGTTTGTCGCGGGAGATGTTTTGTTGATCATGTCTATTCTCACCATCATTGGTACCTTGATTTCTGACCTTTTACTGTACTGGATTGACCCTCGAGTACGTGTTGGCGTTGCGAAGGAGTTTTAATTATGACTACGTCTGCTATTCGTAATCTTGGGCATTTGTTTAAACGTCGCAAGAAAACGATTGATCTAAGTACGGCTACTCAATGGCAGCTTATTGGCATGAAAATGCGTCAGCACAAGTTGGCATGGTTCAGTTTGAAGTTTCTGATGATTGTTTATGTGATTGCTGCGTTTGCTGAGTTTTTTGCGCCGTTTGATCCAAGTGATAACTGGAGACGCTATACCTACGCTCCACCACAATCGGTCAGTTTGTTTGAAAATAGTCATGATGGTTGGCGTTGGGCACCACATTTAGAATTTTATAAAAGTGAAACAGATAAGCGCACCTTAAAGAGGCATTATCAGTTAGACCCAGAGACTAAAGTTTACTTTTCGTTTTTTGGCAAAACAGAGTCTTATGAACTGATGGGCTTTATCCCAATGAGTTATAAGTTCATTGTTCCGCATGACATCAAACAACCTTTCTTTATCTTAGGTTCTGATCGTATGGGACGAGATATGCTGTCGCGTCTTATTTATGGTGCTCGTATTTCATTGTCTGTAGGTCTGATGGGGGTATTCACAACATTTGTTCTGGGTATTTTGATCGGTGGTGTATCGGGTTATTTTGGCGGCACTATAGACAACGTTATTCAACGTACGATTGAGTTCATCAAATCGATTCCAACACTTCCGTTATGGATGGCACTATCGGCGTCTTTGCCTGCCGAATGGAGTTCATTAACCAAGTACTTCTTAATCACCATCATTTTGGGTTTGGTTTCATGGCCGGATATGGCGCGGGTCGTCCGAAGCCGCTTTATGTCTCTTCGTGGTGAAGAGTATGTTGCGGCGGCTTGGCTTGATGGCAATAGTCCATTCGAAATCATTCGTCGATATATGGTACCCAATTTCATGAGTCACATTATCGCAGTCGTCACTCTCGCGATTCCTATGATGATTTTGGGAGAGACCGCACTGAGCTTCCTTGGCCTAGGTCTGCAAGCTCCAATGGTGAGCTGGGGGGTACTGCTTCAAGAAGCCCAAAACATTCGAGCTTTGGCCGAAGCAACTTGGCTACTCATTCCTGCAGTAGCGGTGATTATAGTTATTCTGGCGATGAACTTCGTTGGTGATGGTCTGCGTGATGCTTGTGACCCATACCATGATCAGGGAGCAAAATAATGAACGATAAAATCCTACAAGTTAAAAACCTCAATGTGAGTTTTCCAACCAGTATGGAGCACTTCCATGCAGTTAAAAACGTGTCATTTGACTTGTTTCGTGGCGAAACATTGTCCGTAATCGGAGAGTCAGGTTCTGGTAAGTCGGTAACTTCGGCTGCAATTATGCAGCTATTGGACAAACCGGGCCGAATTGACTCTGGTGAGATTCTTTATACTACTGAGACTGGTGATGTCATCGACATTACGCAAATGGATCCACGTAGTAAGAGTATGCGCTCCTTGCGCTGCTTTAATTTCTCACTGGTCTCACAAGAACCTATGGCAGCATTGAGTCCAGTGCATACCGTAGGCGACCAAATTAAAGAAGTATTGTGTTTAGTTGACCCAAGTATCACAAAACAGCGAGCGCACATTCGAGCGATTGAACTGCTTGAACAAGTACAGATGCCAGAGCCATCAAGTTTAATTAACAAGTACTCGTTTGAATTGTCAGGAGGTCAAAGGCAGCGGGTTGTTATTGCGATGGCGATTGCTTCACGCCCGGACATTTTGATTGCAGACGAGCCAACAACGGCACTTGATGTTACCACGCAAGCAGAGATTTTGCAGTTGTTTAAAAAACTCCAAGACGAAATCGGTATGGCAATTTTGTTCATTACACATGATCTTGGTGTGGTTGCTCAAATTTCTGACCGAGTTGTGGTGATGGAAAAGGGCGAAGTGGTCGAATGCGGAAGTATTCGCCAAGTTTTTGAGCGTCCTGAGCATCCCTATACCAAAAAGTTGATGGAAGCGACGCGATCCCTAGAAAAACCTTCGAAAGTGAAAGTGCCATATCGCTTGCAAGAAGGTAGCGATGTTCGTCCAATTCTGGATTTGAATGGGGTAACGAAAGTTTTCCATAAGCCTGCAAAAATGTTCAAGGAAAAGAGTACGATGACAGCGGTTGATAACGCTCATCTTAAACTGTATCCGGGCGAATCGTTGGGAATTGTAGGCGAATCGGGTTCGGGTAAAAGTACTCTAGGACGTGCCATACTTGGCATGTCTCCAGCGACATCAGGCACGATTCAATATGTTGATGAAAAAGGCAACGTTGACATAGAACTATCGGGTTACAAGCGTGTAGTACGTGACCCGCTGTTTGCGGATCTTCGATTGATATTCCAAGATCCTTGGTCCTCGTTGAACCCACGCATGACAGTATTCGATATCATCGAAGAGCCGTTAATTAAATTGCGCACTGAAATGAACAAAGCGGAACGTGAAGAGCGTGTCCGTAACATCATGAAGTGGGTTGGGTTGCCACCTCAGTTCTCTAGCCGTTATCCGCACGCATTCTCGGGTGGCCAGAGGCAACGTATTGTCATCGCTCGTGCTTTGGTCACTATTCCGAAAGTGGTGATTGCAGATGAAGCGACGGCTGCACTGGATGTATCACTACGATCTCAGGTATTGGATTTGCTTATCGAGTTCCAGAACGTGTATGGAACGGCATTCATCTTAATAACTCACGATATTGCCACTGTGAAGTACTTTTGTGACCGGGTTTTAGTGTTACAACACGGAAAAATCGTCGAGCAGGGAGCTGTGGAACAGGTGATATTCCATCCTGAACAGGCTTACACACAACAGCTAATTGCAGCGGTGCCCATTGCAGAGTTAGCGCCTGAAATATCAATTTAATTCTATTATGCAAAGCCTTCTCATTAGGAATATTGAGAAGGCTTCTTTCGTTGGAGATCTGGCATGAATATTTGGCACAAAATGTCTATTGTTGGTAGGTTCTATTTTGTCACTAGCCTTTTGCTTGTAGTCATTACAGTGATAGGTGGTGTTGGCTTCTGGCAGAGTCAGAAGCTAACGGAGCAATTAGATTACATTGGCAAATTTTCTATGGATGATCTGTCTCGTCTTTCGGTAGTTGAAACTGAGCTAGTTGAATTAGAAGATGACATCGTTCATTTTGATACTGACACTTGGAAAGAGATCAGTGAACACGTGCTGGTTCATGTTAGTTTTTCAAAACAAGAGGTCGCAAAAATAGACACTCAACATGAAGGTTTGAGTTTAAATTGGGTGGTACCAGAAACGTTTGAACAAGATTTAAAGCGGTTGATGAACCTGATGGAAACTCATGGTGAACTGATATCAGAACACCAAAAACATATGCAAAACTATCGCTTAGTTTCTTCGCAAGTTAAACGATTTATTTATACGTTAAGCGCTACAGAGAAAGATATGAACAGCGCCATGAAGGTGGAGAACTTAAGCAGTCGTTTAGACACTCTTATGTTCAATACAGATAAGGCATTGGACTCAACCAGTCTTGAAGAGGTTGAAACATTTTTCGTCAAGAATAAAAACGTGGCTAACCAAATCGTAGCAATGGTTTCGGAGCTTGTAGAACGTAACAGTGTGTCGAAAAGAAATCTTAAGTTGATTGAGTCACTACTAGCGCACAGCACACAGAATGATGGTGTCGCTTTTAATCATTTACAGATGATCCAGTTGTCAGCCGAAGAGAAAAGCATTACTAAAAACCTTTCTCTTTATGTGCGAGAACAAATCAATGTTTTAGAGGCGTTTAGAGATGTTTTAATCACTGAAGCCCAAAACAAGGTTTTGGAAGTAAAAGAGCAGCAAAGTCGTTATATGTTGCAGTTAGTCGCCTTCATCACCGCCGTCGGATTGCTATCTTTGGGGCTTGTGATCGCTACCTCTCGAAACATCCAATCTGGGCTAAAGGCGCTTAGAGCCGTTTTAAATTCGATGGCAAACCGAGACCTGACACTGCAAGCAACCTATAACAAAAGTCGAGAGCTAGCATGGTTGGCTAAGCATGTAGAATCGGTTCGTGAATTGCAATGTGGTTTATTAGGGCAACTGCAACAGTCTTCTCTGACACTGAATGAGGTCGTGGAACATAACAGCGAGCACGCGCGCCAGACCGAGCAAACACTCAAAGAACAAGTTGTGCTAACCGACGAAGTAGCCTCGTTAACAGAAGAAATGGAAGGCGTTATTAAGCATGTAGCCGAGCAGGCTAAAGCGACAAGTGACAGAATGACATTAGCCGTCGATGAGTCCCTAAAGGGGTATGAACATATCAAGCTTAATGATCAGTGCATTGCCTCAACGTCGCTGTTGCTCGATCAAGCGGTAGAAACGATCGACCATTTAGTAAAAGACGCCAAGCACATAGAATCCGCCCTTGCAATGATTGAAGAAATTGCAGATCAAACGAATCTACTCGCATTGAATGCGGCGATAGAAGCCGCTAGAGCTGGGCAACATGGTCGAGGCTTCGCCGTTGTTGCTGATGAAGTTCGCCAATTGGCGACCAACACAACACGCTCAACTAACGGTATTTTGGGCAATATTCAATCGCTGCAAAAAAGTGTTTCTCAATCGGTGCTCCTAATTCAGCAATGCAAAAGTAGCATGGTGGAAGCGACACACAGTTCGCAAATCTCATATGATGCGGTGAAGGAAGTAAAATTGTGCATTGATACTGCTGCCGAAATGTCACATGCGATATCGGTTGCAACGTCGCAACAGCTGACTACAAGTCATGTGATGGTAGAAAAGCTGGCAGCAATTAAAATAAGTGCTCAAGGTAATACCAAGAGCATCGAAGCTCTTTCCAACAGTGTCAGTGAGATCAAGCAAGTGTCTTCTAAACAACGAGACTTAGTCAGTAACTATGTCATCTGAATAAAAGTAGATAATGTTGATGAAACTGCATGTAATTTCTTGACTAAATAAATTTTTTTGTTGAAAAGACTATGAAAATCACTAAAACGGTTCAGATTGATGATTAATTGTGAAAAAAGATAACTGAACCCTATTTTTTTTGAGCACATTATTTTAAATTAGCGAGTGGACGTTTAGTTGTTTGGAAACGTGTTTTAGTTTTTTTGAAAGCTGCTCTAGGCGGCATTCTATCTGAATCGAGCTCATGCCAACTGCTTATTGGGCGATTAAAGAGTATGTCGATAAAAATGAATTTGAAGAATAGGTAAGACAAGATGACAGCTGACAAGCAACCCGAATCTGTTTCATCCGTATTAAAGACGTTTGGTATTTTACAGGCACTTGCGACGCAAAAAGATATTGGCATCAGCGAGTTAGCTCAAAGATTAATGATGTCTAAAAGCACGGTATATCGTTTTTTGCAAACAATGAAGTCTCTTGGTTACGTTTCTCAAGAAGGGGAAACCGAGAACTATGCGTTAACGCTAAAACTGTTTGAACTTGGTTCAGCAGCTCTTGAGTACGTTGATTTGGTAGAGATTGCCAACATTGAAATGCGACGTATCTCTGACCTGACGATGGAAGCCCTTCACTTGGGTGCACTGGATGGAGATAGCATTATCTATGTGCATAAGCTGGATTCTAAATACAATTTACGTATGCAGTCTCGTATAGGACGCCGTAATCCGCTTTACTCCACGGCAATTGGTAAAGTATTGCTGTGTACTCGCCCAGAGCAGGAAGTTCGAGACATTCTGTCTGAAGTGGAGTTTGTTCAAACCACAGAACGTACGCACAAAGATGTGGATTCTTTGCTTGTAGAGCTCGCGCTTGTCAAAGAACAAGGTTTTGCAGAAGATGTGGAAGAACAAGAAATTGGTCTACGATGTATTGCCGTTCCTGTATACGACCGTTTCCACCAGGTGATCGCGGGTTTGAGTATTTCTCTTCCAACAATTCGCTTTACCGATGAAAAGAAAGTTGAATATGTCACTGAGTTGCATGCCGCTGCTCGACGTATCTCGAAGAAATTAGGCTGCGCTGATTATCCGTATGCAGACTAATTAACAAGTTATAGTAAAAAGCCGTGTGTAGACTTATCTATGCACGGCTTTTTTACTTTCCGCTGCTTGAATATTGAACCGAATCTTGCAATCAACTATTGCAACCGCACCGTGAATTGAATTTACCCAAACCTTGGACAGAATCTCACTCTGGACTGACATTTTTCTTATGATGATTTGGCATTGTACTTATATGTTTGAGTGATATTTTAAGAGATTTACATGGAATTCTGTCAAGAAGATCGAAGAGCCTTATATGATGTGTGGATGTCGCAGAAAGCGAAAATGCATCTTACCCAAATGGAAATAACCAAACGCCTTGGTGTAAGCCAAGTGGAGTTTTCAAATCTTTTACGTGGTACCGAACCGTTATCCATGTCATTCGTGACAAAGTTCTGTAAACACCTTCATGTTGAACCTGAGAATGTATTGCCAACTTTGAGGCAGAAAAGTGGGAGAGGGGAATCCGTCATTTATCTGCAGAATCGAGTCAGTGTGGATGGTGAGATTCAGAAAGTGCACGTTGAAGGCAATCAGGTCATCATTGAATATGTGCATGTGGCGAAGTAGTCGTGTGAAACAGAGTGAATTGAGCGACTAGATCGCCCATAAAAGCCAGTCATAAAGGCTGGCAAGGAGATCGACGAATGGCTATTTCTAGGGTGTTGTTATATCGTTGTTTTAAAAATATTTATTAGACGATGAAGTCTTTGCGCATTGGCGTGAAATTATCGAGCAAGACGCCTTTTTCCAAGCAAACACAACCGTGCATTACGTTTGGAGCTTTGTAGAGTGCGTCGCCCGCTTTTACGATTTTCTTTTCATCACCAATAGTGAATTCGAATTCGCCAGAGAGTACATAAGTGAGTTGTTCGTGTGGATGGTTGTGTAGAGCTCCCACCGCACCTTTTTCAAAATACACTTCTACACTCATGATATTTTCGCTGTATGCAAGGATTTTACGAGAAATCCCATTGCCCAGATCTTCTAACTTCACGTCTTTGTTGTATACGAACATAGTTTGCCCTTACCTATATAACTTCTGATGGAATTGCTGTTTTCTTTTCGTCTCTAACCAAGCGATACATAGTCAGCAAGTTCACACAAATCAATGTTGCTTCAAGCATGGTTCCACCAATCGAACCGACGATTATATTGTTGATTAACCAGCAGATCCCCCCAGCTAAGAAGGCAATGCGCATGGCTATCCCTCTAAGCATAAATACAGCGAATGTCCCTATCACTGTCCCCACAATCGGCCACATGTCCCACCAGTGATTTGAGATGCTTAATCCTAAACTCAGGCCTAAAACTATAAATAGCACGGCGACATATCTAGACGAAGTATAAATAGATGTCCCGGTTCTTGTTGCTGATAAAGCGGCACTTAATGCTGATGTCATTGAACCGAGCAACAAGTAATGCAACAGATGGTTGATATTAAAAATCAGCATTATGATTTTCAATTTACGGTCATCTTTTTGATAAAACGTTGAAATACCTAAAGCAAAACTGACTAACCCTAAAGCCTGAGCAAAAGAAATGTCCATCAAACTCACACACCCGTTAGGTAATAGAAAACTGAGCGAAAAATTGTAATTTTTACTCAGAACCTTTTTAAAAAGGACATCGCTTGGTGCTTACCTTTTGGCATGCTTGGCGAATCATTTTTTCAATTCACACTTTCAACTAATGCCTTTCAAATGAATGCATAATAAGTACTTAGCACCTTATCGGAAGTGTTAAGCATCAGTCTCTGAGTGTTTTATTGCTCGTAAGATATACAAAAAATGAACTTAATACAATTAAAAATAAAACACCTTTTCAATAATGTGTTGATGGTTAACTTTTGAGTTAAGGCATAGTTAGAACATCACTTATCTTCTCGGATAACAAACGATGTTCTGAAATACTGTCGTATCTGTAACCGCTTGATAGCCATGAGCTTGATCTGCCATGAAGCGAATACTTAGCCCTTGAGTTAAAAGGTGCCACTGCCCCTCAAAATAGAGATTTAGATTGCCGCTGAGAACGTGCACATGCTCTATTACCCCTACATCATGGGCTTCCGACATCTGTTGATGTTTGTCGGTTAAGGTGATTTCGAACATTTCAAATCCGGCGTCTTCCTTAAAGGGAAACAAAGTCTTTACTTTCATTTTTGGATCTTCAGGAAAGGTCATTTCGCTACTTCTTAGCTCTGGTTCGTCAGCAAAGAAAGCAGAAAATGACGTTTCTAAGCCACTGGCTATTTTCCAAAGTGTCGAAATGGTGGGGCTTGATTCACCTCTTTCAATTTGCCCAAGCATGGCTTTTGATACGCCAGTGAGTTTTGAGGCAGCATCTAAACTCAACTCTTTTTTTGCTCTAAGCGTACGTAAGTAGTTCGCTATCTGAATTTTGAAAATGGTGTCATTCACAAATAAATTCCCGTTGTGCGCTATAACGCACGATGATATTCTCGACTTCGTACGTTATAACGCACAAGTATGAAAATTTCTAGGACAAGGAAATCAAATGCAAAAGGGAAGATTTAATTTAAGCCACGTGTCGGCAGGCTTTACAGCAGTTTTAGTGGGTTACACGAGTTCGGTGGTGATCATTATTCAAGCTGCAACGGCTGTTGGTGCAACGTCTGTTGAAATAGAGAGCTGGTTGCTGGCTCTAGGTTTGGCAATGGGCATCACTTCTATTCTCTTTTCTTGGTATTTCAAGAAGCCAATCTTAACGGCATGGTCAACGCCGGGTGCTGCCATGCTTGTAGCTGCGGTCGGACAATATGAGATGTCAGTCGTGTTAGGTGCATTTGTCATTTCTGGCTTATTGATCGTATTAACGGGATTAATATCACCACTGAGTAGAGCACTGGCGAATATTCCTCCACAACTGGCGACTGCGATGTTGGGCGCTATATTGCTTTCGTTCTGTGTGAAAACTTTTAGCCCGGTAATGACAGACCCTACGATCTTCTTTTGTATGTTTGCAGCGTTTTTAGCGGGAAAACGATTTTTACCTCAGTACACCATGGCTATATTGTTGATTGTTGGCATCGTCTATTCAATTACTAGTGGTGCATTCGACAAGCAAAGTATTGATCTGACTTTTGCAAAACCAGTATGGATTACTCCAAGCTTCAATATCACAGCCATGATTAACCTTAGCTTTCCGCTTTATATCATCACGATGCTATCCCAGAACCTACCAGGCATTGCTATGATGAGATCGCATTCGTACGATGTTCCGGTCAAACCGTTGCTTTTGGGGAGTGGTATAGCAAATATGCTGTTTGCCCCTTTTGGTGGTTTTAGTGTGAATTTGGCGGCTATCTCTGCAGCTATTTGTATGAACAAAGATGTTGATGAAGATCCTAGTCAAAGATATAGAGCTGTGATTTGGGCGGGAGTCTTCTACTTGGTTGCTGGTATTTGGGCAACCACGGTTGTGGCAACTTTCCTTGCTCTGCCTAAGGAAGTGACGCAAATTCTCGCCGGTCTTGCTCTGCTAGGTACCTTGTTGATGTGCTTTCAGACGGCTTTTAAAGAAGAAAATGTTCGCGAATCTGCGTTGTATACATTTCTGATTACCTTGTCTGGAGTGACATTTCTTGGGATTGGTTCAGTCGTTTGGGGATTAGTTGTTGGATTGCTGCATCTACACTTTATTGCCAGAAAAGTTTAGAAGTCTATTACAAAGCTTGCTGTTTACGAGAGTTTGTATCGGTTTAAATTTATACAAGAACTACTGCTCAATGGTCTATCACAATATTATGTGCATTGGTGTTCCAAGCCATAATATTTCTTAATATTGCTATTAATTGAATTAATACTAGAAATTCCTAGACGCTACATCAACAAGTTAGCTAGCATTATTAAAGATTAGTGTGTCTGGTTATCTATGTAATGTATCTGCCAGTATCTATTGAAACAGCGAATGGTTGGAGAACCGCCGTGAGTGTAAAGTTAAATCCTAAATCGATACTTTTTACGTTTTTATTTATTATCTTTCTTCTTGTTGTCGCCAATTTAGCGGGTGTGTTTGCTCGTTTTTATCTGCATTTTCCTCATATTAAGAGCTTTATTCGACTTGTTGATGTCGATACAGAAATGAATATTCCAACACTCTATTCATCATTTGCAATGTTTGTTGCCAGCGCATTGCTTGCATTGGTTGGCTACATGCACCGAGTGAAAAGAGAGTCCAGTTTTCCTTGGTTTGGATTGGCATTTATCTTTATCTTTTTATCGATAGACGAGTCATCAGAATTTCACGAAATGTTGGTCGGCCCAGTGAGGGAGACTTTGCATACCTCAGGTATTTTCTATTTCGCATGGGTGATTCCATATGGAATTCTGGCCATTGTGTTGGGCATTGCCTACTTTCGATTCCTGCTGAATTTGCCAAGAAACATACTAGGATTATATGTGCTTTCTGGCGTTGTTTTTCTATCAGGGGCGCTAGGGCTTGAACTAGTAGGTGGTGTGATCGCACAGAAATCGGGAACGGAGTCATTCATCTACGCTTTGAGCTATACCTGCGAAGAAACGTTAGAAATGTTGGGTATTGCGCTTCTTATCTATACGACGGCTCAATATATCGTTCAAGTTTTCCCAGGCACTAAGCTTGAATTTGTAGAGTCAAAATAAAATACTATTTACCTATGTCTAGACCCCTGTTTTCAGTAGAAAGCGGGGCTTTTTTATATTCTGATTCCAATTTTTATTATTTAAGCTACTAACTTCATCTTTACACCTGCAGCTAGCGTTAACTCTTCTATTATTAAAGAGTCTTTAGTCATGAGTAGGTACCTTAACTATGAACAAATTTAGTGTCGGATTATTAGTGTGCGCGGGTGTTCTGTCTCTTAATAGTTTTGCAAGCGAGGAGACGGACACTCGACCGATGAGAATGATGCCTTCCTTCGAGAGTGTGGATACCGATGGCGATGGCGTAATCAGTATGTCAGAGCTCGATACATATCGTTCAAGTATGCCCATGCCAATGAATCAAGCGAATAATTCAAACTCAAACGCAAAACAGATGAACAGAAGAGACTCAGTGAGTGCTTTTGCCTCATTCGATAAAAACAAAGACGGAGTTATTACCCAAGAAGAATTTGCTGCGCACAGTCGTTATTCAAACCCAGGCAATGGTACGGGCGACATGAAGATGTATAAGGAAGAAAAGACAAACCGTAACAAGTCTAAAAATGAAAAAGGCGGTGGTAACAGCAACGGAAAAGGGAATAAAAATAATTAGGTAAGAAAAATCCCCTGATCTCGGTAGATCAGGGGATAGAAAACTAAGTGCAAAATTAAGCGAGAGCTTTTTGAATCGCCTTAGATAGGATTTCGTGATCTGGAGTCATGTCCGGTGCGAAATGCCCAATGACTTCACCATCTTTGCTTACTAGGAACTTTTCAAAGTTCCATAAAATATCGCCTTCTTTTGCTTCGATACCGTACCCTTTAAGTTTTTCTACAAAACCGCTTTCAGGCGCGGTTGTACGTTCTGGTTGAGCAGAAAATAGCTGTTGGTATAGAGGGTGGCGACCTTCGCCATTAACTTCGATTTTGCTAAACAGAGGAAAAGTTACGCCAAAACGCATGCTACAAAATGACTGGATGTCTGCTTCTTGCCCCGGTTCTTGTGCACCAAATTGGTTACATGGGAAGCCAAGAATCTCTAGGCCATTTTCTTTTTCAGCTTGGTAAAGCTTCTCTAAACCTTCGTATTGAGGTGTTAAACCACATTCAGAAGCCGTGTTAACGATTAGCAGAGTTTTACCTTTAAAGTCAGCCAGTTTCTGTTGTTTACCTTCAATTGTCACTACATCAATATCATAAATAGAGCTCATTATTCTGTCCTTGTATTCCGGTTGAAGTACTTTTAGTTTCTTATTTTCTCAATGAAGTTTTAGCGGCAATAGCCGAGACTTCAAGTCTGATTAACGTTCACAACATCAAGGTATCGCACAATTATATTGTGAGCAATGATAAATTGGGAAAGTAGGGCTAGCCGAATGTGTCTTATATTAGGTTTTAATAAAATAAAACTTGTTCTTGGACAAAGCTTTGTCAGTTCATTTGCTCGATTATCCTAACATTATGTGTCAAATAATAATGCTCTGCGTGAGTCACAGAATACTAATTAATTACCCGCTATAGTGGTTTGTAAGGAAGCAATCTACAGCCCAGGTATACGCTAGCAATTCCATTCAACATTTCTACTTAAACAGTACCCTCAGGAGGTATCTATGTCCCAAAAAAATGATAGACATATCAGTAATTTGACTAAAGATACTTATGCTTTGATATTGGCAGGAGGCCGTGGGAGTCGTCTTTATGAATTGACTGATTCTCGAGCAAAACCTGCTGTTTATTTTGGTGGTAAGTTTCGTATTATTGATTTTCCTTTATCAAACTGTTTCAACTCAGGCATTCACCGTGTAGGTATAGCAACACAATATAAATCGCATTCGTTAATCCGCCACATTAGCCGTGGTTGGGGAAGCTTTAGAGCTCATGAATTCGTCGAAATTTTGCCAGCTTCGCAACGAACAGGTGATGATTGGTATGCCGGTACAGCGGATGCGGTATATCAAAATATTGATATCATTCGTTCACATAAACCTAAATACATTCTAATTCTGTCGGGTGATCATGTATATCGTATGGACTACGGTACTCTGCTAGCGGAGCATGTGGCAAACAATGCCGATATGACTGTCTGTTGTCTAGAGGTCGACACGGAAGAAGCGGCCGGTTCTTTCGGGGTTTTGACCGTAGATGATAAAAATAAAATCGTCGCTTTTGATGAAAAGCCACCTCAACCTAATGAAATCCCGAATAAGCCCGGTAAGTGTCTAGCTTCAATGGGTAATTATCTGTTCAATGTTGATTTTCTTTTCAATCAGCTATTAAAAGATGTGGATGTCGAAGACTCCACCCATGATTTTGGCCACGATATCATTCCTTCAATCATCAACGAGAGCAATGTTTTTGCCTATTCATTCAAAGACCCAGACAGTGAGAACCAGCCGTATTGGCGCGATGTGGGTACATTAGACTCATTTTGGGAAGCCAATATGGAGCTTGTTACTCCTACACCGCAACTTGATCTTTATGATAAAGATTGGCCGATTTGGACTTATCAAGTGCAGCTTCCACCAGCTAAATTTATTTTTGATAACGATGAACGACGTGGCATGGCCGTAGATTCAACGGTATCTGGAGGGTGCATTATTTCCGGTTCTACTATTAGAAAGTCGCTGTTGTATTCAAATGTCCATGCCCACTCATACAGTCTTATTGAAGAGTCAGTATTGTTGCCTGGCAGTGATGTTGGTGAACACGCGAAACTGAAACGAGTTATACTTGATACTTATTGTTGTGTCCCAGCAGGTATGAGTATTGGCTATGATAAGAAACAGGATGAAGCCAATGGTTTTCGTGTTACCGATAAAGGAGTGACTTTGGTAACCAAAGCTATGCTGGATAAGCTCGTTAAATAAACGTACCGAATAACCTACATTAGGAACTAAGGATTCGCTTGCCGAGAAATAAGGCAAGCGAATTCCATTCGCCGGGTATACGATATTGTTAGCTTCAACTTTTACTCATTTACATATGAGGAAGTGAAACACACCTATGCAACATTTGCAGTGGTCAACTAAAATAGCGCCTTAATGCGATTACTTACAACGGTTCGCGCTGCTAAATTGCGATACTTATAGTTGTTGTTGAGTGTGGGGCTGCCGTGCTAAGAAACTCCCAGAAGTATGCATCTGTTAGTCTTTAGTCATTGGACAAGTACTTGCGAACCTATTCATGTGTGTTATTACGGTTTAGAAATCATAATAGAGCACAAATACTTTATTCATAGCTGTACGAATATGGGCTAACTTTATTTCTGCCTGCTTTTTTTGAGTTATACATGGCTTTATCTGCTCTAGCTAATATGCTTTTTATATCTCCATCGTCTTTAATCACTTGAGTAACGCCAATACTGATAGTCAGTTCAATTTCATTGTTGTTAACAATGAAATGTTTTTTTTCCAGAATAATTCGAAGTTTCTCTGCTACAGACATAGCATTATTTAGCTCAGTATCGTAGAGAATAACCGCAAACTCCTCTCCACCAATACGCCCAAAACAATCGGACTCTCGAAGCTCCCCCTTGATTACCTGTACAGCATATTGAATAGCTTCATCTCCACAAGAGTGACCTAGTAAATCGTTGATTCGCTTGAATCGATCTATATCAAGCATGAGAACTGAAAAACTCCTGTTAAAAAGGTGGTATTCCTTGAGAGCCTCAGATAAGGAGTGAGTAAATGATCGCCGATTTGCAATACCTGTTAAATCATCTATCTCAGATAGCTCTTTCAGACGTTGTTCTAGCAAATGGCGTTTAGTCACGTTCTTTGCTATCCATACAACAGTGCGTTCCCCATTTTCTATTAGTGGAAGAGGCTTAATAATACCTTCAAACCAAATCTCCTGCGGAGTAGGAACATGTTCAGGCAAATCTATCATGTCTTGTTTGTCGAACTTATAGATTGCTGTTTGGGTTTTGTTAGTCTTCAAAGCAGCCAAAATATAAGAGTGAAACTCTTTTGCCATTTGAGGTGGTGCGACATCGTACAGTGACAGTCCAATAAAAGGTTTGCAATCAAAACCTGTATCATTGTCATCTCCACCGTATACATCAATATAGATACCAGATTCAGAGAAAATAAACACATGGTCAGGCAATGAATCCAACACCGTGAAATATCGGTCTTTCATTTCCATTTAGTGGCTTCCTTGTATACACCGAGATCTTAGCGTAATAGAACGCGTAGGTATGTCAAATCCACACCGTTAAAAACGGTTCATCGACAATAAATACCTCGAATCAGCTCCAATTGATGAGAATATCAACATAATTATAATGCATAAAACATTTCATGCGAGCACAGCTATCATGCACAGAAATGTCCAACCTACGCTATCAACATTTATTCTATTTAATGAAGCTGATCCTGAGTATTTCTCATAAAGTTCGCAGACTAACTATCGATATCTCTGTACTCTATACTTTGCTAAACTCCGCCCTTTGATGAGCAAGGTCCCTAAAATGATGACTGACGAAGAGAGAATTGAACTGCAACAAAACAATCCACTGCACGGGTTAAAGCTAGAGACTATGTTGCAAGAATTGGTGGATTTTTATGGCTGGGACATTCTATATACAGCCATGCGTTTTAATTGCTTTAATACCAAGCCTTCGATTGCAAGTAGCGTGAAGTATTTAAAGAAAACCGAATGGGCGAGAGAAAAGTTAGAAAACTTTTACCTTTATCGCTTTAAGCGCATGCCACGTGCGAGCGAAGAAGAATTCAATTTACCACCGAGAGCTCGTACTTTCCCCCATGGTCTTGAACCAAAAGAGCCGATGCCGTTAACCGTTGACTCTATTCTCAACTCGCAAGCGAAAGCTGCATCTGAATTTAAAAAGCGCTCACCTCGCGGACGTCCGACACGTCGCTAGTATACTTCCTTGGAAAGTAATAGAGTCCTGCTTGACGCAACCAGCATGGCTCTATTGTTCTTTAAATGGCTCAACGGCAACGAGTAACCCAATTGGTTTATCTTCGCCCAAGAAACTTTCGCAATGAAACTGACTTGTGGTTTACGTTTTCTACTGGTTGCGCGTTTTCTTTTTTTTACCCATACCTGCTGGCTTTGCCCGTGGCTTCATTGGTAAAAAGTATGCTTCACTTTGATCGTCATTCACTTCAAAGCCCTCGACCTGCTCGCGTTCAAGCTGGAACTTATTTTTCTTTTCTATCACTTTAAAATGGTGGTAGTCATCGTAATCGATAAGAGATAGACCCAGACCCACTTCGCCCGCTCGGCCACTACGCCCGATGCGATGCATATAGTCAGCAGGACTACGCGGAAGATCGAAGTTAATCACCACTGGCAGTTTTTCAATATCAAGACCGCGAGCAGCAATATCAGTCGCAATGAGTACTTGAATCTCACCAGACTTAAAACCCTCAAGGACACGAGTACGCGCACCTTGTCCTTTATCACCATGGAAAACTTCCGCAGTGATGCCGCGTTTTGACAGTTTTTGGGCTAAGTGGTTACAGGCATTTTTAGCATTCACAAAGATTAAAGTTTGTCGCCATTGATGCTGTTTGATTAGGTGGGCGAGTACCGCAGTTTTCTCACCTTTATTCACACTAAACACGCGCTGTACCAAGGTGCTAGCTTCTGCACTCTGTAACTGAACTTCAACAGGATCGTTCAGTAAGTGCTGAGCCAAAGCTGTGACTTTATCAGGGAAAGTGGCAGAAAATAGAAGTGTCTGTTTCTTCTCTGGTAGCAAGGCAAGAATCTTATTGAGTTCTTCAGTAAACCCTAAACTCAACATACGGTCGGCCTCATCGAGCACGAGCGTTTTTACTTGATCTAACTTAATCGCGTTGCTCGATACTAGATCAAGTAGTCGTCCCGGCGTTGCAACAATGATGTCACTACCACCACGTAGTGCTAGCATTTGAGTGTTCACTGATACGCCACCAAATACGGCAACCGTTTTGATTTTATCTCTAAGATGATATGAGTAGGATTTAACACTGTATGCTACCTGCGATGCCAACTCACGAGTAGGAACCAAAATCAAATGAGAAACGAAGTTGCCACGACGATCATTTGATTCACCTTGTTGAAGAATTTTCTGCAGTATCGGCAGCGAGAAAGCGGCAGTTTTACCTGAGCCTGTATTGGCCCCGCCTATCATATCCCGCCCGGCAAGAACATCAGGGATTGCATGATATTGAATAGGTGTTGGTTGGTTATATTCTAATGCTTCTAGTCTCTCGACTAAGGTTGGAATCAGGCCAAGATCGGCAAATGTCGCTTGCTGTGTTTTGTCTGTCATTACGAAGAGTGGCTCAGTACAGGTTAAAGGCCGTGTATCTTATGCTATTTAACACGAGGGTGTTAGCGATAATAAACCAACTAGATTATGGCTGTCGCAACAGAACGCTGGTAATCCCTGCCAGAAATAACCTAGCTATTTCTAGTGGCCGATCGCGTAATACCTCTGCGCGGAATCTCCCATTAACACGAGTTGTACAACAAACGACGTCTGACTCACATCATCCACCTACGCAACTGGGGTTTTAATGAAGCATGGAATAATGCATGAACAGATTTCTTTCTATATCAAAATGCTTGTTTTATATACAGGAATCACGATGCTTAGTGACGCACAGGAATATACTACGGCTTGTTTCAGTTAATTTAGAGGAGCCTTAGCATGCGAGGCATTAAGCGTGGCGACGTAAATGAAGAATGGGCACATTCAGGCTATGTTGTAGCGGGAGACTTTATGTATCTTGGTTACTGTGTTGGGAATGTTGGAAAAACTGTAGAAGAGCAAATAAACGGTGCCTTTGATGATATGGAAAGGAAACTTAAAATGGAGGGAATAACGCTTGACCATGTAGTTAAAATAGACGTGCTGTTTAGGGATGTTTGGAATATTCCACTACTTGAGAAAGTAATCAAAGCTCGGTTTAAAAATGGTTACCCCGCAAGAAAAACTATCTCAACAGACTTTGCTCATATAGGTGGAAATAACGGGTTGCATGTGCAAATTGATGGTGTCGCGTATATAGGGAATTGCCTTTGAGAGTGTCCATCTTCGTTTCAGCCAGCTCTGGCTGAAACATTTTTGCCCCAAACAGTGTTACGTCAGTTGTTGAACACTAAAATGGTTTCTATTAGTTTCCCTCAATTTATCTAATAACAACTAATTCCAAGAACAAATTTTTGTCCCAATAGTATCCTTATGTGTCCTTTAAGCCACTTTTGAGCGTCTATCCTATTGCATAAAATGACTCCATTACAGCAAAACACAGCAATACTGGAGCACAATTATGAAAATCACACAAATTCGCAATGCAACACAAGTCATCGATTATGCAGGTAAAACATTCCTTATTGACCCAATGTTAGCGCCAAAAGGCACTTACCCTGGATTTGAAGGAACAGCAAATTCACACTTACGCAATCCAACAGTTGAATTGCCTCTGCCTCTTGAAAGCATCATCAATGTGGACGCTGTTCTTCTAACTCATACTCACCCAGACCACTGGGATGAAACAGCGGTGAATGCGATACCTAAAGATAAATTGATTTTTGTACAGCACGAAGGTGATGAAACTATTCTTCTATCACAAGGTTTTACCAACGTTAAAATCTTCTCTGAAGAGACTGAATATCACGGTATTTCATTTACACGTACAGTCTGCCAGCATGGCTCTGATGCAGCATTCCAACATGATCAAATGGCTGAAATTTTGGGTGAAGTGACAGGCGTGATTTTATCCCATGCCGATGAAGAAAAGTTATATGTGGTTGGTGATACGATTTGGATTCCAAGTGTAGAAGAAACCATGAAAAAAGAACAACCAGGTGTCGTTATTCTCAATACAGGTTGGGCGCATGTACTGGGCTTTGGTCCTATTATTATGGGTAAAGAAGATGTACTCAAAACACACCAAGTGCTACCTAAAGCGAAAATCGTTGCGACTCATATGGGGGCGGTTAACCATGTATTGGTGACTACTCAAGAAATGCGCGAATACGCAGCTGCAAATATGATTAGCGATTTTGTGTTTGTTCCAGAAGATGGTGAAACAGTAACACTTTAGTTTGATGTTAGGAGTATGCTGGTAATGACATCTGAGACAAATATTGAGCTAGTGAAGTCTTTCTATAGGGCTATAGAGGACAATGATTATGATGCAGTAGCTTCAATGTGCCATGAGCAATTCACTTTCTACTCACAAGTAGATACACCATTAGATATCAACGGTTTCCTTACTCAGGAAAAGGGAAATATGGACGGTTTTCCTGGCTTTGTTTTCCGTATACATGACATCTTCGCTCATGATGATAAAGTAGCTTGTTATATGATATTTGAAGGCGTTCATTCGGCACCTATGCATAATTTGAAGCCAACAGGGAACAAGGTTCGATTTTCATTGATGATGCAGCTAAAGATTAAAGACGGCAAAATCATCGAAAAACGAGCGCACTTCAATGAGGTTGATATTATGAAGCAACTACAGAGTTAGAGTTGATAACGGCACAGAGTGATTCATTGACATTGCTCTGTGCATTTTACTTTGGAAACGAACTATGTATCTCAATGAAAACCATAAAATTCCTTCCGTTGCTGTTGTTGTTTTCAATCGCTTTAGCCCGTTTCATATTTCTGTCCCTAGCATTGTGTTTGGAAGAGATACCCTTAATGAAGCTTTTTTCGAGCTTAAATTTGTCGCTGGAGAGGAAGGACCGATTTTATCTGATATCGGTATGGAAATTCATACCGAGGCGCAGCTTGATTTCCTAGAGTATTGCGACATCATCGTTGTACCTTATTGGAGAACAATTGACGAGCGCCCTAATGAAAAGTTGCTCAATGCTCTTTGTCGTGCTCATGCCCGAGGCGCATTGGTTGTCGGTTTATGTCTTGGTGGTTATGTTCTCGCTTATGCTGGCTTATTAGCGGGGAAACGAGCTGCGACACATTGGGAATTAGAACAGGATTTTAGTCAACGCTTTCCAGAAGTTTCGCTCGATACGAATGCCTTATATGTTGAAGATAGCGGGGTGATAACCTCAGCAGGTACTGCCGCAGGTATCGATTGCTGTCTGTATGTTTTCCGAAAATACTACAGCAGTACGATTGCGAACCGAGTAGCAAGAAGAATGGTTGTGCCTCCATACAGAGATGGTGGGCAAGCTCAGTTTATCGATCAACCTATACCTGTGACGACATCTGATTCACGTATCAATGCATTAATGGACAATATCAGGCGTGATATCAATCAAAAATATTCACTGGATGAGCTAGCAGATTCAGTGATGATGTCCCGCCGAACTTTTACGAGAAAATTTAATAGAGCTACAGGTATGTCATTTGGAGAATGGCTGACGGCTGAGCGACTAAACTTGGCTCAGGATCTACTTGAATCTACAGATTTGTCTATTGAACAGATTGTTGCAAAAACAGGGTTTAGCTCAGTTCTCATTTTCAGAGATAAATTTAAAGAGCGTTATGAGGTAACCCCTAACCGATGGAGGAAAACGTTCCACCAACAGCCTTAGAAAAATATTCAGCGTTCCAACTAAGGTTTGCCATACATTTCCTCATGTCAATTCCGATTATTAGGGAGGTTAGCGTAGCTCATTAATGTCCAAAGGTGTGCTGACGGGGTGTGAAACACGAGAGTGTCCCATAGTGTGCCAGCTTAAGATATGGTACACATTTATTTTGTCATCATTTGATCTATTTTTCTAACAACTAAATATTTAGTCAGCTTTGTGTTGGATGTTATATCGATACTGTCTTTATTTTGAATTTATTGTTTTGTTTTTAATCAAATAAAACAATTTGACAAGTGATTGCACTCGGAAATTTTCTTTGCATTTATATGGAATGTATCTGGATAAAAGATACTGTTAGGTTAAACGGAAGCTTAACAAGGTATGAATATTTTTCTGATTATTGCTGGTATTTTAAGTGCGTTAATTGCCATTCTCCATTTAGGCTGTATTTACTATGGCGCGTAACGGTATCGTTTTTTTGGTGCAGGAGAGTAAATGGCAATACTTTCTGAACAGGTGAGTATATAACCAACTCTGACAACAGCTGGGATTGCATTGGTTCTTTCAATTTGGTCAATGTATGCGTTTTCTGCTGTTGGGATTATTTTCAAACTCCCATTAATTCAATTAGCTCTCATACTAATAACGTTAATCTATTTTCTCCGTAGGATAGTGGGTCTTATTTTATAAGCTCATCTATGGAACGTTCACCAGAATTTTTGGTTTGGAGTTCAGTGATTTGTTTATCTTTTGGTATAGTGCAACTAATAGAGTTAAGGGATCAATGATCTAATTGTGAGGCAAGTTTAACTTAACAAAGCCAGAAATCAGCCTAAAGTCATAAGTTACTGATTTGGCGATTTATATTTACAAAACTAGAAAAATTAAGTGATTCACTTCACGATTTATATTTTAAGATTGGGCAAGAAAATATTTTTTGTACTATCATAATTGCTGAAAACATATTTACTCGTATACCAGGCGTGTTACTGATACGCAGGCAAGACCTGGATTGAGCAGTTTAATTTTAGACTGCTCAATCCAGGTTTTTTTTTGCTTAAAATAAAGGAAAGATGATGAACTACGCGAATGTAACTAAGTCCATCTTGGAGTATGTGGGCGGTAAAGAAAACATATCGAATGCTTTACATTGTTCAACTAGACTCCGTTTGGAGCTTAAAAACTCTGCTGATGCAGACTTGGAAAAAATAAAGGCTATTCCGGGCGTTATGGGTGCAGTATATAGTGCCGGTCAGTGTCAGATTATTATCGGAAACGATGTTGGTATTGTTTTTAAGAAACTCTTATCTTTTATTGGTGGTGAGATTGAAAGTTCAGAAAGTGAACCGAGAAAAATAGATCTTTCATTCAAAGGTTTATTTGATAGATTCGCGGCAATGGTTACAGGTATCTTTCAGCCAATTATTCCAGCAATTGCTGCTTCAGGTATGTTAAAAGCATTACTGCTACTCTCTGTATCTCTAGGTTTAACAAGCAAGACAAGTCAATTTTACTTAGTAATGAGCTTTATTGCTGATGCTGCATTCTATTTTCTTCCTTTACTTCTTGCTTATTCTTGTTCTCAAAAATTTAAAACAAACCCGTTCGTTTCTGTAGCATTAGCGGGTGTATTAATTCACCCTAAATTAATTGCATTGATGGGTACCGGAACGCCGATAGATTTTCTTGGCTTCAACATTCCTTCTGTCTCGTACGCATCTTCCGTACTCCCAATAATATTCTCAATATGGTTGATGTCGTACATTGAACCGCTTGCTGATAAAGCGTCTCCGGGTGCTGTAAAAATATTCATGAAACCATTGCTAGTTCTAGTAATTGTCGCTCCAGTTGCTTTAATTATATTAGGGCCAATTGGCAACTATATGGGACAAGGTTTATCTAGCGGAGTGTTCTGGGTACAAGGTAAAGTAGGTTGGTTAGCAGTAGCACTATTATCCATTTTTATGCCACTGATCGTTATGTTTGGTATGCATAAAGTGTTCTACCCAATCATTTTTGCTGCGATGGCATCACCTGGTTATGAAAGCCTTATTCATAGTGCAATGCTATCCTCAAATATGGCGCAAGGTGCCGGAGCACTAGCTGTATGGTTCTTAACCAAAGATGCTCAACTAAAACAGAATGCTCTTCCATCTGGTATTTCTGCATTATTCGGTATCACAGAGCCAGCATTGTATGGTGTCCATTTGAAACTTAAACGTTCACTATTTGGTTGTATGATTGGAGCTGGTTGTGCTGGGGTATATGCTGGCATTGTTACATTAAAAGCTTATGCACCAGTTGGACCTGGATTAGCGTCTTTACCTATGTGGATTGGAGAAGGTAACAACTTTTACCATGCTTTAGTGACGTTAGCTATCTCAGTCGTTGTTACACCAATTGCAGTATACTTTATTGGTGTAGACAGCCCTAAAGAAAGTACTGATAGTTTATAAATTTTATTCTGGAATAATTAATATGAAGCCAAGTGATTACATCCCTGAAATTATGTCTTGCATCGGAGGAGTAAATAACATTTCTGGGGTGAATCACTGCTCTACAAGACTAAGGTTCGAAATACAAGACCTAGAACTAGTTAATGTAGAAAAACTAAATGATATTCCCATTGTTATTGATGCTTTTTACAGAGCAGGACAAGTACAACTAATAATGGGAGAAAACGTGAGCATTTTATATGGCGAGTTACTGAGAAAGTACAGCTCTCTAAGGCCCGATAAAACCAAAATGAAAATTGATAAAAATATATTTTCAACAGGCATTGTAAATGTTTTTTTCTCAACACTGGTCGGGATATTTCAGCCAATAGTCCCTGCAATAATTGGTGCAGGGATAATAAAAGCAGCTTTGTTACTTTTTGTGAAGTTCAATATATTGAACAATTCTGATGATTCGTATAAGCTTTTGTTGTTGATATCTGAGTCAATATATTATTTTATACCAATACTACTTGCACTATCATGCTCATACAAATTCAATACCAATTCTTTCTTAGCGATTTCTATCGCTGGTGTTTTAGTTCACCCAGAACTTATAAAAATGATTTTAAGTTCTAATGGGATAAATATTTATGGTATAGCTATACCTCCCATAAAATATACATCATCGATTATACCAATAATATTAACCGTGTGGGTGATGTCATATACAGAACGATTCTTAGATAGATTGATACCTAATGTTTTTTCAATCTTCCTAAAGCCATCATTGATTTTAGTTATAACTATTCCAATATCATTGATTATTTTAGGGCCAATAGGGAATTGGATGGGAGACATGTTGTCACATTTAACCATTTATGTTCAAAGCGAATTGGGATGGTTTTCGAATGTACTTCTTGCGGCTTGTTTACCGTTTTTTGTCATGTTCGGGGCGCACAAAATCTTTTATCCGATTGTCATAACAGCTATGACAAAAACAGGATTTGAGACTTTGGTGCTGTCGTCTATGCTAGCTTCCAATATTGCTCAAGGTGCTGGTGCATTGACGGTTTGGATTTTAACTCCTAAAAAGTCGATTAAAAAGCTAGCGTTGCCCGCTGGTATTGCAGCTCTATTTGGCATCACAGAGGCTGCTTTATATGGCGTACATTTAAAAATCAAACAAACTTTTTTTTGTTGCATTATAGGAGCATCAGTCGCTGGGTTATTTGCCGGAATATTTCAATTGAAAGCATATGCCAACTTAGCTCCAGGACTTCTTACCCTACCGATGTTTATTGACAATAGTTTTAACTTTCAATATGCATTGGTTGTCATTGCAATTTCTGCTTGCATAACGTCTATGTCCATATATATATGGAATATAAAAACAAAATTTTTGGATTATTCAATTAGTTCTAGTCAAGAGAATAAATTGACCACGGATTCCGAGCATAAAATAAAACCGGTAGAAAAGAATAAACTAGTGGATAGAATCGTTGTATTTTCTCCTATGAGCGGTGAATTGTGTTCTTTAGATGAAATTAAAGATGACAGTTTAAAGGAAAAATGTATTGATAAGGGAGTAGCTATATATCCATCTCAAAATAAAATTCGAGCACCATTTGATGGAATAATAACTTCCAAATCAGAGAATGACCAATCTATATATATAACTTCTACGGAAGGAGTCGAATTGCTTATATCATTAGGAGTTAACTCATCAGAGTTTGAAAAAGGGTTATTCTTTTCTCGTGTAAACATAGGTGATTACGTAGAAGTAGGAGATATAATTGTTGAGTTTGATATTGAAAAATGTAAAGAATGTGATATGGACACCTTAAGTATTGTTACTGTAATAAATTATTCTGAATACTTTGAAATAATTAAAAATTCAGAAAGTAACAATGTCAACCCAAGTAAGCCATTACTTGCACTCTTATAATTTACATGGTGAATTTTTTATGAAAGTTATAAAGGTTTTAAATACAAGTATTGTTCTTGCTAAAAGAAATGACAGAAGAGAAGTTATTGTCTTTGGGAAAGGCATTGGATTTAAAAGTAAACCTGGTGATGTTATAAATAAAGATGACATAGAAAAAACATATATTTTGGAAAGTGAACAGGTATCTTCAGATGTTGTCAATCTATTGAGAGACATTCCTGGCGAGTACTTATCCTTAGTCGATGAAATTGTTGAGCATTCTAAATCGATACTAAATGTTTCTTTATATGAACATATTTATGTTTCGTTGATTGATCACTTATACTTCGCAGTAAAACGAGTAAATAACAACATGCCGATATCTAATCGAATGCACTGGGAAATAAAGAAATTATATCCGATAGAATATGATTTGGGTAGATATGCCCTAACTTTGGTTAAAAAGCATTTAAAAGTCGACTTTCCAGAGGACGAAGCATCAAACATTGCATTTCATTTAATTAATGCACAGCAGATAGACCAAAACTCAAATCAGGTAATGTTATTGACGAGTATTGTTAAAAATATATTAAACATTGTAAAAATAACATTTGATGTAGAGTTTGATACGGATTCAGTAAATTATTCTAGATTTGTTAACCATCTGCAATTTCTCGCTCAGAGACTGATTAATGATAAGATGTTAAATAGTGATGATGATGAGTTTTTAATGAGTGCAATACAAAAATATAATGATGAATACCAATGTTCGTTAAGTATTAGTGATTATATTAAGACCAGGTTTGAGCGCTCTATTCCTAATGAAGAATTATTGTATTTGATTATTCATATAAATAGAGTCATTGTAAGAGACAAGTAAGGAGTTAAAATGTCTGAAGTTATGAGAGATTTTCCAGAGGGATTTCTATGGGGTGGTGCTATTGCAGCAAATCAGGTAGAAGGCGCTTGGAACGTTGATGGTAAAGGTATATCGACTGCAGATGTTGCCATGTATAAAAATAACCTCTCTAAGGGAGACTATAAAAAACATAATACTGTTGACGAGTCGCAAATTGAAACGGCGATGAAGTCCACATCTACAGCGGAATATCCTAAACGTAGAGGTATCGACTTTTATCATAGATATGAGGAAGACATACTTTTATTTAGTCAACTTGGTTTAAAAGCACTTAGATTTTCAATAGCATGGACTCGTATCTTTCCAAATGGTGACGAAACACATCCTAATGAGGCTGGTTTACGATATTACGATCATATAATTGACGAACTAATAAAGCATGGTATTCAGCCTGTAGTAACTCTTTCACATTATGAAATGCCGATGTATCTGGTAAACGAATATGGTGGTTGGACTTCAAGAAAAGTAATAGATTTTTTCGAAAACTTATGTCTAACACTATTTAATCGATACAAAGATAAGGTTAAGCATTGGATTACATTTAATGAGATCGATAGTATTGTTCGTCATCCATTCAGTAGTGGAGGAATTGTACCTCATCGCTTTGAAAATGTAGAACAGGCTGTTTATGACGGATTGCACCATCAATTTTTAGCTAGTGCCTTAGCTGTTAAACACTGTAAAAATATAATACCAGACGCTCAGATAGGATGTATGCTGACAAGCTTATTAACTTATCCACATACTTGTAATCCAGAAGATGTATTAGCGGCCCATTGGAATAATCAATTTAATTATTTTTTCACTGATGTACAGGTAAGAGGCTCCTATCCAAAATATATCCATCGATACTTTAGAGAAAAAGGTATTTCAATAAAGATGGTAGAAGGAGATGAAGAGTTATTACGTAATAATACTGTGGATTTTATTTCTTTTAGTTACTATAACTCTTTTGTAACTAGTGCCGATAGTGAAGGTTTGGAAACTGTCAGTGGTAATACTATGGGGGGAATAAAGAACCCATATTTGCCAGTATCTGAATGGGGATGGCAAATTGACCCAATTGGTTTGCGAATCGCACTTAACAATTTGTATTCGAGATATCAGAAACCACTGTTTATTGTTGAAAATGGACTAGGTGCATATGATAAGGTTGAAGAAGATGGTTCGATTATCGATGATTATCGAATCAAATATCTAGAAGCTCATATTGAGCAAATGCATGAAGCTATTTTAGATGGTGTTGAATTAATTGGATATACACTATGGGGTGTAATTGATTTAATAAGTTACTCATCTTCAGAAATGGAGAAGAGATACGGGTTAATTTATGTAGACCAAGATAATGATGGTAATGGAACTTTGAGTAGAAAAATTAAAAAAAGTTTCTCATGGTATAAAAGTGTTATTGAGCAGAATCGCCTGTAGCCAAACAACACCAGCGAGTAGATAGAGATTCCCCAACGAATATCTATCTACTACCGTTCGGTTGTTTAGAAATGCTAGCTACATAGTCTAATCGTCCACTATCATATATATGGCTTATGCACCCTGAATTACCCCCAATATTCTTGAAAGCAGCCTCAGATTGAGGCTGCTTTCAAATAACTGAGTTTCTTTAAAGTCCAACGTCCTTCACGATTGTCAATCGATACTATCGCATTACATGCTAAAAGAGACCTTCAGGTCTCATTTTCTATCAAAGTAAAAACAAGATATCTTTTATTGAAAGGACATCTTGGGGTTGTAAATTAAAGGTTTGTCATTCCTAAGATAATTAAAAAAGTTACTAAATAAGGAAGCTACTGACACGTTTCAGCCCCATTCGTTGCTAACCTAAAATTTGGGACAATCTTCTTTTGGCATTAATTGGCCTACTTTTACTAATCCTTTAATTCTGTGGCTTAATATGTTTTATATTACAATTAAAGCCAACTGTGACTGAGGACTTATGATGAAAGATGTTCTTATTATCGTACCTGAAGGTGGGATGTTGTTTGAAGCAGCGGGAGTGGTGGATATTTTACAGCGAGCTAATCACTTTGTTGTTTCTGAAAATTTAGAGCCTCATTACTCTATTACAGTAGCAACTACACAAAAGCACCATGTAATCCACGGACAGTCAAATCTTAAGCTACTAGCTGATAAGCGTCTTTGCGACCTGAAACCTGAATATAAGAGGCATTCTGTTATTGTGACTGGCAGGGGGCTTTCGACGGAAGAAAATACAGAAGTAGCTGAATGGATAAGTCTGTCTAAACCTTATAACAATAGAATTGTATCCATATGTGGTGGTGCTCTTATACTTGCTGAAGCGGGCATTCTTGACGGACTAATTGCAACAACTCACTGGCGGTTAGTACATGAATTACAGTCTCGTTTCCCTAGTGTAAAAGTTGAGAACGCTCCTATCTTTGTACAAGACCAAAATATATGGACATCTGCTGGGGTTAGTGCGGGGTTTGATTTAACACTTGCTCTAGTTGAAGAAGATCTTGGGTTTGAAATAGCTCGAGATATTGCTCAAGATTTGGTGATGTTTTTACGACGTCCGGGAAATCAATCACAGTTTAGTCGCTCGCTTATTAGCCAAGCTCCGAAATCAAGTCGAATTAATAACATTCATCATTGGATACTTAACAATTTGGCTGGGGATCTTTCTATTAGCGCTTTGTCTGACAGATTTTCCATGAGTCCGCGTAATTTTACTCGAGTATTTACAAAGGAGTCAGGTTTGTCACCAGCAAAATATGTGGAAGAAGCAAGGTTGGAGGATGCGAGGCGGCGTTTGGAGCAATCCTCTTTAACACTTAAACAAGTGGCTCATGAAGCTGGATTTGGGTCTACTACAAATTTGCGCCGTGTCTTTGAAAGGCATCTAGAGGTTACTCCGGAAGAATACCGTAATCGATTCTCTTCACGATATTTGTCCTAAATTGTCGTATATGTGTCCTTTTGGTCTGTTGCTTCAATTTCTATATTGTACATGTAAAAACTGAATTGCAGATTATAAGAAGAAGGTTGTTGGTATGGACATAAAGCCATTTAACATTGCTATCCCTCAAACGCAGTTAGACGATTTATACAAGCGTTTAGAAGCGACACGTTGGCCAGTTTTGCCTAAGAATAATAATTGGGAACGTGGAACTCATTCGGATTACTTACAATCTTTGGTTCGATATTGGCTCGATGATTTTGACTGGCGGAAACAAGAAGCAGATCTAAACCAGTTTTCTCATTATCAGAGTGAGGTCAAAGGAGAAAAATTACACTTTATTTATCAGAAAGGTAAAGGGAAATCACCGACGCCACTAATTTTAACGCATGGATGGCCTGATTCGTTTTATCGCTACCATAAAATCATACCAATGCTGACAGATCCTGAACAATTCGGCGGTAGTACTGATGACTCTTTTGACGTCATCATCCCATCCATTCCTGGCTTTGGATTTTCCGAACCTTCAAGTCTTACTGGGTTGAATAATTCCCAAGTCGCGGAATTGTGGCACGAGTTGATGACGCAAAATTTAGGATATAAAACATACATGGCAGGAGGTGGTGATATTGGCTCAGGAGTCTCTCGTTACCTTGCTGCAAAATACCCAAATAGTCTTATTGGTTTGCATCTTACAGATGTTGGTATTATTAGGGACCTGTTATCTACCCAAGACTCTCATTGTTCTGATGAAGAATTAAACTATAAAAAATCAGCTATGAATTGGTTGAATCAGGAAGGTGGCTATATGTCACTTCAAGCAACTAAACCTTCAACTTTGGCTTTTGGTTTAAACGATTCACCAGTAGGACTAGCATCATGGATAATAGAAAAATTCAGAAGCTGGAGCGATTGTGGTGGTGAGCTAGATAAGCGTTACAGCAAAGATGAGTTGCTTACAAATATCATGATTTATTGGTTTACAGGAACAATAGGATCATCAATAAATATGTACTATGAAAATATGCACGGTTTACCATCGCTAGATGGTTTTAATGTCCCTTGTGCAATAGCCAGGTTTGGTGCCGATATTTTATTGCCCCCTAAGGTATGGACTGAACAAAAATACAATGTGGTTCAATGGAGTGATATAGCTAAAGGCGGTCATTTCACTGCAATGGAAGAACCTCTATTATTTGTTGAAGATATAAGGAGCATCGCTCGTATCTTAAGACAATAATGTTCATATCAACGCGTCAGTTAGGAAGTCTTTCTTTGGATGATACGGATTTGCCCCTTTTCAAGTTAGCGATATCGTTAATGAACGCCTTGTTATTATAGATTTGCCCTACAAAAAGTCATGCTATCAGCATGACTAAAAACTATGGATAGCTTACCAAAACCCCTCCCTCAATATTACTAACCTATTGATTTTCATTTGAAGTAGTAATTAAAAGACGAAATAATAACAGCGCAACAGGTAACTTTTTACCGTATGAGTGTAGTTATAACGGAATAAAAACATGGAGAAAAAATGAATAAGGGACAGCTAGCTAAAGAAATTTACAATATCTCGAACATTAGAGGTGAGTTTTTACTTCGATCTGGTGTCAAAGCGACAGAATATTTTGATAAATACCTATTTGAAGCAAACCCTAGATTATTACGCTCGATTGCGCAGTATTTGGCGGAGTTACTTCCGGATAGTTTTGATCAGCTAGCAGGTTTGGAAATGGGAGGAATTCCAATCGCTACAGCTATTTCATTGGCAACAGATACTCAGGTGTTATTTGTCCGGAAAGAAGCCAAAGCATATGGCACTTGTAAGTTGGCAGAAGGTGGTGAGATCAAAGGTAAAGAACTTGTAATTATCGAAGATGTTGTAACTTCTGGTGGTGCAATTATTGATGCAGTTAAAGAGCTTCGAGAGCGTGGAGCAATAGTGAATACTGTGTTGTGTGTAATTGATAGAGAGGGCCCTAGTAGGACCAATTTGGAAGCTTTAGGTTTAAAATTTTGCCCTTTATTTACTAAGTCGGAACTAGAGCAAGCAGCCAAGTTATAATCGTTCAAGATTTCAAAATTTTTGCTATTGCTGAGTCAGAACAATTTGTTCTGGCTCGTCTTTACCCCATTCCTTCTCAGCACGAAAGTCTATTCACAATCTGTGATTGTACGTTTTGTCCACTTCCCCTAAACTGAGACAGATTTAGTTGGAGTTTTCTGCAATCTAATACCCATAACATCTCATTAAGCTATTGATTTTTAATTGAACTGTGATTGGAAAACTGCATGGCAAGAGTATTAAATGCGACTAAAAGCCGTATAGAAAGCGTTATGCGTTTAGGGAGAAAAATGGAAATTTCTTTATTAGCGGAACATCCGCACTGTGTACCAGAAATTGCTCAATGGTACTTTACTGAATGGGCTTCTAAATCTCCTAGCGGAACTCTCGAAAAAGTATTAGCTGACGTAAAAGCCAAGTCAGAGAATAGAGAAAAACTGCCACTTTCTTATATCGGATTACAAAATAAAGTTTTATCCGGTGTAGTGGAGCTGAAATTTAGAGAGCACAAAAAATATCCGGAATATGAGCATTGGCTGGGCGGTGTATATGTCAAATCAGATTTTCGTAAGCAGGGAGTAGCAAAGGCATTAATAGTAAAAGCGTTGTCTCATGCTGACAGTTTGGGTATTTCTGAGTTGTATCTACAAACGGAAGAAAAGAATGTTTCATTATACGCTCAGTTTGGTTTCAAGGAGCTTCATAATGCAGAGCCAGGTACTATGATTATGGTGCGGTTAAAAAACGCATAACGTTTAAGGTTTCAAGATACTTTTTCTTATCGGAAATGAAGCCACTAAGTGATTTGATCTAAGAAGCTTTTGTCCAAAATCGTTTCACAACATAACAAAAGGCGAACCACTCGGTTCGCCTTTACTATTGATAACTCAGTTAGTCACAATCTTAATTACGATCATAAACTTTTATTAATGGTCATCAATTACTCATAGCTATCAATGCTCGGGCATGAACAAATAAGGTTACGGTCGCCATATACGTTGTCTACTCGGTTTACTGTTGGCCAGTATTTCGAGTCTTTTGTTTGCTTACTTGGGAAACAAGCGATTTCACGTGAATATGGGTGTTCCCACTCTGTGCTTGATAGGTCAACTTGAGTATGAGGAGCGTTAACCAATGGGTTGTTTTCCAGTGGCCAAACACCGCTATGCACTTGATTGATCTCTTCACGAATTGCGATCATTGCGTCACAGAAACGGTCTAGTTCCGCTAAATCTTCCGATTCAGTTGGTTCTACCATTAGCGTGCCAGCGACAGGGAAGGACATAGTTGGTGCATGGAATCCGTAATCCATTAAACGTTTAGCAATGTCTTCTTCGCTGATGCCTGTCTCTTCTTTTAATGGGCGAATGTCTATAATACATTCGTGCGCTACGCGACCATTTTTACCACGGTATAACACAGGGTAGTGTGGGCGTAGACGTTCCATAACGTAGTTAGCATTTAGAATCGCTACTTTTGTAGCGTCGGTTAAGCCTTCTGTTCCCATCATTGCAATGTATGCCCATGAAATAGGAAGAATAGAAGCACTGCCGATATCGGCTGCTGCAACCGCATAATCCGTCCCTTCAACACCATCTTCGATGTGACCAGGAAGGAATGGAGCTAAGTGAGACTTAACGCCAATAGGTCCCATACCTGGGCCGCCGCCGCCGTGTGGAATACAGAACGTCTTGTGCAGGTTCAGGTGAGAAACGTCTGAGCCAATGAAGCCCGGTGAAGTTAAACCAACCTGAGCGTTCATGTTAGCGCCGTCGAGATAAACCTGACCGCCTGCAGCATGTACCATGTCACAAACTTCACGTACTTGCTCTTCATAAACACCGTGCGTAGAAGGATAGGTAATCATGATGCTTGATAGATTGTCTTTGTTTTTTTCAATCTTATCCGCAAGGTCGCCCAAATCGATATTTCCGTTCTCATCACATTTAACTACAACCACTTTCAATGAAACCATTGAAGCTGTTGCTGGGTTAGTACCGTGTGCTGAGCTTGGGATTAAACATACGTTACGATGACCATCACCACGGCTTTGGTGGTAACGTTGAATCGCAAGTAGGCCAGCATATTCACCTGAAGCACCTGAGTTAGGTTGAAGAGAAAACGCATCGTAACCTGTAATCTCACATAACTTCTCTTTCAGATCATTTGCAAGAGCGGTGTAACCAGCAGCCTGTGTTTTTGGCGCAAACGGGTGTAGTGCTCCGAACTCAGGCCATGTAACTGGAATCATCTCTGCAGCCGCATTCAGTTTCATGGTACAGCTGCCTAGTGGAATCATGCCGTGAGTTAGTGAGAAGTCTTTGTTTTCAAGCTTCTTCAGGTAACGCATCATCTGAGTTTCACTACGGTGTGTGTTAAACACTGGGTGAGTCAGATAGTTAGATTCGCGACGGCAATTCTCAGGAATTGCAGCGAATTCGTTGCTTGCTATAGCGTTTGAAAGTGTAGCGATATCTTCTTTTACGTCGAAGATCGCAAATAGAGCTTCGATATCCGCTAGCGTTGTTGTTTCATCAAAACTGATACCAAGCTGATTTGGAAGCTTGCGTAAGTTGATATCTGCTTGCTGTGCTTTTAGGTAAACAGCATCAGTATTGTTGCCAGTATTGATTGTAATAGTGTCGAAGAAGCTGTTGTGTGCAAGCTCGTAGCCTGATTTAGTTAAACCGGCCGCTAGTATTGCTGTTAAATGATGAGTACGACGAGCAATCTTCAACAAACCTTCTGCACCATGGTAAACCGCGTAGAAAGAGGCCATGTTTGCAAGTAGAGCCTGAGCGGTACAGATATTCGATGTCGCTTTTTCGCGTCGAATATGCTGTTCGCGAGTCTGCATTGCCATTCGAAGCGCTTGGTTGCCTTTACTATCAATCGATACACCGATAACACGGCCCGGCATAGTTCGTTTATAAGCTTCGCGAGTTGCCATAAACGCGGCGTGTGGACCACCGTAACCCATAGGTACGCCAAAACGTTGAGCAGAACCGATCACTACGTCTGCGCCCATTTCACCTGCTGGTTTTAGTAGGGTGCTCGCCAAAAGATCTGTCGCTACTGTTACTAACGTTTTGTTTACGTGTGCTTTTTCGATGATATCGGTTAAATCGCGAACTTCACCAGTAGTGTTAGGGTATTGAACAAGTGCACCGAAAACATCTTGCTCAGAGAGGCAATCGATTGCGCCGATAATAACTTCAAAACCAAAGAACTCTGCACGAGTCTTCACCACTTCGATAGTTTGTGGATGAACATCGTCTGCTACGAAGAAACGGTTGCTCTTACTCTTACCTGCACGTTGGCACAGAGTCATAGCTTCGGCAGCCGCTGTCGCTTCATCAAGTAGTGATGCGTTAGCGATGTCCATACCCGTAAGATCCATTACCATTTGTTGGTAGTTCAACAGAGACTCTAAACGACCTTGAGAGATTTCTGGTTGGTATGGTGTGTAAGCGGTGTACCAGCCCGGGTTTTCAAGCACATTACGCAGTATTACGTTTGGCGTGAAAGTGTTGTAGTAACCCTGACCAATGAATGTTCTTTTGACTTGGTTTTGCTCGGCGAAAACACGCATCGCTGCGAGCATGTCAGCTTCACTTTTTGCTGGAGCAAGATTAAGCGGAGATTCTAGGCGAATGTTTTCCGGAACGGTATCTGCGATAAGTGCGTTTAAGCTCTCAGCTTTAATGGTGGCAAGCATTTTTGCTTGATCGTTGTGATTCGGACCATTGTGTCGAGCAACAAATTCATTTTGCGTACTTAGGCTATGAAGTAATTCAGTCATTTTCCCTTTACCTTCTAAACCACGAGACAACTCGCTTGCGTGGCTTTGAAAAAAAGCTGCCCCGAGTGGACAGCTTTCCTGTTGTATAAATTAGTCTTCTTCGATTGAGCTCAGATACTCTTCGGCATCTTTAAGATCGTCTAGCTCTGCAGGATCGGACATTTTTACTTTCACAATCCAGCCGCCTTCATAAGGCTCTTCGTTGATAAGCTCAGGGCTATCTTGTAGCTCTTCATTAACTTCAACGACCACACCAGATACTGGTGCATAGATATCAGAAGCCGCTTTTACAGATTCAACAAGTGAAAAGCTGTCTCCAGCATCAATTTCTGTATCTGTTTCTGGTAGTTCAACGAAAACCACATCGCCCAGCATTTCTTGAGCGTGCTCAGAAATACCGATAGTTACAGTGCCATCACCGTTGTCACGAACCCATTCATGGCTTTCTGTAAACTTCAGTGTATTGTCCATTGCTAATTCTCCAAAAAAGTATCCAAACTGTACTACCAATTGAATGGGGTTTTGAGTATTAACGTTCCATTCAATCTTCAAGCATTATCAAACGATTTGTTGTCGACAGACTTTTTAGATAGACCTTATCAACAACGATTTCAAATTCTAAACAGCTTAAACCTATTTATACTTGATGATGTATGAATTCCACATCAAAAGTAATGATAGGCATCTCTGGCGCAAAAAGAGATGATTTATTTGTTAGTGTTTCGCTTCAAAGGTTTTGAGTGGCTTTGCTCATTATTTGTAATTATTTGTTGAGCGAAAATGTTAAATCTAGCCGGCTCAGCGATACCACCATTATTGGTGTAGCTAACAAGCCAGTAACATACTCTTTGGTGTGACAACAATCAATGAAAAATTTCCTATAGGAAACCTTGGTGGCGTTTTTGTTAGCCAAAGCACGCTTTATTTCCCGATGTGCTCTTTAATGGATCAATAGCTTTGTGCCACAATGATTTTCAAATACAGGAATACTATTCATTAGAGGGAAAGTATGTCAGAAGACATTTATGATGAGTACCCATCAATGATACTTGCCAAAGAAGCAAGTGAACAAAATATTGAACCTTTACAACTTGGGCAGAGAATAAAAGATATTCGAACAAAGTTAGGGATCACTTTAGAAGAAGCGAGTAACCGAACGGGGTTGGCTCGTTCGACTTTAAGTAAAATAGAGAACGAACAGATTTCGCCAACCTTTCAGGCGATGCAAAAATTGGCGTATGGCCTTCAGATTGATATGCCTCAACTCTTTGAGCCACCTAAGAAAATACTGGCAACTGGGCGTAGGGATATTACGAAAAATAGTGCTGGGAAACCGCATCCAACACAAACCTATGAGCATGAATTGTTAGCCACTCAGCTATCAAATAAGAAAATGATGCCGTTTAAAAGCCGAGTTCGAGCTCGTACTTTTGAAGAGTACAGTGACTGGGTTCGCCATGATGGAGAGGAGTTTCTTCTTATTCTAGAAGGTGTGGTTATGTTCTATAGCGAGTTCTATGAGCCTGTTCGCCTAGAAGAGGGAGATAGCGTTTACTATGACGCCACGATGGGACATATGTTGGTTTCATTAAGTGAAGATGATGCTCATATTCTCTGGGTAACGGCAAAATAGACTTAAGAACGCAAAGTTTCCTATAGTGAAGGCAAACGTTTGCATTTTGTTTTGATTTGAAGAAAAATACGCCGCATTGATGTTTAAAGATTCAATGCGGCGTTTTTGTTACCTAAAGAGAATGTGATTGAGTTGTTAACTTAGACCTTGGTCACTGTTTGAAACTTGTTAATCAGAGAAAACAGGCGCATTCTTGTTTACTATTGGAAACATGGTTTCCGCTTTATGGAACTTTTGCTTTTTGAGATGGCTGACTCTACGTATAAGAGCTTGGCAAAATGGAGAATAAAATGACTCAAGAACATGCGACTCAGGAACTTCTAGTTACTCCTTTACATGCTTTGCACATTGAAGTTGGTGCAAAGATGGTTCCTTTCGCAGGCTATGATATGCCTGTTCAGTATTCACTAGGCGTAAAAAAAGAGCACTTGCATACTCGTGAGGCTGCGGGACTGTTTGATGTTTCGCATATGGGTCAGCTTCGTCTGCATGGTGAAGGTGCTGCTCAAGCACTAGAAACTCTCGTTCCTGTGGATATCGTAGACTTGCCTCAAGGTAAGCAGCGTTACGCATTTTTCACTAATGAAGAAGGTGGCATTTTAGACGACCTTATGGTGGCTAATTTAGGTGACCATTTGTTTGTAGTTGTTAATGCAGCTTGTAAAGAACAGGATATCGATCATCTGCAAGCTCATTTACCTTCAGGGGTTGAACTTGAAGTGATCGAAGACAGAGCGCTATTAGCACTACAAGGCCCAAAAGCCGCCGAAGTTCTGGCTCGTCTACAACCTGCTGTTGCTGATATGCTTTTTATGGATATTCAGCAAGTTAGTATCGATGGTATTGAGTGTGTCGTTAGCCGCAGTGGTTACACTGGCGAAGACGGCTATGAGATTTCCGTTCCAGCAGACCAAGCTCAAAAACTGGCAACTAAGCTGACTTCATTTGAAGAAGTGGAATGGATAGGTCTAGGAGCTCGTGACTCTTTACGTCTAGAGTGTGGTTTATGTCTATATGGTCACGATTTAGACACAACAACGACTCCAGTCGAAGCAAGTTTGCTATGGGCGATTCAACCTGTGCGCCGTACTGGCGGTGCTCGTGAGGGGGGATTCCCTGGCGCTGAGATTATTCTCAACCAGATCGCGACTAAAGATGTCGCTCGTAAACGTGTTGGTTTGGTTGGTCAAACGAAAGCGCCAGTACGCGAAGGCACTGAGTTGTTTGATGCTGATGGTCAACAGATTGGTATCGTCACAAGTGGTACTGCGGGGCCAACAGCAGAAAAGCCGGTTTCTATGGCTTATGTTCGCACCGATTTTTCAGCAGTCGGTACAGAAGTATTCGCAGAAGTTCGCGGTAAGATGCTACCGATGTTGGTCGAAAAAATGCCGTTTGTACCGCAAAGATACTACCGCGGTTAATCGAATCTAAATAAATAGGTTAGTCCTAAGAGTCGTAAGTCTAGTCTTACGGCTCTTTTTTATTTACATTAGCCGTCTAAAATTATTAGTAACAGATGTAAGCAACGGATTACCGCTATGAAGAAACAGGTTGCAATACTATCAACCCTATTAGGTGTGTGTAGTCATGCATCAGCAGCTGAAGATTATACAGCGTATATAGTGAACGGCTCTAGCGCCGATATCACAACCTTTTCTTCTTACGTTGCCTTGTTTGTCGATTTGATTGAATACAACAACACCTACTATGAAGGGAGTTATTGTGGTGGAACAATCTTGGATTCCACACATATACTCACTGCCGCTCACTGCGTTTATAGCGCGGATCCAGATAACAACCTGTATTCGCTGTTTACAACAGTAGTTCCTAGCTTACAGTATGAGAGTTATTTCCCTTACAACATCACAGAAAAGAAGCGTGTAGCCAAAATCTATTATCGGGATGATTTCAACAGTTCTACGCTGAATAATGATTTGGCGATTCTGCAATTGGAATCCGCATTAACAACAATCAACACTAGTTATTACGCTAACAGACCTTCGACAGGTACTACTTACCGTAGTACTTCAGAGACTTTTTATGCGGTCGGGCATGGCAATACCAAAACTGGTGTTGATGATAAAGATGATTTACAGATGGCCTCTTTAAAGTATGTCGATAATAGCGCTTGTAACTACAGCAATATGACAGACACCAAACTATGTATGGAAGGAGTGGTAAGCCCATCCAATGGGCTGGAAGCGAGTACCTGTCAAGGTGATTCTGGAGGCCCTCTATATTGGTACACTGGTGGTAACTACATTCAAGTGGGATTAACCAGCTATGGTCCGGCAACATTTTGTGGTGATCCCAGTAAAAGCGCTACGTCTGTATTTACAGAAGTTTACGATTATGAATCTTGGATAGACAGCGTACTTGCTGGTACTGAAACGGCCAACTATGTGGCTACCGATGCCAAAAGAAAGGCTTATGTAGACAATATCGGAAAAGAATCCTCAAGCTCAGGAGACTCTGGGGGAGGTTCGCTAAGTTTCATCTCGTTGTTGATTATGGGCTTTTGGGCGTCAATCAGGCGCAAAGTTCAATAATGTATCTTCAGTTTCCTTACAATAATTATTTAAGCCGTCGTCAAAACGGCTTTTTTAATGTTAAACAACGACATATTTTTCACATCGTTTCCTGCATCATTGAATGACTTTTTGATTATTGAGATCCAGTTCTATAGTTTATTAGCTTTAACTTGTTTACATAACGTTTACATGCACAATGCTACTTAATCTATTGATATCATTGTCTGTATAAATAATTAACTATAAAGAGAATTTTCTTGAATAAATGTAAGTCGTTATTGGGACCTATTTATCCTTTAGTCGCTGCTTCGATTGCGATGATTGTTTTGTTTACTCTTTCACGTATAGGTTTGTCTTTATGGCACTTCGATCGCGTATCGGATGCACATGGTTGGGGAGAGATCTTGCTGAGTGGGTTGCGCGTTGATATCGCCTCTGTATCCTATCTGTTTATTCTTCCTGCATTATTAGCTTCATTGATTTCAGGTGAACACTTCATCGGACGCATGTGGAACTGGGTTCTGCGCGTTTGGATTACCGCTGGGCTTTGGTTAGTGGTTTACATGGAAGCGGCTACCCCTCCATTTATCATTGAATACGATTTACGGCCAAATCGATTGTTTGTTGAATATCTAATTTATCCTAAAGAAGTGTTTGGCATGCTTTGGTCAGGCTACAAGCTTGAGTTGTTTTTAGGTCTGACCGTGAGTGTGGTAACGCTTATTGTAGGTTGGAAATGGTCTGCATCTCTTGTGAAAGCATTGAGTTACCCTCGTTGGTACTGGCGTCCTTTTATTGCTGTTGCGCTTGTTGCTGTATGCTTAATGGGTGCTCGTTCATCGCTTGGTCATCGTCCATTAAACCCAGCGATGGTCGCATTTGCTGCCGACCCGTTAGTGAATGACTTAACGTTAAACTCTTCTTACTCGGTAATATTTGCAGCCAAGCAGATGAGCTCAGAAGCGAGTGCGTTTGAGTTTTATCCAAAAATGGATAAGCAACTGATTGTCGAGCAGATCAAAGATTCTATGAATGTTGATCCACAATCGTTTACTGATAACCAGAAGCCGACTCTCGCTAATCATTTCGCGTCTTATACAGGGCCAAGAAAGAATGTCGTGATTCTATTGTTGGAGAGTCATGGTGCACGTTACGTTAAAAGTTTAGGTGGTATTGATGCTTCTCCAAACCTAGACAAGCTGATTCAAGAAGGCTGGGCATTTACAAGAATGTACGCAACAGGTACTCGCTCTGTTCGCGGTATTGAAGCGGTAACAACAGGTTTTTCCCCGACACCAGCTAGAGCTGTAGTTAAATTGGGTAAGAGCCAGACTAACTTCTTTACCATTGCTAATTTGTTGAAAGCAAACCAATACCATACTCAATTTATCTATGGTGGAGAAAGTCATTTCGACAACATGAAGAGCTTCTTCCTAGGAAATGGCTTTGTTGATATGCAAGACTTCCCAACGTTTTCTTCTCCAAAATTTGTTGGTTCTTGGGGAGCGTCGGATCAAGATCTCTATACTAAGGCCGATGCACAATTTACACAGCTTGCACAAACTGAACAGCCATTTTTCAGCTTAGTGTTTACGTCTTCAAACCACAGCCCATTTGAATATCCAGATGGTGTTATTGAACCTTACAATGAACCTAAACAAACTGTAGAAAATGCGGTTAAGTACGCTGACTATTCTTTAGGTGAGTTTGTCGAAAAGGCGAAGAAATCCAAATATTGGAACAATACTGTTTTTGCAGTGATTGCAGATCATGATGCTCGCGCGACAGGCACACTTCCAGTACCGATTGGACACTTTAAAATTCCCGCTGTGATCTTTGGTGGTGGTATTGAACCTCGAGTAGATGATCGTTTGGTGAGTCAAATTGATTTGGTACCAACACTGCTATCGTTAGCTGGTATCAGTAGTCAGAACCCGATGATAGGGCACGATCTGACACATGAAGTTCCCGTAGAAAAGCAACGTGCGATGATGCAACGAGATAAGAACTTTGCTTGGATGACTGCAGATAATGAGGTTGTAGTGATTCAGCCAGAGAAGGGTATCTCAACGTATACTTATAATCCAAGTGAAGATTCGTTGACGGCTGCATCTCTCAGTGACGAGACGGTTGTTAAAGCTCACGCGAATGCTATGTGGGGTAATTTGGCGTTTGATAACAATTACTATACGGCTCAAAAGAGCTACGCTGTGAAACAATAACAAGAATGTCCTCAAGCAGTTGTTTTTGACGCTGCTTGAGGAATAACATCACTTTTAAGTAGTGTATAGCGGCTAGCGCTGGCAATGGACAGAGGTTTAGAAAACCAATAGCCCTGAAAATAGGATGCTCCCATATCTTTATACTTTTGGAACATCGCTTGATCTTCAATCCCTTCAAACACAATATCAATTCCTTTCGAGCGACATAACTGAGTAATAAACTGTAGGTATTGCTCGTAGGCGTCGTTGGTCATCGATTTTGTCGTCATCACTCTATCTATCTTGATTTGGTTTAGTGGCAAGCCCAGGAAACTGTGAATAGAGCTAAAACCAGAACCAAAGTCATCGAGCGAAAGAGAAAATCCCATACTGCTCAAAATATAAATCTGGTTTAATGCATTTTTGTTCCCGTCGAGCATGACGGTCTCTGTTAATTCGAGAACGATGGATTTTGGTTCGACGTTAGAATTTACAGCGAGAGTGTATAGGTTTGAGGGGAAATTAGTATCTAAGAGTTGTAGTACTGAAACGTTGACGTTAACGCGTATATCAGCTTGATTTAATTGGTTATAGCGACTGATGAACTCACATGCTTTGCCAAAAACCAAATACCCTAATTCATTGATTAAGCCTTTTTTCTCGGCAATTGGAATAAATTCATCGGGATATATTTCACCGTAACCTTTAGAACGCCATCTGACTAACGCTTCAAAGCTGGCAACTTTTCCATTTTCTGCATTTATTATGGGTTGGAATTTTACGCTAAGCGATCGAGAGTGGATCGCTTCTTTAAGTTCTTTCTCAATGAAGAAGAAACGGTCAACACTGTGCTGGGTTCTACCGGTATAGATTTCAATTCGGGACCGGTTATTTTCACCTGCAAACTGGCAGGTTCTTGAAGCAATACTTAAGCATTCAGGAGCCGTTAAGCTCGTGTCTACATATGGATATACGCCAATACTAATTTTGTCTCCATACAACTTGCCATATTCAAGTGTAGATTCAGCATAGTGCTTGAGGATGTTCTGGCATAGCCTTTGCAGTTCCCCTGTTGTGTAGTCTCCGTATAGTAGAACGGCAAAATCATCGGAACGTACACGATAATGTTCGCAACTATCATTCGGAAGTACGCGTAATGCGCCTGTTAAATGTTCAATAATCTGTTGAAAAACATCTGTGCCGTATTGATTAAGATAAGACTTAATATCGTCAATTTGGATGTAGAGCAGGGTGGCATTCAGTTGCGGCTTTTTAGCGAGAGCTTCTATGTCGTGTATCAGCTTGGTTCTATTTGAAAGCCCAGTAGCGTTGTCGAAAAAGGCAGCTTGATGGAGGTAGGATTCCATCAGTTTTTGATCGGAAATGTCTCGATGGCATCCGACCATAAAAGTTTTTCCACATATGTTTTTTGTCGTCGCAACACCTTCAACCCAAACGTACTGGCCATTGGCTTTTCTTAAGCGGTATTGAGTAGCGAGATTGCCGCCTTCGTCAATATGCTGTCCTATACGGCTATCAAGCAAGGCTGAATCTAAAGGATGGACAATGTTAAACCAATCTGCCAGCTCAATTGTCTTCGTTTCAAAGCCAAATTGATGGTAGAACTCAGGGTTATAAAAAGTCATCAAACCCTGTTCATCCATATAGAAAACGCCGTGTTTGAACACGTCGAAAATGTGTACTAAACGTTTCAAGTAAGTATCATCCAGAACATTCTCTATAACAGATAAATTATCTTGTTTTAACGACATAACCGCATACCAACTATAACAACCGCTAACCATAATGCGACATATGGATGAAAGTAATGTGAATCTAACACATTGGTAAAAAAACAGAGTTTTAGATTATTAATACTAAACGATGTTTCAATTTAAATCTAAATGAATACTGATTCAATTATTGATAATAATAATTGTTGTTAATCGTGCTGTAGCGCAAGCTTTAATGACAAAAAAGTCCACTTGCAATAACGCATCTCTTTGATGTTTAAAACAATAGACCTATAAAAAAGCGGCTCTAAGCCGCATTTTTTCGTAGATATGAACTTAACGTTCCCAATATGCTTCTTCTAAGCTGTCTTCACGTTCAGGTAGCGAACGAGATAAGCGAGGAGAATGCTGCGTCAGAACTTCATAGCTGACACGGTTTGCGTATTTACACACTTGAGAAAGAGAAGAATATGTTAGGTATGGTTGATCATGCTTAACAGAATTTGGCACATTAATCAGATGGAAGGCATTGGCCGCCATATCATGCAATAGGGCAGATAGTGCTCCGTCACCGGCACCATTAGTATTCTTGATTTCGAGTGGGCCACCAAGATAAGGTCCGATATGCGAATAGATTTTAACTGGGTTCGCACAATCGTTTTTGCGCATAGCACGGCTGAATTCGTACTTATTAAATTCAGGAATGTTGCCCGGAAGTAGAGGCAATTCGGTTTCGCGCTTACTGGACTCGTCGGTATAACCGGCCATAAACAAGCCGATTGGGCCTGCGGTACACAGCACTAAATCAACCCATTGCAGTGCGATATCTGAAGCTAAAAGAGGATCTTTGTGCCCAGTTAATGCTTCACCTTCTTCTTCATTCATTGCAACGATAGTGACGTTTTCTTTGAGAAATTCTTGCCACCATTTCTCATTGCCCTCAATGACATATTTAGTGCCTAGAGTTAAGACAACAGGAATGTTATTTGCTTTAGCCAGTTCAATAGCACGCTGAACAGCCTGTGGCATCGGGTCTTCCGGCTTTCCACGCATAAGATAAGAGGAAACAACTAGGGCTGAAGCTTTTTCGAATACTTGTTCGGGAATACTATCCGGACGTAATTTGTTCATGTGTCCTTCATTAATCGCAAACGTACGTTCACCGTCTTCAGTGATTAACGTATAGCAACGACCTATAGGACCATCAACGGTTTGAAGATGATTCAGGTTCATGCGTGAAGAAGTTCGACATAAGTAACGATAGGCAAATGAACCGACTTCGATGTTTTTAGACATAACACCAAGAAGTACTGATTTGCTATCCGCCAGTACGGAATAGTTGTGTAGCGTATTACCAATGGTGTCACCCGGATGTTGATGGGTGATGAGATTTAACTCAACCAGCTCTCTATACAAGGCATCCGCTTTAGACTCTTCAAGGACAAGGGAATGACCTTTACTTAAATCGTATTTGGCTAGGAAGTCGTTATCGACTCGGGCCTCAATATCAACAATCGTCTGACCGACACCGATGATGGTTGGTCTATGTAGCTTAGGCGCTTGCTGTATGTGGTTGAGTAATGGATCTCGAGCATGTGTCGGAAAGTAGTGCTTAGATTTACGCTGTCCGGGAAACTTCATCTTGATTGTTTAGGGGAAAGAAATATTTCGTGCATAATATCACAAATATATTTTTTTATTTTCATTTTATTACACGGTAAATGGTTAGAGAGATAAACCATTTACCGTATAACTAACTCATTATTGAGTGCTGGTTTGGTTAACAGGAAATGCGTTGTACGCCTTTGTTCCCCAGAGCGGAACGGTCGACAAACTGTGCTTAAAACTGCCATCCGTTTCTTTGGTTGTGTATGACAAATAAAGTAGCGTTTGATTTTCCGGGTCAAAAATACGTCGAACCTTCATGGTCTTAAAGAAAATACTTTTTGACTGCTTGAACACTACTTCGCCAGACTTGCTCTTATCAATGGATGCGATCATGTCTGGAGTGATGTCGCCGGTTTGTCGGCAAGAGATTGAGCTGTCACTTGGGTCTGAAAGGCTCAAATTCGCTTCAATGGACGCTATATGGCAGGTGACACCCAGAACTTTGTCATCGTGAAGAGACGCGATTTTTATGTCCTTTAAGGTAAAAACGCCTAGGGAAACATCGCCTACTTCGTTGTCTGAACATCCGAGTAGTAGGGTAGACAGTCCTACCATCAAAAGTATTTTTTTCATTGTTCATCCTATGGAGATCTGTACACAACTGAACTCATCATAACCTAACTTGATAACAGATGCTGAACCAAATATCTGACAGTAAACAAAGAAAGAGCTGTAGATGAGATATCAAGACTTGTGAGATTGAGTGTACCTAAGTATCCTTCGCTTATTCATTACAGCTAAATCAGGTTTTAGCGTAATCACTTCAATAGAAGAAGAATTCATGACAGATTCCTATCCAAACGTCTTTAAAGTGAAAAATCAGTGGCTGTTTGATCAAGTTGAGGTGGAGTTTCCAACACCAGAGAGTTTAAAAGGTAGGGCGATATACAAGTCTCTTTGTGAAGATAAACTAGTGACGTTATTGACTAATAATAGTGCTCAAGAGTCAGACATTGATTTAGATGATATTTATCTGGTTGATTTTCATCGTTTGACGGTGATGTTCTCACTGTTGCAAGCATCGAGAGGACGTGATGAACAAGAGCAAAACTATCTGTTAGAGTTTTTCACCCAAATTATATTCTCTGAGCCTTGCTACCTTTATGTTGGGTTCAAGCAATCGGAGCCGGTCGCTGCAGCTTTAATTACTGAGTCTGAAAACGAACTCTTGGTTTCAGATGTTGTAATTAAAGACCTTGCTTATAGTTCTGCTGATTTGTTCGCTCAAGCAGTGATACAAAAGTGGCTAATAAGTCACGATTTTTCAGGCTCGGTCTATATCGAACAGTAAGTTAAAGCATCCGTTGGCGTTGGAAATTTCCGGTTTGTTTTAAACAGTGACGATGCTACAAAATATCAATATTGATCCGTAACTACATTTCAAATTGTTAACTGAATCATTTTTCCTATTTCTTTTGTATTTAAACTGCATAGAAAGGAGAAATATTATGGTTGGCAAAAAGACGAAGTGCGTTATTTTCGATTGTGAAGGGACATTGGTCGACAGTGAACGCTTGTGTTGTGAAGCCCTAGTACAAGTATTTAATGAAATTGGGGCAGAGCTAACTATCGAAGATATTATTGATAACTTTGAAGGTGGCAAAATTGCTGACATTATGCACGCAACTTTGCAATTGGCTGAAAAGTCAGCAGATGTTGATGTTTTAGAACAGCGATATCGCGAAGTGTTAGAGCCTCTATTCTTACAAAAACTCACGCCAATGCACGGTGCAGTAGAACTTTTAGACTGGCTTAGAGGAACGGGAACTGAATTCTGCGTAACATCGAATGCGCCCAAAGAGCGTATTGAATCCATTCTAAAATCTGCTGGGCTATACCACTATTTCCAAGGTAAGATTTTTTCTGCATTCGAAGCAAATAGCTGGAAACCCGAACCTGATTTGATTCGCTACTGTGCGATGAATATGGGCTTTATGTTAGATGAATGTGTTTACGTTGATGATACACACAAAGGTGTGAAAGCCGGATTGAATGCCGGAGTTACCACCTTTCAAATTACGCCTTTGGCTTGGCAAAACCGAGTTTCTCACCCCAAAGTTACAGTGCTAGAGAGTTTAGAGCAGTTAACTCTGTATTTAGCCTAACTTTTTATTGTTTTAATGAAGTGTATTCTCAGGCACATGGATGTACGGGGTTAATACCACACTAGCGGTTAAAATTTTTGCTTCAATGCTACTCAATTCTTCCGTGTGAAAACCACATTTACCACACGTGAACTTTTCACCACTTTCAGATATCAAATATTCATCGCTTTGACATAGCGGACAACACTCGATCATTTTCATCACACATTCTCTTTGTATAGTTTTTATTATCTTGTTTTAGCGATTGCTTCTTTTATGTTCAGAATATACGGAATGTTGGACTGTGATGGTTATAATTAGATTATTCTTTCATTTTTTGAGATTCATTTCATAAATCTATGAATTGCGTTTGTTGATTTATTAACCTTAATTAACGAATACCGCGAATTTGGTAGAAACTTAGAACAGTCAAAGAAGAAAAACATAAATGGGGTCGAATAAATGGAAGATAAATTCTGCATCGTTTTAACCACAACAAACAGTCAAGAAGTCACACAGCAGCTGATTCGATACCTATTATCAAATCAACTGGCTGCATGTATTCAAACACTGCCCATTAATAGTCATTACATTTGGCAAGGTGAGGTATGTAATGACGAAGAGATCCTATTGGTTATAAAAACGCAATCCAAATTGTTTGATCAAATCACGGAGGCGATTGAACAGATTCACAATTATGAAGTACCTCAACTCGTTCAGGTGCCTATTACCGATGGCTTTAACCCGTATCTTGAATGGATTGAAGCTAATACGAATTAATCTTTCAATCTATTAGGGTTAATTCGAATCTGAACGGCGAGTAACGATAATGATGCTAATGCGCCTAATGTGTCGCACAGCATGTCTTTTTGAGCATCCCAAATGTCACCTTGAGACCCTAAAAACGCGATACCTTCATCACCACCAGCAAAATCCGCATACCACCATTCAACAATTTCGTAGCCAGCGGCAATACTCATAATACAAAACAGAGCATAGCTAGCGGCTAACCAAGGTGTCGCAAGTTTCTTTCGTATCAACAGTTCTGCAATTGGGTACGCATACAAACCAATGGAAAAATGAGCGACACGGTCAAAGTTGTTTCGCTCTGAACCAATCAAGTTATTAAACCAGTCAAAAGGGACTTCAGAGAAGGTATATTTCGCGCCAATCGTGTGAAGCGTCAGCCATACAAAAAACAGAATATAAGACGTGGTACTTAATCGCTGTTTCATAGAGACCAACCATACAATCGTTAGAATCAGTAACGCAGGGATAATTTCAGCCACCCAAACAGCACGAGATGTTGGAGATAAGGCGGAAAAAACAAACACGGTTGTATAGGCCAGACTTAAAAATGTCAGGCTTCTTGGTACTGTCATAGTTCAGATGTCCTTTATTCAATTTCCGTGAACATATTTGCATCATTTGAAACAGTGTTCAATTAAGTTGTGTTGGAAATTGGGTAGATTAATTTCAAAGGTAACTGGGATTTGCTCGCATTCTGAAGTGGAAAAATTGAATTAAGGTCAAAGCCTTAATAGTTTCGTCCTATTCTTACTCGACAAACAGCCGCACATAGCTTTGAATAAAAGAAGGGAAAATTGAGAGAAACTATATGACTGAAGCACAGCAAGTGTCCGCATCGTTTCAAAACTATGTTGAGAATCCGTTACTGTGGCCAATTCTGGAAGTGTTGAAACGTCAACCATCCGGTTGGAAAGTTCATACGCTTGCCGCGCATTTAAGTGAACTTGAACTGATGCCGATATTGGATGACGCTCCAGAAAAAGATTTGTTCAAACGCAATTTTCTTATCATGAACGCGCTCTATCAACTGCAAGAGACGTTATACCCTAAGCAATGGTTACAAGTCGAAGCGATGGATATTATTCTGATGCCAATGTTTCGCAATGCCTCGCACGTTATTGATGTTGAAGATCCTTTGCGCGAATATTATTCACAGTGGGAGCACTATGAAGCGAGTGAAGGGGAAGTAAAACGTCTTCTCCATGAATTCTGGACTCGCTATCGTAAGTTTGTTGGTGGTAGCAGCAAAGACTTAAATCGACAGCAAGCCTTGCGCTTATTCGAACTCCACGATGATGCTACACACTTTGAAATCCGCAAAACTTGGCGAAAGCTCGCTCTGAGATGGCATCCGGACAGAGATAATGGCAATGCGGACAAATTTAGGATCTTATGTGAGGCTTGGAATATTCTTCGCCAAGAGGCATAGAATTCTTTGACCAGAGAAAAACAGCGCTATTTAGCGCTGTTTTTTGTTTCCATCACTCTTAATTCTTGAACTTAGCTTTGCGCATGCGGTTCAGTGCTGCCATCGCATCGAGTATGCGAGGCTTCGCCAAATCACCATGGTTTGGCATGTTTTCGTGCCAATTGTTGTTAAGAAGAGCTGCGAAATCTTTAGCTGGGTTTTTCGACCAACCTGGCGTCTGTGCAAGCTGGAACCAAAGCCAACCAATCGCATTAATTTCTGAAGGAGACTCTATCTGCTCTAGTGCGTTTAAGTCAGTAAACTCTTTACCAAAGCGAAGTGAATCTGTGCCTTTTGCAGATACGCGGAATTTCCCTTCTGCCAATATAGCTTGTAATGCCATGCAGTTTAGTGAGCGAGGCTTAATGATTTCTAGCGGCGTCTCACATTCGTTTTTACGCTCAGTAGGGTGAAGCGCAATCACTTGCTGTGCTTTTTCTGTCACGTCAATCGCTTGGAAATCATGCATTTGAATCACAGTGTCAGCCACATCAAGGTAGTCCCCAGAACCACCCATGACAACTAGACTTGATATTCCCATTTCATCTCGCAGTTGACCAATGCGATCGACTAACGGAGTAATAGGTTCATCACCTTTACTTACCAATGCCTGCATGCGTTCGTCACGGATCATGAAGTTGGTTGCTGAAGTATCTTCATCAATCAGCAAAGTGCTAGCACCAGCTTCGATCGACTCTTGTAGCCAAGCGGCTTGTGAGGTAGAGCCAGATGCATCTTGAGTACTAAAGTTGCGAGTATCTCTGCCTAAAGGCAAGTGGTTGATGTAGTTCGACAGGTTGAGGCTGTGCACGCAGCGACCATCTTCAGCGCGAATTTTCATGGCATTGATATCAGCCACAATGCCCTCACGGCCATCACCCGGAATATGGTTGTAGATTGAACGTTCAATTGCAGTAAGCAAGGTTGATTTACCGTGAAAACCACCGCCGACAATCAAAGTGATACCTTTTGAAATGCCCATTCCGCGCACTTCACCTTTATTAGGTGCCACCAAAACCGTTTCCAGCTCTTTCGGAGACTGGAAAGCAACCGCATCTTTCATTGGTAGGTCGCAGTTACCAGCAATACGTGGCAACACACTTCCATTTGCAACAAAGGCAACCAAATTTTTCTCATGAAGTTGAGAACGCAATGCTTCTTGGTCTTCAATGATTTCACAGTGATGAGTCAGCGCTTCAATATCCAGTTCACGAGCATTCGTCGCTTTGCGAATGAACTTAGGCATATGAAACGTAAGCGTATTGAGTGCTTTCTTCGCAAGAATGTCACGTCCTTCAGCAGGCAGAGACATACGAAAACGTAATTCAATGCCGTGTTCAGTAAATAATACGGCGGTACTATCCATTACGGTTTGGCCAGTGATATGAATAGTCACGGAGTTTTCTTGCTTGGCGAATTCTGCGAATGAGCGAGCGATAAAGTCGCGGGCAGCCATTTGATAAGCAGGAGACTTGTCTTTCAACCATGCTAAGCCAGTGAGTGACCATGCTCTTGTCGCACGCAAGCGCGAAGCTGACGCGAACGGATCTGACTGAACATAATCGATGTACAGATTGTAGTCGCCGAAATCATATTCGCCTTTAATTTGCTGATATGCGCGATAATTCTGCTTTTCGAGTTTTTTCAGTTTTGCTGTTAATACATCCATCACGACTGCTCTTGGAATAATGAAAAGGGGGCGATTATAGGTAGCCCTATCAAGGGAGTAAAGCCATGTGTTGTTTAATCCTTGAGGGATAAACAAAAACTGTACTCTATTTAGGAGTACAGTTTTAGTGGCAGTAGGGTATTTGTCAACAAAGAGGCGGTTCAAGACAAGGTGATCTGATACCCGCCAGTGGTTGAGTTTGTTAACATTCTTCCGTTAGGAATGGTTTTAGGTCGACGTCTTTTGAGTAGTCGATATTCTCAAAACCAAATCCATTGAGATTGAGAAACTCTTGCTTGAATCCTTGGTAATCGCCCAGTTGTTTAAAGTTCTCGGCATTCATTTCGCCAAGAATCGCCAATACTTTTTCCTGAGTATCTTTGTTAAGTTCCAGATCATCCATTCGAATCAAACGTTCGTTATCAACTGGCGTAGTGACATTCTCTCCTAGATACAGTTTTTCACTGAATAAACGTTGCATTTGTTCAATACAGCCTTCATGAGTGCCTTTCTCTTTCATCACTCGATAAAGCGCTAAAATGTATGGGCTTAAGCCAGGAATAAACACACTCGCTTTTGTGACCAACGCCTTACAAACCGAAGCGTAAGCGCCACCATTGTAATTGGCCAATTTCAAATTAAGAGAGTGGCTGGTTTGGTGCAAATCAACTTTTGCATAACCCAAGGTACCATCAAGATAGATAGGGTGGGTGATTTCCGGGCCAATGTATGAGAAAGCAACGGTTTTACAACCTTCTGCGATAGAGTCAGAGTTGATCAAAGTATCAATCCAGTTCTCCCAGTCTTCGCCGCCCATTACCTTAACGGTGCTTGCTATCTCTTCATCTGTTGCCGGTTCAAGCGTGCTATTTACCCAGCTATCGTTCTCCAGAATGATGGTGGAACCTGATACTGCATCACCAATAGGTTTGATGGCGGAACGCCAGAACTCGTCACTGTCACCTTTTCGGCGCATACCACTAGCGATACTGTATATAACGAGGTCAACTTCACCTTCGAAGTACGTTTCTATCGCTTCGATCACTTGTTCACGAATGTCATTTGAGAACACATCACCGTCAATATTGACGGCTACATTACCGTTTTGTTCGGCGTACTTTTTAAAGAAATGGTTGTTGTAAAACCCTGCACTGCCCACGCCTTTGTCAGATGGTCCGCGCTCCATAGAAACGCCAATTGTGTCAGCATTCGCACCGCCGAATGTTAACGCGACACGTGCGGCAAGCCCAAAACCGGATGATGAACCTAAAACCAATACACGTTTAGGGCCATGTTTAATTGGGTTTGCTGATTTAACGTATTGAATTTGCTTTAGAATGGCTTGTTCGCAACCGAAAGGATGTGCAGTACGAGCAACCACACCCTGAATTACGGGTTCTATGAGCATTATTGGTACCTTCTGGTTCTTTGGGGCAGTAACAATAGCGCAAAGTTAGATAAATTTTATTGAGCTGAGGCAACAGACCTACAATTAGCGGACCATAATAATACATTAAAGCAGAGGCTCTAGTTGGTCTGCCATGAAATCCGCTATCCATGGTTGAGCGTCAGGTTTTGGGTGCAGTCCGTCTTGCATCATCCATTCAGGTTTGATGATGACTTGCTCCAAAAAAAACGGCACAAGTGGCACAGATTTCTCGTTGGCGATGTTTGGATACAGCTGTGAGAAGGCATCACTGTAGCGTTTGCCGTAATTTGGCGGAATACGGATTTGCATCAAGATCACTTGACTGTCTTGTGCGTGAATAGTGTCAATCATGGTTTTCAGATTGTTTTCAACAAGCTGAGGAGGGAATCCTCGCAGTCCGTCATTGGCGCCGAGTTCAATCAAAACGGAGTCAGGTTTGTGCTGTTTGAGTAATGAAGGTAGACGTGATAATCCGTTACCTGTTGTATCGCCTGATATACTTCCGTTAATTACTGTTACAGATTTCCCTTTGTTTTTTAAAGCATCACCAAGCAAATTAGGCCAAGCTTGTTCTATAGACATGTTATAGCCGGCGCTCAAACTATCACCCAACACTAAGAGTGTGTTACTACTAGCGTTGGTCGAGAAAAATACAACAAGAAGCAAGGAAAGTAGTCTAGTCATGCAATCATCCGTTATTTCAGCTCAGTCTTTATCTAAAGTAGTCTCCACCAATCAGGAGCAATTAACAATCCTCAAAGAGGTGAATCTTGATATTCGCCAAGGCGAAAGCGTGGCCATCGTTGGTACTTCTGGCGCAGGTAAATCGACCTTGATGACACTGCTTGCAGGATTGGACACGCCGACCAGTGGAGAAGTTCACCTGTTAGGAAGAGCGCTGACAGAGCTTGATGATGAGGCGAGAGCCGCAATTCGCAGTCAATCGGTAGGGTTTGTATTCCAAAGTTTCTTGCTCATTCCAAGCTTATCGGCATTGGAAAATGTCACTCTACCGTGCTTGTTAAAGGGTGAAGCTGAAGATAAACAACGGGCTGAAGCGCTACTAAAATCGGTGGGATTAGAGCATCGTATTCATCACTCACCGAGTCAGCTTTCGGGTGGGGAACAGCAGCGTGTTGCTCTGGCGCGTGCCTTCATGATAAGCCCTCAGGTGTTATTTGCTGACGAGCCGACAGGTAACCTCGATCAGGAAACCGCCGCGAAAGTTATTGATTTACTCTTTGAGCTGAATTCCCAACATGGAACAACGCTGGTTCTTGTCACTCATGATCCTGTTCTTGCTGCGAGATGCCAGAGACGATTTCATATGACGGCTGGCATGTTGGAGGAGCGAGTATGAAGCTTGCCCCGTCTTTAAATAAACGCCTGTTTCGATGGAGTTTTAGCGAGATTCGTCATGGTCAGTTGTGGCCGATTTCTGTTGCTCTAACACTCATTATTGCCTGCGTGTTTGCGTTAACCGCTTTAGCTGATCGTATGGAACAAGTGGTTGTGAAACAGGGCAAAGATGCGTTGACGGCGGACAGTGTCTTTGTTTCGGCAAATCCTTTGCCCTCAACATTATTGGAACTAACGAATAAGAACAATCTCACCACTTCCACCATGACACGTTTTTCGACTATGGCATTCAGTGATAATGGAATGAAGTTGGTCACAGTCAAAGCGGTAGATAACCGGTATCCACTGCGTGGTGAGATGGCGTTGTCGGATGGTAAAACCATAAAGCATCAGATTCAACCTAACGAGTTATGGCTCGATGAACGGATCTTCAACGAACTGAATGTTGACATTGGTGACAGCGTCACTATTGGCGATGCTGATTTTGTTGTTTCAGGTAGAGTTGTTCAAGAACCCGGCTTGAGCTTCAACCCATTTCAGCAAATGCCTTCTGTTTATATTCATCTGTCGGATGTAGAACGCACAGGAGCGATCCAAATCGGCAGTCGAGTTCAGTATCAGCTTTTCATCAATGCAGAAGATGTTGCGATTGAACAGTTGAAAAAAGCAGTCACTTTGACGCCAAGTGAACGTTGGAGAGATCAAGACAGCGCTAGCAGAACCAATGAGGTGTTTGAAAGAACACAGCAATATCTGTCTTTGACTGTGGCTATCGTGATTATTATGGCGGCCACGACTCTGGTTTTAACCTGTCAGCATTATGTTTCTACCCGCCAGCGTACCATTGCAATGCTTAAAAGTTTGGGTGCCAGCAAGCAATGGGTAGGGCGTTGGTTAGCCATTCAGGTGGCGTTACTACTTGGTTTTGCCGCTGTGAGTGGCATTGTCATCGGTATGGGGCTGGAATATCTGCTGCGAGTGCCTTTGGTCGACCTACTTCCTACACCACTTCCAAGTTATGGTTATAAACCAGCACTAGTTGCTCTGACGTCAAGTGTTTTAATTGCCGTTCCCGCATTAGGTATACCGCTAGGTCATTTGCTAAATGTCAATGCTGCCAGTGTCATGCAGGAAGCTCAAAAGCAAAGCCGGATGCGATGGAATATCGCTCTTGCACTGGTGCCTTTACTGCCCATGCTCGCTTTCTACTGGCAAAACAAGTTGGTTTGGATCGTGCTTGCAGGAATAACGGTGCTGTTTTTGATTCTTGCTTTAATCAGCGTTGTGGTGACACGTTCTTTGGCAAAGTTACCACTTAATACTGCAATGAAGCTGGCTCTTAGCCGGATTAATCGTTCTTCTGTCGCTACGGGAATCCAGTTTGGAGCATTATCACTTTCTCTGATGCTATTGGCTGTAATGTGGTTGGTACGAACAGATTTGTTATCTGACTGGCAGAAAACATTACCAGCCAATGCGGCTAATGCGTTTGCTTTCAATATCGCCACTTATGAGAAAGATGCCTATTTAGGTACCATAGATAAAGCAGGCATTGAACGTTCGGATGCCTATCCGATTATTCGTGGACGATTAACTGAAATTAACGGTGTTGAAGCGAAAACTTATGCTCACGGGGAAGGAAGCAGTGATGCTCTAAGGCGGGAGCTGAACTTCACATGGGGCGATAGTTTACCGACCTATAACGATTTAATTGCGGGAGAGTGGACACAAAGCAAGGGTGTGTCCGTTGAGCAAGACGTGGCAGAAGATCTCGGTCTGAAAATCGGTGATAAACTGACATTCGTTATTAACAGCCAGTCGGTTGAAGCGACAGTGAATACTATACGTCACGTTGAATGGCGCGCAATGAAACCGAATTTCTACTTCATATTTACACCAGATTTATTACAAGACATCCCTAGCTCATGGTTGGTCAGTTTTAGAATCGAACAGCAGCATGATGGGCTGCTAACAGAGCTTTCACGTAATCACCCAACTGTAAGTTTGATGGATATCCGAGTAATGGGCGCAAAAATACAAGATCTGCTTACGCAAATTGTTTGGTCGATAACAGTACTTGCTTTAATGGGCGTAGTAGCAGGTATACTACTGATCTTCACGTTATTGCGCCTAAGCTTGAGCCAACGCCAGCAAGAGATAAGGCTGTACAGGACTTTGGGGGCGAGTCGCCGCCGAGTCACTCAGACCATTTGGTCAGAATTTGGGCTCATGGCTCTGGTCGCTGGAATCGTTGCTGCTCTCAGTGCTGATGTCGTCGTGGCAAGTGTGATGAAATTTGGTTTCGACCTGTCACCTTCGTTACATTTTAATATGTGGTTAGTGTTGCCCATTGTCACTTTTTGCACACTAGCTGCGGTTGTGAACAGTCTAATTAAACGTTTGTTAGTTCCTATAAATAAAGCATTTAATTAGTAATTCCTTGAGTAAGTGAGAGAGTTATCCACAAAAACGGTGGATAAATGTTGGGATAACTCAAAGCACCTGTGCCGTGTATTTCGGTGTTAGCCCCGTAGAACCTTTGGCTGCAGAGAGAGCGTTATGCACAAGGTTAAAAAAACGTCGATCACAGAATATTGAGTCAAGATATTTATTTCATTTTTTTGTATTGCAACTTTCATTTTGTCGATCTATAGCCACGTAAAAAATGTGATTTTAATAACACTTTAGAAGCTTTAGAATGGGTTTAGTTTGAATGACTATCGGTAGCGAAATGTCTCAGAATACACCAAACTTTCAGTCACCTCGCGTTGCTATCATTGGCGGTGGTGTTGCCGGTGCAACGGCCGCGGTTCATTTAGGTGAACTGGGCGTGAATGTACTATTACTGGAAAAAGGTCCGAGTTTAGTGAACGGGCCCCCAATTTGTCACCTACACGCGGGTGGCAACTTATACAGAGAAATTTCAGAGCAGCAATGTATTGAATTGTTACGTCAGTCGGTTGAGACAATCCGATTGTATCCGCATACCTTGAATAAGCGCCCAACCGTGATTGCCATTCCTGATACCGATTCAGGAGAGCCACAAGATATTATTCCTCGTTTGGATACGATACAGGCATGTTATCAACAGTTGGTTGATGAAGACCCTCGTAACAAAATTATGGGTGAGCCGAAGCAATATTATGCAACTTATCAACGTGAACAGTTGGAATACTTGGCTAAGCAAACTCAACCGAAAGAACCGTTAAGCAGCGAAGAATGGTTGATTCCTTTTGCCAAATACGCAGACCTGAATTCGATTAAGTACCCTGTAGTGGTTGTTCAAGAGTACGGGTGGAGTGTATTTAGACTAGCGGCTAGTGCAGAACTGGCGTTGAGTACTATGGCTAATTGCCAAGTAAAGACTCATGCAACTTTGGTTAGCGCGGAATACAATGGACATTGCTGGCATCTCACTTATGTGAGCTCCGACGGTCAATATCAACAGGTGGAAGCCGACTACCTGATCAATGCGTGTGGCTATGAGACTGGAAAAGTCGACGACATGGCACATTATCAGCGTAAGCGCATGGTTGAGTTTAAAGCTGCCTATATCACTCATTGGCCGCAATGCCAACATGAATGGCCAGAGGTTGTCTTTCACGGCGAGCGTGGCACACCACAAGGTATGGCGCAGTTAACGCCTTATGCTGATGGTGTATTCCAGTTGCACGGTATGACGGAAGATATCACCTTGTTCAAAGATGGATTAGTTACATCTGCCGATAACTCTTCTCAACCGGTTCTTCCAAAATATTTAGAACGAAAGCTATTGGAAGGTTGGCAGAGCGATGCTCTCAATGAGAGAACAGAAAAAGCTATCCGACATATCAGCCAGTTTATGCCTGAATTTGAGACTGCTCAGGTTGGTGGGAAACCGCTGTACGGTGCCCAGCAAATTCCGGGCTATGACGCGACATTACGAGCTGCCGATGTGACGTTTGAAGACAATAATTATGCTCGAATGGAAGTCGTGAAAGGGTCGTCAGCGTTAGAAGCCGTGAGAAAAATTGTCTCAAACTGGCATCTAGTAAATTTACCATTGGATCAATCGATTGAAGATCAGCATCCGATCAGCATGTCGCTGATGCCAAGTGATATTGAAACAAGAGCAAAGCAATTAGCTGAAGAACGAGGTTATCCACAAGCTTTAGCCAAGTTTGTTGGCATGAAGTAACTTGTCATTTAACAGCCCTAGAGTTTCTGCCAACTCTGGGGCTGATTTTTAAATATCTGTGGCTAGGCATCCAGTTGGGCGCGAATTTTAGCAATAAGCTCAATGGCGGCTTCATTATCACCATGAACGCAAATGGTGTCCGCTTCAATTGGGATAATGGCTCCATCAGAGGTGCTAACTTTGCCGTATTCTGCAATCTGTTTGATTTGACTCAAGATAGCGTCTTCGTTGGTTAATACGGCATTCGACATAGTTCGAGGCGTTAACAACCCGTTCGCCAAATAAGTTCTATCAGCGAAGGCTTCAAATAACAGTGGTACATCGTAGTTATCTGCAATATCTAAATACCGTTGATTGTTGCCTGACGCTAATATCATCAGCGGGACATTGAAACATGACACTGCATCAGTGACCGCGCGAAATATATCTTCATTCGACATCATGTCGTTATACAAAGCGCCATGAGGTTTGACGTATGTGATTTCGGTATTTTTGCTTTCGCATAGCGCTTTTAAAGCCCCGATTTGATAGATAAGAATTTCGCAGATTTCTTCTTCTGAAAATGACATTGAACGTCTTCCAAATCCTTGCAAATCTGGATAGCCGGGATGCGCACCAATCTGAACATCATGCTGAATAGCGTAATCAATGGTGCGACTCATGACATGCGGATCCGAAGCATGAAAGCCGCACGCAATGTTGGCCATATCGACCCATGGCATAACTCGTTCATCGTTACCCATTCGCCAATGACCAAAACTTTCGCCCATGTCGCAGTTAAGAGTGATAGTCCGTTTTTTCACGTGAATCGTCGTTCCTTAGTATTTAAGCTACTATAAAATACAGAATTAATTATAAATAAACAGCGATAAAGCTCATCGTTATGGCATGTACTGCATGATTGATGGCCTGATAAATTGACAACCTATTTGGCTGGTAAATGAGTCCCTACTGAACGTTCATACACATGGAAGATATCGTAAATGAAAAAAGCGACGTGTATTTATACAACGTTAGTTTTTATTTCAGCTACAGCATACGCTGACGACAAAGTGCTTGAGCATCTTATGAGTCTCTCATTAGAAGAGCTTTCAATGCTGAATGTTCGTATGGAGACTGCCACTAAGTCGTCGCGGCGATTAGCAGACATTCCATCTTCAGTTTATGTGTTGAGCAATGAACGTATTATCCGTAGTGGTGTTCGTACTATACCCGATGCTCTCGCCCTTGTTCCTGGCTTACATGTTTCCAAGTATTCAGATACAGAGTGGATTGTCTCTGCACGGGGTTTTCACGATGGGCTTTTCAACAAACAACTTGTCATGATTGATGGCCGGAGTGTCTACAGTCCGCTTTATGGAGGCGTTTATTGGGCGGATATCGATTATGTATTGGACGATATAGATAGAATAGAAGTGCTTCGCGGGCCAGGTGCCGCATTATGGGGTGGTAACGCCGTTAATGGCGTGATTAACATCATCACAAAATCCGCGAAAGAGACTCAAGGAAGCTTTGTAAGTGCTGGTTGGGCTGAAGGGGGTGACTACGATGCAAGTGTTAGACACGGACTTCAGTTGAGTGAGGATGTCAGCGCACGGGCTTTCTACAAAAAGCGGCAGCTTCGAAATGACCGAAACAAACCTTATCCAGACTGGACGTTGGAAACGGCAGGAATTGTTACTCAATCTGATTTGGAGCAAAATGATTGGGAGTTTCGTATGGGAGGGGAACGTCTTACTTATAGTCATGATTGGTATCAATTGCATTACTCAAATGGAGATTTAAGTACCTCTGAAAGAGTGGAACAAGACGTTGATAGTTACTCGTTCTATACGCAGCTTAGATACGAAACTCGGCATTCAGATAAGCTCACGGGAAATTATCAGCTCTGGTTTGAACGTAATTCCAATGAAATGGCTGATGATGCGGGGTTGTCTAATACCCTTGATCTGGACTTTAACTATAACCACCAGATTACCGATGAACATCTAATCACCTATGGTGGAGGCTATCGACTGGTTGAAGTCGAATTCTTTCATCCATATGAAGGCATCGATTTCAATAACTTACCTTATTACCAACGCTATGCGACTGATCAGCAAGACGTAGATAGTATTGTCAATTTGCACCTACAGTCTGAGAAAGTTTGGAATAGCAAATGGAAGACAGTTGCTGGTGTAAAGCTCGAATACTTTGAGCTTTCTGACCAATTTGAAGTATCACCTCAATTACGAACACTATTGACAATAGATGAGAATCAAACTGCTTGGGTGGGGTATGGCCGAGCTTCGGTTGCACCTTCATATTTAACTTCGAACACTTATTTAGTTACCAACTACTATGACAGCGAACAAGACCGCTATTTTGCTGAATTAATGGTACCGGAAGGTAATATGAAGCCCGAAAGCGTTAGTACATATGAGGTAGGCTATCGTTATGATTCCGAAATAGGTTTTGAATTTGATGCCTCATTCTTTTTAAGCCATCACAGCTACGTAAGGGGGCTGGATAATATTGAAGTCTCCGGTGTGCCTGATCAGGTTGTAGGCGTCGTGATTACTGATGACTACTCGCTTGAAACTCACGGCGTTGAGTTAAGCGCAGGATATATTGCTTTAGAAACGCTACGTTTCTATCTAAGTTACAGTTACTTACATGCTAAAGGGGAATGGAATGGTGGGAGTAACTCCAACGGCAGCTCTGTAAACTGGTATGACATAGAAGCTCAACATAATGCAAGCTTACAGACTCTTTGGGACATTTCCCCACAGTGGAAGCTGGATTTTATCGTTAGGGGGCAGTCAATCCAATATCATGAGCAATTTCCGCAAATCCCAAATTATTTGGCCTTTGATGCTCGGCTTGCTTGGCAAGCTCATTCAAAAGCCCCTCGATTAGAATTCATTTTGCAAAATATTGGGGAGAAAGATGGATATAGAACCGATTGGATTAGCACCATTAATGAAGAAACTGGAGTGCTAAAGGCTTCTTATGAGTTTTAATTTACACCGCGCTTGGGTATTGCTTTTAATGTTTGTTTCAGGCGTGTCTTATGCTGCCTATGACCCAATGGATATTAAAGCGGTTTATATTTTCCGTATTTCAAACTTCATCCACTGGAACAGCGAAAGTGAAATGACCAACATAGAATTCTGCATTGTTGGTAATGAGAAAATTGCTACAACACTAGACAAAATAACTCAGAATAAAAAAGTTCGTCAGCTTCCTCTTATTGTTACTCCTTTTTATAGGGAGCAATGTGACATTCTGTTTGTAGACGAGCAAAGTGAATTAAACCTTGATTCGCTTGACCCACATATGGTCGTCATCGGAGATGGACAAACCATTGGTACACAAGGTGGCACAATAGAATTAGCGACACTAGAAGGTAAAGTAAAACCCAAGATCTACATAGCAAATATTGGTGCGTACTCAATTTCTTCCAGCTTGTTGCGTATAGCAATTATTGAAGACGGGAGGAAAATATGAACTCGCTGTCTTTAAGGTTCAAACTCATTCTTCCGATTTTCTTGCTAATGTCGTCTATTTTTTGTGTTGCGCAGTGGTTTAGTTTTCAAAAAGACATTGAACAGAAAGAGAAAAGCTTAATCGAACGCGTTCATGTGTTATCCAAAGGGGTATCTTACAACTTACAAGCTGCAATTTTGTTTGATGACCAACTTATCGCTCAGGACATTCTGTCCGCTTTTGCGGTTGATGAGGATGTCGTTCGAGTTAAGTTATTCGATCAGGAAAACCAGTTGTTTGCTTTGTATGTGAAAGAGGGAAGTGATGCACCGATTCCTAATGAACATCAACGCGAAGAAGCACTGCAAAATGAGTATGTTATTTCCAACCAATATATTTACCTGACTGTTCCTGTAGAGGTAGATGATTTGGCTATCGCTTCACTGAGTGTGACAGTCTCCGCTAAGCCATTACTCGAAATTTATGAGACAGCGCTTAACGATGCATTGTTCTTTTTTACTGTGTTAACGCTTTCCGGTATTGCACTCTATCAACTGGTCCAAAAGCTGATCGTAAAACCTGTCTATTCACTCAATCATGCAATGAAGGCGTACATTGATAACCGAGAGCGAGATGTCGATTTAAAATGCAAGTCTAAAGATGAAATCGGTGATTTGGTGAGTGCATTTAACACTATGCTTGATACTATTGAAGCGCACGAAGAACAAGACAGGTATACGCTTGCTAAGTTGGAGCAAGAGAAATCGTTTGCTAACGAAGTCGTTGATACCGTCCAACATGGGCTGATCGTGGTTAATAGCAATGGCGACATTATCATGGCGAATGGTGAAGCCAGTCGAGTTTTCCACCATTCATCACTCGGGCTATTGGGTAAAAATCTTAGTGAAATTTTGCAAACTGATAACGATCCCATCATTAAATCCGCGTTAAATGAACATAAACAACTGGATGAAGAACTCATCGTTAGAGCGAGCGAGAATAACGTCCAACAATTACTACGGGTTAGCAGTCGTCCGCTATCCAGACCTGATCAAACCTTGTTTGCCATTGAAGATGTCACTGAAATTGAAGTTGCACTTCGTCGTCAGCGATTAGCGGCAGGTGTGTTTGAAAATAGCCAAGATGGGATCATTCTACTCAACCACCAAGGTGTAATTACAGTGATTAACCCTAAAGTGACTCAATTACTTGGCTATAACAACGAAGATGTAGTCAACAAACCGATTGATCAAGTTTTGGTGTGGAATCAATTCAGCTCTTTGCTGCCAACTATTGAACAGTCGTTGCAAGAGTTGGGTCAATGGCAAGGCGAAGTGTGTGAAAGACATACCGACGGACATCTGGTACCTCTGTTTGCTAAAGTTAATCGCATTGCAAAATCTGACCTGTCAAAAGGTCATGATATGGTGATTATCATTTCAGATCTTTCCAATGTGAAAGAGATGGAGCGATTGGAATACCTTGCTCATCATGATTCATTAACAGGTTTGGCTAATCGTTCTAAGTTGTATCGCTTACTCAATGATATCATTGCTGAAAATCAAGTCTCGTTTCGCCCGTTTTCTTTGCTTTATCTTGATTTAGATGGGTTTAAACAGATCAATGACACCTATGGTCACGAAGCAGGAGATGAAGTTCTTAGACAAGTGTCTGAGCGATTACTCTCTCAGGTTCGCAGCCAAGATCTTGTTGCTCGGTTGTCGGGAGATGAATTTGTTATTGTGATTAACCCGAGTGAACGACAAAGTGTAGAACTGATGTCGCAACGGCTGATTAAGTTGATTGAGCAAGATATTCAATACAAACAACATAGTGTCAATGTTGGAGCAAGCATAGGCGTATACTTCATTGATAGTAATGAAGATAACTTAGACGCAATGATCAAAGTGGCGGATAACGCTATGTACAAGGCAAAAAATTTAGGCAAAGGTCAATTTGTGCTTATTGATAGTTCATCACAAGCAATGATGTAAAAACGGCTGTGGTGACAACAAGTTTAATAAATGGTTAGGTTGGCAGTATAGTGCTGCGCTTTTGGAGAGAATAATGAACGTATTAGTGACTGGTGGCATGGGATATATCGGTAGCCATACATGCATCCAGATGATTCACGCAGGTATGACGCCAGTGATTTTGGACAACTTATACAACAGTAAATCAACAGTGCTTGATCGTATCGAAAAAGTCGCTGGGGTAAAGCCTAAGTTTGTTGAAGGTGACATTCGTGATAAAGCTTTGATGGTAGAGTTGCTGACGGAACACAACATCGATGCCGTTATCCACTTTGCAGGCTTAAAAGCAGTAGGAGAATCGGTTCAGAAGCCGTTGGAATACTATGATAACAACGTTAATGGCACGCTAGTTTTGGTTTCAGCGATGCGAGAAGCAGGAGTGAAGTCATTAGTGTTTAGCTCTTCAGCTACGGTTTATGGTGATCCAGCGTCTGTTCCTATCACAGAAGACTTCCCAACCAGTGCGACGAATCCATATGGTCGCAGTAAACTGATGGTAGAAGAATGTTTAACTGATTTTCAAAATGCAAATCCAGACTGGAGCATTACGCTGCTAAGATACTTCAACCCGGTTGGTTCCCATCCTTCCGGTGAATTAGGCGAAGATCCGCAAGGTATCCCGAACAATCTCATGCCATTTGTCTCTCAGGTTGCGGTAGGGCGCAGAGAATTTCTTTCTGTATTTGGTAGTGATTACCCGACTAAAGATGGTACTGGCGTACGCGATTACATTCACGTGATGGATTTGGCCGATGGTCATATTGCCGCGTTGCAAAAAGTAGGGGATAAAGCTGGATTACATATTTATAACTTAGGTACTGGTATTGGTTATAGTGTTCTGGATATGGTGAAAGCGTTTGAAGTGGCTGCTAACAAACAAGTGCCATACAAGCTGGTGGATAGACGGCCAGGTGACATTGCAGAGTGTTGGGCTGACCCAGCAAAAGCAGAGAATGAGTTGGGGTGGAAGGCTTCGCGCACACTCGAAGAGATGACTCAGGATACTTGGCGCTGGCAGTCAAATAACCCTCAGGGATATCCATCAGCGTAAATACGCGTACAACAAAAAAAGCGGCTTTTGGCCGCTTTTTGCTTCTAAACAATATCTCATTACATCAGTTGGTACGGTAGCGACTTAGAGTCTCCACTAAGTTACGAGTTGCTTGAGCGATGTTGCGAATACCTATAGAAGACTGCTCAGCGACTCCGCGAATAGTATTTGATTGGTTGCGAATATCACTCAATTCAGAAGCGATGTCATTCGCAACTGAGCTTTGTTCATCGGCTGAAGTTGAAATTTGAAGACTTAAGTCATTAATCAAATTCGCAGATTCCGCGATGATGTTTACATCGTTCCCAATTTCTGTCACCAACAGGCTGCTTGTTTGCGCTTGGCTAACGGTTTGATCGGTGATTTTTGCAATGTTCTGCGTTTCGCTTTGTAGTTGACCAATCATAGTTTGAATCTCTACCGTCGCAGCTTGAGTGCGACTCGCTAGAGTGCGAACTTCGTCTGCTACAACTGCAAAACCTCTACCTTGCTCGCCAGCGCGAGCCGCTTCAATTGCCGCATTAAGGGCCAGAAGGTTGGTCTGTTCAGAAATCGCATTGATCGTGGTGATGACATCGTTAATCTTGATTGCGTTTTCATTTAGTGTCGTCACCGAAGATGACGTTTGAGCGATATAGCCTGTTAATTGTTCAATTTCGCTGATCGCCTGTTGAACTCTCTTGTGGCTACTGCTGACTTGTTCTGAGTCATTTTCGGTTTGCTGAGTCGCTTTTAGAGCAATGTTTGAAACTTCGTGCGCTGATGCCGTCATCTCTTCCATTGCCGTCGCTACTGAATCCAGCGAAGAGTACTGTCTCTGAATTTGTGTTTCGCTTTCTTTCATCTCTTCAGCAAATGAAGCCGACGTTTCGCTCAGTGTTGTCGAATTGTCTTTTACTGCCACTATAAGATCAGTCAACGTATCCATTGCATTGTCTAAAGCGCAACCGATAGTACCGAATTCATCGCGACCAGCATGGAAACCTAGACGTGAAGTTAGGTCACCTTCGGCAATTTTTTGCGTGGTTGTGTAAAGAACCCAAAGAGCACCGCCAATAAAGGTCGCAACCCAGTAGATAAAAATAGCGAATGGAATCACCCACAAGAATGAGAGTAACAACGTAGTGAAAGCTTCTGAACGAGCTTGCTGTTCACGTTTAGAAAAATCATCGGTAAGCGCATATACTTTGCCATCCGGTGCTTTGGCCGTCGCCGTTACAACACCATTGTTATACCGAGTATCACTCAATGACGAACGAGTGTCTAAACCTGAAAATGTGGTGATGTTGGGCTGAGAGATAATGCCTTGCAGTTTGTATTCAACAGCAAGTTTTGACTGTTGTTCAATAGATTGCAAAGTATCAAAATAACGAGCGCCCGAGATGCTAGCGATCGCTAATAGAAACAGTGTGAAGACAACCCACATTTTATCGTTGATAGACATCTTGATAAACACGCGGTCTATCGTTCGGAACTCAACTTCTTTCATTGTTACTCCGAGAGGCAAATTTAAGAGATTCTTGTGTAGCTAATATCCTACTATTTATGTGCTGTGTGTCGTATTTAAATTTGAAATATATGTAATATAAATTTTAATAATGAGATATAGATCGACTAGATTCCTAAAATTAAAAAAAGGGGCAAATACGGATGTATTTGCCCCTATGTGATTTCATTGATTATTTAACCCAGTGACGGTAGCACACCTGCTGTGATCAATAGTTGTGAACTGATGATCACTATACCTACAACACCTGTTGCAACCAGTGCGATATTGCCACCGCCAACTTGGTAATGGTTATCTGTTGCCGTTTGGCGAACACGAACAACCATGACTAATGGTAGGAAGATAGCGAGGACTGCTAGAGCAATCGCTGCGTATCCTAGAGCCATAATAAAACCCTGAGGGTAGTACAAAGCAAAGATCAGCGGAGGTGTGAAAGTTACAAGCGATGCCGCAATTCTATTCATGCTGCCATTCTTCTTACGAATAGTGTCGCCCATAAATTCAAACAAACCTAGACTCACGCCTAAGAATGAAGTCAGCAGTGCGAGATCAGCAAAGATACCGATGATATTGCCAAGATTGGATTGATGAACGGTTTGAGAAAGCGTTGAGATTAAAGCACTCAAGCCAGCATTGCCGATAAGGTCAGGTTGGCTAACCACACCAAGTGTTACCACTTGCCAGAAGATGTAAATGATCAAAGGAATTGCTGAACCAACGATAATCGCTTTACGTAATGAAGGAGTATGACCATCCAAGTAGTTTACGATTGCTGGAATGCTGCCGTGAAAACCAAACGATGTAAAAATCACAGGAATGGAAGCAACGACCAGTCCTTGGCCAACAGGCATGCTCAGTAAGTATGAATGAGTAACGTTTGGTGCAAGAAACGTCAGCACAACAATCATTGCGACGATTTTGCCAGCAAACAAAAGTCGGTTTACTTTATCAACCGTCGCAGTACCGATAGTAACAACTGCAGCCACGATTACCGTGAAAATCAATGTGCCAATCTGTCCATTGATTTCAGTGCCTGTAAAGCTAGCGATGCGTTGAGTGAATTGAGCGCCACCACCTGCGATATACGCAGCACATAAAGCGTAAAACAAGAAGAGCATGGCAAAAGTCGCCACCCATTTTCCTTTGTCGCCCAAGATTTGCTTCGCTAAGGTATGCAATGTTGCATCTTTATCGGCGTACTGATGGATCTCTACCATGAGTAGTGCTGTAAATGACATCAATGCCCAAAGACCAAGCATGATAATCAGAGAGGTTGAAAAACCAATTCCTGCGGATGCGAGTGGCAGAGCAAGCATACCTGCACCAATGGTGGTGCCCGCAATAATCAAAGTACTGCCTAAAAGCTTTGATTTCATCATTCTGTAAACTTATTTTTACTGTAGTTGTGTTGCTTAACATTATGTTCGAACATTGACCACTCTAGGTGGTTTTATTCACTGATTTGGCGACATTCTGTAGAACTTATCTGTAAACGTCAATGAATTCGTACAGATTAAATTCCAGAAGTGTAAAAATATATTTACAGTTGGTTTGCGAGGTAAAGATATGATTGATGAGTTAGGGTTTTAAATTGAACAGCTCAATGTAAATGCACTTATAATCATGCGAATAAAGAAACAAAGAGTCTAAGTTTTTTCTATGAATTATCTTGCGCATTTACATATTGCAGAAGCGTCTGACAGTAATTTACTCGGTAATCTATTAGGGGATTTCGTAAAAGGTAATCCGAGTGATCTCTATTCTGATGAAATCGTGCAAGGAATCAGGCTTCATCGCTGGGTTGATGCCTATACAGATAGCCATGAAGTTATGGTAGTTGCAAAAGCCTTGTTTCCATCAGCAACTCGTCGTTTCTCGCCCATCGCGTTAGATATGTTTTGGGATCACTGTTTAGCGAAACATTGGCAGCGATTTTATTCAGAGTCTTTACGGCAGTTTGTATTGGATGCTGAAAAGAAAGTCAGGAATGATCACTCTTCGTCTTTACCCGAGCGTTATATGATGGTGAGCGATAAGATGTGGCAAGGGCGATGGCTGGAATCATATGCTGATTTTGAAAATATTCACTTTGCATTACAACGTATGTCCTTACGAAGAGAAAGAATGAAACCTCTAGCGGAATGCTATGTCAGCCTTGAAGATTCCTATCAAGATCTAGAGTCTCTTTTCTTTTCGCTCTATCCGGAAGTATTAGAGAAAGCCAAAAGCATTCGCTTTTGATACAATCCGCCGCCGCTCCTAACAGCCAATGTATTGTTTTTACCAATACATTGGCGAGATTTAGGGAATGAACATCATATAGCTGAATTAATTGGTATCCAATGTCTGAACAAACTCCTACTTTTCAAGAATTAGGTATTCAACCTGCTTTAGTTACAACGCTAGCCAGTATTGGTATAGAAATTCCGACGGCTATCCAAGAACAGGCTATTCCTCAGGTATTGGAAGGACGTGACGTATTGGCAGGTGCTCAAACAGGCACGGGTAAAACCGCTGCATTTGGTCTGCCTCTGATACAGCGCTTTATCAACAATCCCTCTGATCCTGAGCGAAAAGGTAAAGACATTCGTTCATTGGTGTTGGTGCCAACCCGTGAGTTAGCGCAGCAAGTCTTTGATAATTTGACTGCTTACGCCAAAGGCCAGAACATAAAAATCGTGACCGCCTATGGTGGCACAAGCATGAAAGTTCAGGTGGATAATCTCCGTGGTGGGGCTGATATTCTTATCGCTACACCGGGGCGACTGTTGGATCATGCCCATGTTAAAACGTTGTATCTGGGTACCGTTGAAGTGTTAGTTCTGGATGAAGCCGATCGTATGTTGGACATGGGTTTTATGCCGGATATTCAAAGAGTGCTTCGTAAGCTGAACCGCGCGCGCCAAACGTTGTTTTTCTCTGCAACGTTCGATAAAAAAATCAAAGAACTCGCATATCGAATGATGTTGGAACCTGTTGAAGTACAGGTATCGCCAAGCAACTCAACTGCGGCGACGGTTAAGCAGATGGTTTACCCAGTTAACAAAAAGCGCAAGAGAGAGTTGCTTGCTTATCTGATTGGTTCAAGAAACTGGCAGCAAGTCCTAGTATTCACAAAAACTAGGCAGGGCAGTGATGCGCTTGCGGCAGAGTTAAAACTTGATGGCATCAAAGCAGCCTCTATTAATGGTGACAAGAGCCAAGGTGCAAGGCAGAAAGCGCTTGATGATTTCAAAGCAGGGAAAATACGTGCGTTGATTGCTACTGACGTTGCTGCCCGAGGCTTAGATATAGAACAGCTAGAGCAAGTGGTGAACTACGACATGCCTTTCAAAGCTGAAGACTACGTACACCGAATTGGTCGTACTGGCCGAGCGGGGAAAGAAGGTTTAGCCGTGTCGTTGATGAGCCTAGACGAAGAACCATTACTGCACGCGATTGAACGTTTATTAGATCAAAGGCTACCGCAAGAGTGGTTGCAAGGTTTTGAGCCGAGTATAGAACCTGTGATTGATGACAGCCGACCTGCAAAACGCAACAGCCGCTCGGCGGAGAAACGTAAAATGAAAGCGAAGTTGAAAATTCATGCCAGCCGAGGCAAGAAAAAGTAGGCGGTAGGGATGCTCAATGACTTCTGAGTAAAACGATAAGGGCTGCGTAATGCAGCCCTTATGCTATTGATTCGCGCTAATGCGCTTTTCGCACTCTTCTTCCCAGTCATAACGAACTTCGTACACCAGCTCTTTTACACTGTTTGGACGCATGACATCTTGCTCAGGGATGTTGAATTTGTGAATCATGATGTCATTGAATAGTGACCAGTGCTTCAACAGGCAAAGATCTAAATCGCGCGTTTCATCCGCCCATGTTTCTTTCATAAATGGCGTTAAGCTTGCTGCACCGTGGCTAAACATGATCATTTGCCACTTTATTTCCCATACCTTAATTGGCGCGCTTGGGTATTCTTTGTTATACAGTTCGGCTAAGCCTTCAATAAGCTCTTCTAGCTCACCCGCAGTATCAATAAAGTAATCAAACAAGGCTCCTTCTTGACGGACTGCGTCAGCAATAAATTGAATCGGTTGTTTAATGATGAGGCCATGTGCCAACAAACGCATCGTAAAGCGATAGAGTTTTACATTTACTGGTGTGCCGTCTGGTATTTCAGATAACACTTTGCGTAAATAAAACTCCATATAACTGTGCATACCATCACTGATGTAACGCCATATTTTTTCTTTGCTGCCAAAGTGGTGACGTATCAGGCTGTGTGATATACCAGCTTTTTCGCTGATATTACGTAGCGAAACACGAGCGTAACCTAACTCGCAAAATAAATTAGTGGCTTCCCGGAGAATATGCAGTCGAGTTTTATGGGCATCATCTGCGCTACGACGCCCTTGCTTTTTATCAGTCATATTGTGGTCTGTAGACCTTATAAGTTAAACGTTGTTCGATTAAAACCTGTTTAACCGAACTTTCAGGTAGCATTACTGAGCCGTTTCTTCTGCGTTATTGCTTATCTGCGTTATTACTTAGATGTTAAGAGTGTTTTGCGGCATCGTCGTGGACACATATAAAAACTCAAAAATAGTGCTAATAATCATCGCAAAAGGTCAACAGACCCTATTCATTGCGTGCTGTGTATGAGCGACTTTTTACCAGAACTTAGGAAAATTTTCACGGAAAAGAGAGTTATCAATAATCCAATTGTGCACTGATACGCAGCATAAGAGGATTATTGATAAGAAAATCCTAAAGTAAAGAACTTAATTTGTTGAGCAACAGATCAATGTCTTCTCTCGTAACATCTTGGTGAGTGACAAATCGAATCGGATTGCTCGGAGATACAATAATATTGTCTTGCTTGAGTTGCTTAACAATGTCATGGATATCGATATTTTCATCAACTTTGGCAAACACAATATTCGTCTGAACCCACTCAGGGTTTAATGAGAATCCCGGTAGTTGAGCAAGACCATAAGCCAAATGTTTTGCGTTGTCGTGATCCACTTTAAGCAGGCCTACTTGTTCTGTGAGTGCAAGTTTCCCCGCGGCCGCCAAGATGCCTGCTTGCCGCATACCACCACCGAGCATTTTTCGAATACGTCTTGCTTTGGCAATGTATTCTTTATTTCCTAGCAGCAAAGAGCCAACAGGAGCACACAAGCCTTTAGAAAGGCATACGGTCATCGAATCAAAATACTGGGCAATGTTCTTTACGTCAGTATCTAAAGCAACAGCTGCGTTGTAAACGCGTGCGCCGTCCAAATGCAGTTTCAGATTATGCTGCTCGACGAACTCTCTCGCTTGTTTTAGATACTCCATAGGTAGGACTTTACCGTTAATGGTGTTCTCCAAGCTCAATAGGCGAGTGCGTGCGAAATGAAAATCGTCTGGCTTGATTGCTGCTTTTAGCTTTGCAAAATCAATCGTGCCATCAGGATTGTTTTCAATTGGCTGAGGTTGAATTGAGCCTAATACCGCCGCACCACCTGCTTCAAATTTGTAGTTATGCGCTTGTTGACCGCATAGATACTCATCGCCACGATCGCAATGAGACATTAAAGCCAGCAAGTTTGCTTGTGTTCCTGAAGTGGTAAACAGCGCTGCTTCAAAGCCGTGTCTTTCCGCTGCCCAAGTTTCAAGTTCGTTGACGGTAGGATCGTCACCATAAACATCATCGCCGACTTCGGCACGTGCCATCGCATCGCGCATGGCTTGAGTAGGTTTAGTCACTGTATCAGAACGAAAATCCATCTTAATTTCCTTATAACCAACTTAACTTATTATAAATATCCACATAGCTTCGCTTTGCTTAAGCAAGCGATAGTCTTAGAGTCTGTAATCTCACCACTTATGATTTTTTGTTCAATTTCTGCCACTGAGAAAGTGATAACGTCAATGACTTCATCATCATCGCAGTTATACCTTGACGTTTTCATAAGGTTTTTTGCGATAAATAGGTGCTGAATTTCGTCGCAGAAACCCGCTAAAGGAGTGAACTGACCTAAACTAATAAAGGAATCGCTGCTGTAGCCTGTTTCTTCTTCAAGTTCTCGTTGAGCGCAAACAAGAGGCGATTCTTGGTTTTCAATTGTTCCCGCAGGTAGTTCAAGTAGCCACTTTTTTAACGAAGGTCGGAACTGATTGATCATGACAATTTGGTTGTCTTCTGTGACCGGAAGAATGACTGCGGCACCAGGGTGCACTATGGTAGTGTGTTTGACGTTATTGCCATTGGGAAGAACGACATTCTCTTCAACAAGAGAAATGCGTTTCCAAGTGTGTATGGTATTGCTCATACAAATAGTTCTTATCGGTGGAGGAGAGCCACTTTGGCGTAGTACGCCTACCATATCGTATTTGTTCGCAAAACCTCAATCGGAAATAAATTCAACGCTGAAAATTCATACGGTTATTTTGTGCTCGGAGTCCCATAAGTGCAAACTATGATTACATCATTTTTCACGTAAAGCAGATCTGATATAACAGTCCGTCCAAATTCGGATTATAGTTGTAACTAAATGATAACAAATGTATAAACTTTTATATAAGAACGAATTTAGGTATTGCTTAGGAGCGCAAGCATGATCAGTCCAACTCAAGCCTCTCATGGACAAAAAGCGTTATTGTCAGAACGCATTAATAAGCTCTCCAAGGCACTTTCTGACGGGGTTTATGAAAGAGAAAGTACCATTAAACTTTGCTTGCTTGCTGCTCTCGCAGGTGAAAGTGTTTTTCTGTTAGGCCCTCCTGGTATTGCAAAAAGTCTTATCGCGAAACGACTCATTCAAGCTTTTGATAACAGCAGTTATTTTGAATATTTGATGACTCGTTTCTCCACGCCTGAAGAAGTATTTGGCCCACTCAGTATCCAAGAACTGAAAGATAACGGTCGATATGTTCGCTTAACTAACGGTTATCTTCCTACTGCGCAGGTTGTCTTTCTGGACGAAATTTGGAAAGCAGGTCCAGCCATTCTGAATACGCTTCTTACAGTCGTTAACGAAAAAACCTTTAAAAACGGCAGTGATATTGAACGTGTACCGATGCGTTTGTTGATCTCTGCATCCAACGAACTGCCTGATGAAGACAGCGGTCTTGAAGCTTTGTATGACCGGATGCTGGTGCGAGTGTTCGTCAACCGAATCCAGAACAAACAAAATTTCAAATCCATGCTCACCGTTGGAACACCACAAGAAGCGCGTATTCCAGAAGGTTTGGCAATAACAGACCAAGAATATCATCAGTGGCAGCAACAGTTGGAGAGTCTCACACTGAGTGATGAAGTGTTTGAAAAGCTCTACCAGCTTAAGAACATGTTGGAGTCGGCGGTAGAAGATAGCAATTTATCGACCCATGATATGTATGTGTCGGACCGACGTTGGAAGAAAGCGGTGAAGTTGCTAAAGGCGAGTGCCTTCTTTAATGGTCGTGATACGATCAATCCACTCGATATTCTGCTGCTGCAAGACTGTTTATGGAACAGCCCTGAATCACGTGAAGTGGTTCATAATGTGGTGAAAGAGTTTGCTCTTCGTTATGCCTTCGATCAAATGGAGGTTGAGCATCAAATTTCACTTTGCCGAGAAGAATTAGCTTCGGTTCAAGACGAGCTGGAATCCGAATTTGGCATGATGTTGTCGCTTGAGACGGCTACAGGCTTGATTAAGAAAAAAGTCACCAATCAGTACGATATTAAAGGTGCCAAGAGCTATAAAGTCGGTGCGGCTTATGATCTCGTTAAGCTCGTTCTATTGCAAAGCAATATGTCGGTGTCTGAATCAGAAAAAGGGGACAGCCGTTGGGTGTTTGTTCCAAAGAGCGATTTAGAAAAAGTCATTAAAGATGGTGAAGGTGATGTCTATGGTTACGTCAACCAAAACACCAATATGTGTCGACTCAAATTCGATGTTGATGCCACAAACAATCTGGTGATTAAAGACATTGCCAACCGCTCTGTCATGGTGTCATTAGTGACAAAAGAGGGATTGGACGAAGGATTGTACCAAGACTGGTTAGCAAAAACTGAGCAGGCGATGGCACAGCTAAAACACGCTGAACATCATTTACGCAAAGTTCGTTCAACGTTCCATGGTGCGTTACCTCATAACTTTATCGACCCAACATTGCCAACAGCGATGGAAGCAACATTACAAACGCTTCAACAGCAGTTGGAAGCGACGCAAACTGAATGTGAAAAAAGCGCGCAGCGTTATAGAAATCTCGCTCAGTTCTTTGAATAGGAGGCATCATGCTTGGTGCTGATGGATTAAACCTCGCTCTTATGATTGCAGACAGCGGCATTATTGATACCGCTGTTAACGATCTTCTTGCCCGCTCACAAGTGATGATGATGGCGGAAGATCGTGGCGTTCGCTCAACGGTAAAAAATCACTTATTGAAATGGCGTGGTAGCGTCAAGAAACGCATCACACGAGTTTGCGAAACAGAGCGTTTTCAGCAAGAGCTTGGCTACTATCAAGAAGTAATTCATTGGGACGAAGAGACATTCTTTGACCGCATTGATGATGTAATCAAAAAGCTTGAATGGCACTCCGCTTTCTATTTACAAGCACGACGTTTGATGGAGAAAAACAAAGGTATTCACAATCCTATGTTTCCTCACTTCTTCTGTGACCAATGGTATAAATCACTTAGTGATGCGATTAAGCAAGCCCAAGTCATGGAGCTGGAAGCGAACAAAGAAAAGCTTCTGACGGATCTCTATCAACGCATGGAAACCATGCGTAATATGGACAAGATTACCGAGTCGGGTGATGAGAGTAGTGTTGGCAAACTGTGGGATATGGCATCTGCCAAGTTAAGCCGCAGTGATCTGACGGTAATGAAGCGTCATGCTGAGTTTTTGAAAAAGCACCAAGCGTTGCAAGAGATAGCTGAAAAGCTAGGTCGGATGGCAAGTGATGTTGACGATCCGGATCTAAATCGCGCACCTACCGAAGAGCCACAAATGGTAGAGGAAAAGTCCGATGAAGCAACCGACGATATCGTCGGAATTCATGAAAGCGACGACCTCAATAAGATGTTGCCAAACGAAACGCTCTTTCTTGCTTACCCAGAGCTTGAAGTGGTTTTCTATAAACACTTAGTGGATAAGCGTTTGATGAACTACCGTATGCAGGGTAAGTCACGCACGCTGCGAAAAGTGCGGGCGCATAAGCCAGACAACAAAAAAGCGGATATCGAAAAAGGACCTTTCATCGTTTGTGTAGATGCTTCTGGCTCGATGCATGGTTTCCCTGAGCAGTGCGCAAAAGCAATGGCCTACGCACTGATGCAAATTGCTTTAGCAGAAGATCGTGATTGTTATGTCATGCTGTTCTCTACAGAACACATCACTTATGAATTGACTAAGCAAGATGGCTTGCGTGAAGTGAGTGACTTTTTGAGCTACTCATTCCACGGTGGTACAGATTTAGAGCCGGTACTGAAAAAGTCGGTGGATTTAATGGCTGGCGGTACTTACAAAAATGCCGACTTAGTGGTGATCTCTGACTTCATAGCGCCTAAACAAAACGAAGAGATTCTGGCTCAGGTCAACCGACTGAAGGCTGCAAAGAATCGCTTTCATGCTATCAGTTTGTCGCGCTATGGTAACCCTGAATTAATGAGTATGTTCGACCATTGCTGGCGTTATCATCCTAATATCTTTGGACGTTTAGCTAAGCAGTGGTAACCGATATTCAGCAGTAATACCACTTAGCCGTAATAACTAGCGCTGGTAAAAATCCGAAAAAGAAAAGGGAGGTTGTCACCTCCCTTTGTCGTATCTAAGACGATTTATTCAATGTTCGCAAGTAACTCGTAGGAGCGTAGCTTAGCTTCATGATCAAAAATCATTGCATTGACCATAATCTCATCGGCTTGGGTTCTAGCGACTAAATCCATTATTCGGCTTTTCACCGTATCGGCACTTCCATGAATGGATTCACGTAGCTGAGTTTGAATGTGGTGTTTTTCATGAGGAAGCCAAAGCGGTTCCATACTTTTCACTGGAGGCGCAAGTTTGGTACGCCCGCCTCGGATCATCGAAAGAAACTTCTGCTTTTCAGTGGTACCCAAATACTGGGCTTCAGCATCTGTGTCCGCCACTATGATGTTTACACCGATCATGACATAGGGCTTATCAAGCTGATCTGATGGGCGGAAGTTGTCGTGGTAAATTTCGATGGCTCTTAACATAGCGTCAGGGGCAAAATGCGCGGCAAACGCAAATGGCAGCCCTTTTATTCCGGCCAGACGAGCGCTATAAGTGCTAGAGCCCAATAGCCAGATTGGTACTTTAGAATTGTTACCCGGATAAGCTTTTACAGGTTGGTGGTCAGAAATTGGTCCCATAAAAAACTGCAACTCTTCCAGCAATTCATCGAAATCAGGATCCATTCTGTCTGGTTCTCTTCGTAGTGCATGCAAGGTTGAATGGTCTGTTCCAGGAGCGCGGCCTAAACCTAAATCAATACGATTAGGGTAGAGCGCTTCCAAAGTACCAAATTGCTCAGCAATGACCAAAGGCGCATGGTTAGGTAGCATGATCCCGCCAGAACCTAGACGAATCGATTTGGTATGTGCGCCAACATGGCTAAGCAAAACTGAAGTAGCAGCACTCGCGATATCGGGCATGTTATGGTGTTCAGCCATCCAGAATCTCTCATAGCCCAACTTTTCCGCATGTTGAGCAAGTGAGACTGTATATTGAAACGTTGTGTGGAAATTTGCGCCTTCAGAAACAGGCGCCAAATCTAAAATTGAGAGCTTAGGTAGAGACATCACGTACTTATTCTTGCTGATAAATCATCTCCACACTATGCACCTTTCCGTGCCCAATAAAAACCATGACTTTTCGAAGGAAATGGTCAAATGAAGCCACCTTAACGACGGTGGCTTTACAGTATTTGAATTGGCATGTTTAAAGTTTGAAACGGCTGATGACTTCAACCAGACGTTTATTGATGCTGTTAATATCACTCATTCCTTGCAGCGTCTTTTTACCCGTCATATCAAGTTCACTCACAATTTCGTTAAGTTCGCTCATACTTTTACTCACGCCGTGAGTCACGCTGCTTTGTTCTTCCGCCGCTGTAGCAATTTGCATACTTAAATCATTAATTTCATTAATGTAGTTGCTCATGACATCTAGGCTGGAGGAGACATGCTCAGATGTTTCGGCTGTATCTTGGCAGCGCTGTTTTGTGTCAGTCATGGAGCTTACAACCACTTCGTTACCCTGAAGCAATTTAGAAATCGCGTTTTCTATTTCTGCGGTACTGTCTTTGGTTCTGCTTGCAAGTTTACGGACTTCATCAGCAACCACAGCAAAGCCTCGTCCTTGCTCGCCTGCACGTGCCGCTTCTATCGCGGCGTTTAGTGCCAGTAGGTTAGTTTGTTCAGCAATGTCGCTGATAACATTGAGGACGGAGTGAATGTTATGGGTTTCGTCACTCATGTTTTGTACATGCACAGAAGAGGCTTCAACACCTTCAATCAATGCCGATACAGTAGCTTGAGAACGACCCACAATATTTCGTGCTTCGATACTGCTGTCTTGTGCTTGCTGAGTTAGATTCGACGTGTTTGAAGCATCAGAAGCGGTTGAGCTGGCGGTTGAATTCATTTGCTCAAGTGCCGTCACGATTTGTTCTGTTTCTACCACATGGTTATGAAGCATGGCGGAATTATGCTCAGAAAGCGTCTTCATCTGTTCCACATTTTCTTGTAATGCCTGAGAAGAGCTTTGAATTTCTAGCATTATGTTTTGTACATGGCTGATGAAATGGTTCACGCCCTCAGCAATCTGACCAAGATCGTCGGTAGAATGAACATCAAGACGTTGAGTTAAGTCTCCTTCACCACTGGCAAGATCTAATATGGTTTTTTTCAAACTTAATATAGGTCGGTAAAGAACTTGAATAACAATAAACGCGATCACAACGCTCAATATTGTCGCAGTGACAGAAATAATGATGGCGGATTGCTTTGACGCCGTAAGTTCTTCATACGCCATGTCTTTATTCTGTTCTATAACAAAGAACCAATTCTTGTTGGCAATATTGATTTTTTGAGAAAACAGGATTTTTTCTTGCCCATTATTCATATACGTCAATATTGAATGTTCTACTTTACCAATTTGTTGAGCGACATCTTTATAAGCGTCAACTTGGGAAGCGATGTCGCCTGCTTTCATTGCAGCACTTTTAGAGGCTGCTATGACCGTGCCATCGTGGTTAAGTATCATGGCACTTGAGCCTTTCAGCGCTGTAGAGTTATCAACCAGTTCATTAAGGAAACCGAGCTGCATATCGACACCTATCATGCCGTCTTTCGCCTTTTGGACGATACTAATCCAATAGATGTTAGGATTCGATTCATCAGGGTAGGGGTCGGTAATGGCTGGCGAGATAGCTTGGCGGCCATCTTTATAATAACTCCGTGTGCGAACATCTCCGTTGAGCTTGTGGTTTGGCCAAGCTTCAGATTCTTGGTTCCAATATGCATCACCATTCGATTCAAAGCCGATAAATGAGCTTCCTGTTGCCAAAGCGGTTGCAAAGAGTTCTGCTAAGGCTACGTAATCATCAGCGCTGCTACCGGGGAAGGATGTATCTTTGTACAATCGACCTATGCCCTCGACACCATTGATTTTTTCGTCCAAGAATGTTTTAACAAGTTGCGCTTTGCCCGCAGTGTATTGTTCTCCCGAATCATTGATCATATTGGTGATCATTGAAGACTGTTTGATATAGGCAATGTAACTGGTGATGGAGACTGACACACCCACAAGCAACATCACTGAAATTAATAACAGCTGTTTTAATCCAAATGTTTTTTTCATCATTCCATCTACCCTTGCGCAGTTCCGTTGCCCATCAGATAAGTATCTGCAAAGCGACGAAAAATCCCACTCTATAGAATTGGTGTTACCGATATCGCAATGACATCAAATGTTTATTATTGAGAATAGCATCAATTAAAAAGTAGGCGATTTTTCGTCATTTTTCCTACTTAACAGCGTATAAGTTTGATCAGCAACGCTTCGAGTTGTCTATGTTCTATTCGCTATGGCGGCTTCTTAGCCATTCAGTTGAAAAATATAGAATTTGTAGTTGACCAACGAAATGAATCCGTTAAAGTACGCCTCGTTCTCACAACAACGTGATGAACAGATGGTGTTGCCATCGCATTATGCGTTGCCCTGGTGGTGAAATTGGTAGACACAAGGGATTTAAAATCCCTCGACTTTCGAGTCGTGCCGGTTCAAGTCCGGCCCGGGGCACCATCAACTTCCCAATAAGGCGCGTTAGCAGAGTGGTTATGCACCGGATTGCAAATC